>NZ_CP031956.1:1587500-3652001 GCF_003443595.1 Phaeobacter sp. LSS9
CTCAACCGTGGCCCCTGCCGCGGCGGCGACCTCTGCCGCCTGAAGCGCCGGGTGATCACCGCTCTCATCATATATGAGGACCGACCCGCCGGGCGTCACATCCCCCGAAATGATATCCCAGGCGGAAACAACATGCGCGGCCTCCTCGCCCGCCTCGAATAGCTGCATATTCGGCAGCCCGCCGGTTGCAATGATCACAACATCAGGAGAGAGAGCGGTCACATCCTCAACCTCCGCCCAGCTGTTGAAGCGGAACTGCACATCCCGTGCGGCACATTGCGCCATGCGCCAGTCGATGATGCCCATCATCTCGCGGCGGCGCTGGTTTTGCGCGGTGAGCCGGACCTGTCCGCCGGGATCAGGCGCCGCCTCAAAGACGGTGACCACATGACCGCGTTCTGCCGCAACGCGCGCCGCCTCCAACCCACCGGGGCCAGCGCCAACGATCACCACCTTCTTGTGCTGCTCAGCCGGGCTGATCACATGCGGCATCGTCAACTCGCGCCCGGTTGCGGCGTTATGAATGCACAGCGCCTCCCCGGCCTGATAAATCCGGTCCAGACAATAGGTGGCGCCCACACAGGGGCGGATGTCATCCTCGCGCCCCTCGGTGATCTTCTGCACAATATGCGGATCAGCCATATGGGCACGGGTCATACCCACCATATCCAGCAGACCGCTGGCAATCGCATGGCGGGCGGTGGCCACATCGGGGATACGGGCCGCATGAAAGGTGGGCAGGCCTGTCGCCTGCCGGACCGCACCGGCAAAATCCAGATGCGGCGCCGACGGCATCCCCTGCACCGGGATCACATCGGTCATCGCCGGATCCGTGTGGATGCGGCCCCGGATCACATTCAGGAAATCCACCATCCCGCTGGCGGCCAAGCGTTTGGAGATCTCAAGCCCCTCCTCAGGGGTGATCCCGCCCGCCTGCGCCTCATCCGCTGTATACCGCAGGCCAACGATAAACTCATCCCCCACCCGCTCACGGACCGCCGTCAGCACCGCCATCGGCAGCGCCATCCGGCTGTCCAGCGTCTGCCCCCCGTAGGGTCCGTCCAGATCATTGGTCAGCGGCGACCAGAATTGATCCAGCAGATGGCCATAGACCTGCAGTTCGATCCCGTCCATGCCGCCTTCCTTCATCCGCGCCGCGGCATCGGCGAAATCGGCGATGACCCGGGTGATGTCCCAATCCTCCGCCAGCTTCGGAAAGGCGCGGTGTGCAGGTTCGCGGTGGCGCGAGGAGCTGATTGAGGGCAGCCAGTCGCCCTTGTCCCAACCGGTGCGGCGCCCCAGATGGGTCAGCTGGATCATCGCCGCGCAACCATGCTCATGCAGCTGGTCAGTCAGATTGCGGATCCAGGGAACCACCTCATCCTTATAGGCGAGGATATTGTTGAACACCGGCGGGCTGTCACGCGACACCGCCGCAGAGCCCGCCGTCATCGCCAACGCCACGCCCGCCTTGGCCCGTTCTGCGTGATAGGCCGCATAACGCTCCTTTGGCATCCCCTCTTCCGGGTAGGCCGGTTCATGACTGGTTGTCATGATCCGATTGCGCAGGGTGAGATGTTTCAGCTGGTAGGGCTGTAGCAAAGGGTCGTTGGACATAACAGGCTCCTGCAAAGGGGGCGGGATACCCGCACCGCCGCCCGGGACCCACTGACAAGTTCACAGTTCTGGACAGATGTGTCAGGTCAATTTCCGACGCCATCAACAGTCTTGCGCGACACCGCTCCGGTCCTCCCCCAACTGCCGGGTCACCCAGTGATCCCCTGTTCAAAAGAAGTGAACTCTCGCTGGCGGCTGCGAAAGAACTGTTTCAGCCCGCGTTTGAAGTGACGGACCTTGGCCGATTGCAGCAGATCCTGATGGCTCAGCACCCAGATCGGCGCATAGTCCTGCGGCGCAATCCCGGGCAGCGGCGCCAGATCCGGATCGCTCCGCCCCAAGTACACCGGCATCCTGACGGCCCCCATTCCGGCCTTGGCCGCCGCAATCAGTGAGGTCATATCGTCAAACCGCGCCCGTATCCGCGCATTGGGATAGTGCTGCAGCGCGGCTTTTGGTGGCGCGTCATATCCGCTGTAGATCACCCAGTCGAGCGGCGCCTCCGGATCGGCGGCCGCCTGTGCCACCAGATCGGGCCGCGCCACGCAGGCGGTTTTCTGATCGGCCAGATGCAGCCCCACCAGCGTGTCGCCCGGCGTCTTGCTGATCCGGATCGCCAGATCCGCCTCGCGCCGGGTCAGGTCCAGCACCTCGTTTGTTGCCCGCACGGTCAGCGCAACCTCCGGATGGGTCGCACAGAACTCCGCCAGAAATGGCGCCAGGTGAGACTGGATCAACAGCTGAGGCGCCGTCAGCACCAACTCCCCCGATAGGCTCTGATCGCGCCCAGAGAGGTTCCGTAACGCCGATTGCTCCGCCTGTTCCATCCGCCGCGCCGCAGCGGCCAGGTCTTCAGCCTCCGCCGTGGCCAGATAGCCATCGGGGCGGCGTTCAAACAATGGTCGCCCCAGCATATCCTCGGCCCGCTGCACCCGGCGCGCAACGGTGGTGTAACTGACGGAGAGCGCCTGCGCCGCCCCGGCCAGGGATCCAGCCCGCACCAGCGCCAGAATGGTCCGCATGTCGTCCCAGTTGATCTGCATACATGCGTTTTCGCATGAGCAAGACGCAAATGCATGTGTTTTCTTGCAGCCCACCGCTTGGCATCAGATTCATATCAACGCTGAAAGGACAGACGATGGCCTATGTATATGTAAACCTCCTGCTGAAAGACCCCGACACCATGGCCGCCTACCGCGAGAAAGCCGGGGCGGCTCTGCAGAAACACCGGGCAAAAGTGCTGGTCTCCACCCCGCAGCAAACCGTGATCGAAGGCACGCGTGATGCCACCGGTATCGGTGTCATCCTGGAATTCGCCAACGCCGACGCTGCCAAGGCTTGGATCAATGATCCCGATTTGCAGGAGACGCACGCCCTGCGCCAGCGCGCAGGCAAAAGCGCGATTACACTTCTGGCCTGACAGAACCCCAGGCAGAGACCTCCGCCCGTCGGCTGGCGGCAGTGCCACCAGCTCCCGTTTGGCGTGGCGCCGCGCCCCTTGGGCCCGGCGCAGGTCGCGCGCGGCCACATCTCATGCGCCCCACTTGCTCCGCTCTTGCTTCCAACACAGCAACGGGCCACGCCCGCGCCGGGCGTCAGCCCGGCGCCACGAGAGACAACGGGCGCGGAACCTCTGGTTCCGCGCCCGCTCTAATGTCTCAGTCAGATCCGCCGGTTCACTCGGCTGCGATTTGCCCTTCGATCTTCTCAACCTTCACCGCCGAGAATTTGAACTCAGGGATCTTGCCGTAGGGGTCCAGCGCCGGATTGGTCAGGATATTGGCAGCAGCCTCCACATAGGCGAAGGGCACAAACACCATGTCCTCGGCGATGGCCCGGTCAGCCCGCGCCATGATCTCAATCGACCCACGGCGTGTTGACAGGCGCACCATTTCGCCCGGCTCAACTCCCATCAGCTTCAGCGTGCGCGGGTTGAGCGAGCAGTTCGCCTCCGGCTCCACCGCATCCAGAACCAATGACCGGCGGGTCATCGACCCGGTATGCCAATGCTCCAGCTGGCGGCCCGTGGTCATGATCATCGGATAGTCCGCATCCGGCGCCTCATCCGGCGGGATCACCGATGCCGGGGTGAAGCGGGCGCGGCCTTCGGGACGCGGGAAGCCATCGCCGAACACAATCGCCTGACCGGGGTCGGTCTCATGCAGCGACGGATAGGTGATGGTCTCGGTCTCCAGACGCTCCCAGGTGATGTTGTTCAGGGACTTCATGTTCAGCTTCATCTCGTTAAAGACTTCGCTGACATCCCTATAATCCCAGGGCAGACCAATGCGCCGCGCCAGCTCAACCGTCACCTTCCAGTCCTCACGCGCCTCACCCGGAGGCGCCACAGCAGGACGCACCCGCTGCACCTGACGGTTGGTGTTCGACACGGTGCCGTTCTTTTCATAGAGCGCAGAGGCCGGCAGGATGATATCGGCATAGTTCGCCGTTTCGGTCAGGAAGATATCCTGAACGATCATCAACTCCAGCTTGGCAAAGGCCTCGCGCGCGTGGTCGGCATCCGGGTCGGACATCGCCGGGTTTTCACCCTGGATATACATGCCCTTGATATTGCCGGCATAGGCCTGATCGACAATCTCGGTCACGGTGAGGCCCTTCTCGTTCGAGAAGTCACCGCCGCCCCAGACATCGGTGAAGGATTTGCGCACATCATCCGAGGTCACGGTCTGATAATCCGGCAGGAACATCGGGATGAGGCCCGCGTCAGACGCGCCCTGCACATTGTTCTGGCCACGCAGCGGGTGCAGACCCGCCCCCGGTTTGCCGACGTTGCCGGTCATCAGCGCCAGCGAAATCAGGCAGCGTGAATTATCCGTCCCGTGTATGTGCTGGGAGATGCCCATACCCCAGAAGATGAGACCCGCATTCCCCCCTGCAAAAATCCGCGCCACACGGCGCAGCTGATCCGGGCTGATGCCGCAGATTTCCGACATCTTCTCAGGCGTGAACTGCTTCAGGTGCTCTTTCTCGGCTTCCCAGTTCTCGGTCCAGCGGTGGATGTACTGGCTGTCATAGAGCTCTTCTTCGACGATCACATTCATAATCGCGTTCAGCATCGACACATCGGCACCCGGGCGGAACTGCACCATTTCGGTGGCAAAGCGGCGCAGGCCGACGCCGCGCGGATCCATCACAATGAGCTTGCCGCCGCGCTTGGTGAACTGCTTGAAATAGGTCGCCGCCACCGGGTGGTTCTCAATCGGGTTGGAGCCGATCACGATCGCCACATCGGCGTTCTCAATCTCGTTGAAGGTCGCGGTCACAGCCCCTGAGCCGACGTTTTCGATCAGCGCCGCAACAGAGGACGCATGGCACAGACGGGTGCAGTGATCGACGTTGTTGTGCTTGAAGCCCTGACGGATGAACTTCTGGAAGAGATAGGCCTCCTCATTGGTGCATTTCGCGGAGCCGAAACCGGCAACCGATTTCGGATCTTCGTCCCGCAAGCGCATCAGCTCTTTGCCCGCCAGATCCATAGCCTCTTCCCAGGTCGCTTCGCGGAAATGGGTCGAAAGGTTGCCGGGATCGACGTTCAGGCCCTTGGCGGGCGCATCGTCGCGGCGGATCAGCGGCTTGGTCAGCCGGTGCGGGTGATGGATGTAGTCAAAGCCAAACCGCCCCTTCACACACAGGCGGCCCTCGTTTGCCGGGCCATTGATGCCCTCAACATGCTTGACCTTGCCATCCTTCACTTTCAGCGACACTTTGCAGCCGACACCGCAGAACGGGCAGACGCTTTCGGTTTCGCTGTCGTAATCCTTGCTGTCCCCAACCTGATTGTCGTCCATCACGGTCGCAGGCATCAGCGCCCCGGTCGGACAGGCCTGCACACATTCACCGCAGGCCACACAGGAGGACGCGCCCATCGGATCGGCGATATCAAACACCGGGTAGGCATCATGGCCGCGACCAGCCATGCCGATCACGTCATTCACCTGCACTTCGCGGCAGGCGCGCACGCAGAGGTTACAGGAGATGCAGGCGTCCAGATTGACCTTCATCGCCACATGGCTGTCGTCCAAGAGCGGGATCCGGTCCTTTTCCAGCTTGGGAAAGCGCGACTCTGAAACCCCGTTCAGCTCTGCCATATCCCACAGATGGGAGGACTTATCGCGCGCCTCTTCCTGCTTCGGCTGATCGGCAACCAGCAGTTCCATCACCATCTTGCGGGCACCTTCCGCGCGCGCGTTGTTGGTGGTGACAACCATGCCCTCGGCAGGTTCGCGGATGCAGGAGGCGGCCAGCGTGCGCTCGCCCTCGATCTCCACCATGCAGGCGCGGCAGTTGCCGTCCGGACGGTACCCCGGCTGCGGCTTGTGGCACAGATGCGGGATTTTCAGCCCGCGACCGTTGGCGACTTCCCAGATGGTCAGGCCTGCGTCTGCCGTGACCTGTTCGCCATCGAGTGTGAAAGTGATTTTATCGCTCATGGCTTATACCTCCTCGGGGAAGTGTTTGATGGTCAGGCGGATCGGGTTGGGTGCGGCCTGTCCCAGACCGCAGATCGAGGTATCAACCATCGCGGCGCTCAGCTCTTCCAACAGCCCCTGATCCCACTTCTTTTCGCCCATCAGCTTGACGGCTTTTTCGCAGCCCACCCGGCACGGAGTGCATTGACCGCAGCTTTCATCCTCGAAAAAGCGCAGCATGTTCAGCGCCGCATCGCGGGCCGAGTCCTTGTCGGACAGCACCACAACAGCGGCGGACCCGATGAAGGTGCCATGCGGCTGCAACGTGTCGAAATCGAGCGGAATGTCATGCATCGACGCGGGCAACAGGCCAGACGACGGGCCGCCCGGCTGATAGGCTTTGAAGGCGTGGCCATCCAGCATACCGCCGCAGGCCTCGATGATATCGGTGATGGTCGATCCGGCAGGCAGAAGATGCACGCCCGGGTTCTTCACCCGACCCGACACCGAATAGCTGCGCAGCCCCTTGCGACCGTTCTTCTCAACCGAGTTCAGGCATTCCGGCCCCTCGCGGTTGACCTTACAGACCCAATACAAGGTCTCGACGTTGTGAACCAACGTCGGACGGCCGAAGATGCCCACCTGCGCCACGAACGGCGGGCGGTGGCGCGGCTCGCCGCGCTTGCCTTCGATCGATTCAATCATCGCGCTTTCTTCACCGCAAATATAGGCCCCTGCCCCGCGGCGCAGGTCGATATAGCCCGCCTCGACGATGCCCGCCTCTTCCAGCGCGGCGATCTCACGGCGCAGAATTTCCAGCACCGCCGGATATTCGTCGCGCATATAGATAAAGGCTTTCTCGGCCTCGACCGCCCAGGCGGCAATCAGCATCCCCTCAAGGAAGACATGCGGCGTCCGCTCAAGGTAGTAGCGATCCTTGAAGGTGCCCGGTTCACCCTCGTCGCCGTTCACGGCCAGATAACGCGGGCCTTCGTTGGCGCGCACAAAGCCCCATTTGGTGCCGGACGGGAAGCCAGCGCCGCCAAGGCCGCGCAGACCGGCTTCTTTGACCTTGGCCTGAACCGCTTCCCAGTCGCCATTCGCACGCAGGTCTTTCAGCGTGGCATAGCCGCCATCCGCCTCATAGGCGGCAAAGGTTTCATACGCGGGGATATGCGCGTGGGTGTCGTCTGCCGCAATCGCCGCCTGCACCTTCTCGGGTGTCGCGTGGTCGATGTGGTTGTGGCCGATTTCCAGCACTGGCGCGGTGTCGCAGCGCCCCATGCAGGGCGCGCGCAGCACGCGGACTTGTGACGCGTCCAGACCGTCTTCCAGCGCCTTCTGCAGCGCTTCGGCCCCCGCCAACTCGCAGGACAGAGAGTCGCAAACCCGGATGGTCAGCGCCGGTGGTGGTGTCTCGCCTTCGCGCACCACATCGAAATGGGCGTAAAAACTCGCAACCTCATAGATCTCCGCCTGCCCGGTGCGCAGCTCCTCAGCAAGGGCGCGAATATGCGCCGCGCTGAGACAGCCGTATTTGTCCTGAATGAGATGCAGGAATTCGATCAGCAAATCCCGATTGCGCGGCTGGTCACCAATCAGGTCCAGAACCTCGCTATGCGCCTGATCCTCCAGCTGCCGGCCTTTGGGGGTTTTGCGCCCCTTGCCTTTGCCAGATTTCCATACGCCCTTGCTATTGTCCAAAGGTGCCACAATGACCTCCACTTCGCGTCGCCAGTTACGGCGGCATTCCATTGAAGAAGCCTATCGTCAAATCGGAAATTTCGAAGGTACGATAACGAACGCTTATTGCACGAAATCGTCAACCACCGCCCGCAGGGCCTGCACCGTGGTCAAGGCAGGCTGACGGTCCAGCGTCACCATGGCAATCGGTTTGGTTGGAGCCGGGTCCGTCAGCGGCAGCACCGTTGTCCCGTCCAGCGTACCCAGCGCCTCGACAAGTGCCTGCGGCAGGATTGTTGCAACCGATCCCGCCCGCGCCATCACCATCGCCGCCATGAACCCGCTGGATTCCGAACGCACTTCAGGCCGCAGCCCCTGATCGGCAAAGATCCGGTCCAGAATACGCCGGTTCTGCATTTGCGGCTCCAACAGGCTCAGCGGCAGATCCGCCGCCTCCGCCCAGGTGATGCCCTCGGCGCCCGCGGGACGCTCCGCCACCATAGCCGCCGGCGCGACCAGCACATATGTCTCTTCATAGAGCGGCTGAATGCTCACCTGATCCGGGCCCAGACTGTCGTGATAGGTCACACCGGCATCAATGGTGCCATCAAACAGCCGCTGTTGGATCACCAGCGAGCTGAGCACCTCAACCCGTGCCAGCACCCGCCGGTGGGCCAGATGCAACCGGTCCACCAGCTGCGCTGCATACGCCGTCGCCGTTGGCACCACGCCCAGCACCAGCGTGCCGGTGACCTCCCCGCGCGCCGCCGCCACCTCCTGTTCCAATGCCTTGGCATCGTCCAGAATGCTGCGCGCCCGCCGCACAATCATCATGCCTTCTTCGGTCAGACCCTGAAAGCGGTTCCCACGGCGCACGATCGACACGCCAAGACGGTCCTCAAGATTGCGGATCCGCATGGAAAACGCCGGTTGCGACATGCCGCTGTCCTGCGCCGCCTTGGCAAAATGCCGATGGCGCGCCAGGGCGCTCAACAACCTCAGATCCTTGAGTTCAATCACCGCTCTACGTCCTTGCTGCTGCCGGGGCGCCCCGATCTCTGCCCGTGCATCACCAATGACGCAACAGGCCGAACACGCAAGGGCGCAGGTCACCCTGCACCGAAGCTCGCTCCCTGTCGAGATCGCGATGGGTGTCGGCGGAAACCGGCAGACGGAACGGCGCTACGCGGGTCCTAGATTTGCCGCTGCGCCGTTGCCGAGCGGGCAATACCATCATAGATGCCAGTCAGAATGTTCAGCACCCGCGTCGCCTCACCCACACGGTTTTCCACCCCCGGCACCTGTTCCAGCGCCTGCAGCAGCAGCTTGCGACGCTGCACATCATAGGCGGCGGTTATCTCCAGCCCCTCGTCGGTCGCCGAATAGGTCACCCCGCCACGCCCGGATCCGGTCTTGCGGATCAGCCCTGCCGAGGCCAGCTTGCGCAGCGAATACTGAATATTCGGCACATCATCCCGATTGGTGACGCGGGCCAGTTCCTTGATCGTCTTGGGCCGGTCATTCATGCGGATCACGTTCAACAAGGTGATTTCCGGGCCGGAGGCCGCCAGATCCGACACCAGACCCAGGCATTCAGATTGCCAACGCGCAAAGCCCTCAAAGGTCCGCATCAAGGCAAATTCGAAATCGCTCAGATCGTCTTCCGCCCCTTGATGAGCGATCTGATCCGCAGCCTCAGCGGCCTCTGTCTTGGGTGATCCGGAATATGTATCCAACAATAGTCTCCTTACGTCAGCGGCAAAATGAGCCTCCGGTGGCGGCAAAACCCTCTGTCAAGGTGTTTTGCCCGCATTCGTTCCCCAAAAACGTCACCACGCCCCTTAGTAAATGTCTGGCGTTAGGTTTCAACCCGTCCGTGCAGGAGAAAGTGAAGCCAAACGCGGCGAATTCTTCCAACGGTTTGGAGAATCAGCGGAAAATAAAAAACCGGATAAATTTTAAATGATGCGAAATACGATGGAATATAGATAAAATACCACCCTACGGGGACTTCATGACAGAAAATTTCGCACCTGCCTGCCGCAAAGCAAGGCTTCTTCAAGGCCGCCGCGACAGTGAAACTGCGCCCTCTGCGCGATGCAAAACCGCAACTGAAACATCACCTTGCGTGAAATTCCGTCATCTCACGCCGTTATCACAGCGCAAAATACCCGGCTCGATGGGGCGTCCGTCATTGCCGCCTGGGCCATTAATTCACCGGTAAGTCCTGATGGCTATGCTACCCGCCGAATATGTGCAGACGCGCATGTTATGAAAAGGAGCGGACCTTGGAACGACGGGCGGACCTCAAGCTGGTTATCGCGCAGATGCAGGCCACGATCACAGCGATTCCGCGCCCTGTAACGGCCCGGCCTGCTGTGGGCCGACCAGTCTCGTTGCGGCCTGTTACACCGCGATACGCACACTGCACGTCCATTACAGGGCGGTGTCTGCAGTTGTTCCGCAAAGTCGCCGCGCCTTTTCCTGTCGTTTTTTGTCTCAATTGGGGCAGCGCTATTTCGCGCTTGCTGACTACCGGCATCCGAGCCTGTGCAAAGGCATGCCATGTTGTGTTCACCATGTCGCCGCCCCCAATCGGGCATGGTTTTCTGGGGTGTCCAATTCCGGTCAATCCCATCGTGAAGCGAGGCAGCCCGATGGCGCGGCTGCCTATTGGGGGCTGTCGGTATTAGTCCGACTCAAATACCGCCCGCGCGCCAGTTCCGCGCAACGGCGACTGAAAGGTGCTGAAATGAAATTCCGAAACCCTGCACGTGCGGCCCTGAACAGGCTCTCTGTCTTTGCCAAATGCAGTCTGCTCATTGCAGTGTCCACCCTTGTGGTCACCCTGTTTCTAACCTGGGAAAACCAGAAAATTCTGGGCGAAGCCGTTGATAGCGGCGTGCGGACGCTGGCCGAAGGTGTCACCGTAACCGTGGCCGCGCGCAGCGGCGGCGCCATCCGCTTTGGCGACACCGAACGTCTCGAGAGCGATCTAGAATCGCTGATTGAGCTGTCGAACGGTCGCGCCAGCCACGGCATTGCGATCAACGGCAAAAGCAAGACCGTCGCCTCCACCGGCGTCGCGACAGAGGCTGAAATCGCGGAACTGACGCTCGTCGCGCAAAAAGCGATGGAATCCAATCAGATGGAGTATAGCGAGAACGGCTATCTGGTCGCTGCACCTGCAACAGCGGGCGCCGAAGGCACCGTTGTGGTCGGCGCTGTCGGCATGGTCTGGTCGCCGGATGTGGCCTTTGCCGAAGTGGCCCCGAACCAGCTGTTGTCCTTCCTCCTTGCGGGGGCCGCCTTTGTGGTCATGCTCGGCCTCTCCGTGGTTGCGCTGCGGTCGATGATGTCCCGCCCCCTTGGCGATGTCGCCACCGCCATCAACCGTCTTGCCGATGGGGATTATGACCACGATACCGAACACCAGACGCGCGGCGATGAAATCGGCCTGATTGCACGCCATATTGAGGCGCTGAAGGCACAACTCTCCGCGGCCCGCACCGTCGAAGAACAGCGCCATGCCGATCAGGCCGCACAGAAGCTGGTTGTGGACCGCCTGAACGATGGGCTTCATACCCTCTCCGAAGGGGATCTGTCGCAGACCATCGACGAAGAATTCTCGGCCGATTACGAAAGCCTGCGCCAGAATTTCAACAAGACTGTCGACAAGATGGTCGGCATTATTGACGCGGTGATCGAAAACTCCTCACGCATTCGCGCCAGTGCCGAGGAAATCAGCCAGTCCTCCGGGGATCTGTCACAGCGCACGGAATCGCAGGCCGCCACGCTGGAAGAGACCGCCGCCGCGATGGAACAGCTGACTGTCAGCGTGAAATCCGCCGCCGATGGCGCGCGTGAGGTCGAGGGGATCGTATCCGAGGCCAAAGAGACGGCCGTCAACAGCGGCGAGGTCGTCACCCGCGCCGTGGATGCCATGTCCAAGATCGAAACCTCATCGGAAAAGATCTCTCAGATCATCTCCGTCATTGACGACATCTCGTTCCAGACCAACCTTCTGGCCCTGAACGCGGGTGTTGAGGCTGCCCGCGCAGGCGAGGCTGGACGTGGCTTTGCCGTCGTCGCATCCGAAGTGCGCGCGCTGGCGCAACGCTCCTCGGATGCCGCACAGGAGATCAAGGCCCTGATCAGCGAGAGCACCAGCCACGTGGGCGAAGGTGTGGATCTAGTCGGTCGCGCCGGCGAGGAGCTGAAGCAGATCATCGACCGGGTCGCCACCATTTCCGGTCATGTCAGCGGCATCGCCACTGGCGCGCAGGAGCAATCCACCACATTGGGCGAGATCAACACCGGTGTCACCCAACTGGATCAGGTGACCCAACACAATGCCGCCATGGTTGAGGAATCGACCGCAGCCAGCCAGATCCTGCGCAACGATGCCAATGAACTGGCCCGTCAGGTTTCGGTTTTCAAAACCCGCAAGGCAGCAGGCAATGTGGTGGCCATGGCCCCCAGTGCCCCGGCGCCAGCCCGGCCAACCACAACCGCCGAACCAACCGCGGCGGCGAACCCGGCGCCCACGGCGCATGGTGATGATGATTTCTTTGACGCCAGCCCGGCAAAGGCCGCCGCCGGATGGGAGGATTTCTGATCCCCTTGCAATCGACACACTGACAAGGCGCGCCCCATCAGGCGCGCCTTTTTCGTGGTATCCTATCTCTCACACCAGCCCCACAACACCAGTCCGCCACGGCAGGAGCGGCTCCCAAATTGCGCCCGACCGCTGGGCTATCTGGTCAAGTGCGCCGTCACGCCACTACGCCACACCAGCATAGTCAGTCAGGCGCAATTGCTTTCCCAACAACAAGGGGGCGGCCTCCGACGAGGCGCCCCCTTTTCGTTTGCATGATAGGCAGCAACCACTGTCACAAAGGGTGTTCACCGCAGCCGATCCCATCAGGTCGGCGCAGCCTTGGCACAGGCTGCGCGCCAGAGTTCAGGAACAGGCGCGGACTGGTGCCGCCTCAGCCGATGCGCTCTGCGTCGGCGCCCAGCCCGGATAGTCCAGCGCCGCCAGAGGGGTCGCCTCAGACGGGTCCGCCTCCAGCCGCCAGGCAGGCTCCAGCCAGACCTGAGCCCGATCCGCCGCAGTCCCTGCAGCATGGACCGACACACTCAGCGCGGCGGCATCGTGCTGCGCTGTCACCTGCAATTCATCGCCGGGCGACAGCCGCCGCGACGCATCCAGCAGAAACGCCGTCCGCCCCCAATGCCCATCCGACGTAAGCCCGTTTGTCAGCGCAATCCCCGGTGCCAGCTGCATCTCGAAGCTGACAAAAACCGCATGGGCCTCACCGCCATGCGTGCAGCCCAACCGTGCGTTGCTGCGCGCCGGGGCCACATCGGGGCGGGTAAAATCAAACTGAAACAGATCGGTGCCCGGCCCCAGAGACCGCAGTCCGCAGGCCATAAAATCTCCTGGCGTGATCTGCGCCACCCGCGCCAGATGATGAAATGCGCTGAGGTCGAACCCCTCCGCTGTCTGTGGCCGCCACTGCTGCAGCAACGCCTCACTCTCAACCAGCTGCGCCACCAATGTCCCGGTTTCAGGGATCGCCCGCGCGCCCGGTTTGGCCAGTACAGCCATCGCATGGCTCAGCGTATCCAGCGCGCCCTCCCCCAGCAGCACCGTATCGACGATCTCAGAGACCACCACATCGGCCTGTTCCGGCATATCAACGCCAATGACAATCTCATGCGACCACTTCGAAAGAACCGTAATGCGGTCGCTCAGACCGTTGTCGGCAATCACCTGCGTGGCCGCCGCCGCGATCAGCGGCTGCTGTTCGCAGGTATAGACATGTTTGGCTCCGGCCCGCGCCGCCAGCATTGCCGTCAGCCCCGCACCGCAGCCGATGTCCAGCACGATATCGCCCGGCCTCACCTTCATCGCGATCGCCTCGGCATAGGCGCGGTTGCGTGCCTGATCTGCCAGCATGGGAAAATGCCAACGCGGCACAAACGTCTGATGCAGCCGCTCCTGCAGAATCTGCGCCTCATGGTGATGCGGGTCCAGTTGCAACGCCTCTGCCAACAGCTGCGAGGTCTGCACCCCGCCATCCGCAAGGGAGGCCGTTTTTGCAAGCTGCACAAATGTCCCGGCATCCGCACGCGCCGTTTGGGAGGAGCGCGGAGCAGGGTTCGGCGTTTGTATTTTAAGCAATTTTTAGTTTTCCCTATTTGAGGCAAATGCACCTGAACGCGACTATCCTCCATGCGGGTCTAAGAATTGGTAAAGGCGGCACGGCACATCCAGCACGCCTCAGCGACCGCCCCCTTGCCAAGCACCGCTCAGTTTTCTAGCCTTGCGATAACGGTCACACACACAATGGGAGGGCATCAGCTGAATATGCGTATCATCCGCCGACTTCAGCACGGCCCCCGTCTGGCCCTGTAAATCCGTTTGCAGGGCTGGCCAGAGGAAAGTCTCAGAAACTGGTCTGCCTATTGCCGCTGCCGCGGCCATATCTTTTTGAGCTGAGTTTTCCATGTCCATCATCAATCTCAATGCCCTGGGTGTCACCCTTGGCGATCCGCTGTTCTCCGACCTCTCCCTGACCCTCTCAAAAGGCGACCGTATCGGTCTGGTCGCCGCCAATGGGCGCGGGAAATCAACCCTTCTGGCCTGTCTCGCCAATGAGCTGGCCCCAACAACAGGTGAAATCACCCGCGCCCGTGGCCTGCGCATCGGCCATGTGACACAAAGCCTGCCCGCAGACGCGCTGCCAATCACGCTGTACGACTGGGTGCAGGCCGCGCTGCCAGCCGAGCAAGCCGATTACGAAAGCTGGCGCGTTGATGTGGTGCTGGATGAGCTGCAGGTGCCGTATGACTTCCAGCACCAGCCGCTGGGCACGCTCAGCGGCGGCTGGCAGCGCACCGCCATGCTCGCTGCCGCCTGGATCAATACGCCGGATCTCCTGCTGCTGGATGAGCCGACCAACCATCTGGATCTGAAACGCATCGCCTTTCTGGAAGGCTGGCTGTCGCAGCGCCCCCGCGATCTGCCGATGGTGATCACTTCCCATGACCGCGCCTTTCTGGATGCCACGACCACGCGCACCCTGTTCCTGCGGGCAGAGGGATCGCGGGTGTTTCAGCTGCCGTTTTCTGCCGCCCGCAGTGCTCTGGACGACCATGACGCCGCTGAGGCGCGCCGCCACAGCAATGACCTGAAGAAGGCCCAGCAGCTGCGCCAGCAGGCGGCCAAGCTGAAAAATGTCGGCACCAACTCCGGCTCCGACCTGCTGTTGACCAAGACCAAGCAGCTGGCGGATCGCGCCGACCGGCTGGAGGCTGCGGCCACCCCGGCGCACCGCGAACACTCCGCAGGTGACATCCGGCTGGGCAACAGCGGCACCCACGCCAAGGCCCTGATCACACTGGATGATCTCACGGTGGACACGCCGGACGGACGGCCGCTTTACAGCACGGGGCAGAAGTGGATCACCCCCGGTGACCGCATCGTGCTGCTGGGCGCCAATGGCACTGGCAAAACGCAATTGGTCCGAATGATCCAGCAGGCCCTGACCGGCGCCCGCGCGGACATCAAATGCGCGCCCTCGGTTGTCCCGGCCTACTCGGATCAACATCTCAGCCAGCTGTCCGAGCCGGAAACACCGCTGGCGCTGGTCACGGCGGCGTCAGATGTTGGCGACCAATCCGCGCGCAGCCTGCTGGCGGGTGCCGGGGTCAAATTCGCCCTGCAGGATACCCCGGTTGCGGCCCTCTCGGGAGGGCAGAAGGCGCGGCTGGCAATGCTGCTTTTGCGGCTCAAACACCCGAATTTCTATCTCTTGGATGAGCCGACAAACCATCTCGATATCGAAGGCCAGGAAGCGCTGGAGGCAGAGCTGGTCGCCCATGGTGCCGCCTGTCTGCTGGTGAGCCACGATCGCAGTTTCCTGCGCGCAGTTGGCAATCGGTTCTGGCAGATTCGCGGTCGCCGCCTGGAGGAGGTCGCCAGCCCCGAGGCCTTCCTCGCCTCTGAAATGGCCGCCACCTGACAGATCGGGGCGGCAGGCCAGCCGCCCTGCCGCCACCTGCCTAAATTTTAGGCAAAGCGCTGTCCGCAGCGCACCCCGTTGCCTCAGCACCGCAGAACCGCTTGCGCCGCGACGCACTTTTGGTGACCCTGCGGGCAGCAATACCGGCCCCAAAGCGGGGTAAGGCCAGACCAGAGGATACCCCGCAATGCCCGCGACGATTGCCATCACCCGAGCCAGCCCGGCAGAGCCCGAGGCCCGGTCTCTGATCCGCCGTCATCTGGACCAGATGGCCGCACAATCCCCTGAAGAGAGTTGCCACGCGCTCGACGGCAGCGGGCTTGACGCCCCGGATGTGGCCTTCTTTCTATTGCGGCGCGAGGGCACAGCGATTGCGATGGGCGCTCTCAAAACGCTGTCAGGCGGCGGGCGCGAATTGAAATCCATGCACACCGTGGCTGAGGCCCGCGGCAGCGGCGCCGGGCGTCAGATGCTTGAATTTCTGCTGCACAGGGCGCGTGCGGAACAGGCAACAGCGATCTATCTGGAAACCGGCTCCACACCCGATTTTCTTGCCGCAAGACGGCTTTACGAGAGCTACGGTTTTGTCGAATGTCCGCCGTTCGAAGGCTACACCGAAGACCCTTGGTCGCTCTTTATGCGCCTCGACCTGCCCGCCGCGACTTGACCCTTCCCCGCGTCCTGTCATAACTGGCGCCAGCGGTCCCTTAGCTCAACTGGATAGAGCAGCTGACTTCTAATCAGCAGGTTGAGGGTTCGAGTCCTTCAGGGATCGCCAGCACGCCCTTACCATTCGGCAATTTGGGACAGACCGGTCATATCTGGTCGGCTCACACGATGTCTGCCTGACCTCTGCGACAGGCCGCCCTTCCCTTAACTTGACAAAAGAACTAAGGTTAAATAGGTGACGGAACGCGCCCGAAATGGCGCTCTCAGCAAGATTCTGCGCCTCTCGCGGCACCGAAATCCAGCCATCCCAGATCTACAGAATGATCAACACTGCGGCAGCCTCCTGTCGCTGGCTGGAGAGACACGTGAGACAGGCCTATCCACCTCAGAAGACGGGGAAAAATCTCCGACATATGCGGGTTTCCCGACGTGGATCCGGCTGGCGCAAACCACTGGCGTCCTGTGCGGCGCCACTGGCCGCGCTGGTGCTGGGCCTCCTGCCGCTGCACAGCAGCGCAGATCCTTTCCCGGTGGTGATTGACCATCGCTACGGCACCACGACGGTGCCCGCCAAACCCACCCGCATCGTCTCGCTCAGCTTCATCGGGCATGATTTTCTGCTGGCGTTGGGGGAGCGCCCCTATGCGCTGCGCAAATGGTACGGCAGCGATCCCTATGGCGTCTGGCCCTGGGGGCATGATGCGCTTGGGGAGGCTCAACCGGTGGTGATGCGGGGCGAGATCGACATCGAACGGATCGCGGCCATGGAGCCTGATCTGATCGCCGCACAGTGGTCTGGCATCACCGCGCAGCAATTTGCGCTGCTGTCGCAAATCGCCCCGACCCTACCGCCGCGCGCCGAGGATGGCGACTATGGCACCCCCTGGCAGCAGATGCTGCTGCGACTGGGAACCGCCACCGGCAAACGCACCACCGCTGAGGCAATTGTCACCCGGATTGAGGGTCGTTTTGCCGAGCTGCGTGCATCCCATCCCGAATGGCAAGGCGCCAGCGCCATGATGGCCTGGGCCGGCCACACCCGCGCCTATACCCGTGCCGATATTCGCGGCCAGTTCCTCACCGCATTAGGGTTTTCGGTGCCGGACGCGCCGGGCGGGCCAAATGCGCTCAACAGGTTTTACGTTGAATTCCCCGCCGAAGACCCGTCAGCGATGGATGTGGATGCGCTGATCTGGCTGGATACCGGGCGCAATGTCGAAAAACTCGCCCGGATGCCGCTGCGCCATACCACACGGGCCTATCGCGAGGGGCGCGAGATCTATGCCGACAAATTGCTGTCCGCTGCGCTGTCCCATTCCAGCCCGCTCAGCCTCGATTATGCGCTCGACCAGCTGGTGGCCCTGCTGGAGGCGGCGGCGGATGGCGACCCCGCAACCGTGGTGAGCAGCACTGCAAATGCCGGGCTACTCGCGAAGGGAGGCTCCTGACATGACCGCGTCGACACTCTCGCTTCCTCGGCGCTCCAGCACTGGCGATCTGCGGCTGCTGTGGCTTGGGGCTGCGTTGCTTGCGCTTTGCCTGCTGTCCATTGCCGCCCTCAGCCTTGGTGCCCGCGCCACCAGCTGGGCGGAGATCTGGGGGGGGCTGACAGCCTATGACCCGAACAATGCCGATCATATCGTGGTGCGCAATATGCGCCTGCCGCGACTGATCGGGGCCGGGCTGGCGGGGGCGGCCCTTGGCATGTCGGGCGCGCTGATCCAGGCGATGACCCGCAACCCGCTGGCTGATCCCGGCCTTCTGGGCATCAACGGTGGCGCAGCCCTTGGGGTTGTGCTGTGCATTCTAGTTCTGGGCGTGACCGACCCGGCTGAATTCATCTGGGTGGCCCTCGGTGGTGGTCTGGCCGCCTCCGTGCTGGTGTTCCTCCTCGGCGGTGGCAGCCAGGCCAACCCGCTGCGGTTGATCCTGGCCGGGGCTGCGGTCAGCGCGCTGTTTCTGGCACTCACCCGTGCCCTGCTGCTGGTCAGCCGACAGACGCTGGATGTCTATCGGTTCTGGGTGCTGGGCGGGTTCGACGGCATTCAGCCCGCGACGCTCCAGTCCCTGCTGCCGTTTCTCATTCTGGGCGCGCTGCTGGCCATTATCGCGGGGTTCGGCCTCAATGCGCTGATGCTGGGCGAGGATACCGCCAAGGGGCTGGGCGTGCGCACCGGGCTGACACGGCTCACAGCCGGGGCCGCGATTGTGCTTCTATGTGGCGCAACCGTTGCCATGGCCGGGCCGATTGCCTTTGCCGGGCTGATCGTGCCGCATATCGCCCGCTGGGCCGCAGGTCCCGCGATTGGCTGGTCGCTCGCCTTCTCTGCCGTGTTCGGCGCGCTGCTGCTGATCGCGGCAGATCTTCTGGGGCGGCTGGCGCTGTTTGGCGGCAATATGCAGGCCGGGGTGATGACCGCACTGATTGGCGGACCGGTGCTGATCTGGCTGGTTCGCCGCAACGGGGTGCGCAAGCTATGATCTGGACCCTCCGCCTCTCCGCCCTGTCGCTGCAAATCTCACACCGCGCGGTTCTCACTGCGGCCCTGCTGTTCAGCGTGGTGCTGGCGACCGCGGTGCTGGCCCTGACCCTGGGCAGCTACCCGCTGAGCCTTGCGGACATGCGGGAGATCCTGACCGGCGGCGGCACCGCGATCCAGCAGATGATCCTGCTGGACCATCGGATGCCGCGTATCCTGACCGCACTTGGCGCAGGGGCTGCCTTCGGCCTCTCCGGTGCGCTGTTCCAGACCATGATGCGCAACCCGCTGGCCTCTCCCGATGTGATCGGCTTCAACGCCGGGGCCAGCTGCGGCGCGCTGGTGGCGATGATGCTCACCGGTGGCATGGTGCTGCCCGGTGCCATCGTCGGCGCGCTCATCACCGCCGGTGTTGTGACCCTCCTGGCCTGGTCGCGCGGCCTGCCGCCCTATCGGCTGATCCTGACCGGTGTGGGGGCCAGCCTCGTGCTGACCGCCCTAGGCGATCTGCTGATCAGCCGCATGGATGCCCAGACCGCCGCAGATATGGCGCAATGGCTGATCGGCACGCTGAACGCCCGCAGCTGGCGCGATGTTGCCCTCATCTGGGGCGGCCTGCTGCTGCTGGCCCCGGCTGTGATCTGGCTGCACTTCCCGCTCACCCGGCTGGGCATGGCCGATGATATCGCAACCGGGCTGGGGATGGCGCTGTCACCGCTCAGACTTGCACTCACCGGCACCGGCATCCTGCTTGCCGCATTGGCTGTCAGCACCGCCGGGCCGCTGCCCTTTGTGGCTTTTGCCGCCGGTCCCATCGCCCGCCGCCTGATCCCCAATGGCCGCCCCGTGCTGCTGGCTGCGGCAGCCACCGGCGCGCTGATCACCCTGCTGGCCGATACCGCCGCCCGCGCGGTCCCGATGATCCAGCTGCCTGCCGGTGTCTTCACCGCGCTGATCGGCGCCCCGGTACTGATCTGGCTGCTCTTGGCCCAATTCAGAAAAGGAGCCCTGTGATGGCTGCCACCGCCCGCCTGCGCGCCGAGGATCTCTCGGTGTCCTACAGCCGCACACCCGTGCTCAACAGTCTGTCGACAGATCTCCCCGATGGCGCACTCACCGTGATCGTCGGCCCCAACGCCTGTGGCAAATCCACCTTGCTGCGGGCGCTGGCGCGGCTGCAGCCTGCGGGCAAGGGTCAGGTGCTGTTGGATGGCAAGGCGATCCACCGACAGGGCAGCCGCGCCGTGGCGCAGCGGCTTGCGATCCTGCCGCAGACCCCCACCGCCCCGGAGGGGCTGACCGTACGCGACCTCGCCACCCGTGGTCGCACCCCGCATCAATCTCCGCTGCGGCAATGGTCCAGACAGGATGCCGAGGCAGTCACCCGCGCGCTTGATCTGACCCATATGACACCCCATGCCGATCGCCCGCTTGAGGCGCTCTCCGGCGGGCAGCGCCAACGTGCCTGGATCGCCATGGCGCTGGCCCAGGACACAGACATCCTGCTGCTTGATGAACCCACGACCTACCTCGATCTGCCGCATCAGATCGAACTGCTGAAACTGGTGCAGCAGCTCAACCGGGACACCGGGCGTACCGTGGTCATGGTGCTGCATGACATCAATCTGGCCGCACGCTTTGCCAGCCATATGATCGCGCTGAAAGACGGGCAGGTCTTCTGCGAAGGCCCCCCGAAGGAGGTGGTCACCGAAGGCGTCCTGCACTCCGTCTTCGCCCTGCCCTGCCGGATCATTGCCGATCCCGTCCACGGCAGCCCGCATGTCATCCCGGAGTGAGTGAGACCCCATGACCATCAACCCGACCTTCCCGCTACAGACCACCGCCACCCTGTCCACGCTGCCCTTTGGTACCCTGCGCACGCCCCTTGTCGCCATGGCGCAGGAACATGAGCTGCCGGTGATCGAAGACAGCGACAGCGCCGTCACGGTCGAGGTGCCCAGCTTTGGCCACTATCATTTCACCGCGCAAGGTGATGGGATCGAAATCCGCGTCTCTGCCGCCCTGCCCGACCGTCTGCATATGCTGAAGGATGGCTTTGCCGAACATCTGGAGGAGCTGCAACCTGGCCTGTCCCAGACCCTGCGCTGGTCCGACACCGCCACCGTCGGCGCGCTGCCTCCGAACGTGCATGTCACCACCGTGATGTCGATCACACCGGTGGGCCGCGCCTTCCTGCGGGTCCGGGTGAAGGCGGCCGATCTCAGCAGCTTTCAGGAGGACGCCATTCATTTCCGCCTGCTGTTGCCCGCTGCGGATTGCGCCGACCCCGCGTGGCCTCATGTGGCTGAAAACGGCGCCACTGTCTGGCCCTCGGGTGACAAGGCGCTGCACCGCCCCGTCTATACCATCCGCGATATCGACCATGCCGCCGCAGAGATGACCTTTGACATCTTCCTGCACGATGGTGGCCGCGCCACCAATTGGGTTCTGGGCGCCAAACCCGGCGACACGCTTCGGATTGCAGGCCCCGGCGGTGGTGGCATTCCGCAGACCTCGCAAATCCTGATCTATGCCGATGAAACCGCCCTGCCCGCAGCGGCCCGTATTCTGGAAACCCTGCCGCGTGACAGTCGCGGAGCGGCGGTCTTCCTCGCCGCAGACGGGGCCGATTGCGGCTATCCCATCACCGCGCCAGAAGGCATCTCCGTCACCTGGTTGCGCCACGCTGACCAGCAGAGCCTGTGCGATCTGGCCCTGACTGCCCGTGCGCGGACCCCCGACCACTTCCTGTGGTTTGCCTGCGAAAAATCCGACGTGCAGCGCCTGCGCACCGCGATAAAGCAGGACAAACCCGCCCCCGGACAAAGCTATATCGCTGCCTATTGGAGCCAATCATGACCATCCGCAGACCAGCGGCCCTTGCCGCGCTGTTGCTGATCCCCTCGCTGGCTGTGGCGCAGGAGCCCCCCGTCGCCCCGACCACATCCGCGCCGCAAATCACCACACAATCCCCAGCCACCACGGCCCCAGCCACCACGGCCCCAGCCGCACCCGCTGCCCCGGCTGCCCCGGCGGGCACATCGACGCCTGCGGCGCCAGCCGTCTCGGGTGAAACGCCAACACCGGGCCTCTCCGGCACCAGCGTCCCCGCGACCACCACTGCCGATGGTGCAGGCCCCAGCGCCGAGACGACACCCGCAGCCGACAGCAGCCCCGCGCTCAATGACACGCCCGCAGCGACGCCCGCGCCCCAACCCGAGGCACCGCTCTCCCAGCAGGAGATGCTGGCTGACACCGCCAGCGACGCGGCGGCGCAAGCGGTCAAGTTCCTGCGCGACGGCGGCCCGTCGATCTGGGCGATTGCGGCGCTTTCTGTGATCACGCTGGCGCTGATCCTGTGGAAAATCTGGCGGCTGGCGCTGATCGGCGCATGGTCGCGGGGCAAGGCGGGTCGCGCCGTCGCCGCCTTTGAGAGGGGCGAACAGGACGCCGCCCGCGACATCGTCCGGGGTCGACGGGGCATCCGCTCCAAAGTCGTCGCCTCCGCGCTGGCCTCCGTCTGCACCCTGCCCGAAGATCGCGCCCGCGAGGAAACCGCCCGCGTGGCGAAGCTGCATCTGGCCTCGGCCGGCACCGGCCTTGGCGCGCTGGAATTGATTGCCACCATTGCCCCACTCCTAGGCCTTCTGGGCACGGTTCTGGGCATGATCGCCGCCTTTCAGGCCTTGCAGGCCGCCGGGTCCAAGGCCGATCCCGCGCTGCTGGCCGGCGGCATCTGGGAGGCGCTGCTGACCACCGCTGCCGGCATGGCCGTGGCCATCCCAGCCTCCGCCGCGCTGACCTGGTTTGAGGCCGTGATCACCCGCATCCGCCGCGACGTTGAGGACAGCGCCACCCGCATCTTTGTCGCCCATCAGCCGCAGTCGCTGAAACTCGCCGCTGAGTAACCCGATGCAGTTCACCCAAGCCCCGAAACCCCGGCGCAAACCCAGCCTGACGCCGATGATCGACGTGGTGTTTCTGCTGCTGGTGTTTTTCATGCTGGCGTCCCGCTTTGGCACCGATGCGGTGCTGGATCTGCCGCTTGCAGGTCAGGGCGGCAGCTACACCGGCCCGCCCCGGCTGATCGGTATCGGCGCGGGCAATCTGGACCTGAACGGGCTGCCGGTGGCCGACAGCAACCTGGCCGAGGCCCTGGCCCCGCTGATGGACAGCCCCGGCGATATGCTGGTGTTGCGCGGGCGCGATCAGGCCGATCTGCAACGCATCACCAATGTGACCAGCCTGCTGCGGCAGGCGGGGTTCACCAATTTTGTTCTGGTGGAGTGAGGAGGCCCTATGGACCTGACCGATCCCCCCCGCCGCGCGCGTGGTGAATCCATCGTGCCGATGATCAACGTCGTGTTCCTGCTGTTGATCTTCTTCCTGATGACCTCGCGCCTCGCCCAGCCTGACCCGTTTGAGGTGACCCCGCCCGACGCCGGCTTGGAGGGCGAGGCCAAATCCGACGATGTGCTTTATATCGACGCCACGGGTCGGCTGCATTTCGACGGCAGCGAAGGCCCCGCCGCGCTCAGCCGACTTGCCAGCGCACCCGGCAAATCCGTGCAGCTGCGCGCCGATGCGCGACTGCAGGCGACAGAACTGGCGCGAATCCTGCGCCAGCTGGCCGAGGCCGGGCTGAGCCACGCCGAACTGGTGGTGAACCCGCAATGAAACGTGCAGCCGAACTCACCGTTTTTGCCGGGATCGCCACGGTGATTCACGTGGCGCTCTTTGCCAGTGCCCCCAAATCCGGTGCTGAGGCCAGCGGCGGGGGTGGCGATGCCATGGTCTCGGTGCAGGCCGCAAGCGCCACCGTCGCCGAGATGGTCGAAACCTGGGAGCGCCCGCCGCAGACCCAACCGCAGATCGACACCGCCCTGACACCACCGCAGACCGCCCCGACAGCACCCGTGGTGCCCCAGTTCGAACTGGCCCAGGCGCCCAGCGCCGCGCGGCAGATCGCCCTTGCCAAGCCCACGCCGGACGACAAGCTGCAACTGGACACAACACCGCCTCCCCCACCTCCGCCACCGCCAAAGGCAGAGCCGCAACCCGATCCCGATCTTCGCCCCCGCGCCAAACCGCGCCCCAAACAGGAACCGACCCCGCAGACCGCCCAAAAGGCCCAGCAGACCTCTGCAGGCCGCGCGGCTCAGCGCGCCGTCGGGTCGGGTGGTGGTGCGCAGGCCGGTCAGACCGGACGCGCCGCCGCTGCGACGGCGCAGGCCGGGCAACAGGCGAAACTCAAATCCATCTGGGGCGCAAAAATCCGCGCCCGTGTCGAACGCAACAAACGCAGGACCTCTGGCACCCGCGCCACCGGACGGGTGCTGCTGCGCCTCACCGTGGCGCGCAATGGTCAACTGATCAGCCACCGTATCGCCAGATCTTCCGGCAATGCAGCGCTGGACCAGGCCGCTCTTCAGGCCGTTGCCCGCGCCCGCAAGTTCCCTGCCGCCCCCAAGCAGCTGTCTCTCAACCAGATGACCTTCAACCTGCCGATGACCTTCTCCAAATAGCCCGTCAGGTCCATGGCAATGTCCAAACGGCCCGCAATTCTCATGCGGGCCGTTTTTCTTTTCTGCTCACCCAAGTGGCCCACACGGCACAAAAAACTGCGCCCGCAGATCTTGCGGACGCAGTTGCCGTTCCCCTTAGCTGTGGCTAAGGCTCAGAACTTCGATGTCAGTGTCAGGGCAATGTTTCGCCCGTCGCCGAAGTAGCAGGCACCGCCCTGACAGGTGGTGACATAACGCTCATCGGTGAGGTTCCGCACATTGAGCGACACCAGCCAATTGTCCTGACCGTAGGAAACAGCCGCATCATAAAGCGTATAGGACGGCGTCAGATAGGTCCCGGTCCCCCCCAGGCTTCGCCGTTGTAGCGCACGCCGCCGCCAAAGCTCCAGCCCTGCAAGGCACCCGCTTCGGGGGCGTAGTTCAGCCACAGCGAGGCGGCATTCTTCGGCACCTGCGCGATATAATCGCCCTCGGCATCTTCGCTATCAAGATAGGTATAAGCCGCATCCAATGTCAGATCACCAAAGCGGTGGAACAGTTCCAGCTCCAACCCCTTGGCCGAGGCGGCACCGGTCTGCACCTGAAAGCCCGGATTGCCCGGATCCGCCACCGTCATATTGGATTTGGTCAGATCGAATACCGCCGCCGTCAGCAGCGTATCACTGCCTGCAGGCTGGAATTTCACACCCAGTTCATACTGCTCACCACGGGTCGGCTCAAACGCCTTGCCATTCACATCGCTGCCAATCGCATCCTGACGGAAGCTTTCGGCGTAGCTGATGTAGGGGGCGATGCCGTTGTCAAAGCGGTACATCACCGCCGCATTGCCGGTCCATTCGCTGTCACTGGCCGCGGTGCTGGTCGCACCAAAGCTGCCATTGCTCGGCCCGCTCTCGATCTTGCCATAGCGCAGACCAAAATCGACAAACAGCCGGTCATCATAGCTGGCACGCTGCTGCACATAAGCGCCAGTTTCGGTGATGGAGGTTCCTGGCGTATCCGTCACTGAGACCGTCGGGTAACCGACATAAACCGGGTTGAACGGATCAATCGGGCCAACCTGTGCGCCGTAACCTGTGTCGCTGTCATAATGGCCGCGCGTATAGCTCGCCCCGACAATGGTTCTCATGTCGAAACCACCAAGCCGGTATTCCGCCGTGCCATAGGCATCAAGCCCCCAGGTCTTCAGCGTGTTTTCAGCCCGGTAGAAGGTCCGGTTGATGGTGCCATCCGGATTGTACCGGCCTGAGCCGAAGTTGTCGAAGGCCCACCAGGCATGCTGGTATTCACCGTCGCTCTCCAGATAGCGCGCATTGGCGTTGAGGCTCCAAACCGCGTTGAAACGATGTTTGAACATCGCCGTGATGGCCCGTTGTTCTGTATTGAACGTATCAAACCCCGGCTCCCCCACAAACAGGCTGTTGGGCAGGTAATCGCCATTGCCAAGCCCGGTCGCAGGCAGCAGCGTGCCCGCCATGGAGGCAAACTGGATCAGCGGGCTGCCATCGCTTTTCTGGTAGTTGGCCAGAATGGTCAGCTCTGTGTCCTCGCTGGGCCGCCAGGTGATCGAGGGCGCCAGAACAACCGTGTCATCCTGCGAATGATCGACCTGTGTTTCAGCATCTCGCAGCAGACCGACAAAGCGATAGCGCAGGGTGCCGCTGGCGTTCAGATCACCGCTGACATCCACCGCCGCCTGTTTGCGATCATGAGATCCGACCTGCAGCTGAAACAGGTTTTCGGCCTCCTGTGCGGCGGTTTTGGATGTGGTGTTCACCACCCCGCCCACTGCGCCGCTGCCATACAGCCCGGAGGACGGGCCTTTCAGCACCTCGACGCTGTTCAGCAGGAAGGGTTCCGGCTTGGTGTCATTGTAAAACCCATACCGCGCGGGCAGCCCGTCGTGCAGGGTGCTGGCGTCAAAGCTGCGCACCAGATACCAGTTGGCGCGGCTGTCCAGCCCCCATTGGCCGCCAACAACCCCGGCAGAATATTGCAGCGCCTGTTCCACATTCTGGGCACCGCGCTCCGCCAGTTCCTGAGCTGTGACCACCGTGACCGAGCGTGGCGTCTCGGCGATGGCATCCCCGGTTTTGGCCACCGTGCCGGTATCAAGGGACACGCTTTTACCAAAGAAGGCATCCCCGGAGTCCTGAGTTACAATAATTGGTTCCAGTTCGACAACTTCAGCCATTGCCGGCACAGAGGCCAGCAGGGCAAAGGTCGACACAGCAGTGCGTCGCAGAATCATGTCCCGTCTCCGCTTGTTTTGCGGTTGATGTTCTGCCTGACTTTTCGCTGGGTGATTGGGGGTTAGCCGGGCTGAGTTCTGCTGGCAAGACCTGATACCAATCCCGGCTCCAAAAGCTCTGAAGCCGGTGCAGGAACCGCAGATTTCGCACGCATCAAGCGCAGCAAACCACGCCCACACCACCATAAGATCGCAAAGCAGCAATCGCCCCTTTGGCCGCGTCCGGTTAACCCCGCCGAAACATCTGTTGCAGCGTCACCAGATATCTGCGCCCGCCCCCTGCGCAACGCCCAGAAAAAGTATCAACACCCCTGCCCGAATGCTTCGCACGCGAAACAATTGGACAGAAACACTGACCTGTCACCGCACCTTCGGTCATCGGAGTTGGAACAGCTCGCTCAGCGCGCACCATCGAAGACAGTGACAAACATCGTTGCCATTACATAGTTTGCTATTTACATTCATAGCAGGCACTGTAATTGACCCAGCATGGAGACCCGCCATGAAAACACGCATCCACGCCATCGCAGGCACGATCGGCTTTCTGACCATTTTGCTGTTCTGGACATCCACTGTCCTGTCTGAACAGTTTGGCTCTCACGCGACCGTCGCAACCGTAAAATCAGCGATCCTGATGGGCATGTTCATCCTGATCCCGGCAATGGCGATTGTCGGCGGCTCCGGGTTCTCGCTGGCCAGCGGGCGCAATGAGGCGTTGGTTTCGGCCAAAAAGAAGCGGATGCCTATTATTGGCGCCAACGGTCTGCTGGTGCTGGTGCCGATGGCCTTCTTTCTCGAATCCCGGGCCGCAGCCGGACAATTCGATGCCACCTTCTACGGCTTGCAGGTCGTCGAACTGCTGGCGGGGGCAACCAATCTGGTCCTGATGGGGCTGAACATGCGCGATGGCATTCGCCTGTCAGGAAAGGCCGCGCCAGCCACTCAGGTCACACTGACCAGCAGCGAGACAATCGCAACCGGAACGATGGCGTTTCACATGACCAAACCCGCGGGATTTCAGCATCAGGCGGGTCAATGGATCCGCCTGACCATCGCAAATGCCGCAAAGGATGGCAAAGCCAGGTCCCGCATCCTCTCCATCGTCAGCGCACCGGATGAGCCTCAGATCACAGTCGCCACCCGGATCAGCGACAGCGCCTTTAAACGCAGCCTCAGCACACTGTCCGACGGGGCTAAGCTGACGGTCGCCGGCCCTTCCGGCACCTTCACTCTGCACGAAGATACCAGCCGACCTGCGGTTTTCATTGCCGGTGGCATCGGGATTACCCCGTTCATGTCGATGTTGCAGGACGTCACGGCGACCAACTGCGACCATAAAATCACACTGTTCTATTCCAACCGCGCCCCCGCTGCCTCTGCCTTCCTCAGCGAACTGGAGAACCTGCAGAAGACCACTTCCAACGTCCAGCTGATCGCGACGGTGACCGATCTAGACGCCGATGACAGCTGGAGCGGTGAGACCCGCCAGATTGATCAGGACATGCTCCGCCGCCACCTCAGCGATCTCAATGCGCCGATCTACTATTGCGTCGGCCCTGCGGGCATGGTGACCGCCACGCAGAAAATGCTCACCGCCGCCGGCGTGGCAGAGCAGGACATCCGGGGTGAATCCTTCACCGGCTACTAGGAGCTTTTGACAAACGTGAAACTGGTCTGCCCCCCTTGCTCCGGCTGCTGCCGGGCCATCAGGGGGCGGACAGCCTCAGCTCAAACCCCCCGCGCGCAGGGTTTTGACCACCCGCTGAAGCAGGTCGATAAATGTTCGGCGTTCCGCCTCGGACAGATCGGCCAGCATCACGCCGTTCACATCCCCGGCCGCCCGGTAAGCCTGATCACGGATCGCCTTGGCTTTCTCCGTCAGATAGATCACCCGGGCCCGCCCATCCTCAGGATGCGCCTGCCGCACAATCAACCCATCCCGCTCCATCCGATTCAGTGTATTGGCCATGGTCGCCTGTTCGACATCCGTTTTGGCCACCAGTTCACGCTGGGTCTGACCATCGCGCTGCCAAAGCGCCAGCAGCGCCGGGAACTGCCCGGGCACAATGCCCAGCGGTTCGATTTCCCTGCGCAGCCCCTCAAAGGCAAGCCGCGCCAATTGATTTATCAGATATCCGGCTGAGGTATTTTGATCAAAGGTCATGCGCCACCGGTAGCAGTGCATAGCATAGAATGCAATAACGCCGCAAAGCGCGGGTCACCGCGTCGTGTCCCCGGCTCAGTCATGAGTGGCCCTATCAGAACGCGCCCAGAATGCTGTGCTAGCACCACCTGCCCCCGCCCTGCGACGGCTCATCGGACACATTCGACAGGCAAAATATCACACTGCGGCCGGTTTAGCCGTCGATTGGCTGAACCGCCTGAACAGCGCGCTTCGCCAGTTCCATAATCGCCTCTCGGCTGCGCGCCACCGCGATGAACCGGGCGTTGTGGCAGAATTTTGCCCCCGCAACACCAGAGGCCGCCTCAAGCGCCCCATCCGTAAGGCCCGCCCAGGCTGCGGGCAGATCGGCGCGGCTCTCGAAACTGTCACCGCTCTTGCGGATGGTGGTCAGCGTCCAGTCGCGGCCGCGCGGATGCACCACGAACAGCAGATGATCGGCGCCCGCCTTCTCCACCGCTGAGCGGAAGGGCATCCCCATCGGCAGCTCCAGCACCCTGCCCGCGCCTGCGACCTCAATCGCCTGCAGCACCATGGTTTCCGCCCGCCGTTTCGCAGCCTTGCCCCGGATCGACGCCTCGACAAAGGCCCGCGCCACCGACAGCGCTGCCAGAAAGGCCTGATCATCCGCGCCTTCACTGCGATCATCAAACGCCGGCTTCAGCGTTTCCAGCAACACCGGCAGCGTCATCCCCGCCAGAGGCCCGGCCACACCGGGATCAATCGCGCCATTGTCCAGCAGATCCACCGGCAGCACGAAGCCCTGATCAAAACTGTGGTGGATGGCGTCAATGTCGGCCTCCGGCACATCGAGGCTGCGAAGGTAATCACGCCCGAAATGGTGCCAGATCAGACCGAAGGAGCTGTAGGGCTGGCCATCTTCGCGCAGGGGATTGGGGCGCTGATGATGGTCGAAAACCTGCGCCGCCGCCTCATAGGCCTGCCCCACATCATAGATGATCCGCCCCGCGTCCGGCGTGATCCATGCAGCCTCCCGCGAGCGTATCAGCTCTGCATCGGGAAACAGACAGGTCAGGATCACCGACGACAGAAGTTCATCGGCATGAAACCCGCCGGAATGGGTCACAAGATGGGTGATGGTCATAAAAAACGCTCCACGGCGGCAGGACAGAAGACAGGCGACACAACGACGCCCACAGGGGTCAGGGGCAGCGGTTACAGAGGCGCCCAGTCACACCTCTGGCTCCCGTCGGCACATCGCCCGGCTCCCCCTGCGATACCCCAAGACCCGGGCCAAAGACAACCGGGGGCTGTCGGAGTTTCTTGAGGCTCTGCTGGTTCAGAGTTCAGCCAGAATGAGATCCGTTGGCCTGCCTTATGCACCGGCTTTGCGGACCAAGACGCGGGCCCATTTCTCGCCCCGCCAAAGATCACGCAGTGATCCGATCTGGCCCAACTCCTCGCGCTGGCGGGCAGCCTCTGCATCCCGAAGGTCAAGGATGATGGACCCGTCCTGCCTGACACTTGTCTCCCAGAACCGTGCATAGGTGTTCGCCGGATAGTGAAAACCGCAGCTGAGCAAGGACAGCGCCAGATCGACCTCTGCAATCTGGGTTGGCTCCTCACGTCCGGGGTTGAGCGTCGTCACGGCCTCTGCCGCCACCCCATTGGCCAGTAGGAACGCCCGCGCCGTGGCAAGGCTGCTGTAGGCCGCCCCCTCTGTGTGAAACCCAAAATGCGTCGCGTCATTGCTTTCCAGATCAATCAGCGTCAGCGCGGGCTGGAAATCCCGGGCAATGAACAGGTCAATGAACCCGTAGCCACATCCTATGTCCGCGACATGTTTCGGAGCGAGGGTTGCAATGGTGGGTTTCAGCGCGAGATATTCGAGATAGAGAACCGAAATCGCACGCCTGAGCAGCAGATCGCCCCGTCGGGCCACCTCCGCCTGAAGCGCGTCGGGTTTTCCCTTGGACCATTGCCGGATCGGCAGGCCAGGGCGATCCAGATCAAAGAGAACCTCAGAGCGCTGCAACACCGTGTTGAGAATGTCCTTGTCAGAGAACATCGACAGGTCAAGCGCGGTCACAATTTGCGACTGGGCGACCTCCTGCACACGATCTGCATCGAACATGTCTGTCTTCCTTGTGTCCGCATCGGATCTGCGCCGCATCGCATCCCATTTCACCTATATGAGACACAGGTTCGCGACGAATAACAACCAGATTATCAAACATATTCCGTCACAAAGAACGCATCTGGGCTCAGTTCTTCATCAAACGCTTGCGACGCTCCCGAATACGCGCGTCTGCCTCCGTCGTCCCGTCATGAAAGGATCCGAAGAATTTGTCCCAAGGGATCTCAAGCGAGCCATAATTACACTCAAAATAGCGATGATGCATCTGATGGTGGAACGTCCCAAGGGCCAGCCGGTTCTTGTCCTTCACCAGCAATCCCTCAAAACCCGTGTGGGTCGTGGCGGCGGTCAGCGCATAATATTGCAGATGAAACAGAATGTGGATCGGGTGCGCCGCAACAATCCAGTGGATCAACACCGAGCCAAGAAAGATGAGATGCTCAACCGGGTGCATAGACAGCCCCGACCAGGGACCAACATTGATGTTTCGGTGATGCAGCGCATGCACGTGTTTGTAGAGAAATGGCACATGCAGCAGGCGGTGGATCCAGTAGAAATAGAAACTCTCCCAGATCGGGATCAGCAGGAACAATGCAACAAACCAGACCGGATGCGCCGCAAAGGTCAGCATCGGCGCGTAGCCATTGGCCAGAGCCCAGAACATCAGGACCTCATAGGCGGTCCAGACTGTCACGCCGCTTGCCAAGGTCCAGAACATATTGTCCCGGATCTGCCCGCCCAAGGTGAACTGTCGTCCGGCCTTCATCAGCGGGCGCGGATCATATCGCAGCCTCTGGCCCTGTTTGGTGAAGGTGTAGAAATAGAGATGCAGCCCGCCGGCGACCGCTGTCATCAGGAGGAGATTGCGCAGATACATCTGGGCAATCCAGCCAAAGGCAAACTCTCTGCTCTCCGCCAGAGGGGGTTGAAACCAATAATAGGACGCAAATGCAACCGCGACGAGGATCAACTTTTCGGTAATCAGGAACCAGGAGTTCCAGAGCCACCCAGCCATCACCAGCGGCCGTGGCGGCCAGGTAAAAAACGGGGATACTTTGATTGGAACAGGCGGAACATGGTTCCACCCCTTGAGCGGCGTCTTGTCCATCAGCATTGTCTCCGCGCGAAACGGTATGCTGCCAGTCTGACAGAACATCCCGCGCGTGAATACAGTTAATAGCTGACCGCAATAGTCGCCCGGAACACCGCTCCTGTTCAGCGGCTTCTACCGGAATCCAGGGGTCGTCCCGCATGGGATCTGATGACCAGACCCATCGCAGAGCTACGGTGCATAGATAGCACCGTGATCAGCAGGTTCGATGGCCAGTCGCGTTCAGTCGGTTTCGATCACCGTGTAGAGACTGGGGGTGAACTTCAACCCGTCTATCGGCGCGATCCCGGCAGTTTTCATCATCTTCGCGGAGGCCGTCTTATACGTCTCTGCGCTCTCCCAAATCGCGACATTGACCAGCATGAATTTGGCATCTGGCGCAATCGATTGATGCAGAGCGGTTGAGACATATCCGGGTTGGGTTTGCAGAAAATCGCGGGCCAATTTCCAAAAGTCGATCGTGGCCTGCAAGGCACCTTCCGGAACTTCAAAAACGTTGATCAAGGTGACGTGACCGCCTTCTGCCGGTGCAGAGGCGGCGCTCATAATGCACCTGAGAGGTTATGAAAGATGAGAGATATCATACAGAAAGGCTCCAGGAGTTCAATTTGCATAGCCGACTTTATAACATTAAACAGCCAGCTATGCAATGCGAAGTATCTTGTGGGCATCGAACATGCCCCCACCCTCAACGGTCAGACAACGCCGCCGTCGACAACCTGATCGGGATGTTGCTCCGCCCAGTCCATCAGGAATTCCGCCACCTCGGCCACGCCTGTCAGCGCGATTGCGCGGCGTGGCAGGGTGATACCTTCGCCCAGTGCCAGGTCCAGACAGGCGATGTGGTCGCGCGCGGCGGCCTGCGGGCAGTTTTCCGCGCCATGCAGAATGGTCGACAGCAGCGTGCCGCCAAAGCCGTTCACATGGGTGAGATCCGGTTTGAGGCTCAAAAGATAGCGCAGACCCTCCGCCACCCCTTCCCAGCCTGCAACCTGCACCGGCGTCAGCCCTTCGCTGTCGGGGCGGTCATAATCGACGCCGATGGCAACCAGCCGCCGGATATGATCCAGCTTACCGGGCAGATGCAGGATCTGGCGAATGATGTCGCGGTAGGCCTCCGGGATCGCCTCGGGCGATAGAACAGCCCCCTGCGGCGCCCCCTCTGCGGCGGCTGCCAGGGCCTCCTCCACCGGGGTCAGGGTTGTGTCCGCGCCCCGCTCTGCCAAGAGCAGCGCCAGATCGCGGTTGCCGAAGACACGCGCATAGGCATAGGGGGTCGCGCCCTGAAACCGGCGGTTCAGCGCCGCGCCATTGTCCAGCAGCAGCGTGATCATCTGCCGGTCGGCCATGCGGCGGGCGGCCTGATGCAGGGCGGGCACCACCCAGGGCGTCTCACCGCCCACGGGGCGCCCGTCAAAGGCGTCAACTTTGGCACCGTGATCCAGCAACAGCTGCACCGCCTGCAGGTCATGGAAATCCATGGCCCGCAGCAGCGCGTTGGTGCCCTCCGGCTCGGCACCATGGGCCAGCAACATCCGCAGGCCGTCGTGATGCCCCAGTTCGGTTGCGTGGTAGAGGCTCTCGCCGTCATCGGGGTTGGCGCCCTGTTCCAGCAGCCATTGCCCCAGCGCCATGTTGTCGGCATGGCCAATCGCAAAATAGAGCGGCGACAGGCGGTGGTCGCTGCCGTCATGCACCGGCGCACCAAGGTTGATATCCGCGCCCGCCGCAAGAAGCGCCTCGGCGATGGCCAGCATATCCGCCTCTCGCTCCGGGGCGTGATGGATCCATCGGGAGCGCGCCAGAATGGTCATCGGTGGGGCAACATCGCCGATCAGCGCCGTTGCATGTTGCGTGGACTGGTCCAGTGCCGCCAGCACATCGGCCTTGCGCAGCAGGCTGAGGCTGAGGCCAAAATCGCCATCCGCAAGGGTCGGGGTGTCGGCCAGCAACTGATCCGCAACCGCAAAGTGACCAGCATAGAGCGCCCCCCGCAGACGCTGGCGTTTGGTGGCCAAATCCATCCCCAGCAACTCCACCGCGAGTTTGAGGGCAGGCCAGGAGGCAAAGCCGTTTTCCCGCGCGATCACATGCAGATAGTCGGCATGTCTCAGCGGGGTTTCAGGCTTGCGTGGTCGCTGGCTGGCGATCCGCTGCAGGGCGATTGTGTCGTGGGAGTGATGGGCTTTGCGCAGCGCCTTTGCGTCGCGGCGCAGTTGGTCCAGAGATTTGGTCATCGGTGTCCTCATTCAATGCCCGACGGTCCGCTATGTGCGAGCATGAGACATACCGAAGAAGGCTGTCGTCTGATGTGGTTTGGGGTGCCGATGACGGCTTTCCGCGGACCTGGTGGCTGCCCCGGCAGCGGTGTCATGTTAGGACGATGCCCCGCTTAGGGCAAGAGGCCGGGGCACGGGGGCACGGGGGCACGGGGGCACGGAGGGATGGCACCCCTTTCTGCCGGTGAGAACAGTTCTGTCAGTACATCACCTGGTTGAGGGTGATATGGAGCGGGGAGCCTGCCGGCAGTTTGGTGCTGCCACGGGCGATCAGCCAGCCATCTGCGCGTTCAAGCCGCGCCACCACCTGCAGGGTCGGGGAGAGGGCTGACAGCGCCGCCGATGAGAGGGTGAAGTCGATCCGCTTGGCCCGGCCTGTGCTGATCAGGTCAAACTCCAGCGCCGGATCCGAGGTGCCAGGCTGACCCAAACTTGATAGGAAAATGGTGATCCGCCCTTTTGGGATCTTGGCGTCCCCTGCAAAAATCAACCTGCCCTGCACGACCTCCGACTGGGCCTTGGCGCGATACGTCAGGGCCGTCAGCGCGAAACCGGCAGCCCCCAGCAACAACGTGCGGCGATGAGGATGGTGGGGCATGCTTGTCCTTTGTCGACCTGAGGCAGGCACAGGGAGTGATGAGACCCCCTGTGCCAAGTTTATGTGCTATTTCTGGACCGGATCAGATGATCACAAAATCATCTGCGCCCAGCTGTAATCCGGACTGCAACTGCGCAAACTGGATGGCATCAACGCCGCCCATCCCGTCCGCATCATACGAGAGCGCACCACTGTCGGAGTTGTAGACAATGCGGTCCGCGCCATCCAGCGCGGTGCCAGAGGCGCTGCTGTGGAAGGCGTTGAAGTCCAGCACGCCGACCTCTCCCACCTCAGTAAAGATGGCGCTGTCCAGCAGGATCGTATCGCTGGTGGTATCGAAATCGCGGATCTCATCAATGTTATCCGCCCCCAGTTCGGTGGAGAAGCGGAAGAAATCATCCCCTTTGCCACCGATCAGGGTATCGTCCATCAGCCCGCCATCCAGCAGGTCATTGCCACGTCCGCCTCGCAGAACATCTGCGCCAGCCTCACCCGGTTGCGCCGGTGCCGGTGGGAATTCAACCGAGACGTTCAGCTCATAGGTGGAACCTTCCGGCACGCTTTCGGACCAGCCTTCGGCGGCATCCGGCGACCAGCTGCCCTCGACAATGAAATAGGTGCCGGTTTCCTCAACCACAAAGACGGTGCTGGAATCGCGGTTGCTGGTGGAGCCGGGATCGCCGCCGCCATCATCGTTCTGGGTGACGATATTGCCCTCGCCGTCCAGCAGGCGGACCCAGCTGTCGTGGACATTGGGATCGGCGATGCCGTCGATGTCGATGGTCAGCACGGTGCCTGCCGCCAGATCAATGCTGTAATAGCCCCCCTGCCCGTTGCCGGTGGCATTCACCGTGGTGTGCAGCACGGTGGTGGAGTCAAAGATATCCGGATCCTCGGTCAGCGAGAAATTATCCGAGATATCAAAGGCGGTTTCCATCGAGTTGTTGGTGGCGTCCGGCCCCAATGTGGCATAGCCGGTGCCCATACCCGGCTGCGGTATCGCATCCGCTGCATCGGCGTAATCCCCGAGTAGAATGTCGTCGCCGGCCGCGCCGCGCAGGGTGTCATTGCCGCCCTGCCCGGTCAGCACATTGTCAGACCTGTCGCCCTTGATCCGGTCGTTGAAGCCGGAGCCGGAGATATTCTCGATAGAGATATAGGTGTCACCCTCGGTCTTGCCCTTGGCCATGTTCAGCTTCACGCCACGGGCCGACTGCGCGTAATCTGCGGTATCGCGACCAATCCCGCCATCCAGCAGGTCTGCCCCACCGCCACCGCTCAGGACATCATCTCCCGCACCGCCGCGCAGGGCATTGTCGCCATCGGAGCCAATGAGATAATCGCCGTGGAAGGAGCCGGTCGCATTTTCCACATCGACAATGATGTCATGGCGAATGGTGGTGCCGCGCCCGACAATCTGCACCGGACCATCCGCATCGCCCCCACGGGCGGTGCCGTTTTCCAGATCCACCGTCACGCCAACAGAACTGGTGGTATAGAGCACCGTATCCACGCCTGCGCCACCGTCGAGATAATCCTGACCGCTGCCGCCGATCAGCACGTCATCGCCGTCCTCACCATAGAGCATGTCACCGTCGTTGCCGCCGTCCAGCGTGTCGTCACCGCCACCGCCGTTGAAGACGTCGCCGCCGCCCTGCCCCCAGAAGTGGTTGTTGTCGGAGGTGCCGATAAAGCGGTCGATACGATCATCGGAGCCGATCAGGTTTTCAATGCTGTAGAAGGTATCGCCCGACGCGGTGCCGCCGCTGGCCACATTGGTCTCCAGATTGACCAGCAATTGGAACGGGCTTTCCTGGCTGAAATCAACGGTGTCGCTGCCAGCCCCACCGCGGAACACATCCTGACCAGCCTGACCGCGCAAGAGGTCATCGCCGTCGCCACCGTCCAGCAGGTCATCACCGGCCCCGCCGTTGATGGTGTCATTGCCGTCGCCACCATAAAGCGCATCATTGCCATCATCCGTTTCGGTCTGATCCTCCAGATCCTCAATCGCGATGGTGTTGTTGATGTCGCGGCTGGCCAGCGTGTCGCGCCCGCCAATGATCAGATCATCGCCGCCAAGGCCGAAGATCGTGTTGCCCCCTGCGCCACCGTCCAGGGTTTCATTGCTCTCATCGCCGATGATCAAGCTGTCGGTCGCGTCGGTCGGCCCGCCGTTTGGCGCATCCGGCGCGTCGCTGCCCGGCGTTCCCGGCGTACCGCCAGCGTAGATGATGGTCTCCACATTGGCGATGTCGCCCAGATCCAGCCCATCGGCCACCACGATCACGGTGTCATTGCCGCCGTTTTCTTCCTCGCGGACGATATCATCAATGGAATCAACAAAATAAACGTCATCGCCGCCATTGCCCGCCATCCGGTCATTGCCCGCGCGCCCGTCCAACACGTTGTCGCCATCATTGCCAATCAGGATATCGTCGTAGCTGCTGCCGATCCCTGTCTCGATGTAATATTCCGTCTGGTCGGCATTGTGGCCCGCAAAGATCGACACATTGTTGCTGTGGCCGTTGACGCTGGAGAACTCACCCGCGCGCAGGTCCAGAATGGTGCTGGCGGTGGAACCGGAGAAATCAATGGTGTCATCACCGCCGGTGTCATGGATCACAAAGCCGATGTCATGCTGCGGCCCGTCCTCGGTCAGCAGGTAGCCATAGTCGGTGCTGTTGAAGCCATAGGTATTGTCGTCGGTATTGAGGTTGATGGTCTGATAGGTCCGCACGCCGTCATCATCGACGGTCGAATAATAGCGCCGGATGATCGCCTCGATGTCGCCCATCAACGGGGTCACCGCCGACCAGCGTGTCTCCTCTCCCACGTCGATGCCATCAAAATAGGACATGACGCTGTACTGCTGGCGGTCATAGGTCCAGGTGGCATTGTTCAGATAGTTGATCTGCACACCGCCGGGGCCGCTGTAATTATAAAGACCGGGGTGGTTCAGGCCGAATTCATGGCCAAACTCATGCACGAAAGTGTCAAAGACATAGCCGCCCAGATCGGTGATATTCGGCTCAGTGTCGTGGAAGCGCTGGCCGACGCTGACATAGCGGTCGCTGGAAAAGGCGCTGCCGTCGCTCGGCTCACCGATTTCGGGGCTGACCACCTCCATCCAATGGAGATCCGCATCATAAGGTGCGTCATCGACAATCTCGAACTGCAATGGCGTGACCGAGGACCACATCTCCAGCGCACCGATGGCGGCGTCCTTGTAGGCCGGGTGATCATTCAGCCCGGTCAGGTTGATCACCAAGGGTTCAGCGGCGATTTCCGGGGTCAGGCTGCGGCCAAGCGCGCCCAGGTAGTCAAGAAACCCCTCGTAATCTTCGCTCTTGCCAAAGGGGTTCTCCGGCGTCTGATCATTGGTCCACCACTCGGTGGTGCTGTCGGTTGTTGCGGGCATGTTTGCCTCCCTGTCATTCAACCCCGAGTGGTCAGACCTGCTGGGCAAAATTCACCCGCAGCCCTCCGCAGGCATAGCGGAGCGCCCGGGCAGCCATCGGCCGACCTCGGAGATTATAGATATATTGGTTTCGCGCCCTGATCGTTTCCGAATTGAATGATCGTTCAACTCACTATTTTTGGTGAGTTTTTCGCCATCCCTTCGTTTCGGCAAAAGCCGGCCCATTGACGTCGGGGCATGGGCGAAGTTGTGCAGGGAGATGCCAGCGCCACAACCCCACGCAGAACGGCGAATTGACAGCTGGTCGCTGTCCCACCGATCGAATCAATCATAGGTGGTAGATCCGTAGCGCACCCAGCATTCCAGCGAAGCGTGTCAGTCTGCCCCCCCCCAAAGCGGTGCAGCACAGGGAATGGTCATCGACAGCAACCTGTGCGGGGCCGCCGCTTCAAGTCGCGCAAGACTGGGGAGGCTTTTTTGCGCGCTAGCTTGGAAACTCAACCTCTATCGTGGGGGTTTGGGCGACACTTTGACAGGTAAGAATGTCGCCTTGCAAAATGTCTCTTTCGCAAAGCGCCATCTGCGTGCGCATCATAACCTTACCCGTCTTAAGCCGTGCCTTACAGGCTCCACAAACCCCGGACCGGCAACTATGCGGAGGCTTCAGCCCCGATGCGAGCGCGGCCTCCAGAACCGTCTGATCCGCAGCCATAGTGACATCGTGACACCTGCCATTGAGGATCACCGATGCTGTCGCTGCCATTCCATTGACCGGGCTGCCAATATCCATCTCTGCGCCGCCAAAGCTCTCCAGATGAATGCGGTCTGCAGGCACATCCAGTGCCATCAAAGCGTCGCGCACATCTTTGTTCATCGCCCCCGGACCACAGATCCAATATTTGACGTCCTGCGCCACCGGCGAGCTCTCCGCAAAAGCTGCGCTGATGGCGTCTGCTCCGATGCGCCCCTTGCGCCAGGGGGAGAACCAGCTCCATAGGGACGGGGCCGAGAGTATGTGGCGCAGGGTGAACCGATCCTCATGTGCATCGGCGAGGGCCGCCAGTTCCGCGCGAAATAGAATTCCATCCGCGGTTTTATTGCCGAAAATCAGATGCGACACGGAATGCGGTTCATGCGCCAGGACATCTTTGATCATCGCAAACAGAGGCGTAATTCCGCTGCCACCGCCAAAGAAATAATGGGTGCGGCGCGCCATCGGGTCGGGCTGCAGCGCGAATTGCCCCAACGGCGGCATCGCGTCCAGGGTCTCTCCAATCTTAAGGCTCTCCGCGATATGGTTCGAGACCACACCACCTTTCACCCGCTTGACCGTGATACGCAGCGGCGCACCGGGCGGGTTGGAGATCGTATAACAACGGCGGTGCTCTTCGCCGTCGATCCTCAGGCGCAATGGCAAATGCTGCCCTGCCTGCCAGCTATATATTTGGCTCAGATCTGGCGGCACGGCCAGGGTAATGCTGGTGGCGTTGCCGCCGATCTCCTGGCGGATGTCGGCGATGGTCAGGGCGTGAAAATCGATGCTCATTGCAGCCTCAACGGTGGCGATAGATGGAAGACAGCGCGGCAGCCAAGAGAGGCTCGGTCGCGCGAGTGGCAATGCGTTTCATTCAACGCCCTCCAGTTGGTTGATCCGTGCAGTGATTTCGGACAGGCGCGACAGCGTTTGCAAAGTCATCGGCAAGATCAGAGCGCTTTCAACGAAGTCCCAGCTGTAGGTGACGATGGAAAATACACTGCCAGCGGTGACGCCGAGTGACTGGGTTGCAAACCAAAGGTTGAACATTTCCATGCCCAGCAGGGCGGTGAAAATCAGTCCGTAGATCAGGCCTTCGGTATCTGAGATACGGATCTCTGATTTTCGCAATGACAGAAGATGCGCTCCCAGGCGCGGCGTCGACCGGGTCGACAGCACGCCAACCTGCTGCTCAGCCCGGGCGTTAAGTGTCGCATTCAGTTGGAAAAACCGTTTGTGCGCCAGCCCGTATATGAGCATGGTTGCGGCCAACGCTGCCATCGCTGACGATGCCAGCAGGGGATGGAAGCCTGCCAGGATGACAAGCGCGGCAAGAACCCGGACAACCGCTGTCATACTTGCCGGCGCTTCAGATTCCAGAAAATCCACCAGTTCCCGTCCCATACCCAGGCGCGCGTTCAACTGCGAGACAGGTGTGCCTGCTGATCTTCGGGCAAGCTCCTTACCCAACTCGACCCGCATGAGACCGTAGGCCCGGGTATCATAGACCCGACGCAGGGTGCCCAGAAGGACCAGCCCGCCCAGCACCGCACCTAGCTGGATAAATGCCCCGAGATCCGAGACCAGCAGTCCGTCGATGGCCTTGCCGATCAGCAAGGGGATCAGAGCAAACATCACCACCTCCGCCAAGGTCAGCCCCCATGTCACACTGATCTGCGGCCAAAAGGCGCGCAGCAACCCACGCAGGGTGAGCGGCCGGTCTGTCAGCGGTCCGACGCGGCGCCTGGTGGAGGGCCTCATGCGTTTCGGGCCTCTTGCGCGGCCATGAAGTCCAGGACGGCTTGCTGGTGACGGGTGACTGGGCTTTCTCCGACCGCTGCCGGGCCAACCTCAAAATAGGGGCTTTGCAGCGATTTCTGCTGCTGCTCACATGCATAGACGTCCTCGGTCGTAAAATCGCCCGACGCCATTGGATCCTCTTCGCCCGACAGGTCAGCCTCGTCGTATTTTGCGCCACCGAAGTCTTTCCAGAAACCGTGGCTGCTCCACGCCTGCTTGCTGAAGTCCCACTCAGAGACATTGGCGAGTTTGGTGCGATTTTCGATCCGCGTCAGCTCCGGGCCCAAAGGCGTTATGACAAACAGGTTCCAGCTGTCCTCGCTCGCGCCAATGCCAATACCGGGAAACAGCATTGGCACCCATGTGCCGCGATGCGGTTCAGGGATCACCCTCGGGGTAGGCAGATTTTTTTCAAGATCCGCGCCATAAGCCTCGCTGGGTGGTTCCCAGAAATGGTAGTGTGGCCCCTTCCAGCCATAGTCCGCCTGCGAATGGGCATACATGTGCAGCGTATTCGCGTGCAGGTGACTGAGATGATAGACGTCGATGTAGTTTTCCACGACGATCTTCCAGTTGGCTTTGATCTCGTAGGACTTGCGCGCTTCAGGGTATTCCACCAGTTCATCGGGCTTGTGCGGGCCCAGATACGGATCCACAGCGCCGAACCATTGTGCCAAGCCGGGGGCCTGCGGGTCCGGGTGCACAAACAGCATGCCGCGCCAGACATCGACACGTGCCGGTTTCAAACCCAGACAGCTCTTGTCGATGCCATTGGGATACTCGCGATCCTCGTCGGGAACCGAGATCAGGTTGCCTTCCAGATCATAGGTCCAGTCGTGATACGGACAGGTCAGCGCCTTTTGCGACTTGCCGACTGCGCGGATCAGTTGGGTTCCGCGATGGCGGCAGATGTTGTGAAACGCCCGCAAACGGCGATCCCGCCCCATTACGATGAAGAGGTTGTTGAGGCCAGCCTGAACCGAGATGTAATGGCCAGGTTCCGGGACATCCTCTGCAAGGCCGGCATAGCGCCAGCTGCGGGAAAAAATCAGAGCCTGTTCACGGTCGAACCAGTCCTGCGACGTGTAAGCGGAGACGGGGAGGTTGTGGTACATGCGAGTCATTGTTTTGCCTCAGACAAGCCAAGGGGCGTAGTGCGGGAACAGGCTGGCGGCGATCATCATGACGCCGGACAAGCCCCAGAGGAGCAGCACGGCCCAAAACAGCAGCGGATCCTCGCTGCGGGCGACCTCAAACACAAAATGGGCTTGGCCGCTTCTCACGGCAGGCACCAGCCACCACAGAAACAGCAGCCCCCAAATCCAATAGAGTCCGAGAACCGCAGCGCCCCCGAGGATCGGAAAGGCAATGTAGTTCACGCCCCTCTGACGCGTCATGCCGATCCCCCCAGAGTCCGCGCAAGAAGCAAGGCCGCCTGCTTCAGTTCCTGCCGCCACCCTGCGGGAGGAGAAAGCGGTGATAGAGAGTCGAGTGTCACGAAACTTGACGAAATGCCCTGTGCCACGGCCCGGACCCTTGCGGGGTTTGCCCCGGGTACGATCCGGTTCAGCGTGTCGCTGAGAACCGTCAGAAAACGCTCAAGGCTGTCCAGAAGGTCAGCCCGCATTCCGGGGGTTTCTGAAGCCGAGATTGAGAGCCCCTGCCAGGCGAGCAGCAGCCTCGGGTCATTCGGTGCATCTTCGGCAAACAATATTGCAACCATGTCTTCCGCGTTCCCTGCATCAGCCAAGGCGGTAGCCAATGAGCTGGTCGAAGCATTGAACGTGTCAACGACATGTTGGGTCAGAGCAGCAATCATCTGATCGCGATTGCCAAGGTAGTGCCGCAGAAGTGGACGCTTTACTCCCGCTTCTGCGGCAATGCGTTCTTGTGTTGCTCCTTCCAACCCGAAGCGGGCAACGCAGGTCAGATACGCGTCGAGGATCTCCTCGGAACGCTGATCCTTTAAACTCGGGCGAGGCATGGCGACTCCATTCTTTGTCACATTTGACAAATAACGGCATCGTATAAATTGTCAACTCTGAAAATATATCCACATGCCTTTCTCGCCTGCGAGTTTGAAACCGCAGAAGCCAGAAGAAGCTTCGGTGAGGGCGCCATCCGTTGCACCCGCGCTTCGTGGCCAATCAGCATGACTGGGGTCCAAGGGATTGTCGTTTTGTGTGGTGGATTGACAGAGCGGACATCACAGGTCACAGCCGCGTCCCGACAGTGGCGTATGTACCGAGCGCTTTGCAGGGTGACCAAGCAGATTTCGCCCGATCATGGCACCGAAAGCCCACAGCTAAAGCGCTTCGGAACAATGATGGCACCGGCTAGCGCAACAGGCCTCATAGTCCTTCAGCAAGGCCAATCACAGGCAGCAATAGGAAAACTCCAAACACCCTCCATCACCACGTGGAGGGCGGATAGCTGCATACCCCGTCTGATTTCAAACGCAGATGAACCGACATCAACTGATAAAAAAGGCGCCCGCTGGGCGCCCTATATGTAGATCTTGGTGAGAACTCGTGCCGAAACGGTGGGAACTCGTGGAAGATTTAGAAACCTTAATGTGTCCAGGGGGCGCGGCGGTTGGTGGCGAAGTTTTCGCCGTAGCCGCCAGCGCGGACATTGGCCTTGCGGCTCTTTGGCTCTGTCACCACGGCGTCGATGCCGTTGGCCTCGGCGTATTCCAGCGCGGCCTCTTTGGTGTCGAAGCGCAGGCGCACCTGGCTCTGGGTATCCTGAGAGGAGGTCCAACCCATCAGCGGGTCCACTTCCCGCGCACTGGTCGGCACGAAATCCAGAACCCATTTGCGGGTTTTGGCCATACCGGAGGTCATGGCGTTCTTGGCTGGCCGATAAATCCGCGCTCGCATGGGATATCTCCTCGTCAATCTCTGCCCCCTATATGCGCTGAACCCTGCGGGCGGGCAAGGTGGCAAATGCCGCAGATTGCGCAGGTTTGGGTGGAAAACCGGGGATCTCAGGACCTTCACGACAGGTTTGAGCGCAAAGCGGGGCCTTCATCCACGCACGCAGGCAAAATCCCCCTTGAATAAGAACAAAAACAGACCAATCTCTGCCCCTAGCAGGAGAGAGCCACAATGCCATACGCCCATTCCGACAAATCCATGCCGATGATGGCTGACCGCGCGCCGCAGCACCGCCCCAAGCTGGAAGGTGGGCGGGAATTTGTGATGCATACGGAGTTTGATCCGGCGGGCGACCAGCCCACCGCAATCCAGGAGCTGTCAGCAGGCGTGCTGGACGGCGAGCGCAATCAGGTGCTGCTGGGGGCGACCGGAACGGGCAAGACCTTCACCATGGCGAAGGTGATCGAGGAGACCCAGCGCCCGGCCATCATTCTGGCACCGAACAAGACGCTGGCGGCGCAATTATACGGCGAATTCAAAGGCTTCTTCCCGGAGAACTCCGTCGAATACTTTGTCTCCTTCTACGACTATTACCAGCCTGAAGCCTATGTCGCGCGCTCCGACACCTATATCGAGAAGGAAAGCCAAATCAACGAACAGATCGACCGGATGCGCCACTCCGCCACCCGGTCGCTGTTGGAGCGGGATGATGTGATCATCATCGCGTCTGTGAGCTGCATCTACGGTATCGGCTCGGTCGAGACCTATTCGGCGATGACGCAGGATTTGAAGGTCGGCGATGACTATGACCAGCGGCAGGTGATGGCCGATCTGGTCGCGCAGCAATACAAACGCAACGATCAGGCGTTTCAGCGCGGCAGCTTCCGGGTACGTGGCGATTCGCTGGAGATTTTCCCCGCCCACCTTGAGGATCGCGCCTGGCGGCTGTCCTTCTTTGGTGAGGAGCTGGAGGGCATCACCGAATTCGACCCGCTCACCGGCGAGAAAACCGGCTCCTTCGATCAGATCCGCGTCTATGCGAATTCCCACTATGTGACCCCGAAGCCGACGCTGAAACAGGCGGTCATTTCGATCAAGGAAGAGCTGAAGATGCGGCTGGATCAGCTGGTGGGTGAGGGCAAACTGCTGGAAGCGCAGCGGCTGGAGCAGCGCACCAATTTCGACATTGAAATGCTGGAGGCCACCGGCCATTGCAACGGAATCGAGAATTACTCGCGCTATCTGACGGGGCGCGCTCCGGGGGAGCCGCCCCCTACCCTGTTTGAATTCATCCCGGACAATGCCATTGTTTTTGCGGATGAATCCCATGTTTCCGTGCCGCAGATCGGCGGCATGTACAAAGGTGACCACCGGCGTAAATTCACATTGGCCGAACATGGTTTCCGCCTGCCGTCCTGCATGGATAACCGTCCGCTGAAGTTTGAGGAATGGGACGCGATGCGCCCGCAATCGGTCTTTGTCTCGGCAACGCCGGCGGCCTGGGAGATTGAGCAATCGGGTGGCGTCTTTGCCGAACAGGTGATCCGCCCAACCGGCCTGTTGGATCCGCAGGTCGAAATCCGCCCGGTGGATATGCAGGTCGACGATCTGCTGGACGAGGTGCGCCGCGTCACCGCAGATGGGTTCCGCACGCTGGTGACCACCCTCACCAAACGCATGGCCGAGGATCTGACCGAATATATGCACGAACAGGGGATCAAGGTCCGCTACATGCACAGCGACATCGACACGCTGGAGCGGATCGAAATCCTGCGCGATCTGCGGCTAGGCGCCTTTGACGTGCTGATCGGCATCAACCTGTTGCGTGAGGGGCTGGATATCCCCGAATGCGGGCTGGTTGCCATTCTGGATGCCGACAAGGAGGGCTTCCTGCGCTCCGAAACCTCGCTGGTCCAGACCATCGGTCGCGCGGCCCGGAATGCTGAAGGCCGGGTTATCATGTATGCTGACCGCATCACTGGTTCGATGGAACGCGCCCTTGGCGAGACCAACCGCCGCCGCGAGAAACAGATCGCCTATAACGAGGAACACGGCATCACCCCCGCGACCGTCAAGAAAAACGTCGAGGATGTGCTGGCGGGTCTCTATGAGGGCGATGTGGATATGAACCGCGTCACCGCAACCATCGACAAACCGATGCATGGTGCCAATCTGGAGGCCCATCTGGCCGGGCTGCGCGAGCAGATGCGCAAGGCCGCCGAGAACCTGGAGTTCGAGGAAGCTGCGCGGCTGCGCGACGAGGTCAAGCGGCTGGAAGCGGTGGATCTGGCGGTCTCTGACGATCCGCTGGCGCGGCAATCCGCGATTGAGGCCGCATCAGATGCGGCGGTGAAATCACGCGGGCGTTCCACTGCGGGCAAGGCCGGGACACGGGCCTATCGGGGCAAGTCGCAGAAAAAGTTCTCGTCGTAGGCTCAGCGGGGCTAACTGGTTCACGAGAAGATAGCGGAGGCAACAGCGCCCGCTCCCCGACAATCCGGACACGAAAAAAGCCCCCCGCGATGGCGGGGGGCAAACTGTGCCGGATCAGGCAGCTGCGTCTCTTAGTTGGATTCGGCGGCAACTTCGTCAGCGGCGTCTTCCGGCGGGGTCACCTTCAGGCCGGGAACCGAAATTTCAGCTTCTTCCATGGTCACATCGACGTCCGGAACCTTCACCGTTGCGGTTTCTTCGGTGATGGAGACGGATCCAACCTCAGCATCGAATTTTGGCAGGTTGCCACCCTCGACGCTGACATCAACGTCGGGCAGGCTGGCTTCTTCTGTCTGATCGACGTCTACCATGTAGATGCCAATCGCAACGGCGATGACGGCAATAACACCCAGAACAATTCCAGTAGCGGTTTTCATAACGTGGTTCCTTTCCGATTGCGATACATCTCAATGATGGTTCGGAGAGGAAACGAGATATCCGTTGAAATGGTTCCCAATATTTTTATCGGAACATTTTGAGCCTTTGATTGGTTGGGATGGCAGAACACAATCATTGGAGAGAGAAAATGGGTTACAGTCTTCTTGGTCTGATCATTCTAATTGCCGATCTCTATGCGATTTATCAGGTTCTGACCTCAGGCGCCTCGACCGCGGCCAAGGTGGTCTGGACCCTCGTCATTCTGATCCTGCCTGTCATCGGCTTGATCGCATGGCTGATCGCTGGTCCCCGTGGCAGTAAAGCACATATCTAACAGTATGTTATGAAGAAAAAACGCCCCGATACCAGATCATGGTATCGGGGCGTTTTTTTTGTGGCCTGCACGATCAGGGGCGCAGCAGAGTGAGGCCCGGATGTCGGTTTTGCTGCACCGTTTTAGGTCAGCCAACCTTGACGCCCGGGCATGTCATTCTTAAAAATCAAAAAGATCTTCGAGAAACCCACCGCGTTTTTTCTTGTAGCGTTTTTCGGAATAATGCCGATCTGAATCGCGTTTTTCGGGGCGATGGCTGTCACGCGGCGGCGCGGATTGCTGCGGCGCGGATCGCTCAATGATCTTGTCCAATTCACCGCGATCCAGCCAGACACCCCGGCATTGCGGACAGTAATCGATTTCCACTCCGGCCCGGTCGGTCATGACCAGCTGTGTGCCATCAATTGGACATTGCATCGTTTTCTCCTCACAAAACATGATTGCATTGCAAGTGGGGTCGCTTTTGCCACACGACAAGTCTTGCGGCGCATTATTGCGCGCCCGGCGTCAAAACAACGCAAGCCTCAGCGTACGACATGTACCGCGCAGGACGCGTGGCGCACCACCTGGGTGGCGGTTGAGCCGAGCAACAGATCCTGCATTCCGGGACGGTGTGACGCGATGATGATCAGATCGGGAGAATTGTCTTCGGCCCAATCGAGGATGGCGCGGCCGGAATGGCCGTCGATCAGCAGGCCGCTGGCATTCGGCAGGGTTTTGGCCAGCCCGTCCAACTCTGCCTGCAACGCCTTGCGCGCCGCATCGAGGTAATCAACCGGCATGTAGGAAATCGCATAGGCCGGCACCTGTTCGACCACATGCAACAGCGTGATCTTCGCCTCCGGCGTGGCCAGCAGCCCCGCGAGTTTCAGCGGGCCGCTGACATCGCGATCCGGGTCGAATGAAATCGGGACAAGAATATGGCTGTACATCTGCGCTTTCCTCTGTCTGTGACCGCATCATGGGACAGGCGTATCGTGGGGCAGGCCTGAAGCGCCTGCCTTGATCAAGATCAGCCGCCCACAGATGGGAAACGCGCCACAGATCAAAAGGTTGCCGCGACCTCATACATCACCGGTTCAAAGCTGCGACAAAGCTCATTGATCTTGCGATTGCGGTTGCGCATCTCGGCACTGCGCAACATGGCCATAAAATCCTCGCGCCGGCGCCACTGGGAATAATTGGCAATCCGCGTCTGAGCGTCATTCACATGCAACCCGGCGGAAATGAACCCCGGCTGATGGGAAATAAACTCGGCATAGGCCGCAGTCAGGGCGTCCAGAAGATCCTGGCAGGTGCCCGGTGTCATCTCGAATGTGGTGATGACGGTTTGGGTTTCGGTATTGGTCGCGATCGTCGGCATGGCTTCCTCCGTTGTCCGGGTCCAGCCTACGCCGGTTTGGGAAAATCCGGCAGAGGTTTTTGCCACACCGGGCGGCCAGCCTGCTGTTCCATAAAAAGAGTGGTCAAAAGTGCGAACAACTTTAAGATGTTTTCATGTCTCATCACTTCGCCCGTCTTCTGGCACTGATCCTGACCTGTCTGATGCCTTCGGCGCCGGTCTTTGCCGGGGCGTGGTTACAGCAAAAGGGACAGGGGTTCAGCGCAACCAGCCTGACCCTGCGGCGGGATCTGGCCGCGATAAAGGGGCTGGACGCAGGACAGCGCATCCCGGCTGAGGTTGGCTATTACGGTGAATACGGGCTGCATCCGCGCTGGACCGTGGGGGTGGATCTGAACCTGAGCCGGGGCAGCTCTGCCCATGCGCTGCTGTTCGTGCGCCATCCCCTGCCCCGGCTGGGGCGTGCCAATACGGCGGTGGAACTGGCGCTGGGGCTGAACCAGAGCAGCGCGGTCTGGGCGCCGATGCAGCGGCTGACGTTGTCGTATGGCCGTGGGTTTGACACCCGGTGGCGCGACCGGCCGCTTTCGGGATGGGTGGCATTGGATCTGGGCCATGAATGGCGCAGCAAGGGGCTGGAGCAGACCTGGAAACTGGATGCCACTTTCGGGCTGAACCGCCCCGGCAAATTGGCGCCGCTGTTGCAGGTGGAAACCAGCAAAACGGCTGGAACGTCACTCTCCGTTGCGGTCACCCCCAGTCTGCGAGTGCCACTGGCGCGTCGCTTCGGCAAGGACGCGCCAGAGCTGGTGATTGGCCTACAACACAAGCGGACCGAGACAAGGTCGCTGGGGATCAAACTGGCGATCTGGCACCGGTTCTGACCCCCGTCCGCGCATCTCAAGGCGAGGGTTACTTGTCCACCCGGACGGTCACCTGCACAGTGCCGCGCACCGCCTCGGGCCAGATCAGCTGCACCTGATCGCGACGGCTGCCAACCCGCAGTTTGGTGTGCGGCATGGCGTGGCGATCAGCACCGCCGCTGACCTCCACCGGGCCAATCGCGATGACGCTGTCGACCCCCCGCGCCTGCCCGCGGAACGGCAGCATATCATCGGTATCGACCGTCCAGGTCTTGGCCGTACTGCCCTGCACATGTTCAATCCGCAGCGGATTGGCCACGGCGGCTGAGACATTGTGATAGGTGTTGCCCTCGTAAAAGATGCTCTTGGAGCGACTGAAATCGAGATCCGCAAAACTGGTGTCGACCCGCTCTGCCCGGTCGATGGACCCATTGATGGAGCGGAATTTATTCCCCGACACCGTCATCCCATTGAGGAAATGGCCGCTGCCATAGGGTTTGACCACGATGTAGCTGAACCACCGGGCCACATCACCGGAGAGGAATACATTGTCAGTGATTGACAGCGCGCTGAAGGAAAAGCCGCTGCTGAAATCCGGCCGCGCATCGCGTTCATTGGTCCATTCCACAAAGCAGTTGTCGATGTAATTGTCCGACACGGTGGAGGCGCAATTGGTGCTGGTCAGGATCAGCCCGGCGGTGCGACTGCCATCGGCGACGGTATCGCCCTGAAAGAAGTGGTTGCCGGTCACGGTCTGGTTCTGCCCGCCCAGGAGGGCGAAATGGCGGAACTTGGTCGCACGGTTGTTGCGCAGCTTGGCGTCATTGGCATTCACATTCAGCGCAATGGACTGGCGCGCGGAGACATTCAGCGGCTCCTCATCGGAGAGGAACTGGCAATTGTCCACCAGAATGCCCTGACAGCCCGACCCGATGGAGGTGATACCACGATTGAGAGGACGCGAGATGAAACAGTGATCCAGGCTGAACACCGTGCCCGCAGGCGCAAGACGGATCCCGCTACAACGGCCCGCGCATTGGATTTCCACCTCGGTCATGCCGAATTTGCTGAGCGCGCTGAAACCGCTGAAATCCAGCATGTATTTGAAGTCTCGAAAGGTGAACTGCTGGGTGCCGACCGCATCATAAAGCGGCGCGGTCAGGGTCAGTTCCCGCGCGCCCACGTTTTTGGCCCGGACATAGATCTCGCGCCCGACACCGCTGCCTTCGACCAAGGCGCCGACGGGGATATTGGCGATATTGGCGACATTGGTCAGCTTGCGCGCGTCGCTGGTGCTGTAAGTCGCCTGTGCAGTCACCGTGTCGGTGTCCCAGGCGGCATTGGCGGCAGCCTCCAGCTGGCCATTTCGGATCACCCGGCGGGTGGCATAGCTGGTTTTGTTGGGCACTGCCGCCTGCATGTCGACCGGCCCGCGCAGGGTCACCTTGCGCCCGCAGAGATCGAGCGATTCATGGTCGGCGTTGTTCAAAAGCGCCTGAAACGCCTTCTTGAACCCCAGTTCCTCATCCCCGAAGGCGGCAGCATAGCTGGGGAAATCAAAGTTGCGGGTGAGCAGCAGCATCCGGTTGTTGGGCATGCGGACGGTGCCCTCAAACCGGACCTCATGGTTCATGGAAACCGTGCTGGCGAGGAAGAACTCCCCCGCGGGAACCAGTACACGGCGGCCTGCGGCGGCGGCATCTGCGGCCTCAAAGGCGGCAGTATTGTCGGTGCTGCCATCGCCAATGGCACCATAATCCGTCACATCCACAAGGCTGATCATATCGCGCAGGAACACGCCGGTGACATCGCGTACCTCGATATCCTCAATCCGCACCACGCCGCCGTTTGCCCCGATCAGATCCAGCCCCACATGGGCAAAGCGTGCGGCGCGGCCCCAGGGCATATCGACACCATTGCGACTGCCGGTGCCGACGATGGCTGTGACCTCAACCACCTCGCCGTAGGTGGAGAGGCTGGTGCCCGGCCCGGTTTCCACCACGCCGCCCAGATGGCCGCCGCCGGACTGCCCGGCCCAGGCCGCGATGCGCACTGTGGGAAGGGCGCCGCTGATCGCCTTCACCTTTGCGGTGATCTGCAGATAGCAGCCCAGCGTCAGCATGGTGCGGGTCATATTGCGCAGCTTCTGCACCGAGGTGGTTTTCTGCAGCTCCAGACAGCCGCCGAAATCGGGGTCCGCCGCGACAAAGGCCGCATTGGCCGCCCCCTGATAGGTGTCCGATCCCGGTGTGCCATTGCCGCTGGACCAGTTGTTCAGCCCCTCAGCAAAGGCCGGGGGCATCAGCTCTACGCCGTCAGTGATCGCTATATTCATCAGTCACCCTTTCCAAAACCGCCGTTTCCGGCATCGCAGGCCGCAGCCCGGTTCAATCAGGGAAAGGGTTATACCGGGCCGGATTTAACGCGCTGTCAGAGGGGCGTTCGCAGGGTATGCACCACCCCCGTTGTAGAAGGGGGCGGTCCATTGGTCAGCGAGAGGGCGGGTCAGGCCGTCGGGGCGTCCGCAGTCAGCAGCTGGACAGCGTTGATTTTCCAGCCCGTCGCAGTCTCAACCATCTGATAATAAAGGAGATGCACGCGCCCCTCGGGGTCGGTGATCATGACCCGCTGCCACAGGCCGCCCGCGACATTGCGCAGATCCAGATAGCGCACCTCATCCGGTTGCCAGACCATAGGGTAGCCGGACTGCACCATGGTCGCAAACCGCTCAGAGCTGCCAAACAGTCCCTGGATCATCGGGGACGCACGGGCAAAGGCAGCCTCTGCATCGCCGCGCAGGAAGGCCGCCATCTGATCGCTGATCACCCCGGCAATGGCCGTATCGCGCCCCTCGGCAGAGGCGGAAACAGGCAGCGCCATCATGGCGACGCAGACACTCATCAACATAAACTTGCGCATAAAACATCTCCCTTGATGAGAGATCAGCTAGGCCGCCGCCTGCACCCGTCAATTCACGCCAACCTGACAAAGCCTGCCCCGCAACGGAAAAAGGGCACCCGTCGGGCCGCCCTTTTCAAATGCTTTTCTGTGGTCTGCCAGCTGGTTAGACCAGCTCACCTGCCAGCGCCTGATCAATCAGCTTGATGGTGTCCTCAACCCCGTAAAGGGCGATGAACCCGCCAAACCGCGGGCCTTGGGACGCGCCCAGCAGCACCTCGTAGATGGCCGAGAACCAGGCCCGCAGCGGCTCGAAGCCGTGGATCTTGCCGATGGCAAAGACCACGGATTGCAGGAATTCCTCATCCGCAAAATCCGCCTCGGGCAGTGGATCGGTGTTGCCGGCGAGTTCGTTCTTCTTGGCGATCGCCGCGAGGGCCGCCTCAGACGATTTCAGCGCGTCTGCCAGATCCTGAAGCGCCGCGCGCTCCTGATCGGTGGGCAAGCGGTAGGTCTTCTCCGGTTTCACGAAATCATTGAAATAGGCCACCGCAAAGCCTGCGGCCTGATCCATTGTCGGGTTGCTTTCGGGCGTCGCATCTGGCGCGTATTTGTTGATGAAACCCCACATGGTCGCCTTGTCCTCGGCACTGGAGGCGGAGGCGAGGTTCAGCAGCATCGAGAACGGCACCACCATATCCGACTGCGGAACGTCACCGCCGTGGATGTGCCAGACCGGATTGTTCAGCTGTGCCTTCAGGTCCTGGCCATGATAGGCGCGCAGCTGCTGGTGGTATTCGTCCACCGCCTTGGGGATTACATCGAAATGCATCCGCTTGGCGGTTTTGGGCTTCTGGTACATGAAATACGCGAGGCTCTCGGTCGAGGCATAGGTCAGCCATTCGTCAATCGAGATGCCATTGCCGGAGGTTTTGGAGATCTTCTGGCCGTTGGCATCCAGAAACAGCTCATAGGTGAAATGCTCCGGCGCGCGGTGGCCCAGCACCCGGCAGATGCCGTCGTAGATCGGCGTGTTGGTGGAGTGGTCCTTGCCGTACATCTCAAAATCGACGCCCAGCGCGGCCCAGCGGGCGCCGAAATCCGGCTTCCACTGCAGTTTCACATTGCCGCCGGTCACGGGCAGGGTCCATTCCTTACCGTCCTCATCGTCAAAGGTAACGGTGTAGGTTTCGGCGCAGACCTTCTTCATCGGCACATAGAGGACGCGGCCAGTTTCCGGGTGGATCGGCAGGAAGATCGAATAGGTCTGGCGGCGCTCTTCGCGCAGGGACTTCAGCATGATCGCCATGACGTCGTCGTATTTGTCGACCGCGCGCTTCAGCACCTCGTCGAACTGGCCGGATTCATAGAATTCCTTGGCCGAGTAGAAGTCATACTCAAAACCAAAGGTGTCCAGGAAGCGGCGCAGCATGGCATTGTTGTGATGGCCAAAGCTCTCATGCGTGCCGAAGGGATCCGGAACGCTGGTCAGCGGCTTTTGCAGATGGTCCTGCAGGCTCTCTGGGTTGGGGACATTGCCCGGCACCTTGCGCATGCCGTCGAGATCATCCGAGAAGCAGATCAGCTTCGTCGGGATGTCGGAAATCACCTCAAAGGCGGTTTTGATCATGGTGGTGCGGGCGACCTCGCCGAAGGTGCCGATATGCGGCAGGCCGGAGGGGCCATAGCCGGTTTCAAACAGAACATAGCCCTTCTCCGGCGCGCCCTTGGCATAACGTTTGAGAACCCGGCGGGCTTCTTCAAACGGCCAGGCTTTGCTCTTCAGAGCTTCTTCGCGCAGATCAGACATTGTTTTCTCCATCGGCAACCGGGCACTGCTCCGGTCGGGCTGCCTGCCGCCACGGGTGGTGCCGCTATGGGCGGCGATATTACGGGCGGCAAACCACTGCCGGGCACCCCATGCACCCGGTCGGCCTCACCTATGGCGGCAGGCGAAATGAGTCAAGAAACAGCAGCCCTGACACCCCTTCCATGCCGGTCCCTGCGGCGGAATATGCACGATGACGCATTGTCCCGTTGATCGGGGTCCACACGATGCCTATTCTTCTATGCAGAACACATGCCAATTTACTGGATTTCATAATGAACACCCAAACCGCCCATCCCTTTACCCCGCAGGATTGCCTTGTTGCGCTGATGGTGGCGGTGTCGGCCTCGGATGAGAATATCCGCACCGCTGAACTGGTGAAGATCCAGTCGGCGGTGAATATGCTGCCCGTGTTTGCCGATTACGATATTGACCGGGTCAATCGCACCTCGCAGACGGTGTTTGACCTGTTTGAGCAGGAAGACGGGCTGGACGCGCTGTTTGGGCTGATCCGTGAGGATCTGCCGGAGCGCCTGTTTGAGACCGCTTATGCGCTGGCCTGCGATGTGGCTGCCGCCGATGGCAGCCTGGCGGAGTCCGAACTGCGGCTTTTGGAAGAGATCCGTTATGAGCTGAACATCGACCGCCTGCACGCCGCCGCCATCGAACGCGGTGCCCGCGCCCGGCATATGGTCTGATGTGACCGAGGTACGGGCAGGCAGGGACAAGCAGGTATGACAGCGCTCACCACCGCCCCCCGGCTGACAACTGCGCGTTTGGTCCTGCGCGGGCCTGAGCGCGGCGATCTGCCCGCCTTTACCCGTTTTATGACCAGCGCGCCTTCGATGGTTGCGCAGGGCGAGACGATCACCGCAGATCAGGCCTGGTTTGGGTTTCTGACCGGGGTTGGCCACTGGCAGTGGCATGGCTTTGGCTTCTTTACGGTCACATTGCGAGAGAGCGGCGAGCATGTCGGTCGCGTCGGTCTGATCAAACACTCCAACTGGCCGGAGATTGAGCTGGCCTGGCATCTGTTTGAAGGGGCCGAGGGACAGGGTTTTGCCACCGAAGCCGCCGTGGCCGTGAGGACATGGGCCACCGAGGATCTGGGGCTGGATCACCTCTACAGCTATATTGATCACGACAATCTACGGTCGCAGGCAGTGGCAAGGCGGCTGGGGGCTGTCACCGAAGGCACCCGCGCCCCGCATGAGCCGCAGGCAGAGATCTGGGTCCACACAATGGCGGGCGGTTAGCGTAGTTGGCCGGGGCCCACGGCCGAGCCCCAGAACAAGCCGGGATAGAGGCACACAGGCGGATTAGACACAGGCGGATAAAGCCGCGCCTATGGTCTTGCACCGGATCAGCTGCCGTAAACCCGCCCCCAGCGCTCAATCAATTTTTGCTGCACCTGTTTGGCGCGGCGGTTCCAGGATCTTGCCCCCTGCGGGCGTTCGCGTTCCGCCCGTGATATGCGGGAGCGCGCCTTCTGATCGGCACTGAAAATGGCAAAGGCCAGCACGGTGCCATCGGTGGCGGTCATGAACCCGCCAAGACCAGATACGAAGTTGAGCGTACCGGTTTTGGCCGCGACCTTGATCGGATGGCCCTTCTGAATGCGGCCCTTGCTGTCGCGCATGGGGAAGGATTTCAGCAAAGGCTTCAACCGCCCATCCCGATAGGAGGCCACCAGCGCGCTGACCATATCATCGGGGGTCACCCGCGAAGCCTCGCCCAGACCGGAGTGATCCACCAGCCGGGTATTGGCCATACCATAGGTGGCCTGCGCCCAGCGGTTCATCGCCCCGGCAGAGTCCTTCAGCGTGCGGGGCCGTCCGCCGCGCGCCTGCGTGGCCGCCAGACCGATCATTTCGGCCATCAGATTGTTGGAATATTTCAGCGTCGCTTTCAGCATCAGATCCAGCGGCGGGCTGTTGTGATGGGCCACCACCTGCCCCGAGGGGCGCGATCTGGCGATCTTCGGCGCTGGCAGTTTGATGCCATTGGCACGCGCCATGGTGCGGAAGACATCCGCCGCATAAGCGCCCGGATGGCGCACCGGCAGCCAGCGCGCGCCGCCTTTGCCCAGCGCCTTGCTGGCGACCGTCCAGCGGTCGGTATCCTTGCCCTCGGAGTAGCTATAGACCGGCAGGCTGCGCTGGGCGATTTTCATCGTCGCAACAGAGACTTCGGGGCGATATTTCTTGGTCCGGGCATCCATGGTCACGGCCCAGCCCTGGCCCGCACGCTTCCATTCGAAATGGACCCGGTTGTAATTGAGCGCCAGCCCTGAAATCGCCGGGCTGTATCCCACGTGATCGGGCTGGCCGGGATCAATCGACTTGATCTGTGGCAGCGCGCCCTCCCAGACGCGGAAGGCGCCGCGCACCTCGCGGATGCCCGCAGCGTTGAGCGCCTTGGCCAGCTGCGCCAGAGTGTCGGTGTTCAGCATCGGATCGCCGCCACCCACCAGCACCAGATCGCCCGCCACCACACCGCCGCTGATGCCGCCAGTCGCGACAATCTGCGTGGTAAAGCGATGGTCCGCCCCCAGCGCATCCAGCGCATAAAGCGCGGTCAGCGCCTTGGCGACACTGGCGGGCGGCAAACCCGCACCTGCCCCTTCGGCCTCCAGCCGCAGACCGGTTTTCACATCTGCCACCGCGCAGGCGACCTCCCCCGAGAGGCCCGCCCGGGACAACAGCCCCTTCAGCCCGCCACCCGCGCTGATCAGACTGGCCGGATCCCGCGCCACTGGGCGCAGAGAGATCGCAGGCGCATTGGCCAGCGCAGTATTCGCCGCCACAGAGGCAAGGCAGGAGGTCAGGAAAAAACGTCGCGAAATCATATTAGCAATAGTCTACTCAAAACCCCTACAATTCTGCAAACGCGCCACAGGTTTTTATGTCGCGGGGCCGCGGAGATCTGGCCGCTTTCCCCGGAGGTGGATGCCTGTTACCGCTGGCGCGATGGTACGGGCAGTGATGATCATGTTTGTCGCCATGTCAATGATCCCTGCCGGGGACCTTTGCGGGAAACTGCTCACATCGGGCGGTCTGGCGACACCGGGATTTGTGGCGTGGTCACGGTTTGCAATCGGCACAGTATTGGTGCTGCCCTTTGCCTGTCGCGGGGCGTGGCCGCTGTTTGGCGACTGGCGGCTGTGGCTGCGGGCCGCCCTGCTGAGCGGTGGCATCCTGTCCATTCAGATCGCTCTCAAGACGGAGCCGTTGGCGAATGTTTTTGCTGCCTTCTTTGTCGGGCCGATTGTCAGCTATGGTCTATCGGTGCTGCTGCTGCGTGAACCGGTGACGCTGGCGCGCAGCCTGTTGATGGCGGTGGGGTTCTGTGGCGTGCTGCTGGTTGTGCGCCCCGGTCTTGGCGGGTCGGCCAATCTGATCTGGGCCGCAGTCGCAGGCGTCTGCTATGGTGGTTTCCTTACCAGCTCGCGCTGGCTGTCACATCTGGGCACGCCGTTGCAGCTGAGCCTGACACAGCTGTCGATCAGCGCATTGCTGACCCTGCCACTGGGGCTGGCTTCCCTGCCCGCCCCCAGTCTGAGCACCGCCGCACTGACCTTTGGCAGCGCCGGGTTTTCGATGCTGGGCAATCTTCTGCTGCTGTTTGCCTATGCGCAGGCGCCCGCATCGCGTCTGGCGCCGCTGGTCTATTTCCAGCTGATCGCAGCGGTGTCGCTTGGGTGGTGGGCGTTTGCGCAATGGCCCGACCCGCTGACCTGGGCTGGGCTTGCGGTGGTGATCGGAGCCGGGCTTCTCTCAGCGCGGCTGCGTCGCTGACCAATCGCCCCGCGCCCGGATCTCGCTTGAGCTGGCATTGACCATTGGTACATTCACAAAACACCAGGCCGGTGCGCAGGCCTTTGCCAACAGGCGGCTTTGCCCGCCCTTCAGCCGGTAGGGCGCATAAAGCCGCGCCGCCGGTGACAGTCGCGCCGAAATCCGGTCTCCGGGCCGTGCCAGCACCCCCACCGGCACCGTCTCAAGGATCTGCTGCCAATCCTTCCAGCGATGAAAATCCGCCAGATTATCCGCCCCCATCAGCCAAACAAACCGCACCCCGGGATGGCGTTTGCGCAGGCTGCGCAGGGTTTCGGCAGTGTAGCGCGTGCCAATATCGGCCTCGATCCCGCTGATCTGCACACGGGGGTGATCCATCAGCTCCTGCGCTGCCGCGATCCGCCGCTCTAGGGGGGCTGGCGGATGCGCCTTCAGCGGATTGCCGGGGGAAACCAGCCAGACCAGCTGATCCAGCCCGAACCGTTTCAACGCGGCAAGCGAGATCGCCCGGTGCCCCTCATGCGGCGGATCAAAGGAGCCGCCCAACAGACCAACAGTGGTTCCGGGCGGGATATGGGGCAGGCGATGCATCATACCCGCCTTGATGCACAGAGTTAGGAGAGAGATCAATCAGGTGTTGTGGGCCTGCCGAAGAACAGGTTGCGTTTCTCACACCTACTGGCCTGCCTGAAGCGAAACCTCGTGGCAGTCCAGCCTGGAAATCTGCGGGGCGCGCATCGACGACATAGGCACGTAGCCTTAAACCAGTTCTCTTCCTGTTTCACGGAGTAGCCCTGCAGCCCAGACAGACAGGGGCGCTGCCCCTCGGCCTTATGGCCTCACCCCGGAGTATTTGAAGAAAGGTGAGACAGTAAATCACCTGTCATCTTTCCAGCAAGTACTCTGGGGTCCGGGGCAAAGCCCCGGCGACAACAGGCCTGACAGGACGTCCCACACGGCAGGCCGGGAGCGGGCGTGCTGCGGGGCGTCCCGCACCGATAGAAACTGCAAGAGCCGCCGCCTGCATCCCGCATTGCCCCGGCCCGCCCCATCCGTTATCACACCAGCCAGCGAAATTCCCCCATCACGGAGCAGTCACATGGCCGCCTATCAATACGTCTACCACATGCAGGGTGTCTCCAAGACCTACCCGGGTGGCAAGAAATGCTTTGAAAACATTCACCTGTCCTTTCTCCCCGGTGTGAAAATCGGTGTGGTCGGCGTCAACGGCGCCGGTAAATCGACGCTGATGAAAATCATGGCCGGTCTGGATACCGATTTCACCGGTGAGGCCTGGGCGGCTGAGGGCGCCAAGGTTGGCTATCTGCCGCAGGAGCCGAAGCTGGACGAGAGCCTCACCGTGCGTGAAAACGTCATGCTGGGTGTCAAAGCCAAGAAAGACAAGGTCGACCGTTTCAATCAGATCGCGGTCGAGATGGCCGAGAACTACACCGATGAGCTGATGGAAGAGATGACCGCGCTGCAAGACAGCATTGATGCGGAAAACCTCTGGGATCTGGACAGCCAGATCGACATCTCGATGGAGGCGCTGCGTTGTCCGCCGGATGATGCGGAGATCGCCAATCTCTCGGGCGGTGAGCGTCGCCGCGTGGCGCTGTGCAAGCTCTTGCTCGAAGCCCCGGAAATGCTGCTGCTTGACGAACCGACCAACCACCTTGATGCGGAAACCATCGCCTGGCTGCAACAGCACCTGATCGACTACAAGGGCACCATCCTCTGCGTCACCCACGACCGCTATTTCCTTGATGATATCACCAGCTGGATCCTTGAATTGGATCGCGGCAAGGGCATTCCTTATGAGGGCAACTACTCTGCCTGGCTGGAACAAAAGGCCAAACGTCTGGAGCAGGAAGCGCGCGAAGACAAATCCAAGCAGAAAACGCTGGAACGCGAATTGGAGTGGATGCGTCAGGGCGCGAAGGCCCGTCAGGCCAAGTCCAAGGCCCGGATCAACGCCTATAACGATCTGGCCAGCCAGTCCGAGCGTGAGAAGCTGACCCGCGCCCAGATTGTCATCCCCAATGGCCCGCGTCTTGGCTCCAAGGTGATCGAGGTTGACGGCATTTCCAAACACTACGGCGACAAACAGCTGGTTGAGGGGCTGTCCTTTGACCTGCCCCCCGGCGGCATCGTCGGCGTGATCGGCCCCAACGGCGCGGGTAAATCAACCCTGTTCCGCATGCTGACCGGCCAGGAACAGCCCGATGAGGGCAATGTCAGCTATGGCGACACCGTGAAGCTCTCCTATGTGGATCAGTCGCGCGATGATCTGGATGACAATGAAACCGTCTGGGAAGCGATCTCCGGCGGCGCTGAAATCATCGAACTGGGTGATGCGCAGGTCAATTCCCGCGCCTATTGCTCGTCGTTCAACTTCAAGGGCGGCGATCAGCAGAAAAAATTGAGCCTCCTGTCCGGTGGTGAGCGCAACCGCGTTCACATGGCGCGCCTGCTGAAAGAGGGCGGCAACGTTCTCCTGCTCGACGAACCGACCAACGATCTGGACGTGGAAACCCTGCGGGCGCTGGAAGACGCGCTGGTGGATTTCGCCGGCTGCGCCGTGGTAATCTCGCACGACCGTTTCTTCCTCGACCGGATCTGTACGCATATTCTGGCGTTTGAGGGTGACGCCCATGTGGAGTGGTTCGAGGGCAACTTCGAGGACTACGAAGAAGACAAGAAACGCCGTCTCGGCCCCGACGCGCTGGAGCCCAAGCGGTTGAAGCACAAGAAGTTTGTGAGATAGCGCTTGGGAAAAGCCGCTTGGAGCTACTTTGGCGCCTTCGCTGTATGTCTCAGTGTGATCTTCGGCGCTGTATCATTTGCAGCCTTATACCTGGGCGAACGATGGTTCGCCCAGAACAAGGCTTTGACAGTGACACATTCAATATATCTGGTTGTTATTCTATTTCTTTTGTACTGTCTTGCTCATCGCCCTCACAGGCAGAACTTTCCCCTTCCCAGAGTTAGGAAGGTGCTAAGTGAGGACGCATCGCAAAGTGTACTACTTATCGACCCATGCTCTTGGCTAAGCAACCAAACCGCTGTTGCGCTGTTCAAAGTCGAAGATGATGTTGAAAGATTGATCGCAGTTGGTGAAGTTATTCTCGTTCAACAGAATAGCTTTGTTCAGATTGCTTGCCGTATTCCGGAAGCATTTGAGGGTGAGCTACCAAAAATTTCCGATATCAAAGAAAAGATTGCAGTGAAGCCGGGGATAAACCAACAATGATTGACGATGAGTACTCACATCTCGCTCGCGTTGTCCAGATTGTAGACGACTACGAGGTTGTAGTTAATCGAGGTACGACACACGGGCTGAAAAACGGCGATCACTTCATGGTCTTCGCTGTTGGTGATGAAATATTTGATCCAGAAACAAACGAGAGCTTGGGGCGTTTGGAAACAGTCAGAGGGCGCACAGTTGTTACCCATGCCCAAGCGAACATGTCGACACTACGTTCAATAACCAAACTAGAGGTTAGTAGTGGAAGGCGGATTTATCGCAAGCCAAGCGGTGCTTTGGGAACGTTGAACGCGTTGGCAGGTATAACCTACGGCATGCGTGAAGAAGAAATCGTCGAAGAGCCAAATAAGAAACTTGCTGAGTTGAATGCTACTATTGGCGACTATGTAAAGCCAATTTAACTCTCGATCCGGGGAACACTACAGCCCCCCGCCTGACCTTTGGGGAGGTGCGCATGCGCCTTCGTCATACTGAATGCGTGCCTCTGGCACGTGGGGAAGGTTAGGCGCGAGTCGTGGTACTGCGCGCCACGTCCCAGATGCCGTCCCTCCAAACCCTTTCCAAGCACCGACATGGCATCGGCATAATTTGAACAAAATCATCGCTAGTCTTTAACCATATTCTCACGATGCCCCCGGCGAGAACCGCTAGGGGATAGGGCCAGAGAAAGGGCGGAGCATGGCAGGGATTGGTATTCTGGTAGGCGTCATCGGCGGGCTGAATGCCGCTATTCTGGGCTATACGCTGATCGGTCTCTCCTTCGGGATGAGCTTGCTGCTGTATCCGCTGTTCGGAGTCCCCTCGGCAATGCTGGCGATCCTGTTGCTCTGGATGCAGAAAACCGCGCGCGAGTCGTTTGGGCAGGAGGCGCTGGACGATTTGGCGCAGGCCGCCCATCCGGAGTTTGCCGGGAAACCCGCACGCGCCTGATCTTTTTGCAAAAACCCCGCACACAACGCGATTTTGCGCGCTATACGCGCGCACCTGTGCTGTTCCTGCCATAAATCGCGAATAAGCTGCAACACATGCCACTATACTCGCCGCCTGACCGTAAGGCGTATTGATTGCACGGCCTACTTTAGGTCTGATTTACCTCAATTGATGTGAGGGTGCGATGGCTTGGCTGGCGATGTTAACGAGTGCTGGGGTGACGATGTTGATCACCGTGCTGGGCCATGTGGCCTATGACCTTCCGATCTGGGGCCTGTTTCTGCTCTACTCCGGCCTCGGCGGGCTGCTTGGACTGGGGCTCACTCTGTGCCTGATGATCAAAAGCGGCGGGTTTTCGCGCAAGATGACGGCGCAAAATTCGCAGGATTAGTCAATTTCAGGATGGCTATCAGCTTATACCCAACCAAAATGATCACCTAATTCCTCTTTCAAAACAACACCCTAACGGAACAACTGTGACGGGCGAGGCGGTGACCAGCCCAGACGTTAACCAGATCTATAGAAAATTTGAACTATTCTTGTGGATATCAAAGCGTTGCGATCCGCTTAAAAAATTGTAGATTAATTGCAACTCAACCCAAAGGGTAGGACCATGGCGTGGATCGGGATCATTGTGGGCACTTTTGCAGGGATTTTCTCTGCTGTGGCGGCCTACGCCCTCTATGCGATGCCCCTCTGGTATAGTGTGATGCTCTATCCAACTGTCGGGACAACAAGTGCGATTTTGACGATTCTGGTCATGAGCCATCTGCCGCCCGGATTACGCCCAATGGCGCAGCCGCAGCGGGATGAGCTGCAGCGCACTGCCTGAAGCGGCGCCCTTGACAGGCATCTGCCCGGACCGTGACACCCGTTACCTCTACCCCTTGGCCCAGCTGACGATCTGCCCTGCCCGCATGGCACCGGCTTGTCGTTTCTGCTCCTTGCCACGGGCAAAGCGCACCAATGTCGGGATCCCCTTGATACGATAGCGCGCGCCAGTGGACTGATGGGTCTGGGTGTTCAGCTTGACCAGCCGCACCTGCCCCTTCAGCGATTTTGCCGCCTCGGCAAAATCCGGCGCCATCATCTTGCAGGGGCCACACCAAGGCGCCCAGAAATCCACCACCAGCGGCAGATCATCCTGTGCCGCAGCCTTTTGCAGGGTTGCCGGATCGACATCTACCGGCCCCGCCGGGATCAGCGCCGCACCACAGGTGCCGCATTTGGGACCCGCGGCCAGACGGTCCTCCGGCACGCGGTTCAGCTGCGCACAGCTGAGGCAGGTCAGGGTTTTGGCGCCCATGTCGCGATCACTCCTTGCAGAAGGCCGCTGGTGCGACCTCCTTCCCGATATACGGGAGACTGCGCGCGGGACAAGGCCCTGCCGACGCGCGCCCCTGCGGCCTGCGCCTAGAAGGTCAGCTTTGCCCCCAGAATGACGCTATGGGACCGCACGCTGGCGTCGCCGGTGCGCCGGGGCAGGATCAGCGGCACAAACCCATCGTTGAACAGATACTCAGCGCCCAATGTGACATTGGGAGCCACCGCTACCTCCATCCCCAGAATGACCTGCGACATCGATTCCCATTCGGTCCCCGATGCCCCCTGCCGCCCGTGACTGGCCGACAGCGAATAAACCGCAGGGCGCCCCAGAAACTCACTCCGGTAGCGCCCCTGCAGCGTCAGCGCGCTGACCTTGTGGTCGGTGGCGGGCCAGCGGTCGGTGGTCTGGGTGAATTCTGCCATGACGTCAAACCGCTCCCCGCTGAGGGTAGCGTGGACATCCCAGGCGCCGTTCCAGCCGCGATCAATGCCGCTGCCGGGCGGATGATGGGCGATGGTGCTGTCGTAGATGGTGCCCCGCAGGAAGCCCGCGCCAAGTTTCAGCCCCAGCCCGTTGGCCAGCGGGATGCGATGGGCCGCGTTCAGCGCGTAGTTGGTGTAGTGATCATCGTTCTTCGGACTGCTGACCACCCGGTTGCCGCGATGGTTGCGGATGATCGACAGGGACAGCTCGGTCCGGTCGGTGATATAGCCGATCTCAATCAGCGGATCCTTGGTCTGAGCCCAGAAGTAGTGGCTGCTATGGGTGTGGGTGAAGGGCGCGTAGCTGGCAAAATTACCGAAGTTCACGGTCTTGCGCCCCACCGCCACGTAGAAAGGTGAGCGGTCCAAATTGCCGATGGCCAGCCAGGCTTTGCGCAGCTGGATATCATTCTGACCGGGGTATTCGACCTCGGTATATTCTCCCTGCACAAAGGCCGTCAGCACCGACGTGGTCACGGTGGCGGTGAGCGAAATATCATTGATCACGCCATAGGTATCAGAGGTGCCGCTGGTATGGGTCGGCGGCAGGCGCGACAGGATCGGAAATTTGCCGGGCGTATTGGTGTTCTCATAGATCACCGTGCCCAGAAAGCGCCCGCCAAAGGTGATCTTGTTGATGCCCAGCTGTCCGGACTGCCGTGCGCGCAGGGCAATCGCGACCTTGTTGGTCACATCCTCCTGCCGGTCCAGCATCCGTTCTGAATAGCGCAGCGAGGTTGCGAGAAAACCACCCCCCTCCTGCGCCTTACTCGTGTGGGCTGCGGTCATGCCCACAGCCATCGTCAGCGCGGCCAAGACCGCGCGCCCCCCAAATGAAACAGTCACAATCGTTACTCCAGTATATGACCCCCGACAGACCGCCAGCCGTGCTGCGCACAACACCCGGCCGATTTCAGACAGGGTCAGTCCGGTTGCAGGCAAAACAGGCCCAACACCAAACCGTTAGAAATAACGCATACCCCCGTGCGACCAAGCCGGTGGAACTGCCCCCGCAGCCGCGCCGGAAATACTGTCGCCAATCACTGAAATCCGCCGAAACTGGCGGTGGATCAGAAACGCGATCCGATCACAGGGTATCACAGCTTCGTGATCTGACGAAGCCTGATCTGCCACGGGGACAACGGCCTGACTGCGGGCAGCTGTTGCACCGACGTCGCGCAGGCCATGGTGCAATCGACCCGCACCGGGGCACCTATTGACCGGATTGTCCCCACCCCGCAGACTGGCTGCATCTGTTCCAAAACTGAAAGAGCCCCGCATGTTGTCACGCCGCGCCTTTCTGGCCAGCTCCGCCGCAGCCTCGCTCTGGCCCCAGATCGGGTCAGCCGAAACGGTCTTTGATCCGACCCCGCAAGAGGTCCGCATCAAGAAGCAATTCGCCCCCGGGCAGATCCTTGTGCTGCCGCGATCCTATTACCTTTATTATGTGACGGAGCCGCGACGGGCGCGCCGTTATGGGGTTGGGGTTGGTCGCGCGGGTCTCGAATTCACCGGCACCGCCGTTATTCAGGCCAAGAAAGAATGGCCGACCTGGCGCCCCACGCCCGAGATGATCGAACGAGATCCACGCAGCTATGCCCGCTTTGTCGATAATAAATACATCCAGCCCGGTGGCACCGATAACCCGCTGGGCGCGCGCGCGCTTTACCTGTTTCAGAACGGCATCGACACATATTTCCGCATTCATGGCACCAATCAGCCGCAGACCATTGGACATTCCGTCTCCAATGGCTGCATTCGCATGACGAATGAGCATATTGTCGACCTCTATGAGCGGGTGCCATTGGGAACCGTGGTGACGGTGCTCTGACCAACATCAGACCAGAGCGACAATGCGTGATCTGGCGTCGCTTCGGCGCCAGCTTGCCTGCCTGCGTGCTGAGCTTTGCCGATCAGCGCGCCGTCGTGGCCCCTGCGCTGCCCAACTGACAGGCACCCCCCGCTATAACACTTGCGCCGAAAGACCTTTGGCGACAAGATCGTTACCGCAAGGTTACGCAGAACTCATCGCTGTCCTAGGAGGCTCGGTCATGAATACGCAATGACATTGCCGGGCTGTCGCATGTCGCGGACAGGGATTTGAGTAAAGACTGGGAGAAGAAGACGATGGCCACAGGCACCGTCAAATGGTTCAACACCACCAAAGGCTACGGTTTCATCGCACCCGATGCGGGTGGCAGCGATGTATTTGTACATATTTCTGCGGTAGAGCGGTCCGGGCTGACCGGCCTCGCCGACAATCAGAAAGTCACCTATGAGCTGCAACCGGGCCGTGATGGCCGCGAGTCTGCGGTGAATATCGAACTGGCCTGAGCGGCCAGAACGACAATAAGATCAGCTGTCGGCCCCTTCATCGGGGCCGTCTTTTGTTGTGGGGTTGGTTTTCCGGGCTGAACAGATTTTGAGAGCTGAAACCACCGGATCAAACCCGCCTGGCGAGACGCCTACTGCTTTGCCAACTCGACCAGTACCAGCACCTTCGGACCGATGGCGGCCACATTCAACGCCACGCCTTCGGCATTGGGGTGAATCCCGTCCTCCTGCAGATATTGCGCAGCAGCCTGAATATCATCCCCGGTTGCGGCCCGGATACCGGCGAGGCTGTCTGCGTGAAGCAACGTGTCATAGTCCCGCGCGAGATCGGGAAAGATCGCGTCGAACTCAGCCTTGAAATCCGCGCCGTAATTGCCCGGTGCCTGTATGCCAACCAGCAGCACCGGCACCGCATTGGCCTCTGCGACCTCCAGAATGCGGGTGAGATTGGCACGGCTTTCGGATGGCGCAAGGCCGCGCAGCAGATCATTGCCCCCAAGGGCCACGATCAGCGCATCCGGTCCGTCCGCCAGCGTCCAGTCAATCCGGGCGGCACCGCCTGCGGTGGTATCACCAGAAACCCCGGCATTGATCAGCCGCACCTCGGCCCCTTTTTCCCCCAGCCAGCGTTGCAGCTGCGGCACCCAGCCCTGCCCCTGCGGCAGGCCATAGCCCTGCACCAGACTGTCTCCCAGTGCTGCAACACGCACCGGCTCTGCCTGCGCAATTGCCGCAGTTAACATAAAAATCAGTCCTGCTATCATCTTGCGCATTGCTACAAAGGCTCCATATCCAGAGTGGTCCCAAAACAGGCGCGATATCACATGCAGTCCAGCACGATCCCCTCATCCGATCCCATTCTGAACCTCCAACATGCGTCTTTGTCACTGGTTGGCAATACCGGACCTGTCGAAATTCTACATGATATCTCATTGGCGGTGGAGAGCGGAGAAACCCTGGGCCTGATCGGCCCCTCCGGCTCTGGCAAATCCTCTCTCCTGATGGTGATGGGGGGGCTGGAGCAGGCCACCGGCGGCACCGTCTCAGCGCTGGGACAGGATCTGACGGCGATGGATGAGGATGCGCTGGCGCGCTTTCGCCGTGACAATATGGGCGTCGTTTTTCAGAGCTTTCACCTGATCCCGACCATGACCGCGCTGGAAAATGTGGCCACACCGCTGGAGCTTGCGGGTCACAAGGATGCCTTTGATCGCGCGCAAGCTGAACTGGAGGCGGTCGGACTGGGCCATCGCGCGGGCCATTTCCCGGCGCAGATGTCCGGAGGCGAACAGCAGCGCGTGGCGCTGGCCCGCGCTCTGGTCACCCGCCCCCGCATCCTGCTGGCGGATGAGCCGACCGGCAATCTGGATGCGACCAATGGCGATGCGATCATGGACCTGCTGTTTGACCTGCGCGACCGCTATGGGGCGACGCTGATCATGGTGACCCATGCGCCGGAACTGGCGGCGCGCTGCGACCGGGTGATCCGGCTGCGCGACGGGCGACTGGATCAGGGCGCCGCGCGTGAGGCCGCTGAATGAGCCCCTCTTCCCTGTCGCTGGCCACGCGGTTTGCCAAGCGCGAGCTGCGCGGTGGTCTGTCTGGATTTCGTGTTTTCCTGATCTGTCTGGCGCTGGGGGTTGCGGTGATTGCCGGGATCGGCTCCCTGCGCTCGGCGATCCAGACCGGGCTGAGCGAGGAAGGCGCAGTGCTGCTGGGCGGAGACGCCGAGCTGGGCTTTACCTATCGGCGCGCCACCGCTGAGGAACAGGCCTGGATGGAGGCCCGCGCCCTCGCCCGGTCTGAAATAATTGATTTCCGGTCCATGGCGACGGTGGGCGACGAACGCGCGCTGACGCAGGTGAAGGCCGTGGATGACGCCTATCCGCTGGTGGGCACGGTGACCCTCTCCCCCGACATGCCGCTGGAGGCAGCACTGGCAGGAACAGGGGGTTTACCCGGCGGTCTGATGCAGCGGGTTCTGGCGGATCGGCTCGGCCTGTCGGTTGGCGATGAATTCACCCTAGGAAGCCAGCGATTTGCTCTGACGGCGCTATTGGAGACCGAACCTGATGCGGCCAGCGCAGGCTTCACCCTTGGGCCGCGAACGCTTGTGCGCACCGAGGACCTGGCGCAATCCGGCCTCTTGCAGCCCGGCACGTTGTTTTCCAGCAAATACCGGCTGACCCTGCCCCCGGATACCGATCTGGAGCAGCTGAAAATCCGTGCCGAGGCAGAGTATGACAACAGCGGCATGCGCTGGACCGATGCCCGCAACGGTGCGCCGGGCATTGCCACCTTTGTCGAGCGGCTGGCCGGGTTTCTGGTGCTGGTTGGCCTCTCCGGGCTGGCAGTCGGCGGGATTGGCGTCTCCGCCGCGGTACGCGCCTATCTGGCGGGCAAAACGGCAACCATCGCCACGCTACGCACCCTTGGTGCCGACCGCCGAACGATCTTCCTGACGTATTTTCTGCAAATCGGTGCGCTGGCGCTGTTGGGTATCGCGATTGGCCTTCTGATCGGCGGGCTGGCTCCGGTGCTGCTGGGACCGCTGATCGCGGCGCAGCTGCCGTTTCCTGCGGTCTTTGGCATCTCGGTTCCCGCCCTCAGCGAGGCAGCCCTTTATGGTTTGCTGACGGCCTTTGTTTTTGCGCTCTGGCCGCTGGCCAGGGCGGAACGGATCCGGGCGGCGGCGCTGTTTCGCGACGCGCTGGACAGCCGCAGCCGCTGGCCTGCGCCGCGCTATATTCTGGCCACCGTCGTTGCCGTCGCTGTACTGATCGGCGCGGCGGCCCTGTTCAGCGGCGCGGTTGAGCTGACGCTCTGGACTGCGGGCGGTCTGATTGGCGCGCTGGCGGTGCTGCTGCTGGCCGCGCTGGTGCTGGGCTGGATCGCGCGCCGCTCAGCCCCCTTGGCCCGTGGCAACCCGGCGCTGCGATGGGCGCTCTCCGCCATCGGGACCTCCCGCGATGGCGCCGTGCCAACGGTGCTGGCGCTGGGGCTTGGCCTGACGGTGCTGGCGGCCATCGGTCAGGTCGATGGCAATATGCGCCGCGCGATTGAGGGCAACCTGCCCGATGTGGCCCCCTCCTACTTCTTTGTTGATATCCAGCGGGACCAAATGCCGGACTTCCTCACCCGCGTTGAGGGCGATCCAGCTGTGGAGCGAGTGCAGAACGCGCCGATGCTGCGCGGGGTGCTCACCACCATCAACGATCAGCCCGCGACCGAGGTGGCCGGCGACCACTGGGTGGTGCGCGGCGATCGCGGCATCACCTATGCCGCGAAACAGCCCGAAACAACGCAGATCGTGGCTGGCGCATGGTGGCCTGAGGACTACACCGGTCCGCCACAGGTCAGCTTTGCCCGCGAGGAGGCCGAGGAACTGGGGCTGAATCTGGGAGACACGCTGACGATCAACGTGCTGGGCCGCGACATCACTGCGACAATCACCAGCCTGCGCGAGGTGGATTTCTCCACCGCTGGCATGGGGTTTGTCATGGTGCTAAACGAAAGCGCCCTGGCAGGAGCGCCGCACAGCTATATCGCCACGGTCTATGCCGAGCAGGAGGCCGAGGCGCAGATCCTGAGGGATCTGGCCAAGGCAATGCCGAATATTACCGCCGTCCGGGTGCGGGATGCGCTGGACCGCGTGTCAGACATCCTGCGGCAGCTGGCCTCCGCCACCGCTTATGGCGCGGCAGCCACCTTGCTTACCGGGTTCATGGTTCTGATCGGCACCGCCGCGGCCGGGGAACCGGCCCGCCGCTATGAGGCCGCTGTGCTGAAGACACTGGGCGCCTCCAGACGCCGCATTCTGATCAGCTTCGCCCTCAGGTCGGTGTTTCTGGGAGCAGGCGCCGGATTGGTGGCGCTGATTGCGGGGATGAGCGGTGCCTGGGCGATCAACACCTATGTGTTTGAGAGCGACTATCAGGTGATCTGGGGCAACGCGCTGGCGATCATCAGCGGTGGCATCCTGACCACGCTGCTGGCCGGGCTTGCCTTTGCCTGGGGGCCGCTTCAGGTGCGCCCTGCACGGATCCTGCGGGCACGCGACTAGACCCGCACACCGCTTTGGCGCGGAGAAGGTAAACACTTCTGACACCAGCTGCGACAGGCTGGTGTCTTTTCCAGCACTGCTGGGCCGACCTAATTCACATAGCGCGCGCAGCTGGCGGCGACCGGCGGCTGAAACAGCGCAAACAGGTCGTCATTGTCACAGATCAGCGCCTCCAGCGTGATGCCATCCAACGACTGGTAGAAGGCCTGCGCGGCCTCCGACAAGGCAAGGCGCAACCGGCAGGCCGACACCAGCGGGCAGGTATTGTCGGCATCGGCAAAACACTCAACCATCGGCACCGTGCCCTCGACATCGCGGAACACATCGCCAATGCCAATTTCTACCGCAGGCTTGCCCAGTGACATGCCGCCATTGCGGCCCCGTTGGGTATGCAGATATCCCAATTGCGCCAATTGGTTGATCACCTGTGCCAAATGGTTCTCGGAGATATTGCAGCGCGCCGCAATTTCCGATTTGGTGACCAGGCGGTCCGCATGGGCCGCACAGTACATCAACAGCCGCACTGCAATATTTGTCCGTTTTGTGATCCGCATGATCGCCCCTCCAAGGTGCCTTGATCGCCGGATCATGACATGGCTGCGCAAAGGCCACTTTGACATGTATCAAAGCTGCAATAGCTCTGTGCGGATGTTTGCCGTCGCAGGGATGCATCGCCGCCGACACCGCCGTCAGGGCAAAGGCCAGCCGCCTTGCCCCGATCCGACACACGGCGCAGATATTGCCGATTGAGACATTGCTGACAGGAGATCCGAATGCCCGCCCCCCTTCCCCCAGCCCCCTATTTCTTTGGCTACGGTAGCCTGGTGAACACGCGCACCCATGCCTATGGGCAGGCCCGTCCGGCCCGGCTCAGCGGCTGGCGGCGGGCCTGGGTGCAGACCGATCTGCGCCCGGTGGCCTATCTCTCTGCGGTGCCCTGCGCCGATAGCCGCATCGACGGGCTGGTCGCCGAAGTCCCCGGCGCGGATTGGGCCGCCCTGGATGACCGCGAGTTCGGCTATGATCGGCTGGCGGCGCGGGACGCGGTGCAGCATGATCTGGCGCCGGAGACTGAGGTCGCCGTCTATGCGATCCCCGCCGACAGTCAGCGCACAGCCAGCCTGCGCCATCCGATCCTGCTGAGCTATCTTGATGTGGTGATCCAAGGCTATCTCGATGTCTTTGGCACCGAAGGCGTTGCCGATTTCATCCGCACGACCGATGGCTGGGACGCGCCAATCCTGAATGACCGCGCCGCGCCCCGCTATCCCCGGGCACAGGTGCTGACCACGGAAGAACGTGATCTGGTGGACCATCATCTGGATGCCCTGGGTACACAACTGATCGAGGCGGATCAGTGATCTCACGCACGCTTCTCTACATTCAGCGGATCACCCGGCAGCTGTGGTTCCGCGTGGTGCTGATCTCGGCCTGTTCCCTGCTGGCGCTGGCCATCGCGCCTTGGCTCACCCCGTTTATCCCCGAGGATCTGGGCGAGCGGTTCGGACGCGAGGCCGCACTACCGGTGCTGAATATCCTCGCCTCCGGCATGTTGGCCGTGACCACATTTTCGCTGAATGTCATGGTCTCCGCCTATCGCACCGCCGCCGCCACTGCGACCCCGCGGGTTTATCGCCTGCTGCTGGAGGACACGATCACCCAGAGCGTTCTGGCCACCTTTGTCGGCGGGTTTGTGTTCAGCCTGAGCGCAGTGATCCTGTTTCGGGCCGGGTTCTACAGCGAGGATGCCGCCATTGTGGTCTTTGCACTCACTGTCGGGGTTGTGGCGTTGATTGTCGGGGCGATTTTGCGCTGGATTGATCACCTGTCGGGGCTTGGCAGCATGGATCATACCCTGCGCCTGATTGAGGAGCGCAGCCGCACCAGCCTGCGCCAGCGCGCCGATGCCCCCTGTCTGGACGCGCAGCGCGCCGAGGATGACACCCGGTTTCAGGCAGACGGCACAGCGATCCCGGCGCAGGCGTCGGGGTTTGTGCGGTTTGTGGATGTGGCGCAGCTGCAGACATTGGCAGAAGAGGCCGACACCCAGATCTCGATCCACCGCACGCCGGGAGAATTTGTGCTGCGCGGGCGACCTGTGGCCTATGCGAAATCCGGGGATGAGGACCTGTGCAAGGCCGCCAGCCGCTGCATTGAAATCGGCGATGTGCGCAGTTTTGATCAGGATCCCTCATTTGGGCTGACCTTGCTTGCGGAAACCGCCCAACGGGCGCTCTCCCCCGGGGTTAATGACCCCGGCACCGCGCTGGAGGTCATGGGGCGATTGGAACGGCTGCTGTGGGAGAATACCCCGGATGAGGACGCGCAGACCGGGCAGGATCCATCCTTTGATCGGGTACTCATGCCTGCCATATCCGCCCGGCATCTTCTGTCCTGCGCCTTCCCGCCCATTGCCCACGCCGGAGGGGATGACCCGGCGGTGATTGACTGGATGGACAAAGCCCTCACGGCGCTGGGGCACCATCCCAACCCGGCCATGGCCGAAGCCGCCACAAAGATGCGGGCGCAGCGCTCTGATCGCTGAGACCTGACACATTTGAGAGCTGACGCTCCCGGCCCAAACGAAAAAGGCGGCCCACCCGGAGCCGCCTTTTCAAAACAATATTGGCTGCGTTCAGCGGCGAGCGCGCACCGTCTCCATCAGCGCCAGCAGGGCCGACATATCGGGTCCGCGTTCCATGCCGGTGACGGCTTTGCGCAGCGGCATAAACAGGCCTTTGCCCTTGCGTCCGGTGGCCTCTTTCACAGCGGCGGTCCACTTGCCCCAGCTTTCGCTGTCATAAGGCCCCTCGGGCAGCAGCGCCATCGCCTCTGCGATGAACTCTTTGTCCTCATCCGCGATCAGCGGCTCGGCGCCATCGCGGCACAGCTCCCACCAACCGGCGAGATCCTTGAGCGTGGTGATGTTTTCCCTGGCCACATCCCAGAACGCCGCCTGTTTCTCGGCCGGAACCCCCAGCGCGTCCACATGGGTCTGCACATCCGCCAGCGCCAGCGACTGCAGGTAGCGTGCCGTCAGCGGGTAGACATCCTCCACATCGAATTTGGTCGGCGCCGCGCCAAAGCGATTGATGTCAAAGCCGTCGATCAGCTCTGCCATCTCACTGCGGATCTCAACCGGATCGGAGGACCCCAGCCGCGCCATCAAGGACAGCAGCGCCATTGGCTGCACGCCTGCCTCGCGCAGATCCCGCAGCGCCAGCGTGCCGAGACGCTTGGACAGCGCCTCGCCCTGTGGGCCGGTCAGCAGCGAGTGGTGCGCGAATGACGGCACAGTGCCGCCCAGCGCCTCGATGATCTGGATCTGGGTCGCGGTGTTGGTCACATGGTCCGAGCCGCGCACCACATGGGTCACGCCCATTTCGGTGTCATCGACAACCGACGCGAGAGTATAAAGGAACTGACCGTCGCCACGGATCAGCACCGGATCGGAGACCGAAGCCGCATCAATGGAGATATCGCCCAGAATACCGTCAGCCCATTCGATGCGCTGGTGATTCAGCTTGAACCGCCAGACACCATCGCCACGCTCGGCGCGCAGGGCGGCCTTTTCCTCATCGGACAGGGCCAAGGCCGCGCGGTCATAAACCGGCGGCTTGCCCATGTTCAGCTGTTTCTTGCGCTTAAGGTCCAGTTCAACCGGCGTCTCAAAGGCCTCATAAAACCGGCCGATCTCGCGCAGTTTGTCCGCCGCAGCAACATAGCGCTCCAGCCGCTCGGACTGGCGCTCAACCCGGTCCCAGGTGAGGCCCAGCCATTCGAGATCCTGTTTGATCGCGTCGACGTATTCTTCCTTTGAGCGCTCTGGATCGGTGTCGTCGATACGCAGGATGAAGCTGCCGCCGGCCTTGCGGGCAATCAGATAGTTCATCAGCGCGGTGCGCAGGTTGCCAACATGGATATAGCCGGTCGGCGACGGGGCAAATCGGGTGGTTGTCATCACAAGTCTCCTGTTGCCCTGCCCCATGTCACATGGACGCCGTTTTGTCCAGTTGCGCCACAGCTGCTGAGCTTGCTCGAAAGTCGTTTCAAAGTTTCGGCGTTTTTCCGGGGGATGGCTTAGATTTGATTCAGACTTCCTGTGTCAGCCTGTCGCAGCACAACATGTCATATTGGTACGAAGCAAATGGGGTCTCCCGTGAACAAAGTGATCCCGAGCGAGATATTGCAGGAGCAAAGCCTGCCCGAGCCGTCCCATGCCCGGCTTATGGATGTGTTGAACAAGTTGGATCAGGGGGTAATGGTCTGGACTGAGGACGGGCATTGCCAGGTTTTCAACGAACGTCTCCTCACCCTTCTGGAGCTACAGAACGGCGATATCTTTCCCGGCTACTCCCGCGCGGCGTTTTTCGCAACCGCCGTCAAACTCGGCCATGTGACCGAAGAGAGCGCCAAACAGGCGGAGCAGGATTTCAGCTCGGACAAACAGCGATTTTCAGCGACCCGTAGAATGCCCTCCGGGCGGCGGCTGCAAATTGACACGCGGCGGCTGTCCACCGGGGGGTTTGTCACCTGCTACACCGATGTTACCCAGATTGAGCGCAGCGCGCGTGACCTGACCCAGGCGCGACAAGCCGCCGAAGAGGCCGAGCTGACCGCCCTGAAGACGCTCGCGGCAGAGCAATCCTGGCGTGAGGAAGCCAAGTTGTTGTCCCAACTGGATGAATGGCTGCACTCCTGCAAATCCCAGGAGGAGCTGTTTCGCATTGTCAGCGCCTTTATGGCGCAGCTGTTTCCGCAATCCCGGGGGGAGCTGTATATCTATTCCAACTCACGCGATGTTCTGGACGGCAAATGCCACTGGGGTGGCGGCGAGGCGCATGACCACATCTTCCCCGATGCCTGCTGGGCGCTGCGGCGGGGGCGGCAATATCTCTATTCCGCCGACAAGATTGCCTTTGCCTGCGCCCATGTGGAAGAGCAGCCCAGCACCAGCGAGCATGAGGATTACGTCTGCTTCCCGGTCGTCGCCCATGGCAATACCGTGGGTCTGTTGCACGTGAAATTTGCGCCGGAAGAGGATGCCAAACGCAAGGTGGCGCTGCATCGTCTGGCGCTGCGCTGCGGTGAGCATATCTCGCTGGCGGTGGCCAATGTGCGGCTGCGCGACGAATTGCACGATCAATCCACCCGAGATCCGCTGACCGGCGTCTATAACCGGCGCTATTTCCTGGGAGAGCTGCGCAATGCGGTGGCCTTGGCCGACCGGCGCGCCAGCCAGCTGGGGGTGCTCAGCTTTGATGCGGATCGGTTCAAGACGTTCAATGACACCCATGGCCACGATGCCGGCGACATGGTGCTGCGCGCCATTGGCGACACGCTGAAGGAGCTGTTTCACAACGGAGAGGTCTGTTGCCGGATGGGGGGTGAGGAATTTGCAGTGTTCCTGCCCGATACCGATAAGGAACAGACCATGGAGGTGGGCGAGGCGCTGCGCGCTGCAATCGAGGATATCACCCTGCGCTATGGATCCGGCACCCTGCCACGGGTCACCATCTCCATCGGGGTGGCCAGCTACCCCGAAGATGGGCTGCTGCCACAGGATCTGATGCATGCTGCGGATCGCGCGCTCTATGCCGCGAAGGACGCAGGTCGCAACTGCGTGGTGGATTGCCAGAAGGCCAACCCGGCGGAAGGGCCGTTTTCAGGGCCGTAAGACCAGCGGCGACCATCGGCACAGGTGCCGCGGGCAACCGCAGGCGCAGCTGTGCAGGGACTGCTCCACCCCGCCGCCCTGGCCTCAGGCCGTCTTTGCCTCAGCTTGGGTCGCGCCAGCGGTTCACGATGGGGTAACGCCGGTCCAGCCAGAACGCACGCGGCGTCAGACGCGCACCGGGCGCAGACTGAAACCGTTTGTATTCGCTGATATAAATCAGGTGCTCCACACGTTTGGCATTCTCCCGCGAGAAGCCTGCCGCGACGCAATCGGCAATCGACCCATCGCGGTCCACCAGGATTTCCAGCAGCGCATCCAGTTCCGGGTAATCCGGCAGGCTGTCGCTGTCCTTCTGATCGTCGCGCAGTTCGGCACTGGGCGGTTTGTCGATCACATTCGGGCGGATCACCTCGCCCTCCGGCCCCATCATCCAGTCGCGGTGATTGGCGTTGCGCCAGCGGCAGGTCTCAAACACGCGGGTCTTGTAGAGATCCTTGATCGGGTTATAGCCCCCCGCCATATCGCCATAGATCGTCGCATAGCCCACGGCGACCTCGGATTTATTGCCGGTGGTCAGCAGCATCTCGCCAAATTTGTTCGACATTGCCATCAGTAGAAGGCCCCGCAGGCGCGACTGGATGTTTTCCTCCGTCAGCCCCGCGTCCAGACCGGCAAACAGCGGCGCCAGCGTATTGGTGATGGCGGCGCGCCCCTCGGCAATCGGGACGTAATCGTAATGCACGCCCAGCGCCTTGGCCACGGCCTCAGCATCGTCGAGGGACTCTTGCGAGGTATATTCGGACGGCAGCATCACGCAGCGGACATTCTCCGCCCCCAGCGCATCAACCGCAATGGTAGCCACAATGGCGGAATCGACCCCACCGGACAGACCCAGCAGCACCTTCTTGAAGCCGGTCTTGCGCATGTAGTCGCGCAGCGACAGCGTCATGACGTGATAATCCTGCTCCCATTCATCCGGCAGCGAGGCCTTGGGGCCGTCCACCGCGCGCCACCCCTCGGCGGTGCGTTCCAGATCGAGATGCTGTATCGCCTCGTCAAAGACCGGCATCTGCAGCGCCAGCGCACCGCCCGGATTCAGCACAAAGGAGCCGCCATCAAAAACCTGATCGTCCTGCCCGCCCACCATGTTGAGGTAGATCACCGGCAAATCCGTTTCGACAGCGCGGGCCACCATGTGGTTGAACCGCACATCCATCTTGTTGCGAAAATAAGGCGACCCATTGGGGATCAGCAAGAACTCAGCGCCGGTTTCGGCCAAGGTCTCGGCCACATCCTCATACCAGCCATCCTCGCAAATCGGGCTGCCGATCCGGGTGTCGCCAACCGCATATGGCCCCCCCAGAGGGCCGGCATCAAAGATCCGCACCTCGTCAAACACGGTGGCATTGGGCAGATGGTGCTTCAGCACCTGCGTGGTGATCTTGCCCCCCTTCAGGATCAGATAGGCGTTGAACAATTTGCCATCCGCGACCCAGGGGCTGCCGATGGCCAGAGCGGGCCCATCGGCGCAATCGGCGGCCAACCGCTCAACCTCGGCGATGGCGGCCTGATGGAAAACCGGCTTTCGCACCAGGTCCTGCGTGTTGTAGCCGGTGATGAACATTTCCGGCAAAGCGACCAGATCCGCCCCGGCGTCACGGCCTGCGGCCCAGGCCTCGCGGGCCTTGTTTGCATTGCCCGCCAGATCCCCGACGGTGGGGTTCAACTGGGCCAGTGTCACGCGAAAACGATCAGCCATCCTGCTTGCGTCCTTCGATAATCCTGCCTTCTGCCATTAAACAGATCGCGCCCCGAGGGAAAGACCACAGCGGCAAAAGACATTGCGACGGCGGCGGCTGTGGCATAGTTTCCTGTCAAACAGATCAACAGGCCCGCACTGCGGCTCTCCTTATGGCAAGCAGATATTCCATGACCCGTTTCACCACCGCCGCTCTTTTGACCTCTGCCCTGGCGCTTGGCGCTGCCGGGGGGATCCGTCCGGCCCTGGCACAGGACGATGGCAAGGTACTGACCACACAGGATGAAATTGGCGGCATCTATGAGGGCACCTTTCGCGGTGGGTTGCAGCATGGCACCGGCACCTACACCCTGCCCAACGGCTATGAATATACCGGCGACTGGGTCGATGGTGAGGTGCGCGGACGTGGCGTCGCGCGTTTTCCCAACGGCTCCGTCTACGAGGGCGAGTTTGCCAAGGGCAAACCGGAGGGCGCGGGCAAAATCACCTTTGCCGATGGCGGCACCTACGAGGGGGAGTGGTCCGACGGGGTGATCAACGGTCAGGGCATCGCGGTCTACGCCAACGGCGCCCGCTACGAGGGCGGCTTTCGTGATGCCAAGCACCACGGCAAGGGCCTCATGCGCAATCCCGGCGGCTACCAGTATGAGGGCGACTGGGTCGATGGCCTGAAGGACGGCACCGGCAAAATCACCTACCCCGACGGCGCCACTTACGAGGGCGATATCCGCAACGGGCAGCTGGAGGGCACCGGCAAGCTGATCATGCCCGACGGGCTGATCTACGAGGGCGACTGGGCCGCGAACCAGATGGATGGCACCGGGGTGCTGACGCAGCCCAATGGCGACATCTACGAGGGCCCTTTGGCGGCCGGGCGCCGTCAGGGTGAAGGCAAGCAGATCCATGCCAATGGTGATGTCTATATCGGCAATTTCGAGGATGATCTGCGCCACGGCGAAGGCACCTTCACCAAGACCGATGGCTATGTCTACAGCGGCGAATGGCTGGCTGGCCAGATCGAGGGCAAGGGCCGCGTCACCTATCCCGACGGTTCGGTCTACGAAGGCCAGTTCCGCGATGATCTCGCCGATGGGGTGGGCAAAATCACCTATCCCGATGGCTCCACCTACGAAGGCGACTGGGTCGCCGGCGTGATCGAGGGAACTGGCACCACCACCTATCCCAACGGGCTGGTCTATAGCGGCGAATTCAAGAACGCCAAGAACCACGGTCAGGGGGTCATGACCTATCCCGACGGTTACCGCTACGAAGGTGGCTGGAAAGACGGTCAGCGTGATGGTGATGCGGTTGTGACCTACCCTGACGGCTCGGTCTATACCGGCAGCTTTGCCAACAGCCAGCGTCACGGCACTGGCAAGATCGTGATGACAGATGGCTTCAGCTATGAAGGCGACTGGACCGAAGGCAAGATCAGCGGCAAGGGGGTCGCGACCTATGCCAATGGCGACGTCTATGAGGGCAGCTTCCTCAACTCCAAACGACAAGGTCCCGGCGTGATGCGCTATGCCAGCGGTCAGGAGGCCGAAGGCACCTGGGAAAACGGCGCCCTGAAAACCACCGGCGGCGCCACGCAGGGCAACGATGACGCCGATGCAGATCAGGCCACCGAAGATCAGGCCAGCGACACGGCTCCCGCCGCAGCCGATGACGACGCCAGCAACTGATCTGGCTCACCCGGCCAGGGCGGCGGATCGGCGGCGGCGCGGAGTTTGATGCCGCACCGATAATTTCTGTCTTCCCATTCGCCTTCGGCTCTGTATAACTCTGCGTCATGACCATGCGTGCAGATATCCTTCGCTCCGCCACCGCGTTTCGCGGTGCAGATCTGCGCGCCCTACTGATCCTAATCCGCCTCTGAGCGTGCCATCCGGCGCGCCCGCTCAGAGGGGAAGGCATGCGCGCCAAGGATTGGATTTTAGGACAGACAAGAAAGATACCGACATGACGACTGCAGCTGACAAAGATCGCGTTTTGATCTTCGACACCACTTTGCGCGATGGCGAGCAGAGCCCCGGCGCAACCATGACACATGATGAAAAGCTCGAGATTGCAGAGCTGCTTGACGATATGGGCGTGGACATCATTGAAGCGGGCTTCCCCATCGCCTCTGAAGGCGACTTCAAAGCGGTGAGCGAGATTGCAGAACGCTCCAAAAACTCCAGGATCTGTGGCCTGGCGCGCGCCAATTTCAAAGATATCGACCGCTGCGCCGAAGCCGTGAAACGTGCCGCTCAGCCGCGTATCCACACCTTTATCGGCACCTCGCCGCTGCACCGCGCCATCCCCAACCTCACCAAGGATGAGATGGCCGAGAAAATCCACGACACGGTCACACATGCCCGCAACCTGGTGGACAATGTGCAGTGGTCGCCAATGGATGCAACACGCACCGAATGGGATTACCTCTGCCGGGTGATCGAGATTGCGATCAAAGCGGGGGCGACCACCATCAATATCCCCGATACCGTGGGCTATACCGCCCCGGTCGAAAGCGCCGATCTGATCAAGCGCCTGATCGAAACCGTTCCCGGCGCCGATGATGTGATTTTTGCCACCCATTGTCACAACGACCTTGGCATGGCGACGGCGAATTCTCTGGCCGCAGTTGCCGGTGGCGCGCGACAGATCGAATGCACCATAAACGGGCTTGGCGAACGCGCCGGCAACACCGCACTGGAAGAGGTCGTCATGGCCCTGAAGGTGCGCAATGATATTATGCCCTTCACCACTGGCATCGACACCCAGAAGATCATGCATATCTCCCGCCGGGTCTCCACGGTGTCGGGCTTCGTCGTGCAGCCGAACAAGGCGATTGTCGGCAAGAACGCCTTTGCTCATGAAAGCGGCATCCATCAGGATGGCATGCTGAAGAACAAGGAAACCTTTGAGATCATGCGGCCCGAGGATGTGGGCATTGCCGGCACCTCGCTGCCCTTGGGCAAACACTCCGGTCGTGCAGCCTTGCGCGACAAGCTGAGCCAGCTCGGCTTTGAGGTGGGCGACAACCAGCTGAAGGATCTTTTTGTTCGCTTCAAGGAACTCGCCGACCGCAAGAAAGAGGTGTTCGACGACGACATCATCGCCCTGATGCGCACCAGCGGCGATGAGGATGATCACCTCAAACTGGTCTCCATGAAGGTGGTCTGTGGCACCGGCGGCCCGGCTGAGGCAACCCTTGAGATGGAAGTCGAGGGCAAGGATGTGTCTGAGACCGCAGAAGGCGACGGCCCGGTTGATGCAGCCTTCAGGGCGATCCGCAAAATCCATCCAAACTCGGCGCATCTGCAGCTCTATCAGGTCCATGCGGTGACCGAAGGCACTGACGCGCAGGCCACGGTCTCTGTCCGGCTGGAAGAAAACGGCGTGATTGCCACCGGCGAAAGCGCCAACACCGACACGGTTGTCGCCTCTGCCGCAGCCTATATCGGCGCACTGAACCGTCTGATCATCCGCCGCGACAAAATGGGCGCAGGCGCCGATACGCGTGAGATTTCCTACAAGGATATCACCTAAGCCGCGCGCGAAACCAGAATAACAAAAGGCCACCCAAAGCGGGTGGCCTTTTTGACGTCAGCTATCCGGGTGGGGATCTAACCCAGCTTTGCGAACAGCTTGGTCAGCCGCTGTGCCTCATCCGCTGTGCCGTAGGGGGCATTCACGATGAACATGCCGGAGCCGACCATACGGTGGCCCTCGCGGGCAGGCGGAAACTGTACCTCGTGGCGCAGCGCACCCGGCAGGTTCTGGGCCGCTAGTGTGGTCAGCATCGGCTTATGGGTCCCATCGGTCAGGATCGGGTACCACAGCGCAATCACCCCGACGTTCCATTTGCGGTGCAGCTTGGCGATATGGCCGGGGATCTGTGCATAGTCGCGCTTCACCTCATAGCTCGGGTCAATAAGCATCAGCCCACGGCGCGGGGTTGGCGGCGCCAGTGATTGCGCCAGCTCGAACCCATCCCGCTGATGCACATGGACGCGCCGTCCCAGCCCATGCGGCCAAAGCGCCTCCCGCAGAGCCGCGTTCTCCTGTGGGTGCAGCTCTGCGAAATGCAGACTGTCCTCTGCCCGCATGAGATGCGCTGCGATCAGGGGGGAGCCGGGATAGGCGTTCTCGCCAGCGGCGCGGCGGGTTCGGGTGATGGCCTCTGCCAGCGGGTGGTCCACATCCAGCATCGCCCCGTCCAGCAGGCGGTTGATCCCTGCCGCGGCCTCTCCGGTTTTCACCGCCTCTGCGGCGTCCAGCTGATAGAGGCCACGCCCTGCGTGGGTCTCCATATAGCTGAGCGGTTTGTCCTTCCGGGTCAGATACGCCAGCATCCGCGCCAGCAGCGCATGTTTCTGAACATCGGCCAGATTTCCGGCGTGGTAGATATGTTGATATGACAGCATCCCAGCCCTCTAGCGCCAAACCGCCCCGGACAAAAGCCCTTTGCCGCAGCGGAGTGCGTTGGATCCGACGGCTCAGACCGCTGGCATCTGCTGCGTTGCGCAGTGAATGCCGCCGCCCAATTCGCCCAGCGGGTCCACGTTCAGCGTGACAATCTCCCGTCCCGGATAATGCCGCGCCAGCGCCTCCCGCGCGATCTCATCGGTTTCGCGATCCCCGAATTCCGCCGCAATCACCGCGCCGTTACAGACGTAGAAATTGGCGTAGGAGGCGACAAAGTCGTAGCTGTTGACCCGGCGGATATGTGGTTCGGGGATCACCTCTACCGCCAGTCCCGCCGCAATCAACCGGTCATGCGTGTCCAACGCGGCCATATGGAACGGATCGGTCCTGTCAGGCGTATCGGGCAGGTTCATAAGAACACGCTCCGGCCCGGTGAACCGTGCGAGGCTATCAATATGATAATCGGTGATGTCCTCGCCGCGTAAACCCTCCGCCCAGATCATGCGATCCGCGCCATACGCGTCCAGCAATCGCTGTTCTATCTGGGCGCGCGACAGGCCGGGATTGCGGTTCTTGTTCACCCAGCTGCTTTCATGCGCCATCAGCAGCCCGTGCCCATCCTGCTCTACGCCGCCTGCCTCGCCCCGCAAACCAGTTGGCAACAGCGGCAGCCCCAAACGCTCAGCCACCCGTTCTGCGATCTGGCTGTCCCGCCGGTTGACCTGCTTTACACCCCAGCCATTGAACTGGATATGGCTGATGGCCATGTTGCCTGCGCCATCAACGACAAAAATAGGCCCGGAATCGCGGCACCACAGATCCTCGGTCGGGATATCCCACAGCTCCACATCCGCAGACAGCTTGGCGCGTGCGCGGGCCTGATCCGCTGCCGCCGCAAGCACTGTGACAGGTTCAAACGCCGCAATCGCGTTGGCGATATCTGCAATCGTCTGCTGCGCCATGTCGCGGAACACAGGATCGGGATGCACTTTCCGGCTGACCGGCCATTGCATGAAGCTGCGCTGGTGTGGTGCCTCCTCCGGTGGAACAAAAAATCCCGACCCGGCAATTGCGTTTGGTCCCGTGATCAGATTTGCCATGCCGACAGCCCCACCAGCCAGTAAGAAATTCCGCCGCTTCATCGCCGTTCCCTCCGTCGATCACACGCCCGTTATGAAAAAGTTTATCAAGCCTGTCCAAACAAGAGAAGCGACGCACCCGCCCTGCCAGTGCGACCCGACGTCTGCCTTTCCCATGAGGCACCCTTGCACTGGTGGCGAAAAGGCGCCTTTTGGTCCGAATCCGCCCTTTCGCCACCTCTCAGCGCTGCTTATAAGACATAAAGCCCGCTCTCAGCAGAGTCGCGGGACAGGTGGCAGTTTTACAGGGTCTTAATATATGTCGATCTTCGGAAGTCTTGGCGGGTTGTTCACGTCTGATATGGCAATTGACCTCGGCACGGCGAACACGCTTGTCTATGTCAAAGGTCGCGGTGTCATCCTGTCAGAGCCGTCGGTTGTGGCCTATCACGTGAAAGATGGCGTCAAGAAAGTGCTGGCCGTTGGCGAAGACGCCAAGCTGATGCTGGGCCGGACCCCCGGCTCGATCGAGGCGATCCGCCCGATGCGCGAAGGGGTGATTGCGGATTTTGATACTGCCGAAGAGATGATCAAACACTTCATCCGCAAGGTCCATAAACGCTCCACCTTCTCCAAGCCCAAGATCATCGTCTGCGTCCCGCATGGGGCCACCCCGGTTGAAAAACGCGCGATCCGCCAGTCGGTTTTGTCCGCAGGGGCGCGCCGTGCTGGCCTGATTGCAGAGCCGATTGCCGCGGCCATTGGTGCCGGCATGCCGATCACCGATCCCACCGGCAACATGGTTGTGGATATCGGTGGCGGCACGACCGAGGTTGCGGTCCTGTCGCTGGGCGACATCGTCTATGCCCGCTCCGTTCGCGTTGGTGGTGACCGGATGGATGAGGCGATCATCTCCTATCTGCGGCGCCAGCAGAACCTTCTGATTGGGGAATCCACCGCTGAACGCGTGAAAACCTCCATCGGCACCGCGCGCATGCCCGATGACGGCCGTGGCCAGTCGATGCAAATTCGCGGACGCGACCTGCTGAACGGCGTGCCGAAAGAGATCGAAGTCAGCCAGGCCCAGGTCGCCGAGGCGCTGGCCGAACCGGTGCAGCAGATCTGCGAAGCGGTGATGACCGCGCTGGAAACCACCCCGCCGGATCTGGCGGCAGATATCGTCGACCGGGGCGTTATGCTCACTGGCGGCGGCGCGCTGCTGGGCGATCTGGATCTGGCCCTGCGGGAACAGACCGGTCTGGCCGTCTCCATCGCCGATGAGAGCCTGAACTGCGTGGCGCTTGGCACCGGCAAGGCACTGGAATACGAAAAACAGCTGGCACATGCCATTGATTACGACAGCTGAGCGGCCAGACCATCGCTAAGATGGTCGACGCCCGGCACCGGGAAGGAACACCTTGGCCAAAGATCGGTCCCAGCGCGATGACTACACCGCCCCGCTGCGCCGCCTGCTGACCGGGGTTGTCTGCCTGTGCCTGCTGGGTATTTTTCTGGTCTGGCGCATCGACAGCCCACGGGTTGAACGGTTCCGCGCGCAGGTGGTTGACGCCGTGGTCCCCAGCATGGATTGGGCCATGATCCCGGTTGAGGGCGCAATCAACCTGTTCCGCGATTTCCAGAGTTATCAGCGGCTTGCCGAACAGAACCGGGAATTGCGCAGCGAATTACGCCAGATGCGCGCCTGGAAAGAGGCCGCGTTGCAGCTGGAGCAGGAAAACGCCCGTCTGCTGGATCTCAACAATGTGCGGCTAGACCCGCGTCTTACCTATGTGACCGGCGTGGTGATGGCCGACAGCGGGTCTCCGTTTCGCCAGTCGGTGATCCTGAATGTGGGCGCCCGCGACGGGGTGCGCGATGGCTGGGCGGCGATGGATGGCATCGGCCTTGTCGGGCGGATCTCCGGCACCGGGCAGGACACCGCGCGGGTGATCCTGCTGACCGATGCGGCCAGTGCCGTACCAGCCCTGATCCAGCCTTCGGGGCAGAGCACGCTGGTGGCCGGCGACAACAGCCCGGCACCGGTGATCGACTTCCTTGAAAACCCCGATCTGGTGCGCCCCGGTGACCGGGTGGTGACCTCAGGCGATGGCAATGTGTTTCCGGCGGGCCTGCTGATCGGGCAGGTTACACAGGACCGGTTTGGCCGCCTGCGGGTGCGGCTCTCGGCGGATTATGAGCGGCTCGAATTTCTGCGGGTGCTGCGCCACCACGGCTCTGAGGTGATCAAGGACCCCGGTGGGCTGGTGGTGCCTGCACCGGGCATCAACATCCCGCAGCCCCGCCCCGAAGGTCTGGGCGATGAGGCCGCAGCGGAGGCCGGCAATGGCGAATAACGCCCCGGCGCGGATCTGGGTCATGCGGGCGGCCTTTCCCGCCTTGGCGCTGGTGATCATGTTCTTTCATTTGCTGCCCCTGGACACGCTGCCCTCCCGCTGGGCACCGCCGGATCTGCTGCTGGCGCTGGTCATGGCCTGGTCGATGCGCCGCCCTGACTATGTGCCGACCGTGCTGATTGCGCTGACCTTCCTGCTGGCGGATCTGTTGTTTCAACGGCCACCGGGGCTGATGGCGCTTCTGGTCGTGCTCGCCTGCAGCTTTCTGAAGTCGCAGGTTCAGCCGCACCGCGAAACCGCCTTCATCGGGGAATGGGTCACCGTGGCCATGACCATCACCGCTGTGACCCTGCTCAACCGGCTGATCCTCGCGGTTCTGGGGGTGGTGCAGCCGTCGCTGGGGTTGATTCTGATCCAGATGGTGGCAACATTGCTGATCTATCCGCTGGTCGCACTGGCCAGCCAAAGCCTGCTGGGGGTGCGCAAACTCTCCCCCGCAGAGGCAGAAGCCCTGGGAAGCCGCTGATGAAACGCAACGTCAAAGACGTCGAAGCCACACATCGCAAACTCAGCCGCCGCGCCCTGCTTTTGGGCGGGTTGCAGCTGGCCTTTGCCGGTGGTCTTGCGATGCGCATGCGCCACCTTCAGGTCGATCAAGCCGATCAGTTCCGCCTGCTGGCGGAGGAAAACCGGATCAACCTGCGCCTGATCCCGCCCGCCCGCGGGCAGATCTATGACCGCAACGGCACCATTTTGGCGCAGAACTCCCAATCCTACCGGATCACTGTGGTACCGGAGGACGCAGGTGACGTGGGTGACGTCATCGACAAGCTGTCGCGCCTGCTGACGCTGGACCCCGAAGATATCGAACGCGCGATGGCCGAGATGCGCCGCTCACCGCCGTTTCTGCCGATCACCCTAGCCGATCAGATCAGTTGGGACGATATCTCCAAAGTTGCCGTGAACGCCCCCGCCCTGCCCGGCATCACGCCTGAGGTCGGCCTCACACGGGTTTACCCTCAGCAGGAAGATTTTGCCCATGTGGTGGGCTATGTCGGTCCGGTCTCCGATTATGATCTGAGCAAGATGGAGGACCCCGAGCCGGTGCTGATGATCCCGCGCTTCCAGATCGGCAAGGTCGGGTTCGAGGCCAAGCGTGAGGACGTCTTGCGCGGCAAGGCCGGCGCCAAGCGGGTCGAGGTCAACGCCACCGGGCGGGTCATGCGCGAGCTGGACCGCCGCGAGGGTGAGGCCGGCGCGGATATGCAGCTGACCGTTGATGCGGATTTGCAGTATTACACTCAGGCCCGTCTGGGCAAGGAAAGCGCCAGCGCCGTAGTGATCGACTGCGAGAGCGGCGATGTGCGCGCCATCGCCTCCTCCCCCAGCTTTGATCCCAATCTCTTTGTGCGCGGTATTTCGGTCGCCGACTACCGGATGCTGACCGAAGACCCCTATCGCCCGCTGGCCAATAAATCGGTGCAAGGCACCTATCCGCCCGGATCGACCTTCAAGATGATCACCGCCCTCGCCGCGCTGGAGGAAGGCTTGATCGGCACCGAAGACACCGTCTGGTGCCCCGGCCATCTGGAGGTCTCGGGCCGCCGTTTCCACTGCTGGAAACGCGCAGGCCACGGCCATGTGGATCTCAACACCTCGCTCAAAAGCTCCTGCGACGTCTATTATTACGACCTCGCCATCAAGGTTGGCATCGACAAGATTTCCGCCATGGCGAAACGCTTTGGCCTTGGCGTGCGCCATGATCTTCCGATGTCCGCAGTGGCCAAGGGGATTGCCCCGAACAAGGAATGGAAATCGAAAACCTACGGTCAGGACTGGCTGGTTGGCGATACCGTGAACTCCTCCATCGGGCAGGGCTATCTCTTGGCCTCGCCGATGCAGCTGGCCGTGATGACAGCGCGTCTGGCCACTGGTCGCTCGGTCACGCCGCGCCTGCTGAAATCCATCGACGGGGTGGAGCAGCCCAGCGGCGCCGGAGAGCCGATCGGCGTCAATGAAAACAACCTGCGCACCATCCGCCGGGGCATGTACTCGGTCAGCAATGAGCGGCGCGGCACCGGCTACCGCTCCCGGATCATCGCCGACGGCATGCGTATGGCCGGCAAAAGCGGCACCAGCCAGGTGCGCAATATCACCGCCGCAGAACGCGCCGCCGGGGTGATCCGCAACGAGGATCTGCCGTGGGAACGCCGCGACCATGCGCTGTTTGTTGCCTATGCGCCGGCAGATGATCCGAAATTTGCCGTGGCGGTGGTGGTCGAACATGGCGGCGGCGGCTCCAAAGCAGCCGCCCCGATTGCGCGCGATGTGCTGTTGCAGGCGCTTTATGATGGCAGCCCGCCGCTGGAGGCCTACCCCAAGAAGGACCGCACCAATATCGAAGCCCTGCAGGAACGTCTGGAACGTGAGCGCATTCAGCGCAACCGCAACAGCGGCAGCGGGCAGGCATAGAGGGTCAGCATGAGTTATCTCGCCAATAACGCACAATCGGTTCCCACCGGCCTGCGCAAGATCCTCTATCTGAACTGGCCCTTGGTCCTGCTACTGGCCAGCGTCGCCAGCGTCGGATTTCTGATGCTCTACTCGGTGGCGGGGGGCAGTTTCTCCCCCTGGGTGGAGCCGCAGGTCAAACGCTTCGTTCTGGGCCTGTCGGTAATGCTGGTCGTCGCCATGATCCCGATCTGGTTCTGGCGCAATATCTCTGTTCTGGCCTATCTGGTCTCCGTCCTGCTGCTGGTGGCGGTGGAGTTTTTTGGCACCGTCGGCATGGGCGCGCAGCGCTGGATCGATATCGGCTTCATGCGGCTGCAACCGTCTGAGTTGATGAAGATCACGCTGGTGATGCTGCTGGCGGCCTATTACGACTGGCTGCCGCCGGAACGCTGCTCGCGTCCGCAATGGGTGATCCTGCCAGTTATCTTGATCCTGCTGCCTACCTTTCTGGTGCTGCGCCAGCCGGACCTTGGCACCTCCATCCTGCTGATGGCGGCCGGTGGCGGTGTGATGTTCCTCGCGGGCGTCCACTGGGCTTATTTCGCCGCTGTCATTGGGGCCGGGGTCGGGCTTGTGGCGACCGTGTTCAAAAGCAGGGGCACCGACTGGCAACTGCTGAAGGATTACCAGTTCCGCCGCATCGACACCTTCCTCGACCCCTCACAGGACCCGCTTGGGGCCGGTTACCACATCACCCAGTCAAAGATCGCACTCGGCTCCGGCGGCTGGTCAGGGCGTGGCTTCATGCAGGGCACACAATCGCGGCTGAACTTCCTGCCGGAAAAACACACCGATTTCATCTTCACCACCCTAGCCGAGGAATTCGGCTTCATCGGTGGGTTTGCCCTGCTGTTCATCTATATGCTGGTCATCACATTCTGCATCGCCACCGCACTCGCCACCAAGGACCGTTTTGCGTCGCTGGTCACATTGGGGATTGCGATCAGCTTCTTCCTGTTCTTTGCAGTGAACATGTCGATGGTGATGGGCCTTGCCCCGGTGGTGGGCGTGCCGCTGCCGATGGTGTCTTACGGTGGCTCGGTGATGCTGGTGCTGATGGGTGCCTTCGGACTTGTGCAAAGCGCGAATATCCACCGCCCACGCTAGGGTCAGGCGCCTAAAGCCGCCAGCAACACCCGTGTCAGCGCACTGTCGGCATCGCGTTGGTGCAGCAGAACTCCCAACCGCCGGGCCTCCCCGTCAAACGGGGTGAACCGCAGGCCAGCATGCCTGCGCAGCCCCTCCCACAGCGGTACAACGGCCTGTGCGGTGCCTTCTGCCACCATCTGCGCGATCAGTTCCAGCGCATCCAGTTCCGCCAGAATGTCCAGCGTATCAACCCGCTGTGTCAGCGCCTGCCAACAGCGCGCCCCACCCCAGGCCTCGCGGCTGTAGATCAGGAACGGCAGCGCCCCATCAGATAGCCCCTCACCGTCGCCTTCTGCCTGCAACAGACCAATGGGCTGGCGGGCGACCTCTTTGAAAACATAAGCTTTGGGGAGTGCAAACGGTGGCTCAATCAGCAGTGCGGCGTCCACCTGCCCCTGTTGCATCAAAGCATAAAGCCCTTCTGACGTGCCCGGCACCAGCTGCACGGCAACCTCCGGCGCGGCCCCCCTCAGGTGCCGAAGGATCACTCCCGCGTAATCCCCCATGGCCGTCGACACCGCCCCCAGCCGCAGCGTGCCGCTGAGGCTGGCCCCGCACAGCTGCCCCCGCAACTCTGCCTCAGCCCGCAGAATCTCTCGCATCTTTGGCAACAGGCGACGGCACTCCGCCGTGGGCTGCATGACGCGCCCGGCGCGGCACAAAAGCCCCACACCAACATCGGCCTCCAACGCCGCGATCCGTTGCGAAATCGCCGATGCGGTGATCCCCTCCCGGCGCGCCGCCGCGGCCAGGGATCCCTCCTCTATCGTGGTGACGAGGCTGGAGAGGAACCGTGTATCCATAGTTTTTCTTATGTTTGAATATAGAAAAACAAGCTACCCTTTTTCATCGCCCCCTTCTATCCCTAGGGCCACAGATTACAGGGAGCAGAGCGATGAGCATTTTTCACCTCGCCTATCACGTCGATGACCTTGATCAGGCGCGCGGCTTTTATGGCGGCCTGCTGGGCTGTCAGGAGGGGCGCAGCACAGAGACCTGGGTCGATTTCAACTTCTTCGGTCATCAGATCTCGCTCCATCTCGGGCCGGTTTTTGCCACCGCCAACACCGGCAAGGTCGGCGATCACATGGTGCCGATGCCCCATCTGGGTGTGATCCTGCCGCAGGACGCCTGGCGCCTGCTGGCGGATCGGCTGGAACAGGCGGGGCTGGAGTTCACCATCGCCCCCACCACCCGGTTTGCGGGCGAGCCGGGTGAGCAAAGCACGATGTTCTTTCACGATCCCGCAGGCAACCCGATTGAAATCAAGGGATTCGCCGATATGGCCGGAGTGTTCGCCACATGATCAACGTCCAGTTTGCCGCCCTGCCCGAACGCTGGGCCACCTATGAGGCGCCTTTGCGCGCCGCCTTTGCGGAGGCCGGGCTGGAGGTCGATCTGCGCCTTGATCACGACCCGGCTGATGTGGATTACGTGGTCTATGCCCCCAATTCGGACCTACAGGATTTCACACCCTATACCCGCTGCAAGGCGGTGCTCAGCCTCTGGGCCGGGGTGGAGAAGATCGTGGGCAACCAGACCCTGACGATGCCGCTCTGCCGGATGGTGGACCCCGGTCTGACCGCGGGTATGGTCGAATGGGTCACGGGGCATGTGCTGCGCTATCACCTCAATATCGACCGCACGATCCACACGCAGGACCGATGGGAGCCGGTGGTCCCCCCGCTTGCCGAAGAACGTCCGGTGACGGTTCTGGGCCTTGGCGCATTGGGACAGGCCTGTGCCGACATGCTGGCCACACTGGGCTTTCCGGTCACCGGCTGGTCGCGATCCAAGAAATCCATCGACGGCATCACCTGCCGCCATGGCGACGACGGCCTGCGGGACGCCCTCGCCACGGCACAGATCGTGATCCTGCTCCTGCCAGACACCCACGCGACCGAGAATACGCTCAACAGCGACACCCTCGCCCTGCTGCCCAAAGGGGCGCGCATCATCAACCCCGGTCGCGGTCCCCTGATTGACGATGACGCCCTTCTGGCCGCCCTCGACAGTGGCCAGATCGGCCATGCAACGCTCGATGTCTTCCGCATTGAGCCGCTGCCGATGGATCACCCCTATTGGGCCCATCCAAGGGTCACCGTGACGCCGCATATCGCGGCAGAAACACGCCCCCTTACCGCCGCGCGTGTCATTGCCGACAACATCCGCCGGGGCGAGGCTGAGGCGCCATTCCTGCATCAGGTGGATCGCACCCTCGGATACTAGAGACGGATACGCAGTGGACAAGATTTAACAATTAGCAACCACAGCGCACGCCCCGCTCAGGATCGTTTCAGGCCGCTGTGCCAGACTGGCCCCAATCGCGATTGCAGGATCCGGGTCTAGCACCCCGGCTCCGACCAGGAACCGGGCCCCACCCTCTGGGGTCGTGCAGAGAATTTGAGCACGCGGGCCATCAACCCGCCCCCTCCGCCCCCGTGGCGGCGCCGTCCACATTATGCCGCAACCCTCCGGTTGCAGAACAAGGCCCCGATCAACGGTTAATAGATTGATCCAGCCCAGAGCCACCCCGGACAGCCACAGGCTGCACCGGTAAATCCGCGCGTCTTGTAGATCCGGCTATCCCGTCCCAATCCGCCCGACAGCCCAGTAAACCCTGTTGCAGAGCGGTAGTTTTCAAAACTTGAAGACTGGTGCGCCCGGCCTGCCCTCTCTCAGAATACAGCCCTTCGTGCCCCGGACCGTCTGATAACAGGTTCGACACGGCATTTTGCGGAATTGTTGCTAGCCAGACGCCAGACAGCTGCGCTACGGTCCTTGAAAAAACTATAAAACAGGGACGGAACACATGAACAATCGCTTAAGGAAGATCACCATCGTCGGCGGCGGCACGGCGGGGTGGATGACGGCGCTGATCCTGGAGACAGAACTCTCCCGCACATCAGCGCCCAAGGACCGACCAAAAATCTGCCTGATCGAAAGCCCGAATATCGCCACCGTCGGGGTGGGCGAGGCAACCGTGCCGCGGATGCCCAAAACCCTCCGTCAGGCTGGCATTTCAGAGCGCGCCTTTTTCCGTGAGACCAACGCCTCGTTCAAGCTGGGGGTAAAGTTCTGCAACTGGAACAAGGATGCCAAGGGAAATCGCATCGACTACGTGAACCCCTTCGCCCATGGTCAGCTGCTGGAGGGTCTGGAGCCTGCCGAGTACTTCCTGCGCTTTGGCAACGGGGATCGGGACTACACTCAGTCCATCTCTCCCCATGATGATCTGGGCCGCCTGTGCAAGGGCGCCCGCCCGCTTGGTCAGCCGGAGTTTGAGCAACGCTTTGGCTATGCCTACCATCTGGACGCGGTGAAATTTGCCGGCATGCTCACCAAGGTCTGCACCAAACATGGCGTGGAACATATTCAGGATGAGGTGACATCGGTTGAGTTGGATGAGCAGGGCAATGTCAGCCATCTGATGCTGGAGCAGCGCGGTCGTCACGATGTTGAGATGGTCATCGACTGCACCGGTTTCCGCGGGCTGATTATCAATCAGGCGCTGGGTGAGCCGTTTATGGATTACTCCGACTATCTGCCCAATGACCGCGCGATGGCGTTGCAGATCGACCACCCGGACCCGGAAAAAATCGAAAGCCTCACCCGCTCCACCGCCCTTGGCGCCGGTTGGACCTGGCGGGTGCCGCTCTATAACCGGGTCGGCACCGGCTATGTGTTCTCCTCTGCCCATCGCACCGATGATCAGGCAGCGGATGAGTATCTTGAATGGCTGGGCGACAGCGGCGAAGGGGCGACCCCGCGCATCATTCCAATGCGGATCGGGCGGGTGCGCAATGCCTGGGTAAAGAACTGTGTGGCCATCGGTCTGGCCGGTGGGTTCATCGAACCGCTGGAAAGCACCGCGATCCATATGATTGATCACGCGGTGCGCTGGCTCACCGAACATATGCCCACGCGCGACATCGCACCGTCCCTGCGCAGCCGATACAACCGCCAGATGGACAAGCTCTACGACGAGGTGCTGGAGTTTATCTGCCTGCACTACCGGTTGGGCAACCGCACCGACGACCAGTATTGGATCGACGCTCGCACCGAGATGAAGATCCCGGATCGTCTGGCCGAGAATCTGGAACTCTGGCAGCACCGCCTACCGATGCCCCATGATATTGAGTTCGCGACCCTGTTTGACTACCGCGTCTATCAGACCGTGCTTCTGGGCAAACAGGTCTATGATACGGGCTATGGCCCCGGCATCCGGGACCGGCTGCGCCCGCTGAAGAAACCGATCTGGTTCCAGTGGTGGAAAGGCGCGAAGGTGGATCTGGCGCAGATCCTCAAATCCATGCCCGATCACAAAACCCTGCTGCGCGATATTCGCGGCGAGCTGGATCAGCCCGGCTTTGGCATGGCCGCCGCGATGAAGCCAACGGTGCCGATGCCATGTGCTGAGGCGGTGCCCTGCATGATCCAGAACATGCCCAGCTTCAGCGAAATCGAGAACGGTCAGAAAGACCTGCAGCTGTTCTAGGATCACGGGCGAACGCTCAAACAGTTCACCAATGAAAGAGGGCAGACGCATAGCGCCTGCCCTTTTCCATTCCAACGGTCGACGTGGATTATTTCGCCGCCAGTCCGCGTCCTTTCAGCAACGCATCAACGCCCGGCAGGCGCCCCCGGAACGCGGTGTACAGCTCAGCTGGATCGCGGGAGCCACCGGTGGAGAGGATATGCGCCTCCAACGCCTCGGCGCGCTCGGGATCAAAGGCGCCACCCGCCTCCTCAAAGGCAGCAAAGGCGTCTGCGTCCATCACCTCGGACCACATGTAGCTATAGTAGCCGGAGGAATAGCCGTCGCCCGAGAACACATGCGCAAAATGCGGCGTTGCGTGGCGCATGATGATCGCGGATGGCATGCCGATCTCTGCCAGAACCTCGGCCTGTCTGGCCATCGGATCCTTCGGTGCAGGCCCGTCATGAAACGCCAGATCCACCAGCGCAGACGCCACATATTCCACCGTCTGGAACCCCATATCAAAGGTCGAGGCCGCCAGCACCCGGTCGCGCATCTCCACCGGCATCGGTTTGCCGGTGTCGGCATGGGTTGCGAAATTGCCCAGAACCTCCGGCACAGCCAGCCAGTGTTCATATAGCTGCGAGGGCAGCTCAACAAAGTCGCGCGCCACCGAGGTGCCAGAGATGCTCTCATAACTCACATCCGACAGCATCTGGTGCAGCGCATGGCCGAACTCATGGAACAACGTGCGCGCATCATCATAAGATAACAGCGCGGGCTCACCCTTGGCAAAGTTGCAGACGTTGATCACGACCGGGGTCTGCACCTCAGGGAATTTCGCCTGGCTGCGCATCGCGGAACACCAGGCGCCGGACCGTTTGGAGGAGCGAGCGAAATAGTCCCCGATGAACACGGCCACATGCGCACCATTGCGGGTCACTTCCCAGGCGCGGCAATCCGCGTGGTACAGCGGCACGTCCAGCGGCGTGAACTCCAACCCGAACAGGCGGGTTGCGCAGTCAAACGACGCCTCGATCATGCGGTCCAGCTGGAAATAGGGCTTCAACTCTGCCTCATCCAGATCATGCTCCGCCTTGCGCCGTTTCTCTGCGTAGTAGCGCCAGTCCCAGGGCTCCAGCGCGCCGTTGATGCCATCCTCCTGCATCATCTTGGTCAGCACCCAGGCATCCGCCTCCGCCTGCGCCTTGGCCGGCTCCCACACCTGCATCAGCAGATCGCGCACCGCGGCCGGGGTTTTGGCCATCTCGGTTTCCAACTTGTAGGCCGCGAAGTTTTCATAGCCCAGCAGTTTGGCGCGTTCTTCGCGGAGGGCCAGAATTTCGGCAGCAATCTCACGATTGTCGCTCTCACCCCCATTGGCACCGCGCGCAGCCCAGGCCTCAAAGGCGCGTTTGCGCAGGTCGCGGCGGGGCGAGAACTGCAGAAACGGCGTGATGAGCGAGCGCGACAGCGTCACCGCCGGGCCATCCAACCCCTTGTCCTTGCCCGCGGCGCGGGCAGCATCGACGACGAATTGCGGCAGACCGGTCAGATCTTCTTCGCTCAGCGCCATGAACCAGTCGCGCTCATCCGCCAGCAGGTTCTGGGTGAACTCGGTCCCAAGCGTTGCCAGACGGGATTTGATCTCCTGCATGCGGGTGTCATCCGCGCCTTCCAGCGCCGCACCACCCCGCACGAATCCACGATGGGACAACATCAGAACGCGCTGTTGCTCCTCGCTCAGATCCAGCGTGTCACGCTGATCCCACACGGTTTTGACGCGGGCATAAAGGGCCTTGTTCGCGGTGATCGCGGAAAAATGCGCCGCCAGTTTCGGCGAAAACGCCCGCTGCAACGCCTCGCGCTCGGGGTTACTGTCGGCCCCAGCCACGCTGTAGAACACTGACAGAACCTGCTCCAGCGCGCGGCAGGGGGTTTCCAGCGCCTCGATCACATTGGCAAATGTCGGCGCCTCATCCGAGCTGGCAATTGCATCAATCTGCGCCTTATGCGCAGCCAAGGCCTCCTCCAGCGCGGGGGCAAAATCGCTGTCCTTGATCTGGTCGAAGGGGGCAATTTCAAACGGCGTGTCCCAAGTGGACAGCAGCGGATTGGTCATGGCAAATCTCCTTTGAGAGGAAGCTATGCCTGCCCCCGCCCGCCGTCCAGAGGCGCAGCCAAGAGAATTTCACCAATCAGCGCCGAGGGACCACCGCTACCGGCGCTCCTCACGGCGGCGCAGGTGTTTTTCAAACCGTCTGAGCAGCAGCGACAGGCCAATTGTCAGCGTCAGATAGATCAGCGCCACCACATTGTAGGTCTCGAAATAGCGAAAATTGCCCACCGCCGTCAGCTTGCCCAGCTGCGTGACATCCGCAACGCCCAGCACCGACACCAGCGAACTGTCTTTGACCAAGGCGATAAAATCATTGCCCAGCGGCGGCAGGATGGTGCGGATTGCCTGTGGAAACACGATGAAGCGGAAGCGATGCCAGCGGCTGAGGCCCAGCGCCTTCGCCGCCTCGATCTGGCCCTCATCCACCGATTGCAGACCGGCGCGAAACACCTCGGAGATGAATGCGGAATAGGCAATCATCAGCGCAATAATGGCCCGCCACAACAGCGGAAAATTGCGCGTACGGATCGGATCCAGCCCCAGGTGCGCGCCGATCCAGTTGCGCAGCTCCACCAGCGCCGGGGCCAGAACAAAGGCGACGTAGAGCAGCAGCACAATGATCGGAATGCCGCGCACCACCTCTATGTAGAACCGCGCGCTCTGACGGATCACCAGCCAGCGTGACCCCGCCGCCAGCGCCAGCCCAAGGCCCAAAAACGACGCGAGAGAGAAGCTGATCAGCGTGACAAAGATGGTCAGCTGGACGCCGCGCATCAACGTGCTGAGGATGGAGAGATAGAGATCATCCGAGGCCACCCGCCAGATCAGCGTCCCGCCAATCAGAAGCACCGCCGCCAGCCACCAGGGAAAATCGTCTTTCTTGCCGTCCGGTCTGCGCGGCTTTGGCTCTTGTGCGCTCATGTCTGCCCCTTGATGTAGAAATCCCCAGCGCTTGGCCGGGGATTGGTCGGTGTCTGTGCAGGGTTATCCGCCGAGCTTATACTCAAGGAACCATTTGGTGTTCAGCGCCTCCAGCGTGCCGTCGGCCTCCATTGCGGCGATGGCTGCATTGATCGGCGCCACCAGATCGCTGCCCTTGGGGAAGATGAAGCCGAAATCTTCAGTCCCCAGCGGCTCACCCACAATTTTCAGCGCACCATCAGACGCCTGCACATAGCCATTTGCGGCGGTGCTGTCAGACAATGCCAGATCCACATCCCCCGTGCGCAGCGCCTGAATGGCCGCGCCGAAGGTTTCAAACAGCTTGATACGCGGGTTCGCCTCATCGCCATCAAGGATATCGTAAACTGTCACGTAAAACGGCGTGGTGCCGGGCTGCGCGCCTGCCAGAAGATCCGCATCCGCGGCAAAACCTGCAGCATCATCAAACCGGCTCTCATCCCCGGCCACGATCATGCGCATCTGCGAGGTCAGATATTTGTCTGAAAAATCGACTTTTTCCTTACGATCGTCGCGGATGGTGATGCCGGTCATGCCGATGTCATACTGGCCATCGCTGACGGCAGGAATCATCGCGTCCCAGCTGGTGGTTTCATAGACGACGGTGATGTTGATCCGCTCCGCGATCTCCGCCATCGCGTCATATTCCCAGCCGATTGCCTTGCCGCTGGAGGGTTCAACAAATTGCAGCGGCGGATAGGCGTTTTCCACCGACACGACCACTTCGCGCCCCTCAAGATCCGGCAAATCCGCAGCCGTGGCTGCGCTTGCCAGCAAGGCCACCCCTGCGGTTGCGGCCACCGTTTTCAGAGCCGTTTGGGTCCAATTGAATGTCATCTTATCCTCCCCTTTGGTGATGTGATTGCGTCGTCAGAGTGTCTCAGGTGGCCTCCGCATCGGAGCGCGGCGCGCCTGCCTCTTTGCTGCTGTCGTCTCCGGCTTCGGCTCCGCCCGCGCAAATCGGGCAGTCGCTGCGTTGGCTGAGGGTGATCTTGCGGCTCTCGGAATAAAGCCCGTCGTAAATCAACATCTCGCCCTGCAGGGTTTGACCTGCGCCAGTGATTGCTTTGATCGCCTCAAGTGCCATCATCGCGCCAACCACGCCGGGCAATGGGCCCACGACCCCCGCCTCGGAACAGCTGGGGGCAAGGCCTGCTGCCGGCGCTTCGGGAAAGATGCACTGATAGCAGGGGCCGCCTGTAGTGGGGTGAAACAGCGAAATCTGCCCCTCCCACTGCGACAGCGCGCCTGAAATCAGCGGCTTGCCCAGTGCCACAGCGGTCCGATTGGCCAGATAGCGCGTCTCGAAATTATCGGTGCCATCCAGGATCAGATCATAATCGCCAAACAGATCGGCGGCGATCTCCGCATCCAAGCGACGGTGGTAGGGGCTCACGGAGACATAGGGGTTCTGCGCCTCCATCGCGGCCTGCGCCGAAAACACTTTGGGCATCCCGATGTCCTGATCGCGGTGGATCACCTGCCGCTGCAGGTTGGCGTTTTCCACCAGATCATCGTCGATCACCCCGATGGTGCCGACCCCGGCGGCGGCAAGATATTGCAGCGCGGGCGCGCCAAGGCCCCCGGCCCCGATCACCAGAACGCGCGCCTTGCGGAGTTTCTTTTGCCCCGGCCCGCCCAGCTCGCGCAGGACAATATGTCGGGCGTAGCGGTCCAGCTCGCTCTCCGAAAATTTATCCGGGCGGGGTTGGGCGCCCTCCCGTGCGTCCTCCTCCGGCTGCGCGCGGCTGCGCAGGCGGCGCAGCACATGGCGATAGGCCAGCACCAGAACCACCATGCCGGCCAGCACCAGCCAGGGTGCCACAGATCCACCGGTGCCCACGCGCAGCGGTGCCGTTTCAGGCAGGGTCAGATGCACCGCCAAAATAGCGAGATACAGCACTCCAAGCAGACCCAGACGCAGGTTGCGCCCCAGCCCGAGAACCCGCCCGCCCCACCAGATCAGCGCGGCAAGAACAACAATCGACAGCATCAGTGCTGCCCCGTGGAGCCAAAGCCACCGCTGCCGCGCGCGCTGTTGCCCAGGCTGTCGACCAGTTGGAATCGCGCCTGCAGGACCGGCGCAACCACCATCTGCGCGATGCGGTCGCCATGGGCGATCTCAAATGGGGCGTCACCTGCGTTCATCACAATCACCCCCAGCGGGCCGCGATAATCGCTGTCGATGGTGCCGGGCGCGTTGGGCAGGGTGATGCCATGTTTCAGCGCAAGGCCGGAGCGGGGACGGATCTGCACCTCGTACCCTTGCGGGATTTCCAGTCGCAGCCCGGTCGGCACCAGCGCGCGGGCACCGGGGGCAAGGGTCAGGCGCGCACGATCCGGCAGGTTGGCGCGCAGATCGGCACCTGCGGCTTCGGCCGTCTGATAGGCGGGCAGCGGCACATCCCTGTCTGCGCCCTCGTCATATGTGATGCGGATCTCGACCATTCCCGTGCCTTGTCCTTATTCGTTTGTTCCTATTCGAGCACCTCAGCCCCTATCGGTCAGCGCCTCAGCAATGCGATCGGCCAACTGGCGTGCGACTGCGCCCTTGTCCATGCGCGGCCAGCTTTCGGCGCCTGCATCGGAGATCAGGATCACCGCGTTTTCGCTGCCACCCATGATGCCCGTCGCCGGGGAGACGTCATTGGCCACAATCCAGTCACAGCCCTTGCGCAGGCGTTTGGCGGTGGCGTTATCCACCACATCATTGGTTTCTGCGGCAAAGCCCACAACCAGCCCCGGTCGTCCTTCTTTCAGATGCGACACGGTTTTGAGGATGTCGGGGTTTTCGGCAAATTCCATCACCGGCAGCCCGTCCTTTGATTTTTTCAGCTTGCGGTCCGAGGCGCTGGTGACGCGCCAGTCGGCCACCGCTGCGGCAAAGACACCGGCATCCGCAGGCAGGGCGGCGGACACCGCATCTGCCATCTCTTGTGCGGTTTCAACGGCCACCACCTCCACCCCCTCGGGCGGCGCGACGCCGGCCGGGCCCGTAATGAAGACCACCTCAGCGCCCAGATCGCGCAGAGCACGGGCCAGCGCAGTCCCCTGCGCCCCGGAGGAGCGGTTGGCGATATAGCGCACCGGGTCGATGGGCTCATGGGTGGGGCCCGAGGTCAGGACAATGCGGCGTCCCTTCAGCGGCCCGTCGGTGAGTTTGGCGGCAATGGCGGCAACAATCGCGTCCGGTTCAGCCAGACGACCTAGGCCAAATTCACCGCAGGCCATGCCGCCCTCATCAGGGCCGACGCAGGTGATGCCATCCGCCAGCAGTGTGGCCAGATTGCGCTGCGTTGCGGGGTGCTGCCACATGCGGACATTCATCGCAGGCGCCAGCAGCACCGGCGTATCCGTCGCCAGCAGCAGGGTGGAGGCCAGATCATTGGCGTGACCATTGGCCATTTTCGCCATCAGGTCCGCCGTCGCCGGGGCCACCACCAGAAGATCCGCACTGCGCGATAGCTGGATATGGCCCATCTCAGCCTCGGCGGTGAGATCAAAGAGATCGCGATGCACCGCCTGCCCGGCCAGCGCCGAGACTGACAAGGGGGTGACAAATTCCTCGCCCGCCTTGGTCAGAACCGGCACCACCTCAGCGCCCTGATCCTGCAGACGGCGGATCAGCTCCAGCGATTTATAGGCGGCAATTCCGCCACCGATGATCAGGAGAATACGTTTGTTCGCCAGCATTTGCCTATCCTTGCCGCAGATCCCGGCAAACTCTACTGCGCCCTGTCGCCAGTGTGAAACGGTTTTCCACGGGGTCCACGATCAAGTGGTCGTCCCCCGGTTGAACTGCTCCCTCTTTACTGGAACGCAAGGCAGGGGTCGGGCCGCGAAACCGGCGGCCCATCCAGCAGCACGTCAAACACACCGTCGATCTGCCCGCCCTCCGACTGGCCAAGGGCGACAATTTTGAGATCAGGCCGGGCCAATCGCAAGGCCGCAGGCGCGCCCCGGTCCAGCCGGGCATGGCCATTGCCGGTGATGACAACCACCTGCGCGCGCGGTTGGTCGGCGATCCCATCTGTCAGCTGATCCAACGCCGTCACAACACCACGCGCCAGTGCGGCATCCCGCAGCCGTTGCAGGTCGACCAGTACCGGCAGCATCTCTGCGGGCATTGCGTTGCAGTGATTTGCCAGCTGGTCGGCCTCCCGCGCGGCCTGTTCGGCCTCTGGCAGCGGCTCGGTCAAACCATATGCGGCCGCCTCTGCGCCGAAAAAACGCGCCACCCCCTGCTCCATCGCGCGGCGGGTCTCAGTGCGGGGCACCAAGGCCCCGACCTGCGCGGCCCCGTGGCCCGCCGCAAAAACCGGCTGGTAGAGTGCAAATTCCGGCCAGCCGGACTGCGCCCAGTCCAGCGCCTCCGCCAATGCAGGACCATCCTGTAACAGATCCGGGGTCAGACCGGCAGCCTGCGCCGGGGTGATCATTTCCCAAACCACGGCGGCAGGCGCTAGCGCGGCGATAATCTCCGCCTGCGCTGTATGGTGGGCGGGATTGTCATGCACCTCTCCCAGAAACACCACATCCGCATCCGTGAGCCGTGACACCACGTCTAAAACGGAGGTCGCTGCCGTCGCTGTCTGGGCGGTCTGGCTGGCCGATTGATCTGCGTGGGCAGTACCGATAATTGCAGCGGCAGAGACAAGGCCGCCGAGGGCCATGGGGCGCAGCGCCGCCGCGCAGATGAAAAAGGCGCGTCCGATGTGGGTCGCGCCTTTGTTGATAAAATTACTATGGTTTGTCATAGGAGGAAGTTTTGAACTTCCCGTGAGCAGGTTTCAAGCGATTTGCGCATCTTTTGGAAGGCGCCTGCCTCCAGCTGGCGAACACGCTCCTTGGACAGGCCCAGCTCGGTTCCGAGGCTCTCCAATGTGCGCGGCTTGTCCCGCAGTTTGCGTTCCGTAATGATGAAGCGTTCGCGATCATTCAGCGCCTGCATCGCCTCCACCAGCCAGGTCCGCAGCTGCTGGGTGTCATGGCTCTCCTCGACCAGCTCGGCGGCCTGAGCGCTGTCATCTTCCAGCGCCTCAATCCACTCGCGCCCCTCTTCCTCGGCTGACTGGACAGCGTTTAGCGAGAAATCCGCGCCCGCCAGCCGCCCGTCCATCATTTGAACGTCCCGCAGTGGCACGCCGATTTCGGTGGCAATTTGCTGGTGCAGCTGATGTTGATCCAGACGTGAACCCTCGGACTGGGCCTGACGCTCCAGCTGGGCCTGCACCCGGCGCATATTGAAGAACAGTGATTTCTGCGAAGAGGTCGAGCCGGTCCGCACCATCGACCAGTTGCGCATCACATAGTCCTGAATGGAGGCCTTGATCCACCAGACCGCATAGGTGGAGAACCGCACACCCCGATCCGGGTCAAACTTATCCGCCGCCTTCATCAGGCCCAGACCCGCCTCCTGAATGAGGTCGTTCATCGGTGCGCCGTAGCGGCGGAATTTGGACGCCATCGAAATGGCCAGTCGCATATAGGCGTTGATCAAGCGGTGCAGCGCCTGCACATCGCGTTCATCCCGCCAAGCATAGGCCAGTTGCAGCTCCGTTTCCGCGTCCAGCAATTCCGCCTTCATTGCCCGCTTGGGCAACGGGTTTTCGATCATGGTATCAAGTGCCATTTTTCTTCCCCGTAGATGAATTTTGATCTGATTACGCGCGCTGCGCGGATTTGGATCACTTCACAATTGGCAAATTCCCGAAAATAAGGTCGGGACGGTTGTCTGCGGCCGGATGGGGCGTGGAGAAAAACGCATAACGCGCTGCCACATCGGGCCGGTCTGGGGTGCAATCAACGTCTGAAATATGGCGCCACCCTCGGCAGGTTGACGCGCTCTTGTGGTCAACACATCTTGTGCTGCATCGCACCCGTGGCTACCCAGTCACGCAACACTCGATGCAATCAGGGTAATAAAATTGCCGTCTAAAGTCACATTCATTCTGGGCGGCGCAGCGTCGGGCAAGTCTGCCTTTGCCGAAAACCTTTGCCTAAGCTCTGGTAAAGACAGGGTTTACCTCGCCACTTCACAAGTGTTTGACGATGAGATGCGGGCGAAAATTGATCGCCACCTCCGTCAGCGGGGCACCGACTGGATCACCCATGAAGCGCCAATGGACCTTGCGCCGGTGCTCGACTCGCTAACGGCGGATCAGATCTGCCTCGTGGATTGCGCCACCATGTGGCTCAGCAATCAGATGCTGGCAGAGGCGGATCTGGAGGCCGCTCAGCGCGACCTGCTGGAGGCGCTGGGGCGCTGCGCGGCTGAGGTGGTTGTCGTGTCCAACGAGGTGGGGCATGGCATTGTGCCGGAAAATGCGCTGGCGCGCGCCTTCCGCGAGGCGCAGGGGCGGCTCAATATCGCGTTGGCCGGGATGGCCGACCGGGCCGTGCTGGTCACCGCCGGACTGCCGCAAGTGTTGAAAGGAACGCTATGAGCAATGATGCCATCACACGGCTGTTTCTGGTCCGCCACGGTCCCACCCATGCCAAATCCATGGTCGGCTGGTCCGATCTGCCCGCGGATCTGTCGGACACCGCCGCGCTGGACCGGCTGCATGGCTACCTGCCGGAACAGGCGCTGGTGGTCTCCTCCGATCTGAGCCGGGCGCGCGATACGGCCACCGCCATCGGCCGCGACCGGCAGCGGCTGGAGGATCATCCGGATCTGCGCGAGATTCATTTCGGCGCCTGGGAGCTGCGCAGCTGGCGGGAGATTGACGCCGAAGACCCCGAACGCATCCGCGCCTATTGGGAAACCCCCGGCGATGTGACCCCGCCCGGCGGCGAGAGCTGGAATCAGGTCTGCGCGCGGGTAAATGGCGCCATCAACGGGCTGATCGACACCCATCGCGGGCGCGATCTGATTGTGGTGGGCCATTTCGGCCAGATCCTGACACAAATCCAGCGGGCCGAGCGGCTGACCGCCGAGGAGGCCTTCTCTCACCGGATCGACAATCTGTCGGTCACGGAACTCACCCATCAGGGAACCGATTGGGAGCAAGGCTGGGGCTGCGGCAAGATTAATCACATTCCGTGATGGATATGCGCACAAATATTACCTTTGGGAATATCTTGTGACGCGCTAGCCTCGCGCCATGACATATCAACTTTATATCGGTGATCGCAAGTATTCCAGCTGGTCGTTGCGCGGCTGGCTGATGCTGGAAAAATTCAACCTGCCCCATGAGGTCTCCTTGATTGAGATGTTTTCGGGCACCATGAAGGCGCAGATGGCGGCGCTGGCGCCTGCGCGGCTGCTGCCCACGCTGCAACTCCCCGATGGGACCGTGATTGGCGAAACCGTCGCCATTGCCGAAACGCTGGCGGAGCGCCACCCCGAGGCTGGCATGTGGCCCGAGGATCCGCGCCAGCGCGCAACGGCCCGCTGGTTGGTGGCGGAGATGGCCTCCGGATTTGGCGCGCTGCGCAGCGCCTGCCCGATGCAATTGGCCCATGTCTATCAGGGATTTGAACCCTCTGACGCGGTTCTGGCGGATCTGCGGCGCATTGAGGCACTGTTCGACCATGCGCGGACGGTCTCTGGCTGCGCGGAAGGCTGGCTCTTTGGCAGCTATTCCATCGCGGATGCCTTTTATGCCCCGGTGGCGGCGCGTATTGTTGGCTTTGACCTGCCCGTATCGGAGGCGATGCGCGCCTATTGCCGGGTCACGCTTTCTGACCCTGTGTTGCGCCGTTGGCGGGACCGGATGGATGAGGTGAGCTATGCCAGTGACCCCTATCCGATTGATCTGCCGCGCAAACCCTGGCAGCTGAGCTGAGCCTCCGGTCGGCCCTCAAGGTAAATAATACGTAAAACCCCAAGGGGTCCGCACGCGCATTAACGACTCCGAAACCACGTTGCCAAAGCATCTCTCCCACCCACAGCGGAAAGGGGAGAGATGATTTCGCGCGCGTATACCGTGGCCTTTCAAGGCATAGAGGCCCGCCCGGTCGAGGTGCAATGCGCCGTCGCACCCGGCCTGCCTGCCTTCTCCATCGTGGGTCTGCCCGACAAGGCCGTGAGCGAGGCGCGCGAACGGGTGCGCTCCGCCCTTGCGACCATGTCGATTGCCCTGCCCTCGCGCCGGATCACCGTAAACCTGTCGCCAGCAGATCTGCCCAAGGAGGGCAGCCATTTCGACCTCCCCATCGCGCTGGCGCTGCTGGCGGCCATCGAGATTGTGCCGCCGGAAGCCGCCTCCGAAACCATCGCGCTGGGGGAATTGTCGCTTGATGGCAGTCTGGTGCCCGTGGTGGGCGCGCTGCCTGCCGCCATGGCGGCCGCCAGTGAAGGACGGCGCCTGCTTTGCCCCAAGGCCTCTGGCGCGGAGGCCGCCTGGGTCAGTGATGCAACGGTAATTGGCGCCAGCGGGTTATCAGATGTGGTGCGGCATTTTACCGGGCAGATGGTGATCCCCCCGGCAGAACCCGGTGACGTCATTGAGGGCCCCACAGGCAAGGATCTGCGCGATGTGAAAGGTCAGGAACGGGCCAAACGCGCGCTGGAAATCGCGGCAGCCGGTCGGCACCATTTGTTCATGGTGGGGTCGCCGGGATCGGGAAAATCCATGTTGGCGGCGCGGCTGTCTTCTATTCTGCCGCCCCTCACGGCGGCTGAGGCGCTGGAGACATCCATGATCCAGTCGCTTTGCGGGTTGATCGACGACGGTGGCATTCGCCGCGACCGCCCGTACCGCGAACCCCATCACACCGCATCTATGGCGGCGATTGTCGGTGGCGGACGGCGGGCGCAGCCGGGGGAGATCAGCCTGGCCCATAACGGGGTTCTGTTTCTTGATGAGCTGCCGGAGTTCAGCCGCGCGGTGCTGGAAACCCTGCGCCAGCCGCTGGAGACCGGCCAAGTGAATGTGGCGCGCGCCAATGCCCACGTCAGCTACCCCAGCCGCTTCATGCTGGTGGCAGCCGCCAACCCCTGCAAATGCGGTGCGCTGAGCGATGCCAGCCGGGCCTGTGCCCGGGCGCCGCAATGTTCGGCGGATTATCTTGGCCGCATCTCCGGGCCATTGATGGACCGGTTTGACCTGCGGGTGGATGTACCGCCGGTGGCATTTGCCGATCTGGACATGCCGGGCGACAGCGAACCATCAGCAGATGTGGCGATGCGGGTCGCCATCGCGCGTGAAATCCAGACCAGCCGCTACCGCGATCATCCCGGCCTGCGCCAGAACGCCGATGCGGAGGGGCAATTGCTGGAAGAGGTGGCGCCCCCCGATGCCGAGAGCCGCGCGCTGTTGCTACAGGCTGCCGACCGGTTCGGCCTGACCGCGCGCGGGTATCACCGGGTATTGCGGGTGGCCCGCACCATCGCGGATCTGGATGGGGCGCCGGATGTCCGCCGCCCCCATATCGCCGAAGCGATCAGTTTTCGGATTGCTGCCTAGACGGGGTTTCGGCGCCCGTGGCTCAAAGCTTTGCCTCGATCGCCTGCCAGATTTTTTCGGCGATATTTACCCCGTCAAAGCGTTCCAGCTCCTGAATGCCGGTGGGGGAGGTCACGTTGATCTCAGTGAGATAATCGCCGATCACATCAATGCCGACAAAGATCTGGCCCTTCTCGCGCAGCAACGGACCGATGGCGGCACAAATCTCACGATCCCGGTCGCTGAGGCTGATTTTTTCAGGCCGGCCACCCACATGCATGTTGGAGCGGGTCTCGCCCGCTGCCGGCACGCGATTGATGGCCCCGACGGGTTCGCCATCGACAAGGATCACCCGCTTGTCGCCGTTGGACACGTCGGGCAGGAATTTCTGCACGATCAGCGGCTCGCGGCTGAAGCCGGTGAACAGCTCATGCAGCGAGGTCAGGTTGCGGTCATTGGCGTCGAGCCTGAACACCCCGGCCCCGCCATTGCCATAGAGCGGCTTCAGAATGATGTCGCCGTGATTTTCCTTGAACGCCTTGATGGTCTCCAGATCGCGAGCGACAGTGGTCGGCGGCGTCAATTCAGGGAAATCCAGAACCAGCAGTTTTTCCGGGTAGTTGCGGACCCAGAACGGATCATTGACCACCAGCGCCTGGCCTTTCAGGCGGTCTAGCAGATGGGTCGAGGTGATGTAATGCATGTCAAAGGGCGGGTCCTGACGCAGCCAGACCACGTCAAAGTCGCTCAGATCCACTTCGCGGCGCGGGCCGAGTTCCGCCGGGCTGCCAGCAACGCGCTGGACCGTCATATCATGGCCGCGCGCGGTGATCCGCCCTTCCTGATAGGCGAGCTGGTCGGGGCTGTAGAAAAACAGCTCATGCCCGCGCGCCTGCGCCTCCTCCGCGATGCGGAAGCTGCTGTCGGCGTTGATGTCAACGTCGGTGATCGGATCCATTTGGAAGGCGATTTTCATTATGTCAGTCCCTCATGACATGGGCAAAATGACATGGGCAAAACCGCCCACGTCGAATACATGGCCCAGCTTGGCGGCGGGTTCAATGGCTGAACTGATCAACCCTGACCATAGGCGTTTTCCAGCACCTCAACCCTGCCGGTGCCATTGACCACGGCCACGTCCAGCCGTGACTCGGTCAGCTGACCCGCAGGTTCCCCCGCCAGAAACTGCGCCGCACTGGCCATCATGCGTTGCATCTGCGCGGCATTGATGCGCGCCATTGCCTGATCGCGGGTGGCGCTGTGTTTGACCTCGACGAACACCACCATCGCGCCAAACCGCAGGATGAGATCGATTTCAGCACCGCCGCCGCGCCAACGGCGTGACGCGATCTGATAGCCCTGCCGCTCATAGAAACGCGCCACCAACTCCTCCGCCGCCTGTCCGGCGTGATGGGATTTTGCGCCACGTAGCCCGCGGGCAGAGGCGCGCTTGGGCGGGGTGTCCTGCCGCCCAGCCATGCTCAGCCTGCGTCCTTGGCCATATCAAGCGCCAGTTGGTAAATCTTCCGACGGGGCAGATTGTGCATCTCGGCCACGATGGAGGCGGCGTCTTTAACGGAATTGTCCTTCAACGCGGCGCGCAGATCACTGTCAAGATCGCCGTCGCTGACACTGGCACCGCGGGCGCGGTCCACCAGCACCACGATTTCGCCCTTCACGGGGGCCTGATCCAGACCTTCGGCGAGGGTCAGCAGGCTGTCGCGGCGCACCTCTTCGAATTTCTTGGTGATTTCACGGCAGAGCGCGGCAGGACGATCCCCGAGAACCGCCGCCATATCGCGCAGGGAGGCGGCAATCCGCTTCGGCGATTCGTAGAATACCAGCGTGCCGGGCACCGCTGTCAGCTCTTCCAGCCGCTTGCGGCGGGCACCGCTGGCATTGGGCAGAAAGCCTGCAAAGAAAAACGCATCCGTTGGCAGACCCGCCAATGTCAGCGCCGCCAGCGCCGCAGAGGCGCCCGGTGCAACGGTCACCAGATGTCCGGCCTCAGCAGCGGCGCGGCTGAGATCATAGCCCGGATCGGCGATAAGTGGCATACCCGCCTCGGAGGCATAGGCCACCGATTGGCCCTCCTCCAGCGCGGCCAGCAGGCGCGCGCGGGCCCCTGCACCGCTGTGATCGTGATAGGCCACAATCTGCCGCCCATTCAGCGGAACACCGTGGATTTCCATCAGCTTGCGCAGGGAGCGGGTGTCCTCGGCAGCGATCAGATCGGCAGAAGCCAGCACATCCAGCGCCCGCAGAGTGATATCGCGCGCGGTGCCGATGGGCGTCGCAACAAAGTAGAGGCCGGATGGCAAATGGACGATCTTGTGATTCACGCTGGACCCGCCTTGTTGGTCGTTTATGATCCCTCAGGTACCAACACGGCGTACGCCGCCGGACAAGGGAGTTTCAAGTCCATTATGTTTGCTGTTTTTCAACACGCCCGCAAGGCGGCAATGGCCGCTGCAACCGTGGTTTCGACGCTGGCACTGGCCGCCTGTGACACCTTGCCAACCGGTGGCGGCCCGTCGATCAACACAACCAAGCCCGTGCCCGTCGCCCTGCTGGTGCCGCGCGGGTCGGCCCAGCCCGGCGATGCGCTGCTGGCAAAAAGTCTTGAGAACGCCGCCCGGATGGCGATTGCCGACCTGAACGGGGCGCAGATCGATCTGCGAATCTATGACACCGCAGGCGCGCCACAACAGGCCGCAACAGCCGCGACCACCGCGATCAATGATGGCGCGCGGATCATTCTGGGGCCGGTCTATGCAGAGGCCGCCAATGCCGCCGGTCTCGTTGCCGCACAGCGCAATGTCAACGTTCTGGCCTTTTCCAACAACAGCGCCATTGCCGGTGGCAATGTCTTCATTCTGGGCCCGACGTTTGACAATACAGCGCGCCGTCTTACCAGCTATGCCGCCCGCCAGGGCAAGGGCAGTATGGTGGTTGTCAGCGGCAGCGATCCCGCAGGTCAAGCCGGTCGCGTCGCGATTGAACGCGCAGCGGCAGGCAATGGCGCCAGCATCAGTGGTGCGGTCAGCTATGAGCTGTCGCAGCAGGGCGTGATCAATGCCATTCCGACAATCCGCTCAACCGTGGCCAGCAGCGGTGCGCAATCGGTGTTCCTGACCGCGAATACCGCCGGCGCGCTGCCCCTGCTGACCCAGCTGATGCCGGAGGCGGGCGTGGATCCTGTCGCGACACAGTATATCGGCCTTACACGCTGGGACATCCCGGCACAGACGCTGGCCCTGCCAGGTGTTCAGGGCGGCTGGTTCGCAATGCCCGACACCAACCGGTCGCAGCAATTCCGCAGCCGCTATCAGGCCAGCTACGGGGCCGCGCCGCACCCCATTGGTGGGCTTGCCTATGACGGGATCGCCGCGATTGGCGCATTGGTCAGTGCAGGAAAATCCGACGCGCTGACCGGCGCGGCGCTGACCCGTGGCAATGGGTTCCAGGGCACCGGCGGCATTTTCCGCCTGCGCCCGGATGGCACCAATGAACGCGGCCTTGCGGTTGCGACAATCCAAGAACAGAAGGTTGTGGTTATTGACCCAGCTCCCAGCAGCTTCGCCGGTGCCGGATTCTGATCCAGCGCTGCCGGACACCGTCCATCTCCCACCTTTGCTGGGGCCGCTGATCTGCGACCCCGGCAAAATTTTTGACGCCGTTGCCGTACGCGCCGCCATCACCGCCCTGTCGCGGGATTGCTCGGCGGCGGAGTTGCGCGCAGGCGTTGTCAAAATCCTGCGCGAGGCCAATCTGGCCGGGCGTGCCGCCATCGCCGAGGCCTTTGCCGAGGAACCTTTTGCGGCGCGGGCGCTGACCCGGTCTTATGTCTATCTGACCGACGGTCTGGTCACTGCCGCCTATTTCACCGCCACCAGCCTGCTGCATCCGTTGTCCAACCCCACCCAGGGCGAGCGGATCGCGGTGATTGCGGTTGGCGGTTACGGCCGGGGCGAAATGGCGCCGCAGTCCGATGTGGATCTGCTGTTTCTCACGCCTTACAAAATCACCGCCTGGGCCGAGAGCGCGATTGAATCGATGCTCTATATCCTGTGGGATTTGCGCCTGAAAGTCGGCCATTCCAGCCGCACCATCCGTGATTGCATCCGGCTCGGGGGTGAGGATTTCACCATCCGCACTGCCATGCTGGAGCAGCGGTTTCTGGACGGGGACGCGGGGCTCGCCGCAGATCTGGACCGGCGCCTGACTGCGGAGCTGTTTTCCAAGGACGCTCGCGACTTTGTCGAGGCCAAGCTGGCCGAACGCGATGCCCGTCACCTGAAACAGGGGGAGCGCTATGTCGTGGAACCCAACGTCAAGGAGGGCAAGGGCGGCCTGCGCGATCTGCAGTCGCTCTACTGGATCGCGAAGTATCTCTATCAGGTGCAGGATGTGGCGGAGCTGGTGCCCATGGGGTTGTTCAGCCCGGAAGAGCTGGACTCCTTTGCCAAGGCTGAAAACTTCCTCTGGGCGGTACGCGCCCATCTGCATCTGCTGACCAAACGCGCCACCGAGCAGCTGAATTTTGACCTTCAGGTCGAGGTCGCCGCCCGCATGGGATATGAGGATCGCGCCGGGCGCCGGGCGGTTGAGGTCTTCATGCAGGAGTATTTCCGCCACGCCACCAAGGTGGGCGATGTAACCCGGATTTTCCTGACCAAACTGGAAGCCACCCACCAGAAAAGCGAGCCGCTGCTGGAACGGATTTTCCGCCGCCGCCCTCGGGTGAAGCCCGGCTATGCGGTCATCCACAACCGTCTGGATGTGGCCGATCCCGAAGCCTTTTGCGCGGACAAACTAAACCTGTTGCGGATCTTTGAGGAGGCGCTGCGCACGGGGATGCTGATCCACCCCGATGCTATGCGGCTGGTCACAGCCAGCCTGCATCTGGTCGATGACGAAATGCGCAATGACAAAGAAGCGCGGCGTATTTTCCTTGATCTGCTGCTGAAGCACGGCAACCCAGAACGCGCCCTGCGGCGGATGAACGAACTGGGGGTGCTCAGCGCCTTTGTGCCGGAGTTCGAGCCGATCGTGGCGATGATGCAGTTCAATATGTACCACTCCTACACCGTGGATGAGCATACCATTCAGGTGATCGCCAACTTCGCGGCGATTGAACGGGGGGAGCTGGAAGACGAGCTGCCGCTGTCCTCGGAAATCCTGCGCAAAGGGTTGAGCCGCAAGGTGCTGTTGGTGGCGATGCTGCTGCATGACATCGGCAAGGGGCGCGAGCAGGATCATTCGATCCTTGGCGCGCAGATTGCACGGCGGGTGGCGCCCCGGCTGGGCCTCAACAAGAGCGACAGCGAAACCGTGGAATGGCTGGTGCGCTATCATCTGTTGATGTCGGATATGGCGCAGAAACGCGATATCGCCGATCCGCGCACGGTGCGTGATTTCGCCAAGGCGGTGAAGACGATCAAGCGGCTGGACCTGTTGCTGCTGCTGACGGTCTGCGACATTCGCGGCGTCGGGCCGGACACCTGGAACAACTGGAAGGCAGCGCTGCTGCGCGCGCTTTATAACCAGACTCGCGAGGCACTGGAAAACGGCATGGAGGCGCTGAACCGCGCCCATCGCGGTACAGAAGCCAAGAAGGCCCTGCGCACCGCCCTGCCCGACTGGACCAAGGCGGAGCTGAAGGTGGAGACCGCGCGTCATTATGATCCCTATTGGCAGGGGCTGCATGTGACCGCGCATATTGATTTCGCCGAGATGCTGCGGGAGCTGACCGATCTGGATGATCCGGGAGGCATGATTGTCCGCCTGCACCCCGACGAAGACCGCGATGCGACGCGGGCCTGTTTCTGCATGGCCGATCACCCCGGCATCTTTGCCCGCATTGCCGGCGCGCTGGCACTGGTCGGGGCCAATGTTGTTGATGCGCGGTCCTATACGACCAAGGACGGCTATGTGACCGATGCCTTCTGGATCCAGGATTCCGAAGGCCACCCTTATGAGGCGGAGCGCCTGCCGCGACTGCGCGAGATGATCCACAAGACCCTGCGGGGCGAGGTGATCACCGGCGAGGCGCTGAAATCACGTGACAAGATCAAGAAGCGCGAGCGGGCGTTTAATGTGCCCACGCATATCACCTTCGACAACGACGGATCTGAGATTTACACCATCATCGAAGTGGATACGCGCGACCGGCCCGGCCTGCTGTATGATCTGGCGCGCACGCTGGCAGGGGCGAATATCTATATCGCCAACGCGGTGATCGCGACCTATGGCGAACAGGTGGTCGATGCGTTCTATGTGAAGGATATGTTCGGGTTGAAATACTACTCCGAGGCCAAGCAGAAATCGCTGGAAGCCAAGCTGCGCAGCGCCATCGCCGAAGGGGCAAAGCGGGCCGGATCATGAAGCCGATCAAACTGCTGTCAGGCTTTCTCACCGTCGGATTCTGGACGCTGGCAAGCCGCATCCTGGGGTTTCTGCGCGAAATCCTGATCACCGCCTATATCGGCCCCGGTCCGCTGATGGATGCCTTTGTGGCGGCTTTCCGACTGCCCAATATGTTCCGCCGCTTCTTTGCCGAGGGGGCGTTTAACGCGGCGTTTGTGCCGATGTTTGCCAAGCGGTTGGAGAGCGGAGAGGACCCGCAGGGCTTTGCGCAGGAGGCGTTCAACCTGCTGGCCATCACGGTTCTGCTGCTGGTGGGGCTTGGCATGGTGTTCATGCCCGGGCTGGTCTGGGCCACGGCGGGCGGTTTTGTGGGCGATGCGCGGTTCGATCTGGCAGTGGGCTACGGCAAAATCGTCTTTCCCTATATTCTGTGCATGTCGCTGGCGGCGCTGTTTTCCGGTGTGCTGAATGCCACCGGGCGGTTTGCCGCGGCAGCAGCGGCGCCTGTCTTGCTCAATATTTTTGCCTGTGCGGCGATGATTGCCGGGGCCACGATGGGGGGCGCGGTGATCACCTGGCTGGTCTGGACCATCCCCGTCGCAGGTGTCGCGCAGTTGGCGCTGGTCTGGATCGCCGCTGGTCGTGCCGGTATTCGCCTGCGCCCCGGCCTGCCGCGCTGGACGCCGCAGATGAAAAACCTCGTCCGTGTGGCGCTGCCGGCAGCACTGGCGATGGGGGTGACACAGATCAATCTGGTGGTCGGGCAGCAGGTGGCCTCTGACATTGAAAACGCGGTGAGCTGGCTGTTTGTGGCGGACCGGCTGTATCAGCTGCCGCTCGGGGTTGTCGGGATTGCCATCGGGATTGTGCTGCTGCCGGATCTGTCGCGCCGCCTGCGGGCGGGCGATGACGCCGGGGCCCGTGATGCCTTCTCCCGTGCTGGGGAGTTCTCCCTGCTGCTCACGTTGCCCTCGACCGCCGCGTTTCTGGCGGTGCCTGTGGTGCTTGTCTCCGTTCTTTATGAGCGTGGCGCAACCGGGGCGGAGGATGTGGCCGCCATTGCCCTGGCAGTTGCCATCTATGGTGCTGGCCTGCCGGCATTCGTGCTGCAAAAGGTGCTGCAACCGCTGTTTTTCGCCCGTGAGGATACGCGGTCACCGTTCCGCTACGCGCTGGTGGCGATGGTGATCAATGCGGTGCTGGCCTTTGGTCTGAAACCCTATGTCGGCTGGATCGCCCCTGCCATCGCGGCTACTGTTGCGGGCTGGGCCATGGTGGCCTGCCTGTGGTTGGGCGCCCGCCGCATGGGCGAAGTCGCGCGATTCGACCAGCGGTTCTACGACAGGAGCCTGCGCATTCTCATCGCCTCCGCCACCATGGGCGCTGTGCTCTTTGGTGTGGTGCAGCAGTTTGGCTGGCTGTTCTACCTGCCCAGCTGGCGCTACCTCGCGCTTCTGGGGCTGATCGTGCTTGGCGCAGTCGTCTATTTCGGCGTCGGCCAGATCATCGGCGCGGTGCGCCTGGGGGATTTGAGACGTGCTGTGCGGCGAGGTACGCCCCCAACCCGGTAAGACAACAGAGGCGATTTTGAACACGCCGCTAAAGGGCCGACGGCTCACTCCCGGCGGATGCGGTTGCGGATGCGGGCCCAGCCCCCCGGGGCGAGGAAGAAGGATAGGCCAAAGCCGGTGGCAAAACCGCAAAGGTCAGCGACCCAGTCAAGCGTGCCGCCGAACAACAGGCCAAACAGAAGCTGGATCCCCATCAGAAAGGCAATCAGCGTGAAGGCACGGCTTTGCTGGGCCCCGACCAGCGACAATTGCCGCCACAGAATATAGGTGAAGGCCCCGATCAGCCCATAGACCGCGGGAAAGCCACCGATCAGCGGCACCGAGGAGTGGGTCAGCAGCGCATAGCCCACAGCACCGCCAACGCCGGAGACCAGAAACACCAGCACCATGGCCAGATCGCCAAAGATCTCGCCCACCAACTTGCCCATGGCGAGGACGAAGACGCAGACAAACAGCGTCTGGGTGAAGGCGACATGCACAAAGGAATAGGAGGCAAAGCGGATCAGATGCTCCGTCGGCCATTGCCCTGTGTCCCACATCCACCAAAGCACCTCCGAGGAGAAAGCATAGGTCTGGATCGCCTCCAGCCGCCAGCCCACCGCCTCAGGCCCGCCAAAGATCCCGCGCGCGCCAAGCGAAAACCCGGCTTCGATCGCCATGATGATCAGCACAAGCGCCACTACAACCGGCGGCAGCGGATTCACCGGAGACGGTTCTTTTTGGTAGTCCATTGTGATCTTGCTCCTGCTTGCCTGCTCTGCCGCCCTGCCCCGCAGCCCGGTTGATCCGCGCGCGGTTGACGATGGTTCCCGCCATGGTTAAGCCAGCGAGGATCCTAATTCCAGACGGGAGTTTCTTGATGACCGAGACCACATTCACGCCACGCGTGTTTTCCGGCATCCAGCCATCGGGCAATCTGCACCTTGGCAACTATCTTGGCGCGCTGAAGCGGTTCGTGGACTGGCAGGCCAAGGACGTAGAGAGCATCTATTGCATGGTGGACATGCACGCGATCACCGTCTGGCAGGATCCGGCGGATCTGAAGAAATCCACGCGCGAGCTTTGCGCCGGGTTCATTGCCGCTGGGCTTGACCCTGAACAGTCGATCCTGATCAACCAAAGCCAGGTCCCCGAACACGCGCAGCTGGCGTGGATCTTCAACTGCGTGGCCCGCATGGGCTGGATGCAGCGAATGACCCAGTGGAAGGACAAGGCCGGTAAGAACGCGCAGAACGCCTCGCTTGGTCTGTTTGCTTATCCGGCGCTGATGGCGGCGGACATTCTGGTCTACCACGCCACCCATGTGCCTGTGGGCGAAGATCAGAAGCAACATCTGGAACTGACCCGCGACATTGCGGCCAAGTTCAATCACGACTACGGCGTCGACTTCTTTCCGCTGACCGAACCGGTGATCGAGGGCGCCGCCACACGCGTGATGTCGCTGCGGGACGGATCGAAGAAGATGTCGAAATCGGATGCGTCTGATGCCAGCCGCATCAATCTGACCGATGATGCCGACACCATCGCTAAGAAGATCCGCAAGGCGAAGACGGACCCTGACGCCCTGCCCTCCGAGGTTGAGGGGCTGGACGGGCGGCCTGAGGCGCGCAATCTGGTCAACATCTACGCCGCCATGGCCGAGCAATCGGTCGAACAGGTGCTGGCGGATGTAGGCGGCAAGGCGTTTTCGGAGTTCAAACCGATGCTGGCCGACCTGTCGGTTGCAAAAATGAGCCCGATCACCACCGAAATGGCCCGGCTGATGCAGCATCAGGACGAGATCGACAAGATTCTTGCACGCGGATCAGAGCGTGCCCGAGAGATCACAGCCCCCATCCTTCGCAAAACTTATGACATTGTGGGCATGGTGGCGCCGGTCACTCTGTGATATCAGGCCTTACGATCCCGCACCCTGCGGGGAGATAGATACTGGAGAATTCGGATGGCCAATGGCACCGTGAAATGGTTCAACGCAACAAAAGGCTACGGCTTTATCGAGCCTGAGTCTGGCGGCAAGGACGTGTTTGTACACATCTCTGCGGTTGAACGCTCGGGCCTTAATGGTTTGAACGACAACCAAAAAGTTTCCTACGAGCTGGAAACTGGTCGTGACGGCAAGCAGTCCGCAGGTTCGCTGGAACTGCTGTAAGGATCGCGGCGCGGAGTTTCCGCGCCCATCCATCTAAAGACGTTCTGACCACGGAAATCTGTGGATAGAATCACCCTAAGGCCGCCCGTTTCAGGCGGCCTTTTGCATGTCTGGGGTAAATTATTTTGCCGGCGCTGGAGAGCGCCACCACCGGACTGACCCGGTCAGCCAGCTACAGTGATCGGATACCGTTCATGGTCAGATCCGCCACCATCTGCGCGTAATCTTCGCGCGCCTCAGATCCGGCGCCGGAATTCCACATGTAATACCAGTTCAGCATCCCGAAGACCGACATCGTGGCGGCGCGCAGCTTCGCCGGATCCTTGGCGATGCCCTCGGCCGCGACCCCGGCAAGCGCGTCACTGACAAGGTGCACCAGTTCACGCTGATAGGCGCGCAGCAGTTTCTGCTGCTCTTCCGGCAGGGCTCCCATGGCGCTGATCTGCACCTGATGCTCGTGGTCGGCCCCCTGATAGGCCAGCAGGATTTCCGAAACGATGCGGCGCAGCCGCTGATCAGGGGAAAGCGCGCTGACGTCCACACCGCAGACCCGATCGCGCAAATCGCTCAGATAGGTATCAAGGACGCCGAACAATACGGCATCCTTGCTGTCATAATAGTGGTAGATATTGGCCTTGGAGATCCCGCATTCCCGCGCCAGCTGGGTCATCGACGCGCGGTCAAATCCCTGCTCGGCAAAGACTTTGGCCGCAGACTTCAGGATCTGGGCGCGTTTCTCGTCGTGGTCTTTTGCAATGGTGCGGGCCAAGCCGTGTTACTCCTTGCTGCGGTTGTCGACAACGCGCTTGGCCTTGCCTTGGCTGCGCTCCACCGATCCCGGCTCGCCGACGATGATTTCGGTCGAGACGCCAACCATATCCTTGATCCGCTTGGTCAGCATGCGCGCCGCTGCGGTCTTGCTCAGCTCATCTGTGGCGTCGGAAGTCGCCTCCACAAACACCCGCATCGCATCCATGCGGCCCGATTTGTAGAGTTCAATCTGGTAATACGGCGCCAGGCCACCGGTCGCCAGCAGCTGCTCCTCGACCTGGCTGGGGAAGACGTTGACGCCGCGCAGGATGATCATGTCATCGCTGCGGCCGGTGATCTTCTCCATCCGCCGCATGGAACGCGCGGTTCCCGGCAACAGTCGGGTCAGGTCGCGGGTGCGGTAACGCACCATTGGGAGGCCTTCTTTGGTGAGGGTGGTAAAGACCAGCTCGCCCAGCTCTCCATCCGGCAGTACCTCGCCGGTCTGCGGGTCGATGATTTCGGGCAGGAAGTGGTCCTCCCAGATCACCGGGCCGTCTTTGGTCTCAACACATTCATTGGCCACACCCGGCCCCATGATCTCGGACAGGCCGTAGATATCAACCGCGTGCATATCGAAGGCCTCTTCAACCTCGCGACGCATCGCATCGGTCCAGGGTTCAGCGCCAAAGATGCCCACCTTCAGCGAGCAGTCGCGCGGGTCCATGCCAACCTTGTGGTACTGCTCCAGAATGTTGAGCATGTAGGAGGGCGTCACCATGATGCCGTCGGGTTTGAAATCAGTGATCAGGCCCACCTGCTTCTCGGTTTGGCCGCCCGACATCGGAACGACAGTGGCGCCCAGCCGCTCGATCCCATAGTGCGCGCCAAGACCGCCGGTGAACAACCCGTAGCCATAGGCGTTATGCACCATGTCGCCCTTGCGCAGGCCGGAGGCGCGCAGGCTGCGTGCCACCAGATCGGCCCAATTGCTGATGTCATTCGCCGTATAGCCCACCACGGTCGGCTTGCCTGTGGTGCCGGAGGACGCATGCAGGCGCGTGATCTCACTGCGTGGTACCGCAAACAGGCCGAACGGGTAGTTGTCCCGCAGGTCATTTTTATAGGTAAATGGGAACTTCGACAGATCAGAGAGCTGTTGCAGGTCATCGGGATGCACCCCCGCCTCGTCAAAGCGCTGCGTGTACATCGGCACATTGTCATAGGCGTGGCGCAGTGACCATTTCAGCCGGTCTAGCTGCAGGGCGCGGATTTCGTCGATGGAGGCAATCTCAATCGGATCGAGATCCGCCTTGTTTGGGGTCAGGTCTTTCATGGCGTCCTCCACAGCTCGTCTTTGCAAAACAGCTTATTCATCAAACAACTGGCCCTTTATCGCGCGGGAGAAGCCCCGGAATTCAGCAATCTGTTGGCCGTTCTGGTTGCTGACTGTCACGTCGTAAATGCCGCTGCGCCCGGTCAGGGAGACCTCATGTGCCTTGGCAATCAGCCGGTCGCCCAGCCGCCCCGGCGCGGTAAAGCTGACCACATTGTGCTGCGCCACCGTCGATTGATTGCGACTGTTGCAGGCAAAGGCAAAGGCGCTGTCGGCGAGCATGAACGTCACCCCGCCATGGCAGATGCCATGGCCGTTGCAATGATGCTGGGCCACGGTCAGCTCCAGCGTGGCCTCGCCCTCGTCCACATGGGTGATCTCCATGCCCGCCCATTTGGAGGCATGGTCGCCCGCCCACATGGCAGCGGCGGATTTTTCTGCGCGGTCTTTTGGCGTCATGGTCACTTACCCTTGAACGCAGGGGCGCGCTTTTCCAGGAAGCTCGCGACGCCCTCAGCGTAATCCGCGCTTTCGCCGCAGGTCTTCATCGCGTCAGCTTCGATCTCCAATTGATCAGACAGCGTGTTGACGGCAGCGGCCTGAATCGTCTGTTTGGTCAGCCCCAGACCCAGCGTCGGGCCGTTAGCAAATTTCTCCGCCATCGCCCGGGCCTCGGTCATCAGATCGGCATCCGGCAGAGCCTTCCAGATCAGGCCCCAATCCTCGGCTGTCTTCGCTGGCAGAGGTTCTGCGGTCAGCGCCAGCCCTTTGGCGCGGGCCTCGCCCAGCAGCCGCGGCAGATGCCAGCTGCCGCCGGTGTCCGGGATCAGGCCGACCTTGGAAAATGACTGGATGAACTTGACGCTCTCCCCTGCGAGGACCACATCGCAGGCCAGCGCCAGATTGGCCCCTGCCCCGGCGGCGACGCCGTTCACGGCACAAATGACCGGAAAGTTGAGCGAGCGGATCAGGTTCACCAGCGGCGCATAGAAGGTGCGGACGGTGTGGCCCAGATCAGGCGGCCCGTCCATCTTGCGCGGATCGCGGTCGCCCAGATCCTGCCCGGCGCAGAACCCGCGTCCGGCCCCGGTCAGCAGCACCGCACGGGCACCGCCATCACGGGCCGCCTCAAGGGCTGCGCGCAGGGCGTGGTGCATCTCCTCGGTGAAACTGTTCAACCGGTCCGGACGGTTCAGGGTGATTTCCACCCATGTCCCGTGGTCCTCCACCAACAGCGTTTCAGACATTGCAGCGCCTCCCCTCGTGCAGTTGTTGACAAAGACCTTGCATAAACCGACCGGTTGGTCAATATATTTGCGACTTCTCATATTCAGACCGTGCAGCCCCCGGTCCAGACGCAAAGGAACCCGCCCATGAGCCTTCTTGATGTTTCCAGTTTTGCCGCTGGCCAGTGGATTGAACCGGGTGCAGGCGCGCGCAGCATTGCCAGTGCAATCACGGGTGCGCCGCTTGCGCAGGCGGGCAATGACGCGTTGGATGTGCAGGGGATGCTGGATTATGCCCGCACGGTCGGCGGCCCCTCCTTGCGCAAACTGACCTTCCATGATCGCGCCCGGATGCTGAAGGCGCTGGCGGCGCATCTGAACCAGCACAAACAAGCGCTATATGATCTGTCATTCGATACTGGCGCCACGCAGGCCGACCATATGATCGATATCGACGGCGGCATCGGCACCATGTTCGTTTTCGCCTCCAAGGGACGGCGCGAGATGCCGGACGCCCATGTCTATCTGGACGGTGATGTTGAGCAGCTGTCGCGCAATGGCACCTTCCTTGGCCAGCATATCTGCACGTCATTGCAAGGGGTTGCGGTGCATATCAACGCCTTCAACTTCCCGGTCTGGGGGATGTTGGAAAAACTGGCTCCGACCCTGCTGGCCGGTGTTCCGGCCATTGTGAAACCGGCCACGGCGACCTGCTATGTCACCGAACTGGCGGTGCGGCTGATGCTGGACTCCGGCATTCTACCCGAGGGCGCGTTGCAGCTGGTTTCTGGTGGCCTTGGCGACATGCTCGACCATCTTGGCATGCAGGATGTGGTCAGTTTCACCGGCTCCGCCGATACCGCGCTGAAGCTGCGTGCCAACCCGGTGATCCTTAAAAACTCCGTGCGGTTTGTGGCCGAACAGGACAGCCTCAACGCGTCTATTCTTGGCCCCGATGCGCAACCGGGAACGCCAGAATTTGATTTGTTCGTCAGGGAGGTCAGCCGCGAGATGACCACCAAGGCGGGCCAGAAATGCACCGCCATCCGCCGCATTATCGCGCCGCAAGCGCAGGTGGAGGCGGTGATCGAAGCACTCTCTGCCCGCCTCGCAAAAACCCAGATCGGCGACCCGCGCCTGGAAACCACCCGCATGGGCGCGCTGGTCTCGGGCAGCCAGAAACGCGACGTGCTGGAAAAGGCCGCGATCATCGGCCAGGAAGCTAAGCGTGTTTTTGGCGATCCGGAAAACTTCACCGTCGATGGCGCCGATGCCGAGAAAGGCGCCTTTGTGCCGCCGATGCTGTTCCACTGCGCCGATCCCGACACGGCACAGCGCGTCCATGACACCGAAGCCTTCGGCCCGGTCTCAACCATCATGGGCTACCGCGATCTGGGCCACGCCATCACGCTTGCCAATCGCGGCGAAGGGTCACTGGTGGCCTCCGTCATCACCCATGATACAGAGGTGGCCCGCGAGGTCGCGCTGGGGGCGGGCGCCTATCACGGGCGGCTTTACTTCAACAACCGCGACTCGATGAAGGAATCGACCGGCCATGGCTCCCCCCTGCCCCATATGGTGCATGGCGGGCCAGGTCGTGCTGGCGGCGGCGAGGAGCTGGGCGGCGTGCGCGGTGTCAAACATTACATGCAGCGTACCGCCATTCAGGGCTCCCCCGACATCCTGTCGGCGATTGGCGAGCAATGGGTGCCGGGTGGCACGGAGATCGCCGCCAAGGTGCATCCCTTTACCCGCAAATTCGGTGATCTGCAGTTGGGAGAAACCCTGCACAGTGCTGCGCGCCAGATCACGCTGGAGGACATCGAGACCTTTGCCCATTTCACCGGCGATACCTTCTATGCCCATATGGATGACGAAGCTGCCGCGCGGAACCCGTTCTTCCCCGGTCGTGTCGCCCATGGGTATCTGTTGATCAGCTTTGCTGCCGGCCTGTTTGTACAACCTGATGAGGGGCCAGTTCTGGCCAATACCGGGCTCGACAATCTGCGGTTCATGAAACCTGTTTCCGCGGGCGACAGCATCAAGGTGCGCCTGACCGTCAAGAAGAAGACCCCTCGTAACGAGGAATACGGCGAGGTGCGCTGGCATGTCACCCTGACCAATCAGGATGATGAAATTGCCGCCGAATATGACCTGCTGACCATGAACGCGTTCTGATCGGCCCATGTCATCAGACGGTCGTCCGGTCTGGCCTATCCGGGCCGGGCGACTTATCTATTATATATGACCGACGCACAGACCTCCTGGTTCGACACCACCGTAGCTGCCCTGAGCGATCCGCAGAACCAGCGGGTCTGGTCGATTATCGTATCGCTTTTTGGCGATCTGGCGCAGCGGGACGGGGACCAAATTGGCGGCAGCGCCCTCACCCGGATCATCACTCCGATGGGGATCAAGCCTGAGGCAATCCGCGTTGCCTTGCACCGGCTGCGCAAGGACGGCTGGATCGACAGCACGCGCTCAGGCCGCGCGTCGGTGCATTTTCTGACCCAGATGGGCCGCAGCCAGTCCGCCGCTGTCACCCCGCGCATCTATGCTCCGGCGACACCCACCCCCGATGACTGGCACCTGCTGATTGCACAGGACGGGCAAGGCGGCGCGCTGGATGCGCTGTTGCAGCAGCCAAATTACGTCGCGGTCAACCGCTCTACCGTGCTGGGCCATGGCCCCCTGCCACGGGAAAGGGACCGATTTCTGGTGGTCGATCAACCGGATCTGGCGGTGCCTGACTGGCTGCGCCAGCGGCTGTTTCCAGAAGATCTGAAACTGGCCTGTGCCCGGCTCGATAGCACCTTATACGGCGTCAAACCGCCGGAGCTTGATGCGGATGCAAATGCCCTTGACCCGGCACAGATCGCCACGCTGCGCACCCTGATCGTGCATCGCTGGCGCCGTGTGGTGTTGCGGCATCCTGATTTGCCGCCCCGCTTTCATCCCAATGACTGGGCCGGAGAACACTGCCGCCAGCGTGTCGCATCGCTGTTGCGGCACCTGCCGCGCCCCCGGCTCAGCCCAAATGGTGAGCTGATCGCTGCTGACGCCCCCTGAAAGGTAGCCCCGCTTGCGCCCGACGCTGCAGCGGTGATGATTTTTCTTTACAAACCTTGGCGAGAAATCTACCCAAAGTCGCAGATGGTTCCCACGGCCCCAAAGCGGTCACGGGATGAAAAGGGAACGTGGTGTGGTGTAGCCAAAAGGCGCCAAATCCACGACTGCCCCCGCAACTGTGAGCGGTGAGCGACCTCGATAGACCACTGGCCTTTGGGCCGGGAAGGCCGAGGCCCGCAGCAACCCGCAAGTCAGGAGACCTGCCATCCACAGGAAACCTATTGAACCGGACGGGGTGTTCCGGCGGGCAGGATGATGCGGCACGACGCTTTGGCGTGGCTGGTCCCCTTCCCCCTTTGTCCCCTGATCGGAGTGCGCGGAGGGCGCTATGGACGGGACAGCACGGCACCGCATTCTGGTGTGTACATCCTGCAAAGGGACAGACCCCGGCACCCGTCCGGGGCCGCAATTGATTGACGCCTTGCGCAGCGAGCTTGACCGGCGCGGCGATACCGTGGTGGAGGTGGCAGGCGTGGCCTGTATGGCCGGATGCAGCCATCCCTGCACTGTCGGATTTCAGGCCGAGGGCAAGGCCAGCTATGTGTTTGGCGATCTTAACCTTAAGGACGATCTGGCGGACATTCTGCATTTTGCCGATCTCTACAAGGTGCTCGCGGACGGTTGGTGCAGCTCGGTTGACCGCCCCGGAAAACTGCGCCGCTCCACTCTGTCGCGCATCCCGGCCCTGTTCCCCGCCGCCCCGACAAAAGCCGACATGGCAAAAACAACCGCGCCGATGGAGCCTGCCGAATGACCGCAGCCGCGCTCACTGTGACAGACGTCAGCTGGGGACCGGGCCGTACGGCACCGCTGATCCTGCATCCGGTCAGCTTTCATCTGGATGCGGGCCGTGTGCTGGGTGTGGTTGGCCCCAATGGTGCCGGAAAGTCCAGCCTTCTGCGGGTGATCTACCGCTTCAACCAACCGCGCAGCGGCACGGTTGAGGTTGGTGACAGTGATATCTGGACCTTGCCCCCAAAAGCTGCCGCGCAGCGCGTTGCTGCCGTGCTGCAGGAACAACCCACCGATTTTGCCCTGACCGTGGCGGAGATCGTTGCCCTGGGAAGGGCGCCCTATCGCTCCGGGTTTGCAACGCCGGGCGCGCGCGATGCGGCGATCATTGAGGGGATGCTGGACCGTCTCGACCTTTACAGCATGGCTGACCGGGCCTTTGGCACCCTGTCGGGTGGCGAACGTCAGCGGGTCATGGTGGCGCGGGCACTGGCGCAGGAACCCGCACTTCTGGTGCTGGATGAGCCGACCAACCATCTGGATATCCGCCATCAGCTGGATGTGCTGGACCTGATCCGGGATCTGGATGTGACCATTGTCACCAGCCTGCATGATCTGAACATCGCAGCCGGTGCCTGTGACGAAATTCTGTTGATGTCCGAGGGCCACCAGCTGGCCTTTGGTGCGCCGCAGGACGTGCTGAGCGAGGACACCGTTAGCCGGGTCTTCAACGTCGCTGCCAGACGCGAAACCCTGACCCCCTCCGGGCAGGATCACCTGACCTTTCACCTCCCTGTTTCATAAGGATACCCCTGACTATGACTGCCCGTTTTTCCACAGTGACGCAGCTGCTCGCCGCCGGTGTTATGGCCGTCTCCCTCGCCCCCATGGCGCAGGCAGAGACCACGGTAGAGAGCTGCAACCGCAGCGTGACATTTGATGCCCCGCCGCAGCGTGCCATCTCCAATGACGTTAACCTGACCGAGATGATGCTGGCGCTGGGGCTGGCCGACCGGATGGTGGGCTACACCGGGATTTCCGGCTGGAAGACATTGGATCCGGTGATGCGCGCAGGCGTTGCGGAATTGCCGGAGCTGTCGGCGAAATACCCCTCAAAGGAGGTGCTGATCGGCGCCGATGCGGATTTCTTCTTTGCCGGCTGGAACTACGGCATGAAGGTGGGCGGAGAAGTCACGCCCGAAACCCTCGCGCCCTTTGACATCAAGGTCTATGAACTGACCGAAAGCTGCATCCACATCGGCGAGAAGGCCAAGGTCAGCATGGATGACATGTATAATGACCTGCTGAACCTCGGCCGCATCTTTGCCGTTGAAGACACCGCCGAGGCATTGGTTGCGGGGTACAAGGACGAGTTGGCAGCCTTTGCCAAGGATCGTGCCGAGGCCAGCGACCCGCTGCGCGTCTTTGTCTATGACAGCGGCGAGGACACGCCGTTCACCGCAGGCAAATACGCCATGCCCACCGCGCTGATCGAGGCGGCCGGCGGCAGCAACATCATGGATGATCTGGAGAAAAGCTGGGCCACCGTGACGTGGGAAGCCGTGGTGGAGCGCAATCCCGAGGTGATCGTGATCGTGAACTACGGGTCGGTCACGGCTGAAGAGAAGCGTGCCTTCATGCGGAGCAACCCGGCCTTTGCAGAGATCGACGCGGTGAAGAACGACCGTTTTGTGACCCTTGAGTATGTCGAAGCCACGCCTGGCCCGCGCAACATCCGCGCGATCAAGACGTTGGCGACCAGCTTTGACGCGGCGCGCACGGATGCGGTAAGCAACTGATATGCCCACCGCCCACGCACATCCCGCATCTGAGCCGCGCCTCAGCGCGCGCGCCCGGCGGCGCCTGCGCGGGCGGCTGGCCTGGATTCTGGGTGGGGCCGTTCTGACGGCCCTGACCCTATCGATTGCCGTTTCTGTGGGCGCGGTTGGTATTCCGCTGACCTCCGTCTGGGGTATCGTCGCGCACAAGCTGACCCACGGATCAGCGCTTGCGGCAGACGGTGTATTTGATGTGAGCTGGAGCAAGGGACAGGCGGCGATTGTCTGGGACATCCGGTTTCCCCGTGCCCTGCTGGCGATGATGGTCGGCGCCGGGCTTGCCATGGTGGGGGCCAGCCTGCAGGCGGTGACCCGCAATCCGCTGGCCGATCCGCATCTGCTGGGCATCTCCGCCGGTGGCGCCTTTGGTGCGATTCTGGCGCTGCTGCATACCGGTTTGTTTCTGGGGCTGCTGACGGTGCCCCTGCTGGCGTTTGTCGGCGCCCTCGCGGCCACGGCGCTGGTGTTGGCTGTTTCCCGATTTGCCGAGGCAACCACCGCAGACCGGCTGGTGCTGGTGGGTGTGGCGGTGTCCTTTGTCGTTATGGCAGGGGCCAATGTGCTGATTTTCCTAGGCGATCCACGCGCAACCCATACCGTGGTCTTCTGGATGCTGGGAGGGCTTGGCCTCGCCCAGTGGAGCCATCTGGCTTATCCTCTGGTGGTGCTGGTGCTCTGCGGCGGCTGGCTCTGGTCCCGCTCTGGCGATCTGAACGCAATGACGGTCGGGGACGAGACAGCCACGACGCTGGGCATCCCGGTGGCGCGGTTTCGCCTGATGACTTTCTGCGTCGGCGCGCTGATCACCGGGGTGATGGTCGCGTTTTCCGGCATGATCGGCTTTGTCGGATTGATCGTTCCGCATGTGGCCCGGCTGATCGTCGGCGGTGACCACCGCCGGGTGCTGCCGGTGTCCGCACTGTTTGGCGGGTTGTTTCTGGTCGCCGCCGATATTGCCGCCCGCACCCTGATGGCGCCAGAGGATATGCCGATTGGGCTGGTCACGGGTCTGGTGGGCGGTGTGTTCTTCATCTGGCTGCTGCGGCGACGCTAGGTCTGCTGCGACAACAGACAGCCAAGGCCCCCGGCGCATCGGGGGCCTTTTGCAATTGCGGAGGTCAGGCCGCGGCGACCACGATCATTTCAACCAAGAAGTCGGGCCGCGCCAGCTTTGCCTCGCCGCAGGCCCGCGCCGGGGTCTGCCCTTCGGGAACCCAAGCGTCCCAGACCGCGTTCATCGCCGCAAAATCGGCCATATCCGAGAGCCAGATCGTGCATTGCAGGATACGGGATTTGTCGCTGCCTGCCTCGGCCAGCAGCGTGTCGATCTTGTCGAGGCAATCCTGCGTCTGCTGAGCAACGCTGGCGCCTGCGGTGCCGACCTGACCGGCCAGATAAATGGTCTCGCCATGTTTGACGATCTGGCTCATGCGGGGGCCGGTATGGCTGCGTTCGATCTGTGTCATATGTTCCTCGTTCGGTGACGGCCACGCCGGAGGGCGGGTCTGCATCAGGGATATCGGTCCGGCCTTGGCATGGCAATGCACCCTGAGACGGACCTCCGCTGCCAGCAGATCACCGGTCGCAAGCCGTTCAAATAACGCACAAATTTTGATAATTGAATTCGTCCTTGCCGAAAAGAGAAGCGCCCCCCTATAGTTTCCCCTGCGGAACATATGGCGCGTATTGCCGGGCTCACGACCGAGCCCCTAGCGTCGATACCACGCGGGCTTGACCGGCGACGTTCCAAAAGAGCCTGCAACATCGCAGGGCCATCGACAGGGGGAAATGACATGACATCGACCAAGACCCGCGCGCGGATGTCGCGCCGCCAGTTTCTGCTCAGCTGTGCCGCTGGCGCGCTAACCGTTGGGTTCGGACTCTCGCTGGCTGGGCAGGCACAGGCCGCAGAACCGATCAAGGTTGCCGGCATTTACACGGTGCCCGTCGAGCAACAGTGGGTCAGCCGCATCCACGTTGCCGCCCTCGCTGCAAAGGATCGCGGTGACATCACCTATACGTTCTCCGAGAACACCTCGAACACCGATTACCCGCGCGTGATGCGGGAGTATGCCGAACAGGGCCACAAACTGATCATCGGTGAGATTTTTGGCGTTGAGGCCGAGGCCCGCGAAGTGGCCGCAGATTACCCCGATGTGGCCTTCCTGATGGGAAGCTCTTTCAAGGAAGATCCCGCCCTGCCCAATCTGGCAGTGTTCGACAATTATATTCAGGATGCGTCCTACCTTTCGGGTATCGTGGCTGGTGCTATGTCCGAGAGCGGCAATATCGGCATGGTCGGCGGCTTTCCCATCCCTGAGGTGAACCGCTTGATGCATGCCTTTATGGCGGGTGCGCGGGAGATGAATCCCGATATCACATTCCAGGTCTCCTTCATCGGCAGCTGGTTTGATCCGCCAAAAGCCAAAGAAACAGCCTTTGCGATGATCGAGAACGGCGCCGACATGCTTTATGCGGAACGCTTCGGGGTGTCGGATGCAGCCAAGGAAAAGGGCGTTCTGGCCATCGGCAATGTGATCGACACACAGGGCGACTACCCCGACACGGTGGCGGCCTCGGCCCTGTGGCATTTTGAGCCAACGTTAGATGCCGCAATTGCCAAGGTGCGTGACGGCAGCTTCACCGCGGCGGACTACGGCGTCTATTCCTTCATGAAGGAGGGTGGCGCCTCGCTGGCCCCATTTGGCACCTTTGAAGGCAAGATCCCCCAGAAGGCACTGGACCTGATCGCCAGCCGCACAGCGGCCATCAAGGACGGCTCCTACGAGGTGGAAATCAACGACGCTGAGCCTGCGTCCTCCTGACAGGGGGCCGCGCATGGCGTCGGATAAAATGGCGGCGGCACCGGGCAACGCCCCGGTGCTGCGCCTACAAAACATCACCAAACGCTTTGGCAATGTCACCGCAAACGATGACGTGAGCTTTGATCTGTTTCCGGGCGAAGTCATTGCCTTGCTTGGGGAAAACGGGGCGGGCAAGACCACGCTGATGAACATTCTGTTTGGTCAGTATACGGCGGATGGCGGCGGCGTGGAGCTGTTTGGCGCCCCCCTGCCGCCCGGTGCGCCGCGCGCAGCGCTGGATGGCGGCGTCGGCATGGTGCATCAACATTTCACGCTGGCGGACAATCTGACAGTCTGGGAAAACATCACCCTTGGTGTGGAGCCGCTGTTGGGTTTCGGCCTGCGGGCCGGACCGGCCAAGGCCCGCATCCGCGCGCTGGCCGAGCAGTTTCACCTGAAGGTCGATCCCAACGCAAAGGTGTCCCGGCTCACCGTGGGTGAACGGCAGCGGGTTGAGATCCTGAAGGCGCTCTACCGGGACGCCCGGATCCTCATCCTGGACGAACCCACTGCGGTTCTGACGCCGCAGGAGGCCGATGCGCTTTTTGCGACCCTGCGCGAAGCCATCAGCCTGGGCCACTCGGTGATCTTCATCTCGCATAAACTGCATGAGGTGATGGCGATTTCAGATCGGGTTCTGGTGCTGCGACATGGCAGACTGGTGGCCGAACGACTGACCGCTGACACTGACAGTGACGAACTGGCTGCGCTGATGGTCGGGGCCGATGTGGTGCCCGCGAAATTTGCCGCCAACACACCCGGCCCTGCCCTGTTGCAGTTGCGCGACGTCACCACCCCCACCATCGGCGCAGCCCCCGGATTGCAGCGGGTCTCGCTGGATCTGGCGGCAGGGCAAATCACAGGGCTGGCCGGGGTTTCTGGCAATGGACAGGCGGCGCTGTCTGATCTGGTCTCAGGCCTGATCTCGCCGCAATCTGGCAGCTTGGTCCTGAATGGCGGCGATATTGCCAACTGGACACCACGCAAAGCCATCACCGCCGGTATCGCCCGCATCCCCGAAGATCGTCACAAAACCGGGACAATCGCGGATTTCGATCTGACGGAGAATGCAATCCTTGAAACCTACGCCACCCGTTTCAGCCACCGGGGCTGGCTTGACTGGCGGGCCGCGCGTGACTTCGCCAAGACCGTGATCGCGGGCTATGATGTCCGCTGCCCCGGCCCGGACACCCGCATTCGGCTGCTGTCGGGTGGCAATATGCAGAAGCTGATCCTTGGCCGCGTGCTGGAGCAGGCCCCGCAGATCATCCTCGCCAATCAGCCGGTGCGCGGGCTGGATATTGGCGCGGTTACCTATGTGCATGAACAGCTGGCCAAAGCCTGCGCCCGGGGTGCGGCGGTTCTGCTGATATCCGAGGATCTGGATGAAATCATGCAGCTTTCTGATGTAATCCATGTGATCAGCGAGGGACGTCTAAGCCCCGGGTTTGCCCGAGGCTCTAAACAGCCAGAAGACCTGGGGGCTTGGATGGCCGGTCATGGCTTTGATACGCCACAGACGGAGGATGGCCATGCGGCTTGAACCGATTGCCGCGCCAAGCTGGTCGCGGCGGCTGATGCCGCCTGCGCTGGCGCTGTTGGCGACTTTTGCCATTGCCGCGCTGCTGGCGCAGATCGCGGGCGGAGAGCCGCTGTCGATCTTTGGCCTGATCCTGACCGGGGCGTTCGGGTCGAAATTTGCGCTCCTTGAGACGCTGAACCGGGCCACGCCGCTGATTTTTACTGGCCTCGCCATTGCCGTCGCCTTTCGCGCCAAGCTGTGGAATATCGGCGCTGAGGCGCAGCTTTATGCCGGGGCGGTGATCACAGTTGTGCTGGGCACCGGCGCGCTATCCCTGCCTGCCCCGCTGCTGCTGCCGCTTCTGGGTCTGGCCGCGATGGTCGCCGGGGCGGCGCTATTGCTGGGGCCTGCGCTGCTGAAAACACGGCTGGGGGTGGATGAGGTGGTCACCACGCTTTTGTTCAACTTCATTTTTCTACTGTTTGTCTCCTACCTGCTGGAAGGGCCGCTGAAGGATCCGATGGGGATGGGCTGGCCGAAATCCCCACGGCTGAGCCCCGACGCACGGCTACCCCGAGTGGTTGACGGGTTGCGGCTGCACTGGGGGTTTGCGCTGGCGCTGATTTCGGCGGTCGCGATCTGGGTGATCAACACCCGCACCACGCTGGGCTATGAGATGCGGGCGGTTGGCCAGAACGCCGAGGCCGCCCGATTTGCGGGTGTTCCAGTGACGCGGGTGATCCTGAAAACCGCGCTGCTATCAGGGGGGCTGGCCGGGTTGGCGGGCTATTCCGAGGTGGCGGGTCTGAAAGGGGCGCTGACGCTCGATCTCAGCCCCGGTTTTGGCTACACGGGCATCGTTGTCGCCATGCTGGCGTTGCTGCATCCCCTTGGCGTGGTGTTTGCAGCGCTGTTTGTAGCAGCCATTTTTGTCGGTGCGGACAGTATGAGCCGGGCCGCAGGTGTTCCCAGCTATCTGGCCGATATCATGCTGGCCTCTGCTCTGCTGCTGATGGTGCTGGCGATCCTTCTGAGCAAATTCCGGCTGCGGAGGGACTGAGATGGACATTCTGGAAATCCTGTTTTCCGCCAGTTTCTGGGCCGCCGCCATCCGCATCGCCTCCCCGCTGATTTTCGCCACATTGGGAGAGCTGATCTGCGAACGCGCCGGTGTGCTGAACCTCGGGATTGAGGGGATCATGGTCGCGGGTGCCTTCTCCGGCTGGATCGCGGTCTGGGCCGGGCTGCCGCTCTGGGGTGGGGTTGGTGTGGCGCTGCTGACCGGCATGGCCTTTGGCCTGCTGCATGCGACGCTCAGCGTGCCTTTCGGGTTATCGCAGCATGTGGTGGGCATCGGGCTGACACTGCTGGCCACGTCGCTGACCTTTTACACCTACCGCGTGGTGCTGCCGGAGGTGTCCTCGCCGCCCAAGATCGAAGCCTTCCAACCCTATGAGATCCCGTTTTTATCAGATCTGCCGCTACTCGGCCCGGCGCTGTTTTCCCAGACACCGCTGACCTATGCCGCCTTTGTGCTGGCGGCACTCTGCGCCTACACCCTGTATCGCACGCCGCTGGGGCTGGCGGTGCGCGCGGCGGGTGAAAACCCATCGGCAGTGGCCGCGCAGGGGCTGTCAGTGACCGCAATCCGCATGGGCGCGGTGGTGGTGGGCAGCGGGTTTATGGCGGTTGGTGGCGCGTTCCTGACGCTCTCGGCCTTTGACAGTTTCTTCTTCGATATGGTGAACGGGCGCGGCTGGATCTGCATTGCGCTGGTGGTCTTTGGCGCGTGGCGACCGGGCAAGGCGGTGCTGGGCGCCATCCTCTTTGCCGCATTTGATGCCTTGCAGATCCGCCTTCAACAGACCGGGATCGGCGCGGTGGTGCCTTATCAGCTGTTCCTGATGCTGCCCTATATTCTGTCGATACTGGCGCTGATCCTGATGTCGCGCCGCGCCGAGGTGCCAGCCGCGCTGATGGTGCCATTCAACAAGGGAGAGAGATGATGTTGAACCTGTTGATCAAAGGCGGCACCCTGCCCGATGGTTCTGTCGCGGATATCGGCATCACCGGTGACACCATCACCGAGGTGGCGCCCTCCATTGACGCGACAGCCGGAGAGACCATCGAGGCCAGCGGTGATCTGGTCGCGCCGCCCTTTGTCGATCCGCATTTCCATATGGATGCGACGCTGTCCTACGGGCTGCCGCGGGTCAACGCCTCCGGCACGCTCCTGGAGGGGATCAGTCTCTGGGGGGAACTGCGCGAGGAGGCCAGTGTTGAGGATATGGTCAGCCGCGCGCTGACCTATTGCGACTGGGCGGCCAGCATGGGGTTGCTGGCAATCCGCACCCATGTGGATACCACGCCCGACCACCTGCGGGGCGTGACCGCGATGCTGGAGGTCCGCGAGGCCGTGAAGGAGTATATCGACCTACAACTCGTCGCCTTCCCACAGGATGGGCTCTATCGCGCTGAAAACGGGCGCGAAAACCTGATCCGCGCGCTGGATATGGGGGTCGATGTGGTTGGTGGCATCCCACATTTCGAACGCAGCATGCAGGACGGCGCGGACTCTCTGCGTGACCTTTGCAAGATCGCGGCGGATCGGGGTTTGCAGGTTGATATCCACTGCGACGAGACCGATGACCCCCTGTCGCGTCATATTGAGACCCTGGCGCAGGAAACCCTGCGGCACGGGTTACAGGGACGCGTTGCGGGCAGTCACCTCACCTCCATGCATTCGATGGACAATTACTACGTCTCCAAGCTGCTGCCGCTGATCGCCGAGGCTGAGATTGCGGCCATTCCAAATCCGCTGATCAATATCGTGTTGCAGGGACGGCATGACAGTTTCCCCAAACGACGCGGGTTGACGCGGGTGAAGGAACTGCTGGAGGCAGGTGTCACAGTGGGCTGGGGGCAGGATTGCGTGCTGGATCCCTGGTACAGCCTAGGCACCGGGGACATGCTGGATGTGGCCTTCATGGGGATGCATGTGGCGCAGATGACCCACCCGGATGAGATGGCTCATTGCTTCACCATGGTGACCGACAACAATGCCGCCATCATGGGGCTGGAGGGCTATGGGCTGAAGAGAGGTGACCGTGCATCGCTGGTGGTGCTGGATGCCGCCACTCCGACCGAGGCGCTGCGTCTGCGGCCTGCGCGCCTTGCGGTGATTTCACGCGGCAAGGTGATCAGCCGAAGCGCGCGCGGTGATGCGGCTCTGTCCATCCCAGGCCGCCCGGCACAGGTGCGGCGACGTCATCAACGGCCCGGATGACCTGACATCAGAGCAGCAGATACGGCAGGCCGACCGCCGCCGCGGCCAGCAACAGCAGGGCCACCAGCATCACCAACCCGTCGCGGGTCAACATCGCAACCGCTAGGCTGCTGACGACAATCCCCAGTGTGGAGGAACTGAACGGCACCAGTTCAAGAAAGGGCATTGCCAGCCCGCAGAGCGCGCAAATCACCCGCGGAACGGTCAGAAAAGGCTGCCGCAGCAAAATTTTGACGCGCGCCTCCATGTGACGATCCAGAAACCGCGCCATGCGGCGCATCGGCCCGAGGACCTTTCGCGCACGGTCAGAGGAGACCCGCTGCCTTCGAAGCCAATCCGGCAACCAGGGATGATCGCGTCCCAATGCCATCTGACCCGCAATCAGGAAGATCAACATCCCGCAGATTGTGGAGAATAGCGGCACCCCGCTGAGAGGGGACACGACCGCCATTGCAGGGAGTAGCAGGGTCGTCGACATCGACGAGTGGCCCAGTTCCTCCACAACGTCCGCCACGCTGATGCTGTCTTCCTCAAGCAGCTCTGTTGTGGCGTCGATCATTTCGGCAACGGGTTGGTTTTCGGCGGTCATTCTGTGCAGGCTCCTGTTTGCGGCGCGCGTCCGATACACGGGCAAAACGTGTTCAAGCCGCCGTGGTTCCGTCGTGTCCGCGCCGCAACCCGCCGAACCAAGCCATTGTGCCAACCTCCAGCACCCAACTCAGCCGCAGTTTTTCAAGGAACCCGCAACGTCTGTGGGAACAGTTTCCTGATGCGAGGCGTTACCACAGCGCAACCCCGTGATGAGACGGGGCAGGCCCCAGCTGATTGGGGCCAACCGGGGCCGCGACCGGGCATTTGCCCGCGCCCCACCCTTCCGCTGGTCGCAGACTGGCGCGCATAAGACCGGGAGACATTCCGGATTGGAAACGGCCCCAGCGCCGTGAAACGAAAGGAAATTGATATGCGACTTTTCATTGCTGCTCTTGCTCTGGCCGGTCTGGCCGCTTGCGAAACCACCGAAGGGTTCGGCCGCGACGTCTCAGATCTTGGCGATGCCATTACCGAAGAATCTCAGGAAGCACAGTAAACCAACTGCGCCCGAGCACCCCGTCAGATCCGTTCTGGCGGGGTGCTTTTGTATTTGAGGTAGAGCCTGCGAATTTTGTCGTGACATCAACGCCCGTCTGCGGTTGACCTAGCCCTGAAGTCACAGAACCATTGCGGTGCGGCAGTCCGCTTTGATTTCGATCCGCTGCCGAACTTTCACATCTGCGCCCCAGACCGAGGATGCCCATGCCAGACTGCCCTGCCCGCCCCCCAGTCATCGCTGTATTGGGCGCGCGCCCTACCATGGCATGCATCCCCTGCCCCCAGCGCGCACTGCAGATGCTGTTGCACGGTTTGGTGGTAGCAACCCTGGTGATATCCTTGCTGATGCCGGTTCTGGCGACGGCCCAGACCAGCAGCGAACCGGTTCAGACCGACAGCGCAATCCAACTGGACGGCAAAGCGGCTCCGGATTCGCAGATCCGCCGCCGGATCGTCGAACTTCTGGGGGAAATCGACGGGTTTGATAAGGTCGGTGTCTCAGTCTCTAATGGTGTGGTGACCCTTGCGGGCGAGGTGCTGGATAATGCGCGCCAGACCCAGCTCACCACCATGATTGAGCGGATTGACGGCGTCGTGGCGATTGAAAACCAGACCCTGGTCAACGGTCGGCTGGACGAGCGGCTGGACTCTGCGTTTTCAAGACTGAAAGAGCGGACCCGCAATATCATCGCCAATGCGCCGATCTTCTTTGTTGCGATGCTGGTCTTCGTGATGATCTCCGCCTTTGGTTGGCTGGTCACCACCCGGCTGCGGATCTGGCAGCGTCTGGCGCCCAATTCCTTTATCGCAGAGGTCTACAGCGCCGTTGCTCGCATCGCCTTCATCATTCTGGGTCTGGTGGTAGCATTGGATATCCTAAACGCAACCGCGTTGCTGGGTGCGGTTCTGGGGGCTGCAGGTGTGGCAGGTCTCGCGGTTGGTTTTGCGGTGCGCGACACGGTAGAGAATTTCATCGCCTCAATCCTGCTGAGCCTGCGGCAACCCTTCCGACCGAATGATTTTGTAGAGATTGCTGGCGATATGGGCACTGTGGCCCGGCTGACCTCGCGTGCAACCATTCTGATCTCACCGGAGGGCAACCATATCCGCATCCCCAATGCGACCGTATTTAAGGGCCGGATTGTGAACTATACACGGGACGCCAACCGGCGGTTTGAGTTTGAGCTGGGGGTGGATGCGGACGCCGATCTGGCGGCGGCCCTATCGACGGCAGTCGACGCACTGCAATCGCTGCCCTTCGTGCTGCGCGATCCGTCGGTCGGGGCCTGGGTCAAGGAAGTGGGCGATTCCAACGTGATCTTGACCTTCACCGGCTGGGTGGACCAGACCCGCAGCAGCTTCCTGAAAGCGCGCGGCGAGGCGATCCGCACCGCCAAGACCGCCCTGGAGAGCAACGGATTTGGCCTGCCGGAACCGATCTACCGCCTGCGCGTGGATGCCAATGCAGCGGCCAGCCTGTTGCCGATCACCGATCAGCCGCGTGGTGACGCCGCCGATCTGTCGCCGCAACCTGCACCAGCTGCGGCAGAGACCCCCCTTCCGGCAGCCGCTGATCCGGCGCGGGTTGAAGACGCCAATGAGGAGGCCGCCACCCGTGAACGCAACGCCCCCGACGGCGGTGGCGATCTGCTGAGTGAGGGGCAGAAAGCGGAATAAACTTCGCACAACGCAACCGTGTGGACCGATGTTTCTGCGGAACAATCGCTGATGTCTCTGCGTTGCCCCACAGACAAAGGAGCATCCCATGGCAAAAACCCACAGCCCCTCCATTAAAAATGACAGCACCTATGATGCCCTGCGCGACAAGGGCTATAGCAAGTCCAAGGCCGCAGCGATCGCCAATGCCCAGGCCAACGACAATATGGCCCCCTCTGAAAAAGGCGGCAAAGCGCCCCCATATGAGGATTGGACCAAGGATGAGTTGATGGAGCGTGCCCGCGAGCTTGAGGTTGAGGGGCGTTCGACCATGAACAAAGACGAACTGATTAAGGCTTTGCGCAACGGCTGACGCGGTCAGGCCCGCGCTGCGCGGTCTCTAACCCCTTTCAATCAGGAGACATGATAGATGGTAGAATATGCTGGAATTGGCGGGCTTATTGTCCTTCTGTTATCGATCTGGGCAATCGTATCAATTGTCGGATCCAACGCCAGCACCGGCAAAAAGGTCATCTGGGTGGTCTTTGTTCTGATCTTGCCCATATTTGGGTTCATCTGCTGGCTGCTTTTTGGTCCGCGCGCGCGCTAGCCGCTGCGCTTTACTTCGATGATACAAAAACAGCGCCGTCTTTTGCGAGACCGCGCTGTTTGTTTTGCATGTTCGGGAGGTCGGCAACGATCTCAGGTATTGAGCTGAAACACGTGGTGTACGCCGACGTCCGGGTGGCCTTCGGTCTCGCTCATGCTGGCGCGCAGCAGTTTCAGACCAACCAGAACCGCGTTGCCCTGCGAGGCCCAGACCGCCGCCTCCCGCGGGGTCATTCTCAATAGCGTGACCTTTGGATCATCGCGCCCCTTCTCGAACCAGGCACCGACTGCAAAGCTCCACAGCTCGTCCAGCTTATCAGGGTCATTGGTGACCTCAATCGGACCGCGCACGCTAGCATGATAGTCCTGACCATCCGACACAAAGGTCAGCTGCGCGTCAGCGCCAAGGCCGGTTGCCTTGACCAGATCGCTGTCGGATGAGCTGATGAACCAGATCGCGCCGTTCTCTACGTCGGCGAAATGAGTCATCGGCTGCGGGTGCTGTTCGCTGTCGCGCACCGCCAGCATGGAGGTGCGGCGTTTTTCCAGTTGGTGCCAGAGTTGAGAAATCGCATCGTCTTTTGTCTCGGTCTGTCGTGCCACGGGTGAAATCCTCTTATCTATATGCTCGCGCCTGTTTTCGGGCTTGTGCCGGGGACGGGCTTCAGCCCGTTCCCCGTGCTGCTGTCTGCAACTGCTTCGGTCGATACGGGGGGCCGGTCAGACAGAGGCGAAGAATTTGTCCAATTCGCGCTCCGCTTCTTCGCGGGCTTTGCCGTATTTGGTTTGCAACAGGCCGACCAGCTGCTCGCGGTCACCCTTGGCCTGCTCCACTTCGTCATCCGTCAACTCACCATAGGCTTCGTGGAATTTCCCTTTCAGGGTCGCCCAATTGCCTTTGATCTGGTCCTGATTCATAGCGTGCTCCTGCTGTTGTGGTATCGTCGCCTAACCAACGTGCCGATATCGGCTTGGTTCCCGGAAATTTTGCTGTGCGCACAAGCGCTGGCGCTCTGAGCCGCATCTTCTACCGATTGCCTGACCGCACCCGCAAACTGAGCAGAGGATCGGGAACCAACCGCCACAATCGGCGTTGAGAGCATGAGCCATCCAGACAGAACAGGAGAGGCAAATGACTGATCACAGCACCACCCCGCGCCCCATTGAGCGGGCCAAACACCACGCCAGCGAACTGGCTGAACAGGCGCAGGATACGCTACGAAGCGAAGCGCGCGCCCGCGCTGAAGAGGCGCAGGAGCAGGCCGCAGGCGAAGCTGCCGCCGTGGCCCGCGCCGCAGATGCCGCAGCATCCGAACTGCCGCCGGGATCGCTGCAAGCCGAAGCTGCGCAGCAACTTGCGCAGGGCCTGGAACAATTTGCCGACAAGGTCCGGACTGCCGATCTCGACAAGGTGCTCCGCGATACCGGCGATTTTGCCCGTAAGAACCCGATGCTATTTCTTGGCGGGGCCGCGCTGCTTGGCTTTGCCGCGACCCGGTTTCTGAAGTCCACCGCCCCGGATGCAGGCCCCACCACCTCTGTCGCAGACGACACCGCCGATGACCCATGGGGTAGCCACGAGGCAAACCACGTCTATCCGACCAGAGACGCTGACTCTGACCACGGTGCGACGGCGCGCGCGACCGGTCACGGATCTGCCCCAGCCGCCACACGGAGGGTATCCTGATGGAAGAGCAGAATACAGCAGCCAGCCCGTCCGAGGCGCCGGGCATTGTGGTGACCGTGCTGAAGCAGATGTCACAGCTGATGCAGGATGAGGTGCGTCTGATCCGGGCAGAGATGTCCCGCAACCTCTCTCGCGCGGGCGTAGCGCTTGCGATGATCGTGGTCGGCGCCGTACTGGCCATTGTGGGCCTGCATGTGCTGGCCGCCGCCCTGGTCGCAGCAATCGCTGCTCTGGGCCTGAGCGTCGGCACCGCCGCGCTGATTGTTGGTGGACCGCTGATCGCGCTGGCGGTTGGTCTGGCCATGCTGGGCGTCAACCGCCTGTCCCCGTCCGCCCTGATGCCCGATCGCAGCCTGCGCAACGTCCAGCGCGACCTGAAGACCCTGAAGGAGACCACCCGCCATGCCTGAGACATCTGATCTGACCGACCTTGAGAGTGAAGTGGCCCGCGACCGCGTGGCCTTGTCCAAATCCCTTGATACGCTGGCCGTCAGCCTGTCGCCTGATCGTATTGCGACGCAGGTCTCGGCCACCGCATCGCACTATGGCGGCGAGATCTCGCAGCAGCTGTGGTCAACCGCGCGGGCCAACCCGGCCGCACTGGCCTTGGTTGGCACCGGCATTGCGCTGCTGATGTCCGGCGCTGGTCAGCGCCGCGACGCCTCCGCGCGGCCGCAATCCAATGCCCCTGCCCAGACGCCTGTGACACCAACAGCGCAGTCAGTCGCGAGCAAAGGCCCAAGTGCCAAACGCCTGCGCGCCGCCTTGGATCACGGGTTGGACAAACTACCGCCCAAAGCCCGCAAACAGGTCCGCAAGGCGCGCATGTCCGCGCTCCACATTCAGGAAGACCTTGAGCGCCGCGCCGCCAAGCTTAGCCGGGCCTCGCAGGAGGGCATAGCGGCCCAGCCGCTGGTGGCCGGCGGGCTGGCCTTCGGCCTTGGTGCCATAGCTGCGGCCTTGCTGCCGCAGACCCGGCAGGAAGATGCGCTCCTAGGTGAAAAGCGCGACTCGATGATGGCGGAGGCCCGCGACATTCTGCAACAGGAGATGCGCAATCTCGCCGACAAGGGCGAAACCGCCCTGAACGAACAGATCAGTAAAGGACGCGACGCAGTACATGCCTCGCTCAGCTGATCTCAGCCACCCCCGCCGCTTCATCAGGGGCGGCGGGGGTCTCTTTGCACAAGGCCTTTGCGATGTTGAATTCCACGCTCTCTGACCGGGCAGCGCGTATCATGCTGCTCATTCTGACAACCCTTGCACTTGGCCTTGCGCTTTTCTTTGCAAAACCCGTTCTTGCGCCCGTTGTTTTTGCGATAGTCGTCGGGATCGTCGTTTCTCCGCTGGCGGACCGACTGCAGGGAATTGGCGTTGCACGCGTGATCGTTGCCGCCAGCCTGCTGCTTTTTTCTTGCGCCGTTATCGTACTGCTGTTCCTATCGCTGGAACCGCTGATCTCCGGCGTGGTCGAAGATCTGCCAAAGATCAAACAGGAGATAAAAAGCTGGATTTACATGATGTCCGGCCTGCTACGCGGGATTGAGGCGATCAGCCAGGAGATTGAGCAGACGGTCGGTACAGGCGGCGCTGACGCAGATGTCACGAGCGGTTTTCCGACACTGATGGACGCACTGTGGGTGGCCCCGAACTTCGGCGCGCAGGTGTTCATCTTCATCGGAACGCTGTTCTTTTTCGTGCTGACGCGGACCGATATTTACGCGGCGGCCGGATCGCTGGGCAAACGGTTATACCGTGCGGAGCATGAGGTCGCGCGGTATTTTGCTGCTGTGACACTGGTCAATGCAGGATTAGGCGTCACCACCGCAATCGGCCTTGCGACCCTTGGGATCAACAGCGCGTTGATCTGGGGGCTCGCGGCGATGTTGCTGAACTTCATTCTCTACCTTGGCCCGCTGATGATGATCGCGGGGCTGACCTTTGTCGGAATGACGCAACTGGGTGGTGCTGCGGCGCTAATGCCGCCAGCGCTGTTTTTGGCGCTCAACCTGATTGAGGCACAATTTGTGACGCCCGCCTTTGTGGGTCATCAACTGCACCTCAGCCCTCTCGTGGTGTTTCTTGCCATTGTTTTCGGCCTGTGGATCTGGGGACCCGTCGGCGCTATCGTCGCCTTGCCAGTGATGCTGTGGATTGGGCAGTTGCTGCGCTCCTCGGCGGAGGCGCGCAGATTACGGGGCGAAGAAAACCCGACGGGCTGAGCCGCACAACCCGGGCGGGGCGTCAAGCTCAGTGGCGGCCATCACACCACATCTTCGGTCGCCCCCGGCAGCGATTGCTGCAAATCCGCCATCTTCTGCGGATCATGCGGCACCAGAAATCCGCTGCGGGTCTGTGGCAGGCGAACGCCGTTGCGCTGAATCTCACGGTGCCACCAGTCTGCTGCTGTCCCGACAGCGCGGGCCTCTGCCGGCATCTGCTCCCGATGCCACCAATGGGCACACATCGCCTGCCAGGTTTTAGCGACGCGCTGCTTGTCTGTGATCCGAAGCGCCACCTCCGTATCCCAGCGCATTGATCGCCCATTCATATTGGCGGATCCGATCATCGCAAAACTATTATCTGCAATCAGAACCTTGCTGTGCACATAGATCACGGGTGACCCTGCCAGCACCGATGGCGCTTCGCGGTCCGCCAGAAACGGCTGGACGGGGCTTGCGATTGTAGCCCGGTCGCCGAAGGCGGTCTGCACTGTCTCCAGAGCCTGCCCCTGCAACGCCATGCCATAGCGCGCATCCAAATCGCGATTACCCTCAAACGCCACATCATCTGGCAGCGCCGGCAAAACCAATATCAGCGAAAGATCCGGATTGCGTTTGGCGGCGGCGGCCAGGCCATCGGCCAGCACGCTGGACCTCAGAAACTGGGTCTCCAGATAGATCAGACGTTCCGCCCGTTCAAAGGCGGCCAGATAATCCTCTTCGATCTCGCGCAGGACCGTTCGGGGCGACACCGCCCAGAACCCAAAGCGGCGCGGCGCGGAAATCGTGCGCCGAATGAGCTGCCCCTCTGGCGGGGTTTCTTTGCCTGCGACATAGCGCTGAAAATGACGCAGGTAATGGGCCGCCTCCCGCGCTTCGGGGCCGCTGACCAGCAGCTGCACATCCGCCCAGGTCTCCTGCGATGGCAGATCATGTTTCAGCGTGTCGCGGCGCCGGTCATTCAGATCCAGCCCCCCAACATACAGAAGACGTTCATCAATCACCGCCAGTTTCTGGTGATGGGTCACCGGGCGGACCTCTGGTAGAACCTCATCGCCCGGGGCATCCTCCGACAGAGTGGACTGGCCGTAGTCGGGGATCTGCGTCTTCTTCATCTTGACAAAGGGGCCAAAGGCCAGGCGCGGCAGAAGGCCGGCACGCGCCGGGTGCATCGCCCCCTCGACCTGCAGATGTCCCACCGGATCATCGGTGGCGCGACGGGCCACCCGCGCGGCGATATCCTGCGCCTGCGCCACGCTGCGCTTGGTCATCTGGTGCAGTTCCGGCCCCATGACCGGATCAAAATCGCTGATCACCAGATGAAAATCGACACCCCGCGCCACCACATGTTCAACCAGATCGGCCCATGTCTTGCCAATGGCACAGGCTTCGGGGCTGAGCAAAGCGGTCGAGAAATCGAAAATACGGAAACTGGCACGCACTTCTTTTTTCGCGCCCAGCACTGCGCGTTCAAACGCAGGCCACGCCTGCGCCGCCGTCACCAGAACCTCAAAAACCTCTGGATCGCTCGCGTCATCCGGTATGTCGGAGGTCCGCATTGTCATTTGCACCCTTTTGTTCCGCAAGCGCTGCTGCTGCGGTGTCATCACTACGCGGAAAAACAACCTCGTAGGTAAATTCGGTCTCAGTCTCGGTGACCTTCGCATCACCATTAAGCTGGGCGACAAAGGCCTTGATCAGCCGCGCGCCGAGCCCGCTGGTGAAGTGACGGTCTTCATGTGTCATCCCGGACTGCGGATCCAACACATTGTGAATCGTGAGACGGCACATACCGCCTTTCTCTTCGCCGAAGAAGACCTGAACCACCCGTCGTCCGTCCTCAGCCGCACCTGCGTATCTGACCGCATTGGTTAGCGCCTCAGCAACCAGCATGGAGAGGTTTACCGCATCATCCTGATTGAGGGGAACCGTCTCCAGTTTGGTTTCAATGGACACAGCTGCATCAGACCCAAGCGACATGGCCGCAACTTCTTTTGCCAGGGCGGTGACCAATTCAGCCGCATCGACGGTTGTGACGTCTGGGTTTGTGTTCAGGGAGCGGTGGATCGCTGCCAGTCCACGCACTCGGCGCTGGAGCTGTGCCAGCACTGTGCGTGCCTCATCTGAACGCGCAGAGCGGGCCTGCATATTCATGATGGAGGCGATCAGTTGGAGATTGTTCTTCACCCGGTGATGGATCTCGCGCAGGAGAATTGTTTTCTCGCGCAGATCGATTTCACGGCGTTCCTCCGCTTTGCTGAGGATCAGAACCATCCGGTTGAAGGACTGCTGCGCCTCGGCGAATTCACGTGGTGGGTTGGTCAGTTCCAGTTGCGCCTGTTTACGCTCACCCAAGGCATAGCGCCGCATTGCCGTTCGCAGATCGCTGAGGTGACGGATGACCAGACGGTGCAGGCCAAAAACCCCGACAACCATACCCGCCAGCCACATCAACACCGGAAAGGCCAGTGTGAAGACCCAACCGCCCGCGCCGGTGGCCATCTTGGCCTGCGCAGCCGGCCAGCTGCCCACAACCGCGATCTGCCCCGGAATAATATCACTCACTGCAAAGAAACGTTCTTCCCCCGCGTTTGACACCGCGAAAAAAGTCTCACCGGATCGTGCCATCAGCTCCTTACGCACCGAAGTCTGGGGCAGGATCAACCCAGCCTCGGACCGAGGTTCGGACGCAGACAGCACCTCCCCCTCCTCATTGATCGTGGCAAAGCGGATCCCCTCCAGTTTCCAGTCATCGGTGAAAAAACTGCTGGTCAGCCGGTTTGGAATCGCCAGAACAAGATAGCCAATCACCCGGCCCGCCTCTTCGATTGGACGTGTGAGGGACAGCTCAAACCCATCGCTGCCGTCAAGATTGCGGCCAACGCCATAAGATGGCGCGCGCCGGGACAGCGCGCGTTGAAAGATCGGTGTGTCGGCGATGCTGGCCTGCCTCCCGCCCGAACTGCAGACTGGCTGCCCATCAGGTCGAAACAGGCCCGCAAAGGAATAAGCCGCAGTCTCCGCCACAAACGACGTCATCACCGCATTACAAGCCTCGGGTCGGTCGCTGAGAGGGAGGGCGACCGCGCTAAGCGCCTCCGCAGCGCCATTGGTGCGCTGCAGAAGTTCACGCTCTGCCAAGGCTGCATGTTCCGCGCGCGCCAGAATGGCGACGCGCGACAATCTGGCCGCCTCGTCTATCACCGAATAGGTCTGATAGATGGCAATCATGCCCAGCGGCAACAGGGCCAAGGTCATGAGAGCGGCGAGCCTGAAAAACAGGCCGCCGGCCAGTGCCCGCCCCAACGCCATGTTACGCCACGCTTTGCTGCGATACGATGCCAGCAGTGACGGTATCCGTCAGCTCCATCGGCTCATCTTCGTCAAGGTTCATCAGCTCTGCCAGACGCGCACGCCCGCGATTGACGCGGCTCTTGATCGTGCCAACCTTGACGCCGCAGGTTTCCGCCGCTTCCTCATAGGAGAAACCGCCTGCACCAACCAGCACCAGTGCCTCGCGCTGCTCATCGTTCAGCTGTTCAAAGGCCGCGTTGAAATCGCGCATGTTGAGGCGCCCGTCGTGGTCGGGTTTCTGTGACAGCTGTTCAGAAAGAACACCATCGGCGTCTTCAACCTCACGGCGACGCTTGCGGCGCAGGGAGTAATATGTGTTGCGCAGGATCGTGAAGAGCCAGGCCCGCATGTTGGAGCCTTCCTCGAATTTCTCGATATTGGTCCAGGCCTTCACCAACGTGTCCTGTACCAGATCATCGGCCATCGCCGTGTTGCGGGTCAGGCTGATGGCAAAGGCGCGCATCGCACCAAGGTGGTTGACCAGCTCGTCTCTTGGATCACTCATTGGTGTCACCCGCGCCATTGCCCGAGGATTTCGCTGGCTCTGAACCCTTTGCCTTGAGCTGATCCAGCAGGTTGGCGAAGCGATCAGGAATAGGTTCGGAGGCCAACGTATCGAAGGCCTTCTTGAGATTGCTATCGATCTCTCGCTCGACCGCATCGCTGCGTGTTTCGGTTGCCTTGTGCTTTTCCATACGATCCAACTATATTTTTTACGCACACTCTGGAACCAAACGCGGTCACCGGGCGTATGGTTCCATATGTATTCAGAAAAAAAGGGACATATCAAATGACCGCCCCGACGGGAGAAGTTCTTGCTAATCAGATTGGGTCTAACCTGCCGTTTCTGCGTCGTTACGCCCGTGCGCTGACAGGCAGCCAGACCAGCGGTGACACCTATGCCCTTGCCACTCTGGAGGCGATCTTGGCCGAGCCTGATCGTTTTGAGCCGGAGCTGAAGGCCAAGGTGGCCCTCTTTCGCGCCTTCCACATCATCTGGAGTTCCAGCGGCGCCCCGGTGGAACTGGATGAGCCGGACAGCGGGCTGGAGACCCAAGCGCAGAAGCATTTGCGCAGGCTCACGCCCAACACCCGCGAGGCGCTGCTGCTGCACACCATTGAGGACTTTAGCACCGCAGAAGTGGGCCAGGTCATGGATATCAGCGCCACAGAAGCGGGAGAACTGGTCAAGATCGCCTATCAGGAAATGTCAAAATCCACCTCCGGCCGCATTATGATCATTGAGGATGAAGCAATCATCTCCATGGATCTTGAAGGGATTGTGTCGGATATGGGCCATCTCGTTACAGGTATTGCCCGCACAGAAGATGCCGCGCTGAAACTCGCGCAGCAGGAGACCCCCGACCTTATCCTGTCGGATATCCAATTGGCAGACAATTCCAGCGGCATCGACGCGGTGAACAAGATATTGGCAGCGCATGTTGACTGCCCGGTCATTTTCATCACCGCCTTCCCTGAACGGTTGCTGACTGGTGAGGGGCCAGAGCCTGCGTTCCTGATCTCGAAACCCTATACTGAGGATCAGGTCCGTTCAGCTGTCAGCCAGGCGATGTTCTTCTCTTCGACCGAGACGCTCAAAGCCTAGTCAACGACCAACGCTTTATCTGTGATAGCCGCCTGAAATCAGGCGGCTATTTTTTTGAGTATTTATGGAAAGGTGACAGGCTGTCAGCGGCCAGTCTAGGCGGTGTTACCCTTTTGAAATGGCACGCAGCATCCAAGCCGCCTGTTCATGAAATGCTGAACGCGCGGTGGCCAGATCTTCGGTCACGATGTCTTTGCGATCGCCAGCCAGCTCAGCCAGAGCGTGCAGCCGGTGCGCCACGCGCTCATGACTATGGGCAAGATCTTCGACCATTTCCGCTGCCGTCAGCCCACCAGGTTTGTCCTCCAGCTTCGACCGGCCCACGATATCGGCAAGGCTGGACGGCGCCAGATGTCCCAGAGCTCGGATTCTTTCGGCCAGATCGTCGGCAGCAGCAAACATATTTTCATATTGTTCTTCGGTCAGCTTATGAACCGAATAGAACGCCGGACCTTCGACATTCCAGTGATAGGCGTGAGTTTTGAATACAAGGCGGTAGGTGTCAGCCAGCACGTCGGCAATGCCACTGGCAATTACAGATGTGTCGCGGACACCGGTGGCAACATCGTCGCGGCTGGGCACAACTGAAAGCGCTTCGCTCATTTCATTGTCTCCTTTAACTGTGTCGTTATCGTTGACCCAACGTATGTCGGTAGCTGAGGTTCCATATTTTCTAGACCCTGTTTTGATCCGCCCGGCGACCGCCGCGAAACATTGAACTGATACGAAAAACGGGCGGAAGTCAGCACCTCCGCCCGTCTGTGTCAGGTCCGGATCCAAGATCTGCATATTACCTGCCCCTGATCACCCGAACGACCATCGCGATGGCGAACAAAATGAGAAATACAAAGAACAGGATCTGGGCGATCCCCGCAGAGGCCGACGCAACCCCGCCAAAGCCAAACAGGCCAGCGATGACTGCGACGACAAAGAATAACAATGCCCAATAAAGCATGGCCGCCTCCTTCATATCGTGTTGCGCTGTGATACCTGCCCAACTCAGGTCGCGCGGCGATAGTTCCATGGAACCTTCGCCGCATTCTGACGTTGAGAGGGGGAAAGGAGATTTCATCATGGCCGCGACCCAGACACAGACTGAGACGAAAAAATCACCCGCAGCGCGCCGCGCCGGGGGGAACAAAGCCGAGGAGACACAACCGATCGCCGAGAAGGTGAAAGAGGTTGGTGAGCAGCTTGAGGACATGGCAGTGCGCAATGCACAGGCCGTCCGCGAGATTGCCAGCGACGGCGCCAAGACCGCATCTGAAGCCGTCAGCGATCTGGCGGGCCAGAGCGAGGATTTCGTGAAAAAGAACCCTGCTCTGGCTGTGGCAGGCGCACTGGGCGTCGGCGTGCTGATTGGTTTGGCGGTGCGCAACCGCTACTAATCCAGTTCGCGACGATCGGATAGAAGGGGGGCCTGTCGGCCTCCCTTTTTCTACGTCAAGGGACCTTAGGGCATGATGAACCGCCCAGCGGCAGCCGTCAGGTGAATTTACGGAACAGCCGCGTGGTATCGAAAATTGTGTCCAGCTTCTCGTAACGGGCGCGGGTCTCGTCCCAGCGCTCCTCCTGCGCGGCAGAGATCATCGCCTCCAGCAGCATCATTGTCGAGATGTTGGAATCCCAGGCTGACGGGATTTCCACCCAGCAGTTGAACGTCTGTGCCGCCACCGATCCGATGGGGCTCGACCATTGATCGGTGATCAAGATCACCTGCACGCCACGTTCCGAGGCCAGTTCAGCCAGCCGCTGCAGATTGGTTTCATAGCGGCGTACATCGAACATCAGCAGCGTGTCACCTTCAACCATATCCAACACGTAGTGGGGCCAAGTTGCCGATGAGGACGTCATATGCGTGACCCGCTGTCGGATCGCCTGAAAATGGGTGAACGCATAATCCGCAAGCGCCCGCGTGATACGACCACCAACCACATACAGCCGGCCCTCGGTATCGGCCAACTGGCGGACGGCGGCGTCAAATTGCTCTGAGTCGACATTGGAAAACGTCTGACTGAGGTTGTCTGTCACCGCCTGTGCAAATCTGTTCAGCAGATGCCCTTCCGGCGCCTCAGACGCCCAGTTCGCCCGGCGTTGGGTTGGCCCGGATCCTTTGGCCTCCAACTCCTTCAGCAAGGCTTGATGAAACTGCGGATACCCTTTGAAACCAAGCTTTTGCACCATCCGCGCCACGGTCGGCGTCGAGACGTCAGCATTGGCCGCAACAATGGTGATGGAGGCCAGACCGGCGGCTGGGTAATTCGCCAGCAAGGCGTTGGCAAATTTGCGTTCCGCCTGCGTCAGGCTCGCATATTGCTCCCGGATGAGTTCGCGCACGGTGGCGGGCGGTTTTGTCACAGTCCGGCTATCCCTCTGCTTTGCCTGCAATTTAAGCACAGCTCCGAAACAAGAGCCATTCAAATCGCAGGCCCTCAAACTGGTGCTGAAAAGATATTGACACAAAAAGTCGTACGTGAAAACATTTTTCCAAAATCAGGGAGTACCCAATGTCACTGAGCGATTCCAACGCTCCATCTGCCGCCTCGCCAGATCTGCCCAACCGGGCGGTGGAGGTCTGGAATGCGACTGGAACCGGCGCGGTGCTGGTGCTGTGCGAACATGCCAGCAACCACATCCCGGCCCGATACGAGGGGCTTGGCCTGTCAGAGGAAGATCGCAGCAGTCACGCGGCCTGGGATCCCGGTGCATTGGCAGTAGCCAAGGGCCTGTCGGCGGCGCTGGACGCGCCATTGGTTGCAAGCTGCGTGTCGCGACTGGTCTATGACTGCAACCGCCCCCCCGAAGCCCCAAGCGCCATGCCCGCCAAATCGGAACTGATCGAGGTGCCGGGCAACCGCGATCTGGATGCAGCGGCGCGGGCAGAACGGGTGGCAACCGTCTACGACCCTTTCTGCGCGGCTGTGGCCAAGGTGATTGCAGATCGCAAGGCTGCTGGTCGTGAGACGATGCTGGTCACCGTCCACAGCTTCACGCCGGTCTACTACGGCAGCCCGCGCAGTGTCGAAATCGGCATTCTGCACGATGATGATACGCGGCTGGCGGACGCGATGCTGGACGCGGCACCTGCGCTGCCGCACCGCCAGGTTGAGCGCAATGCGCCTTATGGTCCGCAGGACGGCGTCACCCATTCCCTGGTGCTGCATGGCCAAGACAACGGTCTGGCAAATGTGATGATCGAGATCCGCAACGATCTGCTGCGCACCCCCGAACAGGAAACCACCATGACCGAAGAGTTGCTGTGCCTGCTGCGCCCGGCGCTTGCGACCCTCGTCACCAAGGGGGCCGCCAATGCCTAGAGCCATCAAAAGCTACGTGCGCGCCATTGATGCGATGAACCGGCTGATTGGCCGCTTTGCCATGTATCTGATCTTTGTGCTGGTGGGCGTTTTGCTGTGGTCGTCGATCTCCAAGACCTTCTTCAACCCCTCGCTCTGGACGTTGGAGACCGCGCAGTTTGTCATGGTTGCCTATTATATTCTGGGTGGGCCTTACTCGATCCAGATGGGCAGCAACGTCCGTATGGATCTATTCTACGGGTCCTGGTCGCTGAAAACCAAAGCATGGGTGGACGCCTTCACCGTGCTGTTCCTGATGATCTATCTGAGCGTGCTCTTTTACGGGGCCATCAGCTCCACCGCCTATTCGCTGGGCTATTTCGGGCTGGAGCCATTTCAATTCTTTGGCGACCTTCTGATGACCCTCGTGACCGAAGGTCTGGATGCTGCCAGTGCCAAGCTCGGCTATCTGGAACGCAGCTCTACCGCCTGGCGCCCCTTCATGTGGCCCATCAAAACCATCCTCTGTTTCGGCGTCTTTCTGATGCTGCTGCAATGCCTTGCTGAATTGTTCCGTGATCTCGGACGCCTTCGCGGAGACGACTTCTAATGTCCTATGAACTCATCGCCATTATGATGTTTGCCGGCATGATGCTGATGCTGATGACCGGTCAGCGCGTGTTTGGCGCCATCGGATTTGTCGGCGCCGTTGCGGGTCTCCTGCTCTGGGGTACGGGCGGCAGCGAGATTCCGTTTTCAGCAGCCATGAAACTGATGAAGTGGTATCCGCTGCTGACACTGCCGATGTTCATTTTCATGGGCTATGTGCTGTCGGAATCCAAGATTGCCGATGATCTCTACCGGATGTTCCACGTGTGGATGGGACCCGTCAAAGGCGGGCTTGCCATTGGCACCATCGGCCTGATGGTCCTGATTTCCGCGATGAACGGCCTGTCGGTGGCGGGTATGGCAATCGGTGCCACCATTGCGCTGCCCGAACTGTTACGCCGGGGCTATGACAAAACCCTTGTGACCGGCACCATTCAGGCCGGATCATCCCTGGGCATTCTGGTGCCACCCTCGGTGGTGCTGGTTCTCTATGCGATGATCGCGCGCCAGCCTGTCGGGCAGCTCTGGCTGGCCGGTGTGGTACCGGGGCTTCTGATGGCGACGATGTTCATCATCTACATCTATCTGCGCGCCCGCATGCAGCCCGAGCTTGGCCCGGCGATGAGCCCTGAGGATCTGGCCGAATACGAACGCATCAGCGATCATCCGTTGCGGCTGAACTATGTCGTGCTGGCACTGCTGGTGCTGGTGCCGCTGGTGGTAAAACTGGGTATCATCGAGGCAAAGCCCGTAATCGGCGTGGCGCTGGTCGGGTCTGTTCTGGCCTTTGTGACCCGCGGCATTCCTGCCTTCTATCACGATGTCTTCATGCGTGAAAAATATCGCCTGCTGTTCTCCGGCGTGCTGCCGCTGGCGATTTTTGCCGCGATGATGGTGCCCTTTGTCAATGGCTGGACCTCGCTGGTCGAAAGCTCTGCCATCGGAGCCATGACCGCCTTTATCGCCGCGATCCTCAAGGGGCGCATGAACAAGGAGGTGTTTGAAACCTCTGTGCGCTCCACACTCGGCATCTCCTGCATGTTCATGTGGATCATCCTGGCCGCCCTTGGCTTTGGCGCGATCTTTGATGGTCTGGGTGCGGTGAAGGCGATCGAGGATCTGTTCACCACGCAGCTGGGGCTGTCGCCCTGGATGATCCTGATCCTGATGCAGCTGAGCTTCATCGTGATGGGTACATTCCTTGATGACACGGCGATGCTGGTAATTGTGGCGCCACTTTACGTGCCGCTGGTGGGCGCGCTGGGGTTCGATCTGATCTGGTACGGTGTGCTCTATACCATCACCACCCAGATCGCCTATATGACGCCGCCCTTCGGCTATAACCTGTTCCTGATGCGGGCGATGGCGCCGCCAGAGATCGGGCTTAAGGATATTTATGTCTCAATCATCCCCTTTGCGGCCGTGATGGTCGTGGCCCTGGCTTTGGTGATGATCTTCCCGCAGATCGCCCTGTGGCTGCCGGAATATGTTTACGGAAAATAACCCTCAGAAGAGCCCCGCAAGGGGGCCGGAATTTCAACATGGAGAAGAGATATGACGACAAGACGTAAGTTTATTCAGACTGCCGGTGTCGGTGCCCTCGCGGCTCCGCTGGCCACCCCTGCACTGGCCCAATCCAAAATCACATGGCGGATGCAGACCTATGCCGGTGCGGCGCTGGCCGAACATGTGGTGAAACCCGCCATCGACATGTTCAACAAGATCGCGGGCGACCGTATGCAGATCGAGCTTTATTATGCCGATCAGCTGGTCCCCACCGGCGAATTGTTCCGCGCTATGCAGCGTGGCACCATCGATGCGGTGCAGTCCGATGATGACTCGATGGCCTCCCCGACCGATGTGACGGTCTTTGGCGGTTATTTCCCCTTTGCCTCGCGCTACTCGCTCGACGTGCCGGTCCTGTTCAACAAATATGGGCTGAATGAGATCTGGGACGAAGAATATTCCAAGGTCGGCGTCAAGCACATCTCCGCCGGCGCTTGGGATCCCTGCCACTTTGCCACCAAGGATCCAATCCGCAGCCTTGCCGATCTGAAAGGCAAGCGCGTCTTTACCTTCCCGACCGCTGGCCGCTTCCTCAGCCAGTTCGGCGTGGTGCCTGTCACCCTGCCGTGGGAAGACATCGAAGTCGCCATGCAGACCGGTGAACTCGATGGGATCGCATGGTCCGGCATCACCGAGGATTACACCGTCGGCTGGGCAGATGTGACCAACTACTTCCTGACCAACAACATCTCCGGTGCCTGGGCTGGGTCCTTCTTTGCCAATCAGGGCCGCTGGAACGAGCTGCCGGAAGATCTGCAGACCCTGTTCCGCGTCTGCTGTGACCAGTCGCATTATTACCGCCAGTGGTGGTATTGGGGCGGCGAAGCAGACCTGCGCGTCAACGGCCCGAAGATGGAGCTGACCTCAATCCCCGATGAAGAATGGGCAACGGTTGAGGAAGCCGCCTACAAGTTCTGGGATGAGATCGCCGCCGAAAGCCCGACCAAGGCGCGTGTTGTCGAAATCATCAAGAAGTACAACGCAGACATGCAGAAAGCCGGACGCCCCTACCGCTACGGCTAAGTCTACCGTCCAAAAACCGGAGTTTGGCCCGCATGCGGTGGGCCAAACTCCTTTCAAAGGAATTTGCCAAACTTTTTTGTCAAAAAGTTCTGGCCTCAAAACGCAAAGGGCTGCTCATGCTCTCCTTCGACACTCTTGCTGACCAGGTTTCTGCTGGCAGCGTTGACACTGTTCTGGTCTGCCTTGTGGACATGCAGGGGCGGCTGATGGGCAAGCGTTTCCACGCCAAGCATTTTGTGAATGGCGCCTGGGAAGAGACCCATTGCTGCAACTATCTTCTGGCCACCGATCTGGCGATGGCGACACCGGATGGCTATGCGTCGACCAGCTGGGAAAACGGCTATGGCGACTACGTCATGAAGCCGGATCTGGCAACTTTGCGCCCGGTGCCCTGGCTCGAAGGCACCGTGATGGTGCTTTGCGATGTGCTGGATCACCACGCCCACGAAGAGGTCCCCCATTCCCCCCGCGCCATCCTGAAGCGTCAGGTGAACCGTCTCAAGGAGATGGGGTTTGACGCGATGTGCGCCACCGAGCTGGAGTTTTTCCTCTTCGAGAAGAGCTTCGATGCGATCCGTAAGTCAGGCTTCCGCGATCTGGAGCCGATCTCGGGCTATAATGAGGACTACAGCATCCTGCAGACCTCCCGCGAGGAGCATGTGCTGCGCCCGATCCGCAACCATCTGTGGGACGCGGGCCTGCCAATCGAAAACTCCAAGGGCGAAGCAGAGACCGGTCAGGAAGAGCTGAACATCAAATACGCCGCGGCGATGGACACCGCCACCTATCACACCATCGCCAAACATGCGGTGAAGGAAATCGCCCAGCAGCAGGGCCATGCAGTGACCTTCCTGCCGAAATGGAGCCACGACAAGGTCGGCTCCTCCTCCCATGTGCATCAGTCGTTGTGGCAAGACGGCAAACCCGCCTTCTTTGACGAGAGCGATGAGCTGGGCATGTCGGCGCTGATGAAGAATTACATGGCGGGATTGCTGAAATACGCACCCGATTACACCTCCTTCATGGCGCCCTATATCAACAGCTACAAACGCTTCATGAAGGGCACCTTTGCCCCGACCCGGATCATCTGGTCGGTGGACAACCGCACGGCGGGCTATCGTCTGTGCGGTGTCGGCAGCAAAGCCATCCGCGTCGAATGTCGCATTCCGGGCTCGGACATGAACCCCTATCTGGCGATCGCAGGCATGCTGGCCGCGGGTATTGCGGGCATCGAGGAAGGCCTGGAGCTGCAAGCCCCCACCAAGGGCGATGTCTATCAGGGCGACACCGGCATGATCCCAGGCACGCTGCGGGATGCGGCTGTGGCACTCAAAGGCTCGGCCATGTTGCGGGCTGCAATGGGCGATGACGTGGTGGATCACTACGTGCGCGCCGCCGAAGTGGAAATCGAGGATTTCGAGCGGATCGTGACCGATTACGAGATTGCCCGCGGGTTCGAGCGCGCCTGAGGCGCGCAGAGCCTTCGGCGAGAGTATTTTTGGAAAGATGACAATGGGGGCGTGCCCCCGTCAAACCACATGAGGAAGACCATGGGCCAGACCCTGAAATGTATCTCACCGATCGACGGATCGGTCTATGCCGAGCGTGAGACGCTGTCACCGGAGACCGCAGCGGAGCGCGTGACCGCAGCCCGCACGGCCCAGACGGCCTGGGCTGCCCGCCCCCTGCAAGAGCGGGTTGATCTGGTGATGGCCGGCGTGGCGGCTATAGGCGCGATGAACGATGAAATCGTACCGGAACTGGCCCATATGATGGGGCGCCCGGTGCGCTATGGCGGTGAATTTGGCGGCTTCAACGAGCGCGCCAGCCATATGGCGCAGATCGCCGAAGACGCGCTGGCCGATATCGAGGTCGGCGAGGACGCAACCTTCAAGCGCTACATCAAACATGTTCCCCATGGCGTGGTGCTGGTGGTGGCGCCCTGGAACTACCCCTATATGACCGCGATCAACACCGTCGCGCCGGCCCTGATTGCGGGCAATACCGTGGTGCTGAAACACGCCACCCAAACGCTTCTGGTGGGCGAGCGCATGGCGCAGGCCTTCCAGTCGGCTGGCATTCCGGCGGATGTGTTCCAGAATATCTTCCTCGATCATGACACCACATCGGCACTGATTGCAGACCGCGCGTTTGACTTCGTGAACTTCACCGGCTCTGTCGGTGGCGGTCAGGCGATGGAGCGCGCGGCAGCGGGCACCTTTACCGGTGTCGGCACCGAGCTGGGCGGCAAGGATCCGGGCTATGTGATGGAAGACGCCGATCTTGATGCGGCAGTGGATACGCTGATCGATGGCGCCATGTTCAATTCCGGTCAGTGCTGCTGCGGGATCGAGCGGATCTATGTACATGAAAGCCTTTACGACGCCTTCGTCGAAAAGGCTGTTGCCATCATCAAGGGCTACAAACTGGGCAATCCGCTGGAGCAGGAGACCACCATCGGTCCGATGGCCAATGTGCGCTTTGCAGCTGAGGTACGCAGCCAGATTGCTGAGGCCGTTGAGGCAGGCGCCGTGGCTCATATCGAGACATTTGTCGAAGACGACGGTGGCGCCTATCTGACACCGCAGATCCTGACCAATGTGACCCATGACATGCGGGTGATGCGCGACGAGAGCTTTGGCCCCGTGGTGGGCATCATGAAAGTCTCCTCCGACGCGGAGGCCATCGAGTTGATGAATGACAGCGAATTTGGCCTCACTGCCTCGCTGTGGACCGGGGATGTGGAGCGTGCGACCCGTGTTGGTGATCAGATCGAAACCGGCACCGTCTTCATGAACCGCGCCGATTATCTGGACCCCGGTCTGTGCTGGACCGGCTGCAAGAACACCGGGCGCGGGGGCGGCCTCTCTGTCATCGGCTATCATAACCTCACCCGCCCAAAATCCTATCATCTGAAAAAGGTCACGGGCTGAGCCCCGTCATCTTTCCGAAAAATACTCCGGGGGGCTTGCCGCAGGGCAAGCGGGGGCAGCGCCCCCTCCCCGGCTTCATCACAGGAACACACCTATGACTCTTGTTGGAAACTGGTCCTACCCGACCGCAATCAAGTTTGGCGCTGGCCGGATCAAGGAGCTGGCCGAGGCCTGCGCGGCAGCGGGCATGAAAAAGCCGCTGCTGGTCACCGACAAAGGCCTGGCCGATCTGCCGGTCACCCAATCCACGCTCGATATCCTGGAGGCTGCGGGCCTCCGGCGGGCGATGTTCTCAGAGGTTGATCCCAACCCGAATGAGAAGAACCTTGAGGCCGGTGTGGCCGCCTATAAGGCAGGCGATCATGACGGGGTGATCGCCTTTGGCGGCGGTTCCGGTCTGGATCTGGGCAAGATGGTCGCCTTCATGTGCGGCCAGACGCGGCCGGTCTGGGATTTTGAAGATATCGGCGACTGGTGGACCCGCGCCGATGCCGATGCCATCGCGCCGATCATCGCGGTGCCGACCACGGCTGGTACCGGTTCCGAAGTGGGTCGCGCCTCTGTGATCACCGACAGCGTGACCCATCAGAAAAAGATCATCTTCCACCCCAAGGTGCTGCCAACCGTGGTGATCTGCGACCCTGAACTGACCGTCGGCATGCCCAAGTTCATCACCGCAGGCACCGGATTGGATGCCTTTGCCCATTGTGTCGAGGCGTTCTCCTCCCCCCATTATCACCCGATGTCCCAGGGCATCGCACTGGAAGGCATGCGCCTGGTGAAGGACTACCTGCCACGCGCCTATGCGGATGGCACCGACATTGAGGCCCGCGCGCAGATGATGTCCGCCGCCGCAATGGGCGCCACCGCCTTCCAGAAGGGTTTGGGCGCGATCCACGCCATGAGCCACCCCATCGGTGCGCATTTCAACACTCACCACGGCACCACCAATGCGGTCTGCATGCCTGCGGTGCTGACCTTCAACGCGCCGGAAATCCGGGAACGGTTCAACATGGCGGCGGCCTATCTGGGCATTAAAGGCGGCTTTGAAGGCTTCTGCACCTACGTGCAGGACCTGAACGACAGCCTCGGCATTCCACGTGGCCTCTCAGAGCTGGGCGTCACGGAGGCGGCCATCCCCGAACTGGTAAAGGGCGCACTGATTGATCCCTCCTGCGGCGGCAACCCTGTCGTTCTTGACGAGGCCAATCTCACCCAACTGTTCAAGGATGCCATGTGATCCACGCAGATCATATCTGCAATGATCGTGCGGCTGCGCTTGTTCCGCCCCCGGCGCAGCGCAGCACATAGATAACCCGGCGCGTCTTTGACGCAGCATAGGGCACCTTATGACTGCGGCCCCTCTCCAAGCTGAGAGGGGCCGCAGTTTCGTGCAGTGCTATCGTCGGCTCAATACTTAGTCAGACACACCGCAGTGACGGTCCACCATCCGCTGAACCATTGGCGCGAAATGCCAGAAATCAGGGGTTTCCATGCCTGCCCGTTTGCCTGCCTCATCAAGATAGCGCACCGCGATAATCTCTTTCAGGTTTGGATTGGCCTCAAACGCTGCAACCTCCTCAGCGTTCATCGGCCCGCCCTGCAGCTCCAGCGTATGGACGGACGCCGGGGACAGCCGTTTGAAATACTCGGGCTTCGTCGCGCAGAGATACCGTTTGGCCGCAACGTGGTAGCGGCAGCAATCCGTGATCACACTGGGAAAGAACCGCTCCAACACCTCTGCGCCCGCGTCCTCATGATGGCGATCCTCGGTATCATCGGGATGATAGGTGCCAAACTCCGAGGTGAAATGCCCGATGTCATGCAACAGCGCACCGACGATGATCTCCTCAGGCTGACCATTCTGCTCGGCGATGGTGGCGCCCTGCAGCATATGTTCGCCCATGGTCACCGGCTCACCCAGATATTCCTCCCCGCCGCGCCGGTCGAAGATGGAGCCGAGGAAGGCGACGATTGTGTCCCGATCCAACGTCGCTGGTGGGACATGCGTGGTTGCTGGCTGTGGCTGGCTGCTGGTCATTCGGCCGCCTCCGCCAACGCCTGACGTCGGCGCGCCTCATGAGCCGACCGTAGCCCGTCCTTGTCAGCATAACAGCCCTGCAACCACCGCGTCCCCTCACCCGAGTAGCCCTTGCGCGCGTGCAAGACGCGGGTGTTGTCGACCACAAAGGCCTCGCCGGGATTAAGACGGAACGTGACCTCCATCGCCGTATCGTCGATGATCTCGCCCAATCGGCGATAGGCCGCATAATAGAGCGCCATCTTCTCGAACGGGACATCCTGCACCGCGGCCAGTGATCGATTGTTGAAACGCACCCCGATCAGCTCCCCATCGGGGGCCAGCTCGATCATCGGGCGACGAGAGGTCAGGCAGACGCCGGCCTCGCCTGCGTATTCAAATCGCGCACAGTGTTCTGCCAGCACATTGAAATAGGCCTCATTCTCGGCCTTGAGGCGCAGCGCGGCGGCAAAACCGTCAACAACCATATTTTCACCCCCGGCAGCCGAGCTTTCGAGGCAGTAGAGCACCTGAATGGTCGGCACCGGATCGCGATATGGATTGTCGGTATGCGCCTGCAAGCCCAGACCGGTGAAGGCCAGGTTGGTCGGGTTCACTTCGGTGCGCACCTCAAAATGGCGTCCGTAGTTGGTCTCACGAACGTGCCCGAAGAGGTCGACCACGCGGAACAACGCGCCTTCTTCGATCGGCCCGTTGACGACCTTGCCAAAGCCATAGCGCGTCACAGCGCCCAGCCAGTCGCCTAGCGCCGCACCGCCAGCTTCCAGCGCCGCAAAGTCGCCAGTGGGCACGCCGTCCATCAACCCTGCGTCCCAGGTCTCGACCCCGTCGGCGAGCCACCCAGCGTCATCACAGGCAGCGCGGTCGTAGGCGTGGGCCTCCAGCCACGAAAGATCATAGGCCACGTTCTTGTTTTCGGGCGCAAATTGTACCTTGAGGCTGCCACCCTCCAGCGTGGCCTCCGCAATCGTGGTGTCTGCCGGGATATCCCGCAACGCAATCAGGCGCTGACCGTTGGCTTCGGCGCGGGTTTCCGGGTCGCTGGCATTGTCGCGCAACCAGATCGCGTGAAAGCGCAGCTCAGACGTTCCAAGAGATAGGGTAAGGTAGTCGCCCGCCGGGGCAATCGTGACTGTCGGCATGGTATCCTCAATGATGGTCCGCAACGCGGAAGATGACTCTTGCGCGCATGTTGCCATTGCCCCTACATAATCTCAAATTAGGAATTTCCGCACTAAGGCCAAGGTCAGCTAATGCAACAGCAGCGCCCCACCCTGCCACCCCTGGAATGGATCCGCGCCTTTGAGGCGGCGGCACGCTGCGGCAGCTTTACCGCGGCGGCTGCGGAAACGGGGATCACTCAATCCGCCATTTCACAGCGTATCTCTCAGCTGGAGAAGCGGCTGGGCACCGCGCTGTTTCACCGCCACCCCCGCGCCATCACACTGACCGTGGAGGGCGAAGCCTGGTTACCACACATCCAATCGGCCTTGGATACGATGCGCGACAGCTCCGAAGCGCTGTTTGGCACCGGACGACGACAGCTGACGATTTCCGCAAGCCAATCGGTCATTGATTTGTGGCTCACCCCGCGGCTGGCCGCCCTGAGCGACATCGCAGGCGGCCAGTTGGCGATACGGACCATGGTCCTGGGCGCCCATGATGCGGTAGAGGACGAGGTGGTCCGCATCCGCTACGGCGTTGGCGACTGGCCGCATCCCTACAAGCTGCCGCTCTATTCCGAAGGGATCGCCCCCATGGCGTCCCCGGAGTTGATTGGTCGCAGAGACGGCCACTGGAGCGAGTGGCCCCGGATCGCCTGCTCTGGCCCCCGGCCGGGGTGGCCGGATTGGGTGGCCTGCCATGGTGGTGGATCAACGCCGGTCCCACACCTGCGATTTGATACGTTTCTGTCCGCTCTGGGGGCGGCCCGTGCCGGCACTGGCGTGGTGCTGGGATCCCTGCCGCTCTGCAATCAGGATCTGGCAGCCGGGCGGCTGGTGCGGATGGGTCAGGACCAGCTTGACCATCACGCCACCTATTGGATGATCGCTGGGCAGGATGCGGTCAGCCGCACCCAATGGACCGAGTTGGCCCGCATCATGACTTGATGACGGCCTCTTGGGTCAGGCGCGTATTGTCGCGATGGCAGCCTGCCCCATTGCCCCGCTGCGAATGGCCCGACATTTTCTGCGCTGTAAAGACTATCGAACCATTTGGAGTACGAACGCGCATGAATATCTGGCTCTTGGCCGCTGGTGGCCTGTCTGTCATCAACACTCTATTGCACATTTTTGCCGGCGGCCCCAGCGTCGCACGCCCCCTGCTGGACGCCCGCGACCTGTCGGCGGAGGTGCGCTACGTCAATTATTACTGCTGGCATCTCGTGAGCATAAATCTGGCGGCTGTGGCGGCGCTCTTCCTCTGGCCTGCATGGTCGGGCGAGGCCGAAATCGCTGCGATCCTCGCCACTGGTCTGGCCGCTGCCTACGCCATCTGGGGGCTCGCCCTGCCGGTCCTGAATGGTCAGCGCTACAAGGACATTCCGCAGGGTTTTTTGTTCGTACCGGTGACGATTTTGGGAATCGCCGGCCTCATGCTCTAGCAGCACGTCGCCGTCCGAGACCCAGGCAGAAACGATTTTGCGGGAAAATTACGGTCGGTGATATCCGGGAAATACCATCGGCCCCAAACAATTTCATAGATAAAATATATTCCGGAAAACCTCAGAAATACTGAGACCTCTCATGCGGCCACCCAAGGAAAAAAGGGGGAAAACAGCCTTAACAGCTTATGAACAAGGGTGGATCGGGGTCTGCCGATGCGCAGCTCTATACCGCCTGGTTAAAGTCTTAACGACAGAAGGCAGGCATATTAATCTTTCGTTAGGGCTGAAATGTCAGTTTCTGGCTACAGTCTTTGGAAAGGGCGTCATCATGAATGGTACTGAGGTTACAATGGAGACCAGCCACCCGACACTGCCCTCCGGCAACCTGTGCGTCTTGGTGCTGGATGACAGTGAATTCGACCGGACGCGGATGCGGCGGCTCATTGCGCAGGCTGATCGCACGGTCGAGGTGATTACATGTTCGGACATTCAGGACCTCGAAAGGGCATTGGATGAAAACGTTGTTGATCTCTGCCTGATTGATCACCAGCTGCGCGATGCCTCTGGCCTTGATGCGGTGGCTGTGGTCAAAAAACAGCTGGAGACCGAAGAGGTACCGGTGGTGATGATCTCTGGCCGCGAGGATACCGAAGCGGTGGTCAGTTCCATGCGCGCTGGCTGCGTTGATTATGTCGGCAAGGGCAATCTGACCGCAGAAAAACTGCATGGTGTGATCTACAACTCCATCGCCGAGACATTCTCAAACCCGGCGATGAAATCTGAAGTGCAAGACGCCACACGCAACGTGATCCGGGGCATGGCGGAGGGCTGCATCAGCGAATTGCAGCCAAAACTGCGGCGCATGTATCGCCAGATCTCCTTCATTCGCGGCTGCCATAATCAGGGGCTCACACCATCCCCTGAAGCGCTTGATGAAATTGAAACACATTGCCTGAACATCTGGCGCTTCTTCGACGAGATCGAGAATTACAGCAACAGTTTCAATGCGGTCCACCATTAGGGTGGACCACATCATCGCCGCCTAGTCCTGGCGAGGCTGCTTCAGCCGCAAACGAATGGTCGCCCCGTCCCGCTTGGTTCGGGGTGCGAGTGCCTCCACAACACCGCCGTAGCTGTCAGCAAGACGGCGCAAGATCGCAAGGCCCATCCCAGCCCCACCGGTCTCCACAACCGAAAACTTGCTCATCGGGTCAAAAGCCCGTTCCAATTTTCCATCCGGAAACCCGACACCGTTGTCGCGCAGCATCATGTCCCAATGCCCGTCGCACAAGCCTCCGGTCACCGCAATGCGCACCGGTCCCGCGTTGTGCTCGGCAGCATTTCCCAGCAGGATCAGAAATACCGACATCAGCGCATCTGGATTCATTTCGATCTCCGCCGGATCAAATCGTGCCCGCACCCGCACATCACTAGGCAGGTTCAGTGCCGCAATAGCCCGTTCCAGACAGGTTCTCACTGAAACCCGCTCCGTCTCACGGTATTCGGTTTTGGAATACTGCGACAGCTGATCAAGCATCATGTTCAGCTTTTCCGCATGGCGCCGCATCAGATCAAACGACTGCGCAGGCCCCTCAGGCAGCGCGATGCCGGCATCCTGCAGGTCCTCCTCAATCCAATTTGGCAATTCAGCGATGGCCCGCACCGATCCGCGCAGGTCGTGCACGATCTTATAGACCACTTCCATCATGGCCTGATCGCGCATGGTCTGGCTCAGGGCCGGATCGGGTGTATCATGTTTCATCGGTAAGCACCTTTCGCAGGTCGGCAGGATAGGTATCGCGCAACGCCATCCAGCGGCGCGATTGCACCTCAACGCCAACACGATCTGTCGTCGCCCGCCAGGACTGGGCAACGTTGTTCAACGCGACCTCAGCGGTCACATCCCCAGCCAGTGCGGCCAGCAGCCAATAGGACAACGCCTCAAAATACTCTCCACGCCGCGCCAGATACAGATCCGGCATCGAAGCGCGCATCGCCTGCTCATGAACCGTCAGAAACTGCGTTCCGTAGGCTTTGATGATGGCCGGATCCTGATACTGGTCGGTTCTGAACGGATCAAAGAACCCGTCGGTCTGGGCGATCGCCGCAGCGCCAACCTGCTGCGAGACCGCATTGAGGCAAAACTGATAGGCCAGCTCTGGTTGTTTTGAGTTCTTGGCAACAACGTAACTCCACCCCCAGTTGAAATAGGAAAGCGGCACCACTGCCTCATCGATACGCCCTCCGGGCAACGACGCATTGATCATATTGTCGCGCATCGCCGAACCGGGCGCATAGAGGCTCTTCTGCGTACCGCCCCAGCCAATGTTGGCGTAGATATCGCCCTCCTGGTAGCGCGCCCAGTTGGAAAACAGATCCAGATCGGCCCCGACAAGATGCGCGCTGGAGGCCATCATATCCTCCAACGCAGCAACCCCACGCGCTCCTGCGATCTGCGGTTCCATCGTGGGTGAAAACGGCCAGGCGCCCTTGGCATGAAACCGTGCCCACCACTCCCAGGCCACCTTATCGGCCGTGCGAAACAGGCAGCCGCCATACCGACCCGCGTCCGGATCGTGAAAAAAAGCCATCTGTCGGTCCAGCTCATCCCAGGTTTGCGGCGTCGACAACGCGGTACCGGTCTGGTCCGCGTATCTATTGGCGAGGTCCCGATCCTCGATAAGCTTCTTGTTATAGAACATTAAAAAGACGTCACCGTCGGTCTGATACCCCCACAGCTGCTCGTCAAAAAAATCGCCGCTGGTGTACATCATCGCGTCAGTCAGCCCCTGCGGCGCGTATTGTTGTGCAAGCGCATCCAAGGGCAAAATAGCCTCAGCCTCGACAAGGTCAGGAATGCCAAAAGTGGCCGGCAGCGCCACATCAACGCCAACATCATTCAGCATCGCTTCCAGTGTCAGAACCGCGTTCACCTCGCCGACGCCGACCACAACCAACTCCGTTCGGCACCCGCACATGGCCTCGAAACTCTTGGCCACCGGCGCCAGGTTGGCCTCCGCCCCCTGAGGCGTCAGAATTCGGAGCAAATTAGGATGCTGGTGATCAAGTCCGGCACGCCCAGCAGCAGGCAGGCCGCCAACCCCGCCAAGCGCAAGGGCATGCGTCGTAAAGGCGCGTCTCGTGAACATGGGGATCCTCGCGTGTGGTCAGTATCTTTAAGCCTATCCACGCCCAGTTAAGGACTAGTAAACCTCTCAACCCTATGTTGAGCAAACCAGCAGCAGAAGGGTCCAGCAGTGTCGCTAACCGCACGCCTCAGATCTTGTGTCGTTATATGCCTCGCGTCGATTTGCGTCGCGATGTACGCGGAATGGAACGACCTAAGCCGCATTGAGCGCAAGACAGAGAACCTGTCGGATCGGACAATCCCGTTGCTCGACAGGATTGCCGACCTCGGCGACCTGCAACACGGGCTGGAGGTGACGCTGGCTCGGGTCAGGCTGATCGACGATCTGGACGGGCTTGCGGGGCTGAGTCGACGCGTCGACAATCTTTCGCAGTTGTTTCGCGAGAATTTCAGCGACCGAGAAGATACAATCGCCGAAGAACTGTCATCAGCAGATGCGGATGTTTTTCAGAACGTGGTGAAGGGTCGTCAGGATATCGTCGCTCAGAACATCCGGATCAACACCCTTGTGTCACAGGCTGTTGACAAGATCCTGGCGCTGGAAAAATCCATCGTTGTTGCGCAGATCGAATTCGGCAATCAACAGCGCGATGCGCAATCCAGACAGGAGGGCCCCCGGTCGGTCACCTGGGCAATCGATACTGCCAAGACCTTGGGAGAAATATCTGGCAGCGTTGCCTCGCTTGCCATTCTGACCAAAGATTTCTCCCTCGAAACCGGTGCCGGACAGACAGCTGCGCGTCAGAGACTGGTGGCAGAGATCAACATCCTTGCCTCTCGTCTTGCCCGACTGAAAAATCTGGACGCACGCCACGACATCGCCGGTGTTTTGGTCGATTATCGCAACACCATGCTGGGCCCAAACGGGGTGGTCGCCGCATTGTCGGATCTGCACACGCGCCAAGCAGATCAGGAACAGCTTTACGGTGAGGCGGAGGCCGTGCTCAACAACATTGGCGCCTGGACCCGGTCGAGCACCCAGCGTGCCGCGATGGAGTTTCGCCAAAGCGCCGCGGAAACGAGCCGTATTGTGGAGCGTATTCGGTTCGTCGATGTCGCCTTCAATATGTGTATGCTTCTGATTTCTCTTGCTCTTTTGTGGTTCATGATTGAGGTGAGAATGATCTCGCGGATCCACCGCCTGACCCGCCACATTCAGCGTATGTCGCGCGGCCATCTTGATGATCCGATCGACACCAACGGGTCAGATGAGATTGCCGAAATCGCCAAGGCTGTGGAGAAATCCCGGCTCACTGCGGCCGCCCTGAAACGTTCAAATGAGGAACTGGAACGCTTCGCCTATGTGGCGGCCCATGACCTGCGTGCACCGCTGCGCGCCATCTCAAATCTGATCGAATGGACAGAAGAAGATTTCGCCGATGAGATGCCCGCTGACGCGCAAAAAAATATCGGATTGATCCGTAATCGTACGGACAGGTTGTCAGGCCACCTGTCTGCCCTGCTGGATTATGCGCGTGCCGGCCAGATTGATGGCGAACACGGATCCTTCAACCTGACTACATTTGCGGATGAGCTGAGGCTCTACTTCAATTCAAACTCCGCTTTCGAAATCAGGGTAGAGCAGGATTGTGGCTCCTTTGGCGCCTATCTGACACCGCTGAAGACCATTCTGATCAATCTTGTCAGCAACGCGAGCAAGCACCACGACAGATCCTCAGGCACGATCCGCATCAGCAGCGAGCGCTACCCCAATTACGTCGAGATCACAGTGGCCGACGACGGGCCCGGGATACCGAAACAATATCAGGATCAGATATTTGTTCTATTTCAGACACTTAAATCCCGTGACGAAGTAGAGGGATCCGGCCTGGGCTTGGCACTTGTACAAAAACTCGCGCGATCACTGGGCGGCAGCGTGTCCGTCGTCTCCAACCCGGATGTGGCCCGTGGCACCGTGTTTACGGTCCGTGTCCCACTCAATACACCCTCAGCAAAAACACCGAATGACATCCAAGGATTGGCCGCATGACCGATAGAGAATCCGTTACGTTTCTGATTGTAGACGATGACGAGGTTGCCGTGATGGCAATCAAACGCGCGTTAAAAAAACTCCGCCTTGTGAACCCGATTGAAGTTGTAGGCGACGGGCAGGAAGCGTTGGACCTGCTGCGGGGTGTGAACTCCGCTGCGCTTGAGCGTCCGTATATCATCCTTCTGGACCTGAATATGCCGCGCATGGGCGGGTTGGAATTCCTCGCAGAGGTGCGCGAGGATAAAGAGCTGGCGAACTCGGTGATTTTTGTTCTGACAACCTCTGATGCGCCATCGGACATTGCCGTTGCTTACGAGCATAAGATTGCCGGCTATATCGTCAAAGAAAACGCCTATGATGCGGTGAAATCTGCGGTGGAGATGCTGGGCGCCTATGTCGAGATCGTATCGTTGGAAAACAAATTGAAGTGAGGTTTGTTGCGGGCGCCGGCGCAAAACGCTGCACCGGTCGCTGCGCCTCGCCCGTCCCTGCGCCTTCCGCGCGTCGGGAGACGCACGTTTAAGGCTCCGCTATACAACAAGGAAGATAGGACTGATCGGCGCCATCAACCTCAGTCTTTCACCGGCCCCTGCGTCAGGGTCAGGGTCAGGGTCAGGGTTGACATGAATAGCCTCTTTTGCGCTGGCCAGTTTTGCCCAGCCCATGAGCAAAGGATCTCAGAACCGGTAAAAACGTGCCGCAGTCTCACCAAAGACCTGTGATCTTAGGCGATCCGGAACCAAACTCTCATGTGCACGCAGCAGCGTTTCATAGTCTGAGTAAAGGCTATCCACCGGAAAGTTGGAGCCAAACATACAGCGGTCAGCACCAAATTGATCAAGGCACGTCTCAATGATCGGCCTGAAATCCTCAACGGTCCAGCGGTGCTGAAACATACCCAAACCTGAAAGTTTGCACCGCACATGTGGAAGGTCAGACAGCTGCTTGAGCTGCTGCCTCCACGCCGTTAATCCCTCGGGGCTTCGATCATGGGGGCTGCCCGCATGGCATAGGGCTACATTTGTTCTAGGAGCCTGTGCCAGAACGCCCGCGGTCTTCTCCATCAGCTCAGGGATAAGCTGAAGATCAAAGGACAGCCCGCGGTCTCCAATGAGCATAAGCCCCTCCAGAAAACGCGGATCATCCAAAAGCGCGTTGGTGCCGGTCTGCGCGTCCTCGCCTGGGGCGCGACCGACGATCTGGCGCACGCCCCGGACCGAGGGCAACGCCTGGAAAATGTCGAGTTTCTGCGCCAGATCCGGCGCTGTCAGGTCGCAATGAACCACCTGCACCATCGGCCAATCCTGGTTCGCATCGACGACAGTTTGCACCCACTTCGCCTCCGCCAGCGGATCTTCGGCGCCGACCTGAATGTGAACAGATCCGGTGATCCCCAAGGCAGCGGCCTCTGCGCGAAATTCCGGCAACAGATAGTCGCGCTGGATCGGACTTGGATCACCAAAGAACCGCGACACCCCCTTGGCGGCCAGCCAAGGGTAGTGCACCGCCGTGAGGTCCCAAAGATGATGATGCGCGTCAATCATGCCAGGGTCCCGTCGCTGAGCTGTTGCAGGACATCATATCCCTGCCCTTTCCAGAAATGCAGCAGGTCAATGAAGATCCAGTTTTCTGCAAGTTTGTCACCGCTACGCCGGTAAATATCAATCACCCGGAATTCGCCCCGTTCATTGGTCGCCTCGCGGCCCATGAAGTCGCCGCTTAGGCGCGCGGTGAAATTGGGCCAGCCGACAAAGCCGCCATAGGTGCCTTCGGCGAGACGCGCCGTATGACCGGTCTTGGATCTGTCCGAGAAGGCCGCGCGAAACGGGCCGGAATGCTGCTGGGCATAACGCGCGATCGTATAGGTCGCGCCGATGCCGGTCGGCCCCCACCACAACATGTCTTCACACCAGGTCTGGCGCAACTCATCCTCAAGACTGAGTTTGTTGTCCCACTGCCCCAGTTCACCGATCATGCGGTTGATCACGGCCAGCGTCGCCTCGCCTTCGTGGTCTGGTTGCGCGTCAAACAGCAGGCCGTCATGCGTCATTGGCCCCGGCTGGACCAGCTGCGCGGCAGTCTGACCGGGAAAAGCTGTGACACCGGCCTGCGCCATCAGATGCGGGAGATCAAAATACATCGCGGTCTGGGCAATCTTGCCGTCTTCCACCCGGTGAAACTCGCAATAGCGCAGCATCGCAATCTTGCCCGTGGGCGGGATGCCAACAAATGGCGCGTCAAACAGCCCCATCAAATGCCCCATGGACACCACCCAGATGCCTTGGAAATCGTCCATCTGATTGCGCCCGGCAAAGAAGATATCCTCACGCCGCTGCAACGATGTGAGGCTTTTGCGCAGTGGCGTCCAGAACTGTCGGGCGACCTCAGCAGCCTCAGTCATCTCGTTAAATGGGTGGAACCCGCGCCATAGGTAATCGGGTGATGTATGTCGAATCAGAGCCGCTTCAAGATTCGTATCCGGAGCGTCCAGATCGGCATAGAAGGCGCGCACGACGGCTTTTGCTGCCTGAAGATCGTTCATTTCTTTCCCTATTTTACAGGCGCTTCACGCCGCATTGCATACGATTGCAAAATTATCTTGCCAAATTAACGCAGCAAAGACTAACCTTTTTGCAATCGTATGCAAAATAGATTTCGCTGGGAGGCGGACCCGCATGGCACAGATAGAGCTGCGTAATATCAGCAAGCGTTGGGGCAGCTTTGTCGGGGTTGATAATTTCGACCTGACCATCGCCGATAAGGAGTTTCTGGTTCTCTTGGGGCCGTCGGGCTGCGGCAAGACCACGACAATGCGGATGATTGCCGGCCTGGAGAGTGCCAGCGAGGGCGACATTCTGGTGGATGGCAATCGGGTCAACGAACTGGAGCCGAAGGACCGGGACGTCGCCATGGTGTTCCAGAGCTACGCGCTTTATCCAAATATGAATGTCTACGAGAACATCCGCTTCCCACTGAAGGTGCGCGGTGTTGACGCCAAAACCCATGACGAGAAGGTCCGACGGGCCAGCGCCATGGTTGAATTGGACGAGTTCCTGCACCGCAAACCGGCAGAACTCTCCGGTGGTCAGCGTCAGCGGGTGGCTTTGGCTCGGGCTATCGTACGCGAACCAAACGTGTTTTTGATGGACGAGCCACTGTCGAACCTGGATGCCAAACTGCGGGTCTCTACCCGCGCGCAGATCAAAAACCTCAGCCATGAACTGGCCGTGACAACGATCTATGTGACCCATGACCAGATCGAAGCGATGACCCTCGCCGACCGCGTGGTGGTCATGAACAAAGGCGTCGTGCAGCAGGTCGGCAGCCCGACAGAGATCTACGACCGTCCCGCCAATGCCTTTGTCGCGAGTTTCATCGGCTCACCGGCGATGAACCTCATGGAGGGAGGTCTCTCCGGCGGACGGTTCACCGCACAGCACACGGATATCGCCGGGCTGTCCGGTCCGGATGGTCCGGTCACGCTGGGTTTTCGGGCCGAGGACGCCAGCGTTGTAGAGAGCGGCGGCCAGATCAACGCCCCGATCTACACGATGGAACTCTTGGGCGATGCCACCATGGTCACGGTCCGAATTGGCGGCGTCCTGGTTTCGGTCAAGGCAGACAAGACCTTCCGCGCAGAGATCGACGATATGGTGTCGATCCATGTGCCCACCGATCACTGCCACCTGTTTGACACACAAACAGGTGCGCGGCTGGGGGGGTAATCCCCCACCACCGCCGCCTTCGTGCATGCGACGGGGGCAACGACGGGGATGCTGTCCGGACGGCTTCCCCCTATAACAGGGAGACTACCATGAAATTCACACATATCGCACTTGCCAGCTCGGTTCTGGCCTTTGCCGCAAGCGCAGGTTCTGCCTGCGAGATTTCGGCACGGGTCAATATCGTCGGCAATGAATTCCCCGCCATCCATTCCGTCGCCGATGCGGCCAAAGAATGCACCGGTGGCGAGGTCAAGGCCAACTTGACCGCAGACCATCAGAAGATCAATGTTGCGGGCATGACCGGCAATCCGGCGGAATACACCTCTGCCATCATCGCCAATTCCTCCATCGTGGCCCTGATGAACGAAGACGTCATCCGCCCGCTGGATGATCTGGTCGCCAAACACGGTGACGGGCTGCAGAAAACCCAGCTGATCACCATCGATGGAAAGATCATGGCCGTGGCCTTCATGGCAAACGCCCAGCATCTGGTTTATCGCGCCGACGTGTTGGAAGAGATCGGTGTTGAGCCACCCAAGAGCTATGAGGACCTGCTGGCAGCCGCCAAGATGATCCGCGAAAAGGGCCTCATGGAGAACCCCGTAGGCGGTGCCTACAAGGCGGGTTGGAACCTCGCGCAGGAATTCAACAACATGTACCTGGGCCACGGCGGTAGCTTCTTTGAGCCGGGCAGCGCCAAGGTCTCGATCAACAATGAACAGGGCGTGGCCGCTCTGGAAATGATGAAGTCGCTGGCGGATTATATGAACCCCGACTTCCTGACCCATGACTCCAACGCCACCAACGCTGAATTCCGGGCCGGTAATGTCGCACTGATGAACATGTGGGGCAGCCGCGCCGCCACCTTGGCGGATGCCGATGGTGTTGTGCAGGAGGTGAAGGATCACACGGCCATCTCCGGTCCGCTGACCGTGGCCGGTGGGTCTGATGCGGCCTCCACCCTGTGGTGGGATGGCTGGACTGTTGCCAAGAACATTCCCGATGCCGAAGCCGAAGCGACTTTTGTCGCCCTGACCCACGGCATCCGCCCCGAGATGCTGAACGAAGAAACCGCCCCTCAGGCAGTCTGGTTGATCGACGGTTATGAGCCCACCGATGCCGCTCAAGGTGTCTTTGAGGCCGTGCAGATGAGCACCAGCCCCTACCCGATGCTGCCCTACATGGGTCTGCTGCATACTGCGCTGGGTGCTGAGCTGAGCGATTTCATGCAGGGCAAGGAAAGCGCTGAACAGGCTCTTGCTGATGCAGAAGCAGCCTATACCGCTGCCGCCAAGGAAAAAGGGTTCCTCAACTAAGTTGAGGCCCAACCGGCAGAGGGGAGCCTCCCCTCTGCCACCACCACCTGAACTCTGGACATCGGTTTGTCATGAAACACCGCACCTTTTTCTGGTTCTTTCTGCCCACCGGGCTTGCGATGCTCTTGTTCATCGCGCTGCCCATCGTGTCGGTGTTGTTCCAGTCCGTTCACACCCCCCATGACGCCGTTCTGGTGACGGTTGAAAACTGCGGCCCCTTCGGCTGCAAAGAGGAAACCACCATCGACCAGGAGGCGACACGTGCCCTGCGCGATGCGGAGCCTCTGGGCAAATTTGTCGGCCTGCAGATCTATCTTGATCGTGGCCACCTGGCTGTGGCCGAGGTGGCAGAAGCCTGGCGCAGCACCGACAGCATCGGCGATTTCCTTGGCGAAATCAGCGACCTGCCTTTTTACCGCGCGATGGGTTTCACGCTGACCTACACCTTTACCGTGACGCCGCTGCTGATCGTGCTGGGTCTGATGATCGCGCTTGCCGTGAATTCGCTCAACCGACATCTGAAGGGGCTGGTGATCTTCTTCTCACTGCTGCCCATGATCGTGACACCGCTGATTGGCTCTCTCATCCTGTTCTGGATGATCGACAGCCGCGGTGTTCTTGGGTCGGCGCTGCAATATCTGACCGATGATCCGACCCTATCTCTCAAGGCCTCCACCGGGCTGACCTGGATCATGCTGATTGTCTATGGGGTCTGGCACTCGGCTCCCTTTGCCTTCGTGGTCTTCTACGCCGGTTTGCAGACCCTGCCGCAGGACCAGCTGGAAAGCGCGCAGATCGACGGCGCCACCCGCTGGCAACGCGTCCGCTACGTTGTGGTGCCGCATCTGATGCCGCTGGTGACCTTTGTTGCGCTCATTCAGCTGATGGATAACTTCCGCGTCTTCGAACCGATCGTCGGCTTCAACGCCGAGGCCCATGCGACGTCTTTCAGCTGGATCATCTTCAACGATATGGGCGGTGAAACCCGGCTGTTGTCCTCTGCCGCGACCACATCCGTTCTGACCATTCTCGGCGTTGCCGTACTGCTGACCCCGGTGCTGATCCGGACCTGGCAAGATTTCAAGGGGAAGACTTAACATGAGCAGTTCCGCCGCCACCCGCCGCCCATTGGGCCTGCGCCTGCTGGTCAATGGTTTCATCTTGTTCTGGCTCATTCTCGCAGCCTTCCCGTTTCTCTGGACCTTCTGGGGCTCTTTCAAGGTTGAGCTGGATTTCTTCTCCATCGCGGACTGGACAAATGCGCTGACCGGTACGCTGACCAAGGCAACCCACGGCTCATCCTTGACTGGCGCCGGCTACGAAGGGGCCTGGGTCCAGGAAGAATTCTGGAAAGCAGGCATCAACACCACATTGGTCTGTATCTTTGTGGTGATGACCTCGCTGACGATCGGGACGCTGGGTGGATATGCCCTGTCCCGCTCCGGCTATCGTTATACCTTCTGGCTGCTGATCACCGCGCTGATCTTCCGCGCGATGCCGCCGATCACCCTGGTTGCGGGCTACCTCTTGCCGTTTTTTGAATGGAACCTTTGGGGGCATCTTGCAACGACAGTTATCGTTCTGGTGGCGATCAATCAGCCCTTCACCCTGTGGATGCTGCACTCTTTCTTCCAGTCGATCCCCAAGGAACTGGACGAAAGTGCTAAGGTTGATGGCTGCACACAGTTTCAGGCCTTCCGCCATGTGATCATCCCGGTGATGTGGCCCGGCGTCATCACCACAGGCCTGTTCTCCTTCCTGCTGGCCTACAACGATTTTGCCGTCACCTCGATGCTGCTGAGCAAGGACAATCAGACCATGATCCCCAAGATCGCCAGCTTCATGGGCACCACCCAGACCGAAGGCAACGTGATGTTTGCCGTGGCCGCCGTGGTCTCCGCCACCGCCCCGCTGTTTGTGCTGGTGATGTTCTTCCAGCGCCAGATCGTCAGCGGCCTGACCGCAGGTGCGGTCAAAGGATGAGCGCATCTTTCCGTCATAACGCCCTCGGCCGCCATCCGGCGCTGAACAGGATGCCAAGGGATTTTCTGTGTGCGGGATCTCCTCCCCCCATCACAGATTTTCCCTTGGTAGACTGAAAAGGATAAGACCAATGAAAGGCTCTCGCCCAGAACAAGCCGTGCTGACCAAAGACACGGATATGAGCAAGACAGACGACACCCGCCGCGTCATCGAAGAGATGGTGGATGGGCTGAACGACCACCGCATCGGCGATATCGGCGAGTTTTTCTCCGATGGCTTTCGCTGGATGGGCAATCAGGGGTGCGGCACCAAGACCGGGCTGAAGGAATTCCAGGACAACTGGCAGCGCCCGTTTCAGGCAGCCTTCTCCGACAAGGTCTGCATCGACGAGGCCCGCCTCTACATGGGCGAATGGGCTGCGGCCTTTGGCCGGCAGGAAGCCACCCACAGCGGCACCTTCCTGGGCATCGCCCCCACCGGCAAACGGGTTGAGATCCGTTACATGGATTTCTGGAAAGTCGTTGACGGCAAGATCGTGGACAATTGGGTCAATGTCGATTTCACCCATGTCGCCGCCCAGCTTGGCGTCGATCTGTTCAACGGCGAAGGCTGGGAAGCATTTGATCGTGGCGAAAAGCAACCGCCGCGACCCGACAACAAAGGATAAATACGATGGCGATTGACTATCTCAAACGCGGCAAACCCGAAGCAGACCGGGCCGAGGATGACGCCAAGACCGCCTCTGTAGTGGCCTCAACGCTGAAGGATATCGAGGCGCGTGGCGATGCAGCTGTGCGTGAGTTGGCCTGCAAGTTCGACAACTACGACCGCGACAGCTACCGGCTGAGCGAGGCGGAGATTGAGGCGATCATCGCCAAGGTTTCCCCCCGCGAGATGGCAGACATCCAATTCGCACAGGATCAGGTGACCAAATTCGCGCAGGCGCAGCGTGACTCCATGCTTGATATCGAGGTGGAGCCGATGCCCGGCGTGATCCTCGGCCACAAGAATATCCCGGTTCAATCCGTCGGCTGCTATGTGCCCGGTGGCAAATTCCCGATGGTCGCCTCTGCACATATGTCTGTGGCCACCGCAAAGGTCGCAGGTGTGCCCCGCATCGTGGCCTGCACCCCGCCCTTCAACGGTGAGCCAAACCCCGCCGTAATCGCGGCGATGCACCTCGGCGGCGCACATGAAATCTATGTGCTCGGCGGTATTCAGGCGGTGGGCGCCATGGCCATCGGCACCGAGAGCATTGCCCCGGTGCATCTGCTGGTGGGGCCCGGCAATGCGTTTGTTGCCGAAGCCAAACGTCAGCTGTTTGGCCGCGTGGGCATTGACCTCTTCGCGGGCCCGACCGAAACCATGGTCATCGCCGATGACACGGTTGACGCCGAACTCTGCGCGACCGACCTTCTGGGGCAGGCCGAACATGGCTACAACAGCCCCGCCGTTCTGGTCACCAACAGCCGAGCCCTTGCCGAAGAAACGCTGAAAGAAATCGACCGGATCCTCACCATCCTGCCCACCGCGGGGACCGCCCGCGTCAGCTGGGAGGACTACGGCGAGGTGATCCTGTGCGACAGCTACGACGAAATGCTCGCGGTGGCCGATGATATTGCATCGGAGCATGTTCAGGTCATGACCGACCGCGATGATTGGTTCCTCGACAACATGACCTGTTACGGCGCGCTGTTCCTCGGCCCGCGCACCAATGTTGCCAATGGTGACAAGGTGATCGGCACCAACCACACGCTGCCGACAAAGAAGGCCGGGCGCTACACCGGTGGTCTCTGGGTGGGTAAATTCCTGAAAACCCACTCCTATCAGAAGGTTACCAGCGATGAGGCTGCAACGCTGATCGGCGAATACGGCTCGCGCCTGTGTATGCTGGAAGGCTTCGTGGGCCACGCCGAGCAATGCAACATCCGGGTCCGTCGCTATGGCGGGATCAACGTGCCTTATGGTGAGGGCGCCCCTTACCGCGACGCTGCTGAATAAATATCCAAGATCTGCCGGGCGGGGGGAATCCTGCCCGGCATCAAAATGCCTCCTACTCATTCGGACCAATGATGGACCATCCTAGCGCCCATAAAGCTCTGTTATCTCAACTATTCTCGGCGATGCGCGATTTTTCGGCGGACCCGGTGCAGAGCGCGATGACAGCCCTTTTTTCTGCCGAAGCTGAGATCCATCTCTGCCACCCCATTGGTGATATGACCGGCCCGGATGCGCTTTATCGGACGGCTTACGCCCCCTTGTTGCGCGCCATGCCGGATCTGGAACGGCGCGACTGGATCGTTATGGCCGGCGAAACCGCCAAAGGAGAGCAATGGCTGGGGGCTGGCGGGCATTATATCGGAACCTTCGTGGCACCTTGGCTGGATATTCCTCCAACCGGCCACATCGCCCATATGCGATACCATGAATTCTATCGCATCTCAGATGGAAAAATCGTCGAGATGCAGGCGATCTGGGACATCCCGGAGCTGATGATGCAGGCCGGTGCCTGGCCCATGGCGCCCTCACTCGGGCGGGAATTTTTTGTCCCCGCCCCCGCGACGCAGGACGGGTTTGTCCCCGGACCATGGGACCGGGATCGGGCGACAGCGTCCTGCGACCATATCGTGGACATGCTGGCCCATCTGACGCGCCACCCGGCGCAGGGTGGCCCGGAGGTCATGGAGATGGAGCGTTTCTGGCATCCGCGTTTCAACTGGTACGGCCCCGCCGGGATTGGGACTGCGCGCGGTGTTTCAGGCTTTCGTAACTGGCATCAGATCCCCTTTCTCAACGCGATGCCGGATCGTGGCGCCAAGGATGAGACGCTGGATTTTCATTTCTTTGGCGATGGCGATTATGCCGCTGTCACCGGCTGGCCAAACATGCGCCAGAGCCTGTCGGCGGATGGCTGGCTGGGGCTTCCCCCCACCGGCCAGATGATTGACCTGCGCAGTCTTGATTTCTGGCGGATGGAGAATGGGTTGATCCGGGAAAACTGGGTTTTGGTCGACCTGCTTGACCTCTATGCGCAGCTTGGCGTTGACGTGATGGCCCGACTGCGCGAGTTCAACAAAGCCCGCAATCCGGGCCTCATCCCACAACTCGGAGATCGCCTGTGACCCTGCCCCGCACCCCTTCTTTCCGTCTTGATGGCAAACGCGCGCTGGTGACCGGGGCCAGCTCCGGTATTGGCCGTGCCTGCGCCGTGGCCCTGGCCGAGGCCGGGGCCCATGTCACCATTGCTGCCCGCCGGATTGAGCCGCTGGAGGCTCTGGTAACGGAGATGCAGGCCGCCGATATGCAGGCAGAGGCGATGGTTCTTGACGTTGCTGACATCACCGCCACTCAGGCCAGCATTGATAAGTGTGTCACCCAAAACGGCGCCTTTGACATTCTGGTGAACTCCGCCGGACTGGCGCGCCATAGCCCTGCCAGCGACACCACTGAGGATGATTTCGACGCGGTGATCGACCTGAACATCAAGGGTGCTTATTTCCTGACCCAGGCGGTGGCCAAGGGGCTGATGGCCGCCGGTAAGCCGGGATCCCTCATCAACATCAGCAGCCAGATGGCCAAGGTCGGCGGCCTGGACCGGGCCGTGTATTCTGCGACCAAACACGCGGTTGAGGGTTTCACGAAATCCATGGCCATCGAATGGGGGAAATCGGGTATCCGGGTGAATACCATCTGCCCAACCTTTATTGTAACGCCGCTCACGCAGTCCACCTTTGACCGCCCCGAACGCCGCGCCTGGATCGAGAGCAAGATCCAGCTGGGTCGCATCGGTGAGGTGGAGGATATCATGGGTGGCGTGGTTTACTTGGCCTCTGACGCCTCGGCCCTGATCACCGGCACCGCGCTGATGATCGATGGCGGGTGGACCGCAGAATGACCGCCGCGAAAGTCACCTCTGCCGATGTGGCGCGGCTTGCGGGTGTCTCACAATCCGCTGTCAGCCGGGTCTTCACCCCCGGAGCCTCCGCGTCGAAAAAAACCGTGGACAAGGTTCGCGCAGCAGCGGAATCCCTGGGCTACAGGCCCAACTCTTTGGCGCGCGCCATGGTCTCGGGCCGGTCGCGTATCATCGGGTTGGTGGTGGCCTATCTGGAGAACCATTTTTATCCGGAGGCACTGGAGAAACTGTCCAACGCGCTTCAGGAACGCGGCTACCACGTGTTGATGTTCATGGCCCCCAACACTGCCCCCAGCATCGACAATGTGATTGAGGAAATCCTCGATTATCAAGTTGATGGCATTATCGCCGCCTCGGTCGCGATGTCGTCGGAGCTGTCAGATCGCTGCCGCGCCGCCGGTGTGCCGATGGTACTGTTCAACCGGTCGCAAGATGACCAGAGCATGTCAGCCGTCACCTCGGACAACTACGCAGGCGGGCGCAAGGTCGCGGAGTTTCTGCTGGCCGCCGGACATCGCAAGATCGGCTATATCGCCGGCTGGGAGGGCGCCTCGACCCAGCGGGACCGCGAAACGGGGTTCTGCGAGCGTCTGGCCGAAGACGGGCTGACACTGCATGCCCGTGGCGTAGGTAACTTCAAGATGGAAACCGCCGCCGAAGCCACCCGCCAAATGTTCACCGGCGACCACCCCGATGCTGTGTTTGTGGGCAATGATCACATGGCCTTTGCGGTGATGGATGTGCTGCGCTCCGAACTGGGGCTTTGCGTGCCGGGAGATGTTTCTGTGGTGGGATATGACGATGTGCCTACCGCCGCCTGGCCCGCCTATGACATGACCACAGTTCGTCAGCCCGCCAATCGCATGGTCTCGGCTACGGTGGATATTCTGCTGGACGAAGTCAACGGTGCGCCGCAGAGGCCGCGCCGCATTGCCATTGATGGCCCACTAATTGTTCGCGGCTCTGCCCGCATTCCCGAAGGATGGAAAAATGAAGGGTTTTGATCCCAAATTCAAAGACTTCCCCGATTACATTATCGGTATCACCAAAGAGATCTGGGAAGATCGGGGTATTGCCACCCTGCACGACTACTACGCGCCCGACATCGTTGTGCGCTCGCCTGCGTCGGTGGTCACCGGTAACGAAGGGGTCATTGCGGCTACCATGGCCACTCTGGCTGAATTCCCAGACCGCACCCTGCTGGGTGAAGACGTGATCTGGTCCGGCACCCCAGAGGAGGGCATGCTCTCGTCCCACCGCCTGTTGTCCACGGCAACCCATCTGGGCGACGGCGTCTATGGCAAAGCAACAGGCAAGAAGCTCACGTACCGTATTATCGCCGACTGCCATGCGATCGACAATCAGATCAATGATGAATGGCTGATACGCGACCAAAGCGCGATCGTGCAGCAGATGGGCTGGGACGCCAAAGATTATGCGCGCGACCTGATCGCGCGTGAGGGCGGGCCCGATGCTTGCCAACAGCCCTACACACCAGCCACCGATCAGCCTGGCCCCTATAAGGGACGGGGAAACGACAATGAATGGGGACAGAAATACGCGGACATCCTTACCCGGATCATGAACGCCGACATGCGTACGATCGAAAGTGAATACGACCGTGCAGTTCAGTCGGAATACCCCGGCGGTGCCACCGGCCACAGTTTTGGCCCTGTGGATCGGTTCTGGATGGGGCTGCGTGCGTCCTTCCCAAACGCCAAGTTCACCATTGAACACCAGATTGGCCGTGATGATCCCATGATGCCCCCTCGCGCCGCATTGCGCTGGACCCTGCATGGCAAACACGACGGCTGGGGCGCCTTTGGCAAGCCAACCGGCGCCGAAGTGTTCATACTGGGGGCCAGCCATGCTGAATTCGGTCCCTGGGGCCTGCGCCGGGAATACACGCTGTTTGACGAAACATCGGTCTGGAAACAGATCCTGCTGCAGACGGGCGACCTCTGAGTGAACGCGCAGACCTCATATCTGAATGCCAGTCAGGCGGCGCGGCGCTATCATACGTACCGGGCTTCCCTGCGCGCGCGCCGCCTAAACAACCGCCCTCCCGGGGTGCGGGTTTGAACCCTGTCAAACCCAATACCCAAAACGGAGAAAACACATGAGCACTATTCAAGACCGCATCGTCCGCTACGGTGAGTTGCGCCCCTGCAAAACCGCCTTCATCGACGCGCATACGCCCGGTTCCGACCAGAAGGAAAACTTCACCATCATCGGCGGCGGCGTTTCCGAAAGCCCGGACCAGCATGTCCATATCACCGACCAGATCGGGTTCAACATTGGCGCTGCAGGCCAGCCCCCGAAATGCCGCAACTCCCTGCACAGCCACACCACCGCCGAAGTTTTCTTCGTGCTGAAGGGGCGTTGGCGCTTTTTTTGGGGCCGCCATGGGGATGCCGGTGAATTTGTCGCCGAGGAAGGTGATATCTTCAACATTCCGACTGGCATCTTCCGTGGTTTTGAGAACATCGGCACCGACTACGGGATGATCATGGCCGTGCTGGGCGGTGATGATGCCGGCGGCGGTGTCACATGGGCACCGCAAGTGATCGAGGACGCCCGCGACCACGGGCTGGTCTTGGGTGAAAACGGCGTGCTCTACGACAGCAAGAAAGGGGTATCCCTGCCCGACGGCATCAACCCGATGCCTTTGCTGAGCGAGGAGGAGCTGGCTGCATTCCCGGAGGTCCCCGTTGAGGCGGTGGTGCGTGACTATGTGGCGCGGTACTGGGATCTGATGGCGTTGGCCCGCGACAAACCGGCCAAGGTGATCGGTGCAGATGCGCTCCTCAAGGACAAGCCCGGTTTCTGCGTCGATTTCCTGACCCGCGGCTCCTTGCCTGCTGACATGCACAGCCATGATCAGCACACTGTGTTGATGCCGGTGCGCGGCCACTGGCGGCTGCGTTGGGAGGGGGGCGAAACAACCCTCAATCCCGGCGACACGGCATTGATCAAGGCGGGTGAGAGCCACAGCCTGGAACCCTCCATGACCGGTGAGGCCAGCCTCTACCGGGTCACCGCCACCGATGATCCGGCCGGCGCCACCTGGACCGGCAGCTAAAGCAACTGCCCCCGCGCATACAATCGTAGCGCGGGGCGATCTCAGGGCAGCGCCCCCGCGCCACCGATCTGATTTGAGGACACTAGGCACATGGTCAAGACAACCCACGTAGGCTCCCTTCCCCGATCACAGGAGGTGGTCGATTTCATCTTTGCCCGCGAACGGGAGCAGCCGTTTGATCAGGCGGAGTTCGATGCCTGCATGCGCGCTGCGGTCAGCGATACGGTCAAAAAACAGGTCGAGGCCGGGATTGATATTGTCAGCGATGGCGAGACCTCCAAAATTTCCTATGCCACCTATGTAAAGGACCGCTACACCGGGTTTTCCGGTGACAGCCCGCGCAACGCGCCTGCCGATCTCAAGATGTTCCCCGGGTTTCTGAAACGGCTCGCGGATGATGGCAGCACGCCGCAATATGCCCGTCCCATGTGCACCGGAGAGGTCCGCTCCAAGGGGCAAGGAGAGCTGGAAAAAGATATCGCCAATCTGAAATTCGCGATGGCAGAGCATGGCGCGGATCGCGGGTTCATGAATGCCGCCTCCCCTGGTGTCATCTCCCTGTTTTTGCAGAACGATTACTATTCGACGCGCGAAGCATATCTGGCCGCGCTCGCCGATGCGATGAAGGCCGAATATGAAACCATCGTCGGTGCCGGGCTTGACCTGCAACTGGATTGCCCGGATCTGGCGCTGTCGCGTCACATGCTGTTCACGGATCTGAGCGATGATGAGTTTGTGAAAGTCGCCCAGATGCACGTTGAAGCGCTGAATCACGCGCTGTCCGACGTACCCGCCGAGAAGGTTCGCGTGCATATCTGCTGGGGCAACTACGAGGGTCCACATTGCTGCGATATCTCTATGGAGAAGGTCTTTGCCCCGCTGATGGCGACCAAGGCGCGGTATGTGCTGTTTGAAACCTCCAATCCCCGGCATGCCCACGAATGGACGGTGTTCCGCGACCACAAGGCGCAGATCCCCGATGACAAAGTGTTGGTGCCCGGCGTTGTTGATACCACCACAAATTTTGTCGAACACCCGGCGGTCGTCGCCCAGCGTATTGAGCGATTTACCGATATTCTGGGTCAGGACCGGGTGATTGCCGGATCAGACTGTGGCTTTGGCACCTTTGCCGGGTTTGGCGCGGTTGATCCCGATATCGCCTATGCCAAACTCTCAGCCCTGTCCGAAGGCGCAAAACTCGCGGCAGGGCGGGCGTGACACCGCTTCTGCTGCTCCCCGGCATGATGTGTGATGCGCGACTGTTCCAGCCGCAGGTCGCAGCATTGTCGGGTCATGTCCCATTGATGACCGCCCCTATCGGGCAGGGCGACAGCATGGCGGCCCTTGCACAGGCGATACTGGAGATTGCCCCCCCACAGTTTGCCGTTGCAGGGCTGTCCATGGGGGGCATCCTCGCGATGGAGATAATCCGGCAAGCCCCCGAACGCATTCTCGGCGCTGCTCTGATGGACACCAACCCGCGGGCCGAAGCGCCCGAAGTGCAGGCCTGCAGGGAGCCGCAGATAGCAGCGGCACACGCCGGACGGCTGGAACAGGTGATGCGCGAAGAGATGAAGCCCAACTATCTGACCGATGGACCAAACCGGGCTCAGATCCTTGATCTCTGCATGGCGATGGCGCTCGATCTGGGGCCGGAGGTGTTCGTCAACCAGTCCAAGGCGCTGCGGGATCGCCCTGATCAATGCGACACGTTGCGCCAGTTCGACCGACCTACGCTGGTGCTCTGCGGGCGAGAGGACTCGCTCTGCCCACCGCACCGCCATGAATTGATGCACGACCTGCTCCCCCAGAGCCATCTGGAAATCCTCGATGGTGCCGGTCATCTGCCGACGCTGGAAACCCCTGACCAAACCACAGCGGCCCTGCGTCGCTGGCTGGAGAGCCTATGACCCCGACACTTCTGAACCTGCTGCGCCACGTCGACACCCCTACTGTTTGCAACGCGATTGAGGTCGCCGAAGGCAAACGCGGCTTCAACGCATTCACCCGCGGCACCATGCTGGCCTCAGCACCCGAAGCAGGCGCCATGGTCGGCTATGCGCGGACCGCCAGGATCTCGGCGCTGGCGCCCCCCACCGAGCCGCCCGAGGTGATCAAGGCACGGCGCATGGATTACTATCGCCACATGGCAAACGGCCCCCGCCCCGCCGTAACAGTGGTTGAGGATGTTGATTTTCCCAACTGCATTGGCGCCTATTGGGGTGAAATCAACACCACCGTTCACAAAGGCTTCGGTATCAGCGGCGCCTTGACCAACGGGGTGATGCGCGATCTGGGTGACCTGCCCGAGGGGTTTCCGGTCGTTGCCGGATCTATCGGCCCATCGCATGGGTTTGTTCACGTGAAGGAAATCGGCACACCTGTCACGATTTTTGGCCTCCAGATCAGCGACGGCGATCTGGTTCACGCCGATCGCCACGGCGCGCTGGTTATTCCACCCGCGGTTCTGCCGCATCTTGAGGGCGCAATCCGCAAGCTGCTGGAGACGGAAAAGCTGGTGCTGGATCCCGCCCGCCAGGACGGTTTTGACTTTGAGGCCTTCGAAGCCGCCTGGAGTGCATTCGAGGCCGCGCGCACCTGAGCGATCGGCCGGTGCCGCAGACGAGTCCGCACCCAGAGCCATCATTCTAGAGCCGCTCTACGAAAGGCTGATTGATACTTGCATTTGCCCTACCCCTGACCCAACCGCGTGCATCGCAGGGGGCTGATACACGCCTCTGACTAACCTTCTAATCTCAGAAGCTGACGCTCGCGCTAGGGCCGGGATCCTGGTATTTTCTGCCGCCATCATCAGCGACCGCTACTTCAGCGCCACCACCACGAATGCTGCGGCCGAAAGCGCCGCGAAGAGGGAAAACCAGATCAGTTCTGTTAGCTGCGATGCGGTCTCCTGCTCAAGCTGACTGGCGAGGAAAACGAGTTCGGCTGTGATAACACTTTCTTCTTGCCGCAAAAGATCAATCCAGGCCGTCGACGCCGTAATCCACTGCGCGCGCGTGACGGGGGGCGTGCCGATGGTGGCTTCGGTTGCGACAACGGTCTCGTGCAATGCGTTCAGCGCCATATATTGTCGCGTTCTCTGCAGTGTCGGGAGCCAGGCTGCGCTGCCTTTAACGGCGCCGGCTTCGTTCAGGATGGTAAGCTGCCTGCGCCGTAGGGAGGTCAGCTCCTCCTGCAGCGAGAGAGAAAACACCTTTACGATACCTGCCGCACCGGTAGCCCGCTCCAATCCTGCTTTCTCTTTCGCGGAACTGATCAGAAAACGCGCCTGCCGCAACGCGTGATATTCTGTCGATCTGTCAGATCCGGTACTCGCCCGCGCGAGCCCCACCAGGGTGTCAATCAGCTCGGAATAAGAACTGATCACCTCCTGGATCGCGGCGTTCCCGTGTCCGTCTCCTCCGTCGATGCGACGTCGCATCTGCGCCAAGGTCTGCAACCGTCTGACCGCGTGATCAAATTCCTCCCGGTGGTTTGTCGCGATAAGATCTATATCGGATAATGCCGATGCAATGACCTGATCTGTCCGGCCACGCTGCCTGATCAACTCCTCCGGAAAGGTCAGCCCGTCAGATGAGACATAGCCAACCGAATACCCCCGCTCCTTTTGCAGCTCATGGATCACATCGCTGATTGCGCTGTCTTCGCGGGCAGTCTGGGCGGTACGCCCGGCCTGCACATGCAGCTCTCTTTGTTTGGAAATCTCGCTGTAGGCAAAATACCCCGCCAGTAAAAACAACGGTGCGATGACCAGCAACACGATAGTTCGAAGTGGCATGAAAACTCCCTCGGATTGCAAGCGGCAAAACAATTATAGCGTGCATTCATTAACGGCAAATCACCACATGCGCTATTCATTGATACTTGGCAGTGCAGCTACATGTGAGAGGCTGACGGTCGGCCAGCAGCAGACTGACCCTGGCCCAGACGCGGTTGCGGCTGGCCGACCGCCCGGCGCGTCGAGATCGCGCAGGGGCTGTGTCGCATGCCTGAGCAGAACAGGCTGTCGCCGCATCGTCACCGAGACGATTTCGACACCAGCAGCTTGCGCCGCGAACGGGCTTGATTTTTGTCACTGTTAGCGATAACGATGCGGCAACTGTCAGACCACCGGGCGCGCCCGTTGAGGGCTGCCCCACATCATCACCGGAGTTGCACATATGACCCTGAAAATTGCTATCAACGGATTTGGACGCATTGGCCGCGGCGTTTTGCGTGCCCTGCTGGAGAGCAACGCCGACGATATCTCGGTTGTGGCCATCAATGATCTGTCCCCGGCTGAAACTCTGGCACATCTGCTGAAATACGACAGTGTGCATGGCCGGCTGCGCGCCCCCGTGAAGGTGGATGGCGACACCATGCAGGTGGGCAACCACAGCATTCGCCTGACCGCGATCCGCAATCCAGAAGAACTGCCCTGGCAAGACGTTGATATTGCGTATGAATGCACTGGCCTGTTTACCAGCCATGACACAGCCGCCAAACATTTGAAGAATGGCTCCAAGCGGGTTCTGATTTCTGCACCGGGCAAGGATGTCGACCGCACCGTGGTCTTTGGCGTCAACCATGATGACCTGACCAAGGACGACGTGATCGTCTCCAACGCCTCCTGCACCACCAATTGTCTGGCGCCCGTCGCCAAGGTTCTGGATGACACATTCGGCATCAAGACCGGGTATATGACCACCATCCACGCCTACACCGGTGATCAGCCGACCCATGACACCAGCCACAAGGATCTTTACCGGGCCCGCGCGGCTGCCCTGTCGATGATCCCCACGTCGACCGGTGCGGCACGGGCGATCTCAGAAGTGCTTCCGCATCTCAAAGGTCGTCTGGAGGGGTCGGCAATCCGCGTACCGACACCAAATGTATCCGTGGTGGACCTCAGCTTCATCCCTGAGAAAGCTGCGACAGTCGACGCGATCAACGACGCAATGAAGGCCGCCTCCGAAGGGGCTCTGGCTGGTATCCTGTCCTATGAGACTGACCCGTTGGTCTCCATTGATTTCAACCACGACCCGCATTCCTCCTGCTTTGCCGCGCCGCAGACCGCTGTCACTGCCGAAGGGCTGGTGCGGGTTGTCAGCTGGTATGACAATGAATGGGGGTTCTCCAACCGGATGGTCGACACCGGCCGCCACATGGGCAAGGTGATGAAGGACTGAACGCCAGACCTGCCATCGATGACTACGCAAAAAGGGCTGCCTTAGGGCAGCCCTTTATCATAACCGGGGTGTCGCACAGCGACGGTTGTCCCGATGCAGCCTCTGTTATGTTCAGATGCGGAAGATTGGTTGCAGCAGGCGCGGCACCAGCGACCGGAACCGCAGCGCGGCGTCGGTTGCGGCCAGACAAATGCAGGTCTCACCCTCCTCTGCGATCGGCGTGTGTTCCAAATCATCGTCGGCAACTTCCAAATCGCCAACGCCGAAGCGCCCTGTCTCATCACGAAACGCGCCCTGCAGCACCAATGTCAGCTCCAGCCCATTGTGGCCGTGGTCCGGTACCGCCTGCCCCGACGGGATATACAAAAGCCGAACGCTGCCCCCGTCGTCATGGCTCAGGATGGATTGACGCACCCCCATACCAAGGGACTTCCACTTGGGCGGCAAGCCACCAAGCGCCTGCATGACCGGCGCCGGAAAAATACCGGAACGGGTAAACTGCGGCGCCTCCTCATAGGGCTCATCCAACTCGGCGAACACGCGATCCCGCAGATCATTCGAAAGATCCTGGGTGCCGCAGGCTTCCAATACGGAACCTCCAACAGCCTGATGCGCAGACAGCCGGGTGCGGCAACTGTCACACATCGACAGATGGGTCGCCACGACCAGCGAATAGGCATAGGGCAAGTTGCCAGAGGCATAAGCCACCAACAACGGGTCAGGGATATGATGGCGTACGCCGGTCATGATAGTCCTTGTTCCTTCAACTCATGACGCAACCGCTCAAGTCCGAGGCGGATGCGGGATTTGATTGTTCCCAATGGCAGCCCGGTTTGTTCCCGAATGTCCGCATGGGTCAGTTCGCCCAGATAGGCCTTTTCGACCATCTCACGCTGGGCAGGTTTCAACCGCGCAAGGGCGGCGCGCAGCTTTGATGTTTCCTGATCCAGCGCCAGAATCTGCGCTGCATCTTCCTGTGTTTCTTCCGGAAGCTTCAGCTCTTCCGGGATTGGTCGGCGCTCCTTGCGGATCACGTCGATCTGCCTGTTGCGGGCGATCTGGTAAATCCAGGCCGACACCTGCGCCCGCTCTGGATCAAACATCGCTGCTTTGCGCCACACGGTCAGCATGACGTCTTGCACCACCTCTTCGGCCTGACTGGGCGGCATACCGGACCGGCAGATCACCCCCTTGAGGCGCGGCGCAAAATAGTCGAACAGCCGTCCAAACGCCACCTTGCAGCGGTTATCGCGCACGGCCAGCATCCAGAGTGTCTGATCAGACAAGCTCTCCCGTTCCACTTTTTTCCTTTCGCGCAATGCACTTGTGTCACGGTCTACCGTAACGGGCGGCGCAGGGGCTGCAAGAGTTGGATCGCTCAGCGTGGTCAACATGTATGCATTACGCAGGTTTTCCGGCGCTGGATCACTCTGCGCCGAATTTTTTTCGTATTTTCCCCAATTCGTCAAAATCTGCTGTCACCTTTTTTGATCCGCTCGGGCAGAAGCCGCGTAACAACTTGAAATCACAGATGGAGACAGCATGTCCTTTGACGCATTATCATCCGCTCGCGAGCGTACCGCCGTCGTAGGCGGCGGGATTTCCGGGCTGGCCACAGCCTGGCTGCTGGCAAAGACGCATAATGTCACCCTGTTTGAGGCAGCCCCGCGGCTGGGTGGTCACGCCCGCACGGTGATGGCCGGGCGCAATGGGGATCAGCCTGTCGATACGGGCTTCATCGTTTTCAATTATGTGAATTATCCGCATCTGACGTCGATGTTTCGCGATTTGGAGGTCCCCGTCGTCAAGAGCGACATGAGCTTTGGCGCCAGCATCGGTGATGGTCGCGTGGAATACGGGCTGCGAGATCTTGGAGCGCTGCTGGGGCAGCGTCGCAACATTGCGCGACCCGCATTTTTCCGCATGGTCAGGGACATCCTGCGCTTCAATGCCAATGCCGAACAGGTGGCCAAAAGCGACAGCGTCACCATTGGTGAGTTGGTCAATGACCTGAAATTGGGGGATTGGTTCCAGCGCTACTATCTGATGCCGATTTGTGGCGCGATCTGGTCCACCCCGCCTGATGAGATCCGTGGCTTTCCGGCCCAGTCACTGGTGCGATTTTTTCGCAATCACGCCTTGCTCAGTGCCTCAGGTCAGCACCAGTGGTGGACGGTCAAAGGTGGCAGCATCGAATATGTGCGCCGTCTGACCAGCCGACTGGACCAGATGGGCTGTCAGCTGCGTCCGGGCACCTCAGTGCGCAGTGTCGAGCGCACGGCAGACGGCGTGTCTATCCATCTGCCTGACGGCACCAGCGAGAATTTTGATCACGTGGTCATGGCCTGCCATTCGGACGACAGCCTGCGCCTGCTGAGCCAGCCAACGCGCGCTGAACAGGCAACGCTGGGGGTCATGCGTTATCAGGACAATGAAATGATCCTGCATCATGACAGCGCTCAGATGCCACACCGCCGCGCCTGTTGGTCCTCCTGGGTCTACAAGGCCGACACCCGCGATGACCGGGCAGCCATCGGCGTCACCTACTGGATGAACCGGCTGCAGAACATCGACGAAAATGACCCGCTTTTTGTCTCCCTAAACCCGGTGAAAGACGTGCAAAGCGATCTGATCTACGATCAGAAAACCTTCCGTCACCCGGTGTTTGATACCGCAGCCCTGCGCGCGCAGAGCCAGATCGGCGATATCCAAGGTCAGAACAACACTTGGTTTGCAGGTGCTTACCTGCGCCACGGCTTCCATGAAGATGGCTTCGCCAGCGCGGTGCGCGTCGCACGGGGGATCGGCGCGCGCACAAAGGTGGTGGGATGACACAGTGGCCCGATCATATCGACGGGCAGACCACCCATGCCCGTTATGGTGCTATCGCCAACAGCTTTCGCTATGGCGTGGACTATGTGCTGATTGATCCGCGTGCTAAAAACGGCCCGCTGCTGTTCTCGCGCAATCGCTTCAATTTGCTTTCGGTGCATGATCGCAATCACGGTGGCCCGCCACGTCGGGGGACCGGGCTGCCCTGGGCGGAACGGGTCTTTGCCGACGCCGGCTTGAAGCTGGACGGGATCACCATCCGGCTGCTGACGCAACCAAGCTATCTGGGTCACATATTCAACCCCGTCAGTTTCTGGCTCGCCTTTCGGGGCACCGCGCTGCACGCCGTGATCGCAGAGGTCAGCAATACCTTTGGCGACCGGCACAGCTATGTCTGTCACAAACCCAAATTCACAGCGATTGCCCCGTCGGAAAAATTGCAGGCAAAGAAGATATTCCACGTCTCTCCCTTTCAGCAGATCGCGGGAGACTATTGGTTCAATTTCGACATTGGGCCACGGCGGATCGCGATCCGCATCGATCACAAAAATGGTGACCAGGGAGTAGTGGCGACCCTGACCGGCCCGCGCCAACCGCTGAGCAACAGCGCCGTGTTGGGTGCCAGCCTGCGCCGACCTGCCGGAACCCTGCGTACGGTTGCGCTGATCTATTGGCAGGCGCTGAAACTAAAACTGAAGGGCGCAAGCTATCGCCCCCGCCCTACCCCACCGGAACATGAGGTCAGCTGATGATATTCCTTACCAAACGTGTGAAACACGACTTTCTCGACAGCTGCGCCCGCATCCGCAACGGCAGCCTTCGCCTGCATACGCCCGAAGGGGATCTGCATGATTTCGGCGCCGGTGCCCCGCATGCAGAAATTCAACTGCATGACTGGAGTGCGATCACCGCTATGGCTGCCCGCGGGGATATCGGCCTCGGCGAGGCCTATGTTTCAGGACTTTGGGACAGCCCCAGCATCGAAGATGTGATCAAAGTGGCGCTGATGAACCTCGATCATCTGACCGACTATGCCTATCCCAGCTTCTGGGCGGGTCTAAAATACCGGGTGGTGGACCGGATGTTGCGCGCCAACTCAATCAAGGGCGCATCGCGCAACATCAAGGCGCATTATGATGTCGGTAACGAATTCTACCAGCTGTGGCTGGACGAAAGCATGACCTATTCATCGGCGCTGTTTGCCCCCGGCGACAATGATCTGGCCCGCGCCCAAACTCGCAAATATGACCGCGTGCTCAGCCGTCTGAACGCGGGGGATCGGGTGTTGGAGGTCGGCTGCGGTTGGGGCGGGTTCGCCGATCGCGCCGCCGAACAGGGCCGCCATGTCACCGGCCTGACGATTTCTCCCAGCCAGTTCGGATATGCCGATGCACGGCTGGATGGACGGGCCGACATCCGGCTCTGCGACTATCGCAAATCGGAAGGCAAATTCGACAATATCGTCTCCATCGAGATGGTCGAGGCCGTGGGCGAACGATACTGGCCCAGCTATTTCTCCACCCTGAAAAACCGCCTCGCGGATGATGGCCGTGCCGTGGTGCAGGCGATCACGGTGCAGGACAGCTATTTCGATATCTATCGACAATCCTCTGACTATATCCGCCAATACACCTTCCCCGGTGGCATGTTGTTGTCCGATGCAGTCATTTCTCATCAGGCGCGCACCGCCGGGCTGAAAGTCACGGATAACTTTGCCTTTGGTCAGGATTACGCCCGCACCTGCCGCGAGTGGGCGGCCCGGCTTTCTGCGATGACGGCAAAGATCCAGGCCCTGGGTTATGGCGATGCCTTCCTGCGCAACTGGCGGTATTATCTGGAAACCTGTGCTGCGTCCTTTGAGGTCGGGCAAACCGATGTCGTACAGGTGGAGCTGGCCCATGCCTGATCCACGCCCGCCCCGCGTCACCAAGATCGGCCCGATGCGTCATCGCTCGGTCATGGCAGCTTTTGCATTGGGGCTGACTGTGATCCTGAGCAGCTTCAGCAGCGCGGCAACGGCGGAGACCGGCCTTCGATCCCCGATCAAACTGGGTGAGGTCACCTTCCGCTGGTTCGGCCTGCCGCTATATGATGCAAGCCTGTTTGCAGAGGGTCAAAACCGTTTCGATTGGCAAACACCTATGGCGCTAAAGCTCAGTTATCGGCGCGGGTTCACGCGGGCGCAGCTGACCAAGGCGACTGCCGCTGAACTGACCCGGCTTGAGGGGCCACGCGCGGATCAGGAGCGATTGATTGCAAAGCTGGAAACCTGCTTTCGCGATGTGGCAGCCGGGGACAGTTTTGTCGCCACCACACAGGATCCGAACCAGGTGGCCCTTTACCTCAATGGTCGGCGGACCTGTGATGTGCGCCATGCAGAGGCTCGCAAACGGTTTTTGAATATCTGGTTGTCTCCCAACAGCCGGTCCGCACGCCTGTCCAGTCGGCTCAGGGGCAACTGATGCAAGCCACCCGTGTCTCCCTGTTTGCCATGATGCTGGCCGCTGCTGGCCTGCCGCTCTACATTCATCTGCCACGTTTTGCGACGGCGGAGCTTGGGGTGAGTCTGGCCACCTTGGCGGCAGTGCTGGCCGGAATACGGGTGCTTGATTTCGTGCAGGATCCGCTGCTGGGTTGGATCACCGACCGCTGGCCACAGGAGCGGGCGACCTTTGCGGCACTGGCGGCCTTTGGGATGGCTGTGGGATTCCTTCTGCTCTACACATATCGCCCAACTGCCGGTGGCGTGTTGCCTTGGCTGGTGATTGCATTGGTGTTGCTGTTCACAGCCTACAGTCTGGGCACCGTGCTGTTTTATGGACAAAGCACCGCACTCGCCGGCAGTCCGGAGGCACTGATCCGCCTTGCCGGATTTCGCGAGGGAGGCACATTGGTCGGGATCATTCTGGCCGCCCTCGCCCCCAGCCTATTGGGGGCACTGGGGGTCGGTCAGGGCGGTTATCCTGCATTTGGCGCGATGCTTGCGGGGCTTTGCATAGCGGTCTGGTGGCTGACCCGCGGTCTATGGACCACGACCCCGCGCCCGGAGCAGCCCCTGTCAATTACCGCCCTGCGTGAGGCTGGTGGCTTTCGCCTTCTGGCCTTGGCTCTGGTCAACAGCCTGCCCGTTGCCATGACCTCAACGCTGTTTCTGTTCTTTGTCGAGGACAAGCTGGCACTGCCCGATATGGCCGGTCCCTTTCTGGTGTTGTTCTTCCTCGCTGCCGGACTTTCGGTACCATTATGGACGCGAGCCGCTGACCGCTATGGGGCGCGCAATGTGCTGTTTCCGGCGATGATTTTGGCGATACTATCGTTTGTTTCCGCAGCGTTTCTGCCTGCTGGTGCCGCGCTCGGGTTTGCCATGATCTGTGTCGGATCTGGTGCGGCGCTTGGCGCGGATATGGTGATCCTGCCGGTGCTGTTCTCGCGCATGTTGGCACGGGCCGGGTTGCAGGCAGGACAGGCCTTTGGGCTCTGGTCCTTCGCCGCCAAACTGGCGCTTGCTGCGGCGGCAGTTCTGCTCCTGCCGATGCTGCAACTCAGCGGCTTCACCCCCGGCGGCCAGAACAGCATCGCCGCGCTCCAGACCCTGACATGGGCCTACGCCATCATTCCCTGCTGTATCAAACTCATCGCCATCGCGATGGTCCTCCGACTCCCAAGAAAGGTCACCGCACCATGAAACTCCTGCTTGTAGCGATCATCCTGGTGCTGCTGCTTGCACTGCTCCGGCCCGGTTTCGGGTTTCGCAGCCAACGCCCCCAGCACTACGCCGGCACCGGTCCCGACTTCGACATTCGCACACATCTGAGCGGCGAAATGATCTCCGAAGGCATGATCTATGGCCCAATGGGCCGCGTGGTCTCGCGTTTTGTCGCCACAATGAACGGAGCTTGGGACGGCAACACCGGCACGTTGAGCGAGGATTTCTCCTATGCCAGCAGCGGCACGCAGCAACGCAAGTGGTTTCTCACCATGGGGGAGGACGGGGCGTTCACCGCGACCGCAGATGACATCATCGGTACCGGCAAGGGTCAGCAGAGCGGCGCAACCGTGCGCCTGACCTATCGCATCCGCCTCCCCGAGAGTGCGGGTGGTCACGTGCTCGACGTCACCGACTGGATGTATCTGATGGAGAACGGCACCATCATGAACCGCTCTGAAATGCGCAAATTCGGCATCAAGGTCGCCGAGCTGGTGGCCACCATCCGTCCGAAAGGAACCTAAGATGTTTGCAGGACAGACATGGTGGATCATCGGCGCCAGTGAAGGATTGGGCCGTGCCATTGCCCAAAAGCTGGACGCAGCCGGAGCGCGGCTTATGCTCTCGGCCCGCAGCGAGGAACGATTGCAGGACCTCGCGGGGGAGCTGACCAATGCCACCGCCCTGCCACTGGATGTGACCGATAGTGACGCCATCCGTGAGGCTGCTGCCCTGATCGGCAAGGTGCATGGCGTCCTCTATTGCGCGGGCGCCTACGATCCAATGCCCGCGCAGGAGTGGGATGCCGACAAGGTTGAACTGATCTGTGATGTGAATTTCATGGGGGCCATTCGTGTGGTCGGCCGAGTGGTGCCTCAGATGGTGGCCGCCAATGAGGGGCATATCGTGCTGATCGGCTCTCTCGCCGGTCATACGGGCCTTCCCGGCGCCACCGGTTATGGCGCTTCCAAATCCGCTGTTATGCATATGGCGGAAAATCTCCAGGCGGATCTACTCCAGACCCCAATCAAGATCCAAGTGATCAATCCCGGTTTCATCAAGACCCGGCTGACCGAAAAAAATGACTTCAACATGCCCATGATCCAGACCCCGGATGAGGCGGCGGAAGCCTGCATGAAAGCCATGAAAAGCGGACGCTTCAGCACCAGTTTCCCGGCACCATTTGCCTGGGTGTTCACGGTCGGAAAGTACCTGCCGCGCAAGTTGTTCCTGCGCCTGATGGGAGCGGGTAAATGAGTGCGCCACAGCATATCGTGATTATTGGTGCCACGGGCGGTATCGGATCGGCATTGGTGGATCACTATGCGGCGCAGTCCCTCGCCAGCCTGACCGCAGTGGCCCGCAGCGCGTTGCCATCGCGCCCCAGGGTCGATACGCACCAAGTGGACATAACAGACGACGCACAGCTTAGCAAGCTGGCCAACACTCTGCGTAGCCGGGATATCGCGCCGGATCTCGTGCTTGTCGCGACCGGTATCCTGTCCGATGAGTCGGGCCTCACACCCGAAAAAAGCTACCGCCAGCAGGATCCTGAGGCTTTCAGGAAAGTCTTTGAAATAAATACCTTTGCCCCCGCCAACGTTGCCAAACATCTGCTGCCGATCATGCCACGCAAAGGGCGTGCCGTCTTTGCAGCGCTGTCAGCGCGGGTCGGTTCAATCAGCGACAACGGCCTTGGCGGCTGGCATGCCTATCGCGCGTCAAAAGCAGCGCTGAACATGCTGATCCGCAACTACGCAATCGAGACGGCCCGCAGCAATGACCAGATGATCTGCGTCGGGCTGCATCCCGGCACGGTACGAACGCCGCTTTCGGGTCCGTTCTCCAAAAATGTTCCTGAATCTGCGTTGTTCGAGCCGTCCCAATCCGCAGCATATCTGGCTCAGGTTATCGACGGCCTGTCCCCCGATGACAGCGGTCGGGTGTTTGACTGGGCGGGAAAGGAAATTCCAGCCTGATTGGGGACGGCCCGGCAGGTTCAGCCTGTCCGGGCTTGCCCCGCCAATCCGCATCATGCCACAGTCAGGCGATCCCGCACATCTGGACTTGCTCGGGTTCTGATGTGCCCGCTGTCCACAGGAAATCATCACCTTGAAATCTGTTCGGCTTCGCCTCCTTCTGCTCGCGCTCCTGCCGCTCAGCGTGGTGATGCCGCTGCTTCTGGTCGTGGCAATGGCCCGGTGGAACGCCGACTACGATAACGTCCTGATCGTCAACGTAGAAAGCGACCTGAAAATTGCTGACCAATACCTCCGCCAGCTGCAGGCAAACAGCGGCGATGATCTGGCGGCCATTGCCAGTTCAACCCAATTTTCCAAGGTCCTGCGCGCGCCGCTACAGGATCAACTGAGGTATCTGGACCAACGCAGGCAGGCGCTCAGGCTCGATTTCCTCTACTATCTGCCGATGCGCAACATTGACCGTGATGCCCGTCGCTGGCCGGTCATCAACCGCGCCGCCCAAGGGGATCTGGCCTCGGAAATCGACATCTTCACTGCCGCAGATCTCGATGTGATCTCTGCCGATCTGCGCGACCGCGCCCGCATTCCACTGATTGAGACCGAAGCTGCCGCCCCCACCACCCGCCCCGCCGAAGATCGCGGCATGGTCATCCACTCTGCCGCGCCGGTGTCCAACCCCGGCAGCGAAGGCGTGCTGGTGGCGGGGAGGCTGCTGAACCGGGATCTGGACTTCATCGATACGATCAACGCCTTGGTTTATCTCGGCGACAGTCACCGGATCAGCCGCAAGGGCACCGCGACGCTGTTTCTGGATGACACCCGCATTTCCACCAACGTTCGCCTATTTGAGGATGTCCGCGCCCTCGGAACGCGTGTCTCGCAAGCCGTACGAGACGCTGTTCTGGGGGACGGGCAAACCTGGCTCGACCGCGCCTTTGTGGTGAATGACTGGTATATCTCAGGCTATCTGCCACTGACCGACAGTTTCGGAAAACGGGTCGGCATGCTCTACGTGGGCTTTCTTGAGGCGCCGTTTGCCGCAGCCAAAGTCTCCGCCTATTGGACCGTCGTTCTGTCCTTCCTCTCGGTCCTGCTACTCTCGGCACCTTTGTTTTTATGGCTGGCCAAGGGGATCTTTGCACCGTTGGAGCAGATGAGCCAGACCATGGCCCGTGTGGAACGTGGCGACTTGGCGGCGCGCAATGGAAATGTGGGGCGGCGCGATGAAATCGGCCAGGTTGCAGCCCATCTTGATAGTCTGTTGGATCAGGTCCAGGACCGCGACCAGAAACTCCGCGACTGGGCGGGTGAGCTGAACGACCGCGTTGACCAGCGCACCGCAGAACTGCGCGCCGCCAATGACAAACTGGAAGCCACTTATAAGCAATTGGTCATGAGCGAGAAACTTGCCTCAATTGGTGAGATCACCGCCGGTGTCGCCCATGAGATCAACAACCCGATCGCGGTCATTCAGGGTAACGTCGATGTCATGCGGATGACACTCGGCACTGCAACCGAGGACGTGGAAACGGAGCTGGCGCTAATCGACGATCAAATCCTGCGGATCAGCGCCATCGTCGGCAAGCTGCTGCAATTCGCCCGCCCGACTGAGTTCGGCACCTTTGAGGAGAGCCTGGATCTGGCACCGGTGGTGTCGGACTGTTTGGTGCTGGTCGATCACGTCGTGACCAAACAGGACGTCGCCGTGATCAAACAGTTCAGCGAGACACCGGCGGTGCGCATTGATCCCGGCGAACTGCAACAGGTGGTGATCAATCTGATCCTAAACGCCGTCCAGGCGATGGAGGGCTCAGGCCAGCTTGTGCTGACCTTGCGCGAAATGGATCGGAATGATGTCAGCGGTGCCTGTCTGGAGGTTGCAGATACCGGGTCAGGCATTGCGGCGAAAGACCTGCCATCGGTATTCAACCCATTCTATACCACCAAACTGGGCGAAGGAACCGGCCTGGGCCTGTCGATCAGCCAGACCCTGATCCAACGTGCAGGCGGTGCAATCTCGGCCGAGAACCGCGTTGAAGACGGGAAAATCATCGGCGCGGTTTTCTCAATCTGGTTGCCCGCGGTTGAGACGACCTTTTAGGCGCAGGCCCCAATAACGGCAGGCGCATCGCCCGCCGCTCTCTCAGATCAAAGGCCCCAACTGGCACATTTGCGATCCACGGTCTTGCGCGAGACGCCGAGCCTGCGGGCTGCCTCTGCCCGGTTGCCCTCACAAGCATCCAGAACATGCATGATGTGGCGTTGCATCACCAGATCCAGCGTATCCATCGCGGCCGACCCTGTTACCGCGCCCGTGCCTGCAAACTCCTCCGGAAAGGCGCCCAGAATGACCGAGCGTTCGATCAGATTTCGCAACTCGCGCACATTTCCGGGCCAGTCATAGCGACTGAATTTCAACAGGGTCTCAGCGTCCAGTTCAAGCGCGGGCATCGCCAGCGTGGTGGAAAACTGCTCCATGAAGAGTGCCGCCAGCTCCACGATATCCTCAACCCGCTCACTCAGCGGCGGCATCTGGATATTCACCACATTGATCCGGTGGTACAAATCCGCCCGGAACCGTCCCTCAGCCACCGCCTGTTCCAGATCGGCATTGGTGGCGAACAAAAACCGCAGATTGAGCGGGATATCGCGTTCGGCGCCGACCGGGCGGATGCGCTGATCCTCTAGCACCCGCAAGAGGGCCGCCTGCACCTGCTCCGGCATCTGCGCGACCTCATCCAGGAACAGCGTCCCCCCATCGGCATAGAGAAACAAGCCGTCCTGCCTGCGGTCCTGCGCATCCACCATGCCGAACAGCTCATGTGCGATCCGGTCCGGCGCAATCGCAGCGCAGTTGACTGCAACAAAGGGTTTTTCCGCCCGATCCGACAGCGAATGCAGCGTCCGCGCGGCGATTTCCTTGCCCGTACCGCTGGCGCCCGTGAACAGAACCGGTGTGGGCAGAGGTGCCAGTCGGGTGATCATGTCGCGCGCGGTCTGAATCGCCGGGGATTTCCCCAACAACCGCCCGCGTGCTGCGGTGCCTTCGGCAGAGAGCGCATGTTTCAGCAGATAGTTCTCCTGCCGCAGATGCTTTCGATCCAGCGCACGCGCGACTGAGTTCAAAATCTGATTGGCGCGGAACGGCTTCAGAACGAAATCCGCGACGCCGACCCTTAGGGCCTGAATGGCGGTTTCCAGATCCGCATAGGCGGTGACCAGAACCGTGTCCGCAAACAGGCCGACCTTATGCTGCTCCTGCACCCATTCCAGACCCGTCTTGCCCGGCATGATATTGTCGAGGATGATCAGATCGAAATGCGCCTGATCCAGGATGTTCGATGCCTCCGCGGCCGAGGCCGCCTGCTCCACCCGCTTGCAACGAGGGGTCAGGATCTTCGTCATGAAGTTGCGCATACCGGGTTCGTCGTCGATCACCAGTATCGACGCACCCGCAAGGTTTTCCCCATATTCATCGCGGGGCGGCGACGCAGCTGTCAGCACGGTCAGTCCAGTCGCACAGAGGGGCCGGAATGCACCTCTTCAGCGGCAAATCCTGCCTGATCCAGCGCGAAATTCGCACCGGCAGCAATCACGATGATGGCGGCAAATCCCGTCAACATGGCTTTCATTTGGTCACTTCTCCACCTTGGTTGCGCGTTTCAGAAACGCAATCAAATCGCGCCGGTCCTGCGGGTCCGTAATCCGCTGCATCGGCATCTTGGAACCCGGAATATAGTGATCCGGCCCCAGATCGAAGAGGGCATCAATCGTCGCCTCTCCCCAAATTATATCAGATCCATCAAGGACCTCTGAATATCGATACCCGGCCAGCGTTCCCGCCGGACGGCCAAAGACATCATGCAGACTTGGTCCCGCCTTACGGCTGTCCCCAGCGTCAAGCGCGTGGCAGATGGAACATTTCCGCATAAATTGCCGCTCCCCGTTGGGCATCGTGGCCGGGTCTTTCAGGAACCCGCGATTGCCCGCGATCTGCGCTTCAGCCTCTCCCATCAGCGCAACAGGCCAGCCATAGGCCAGATCATCCAGCCCCGCCGCCCAGATCGTCCGCCCGTCCGGTGCGAAATCCAATGCCCAGACTGGCCCCGCACGGGTGGCGCGAAAATCGGCGCTGATGCGCCAAGTCTCCGTATCTACCATCATGATATAGCCCTGCCCGTCCCCCACGGCGAGCCGCGCTGTCTCCGCGTGATGCGCCATTGCCAGAATGGGCCGCCGTTCCAGCGTGAAATCCGCAACCGGATCGCCGCTCTGACTGTCAACAACACGGGTGGCACCATCCACAGCCCCATAGGCCAGCCAATCACCATTCGGTCCCAACACCAGCTGGTTGATCCCGAACCCCTGATCCACCAGCCGACGCGGCGGGCTGTCGACATCCTCGTAGACTAGGATCTGCCCACTCATGGTGGCCGCATAGATAGATCCGTCCGGTCCGACCGCAACATCGTTGATCCCGCTGCCAACCGTGATCCGCCGCTCGGAGCCATCATCAAGCGGCCAAAGGCCGATTTCCCCATCCCAGCTGCCCGACACAAGGGTGTCACCGTTCGGTACCACGGCCAGCGCCCGGATCTTGCCCTGATGCCGCCCGATCAGCTCTCCTTTACCGCTGCCCTGAGGCCAGAGGTAAAGCGCAAAATCATCTCCTGCGGTGACCAGTCGCCCGGCATCAATGAATGCAAGTGCGGTCACAGCCGCGTCATGGGCCTCAAGCCAGCGCGGGCTGCGATCATGCCACAGCCCCACCGCATTGTCGAAACTGCCGGTGGCCACCTGCCCCTCCGGCGACACCGCCAGTGCCATGACCGGGCCGCCATGACCCTTTAATGTGGTGAATTCATCTGCGTCCGCGTAGTCGCCGACACCCATCCACGACAGCGCTGCCGCCCCCAAAATAGCGCAGAACTTGCGGGACATACCGGCGTGTGCTGACATGTGGCGGGCCACCGCCGATCACTCCGCCGGTGTTGCGCCCTTGGCGCCACCACCACCCGTGCCATCGGGGGTGACTTCACCCTTTTCACGCATCTCGTCCAACCAGAGAGAGTGGTGTTGATGCGCCCAAGCCTCATCCACATCGCCGCTGCCCATGGCGTCAAAGGCGCCTTCCATGCCAAGTGACCCGATGTAGATATGTGCCAGAATGATCGCCATCAGCACAAAGCTGAGGATCGCGTGCCAGCTCTGCGCCAGCTGCATTTCCTCCTGCGGTGCCAGTTCAACCGGTAGCGTGCCATACCCCACAAGCTGCGGCAGCCCCAGATCGTTCAGAATGGCAAAGGTCTTGGCAAAAAGCTGAATTTCAAACGGAAACAGCAGCGACAGTCCGGAGACAGAAATGGAGACACCGAAAACGATCACCGACCAGAAGATCAATTTCTGACCAAAGTTGAATTTTTTCGCCGGCGGGTGCGATTTACCGACGATACCGCCCATCTGGCGGATCCACACCAGATCTGTCCGGTTCGGAATATTATGGGCGACCCACATGACAAACACCATGACCAGCGCCAGCATGAACGCCCAAGAGACGTTGTTGTGCACCCATTTGCTCCAGATCAGCAGGCCTGCATTGATCTCCTTGCCGAGATAAGGCGCAATCACCAGACGACCAAACAGGCTGGCCAAACCAGTAAGGCCAAGCAGGATAAACGACCCCGCCAGCATCCAATGGGCAAACCGTTCGATGAACTGAAACCGCATCACGCTGCGCCCGGTTGCGGGCTCGTCAATGCGGATGCGACCGCGCAGCAGATAAAACAGAGCCAGCGCCGCAATAGTGCCCAGCAGCAGCCAGCCACCGTAGGTGCGCAACGGTCCCTCGCGGAAGGTCAGCCAGCGCATGCCACCATCCTGCACCAGTACGGTGGCCACATCACCGCCTGCCGACACGCGCAGATCAGCAGCGTTATAGCGGATCGCGCGCCACAGCTCAGGGTCAGACGCGCCGCCAAGCGTGCCCAGCTGTTCCGTCAACCCAGCCCCCAGGGCCGCCGCGCCCGTGTCATCACTGCGAAAGCTGTCGTCAATTTTTTCCCCGCGCTGCCGCGCCAGAATATCCTCAAGCGTCTGCGCGCCGCCTGTGGCACTGCGATCCGGCACAGCACCCGTCGCGGGGGCATCCGGTGCGTCCTGCGCCGCAGCGACCCCCGCGATCAACGTCAGTTGCATCAAAATTGCAAAGGCGATGCGCAGCATGGGCCACACTCCTTCATGGGTTGTCTTGGAAACTGAATATGGAAACAGGACGGCCCGCGCGGGCGGGCCATCCCATCATGTCAAAGGAGGCTGATCAGCCGCCCTTCTGGTCATAGGCTGTGCCCCAGCCCCAGGCACCGGAGCCAAAGCCACGGGCCACCACACGTTCGCGGTAGACAGCGGAAACCACATCTCCGTCACCCGCCAGCAGCGCCTTGGTCGAGCACATCTCGGCACAGATGGGCAGCTTGCCCTCGGCAATCCGGTTGCGGCCGTATTTGGAGAACTCCGCATTGGAATGCGTCTCCTCAGGGCCACCGGCGCAGAAGGTGCATTTGTCCATCTTGCCACGGCTGCCAAAGTTGCCTGCCTGCGGATATTGCGGCGCGCCAAAGGGGCACGCGTAGAAGCAATAGCCGCAGCCAATGCAGAGATCCTTGGAGTGCAGGACCACGCCTTCCTCGTTCTGGTAGAAGCAGTCGACCGGGCACACCGCCATACAGGGCGCATCCGAGCAATGCATACAGGCGACCGAGATCGACCGCTCGCCGGGCTTGCCATCATTGATGGTCACCACCCGGCGCCGGTTGATACCCCAAGGCACCTCGTGCTCGTTCTTACAGGCCGTGACACAGGCGTTGCATTCAATGCAGCGTTCGGCGTCACAGAGAAACTTCGCTCTTGCCATATCTCTTTCTCCTTATGCTGCGCTGATCTTGCAGAGAGTACACTTGCTCTCCTGCATCTGGGTCACGCTGTCATAGCCATAGGTCTGCGCGGTGTTGGCACTTTCGCCCAAGACATAGGGGTCAGCTCCATCGGGGTATTTGTCGCGCAGATCTTCACCCTGGTAGTGACCGCCAAAGTGGAACGGCATGAAGGCAACGCCCTCTCCGACCCGCTCTGTGACCATTGCCATGACCTTGACCTTGCCGCCCTCCGGACCTTCGACCCAGACCTGCGATCCATCCCGAATGCCGATATTGTTGGCATCGCGCGGGTGGATTTCGACAAACATGTCCTGCTGCAGTTCTGCCAGCCACGGATTGGACCGGGTTTCCTCGCCGCCGCCTTCGTATTCGACCAGACGACCAGAGGTCAGGATGATCGGATATTCCTTGGAGACGTCGTTTTTCTGGATCGACGCATAGAGGGTCGGCAACCGGTAGGAATGACGGTCCTCATATGTCGGGTAGTCTTCGACCAGATCCCGGCGGTTGGTGTAAAGCGGCTCGCGGTGGATGGGCACCGGATCCGGGAAGGTCCAGACCACGGCCCGCGCCTTGGCATTGCCGAAGGGCGCACACTCATGGGCAATCGCAACCCGCTGAATGCCACCGGACAGATCCGTCTTCCAGTTCACCTTGGCGACCTTATCGTCATAGTCCGACGGGAAGGGCGACATGCTTTGTTCCCCAACTTCATGGGTGTAGTCGGCAAAGCCGTCCACTCCAGCTGCCTTGGCGATGAACGCCCGCTCACTTGGGGTCAGTTCGGTGTGCCAGCCCAGATCCTTCAGCATCTGATAGGTGAATTCGGGATAGCCATCCTGAATATCCGACCCTGCAGAATAGACACCCTCGGCCAGAAGGTTGTCGCCATCCCGCTCCACGCCGAAGCGCGCGCGGAAGGTCAGGCCACCTTCGGATACCGGTTTGGACATATCATAAAGGTTCGGCGTGCCCGGATGCCCCATTTCGGCGGTGCCCCAGCAGGGCCAGGGCATACCGTAGTAGTCCCCGTCAGCAGGACCACCCACGGCCCGCAGCGTGGTGCGGTCAAAGGTGTGCTGATTGGCCATATGCAACTTCATCCGCTCCGGTGATTGACCGGTGTAGCCGATGGTCCACATACCCTTGTTGAATTCGCGCGTGATGCTTTCGACATTCGGGGTTTCGGCGTCTTCCATCTCAATATTGCGGAAGAGCCGGTCGCCCCAGCCGAACTTGTTCGCGAACTTGGCGATGATCACATGATCTGGCAGGCTCTCGAACAGCGGATCGACGATCTTGTCACGCCACTGCAAAGACCGGTTCGACGCGGTGACCGATCCACGGGTCTCGAACTGGGTACAGGCGGGCAGCAGATAAACACCATCGGTGCGATCATGCAGCACGGCAGAGACGGTGGGATACGGGTCAACAACGACCAGCATGTCCAGCTTCTCCATCGCCGTCTTCATCTCCGTCATACGGGTCTGAGAGTTCGGCGCGTGGCCCCACAGAACCATGGCCCGCACGTTGTTGGGCTGATCCATGTTGTCCTTGTCTTCAAGGATACCGTCGATCCAGCGGCTGACCGGGATACCCGTCAGGTTCTGCAGCGATTTATCCTTGCCGTCGGCCCCTTTGACGGAGTCAAACTGCGCCGACAGCCACTCACCATCTTCGCCCCAGACACGGCCCCAATGGGCCCAGGCGCCTTTGGAAAGGCCATAGTAACCCGGCAACGTGTGGCTCAAAACGCCAAGATCGGTTGCGCCCTGCACGTTGTCATGGCCACGGAAGATATTGGTGCCGCCACCCGAGGTGCCCATGTTCCCCAGCGCAAGCTGAAGGATGCAATAGGCGCGGGTGTTGTTGTTGCCAGTGGTGTGCTGGGTGCCGCCCATACACCAGATCACGGTGCCAGGACGGTTGTTGGCCAATGTCCGCGCCACGCGCTTCAGCTGGCTGCCGGGGGTGCCGGTCACACGCTCAACTTCCTCAGGCGTCCATTTGGCAACTTCTTCGCGGATCTGGTCCATTCCCCAGACACGGGTGCGGATGAATTCCTTGTCTTCCCAGCTGTTGTCAAAGATGTGCCACAGGATCCCCCAAACCAGCGCCACATCAGTGCCGGGGCGGAAGCGCACATATTCGTCGGCATGAGCTGCCGTGCGGGTAAAGCGCGGATCACAGACGATCAGCGGCGCGTTGTTCTGCTCCTTGGCCTTCAGCACGTGCAACAGCGAGACGGGATGCGCCTCTGCCGGGTTGCCGCCGATGATGAAGATCGCCTTGGAGTTATGGATGTCATTGTAGCTGTTGGTCATGGCGCCGTAGCCCCATGTATTTGCAACACCTGCAACGGTGGTCGAGTGACAGATCCGCGCCTGATGGTCGACGTTATTGGTGCCCCAATAGGCGGCGAATTTGCGGAACAGATAGGCCTGTTCGTTGTTGTGCTTGGCTGACCCCAGCCAGTAGACGGAGTCCGGCCCGCTTTCTTCGCGGATCTGCATCATGCCGTCGCCGATCTCGTTGATCGCCTGTTCCCAGCTGATGCGCTTCCATTCCCCGCCTTCTTTCTTCATCGGGTACTTCAGGCGGCGTTCGCCATGGGCGTGTTCACGCACAGAGGCCCCTTTGGCGCAATGGGCACCAAGGTTGAACGGGCTGTCCCAACCGGGTTCCTGACCGGTCCAGACGCCGTTTTGCACCTCTGCCACGACGGTACAGCCGACCGAACAATGGGTGCAGACAGATTTGACGGTTTCCACCGCGCCTGCCGCAGCGGTTGCGGCATTCGCCTTGGTGACAGATCCACCTGTGGCGCTGATGGCGGCAAGGCCACCGATGGCCAGGCCGGATCCGCGCAGAAACGCGCGGCGGTCAACGGAGCTTTCCGCAACCTTGGACAGGATACTGGTCCGCTGGGGGCGTCGCGCAACCCCGTTGGTCTTTTTCCTAAGCATGTGTTCCTCCCTTGCTTCCCTTACGGGTTCGCTGGGTTATTGGGGGCCTTTGGCAGTCGGGCGTCACGCAACCAGTCGCCGGGGGCGTTCATAACATCACCGGTGCGTCAGAACCGGAGGCTGTCGTAGTAGGCGCGGGTATGCGCGGTGTCCTGCATCACCTCTGATGTCAGGTCTGGCTCGGCCGCCTCGGCCGTGCCGCCGGTCGTTGCAACCGCCACCGCCGCAATCGGCGTTGTGGTCGCTGCCAGCTTGAGAAAGTCGCGGCGGCTGGTGGCCTCCTCGGTCTTTCTGGTCATGTGATCCTCCTCCTCAAATGGTTGGTTCACAGGGTTATGGGCCGGCGCACCGGCCCGGCTCAGGCGGATTGCTCCGCGCTCATCCGAAATCCTTCGGACTCAATCTCCATGAAGACACGGCCCACGGCGCCGACAGCGGCGTAAAGCACCGAGTTCTTTGCCGCCTCAAGATCGGAGTAGAAATGACCCGCCCAAGGACCGATGTGTTTGTTGAAGAACTGTTTCTGGTCGCTCAGTGGTGCCACCGCGCCAAAGCGCCCTGCGATCAGCGCGCCCATCATCTCCATCAGCGAGGCGATATTATCCTCCGGCTCATAGACATTCTGCGCCCGTGTCATGCCGCGCGCGGCCATGTCCTGCCGCAGGGCCGCCAGCGGTTTCTCATTCAGGAACCCGGTGAGGTAATAGCTTGCGTAGGGCAGCAGCTCACCGCGCCCGAGACCGATGAACAGCTTGTTGAACTCCCGCTCGGCAGCTGCTGGTTTGGTCAGCTTGGCCAGTTTCGCCAGCGCATTGATCGCCGTACCCAGATCCGTGTCATCCCCAGCCAGCCCCGATACCTGCGCGAGCAGCATCTCATCCGGCGGGCCGGACAGCATCAGGCCCAGAAAGTTATAGAGATCCGCGCGCAGACGATCCTCATCCTGCGGGATGGCAGGGCTGACCTCCTGTGCAATGGTCTCTGACTGGGCTTCCTTGGCGGTCATATGTGTCTCCTTGAGGGGCATCTTGGTCTTTGGATCGGATCGATGGTCAGGCCGCGGGCGCATCCGTGTCGGCGGCAAAGGTAAAGCGCATCCGCCGCGGCGCAGGCGCCACCGGGTCTGGTGCCACTGGGTCAGATGCGACGTGTGCAGATGGCGGCGCATCGGTCGGTATGGCAGGCGCAGCGGCCTCCTGCATGGGCACCTCAGCGTCATCCGCTTCCGCAGGAGAAAGCAGCGCCATGGTCGGACGGCGCACCGGATCAACGGGCCCGGCCGTTGCGGCGGTTTCCTCATCCACAGACGCGGCCTTCTCTCCTGCAGGGTCCTCATCTTCTACGTCGGCGACGATCCCCGTTGCACGGCCTGCTGCCTCTTCCGCCTGCCGCGCCAGTTCTTCGACATGGGCGGTCATGCCCTTGCCCACCTGATAGGCGGTCTGCAGATTTTCGATCACCATGGCGCTGTCAGTGAAATCCTCACCGTAGTCCAAAAGCCCGTCGACATTCGCCAGCACCGGATTGCTGGCCCACAGACGCCGCAGCGCGCGGGTCCGCAGTCGGGCCGGAATGGTCTCTTTCAGGAAAACGCTGAAGTCATCACCCTGCTGCATCTGATCCGGATCCGGAAGGTTCAGCTCTTCCAGAAGTTCGGCATCGCTCTTCGCCTCAAGTGCTTGCTCTTCGGCAACGCGCGCGGCGGCTGCGGTCTCGGCGTCCTCCGCCTGCTGCTCAGCCGCAACCTTGGCGCGGCGGCGGGACCAGAAATCATCCCCGCTCATGACAGGCGCGCCTTTTTCATCGTGGGCGACCGGTAAACATCGGTCAGCTGGGAGATCCGCGGATCCCCGATACCATCCTCAGTCGCATCGGTTTTTACACGATCCCGGCGACGTTTCTTGAACGGTTCATCATGGAAATGCAGCTGTGCGAAATCCCGGATCCAGGCCACAAGCCCATCCGGCATCGGTACTTTCTCCACCAGATCCTCACCGTTGTCAGCATAGTCCTGCGCCTCATAGGGCGAAGCCGTCACCAAGAGCACTTCCAGTGGGCGATCCTCCGACGCGCCCTCCCGCAGCACCACATAGATGCAGGGCGGCTCAGCCGTGAGGCCATGCAGATACGCTTCCGCCTCACTGCGGTGCAGTTCCAGCGGCAGTGTGGCGGCATGAAATTCACGCGTCTCACCCGCTTCGCGCAGCAACTGCCAGTCCGCCGGTGCTGCCCCTGGCAAGACCGAGGTCGCCTTCCAGGACCAGCGCGCCCATCGCGTCACGCCCGGCTGGCGCCGCAATACGACGCCCAGTGGGATCATATCCGTCTTTGCACTGCGATCTGCGGGTTCGGCCACGTCAATGCCCTGCTCATGAATTCGACTGCCCCAACAGTGCCGCATTCTCCAGCTGTGCCGAAAGATAACTTTTGCTGATGGCGCATTAAATCAACATCAATGGTCAAATTGACCAGTCCGATATGACCCCGCAGAACCGCCCGGACGAAAAGTCTATTTTGACTAATTCACTCAGGCTTAACGCTGGGGCAGCCCGGCCTGCCCGTGACGCGAATCACCGGCTTGATTTGCCGGGGATGGCGGCACGCTCACGATGCGAATTGCGGTTTACCTGCTTGCGCAAACATGCCTAGTCTGAGCGCGAGGCGGCGGAATTACGCTGCTCTGAAAGACCATAGAATACGCGGAGAAACCATGTCTAAGACGTTGATTTTATGTGGTTGTGCGGGAACGCAATCCATCGATTCCGAGGCATTGTCGCGCCGCACCGGCCTGCCCTGCTCCAAGCTGCATTCAGCGCTTTGCACAGACGAGATCGAGCAGGCCGCCGCTGCCTTGACGCAAGAGGATGCAATTATTTGCTGCGCTCAGGAGCACCGCATTTTCGAGGCTCTGGCAGAAGAAATCGACGCCCCTGCACCAGGGTTCATCGACCTGCGCGACCGGGCTGGTTGGACCGCAGATACCGCCGACACGCTGCCCAAAATGACCGCCCTGATCGCCGAAGCGACGTTGGCGCCGCCCCCTGCGAAGACGATAGACCTGCAATCCGAAGGGGTGTGCCTGATCCTCGGCGCGCCAGATATTGCCTATGCGGCGGCTGCGCGTTTGCAGGACAGCCTTGCAGTGACCGTCCTGCTCGACACACCAAGCGACCCGCCTCACAGCCGTGCCTATGACGTGATTGCCGGACAATTGCGTCACGCCAAGGGCGCGCTGGGGCAATTCGCCGTCACCATCGATCAGTTGCAACAGCTGGATGTCACCGGGCGCAGCTGGACCTGGGGCGAAGCCCGGAATGGCGGCCAGTCGATCTGCGATCTCATTCTGGATCTGCGCGGCGGTCAGGCCTTGTTTCCGGCGCCCGAAAAACGCGACGGCTATCTGCGGGCCGATCCAAAATCCGCTCCGGCAGTTGCTGAGGCCACCCTTGCAGCAAGCCAACTGATCGGCACCTTTGAAAAACCGCTCTACGTGCGCAGTGAACCGCTGCTTTGCGCCCATTCCCGCGCAGGTCAGACTGGCTGCACCCGCTGTCTGGATGTCTGCCCAACCGGCGCCATCAGCCCTGCTGGCGACCATGTCAGCATTGACCCGATGATCTGTGCGGGTTGCGGATCCTGTGCTTCGCTCTGCCCTTCCGGTGCGATCACCTATGACGCACCTCCAACCGATGCGCTGATGCGTCGGATCCAGACACTGGCGAAGGCTTATCTCGACGCAGGCGGCCCCGCCCCCCGGCTTCTCGTGGTCAACCAGCACGGCAGCGAGATGATCGAACTGGCGGCCCGCCATGGCCGTGGCCTGCCCGCAGATGTGATCCCGCTGGCGGTGGACGCGCTCAACAGCTTTGGTCATGCCGAAGCTCTGGCCGCCCTGGCCGCCGGTTTCACTGAGGTGTCGGTGCTGCTCTCTCCCAAGAGTGAGCACGACGTGCAGGAGCGCGAAAGCGCGCTCGCCGCGGCCATTGCCGGTCCGCACCTGCATCTGCTCGACCTCAGCGACCCGGATCAACTCAGCGATGTTCTGTTTGCTCGCGACGGCACCTTGGCTCAGGTCGAAACACCTCAACGCCCCATGGGCACCCGCCGCCAGATCACCCGCCAGGCCGCCAAGGCACTGCTGCCCGAGGCTGAGACCCTGCCGCTGCCAGAGGGCGCGCCCTATGGTGCGGTGCTGGTGTCATCGGACAACTGTACGCTCTGCCTCTCTTGTGTCTCGCTCTGCCCCTCCGGCGCTCTTGGCGACAATCCGGACCTGCCGCAGCTGCGCTTTCAGGAGGACGCCTGCCTGCAATGTGGCCTCTGCGCCAATGTCTGCCCGGAGGATGCGATCACTTATGAACCGCGCCTCAACCTGACGTCAGCGGCGTTGTCACAGGTGGTCCTGCACGAGGAAGAGCCTTTTGCCTGTGTCGAATGCGGATCGCTGTTCGGTGTGAAGTCGACCATCGACAAGATCACCGAGAAGCTGGCTGGGAAACACTCAATGTTTGCCAACCCGGATGCTGCGCGAATGATCCAGATGTGTGACGACTGCCGCGTCAACGCACAGTTCCACCAGCAGAATTCTCCCTTCGCGGGCGCGGAGCGGCCCAAGGTCCGAACCACCGAGGACTACCTCAGCAAGCGCAAGGATCATTGATCCTGAGGGACCGAGAGACGATGACGCCCCTATTTATGCTCCAGCGGTGCGCCCAGATCCGCCGGGCTGAGTACCGCCACATAGGCCAGGATGTTCTCCAGGTCATCCAGCGTGATCTCCACCGGGACGATGGGCGAGGGTCGCGCCTCATCAAACGGCGGCGTGACCTCGGCGACCTGGGTAAAGGCGGGGTGTGGATTCAAGGCATAGAACGCCTGAAACCGCTGTTCCCAATCCGCAAGGCTGCGCAGAACATAAAACGACGGCGTCGAGCCGATGCTGTTGATCCGCCCAGCCTCCTCTACCGCATGGCAGCGTCCGCAATGGACCTTCGACAGATGATACCCGTTCCCGGCGTCGCCATCCCATGTGGCAACATCCTCCTGCGCATCCGGTTGCGCGGGCACGCGAAACATCTGGGTCCCCTCCGGGGCGAAGGCAGCAATCGTGCGCCCGCCCACCTCAGAGGTCAGCCAATCCGCAAACCGCTGCGCCCCCGTGTGATCCGGGGTGATCAGCTCCAGATGCCAGATGATCCCGTCACCCTCCATCACCGGTGCCCCCCGTGGTCCCAAAGCGATCTCCGCGTCTCCGCCCGGTTCGACCACCTCCACCCGCACCTGTGTTTTCAGCGAAAATCGCGGCAGCATGAATCCCAGCACCCCGGTGTCAATGAGCGCCTGGGGCGCAATCAGCCGAACCATACGCGGATCACCCTGTGCCAGAGCGACCATGGGCTGCATCGAAACGGCAAATACCAGCACGACCAGTATCGCCGTATATTTGCGCAAAAGACTACATACCCAGACCATATGAAATGCTAGGAAACCATCTACATCCCCGTCAAGAACTGTTGCAGCCGAGGCGACGACCCCGGCAGATCATCAATACCAATCAAGCCAGCTTGACCCAAGCTCGCACCAAGAAGGAGCAACCCCGGCGTGTCCCTCACTCGTGAAACTGTCCTAGAGGCGCTCAAGACCATCAAAGACCCGGTGTCCGGCAGCGATATCGTCGCCGCAGGCATCGTCCGCGCGCTTAATATTGAAGAGGACGCCGTCCGCTTTGTTCTGGAGATCGACCCGGCGAAATCCGACGTCTACGCGCCTGTGCGCGATGAGGCCGACGCTAGGGTGACAGCGTTGCCCGGCGCGGGCAAGGTCTCTGCCATGCTGACCGCCCATTCCACCAAGGCGCCGCCGGATCTGAAGCCGAACAAACCGGCGCAGCCTCAAGGTCCGCAGAAGATCCCCGGCGTTGACCGGATCATCGCTGTTGCTTCGGGCAAAGGCGGTGTTGGCAAATCGACGGTTTCGGCGAATATCGCCTGCGCGCTGGCCGCGCAGGGCCGCCGTGTTGGCCTGCTGGATGCCGATGTCTATGGCCCCTCGCAGCCACGGATGCTGGGTGTCTCTGGCCGCCCGGCCAGCCCCGATGGCAAGACCATCCTGCCAATGCGCAACCATGGCGTCACCATGATGTCGATCGGCCTGATGACCAACGAAGATCAGGCGGTTGTCTGGCGTGGTCCGATGCTGATGGGCGCTTTGCAGCAGATGATGATGCAGGTGCAATGGGGCGCGCTGGATGTGCTGATCGTTGACCTGCCACCGGGCACAGGCGACGTGCAGATGACACTGGCGCAAAAGGCCCATGTGGACGGCGCCATCGTGGTGTCTACCCCGCAGGACGTCGCCCTGATCGATGCGCGCAAAGGCATCGACATGTTCCAGAAACTGAATGTGCCAATCCTCGGTATGGTGGAAAATATGTCCACGCATATCTGCTCCAACTGCGGGCATGAGGAACATGTCTTCGGCCATGGTGGCGTCGCAGCTGAGGCTAATAAGCTGAATGTGCCGCTGCTGGCAGAAATCCCGCTGCATCTGGACGTACGGGTGGCCGCTGACGGCGGTGCGCCGATTGCGGTCAGCAAACCCGACAGCGCGCAGGCCAAGGCGTTCCACGATCTGGCCGCCGATCTCGTCGCCAAGGGTCAGGCCTGATCCGGTGGCGGACATGAGCGAACTCAGCTTCCCGCCTCTGATGGCGGGGCTGGCCCTCAACGGGGCCGAGGATCCCTTTGCCCTGGCCTGTCAGAAGGCGGTGCTGGGCTGTGATGCGGGCCTAGTGGTGCATAATCTTGCGCATGATCGCTTGCAGGCAGCTCTTGTGTTTGCGCCGGAGGTGGCGTTGCAGCAAGCGATGACCATGCTGCCGGTCTGCGCTATCGCGCTGCAAAACGCACTGGGCGCGCTGGCCCCGCCAGAGGTGGCGGTGCACCTGCAATGGGATGGCGGGCTGCGCATCAATGGCGGGCGCTGCGGCCGCCTGCGTGCCGCCGCCAGCACCACCACACCGTCAGAGGTGCCAGACTGGCTGGTCATTGGCCTCGACCTGCCACTCTGGCCGCCGAGCGATGGCGAAACCGGCGACCGCCCTGAAGATACCGCGCTTTATGCTGAGGGCTGCGCCGATGTGGATGCCGGTCAATTGCTGGAAAGCTGGGCGCGCCACGCGCTGCACTGGATCAATCGCTGGGAAGACGAAGGCACCGAACCGGTTCACAGCACCTGGCGCGGGTTGGCGCAGGACATCGGCGAGACCATAACCCACGCAGGCCGGACCGGTACATTTCTCGGGGTGGATGAGGACTTCGGCCTGCTTTTGCGGGACAAGACCACCACCCATCTGATCCCGCTCACCACCCTACTGGAGACCCCATGATGCAGCTTGCCCGCGCCATTCACTTCGACGAAAGCGATCAGAACGTCTTTGCCAGCCCCGCCCGCACCGGGGAGTGGTGCATTTCCGGCGGGTTTGAGTTTTCGAACTGGGAAGAGGCGGATCTGATCGGCAAACAGCGCCAGGCCTTCGCCAATGGCTGGATGGGGTTGGAAACCGGCGGGCGCGCCACCTTTGTCGCCGTGACCAAGATCGAAGCGGGTGAATTGGCCACCCTCACCGATTTGCTGGCACAACATTTTGTCAGCTACTATGGCGCCCCGAATGCCGATACCGCCCGCCCCGTGGCGGAGGAAGAGCTGGCCCATATGGCCGACCTCTGCGCCGATCACGCGCCCAACACCCTGCTGACCGTCATGCGCGAGCTGACAGATGCCGGCGTCAAGGAAAGCTATCGCGCGATTGAGGCACAGGACGCCGGGCTGGAGCAATTCGCCATCCATGTTACGGACGACTGAACGCCTACGACCCACAAAAAAAACGCCGCGCAGACCCCGCGCGGCGTTTTCCGTTTCATGCCCCAATGGGCACCGCATCACTGCTCCGCATTGAACACAAACAATGCTTCGCCATTGATCTGATAGCTGTTGATCAGATCTTTTGCCTTGTCCGACACCAGCCAATTCTCCAGCTCGGCCACCAGTTCCGTTTTCACATGCGGGTGCTTTTCCGGGTTCACCGGCAGATAGGCGTATTGATTGAACAGCACGGGATCGCCGGAATAAAGCAGCGCCAGATCGCCCTTGTTGGCAAAGTTGAGCCAGCTTGCCCGGTCGGACATGATGTAGCCCCCCATGCCAGAGGCTGTATTCAGCGCCGCCCCCATGCCTGCGCCAACAGCGTTGTACCAGTCGCCAAATCCGTCAGGTGACAGATCCGCCGCGGCCCAGAGGCTCAGCTCCTTCTTATGGGTTCCGCTGTCATCACCACGGCTGACGAAGGCCGCTTCAGCGGCTGCAACCTTCTGCAATGCCGCCTTCGCGGATCCCGCGCCCGCAATGGTCGCAGGGTCGGCCTTGGGCCCGATGAAGACAAAATCATTATACATGATCTCCCGGCGATGGGTGCCATTGCCCCCGGCCAGAAATGCCTCTTCCGCCTTTTTGGAGTGGACCAGAATGGCATCCACATCACCCGCTTCACCAAGGCGGATCGCCTGACCGGTGCCCACCACCAGCAGCTGCACCTCCAATCCCAGATCGGCCTTGATCTCAGGCAGCAGCACCTCTGCCAGACCGGAGTTGTGGAAGGATGTGGTCACCGCCAGCTTCATCTCCTCCGCCAGCGCAGCCGTTCCCATCGCCAGCGCGGCCAAAGCCCCCAGCATAATCCGTTTCATTCGACAATATCTCCTCTTAGAAATGCGCGTCCCTGTTCGGTGTGCGGGCGGGCAAAAAACGCCTCCGCCGCTGAAAACTCGGCAATCTGGCCATGCAGCACAAACAGCACCTCGTCCGCCAGACGCTGGGCCTGTCCCATATTGTGGGTCGACATGATCAACCGCGTACCGGCCGCGGCTGCCTCGCTCAGGATTTCTTCAATCTCGCGGGTGGCCCGCCCATCGAGCGAGGCACAGGGTTCATCCAGAAACAACAGCTGCGGCTTGCGAATAAGCGCGCGGGCCAGTGCCAGTTTCTGTCGCTCCCCGCCGGACAACAAAACCGCAGGCCGCTGCAACGCATCCCCGCCCAATCCGATCCGCTCAGCCCAGACCTCAGCCTCCGCCAGCGCGACCTTGCGCGACACGCGGTTCAGCCGCAGCGGATAGGCGATATTCTCCACCACCGAGCGGCGCATCATGACTGGCGTCTGAAAGACAAAGGCCTGACGCCGCTGCGCCTCCGCCATGGGACAGCCCCAGCTGATCCGCCCCTGCCCCAGCCGCAGAATACCATGGAGCATCTTCAAAAGGGACGTTTTGCCTGATCCATTTGGTCCGATCACAATGGTCGTCCCCTGCCCGTCCAGCCGCAAATCCACCGGCCCGATCAGCGTCTTACCACGCCGGCGCACCTGCGCCCCGTTGACCACCAGCGGGAAGAGAGTGTTCGCCTCGCTCACCAACGCCCCTCACTTTCGGTCTTGCCCAGCCAGTGAATGGTCAGGTTCACCGCAACGGCCAGCGCGATCAGCACAAAGCCAAGCCCCAGCGCCATGGCGAAATCCCCCTTGCCGGTTTCCAGCGCAATCGCCGTCGTCAACACCCGCGTAGCGTGGTCGATATTGCCGCCCACAATCATGATCGCGCCGACCTCGCCAATTGCGCGGCCAAACCCGGCCAGCGCCGCCGTCAGCAAGGCCCGCCGCCCATCCCAGAGCAGCGTGCAGATCCGTTGGAATTGACTGGCGTTCAGGGAAATCAGCAGGTCGTGGTAATCGCTCCACAGATCCCGCAGCGACTGATGCGCGATGGAGGCCACGAGCGGCACAATAATAATCACCTGCGCGATGATCATCGCGGTCGGGGTGAACAGCAGCCCAAGCACCCCGAACGGCCCAGCCCGCGACAGCATCACATAGACCACAAGCCCGACCACAACAGGCGGCAGCCCCATCAGCGCATTGAGCACCGCAATGGTGATCCGGCGCAGGCGAAACCGGCGCACCGCCAACAAGGCCGCCAACGGCAGCGCAATCAACGCAGCCACCAGCAACGCGGTCAAAGTGACCCGAAGCGAGCGCAGCGTAATCTCCACCAGATCGCTATCCAGCGTGACCACCAGCCAAAAGGCCTGGACCAATCCTTCCCAGAGATCAGACATGGAGGCGGGTTTTCTCCCTATGGGACCGGTCTTACCGCTTCCCTCTACTGCGTGTTGGTTCTGTGCAAACCACAATATCGGACCGCCCAATAGACAAAAACGTCACCCATCGCGCATTTTGGACAAATTGACCCCGCCCCGTTTGCGCTGACATTACCGGATGGTCAGAACGTCGTCACGACCTCTGGATCCAGTCGGTTGCCGATGTTGACGGATTGGCGCCGATTTGCAGCAGGAATTCCCGCTTTTCGGGCAATAAACCCCGTTCACTTGCTTGCGTGCTAAATGTGAACATGAAACAAGAATTCCCCAAAGTGCCATCTCCGGCGCAGCTTTGAGGAAATGCCATGTTCGATCTGCAAACCATGCGCGATCAGCTCGCCAACCACTATGACCTTGCGCCAAATCCGGCTCTGGCCGAAGAGATGTCCGGGATCTACGCCAATATGGACCGCGTGGTGAACCCGATCGACTGGGCCACCTACGCGCCTTATGTTGCGGCCATTCTGGCCCTCAAGAAAGAGCGAAACGCCGTCATTCTGGCGCATAACTACATGACGCCGGAAATCTACCATGGCGTTGCCGATGTGGTCGGCGACAGCCTCCAGCTCGCGATTGAAGCCGCCAAGGTCGAGGCAGATGTGATCGTGCAATGCGGCGTGCACTTCATGGCCGAAACCTCGAAAATCCTCAGCCCCGACAAAACCGTGCTGATCCCCGATATGGAGGCCGGCTGTTCGCTCGCGGAATCGATCACCGCCGAGGGCATCGCCCAGATGCGCGAGAAATACCCCGGCGCGCCGGTGGTCACCTATGTGAACACCACAGCCGAGGTCAAAGCCGCCTCCGATATCTGCTGCACCTCATCAAACGCCGCCCAGATTGTGGCCGCACAGGAGAGCGACACCGTGATCATGACGCCGGATCAATATCTGGCGCAGAATATCGCCCAACAGGTGCCGCAGAAAAATATCGTCTGGTGGGAGGGCTCCTGCATTGTGCATGAGCAATACACCGCCAAGGATCTGCGCGATTTCCGCGAATGGAACCCCGGCACCCGGCTGATCGCGCACCCTGAATGCCCGCCGGATGTGGTGAATGAGGCGGATTTCTCCGGCTCCACCAGCGGCATCATCAAATATGTGACCGACGAAAAGCCCGAAAAGGCGATGCTGATCACCGAATGTTCGATGGCTTCAAATATTGCCGATCAACTGCCCGAGGTGGATTTTGTCGGCCCCTGCAACATGTGCCCCTACATGAAGAAAATCACCCTGGAGAAAATCCTGTGGTCGCTGCACACCATGTCCGAACCGGTTGAGGTCAACGCCGAGGTGGCAGAACAGGCCCGCGTTGCGGTGCAGCGGATGATTGATCTCAGCCAGAAACTGGGGATCTGATCCTTGGACACCCCCGGCGCGAAGGTCACCTCTGAGGATCAGGTCCGCGAGGCCCCCCGTGACAAGACCCGCCCCCAACTGGATGTGCAGGCCCGGACCGAGGCCACCGCCGCCTGTGACACTGCTCGCGTGGTGATCGTCGGCGCCGGCATGGCCGCACTCTATGCCGCGCTTGAACTGGCGCCGCGCCCTGTGCTGATGATTTCGCCCGAAACCCTTGGTGAGGGCGCAAGTTCCGCCTGGGCACAGGGGGGAGTCGCCGCCGCGATGGATCAGGCCGACAGCCCCGCGGCCCATGCCAGCGATACTCTGCGCGCGGGTGCCGGAACCGTTGATGCCGAAGTCGCCGCCATGGTCACCAAGGTGGCGCAGGACCATATTCTGGACCTGACCGAGTTGGGCACGCCCTTTGACCGCACCGCCGATGGCGGCTTTGTCATGAGCCGTGAGGCCGCCCATTCCATGGCCCGTGTGGTGCGGGTGAAAGGTGATCAGGCTGGTCGCCAGATCATGGAAACGCTGATTGCAGCGGTGCGCGCCACGCCGTCCATTCAGGTCCATGAGGGCACCCAGGCCGTCCGGCTGAACGTCAGTGACAGCCGCGTCACCGGGGTCTGGGTCAGCGATGCGAGCGGCACCTCCGTACCGCTTTTGATCCGCGCGCCCGCCATCCTACTGGCCGGGGGCGGCTCTGGCGGGCTGTTTGCACATACCACCAATCCGCCCCGTATTCGCGGCCAGGTGATTGGCTTTGCCGCCCGCGCTGGCGCCTGCATTGCCGATCCTGAGTTCGTGCAGTTCCACCCTACCGCCTTTGACATTGGCGAGGATCCGGCGCCGCTGGCGACCGAAGCGCTGCGTGGGGACGGCGCAACCCTCATCAATGCTGAGGGCGCCCGTTTCATGCTGGCCGCGCATCCGGATGCCGAATTGGCACCGCGCGATATCGTCGCCCGCGCGATCTTTGCCGAAACGCAGGCAGGCCGCCGCCCGATGCTCGACACGCGCGACGCCTTGGGCGCCGAGGTGCTGACCCGTTTTCCCACCGTCGCGGAAACCTGCGCCCGTGCCGGTATCGACCCCGTTGCGACCCCAATTCCGGTCGCAGTGGCCGCGCATTACCACATGGGCGGCATCGACACCGACATGCAGGGCCGCGCCAGTCTCGCCCATCTCTGGGTCTGTGGCGAAGCCTCTTCAACCGGACTGCACGGCGCCAATCGCCTCGCCTCCAACGGTCTTTTGGAGGCGCTGGTCTACGCCCGTACCGCGGCACAGGATATCGCCGAAACCCTGGGACCGCTGCCCGATCACGGGCGCCAGTCACCGACCCTGTCGCTGACCTTTGCCCCCGCCACCACGCCTGCCGCCCCCGCCAGCGCAATTGCCCGCCTGCGCGAGACGATGACCGCCCATGTTGGCGTGCGCCGGGACGAAGCCGGGCTGAAAACCGCGCTTGCAACCATCGAACAGCTGCTGACAGAGCACGGCGATGACGAGAGCTTTGCCAATATGTGTGCCACCGCCACGCTGATCGCCGCCGCCGCATTGGCCCGTCGCGAAAGCCGGGGCGGGCATTTCCGCGATGACTATCCCGACGCCGACCCAGCACAGGCCCATCGCACCCACATCACGCTCACCGAGGCCCGCACCATCCGCGCCGCCGCCGTAGAGGATCTGACATGACCCCGTCCTTTGCCACCCTGCCCGACCTGATCCTGGAGCCTCTGATCCGCGCAGCCCTGCTGGAAGATCTTGGGCAAAGCGGTGATGTCACCACCCGCGCCGTGATCCCGGCAGAGACCACCTACGAGGCGCGGCTCAATGCGCGCGACACCGGCGTGGTGTCCGGCATGCAGATTGCCCGCATCGCCTTTCACCTCGTCGACCCGACGCTCAAGATCGACACACTGGTGCAGGACGGCCAACCCTGCGCCCCCGGACAGACGTTGATGACCATCGCAGGCTCTGCCGCGTCGATCCTGTCCGGTGAACGTGTGGCCCTGAACTTTGCCGGGCGCCTGTCCGGCGTCGCCAGTCTGACCGCCTCATTCGTGGGCGAAACCAGGGGCACCGCGACCCGGATCACCTGCACCCGCAAGACCACCCCCGGTCTGCGCATGGTGGAGAAACAGGCGGTGCTGCATGGCGGCGGCTACAATCACCGCTACGGGCTGTCTGACGCGATCCTGATCAAAGACAATCACATCGCCGCCGCCGGTGGCGTGGCCGCCGTCCTGCACGCAGCCAGAGCCAATGTCAGCCATATGATGAAGATCGAAATCGAAGTCGATACGCTCTCTCAGCTGGAAGAAGTGCTGGAGACGGGTGGCGCCGATGTGGTGCTTCTGGACAATATGGACACCGACACGCTGGCGCAGGCTGTGGCAATGGCGAAGGGCCATCTGGTGACCGAAGCCTCCGGGAATATGCGCCGCGACCGTATTGCTGAGGTCTCGGCTACGGGCGTCGACTATATCTCCTCCGGTGCGCTTACCCATTCAGCGCAGACGCTGGATCTTGGCCTCGATTTCTGAGCCTACCCAACGGATCTGACAGGCAAACGGGGGCGCTGAGGCCCCCGTTTTCGTTTCATCTGATATATCAGCTCACCCGCCATCGGGGATGTTGTGTGCCGCCTCGCGGATTGGGGTGGATGACAGCATGATCACGCTGCCCACGTCCAGATTGCGCACCTCATATTGTGCACCGCTGGCCCCCGCCTGCACATCTTCCGGCAGATGGGCACAGACATCTGGCGTCATCTCACAGATCACCACATCACGCCCCGTCAATTGCGTCAGGCGGAACGCCACCGACAGGTCATGCTGCAGGCCTGATTTCTCTCCGGATGGCAGTGACAGATATGTACCGCTGACATAGATCGGGCCATCCGCTGGCGTGATCTGCGCCACCATCTCGCGGCTGTCTGCCTGCCAGGCAGTAATATCGCGATGTTGCAACATGTTGAACGCCAGATAGATCAGCGCAACAAAGGCCAGAAGGTTGCGCCCGATGCGGTCCCAGCCCGCGCCCCGCGCCGCCAGCTCCTGCGACAGCAGACCCAATAGCACCGCATAATAAAGCCAGACAAACCCAGACACACGCGGCGGCAGGGTGATACCGGTCTTGACCGTCTGTACAAAGATCAGCCCCATCCCAAGGCAGATGCCCGCAAGCGGATAGATCACGCGCCAGGGATCGGAGTGTCCGACGGCCCATATAGCCCAGCCAAACAGCGCCAGCTGAAACACAGTCAAAGGCAGGAAGTGGAATGACATCAGCGATGCAGAGCTGGTCAGAAAACTCCCGATCAGGCCAGTGTTCTCCACTACAGACGCCAGATCATGGGCCGGGTTCGGCATCCGCCATTCGGCCATCGGAATGCCAAAAATACCGTGAAACAGATAGTTCAGCGTATAGATTGACGCCATCGCCAGTGCAAAACACAGGATGAACAGCCCCAGCAACGCCGCCAGATCCTTGGCCGAGCGCTGCGTATCCGCGCGAGTCAGACAGAGGGCCAGCAGGAAAAACGGGTAGGTGGTATAGGCCGTCAGCGCCAGCGGTACAAATGGCACCAGCAGCCAGCGACAGGTCCGGTCCGACAGCTGTGTGGTTGCCAGGGCATAGATGGCAAGGATCGCCATACCGGGGATCAGGGTATTGAACCACAGTGAAATCAGCAGCGCCGGCGCAGACAGGCCCGCAATCAGTGCCACCGCCCCCTTGCGCCACAGCGCCGCCCCGGCGCCCAGAGCATTATGCGCGAGGCACCCCAACACCACAGCCCAAAGCGTATTGTAAATCAGGTAGTTGACCCAGCTTGGCAGCAGAGTTTCGCGCAGGTGCCACAAGTAGTTGACCCAGCGCCCTTCCATCAGGGTTTTAACGTAGTAGGTTTCCGCATCGCCAAACAAGGCCGGGTAGTCGTCGTGACGGATCAGCGGGTCCGGCAGTTGAAACACCGCCGCAATCAGCAACCCGACAAAGGCCACCGCGATCGTCGCCGCCAAGGGCCAGACGCCCTGTCGTGGCGCCACCACGGGGCCGTCCATCACCAGTGTCATCAGATCGTTCCTTTTGCTGAACCAGCACCCACCAGACCCGCAGCCCGCGCCTGTCGCGCAATGATCGCCGCGCGCGCCTGGGCGATCTTGGTCACCATCGCCTCGGGCATCACAGAGACAACACTGCGGCGCAACCGCCAGCCGATACTGCCTGCAGGCTGCACTTTCTGGCCTGCTGGGATTTCGGTTGCGAGGGCCTCCTCAGGCAGGCCCTCACGCCCCGCCTCATTCACATAAAGAACCGTGTTGTAACGATACCAGGGCTCTACCCCCTCCGCCTCTTTCAGGGCCGGGCGCACGCAGTCAAAGGCACGGTACCCCTGTGCGGCAAAAAGGTCCTGCCAAAACGACAGCGGCTGTTCATTGATATGAAACTCCCCGCCCTGCCCCGGTACGGCGGCTGAAAACAACACCCGATCCGCATGGCGGGTCAGCCCGTTGACCAATGTCGCTGACGCGGCCTTCGGCAGATGCTCCCCCACTTCCAGGCTTTGCGCCAGATCGAAACGGCGCCCTAGATCGACGTCCCCCGTCAGATCCGCCGCGTGGTAGCACGCCGCCGGGATCGCCAACCGATCACGGTCTACATAATCGCCATCTACACCGGCGACCTCCTCAACCCCTGCCTTGGCCCATTCACTGAGCCAGACGCCACGACCACTGCCCAGATCCAGCACACTGTCGGCGCCCAACCAAGGCTGTACAGCAGCGATCAACGCCTGCGCCGAGCTGCGTGCGCCAAGGTCGATATAGTCATAGAATTCATTGGAATAGACATGCGACATCGCGGGTGTCTCCTCTTTACGCGCCGTTTCCGGCATAGACCCAGATTTTGAAAAATAGGTAGTTCTGCACCGGCAGCCAGACGGCGGCGGTGCTGGCAGCCAGCCAGTCCGGCCAGGACAGCATCGGCCCGATTACACCGGTGAGCAGCCCGGAGGCGACAAATCCCAGCCCGATGGTACATCCGAACCGCAGCGCCTGATCCGGCTGGCCAAGCTTTTGGCGGAAGGTCCAGACGGTCTGGCCGACATATTGCACCAATACCGCCAGGGCAAAGGCCAGCGCATTGGCAACCCCCGCCACAAACCCAAGCTGCAGGAACCCCAGGAACAGCAAGACATAAATCGCCGCAACCGAGACACCCACAATGGCAAAGCGGATCAACTGGCCGAGGTCCTTCTGAACGACAGCGCGGATCATGACGCTTCTTTTTGGGCGGGAGCCTTGGGCGATGCTGTGGTCGAACGGCTGTCACCGGTGAAGTCAACGGCATGGGCCGACGGATGCCCGGTCTCCTGCGACAGGAAGTAAAGCGGCCGCTGCTTGCTCTCCATATAAAGCCGCCCGACATATTCGCCGAGGATCCCCAGCGTCAGCAGCTGGATGGCGGAGAAGAAGGAAATCGCCAAAAGGACCGAGGCCCAACCAGCAACCGTGTTGAACAGGATCAGCGAGCCAAAGACATAGATCGCCATCAGCACCGTCACCAGCAAGCTGACAAAGGCCAGCCGCGTGGCCATTTTCAGCGGTTTGGTGGAAAATCCGGTCAGAGCATCGGTGGCAAAGCGCAGCATCGCCTTAAAGGGATATTTTGTCTCGCCGGCAACACGTGCCTCGCGGACATATTCCAACCCGATCTGGTGGAATCCGGCCCAGGCGAACATGCCACGGATGAACCGCGCCCGCTCCGGCATCTTCAGCACCGCATCCAGCGAGCGACGGCTCACCAGACGGAAATCGCCGGTATCCTTGGGGATATCCACATCAGACAGCGTATTGAGAAAGCGGTAAAACAGATAGGCCGTCGCCTTCTTGAACAGGGTTTCGCCATGACGTTCGGCACGGCGGCCATAGACCACGTCATAGCCGCGATCCATCATCATCATCATGTCAGGCAGAATTTCCGGCGGATCCTGGAGATCAGCATCCAGCATTAAGATGCGCGCGCCTGTCGCGGCTTCCAAACCGGCGGTCAACGCTACCTGATGGCCGCGATTGGCCGACAGACGAATGCCCCGCACCACCGGATGCTGCTTATGCGCGGCCTCCATCGCGGCCCAAGTCTCATCGCTGGAGCCATCATCGACCAGAATGATCTCGGCCCGGTCCGCCCAGGGTTCGATTGCCTGCACCAATCGATCCACCAACAGGGGGATGGACTCTTCCTCATTATAGCAGGGTACAACAACGGATAGATGCACCTTCTCGCCCCAATTCTGTTTGTCGTCTGCTCCAAGCCGGGGGCCATCCGCCCGACAGTCCAGCGCGGTGAAAACATCTCAAGGGGGGTATTCTCACCCGAAATGGTTAACGCGCAGTTCTGTTTTTGGTCACAGAACATGGCCAAACCGTGGCGAACTGGGGGTCAATCCGGGGAAAAACAGCGATTTTTAACAGGATTTGATGCGAAATCACAAACAATCGCGCGGCAAGCTCTTGCTCCATTCCTTAACACAGACCTCGGTCTGCTCAGCACCTTCGGTGGCCACAACCCTGCGCCATAGGTGGAAATTTTCGCGGTCCCCGCGCATCAGATTGTCGGTGTCGACCTGCACCTGCCAGTCTCCGCGCGCGAATGTGAACCGCCATTGGCTGGAGAATGTCGCACTTGCCGGATCATCGGGATGGATTGCATAGCGCATGGACACATGGCTGCCGACCTCCATCCCATGCATCGGATCAATCGCCGCGCCATAGTCATCAAATGTTTCCAGCACCAGCGTCCCGTCGGCCTCCTGATAGGTATTGGAAGTGCCGGATGGCGCGCGGGTCGTCTCCGCCTCATAGGTCGGATACTCCCGCGCGGCGCTTGGCGCCTGCGCCGCGACCTCCTCCACAAGTGAACGTTCCGGCAGGATCAGCGCACAGCCGTCCAGATGCAGCGTCAGTGCCACAGGCTCTGGCGAAGGCCAGACAATCGGCCAGTAAGACGTCGACAGCGCCAGCCGCAGCTTGTGCCCGCTACGCAAGTGATGGGCACATTCATTGAGCGCAAACTCCACCTCATAGCGCTTGCCCGGCACCAACGCCTCCGCGCGCTCATGGCTGTCATCATGGCACAGGTTACGCCCGCGATAGGTGATGCGCTGGGACACACCATCCGGCGCCACATCACACAGCCGCGCCATCACCTGCGCCACAGGTTTGTCGACGGAAAACGCCAGCCGCACCCGCGCCCGCCCCAGCAGCTCCAGCGGGACATCCAGTGGTTGCGTCTCAAAACAGGTGGACCGCGCATCATCCCCCGCCTGATCGCCCGGCAGTTCGTTGTCAATCCGCATGCCAGCGCAGAAATAGCCACCGGCCGCACCAAGGGTTGCCGGATTGGACACAACAGCCTCCCCCTCCTCCGGGGTGGCCTGCAACGTGCCCTGCGGCCCAAGATGATGCGTCACCTCCTGCACATTTGGGGACGGCCAAGCGGCCTCAGCAACCCAGCGGCCCTGCCGGGGTTTGTTCTCCTTGGTCGGGTTGAAATGCTCCTGCATATAAGTGCGATAGTCGGGCAGAGCCTCTGCCCCGCTGTCTTCGCCCTTCAGCCAGCGATCAAACCAGCGCAGCACCTCACCGTGAAAATCATGCGCCTCTAGCTTGGAAATATGCGCATAACGGTGCTCCCAGGGACCGATCAGCGCCTTCGCCGGGGCCTGCATATTGGCTGCCAATGCAGGCGGTGCATTCACATAGGCATCCGCCCAGCCGGTGATCGCCAGCACCGGTGCCTGGATTGCAGACCAATCCTCGCAGACCGACCCGTGTTTCCAGAAATCATCCCGCTGCGCGTGGGACAGCCAATCCGCGGCCATAAACGGCAGCGTCTCGATCCGCTCCACCCAGGCCGCGCGCCAATCCGGGCGCAGCTCGGGATCCAGCGGGCGGGTCTGATAGGCAAACATCTGCGACGCCCAATTGGCATTATCGCTGAGCAGACAGCCCCCCATGAAATGGATATCATCGGCATAGCGATCCACGGTTGAGGCCACGCTGACCACCGCCTTCAGCGCTTCGGGCTGACGTGCGGCCAACTGCAAGCCGTTGAAGCCGCCCCAAGAAATCCCGGTCATGCCGATATTGCCGTCGCAATAGGCCTGCGCCGCAAGCCAGGCCAGCACCGCCTCGCCGTCGCTCAGCTCCTGTTCGGAATACTCATCATCAAAAAGCCCCTCGCTGTCGCCGGTGCCCGCGATATCCACCCGCAGACAGACATAGCCCTCAGCCGCAAAAACCGGATGTGTGGTGGCATCGCGCGGCGCGGTGCCATCGCGTTTGCGATAGGGCAGATATTCCAGGATCGCGGGATAACGCCCCTCTGCCGCAGGCCGCCACATCCGCGCCGCCAGACGACGCCCATCCGGCAACGGAATCCACAGATGCTCAACTCCGGTGATCTCCATCGCCATGGCGCGCCCTCTTCCTGTCTGGTTTTATATCAAGCTGTTGCCGCCACCAAATCGGCAGGCGACCCGATGTTCTAGTCTCCCTGCGACATATCCTGCGCCACCGGCAAGATCGGTGCCGATTTCTCCAAGGCCAGCTCCGCATCGGAAAACACCCAAGGGCCCCGCACACCGGGCACATCTTCCGGCGCGATCTGCATCTGGCGGTGCTTGATCTGCGGGTCGTCAAAGGCCTGCCCGACGGTATTGATTGGTCCCGCGGGTACGGTTGCGGCCTCCAGCGCCGCCAAAAGATCCGCCTGCCCCCATTGCGCCAGCGCCGCCGCCAGCATCGGCGACAGATCGCCCCGATTGGCCACCCGCAGCTGATTGGAGACAAATCGCGGATCATCCGCCAGCCCCGCCATATTCAGCACCGCACAGAGCCGCGCAAACTGACCATCATTCCCCACCGCAAGGATCACATGCCCATCGCGCACTGCCATCACCTGATAAGGCGCGATATTGGGATGCTCATTGCCCATCCGCGTCGGACTGGTGCCGGTGGCCAGATAGTTCATGTTCTGATTGGCCAGCACAGCCGTTGCACAGTCCAAGAGCGACATATCGATGTGCTGCCCGCGCCCGGTGGTATGACGCTGCTCCACCGCCGCCAGAATGCCGATGGTGCCGTAAAGACCGGTGACAATATCGGTGATCGCTACGCCCACCTTCTGCGGCTCCCCCTCCGGCGCGCCGGTGATCGACATCAGCCCGGACATGCCCTGCAACAGGAAATCATAGCCCGCCCGCGCCGCATAGGGGCCATCCTGGCCAAAGCCCGTGACCGAACAATAAATCAGGCGCGGATTGACCGCTTTCAAACTGTCATAGTCCAGCCCGTATTTCGCCAGCCCACCGACTTTGAAATTCTCGATCAGAATGTCGGCACCCCGGATCAGCTCCAGCACCGTCTGCTTGCCCTTTTCGGTGCGAAAATCTGCGGTGACGCAGGTCTTGCCCCGGTTCGCTGCATAGTAATAAGCCGCCGTCGTGTCCCCACCCCGCTCAATGAAGGGCGGGCCCCAGCGACGGGTATCATCGCCTTCAGGACTCTCGACCTTAATGACCTCCGCCCCCAGATCGGCAAGCGACTGGCCAATCCATGGCCCTGCGAGAATACGGGCCAGCTCGACCACCTTCAGACCTGCAAGCGGTGTCATGGGCTCTCCTGTCAGTGCGCCCGCAATCAGCGGGACATCCCCCTACCAAGGCACGGCAGAGTGTTCTGACAGAGACTTAGCCTATCCCTTCCTCCGCGGGCAAATAATTTGATCAAAATACTTGAAGACGTCTGCAATAGATGTTGGTCGGCTGAGTCGACAAATTTACCGTTGGCTTCTACTCATTTCAGTGAGGACATATTAGCAGATGTACAAAATTAGATTTGGCAGATTTTCCGACTACACCCTATTAGAAAATTATGATGAGTTTATCGGAGATCGTCGTCTTGACTTACAGTCTGGGGAGATAACGGTTGCTGATGGACAAGAAGCAAACGCTGTTTGCTATATCAGGACTTCTTCAGGAGCCTTTCTGGGGTGGCCTTTGCTCACAACGCTTTGCTTAAATTCAAATTATCGTAGATGCGGAGACGGAGAAGCACTTATGAAGCATGCGATACAAAATGGAAGATTTAACCGTCTTTTTACGTCAACAGAAGTTGGAAATATGGCCATGCGGTCCCTGTTGGCTAAAGTAGACGCGCAGGAAATAGGGCATGTAGATTGTTTAAATTTGAACGATGAAAGAGAGTTTCTGTTTCGCCTCAAGTGAGGCAGTAATTGCTTGTCAACAAATGCACGACGCAGGCCAAACGAACTGGCACCACGCCGATTGATTTACACCGTTTCTGCGTCGCAACCAGTCACAACAGCAGCTACAGCGCCAGCCCGCCCTGCCAGACCTGCTGCAACTCCAGCGCGTCGTTCAGATGCAGTACATCGGCGCGCGCGCCGGGTTGCAGCCGCCCCAGATCGGACCGTCCAATGAGGTCCGCAGGCCGGGTGGAGGCCATCTCCAGCGCCGTCTCCAGCGGGACATCACAGTCCTTAACTAGGATCTGCACAGCCGTTGCCAGCTCCAGATGCGCGCCTGCAAGGGTGCCATCGGCCAGCGTTAGACGGTTGTTGTCGCGGCGAATTTCACGGCCATTGAGTGTAAACCAGTCAATGTCCGAGCCCCCGGTGGCCATGGAATCGCTGACCAGAAACACCTGACCCGGCCCAGTCTTCGCCGCGAGTGCCGCCTGTATCGACGCCGGGTGTACATGGACGCCGTCGGCAATCAACCCGGCGGACAGCCCGCCAAGATCAAGCACCGAGCCCACAACACCGGGTTCGCGATTGCCAAGCTGGCTCTGGGCGTTGAACAGATGAGTCACGCAGCGCGCACCCGCCGCAACCGCAGCCACGCAATCGGCATGGCTGGCATCGGTGTGGCCCAGCGAGACCAGTACACCCGCCTCACTCAACCGCCTGATCTGCGCCGGGGTGGCCGCCTCACAGGCCAGCGTTACCTTAAGCAACGGCAGCTGGGCGGCGGCAGCACACAGAACCTCCAGATCCTCCTCACTCATCGGGCGGATCAGCGACGCATCATGCGCGCCCTTGCGCGAAACAGCCAGATGCGGCCCTTCCAGATGCAGCCCGACGATGCCCGGCACACCGGAAGCAATCGCCTCGATAGTCGCCTCAATCGCGCGGGCAACGAAGTTCGGCGTATCGGTGATCAGCGTCGGCAGGATCGAGGTCGCACCAATTCGCGCGTGTGCGGCAGCGATGACCTGCAACTGCTCCAGTTCGGGGGCGTCATTGAACATGACCCCACCGCCGCCATTGACCTGCAGATCGACAAACCCCGCTGTCAGTATCCCCCCATCAAGTGCTGTAACCTCGGCCCCCTCGGGCAGTTTGCCTATCGGCAAGACCGCCGAGATCTGATCGCCGCGCAATACCAGCGCAAAATCATCCTCCCAGCCCACCGGGGTCAGAATACGCGCGCCGGTCAACGCGCGCAGCGGATGCATATCTTCGATCATACCGTTTCCGTCACTTTCTTCAGGTGTCGCGGTGCATCCGGGTCAATCCCACGTGAGGCTGCAAAGGCTTCGACCATCGCATAGAAGGACACGATCAGACTGATCGGATCGGTCAGCGCATGATCCGTGCGGACGTGATCCACCTGCTGTGCCGCCGTGACCTTATCCGTGGTGGCAAAGACCTGTGCGCCCTTGGCGGCAATCTGATCGGCAATACCCGCCAGCGCGCCCTCCGCCGCATCCGCCGCCGCAAAGCCCAGCACCGGGAACCCCTCTTCCACAATAGACACAGGTCCGTGCAAGACCTCAGCCGAAGAATAGCTCTCCGCATGCAGCTGACAGGTTTCCTTGAACTTCAGCGCCGCCTCATTGGAGACGGCAAGCGCTTGCCCCCGACCCAGTGTGAACAGGGATGACCGCGCACCGATAGCCTCGCGCACCTCGGGCCAGTCGATCCGGCAGGCGCGGTCCAACTGCTCCGGCAACGCGTGCAACGCCGCTAGAACCGCCTGATTGCGATCCCATTGCGCCAGCAGCCACACCCCCGCCACAGCCGAGGTCACAAAGGTCTTGGTCGCCGCCACGCTCAGCTCAGGCCCCGCATGGATATCCAGCGTGTGATCCGCCGCCGCCGCCAGCGGCGAGGCCGCATCATTGGTCAGCGCAACCGACAGCGCGCCATCCCTGCGCGCACTGTCCGCCATCGACACGATGTCCGGGCTTTTGCCGGACTGCGACACCGCGAGGCTCAGCGCGCCCTTCAGGCGCAACGGCGCCTTGTAGATTGAGGCCACCGATGGTCCGACCGAGGCAACAGGCACCCCCAGCATGATCTCGCTCGCGTATTTCAGATAAGTGCAGACATGGTCGGAGGAACCGCGCGCGACGGTCACCATGACATTCGGGTCAAGGGCGCGCGCTGCATCTGCAACGGTCTCGATCTCAGCGCCGCTATGGCTCAGCAGCCGCTCTACAGCCGTCGGAATTTCGTCGATCTCGCGACGCATTTTGGTGATATCTGTCATGGTCCCCTCCTCAGGGTCGCCAGGTTAGGTCGTCCCGAGCCGCAGCTCGGCGACAAAATCATAGGCATCGCCGCGATAGATCGAGCGGGTGAATTCGACCACGCGCCGGTTGCGCAAATAGGATGTCCGCACGATGCTCAGCCCCGCCATCCCAGGCTCCACCCCCAGCATCTGCGCCTCTTGTTCGGGCAGGTTGATCGCCGAGATCCGCTGCAACGCCCGCGCCGGACGGCTGCCGGATTGCTCTAGAACCTCATAAAGCGAGCCTTGAACCGCCTGCGGATTGGGCAAGATATCCACCGGCAGCGACGCGCGTTCAATCGCCATCGGACGCCCGTTGGCCCGACGCAGACGCGCGATCCGGGCAACCGCCTCGCCAGAGGTCAGCGCCAGCGCCATCACCTCTTCCGGTGACGGGGTGTGAATGCCGCGTTCCAACCATTCAACGCTGGTGTCATACCCGCGCCGCTCCATATCCTCGGTAAAGGAGGTCAGCTGCGACAGCGATTGCTCCACCTTGGGCGTGCCATCCGCCACAAAACTGCCAGAACCCTGCCGCTGCACGATAATGCCGCGATCGACCAGATCCTGCATCGCACGGCGTACGGTGACCCGCGACAGGCCGGTGAGTGTTGCAATCTCCCGCTCCGCAGGCAGCGGCGCGCTTTTGGGGAGGAGCCCGGCTTCAACGCCATCTTCAATGCGCTGGCGCAGCCGCACATAGCGAGGACCGGCCGCATCGTCCAACCAGGCGGCCGGCGTCAGGAATTCCTCAACCGTCATACTGCCTCCTGCGCGATCTCGCGGGCAAATCGGCGCGACAGCTCCAGCGCGCCATCCAACGGTGAGCCTTCTGCCCCCCGCAGATAATCCGCCACATCCGCAGGCAGATAAGCGGCGTATTGCGCGGCGACACCTCCGATATGGTAAACCGGTTCCTCAGGTCGACGCCCCAGCGCCTGCAGCCCGTTGCACAGATACTCTGCGCCCTCCGTCATCAGCCGTCGGCCCGCCGCATCACCCTCCGCCGCAGCTTTGGCCACGCGCGGCGCATAGGCGCCAAAGGCCACCGGCCGCGCGGTCTGGGCAAACCGGACGATCTTCGCTGTCTCATTGGAGTAATCGCGCAAACAACTGCGCAGAAGCGGCGTCATCGGCTCGACCCCTTCAGCAGCCTGCAAGGTCAACTGCAACACACGCCGCCCCAGCCAGCCGCCCGAGGCCTCATCCCCCAGGACCGTGCCATGGCCACCAATAAGCGTAACCTGACCGGCCACCTGACGCCCGAGGAACGACCCGGTGCCAACCCCGATGAGGCTGGCGGTCTCCTCCCCCAATGCGCCCACCACAGCGGGCATGCGGTCATCTTCCACCCGGACATGCGCCTGTGGCAGGGCCTCCGCGACACGCGCGGCAGACTCGCGATCAATGACACCGGCCAGTCCGGCATAGACCGGTATCTGAGAAAACACCTCATCAGTTAGACCCGACTGCCGCTGCAAATCCGCCAATCCGGCACTCAGGGTAACAACCGCCTGATCAGGCGCCGTATAAACATTGGCGCTGCCGCCAGTCACCACCAGCTGCTGCGGTGGTGTCGCCCCGGATTTCAGTAAGGCAAAGCGGCAGGAGGTCCCCCCTCCATCCACGGCGATCAGATATGGAAAGCGTGAGTCGGTCATGCAATACCTATAAGATACCTTTCACGCAAAATAAAGACCTCTCTAATAGCAAGATTACCATTCGGCCGGGTAATTAGCTGAATTCACCGCGAAAAACCTCCCCATAAATTAAATGGTAGACAAGTGGTATTGTATAGGTATTAAATACTTCTCATTCACCTGAGGGGGAGGAATCACATGGGATCGAGGAGCGATCAACACTCCATAGCCCGTAAACCGGCGCAGGCTGAGGCGCAGACAGAGACGCTGCACCCCGATGCGCAGGGGCTGGATCTGCGCGCCGACGCGGAGATCCTCGACACCCTGCTGGACGGTCAGCTGCGCGCATTGGAAGCTGTAGCCAGCGCCCACACTGCGATCTCAGCCGGTGCGGCCCTGCTGACAAGCGGCCTGCACAATGGCGGCCATCTGCATTACGCAGCCGCAGGCTCCTCCGCCCTGATGGCGTTGGCCGATGGTGCAGAACTGCCCGGAACATTCGGCATCAGCGCCGATCAGATTTCCATTCACATGGCGGGGGGCATCCCTGCGGACGGGCGCATGCCCGGCCACACCGAAGACGATACTGCGGCAGGCGCCAAAGCCGCCGCCACCGTGACCGCAAATGATGTGGTTGTCGCCCTTTCGGCCAGCGGCAGCACCCCATTCCCGATGAGCTTTGCCCGGAGGGCGCAGGCCGCCGGGGCCAAGGTGATCGCCATCGCCAACAACGCCGACACGCCGCTGCTGAACCTGGCGGATGTGGCGATCTGCCTGCCCACTCCGCCAGAGGTCATCGCAGGATCGACCCGGATGGGGGCCGGCACCGCACAGAAGGCTGCGCTCAATATGATGTCCACGCTGGCCGGTATCCGGCTGGGGCATGTGATGGACGGCATGATGGTCAACCTCATCGCCGACAATGCCAAGCTGCGCCAGCGCGCCATCCGCATTGTCAGCACCCTCACCCGGCAGGACGCCGAGGCCGCAGCCCGGGCGCTGGATCAGACCGGCGGCGCGGTAAAGCCCGCCATTCTGCTGCTGCAGGGGGCCGCCTCACCCACCGCGGCAGAAACACTGCTGCGCCATCACAAGAACAACCTGCGAGCTGCGCTCGCACAGGTGTAACGGTCGGCCATGCGCCACCCAAGAGGTCACCAAGACCCTGATTACAAATACCAACATGCAAACTGGGAGATACTGAATGACACGGAAACTCTTTACCCTCGCGCTGCTCGGCTCGACCGTGATCGGCGGCGCCGCAGCTGCTGAAGACGTGACGCTGACCATTGAGAGCTGGCGCAATGATGACCTCGCCCTCTGGCAGGACAAGATCATCCCCGCTTTTGAAGCGGCCAACCCCGGCATTAAGCTGAAATTCACCCCTTCCGCCCCGGCAGAATACAATGCGGTGCTGAATTCCAAACTCGATGCGGGCAGCGCCGGTGACCTGATCACATGTCGCCCTTTTGACGCCTCGCTTGGTCTCTATGACAAGGGCCAACTGGCCGATCTCTCTGATCTGGAGGCCATGGGCAGCTTCTCCAATGTGGCCAAATCTGCCTGGCAGACCGACGATGGTTCCGCCACCTTCTGTGTGCCGATTGCCTCGGTGATCCACGGCTTCATCTATAACAAAGATGCTTTTGCCGAGCTGGGTATCGATGCGCCTGACACCGAAGACGAGTTCTTTGCCGCATTGGAAAAGATCAAACAGGACGGCAATTACGTTCCTCTGGCGATGGGCACCAACGACCAGTGGGAAGCCGCCACCATGGGCTACAACAACATCGGCCCGAACTACTGGAAGGGTGAGGAAGGCCGTCTTGCCCTGCTCGCAGGTGAGCAAAACTTGACCGATGATCAGTGGGTTGCACCCTATGAGACCCTGTCGAAATGGGGCGCGTACATGGGCGACGGCTATGAGGCGCAGACCTATCCCGACAGCCAGAACATTTTCACCCTGGGCCGCGCCGCGATCTATCCGGCGGGCAGCTGGGAAATCTCCGGCTTCAACACTCAGGCTGATTTTGAAATGGGCGCCTTCAAACCGCCGGTCAAAGCCGCAAGTGACACCTGCTACATCTCGGATCACACCGACATCGCCGTGGGTCTGAACGCCGCCTCCCCCAATGCCGAGGCTGCCAAGACCTTCCTGAACTGGGTCGGCTCGGCTGAATTCGCCAGCATCTACGCAAATGCGCTGCCGGGCTTCTTCTCGCTGTCGAACCATGAGGTCGCAATGGAGGATCCGCTGGCGCAGGAGTTTGTCTCCTGGCGTGGCGAGTGTGAGAGCACCATCCGCTCCACCTATCAGATCCTGTCGCGCGGCACGCCCAACCTCGAAAATGAGACATGGGGCGCCTCCGTTGCTGCGATCAAGGGCACCAAAGCTCCTGCTGATCTGGGCGCAGAGCTGCAAGAGGGTCTGGCCAGCTGGTACGAACCGCAGAAGTAAGCGCGCCACCACCTGACTGACCTGACACTCAGGCGTCCGGGCGGCCCCATGCGGCCCGGACCCGCCGATAGATGGGACACATCATGCAAAATACCTCTCATAAACCGCGCAGACGCTGGCATATCGCCGTTTTCCTTGCGCCCGCTGTGCTGGTCTACACCGCCATCATGATTTTCCCGCTGTTCAATACTCTGCGGCTCGCGCTCTACAGCGAAAGCGACCAGATCCGCCAGTTCGTCGGCCTTGCCAACTTCGAGACCCTGTTTTCCAATCCCAACTGGTCTGAACAGTTCTGGAACGCGCTTGGCAATAACTTCTGGTTTTTCTTTGTTCACATGCTGGTGCAGAACCCGATCGGGGTGGCATTGGCGGCGATCCTCAGCCATCCCCGGCTGCGCTTTGCAGCGCTCTATCGTACGGCGATCTTTGTGCCCACAATCCTCAGCTTTGTCATCGTCGGCTTTGCCTGGAAACTGATCCTCTCGCCGATCTGGGGCATCACACCGGACCTCTTGGACGCCATCGGCCTGAAATGGCTGTTCGCACCCTGGCTCGGCAAGGAAGACTACGCCCTGACCACGCTGGCGCTGATTTCCGTCTGGCAGTTTGTCGGCATCCCGATGATGCTGATTTACGCAGCCCTCCTGTCGATCCCGGAAGAGGTGATCGAGGCGGGCGAGGTTGACGGCATTACCGGAATGGCCGCCTTCTGGAAGATCAAACTGCCGCTGATCCTGCCCTCCATCGGGATCATCTCAATCCTGACATTTGTGGGTAACTTCAACGCCTTCGATCTGATCTACACCACCCAAGGTGCGCTCGCTGGGCCGGACTTCTCCACCGACATCCTAGGCACCTTCATGTATCGCACCTTCTTCGGTTTTCAGCTGCAATTGGGCGATCCGCATATGGGATCCGCCATTGCCACCGCCATGTTCGCGATCATCCTGATCGGTGTCTGTATCTATCTCTTCGGCATCCAGACCCGTCTGCGCCGCTACCAGTTCTGAGGATCGGACGATGAACAAAGCCCGCTCAAACCCGTTCAACAGCATCCTCGCGCATGGCGCGCTGATCACCTACACGCTGATCGCCCTGTTTCCGGTCTTCGTCATTCTGGTGAACAGCTTCAAAACCCGTAAAGCGATCTTTCGCGACCCGCTGGGTCTGCCCACATCAGACACGTTTTCGATGGTCGGCTATCAGACAGTCCTGAAGCAGGGGGATTTCTTCCTCTACTTCCAGAACTCGATGATTGTTACCGTGGTCTCCCTCGCACTGGTGTTGCTGTTTGGCGCCATGGCCGCCTTTGCCCTCGCGGAATACCGGTTCAAGGGCAATATGTTGCTTGGCCTGTACCTCGCCCTTGGCATCATGATCCCGATCCGCATCGGCACCGTCGCCATCCTGGAACTGATGGTGGACACTGGCCTCGTGAACACGCTGACTGCGCTGATCCTTGTCTATACCGCGCAAGGGCTGCCGCTGGCGGTGTTCATCCTGTCGGAATTCATGAAACAGGTGAGCGACGATCTGAAAAACGCCGGCCGCATTGACGGGCTGTCGGAATACACTATCTTCTTTCGACTGGTCCTGCCGCTGGTGCGCCCAGCCATGGCCACCGTCGCGGTTTTCAACATGATCCCAATCTGGAACGATCTCTGGTTCCCGCTGATCCTGGCCCCGGCCGAGGAGACCAAGACGCTGACATTGGGCAGCCAGGTCTTCATCGGGCAGTTCGTCACCGACTGGAACGCGGTGCTATCCGCCCTGTCGATGGCCATTCTGCCGGTGATGGTGCTCTACGTGATTTTCTCACGCCAGCTCATCCGCGGCATCACCTCCGGGGCGGTCAAATGATGCTGCCGCGCAAACCATCCCCCTGCCCGGCCCCGATGCCGGGCCGCGCCGGACCAGCCCCCCAATATGGCAGGGTTCTGTCATCTCTTGGTCCGGCGCACTCACCCGCTGTGCAGCTGAACCGCCATTCAGGAGGCTGCCAATGACCCGTGTTCTGATTGCTGGCCTTGGCAATATGGGGTTTTCCCATGCTATGGCTCACCACCACGATGACACCGCGCAGATCGTCGGCCTCGTCAACCGCTCTGGCACGGCCGCGCAGGCTCCCTTGCAGGACTATCCGGTTTTTAGCGATTTCCACCGGGCGCTGGCGCAGAGCAAACCCGATTTGGTGGTCATTGCGACCTATTCTGACAGCCACGCCGCCTATGCCATCGCGGCGATGGAAGCCGGCGCGCATGTGTTTGTCGAAAAACCGCTGGCCACCACGGTTGCTGATGCGCGTGCCGTGACCAACGCCGCCCGCCGTCTGGGGCGCAAACTGATGGTGGGCTATATCCTGCGCCATCACCCCAGCTGGCAGCGTCTGATTGCTGAGGCCCGCGATCTCGGCCCGCCTTATGTGTTCCGCATGAATCTCAACCAGCAGTCCGATGGGCCGACATGGTACACCCATAAAGCGCTGATGCAGACCACCTCTCCGATCGTGGATTGCGGTGTGCATTACGTCGATGTCATGTGCCAGATCACCGATGCCACGCCCCAGCGCGTTCACGGCATCGGCCTGCGCCTGTCCGACGAAATCGCCGAAGATATGTATAACTACGGCCAGTTTCAGGTGAGTTTCTCCGACGGTTCCGTCGGCTGGTACGAGGCCGGTTGGGGTCCGATGATGTCGGAGACCGCCTATTTCGTGAAAGACGTGGTGTCGCCCAATGGCTCCGTCTCGATCACCGAAATAGACAAGACCGGCTCAGACGATGTGGACAGCCACACCGCCGTCGGCAGCCTGATCGTACATCGCAGTACCCAAGGCACCCCCGACCGCCGCATCGACCTACCCGAGGAGCCCAACCATGACGCCCTCTGCGCCGCTGAACAGGCCCATATGCTGCGCGTCATCGCCGAGGACATCGACATGGAGCGGCATATGCAGGACGCCGTTGCCTCGCTGGCGATCTGTCTGGCCGCCGACCAGAGCATCCGCAGCGGCGCGCCTGTCGATCTGACATCTGACCTGACAGAGGCCGAGGCCACAGCGCCCGCCTCTCCATCTCTGACCCCGAAGACCTGAAGGATTACCGCCATGACTGCCCTACAGCTCACCAATGTCTGCAAATCCTTCGGCCCGGTCGAGGTGCTGAAAGACATCAACCTCACCGTCGAAGACGGCGAATTCGTGGTCTTTGTCGGCCCCTCGGGATGTGGGAAATCCACCCTCCTGCGGGTTATCTCCGGGCTGGAAGATGCCACCGCAGGCGAAATTTCCATCGGCGGCCAGACTGTCACCACCACGCCCCCCGCCAAACGCGGCATTGCCATGGTGTTTCAGTCCTACGCGCTTTACCCGCATCTTTCCGTGCGCGAAAACATGGCGTTGGCGCTGAAACAGGAACGCCAGCCCAAGGAGGAAATCACCGCGCGCGTCGCCGAAGCCAGCCGCATGTTGTCGCTGGAAGACTATCTGGACCGACGCCCCTCCGAACTCTCCGGCGGCCAACGCCAGCGGGTCGCCATCGGGCGCGCCGTGGTGCGCGAACCGAAACTGTTTCTCTTTGATGAACCGCTCTCCAACCTTGATGCGGCCCTGCGCATGAACACACGGCTGGAAATCGCCCGGCTGCACCGGCAGCTGTCGGCCAGCATGATCTACGTCACCCATGACCAAATCGAGGCGATGACCCTCGCCGACAAGATCGTGGTGCTGCGCGATGGCCGCATTGAACAGGTCGGCAGCCCGATGGAGCTCTATAACAATCCCGCCAATCGCTTTGTCGCGGAATTCATCGGCGCGCCCGCGATGAACTTTGTGCCGGCGCAACGCCTTGGTGGCACCGCCGGTCAGTTCATCGGCATCCGCCCGGAATACGCCCGCATCAGCCCTGATGGCCCCCTCGCGGGGGAAGTGATCCATGTGGAAAAGCTGGGCGGAGATACCAATATCCTCGTCGACATGGGCGAGGACCTCACCTTCACTGCGCGGCTCTTTGGGCAGCATGAAACCGATGTGGGCGAGACGCTGCAATTCGATTTCGACCCCGTGAATTGCCTCACTTTTGATGCCACGGGACAACGTATCTGATCGCACTCTGCTGCGCGCGCTCTTATTACAGGCACATCACACCGGGCCAGTCTATTTGGCCTGATCCAACGGCCAGCTATATTAGGGCGTTACAAACATACATGTTAGCGCTAACTATACAACAACGGCACCCCAGAGTGATTCGCGACTGGATGAATCACAACTGGGCGAGACCAACCGAGGGAGACCGACGATGACGCAGACCTGGCAACTTCTGGCAGAGCACCGGGCACAGACTGCCGATACCGCGCTGCTGTCGCTGTTTGACACGCCTGACCGGTTTCAGACCTTCTCTGCCGAAACAGACGGTCTGTTGTTGGACTATTCCAAAACCGCGCTCGACACCACCGCGCTCTCGCTTCTGGAGCGGATCACAGCTGAGGCCGGACTGGCGGATCGCATCAGCCGGATGTTTCACGGTGAGAAGATCAACACCACCGAAGACCGCGCGGTCCTGCACACCGCGCTGCGGGCGCAAACTGATGAGCCGATCAAAGTCGATGGTGACGATGTCCTGCCCGCCATCCGCCAGACCCTGCAACAGATGGCGAGTTTCGCCACGGCGTTACGCGATGGCAGCATCCGTTCAGGAACAGGCGCAAAATTCACCGATGTGATCAATATCGGCATTGGCGGCTCCGACCTTGGCCCCGCCATGGCCACACTGGCCCTGGCGCCTTACCATGATGGCCCCCGCTGTCATTTCGTCTCCAACGTGGATGGCGCCCATATCGCCGACACACTGAAGGGGCTGGATCCACAAACCACATTGGTGATCATCGCCTCCAAGACCTTCACCACCATTGAGACCATGACCAATGCCCGCACCGCATTGGACTGGCTGCGCGCCGCACTGGGGGATGACACCTCTACGCATCTGGCGGCCGTCTCGACCGCTCGGGACAAAACCTCAACCTTTGGCATTGCCCCCGAACGGGTCTTCGGTTTTGCCGATTGGGTGGGCGGGCGCTACTCGCTCTGGGGGCCGGTGGGTCTGCCGATCATGATCGCCATCGGAGCGGAAGATTTCCGCCAGTTCCTGTCCGGCGCCGCCGCGATGGACCAACATTTCCGCACCGCACCGTTCCGCGAAAACCTGCCGGTGATGCTCGCGATGACTGGCATCTGGCACCACAATATCTGCGGCTACGACAGCCGCGCGATCCTGCCCTATGACCAACGTCTGGCCCGCTTCCCCGCCTATCTCCAGCAGCTGGATATGGAAAGCAATGGCAAGAGCGTCGCACTGGATGGCAGCCCGCTGCCGCGCGACTCTGGCCCGATTGTCTGGGGCGAACCCGGCACCAACGGCCAGCACGCCTTCTATCAGTTGCTACATCAGGGCACCCGCGTGGTACCTGCCGAATTCCTTATTGCGGCTGAGGCGCATGAGGGGGATCTGACCCACCACCACCAGCTTCTGGTCTCCAATTGCCTCGCCCAGTCTGAAGCGCTGATGCTGGGCCGATCCCGCGAGGAGGCCCGCGCCATCGCCGCCAAACGCGGCTTCACCGGCGAGGCATTGGAACAGATGGCCGGGCACCTGTCCTTTGCTGGTAATCGCCCCTCTGTGACCCTCGCCTATCCTAAACTGACGCCCTTTGTGCTTGGCCAGCTGATCGCGCTTTATGAGCACCGCGTCTTTGTCGAAGGGGTGATCTGGGGGCTGAACTCCTTTGACCAATGGGGCGTGGAGCTGGGCAAGGAACTGGCCGTCAGCCTGCTGCCGCTGGTCGATGGCTCCGCCCCGCCCGAAGCTTACGAGGCCAAAGACGGCTCCACCCGGGGCCTGCTGTCCAAACTCACCTGATCCGCCCGCCGCCCTTCCGCCCCTCAGCTGACAGAGAAAAAGCCATGGTATCCCGCGTCATTCCCGTCCAGTCCTTTGATCTCGTGCTGTTTGGCGCGACCGGGGACCTCGCCCGCCGCAAGATCCTGCCCAGCCTGTTCCACCGTTTCCAGATCGGACAGTTCTCTGACGATTGCCGCATCATCGGCACCTCGCGCAGCGAAATGGACCGCAAGGGGTTTCAGGAGATGGTCGCCGACGCCATCCGCACCTATGGCCAGCCGGGCGAGACCAGCGACGACGAAATCGCAGCCTTCGTGGATCTGCTGCACTACACCGCTGTAGACGCGCGCGGCGACAACGGCTGGCAGGCGCTTGGCGATCTGCTGCGCGATGATGCCATCCGCGCCTTCTACCTCTCCGTCGGGCCCAGCCTGTTCCCCGATATCGCGGGCCGTCTGCGCTCCACCGGGATCGCCACCCCCGACAGCCGTATCGTGTTGGAAAAACCCTTCGGCCATGATCTGGCCTCAGCCCAGGCGCTGAATGCCGCCCTGCGCGCGAATTTCGAAGAACACCAGATCTACCGGATCGACCATTATCTGGGCAAAGAGACCGTCCAGAACCTGATGGCCCTGCGCTTTGCCAATTCTCTCTTTGAACCCCTGTGGAACTCCTCGCACATCGACCATGTGCAGATCACCGTTGCCGAGAGCATCGGCGTCAAAGGGCGCGGCGAATATTACGACAAATCCGGCGCCATGCGCGACATGGTCCAGAACCACCTGATGCAGCTCTTGTGCCTCACCGCGATGGAGCCCCCCGCCCGCTTCACCCCCAACGCCGTGCGCGACGAGAAGGTCAAGGTGATCGAGGCGCTGAACCCCGTCGCCCCGGATCAGATCGCCCGTGGCCAGTATCGCGGCCCGGAGGGAGACTCCTACCGCGACCATGCAGGCAATCCCGCAAGCACCACCGAAAGCTTCATCGCGATGAAGGTGGAGGTCGCCAACTGGCGATGGGCCGGTACGCCGTTCTATCTGCGCACCGGCAAATGCCTGCGCGCCCGCGAGTCGGAAATCGCGGTGTTCTTCCGCGACCCGCCGCACAACATCTTTGCCGAGGACACCGGCACCGGCGGCATCAAGGGCAATGTGCTGGTCATTCGCCTGCAACCGGACGAGGGCATCACCCTGCGCACCACCATCAAGGATCCCGGCCCTGGTGGCATGCGCCTGACCGGTGCCAATCTCGACATGACATTTGCCGACAGCCTGCCAGAGGCCGGACGCCCGCAGGACGCCTATGAACGGCTGATCATGGATGTGATCCGGGGCAACCAGACCCTGTTCATGCGCGGTGATGAGGTCGAGGCCGCCTGGGCCTGGGCCGATCCGATCATCGCGGGCTGGGCCGACAACAGCAATGACAGCCCACAGCCCTATGATCCCGGCAGCTCCGGGCCAGAGGATGCGCTGCTCCTGATGCACCGCGACAACCGACGCTGGCGCGGCATCGGCTCCTGAACCTGCCCGTTCTCGCTCCCGACACGATCCGATCAACCGGCACCTGACTGACTGAAAGAGGCACCTGATGCGTTTGAACCAAACAGTCCGCGACGTCACAGACCGAATTATCGCCCGCAGCGCCAAACCCCGCGCTGCCTATCTCGACAGGATGCGCGCCGCCAAGGGCAAAGGCCCTGCCCGCGCCCATCTCTCGTGCAGCGGTCAGGCCCATGCCTATGCCGCCACCGGTGAGGATCAGATGCCCCTCGCCGAAGGCACCGCCGGGCACCTCGGCATTGTGACCGCCTATAACGATATGCTCTCGGCGCATCAGCCGTTTGAAACCTACCCGCAACGGATCCGCGACGCCGTACGCCGCGTCGGCGGCACCGCACAGGTGGCCGGTGGCGTGCCGGCCATGTGCGATGGCGTCACCCAGGGCGAGGCGGGGATGGAGCTGAGCCTGTTCTCGCGCGACGCAATCGCCATGGCCACCGGCATCGCCCTCAGCCACAATGTCTTTGACGCCACCGTCTACCTCGGCGTCTGCGACAAGATCGTGCCGGGTCTGGTCATCGGCGCGCAGGTATTTGGCCATCTGCCCGCAGTATTCCTGCCCGCCGGTCCGATGACCTCCGGCATTTCCAACGACGACAAGGCCAAGGTCCGCCAGAAATTCGCCGCCGGTGAAATCGGGCGTGACGAACTGCTGAAATCGGAGATGGCCGCCTATCACGGCCCCGGCACCTGCACCTTCTACGGCACCGCAAATACCAACCAGATGCTAATGGAGTTCATGGGCCTGCACCTGCCCGGCTCCTCCTTCGTCAATCCCGGCACCGACATGCGCGCCGCCCTGACTGAGGAAGGTGCCCGCCGCGCTCTGGCGCTCAGCGCGCTTGGCAATGATTACACGCCGGTCTGCGATATTCTGGATGAGCGTGCCTATGTGAACGGCATCGTCGGGCTGATGACCACCGGCGGCTCCACCAACCTGCTGATCCACCTGATCGCGATGGCCCGTGCTGGTGGCATCATTCTCGACTGGCAGGATTTCTCTGACCTCTCCGACGTGGTGCCGCTCTTGGCGCGGGTCTATCCAAACGGTCTTGCCGATGTGAACCACTTCCATGCCGCAGGTGGGCTGGGCTACGTGATCGGTCAGTTGCTGAACTCAGGTCACCTTCACGCCGACACCCGCACGGTCGCGGGCAGCGGATTGGAGAGCTACACCGCCGAACCCTTCCTTGGTGACGATGGTCTGGTCTGGAAACCGGGCGCGGCTGAGACCCTCAACGACAAGATCATTCGCCCGGCAAGCGACCCCTTCCAGCCCACCGGTGGTCTGGCCCGGCTGTCTGGCAATCTCGGCACCGGGGTGATGAAAATCTCCGCCGTCGCGCCCGAACACCGCGTGGTCGAAGCCCCGGCCCGTGTCTTCCACGATCAGGAGGAAGCCAAAGCCGCCTTCAAGGCCGGGGAACTGGACAAAGGCGACGTTGTCATCGTGGTCCGCTTCCAGGGGCCGAAGGCCAACGGCATGCCGGAGCTGCATTCGATGACGCCCTTCCTCGGCATCATGCAGGGGCGCGGTCAGAAGGTTGCGCTGGTCACCGATGGCCGCATGTCCGGCGCCTCGGGCAAGATCCCCTCCGCCATCCATGTGGTGCCGGAAGCGCTGGATGGCGGCGCAATCGCCAAACTGCGTGACGGCGACATCGTGCGGGTTGATGCTCTCACCGGGACGTTGGAGGTCCTGAGCGAGGGGTTTGATGCCCGCGAGCCGGTGGTCGCCGATCTCTCCGCCTATCAGCATGGCACCGGCCGCGAGATGTTCGCGCTATTCCGCAATGCCGTCACCTCTGCCGACACCGGCGCCACCGTATTCTCGACCTTGATCGGAGACTGACCCATGGCCATCACCCCACAAGACGCCAGCACCCGTGCCCGCGAGATCTGCCAACTGGCCCCCATCGTGCCGGTTCTGGTTGTCCATGACGTCGCCCACGCCCGGCCGCTGGCAGAGGCGCTGGTCGCCGGTGGCCTGCCCGCACTGGAGGTCACGCTGCGCACCCCCGCCGCGCTGGATGTGATCGCCGAAATGGCGAAAGTGAAAGGCGGCGTTGTTGGTGCCGGTACGCTGATCACGCCAGAGGATGTCACCCGCGCCGTCGCTGCCGGGGCACAGTTCGGCGTCTCCCCCGGTGCCACCGACACGCTGCTGGACGCGGCGGAAGCCGCAGGCCTGCCGATGCTGCCCGGTGCTGCCAGCGCCTCCGAAGCGATGCGCCTGCTGGACCGCGGCTATGACATGCTGAAATTCTTCCCGGCTGAGGCCTCAGGCGGCGCGCCCGCGCTCAAGGCCATTGGCGCCCCGCTGCCGCAGATCAGCTTCTGCCCGACCGGCGGCGTCAGCCCGGACAATGCAAACAGCTACCTGTCGCTGTCCAACGTGGTCTGCGCCGGCGGCAGCTGGGTGGCACCGGCGAAACTGATTGAGGCGGGTGACTGGGACGGCATCCGCGACCTCGCCCGCGCCGCCAGCCAACTGCCACGCTGACCCAGAGCTCTGACAGAGACAAGCCCGCAGCCCTGTGCAAACGGCGCTGCGGGACGGCCACGGCTATACGCCGCTCAAAGCAGGTGGATCAGGCCGGATGACCGCTGGATTTCGGCGCATCGTCGCAAATCTCATACCAGCCGGGCTTCTCCGACACGAATTCATGGAACCGGTTTCTGGTCGAGATCTCGCTGTCCAGCGCATTTGCGGCAATCGGGAAACTATCCTCCTCGGATAGGATTTCGCCAAGCGAGCTGCCGCAGATCCTACAGAAACATCTTCCGTATTTATACGGCGCACCCGGCTGGTACAGGGCCACCTGATCCCTGCCCGCGACCCAGGTCAGATCTTCCCGTTTCACAAAAACGATGGTGCTCGCCCCCGCCTTTCAGCAGCGCGAACAATGGCACGTGCCCATCATGCTTGGCTCCGCCTTCAGTCGGAATTTGACCGCTCCACAGCAACAGCTCCCGTCAATCATCACATCAATCCTTCGCTGCACAATTCACAGGAACAATACATGAACATTCGAGATCGGGCAATCCCAAACGCGACGCGCGACACCGGCGGTCTCAGCGGGGCGGCACCTCAACAAATCTGGCATTGATGGGGATTGGATCGAGCGTGCTAGCCCTCCAGCTCGCCCCGCCAGGGCGGATTGGCACCGGGACGGGACACCGTGACAGCCGCCGCCCGCGCACCGTATCCCAGACAGGCGCGCAGCTGTTCGGGATCCATCTCACCGCGGGCCGCATCCGCCAGCACGCCTGCCTCGCTCGCCGCGGCCAGAAAGCCTGCATTAAACGTATCGCCAGCCCCGACCGTATCCGCAACCACCGCCATCTGCGCAGGAACCTCGACCGTGGGGCCGGACCGCAGGAACCCCTTCGCGCCCTTGCTGCCCAGCGTCAGGATCACCAACCCTGGCCCCCTCCCGGTCTCCCCGGTCAGAACCTGGCGGATTTTTTCCTCGATCAGTGCATCGCCGGGATAGATCCAGTGCAGATCCTCGTCCGAGACTTTGACAATCCCGGCCCCCGCCACCATCGCCGCCAAGCGGCTGCGATAGGCCGTCTCATCCTTGGCAAACCCGGCCCGCACATTGGGGTCGATCATGATGATCCGGCGTCCCCGTTCTCGGGCCGCCAGCGTTGCGTAAGCCTCCGCCGCAGCGCCATTGCACAAGGAAATCCCGCCAAAGAACAACGTCTCCACATCCTCAGACAGCTCCGGCAACTGGTCAGGACGCAGGCTGCCCCCGGCGGAATTCTCATCAAAGAAATGATACTCCGCATGACCGTCACGCAGATGCACAAAAGCCAGCGTAGAGGGCTGATCTGACCGTTCGGCAAACCCGTGATCCACATGTGACGCCGTCAGGGCCGCCGCCAGTTGCTGGCCGAACAGGTCGCGCGACAGGCCGGTGAACAGGCCGGTTTCCTGCCCCAGCCGCCCCAGCGCAATCGCCGTGTTGAACACCGCGCCGCCGCAATGGGGCACAAACCCGGTCTGCGCCTCTGCGCCATCCATGGTGGCCACGCCCCCCGCGACCGGCGCCGGGATCATATCGATCAGCGCCTCTCCACAACACAGGATCATTCTGTCTTACCTCTCCAGATCACATCCACAGGCAGGGAGGCGGCGGCCACACGATCTGCATTGGCCAGGTCATTGCCCTCCGCCCGCGCTTCTGCCTCAGCGTCGTTCAGGCCATGGGCCTGCCAGCGCGCCACAAGGCGCGCGCGCAGCATCTCGCGCGGGACATCGACCCGCACCGATACATCCCACAATGCCGCCAAATCGCGCCAGCCCGGCGCGTCAAACATCAGATAATTGCCTTCCACCACGGCGACCTCAACAGCTGCATTCACCCGTGCGGCACCTGCGATGGCAATGTCCTGCGCGCGGTCGAACTCTGGGTAAATCACCTCTTCGTCTACCGCCATGGCCGCTATCAGCCGCTGAAACCCCGCCTGATCAAAGCTCTCCGGCGCGCCTTTCCGTGCCAGCAGATCCATCTCCGACAACAGCCGGTTGTCCAGATGAAAACCGTCCATCGGCACCACCGCAGCTGACGTCCCCTGCGCACAGAGCGCCCGCACCAGCAGCTCTGCGAGGGTGGATTTTCCACTGCCCGGCGCGCCTGCCAGCGCCACCAGTCGCCGCGCCCGACCGGGCCGACATGGCAGCGCCTCAATGGCAGTGACCAGATCCGCCAGTGATGTCACCTCCTGCGTCATGCCGCCGTCAGATCCTCGGACGGCACCTGCGCGCCGGTCATATACGCCACCGCATCCGACATGCTGTGCTGCTTGGGATCAATCACGCAGAGCCGCTTGCCCAGCCGGTGCACATGGATGCGATCCGCAACCTCAAACACATGGGGCATATTGTGGCTGATCAGGATGATCGGAATGCCGCGTGATTTCACATCCTGGATCAACTCCAGCACCCGCCGGCTCTCCTTGACGCCCAGCGCCGCCGTTGGCTCATCCAGAATGATCACCTTGGAGCCAAAGGCCGCCGCCCGCGCCACGGCTACGCCCTGACGCTGACCGCCCGACAGGGTTTCCACCGCCTGATTGATATTCTGGATCGTCGCCAAGCCCAGCTCGTTCAGCTTGTCACGGGCGACCTGCTCCATGCGGGCGCGATCCAGCTGCCGCAGCAGATTGCCCCGCCAGCCGGGTTTGCGCAGCTCACGCCCCATGAACATATTATCGGCAATCGACAGCGCAGGCGACATTGCAAGCGTCTGATAAACCGTCTCGATCCCCTCTTCACGCGCATCAATCGGCGATTGGAACGCCACCTTGCGCCCCTCCAACCAGACCTCCCCCGCATCCGGGATCACCGCGCCGGAAATCGCCTTGATCAGCGAGGATTTCCCGGCCCCATTGTCACCGATCACCGCAAGGATCTCTCCCGGCATCAGATCAAAATCGCAATGGTCCAGCGCCGTCACACGGCCGTAGCGCTTCACCAGACCGCGGGCTTTCAAAATAGGTTCCATCAGACAGACACCTTTCTGATCCATTGATCCACGGCCACCGCCGCAATGATGAGAAGGCCAATCAGCAGATAGGTCCACTGTGCATCCGCCCCCAGCAGGCGCAACCCCAGGGTAAAGACTCCGACAATCAGCGCCCCGAAAAACGTCCCAAGGATCGACCCGCGCCCGCCAAACAGCGAGATCCCCCCAATCACCACCGCCGTGATGCTCTCGATATTCGCCAGCTGGCCCGAAGTCGGCGACACCGATCCGATCCGCCCGATCATCGCCCAACCGGCAAAGGCGCAGATCAACCCCGACAGCATATAGACAGAGATCAGCACGCGGTTGACCTTGACCCCCGACAGCTCCGCTGCCTCCGGGTCGTCGCCCACCGCATAGACATGCCGCCCCCAGGCCGTGTGGCGCAGCACATAGGCCAGCAACAGCACCAGAACCACCATGAAGATCACCCCATAGGTGAACACCGCGCCGCCGATTTTGATCTTATCGCCGAACAGCTGCAGCAGCGGCGCCTCGGCGGCGATGGTCTGGCTGCGGATCGTTTCATTGGCGGAATAGAGGAAATTCGTCGCCAGCACGATCTGCCACATGCCCAGCGTCACGATGAATGGCGGCAGCTTCATCCGCGCCACCAGCCAGCCGTTGATAAATCCGCAAAGCGTGCCGCAAATCAGGCCAGAAGCCACCGCCACCTCAACCGGCAACCCGTAGCGAAAGGTGAATTGCCCCATCACCACCGAACTCAGCACCATGATGGCGCCCACCGACAGGTCGATCCCTGCCGTCAGGATCACCAGCGACTGTGCACAGGCCACGATGCCGACAATACCCACCTGCTGCAGGATCAGCGTCAGCGCAAAGGGGGAGAAAAACTTACTCCCCAGCAGCAGCCCAAACACGATCACCGACAGCACCAGCACAATCAGCGGCACCAGCGATGGCGTTACATGCAGAAGATGCTGCAATCGGCTGATAAAGGAGGCCTCTCCCTGGTCAAAATCCGCAACGGCCTCGGGGCTGCCGCTGGCCGCCGCTTCATAGCTTTGGGGCGTGGTCATATCTGTCTCCGTAACATCCGGCATCCGGGCGGGTCGCATGGTCCCGATCCGGGGATTGAACTGCGGATCAGATCCGCAGCGGTGCAGAGGGGGCGATGTTGCCACCGCCCCTGTCTATTTCAGCACCCATGATCTGCTCGATGGGTTGGTATGACCGCCTGCGAAATATGCCTGCGTATCCGGTGGCACTGCCAATCCGTCGTCAAGAGGTCAGGCCGAACCGGATGCCCGGACTTAGCCCCAGCAGAGGTTTGTGCCCTCTTCGGTGTTGATGCTCTCGACGCCCTCAGCAGGCTGATCCGTCACCAGCGCCACGCCGGTGTCAAAAAACGCCTTGCCCGGTGTCGGCGCGGGTTTCTCTCCAGTGCTGGCCCAGGCGCTGATCGCCTCGATCCCCTTGGAGGCCATCAGCAGCGGATATTGCTGCGAGGTCGCGCCAATGACACCATCCTTGATGTTCTGCACACCAGGGCAGCCGCCATCAACAGAGACGATCAGCACGTCATTTTCACGCCCGATCGCCTTCAGCGCCTCATAGGCACCCGCAGCGGCAGGTTCATTGATCGTATAGACCACATTGATCATAGGATCCTTGGCCAGCAGGTTCTCCATCGCGCGGCGACCGCCTTCTTCGTTGCCTGCGGTGATATCATTGCCGACAATGCGTGGATCGGTCTCGTCGCCCCATTTGTTGGGATCGCCCAGATCAATGCCGAACCCCTGCAGGAAGCCCTGATCGCGCAGCACGCCCACTGTGGGCTGGCTGACAGCCAGATCCAGCATAGCGATCTTTGCATTGGCCGCCTCATCGCCCAGGCTTGCTGCCGCCCATTTGCCGATCAGCTCACCGGCCAGAAAATTGTCGGTGGCAAATGTGGCATCGGCGGAGTCAATCGGCTCCAGCGGGGTATCCAGCGCAATCACCACCAGACCAGCGTCGCGCGCCTGCTGCACCGCCGGCACAATTGACGAGGTATCGGAGGCGGTCAGTAGGATCCCCTTCGCCCCATCGGCGATACAGGTCTCAATCGCTGCCACCTGGGTTTCATGGTCGCCATCCACCTTCCCGGCAAAGCTTTTGAGCGTCATGCCCAGCTCTGCCGCCTTGGCCTCGGCGCCCTCTTTCATCTTGACGAAAAACGGATTGGTGTCGGTCTTGGTGATCAGGCAGGCCGTCACGCCCTCCGCCGCAAAGGCGCTGCCAGACATGGCCGCAAATCCAAGCGCGGTTCCCAATAGCAATTTCTTCATGATGTCCTCCCTCAGCATCATAACGCACAAACAAACACAGGACGGACCAGCCGTCGTGTCGCCCATAGAGGGCCGTGATTCTGACCTCCCTGTCAATAAGTAAATCAACTTGACTTATTAAGTCGATATCCGCACTTTCCTCAGATCTCAAAGCGTGATTAGGGTCCGCCGCATGGAACAAGAACAAGCCAGATCCCTGACCGGCGGTGTCAATCAGACCGGTGTCCGCGTGTTCAACGAACGACTGATCCTGTCTCTCCTACAACGCAACGGGGCGATGCCCGGCAGCGCGTTGGCCCGGGGGACCGGCCTGTCGCCACAGACTGTCTCCGTCATCCTGCGTAAGCTGGAAACCGATGGGCTGCTGCAGCGTGGCGAGACCCAGCGCGGCCGGGTTGGCAAGCCGTCGGTGCCCATGGGTCTCAATCCTGACGGCCTCTTCTCCTACGGGCTGAAGATCGGCCGCCGCAGCGTCGAGGTGCTGTTGATGGATGTCTGCGGTGCGGTGCGCCAGCAGCTGCGGCTGCGCTACCCCTACCCCACGCCCGCGGTGGTCTTTGACTTCCTGCGCGACAGCATGCGCCAGATCGAGGCGGCACTGCCGCCAGAGCTGCACCCGCGCATCTGCGGCATCGGCGTTGCTGCCCCCTTCCAGCTCTGGACCTGGCATGCCCAGATCAACGCTCCCGCAGAGGCGCTGGCCGACTGGCAGACGGTTGATTTTACATCTGAAATTGCGCGCTTCAGCGCTCTGCCCGTGCATGTGGTCAATGATGCCACCGCGGCCTGCCGCGCCGAACATATGTATGGCCGGGGCAAGGCTTATCGCGACTACGCCTATTTTTTCGTCGGCGCCTTCATCGGTGGCGGCGTGGTGCTGAACCACCGGGTGCTGGAGGGCAATCAAGGCAACGCCGGCGCGCTTGGCTCCCTGTCGATGCTTGGCCCCGACGGACAGGAGGCAAAGCTCCTGGACCTTGCCTCCATCCACCTCCTCGAACAGCGCCTGCGCGATGCGGGCAAGGATCCCGGCCAGCTCTGGCAGCTGCCGATGCATTGGTCCGGATTTGACGCCGAGGTCACCCCCTGGCTGGATCAGGCCGCCGACGCCATCGCCCGCGCCAGCCTCGCGACCTGCGCGGTGATTGATTTCGAAGCGGTGCTGATCGACGGCGCCCTGCCCGACACCATCCGCGCGGCCCTGGTCGACCGCACCCGCACCGCTTTGGCGGCTCTCGACGCCCGCGGCCTGATCCTGCCCCGCATCGAATGCGGCGCCATCGGCCCCAACGCCCGCGCCATCGGCGCCGCCAGCGGCCCGATCATCTCCCAATATCTTCTGGACACCAATTCCGTCTTCAACGCCGCCCTGTGAAGGGGTTGCTCACCCCGGACAGTTGCGCGCAAAAACGTCGTTCAGATACGATTGATCGTTGATGATAAACTGTGTCTCCCCAACACGGTCAAACCCCTGTGACAGGTAGAACGCCTTTGCAGGGGTGTTTTCGGCATTGCTGGCCAGCCAGACCCGCGCCACGCCCTCCTCCGCACAATGGGCCAGACCCGCGCGCAGCAGTGCAGCCCCAATGCCCCGCCCCTGATGGCGTGGCTGCACATAGAGCGTCGTGATCTCCACGTCCGAACAGCCCGGTGTCGGCCCCGGACGCCCGCGACTGATGCGGATATAGCCATCAATGCCAACCCGGTTCTGCGAGACGATGACATGCTCCTGCGGATCAGCAAGCGTCTCGGCAAACCGCGCCGCCGTCAGCTCCGCCAGAGCATAATCGGCGAAGAACCCGCTCACCCCCTCGCGCAGATAGGTGCCGATCCAGACCTCCAGCGACAGCGCCGCCAGGCTGGACGCATCCGCCATTTCTGCCACCCGCAGGGTGAGGTCTGGGTGGTCAGTCACGGCAATGGGTCCTTAATTGGCAGAGACTTACGTGCGGCGATGTTAAGGGCGAGGATCACAAAAAAGGGGAATTATTAATAAAAACCCTAACCTGAGTTCTTGGCGATTTTCTCCAGTGCATCAACCATCCTCATTTCAGGAGATTTTTCAGCGCCTAGCTTCTCCATTTCTCTTACATCAAGGGTAAAATCACTACGATATCGACCGCTAGCCAAATCCTCGTATCGCAACGTAACCGAAAAGGGCGGTAACGGGTTTTCCCCGAGGAGATCCCAACCAAGACCAAGGCTGAACTGAACTGATCTATTCTGCGGGATGACCGAGAAGATGTGGTGCTTCACGAACACATTGACGAATAGATCACGTTTCATGAGATCATCATCTGGCTCCTCAACGTCTAGCACTACCTTGATTGCTGCGCCTGCTCCAACGTTGGTAACGTCAAGTGTGATCACGTCACGAGCATCTTCCCGTTGACCGAAATGAGCGACTAATACCGGGTCTGTTGCAGCTTCCCTTGCCTGACCTTGTTCAGACAAAGCTCTTGCCGCCAGAAAAGTTGACGCTCCAGCCACCAGAATAGAAATTAGTATTGGCGTAATGTCTACAATTGAGTTGAAATCTAAATCTGCAAGTTTCCCGCCAAGCAGCACAATCAATAAAACAGCAGAAAGCAGACCGATAGTTAAGCCTAGTGCCACCTTTCCATCGGCGAGGTATCCGCCCCCTGCTTCGGATTTATCATGCCTAATACTATACTTCCCCACTTCAAATCTCCTCCACATCCATCACCCCGTCCAGCGATTTCAGCGCGCCTTTGATCTGGGGGTTGATGGGGAAGGGCTGGCCCAGATCCATCTCAACATCACCGGGCAGGCCGGGATCCTGCAGGTACATATAAACCTCCCCGCGCGCGGCGTTGCGGGCGGCGGATTTGGCATCCTCCAGCACCTGTGCCACCGTCGCCACAGCGCTCGCCTGCGAGATATAGACCCGCAGCGAACTGCGTCCGGCATCGGCAATCGCCGCATCCACCGGCCCGACAGAGCGCACCAGCAGTTTCAGCTGATCGCTTTCCATCGTGGCCTCGGCGGTGATCACCACCTTGGCGCCGGTTTCCAGAAATTCGCGTGATTTCTCCAACACTTCGGAAAACAGCGTGACTTCATAGCCCCCGCTGGTGTCCGACAGCTGGGCAAAGGCAAAGCGGTTGCCGCGGGCCGACTTTCGCTCCTGCCGACCGGCGACAACACCGGCCATCTTGGCCATGAACGGTCCGCGCTCCGCCTTGGCCGTCACCTCGTCCAGCGTCATCACATCCTTGCGTTTCAGCGCAGGCATATAGTCGTCCAGCGGATGACCCGAGAGGTAGAACCCAATCGCCTTGAACTCCTCCGACAGCCGCTCCGCAGGCAGCCAGTCCGGGGTGCCGGGCAGACGCGGCTCCGGCAGATCCTCCCCGGCCTCACCAAACAATGACACCTGACTGGAATTGCGCTGATCATGTACGGCGGACGAATAGTCCACCAGTGCGCCGAGGCTGTCGAACACCCGGCGGCGGTTGGGGTCAAGTTGGTCAAAACCACCGGCCCGTGCCAGCATTTCCAAGGGGCGTTTGCCGACCTTTTTCAGATCCACCCGGCGGGCAAAATCAAACAGCGTGGCAAAGGGTCTGTCCTCACCGCTTTCCCGCCGCGCCGCCGTCACCAGCCGCATTGCCTCCACGCCAACGTTTTTCAGCGCACCCAGCGCATAGACCAGCTCCCCCTTGACCACATTGAAGGTCGCTTCGGACCGGTTCACGCAGGGCGGCACATAGGGCAGGCTCAGGCCCTTCTTCACTTCTTCGAAGTAGATCGCCAGCTTATCCGTCAGATGGATATCGCAGTTCATGACGCCGGCCATAAACTCCACCGGGTGGTTCGCCTTCAGCCAGCCGGTCTGGTAGCTGACCACCGCATAGGCCGCAGCGTGGGATTTGTTGAAACCGTAGTTGGCGAATTTCTCCAGAAGGTCGAACACCTCCGACGCCTTCTTGGCCGGCACGCCGTTTTCCGCCGCGCCTTTCTCAAACTTCGGGCGTTCGGCGTCCATCGCCTCTTTGATCTTCTTACCCATCGCCCGGCGCAGCAGGTCGGCACCGCCCAGCGTATAGTTCGCCATCACCTGGGCAATCTGCATCACCTGTTCCTGATAAACGATAATGCCTTGAGTTTCCTCAAGGATATGGTCGATCAGCGGATGCACCGACTGGATCTTGCGCAGGCCATTCTTGACCTCGCAATAGACCGGGATATTCTCCATCGGGCCGGGACGATACAGCGCCACCAGCGCCACGATATCCTCGATACAGGTGGGTTTCATGCGCTTCAGCGCGTCCATCATGCCGGTGGATTCCACCTGGAACACCGCCACCGTTTTGGCCCTTGAGTAGAGGTCATAGGTGACCGTGTCGTCCAGCGGAATGGCGTTGATCTGGTTTTCCGCCCCCTCCGGCGGATCATAAAGCTGGGTGCCATCGGCGGCCACATGCAGATCGCGGCCCGACTGGAAAATCAGGTCCATCGCATTCTGGATCACCGTCAGCGTCTTCAGGCCGAGGAAGTCGAACTTCACCAGACCTGCCTGTTCCACCCATTTCATGTTGAACTGGGTGGCTGGCATGTCGGAGCGCGGATCGCGGTAAAGCGGCACCAGCGCGTCCAGTGGCCGATCCCCAATCACCACACCGGCTGCGTGGGTGCCTGCTGATCGCAACAGCCCCTCAACCTGCATGCCGTATTTCAATAGCCGGTCGACAACCTCTTCGTTCTCCGCCTCCTCGCGCAGGCGCGGCTCTTCGCGCAGACTGTCCACGATGGACATCGGTTTCACGCCCTCGACCGGGATCAGCTTCGACAGCCGGTCGACCTGGCCATAGGGCATTTGCAGCACCCGCCCCATGTCGCGCACCGCCGCCTTCGACAACAGCGCGCCAAAGGTGATGATCTGCCCAACTTTATCGCGGCCATATTTCTCCTGCACGTATTTGATCACCTCCTCCCGGCGATCCATGCAGAAGTCGATGTCGAAGTCCGGCATCGACACCCGTTCCGGGTTCAGAAAGCGTTCAAACAGCAGTGAATAGCGCAGCGGGTCAAGGTCGGTGATGGTCAGCGCATAGGCCACCAGGGAGCCCGCACCAGATCCCCGCCCCGGCCCCACCGGAATATCGTGATCCTTCGCCCATTGGATGAAGTCGGCAACAATCAGGAAGTAGCCCGGGAACCCCATCCCCTCGATGATGCCCAGCTCGAAATCGAGCCGCTCCTGGTATTCCTCGACGCTCACCGCATGGGGGATCACCGCCAGCCGCTGCTGCAGGCCTTCGTTGGCGATGCGGCGCAACTCTGCAACCTCGTCATCGGCAAACTTCGGCAGGATCGGGTCGCGGCGATACGCCATGAAGGCGCAGCGTTTGGCAATCTCCACCGTGTTCTCAATCGCTTCGGGCAGATCGGCAAACAGCGCCACCATCTCTTCCTGGCTCTTGAAATAATGCTGCGCCGTCAGACGCCGCCGTGGTTCAGCCTGATCGACATAGGCGCCCTCAGCGATGCAGATCATCGCGTCATGGGCCTCATACATTTCTGTGTTCGGGAAATAGACGTCATTGGTAGCGACCAGCGGCAGATCCATGGCATAGGCCATTTCCACATGGCCGCGCTCGGTCGCCTGCTCCGCCTCTGGTTGGCCATGCTCACCGGGATGACGCTGCAGCTCCACATACAGACGATCCGGGAACATCGCCTTCAGCCGCTGCATCAACGTCTCAGCCGCCGGACGCTGCCCCATCTGCAACAGCCGCCCCACCGGCCCGTCCGGCCCGCCGCTGAGGCAGATCACATCCTCAGAATGCGCCGCCAGCTCCTCCAGCGTCACATGCGCCAGTTCACTGCCTTCGCGCATATAAAGGCAGGAATTCAGCTTCATCAGATGCTCATACCCGGTCTCGCTCTGCGCCAGCAGCACCAGCGGGGCGGGCGGTTTGGGCCGCTCCCCGGGGGCCGGCTCAGTGAACCGCAGATCCACCTGACACCCCATGATCGGTTGTACCCCGGCCCCGCTGGCCCCAACGGAAAATTCCAGTGCGGCAAACAGGTTGTTGGTGTCGGTCACTGCAATCGCGGGCATCTCGTGTTTCTTACAGAGATCCGGCAGCTTCTTCAGCCGCAGCGCGCCTTCCAAGAGCGAATATTCGGTATGGGTGCGCAGATGAATGAATCGGGGAGCATTTGTCATGCCGCCAAGCTACCGCCAGCACCGCCAAGGTTAAAGCGCTTCCGCGCGCCCGGCGATCAACTTCCGGCACACGGAAGGTTTTTCCAAATGCCAAAAAATTAACCGCTCATTATTCCGCTTTCTTTGAAAGTCTTATCAAGATCCGCCCGAAACCTGCGGCAATTCGGCATTAAACCCTTCAAAAAGAATAGCATACACCGGCACACCGCAAGGATCTTGCGCCGCCGACCCGCTCCATGGCAGAGTCACTTTTCCTTGCCAGAACAACAGCCTGCTTTCTAGGCTATCGGCAACAGAGCAACCAAGGCCCGCCATGTCTTCTACGTCGCATCGAAGGGATGGCATCAAGGGAAAACCAAAGTAACGCGACGGGTTTCTGACATGACAATCACCTTTCGGCTGAACGGTGAAGAGGTCGCGCTGACGGAGGTCTCTCCGACGGCGACACTGCTGGACTGGCTGCGCGAGGATCGCGGCCTCACCGGCACCAAGGAAGGCTGTAACGAGGGCGACTGCGGCGCCTGCACGGTCATGGTCACCGATGGCCATGGCGCCAAGCCGCTCAACGCCTGCATCCTGTTCCTGCCGCAACTGCACGGCAAGTCCATCCGCACCGTCGAAGGGGCCGCAGGCCCCGATGGCCAGCTGCACCCCGTCCAAGAGGCGATGATCACCCACCACGGCAGCCAATGCGGTTTCTGCACCCCGGGGTTCATCATGTCGATGGTAACCGCCCATAAGAACGGCGCGCAGGATCACGATGACCAACTGGCAGGCAATCTCTGCCGCTGCACCGGCTATGCCCCGATCATCCGCGCCGCTGAGGCCGCCGCTGAGGCACAGATCCCCGACTGGATCCACAGCGAAGACGCGATCAGCCTCTCCGAAACAGGCGGTGATGTCACGTCCTTGCGCCCCACCTCCGCCGACGCGCTGGCTGCCGCCTATGCCGCGCGACCCGAGGCGACGCTGATTGCCGGCGCCACGGATGTTGGGCTCTGGGTGACCAAACAGCTGCGCGATCTGCCGGATGTGATCTTCCTTGATGGTTGCGAGGATCTGAAGCAGATCACCAAGCAGCCCGACGGCAGCCTGCGCATTGGTGCGATGGTCGACATGAACCGCTTGCGCAGCGCGCTTGCCACGCGCCATCCGTCTTTTGGCGAAATGCTGCGCCGCTTTGCCAGTCAGCAGGTGCGCGCCGCCGCCACCATTGGCGGCAATATCGCCAATGGCTCCCCCATCGGGGACAATCCGCCTGCGCTGATCGCCCTTGGCGCGACGCTGCACCTGCGCTGTGGGGATACCCGCCGCAGCCTGCCGCTTGAGGAGTTCTTCATCGACTACGGCAAGCAGGACCGCCAGCCCGGCGAATTTGTTGAGGCGATCACCCTGCCTGCACTCCCGGAGGGCCAAGCTGATGCCCTGCGTGTCTATAAGCTCTCCAAACGGTTCGATCAGGATATCTCTGCCGTTCTGGGCGCCTTCAACCTGACCGTTGAGGACGGCCAGATCACCGCCGCCCGCATCGCCTTTGGCGGCATGGCCGGCGTGCCCAAGCGCGCCAGCCATGTGGAGGCGGCGCTGATTGGCCAGCCCCTGTCAGCTGCCACGCTTGCCACCGCGCGGGGCGAATTTGCCCGCGACTTCACCCCGATGAGCGACATGCGCGCCTCTGCCGACTATCGGCTGGAGGCAGCGGCAAATATGCTCGCCCGCTATTTTGACGATCTGGGCCAGTCGACCACCCCCACCCATGTGCTGGAGGTGAAGTGATGGCTGTTGCAAAACCCCTTCCCCATGATGCGGCACGGCTGCATGTGACCGGTCAGGCGCGCTATGTGGATGATATTCCGTCGCCGCGCGACACGCTGCATCTGGCCTTTGGCCTCTCCACCGTGGCCCATGGTGATATCACCGCAATGGAACTGGAGGCCGTGCGCCAAAGCGATGGCGTGGTTGCGGTGCTGACCGCTGAGGATCTCCCCTTTGACAATGATGTGTCTCCCTCGGCACATGACGAACCGCTCTTGGCCAAAGGGTCTGTTCACCATATCGGTCAGCCGGTGTTTCTGGTGGTCGCCACCTCACATCGTGCGGCACGGGTTGCGGCGCGCAAGGGCGAGATCAGCTACGCCGAACGCCCGGCTTTCCTGACGCTGGAAGACGCGCTGGCCGCAGACAGCCGGTTTGAAGACGGCCCCCGCATCTACACCAAAGGCGACGCCGACAGCGCCATCCAGACCGCCGCGCATGTGGTTGAGGACACGTTTGACATCGGCGGGCAGGAGCATTTCTACCTTGAAGGCCAGGCCGCTATGGCGCAGCCGCAGGAAGACGGCGGCATGCTGGTCAACTCCTCAACCCAGCACCCCACCGAAATCCAGCACAAGGTGGCCGAGGCCATCGGTCTGCCGATGCACGCCGTCCGGGTTGAGACCCGCCGCATGGGCGGTGGCTTTGGTGGCAAGGAAAGCCAGGGCAACGCGCTGGCCGTGGCCTGCGCCATCGCCGCCCGCGCCACCGGTCGCACCTGCAAGATGCGCTATGATCGCGATGATGACATGACCATCACCGGCAAGCGTCACGCCTTCCGCATTTCCTATCGCGCGGGCTTTGACGCCGAGGGGCGCATTCTGGGGGTTGAATTCACCCATCTGGTGGATTGTGGCTGGGCACAGGATCTGTCGCTGCCGGTGGCAGATCGCGCCATGCTGCACAGCGACAACGCCTATCTGATCCCCGCGATCCGCATCGAAAGCCACCGGTTGAAAACCAACCGTCAAAGCGCTACCGCCTATCGCGGCTTTGGCGGCCCACAGGGCATGGTCGGGATCGAACGGCTGATGGATCACGCGGCCCATACCCTGGGTCTGGATCCGGTCGCGCTGCGCCAGCGCAACTATTATGCGCCGATGCAGTCCGCCACCGCGCCAGCGGGCGCGCCCCACGACAGCTCTGTCCCCGCGCCGGATGCGGCAGGCGATCTTGCCACCCGCGGCGCCCCGGCAGATCCGGCCGATGTCACCACACCCGCCGCAGATGTGCAGACAACCCCCTACCATATGCCAGTAGAGGACTTCGTTCTGCACGAGCTGACGGCAGAGCTGCTGGACACATCGGATTATGCCGCGCGCAAGGCGGAGATCGCGAAGTGGAACGCCGATAATGACCGTCTCAAGCGCGGCATTGGGTTTTCCCCTGTGAAATTCGGCATTTCCTTCACGCTGACCCATCTCAATCAGGCCGGTGCGCTGGTGCATGTCTATCAGGATGGCTCGGTCCACCTGAACCACGGCGGCACCGAGATGGGGCAAGGCCTGTTTCAGAAGGTGGCACAGGTGGCCGCCAGCCGCTTTGGCATCTCGCTGGACAAGGTAAAGATCACTGCCACCGACACCGCCAAGGTGCCAAATACCTCGGCCACGGCAGCCTCCTCCGGCACCGACCTCAATGGCATGGCGGTGAAGGCCGCCTGTGACACCATCCGCGACCGCATGGCGGCCTATCTCGCGGAGCGCTACCAGCAGCCGGTCGCGGCCGTGCGGTTTGAGGGCGATCGCGTCATCATCGGCAGCGAAGAGCTGAGCTTTGAGGCGGCAGCGATGGAATGCTACACAGGCCGCATCAGCCTGTCGTCTACCGGGTATTACAAAACCCCGAAACTGGAATGGGACCGCATTCAGGGCAAGGGGCGCCCGTTTTTCTACTTTGCCTATGGCGCGGCGATCACCGAGGTTGTGGTCGACCGGTTGACCGGCGAAAACCGCATTCTGCGGGCAGATGTTCTGCATGATGCGGGCGCCTCGCTGAACCCGGCGCTGGATATCGGGCAGGTGGAAGGCGCCTATGTGCAGGGGGCAGGCTGGCTCACGACAGAGGAGTTGGTCTGGGACCAGACCGGCAATCTGCGCACCCATGCGCCCTCCACCTACAAGATCCCCGCCTGTTCTGACCGCCCGGATGTGTTCAATGTCGCGCTTTGGAATGGCGAGAACCGCGAGGACAGCATCTATCGCTCCAAAGCGGTGGGGGAGCCGCCCTTCATGCTTGGGATCTCGGCCTGGCTCGCGCTCAGCCATGCGGTGGACGCCTACGGTGGCGGCTATCCGGCGCTGAATGCGCCCGCAACGGCGGAAGAACTCTGGCGGGCGGTGCGCCGCATCGCGCCGGAGGTCTGAGCGATGGGGTTTGATCTGCAGGATCTGAGCCACGGGATTGCGGCGCATGGGCCGGTGGTGCGGGTGGTGATTGCCGCCATCCGCGGTTCCTCCCCGCGTGAGGTAGGCGCGGCGATGCTGGTCTGGGAAGACGGCCAGTCCGGCACAATCGGCGGTGGCGCGTTGGAGCATGAGGCGGCTGAGGCGGCTCGTGCCCAGCTGGCGACGGGTCGGATGCGGCAGCAGACCACCCGCGCACTTGGTCCCGACCTGGGGCAATGCTGCGGCGGGTCAGTGACGCTGTGGAGCGAGTTGTACCGCGCTGAGGATCTGGAGCAGCTGGACGACGAGGTGATCCTGCGGGCACTGCAGTCAGATACGGGCGAACCGCCGCTTGCCCTGCGGCGCAAACTGGCGCTGGCCCGCAGTCAGGGGCAACGCCCCGATCCGCAGCTGAGCGATGGCTGGCTGCTGGAACCTGTGCACCGCCCTGAAACCCCGCTGTGGATCTGGGGAGCGGGCCATGTGGGCCGCGCCCTGGTCGATGTGCTGGCGCCGATGCCGGATCTGGATATCACCTGGGTCGATACCGGGCCTGAGCGCTTCCCCTCTGACAGTCCTGCGACTGTCACCACCGTGCCCGCAGCGGAGCCTGCGGCATTGGTGCCCCATGCCCCTGAAAATGCACAGCATTTGGTGCTTACCTATTCCCATGCGCTGGATCTGGCGCTATGCCACGCCCTGTTGCTGCGCGGCTTTGCCTTTGCCGGGGTGATCGGATCTGCCACCAAATGGGCGCGGTTCCGCTCGCGGCTCAGGGAACTGGGCCACAGGCCGGATCAGATCGCCCGGCTGACCTGCCCCATCGGCGATCCCGCCCTTGGCAAGCATCCGCAGATGATTGCGGTGGGGGTTGCGGCAGAGCTTTTGCGCCTGGGCGCCACAGACGAGTTGAAGAAGGACAGACGCGCGTGACCCAACCTCTCCTGAGCCTGCAAGGTTTGACAAAGGCCTATCCCGGTGTTGTTGCCAACGATACGGTCTCCTTTGATATCGGCGCGGGAGAGGTTCACGCCCTGCTCGGCGAAAACGGCGCCGGGAAATCGACGCTGGTCAAGATGATCTATGGGCTGGTGAAGCCCGACAGCGGCACCATGCTGCTGCGCGGGGAACCCTATACCCCCGGCGAGCCGCGACAGGCCCGCGCCGATGGCATTGCCATGGTGTTTCAGCATTTTTCGCTGTTCGATGCGCTGAATGTGGCGGAAAATATCGCCCTTGGCATGGAAAACCCGCCTGCGATGCGCGATCTGGCCAGCCAGATCCGCCGGGTCTCGGAGACCTACGGCCTGCCGCTGGATCCCTTTCGCACGGTTGGCGACCTGTCAGCCGGCGAACGCCAGCGGGTCGAGATCATCCGCTGTCTGTTGCAGGACCCGAAGCTGCTGATCATGGATGAGCCGACCTCGGTTCTGACTCCGCAGGAGGTGGAAATCCTGTTTCAGACCCTGCAGAAGCTGCGGTCCGAGGGCACGTCGATCCTGTATATCTCGCACAAGCTGGAAGAGATCCGCACCCTCTGTGATCACGCCACCATTCTGCGGCTGGGCAAAAATGTCGGGGAATGCGTGCCCTCCGAGACTTCGGCCCGCGATATGGCTGAGATGATGGTGGGCACAGCGCTGCAAACGCCGGAACGCTCCGGCCGCGCGCTTGGAGACGTGGCGCTGGATATCAGCGGCCTGTCGGTGCCTGCACCCTCTGCCTTTGGTACCGCTCTGAAGAACGTACATATGACCGTGCGCAAGGGAGAGATCCTCGGCGTGGGCGGGGTTGCTGGCAACGGTCAGGATGAACTCTTGGGCGTGCTGTCGGGCGAGACCACAACCGCCGCCGATGCGGTCACCCTGGATGGCGCCCCGATTGGCAACCTCGGCCCTGTGGCACGCCGCCGGTTGGGTATTCTGGCCGCCCCGGAGGAGCGTCTGGGTCATGCCGCCGCACCGGATATGAGCCTGACAGAAAATGCCATGCTGACCGCCGCCACCCGCGAGGGGCTGGCGAGCCGGGGTTTCCTCAAATGGGGGCTGGCGCAGGAGTTTGCCGAGAAGGTCATCAAGGACTTCGACGTCCGCACGCCTGGCCCAGAGAATGCCGCGCGCTCTCTGTCCGGGGGCAACCTGCAGAAATTTGTCATTGGCCGCGAGGTCCTGCAACGCCCGGAGGTTCTGGTGGTAAATCAGCCGACCTGGGGTGTGGATGCCGCCGCCGCTGCTGCGATCCGCCAGTCGCTGCTGGATCTGGCCGCCGGGGGCACCGCCGTGATCTGTATCAGCCAGGATCTGGATGAGCTGATGGAAATCGCCGACAGTTTTGCCGCCCTGAACGAGGGCCGATTGAGCGCACCGCGCCCCACTGCGGGTCTCAGTGTCGATGAAATCGGCCTGATGATGGGCGGCGCCCACGGCATGGAAGTTGCGCATGTCTAGCCTCGCGGCCGGGCGCACGCAGTCCAACCGCAGCGCAGGCTGCCGGGTTCGGAGTGTGAGTATTTTTGGAAAGATGACAGGCACGCAGGCACAGATCTGCGACCGGGGGGAACGATAGGAATGATCCGGCTAGAAAAGAGACCACAGCCATCGCGCGTCTGGTCGATGGCAACGCCGCTGGTGGCGGTGCTGGCGACGATGATTGCGGGCGGGCTGCTGTTTGCCGCCCTCGGCAAAGATCCGGTGGCGGCGATCCGCACCATCTTCTGGGACCCGTTGTTTGGCGAATTTGCCTTTTATTACCGCCCGCAACTGCTGGTGAAGGGTGCGCCCCTTGTGTTGATCGCCATCGGCCTGTCCTTGGGCTTTCGTGCGGGGATCTGGAACATCGGCGCTGAAGGCCAGTACATCATGGGCGCCATCTGTGGCGCCGGGGCCGGCCTTGCCTTTTACCCGTCGGACTCGGTCCTGATCTTTCCGCTGATGGTGGTGGCTGGCGCGCTTGGCGGCTGGGCCTGGGCGATGATCCCGGCCGTGCTCAAGACCCGCTTTGGCACCAATGAGATCCTGGTCTCGCTGATGCTGGTCTATGTGGCCGAGCAGTTCCTCGCATCGGTCTCGCTTGGCCTGTTGAAAAACCCGGAGGGCTTCGGCTTTCCCGGCTCGCGCAACCTGCAGTCCTGGGACAGCGCCCATAACGCCGAGCTGATCGTGGGCACCGGCATGCACTGGGGTGTTGTGGCGGCGCTGATTGCCGTGATCTTTGCCTATGTGCTGCTGAACCGTCACATGCTGGGATATCACATCCGCCTGAGCGGCGAGGCCCCGCGTGCGGCGCGTTTTGCAGGTGTGAACCCCACCCGGCTGGTGCTTTTCTGCCTTGGCACCTCCGGCGCTCTGGCAGGTCTTGCGGGCCTGTTTGAAGTTTCCGGCCCCTCCGGTCAGATCTCCATCGATTTCAATGTGGGCTACGGGTTTACCGCCATTATTGTCGCCTTCCTTGGCCGGTTGCATCCGGTGGGTATTCTGCTGGCCGGCGGGTTGATGGCGCTGACCTATATCGGCGGCGATATCGCGCAGTCCAACATGGGCCTGCCCTCTGCCGCGATCCAGGTGTTTCAGGGGATGCTGCTGTTCTTCCTGCTGGCCTTCGACCTGCTGACCAATTTCCGCATCACCCTGCGCAAGCGGGAGGTGGCGTGATGCCAAGGCCTGCATTCTGGTGGACCCTCGCGGTATTGGGCACCGTTCTACCCTGGCTGTTCTTTGCGTCATTCATTGCCCAGCACGGCCTGTCACCTGTGTTGTTCATAACGGCATTGTTTGAGAATGGGGCTGCTGCGGGGTTTTCGACGGATATCCAGCTGTCGATCCCAATGTTCTGGATCTGGTCTTTCTTTGACGCCAAACGCGAAGGCGTCGACCTGTGGTGGCTGACCCTGCCTGCGGCCTTCACGGTTGGCCTCTCCCTTGCACTGCCGCTCTATTTTGCCCTGCGTGAAACGAGGAACGCCTGATATGGATCTTTCTGCAATCAACCCGGTCCTGCTCATCGCCTCGCTGATGGTGGCGGCCACACCGATCCTGATCGCCGCCATTGGCGAATTGGTGGTGGAAAAATCAGGCGTTCTGAACCTTGGCGTCGAAGGCATGATGATCACCGGCGCCATCGCCGGTTTCGCCACCGCGGTTGAGACCGGCTCCCCCCTGCTGGGCTTCTTTGCTGCCGCCTTTGCCGGGGCAGCGCTGTCGGTTTTGTTCGGCTTCCTGACCCAGTTTGCCAAAGCCAATCAGGTCGCCTCAGGCCTGGCGCTGACGCTGTTTGGTCTGGGGCTGTCGGCGCTGATGGGGCAATCCTATGTGGGGGTGAAGCCGCCGCAAATGGGCGACATCCATATCCCCGTCTTGAGCGATCTGCCGGTGGTGGGTCCGATCCTCTTTGGCCATGATATCATTCTCTATTTCGGTATCGCGCTCACCGCCGCTGTCTGGGCGCTGCTGAAGTTTTCCCGTGCCGGGCTGATCCTGCGGGCGGTCGGTGAAAACCACGACGCCGCCCATGCGCTGGGGTACAAGGTGATCCGCATCCGCCTGATGGCGATCCTGTTCGGCGGTGCCTGTGCGGGCGTTGGCGGCGCCTACATCAGCCTTATCCGGGTGCCGCAATGGACCGAGGGCATGACCGCCGGTGTCGGCTGGATTGCGCTGGCGCTGGTGGTCTTTGCCAGCTGGAAGCCGTGGCGCGCGCTGCTCGGTGCCTATCTTTTCGGCGGGGTCACTGTGGTGCAGCTCAATCTGCAGGCCGCAGGCGTTGCCATCCCGGTCGAGTATCTGGCAATGTCGCCCTACGTTATCACCATTGTCGTGCTTGTTATTCTTTCCGCGGACAAGAGCAGCGCACCTGCCGCCCTTGGCCGCAATTTCCACGCCTCCCGCTGATCTGGCGGGCGGCGGAACCTCTGTCCAGGGTCCTCTCCTGGGCACAACAACCAAAACGGGGAGTCCGTAAAGATGAAACTGAATAAACTGCTGACCAGCGCCGCAGTGGCGCTTGGCCTGGCAACCGGCGCCGTGGCCGCAGACGACAAGACCAAAGTGGGATTTGTCTATGTTGGTCCGGTGGGTGATGGTGGCTGGACCTATGAACATGATCAGGGCCGCAAGGCCGTGGTTGCGGAATTCGGCGACAAGGTCGAAACCGTCTACGTCGAAAACGTGGCAGAAGGCCCCGATGCCGAGCGCGTGATGACCCAGATGGCGCTGGAAGGCGCAGATCTGATCTTCACCACCTCCTTTGGCTACATGGATCCGACCATCAACGTCGCCAAGAAATTCCCGAACGTGAAGTTCGAGCACGCCACCGGCTACAAGCGCGCCGACAATGTCTCCACCTACTCGGCCCGTTTCTACGAAGGCCGCGCGGTACAGGGCCACATCGCGGGAAATCTCACCGAAAGCAATATCGTCGGCTACATCGGCTCCTATCCGATCCCCGAAGTGATCCGCGGCATCAACTCGGCCTATCTTCATGCCAAGAAAGTGAACCCCGATGTGGAGTTCAAAATCGTCTGGGCTTTCACCTGGTTTGACCCGGCGAAGGAAGCCGACGCTGCCAAGGTTCTGATCGAACAGGGCGCCGATGTGATCCTGCAGCACACCGACTCCACCGCGCCGCAAGCCGCCGCGCAGGCCGCTGGCAATGTCTACACGTTTGGCCAGGCCTCGGATATGGCCGAGTATGCGCCGAAACCGCGCGTCTCCTCCATCATCGATGACTGGGCGCCTTACTACATTGCCCGCACCCAGGCCGTGATGGATGGCAGCTGGGCCAGCACCGACACCTGGCACGGTATCGGCGACGGCATGGTGAAAATCGGCGAGATCACCGATGCGGTTCCCGCAGCGGTGAAGGAAGAAGCCCTGGCGCTCAAGGCATCGCTGGCTGATGGCTCCTACCATGCATTCACCGGTCCGATCAAAAAACAGGACGGCTCCGACTGGCTGGCAGAAGGTGAGACCGCGGATGACGGCACGCTGGCGGGCATGAACTTCTTCGTCGAGGGCATTCAGGGCGACATCCCGCAATAAGCGGCGCTGCCTCCTCAAAGATGGAATGACACGAAAGGCCCGCCTCATCCGGCGGGCCTTTTTTCACAAAAACCTTCAGTGGCATCTGCGAGGGCAAGCCTCGCCGGGTCCCATGACCTTCGCCTGTCACCTTTCCAAAAATACTCAAAATCCCAAAACGCAATTCGGCACTTCAGCCGCGATGAAACACCCGCAGCGCCAGCAGCACACGGGAACTGGCGGTCACCAGACACAGCGCGCCAAAGATCCAGGCCATGGGGGCAAACCACGCAGGCAGCAGGCACAGGAGCACGAAGAAGCCGATGGTCTCCGCCCCCTCCAACAGCCCGCCGGTGAAATAGAGCGTCTTCACCCCGCGCGCCGTGCTCTTCATCTTGTGTTTTTCCGCCAGAACCGCATAGCCCAGAAAACTGGTGCCGTTCACATAGAACGTCATCAGCAGGAAGGCACCCGCCACCGCGTTCTGGCCCGGATCCGCCAGCACAAAGGCCAGCGGCACCGCGCCGTAGAACAGGAAATCACAGGTGATATCGAGATAGCCGCCAAAATCACTTGGTTCACTGGCGCGGGCCACCGCACCGTCCAGACCATCCGCCAGCCGTGACAGCAGCAGCGGCAGCAGCGCCAGCGCAAACAGACCGCAGGCGATCATCACGGCCGACAGCAGCCCCAGCCCCAGCCCCAGCAGTGTCACCTGATTGGCGCTGATGCCGGCGCGGGCGATCACCTGCCCCTGCGCGTTCAGCATCGGATCAATCAGCGGGCGGATTTTTGAATCAAACATACTCTCCCCTACCCCGCGCACCGGGGCTTTGCCACTCACGATTATGATAGGCGGACTGCGGGATTTCCCGCAGATATCTTTGCGCCAATATCTGACATTTTGCGCTTTTGGTTGCGGCGCACTCGTGCCACGCTGCGGCGCATGAACACCAATCTGATCAGCCTAGACGGCACCCCCGCCGGCGCCCTTGCCTTTGGCACCATGCAGTTTGGCGGCCGTGCCAATGCCGCGCAATCGGCTGCGATGTATGACGCCTGCCGCGCCGCCGGGATCACCCATTTCGATACCGCCTGGGTCTATACTGATGGCCAGAGCGAAGAGATCCTCGGCCAGTTGATCCGGGACGCCCGCGACAGCCTGCTGATCGCCACCAAGGTCGCCTACACCGGTGGCGCAGGCCCTGAGAATATCCGCCGCCAGCTGGATCAGTCACGGGCGCGTCTGGGGCAGGATATGGTCGATATCCTATATCTGCACCGCTACGACGAAGAAACGGATCTGCGCGAAACGCTTGCCTCACTGGCCGAGCTGCGCGCCGCCGGGCAGTTTCGCTATCTCGGCCTGTCGAACTTTGCCGCCTGGCAGGTGATGAAGGCGATCATGATCGGACAGGAGTTTGATCTGCGCCCGGCGATCCTGCAGCCGATGTATTCGCTCATCAAACGTCAGGCCGAGGTCGAGATCCTGCCGATGTGCGCCGATCAGGACATCGCCGTTGCCCCCTATTCGCCACTTGGCGGCGGAATGCTGACCGGGAAATATGCCGCAGATCCGACCGATGGTGGCAGCCGGGGCCGGCTGGATGAAGACCCCCGCTACCGCGAACGTTACGGCCAACGCTGGATGCTGGACAGTGCCAGCGCCCTTGCTGAACTGGCTGCGGAGCTGGGGGTGGAGCCTGCAAGCCTCGCTGTGGCCTGGGCGGCAGGCTATGGCGCGCAGGTGACGCCGATCATCTCCGCCCGCACGCTTGCGCAGCTGCGCCCCTCGCTGGCGGCGCTGGATATCGAGATGACGCCCGCGCTTTATGACCGCATCTCAGCGCTGTCGCCACGTCCGGCGCCGGCCACCGACAGACTGGAGGAACAGGCATGAGCACTCAGATCCCCGATGTGCTGATCATTGGCGGCGGTCTTGCGGGCCTTAGCGCCGCAGCCGCGCTCAGCCCCCGACGCAGCACCCTCGTGCTGGAGAGCGAAAGCGCACTTGGCTATCATTCCTCCGGTCGCTCTGCGGCGATGTTTGAGGCCCATTACGGCCCCAGCCCGGTGCAGGTGCTGACACAGGCCAGCGAGGCCCATCACCGCAGCAATGGCTATCTCAGCCCGCGCGGCATGATGCTGGTCGCAGGCCCCAATCAGGCAGAGGACTTTGCCGCTGACTGCGCCGTCCTGTCGCTGACAGAGATTCCCGTGGAACAGGCGGTGCAGATGGTGCCGGTGCTGAACCCCGCCGCAGTAGGCTTTGCCGCCTATCACGACACCGCCGAAGATCTGGATGCCGACAGGCTGCTGCAGGATTTCGCTAAGGTCACACGCAGCCACGGTGGCAGGATCCGGACCGATGCGCAGGTGACAGCGATCCGCCACAGCGCTGCAGATGATCTTTGGGAGGTTGAGGTCACAACCGGCACGGGGACGGGCAGAACCACCGAAACCCTGCGCAGCCGCCATATCGTCAATGCCGCCGGAGCCTGGGCCGATGAGATCTCCGCGCTGGCGAATATTGCTCCGATTGGGCTGCAACCCAAACGTCGCTCCATGGCGCGGCTGCCTGCCCCCGGTGGCCACGATGTCACCCGCTGGCCGATGATCATGGGAGTGGGCGAATGCTGGTATGCAAAACCGGACGCAGGCAAGCTGCTGGTCTCTCCCGCCGATGCCGATCCGGTCGCGCCGCATGATGCCTATGCTGATGATATGGTGCTGGCCGAGGGGCTGGCCCGCTATGAGGAAATGGTGACAACACCCGTGACCCGCGTTGAGCACAACTGGGCGGGTCTGCGCAGCTTTGTCGCTGACGGTGTGCCGGTGATGGGTCCCGACCCGGATCAGCCCAGCTTTGTCTGGTGTGCGGGTCAGGGGGGATACGGCGTGCAGTCCAGCCCTGCTGCCGGGCGCTTGATTGCTGATCTGATCACCGGTGAGACCCCGAAAATCGATGCGACCACGCTGGCCGCTCTCAGCCCCGGACGGTTGCGCTGATGGCTGTGCGGAGCGTCCCCGGAGAAGCCTCCGTCGCGCTGCCTGAGGCGGGTGAGAAGCTGTTTGCCCCCTCTGCCGCGCGCAATCTGGAGCCGATTGCAGATCTTCTGGCCCAGATCGCCCCCCAGCCCGGCAGTTCGGAGCTCCCCCGCCCGCGCGCACTGGAAATCGCCAGCGGCACCGGCCAGCATATCGCCGGCTTCGCCCGCCGCTGCCCGCACATTGACTGGCATCCAAGTGACGTGGACCCGGCGCGATTGGCCAGCGTCACCGCCTACAGCGCCGAGAGCGGGTGTACAAACATCGCCCCGGCCCGCCAGCTAGACGCCACTGAAGAGCGTTGGCCTGAGGATATGGCTGCCTTTGATCTGATCGTCCTGTGCAACCTGCTGCATCTGATCAGCACGCCGGAAGCCAAAGCGCTGATCCGCGGGGCCGCCGATCATCTGGCACCGGGCGGGCGTTTCGTGATCTATGGGCCGTTCATGCGCGCAGGTGAGTTGACCAGCGAGGGTGATCGCGCCTTTCACACCAAACTGAGCAGCCATGACCCGGAGGTGGGTTACAAGGATGATTTCGATGTGATGGACTGGCTACAGGCCAGCGGTCTGGAGATGGCGGAGGTCATCGAGATGCCCGCCAACAATCTGGCGCTGGTGGCCAGACGATAGGTCAGCCGAGGGCCAGACGGCCCGTCCCCGGGAAGGCGACATCTAAGGCGAGGCGCGTGATCTCTTGGGGCCGAAACTTGCCGCTGTCTTGCATTGCAACTAGGGTCGACCCTTCGCCGCGACGCAACCCGCGCTGGTCGCCTGTGACGCGCGCGCACTCAGATCCAAGACATGAAGGTTACAATGACACTGAAATGGGCAATTATCGGCACCGGATTCATCTCCAACAAGGCGATTGACGGCATCAAGGCAAGCGATGGATCGCAGCTTCATAGCGTGTTTGGGCGACAGCCAGATCTGGTTGCAGAGTTTCAGACACGTCACGATATTCCCCACGGTCAGACCGATCTGGATGCGGTGCTGTCCGACCCGGAGCTGGACGCGATCTATATCGGCTTGCCGAACCATATGCACCATGTCGTCACCATGAAGGCGGCGCAGGCAGGACTGGCGGTGCTGTCAGAGAAATCGCTGACCACAACCATGGCCGAAGCCGACGCACTGCTGGGCGCGGTCTCGGATGCGGGGACCTTTTTTGTCGAGGGGCTGATGTATCTGGCACATCCGTTGCTGGCGCGGTTTGTCGAGGTTCTGCGCGATGGTCGGCTTGGCGCGTTGCGTAGTATCAACGGGTATTACTGCGCCGATATCTGGCAGGTCGTGAATCCCAAGGGCATGGGAACGCTCTATAATCTGGGCTGCTACCCAGCTTCGTTGCTACAGCTGACCGTGCAGACAATGTGTGGCGAGGACGCGTTTGCACAGCGCCAGCTGCACGGGGTCGGAAATCTCAATCAAGACGGCACGATCTGCGATGCGGCCTGCACGGTGCGGTTTGATACCGGCGTGTTGGCCACCTTGCATTCCACCGATTCCTACGGGACCGGCAATGGCTTCGCAGTGATTGGTGACAATGGCGTCCTAAGTTTTGAGACCAACCCCTGGCAGCCGATCGGAGGCCGCAGCACGCTGAAGTGGTCGCCATTTGACGGGGACGCGGAACTGATTCACGTCGAGGATCCCCATGACGCGTTTTATCACCAAACCAAGCTGGTGGAACACCATGTCTCCCGTGGCAATCGCGAAGCCGCGCGCCCCTCTCCCCGGCATCGCGACAGCCGAGAGATCATGGCCTTACTCACAGATTGGGAAGCCAGCGCGCGCGCCGCGCTCTCCGACTAAGGCGCGTATTTTCTTCAGATGAAAAAGCCCCGGCACATTGGCCGGGGCGTTGTTGTTTTAGTCTGCGCAAAAGAACCGAGAGATCACCCGTTCTGACGGATGGTCTCGTTCTTCGGATCGTAGGGGCTGTCGCAGGTGACGACCGCATCCCACAGCTTGTCCTGCATCTTGACCTGCAACTTGGTGCCTTCCACCGCAACGTCGGGTTTTACATAACCCATGCCGATGGATTTCTCAAAGGCCACCGAATAGCCGCCAGAGGTCAGGCGGCCAACACGGGTTGTGCCGTCTTCAGCATAAAGCGCCTCGTGGCCCCAGGGATCAGCGTCCGACGGACCGTCGATCAGCAGGGTGCAGCATTTGACGCGCACGCCGGTCTCAACCAGTTTGTCCTTGCCGTGGAAGTCTTTCTCCAGATCGACAAAGCGCGGCAGGTCGGCTTCCAGCGGGGTCGCGTCGCGGCCCAGTTCGTTGCCAAACGCGCGGTAGGATTTTTCCTGACGCAGCCAGTTCTGGGCGCGCGCGCCGACCAGCTTCATGCCGTGCTTCTCGCCCGCCTTTTCCAACAGATCGAACAGGTAGTTCTGCATCTCGATCGGGTGATGCAGCTCCCAGCCGAGTTCACCGGTGTAGGCCACGCGGATCGCATTGACCGGGCACATGCCCAGTTCGATCTGACGGGCCGACAGCCAGGGGAAGCGCTTGTTGGACAGTGCGGTTTCCGGATCGGCATCCACGATCACCTCTTTCAGCACATCGCGGGATTTCGGCCCTGCGATGGCGAAAACGCCCCACTGGGTGGTGACATCCTGGATCTCGATATAGCCGAACTCCTCCATCTTGTCCTCTGCGGCCTTGCGCAGGAAGTCGGCGTCATACTCGGTCCAGGCACCGGCGGAGACGAGGTAGTAGTTGTTCTCGCCATTGCGGACGATGGTGTATTCGGTGCGGGTGGTGCCAAAGGCGGTCAGCGCATAGGTCAGGTTGATGCGGCCAACCTTCGGCAGTTTGTTGCAGGTGAACCAATCCAGGAACTGGGTCGCACCAGGGCCTTTGACGACATGTTTGGTGAAGGCGGTTGCATCCACCAGACCAACCCCTTCGCGGATCGCCTTGGCCTCATCTACGGCATGCTGCCACCAGCCACCACGGCGGAAGGAGCGGCTCTCTTCGTCGAAGTTGTCGGGGGCATCGACAGGGCCGAAATAGTTCGGGCGTTCCCAGCCGTTGACCCAGCCAAACTGTGCGCCGCGTGCTTTCTGGCGGTCAAACGCAGGTGCTGTGCGCAGCGGGCGGGCTGCCGGGCGCTCTTCATCCGGGTGGTGCAGAATGTAGACGTGCTCATAGCACTCTTCGTTCTTGCGCGCCGCAAATTCGGTGGTCATCCAGTTGGAGGAGTAGCGTTTCGGATCGAGCGACGCCATATCGATCTCGGCCTCGCCGTCCACCATCATCTGCGCCAGGTAGTAGCCGGTGCCGCCCGCCGCCGTGATGCCGAAGGAGAAACCCTCTGCCAGCCACATATTGCGCAGGCCGGGAGCCGGGCCAACCAGCGGGTTGCCGTCGGGGGTGTAGCAGATCGGGCCGTTGAAGTCGTCCTTGAGGCCGGATTCGGCGCAGGAGGGCACACGCTCGGCCATCGCCATATACTGATCGGCAATCCGGTCCAGATCCAGCGGGAACAGGTCGGCGCGGAAGCTGTCTGGCACGCCATGCTCAAAGCGTGCAGGTGCGCCGTGCTCATAGATGCCAAGGATCCAGCCGCCGCGCTCCTCACGGGCATAGGATTCATTGTCGGCGTCGCGGATAACGGGGTGTTCAGGGTTGCCGGCTTCGCGCCATTTGACCAGCTCGGGGTCCTTGTCCATGACGATGAAGGTGTGCTCAACCGGAATCGCTGGCATTTTGATGCCCAGCATCTTGGCGGTGCGCTGCGCGTGGTTACCAGAGGCCGTGACGACATGCTCAGCGGTGATCACGACTTTCTCGTCGCTCTCAATGAGGTTGCCGCCCTTCTCAACCATCTTGGTGCAGGTGACCTCCCAATGGGTGCCATTCCAGTGGAAGTCGTCAGCCTGCAGCTTGCGGTGGATCTCAACGCCGCGCTGACGGGCGCCCTTGGCCATCGCCTGGGTCACATCGGCGGGGTTAATATAGCCATCTTCGGTGTGGTAGATCGCACCTTTCAGGTCGCCAGTCTCAATGAGCGGCCAGCGTTCCTTGATCTGATCCGGGGTCAGCCATTCGTAGTCGACATCGCAGGTCTCGGCGGTGGAGGCATAGAGCATATATTCATCCATGCGATCCTGAGTCTGCGCCATCCGCAGGTTACCCACCACGGCAAAACCTGCGTTGAGGCCGGTTTCTTCCTCAAGGGTCTTGTAGAAATCGACCGAGTATTTGTGAATATGGGTGGTCGCATAAGACATGTTGAACAGCGGCAGGAGACCCGCCGCGTGCCATGTCGAACCGGAGGTCAGCTCGTCACGCTCAATCAGCATGACGTCGTCCCAGCCTGCTTTGGCAAGGTGATAGGCAATCGAGGTGCCGACAGCGCCGCCGCCGACGACCAATGCTTTGACTTGGGTTTTCATGGGCCCGCTCTCCGGAAAATGATGACTCGTTTGCAGGGAGTTATGCCCCGCCTGCAGATTTTGCGCCAAATCCATCCGACCCAAAACATGACAAAACCGACCTAGCGTCGCCCGGAATGCAGGTTTCTGCCCGCCCCCTGTCGGTTTTCGTGGTCATGGCCCCGATTTGCCGCTTGGGTTTGCACAGCCCGCGATGCGCATGGCTTTGGTCCGGTCGGGGCACTGCCCTGCCGGAGTATCGTTCTCTTATACCCTGCTGCGGCCGTTTGATCGGTGCTGCTATACGGCCAGAATAACGAACAATAAGAAGTGGCGGCGCCGCCGGAAGCGGAGGTGGGACGGGGCAATCTGCCCCGCACGCTGAACGTCGGTTGTGCGTGCCCCTGCCAAGGGCCCTGTTCCAAAGTGCCGGGGATGTCAGTCCCGGCGGTGATCGCGATCAGCTCAGATCATGACAGTTTCAGATTGGGCAAAGGTAAGCCCACCGTGCGGCGGCTTCGCAACGGGCCGCCTTCTGCTCCTGCAAGGGCAGCGCCGTGAGTATTTCAGGAAAGGTGACAGAGCGAGGTCCGTCCTGTCACCTTTCTCTAAATACTCAAACTCCGACGTCAGACTGGCGCGCTGTGCTGTCGGCAGGCAGACCTCAAATCTCCAGGATCTTGCCGGGATTGAGGATATTCTCAGGGTCCAGTGCCGCCTTGATCGCGGCCATATAGCGGGTGGTCTCGCCCAACTCTTGCTTGAGATAGGGGCGTTTGCCCTGACCGATACCATGTTCCCCGGTGCAGGTGCCCTCCATGGAGATCGCCAACTCATTCAGCCAGCCGACGTAGGCATCGGCGGCCTCCCGTTCCGCGTCGCTGTCCATGTCGATCAGCAACAGCGCGTGGAAATTGCCATCGCCGACATGGCCGACCATCGGCGCTAGGAGGTCCATCTCTTCGGCTTTCGAGCGCGCAGCGCTGACACATTCGGCGAGTTTCGAGATTGGCACGCAGACATCGGTGGAGATCCCCCTGGCGCCGGGGCGCAGCTGCAGGCTGGCCCAATACATATCGTGGCGCGCCTGCCAAAGCTTGCTGCGCTCCTCAGCGGTGGAGGTCGCCGCGATATCAAAACCGCCGAATTCCTCAGCGATCTGGGCGAAGGTATCCGCCTGTTCCACCACGCCCGCCTCTGAGCCGTGGAACTCCAGCAGCAACAGCGGCATTTCCGGCAGGTCGAGGCCGGAATAGGCGTTGGCGGCGCGCACGCTCATCTCGTCCAGCAATTCGATCCGGGACACCGGGATGCCGTATTGGATGGTCATCATCACCGCGCGGCAGGCGTCATCCACACTGCGGAAGGCACAGCGCGCTGAGCGGATCGCCTCCGGGATGCCCTGCAGCCGCAGGGTCAGTTCGGTGATCAGACCCAGCGTGCCTTCGCTGCCGACCAGAAGGCGGGTCATGTCATAGCCAGCCGAGGATTTCTTGGCCCGCTGGGCGGTGCGGATCACCCCGCCGTCTGCCATCACCGCCTCAAGCGCCAGTACATTGTCCTTCATCGTGCCATAGCGCACCGCATTGGTGCCGGAGGCGCGGGTCGCGGCCATACCGCCGAGCGAGGCATTGGCGCCGGGATCAATCGGGAAGAACAGGCCCTGATCGCGCAGATAGGTGTTGAGCTGCTCGCGGGTCACCCCCGGTTGCACCACCACATCCAGGTCTTCGGCATGGACCGCAAGGATCTTGTCCATCCGCATCATATCTACGCAGATGCCGCCCGCGGGGGCGTTGACATGGCCTTCAAGCGAGGTACCAGTGCCATAGGGGATCACCGGGACGCCGTAGTCGGCGCAGGTCCTGACGATCTCTGCGACCTCATCGGTGGAGGTCGGAAAGACCACCGCATCCGGTGGCTGATTGGTGATCCATGTGGTGGTGTGGCCATGCTGCTCGCGGATCGCCTGCCCGGTCTGCAGCTGCTCACCAAAGCGTTGTTTCAACACGTCAATCACCGCGTTGATACCGGTCTCATTGCGCGGCAATGCTGTGGCCTGCACCATGGTCTTATCCCCCAAATAGGCGTGTGCCGGACGATTGCCCGGCACTTCACCTGTTAACTTACACAGCGGTGCAAAGGTCCAGCAATACCCAGTAGTCGGTAGGGTATCGGACGCCCGGCCGGATGTGGCCGGGCGGCGATGTCACTCGCCAAGTGCGATGCCTTCGCGGCGCGGATCTGCGCCACCTTTCAGCCCGTCACCGATTTCGATCACATGCAGACCAGAGTTCAGGTCGCGGGCATTGACCTCAAACCCCATATCGGTGAGCGGCTGCGTCATACCCTCGGCACGGGTGCCCGCCTCCACATCATAGGTGCCAAAGCGGTTGACCGCATGGGGCAGCGCCACCGCCTGCTGCACATCCATGCCCCAATCCGCCCAAGCGATGATCGTCTTGGCGACATAGCCGATGATGCGGCTGCCACCGGGAGAGCCTACGGCAAGCACCGGCCCGCCATCCTTCAGCACAATGGTGGGCGCCATGGAGGAGCGTGGACGCTTGCCCGGCTCCAGCCGGTTGGCAATCGGCACCCCGTCGCGATGAGTGCGGAAGGAGAAATCCGTGAGCTCGTTGTTGAGCAGAAACCCGGCCGCCATCAGCCGCGAGCCAAAACCGTTTTCGATGGTAGTCGTCATCGACAGCACATTGTCATATTGATCGACGATGGAGATATGCGAGGTCGAGGGCAGTTCAATCGACTCATCATCGGCCAGCAGCAGCGCATGGTCAAATTCCGGCGCGCCTGCGTTCACCTCCGGCAGGGCGTCATCGCCGCTGAGCAGTGTGGCGCGCGTTTCGAGGTAGTCCTGCGCCACCAGCCCCTGTGTCGGCATCGGCACAAAGTCGCTATCGGCCATGTACCGCCCCCGGTCGGCAAAGGCGAGCCGCGAGGCGTCGCCGATCAACCGCCAGGCATCGGGGTTATCTGCGCCCAGTTCCGCCAGATCGTAATTGCCGAGCATGCCGAGGATCTGCCCCACGGTCAGCGCCCCGGACGAAGGTGGCCCCATGCCGCAGGCCTCATAGGCGCGATAAGTGACGCAGACGGCGGGGCGTTCCTTCACCTGATAAAGCGCCAGATCCATCGCGGATAGGACGCCGGGATTGCCCTCGGCCTCGCGCACCGCACTGGTGATCGCCTCCGCTACGGGACCGACATAGAACCCGCGCGCGCCCTCTGCTGCGAGGCGGCGCAAGGTGTCGGCGTAGGCGGGGTTCTTCAGCGTGCTGCCCGCCACCAGCGGCGTACCACCGGGCAGGAAGTAATCGGCGGTCTCTGACCAGCGCGACAGGCGGTCGGCATCTTTTTCGATGAGACCGGCCAGCCGGGGCGAGACGGCAAAGCCATCTTCGGCCAGGTCAATGGCTGCGGTGAACAGGCCGGGCCAGGCGGCGCGGCCCCAGCGCCGGTGCGCCGCTTCTAGCAGGGCAGGTGTTCCGGGGGTGCCGACAGAGCGGCCACCGACGACGGCATCGTAGAACTTGAGCGGCTCGCCTGCGTCATCCTGAAACAGCGTCGGCGTGGCTGCCAGCGGCGCGGTTTCACGGCCATCCAGCGTTGTCACCTCGCCCGTGGCTGCGTCATACCAGACCAGAAATGCGCCGCCGCCCAGGCCTGAGGATTGCGGCTCCACCAGCCCCAGAACGGTTTGCACTGCCACCATGGCATCCGCCGCAGTCCCGCCCGCGCGCAGAACCTCGGCACCGGCTGCAACCGCATGTGGATTGGCGGCGGCAACCATCCAGTTCTCAGCCTCGACCGGGGTGCCATCGGATTTGGCCTGAATCGCAGCGGCAACCGCGTCGCTGATCGCCGCAAACCCGGCATCTGCGGTTTCTGCCGCGCCCTCGGGTGCCACGGCGTCTGCCGCCTCCTGTGCCCAAGCGGGTGTTGCTGCCAGCAATAGGCCGGCCCAGAACAGATGTTTCATAACGTCGCCTCCCTCAAAAATGGCGGGCTGCGTCAGCAACCCTAGAGCATGGACGGCACGACCTGATCCGGTGGCCGGTGGCCGTCCTCGAATGTCTTGATATTCAAAAGAACTTTTTCGCCCATCTCCAGGCGACCTTCGAGCGTGGCAGACCCCATATGCGGCAGCAGCACGACGTTTTCCAACTCGCGCAGGCGCGGGTTGATGTCGGTGCCATGCTCATAAACATCGAGACCTGCCCCGGCGATCTCACCGGCGCGCAGCATCCGCGTCAGCGCATGTTCGTCGATCACCTCGCCCCGCGAGGTGTTGACGATGACCGCATCGGGTTTCATCAGCTTCAACCGCCGGGCATTCATCAGATGGAAGGTCGAGGGCGTGGAGGGGCAATTGATGGACAGCACATCCATCCGCGCCACCATCTGGTCAAGGCTTTCCCAATAGGTGGCCTCAAACCGGTCCTCGATCTCGGGGCGCAGGCGTCGGCGATTGTGATAATGGACCTGCATGCCAAAGGCACCGGCCCGTTTGGCGACCGCTTGCCCGATGCTGCCCATGCCGAGAATCCCCAGACGCCGCCCGGCCAGACGCCCGCCCAGAAGAGCGGTGGGCGACCAGCCCTGCCAGTCCCCTTTCTGCATGATTGCCAGACCTTCGGGGATGCGGCGCGCCACGGCCATGATCAGGGCCATGGCCATATCCGCCGTGTCATCGGTCAGGACACCGGGTGTGTTGGACACCAAAATGCCGCGCTGGCGCGCCGTTGCCACATCGATGTGATCGACCCCGGCACCGTAGTTGGCAATCAGTTTCAACCGGTCTCCGGCCTGTGCCAGCAAGGCGGCATCGATGCTGTCGGTCACCGTCGGCACCAGCACATCGGCATCTTTTAGCGCGGTGGCCAGCTCGGTCCGGCTCATCGGCGTGTCGTCCTCGCGCAAGCGCACATCGAACAATTCGCTCAACCGGGTTTCCACCGGCTCCGGCAACCGTCGCGTTACGACAACACTCAGACGATCTCTTGCCACTGCTGCTCTCCCTCGGCTTTGCAATCTCTCTGGCCTCATGGCATCGTGGCGCAGGACGCGGGCAGGCACAAGAACCATCCCGCACCTCGGCCCATCTGACGCGGCTTTCTTTTTTCAGACCACATGGCACCCGGACATCAGATCAGGGGCGGGTCGGCAGAAAACGCAGTGCGTTCAGGTTGGTCAGGCAGGTAACAGGCAGCAAAAAGAAGAAGCGAGCAGGCAGTGAACATTTCGGCATCTTATCTGCGGTCCCGGCTGGCCGTGGTCGCCATGACCCTGATTGCAACAACCGGCGCGATGATCCCGGCTGAAGGTGCCGCGCGAGATGAGCGCGGCCCGGTGACCAATCTGCCGCTGCCGCGTTTCGTGTCGATGAAGGCCGCTGAGGGCAATGTGCGCCGTGGCCCTTCCCTGACCCACAAGATCGACTGGGTGTTCAAACGGCGCGGGATGCCGCTGGAGATCACCGCCGAATATGGCCATTGGCGCCGGGTGCGTGATCGCGATGGCGCCGGTGGCTGGGTGCATTATGCGCTGCTGTCCGGTGCCCGGACCGTGCTGATCGAAGAGGACATGCTGACGGTGCACGCCCGCCCCGACAGCGGCGCGCCGGTCACGGCTGCCTTTGAACTGGGCGTGGTGGCCCGACTGGGCAAATGCGAGGTCAGCTGGTGTTCGATTTCGGCCGGCGGCTATCGCGGCTGGGCGCCCAAGGAGAAGCTCTGGGGCGTGGCCCCGGAGGAGCTGCGCGACTGAGCCATCAGGCCGTCAGTCGCGATCGTCGGCGGGGCGGATTGCAAGGCTGGTGCCGCCCAGATCGCGAAAGCTCTTCTGCCGGCAGGAAAACACCAGAATTTGCAGATCATTGGCCTGAAGCGTCAGCGCATCAAACAGCGCCTCAATGCGGGCATCATCGGTATAAACGAGCGCGTCATCCAGTATGACCGGGATGCCTTGGCCAGATTTGGCCAGCAACCGGGCAAAGGCCAGCCGCACCATCAGCGCCAATTGTTCCTGCGTGCCGCCTGACAACTGGGTCAGCTGTTCCTCTGCCGCGCCGCGCGCCAACTGACTGGGCAGCACGCTGTCGGCATCGACCTGCACCTGCGCCTCGGGCCAGAGGCGACGCAGCAGCGGCGTCAGCTCTGCCATCAGAGGCCCCAGATATTGCGCCTGCGCGCCCGCCTGCGCGGCCTCCAGCGCCTGATCGAGACGACGCAGGGTGGCCACTTCGAACTGCAGCGCCTTCTGTCGGGCCTCCGCAACGGCCAGCTGGTCGGTCACCTCGGCCAGCTCTTCCTCAACCGCGTGGCTGGCATGGGCGCTGATACGCGCGTCCAAGACGGCCAGATCGCGCGCCAAATCCTGCAACCGGGCCTGTGCGGCCTCTACCACCGAGCGGGCCCGCTGACAGGCGGCGCGGGCCTGTTCCAGATCGGGGGCGGCAGCGGTCAGGCGGGCATCTTCGGCGCGGGCCTCAGCAACGGTCTGATCCAAGGCAGGCATCTCGGCCCTCAGGGCGGCCAGCTCTGTAGTGGCGGCTTCCGTCTCTCCGAGGGCCTGCGTGGCGCGGTCGAGATCGGCCTCCGCCGCTTTGGCCTCGGCCAGGGCACCATGTGCGGATTGCTGGGCGACGCCCTCCTCGATGCGGGCTTTGGCGAGATCGGCCTCCGCCTGTGTCTGACCGGCCTCCGCCTCCGCCAGTGCGGCCTCCAGCGTGGTGCGATCCGGCAGCGGATCGCAGGGGGGCTGCGGGTCGGCGCCACCGGGCAGGGCCGCGATCGCCGCAACCAGCGCCTCGCGCCCCTCGGGGGCAAGTGCGCGCTGGGTGGCTTCGCCTTCCTTCAGCCGGGCGGTGGCGGCAAGGCGCGCCTGATGGGCAGCGCGGGCCTGTGCCAGTGTCTCAAATTCCAACTGACCAAGGGCCGTTGCCAGCGCGGTTTCGGCCTCGGAGACCGCCCCGGCCTCCTCACTGCGGGCAGGATGCAGCGTGACTGTGGCAAGGCCCGGAACCTCCAGCTCACCACCATCCGGCAAGGCAATCTCATCCCCCTCATCGAAGGTCTCACCGTTGAGGCGCAGCGCTGTGGTGCTGCCCGGCAGGTAGCGGACGCTGAGTGCCGCCGCAGAGGCGGTGCGGGCGTGCTGCGCCAGGGTGACAGCCTGCGCCAGATCCTCCAGCTGGGCGAGCGCATCCGCATCAACGCCCTGCCCGGCCTGCTGGCGATCCTTGGCAAGACGTGCCTGAAGCGCATCAAACTGTGCCAGACGTTCGCTCAGCTCCGTGCGCCGCAACTGCGCCTGTTCTGCGGCCTCAGACCGCAGGGCGGCGGCCACGGATTTCCGCGCCTGGGCAGCGTTTTCGCAGGCCTGCCCTGCCCCGCTCTCCGCCTCTTTCAACTCTTGGGCCGCCTGCGCCGACTGCTCTGCGGTACTGTCGCGCCGTTCTGCCGCCTGCGTTAGCGCGGTGGTGGCGCGGGCGTGATCGGCAAGGCGTTCGGCCTGTGTCTCGATCCGCGCCGCCTGCCCGTCGCGTTGCAAAACAGCGAGATCAAGCGCGCGGCGGGCCTGTTCACATTTCTCGCGGTGACGTTCAGCAGCGGCCAGCGCGGTTTCGGCGTGGTTCAGCCGGGACTGGCGGGCGGTAGTTTCCTCCGGCGCAGCAAGCTCCGCCTGTTCGCGGCGCAGGAGGTGCCGCTGGTCCAGCAGCTGACGCAGGTCGGCGACCTGCCCGGCCAAAGCATCGCGCTGCTCAGCGAGCGTGGCCACGCGGGCCTCCACCTCGGCGAGCGGGCCACCCTTGCGCGCGCCACGGCTGGTGACCATGCGGTCCAGATCGCTGCGCAGGCGGCGGCGCAGGCGTTCCATCTGCTGCCCGCCAGTCACGGCCTCGACCTCACCGCTAAGGGAGGACATCAGATCGCGCCGCGCCTCCAGCGTGTCCTTGGCATCGGCAAAATCCGTCAGCCCCTGCCGCAGCCAGAGCATGCCGACCGGCCCGTCCTTGGGCGGCGCGATGAGGTCGCGCAGCCATGCTTCCGCCGCGTCGGCCTGATGCAGGAGCCCCCCCTCGCGCCAAATGCGCGCGGTGCCTTTGCCTGCTGATTTGGTAAAGCTTTTGGCGATGCGAAAATGACTGCCCTGATGGGTCAGCTCGACCTCGATCTCAGGATCGCCACCCGCATGCGGAGCCAGCGCGCGTACCTCTTTGTCCCACGATTTCGCATCCTTGAAGAACAGCGCATGCAGGGCGTCAAAGATGGTGGATTTGCCCTGCTCATTCGGCGCGCTGAGCAGGTTGAGACCGGGACCGATACCCGTAATCTCCACCGGATCGACAAAGCGGCGCACATTAGTCAGGCGAATGGAGGTGAGCTTCATTCCGCGCCCTCCCGCACAGCGGCATAGAGCCGGTTCAGCGCGGCGGCGGCCACATCGCGGGCCTCCTCGGCGAGGGCGCTGTTCTGACTCTCAGCCATCAGGACCTCTGCCGCAGCGCGCAGCGCGCCGGTGGTTGCAATCTGATCCAGATCCTCCGCCCGGTGTTCAATGCGCAAGTCATCCCCATCAAGGCTGAGGTGGCAAAACGCCGGAGCCTGCTCTGCCACAAAACCCGACAGCTGCATGTGTTGATCTGCGGTGACCCAGCCGCGCGCGCGGATGCGGATCATACAATTGGGCCAGTCCTGCGGATCATCCGGCAGCGCCTCTCTGATGAGGGCGCCGATATCCTGCCCCGGCGCCAGCTCAAGCGTGAGATCCTGCCAGTGGTATTGTCCCACCTCGACCGGACGCAGCTGTGGCGGCTGACCCGGTCCCGGCAGGTCCACCAGCAAGCAGCTGCCGCGCCCCGGATGTTTGAACCGATCCCGTTCCGGCGTGCCGGGGTAGCGGCTGTGGGCATTCAGGGTGAAATCACCGTGCCAATCCCCCAGCGCCAGATAATCCAGCCGAGCGCTGCTGGCGCGGTTGGTGGCAATTGTCTCGGCCCCGTTCTGATCACGGTCGAAATCCAGCACGGCCCCATGGGCCAGACCGATCCGCAGATGCCCCTCCGGCGTCTCGGCGCTGTCCATCCAGATGGTGCGATCCTGTCCGGCGAAACGGCGCTCGCAGGGCGCGGGCAACAGCGTGGCCCCGGGCGTGATCTCAACCGGCGTGGGCTGCATCAGCAGATGCACGTTCTGCGGCGCGTGGCGCGCCATTTCCGCCCAAAGCGGCTCTGCCGCGCCGCTGTCGTGATTGCCGGGAATGATCCACCATTGCACCGGATCCGCTGCCGCCATTGCCGCCAGCGCCTGCCGGATCACCCGCGCCGACGGGGTTTCGGTATCAAACAGATCCCCCGCGATCAGCACATGGCCCGCGCCTTCTGTCGTCGCGATCCCGGCCAGCCGGGACAGGATGCCCTGCCGAGCCTGTTGCAGCGCGGCGCGGGTTTCCTCATCGAACTGGCCAAACCGCTTGCCCAGATGCAGATCAGAGGTGTGCAGCAGGCGCAGGCTGGTCATGCGGGGCAAGATCCTTCGAAGCGGTCGATTGAGTTGGGTGGATTGCAGGAGTGACAGAGCCGCGCCGGGGCGTCAACGCCGACCCGGCGCAAGCGTCGCAGGCGCGCGCGCAAAGGGGCGGGCGCCCCCATTGACAGAGGGGGACTGGCGCGGCAAAAATGTTGGATATTTTGCAAAATAGGGATCAAAGCATGTTTGGTCGACGCGCACAGTCGGAGGAAGACACGGTTGTTGCTGTGCTGGCCGCAGCGCTGCGGCGGGACATTTCCTTTGGTGTGCTGCGACCGGATCAGAAGCTGAAGATTGAGGCGCTGCGTCAGAGTTACGGCGGCTCCAACCACTCCATGCGCGAAACTCTGCGGATGCTCAGCGCCGAGGGGCTGGTGGAGGCAACCGCCCAGCGCGGCTTTCGCGTGACTTCGGCCACCGAGGATGATCTGCGGGATATTCTGTTCATGCGGCTGGAGGTGGAGCGGCTGGGCCTGCGGTTGGGGCTGGCGCGCAGCGATGTACAATGGGAGGGCCGGGTTCTGGCCGCCCACCATGCGCTGCGCCGCACCGAAGAGGCGCTGCTGAACGAGGCCAATGATGCGCTGGCGCTGGACTGGGATATGGCCTGCCGGAGCTTTGCCGCAGTGCTTGTGGAGGCCGCGCACTCGCCCCGGCTGTCGGATATGCAGCTGAAATTCTATGATCAGTCGCGCCGGTTCCGTCTGGCGCTTCTGCGGGAGGGGCGGTTGGATTTCGCCGCCCGCGCAGAACAACAACAGGCGCTGGTGGAGGCGGTTCTGGCGCGCGACACAGAGGCCGCGGTGACGGCGCTGGAGACCTATGTGACGGGTGACATGATGACAGGGGCGAGGGGCGTCTGACGCTGCCGCGAAGGAACCGCGGACGCTACGGGCCGGATTGGTCCGGAACGACAATCACGAAGAGGGAGGATTAAGACATGACCCATTGGACACGCCGCCGCACGCTTGCGGCCCTTGGCAGTGCGGGCGCCGTTGCGGGGCTGGCCACACCGGCGCTGGCGAGCAAGCGGAAAATCGTGCTGGGGGCATTGCGCTTCACCAGCCATTCGGCGAGCTTTATCGCGCAGGAACGTGGCTATTTCGCCGATGCCGGGCTGGATGTGGAACTGCGGTTTTTCCAGGCGGCCTCGCCGATGTCGGTGGCAATTGCCTCTGGCGATGTGGACTATGCAATCACAGCGATGTCGGGCGGTCTGATCTCCCTTGCCAATCGCGGCGCGATCAAGGTGATCGGCGGCGCCCTCTCGGAAGAGCCGGGCATTGACGGGCAGAAAATCCTGGTCTCCGATGCGGCCTATCAGGCGGGCATCACCAGCCCGGCGGCGCTGGATGGCAAGAGCTTCGGCATGACCACGGCCGGGTCATCCTTCCATTACATGGGGTCGCGTATGGCGGAGAAGGAAGGCGTGTCGCTGTCCTTCAAGCCGCTGCAAAAAGTCGGGGCCATCATCGGCGCGCTGAAATCCGGCCAGATTGATGCCTGGTCCATCGTGCCGCATATTGCGAAACCCCTGGCGGGATCGGGTGCGGTGCATATCATTGGCGATGTGGCGGACTATCTGCCCGACTATCAGGTGACGACGGTGTTTACCTCGGCCCAGAACGCCAGCGGGGAACAGCAGATGACCCGCGATTTCCTGAGCGCCTACAGCCGCGGGGTTGCCGACTACAACGCCACCATGATCGACCGGGCCAGCGGTGATGCGGGCGTCGATCAGATGGTCGATCTGATCCACAAATATGTCTATGCCGACCGCCCCCGCGACAAAGCCGCCAAGTCGATCATCAACGGCACCATGCGCCTGAACGAAGGTGCCGCGATGAACACAAAATCGCTGGCGGATCAGCTGGCCTGGTTCCAGGCGGAGAAGCTTGTGGATGCCGATATCTCGCTGGAGACAATCATCGATCCCAGCTACGTCGACAGTATCGGCTGACCTTTGTGCCGGGGCACCCTGCCCCGGCGCATCCTCTTGCGGAGCAACATCATGGATATTCGCCTGTCAGCGGTGGGTCATGCCTATGACAATGTCGCGGTGCTCAGCGACATCACGCTGGATATTCCCAGCGGCAAAATTGTCTGCATCGTCGGCCCCTCGGGCTGTGGCAAATCCACGCTCTTGCGATTTATCGGCGGGCTGGAGCGGCCTGCGACGGGCGAGGTGTTGCAGGTGGGGCAACCGCCGGAGGGCTGTCTCAATCCGCTGACATATGTGTTTCAGGACTTTGCCCTGCTGCCCTGGCGCACGGTCCGGGGCAACATCAGTCTGGTGCTGGAGGATCACGGCATTCGCGGCACGGCAGCGGCGCGGATCATCGACGATGTTCTGGCGCGCGCCAAGCTAAGCGAATTCGCCGGGGCGCTGCCTAAGCAGCTGTCGGGTGGTATGAAGCAGCGGGTGGCGATTGCGCGGGCGCTGGCGGTGAACCCGGCAGTGATGCTGATGGATGAGCCGCTGTCGGCACTGGACAGCCAAACCCGTGAATTGCTGATGGATGATCTGGTGGCGCTGTGGACACGCACGCCATTCACTGCGGTCTATGTCACCCATAACCTGGCCGAAGCGGTGCGGCTGGGCCATGCCATCGTGGTGCTGTCCCGCCGCCCCGGCCAGATCCGCGAGATCGTGCATCTGGACACACCGTTGGCCGAACGCGCGTTCGGCGATGCGGATCTTGAACAGAAACAGAAATACCTGTGGCAGCTGATGCGTGACGAGGCGCGGGCGGCAGATGCGGAGCTGATGAATGTCTGACACCCGGATGGCCACACTCCCGCCTGCCCCCAGCACGGCAACGCCCCACCAGCATGCGCCGGTGCGCCCAGTGCAGTTTCGCGGCGGCGGCTTTGCGCCGCGCGGCGCCCGCTGGGTGGGCGCGCTCGTCTTTGTCCTGTTGCTGGTGCTGGCGGAACTGGGTACCCGTCAGGGCTGGATCTCCAACCTGACGCTGCCGCGCCCCAGTGACGTGCTGGCCACATTGGGGGAGCTTTATGCCTCTGGCCTGCTGTGGACCCATGTCAGTGTCTCGCTGTCGCGGCTGGTGGTTGGCGCCGCCCTTGGGGCCAGTGTCGGCATTGGGGTCGGGCTGATGATCGGGCTGTTTTCCTATGTCCGCGCAGGGCTGGTGCCACTGGTGGCTGCGCTGTTCCCGATCCCGAAAATCGCTCTGCTGCCGCTGTTTGTGATCTGGTTCGGCATTGATGAGGGGTCGAAATATGCGCTGATCGCCTTTGGTACGTTCACCCCCACTGTCGTGGCCACCTATGGCGCTGTGGACAATGTGGACCGGTCGCTGATCCGCATGGGGCAGAGTTTTAACCTCTCGTGGCTGTCGATTGTGCGCAAGATCGTGCTGCCGGGTGCGATGCCGGGTATCCTGTCGGGGCTGCGCATCAGTCTGGCGATTGCCATTATCCTGCTGGTGGCCGCTGAAATGCTGGGCGCGGAACATGGCATCGGCGCGTATATTCTGGAGGCCGGATCGCTCTATGATCTGGAACGGTTGTTTGCCGGGGTTGCGATCCTGTCGGTGCTCGGCGTGGTGGTCAGCAGCCTGATCGGCCTGATCGAACGCCGCCTGCTGCGCTGGCGCAGCTGAGCAGGCCCCCGTTTTCGAGTCGCAGCAGGCCCGTGCCTCTTGCGGCTCCCAAACCGGAAAAACTGCCACTATAGGCGGCAAAACACCCCAATAATCTCAAAAGCGCGGCAATCTGCACCCCACAAAGGCGCTGCTGGCAATTGCGCCCGCGCGCCAGCTGATTTACACGGGGGGCCATATGAATGGCTGTTGTCCTCGCGGGCCGCCGGTCTGTCAGAGCAGATCTGACACAGAATGACCGCCCCGCATCCAAGCTGGACCGCAGCACCCCGTCCATCCGGTGCAGCGCCAACCGCTCACCCAAGTTTCCGATATCGCTGAAAAAAGGTTGTGGAATATGGCAGAAAATTCGACCCCCGACATTTTGTATACCATCGTAGACGAAGCCCCCGAGCTGGCCAGCGCCTCGCTGCTGCCGATCATCCGCAGCTTTGCCGCGGCGGCAGGCGTCTCCGTCGGGACCAAGGACATTTCGCTGGCGGGCCGTATCCTTGCGACCTTCCCCGAAGCGCTGAGCGACACCCAGCGTCAGAGCAATGATCTGGCCGAACTGGGCCAACTGGTGAAAACGCCTGAGGCCAATGTCATCAAGCTGCCCAACATCTCGGCCTCTGTACCGCAGCTGACCGCCGCGATTGCCGAATTGCAGGCGCAGGGCTTTGCAGTTCCGGACTACCCGGCAGATCCGGCAACCGATGCGGAAAAAGAGATCCGCGCGCGCTATGACACCATCAAGGGTTCGGCTGTGAACCCGGTGCTGCGCGAAGGCAACTCTGACCGTCGCGCAGCCAAAGCGGTGAAAAACTTCGCCCAGAACAACCCGCATTCGATGGGCAAATGGTCCGCAGACAGCAAGACCAAAGTGTCGTCGATGCCGGGCAATGATTTCTATGCCAACGAAGTCTCCGCCACCATCTCTGCAGCACAGGCCGGTACCGCGAAGATCGAATTCGCCGGCAAGGACGGTGCGGTCACCGTGCTGAAGGACAGCTGGCCGCTGGAAGAAGGCACCGTTGCTGATGCCACCTTCATGTCGGCCAAGGCGCTGTCTTCCTTCCTGAAGGGCGCGATTGAAGACACCAAAGCCGACGGCACCATGTTCTCGCTGCACATGAAGGCCACCATGATGAAGGTCTCTGACCCGATCATCTTTGGCCACGCGGTAAAGGCATGGCTGGGTCCGGTCTGGGACAAATACGGCGCTGAAATCGAAGCGGCAGGCGGCTCTGCCAATTCCGGCCTTGGCGCGGTTCTGGCGACCATTGATGGCCTGCCCAATGCGGATGCCATCAAGGCTGAGATCGCCGCATTGGACCGTCCGTCCATGTATATGGTCGACAGTGACAAGGGCATCACCAACCTGCATGTGCCGTCCGATGTGATCATCGACGCCTCCATGCCAGCGGTGATCCGTGCAGGCGGCAAGGGCTGGGACGAAGCGGGCAACAAGGGCGACACCAACTGCGTGATCCCCGACCGCTGCTATTCCACCGTCTACGACGAGAGCATCAACTTCTTCAAAGCCAATGGCGCGCTGGATGTGACCACCGCAGGCTCCGTCGCCAATGTTGGCCTGATGGCGCAGAAGGCCGAGGAATACGGCTCCCACCCGACCACATTCGAAGCACCTGCCGATGGCACCATCCGCATCGTGCTGGCCAACGGCGAGACGCTGCATTCACATGAGGTTGAGGCCGGAGATATCTGGCGCTCCTGCACCGTGAAGAAAGCCCCGATCGAGAACTGGATCGAACTGGCGATGGATCGTCAGCGTCTGACCGGTTCCGAGGCGATCTTCTGGCTGGACGAAAACCGCGCCCATGACGCTGAGCTGATCAAATATGTGAAGCCCGCACTGGATGCGGCTGGCAAATCCGACCTGTTCCAGATCATGGCCCCGCGTGAGGCGACCGCCCAGTCGCTGAAGACCATCACCGCAGGCAAGGACAGCATCGCCATCACCGGCAATGTGCTGCGCGACTATCTGACCGACCTGTTCCCGATCCTGGAACTGGGCACCTCGGCCAAGATGCTGTCGATTGTGAAGCTGATGAACGGTGGCGGGTTGTTTGAAACCGGGGCTGGTGGCTCTGCGCCCAAGCACGTGCAGCAGCTGGTGGAAGAAAACCACCTGCGCTGGGACTCCATGGGTGAGTTCTGTGCTCTGGGTGAATCGCTGAACTTCCTCGCCGACAGCAAGGGCAACGCCAAGGCGGGCGTGCTGGGTGCCGCCGCCGAGGCTGCGACACAGGGCATTCTGGACCACAACCGCTCGCCCTCGCGCAAGGTGGGTGAGCCGGACAACCGCGCCAGCCACTACTGGTTCGCCCGTTACTGGGCCGAGGCGCTGGCCGCACAGGGGAATGACGCCGAGCTGGCCGCGCATTTCGCGCCCATCGCCGCGGAACTGGCCGCCAAGGAAGAGGCGATCCTTGCCGAACTGGCAGAGGTGCAAGGTCAGGCTGCGGATCTGGGCGGTTATTTCCACACCGATCCGGTGAAAACCGCCGCCGTCATGCGCCCCAGTGCCACGCTGAACGGCATCATCGGCTGATCACGCGGCTACGTGACCGGGCGACATACTGCCCCTAAACCATAAAAACGCCCGGAGCGATCCGGGCGTTTTCTTTTGTGACTAGGTTGTTAAGCCCGTGTCAGACATCAGCCTGCGCAGCGCATCTGATCTTCGGGTGTATCCCGTTTGGATCTGGCTGCCGCAACCAAGGCGCGAAACAGATTGAGATGTGCCGCGCGGTAGAACAGATGCTCAGGGTGCCACTGCACACCAATCGCAAAACGTCGCCCCGGATCCTCAACCGCCTGCACCATGCCAGACTGATCGCGCCCGGTGACCCGCAGCCCCTGCCCCAAATCGCTGACGGACTGGCTGTGCAATGCGTTGACTTTGAGCCTGGGCACGCCCAACACCCGGCGCAACACGCTGTTGTTGGTAATGGTGACCTCTTTGCGAGGCAGAACCGTTTTGTAGTTCTGCTGACCATAGAAGGCGTAGGCGTCCTGATAGAGCCGCCCGCCGCGCGCCACGTTCAACATCTGCGCGCCGCGACAGATCCCCAAGAGGGGTACATCCTGACGCGTCGCCTCGCGCACGATGGCTGCCTCCAGCGCGTCGCGGTCGGGATCCAACCGGACCTCAGGCATGATCTGACCATCATACAGTGTTGGCGCAATGTCATCACCTCCGCCAATGACCACGGCATCTACCGTGGACAGATCCGCCTCACGGTTGCTTTGCCAACGGACCGCACGGCCACCTGCCAGCCAGATATTGAGAGCCATCAGCGGAAAAATCCGCCAACCGCTGCGGCGCGAGACTGTCACGGCAATCCTCGGTTTCATGCGATGCCCTCCCGGTTGGCAACGCCGAGGATATCAGCCGCGTGTTTGGCCCATTCCCGGCTCATCAACTGTTCGCTGCGCGGTCGCGCTTGCCAGCCTTCAATCAGAGCTTTCAGCCGCCCATCGCGGGCGATCTGTTCTACCTCGGCCCAGCGGTTCCACTCACGGGTGATCGACCAGTCGGGGTCCCCCAGACGGCAATCAGGCAATCTGTAATGGTAGGCAGGCCGCGCGGCGGTTTTGTCTCCCTCTCCCAAGGCTGCACGCACGCGGTCCGGGGCATAATCCGCAAGCAGCGGCAGCAGATCCAGCGCGTGATTGCGATCGGCGGCATGTTCAAGATAGAGGCGGAGAAGATCGTCCATGGTCTGCGGAGGGGACGCACACAACGCGTCTACCAAGGCCTTGGGATAGGGCGCGATGAACGGCTGCACACGGCGCGACAGGTCGATCCCCGGCATTCGGCGTAACAGCGGCTCCAGCAGCGCAAAGGACGTCAGCACCGGCCCGATATGCTCAGCCGTCATATCGGCAACTTCCACATTGAGATGCACGCCAAAGCCGTTCAGCACACCGTCCTGCGTACCCGTGGCCCCGGCCTCTGCCAATCTGACGCACAGCTGATCCAGCTGCGACAGCTGCGACTGTTTCAGCGGCGGGGTGACGATTTCGACCGGGATCAGCGGTTCCGCCATGGCGACCAGCGTTTTGCCGAGGCCCGGTTTGCTGCGATAACGGCTGTCGAGATAGACCTCTACGTCACCCAGCGCCGTAGCCTTGACATGGGGGTTTGGTCCGTCAGCGCGATCCTGCGCTCGGATCTCGCCGCCAAGTTCACGCTGCACGATTTTTTGAGCGTGCGTAACGGACAGGCCGCCGAACTCAATCTCGACGCCCACCTTGCGGGCCGCTGCAGATCTGCGCGCCTGCGGCAGGGGGGCTGCGATCACGTCCGGTGCGCCTCCAGCGGCACAGCCTACCCCGCCTTTCAACTCACTTTCACCCATGTTTGGCTCCGTTGTCGCTCTCTGGCTCAACGTCACCGCTCTGAAAATGTTCCGGATTGCGCCATGTGCCCCGTCCGGCGCGGTCTCCTTATGCGATCCTACCGGGGCGGCTGAGCGCCCCGCCACCTCACAGCAGCAACATCCACAAGGCAACACCGGCCAGCAAAAGCGCAAATCCCTGGTTGAGCTGCCGCGCGCGCAGATCGCGGGAAAACTGTCGCGCCAGCCCGTCGCCGATCCAGGTCCAGATCGAGAATGCCACCAGATTGTTGAGAGTGAAAATCAGCGTGATGGCCAGCACCGGCGCCAGCGCGCCCCTACCAAGGCTCACCGCCCCCGGAGGTGTGAGAAACTGGCTGAACATCACTGTGATAATCACATAGGCTTTGGGGTTGAGCAGCAGCAGGACGACACCATCTCGAAAGAGGGCCGGACGGGCCTGAAGCTCCGCCTGTAGCCCACCGGCGCGCCAAAGACCCCATGCGATCCACAGCACATACCCCGCGCCTGCCATCTTCAGCCAGGTGAACGCCTCCTGCGCCACCGCCTGAGCCGCCAATGCGCCGGATCCAATCAGCAGCGTCACCGCAGCCGTGGCGATATGGTAACCCGTTGTCGCAGGCAAGGTCGCGCGAAAGCCAAACCGCGCACCATTGGCCGCAAAAAACAGATTGCCCGGTCCGGGGCTATAGGCGAGCGGGAACAAAAACAACAACAGCGCCAATACCATATCCAGTGTCATCTTTGTGGGTCCTTTGCCAGCCTGCCGCCCCAAAATAGGCTGGACCGTGCAGCACGCGCGACCCGGATCCTGCGCAATCCTGCGGAGCGATTGACCGCTTCAGGAACACTCTGCCTGATTGCGGCGTTTGTCTGTCAGAGAGCTGCGGCACCTTGTGCCGACAAGGCAGCCGCGCCGTTCAACCGACCCCGCCAGACTGGAGCTTCCAATGCCGACAATTTATGATGCAATCAAGGACGATCACGATACCCACCGCAAACTGCTGACCTCCATTCAAGACAGCAAGGTCGAAGCGCGCGGCGCCCTTTGGAAACGGTTTTACGAAGACGTCAAAAGCCACGCTGCTGCGGAGGAAGAGACCTTCTATTCCAAACTGATCAGCCAGACCTGGGGCCAGGATGCGGCCCGGCATTCCGTGCACGAGCACCAGCAGCTTGATGATCTGATGGAAGAGCTGAATGTGATGAAAATGTCTTCGGATTTGTGGATGACCAAGTTCGAACAGCTGAAGCATGAATATGAGCATCACATGGATGAGGAGGAGAACGAGGTCTTTACCCGCGCCAAAGAGGTGATTTCCGACGAGGAACTCGAAGGCTATGGTACCCGCTTCCAAAAACGCAAGGATGAGGAACGCGGATTGATCGACGAGAAACGCGAGGACAGTCTGGAAGACTGATCCGCCGACCGGAAACCCGCTTTCCGCGTCCCTCGCCCCTGACGCTGGCCTCTCGGCGCCGCGCGCATGGGACCGCAGATCACAGAGAGGCCGCCGACGCGCGGCCTCTTTCTTCGCCTAACGCGCGGATCAGAGACTACAGCTGCCGGGCGAAGGCCAGCGTCGCCATTGCAGGCAGGGTCAGCAAGGCCTTTGCCGCCTCAACGCGCGCCTCTGTATAGTACCCCGGCTCATGCAGAATATTGATGGTCGCAGCAAGTTCGCCGCCGATCAGTACCGGCAGGTTGATCACCGACCCGCAGCCCAGCGCCCCGATCAGCTCCGCATCGGGGAAGACCTGATCGATGTCTTCCAGCGTATTCGCAACGAAACTGCGGTGCTGACCATGGACGATCTCAAACCAGTCATTCATTTCAATCGGCTTGGTGCCGGAGGTCGGGTAGTTCTCGGGATCATCGGTATAGGTGCGACAGGCCAGCATGGCGGTCATATCCACCGTCATCACGGTGAACAGCTTTGCCCCGACGGTCGCCTTGGTCAGCGCGCAGAGGGCATCATACGCAGCCTCGGCAGTTGTGGCGGCGGCCAGTGCGTCGGTGAAATGGCGCAGCGCCTCTGTCGACTGGGGTACAGACACGGTCTCTGAGATATTTTCCGGCAGTCTATCGTCGGGCATTCGGTGGGATCCATCTTCTCGGGTAAATTGTCACGCGGTCGGCTCCGCGCCACCGCTGGCAGCATAGAGCTGCTGCGTATAAGCATCACTGAAGCCGCCATCATGCAGCGCCTCAGCTGGGGCGATCTCAACAATGCGCCCCTTGTTCATCACCGCCATGCGGTCACACATGAAGCTGACAACAGGCAGGTTATGGGTGACCATCAGATAGGTCAGCCCCTGCGCACGACGCAGCGCCTTCAGCAGGTTCAGGATCTCGGCTTGCACGGACACATCCAGCGCCGATGTCGGCTCATCCAGCAACATCACCTTGGGTTCCAGCATCAAGGCCCGCGCAATGGCGACCCGCTGGCGCTGCCCACCGGACAGCTGATGCGGATAACGGAACCGGAATCGCTGGTCGAGGCCGACTGCGGCCAGCACCTCTGCGACGCGGGCGTCACGCGCGCCGATGCCATGCACCCGCAGGGGCTCCCGCAACACCCAGTCGACCGGTTTGCGCGGGTGCAATGATCCATAGGGATCCTGAAACACCATCTGGCAGGTTCGGGAAAACGCGCGATCAATCCCGTGGCTGCGCGGCTGACCCAGAACGGAGATCTCACCAGTCCAGTCAGGCGCAAGCCCGGCAATCGCCTTCAGCACGGTGGATTTCCCCGATCCGCTTTCGCCGACCAGCGCAAAGCTCTCCCCCTCAGCCACATCAAAGCTGACGCCCTGCACCACCCTCGTGTCGCCGTAGGAAATATCGAGGTTTCTCAGAGAAATCGCTGTCATGTGCCGCTCCAGCTTGATCGGTCCAGCACAGGCAGCGTGTCGCGGGTTTCCTTCATCCGGGGCACCGCTGCCAGCAGACCTTGGGTATAGGGGTGGCTGGCCTTGTGCAGATCAGCGGCGGCGCAGCTTTCGACCACGCGGCCGGCATTCATCACCATGATCCGGTCACAGTAGCGCGCCACCAGATTGAGATCATGGCTGATCAGGATCAGGCCCATGCCCTTGTCCCGCACCAGATCATCAATCAGATCCAGCACCTGCGCCTGTACCGAGACATCCAGCGCCGAAGTCGGCTCATCCGCGATCAACAGATCCGGGCGCGGGATCAGCATCATCGCGATCATCACCCGCTGCCCCATGCCGCCGGAGACCTGATGGGGATACATCTGCGCCACCAGTTCGGGGTCGTTGATGCGCACCGCCTCCAACATCTCCAGCACACGGGCACGGGTGTCGCGGCGGCTGAGACGTTCGTGGACATCCAGCGCCTCGGCGATCTGTGCGCCGATGGTCATCACCGGATTGAGCGAGAATTTCGGGTCCTGCATGATCATCGAGATCCGCGCCCCACGGATATTGCGCATCTGGCGTTCGCTGAGGGTTTGCAGGTCCTGCCCCTCCAGTGCCAGCCGGTCCGCCGCCATCTGGCCCGGGCGGCGGATCAGCCGCAGGATGGCGCGGCCGGTCATGGATTTGCCCGATCCGCTCTCGCCCACGATACCAAGGCGTTCGCGGCCCAGGGTCAGGTCCAGCCCCTTGACCACCTCAACCCGTCCCTTGGGGGTCGGAAAGCTGACGCGGAGGTTTTCAACCTCCAGCAAGGGGGCAGATGTGGATTGGCTCATGACTTGCCCCCCTGTTTGGGGTCCAGCACATCGCGCAAGCCATCGCCAAGGAAACAAAAGCCAAGGCTGACCACGATGATGGCAATGCCGGGCATGGTCGCAACCCACCATTGGTCCAGAATGAACACCCGCCCGCGCGAGATCATCGCGCCCCATTCGGGCAGCGGCGGCTGCGCGCCCAGACCCAGAAACCCAAGACCCGCTGCCGTCAGAATGATCCCCGCCATATCCAGTGTCACCCGCACGATCATCGAGGAGGTACAGAGCGGCAGCACATGGTGCAGGATGACCCGGCTGTGCGAGGCCCCCAGCAGGCGCGTCGCGGCGATGAATTCAGCGTTGCGGAAGGTCAGCGTTTCGGCCCGTGCGATGCGGGCATAGGCAGGCCATGCGGTGATTGCGATGGCGATGATCGCGTTTTCGATCCCCGGCCCCAAGGCGGCGACAAAGGCCAGCGCCAGGATCAGCTTGGGCATCGACAGGAAGACATCGGTGATCCCCATCAGGATCCGGTCGATCCAGCCGCCGAAGTAGCCCGAGATCGCCCCGATGATCAGCCCCAGCGGTGCCGATATCACCGCCACCAGAGCGACAATCATCAGCGTGATGCGCGCGCCGTACACCACCCGGGAAAAGATATCGCGCCCCAGCTCATCCGTGCCCATCCAATTGGCCCAGGAGGGCGGCAACAGACGGGAGGACAGGTCCTGCCCCACCGGGCTTTGCGGCGCGATCCAAGGCGCAAAAGCCGCTGCAAGGATAAGGACGGTGATGATCACAGCTCCCAGCACCGCCAGCGGGTTGCGCATCAGCGCAAGGATCATGCGATAGGCGCGCCCTGCGGTGGCCTGGGTCCGTGTGGCGGGCGAGTCGTCCAGCAACCAGTCGCGGCTCAGCATCACAGGCTCCTTGGGTCGAGAACCCGGTACAGCACATCCGAGATCTTGTTGATGAAGATGAAGACCGCGCCGATCACCAGTGTTGAGCCAAGGACGGCATTCATATCCGCATTGAGCAGCGCCACAGTGAGGTAATTGCCGATGCCGGGCCAGCTGAACACCGTTTCAATCATCACCGAACCTTCCAGCAGAGCGGCATAAGAGAGGCCGATTACGGTGATCAGCGGCACCCGGATCGGTTTGAACCCATGCACCCATATCACTTTCCATTCCGGCACGCCCTTGACGCGGGCGGTGGTGATGAACTCCTGACTGAGCTGGTCCAACATGAAACTGCGGGTCATGCGCGCGATATAGGCGAGGCTGAAAAACCCGAGGATGGCCGCAGGCAGCACCAGATGCGAGAGCGCGTTCCAGAACACCTCGGTGTCGCCGACCAGCAGGCTATCGACCAGCAACAGGCCGGTGACCGGATCAATCAACCCATCATAGAAGATGTCGACCCGCCCCGGCCCGGCGACCCAGCCCAGACCCGTGTAGAACACCGCCAGACCAACCAGCCCCAGCCAGAACGCGGGCACCGAATAGCCCAGAAGCGCAAAGACCCGGATGATCTGATCGACCCAAGTGCCCTGCCGCGCGGCAGCCCAGACACCCATGGGAACCCCCATAAGCACACCAATCAGAATACCAAGCGTGGCCATTTCCAGCGTGGCGGGAAACACCCGCGCAAGATCGGACACGACGGGCCGGTTGGTGGAGACAGAGCGCCCCAAATCGCCCTGAAAGACGTCCGCCACATAGGCGAAAAACTGCACCACCAGCGGGCGATCCAACCCCATGGCAACCCGCGCCGCCTCGTATTGGTCCTGCGTGGCGCGATCTCCGACCACTGACAGAACCGGGTCGATCGGCACCACACGGCCAATAAAAAACGTGATTGCCAGAAGGCCCAGAAAGGTCAGCGTCGACACGATGGCAAAGCCCGCAAGCCCTCGTCCCCAGCGCAGAACTGCGCGTCTCGTTGTTCCTGTGCTGGTCAAGATACCCTGCCCTTTCACATAGCCGAAGCCGACGGTTCACGACCGCAGACACACCGGCGCCTTGCCTACGGGCATAAATATTTTTTTCTGCAAAAGCAAAAATTTTTTGCTTCACAATAATTTTTTTCCTAAGCTGATTGAAAGCCATCCAGAATGAGAGCCGCCGATGCCCCAGACCACCGCCCCCCAGAAAACGGCGAAGACCCGCAGCAGCGCAGGCCCGATGCTGGGCGCGTTGATCCGCAAGCGGCGCAAGCAGATGGGGCTGACGCTTCAGGCGCTTTGTGATGTGTCCGGCGTCTCAGTGGGCTATCTGAGCCAGGTGGAGCGCGACAATGCCACCCCAACGCTGGGCACGCTGGCACAGATCGCGTCAGCGCTGGAGGTGGGGCTGGAATATTTCATCGCCACGCCGAAACCCTCGGACGCGGTAACGCGGGCGATGACGCGGACGCAATTCTCGCTGGCGGGCTCCTCCATTACCTATGAGGCGCTTGGCGCACAGTTTCCGGGCGCGGAGCTGTCCAGTTATATCCTGCATGTGCCGCCCGGATATGTCTCTGAGGAGGTCAGCCACGAGGGCGAAGAGATGCTCTATGTGCTGGAGGGGGAGATTGATCAATCACTGGATGGGCAGGTGTTCCGTCTGCGGGTTGGGGACAGCCTGCACTACAGCGGCCTGACCTCCCATTCTTGGAGCAATCCCACCGACCAGCCGGCGCGGTTGTTGTGGACCGGCACACTCAGCGTTTTGCACAGCACCAACACCCCCAACCTGCCCTGACCGGGCAGCTGCGGCAGGCCGGTCCTGCGGGGCGGTCGTGGCCGATGGATACCAATGAACCAAACAGGGAGACTGACATGAACCTCGTGAAATCCGCCTTGCTGGCCAGCGTGATGGCGCTGCCTCTGGCGAGCGGCGCTATCGCTGACACGCCCGCCAATGCGCTGATCGTGGCGCAGAATATCGACGATATCGTCGCCATTGACCCCGCTCAGGCCTATGAATTCACCTCCGGTGAACTGGTCACCAACCTTTATGATCGCCTGGTGCAATATGACGCCGAGGATCCCACCGTTCTGGCGCCGGGCCTTGCCAGCGCCTGGGACGTCGACGCGGAGGCCAAGACCATCCGCTTCACCCTGCGCGACGATGCGGTGTTTCACTCCGGCAACCCGGTGCGCGGTGAGGATGTGGTGTTCTCACTGGCGCGGGTGATCAAACTGAATCTGACCCCGGCCTTCATCCTGGCGCAACTGGGCTGGACCGCCGAGAATGTCGATCAGATGATCACCACCGACGGCAACAACGTCACTATCAAATACGAAGGGGAGTTTTCCCCTGCCTTTGTGATGAACGTGCTGGCCGCCCGCCCCGCTTCGGTGGTGGATAAAGAGGTGGTGATGGCCAATGCCGTGGACGGCGACATGGGCAATGGCTGGCTGAATGAAAACGCCGCCGGCTCCGGCCCGTTCAAGCTGCAGGGCTATCGTCCGGCGCAGATGGTCCGGTTGGCAGCCAATGCGGATTATTTCAAGGGCGCACCCAAGATGGAAAGCGTCATCATCCGCCATGTGGCCGAAGCCGCCACGCAGGAGCTGCTGCTCGAATCCGGCGATATCGACATGGCCCGCAATCTGACACCCGATCAGATCCGTGGCTTTGACAGCGACGCCATCAAGGTGGAAACCTACCCGCAGGCGGCGGTGCATTTCCTGTCCTTCAACCAGAAAACCGACAGCCTGACCGACCCCGCCGTCTGGGAGGCTGCCCGCTATCTGGTGGATTACAAGGGCATGACCGACACCATCATCAACGGCCAGATGGAGATCCATCAGGCGTTCTGGCCCAAAGGCTTCCCCGGTTCCTACGACGACACACCATTCGGCTATGACCCGGAACGCGCAAAATCCATCCTCAGCGAGGCCGGGATTGAGACCCCGATCACCGTGTCGCTGGATGTGATCAATGCGGCCCCCTTTACCGATATGGCGCAGTCCTTGCAGGCCAGCTTTGCCGATGCGGGGATCAATTTTGAAATCCTGCCCGGCACCGGCAGCCAGGTGATCACCAAATACCGTGAGCGCAGCCATGAGGCGATGCTGCTCTATTGGGGCCCGGATTTCATGGATCCGCATTCCAATGCCAAGGCTTTCGCCTATAACTCCGACAACTCGGACGACAACTATGCGGCCACTACCACATGGCGCAATGCCTGGGCGGTACCGGACGCGATGAACGCCAAGACCAAGGCAGCCCTCACCGAGGCGGATCCTGAAAAACGGCTGGAGATGTACCGTGAATTGCAGGCCGAGGTGCAGAAAACCTCTCCCATCGTGATCATGTTCCAGGCCGCCTATCAGGTGGCAATGGATGCGGATGTCTCTGGCTATGTGAATGGCGCGACATCCGATTTTGTCTTCTACCGTCTGGTGGAAAAGAATTGATCCCCCGGCGCCACTAGGCGCTTTCGCCTGCTCCCCTTATCCGGGGGCGGGCATCTGGGGCCGGCGCTGACATGAGCCGGCCCTTCTTTTCATCTTCCGGCCCGATCTCCCGCCACCGATGGGGCCGCCCGCGCTACAGGACATATGACCATGACCACGCCCCCCTATGCAGACCGGCTGACCCGGCTGCGCCACCGCATGACTGAGACCGCCACCGATTTGGTGGTGCTTGGCCCCTCCAGCCATATGATGTGGCTGTCGGGTGTGAACCCCCATGGCGACGAGCGGCCCGTGCTGCTGATGGTCAGCCAGAGCCACGCAGGCTTTCTGATGCCGGGGTTGAACGCCAATGCGGCGCGCACATCCACCGATCTGCCATTTTGCTGCTGGTCGGATGATGACGGGCCGGATGCCGCGCTTACCGCGCTGCTCAATGACTGCGGCGCCACGGCTGCTGGCCTGTCGGTGGTGCTGGATGAAACCATGCGCGCTGATTTTGCGCTGCGGGTTCTGGACGCGATGGACGCGCCAAAGCGGCGCTTTACCGATGATACCGTGGGCCTCCTGCGGGCGATGAAGGATACCGCTGAATATGATGCGCTGAAGGCTGCACATCTGTTGAATGATGCCGCCGTGACCGAGGCGTTTTCCCGCCTTGAAGAGGGTATGAGCGAGCTGGATGTGCAAGCGATCCTACATGCCCATTACAAAGCCCACGGCGCCAGCGCGGAATTCACCATCGTCGGCTTTGGTGCCAATGGCGCCTTCCCGCATCACCACACCGGCGACACCAGGCTGACCCGCGACATGGCGGTGTTGATCGACACCGGGTGCCGGTTGAACGGCTACCCTTCGGACATGACCCGCTGCGGCTGGTTCGGCACGCCGGAGGCCGAATATGAGCAGGTGTTTGAGGTGGTCGAAGCCGCAGTAAAAGCCGCAGTCCAAGCCGCGAAACCCGGCGTGCGCGCCAGCGAGGTCGACCGTGCCGCCCGCGAAACCATTACTGCCGCCGGATATGGTCCGCAGTTCCTGCACCGCACCGGCCACGGGCTGGGTATTGATGTACATGAACCGCCTTATATCACCGCCACCTCTGATGTTGAGCTGCGCGCAGGCAATGTGTTCTCGATCGAACCGGGGATCTACCTCAAAGACCGGTTTGGCGTGCGGCTGGAAGAGATTGTGATCCTGCGCGAAACCGGCGCCGAGATCCTGTCGGAAATGCCGCGCGACATGCAACGGCGCTGAGACCAGATCATCTGCCAACCAGAAAATCAGGCGCACCCCGCATCCGGGCTGCGCCTTTTCATATTTCCCGGCATCTGGGTTACCTCCTTGAAGCGGCCCCCGGGGGGATGATCAGGTCAGCGGTTGCAGCAGCTGATCAATGAGGGCCAGCAGCTCTGCCGGTTCAAACGGTTTCGTCAACGTTGCCGTCGCACCAAGATCCTTGGACGTGACCAGCAGCTGCTCCAGCCCCGGACGCTGCGTGGCGCCGGACATCGCTATAATCGGCGGAATTGCATGCCCGTCGCGTGCACACCCCTGTAGGAAGGAGATAACCATCACGCCGCCATCTGGTATGGCGCGGTTATTTTTCTTTACGATCAGATCGGTGATAACCAGGTCAAAGTCATATTCTTTGTACTGGGCAATCGTCTCGGTCGCGTCTTCACAGATGATGGGGAAATGCCCGGCCTGCTCCAGAGAGACCTGCAACAGGCTGGCAAAGATCTCATCATCCTCCAGAACCAGTATGTTGGCCATATCCGTCGCTCCTCCGCAGCATTGCGATACTGCCCTGAACCAGACATGGACACGCTGCTATTTTTCCCGCAAACCTTTTACCCGGCGTTCGGGGCGTGATCAATTGCTGAGCGACCAGAACGGTTACTGAACAGCGGCTGAGGTCGGTTTTGCCTGACATTCCCGATCGCTCACCTATAACATGGCAACGATCCGCGATCCCACCCTGAGCCAGCACGTTACGGAGCCTTCTACATGGCGAAACCAATCCGGTTCCTGTTCTCCTTCCTTGTGCTGGGGGGCCTCGCCCTGCCGGGCTGGACGCAGGAGCGCCCGGCCCCGTTGCGGATCGGTTTCCTGTCGGTTCCCCCCTTTGCACAGCGCGACAGCGAGGGCGAGGAAACCGGGTTTCTGGTGGAGTTGGCGCAGCATCTCGCAACCGAGATGGGCACCAGCATCACATTGGTGCCGGTGACGTCGAGCCGCGATTTCGTGCAGGCACAGGTCGAGGGCCGTACCGATCTGATTGCCGGCATCGCCCAACTGCCTGCGCTGCGTGACAGCAATCTGTTCTCCGCGCCGATTTCCAGCGAATCCCTGCGCCCCATGGTGCGAAATGACGCGGTGCAGGATCTTTCTACCGCAACGCTGAGCGGCATGCGCGTGGGGATCGTGCCACCGGCTGTCGGTTCTGAGCAAAAAGCATTTCTCGCTCGCAATACGACCGTGCATTTCACCACGCCCGAGGCGGCTGTCATGGCGCTTCTTTCCGGGACTGTTGATGCGATTCTGATCCCGGAACCTGTGGCCTTCCACATTACGAAATCAGCCAGGGTAGATGGTCGGGTCCGGTTTCTTAATCCGCCTTTGCGCAGATTTGACCGTGTCGTCGCCCTGCATCAAAGCCGCGCCGATCTGATGCCGGACATCACTCGCGCGCTTGACCGGATGAGGCAGGACCAACGCCTTGACGCGCTGCTGCTAAAGCACTTTCTGGATATTCCCCTGCCCGCACCGGACGTGCTGCGGGTGGGTGTATACCCTTCTCCCCCCTATCAGGTGATCACTGCTGACGGCCGGGTGTCGGGGTTCGCGGTTGACGTGTTGCGCAGCCTTGCACGGCGCACCGGGCTGCAACTGGAATTTCAGACCATCAGCGAAGAGGCCTGGTTACGTGGTCCACAATCGGACACTTATGACATTCTCCCCGCAGCGCAGGTCACCGAGGCCCGGCAGGCGCAGATGGATTTCGCGCATCCGATCCTGGCAGCGGATCAATCCGTCTTCACTCAGCTGGATCTGGCAGGTCGCATCACCCACCCCGAGGATCTGACGCAGCGCCGCGTCGGGGTACGGGCTGACAATGCCACCGCGCAGGCGATGGGGGCTGCACTGGACTGGCAGGTCATCCATATGGGCACAGTGCCCGCCCTGCTGACAGCGCTGCAAACCGGAGAGGTTGATGCGGTGGTCGATCACCCGGACAAACTGCTGGTGACTGCCGAAAACCTCCAGATGCGGGAGGCTCTGACAGAGGTGCTGCCTGCGTTGCTGACGTATGAACGCGCACCGGCCTTGCGATTTGGTCTGGGTGAGGTGCGCGACAAGCTGGATCTAGCGCTGCCGCAATATCTGGTCTCCGCTGAATACGCCGAGCTGCGCCGCACGTATTTCGAACCACCAATATTCTGGAATGCGGCCCGGCTGAGCCTGCTCGGCTATGCCATCGGTGGCGGGGTGCTGACGCTGCTGGGGGTGCTCGGCATGAACCAGCTGCGCACGCGCCGTCGCATCGCCGCAGACAAGGCCCGGCGCGCTGCAGAAATCGCCGAAATCCGCGATGAACTGGAAGTGGTGCTGAACGCAGCCACCAGCGGAATTGTCGCCTTTGACCGTGCAGGCCAGATCATCCGGATCAACCATCGTGCCCGCCACATGCTTGGGGGTACATCCGCTGAAACGCCATTTCTCTGGCCTCAGGCGATCAGCTTTCTCGAAACAGCAACCCTCAGCCCGCTGATCGCCAGCGCCGATCCGCTGAAACGCGCCCGGTCAGGCCACGTGCTGTCAGGAGAAACCCATCTGCTGCGGCGCAGCGCCAGCAGCGACGACCATCGCTACGTCCGGGTCCGAAGCGCGGTTCCGGACAATGAACAACATGGTGTTGCCTTGGTGCTGGTGCTGGATGATGTCACCGGCGAGGAGCGCAACCGGCAGGTTGTCGACCGCAAGAACAGGCTGGATGCGCTGGGTGAGCTGACGGGCGGTATCGCCCATGACATCAACAATCTGCTGGCGTCGTTGCTCTATGCGGTGGATCTGGCGGGGACCGCCGCCACTCCCGATGACCGGTCCCGGTTCCTTGGCATTGCAACAACAACCATCAATCGAGGGCGCCAGCTGACCACGCGGCTACTGGCTTTTGCCAAACGCCAGCCGGGTTTTGCGATGACCAAACCGGTTGAGGAGATTCTGACAGAGTTCCTCGACCTGATCCGCCCGGTGCTCGAGACGCGGATTGAGATACAAGCACAAGAGACAGACCCCGGTTTGTTGGTTTACTGCGATCCTGCGCAGCTGGAAACCGCGCTGATGAACCTGGTTTTGAACAGTCGCGATGCCATTATGAGCAGCGGTGAGGGCACCTGCATTACCCTGAAGGCCCGGCCGGTCCCCACCCCGCAAGGCCACCCCGGTGCAAAACCTGGCCAGATCGATCAAAAGTTGGACGCGTCTGATGCCGCCGCAAGTCACCCCTATGTCGAACTCTCCGTCACCGATGATGGCCCCGGCATGAACGACGCCACACTGGCCCGCTGTACCGATCCTTTCTTCACCACCAAAGACGGCAATTCAGGCACCGGGCTGGGGCTGTCGATGGTCTATGGGTTTGCCCGCCATTCAAGCGGCGATTTGCGGGTCTATTCCAGACCAGGCCACGGCACTACAGTGCAGTTGACGCTGCCGCGCGGCTCCGATCTGAGCCTGCCCAAAGCTGCCGCCGCTGACGCGCCGCTTGAGACTGGCGCCGGTGAGACCATTCTGCTGGCGGAAGATGAGCCAGATCTTCGCCAGATGACCCAGGACATGCTTGTGACGCTCGGGTATCGCGTGCTGCCGGTCGGCTCGGCGCAACAGGCGCTGGAGCTGGTGCAGGACAGCACCCACATTGACCTGCTGCTGACCGATGTGGTGATGCCAGGCTCCATCGGCGGCTTTGAATTGGCCAACCGTGTCCGCCAAATCCACCCGACCATGCCTGTAATCTACACCTCAGGCTACACCGCCTTCACCCCCGACGAGATGGGCCCCGTTACAGCCCCGCTGCTGCATAAACCGGTCCACCCAAGCGACCTCGCAGCGGCCCTTGCCTCGGCTTTGCGAGACTGATTATCACCTAAAGCCAAACCTGCGATTATGTACCAGAGAGCTGGGAAATTCTGACGCGAAACCACCCGCCTATTCAGCGCGAAACCGACAGTATAAGAGATTACCCTTTGGTCGGACCCATAGGCACATCTGCGCACAAAAACGACTCCCGATAGCCAACGCAAGGGAAGGCACAGCTACCCAATCTTAGAAACGCGCGACACAATATCATGTCTTGCGTGACTGGTCGCAGTCTCTGACAGGTGGTTGCTTCGATCCGATGCGCAATCTGGCAAGAACGTTCTACATGGAGGCAAGATCGCAACCAGATCGGCGCTGCGAGATCTAGACGGGATCATGATCCCTTCCGGTACTGATGTTTCCCATCATCGAGCCAGTCCCGCCTCAACATCCCAGAAAGGCGTTTCACGACCAATTCGGTCGGCCAGGTAGTCAGCAAAAGCTCGAACTTTTGAGGGCATATGACGCCGCTCAGGGAACACTGCGTACAAGGATTGCGCAGGCAGCGAATAGGTCGGAAGTACCCGCACCAGGCGCCCTTCTGCCAGATGGGCGCCCGCCACAAAGGTCGGCAGGCGCCCGATCCCCAGACCGTCAATCAAGGCGGTGCAAAGGGCTTCGCTGTTGTTGACACGCATCCTGCCTTTCGGATGCACACGTACCTCCCCTTCTGCACCGCAGAGCACCCACTCCCGCGGATCACGCGAATAGCTGTAGTGCAGGCAGCTATGCTGAAGCAGGTCTTCGGGGTGCTTTGGCGTACCAGTCTGTGCCAGGTACTCCGGTGCTGCGGCGAGGACACTGTGGATCGGCGCCAGCCTGCGGGCAATCAGAGCGGAGTCCGGCAAGGTCCCCGCCCTGATTGCCATATCAAACCCCGCTTCAACCAGATCCGTGACCCTGTCATCCATGGTCAGATCCAGTGTGATCCCGGGATGGCGCTCCAGAAAATCCTTGATCAATGGCGCGACATGCAGGCACCCGAAAGACATCGGCGCGTTGACCCTAAGCCGGCCAATGGGTTGCCCCAGCATGGCAGTGACCGCATCTTCCGCTTCCTTCGCGGCCCCAAGCGCCTGCACCGCATGGGACAGGTAAATTTCGCCGGCTTCCGTCAGAGATATGCTGCGTGTCGAACGATGAAACAGTTGCATGCCCAAATGCGTTTCCAGGTTGCCGATCCGCTTGCTGACAGCGGATTTTGTGATCCCCAGTTGCCGGGCCGCAGCCGCAAACCCGCCGGTTTCCGCGACCGCCACAAAGACCGGAATGGCGCCAATCTCAATCATGCTGCTCTTTCCATTGACAACTTTTTCTCACCCTAAAGTTTCCCTGATAGCGAATTATCGCAGGCAGGAAAGTCAATTAGATCAGTCCTATTCCTCAGCTTGCCGGTGGTCACAATGTCCAGAATGCTCATCCATGGAATTTTTCACGGCAAGCCTGTCGATAAGAGCGGATAGTTGCTGCCGCTGTCGGATGTTCCAGTTTTGGATCGAAGCCGCACGCTGCCCGTGTCCCGCTGCCCTTTCAATCTCAATCTCACAATAGGAGAACCACCGATGCAAATCACAACTCTTAAGCCCGCAGCCCATACAGCCCTGGTCGGCGATCTATACGCGGCAGTCGACGCGTTGAATGCGCAAGCAGTCGCCAGCTTTTTGACCGATGACGTGACCTTCCGCTTGGGCAATTTCGACGCCATAACAGGACGCAAAGCGGTTGAGGACGCCAACGCGTCCTTCTTCACCACGATCCGGGCGATGGGTCACACGATTACCGGCATATGGACAAGCGGTGATGCGATCTTCTGCGAAGGGGAAGTTCACTATACCCGCAAAGACCAAAGCGAGCATAAGGTGCCCTTTGCGACGCGCCTTGGCCTTCGCGACGACAAGATCGCCACATACAATGTCTACGCTGATATTTCGGAACTGTGACGGGGATCGCGGGCCTGTGGTCGCCGTCCAAGGCGGACACGCGCCGCAGGCCGGATGCTAGGATGACACAGGTAGCTGGTTGAGCGCGAGTTCGGCCACCTCATGCAAGTCATCCGCTGACGCGCCGTCGCGGGCCTGCGCGGCCAGTCCTTGGATCAGGACCGCCACGTATTTCGCCAGCAGATCAGGTTTGGTGGATGCTGGCATGTCCCCTGCTTCCATACCGCGCCGAATGCGGTCTGCAATCAGCGTCTCGCTGGCCTGCCGATATCCTGTCAGCAAATCCTGAGCGCCCGCGCTCCCCTTGCCGCAGTTGGTTGCAGCGCTGACGAGCAGGCAGCCCTTCGGTCTGTCTTTCGTACAGAAAGCCTCAATGGCGTCAGAAACAAAACGACGCAGGGCCGTCTCGGCGGTTGCTGCCTCCCCAAGGGCGCGGGGGGCGTAGGCGGCAACGCTCTGCGCGTAATGGGCGGCGCATCGTTCGAATAGCGCCTGCTTGTTGCCGAAGGCCGCATAGATGCTGGGAGGGTTCACCCCCATCGCAGCACTGAGATCGGCCATGGAGGCCGCCTCGTAGCCTCGCTCCCAAAACAGCAGCATCGCCTGTTCAATTGCGTCATCAGTGTCAAAGGATCGCTGTCGTCCCAAGGTCGTCTCCATTTTATTTATCAATCACTACAGAAATATGCTTGACCCGGCAAGCCACAGGTTATTTAACGGTCATTACAAAATGTTGGAGGCACGGATGAAAGCTGCAATTATCGAAACCTATGGCGGACCTGATCACTTCCGGATGGCAGAGCTGCCGCGCCCGGAGCCCAAGCCAGGGGAGCTGTTGATCCGCATCCAAGCGTCCAGTGTGAATCCAGTGGATGTCGGTGTCCGCGCGGGCAATATCCTGCCTGATGAGGCGGCCACTTTCCCAATGATCCTGGGCTGGGATGCGGCGGGCACGGTCGAGGCGCTTGGTCCTGAAACCGACGATTTTGCGCCCGGCGACCGGGTGATGGCGATATCACCGCAGCCGGGATCACTGGTCGGCACCCACGCGCAGTTTGCCGCGCTGCCAGCCAGCCAGGTTGTGAAAATCGCGGATGCGGTCTCCTTCACCACCGCCGCTGCGGTGCCGCTGATCGGCAGCACGGCCCTGGCCGCGCTTCAGGCGCTGGACCTGGCACCGGGCGCCCGTGTTCTGATCAACAACCCCAAAGGGGCGGTTGGCGCAATGGCTGCGAAAATCGCCCCCCTGCTGGGGTTCGAACTGGCCGACCCAGACACGCAGGGTGTCGATGGTGCCATTGATGTGCGCGGTCGCGAGCACGCGCAAAGAGCATTCGCCGCTGTCAAGGATGGCGGCGCTTATGTGACCGTCGTTCCAGAATGGTGGAAGCCGGGAGGGGTTTTTACCCCCGCTCGCGGGATCACCCCGGTGACGGTTCAGAACCCCGCCAATCGAGACGTTCTGGCCCCTTTGGCCGATTGGCTGGCACAGGGAGATCTGATCCCGGACATCGAAGAGATCTTGCCACTTGATCAGATATCGGAGGCACACCGCAGACTGGAGGCCCCCGGGCATACCGGCAAACTGGTCCTCGACCATACCAGTTGCTGACACAAGCAAAGGCGGGCACAGGCGGAGTTCTCGCCGCCAGTGCCCATCATCGTCAAAACCGGGGCCGCTGAGCGTCGTCAGGTTGCCAGCGGCCCCAATGTCTCTGTCAGCGACGTCCTCACTGTGCCTGTATACGATACTCCTGCACCGGTAGGCCGCCGACGCCCCAATCCTCCAGCGGGACCTCATTGATCACCACAAATGTGGTCGCCGGGGATTTGCCCAGAACCTTCTGCAAAAGATCAGTGACGCCGCGGATCAACTGCGCCTTCTGCTCAGCGCTCGGGCCGATGCCGTTGGGGCCACCTTCGCGGGTCACCTTGATATTCACATAAGGCATTGCTCAGTCCTTTTTCGGCACATAGGAGAACACTTTTGTAACGATACGCCATTCGGCACCGTAGCGGACGAGGGTCAGAAGGTCATGGAAATCACGTCCCATCATGGTCATCCGGGCGTTAACCTGGGCCATCCGGTCGTTGACAAAAGCAACCTCCAGAACCTCCTCCTCGCGTGGCTCGCCGCGCCGGGCAGGCGGCTCACGACCATCCACGCGGGTCATGTAAGTCTCAAGGTCCAGATACAGCTCATCGCCTTCGGTGGCGCAGACATAGGCCAACTGCGGGTGGAAGACATCCCGCAGCATGGCGCTGTCGGCTTGATGAAGCCCCTCGAAATAGGCCTCCATCAGCGCGCGGACCTGTTTGCGATCCGTAGGCGTCATTGGATCAGCCCCTCTGCGCGCATCGCGGCCTGAGCGGAGGGGTGCGCGGCACTGCGGTCTACAAAGGCAGCCAGCCGGGGCCAGCCGGCCAGGTCGATGCCGGTGAAATTCGCCCAGTTCGCGACCACGAACAAATAGGCGTCCGCAACCGAAAACTGATCCGCAACCAGCCACGCGCGGCCATCTTCCAGCTGCGCCTCAACCAGATCGAATTTGCCCGCGACATCGATGCGTGCTTTGGCCTTATAAGCCTCGGTGCTGCCCTCACGAAACAGCGGACCAAATGCCTTGTGCAGCTCAGTCCCAATCCAGTTCAGCTGCTCCTGCATCCGGGTGCGGGCCAAGGTTCCCGGCACCGGTGCCAGACCTGCCTCCGGGTGGCTATCTGCGATATACTGCAAGATAGCGGGCCCTTCGGTGAGGATGCTGCCGTCTTCCAGACGCAAGGCCGGAACGTACCCTTTGGGATTGATGGCACGGTAGTCCGCACCGCCTTCGGTCCGACCTGCAGTAGTATCGACAGCCTCAATATCAAAGGGGCGGCCAGCCTCCTGCAGGGCGATATGGCTGGCCAGCGAGCAGGCACCGGGTTTGTAGTAGAGTTTCATGACAGTCTCCTGTGGTGTGATGCCCACTGGCTACCGCCTGAGATGATTGATTGATAATATTGTGTTTTCATCATAACGATTAAAAAAATAGATCGTCTATAAACCCATGAAACACGACCAGCTCATCGCTCTCGACGCAATCGTCTCAACCGGCACCTTCCGCGGCGCCGCTGAGCGTCTGCATAAATCACAATCCGCCATCAGCCACACAATCCGCCAATTGGAGGACCAACTGGAGCTGGAGCTGTTCAGCCGAGAAGCTTACCGCCCGGTGCTCACCCCGGCAGGGGAAGTATTTTACCGCGAGGCCTCCAGAGTGCTGCGTCAGATGCAAGGGCTGCGCACCACCGCGGCCCGGCTGCGCGCCCGCGAAGAGCCGGAGTTGACCATCGCCGTGAGCGCCACGATGGATCTGGATCTTCTTCTGCCGACCCTTGCTGACACCGGGCGGCGTTACCCAACGACCCATTTGCGGCTACGGATGGAGATGATGGGTGGTCCGATCGCACGGTTGCTGGAGGGCAAGGCTGATATCGCGGTTGCGTCTCTGGACGGGGTGCCCCTCGACACTGTCGAGGCCACACCAGTTGGCGAGGTCACGATCCGACCGGTGGCCAGCCCAGATCTGGACCTGCCCGCCACATGCCGCGCCCTTGCAGCCAACGAAATGCAGGGCCACGTGCAGGTGGTCACTGCCGACTCCGGTGGTGCGGCGCATGAACAAAGTCGCGACCTGCTGGCAGGCGGGTTGAAATGGACCGTGTCCGATCTCGCCGCCAAGAAAAAGGTGATCCTCGCAGGCCTCGGCTGGGGCGGCTTACCCGACCACATGACACACCATGAGCGTCGCTCCGGGGTCTTGCGACCTCTCAATCTTGAGGGCTTCCCGCTGCGCCGGACCACGCTCTTCAAAATGAGGCGCAGAGACCAGGTGATAGGGGTCGTCGCCGACGAGCTTTGGAACCGGATCGACCCCCTCACCCCGTCATAACACTGGATGCGTTCGGTGCTGCAGATATCAGTTAGGTTGCGGGTGCAAACACGAGAGGCACCCCTTGGGTGCTGTACTATTGTAATCATGTCCAGATTTGGTTTCTCGAGCAGGTAATCGCCATATCCTACCTGCCCTCTCCGCAATCATCTAAACCCATGATGACGCACAGCTAGCGGCACCTTTGCTCAGATAGTGACCATTACAAAGTTTGACTAACGGCCCAAACTGCCGCTCACTAAAACCAAACCATTCTGAGACGGACAACCTAATTGAGCAGCCCCACTTGAGTGGTCCAAATTAAAAGTTAGTGCATAGTTGGCCTTTGGTCCATCGAGACGATGGTCTCTGGAGCCGGTGGGCGGTAGCCCAGAGCACTGTGGGGTCTTTTGGTATTGTAGTGTTTCCTCCAGCTTTCGATGATAATTTGCGCCTCACGCAGCGAGTAGAAAACTTCCCCGTTCAGCAGCTCGTCGCGCATTCGCCCGTTGAAGCTTTCGCAATAGCCATTCTCCCAAGGTGACCCTGGTTCAATGAACGCAGTTTTGGCCCCGACAGCTTTGATCCAACCCCTGACAGCCTCCGCGATGAACTCTGGGCCGTTGTCAGATCGGATATACGCTGGGACACCACGCAATATGAACAGGTCCGTCAGCGCGTCGATGACCTCGGTCGAGTTCAGCTTTCGCTTCACCCGGATCGCAAGACACTCCCGGCTGTGTTCGTCCAGGATGTTCAATGTCCTGAACGCCCTGCCATCATCTGTCCGGTGATGCACGAAGTCGTATGACCAAACGTGATTGCGATACTCTGGCCGCAGCCGGACACATGATCCGTCGTTGAGCCAGAGCCGTCCCTTCTTGGGTTGCTTCATTGGAACCTTTAGCCCCTCTCGCCGCCATAGACGTTCGACACGTTTATCGTTCACCTGCCAGCCTGCGTCTCTCAGCAGAGCGGCAATCCGACGGTAGCCGTATCGTCCATACTGGCGTGTCAGCTCGATCATGTCCGCAACCAGACGGTCTTCGTCAGCCCGACCAACCGGCTCTCGTCTCTGTGTGGATCGATGCTGGCCCAGGACGCGGCAAACGCGACGCTCGGAAACCTTCATTTGGCTGCGCACAAGATCGATGCAGGCGCGGCGGCGCGAGGGGCTCAGAAGTTTCCCTTTGCGGCCTCGGACAGGATCAATTTGTCCAACGTCAGGTCCGATACCGCCCTACGCAGGCGCTCGTTCTCCTTCTGAAGCCGCTTCAGTTCCTTAAGCTGCTCTGTACCCATGCCACCGTACTTCTTCTTCCAGCGGTAGTATGGTTGTTCAGTCACGCCGATCTGTCTGATTGCATCAATCCGGGGCATGCCTTGCCCCATCAGCACTTCAACCTGCCGCAACTTCACGACAATCTCTTCGGGCTTCGGTCTCTTATTGGCCATCTATGGTCCTCCGCTTTCCTAAACATAGGGGCGGACCACTTCATGGGGGGAGGCTCAGTATCCCTTCAAAGGTTTGGGATACACCTTAATCCGCTGTCCAGTTTGCTCGGACCACTTCAGCTGGACGCGCTGCGGGTTGGTGTTGGTGCAGCATAGGACCTCTCTTGGCTCTGTTTACATCCTTGTGCTTTCAGCGGGCTTGTCCCAAACGCAGGAAGCCGCCCGGAGGCGGCTGTAAGTATGTGTTATGTTTTGGTAATATTGGTTGCGGGAGTAGGATTTGAACCTACGACCTTCAGGTTATGAGCCTGACGAGCTACCGGGCTGCTCCATCCCGCGACAGTATAGTTTTGCCTCATTGCGTTTTGTTGCCTGAGGCTGCCGCTGCTTGATCACGCGTGTTGTGACTGAGCGTTTTTGTCTTCAGATGTTTGTGTCTGAAGGTATATTTTATTGGTATCGTTTGTGTTTATGGATTTTTCTAGGTTTGGCGGTGACCTACTCTCCCACGCCTTAAGACGCAGTACCATCGGCGCAACAGTGCTTAACTTCCGGGTTCGGGATGGGACCGGGTGTTTCACTTGCGCTATGACCACCAAACCGAGGAAAATCCATATTCGCGACGTTTCGGTTTTGAGACGTCGCGGAGATACAATCGACATGAAGTCCAAGTTTTGTGTTTTGCTTTTGGTTCTTGTGTCACTGACTGTTACTGGAACAGATCAAGCCTATCGGGCGATTAGTACCGGTCAACTGAATGCATTGCTGCACTTACATCTCCGGCCTATTGACGAGGTGGTCTACCTCGGCCCTCAGGGATACCTTGTTTTGAGGGGGGCTTCCCGCTTAGATGCCTTCAGCGGTTATCCTGTCCGATCATAGCTACCCTGCACTGCTGCTGGCGCAACAACAGGTCCACCAGTGGATCGTTCACCCCGGTCCTCTCGTACTAGGGGCAACTCCTCTCAAGTATCCTACACCCACGGCAGATAGGGACCGAACTGTCTCACGACGTTCTAAACCCAGCTCACGTACCTCTTTAAACGGCGAACAGCCGTACCCTTGGGACCTGCTCCAGCCCCAGGATGAGATGAGCCGACATCGAGGTGCCAAACACTGCCGTCGATATGGACTCTTGGGCAGTATCAGCCTGTTATCCCCGGCGTACCTTTTATCCGTTGAGCGATGGCCCTCCCACTTGGGACCACCGGATCACTATGGCCGACTTTCGTCTCTGCTCGACTTGTCAGTCTCGCAGTCAGGCTGGCTTCTGCCATTGCACTCAACGAGCGATTTCCGACCGCTCTGAGCCAACCTTCGCGCGCCTCCGTTACGCTTTAGGAGGCGACCGCCCCAGTCAAACTACCCGCCACGCAGGGTCCCGGATCCGGATAACGGACCGCGGTTAGACATCAAGAGTGCGAAGGGTGGTATCTCAAGGGAGGCTCCACCGGAACTAGCGTTCCGGTTTCGATGCCTACCACCTATCCTGCACATCACAATCCTGATGCCAGTGCGAAGCTGTAGTAAAGGTGCACGGGGTCTTTCCGTCTAACCGCGGGAAGCCTGCATCTTGACAGGCAATTCAATTTCGCTGAGTCGATGTTGGAGACAGCGGGGAAGTCGTTACGCCATTCGTGCAGGTCGGAACTTACCCGACAAGGAATTTCGCTACCTTAGGACCGTTATAGTTACGGCCGCCGTTTACCTGGGCTTCAATTCGGAGCTCTCACCCCTCCTTTTAACCTTCAGGCACCGGGCAGGCGTCAGACCCTATACGTCGTCTTGCGACTTCGCAGAGCCCTGTGTTTTTAATAAACAGTCGCCACCCCCTGGTTTGTGCCCCCAGCTCCAAGTTGCCTTGGAACCGGGCCTCCTTCTCGCGAACTTACGGAGGTATTTTGCCGAGTTCCTTCAACATCGTTCTCTCAAGCGCCTTGGTATTCTCTACCAGTCCACCTGTGTCGGTTTAGGGTACGGTCTCATGGAGGGCTATTTCCAGGGACTGATCAGCAGCCCATTCAATCCGATAAGGATGAACTACCTTCACAATCCGTCACATCCTCCTGGCCTAGGAATATTAACCTAGTTCCCATCGGCTACGCCTTTCGGCCTCGCCTTAGGGGCCGGCTTACCCTGCTCAGATTAGCTTTAAGCAGGAACCCTTGGACTTTCGGCGAGAGTGTCTCTCACACTCTTTGTCGCTACTCATGTCATCATTCTCGCTAGTGATCTCTCCACGGGATCGCTCACGCGCCCGCTTCATCGAAAGCTTCGTGTCTCCGATGTGTCCGAGGACACTAAGGAGACATGAAGCTATGTCACACTACGCTCTGCTACCATGCACTATGTGCATCCTAAGCTTCGGCTCATGGCTTGAGCCCCGTTACATCTTCGCCGCAGGACGTCTTAATTAGACCAGTGAGCTGTTACGCTATCTTTAAAGGATGGCTGCTTCTAAGCCAACCTCCTGGTTGTTTTGGACATCCCACCTGCTTTCCCACTTAGCCATGAATTAGGGGCCTTAGCTGTAGGTCAGGGTTGTTTCCCTCTCCACTACGGACGTTAGCATCCGCAGTGTGTCTGCCATCTAGTACTCCCGGGTATTCGGAGTTTGGTTAGGATCAGTAAGCCTGTGGGGCCCCATTACCCATCCAGTGCTCTACCCCCCGGGGTATTCGGATGACGCTCTACCTAAATAGATTTCGCAGAGAACCAGCTATCTCCGAGTTTGATTGGCCTTTCACCCCTAGGCACAGCTCATCCCGATCTTTTTCAACAGATGTGGGTTCGGTCCTCCAGTGCATGTTACTGCACCTTCAACCTGGCCATGCCTAGATCACTCGGTTTCGGGTCTGATCCCACGAACTCATGCGCCCTATTAAGACTCGCTTTCGCTGCGCCTACACCTAACGGCTTAAGCTTGCTCGTGAGACCAAGTCGATGACCCATTATACAAAAGGTACGCTGTCAGCCCTCAAGGGGCCTCCAACTGATTGTAGGCGTTCGGTTTCAGGTACTGTTTCACTCCCCTCGTCGGGGTGCTTTTCACCTTTCCCTCACGGTACTGGTTCGCTATCGGTCAGTAAGGAGTACTTAGCCTTCGAAGGTGGTCCTCCGATCTTCAGACAGGATTTCACGTGTCCCGCCCTACTTAATACGTCCTATCATGCTTCATATACGGGGCTATCACCCACTCTGGCTGTGCTTCCCAACACATTCTATTCACACTCAAGGCTCGGCTGGTCCCCGTTCGCTCGCCGCTACTAGGGGAGTATCATATTGATGTCCTTTCCTCCGGGTACTTAGATGTTTCAGTTCCCCGGGTTTGCTCTTAAAACCCTATGTATTCAGGTCTTAAGTACCTGATTAAGCTCATTATTGATAGCAAAGCTAACAATAACAAACTGTCAGGTGGGTTCCCCCATTCGGAAATTCATGGATCAAAGCCTATTCTCAGCTCCCCATGACTTATCGCAGAGTATCACGTCCTTCATCGCCTCTTACTGCCAAGGCATCCACCAAACGCCCTTCTCGCGCTTGATCTGGTCCAGAAAAAGACAGTGAACTGTCACGCCACAGAAGCTGGTAAGAAACTGTGGCCTTATTCTGAACCAAAAGCATACTTTCCCGCTCACTTAATAAGAAGTGAACATTGGTTCATAAACCTTGCGGAATATGAACCGGGTTAGTGTACTTGACTTGGACAACACTGTGGTTTCAATCCGGCAGACCCTCGCGCGCCCGAGGAAAAGGGCGGATGCAAAGGCTCGCATCAGACCACCGAAGCGGTCCTCAGCACCAAACTGAGGTCGATCCCTTACGCGGGTGACCAACAGTGTTGTTGATTGTATCTCTCTAAACGATGTCAATGTGATCAACCTTCCCGAAGGAACATCGATCCGGTCCGATTGGACGATCAAACACTCAAAGCAAGTGCTTGATGATCAAATCATAGTCTGAAGAATGGTGGGTCGAGGAGGACTTGAACCTCCGACCTCACGCTTATCAGGCGTGCGCTCTAACCACCTGAGCTACCGACCCATTCTATGTGGGCCGTTCGCATGAGTGGTGGAGCCTAGGAGGATCGAACTCCTGACCTCCTGAATGCAAATCAGGCGCTCTCCCAGCTGAGCTAAGGCCCCTTGCTAGATCCTGCCCCAGGGCAAGATCATGACAGTTCTGAAGAGATATGAGGACGGCCTGGTCCGGATGTGATCAGTTTTGATTACTGATCTTATGCTAAGTGTATCACGAGACAGAGCAAGCTCTGATCTAGCTAGATACATCCTTAGAAAGGAGGTGATCCAGCCGCAGGTTCCCCTACGGCTACCTTGTTACGACTTCACCCCAGTCGCTGAGCTCACCGTGGTCCGCTGCCCCCTCGAAAGGTTGGCGCACGGCCTTCGGGTAAACCCAACTCCCATGGTGTGACGGGCGGTGTGTACAAGGCCCGGGAACGTATTCACCGCGTCATGCTGTTACGCGATTACTAGCGATTCCGACTTCATGGGGTCGAGTTGCAGACCCCAATCCGAACTGAGACAGTTTTTTGGGATTAACCCATTGTCACTGCCATTGTAGCACGTGTGTAGCCCAACCCGTAAGGGCCATGAGGACTTGACGTCATCCACACCTTCCTCCCGCTTATCACGGGCAGTTTCCCTAGAGTGCCCAGCCGAACTGCTGGCAACTAAGGATGTGGGTTGCGCTCGTTGCCGGACTTAACCGAACATCTCACGACACGAGCTGACGACAGCCATGCAGCACCTGTCACTAGGTCACCGAAGTGAAAGCCAAATCTCTCTGGCGGTCCTAGGATGTCAAGGGTTGGTAAGGTTCTGCGCGTTGCTTCGAATTAAACCACATGCTCCACCGCTTGTGCGGGCCCCCGTCAATTCCTTTGAGTTTTAATCTTGCGACCGTACTCCCCAGGCGGAATGCTTAATCCGTTAGGTGTGTCACCAACAAGCATGCTTGCTGACGACTGGCATTCATCGTTTACGGTGTGGACTACCAGGGTATCTAATCCTGTTTGCTCCCCACACTTTCGCACCTCAGCGTCAGTATCGAGCCAGTGAGCCGCCTTCGCCACTGGTGTTCCTCCGAATATCTACGAATTTCACCTCTACACTCGGAATTCCACTCACCTCTCTCGAACTCAAGACCAGGAGTTTTGGAGGCAGTTCCGGGGTTGAGCCCCGGGATTTCACCCCCAACTTTCTGATCCGCCTACGTGCGCTTTACGCCCAGTAATTCCGAACAACGCTAACCCCCTCCGTATTACCGCGGCTGCTGGCACGGAGTTAGCCGGGGTTTCTTTACCAGATACTGTCATTATCATCTCTGGCGAAAGAGCTTTACGACCCTAAGGCCTTCATCACTCACGCGGCATGGCTGGATCAGGCTTGCGCCCATTGTCCAAGATTCCCCACTGCTGCCTCCCGTAGGAGTCTGGGCCGTGTCTCAGTCCCAGTGTTGCTGATCATCCTCTAAAACCAGCTATAGATCGTAGACTTGGTAGGCCGTTACCCCACCAACTATCTAATCTAACGCGGGCCGATCCTTCTCCGATAAATCTTTCCCCCGAAGGGCGTATAAGGTATTACTCACCGTTTCCAGTGGCTATTCCTTAGAGAAGGGCACGTTCCCACGCGTTACTAACCCGTCCGCCGCTCACTCCGAAGAGTGCGCTCGACTTGCATGTGTTAGGCCTGCCGCCAGCGTTCGTTCTGAGCCAGGATCAAACTCTCAAGTTGAAAAGCACTTACATGCTTATCCTTGACGTTCGAACCTCTGCACATCTTTGAATGTCCTACCGCTAACGCTACTTGAGGACGGGCCTCAAACAGCACGGCTTCGAACCCGGCTAGGAACTCGAAACGAACATCCAACATTCTCTGTTTCTCGTGCTTCAGTACCAAAGGTACAGAAAGCCGACAAACAGTGAAGCTGACACTAGATCATCGGACAAAAGCCCTACTAGCGTTGATATGAAGAGGTTGATCCATCGAATGAACCAAACCGCCCACATATCTCTTCAGATATCATCAATGTCAAAGAGCATACATCCAGAGACAACAACCAACAGATGCGCCAAATTCCTGACGCGCCCGCCGATCAAAACCCCACAAATGCCACCGTCTTTCCGATGCGTCCGACCGCCTCTCCAGCCCGTCCCAGCGTCTCTCCGCCGCGTTTCCCGTCCATCCCAGCGTCGCCGCCGTCCCGTCCGGTGTGTCTCAGTAGCGCCTCAGCGCCGCCGGTGAAGGGGGTTCTAAGGTGAGTTACCGATGGCCGCAAGCGGTTTTTTGACGTTTTCATGAAGTTTTCGAAGAAACTCAGTATTTCCGTTTTATATCATGCCATTAGCCTGACTAATTTCTCTGAAAACCATTCCTTTTCCGGTGGATCCTACGGCGCGCGCGGCGTCCTGCCCCAGCGGCCCACCGCGGCTGCATCTATATGTAGGTGCACAACGGCGCAGGACCACTAGTGCGACGCCGACTCGTTGCCATTCGACTCGGCGTTACGGACCTCAACATGGCCGGGCCGGACGATACCGGGCTGCAAAATCAGCCCTCCTTCGCAACCTGCGGGTCAAATTTCATCAGGCCGCAGGGTCACTGTTGAGACTAAGGGTTGTGCCACCCCCCGATCATACGCTTTGGTAGGGTATGAGCGTGGATGTGCTGAACCGATCAGCGCACCGCCCTGCCCGTGCCGTGATCCGACTGGTGCACAGTTCGACCGGTGAATTGATCAACGTGCGGAGCACCAGCCGGACACACCGGGTCGCAGAGGGATCCTGTCCATACATAATTCAAGACGCCTGCGCGCAGCACCAACATATGAGACCATGACAGATCTTCACCTCTCCGCACCATTCGCCCTGTCCGAGGATGCCGACGACGCCCCTGACGACGACACCCCTGATCAGGACACCCTGAACACCGTGCTCAAGGTCGATGCACCATCCAAGACAGAGGGCAAACCATTGCAGTCCCCCGGGCAGTCCCCCGGTGGCACACATCGCAGTCACCAGGACAAGTCCGGGTTTCGGGTCGAGCTGCGGCGGGCCACTCGCCGCGAACATGATGCGGCTGAACTGGCCTTTGCCCCGTTTCATCAAAGCCCCCTGCCCTATCTTGCCTGGTTTCTGGCCTGCCAGCATACCGCGCTGCATGCGTTGGCGGGCTCCGGCGACGATGGCACCGGACATAGCACAAGGCTGCTCGCCGCGTTGACCACAGCGCTGCGCGCAGATTGCGCCCAGAATGGCGACCATCCGGCCACCCTCTCTGTTGACGCCCTGCCCCAGTTGCATCCGTTGGCGGTGGACTATCTCGTGCTGGGATCTCGTATGGGCAACGAGGTGTTGCGCCGTCGCCTGAGTGCAGCGGCGGACCAGTTGGCGCTGCCTGCCTATTTTGCACCGCGCGATCATCTGGTCGCCTGGCGGGCCACCTGCGCGGATCTGGATCAGATCCCGCCGAGGGGCGCGCTGGCCCGGCGTATCGTGGCCGATACGCGCCAGGGGTTCGCCCTCTTTGATACGGCGGCGCGGCTCAATCCGCTGAAACCATCCACACTCTTACTATAGAGCAACACCTACCAAGACAGCGCCGTCCGCAGGGCGCACCGTCGGCATATCAAGAAAAAGGGCCTGTACAATGGCTTTGGAACAGACAGTCTCAACCACCACACTGACCAATTGCGACCGCGAGCCGATTCACCAGTTGGGGCGTGTGCAATCTTACGGCGCGCTGATCGCGGTTTCGACCGACTGGATCGTGCAGCATGCTTCGGACAATCTTCTTGAGATATTGGGAACCGAGGCGCAGGCGGCTATCGGTCATTCGCTGGCAGATCTGATCGCGGAGGATGCCTTTACCCGCATTCGTCGCAATCTGGGCGCCTTGGAAGCCCCGGACAGCAGCCTGCGGTTCTTCAACATCCCGCTGAAAGACCGCAGCCAGGCCTTTGATGTCAGCATCCATCAGAGCGGCCGCCATCTGGTCATCGAGTTCGAACCAAAGTTCGAGCGCAGCGACCGCGATGTGATGTCCGAGATCTATCCGCATTTCTCGCAGCTGCGTCGGGACGGGGATATCTCGCGGCTGGCGCAGGGGGCGGCGCGCGGGCTGCAGGCGCTATCGGGGTTCGACAGCGTCATGGTCTATCAGTTCCAGCCGGATCACTCCGGACAGGTGATCGCCGAGATCCGCAGCGACCGGACCAAGAAATACGACGGCATGTTCTTTCCCGCCTCGGATATTCCGGTCCAGGCGCGCGCACTTTATAAGCGGTCGTTGCTGCGGCTGATTGCCGATGTGGACGATGAGGGCGCGCCGATAAGCCCGGCATTCAAAATCGACGGCGCCCCCCTGGATCTGTCTCTGGCGGTGACCCGCGCTGTCTCGCCGATCCATCTGGAGTATCTGCGCAATATGGGCGTGCGGGCCTCGATGTCGGTATCAATCATGAAAGACGGAGAGTTGTGGGGCCTGTTTGCCTGCCATCACAACCGCCCGCGGTATATTGACTATGAACGTCGCACTGCCATTGAGATGTTCGCGCATGTCTTCTCATATGAGCTGAGCCAGTTTGAGACCACGCAGCGCAACCGCGAAGAAAAGAACATGAGCCGCCTGCAGACCCAACTGATGGCGATGCTGGCGGATGGCCGCCCGTTCAAGGAAAGCCTGATTTCGGTCTCCGAAGACATTCAGGACGTGATCCCTCATGACGGTCTGGTGCTCTACTCCGATGGGGAGTTTCATGCCACCGGCACCACCCCCACCGCCGAGGAAACCCGCTCCCTCGCCAGAATGCTGGATGTCACCATTGGGGCAACGGCGTTTTCCACCAATCAGCTGGAGAGCATTCATGACCCGGCGCGGGATTACATTGATCGCTGCGCCGGTATTCTCGCGATCCCGATTTCCAAACGCCCACGCGATTACCTCATCCTATGCCGCCGCAGCATCTCGCAGACGGTTGCCTGGGCCGGGGATCCCACCAAACCGATGGACGTTGGCCCCAATGGCGTGCGGCTTACCCCCCGCAAAAGCTTTGAGGCCTGGCAGGAAACCGTCGAATGGCGGTCCGCCCCCTGGGCAGACAACAGCCTTCACAGCGCCAATATGCTGCGCACCGTGCTGCTGGAAATCTTCCTCAAGGTGACCGAAGCCAACAACGCCGAGCGGGCACGCGCCCAAGAGCAACAGCAACTGCTGATATCAGAGCTCAATCACCGGGTTCGGAACATCCTCAACCTGATGCGCGGGCTGGTCACCCAGACCAAAGGCACGGCGCGCACGCTGACGGAATTCACCGACAATCTGGATGGCCGCATCCATTCGCTGGCGCGCGCGCATGACCAGTTGACGGGTGAGCAATGGGAACCCGCTTCGCTGCGGGCGTTGATCACCTGCGAGCTGGAGGCCTATACCACCGGTCGCGATGATGAGGTTGTCCTGACAGGCCCCGATGTGCTGGTCACCCCGGTCGCTTTCACCACTCTGGCATTGGTCCTGCATGAGCTGACCACCAATTCGGTCAAACATGGTGCCCTCAGCAATGGGGTCGGCCGTGTCGAGATCGCTCTGGAGGAAGAGGACAGCGGCGCCCTTCTGATCCGTTGGGTTGAACGCGGAGGCCCACCGGTGGCGCCGCCTTCACGGCGCGGCTTTGGCTCTACCATCGTGGAGAATTCCATCCCGCATGAGCTGAAAGGCGACGCCTCGGTCCAGTATAAGACAACCGGCCTTGAGGCGCGGTTCCGCATTCCCACCCGATATCTCGACAAGATCCAGCATAGCGAGACCCAGCCCATTCCTGACGCGTCTCTCCCCCAGGCCAAAGAAACCCCAAAGCTGGGCGGCAAAGCACTGGTGGTCGAAGACAGCTTCATCATCGCGATGGATCTGAGCGCCATGCTGGAAGACATCGGTTTTGCGGAAACCGTCAGCGCCTCAACCGTGGGCAAGGCGCTGGACAAACTGGAGGAAGGCGGCATCAACTACGCGGTGCTGGACGTCAATCTCGGTTCCGAGCAATCCGTCCCCGTGGCCGAAGAACTGGCGCGACGCGGCATCCCCTTTGTCCTGACCACCGGCTACGGCGAGGTGCAGGACATCATCGAGATCTACCCGCCCTGCCCGATCGTGCAAAAACCAGTCTCTGAAAGCGCGCTGGCCGCCGCCCTTCTCCGCGCGGGTGAGGGGCCAACGCCGGAAGACATCTGACCGGGGTGGCAATACCTATATTGCAGCAACCGGGCCGCGCCATCTGTGATGCGGCCCGAAACATCTGGACCCGCGCAGGCGCGGCCTCCGCTGTCAAAGATCCACTTCAATCACGCCATCTTTCTCTGCCGCCCGCGACTGGCACAGGATCACCGCATCTTGGCGCTGCGCCTTGGAGAGCACAAAATCGCGATGCTCCACCTCGCCTGACACCAACCCGCATTTGCAGACGCCACAGATGCCGTCGGAACATTTCACATCAATATGAATGCCGTTTTCGGCCAGCACATCGGTGGCGGTTTTCTCCGCAGGTACCCGCAGCTCACGCCCTGATCGGCTGAGCTTCAGGGTAAAGTCGTGGTTTTCATACTCCGGCACCTCCGGCACGGAGAAATACTCCAGATGACGCGCCTCCTCGGGGAAGCCCTGACGCTCTGCCGCCTCCATCACGCCGCCCATGTAGCGGTCCGGCCCACAGGTATAGACGTGCCAGCCGTCCTGATAATCCGCCAGCACTTGGTCCAGATTCGCGCGACTGCCCTCATCTGACACATGGATCTGCACATGCTCAGCCCAGGGCATCGCTGCGAGGTCATTGAGGTAGCCTGCGTCCTGGCGCGATGACACGGAATAATGCAGCTCAAACGGCTGTCCCAGCGCATGCAGACGATGGGCCATGGCAATCATCGGCGTTACACCAATCCCGCCCCCCATCAGGAAACTGCGACGCGCGTCTTCCATCAGTGGGAAATGGTTGATCGGCTTGGAGATGAAGACCCGCCGCCCCTTGGTGAAAATCCGGTGCAGCAGTTTTGAGCCCCCCCGCCCCAGATCCTCGCGCAGGACACCGATCTGGTATGTCGACCGGTCTGCCGGATCGCCAGACATGGAATACTGGCGCAGGAACTCCGGCGCGACCACGATGTCCAGATGCGCCCCCGCCGTCCATTCCGGCAAGGGACTGCCATCAAGGCTCCGAAACTCATATTTGGTGACGCCGCTGCTCATCTCCTCGACGTTCGACACCTCAACCCGCAGAACCGGACTGTCGCCGTCGTTGGTATAGATGTGATCCCAATCGCCAGTCTCCCCCCGCGCACGGCGGGCTTTGTATTCCTCCGCCGTGACCATTGCCTGATAGGCTTCGATGCCCGCTTCCCGGTCCATCGGGAACGGGTAGGGCCAGGGGTGCGGTGCCAGATGCGCAGGATACACCGCCAGCGTCTGATCCTCATAGCGCAGATCCAGATCCTTTTGCAGCGCGCGCGCATTAACCGGATGGCGCGTCGGGCGATAACCACCGTCCTCTTCCAGTTCCAGATCCCACCACCATTTCTTGGCCGGGTTCATCTCACCATTGCCAACCATATCGTCGAGCTTGGCCAAAGCGGGGGCCGCCGATGGCATATTCATCGCCGCCCAGCGAAACGGCTTTTCCTTGAATATCCCCTCAAGGTTCCAGGGGCAGGTTTTCATGCAGCGCCCGCACATCGCCCCCCCGGGCGTGGTGATGCGATAGGTGGTGCATTTCTGGCTGTCGGATTTCCAGATCTCATAGCCATTGAACATCAGCTTCGGCCCGGCCGTGATCGCCCCCGACGGGCATTCGCGGGCGCATTTGTTGCAGGCCTCGCAGAATGCCTGAAGACCAAAATCAATCGGCTTGTCATGGGCCATCGGCATATCGGTGGTGACAACCCCGGATTTCAGTCGTGGCCCAAGGAAAGGATTCAGGATCACCTCACCAATCCGGCTGACCTCGCCCAGCCCCGCGAGCAGCAAGAGCGGCGGCTGCAACACCTCGCCGTCCATCACCGTATGCGCCTTCGCCTTGTAGCCAAGGTTGCGGATCTGCCGCGCAATCACGCCCCCAAGCAGCGAAAACCGCAAATAGGCCCGCATGGACTGCGCCACCGCAATCCAGTCATCCCCGGAGGTGCCTTCGGTGGTATCAAAGCCCTGATCAACGATCATCGAAATCGCCTGATCATGCTCCGGATGGATTTCGGCGCCTGTGGCGTCATGGCTGTACCAGGTCCAGTCCGGGCAGCGGCTGATCCCCACCGCGTCAATCCCCAGCCAATAGCTCGCCGCCTTGATATTGGCAGCATTGCGCTCCGCATCCGTGGGGCGCGGCGCCCGCGGGGCGGGCGCGCCATCCTGCAGCAACACAAAGGCCCCCAGCATCCGCCGCTGCGCCATCGAAGGCGCGGCCTTGCGCACGTAAAACCCGCCGGTGGCCGCCGCCTGATTGGTCTTGCCCATATCGCCGAACTGGCTACGGGCAAACATATCAGCGCGTTTTGGCACCCGTGCCACCCGCGCCTCGTCAATATAGGTGGTGGGATCCGCGACCCGCTTCAGCGTCTCAAACGGATGCGGCCCATCGCAGAAGTCGCGGCGGGCAAAGGGATCGCCATTGAGTGCTGAGCGTTCGGAGCCGATCCCCAGCCACCATTTCGGCCCCTTGACCTGCATCACCGGTTGCAGATCCTGCAGCAACAGCGGCTTGTCCTGCGCCATGTCGAAATCGGTGGTCACCACGGCCACGCCAAACCTCGTGCCCAGATAGGGGTTCACCAGCTTGCCATCCTCAACCGTGGCAAGCCCCGCCGCAACCGTCAGCTGGTTCAGATCCACATCCGCCGACGTCCCGGTATGCGCTTTGGCATCCCAGCCCAGCAAGCGGATGTAATTCGCCAGTACCACCGCTGTCTCCGAGGCCCGCAGACAGGCGCGGTGGCACTCGGCCCCGTCCAGCCAGTCACAGCCTGCCTCATCCGGGCGCGGATCGCGCGGCATGTCATAGAGAAACACAATCGAATGGGTGTGATCGCCAATAGTGGTCGGCGGCGCCTCCATCGCATCCCGCAGATCCGCCATGATCATATCAATGCCCGAGGCCAGCGTCTTGGTCTGGCGGGTTTTCAGATCATGGGACAGCCGGTCGATATCCGCGTTACGATAGGGAACATCCAGCCGCGCAGAGGCAGGCATCGGCCCGATCCCCACCATCGCCGCATCGCTGAAATAGCCGAAGGCCTTGATATGATCGGCCCGTTCCTGCGGGTCGCTCGGGCAGTCCGCTTGCGCCTTGTTGACCAGCCCGTCGCGGATCGCATCCATCATCGCCTGATATTCGCCCATCGCATTGACGATGGACGCAGGCATATCGGGACGTCTGAAATTCAGCGGCTGAAACGGCGGTACTGCCGCGAGATCCGGCATCGGCCCCGGCTGCACCCGCTCCATCGGAAACGGCCCCATATGGATCGGGCGGGACCGGGTCGAAAACAAACGGAGAGACATAGGCGGATCCTGTTGCAGCAAAAGGCTGCCACAGGTTTAGCCCAGAAATCCGCCCAGAGGATAGGCTCCAACATCCAATTTCACATACTCGATGTCCAACATTTTGTTTTCAAACAAAACAATGGACATCCAATATGGAAATTACAGCAACGTCACCCCCGGCGCCCATCAAAAGCGCGAACCTCGATCCCGCCCTCGGACAACGATTGCCGCACCGATCGCGCCAGCTGCACGGCGGTTGGTGTGTCCCCATGCAGGCAGATCGTGTCGATGGCAGTGGGGATGCGCGCACCGCTTTCGGTGATGATCGCCCCCTCCTGCACCATTTGCAGAATGCGCGGCCCGGCAATCGCGGGATCGTGGATCACCGCGCCGGGCAGGGAGCGGTCCACCAGCGTCCCGTCATCATTATAGGCCCGATCCGCAAAGATCTCTCCGCACCAGTTGCAGCCCAGCTCCCGCACCACCTCTTCCATGGCGGTGGCGGCCAGCACCATGATGATCAGATCCGGGTCCAGCTCCAGCGCCGCCTCATAGCAGGCCCGCGCCATAGCATGATCCACCGAGGCCATATTCGACAGCGCCCCATGCAGCTTCAGATGTCGCACTTTGGTACCAGCCGCGCGCGCCATGCCCTGTGCCGCGCCCAGCTGATAGCGGATCATATTGGCCAACGTGCCCTGTGGCACCTGCATCCTGCGGCGGCCAAAGCCTTGAAGATCATCAAACCCCGGATGCGCGCCGATCCCTACCCCGTGGTCGCGTGCCCGCGCCATGGTCACCGCCATCACATCCGGATCACCCGCATGGAACCCGCAGGCAATATTGGCGGAGGATACGACATCCAGCAGCGCCGCATCATCGCCCATGGTCCAGGGGCCAAAGCTCTCGCCCATATCGGCGTTCAGATCGACGGTCTTGCTCATGTTTCAGCTCCAGTTTCAAAAGGATCAGCCTCGGCTGATATTGCGCCCCCGATCAGCTGATAGGACAGCAGATCCGTCATATCAGCCGGATCGCGCAGCAGCGGGCGGCAGGCAGAGGGCAGCGCCGCAACAGCGGCCTCATGGGCGGCCTGCTGCGCCAACCCGTCCTCAAGCGTGACCCAGCGAAACCGCAGCACCGCTCCAGCTGCCGCCTGCACCGCCCGCGACAGATCGCAGGGCAGAACCGTACCGATCCGGGGGTAGCCCCCGGTCGTTTGCGCCTCGCGCAGCAGCAGAAACGGGCGGCCGTCACCTGTCATCTGCACATCTCCCGGCACAATGATCTCCGACAGCACATTCAACTGCCCCTCAGCGGCAAATCCGGCCCCCTCGGACATCAACTGCAAGGCCATGCGACTGGCACGCCGCCCCGGTGTGAAAGGTGTCTCGGCAAAGCGTCGGCGCACCTCGGGTGGGAACAGATCAGACTGGAAGCTTTCGACCAGCCGCAGCTCCCCGCCTGAGAAGCGATCCGCCACGCGCAGCCCCAACCCGGTTACCTGCCGCGCCGCTGGCAGCACCTCAGCCCCCACCGGCAGGGTATCGCCTTTGGTCACTGGCGCGCCGAGGGCCGCCACCAGATGCGCCGCCCGCGCGCCCAGCAACTCCGGCGTGGCAAACCCGCCACCCACATGCAGATAGCCATAAACGCCCCGTTTTGCGGCGCCGATCTCCAACCGTTGGCCCGGCTCAATCCGGTGCGACGCATTCCAGACCAGCGGCGCGCCATCCAGCGTTGCCACCATCTGGGCGCCGGTCAGGGCAATCCGCATCGGCGCACTTGCCTCAAACAGCCCGCCCATTCCGGCCATCTCCAGCGCCGCCAGCCCGGCATCCTGCCGCAACAGCGCCGCGCCTTCGGCCAGCGCCAGTGTATCCGCCGCGCCGCCCTGCGACAGCCCCTGCCCGAGGTAGCCAACCCGGCCTCGATCCTGCACCGTGCAGGAGGGACCAATCCGCAGAACCCGCAGCGCTCTCATGATGTGACCTCGCTGACAATGGCACCGCCCTGCTGGGCGCCACTGTCCCGCAACCGCAAAAACGCCGCCCGGCTCACCGGTTCGAACTGCAACTCATCTCCGGCGCGCAGCGCAAAGGGATCGACGGCCTCTGGCTGAAACAGTGTCAGACCGGTCTGCCCGACATGACGCCAGCCGGTGGGCGATGCGGTTGAGAACAGCACGAACTGTCGGATCGCCAATACCAGCGCGCCAACCGGCACCTGCGGGGTGACTTCGCTCTGCCGCGGGATATCCCAGTTTTCGCCCAACGTCCCAAGATAGGGCTGCCCCGGTGCAAATCCGATGGTCAGCACCCGAACCCGCGCCGCGCCCAGCTCCTCAATCGCTGCTGCCTCGCTCACACCCGCAAGCTCCGCCGCCTCCGCCAGCTGCGGCGCGAGCTCGGTGCCGTAAACCGTCGGAACCCGCCAGAACCGCCGCCCGTCCGGCAGCGGCGCCTGATACCAATCCTGGGTCAGCAACAGATCTGCCAGCGCCCCGCGCAACCGATCATGCGGCAGCTCCACCGCATCAAAGCGCACAAAGACCGAGGCCAAAGAGGTCGCGGTTTCCACGACGCCGCTCAGCCCCAACGCATTGACCGCACTACGAAAGGCAAGCGTGGCCCGGTTGGTGGCCTCATCCAGCTGATCGCCAAAGCTGACCAGCATTCCCGACAGCCCGACATTGCGGATCAGCGGATAGGTTGGGGGGGCCTCGCGCGACATGGTTCCTCCGACAGCGGCGACGGGCGACGCCCCGGCCACCTCGGGCCGCTCCGGTATCGCCGTCCATTTTCGCCACAGGGTTGCGCCGCAAAGCGGGGATAGTCAACCGCGCTTTGCTCTCTCAGGTCACCAACGCACAGGAGCTGCCTCCCGTCGGCATCAACCCAGGATCAGGCCGCCAAGGCTGTGGTGAAGGGCAGGTCCATGACCTCGCCCCCCTCGACCACCAGCGCCCGGTTCGGCTGCACCTCAATCCAGGCACTGATATCGCTGTCCAGCGGTTCGGAGGTGACGATCACCCCCTCCTTATAGACCCGGTAATAGAGGCTGGGTGCATGCCTGTCGGAGGCATAGCGCGCCGCATATAGCCGGGTGCCATCGGACCAGCAGGCCCCAAACCGCATATGCGGCGTGGTGCCATTCTCGCGCGAAACGGCCTCAACCTGCTGCACGGCGGCGGCGACGGCCCCGATGGGATCCGCGTCCAAGCCCAGACCAAGGGCAATCAGGAAAATCGCCTCACTCTCAGTGCCGCCCAGACGGTGATCGTAAAACGCATCCGGAATCATCGTATCCAGCCGCTTGCGGAACTGCATATGCCCGCCGGCCTGACCATTGTGCATGAAGCTCCACTTGCCGCTGGCAAAGGGATGGCAATTGTTGCGCGAAGTCGCGGTTCCGGTGGAGGCCCGCACATGGGCCAGAAACAGCCCAGTTTTGGTATGGCGCGAAATCTGCGCCAGATTGGGATCGGACCAGGCCGGATGCGTGTCCTTGTAGAGACACGGCTCCGGGCGGTCCGAATACCAGGCCATCCCAAACCCATCGGCATTGATCGGCGTCTTGCAGATCAGCGCATTCCGGCACTGATGCACCAGCGAATGTTCCGGTACAAACACCAGATCCTCAAGGTAGCGCGGGGCCCCGTTCCAGGCGAGCAGACGGCACATTAGGCCACCTTCGGCGCAAAACGCGCGGTAGCGGTATCGACGTTATACCCCTCACAGAACCGCCGCGGATCCTGTGCGAGGTCGCGCACCGCGTGGATGATTGCATCGGCCTTCTCATCGCTCAGCGTGGCGGAGAAGTTGAGACGGGTCCAACCCGGTTTCTCGATCTCCTGCCCACCCAGAATGGCCGCGCGCATGGCACGGGACTGCACCGGTCCGATGTTCAGCAGCCGGTGGGCATATGGCCCCGCACAGGCGCAGCCGCCACGGGCCTGCACCCCGTAGTGATCCGACAGCATCCGGGTGAACAGCTGTTGGTGGATCGGCGCGCCGGTCTCCGGGTCCTGCACCTGAAACGAGAAGATCGGCAGTTTCTGCTTGGCGTTCGGATTGCCGAGGATCTGCAGATTGGGCAGATCCTGCCAGGCCGCCAGCGCCCGCTGCCGCAGCTCCTCCTGCCGCTGGTCCATGAACGCCTGCCCCATCGCCTCCTTCACCAGAAGACACAGCGCGGCACGAATATCGCCAACCACATTGGGCGTGCCTGCCTCTTCCCGCGCGGCCAGATCATCGGCGTAGTCATGCCGCCAGGGGGAGACAAATTTCACGGTACCGCCACCGGGGAGGGTTGGGCGTGTACTTGCGACAGCAGCCTTGCGCAGGATCATCACACCAGACGCCCCCGGCCCGCCCAGGAATTTATGGGCGGAGAACACAATCGCGTCCTTCTCGGCATCCGTGCCCGCTGCCATATCCATCGGCAGATAAGGGCCACCCCCCGCGTAGTCCCAGACCACCCGCGCGCCATGACGACGCAACACCCGGCTGACGGCATCGGTGTCGGTAACAATCCCTGTGACATTAGACGCCGCCGAAAACGCGCCCACGATCAGGCGGTCGCCGCCAGCCTCCCGCTGCAACACGGTCTCCAGCTCGCCAATGTCAGGCCCGCCCTCGGCGGCCTCGGCAATTTCGACCACTTCGGCGCCGCTTTCGCGCCACGGCAGGATGTTGGAATGGTGCTCATAGGGGCCAAGGATCACCAGAGGCGTCTGCCCCGCAGCCACCGCGCCGGAGACCCCCAACAAATGCACCAGCCGATTGAGCCCTGCCGTCGCGCCGGATCCAGTGAACACCGTCGCAAAACGATCATCCGCACCGCAGATCCGCGCAATGGTCTGCCGTGCCGCCCCGCGCAGCCGAGTCATGAAGCTGCCGCAATAAGATGCCTCGGTGTGGCTGTTGGCATAATAGGGCAACACCTCAGTCAGAACGAAGTCCTCAACCTGCCGTAGGGCCCGGCCAGAGGCGACGTAATCGGCATAGATCATTTTCACCGGCCCGTTCGGCCCCGGCAGTTCCGCCCCGTCACCAATGACACCGGCCCGCAGGCGGTCCAGACGCTCCGCCCCGGCAAGCGACGCGCCGAAACGATCAAGAAGGTCGGCAGGGGCGAAATTTGTGGTCATTTGAACGGTCCTCTTGCTGTGTTGCAGACACACTACCAAGCAGGACCAGTGAATATTCACTCATTTATTGCATAAATCAATCTAAGTGTTCATCAAATGACACCACACAAAAGCTCATTGCCGATCAAAACCTCAAACACGGCACGACCACCCGATGGTATATCTGCCAGTCCGCAGCACCTCGCTGACCACCACCGCCAACAGCCGTCTTAGGGCAGCACCTGAGCGAAGGCGATCTCCAGCTTGTCTGTGATCTCGCCGATCTGATCTTCACTGAGGATGAAGGGCGGTGCCAACAGAATGTGATCGCCCTTGCGCCCATCCCGCGTGCCTGCCATCGGATAACAGATCAGCCCGGCCTCAAACGCCGCCTTTTTCAGCTTGCCGGCAACACCGAGGCCGGGGTCAAACGGCGTTTTGCTCTCGCGGTCTGCCACCAGTTCGATCCCACGGAACAGCCCCCGTCCGCGCAGATCGCCGACATGCGGGTGCGGACCAAACCGCGCCACCAGTGCTGCGTGCAGCTTCTCGCCCATCTCAGCACTGCGCCGCACCAATCCGCGATCCAGCAAGGCCCGCACTACCGCCAGCCCCGCAGCCGTCGCCACGGGGTGGCCGATATAGGTGTGGCCATGCTGGAAAAATCCGCTGCCGCCTTCAATCGCCTCATAGATTTTCCGACTGCACAGCATCGCGCCAATCGGCTGATAGCCAGCCCCCAACCCCTTGGCGATACACAGTATATCCGGCGCCACACCATCCGCCTCGCAGGCAAACAGATGCCCGGTCCGCCCCATGCCACACATCACCTCATCCAGAATCAGCAACACGCCATATTGGTCGCAGATCTCGCGGATGCGTTTGAAATACCCCTCAACCGCGGGCACCGCGCCCGATGTGGCCCCGACCACCGGCTCCGCCATGAAAGCCATGACCGTTTCAGGCCCAAGCCGTAGAATCTCCGCCTCCAGCTCATTGGCGACGCGCTGACCATAGTCGTAGCTGCTTTCGCCCTCACCCCGGTCAACATATTCATAGCAGGGCGCAATATGGGACATCTCAATCAGCAGCGGCGCAAACTGCTGCCGCCGCCATTCATTGCCGCCAGCCGCAAGCGCGCCCAGCGTATTGCCGTGATAGCTTTGCCGCCGGGCAATCACATGGCGGCGCGTGGTGTCGCCACGCTCCAGATGATATTGCCGTGCCAGCTTGATCGCCGCCTCTGTCGCCTCCGACCCGCCAGACACGAAATAGACCCGGTCCAGATCTCCCGGCGCCTGTGAAATCAACAGATCGGCCAGCGCCTCTGCCGGTTCCGACGTCAAAAACCCGGTATGGGCAAAGGCCAGTTTGCCGACTTGCTCCTGCACCGCAGCAATCACTTCGGCATCAGAATGCCCAAGACAGGACACCGCCGCCCCGCCAGAGCCATCGAAATAGCGTTTGCCGTTGGCATCAATCAGATAGCAGCCGTCCCCTGCGACGGCAGTGGGCAGGCTGGCCTTGGTGTGGCGGGGAAAAACATGGCTCATAGCTGGGCTCCTTTATCCTCGGAATCAGGCATCACAAGCGGGCGATGCCCCGCCGCGCGCGCCAATGCGACAAACTCGGCAACTGAGGCTGCGTTGTCAGGATACTCCGATCCATCCGCAGCTTGGGTATTGTTTTCAAACCCGATCCGCAGCCGCCCCCCGGCCTCCAGCCCCGCCAGCAGGCAGGCGTGTTCCTGCCGGCCAAAGGCGCAGAGCCCCCAGTCCAGATCCAGATCCGCAGTTGCCTCAAGAAACACGCGCAGCTCGGACGCCTCAGCCAAACGCGGCGGCGCATATTGGCCCAGCACAAAAATAGCCGACCGCATCTGCGCCGGAATATCCCCCCGCGCATAGGCCTGACGCAACGCCGCAATGCAGTCAGGACCATACAGGATATGCTGCACCTCGGTTCCTGCCTCAGCGCAGATCGCATAGGCCCGCGCGGCCAACGTCCAGTCCCGCGCCATTTCCCGGACCGAGACCGAGGCCGCCGCCGGGCGCAGCGCCTCCAGACAGGCCAGCTGATCCGCCACGTCAAACATACCCGCACTCTCGGTGGTAATCTGGATCGCCATGCCCGGCGCCGCCTCAGCCACCGCCGCCATCGCCGCGCGGTAGCGCCCCGCATCCAGAGAATGGCCGCCGTCCCGGTTGCGTACATGCAGATGCAGCGCATCCGCCCCGGCCCGTTGGCAGGCGGCTGCCGTGGCAGCAATTTCCGCCGTGCGCAACGGCAGCCCCGGATGATCCGCCTGCCGTCGCCGCGCCCCATTGGGGGCCACCATCAAATGATATGTCGTCACCGCGTCGCTCCGCCTGTGTCACTGCGCCGGTCTATCGGCTGCATCGGTTTGGCGCATAACGGCGCATGTTCTCAATCCGGCAAATCCAGAACATATGTTTTTTTACCACACCCCCCGCCCGGCGTCTGGAGCTAAATTGCGTCGGCAACTGGACCTAGAGCAAAACGTAAATATAGCGTTTCGTGGATACAGGGCGAGTCTGGCCAGCCAATCCATGGCAGACCGCATTTTCGAACAACGTGGAAAGGGCATGTCATGGATGGCACGTTCAATGAAAACGACCTGAGCCGGGTCATCGCCGCAGACAAGGCCAACGTCTGGCATCACCTGATCCAGCACAAGCCTTTTGAAGAAAACGACCCCCGCATCATCGTCGAGGGCAAGGGCATGCGGGTCTGGGACCAGAACGGCAAGGAATGGCTCGACGCCGTTTCCGGCGGGGTCTGGACCGTCAATGTCGGCTATGGCCGCGAGGAAATCGCCAAGGCGGTCTACGACCAGCTGATGAAGCTTTGTTACTTCGCGCAATCCGCAGGCTCGATCCCCGGTGCGTTGTTTGCCGAAAAGCTGATCGAGAAGATGCCGGGCATGAGCCGGGTCTACTACAACAACTCCGGCTCGGAGGCGAATGAGAAAGCCTTCAAGATGGTGCGCCAGATCGCGCATAAGAAATACGGCGGCAAGAAAACCAAGATCCTGTACCGCGACCGCGACTACCACGGCTCCACCCTCGCAGCGATGTCCGCCGGCGGCCAGGAAGAGCGCAACATGCAATACGGCCCCTTCGCGCCCGATTTCGTGAAGGTCCCTCACTGCATGGAGTACCGCAAGCACGAGCTGGGTCTGGAGCATCTCTCCGGCAAGGAGTTCGGCATCGCCGCCGCCAATCAGATCGAAGAGGTCATCCTGCGCGAAGGCCCCGATACCGTTGGCGCGCTCTGCCTTGAGCCGGTGACCGCAGGTGGTGGTGTTATTGAGGCGCCCGAAGGCTACTGGCCGCGTGTGCAGGAGATCTGCAAACAATATGACATCCTGTTGCACATCGACGAGGTGGTCTGTGGCGTCGGCCGCACCGGCACTTGGTTTGGCTATCAGCACTACGGCATTGAGCCCGACTTCGTGACCATGGCCAAAGGCGTCGCCTCGGGTTATGCCGCAATTGCCTGCCTCGTCACCACCGAAGCGGTCTTTGACATGTTCAAGGATGACGCCAGTGATCCGCTGAACTACTTCCGCGACATCTCCACTTTTGGCGGCTGCACCGCAGGCCCCGCCGCCGCACTGGTCAATATGCAGATCATCGAGGATGAGAACCTCCTTGAGAACTGCGTCGCCATGGGGGAGCGGATGAAATCCAACCTCGAGGCGCTGATGGAGAAACATCAGGTCATCGGCGATGTGCGCGGCAAGGGTCTGTTCCTCGGCGCCGAGCTGGTTGCGGACCGCGAAACGAAGGAGCCGGTGGACGAGAAACTGGCACAGGCGGTTGTGGCCGAATGTGGCAATCAGAACGTCATCATCGGTGTGACCAACCGCTCCATTCCGGGCAAGAACAACACCCTGTGCTTCAGCCCGGCGCTGATCGTGACCCCCGAAGACGTGGACAAGATCACCGACGCGGTGGATGTGGCCCTGACCAAAGTGTTTGGCTGATACATTTCCCCTTTTGGAGGAACGAATTGCGCCCCGGTATGTCCGGGGCGCTTTTTTTGTTGAGACAGTTGGCCCGGTCGGGTTCAGACAAGCCGCGCCGCGATTCCGCCATCCACCGCCACCGGACCGCCGGTCACGAAACTGGACCGGTCCGACAGAAGAAACAGCGCAGCTTGGGCAATTTCCACCGGCGCGGCCATCCGTTTCATCGGGTGCAACCCCGCGATAAAACTGTGTGTGTCCGGATCGTCCCCCGCCATGGCGGTTTTGGTTCCGCCCGGCAGCAGCGCGTTTGCCCGGATACCCTCAGCAGCCAGATCGGACGCCAGCGACTGAACCAGGCCGATCAACCCCGCCTTAGACGCCGCATAGGCCCCCATGCCAGGCATGCCGCCATTGCTGAACCCAACAAAGGATCCGGTAAACACCAGCGCGCCACCGCCGCGTGCGCGCAAAGCCGGGATCTGCGCCTTGGCCGAGAAAAACGCGCCGGTCAGGTTTGCCGTGAGGACGGCGTTCCAGTTGGCGGCATCCATCTGCTCAACCGGCCCCATGTCTCCCATGATGCCCGCGTTGTTAAAGGCGCCGTCCAGCCCGCCGAACGCCTCTGTCGCCAAGGCAACCAAAGATTCTGAATAGGATTCCTCGGTAACATCCCCGGCCAGGCAGGCCGCCCGTCCACCGCTCTGATTTATCTGATCCGCAAGGGTTTGCAGCTCAGCCTGCCGCCGGGCACCCAGCACGACATTGGCCCCTTCTGCCGCAAATAACAACGCCGCCGCAGCACCGATACCGCTACTTGCGCCGGTAATAATAAGTGTCTTGTCTTTTAGTTCCATGATCAAAGCCTCCATTGGTTGACGCCCTGAGCTAACCGCCTCACTGACATGCACTCGACCCGTTTCATGCGGCTGCAGCGGAGGCTCTTCCCTTTCCCGCAGGAAACGGGTCGCGGAGGCCGCCGGTCCCGGACCGCCAGGTAACGCCGCCCCAGACGCGACAGCGCCGCGCACCGGACGGGAGCATCCCGCCCAGTCCTGGCTCCTCAGACCATCTGAAACAAGATCCCAGACAGGATCGCGCCGGTGATCCCCAGCGCCAGATAGGTGGCAAAGACCTGTGGCTTCACCAGCGACCAGACCGCCGCCATCGCCGGGATCGAGCTCACTGCACCCGCCACCATGAAGGCCATCGCGGCCCCCGCGCTCATCCCCTGCTCCATCAGCCCCGCCAGCAAGGGTGGCGCCACATAGGAGTTGAGATAGGCTGGCATCCCCACCAGCGCTGCGGTGGCAATCGGCAGGATCCCCTCGCCACCCACCAGGGTCGCAATCAGATCGGCTGGCACATAGGACACCAGCAGCGCCTCCAGCACATAGGCCAGCGTCAGCCATTTCACCAGAAACAGACCATTGCTGACGAACTCCTGCCGGAACTGGCTGCGCCGCGCAGGGTCCCGCCAGAACGCCCAGACCGGCGCCTCGGCCTTCGGCGCACCACAGCCACAGCAGCTGGAACGCGGCGCCTGCCGCAGCGGGCTGGCAAAGGCGCCCGCCCCCCGCAATGCCTTGATGGCAAAGCCACCAAACAGCCCCAGCGCCACCGCCGCGACCGCCTTGGCAATCGCAAACGGCCAGCCGAGCGCCCCAGCCGTGATCAGCAGCGTCGGCGGGTCGATCAGGGGCGAGGCCAGCCAGAACGCCATCACCGCAGACAGCGGCGCGCCCAGCGCCAACAGCCCGGCAATAAACGGGATCACCTCGCAGGAACAAAACGGTGCCAGCCCGCCAAAGACCGCTGCCAGAAAGATCATCCGCACTTCCCGCCCTTCAAAAGCGCGCGCGACCATCACCTCGGCCCCTGTCGCCTTGAGGTAGGAAAGCAGCAGCACCGCAAAGAGAATATAACGCCCGGTATGCAGCAGCGCCGCCCCGGCAAAACGGATGACCTCCGCCAGATTGCCGGGGTCCAGCACCGCCACCGCCAGCAGGATCGCCACACAAAGCGCCCATGGCGTTCTGATCCCCCGCGCAATCAGGCCTGCAGGGCGTGGATTTTGTGTCAGCTCAGCCATCGTTTGCCACCTCCCGGATAGAGACATCATCCGCGCAGCACTCACTGAGGATAAACCCCGCCAATTGTTTCAACTGATCATAGTCCGCTGTGTTATAAGTGCTGCGCCCGTCCTTGCGCTGCAGGATCAACCCGGCTCCAGCCAGCAGTTTCAGATGATGGGCCAATGTGGAGGGCGCAATGCCTGTCCGGGCCTGAATATCCTGCACCATCAACCCGCCTTCGCCCGCGCGCACCAGGCAGCGCAAAACTGCCAGCCGCGCCTCCGACCCCATCGCCGCAAATCCACCCGCCGCCTGTTCCCAGTCCATAACGCACCTCTTGGCCCTATCTTGACTCTAAATGATTCGATAAAACTAGTTATATAGAAAAATGAAGATCAATCCAACCAGCTTCTCGATACACCTAGATTTGGACGTGTATATGATCGTCATGGCGGGCGGCACGGCAGCCTTGAAACCTGATCTTACGGAAGCCTGCGCCCATCCTTTCCCTTAGATGAGGCTCAATAAACACCTTCTGGACGCGCGCATCTTCTGCCAGCGCCTTCACCAGGAAAAATGTCCTGCGCTCTTCAAGAACTAAATCTCGCCAAATCCCCTGCGCCCAATCCAGATCCCAACGCAGAGACAACCAAGCCTTGCGACACTCAGTCGGCCCAGACTCAAATGCAAAATACCCAATAGGCGACCGTACCGCCCTCGGAATATATCGACCTTCCTCGCTATAAAAGAGCGCCAAGTCAGCCTTCTTTCCATCATGATGCGAAAGATGTGGCAGCAGTGGGAAACCATCCCAGAACGGAAAGTTGGCATCCAATACAAGTGTAACCGTGCCGGGGTACTTCCGCGCAACCTCATCCGCATTGTCCTGCAACACCTCAAGCAACGCGGGCGACACATAGGTTCTGTTCAACGCACAGTAAAACCAGGACTGCACTTGCAGGTTGCCTGATCCAAAACAGCTGAGCGGTGTTCTCCCAAAGGCCGGGGCCGTGTACTGCGCCCCAATACTGAACGCCACATAGACAATAACGAAGACAAGCAGGGATCTGCGGAACAATCTCGACATCAACCAAGCGAGCCCGCCGATCTGAGTAACCACAGTCAGAAACAGAACAATCAGGCCGTGAACAAAAAACTTCATCATGAGTTGAACATGCCCAAAGCCGAACACGGATTGCAATCAAGATCGATACCGACAAGATTCTCACTGCAAGACATCAAAATATGTAAGTCCAGATTGCACCCCATTTATGTCCAGCCTACAGTGAGGCATGGCCATCTCTGTCGACACCTTCTTTCTGAACCCCGATGCGCAAGGCACCCTGCAGGCGCAGATCCAGGAAATGATTGCCGAGGGCATTCTCTCCGGCCGCTTGCGGGTGGGGGAGAAGCTGCCTTCCTCGCGCAAGCTGGCCGCGCATCTGGGCATCAGCCGCATCACCGTAACGCTGGCCTATACAGAGCTTCTGGCCAATGACTACCTGATCTCCAAGGGACGGTCTGGGTATTATGTTTCCGAAAACGCCCCGGTGCCGCCCAGCTACGCGCCTTCGCAGAAATCTGCGGACACGGTGGACTGGGCCTCGGCCATCGTCGGCAACTACTGCGGCGGCGACACCCCCCGCAAACCACAGGACTGGCGCGATTATCGCTACCCGTTCATCTACGGGCAGGCGGATGCCTCGCTGTTTGACCACGCCAACTGGCGGCTCTGTGCCCTGCGCGCATTGGGGCAAAAGGATTTTGCCGCGCTCACCAATGATTACTTCGATCAGGACGATCCGCTGCTGGTGGAATATATCGCCCGCCACACCCTGCCCCGCCGCGGCATCTCTGCCCGGCCAGAGGAAATCCTGATCACCCTTGGGGCGCAGAACGCACTCTGGCTGGTGGCGCAGCTGCTCTTGGGACTGGGACGCAAGGCCGCGCTGGAGGATCCGACCTATTATACCCTGCGCGATCAGCTGGTCTATCGCGGCTGCGAGATCGACTGCCTGCCGGTGGACCATGACGGGTTGCCACCCGACACCATCCGGGAGGACACTGATGTCATTTTCACCACCCCCAGCCACCAGAGCCCGACCACAGCCACCATGCCGATGGCGCGGCGCAAACAGCTGCTGGACCGCGCCCGCGATATTGATGCGGTGATTGTCGAGGATGACTATGAATTCGAGATGTCCTTCCTCGGCGCGCCCTCACCAGCGCTGAAGTCGCTCGATGCGGATGGCCGGGTGGTCTATGTCGGCAGCTTCTCCAAATCGCTCTTCCCCGGCCTGCGCCTTGGCTATCTGGTCGGATCCGAACCCTTCATCCGGCAGGCCCGCGCCCTGCGCGCCAATGTGCTGCGCCACCCGCCTGGCCATGTGCAGCGCACCGTGGCTTATTTCCTGTCGCTGGGCCACTACGATGCCCAGATCCGCCGCATGGCCAAGGTTCTGCATGATCGCCGCTGCGTGATCGAAGAGGCGGTGACCCATCACGGGCTTAGCGTGGCAGGCGTCGGGGTCTACGGCGGCTCCTCCCTGTGGATGCACGCCGACGCGGGCGTGGATACTGCGGCGGTCGCCCAATCGCTGAAGGCAAAGAGCGTCCTGATCGAACCCGGTGCGCCATTCTTCGCGGCGGAACATCGCAAACAGAACTATTACCGCCTGGGGTATTCTTCGATCCCGTCCAACCGGATCGCGCCCGGGCTGGCCCTCATCGCAGAGGCCCTGCGCCCCAGTCGTGCAAAGGCTGGCTAGCCTGCCACAGCTGCGATGCGCCCGCCTCAGGGCCGTCTGCCTGACGCCGCACCGCAGCATTCCGCACCCCATCGCATACTGGTACTAAGCCGGGGCGGGAACTGGCCCTAACCCGGCTCTGCCCGGCGGAATACACCAGATTCATCCCGGCCTTTGTGCCGGCCCTTTTGGCGTCTCATCAGGAGAATACGCGATGAAAATGACCACCGAGGAAGCATTTGTAAAAACACTGCAAATGCACGGCATCCAACATGCGTTTGGCATCATCGGCTCGGCCATGATGCCGATTTCTGACATCTTCCCCGAAGCAGGGATCACCTTCTGGGACTGCGCCCACGAAGGCTCCGGCGGCATGATGGCCGACGGCTACACCCGCGCGACCGGCAAAATGTCGATGATGATCGCCCAGAACGGCCCCGGCATCACCAACTTCGTGACCGCGGTGAAGACCGCCTACTGGAACCACACCCCGCTCTTGCTGGTCACCCCTCAGGCTGCGAACAAGACCATTGGTCAGGGCGGTTTCCAGGAAATGGAACAGATGCGCATGTTCGCCGATTGCGTCGCCTATCAGGAAGAGGTCCGCGACCCCTCCCGCGTGGCCGAAGTGCTGAACCGTGTGATCATGAACGCCAAGCGCGCATCGGCGCCTGCACAGCTGAACATTCCCCGTGACATGTGGACCCAGGTCATCGACATCGAACTGCCCGCCATTGTCGAATTTGAACGTCCTTCCGGTGGCGAAACCGCTGTTAGCGACGCCGCCAAACTGCTGTCCGAAGCCAAGAACCCCGTGATCCTGAACGGCGCCGGCGTGGTATTGTCCAAAGGCGGCATCGCCGCGTCGCAGGAGCTGGCCGAACGTCTGGATGCCCCGGTCTGCGTGGGTTATCAGCACAATGACGCTTTCCCCGGCAACCATCCGCTGTTTGCAGGTCCGCTGGGTTACAACGGCTCCAAGGCCGGGATGGAGCTGATCAAGGACGCCGACGTCGTTCTCTGCCTCGGCACCCGTCTGAACCCTTTCTCCACCCTGCCCGGCTACGGCATGGAATACTGGCCCGCCGATGCCAAGATCATTCAGGTCGACATCAACCCGGATCGCATTGGCCTGACCAAGAAAGTCTCCGTCGGCATCATCGGCGACGCCGCCAAAGTGGCCTCCGGGATCCTCTCCCAACTGAGCGACACCGCAGGCGATACAGGCCGCGCAGAGCGTAAGAACCGCATCTCGGAAACCAAATCCCGCTGGGCGCAGCAGCTGACCGAAATGACCCATGAGGACGACGATCCGGGCACCACCTGGAACGAACGCGCCCGCGCCGACAAACCCGAATGGATGAGCCCCCGCATGGCGTGGCGCGCCATCCAGCAGGCGCTCCCCCGTGAGGCGATCATCTCCTCCGACATCGGCAACAACTGCGCCATCGGCAACGCCTACCCCTCCTTCGACGAGGGGCGTAAATACCTCGCCCCCGGCCTTTTTGGTCCCTGTGGCTATGGTCTGCCCGCCATTGTCGGCGCCAAGATCGGCTGCCCGGATACCCCGGTCGTGGGCTTCTCCGGCGATGGTGCCTTCGGCATCGCGGTGACCGAGCTGACGGCGATTGGCCGCGGCGAATGGCCCGCGATCACCCATATCGTGTTCCGCAACTACCAGTGGGGCGCGGAAAAGCGGAACTCCACCCTGTGGTTCGATGACAACTTCGTCGGCACCGAGCTGGACGAGCAGGTGTCCTATGCAGGTATTGCCAGCGCCTGTGGTCTCAACGGTGTTGTGGCCCGCACCATGGACGAGCTGACCTCCGCACTTGCGCAGGCCATCGAGGACCAGAAAAACGGCAAAACCACCCTGATCGAAGCCATGATCAACCAGGAACTGGGGGAGCCGTTCCGCCGTGACGCCATGAAGAAGCCGGTCCGCGTGGCAGGCATCGACAAGGGCGACATGCGCGAGCAGCAGGTCTGACGCCTATGCCCCTGCCTTTTGATCTCTCAATGGGCGCGGGCGCCTTTCTGGCCGCCGCATTATTTGCGGCGGCCTTTATCCGCGGATATTCGGGCTTTGGCTTTTCCGCAATCTTCATTATTCTCGCCGCTCTAGTCACCAATCCGCTGCCGCTGATCCCCGTGGTCTTTGCCTGCGAGATTGCGATGACCGCCTTTCAGGCGCGCGGTATCAGTCCACATATCGACTGGCGCAGGTCCTTTGCCCTGCTGGCAGGTGCCGCCGTTGCGACGCTGCCCGCCGTGGCCGTGATGGCCCGCCTTGGCCCGGATCAGGCGCGGCTGGTGATTTCCGCGCTGATCCTTGCCCTCAGCCTATTGTTGCTCAGCGGTTGGCGCCTCGCGCGCCCCATTGGGACCGCCGGACATGTCGCCGTTGGCATGGCCTCCGGCATGGCCAATAGCGCAGGTGTCGGCGGCCTGCCCGCCGCCGCCTTCATGACCGCGCAGCCGATCCCGCCTGCGGTGTTTCGCGCCACCATGATCGTGTTTCTGACGGGCATCGACCTGATGGCCCTGCCGGTCATGTCCGCCCATGGCCTCACTGGCCCGGACACGCTCTGGGGTGTTCTCCTCGCCTTTCCCATCCTTGGTGCGGGTGTTTGGGTCGGCTCTCGCGGCTTTGCGCTCGCCGCGCCGGATTTGTTCCGCCGCTATGTCGTGACGCTCTTGGCGGCACTGGCGGCCCTCAACATCATGAAGGCTGCGCTATGACCTCATCTGCTGAAACCGACATTCTGGCCCTCAACGCAGGATCCTCATCAATCAAATTTGCGATCTTCGACGCGGATCTCACCCAGCGCATTTCGGGCCTGGCTGAGGGGATCGGCACGCCGCAATCACGTTTGCGCATCGCAGACACCAGTAGCGACAGCCAGTTCCCCACCCACGCAGAGGCGCTCGCCGCGATTCTGGCGGCACTGCCCGAGCACGGGCTTGACCCGTCGCGGCTCGCAGCTGTGGGCCACCGGGTCGTTCATGGCGGGCGAAAGCTAACCAAACCGGTGCGCATCACCCCGGAAATCCGCAGTGAAATCGCCGATTGCACGCCGCTGGCTCCGCTGCACAACCCGCACAGTCTCGCGGCGATTGATACGATGGCCGCCACCGCGCCTGAGCTGCCGCAGTTTGCCAGCTTTGACACATCGTTTCACGCCACCAACCCAGAGGTCGCAACCCGCTATGCGATCCCCCGCGTGGAAGAGACCAAGGGCATCCGCCGCTACGGGTTTCACGGGCTGTCCTACGCCTCGCTGGTGCGGCGCCTGCCGAAAATTTCCGGCGCCGCCCTGCCCTCGCGCCTGCTGGCGTTTCACCTCGGCAATGGCGCCTCACTTTGTGCGATCCGCAATGGCCAGTCCGTTGCCACCACCATGGGCTATTCGCCCCTAGATGGCCTCACCATGGGCACGCGGTCGGGCGGGATTGACGCCAATGCGGTGCTACGCCTGGTCGAGGACAACGGCCTCGACCGCACCAAGGCGATCCTGAACAATGAAAGCGGCCTGCTTGGCCTGTCGGGCGGCAAATCCGACATGCGCAACCTGATGCTCGACCCCAGCGCTGACAGCGCCTTTGCCATCGAACATTTCTGCTACTGGAGCCTGCGCCACGCTGGCAGCCTGATTGCCGCAATGGAGGGGCTGGATGCCATCGCCTTCACCGGCGGTATCGGCGAAAACGCGGTGGGAGTGCGCGCCCGTATTCTGCGCGGTCTGGAATGGATCGGCGCGCGTATGGATGTGGATGCCAACCACGCCCGCAAGGCGCGCCTGCATGCCGGCAGCTCCAAGGTGGCGATCTGGGTGATTGAGGCTGAGGAAGAGCGTCAGATCGCGATGGATGCCCAGACCCTGATGGGGGCGTCATGATCGCCGCCCCCGTCTGCCTGTCACACCTTCAGCAAGATCAGATCTGCGCCACCGTCAGGACCGTCGCCGCCACGATGTCCTCGACCGAGGCGCCTCGGCTCAGATCGCAGACCGGCTTGGCAAAGCCCTGCAAGAACGGCCCCAGCGCCTGCGCGCCGCCTAATTCCTGGCAAAGCTTGTATCCGATATTGCCCGCATCCAGCGTCGGGAAGATCAGCACATTGGCCTCAACCGGCGCGATACCTTTCTTCTCGGCAATCACCGGGTTCAGTGCCGCATCCGCCTGCACCGGGCCTGCAAATCCGCTCGCCTCTGCCGCCGCGCGCACCAGCGCCACACTGTCACCATCGCCCGAGGTGCCGGTGGAAAACGACAGCATCGCAACCCGTGCTGACCCCAAGAGCGCCTCTGCCGAACGTGCAGAGGCCCGTGCGATATCAGCCAGTTGCGCCGCATCCGGCGCCACGTTGACCGCGCAATCGGCAAACACCAATTCGCGCCCATCCGGAAACAGCATCAGGAAAAACGACGACGCGGTGCTGCCCCCCGCATCCAGCCCGATGCCGATGCTGGCCGCCTCAATCACCCGGCGCGTGGGCACATCCGCGCCCGCCACCATCGCATCCGCCTCGCCCGCAGCCACCATCGCCGCCGCGCGGTACAGGGGTTTGGAGAGCATGCGTTTGGCGATGCCTTCCTTCATACCGCGCGCCGCCACCAAGACATCCACATGCGCCGCAGACACCGACGCCAAAGGCACCGCGTCCACCAGCCCCTCACGGGTCAGCTGGTCTACCGCAGCCGCCACTCTGGGGTCGTCCATCTCGGGAAACACCACCCGTGCCTTGCGTTCCCGAGCCAGCGCATATGCGTTTTCAAGTACAGTCATTTTGTTCTCCCTTGCGGGGAAAGGAGCCAGCAATGAGCGATAACGTCAAGATCAACCGCGGCCTCAAGGGGATCTACTTCGAACGCTCCGGGGTTTCCGACATTGATGGCGCCAAGGGTGAGCTGAGTTATCGCGGCTATTCCATTCACGATCTGGCCACGCATTCCACCTTTGAGGAGGTCTGCTATCTGCTGATCCATGGCGAATTGCCCGATGCGGATCAGCTCGCAGAATTTGATACCGCACTGAAAGCCGCCCGCGTGTTGCCTGTCCCGGTGCTGGATATCATCCGCGCCACCAAGGATGGTCATCCGATGGATGTGCTGCGCACTGCCGTCTCTGCCCTCGCCGCGCTTGAACCAGACAGCCAGAAGGTGGGCGAAGACGCTTTTGTCGCCAATGGCATTCGGCTGATCTCGCAGGTGCCGATCATCATCGCCGCCCATGACGCGATCCGAAATGGCCGCGAGGTGGTGGCCCCCGACATGACCCTCAGCCATGCGGGCAACTGGCTTTGGATGCTGAAGGGCGAAAAACCCACACCCGAGGCAACCCGGCTCGCGGATGTCGATTTCATCCTGCACGCTGAACATGGTGCCAACGCCTCCAGCTTTGCCGCGCGCGTCACCATCGGGACCGAAACCAACCTCCACGGCGGCATCGTCACCGCGCTCTCCACCCTTGCGGGTCCAGCCCATGGCGGCGCCGCCGAGGACGTGATGAAAATGGTGCATGAGATCGGCACGCCGGACAAAGCCGCCGCCTACGTAAAGGCCAAGCGCGCCGCCAAGGAGGCCGTGACCGGTTTTGGCCACCGCGTCTACCGCAAGGAAGACCCACGCGCGCGCCACATGCGCGAAGGCGTGCGCCAGTTGGGCGCAGAAATGGGCGCACCGGAGTGGTATGAAATCCTGCAAGCCGTGGTGGAGGCCATGCAGCCCTATGCGCGCCACGGTCTGAACGTGAATGTCGATTTCTATTCCGGCGTGATCTACCAGCTGCACGGCATCGCGATGGATCTCTACGTGCCGATCTTTGCCATCGGCCGGATGCCCGGCTGGATCATCCAATGCATCGAACAGCAGCGCGGCAATATCCTGATCCGCCCCCTGACCCTTTACAACGGGCCGGAACCCCGCGCCTATATTCCACTAAACGCGCGCTGATCCCACCAACTCCGCGCCACAGCACATAACGCCGCCCGGCCCATGCAGGCCCGGCGCATCACCGAACAGGGACACCATGGCACATACCCAGCCCCAGCTAGACACCTCGCCGCCCGTGTCGGACGAGATCCGCCAGACCACCTGCTACATGTGCGCCTGCCGCTGCGGCATCAACGTCCACATGAAAACGGATGAGGATGGCCAAAAGAAAGTCGCCTATATCGAGGGCAACCGCGATCATCCGGTGAACAAGGGCGTGCTCTGCGCCAAAGGCTCTGCCGGGATCATGCAACACAACGCGCCGTCACGTCTGCGCGCGCCGATGAAGCGCGTCGGCCCGCGCGGCTCCGGCAAGTTCGAGGAGATCTCCTGGGACGAGGCGCTGGACATTGCCGCTGGCTGGCTGGAACCCATCCGCGAGGATAACCCGGAAAAGCTGGCGTTCTTTACCGGGCGCGACCAATCCCAGAGCTTCACCAGTTTCTGGGCGCAGAACTTTGGCACCTGCAACTATGCAGCCCACGGTGGGTTCTGCTCGGTCAATATGGCCACCGCCGGCATCTACACGATGGGCGGCGCGTTCTGGGAATTCGGCCAGCCCGACTGGGATCACACCAAGCTGTTCATGCTGTTTGGCGTCGCCGAGGACCACGACAGCAACCCCATCAAGATGGGCATTGGCAAGATCAAGGCGCGCGGCGCGCGGGTCATTGGCGTTAATCCAATCCGCTCCGGCTACAACGCTGTGGCTGACGATTGGGTCGGCATCACGCCGGGCACCGACGGTCTGTTCATCCTGGCGCTGGTACATGTGCTGATGAAGGCGGGCAAGATTGATCTGGAGTACCTCAGCCAGTTCACCAACGCGCCGGTGCTGGTCAATCAGGATCCAGATAGCGCCGATTACGGCCTGTTCCTGCGCGATGACCATGGCGCGCCTCTGGTGATCAACCGCAAGACCGGCCAGCTTGCGCCCTTTGACATGCATGGCGTGCGCCCCGATCTGGGCGGCTCGTTTGAACTCAATGGCATCACCCATGTGTCCGTCTTCCAACTGATGGCCCAGCGCTATCTCAGCGACGACTACGCCCCCGAAGCCGTGGCCGAGCGTTGCGGCGTCTCCGCCAAGCGCATCCGCGCCATCGCCGCCGAGCTGGCCCGCGTCGCCTTTGACGAAGCGTTTGAGCTGGAACAGGAATGGACCGATTTCCGCGGTGAGACCCACAAAACCATGAAAGGCCGCCCGGTCGCCATGCACTCCATGCGCGGTGTCTCGGCCCATGCCAACGGCTTCCAGACCTGCCGCGCGCTGCATGTGTTGCAGATCCTTCTGGGCACGGTGGAGGCGCCCGGCGGCTTCCGCTTCAAACCGCCCTACCCCAAACCGGTAGAGGCGCATCCCGCCCCCCATTGCCGCGTCACCCCAAACAAACCGCTGGATGGCCCGCATCTGGGCTTCGTGCACGGGCCGGAACATCTGGCACTGAAGACCGACGGCAGCCCGGCGCGCATCGACAAGGCGTTCACCTGGGAAAACCCGATGTCCAGCCACGGGCTGATGCATATGGTGATCTCCAACGCCCATGCCGGTGATCCTTACAAGATCGACACGCTGTTCATGTATATGGCGAATATGTCGTGGAACTCCTCGATGAACACGCGCGGCGTGATGGAAATGCTCACCGACACCGACGACAATGGCGACTATGTGATCCCTCGGATCATCTATTCCGACGCCTATTCCTCGGAAATGGTGGCCTATGCGGATCTGATCCTGCCCGACACCACCTATCTGGAACGGCACGACTGTATCTCCCTCCTCGACCGTCCCATCTGCGAGGCCGACGGCGCAGCCGACGCAATCCGCTGGCCCGTGGTTGAACCCGACCGCGACGTGCGCGGTTTTCAGACCGTGCTGGTGCAGCTGGCCAATAAGATGAAACTGCCCGGCTTCACCCATGAAGACGGCACAGCGAAATGGCAGGACTACGCCGACTATATCGTGAACCACGAACGCAAACCCGGCATCGGCCCACTTGCAGGCTTCCGGGGCGAGGACGGCAGCAAGGTCGGCCGGGGCGAGGTGAACCCCGAACAGCTGGATAAATACATCGAAAACGGTGGTTTCTTTGTTGAGCATATCCCGGCAGAGGCCAGCTATTTCAAACCCTGGAACATGGCCTATCAGGACTGGGCGGTGAACCTCGGCCTCTTTGACAGCCCGCAGCCTTATCTGTTCCAGCTCTATGTGGAGCCGTTGCGCAAATTCCAGCTGGCCGCCGAAGGCCACGGTGAGCGTCAGCCGCCCGAGCATCTGCGCGACCGCATCAAGGAGACGATGGACCCGCTGCCGATCTGGTATGAAACCGATCAGCAGGGCAACGAGGGCTTCACCGTCAACGCCCTCACCCAGCGGCCCATGGCGATGTATCATTCCTGGGGCACGCAGAACGCCTGGCTGCGCCAGATCCACGGCCGCAATCCCCTATATGTGCCAACCAAGCTGATGCGCGAGAACAACCTCAGTGATGGCGACTGGGCCAAGGTCACCTCCCCTCATGGCGAAATCACCGTGCCGGTGATGGAGATGGCCGCGCTCAATGAAAACACCGTCTGGACCTGGAACGCCATCGGCAAGCGCAAGGGAGCCTGGGCCCTTGAGGAAAATGCCCCCGAGGCCACCAAGGGCTTCCTCCTCAATCACCTCATCCACGAACTGCTGCCGCCCAAGGGCGACGGGCTTCGTTGGGCCAATTCCGACCCGATCACCGGTCAGGCCGCGTGGTTCGATCTGAAGGTGAAGATCGAAAAAGCCGCCGCGCCGTCTGACATGCAGGAAAGCCAGCCAGCCGTACCGGCGCAGGAGTCCCCGGTCGGCACAGGCCCGAAAGAACTGAAATGGAAGGTGGGCGAATGATCTGGCCTTTCAAACCTACAGAGCCCCCTACGCAGCCGCCCATATTCGATTTTGAAATCGCCTGTGATAACTGCGACGCACGCCACGCTGTGACGGACCCCAATCTCGATGCGCAGATCCAAAAGGCCTGTGTGCAAATGGATCAAAAGATGGACCGCCTGACCCGCGACTTTGGCATCGGGAACGGTCAGGGCACCTGGGGATATGATGACGACGTTGGCATGCTTGAGTTTCATTTCCCGGACGGCGGCATTATGGAAACCCCATTGTCCTACATCGGCAGCTGGTTCGAACCTCGACAGGAGTTTCTCTGGGCCTGGGCCAATCCGCATCTGGACCCTGCGCGCACAGAGGTTGCGTCACATTGCTTTGATTATGGTGACGCCAACAACCATCAGGTTTTGATGTCCCAGCCCGTTTGGTGCTCATTGAACGATGCTTGGCATCTGGTGAAACTGGCGGGCAACCTCGCCGAGGTCGAGGGGGTCTATTCCGCCCCTGTCGACGAGAATTTGCGCTTTTTCTGGGCGATTACAGACCCAAAATGGAGGGTCCTGCAATGACCGAGCTTCCCACCAAGACCGACCGCAAGATGGGTCTGGTCATTGACCTGGACACCTGCGTTGGCTGCCATGCCTGTGTGATTTCCTGCAAGGGCTGGAACACCGAAAACTATGGCGCGCCGTTATCAGATCAGAATGCCTATGGCGCCGATCCCTCGGGCACCTTCCTCAACCGCGTGCATTCCTATGAGGTGCAGCCATCCCCCTGTGCCAGCCAGCCCAACCCGGCGGCCCAGCTGGTGCATTTCCCGAAATCCTGTCTGCATTGCGAAGACGCCCCCTGCGTCACCGTCTGCCCCACCGGAGCCAGCTACAAACGGGTGGAGGATGGCATCGTTCTGGTCAATGAATCCAACTGCATCGGCTGTGGCCTTTGTGCCTGGTCCTGCCCCTATGGCGCCCGTGAGTTGGATCTGGCCGAAGGGGTGATGAAGAAATGCACGCTCTGTGTGGACCGGATCTACAATGAGAACCTCGAAGAGGTGGACCGGGTCCCCTCCTGCGTGCGGACCTGCCCGGCAGGCGCGCGCCACTTTGGCGATCTGGGGGATCCTGACAGCGATGTCTCCAAACTGGTGGCAGAGCGCGGCGGCATGGACCTGATGCCGGAAATGGGCACCAAGCCTGTGAACAAATACCTGCCCCCCCGCCCCAAGGATCAGATCGAGGATCAGATCGACATTCTGGCCCCGCTGCTGGCCCCCGTCGCAGAGGAGCCCAAGGGCTTCCTCGGCTGGCTGGACAAGGCTCTCGACAAACTTCCGGGTCACTCTGAAGGGGGATCGAACTGATGCATCCCGCACCTTCTGTTATCCTCTTCACCATCCTCTCTGGTCTCGGCTTTGGCCTTCTGGCCTTCCTTGGCCTTGGCAAGCCTGAGGTAACCGGCTGGGTCGCGTTTGTGTTCTACGCCATCGCCTTTGGCTTTGCGGTGGGCGGGCTCTTGGCCTCGACCTTTCACCTTGGCCGGCCGGAACGGGCCTGGCGCGCCTTTAGCCAGTGGAAAACCAGCTGGCTCAGCCGCGAAGGCATCTGCGCCGTTGCGGCCCTCATTGTGATGGGCCTCTTTGCCTTTGGCGCGGTGTTTCTGGACACCCATTGGTGGGTGCTCGGCTGGATCGGCGCGGCGCTGTCGCTGGCGACCGTCTTCACGACCTCGATGATCTACACCCAGCTGAAGACCATTCCGCGCTGGAACATGTCGCTGACGCCGGTGATGTTCCTGTCCTTCAGTCTTGCGGGCGGGTCACTGCTGGCCGGGGCGGAGGCGCTGGCGCCTTGGCTTCTGGCCATCGCAGGTTCGGTGCAGCTGGCCTATTGGGCCAAGGGCGATCAGGCCTTTGCCACCTCTGGCACCGATATGGGTACCGCCACCGGCCTTGGTGATCGCGGCACAGTGCGTGCGTTTGAACCGCCCCATACCGGCTCAAACTACCTGCTGCGTGAGTTTGTGCATGTGGTCGGGCGCAAACATGCGCAGAAACTGCGGGTGATCGCCTTTGCCTCAGGCTTTGCGCTGCCCTTGATCTGCCTCATCCTGCCGGTTGAAGGCCTGATGCTCAAACACCTGCTCGCAGGCGTCGCCGTACTGCTGCACATCGCGGGCATCGCGGTTTCCCGCTGGCTGTTCTTTGCCCAGGCCGAACATGTGGTCGGGCTGTATTACGGCAAGCGTTGAGCCATCCCAAACCCACAAGGATCAGGGCGCCCCAGCGGCGCCCTTTTTCATGGGCCACATCTTTTTTCAAAAAAACCACCGGCCATGTCACAAACCCACCCGCTGCCTCGTCCTGTTTCTGAACCCATCAGAAAGGACCAAATGATGTCGCAACGTCTCGATTATTTCTCTACCGCCGGGGATCTGTTCAAACCGATGATGGAGCAGGAAACCCTGTTCAAAAACAGCACCTTGGAATTCAGTGTGGTGGAACTGGTGAAACTGCGCGCCTCCCAGATCAACGGCTGCGCCTTCTGCATCCACATGCACACCCATGAGATGCGCGCCCATGGCGAGAGCGAGGACCGGATGCATCTGCTGAACGCCTGGCGCGAATCGCCGCTCTACACGCCCCGCGAACGCGCGGCGCTGGCGTGGTGCGAGGCGCTGACACGGGTGGAGGCCACCGCCGCACCCGATGCCGACTATGACGCCGTGGCAGAGCTGTTTGAGCCGCGCGAACAGGTGCTGCTGACGCTGCTGATCGGCGCCATCAACAGCTGGAACCGCATTGCAATCGGCTTCCGCAGCGCCCACCCTGTGAGCGAGAGCAGCACAGGGGCCAACACGGCGTGACAGCACAGACCAAAGACACAGGAACCGATGCGTTTCTGACAGCGCGGCCGCGATTGTTTGCGGCCGCCTACCGGATGCTGGGCAGCGTGACCGATGCCGAAGATATCCTGCAGGACGCCTATCTGCGCTGGCAGTCGGCCCCCAGAGGGGAGGTTCTGGACCCGACCGGGTACCTGATGCGGATCACCACGCGGCTCTGTCTCGATCAGTTGAAATCAGCCCGCAAACGGCGCGAGACCTACCCCGGCGAGTGGTTGCCGGAACCCGTGCTGACCGATGATGCCACCGAGCTGCTGGATCATAACGTTTCGGTTGCGCTTCTGCTGGCGCTGGACGCCCTCTCCCCGCTGGAACGCGCGGCCTTCCTTCTGCATGATATCTTTGACAGCTCTTATAGCGACGTGGCCTCCGCGCTGAACCGCTCGCCCGAGGCTTGCCGCCAACTGGCCACCCGCGCGCGCCGCAAGGTGCAGGCCTTGCGACCGGAGGCCCCCAGCCGCCCAGACCAAGGCGAGGCGCTGACCGAGGCGTTCTTTCGGGCCTCCAAAACCGGGGATATGACCGCCCTCACCCGGTTGCTGAGCGAAGATGTGCAGCTAATCTCTGACGGCGGCGGCAAGGCGATGGCAGCACTCAATCCGATCTATGGACGCGACAAGGTGCTGCGGCTGCTCGCGGGGCTGGCTCGCAAAGGCCATCACACAGCGCCAGATCAATGGCGCCTGTGCCAGCTCAATGGCCTGCCCGCCATTCTGAGCCGGGGCGAGGATGGCATTCTGCAAGCCACCTCGTTGGAGATTCGCGACGGCCGGATTGCCCGCATCTATGTCACCCGCAACCCGGATAAGACACGGCATCTGACATCCGTGCTCGGGTGACCCGCCGTTGCCAATGCGGCGCACGCCCCGCTTACCGTTGATACATCTGGCGGCACTATCCTGTTCCGGATCGCGATCACCTCCGGGATTTACGCCCCCGGACACCATGGAAACCGGCCCTGTTGGCAGTGATGCCGCCAGGGTTCGTGCAAAACAGTTTGGCACCGGGGCAGTGACGCGTCCCGCAACTTCCAGCCTTTCCCGGGACCTTCACCGGGGCGGCGCCGCCTTTTTCATTTCCGACGGATCTGGCCCTGGCGATGTGACCCTAAACCGCCAGTTAGAGACAGAAGACAGCCAAAACGAAACAGGCCGGAACGCAGCAGCGTCCCGGCCTGAGATGACGTGTCTATGATCGCTGTGCTGCGCTTACAGCAGACCTGCGTGCGCCATGGCGGCGTCGATTGCCGCCTTGGTGCTGTCTTCCAGACCGGTCAGCGGCAGGCGCACCTCCTCGCTGCACAGGCCCAGTTTCGACAGGCCGTATTTCGCACCCGCCAGACCCGGCTCAATGAAGATCGCCTCATGCAGCGGCATCAGTTTGTCCTGATACTCCAGCGCCTTCGCGTAATCACCGGCCAGCGTCGCCGTCTGGAACTCCGCGCAGAGCTTCGGCGCGACGTTTGCAGTGACCGAAATACAGCCAACCCCACCATGGGCGTTGAAGCCCAGCGCGGTGGCATCCTCGCCAGACAGCTGGATGAAATCCGCACCACAAGAGGCGCGCTGCTGCGAGACACGCGCGATATCGCCGGTGGCGTCCTTCACACCGATGATGCGCTCCAGCTTGGCCAGTTCGCCCATGGTGGCAGGGGTCATGTCGATGACCGAGCGACCGGGAATATTGTAGATCACAATCGGAATATCGGCGCAGTTATGCAGCTCGGTGAAATGCGCGATCAATCCGCGCTGGGTCGGCTTGTTGTAATAGGGCGTCACCACCAGCGCGGCATCGGCGCCAACCTCGGCGGCGAATTGCACGAACCGCTTGCCCTCAACCGTGTTGTTGGATCCGGCCCCGGCGATCACCGGCACCCGGCCTGCCGCGATTTTCACCACTTCGGCAATGACGGTCTCATGCTCTTCGTGGGTCAGCGTCGGGCTTTCACCGGTGGTTCCCACCGGGACCAGCGCTGTAGAGCCCTGATCAATGTGCCACTCAACCAACCGTTTGAGCGTATCCAGATCCAGCTCGCCGTTGGAAAACGGGGTGACGAGGGCTGGCATAGAGCCTTTGAACATGGGCACGCTCCCTTTGCTGTTCGTGCGGGCGCAGAATTGCACCGGCTTGAGTGATGGACATGCCGGGGATTTGAGTTGATACCGGCAGGTCACGGATTATCGTCATTGGCTCTATCCCCGGAACGTTGGAAAATGCAAGAGATGACACGCATTCTGGCCCTTATTGCCCTCATTTCCGCCACTCTGAGCGGCACCGCTGCCATGGCCGTGGACCTTGGTCGCGCGCTGGAGCTAATGCGCTCGGAAAAATGGAGCGAGGCCGGGCGGAGTGCCGGCCATGAAGCCACCGTCGCCCGCGATGTGATCGAATGGCACCGGCTGCGCGCAGGCATGGGGTCGGCCGCCGATGTGATGGCGTTTCTGGCGCGGCGGTCTGACTGGCCGGGGCTGGCGCTGCTGCGGCGCAAGAATGAGCCACAGATTGCCGAGGCCGGGCGTAAGACCATCCTTGCCTTCTACAAAGACACCCCTCCGCAGACGGCCGAAGGCGCGCTGAGCTATGGCCGCGCGCTGATCGCAGCCGGGCAGAAAGGCGAAGGCGAGGCAGAGCTGGTTCTGGCCTGGCGCACCATGCCCATGGGGTCGGTCATTCAGGACGATTATCTGAAACGCCACGCCAAACTTCTGACCCCCCATCACGCCGCCCGGCTGGACCGGCTGCTGTGGGACGGCCACAAGGTCAGCGCAAGGCGGATGTTGCCACTGGTCAGTGCCGATCAGCGCAAACTGGCAGAGGCCCGACTGGCGTTACAGGAGGCGGAACCGGGTGTGGATGGCAAGATCGCCGCCGTCCCCGACGCGCTGAAGGATAACGCGGGCCTGGCCTATGACCGCTTTGCCTGGCGCGACCGCAAGCGGCGGCAGGAGGATGCCATCACCCTGATGATGGATCGAAGCACCACCGCCGAAAAACTGGGCGAGCCAGCCAAATGGCTGCGCCGTCGCCGCGATCTGGCGCGGCAGGACATGCGCGACGGCAATCACGAACGCGCCTATCAGCTGGCCGCGCATCACTTCGCGCCGGAGGATGCAGGCTATGGCTACTCCGATTGCGAATGGCTGGCAGGCTATATCGCCCTGCGCAAGTTGAACGACCCGGAACTCGCCGCCTATCACTTTGAACGGTTCCTTGCCTCCGTCGAAAGCCCGATTTCGGTGGGTCGTGGCGGCTATTGGCTGGGTCAGGCCTATGGTGCCCATGGCGATATCGAGAAAGCCCACGCCGCCTATGCCAAGGCTGCCGACTATCAGACATCCTTCTACGGGTTGCTGGCGGCAGAGGTTCTGGGCCGTCCCTTTGATCCAGACCTCATCACCCCGCCGCAGCTGCCTGACTGGCGCGCGGCTGGGTTTTTGAACTCCACCGTGGCGGAGGCCGGGCTGTTGCTGTTGCAGGCAGGCGATCTGCCGCTGGCGGAACGCTTCCTTACCCATCTGGTGGAGGGGCTCGGCCCGATCGAGGCGCGCCAGCTGGGGGAGATGGCCGTCGCCATGGAAGAGCCGCATCTGGCGGTGATGGTCGCAAAACGCGCCGCTCAAAAGGGCGAAGAGCTGGAGGCGGCTTATTTCCCGCTGCATCCCGTCGCGCAGAGGGACCTGCCGATGGCACGCGAAATGACCCTCGCCATTGCCCGGCGAGAAAGCGAATTCGACCCCATCGTGATCAGCCATGCGGGCGCGCGGGGGCTGATGCAGGTGATGCCCGCCACCGCCAAGCTGGTCGCCTCAAACATGGGTATTCAGGCCAATCACACAACGGGACGGCTGATCTCCGACTGGTCCTATAACGCCCTTCTGGGCAGCAACTACCTTGCCGATCTGGCGGGTGATTTTAACGGCAATGTGGTGATGATGGCGGCAGGTTATAACGCAGGCCCCCATCGCCCCAAGGCCTGGATGGAGCGCTATGGCGATCCGCGTGACAGCACGCCGGGGATTGTCGACTGGATCGAACACATCCCCTTCAACGAGACGCGCAACTACGTGATGCGCGTCACCGAAAGCCTGCCTGTCTACCGCGCGCGCCTTGGCAAGACGCCGCTGCCGGTGCCTTTCTCGCAGGAACTCGCAGGCTCAACCCTTGACGCGTTCGCGCCATAGGGTGAACAGGCCAGCCGCCACGATGATGGACGCACCGATGGCGACATTGGTGCGGATCACCTCGCCGAAAACAATCACCCCAAGCGCCGCCGCCCAGATCAGGTGGAAATAGGCAAAGGGCTGCACTGCGCTGGCCTCGGCCATCTCGTAGCATTTGATCAGCAGCCAATGCCCGATCACCCCGGTGACGCACAGGATCGCCATCCACATCCAGTCGCCCTGGCTCATCGGCTCCCAATGCCACATCCCCACAAGGGTCATCGCCACCATGCCCGCAACACCGGTCCAGAAGAAACTGGTCGCCGTGCTGTCACGCCGCGCCGCATAGCGGGTGATCAGACCATAAAGCGCAAACATCAGCGCCGAGATAAACGGGATAATCGCCAGCGGATCAAAGACGCCGATACCGGGTTGCAGGATGATCAGCACGCCAATCAACCCCACCGAAATCGCCGCCCACCGCCGCCATCCCACCTGCTCCCCCAGCACCGGCCCGCTAAGAGCCGCAACCAAGAGCGGGTAGCAGATGAAGACCGCGACGCTTTCGACCAGTCCCAGCACGGTAAAGGCATAGACGGCAACGCAGATTTCCGCGACCAGCAGCACCCCGCGAAAGATCTGCAACCCCAGCTGATCGGTGCGGGCTGTGGCACGAATACCCCCCGGCGCGCGCGCAGCAAGCGCAATCACAAACAGCGCAAAGAACCAATACCGCACCATGATCACCATGAAGGTGTTGTACTGTCCCGCTAGATGCCGCGAGATCCCGTCCTGCATGGCAAAGACCACCGTTGCAGCAATCATCAAAAGCACACCGGCGGTGACGTTGTTCTTCTGGGTGATCGGCGTGATCCGGGGCGGATGAGGCTCCAGGATCTTCGCATCGGGGCGCATGGTCATCGCAATTGTGCCTTTGTCATATGCCGCTTGCGCCCGAAACCGGGCGTGCGGGAAACCTCAAATCCGGCGGCCTCCAACCCACGGCGGACAAATCCTGCCGCCGTATAGGTCGCCGCGCTGCCGCCGGTTGCGGTGTGGCGGGCGACCTCGCCCAGCAGGTCCTCCTGCCACAGCTCCGGGTTCTTGGCCGGTGAAAACCCATCCAGAAACCAGGCATCCGCCTTGCCTGTCCACTCCGGCAGCGACACGCGGGCGTCGCCGGTGATGACATTGACGCGCAAATTGTCCAGATCGCACGCCCCGGCGCCGTCCCAGACCGCCAGAAACCGTTCAGCCCAGGGCGCCACCTCGGGAAAAGCCTCCAGCGCGCGGGCCATATCCTCCACCGCCATCGGGAAGGCCTCGAAACTGGTGAAATGCAGCACCGATGATGCGGCGCGGCCCTCCTGCGCCATCTCCCAGGCACGCCAGGCCGCCAGCAGGTTCAGACCGGTGCCAAAGCCCAGTTCGGCAATGTGGAAATCGGCCCCTGTCTCTATCGCGCTGGCAAAGCGCGCTGCCAGATCATTGCCGTCCAGAAACACATGCCCGGTCTCGGCCAGCCCATCATGGATGGAGAAATAGGGGTCGTCGAACCGATCGGATACCGGAATGCTGCCATCCCGCCAGCTGAGCCGCGCCTGCTGGTCTGCCATGCTATTATCCCCTAAATGATGCGGTGGAACGGCGCGACACTGGCGAAAGGGTGCGAAAATGGCAATGGCAGATATCACCGTCCGGGGCGCCGGGATCTTTGGGCTGTCCATCGCCTGGACCTGTGCGCGACGCGGCGCATCGGTGCAGGTGATTGACCCGTTTGGGGCGGGCGCCGGCTCCAGCGGCGGGCTGGTCGGCGCGCTGGCCCCGCATGTGCCGGAGAACTGGAACCCAAAGAAGCAGTACCAGTTGGAAAGCCTGCTGATGGCCAACGCGTTCTGGGCCGAGGTTGAGGCCACCGGCGGGGTCTCTCCCGGTTATGGTCGCACCGGACGGCTGCAACCGATCCAAGACCAGCGCACGTTGGATCTGGCCCGCGCCCGCGAAGGGACTGCGCAGACCTACTGGAAGGGCGAGGCCGAATGGCGCGTCTGCCCGGTCTCTGAGGTGGGGCCATGGGTGCCGCCCAGCGCCACGGGCTATGTGATCCACGACACGCTCAGCGCGCGAATGCATCCCCGCCACGCCTGTGCTGCGCTGGTGGCAGGGCTGGCGGTCATGGGGATCACGGTGCAGGCAGAGGCGCCCGATCAGGGGCTGGTGGTCCATGCCAAGGGTTATGCCGGATTGCTGGAGCTGAACCGGATGCTGGCAGGTCCCGACGGCCCGGCGGCAGGCAAGATAGTGGGCAATGGGGTGAAGGGTCAGGCCGCACTCCTGCGCTTTGCCGAAGGGCCGGAGGTGCCACAGCTTTATGCGGATGGGCTGCACATCATTCCCCATGCGGATGGCACATTGGCGATTGGCTCCACCAGTGAACGCGAGTTTGAGGATCCCAGCAGCACCGATGCGCAGCTGGACGAGGTGATCGACCGGGCGCGGGCTGCCCTGCCGGTGCTGCACGGGGCTGAGGTGATCGAACGTTGGGCCGGGGTGCGCCCCCGTGCCCGCTCCCGCGCGCCGATGCTGGGGGGCTGGCCGGATCGGCGCGGTCATTTCATTGCCAACGGTGGTTTCAAGATAGGCTTTGGCATGGCGCCCAAGTTGGCCGAGACCATGGCCGATCTTCTGCTGGATGGGCGGGATGATATCCCCGAAGGTTTCCGGGTCGAAGATAACTTCTGAATGACAGGCGGGGGGGCAGAGAGATGATCGCCTATATCACCATCGGCACCAATGACATAACCCGCGCCCGGGCGTTCTACACCGCGTTCCTGCCGGCACTTGGCTATGATTTCAGCGAAGGGTCCGACGGCCTCAGCTTTGCCCTGCCGGTGGCGGAGGGAGAGGTTCCGACCGCGCCGGATGTCTATGTCAAACATCCGTTTGACGGCGCGCCTGCTGCGGCGGGCAATGGGGTGATGGTGGCCTTTCAGGCCGACACGCAGGCGCAGGTGCGCGCCCTGCATGCCGCTGCAGTGGCGGCAGGGGGAACGGATGAGGGCGCGCCGGGATTTCGCGCGGCTTATAGTGCGGGGTTCTACGTGGGATATCTGCGTGACCCGCAGGGCAACAAGATTGCACTTTTCTCCAGTAACCCGGATGAGCCGAGCCGCGACGGCTAGCCCGGCACCTCGCATCAGGCCGCAAAAAACCCGGAGCGATCAGCTCGCACCGGGTCTGCTGGGTCTTCGTCTGACTTAGCGCGCGATTTCGGCCCGCAGCGCGGTCATCAGCGCCTCAAGCGTTTCGGTGTAGAGATCGCTGAGTAGCCGGCCGCCTTCGTCGAATTCCGAATGCGATGCCGCCAGATGTACCTGCGGCGCAGTCAGGACGCGGGGCTGAAACGGCACGAGAAACGTGCGCAGCAGCATCTGGGATTTCTCACCGCCGGCACGACCCGCAGCGGCGGACATGATGGCGACGGGCTTGTCTTGCCAGGGCTTGTTGCTGGTGCGGCTGACCCAATCGAGGGCGTTTTTCAACACACCTGATGGCGCGCCATTGTATTCCGGAGTGGAGATAATCACCGCATCCGCCGCCCCGATCTGATCGGCAAGTGTTTGAACCGCCGCAGGAATGCCACGCGCCTGTTCATCATCGCCGTCATACAGTGGCAGGTTGAGATCGGCCTCGCTGACCTCGGCAGGGCCAAACAGGCGCACCGCCTCGGCGAGCAGTTTGCGATTGGTGGCCCCTGCGCGCAGAGAGCCGGAGATGGTGAGAATTTTAGGATCGGACATGGAAGGAGACCTCTTTCGGTTGGCAATGTCTGTCTGGTCCCAACCTATTCCGCTTCAGCCGCAAGAAAAGCCCAAACCCTGCGCAACCCATGTGCATAAGTTCACAATGCGCACATATAAATGCCAAACCTGCACATTTTCGCACAAAAAAGACCGCGCCCTTCAGCGCGGTCTTTCATGAGTGTCGCGGCTGTTGCGCCGATTTGGGGATCAGGCGCCCTGCGGGATCACCACGATTTCGACGCGGCGGTTGCGGGCCTTGCCCTCGGCAGTGAGGTTGGAGGCCACCGGCTGGCTCTCACCGCGGCCAATGATCTGCACGCGGTTGTAGGGCACACCGCCGGCCTGGATCTGATCGGCGACCGCATTGGCGCGGCGCTCGGACAGGCCTTGGTTATAGCCCGCGTCGCCATCACTGTCGGTGTGGCCGATCACCTGCACCTGGCTGTTGGGGTAGCGCACCAGGCTACTGGCCACTTTGTTCAGGTCAGAGCGTACCGCAGGCGAAATCGCCGAGCTGTCGGTGGCGAAGGTCAAATCATTGGGCAGCGACACGATCAGGCGGTCGCCAGTGTTGACGATGGAAATGCCATCGTTGGAAATTGACTGGCGCAGCTCCCGTTCCTGTGCGTCCAGCTGGTTGCCAATCACGCTGCCGGCGGCAGCCCCGACCAGCGCACCGGTGACAGCGCCCAGACCCCGGTCGGAATCATTGGCCGCGGCGCCAACGCCCGCCCCGATCAGGCCCCCAATCAACGCGCCGTTCTGGGTTTTGCTGCCAGGGGTTCCGATGGTTGCGGGATCGGTACAGGCGGTCAGGCCAAGGCCAGCGGCCACAATGGCGGCGGTGGTAAGTTTCATCTGCATCATCAAAATCTGCCTTTTGCTTGCTCAATCCGGGCAGCGCCCGTGCATCCGGTAGAATATCGTGCTGCGGCGCTGCCATCACAAGGTAGCGCTCTTTTGCCTCGGCGAAAACCTGCCCAGTTTCCGCTTTAGATTGAAGGGATCTGGTCCTCGTCGCCGCTGACACCGCCCTCCTGTTCCATCCAGAGTTTGCGCAGCAGATCTGCCTCGCCGACAAAGCTGTCCTCAAGCAGATCGGCGCAGAGCATCCGGTCGGTGCGAAAGTGACGAAAACCGCCCCGCAACTCGCACCAGGCGGCCAACAATGTGGTTTCAACATTGTAGATCAGCGCCAGCGGGCGCAGGAGCCGCTGGGTCTCACCACTGTCCGGGCCAAGATAGGTGAGCCGCAGCTTGCGGCTTTCGCGGACGGCCTGACGCAGCAGCCCCTTGGAGACGCAGCCGAGTTCGGGGTCATCCGGCGGGGCGCCACCCCAGGGGGCCACTTGCAGCCGATCCCCCGGTGAACGGCACTCCATCACCTTGCGGCAGACCCTTATGGCAGCCGCCTGCAAGGCGCCATCCCCGGTGCGGATCAGCATCGACAGCCCCACATAAAGCGCCTCCAGCTCTTCATCGTCAAAGTTGAGCGGCGGCAGGTCATAGCCCTTGCGCAGCATATATCCGATGCCTGCCTCCCCCTCGATCGGGGTACGCATGCCTTGCAGTGCGGCGATATCGCGGTAGACGGTCCGCTTGGAGACCTCAAGCTTCTCCGCCAGATCCTCCGCCCGGATCGGGGCGCTGGCGGCGCGCAGGATCTGGATGACTTCGAACAGGCGACCGGTGCGTTCCATGGGTTTTCTCCACTGACAGGCTGCTGACATCTTAGCACGCCCCGCTGACAAAGCGTGTCAGCAGCGTTGTGGTTTTCTCGTTTCAGACAAAAGGAGAGACACCATGTTGACCTATGACTGGATTGTTCTGATCACGCTGGGCAAGGACAAATGGGAGGCACAGCGCCGGTTTCCCAAATCTTACGAATCGGAGCGAGACGCCGCACAGATTCGGGGTGCGGCTGAGGAAGCCGCCAAAGCCGCAGCGCGCGCGGAGGCAGAACCGATGTCGACCGCCAAACGCCCCGGACTGCTGCGGCGCCTGTTTGCGCGGCGCGCGGATCAGGGCGCGGCGGGTGCGGATCAGGCCGCGCCGTCCTGCTGCCCCTCATCGCGCGCCGCCTCATAGGCCAGCATCGCGCGTTTGACCGGCAGACCCCAGTGATAGCCACCAAGGGCGCCGGATTTGCGCAGCGCGCGGTGGCAGGGGATCAGCCAGCTGACCGGGTTGCGCCCCACCGCCGTGCCGACGGCGCGCACCGCACGGGGCGCGCCGATGGCGTGGGCAATCTCGGAATAGGTGGTGACCTGCCCCGAGGGGATGCGCAACAGCGCCTCCCAGACCTTGATCTGCAAGGGCGCGCCGATCATATGCAGCGCGGCATCGCCCCGCTGATCAAAAATCGCCTCCACCATCGCGCGCAGAGCCATCGGATCCTCGACAAAATCGGCATCGGGCCAGCGGCTGCGCATATCGGCCATGGTCGGCTCCGCCCCGGTTTCTGCGGCAAAGCCCATACCACAGATCCCCTTCTCCGTGCCCATCACCAGGACCAGTCCAAACGGGCTGTCAAACCAACCCCAGAGGATGCGCAGGCCGGCCCCCTTGCGGGCATATTCACCGGGGCTCATCGCCTCCCAGCGCAGGAACAGATCATGCAGACGGCCACTGCCGGAAAGACCAACCGCATGGGCCGCCTCCAGCGTGGTGAAATGCTCCTGCAACAGGGTCTTGGCGTGGCCAAGGCGCAGATACTGCTGGTAGCGCTTGGGCGAGACGCCGACCCAGGCCGAGAACAGGCGTTGAAAATGCGCCGGGCTCATATCCATGGCGGCGGCCAGTTCGGCCAGGGTCAAAGCCTCGCCGCCCTCGTCAATCAGCTCAATCGCGCGGCGCATGACGCCGTAGTGATAGCTCTGTTCACGTGCCTGCATGTTCATGGGGACCCCTCCCGACCTGTGTTCCTGCCCCTCAGTATAGGGTCACACCCCGGCTGTGCGACCCGGATCTTGCGCGAACAGCTGATTATGGGTCAGTCACCACAGGGTAACGCTTCGCTCACCTAGCGCGGCTTTTCTGTTTGCGCCGACGAGACCTGCGCGGCATTAAGGACCGCGATGGCAAAGCAACTCGATTATCACACCCTGCGTGAGATCTTCACGCGGTTTCAGGCAGCGGATCCAGAACCCAAAGGGGAGCTGGAGCATGTCAACGTCTACACATTGGTGGTGGCGGTGGCGCTGTCGGCACAGGCTACGGATGCCGGCGTCAACAAGGCAACCCGCGCGCTGTTTCAGATCGCAGATACCCCGCAGAAGATGCTGGATCTGGGCGAAGAGGGTCTGACCGAACATATCAAGACCATTGGCCTATACCGTCAGAAGGCCAAGAACGTGATCAAGATGTCACGCATTCTGGTCGAGGATTACGGCGGTGTGGTGCCCAATTCCCGCGCTGCCTTGCAATCGCTGCCCGGCGTCGGGCGCAAGACGGCAAATGTGGTTCTGAACATGTGGTGGCGCCAGCCCGCACAGGCGGTGGACACCCATATCTTTCGCGTTGGCAACCGGGCGGGCATTGCGCCGGGCAAGGATGTCGATGCAGTCGAACGCGCCATCGAAGACAATATTCCGGCAGATTTTCAGCTCCATGCCCATCATTGGCTGATCCTGCACGGACGCTACCATTGCAAAGCTCGCAAACCGATGTGCCCCACCTGCATCATACGCGATCTCTGCCAGTTTGAGGATAAAACTCTATGAAAACCTACCAGCTCGTCGGGATCGGCAATGCCGTTGTGGACGTGATCAGCCAATGCGACGACAGCTTTCTGGAGCATATGGGCATTGAAAAGGGCATCATGCAGCTGATCGAACGCGATCGCGGCGAGGTGCTTTATGCAGCGATGCAGGAACGGGTACAGACGCCCGGCGGTTCGGTTGCGAACACCATTGCAGGGGCTGGTGCCCTCGGGCTTGAGGCGGCGTTTATCGGCCGGGTCCATGATGACGCGCTGGGACGGTTTTACGCGCAAGCGATGGCCGATGATGGCGTCGATTTTGTGAACCCGCCGGTTGAGGGCGGTGAGCTGCCCACCTCGCGCTCGATGATCTTTGTCTCCGGCGATGGTGAGCGGTCGATGAACACCTATCTGGGCATCTCCTCCGAGTTGTCGTCGTCGGATGTGCCGGACGTGGTGTCGGGCAAGGCCCAGCTGATGTTCCTTGAGGGCTATCTGTTCGACAAGGACAAGGGCAAGACCGCCTTCATGGAGGCGGCGCGGGACTGCCGCGAAGGTGGCGGCAAATGCGGCATCGCGATTTCCGATCCCTTCTGTGTGGAACGCCACCGCGCCGATTTCTTGTCGCTGATCGAAAACGATTTGGATTTCGTGATCGGCAATGAGGCCGAGATCAAATCCCTGTTTGAAACCGACGATCTGGAAGAGGCGCTGGCCAAGACCGCTGCCATCTGCCCGCTGGTGGTCTGCACCCGCTCCGGCGATGGGGTCACCGTGGTTGAGGGCGACACGCGCGTCTCAGTCCCGGTCGAACGGGTGGTGCCGGTGGATGCCACGGGGGCTGGCGATCAGTTTGCAGCCGGGTTCCTGTTTGGCATGGCCAAGGGGCTGGATATCGAGACCTGCGCCAAGATCGGCAATGTCTGCGCGGCTGAGGTGATCAGCCATATCGGCCCCCGCCCCAAGGCGGTGATGAGCCAGGTGCTGCGCCGCGAAGGGCTGATCTGAGCCGGGAACTTTCCCGCAGACCTGATAGCAAGGCCGCCCCGGAGTGATCGGGGGCGGCTTTTTTCATCGGGCAAAACTTTGGCTGTCCCCGTTCGTGGGCTGACCGGGATCAGGCGTTGTCGGCGGAGGTCAGCGCCTTTGACAACAGCTCGGTCAAAACCTTCTGCTCTTCCGCCCCAAGACCATCAAGCAGGCGCGCCTGTGTGGCGACATGCGCCTCTACCACCTCATTGATCAGGCGCAGCCCTTCCGGGGTCAGCTCAATCAGAAAACCGCGACTGTCCTCGGGGTTGACGCTGCGCGCGACCAGCCCGGCATCCACCAGCCGATCGATGCGGTTGGTCATGGTACCCGAGGCCACCATAGTGGCCTGCAACAGATCCCCCGGTGACAGGCGATGCGGTGCCCCGGCGCGACGCAGGGTGGCCAGCACATCGAATTTGGCGCCGTTCAGATCATAACGCGCCCAGGTTTTCTGCATTTCCTTTTGATAGGCCTGCGCCAATCGTCCAACCCGCCCGATCACGGCCATCGCCGATACATCAAGGTCGGGACGTTCCCGCTCCCATTGCTGGGTCACAAAATCTACATGGTCCATGGCTCGTGTTTTATCGGATGATATCTTGACGTCAAGAAAAACCGTTATATCTTGATGTCGAGAAATCAAAAGGAGCCTGCCATGCAGAGCCGCGATCTGATCCTTACCGCGCTGGCGCCCGTGATCTGGGGCAGCAGCTATATTGTCACCACCAGCCTGCTGCCGGGCCAGTCGCCGCTGCTGGTCGCCTTGTTGCGGGCCTTGCCTGCGGGGCTTTTGCTGATGCTGATGGTGCGGCAATTGCCGCCACTGAACTGGGTGCCACGGCTCTTGGTGCTGGGGGCGCTGAACTTCTCGATCTTCTGGAGCCTGCTGTTTGTCGCCGCCTACCGACTGCCCGGCGGGGTGGCCGCGACGCTGGGCGCTGTGCAGCCGCTGGTGGTGGTGTTTCTGTCGGCTTTGATGCTGAAGACACCGGTGCGGATGGCGGCGGTTCTGGCGGCAGGCCTGAGCATCCTTGGCGTGGCGCTGCTGGTGCTGACGCCGAGTGCAGAGCTGGACGGGATCGGTGTTTTTGCGGGACTCGCCGGGGCCATTGCGATGGCGGCTGGCGTGGTGCTGAGCCGCAAGTGGCAGCCGCCTGTGTCGCTGCTGACCTTCACCGCGTGGCAGTTGACGGCGGGCGGGCTGTTGCTGATCCCGGTCACCCTGTGGTCCCTGCCCGCCGTGCCGCAGCTGAGCGGCGAGAACTTGCTTGGGCTGGCCTATATGAGCCTGATTGGCGGCGCTGCGACCTATGTCCTGTGGTTTCGTGGCATTGCCCGGCTGGAACCATCGGTGGTGTCGCTTCTGGGGGTGCTCAGCCCGCTGTCAGCGGTGATCCTGGGCTGGGTAATCCTTGGCGAGGTGCTGACGGCAAAACAGGCGATTGGCGCGGGCCTTGCGCTGTTCAGCCTGTGGCTGGGGCAAAGCGGTTTGCGCTGGCGCAGACGGCGGGTGGCCGGCGCCTAGCCCGCCAAACCGGCTGCGGGTTAGCGTTCGGACCAGGGGGTGCAGGATTTGCCCGCGTGGCAGGCCAGCACCTCCTTGCGGGCAGCGCCTTTGGTGCCCCCGAAGCCAAAGCCGCCACAGGGATCCATCCGCAGCACATAGGCACCGTCGCGCTGTTCCAGAAACGCCAGATACTCCACCCCGTCAGCGGCCCCCGCGCACCACGGGCCGTAACAGAGAATCTCCAGCGTGACGGGCAGATCGACCGGTTTCGAAAACCCCCGCGCCATCATCAGCTTGCCCTCAATCTGCGCCGGAATCAGACTGCGCGGCGGCGCGTCATTGGGATTGTCCTGCGGGGCCTTGGGCAGCGCGCCCTCATCAAAACTCAGCACGCCCTCGACAACGACATAGCTCTTGTCGGATTTCGCGGCCTCAAGATAGGCGTCCGACGGCCCCCAGGGCAGACAGCTGAGGGCGGATGCAGGCCCCGCCAAGGTCGCGATGAGCGCGATGGAGATGGCAGCTGGCGCGATAAGCGTGCGAAGAGGTGGCATCAGGCTGTCCTTTGTCAGACGCAAGTTGGGCCCGAACCATCATAGATGGTCCTGAAACTCCTGAATAACCCGTTCGTAGACCTCGCGTTTGAATGGCACGATCTTGCTCACCAGCTCATCCACCGGTTGCCAGCACCAGGCGGAGAATTCCGGGTGATCAGTGGCGATATTGACCTGATCATCGCGCCCGAGAAAGCGCATCAGATACCATTTCTGCTCCTGCCCACGATATTTCCCGCCCCAGAACTGCGGCACCACATCGACGGGCAGATCATAGGGCAGCCAGCCGTCGCTTTCGGCGATAATCTCAATCAGATCAGGCGTGACACCGGTCTCTTCCTCCAGCTCACGCAGGGCAGCGCGCCGGGGATCTTCGCCTGCGTCAATGCCGCCCTGTGGCATCTGCCAGGCGTCTTTGTGACGGTCCATGCGCTGCCCGACCCAAACCTCCCCCGCTGCATTCAGCAGCATCACACCCACATTGGGCCGATAGGGCAAGGCGGCGATTTCTTCGGGCGTCATCAAGGCTCTCCTCGGTTGGATGCCCCCTTGTGCACCCATGCCCCAGCGTCGTGCAAGAGGGTGACGCCGCGTCCGAAGTGACAATCCCTTTCAGACTGGGCCATTTTCGCGCAAACCCAGATATTAAGACGTATCAGAGAACTACCAGGGAGAGTGTCATGACTGCGTACCCGAAAATGTTGGCGCCGCTGGATCTCGGCTTTACCACGTTGAAAAACCGCGTGCTGATGGGATCCATGCACACCGGGCTTGAGGAAACCAAGGACTGGAACCGGGTGGCGGAGTTCTATGCCGATCGGGCGCGCGGTGGCGTGGCGCTGATGGTGACGGGAGGCATTGGTCCCAACCTCGAAGGTTCGGTTCTGCCGGGGGCGGCGATGATGACCAGCGATCAGGATGTGGAGAACCACAGCATAGTCACCAATCGCGTGCATGAGGCCGGCGGCAAGATCGCCATGCAGATCCTGCATGCGGGGCGCTATTCCTATGGACCCAAATGTGTCGCGCCCAGCCCGGTGAAATCGCCAATCTCGCCCTTCCCGCCCAATGAGCTGGACGAAGACGGCATCGAGAAGCAGATCGCAGATATCGTCAACGCCGCCGTACTGGCGCAGCAGGCGGGTTATGATGGCGTTGAGATCATGGGCAGCGAGGGGTATTTCCTCAACCAGTTCCTGGTCACCCATACGAATAAGCGCGAAGACCGCTGGGGGGGCTCCTATGAGAACCGGATGCGCCTGCCGATCGAGGTGGTGCGCCGCACCCGCGAGGCGGTGGGAACGGATTTCATCATCATCTACCGCCTGTCGATGATTGATCTGGTGCCCAATGGCTCCACCTACGATGAGGTGGTTCAGCTGGCGCAAGAGGTCGAGAAAGCCGGGGCGACCATCCTCAACACTGGGATCGGCTGGCATGAGGCACGGATCCCGACAATTGCCACCTCGGTTCCCCGTGCGGCCTTTGCCTGGGTCACGAAGAAGCTGATGGGCAAGGTCGGCATTCCGGTGATTACCTCAAACCGGATCAACACGCCGGAGGTCGCCGAGCAGGTGCTGACCGACGGCTGCGCCGATATGGTGTCGATGGCGCGACCGATGCTGGCGGATGCGGATTTTGTGGCCAAGGCCGCCGAGGGCAAGGCCGATCAAATCGCGCCGTGTATTGCCTGCAATCAGGCCTGTCTTGACCATACATTTGGTGGCAAGCTGACATCCTGCCTGGTCAACCCGCGCGCCTGTCACGAGGCCGAGCTGGTGCTGACGCCTGCTGCAACGACCAAGACTGTTGCCATTGTCGGCGCGGGTCCGGCGGGGCTGTCGACGGCGCTGGCGGCGGCGGAGCGCGGCCATAAGGTGACGCTGTTTGACCGCGCAAGCGAGATTGGCGGTCAGTTGAATATGGCCAAACAGGTGCCGGGCAAAGAAGAGTTCTGGGGCTTGGTGGATTGGTATCGCACCATGCTGGCGGACAGCGATGTCTCGCTGGAACTGAATCGCGAGGTGTCCGCGGGCGATCTCAAGGGGTTTGACGAGGTGGTGATTGCCACCGGCGTCGTGCCGCGCGATCCGCAGATTCCCGGTCAGGATCGTGACAATGTGGTCGATTACATCGACGTGCTGCGCCACAAGGCCGAGGTCGGCAAGCGGGTTGCGGTGATCGGCGCCGGTGGCATCGGCTTTGACGTGTCGGAATTCCTGCTGCACGCAGGCGACAGCGCGACCGAGAACCTGCCGCTGTGGATGAAGGAATGGGGCGTTGCCGACCCCGCCGAGCACCGTGCCGGTCTGTCCCCCGAAGGCCCGCAGCCCGAAGCGCCCGCGCGCGAGGTGACTCTGTTGCAGCGTAAGGCGGAGCGCCACGGCAAGCGGTTGGGCAAGACCACCGGCTGGATCCACCGCGCCACGCTGAAGATGAAGGATGTGAATTTCGTCGGCGGCGTCAACTATGAGAAGATCGACGACGACGGGCTGCATGTCAGCTTTGGCGAGGCGCGTGAGAACCCGACCGTAATTGCGGCGGACACCGTTGTGCTGTGCTCTGGCCAGCTGTCGGAGCGGTCGCTGGTGGATGCGCTGGAGGCACAGGGCACATCCTGCCACGTGATCGGCGGCGCGGATCTGGCCGCAGAACTGGACGCCAAACGGGCCATCAATCAGGGCACACGGCTGGCGGCCAGCCTCTGATCCGGCACCATTTCGCCCCCTTGTAAGTCTTGCGACCCTCGCCGCCTGTGGTGGCGGGGGTCGTTTGCTATTGTGGAACCTCCGGCGCCCGGTGGCGTTTTGTCGGTGAACGGCGCCGCCCCTGCGGCGCGATTACCGACACGACGAACAGGAGAGTTTCATGCCCCGTATCACCGACGCCAAGATCCTGATGATTGCCACCCATGGGTTCGAGCAGTCCGAACTGGAATTCCCGCGCGATCAGCTGCGGGTCAAGGGCGCTGAGGTCTCTGTCGCCAGCCTCGATGGCAAGGCGGTCAAGGGTTGGGAAGGCGATGATTGGGGCCGCGAGGCCGAGGCGGATCTGGCGCTGGAGGCGGTCCGTGTCGACGATTACGACGCGCTGGTCCTACCCGGCGGTCAGGTCAACCCGGATCTGCTGCGCATCAATGACGATGTGATCGAGCTGATCAACGCTTTCTACGATCAGGGCAAGGTTGTCGCCGCAATCTGCCATGCGCCCTGGCTTCTGATTGAGGCCGGTCTGGTCAAGGGCCGCACCATGACATCGTTTCAGTCGATCAAGACCGACATGATCAACGCGGGGGCCGATTGGCAGGACGCGGAGGTCGTCACGGACAACGGGATCGTGACCAGCCGCACCCCCGATGATCTGAAGGCATTTGTCGGCAAGATCGTAGAAGAGATCGAAGAAGGTCGGCACCCGCGCTGAGCCTGCGACCGGTGAATGTGTCTATTTCCACAACGGCCCCGGTTCGCCGCCGGGGTCTTTGCCGTAACGGTCAAGGGCGGCGCAAACCGCCACAGGCGAGGCAGTTCGTGTCGTCCGGCAAGGTGATCCGATCAACAAGCACGGTGATAGCCTGACCGCTGAAGGCGGCGCCCATCTGGCGCACGTCAAGTTCGTGGATCCCTGTTGGCACATCCAAGGTCAGGCGGACATCGCCCATGGGTAGTCCCTCGGGGTCTACAGGATCGCCATCGACATAGAGGTGATACGCGCCCTCTGCCGGCACCCGGAGATCAACCGCGATGGGCGATGCGACGATATCGCCATCTCGGGGCGACAGGATCGCCGCGCCGGGTATTCGCATCTCTTCCGCCCCAACCAGAGAGGTGAAAAGCGCCATGCCGATCCCAGCACAGCCCCAGAGGCGCAGTCTGCGCGCCTTGTGTTTCACGTGACAACAGGATCGTGGACGGCGCGGGCATCGGCGGGGGCTTCGTCGCGCCGGTCCATGCCGTAGTCGCGCAACACACCTGCCACCCGCAGGCGGTAGTCGCTGAACACGCTCTCTCTGCCCTCGGCCTGCCCCGCGCGGTGGGCGCTGAGGCGGCGCCAGTTGGCCACGGCTTCCTCGCTCTCCCAGAAGGACAGCGACAGGAGTTTGCCCGGTGTTGTGAGGCTCTGGAACCGTTCGACGGAGATGAAGCCTTCAATCTCCTGCAACAGGGGTTTCAGGTCGGCTGCGATCTCAAGGTAACGGTCCTTGGCGCCGTCCTTGATTTCAACCTCGAAGATAACGGCAATCATCCTGTGGATCCTTCCGGGTCAGAGACTTTTTTCAGCCAGGTGCGATCCTCGCGCAGGATGAAGCGGCGGTCCTGAGCGAAGGCACAGTTTTCACGCCCCAGCGGGTCGGCTGCGAGGCGCGCGCGGTAGGCTTCGTATTCGGCAAGGTCTGCCACATCATAGATGCCATAGGCCAGCGTTGATGAGCCCTCATGCGGGGCGTAGTAGCCGATGAGATCCGCACCACATCGCGGAATTGCCTGCCCCCAGTTGCGGGCGTAGGTGGCGAAATCCTCACGTTTGGTGGGGTCGATATGGTAGCGGATAACACAGGTGAGCATCAGGGGCGTCCTTTGCTGGAAAATACGCCCCTGATCTAGCAGGCAGGATGCGGGGAATGCTTCGCCCTACGCCGAAGTATCGCCGCCCGTTGCCCCGCCTATTCAACCTTGATGGTGATCACCTCTGAGACGATGGGTGTCGAATGAGGGACGTGGCCGTAATCACCCATCACCAGCTGCAGCGTATGTTCACCCGGTGCCAGATCCAGCGTGGTTTCGGTCTGTCCGCCACCAAAATGAATGTGGTTTTCATCCGATGGCAGGCCGTAGGATAGTTCATCCGCACCGTCTTCGCCCTCCCCCAGTGGCGGGCGGTCGATCAGCAGGTGGTGATGGCCGGTGTTTTCTTTTTCAGTCCCGGCCGGTGCCACCCCCATGCCGCGCAGGCCAAAGACCACGGTCACCGGCGCAGACACCACCTCACCATCCTTGGGGGTCACGAAATAGACCTCTGCCCCCTCCGGCGCCGGGGTTTCGCCACCCGCAAGGGCCGCAGAGACGGGCAAGGCACAGGCCACCGCAGCCGCCAGTGTGGATCTGATCATCGCATTCATAAGATGTCCTCCCATTGACATAACCTCTTTCAACATAGGGGAAGCGGGCGGGTTTTCGATCTTCCGTCGCGCGGGCAGGTGTTTCCAGCTGGTAAACTATGGGTGAATAACCTCGCAATTATCCCATCCCTGCCCCGTTCTTGCCCGATTTCACCGCGAAAAATAGGGGAACACGGATGGATAAGGACGCGAGTGCTATGGATCGACTGACCGAAATGGAGGCCTTTGCCAATGTGGTGGATCAGGGCGGATTCACCGATGCGGCCAAGAAGATGGGGATCTCCAAATCGGCGGTGTCCAAACATGTGTCCAGCCTTGAGGCCCGTCTTGGCGCGCGGCTGCTGAACCGGACCACGCGGCGGGTGTCCCCCACAGAAATCGGCCTCGCCTATTACGACCGGGCGCGCCGGGTGCTGAATGATGCCGGGGAGGCGGATGCGCTGGTGACCTCGATGCAATCTGCGCCTTCCGGACTGTTGCGGATCTCTGTTGCGACGGATTTTGGCGTCAACCACCTGTCGCCCGTGTTATCGGATTTCCTGCGCGACTTCCCCGATATCACCGTCAATATGGTGCTGAACAACCGCTATGTGGAGCTGATCTCTGAAGGGTTCGACATGGCGCTGCGCATTGGTGAGCTGGAAGACAGCTCCCTGCGGGCGCGCAAACTGACGGAAACCACCAAACGGATGATCGCCTCTCCTGCCTATCTGGAGAAATTCGGCCGCCCTCAGAAGATCGACGATCTGAACATGCACAAGCTGCTGCATTATTCCAACCAATCGAGTGGCAGCATGTGGAAGATCACCGCGCCGTCCGGCGAAAAGCGGCAGGTGCGGACCTCCGGCTGGCTGTCGGTGAATGACGGACAATCGTTGCTGAATGCGGCAATCTCCGGTCTGGGGATCGCCTATCTGCCGAGCTACCTTTATTCAGATGCCATGGCCGAAGGGCTGGTTGAGGACGTCATGCCCTCACTGCCGATGGAGACCCAAGGCATCTATGCGGTCTACCCTCCTGGCCGCTTCACCCAACCCAAGGTGCGGGCCTTTATCGACTTCCTCGCCAATGCCTTTGCCGACAAGGATGGCATCACCTGGTGAGGCGCGCCTCTTTGGGATTGGACAGGACCCGGCCGTTGTGCCGGGTTTTCTGTTTCTGTCCGACAGGCCGAGCGGGACCGCACCACATCAGCGTCTGATCAGCACCACCTCAACCCGGCGATTGGCCTCGCGCCCCTCTGGGGTGAGGTTGGTGGTCAGCGGCGCCATGAACCCGGCCCCGGCTACGGCAATCCGCGCGGGGTTAAGGGCGCTATCGGCCAGCAGGCGGCGACGAACCGCATCGGCGCGGCGTTCAGAAATCGCGATATTCTGCGTCAGCGACCCTACCGTATCGGTATGACCCACCAAGAGCACATCGAAATCCGGGTTCTGACTCAGGAACTCTGCGAGAGCCGCAAGGCTGTCATAAGGTTTGGCCCCCAGTGTCACGGCGCCGGTTTCAAACTCCAGATCCGCCAGCACGGCCCGCCCATTGCGGCGCAACCCGGTGATCAGCTCTGCCGCGCCAATGAGTGGCAGCGCAGCAGTCGGGGCTGCGTCGGAGCCGCCGTCTGCCGGGCTGGTGCCATCGGTGATGACCGGCGCGCTGTCCCCTTCAGGCGTGACCTCGATCACCTGCACAAAGGTGGCGTTGCCGGAGCGCGAGACCAAGAGCGTAACGATGCGCCCATCGGGATGTTCCGCCGAGACAAAGCTGTAGTTGCTGACATCGACGGTCATGTCCGGGGCGGGGATCACCTCAATATCGAAGCGGAAATCAAAGCCGCCGCAGCTGCGCGCAGGGCATTGATAAAGCAGCTCATACCCGGCCGCGACCAACTGTGCGCGGAGCGGTGCCAGTACCTGTAGCACTGTGGAATCGCCGGACACACGCCAGCTGCGGCGCAGGATCTGCCCCTCGACCTGGCGTTCGGGCACACCGTCGTCGCTGGCGGGACCCAACGGCACTGAGTAGCTGCCAAGGGCGGTGGCGCGCTCGGCCAGCTGGCGCGCGCCGGCGGGCAGATTGATCCCCTGTGCAGCAACGCCCAACGGCAGGCCTGCGCAAAACAGACCCGCCAGAACAGGCACCAGCCAGCGGCTGGTCAGAATGGCGCGACGGATCACCGGTGCTGCGCGTGATAGGCGTCGTTGGGCACCATGCCGGTGGCGCTGGCAACCCGGTTGGACATGTTGAAAAAGCCCGTCACATTGGCGATGTCCCAGATGTCGCGGTCGCTAAACCCATGGTCGCGCAAGATTTGACGGTCGGACTCCTCAATCTCGGCGCTGGCTTTGGTCACCTTTACGGCGAAATCCAGCATCGCACGCTGGCGCGGCTCCAGCGGGGCGACGCGGTAGTTCATCACCAGCATCTCGCCGAGCTTTGGATCGCCTGACAGCTGGCGCACCGCCGCCCCATGGGCCGTTAAGCAATAGAAACAGCTGTTGATGGCGGAGACCACCACCGCGATCATCTCGCGTTCCAGCTTTGACAACGCGCTGTCCGCCAGCATCAGGTCGTTATACATCCCGGTAAAGGCGTTGAGCTTGTCGATGTCGAACGCATTAGCACGCAGCACATTGGGCACCATGCCCAGCTTCTCCTGGCAGATGTCGAAGTATTTCTGCGTCTCGGGCGGAAGCGGGTCCACCATCGGCAGGTCAAGCGCGGTGGGTGCGTCGGTGTCATGTGTCATGGGTTACACTCCCTCTGGGTTGTGGCGATAGTGGTAACGCCCGGCGCGCTGCATGCCAAGTGAGGCATATAGACCGTTTGCGCCAGCATTGGCCTCGGTGCAGAGAACCGCCAATTCGCGTGCGCCCTGATCGGCGGCCCACTGCGCAGCCCGGTGCAGCAGCCAAACACCCATACCCTTGCGGCGTTGATGAGACAGGATTTCCAGCGCGTGGACCATGGCGATGCTGTCGTGGATCGCCACAAAGCCGGTGCCCCCCGGAGAATCGTCACACCGGCCCAGCAGCGAGGTTTTTGCGCCCTGAGCCCGTTGCATCACTGCAAAGCGCTCGGGGCCGATGCCCCCCTCGGCCCAGATTTCATACTGGATCGCCAGCGGCTCCCAGACGCAGAAGGCTGTCACGGGCGGGATCTCCACCGTGCAGAGCTGCTGAACCGGACAGGTCCAGAGCACCACCGGATCCTTGATCACATAGCCCCGCGCGGCGAGCTGCGCATCAAGGGCGTCCTGACCATCGCGGATCATGAACAGAGAATCCTGTCCCATATCGCCCATGGCCTGTTCGGCGGCGGTGATCTCCGCCTCGCTGGCGTGACCTGTGGTGACAGTGGCCGCTGACACGCGGCTGCCGCCGCCAGCGCCCCGGCGCAGGGTTACCGGGCCAAGCTGGCGCATTTCAGCGGCGGGCCATGTGTGGTCGGTGACGTCGTAATACTTGGGGTCGGTCAGAGAGTGAGCAGTCGTCAAAGATCAAGATCCCGCGCCAGCGCTGTGATCGCCGCATCCACCCGCGCGCCATCAGCGCCCCGCACCACCACATTGGCGCCAAAGGCACCGTTTTGTTGGAACGGGTAACAGCCGATGGAGAGGTCATCATAGGCCTCGGCAATGGCGGTCAGGATGGGGGCGATATCGCCCTCGCCCCGCTGCACCCGCAGGGTCTGCGACAACAGCGGCGCGCCGCCGGTGAGCGTGGGCAGCACCGAGGCGACCATGGCCTGAAACACGCTGGGCACACCGGCCATCACATGCACATTGCGCAGGGTGAAACCGGGGGCTGTGGAGACCGGGTTTTCGATCAGCGTCGCGCCATCGGGGATCCGTGCCATCCGCAGGCGGGCGGCGTTCAGCTCCTGCCCGGACTTGTCGTAATGGGCCTGCAGCAGCGCACGGGCATCGTCGCGCACGTCCAGATGGGCATCAAAGGCCTTGCTGATGCAATCAGCGGTGATGTCATCATGGGTGGGGCCAATACCGCCGCTGGTGAAGACATGGTCATAGCTATCAGACAGCGCCGTCACAGCCGCGATGATCGCAGGCTCGTTGTCGCTGATCACCCGCACCTCCTGCAAGTCAATGCCATGTTTTGTCAGCTCACCGGCAAGGTAATACATATTGGCATCACGGGTGCGCCCGGACAGAATCTCGTCTCCGATCACCAGCATTGCGGCGGTTGGGTTTGCCATCTGCGCTCCTCCTCTTGATCCAATGATAGCGCAGGTATAGGCCCAGTCACATGCGCTTTCAAACCCCTCTCCTGCCCGCCATGCTGATCCGACGCTACAAAAGGTTTCTGGCGGACTGCCAGTTGCCGGATGGGCGCGAAGTAACCGCCCATTGTGCCAATCCCGGATCGATGTTGGGACTGGCCGAGCCGGGCAGCCCGATCTGGCTGGAGCCCAATGACGACCCCAAGAAAAAGCTGAAATACGGCTGGCGGCTGGTTGAGGTTGCGGGCGGTGCTCTGGTCGGCGTGGATACGTCGGTGCCAAACCGCGCGCTGAAATCGGCGCTGGAGGCAGGCGAGATTCCGGCCCTAGCGCAATACGCAACGGTCCGGGCCGAGGTGAAATACGCCGAGAAGAGCCGCATTGATTTCCTGCTGAGCCAGCCCGGCCTGCCAGATTGCTATGTTGAAGTGAAAAGTGTGACGCTATCCCGGCGGCCCGGTCTGGCAGAGTTTCCCGACAGTGTGACCGCGCGCGGCGCCAAACATCTGGGAAATCTGGCGGATATGTGCCGCGCCGGACACCGGGCGGTGCTGCTTTATCTGGTGCAGCGCGAGGATTGTGATCGGTTTGAGATTGCCCGCGACATCGACCCGACCTATGCCGCCGCCTGGGATGCGGCGGCGGCGGCAGGTGTGGAACGTCTGGTGATCGGCACCCGCATCAGCCCGCAAGGCGTTGAGATCGCAGGTGTGATCGCGGGCTGATCCCTCAGGCGGCGGCGCTTCGCTCGTCGGCCTGGGCGTCAGATGTGTCCGCGACGTCCTGCGAGGCATCGGGGGCCGCCTGAACCAGCGTGCGGGTCGGGAATGGAATATCAATCCCGGCGTCATCAAGCGCCTCTTTCACCTTGCGTTTCATGTCGGCCTGATACTGGAAATACTCCGCCGCATCGACCCAGACGCGGACCAGAAAATCAACCGAACTGCTGTTCAGATTATTGACCTGGATGAACGGCTCCGGCTCTGCATGAGAGCGGCTGTCGGACATGATGGTGTCGCGGATCACCTGCTCGGCGGTGGCAAGATTGGCACCGTAACCCACACCAAAACTCCACTCGGCCCGGCGGGTGTCAAACTCGGAATAGTTGGTGATCGTGTTGCCCCAAACCTCTGAGTTGGGGATGATCACCTTCAGATTGGAGAGGCTGGCGATCACGGTGTTGTTCAGGGTGATTTCCACCACCGTGCCCATTTCGTCATTCACCTCAATGAAATCGCCCAGTTTGAACGGGCGGAACAGGATCAGCATAATGCCGGCCGCGACATTGGACAGCGCGCCCTGCATTGCCAGACCAATGGCGAGGCCGGCAGCACCGATAGCCGCAATAATAGAGGTGGTCTCAACCCCGAAGGTGTTGAGCACAAACAACAGCGCAAAGGCGAGGATCACATAGCGTGCCAGATTGCCGAGGAAGTGGAACAGGGTCACATCGAGGCTGGCGTGGCTGTCACCGATCTGCACGATGCGGCGTTTGACCCAGCTGGCAACGATAAACCCGGCCAGCAGGATCACGATGGCGGCAAGCACGCTGCCCATGGCCTGGGCCAGAAACTCCAGCGTGACCAGATCAGCCAGCGATTTGCCGTTGTAGATTTCGGTCTGCATCAGGGCATTCAGACTGTCCATATGTGCGCCTCCCTCCGTAGTGCGGTTGCAATTCGTCAGGGAGGGGAACGCATGCCACCGGTAAAAAGTTCCCGGCACGGGGGTGTGCTGGCTCTGGCCCTTTGGGCGCGAACCGCTTACATAGCTATGTCAAAGACACCCGATGGAGCCTCATCTGATGAGATCGAAAGACGGCCGCACCACAAAAGACGGCATTCGCATTTATGAGCCCGGCGATTTCGCCGGAATGCACGCGGCCGGGGCGCTGGCGGCCCGGATCCTTGACGATATTGCCGCCCATGTCGTGCCCGGTCAGACCACCGGTGAGCTGGACCGGCTGATCACCCAGATGGTGGAGGACGCAGGCGCGACCTCAGCGACCATAGGTTACAAAGGCTATCAGCACGCCAGCTGCATCAGCGTCAATCACGTGGTCTGCCATGGGATCCCCGGTGAGAAAAAGCTGAAGGATGGCGACATCCTGAATATCGACGTCACCGTGATTGTTGACGGCTGGTTTGGCGATACCAGCCGGATGTATGTGGCCGGCAAACTGTCGCGCAAAACCGAACGGCTGATCCAGGTGACGCATGACTCCCTGATGAAGGGGATCGAGGCGGTGAAACCCGGCAACACATTTGGCGATATCGGCCACGCCATCCAGTCCTACGTCGAAGCGCAGCGCATGAGCGTGGTGCGGGATTTCTGCGGCCATGGTCTGGGTCAGGTGTTCCATGCCCCGCCCAACGTGCTGCACTATGGCCGCGCGGGCTCCGGTCCGGTGCTGGAGGAAGGTATGTTCTTCACCATTGAGCCGATGGTGAACCTTGGCCGTCCGGAAACCAAGATTCTGGCCGATGAATGGACCGCCGTGACCCGCGACAAATCGCTGTCTGCGCAGTTTGAACATTCGGTCGGGGTGACGGCAGATGGTGCTGAGATTTTCACCCTGTCGCCTGCGGGCAAGTTTCACCCGACCTACGGCTGAGACCGTATCACTCCACTAAAAAAAGGGGCGGGCCATGCGGCGCGCCCCTTTGTCGTTCAGCGATACAGATTGCCCCGTACCGATATCAGAGCTTGCAGCGTTTGCGCTCTGCCAAGGCAACCAGAACCTCGTGACGCTCATTCGCGGCTTCAAGCGCCTGCTTGGCGTTGGAATGGTTGCCGATCACCGCGGGCCAGAACAACAGCGCGGCTGCGATATTCTCGCCGGACATGCTCTTGCCCTTCTTGGCTTCTTTGCGGATCTCTTCCAGCTGGTTCAGCTGCACCGCGATTTCGGTGCAGGTCAGCTTGGCATCACCCACCTGCGTTTTGGTGACAACATCGGGCGATACGCAGGCCGACAGGGCCAAGGCGCTGGCGAGGGCCAGGCCGATGCGGAGATTGAGTTTCATATTGTGTCCTACTTCAATTCTGAGCATCTGAAATGAGATGCTGAACGGGCCGATTGATCGTCCGTTTCCCAGGCCGAATATGGCGAACATGGGTGCGTGTAAATCCTGCGGTCGGACTGCGGGGAGTTCCGCCAAGCAAAACGCATAGATTGCTGTGAAAATGTCGCACTCTACCTGAGAGCACCATTAGGGACGCAGGCCGATCAGACGTGGGACGTCTGTCATGGTGGTAATATGCTCGGCGTTATGCGGTGTCAGGCGGTGGCCCGTGCCGTGGGGATCAAAGCCGAGGCAGCGCATGCCGGCGCGGGCGGCGGCGATGGCGCCGTTTTCGCTATCCTCGATCACCAGGCAGTCGCGGGCCTGCACATCGAAATGGCAGGCGGCGGCAAGGAACAAATCAGGGTCCGGTTTGCCGGTCTTGAGCGTATGAGCGGAGAACATGGCGTGGGGATGAAACAAATTCCAAAGGCCGTTCTGGCCAAGGGTGATGCGCATCTTTTCCTCGCTGCCGTTGGAGGCCACGCAAAAGGCGATGCCTCGCGCCTGTAACAGCGCCAGTAGATCGGACACCCCCGGCACCAAATCGACCCCCTGCTGCAGACGGGTATAGGTTTCCTCATAGATCTCTGCGATCCAATCTTGGGGCAGGTCAGCGCCACGGGCGATGGCCTTGGTGCGCACATCTGCCATGGTGCCACCGACAAAGAGATCCATACATTCCGCAAGTGACAGCTGAAGCCCGTGGCGTGCGAGGTTGTCGACCAGCACCTGATTGCTGAGCGTTTCGCTGTCGACCAAAACGCCGTCACAGTCGAAAACCACCAGTTTCGGCGTCGGATATGTGATCGGCATGAAATGCGTCCTTTGTTTTGGTGTTCAGCTCTCGCGCCACAAGAGGGTGATGTGCGTGTCGCCGTATTTGCGGCTGTCGTGCAGGGTAAATCCTGCGGGGGCTTGCATGGGGCTGCTTTCTTCCCAGACCACCAGCGCATCCTCAGCCAGCCAGCCGCCTTTGGTCGCGGCGATCAGCGCCTTCTGCCCCAGCGATTTACCATAAGGTGGATCAAGGAATATCACATCACAAGGCGTGCCATCATTGACCGGCAGGCGGGTTGCATCGCGGCGGATGAGCCGTGCGCGGTCCTTAATCCGCAGCAGGTCGATGTTCTTAGTGATCAGCCCCTGTGAGACCCGGCCATCATCGACAAACACCGCATCCGCCGCGCCGCGCGACAGCGCCTCAAGCCCCAAGGCACCGGTGCCCGCGAACAGATCCAGCACCCGCAGCCCATCGAAATCAACCAGATGGCTCAACACGTTGAACAGGCTTTCGCGCACCCGGTCAGTAGTGGGGCGCAGATGGGCGCCTGCATCCCCCTTGCCCACGCTGGTGAGCGCGCGGCCTCGGAAATCTCCGGCGATGATCCTCATGCGCGCAGCAGCGGTTTCAGATCCGCCTCAGGGTCTGCCACCACGGTTTTGTCGGCGGTGCGTCCCGCCTCAATCAGGCGTTTGGCGACCATATAGGCGCGGGGATCGTTCATTGCATCCACCGCCACCAGCTGATCGCCGGTGTAATACCAGAAGGACATGGTGCCATCCTGTCCCGCGCGCGTGACGACATTGTCGTATCCGGTGTTGAGGCCCGCGATTTGCAGTTTGACGTCATATTGATCGGACCAGAACCAGGGCTTCGCCACATAGGTCTCTCCCGCGCCGAGCATATTGAGGGCAGCGACCTCTGCCTGATCAATGGCGTTGGGCACGCTTTCGAGCCGGATATGGCTGCCGCGATAGGGGAAGGAGGCGCAATCCCCGGCGGCCCAGATCGCGGGATCAGAAGTGCGTCCCTGCTCATCCACCTTGATGCCGTTCTCCAGCGCCAGGCCCGCCGCCTCTGCCAGATCACATGCGGGGGTGATGCCAACGCCGACAATGATGAAATCCACCTCAACCGTTGAGCCATCGCTGAGCACGGCGCGGCTGACGGCCCCACCCTCGCCCTCCAGCCGCTCCAGTCCGATGCCTTCGCGGATGTCGACACCGTGGCCCGTGTGAAGCGCGCGGAAATAGTCCGAGGTTTCTGGCGCAGCGACCCGTTGCAGGATACGGTCGGCCATTTCCACCAGCGTGACGGAGACCCCGCGTTTGGCACAGACGGCGGCGGCCTCTAGCCCGATGTACCCACCGCCCACGATCAGCGTGCGCGCGCCGTCTTTGACCACGGGCGCCATGGCGTCCACATCTGCCAGATCGCGCAGCACGTAAACGCCGTTCAGATCACCACCAATAGCGGCAGGCAGACGGCGCGGACTGGACCCAGTGGTGAGCGCCAGCTGGTCGTAGTGCAGCACCTCATCCGCGAGGGTCACGGTCTTCTCCGCTGGGTCAATGGCCTGCACCTGTCGGCCCAGCTTGAGGGCGATATTGCTATCGGCGTAGAAACTCTCAGGGCGCAGATAGAGCCGCTCCAGCTCCATCTCGCCCAGCAAATAGGCCTTGGAGAGGGGGGGACGCTGATAGGGCACGACCGGTTCGCTGCCGATTAGGGTGATTTCCCCGTCAAAGCCCTGCTTGCGCAGCTGAGCCACCAGCGAGGCGCCAGCCTGCCCTGCCCCGATCACGACGAAATGGGTCATGGTTCCCCTCTCTTTCTGCTGTCCCGGTCTGCGGCTGCTGGTTGTCACACGCCTCTGGCATGCCAGCTGCCCGACCCTATATGTGTGGGGATATAAAACACAATCACGGGAGAGGAACAGATCATGATTTCCGTTGGAGAGACCCTGCCTGAAGCGACACTGACCCGCATGGGGGCGGAGGGCCCTGAACAGGTGAGCATGGCGGAGCTGACCAAGGGGCGCACGGTTGCCATTTTTGCGGTGCCGGGCGCGTTTACCCCGACCTGCCATTCGGCCCATGTGCCCAGCTTCATCCGCAATAAGGACGCGCTGGCCGCCAAAGGCGTGGATGAAATCATCTGCATTGCCGGCAATGATCCCTTTGTGATGCAGGCCTGGTCGGAGGCGACCGGGGCTGGTGCTGCCGGTATCACCATGTTGTCGGACGCCGAATGCGGGTTTACCGATGCGATCGGGATGCGGCTGGATGCACCTGCGGCGGGTCTGATCGGGCGGTCGCTGCGCTATGCGATGCTGGCGCGCGATGGCAAGGTTGAAGTCATGAACGCCGAAGACAATCCCGGCCAATGTGAACTGTCTGCGGGCGAGGCGCTGCTGGACTCCATCGGCTGATCCGCAAGGATCAAACAAACAAAGGCGCGGATCCAAGCCGCGCCTTTGTCTAGTCATATCTGTCGGGTGGTGGCCGCTAAAGGCTCTCCATCTTGCGGGCGAGTTTTGCATCAAGTGCGCTGATGCCGCCGACATCATGGGTGGTCAGGGTCACGGTAACGGAGTTGTAGACGTTGCTCCACTCCGGGTGGTGATCCCATTTTTCGGCCCAGATTGCGGCGCGGGTCATCCAGCCGAAGGCATCGACAAAACTGTCGAATTTATAGGTCTTGGTGATGGCATCGCGGCCTTCGACTACCTGCCAACCGGCGCTGAACAGCGGATCCAGCAGCGGGCCGCGCGTGGCGTCTGAGAGTTTCTCGGTCATTGTTGCTCCTCCACATGGGGTTTGCGGAACGGACCGTAGTCCGTCAGGATCTCGATTTCTTCTTCGATGGCGCCGCGTTCGGCCTCCAGATAGCGGGCAATGGCATCGGCAAATCCCGGATCGCCCACCCAATGCAGACTATGCGTTTGCGTCGGCAGATAGCCACGCGCCAGCTTGTGTTCCCCCTGCGCGCCCGCCTCGACCCGGTCCAGCCCGCGGGCAATCGCCTGATCGATGGCCTGATAATAACACAGTTCGAAATGCAGGCAGGGGTGGTGTTCGCGGCACCCCCAGTAGCGCCCGTAAAGCGTGTCACGGCCTAGGAAATTCAAAGCACCCGCAACCGGTATCCCGTCACGTTCGGCAAGAATCAGCACCATGTCGTCCGCCATGGTGTCATGCGCGATGTCGAAAAAGGCGCGGCTGAGATAGGGCGAGCCCCATTTGCGCGCGCCTGTGTCCTGATAGAAGGTCCAGAAGGCATCCCAATGTTCGGGGCGCAGATCGCTGCCGTGATAGGCGCGGATCTCACCGCCAAAGCCCTGCGCCTGCGCGCGTTCCTTGCGGATGGTCTTGCGCTTGCGTGACGAGAGTGCGCCAAGGAAATCGTCAAAACTGCGGTAGCCGTCGTTCAGCCAGTGAAACTGTTGCGTGACACGGGCCATCAGCCCCATTTCGGCCCCCATCTGCGCCTCATCCTCGGTGCAGAAGGTCACATGCAGGGAGGAGACGCGGTTGTCCGCCGCCAGTTGTACAGCCCCCTGCACCAGTGCGGACTGGCCCTGACCTTCGAATTCCGGCTTCACCAGAAAACGCCGCCCTGTGGCGGGGGTAAAAGGCGCTGCGATCTGCAGTTTGGGGTAATAGCGCCCGCCTGCCTGTTCGTAGGCATGGGCCCAGTTGTGGTCGAAGATATATTCGCCCTGACTGTGGGATTTGGCATACATCGGCGCGCAGGCGATCAGCTCGCCGTCGCGGCGTGCGGTCAGGTACTGCGGCTGCCAGCCGGTGCCGCGCCCGACGGAACCGCTGTCCTCCAGCGCGCTCAAAAACCGGTGCGTGGTGAAGGGATCTCGTGGGGCACCGCCGTCAGCGGCCTCAGGACAGGCGCAGGCGTCCCATTCCTCGGCCGATAGCTGCGACAGCGCGCCGAGCACTTCGATTTCAATCTGCGCCTGTTCCATTCAGTTCCTCCGCGACAGACAGTATCTGGGTCCGCCGCGGATGGGATCAAGCCGGGATATCAGAAAGATAGCGTTCAAAGGTGACATTATGCGCGATTTTGCGCGCCTCCTTTTCCATCGCGGCGGAGGTGACGGTCCAGCACAGCACCGGCACACCCCGGGCACGTAGTTCCGCGACCTGCGGGCTGGCGAGATCGGCCACCTCATGGCTGATGAAACAGGAGCCGGAGCGGTCAAAATCCGGGATTGCGCGCAGATGGTCGCAGACCTCCGCCGTCAGCTCGGGCCAATGTTCAACCCTGTAGCTGCTGGTGGTGAGGCCCCGGGGCCGACCCGGCGCCAAGCGCGCCAGTTCGACAACGGAATGCGGATTGAAAGACATCAGCGCGACCTTGCCCTTATAGTCTTTCAACTGTTCCGCAGTATCGGCCTCCAGCGCGCCGATATTTGGCCCCATATTGCCGTCCTGATCCTTCAGCTCAATCAAGAGGGGCACGCGCCCATCAACCAGGTCGAGGACCTCGGCCAGATCCGGGATGCATTCGCCATCACCGCCCTTGAGAGGAATGGCGCGTAGCTGGTCGCGGGTGTGATCCGCAACAAGCCCAGCCCCCTCAGCCAGCCGTTCCAGATTGTAGTCATGGAACACTATGGCGCGCCCATCGGAGGACAGTTGCAAATCCATTTCAATGCCATAGCCTGCTTCAATCGCCGCAAGAATGGCGGCGCGGCTGTTCTCCGGGCGACCATCGCGCACGTCGTGAAGCGCGCGATGGGTGATGGGCTGGCGCAGGAATGCGGCAGGCAGGTCAGAGGTCATGAGATTTGGAACACGCCGTCGATTTCCACTGCCACACCCAGCGGCAGCGAGGGTGAGCTGACAGCGGCACGGGCATGACGACCAGCATCGCCCAGCACCTCAACCATCAGGTCAGACGCTCCGTTCACCACCTGCGGCTGGTCAGTGAAGCTGTCGGTGGAATTGACAAACGCACCCAGTTTCACAACGCGTTTCAAGCGGTTCAGATCGCCGTCACAAGCGGCTTTCAGCTGCGCCAGCAGCGCGATGGCGCATTGGCGGGCGGCTTTCTGACCGGCGGCTACATCCATATTCGCACCCAGTTTGCCGGTGATCAGACCCTCAGGCCCGGCAGAGATCTGGCCGGAGATATAGACCATATTATCGACCACCACATAGGGCACATAGTTGGCTGCGGGGGCCGGTGCGCTTGGCAGCTGAATGCCCAGATCTTTGAGTTTGGCTTCGATATCCATGGATGTGGTCCTTTGCGTCGGGTTTTGCGGAACGCTAACCGGGAAGCGGCAGGGCGGAAAGCAAAAAACCGCCCCCGAAGGGACGGTTTTGCGACGCGGGGCACACTGAGCGGCGCTTCGCTGTTCAGCTTTCCCGGAAGGCGCGCACGAAGTAATCCGCAAGCGGTTTCACCAGATAGCCAAGCGGGGTTCGATCAGCGGTGCGGATATAGCCCTCAACCGGCATGCCGGGAATGAGCACGGTGCCTTCGGGCAAGGTCTCCAGCTGACCGGGGTTCAGTTCGATTTCGGTCCGGTAGTAGGAGAGCTTGCTGGCCTGATCCTCAAACGCATCGGCGGAGACCTGTTTCACCGAGCCGAACAGTTCCGGCGTCGAACGTTGATCCAGCGCCGGGAAGCGCAGGGTCACCGCCTGACCGACAAAGATCTGATCAACATCCGTGGGCGCCACCTGCGCGGCGATTACCAGCGGTCGATCCTGTGGCACCAGATACAGCACCGGATCCGCCGCCCGGATCACCGAGCGGGGCGTGTGCACCTGCAGACCATAGACGATGCCGGAGACCGGCGCGGTGATATCGAGCCGCGCCAGACGGTCCTTCAGCGCGCGGCGGGTCTCGGCCAGTTCCAACTCCTGGTAGCGCAAATCACGCAGGCGGGTGATCGCCTCTTCGCGCTGCTGGGTGCCGAGTTTCAGGATCTCGATATCAATCTCGGTGATGCGCCCCTCGGCCTGCGCTTCGGTGGCGATCAACTCGCCCAGCGAGCCCTGTAGATCGGCCTCGGTCCGACGCAGGTTCAGGACGGTGCCGGCCTGCGCCAATCCACGGTCCAGCAGGGACTGCTGGTTGGCCAGCTCCTCCTCGATAAGGTTAAGCTGGGTGCGGCGCGAGGCCTGTTGGGCGCGGACACCGGTGATCTGATCCTGGATCTGGGTACGGCGCTTCTCCAACTGGTCAATTTCCCGCGCGATGGAGTCTTTGCGGGCCTGAAACAGGCGGACCTGCCCCTGCATCAGATCCGCCACCTCTGGCCGGGTTTCCGCCAGTTCGCGCAGTTCAGCGTCGAACTCTACCGTCTCAGCGCTGTCGCGTTCCGCATCAAGGCGGGCACGGCGGGCCATCAACTCAAACAGCTGTCCTTCGGTGATGACCAGCTGCGAGCGCAACTCCTTGGCATCCAAACGCAGCAGGACCGCGCCTTCGGCGACGGTGTCGCCCTCCTCCACCAGAATTTCCTGCACGATGCCGCCGTCCAGATGCTGGACAACCTGCCGGTTGCGGTCAACCTCGATCCGGCCTGAGGCGACAACCGCGCCGGCAATCGACGTGGCCACCGACCAGGTGCCAAAACCGCCAAGCAGGATCAGCACCCCAATCAGCCCGATGATCAGCGGGCGGCGGGCGGACCAGGTATTGGTCTCGGGTTTGCTCTGGTTCATCGCACACCTCCCGGCGCTGCCTGTTGAATGCTCTGGTGGTTGGACACCATTTCGCGCAGCACCTTATCCTTGGGCCCGAAGGCGGTCTGAACCCCCTGATCAATCACCAACAGCAGGTCACATTCCTGAATCGCGGCGGGGCGATGGGCCATGATCAGCACCGAGTGGCCATCGGCCTTCAGCTGCTTGATCGCGCGGTTCAGCGCTACCGACCCGTCATTGTCGAGATTGGAATTCGGCTCATCCAGAATGACAATCACCGGATCATCATAAAGGGCGCGGGCCAGTGCGACCCGCTGCATCTGCCCACCGGACAGCCGCCCGCCCCCAGCGGTGATATGGGTGTCATAGCCGTCAGGCAGATGCACGATCATGTCATGGGCGGCGGCTTTCTTCGCCGCGGCGACCACTTTGGCGGAATCCGGGTTGGAGGACAGGCGGGCAATGTTCTGCGCGATGGTGCCTTCGAACAGCTGCACCCGCTGTGGCAAATAGCCAATGTTCTGGCCCAGCACCTCTGGCGCGTATTGATCGAGCGACGCCCCATCCAGCCGGACAGTGCCTGCCGCCGGGCGCCAGGCCCCGGTCAGCGCCCGTGCGAGGGTGGATTTGCCCGAACCGGATGGACCAATCACGCCAATTGCCTGCCCCGGCTGCACCCGGAAGCTGACATTGCGCAGCTGCGGGCGGTTGTCACCGGGGGGCACCACGGCAAGGGCCTGCACCTCCAGATTGGCGGTGGGCTTGGGCAATTCGGTGCGCTCGGTCTCTTCCGGCACCTTGTCGAGCAACTCGGCAAGATTGCGCCATCCTTTGAGAGCGCGCTGCACCATGGCCCACTGACCAAGCGCCAGTTCGATTGGCGCCAGTGCTCGGCCCATCAGAATGGAGCCTGCGATCATCGCGCCCGCTGTCACCTCGTTCTGCAGCACCAGATAGGCGCCCAGACCCAGCATCGCCGATTGCAGGAACAGGCGCAGGGTCTTGGTCAGCGTGGTGAAGCCTCCCCCGACATCACTGGCGGTGACACTGTCGACCAATGCGGCGTCACGGCCGGCCTTCCAGCGTTGAAAGGCCGCGCGGCGCATGCCCATCGACTGGATCATCTCCGCCTCGGTGCGGATCTCCTCTGACATGAGATTGGCGCGATGGCCGGACATGCCCGCCTGCATCTGCGGGCGGCGTGACAGGAACTGGTTCAGCACTGCAATGGCAATCAGAACAGCGCCGCCACCAAGGGCAAGCAGCCCCAGCCAGGGATGAAACAGGGCAATGCCAAAGAGAAAGATCGGCGTCCACGGCAGGTCGAATGCAGCCCCAAGGACCGGCGAGGCGATCAGCCGCTGTACGGACTCCAGATCGCTGAGGCCGGTCTGGGCCACCGGATCTTGCGCCACCGCAGAACGGCGGATCATCGCATCAAACACGCGGTGGTCCAGCCCAGCCTGAAACCGCGCTCCGACACGCGCGAGAATGCGGCCCCGCGCATAGTCCAGAACCCCCATGGTGCCGTAGAGGAACACCACCAACAGCGACAGCGCGATAAGGGTCGCCACCGACCGGCTGCCCAGCACGCGATCATAGACCTGCATCATATAGAGAGGGCCTGTCAGCATCAGCATGTTCACAAAGAAACTGAAAATGCCGACTGACCAATAGAGGCCGCGACTGCGGCGGCGATGCGCGCGCAGCTCCTCCAATCCGGATTTATGAGAGGTTTTCATCATGAGAGGTCTGCAATTCCCTATCGATATGCCCTATGTATCAGCCACGCGCGCAGAAAACTGGATCTTCACATGTTCCAAATCTGCAACAAAAGTGTAAACAAGCTCAGCCCCTGACTAGGCAGAGACGAGAAACATTATAAGTGGGTCCGCATATGCCCACAGCAGACAGATTGGACACCGAAGCGCATGACCTTCCCGCTGCGACCTTTTGTATTGATGGCCCTGGTAACTGTTACGTCGGCACTGGCAGGCTGTGCAACCCAAGATAGCGTCTCGCGCAACTCGGGTGAGGTGTTTGATCCCTATGAGAACACCAACCGGTCGATCCATAACTTCAACCGCGGTGTCGACCGTTTTGCCTTTCGCCCGGCCGCCAAAGGCTACGTGGCGGTTGTCCCTCCGGATATGGTGAAGAGTTTCAACAACTTCGCCGAGAACCTGTCGATGCCGGGTCAGGCGGTAAACGCGCTGCTGCAAGGCAACCTGAAGGAATCCGGCATTGCGCTGTCGCGATTTGTGGTCAACACGATCTTTGGCATTGGTGGTCTTGGCGATCCGGCGTCGGACTTTAATATGCCGCGGGTGGATACGAATTTCGGCGAAACCCTGCATGTCTGGGGCGTTGGCGAAGGGGCGTATGTGGAACTGCCGTTCTTTGGCCCGTCAACCGCACGCGATGGCACCGGCATTCTGGTCGACTTCTTCACCAACCCGATCAGCTATGCTCGGCATAATCCAGCCGACAACATCGGCGTTTACGCCGAGGTGGTGCGCCGTCTGGGGGATCGTGGCACATATTCCGACACCATCGACTCGATTTTGTATGAGAGCGCAGACAGCTACGCGCAGGCGCGGCTGATCTACCTGCAAAACCGCCGTTTTGAGTTGGGCGGCGATCAAAGCGAATACGAAGGGGTCTATGGCGATCCCTATTCAGATCCGTATGAGGACATCTATGCCGAGTAATTTTCTGACCCGTCGCAGTTTTCTGGCAACCGGCGTTGCCTTTGTTGGGCTTGCCGCCCTGCCGGGCAAGCTGCTGGCCCTGACCGAAGCTGGTGCGCGCTCCCTTGTTGGCAGCGTCGTCGGCGATATCAACAAGGTCATCGCCTCTGGCAAGTCTGAAGGCGCGATGATCCGCGACTTTGAAAAGATCTTCGTGCGCTACGCGGATGTGAACATCATGGCGCGCTATGCCCTGGGTGTGGATGCCCGCCGTGCCAGCGCCGCGCAGATGCGCGCCTTTTCCGGTGCGTTCCAGAGTTATATCGCCCGCAAATACGGCAAGCGCTTCCGGGAGTTCATCGGCGGCTCTGTCGAGGTGCAATCCGCGCGCAAGATCAAGGCTGGCTATGAGATCAAATCACTGGCCAAGCTGCAAGGTCAGGCCCCGTTCGAGGTGACCTTCCTCGTGTCGGATAAATCCGGGCGCGACAAGTTTTACAACATGTTCATCGAAGGCGTGAACCTGCTATTGACCGAGCGGACCGAGATCGGCGCCATCCTTGACCGCAACAAGGGCGACATCAACAAGCTGATCGCCGAGCTGAAGCGGTTGAGCTGAGCGGCTGACGCCTCAAGCGCCGATGAGGACAAAAAGAAGGGGCCAAACGGCCCCTTTTTTTTCATGTCAGAGTTTACGGCAGAGGCGGCACTGAACAGCGTTTGCGTACCGCGCCGCCTTCTATCCGGTACATCTGATCAGTTCCCGAAGATATCGCGCAGCAGGCCATCCACCGCACGGCCCAGCTCCTGCCCGACATTGGGGCGCTGGCGGCTTTGGGGCTGCGGTTGCGGCGGCGGGGCGATGGGTTTGGGCGCAATCATCGGCAGGGGTTTGGGGGTCAGCCCGTCATGCACCCGCACCATGACCTCGCGCCAGATATCAGCGGGCAAGCCGCCGCCCGTCACACCGGAGAGTGGCGTGTTATCGTCGTAGCCCATCCAGACACCGGCCACGTAGTCAGCGGTGAAACCAACGAACCAGGCATCGCGTGCGGCCTGAGTGGTGCCGGTTTTACCGGCGGCCTGCCAGCCGGGGATCTGGGCGCGGCGACCGCTGCCTTGTGAGACCACCTGTTCCATCATCCAGATCAACTCCCGCGCGGCCTTGGTCTGGATCACCCGCTCGCCCAGGCCGCCACTGGCCCCCATCATGGGTGTATTATCACCGATCAATGTCAGCTCCGTCACCCCGTAAGGGGTCACCGATGAACCACCGTTCAGGATGCCGGCATAGGCACCGGTCATGTCGATCAGCGTGCTTTCCGATGCGCCAAGCGCTAGCGCCGGGCCAGCGGCCAGTTCACTGTCCAGCCCGAAATCACCCGCGACGCGGCGCACCAGATCGCGGCCCACGGCCTCGGAAACCTTGACGGCCGGGATATTCAGCGAGTCGCGCAGAGCCCGCGCCAACGTCACCTCGCCATAGAATTTACGGGTGTAGTTCTTCGGGCACCATTGGCCAGAACCCGGCACATCCAGGCAATATTGTGCGTCCAGAACCCGGTCGAGCGGTGAATACCCCAGCTCCAGCGCCGTGGCATAGACGAAGGGTTTGAAGGCCGAGCCGGTCTGGCGCTTGGCCTGTGTGGCGCGGTTGAACACGCCCGACACACGAGACTTGCGCCCGCCCACCATGGCGCGGACTGCGCCATCCGCGCTCATCACCACGATGGCGGCCTGTGCCTTCGATCCCTTGCGGACCTTGGTATCAAACACATGGTTCAGCGCGTCCTCGGCGGCGCGTTGCAGGCGCTGGTCGATGGTGGTGCGGATCACCACATCTTCTGTTGTCTCACTGCCAAAGAAGTCCGGAATGGTATCCATGACCCAATCGGCAAAATACCCCCCCGCACGGGCGGCAGCAGCCTCGCTCAGCACAGCAGGGCTGTTCTGGGCTGAACGCATCTCAGCCGTTGTCAGATAGCCCTGCTCCTGCATCAGCCGCAGCACGGTGGCGGCACGATCCTGCGAGCGTTGCAAGTTGTTGGTCGGTGCCAGCGTTGATGGTGCGGTCAACAGCCCCGCCAGCATCGCCGCCTCCGCTGCATCCACCTGATTGGCAGATTTGCCGAAATAGCGCTGCGCCGCAGCCTCCGCACCATAGGCGCCGCCCCCAAGATAGGCGCGGTTCATATAGATCGAGAGGATCTCATCCTTGGTGTATTTGGCTTCCATCGCCATCGCGAAGATGGCTTCCTTGGCCTTGCGCCAAAGCGAGCCTTGGCGGCAATCGCGCTCATACGCCCGCTCGCTCTCCCATTCTGTGGGATCATAGACCACACCAAGACAAAGCAGTTTGGCGGTTTGCTGGGTGATGGTGGAGCCCCCATGACCGGACAGCGGACCGCGCCCCTCTCGCAGGTTGATGCGCACAGCACTGGCGACACCGCGGGGCGACACGCCAAAGTGGCGGTAGAACCGTTTGTCCTCAGTCGCGACGATGGCGTTCTTGAGAAAGGGCGACACCGTGTCACTGGTGACGACACCGCCAAACTGATCGCCGCGCCAGGCAAAGACCTCACCGTTGCGATCGGTCAGGGTGACGGAGCCGCGTGCGCGCCCGTCGAGCAGGGCTGAGGCGTCAGGCAGTTTCATGTAGTGATAACCCACAGCCAACGCCACAAGCGCTGTCGAGATCATGCCGACACGCCAGGTGAACCCCCACGCAAGCCGGAACGCCCAACGGAATGGGGCCAGAATCAGCGCGAGAACCCGCCCCAGCAGTGTCTTAGGCTTCTGCGGTTTGCGTGGCCTTCTGCCACCGCCCCCGCCGCCGCCAGCTCTACCACCGGTTTTGCGCCCGCCACCTAACAGGCCAAACCAGCCGGATTTGCGCCGTGTCGTGGTGGATTTTGGCCGTGGTTTGGCCTTGCGCGCAGAGGGTTTGCCCTGCGTGCCGCGCCCCGCTGTCGCGTAGCGCTTGTCTGCGACCAGAGGTCGGCGCCGCGTTCCTTGTGCCATTTTCCAGATCCTGCCCGGTTTGCCCGTTTTGCGAACAATACCGCGTCCCATCTGGTTTGTTGAGGGGCAGTTTGACAGCAATTCCCCTCTGCAAGCCGGGTGTTTTTTAAGCGCACCAGCAAAAGACCGCCTTTTTTTTCACCGTCCCGCTGCGACACCCCCCTGAAACCGCTCTCAAAACGTTCCACCGACTCGGTTCTGCGGATTTGCTGCACCTGCAAACAGTTCAGGCGCTCTCATCACGCGCCGTCATCATGACAGGGGTTCGGGGATGAAAATGATCATAGCAACCATCAAGCCGTTCAAGCTGGAGGAGGTCCGCGAAGCGCTGACATCCATCGGCGTGTCCGGGCTGATGGTCACGGAAATCAAGGGGTTCGGTGCCCAATCAGGCCACACAGAAATCTATCGCGGAGCGGAATACGAGGTGAATTTCGTACCAAAAATGCGGCTCGATCTGGTGGTGCCCTCCGGACTCGCTGACCAAGTGGTCGACACCATCACCCAGACCGCCCGCACCGGCAAAATCGGTGACGGCAAGATCTTTGTTCTCGACGTTGAGCAGGCAATCCGCGTGCGCACCGGCGAAACCAATCACGACGCGCTGTGAAAACACGCAAAGGAAGGAAATCAGTTATGCGTAAATCACCCCTCACCCTTGCGGCTGTGACGGCGGCGCTGGCGCTGCCCGGCCTCGCCGTTGCGCAGGAGACCGCAACCGCAGCCCCTGCCGGCGCTGCGGCAACCGACACCGTGTTTATCCTCAACTCGCTGCTGTTTCTGGTGGGCGGCTTCCTTGTCTTCTGGATGGCGGCCGGGTTTGCCATGCTGGAAGCCGGGCTTGTCCGCTCCAAGAATGTCACCATGCAGCTCACCAAGAATGTGGCGCTGTTCTCGCTCGCGGCGATCTTTTACTACCTTATTGGGTACAACCTGATGTATCCGCTGGGCACCTGGTCGATTGACGGTGTGCTGTCGGGTGTCTGGGAGCCGGGCGTGCTGGAAGCGGTCGGCATCACCGCCGAGCAGGCAGATGATTACTCCTATGCCTCCACCGGGTCTGATTTCTTCTTTCAGCTGATGTTCTGCGCGACCACGGCGTCGATTGTTTCCGGTACAATGGCGGAACGGGTGAAGCTCTGGCCGTTCCTCGCCTTTGTCGTCGTGCTGACCGCCGTGATCTACCCGCTGCAAGCGAGCTGGAAATGGGGCGGCGGCTTTCTGGATGAGATGGGGTTCCTCGACTTTGCAGGCTCCACAGTGGTGCATTCCGTCGGCGGTTGGGCTGCGCTGACCGGCGCGCTGATCCTTGGCCCGCGTCTGGGAAAATACAAAGCGGGCAAAACCATCCCGATGCCGGGTTCCAATCTGGCGCTGGCCACATTGGGCACCTTCATCCTGTGGCTGGGGTGGTTCGGCTTTAACGGTGGATCGCAGCTGGCCATGGGCACCGTGGGAGATGTCGCCGATGTGAGCCGTATCTTTGCCAACACCAACGCCGCTGCGGCGGGTGGAGCGGTTGCCGCCCTGCTGCTGACGCAGCTGCTGTTCAAGAAACCGGATCTCACTATGGTGCTGAACGGCGCGCTGGCAGGTCTGGTCTCGATCACGGCCGAGCCGCTGACCCCAACCCTTGGTATGGCGACCCTAATCGGTGCTGCCGGCGGTGTCATCGTGGTCTTCGTCGTACCGATGCTGGACAAGATGAAGATCGACGATGTGGTCGGCGCTATCCCTGTGCACCTGGTTGCCGGGATCTGGGGCACCCTTGCGGTGGTTCTGACCAACCCCGAAGCGAGCCTCGTCACCCAGCTGACCGGTATCGTGGTGATTGCGCTCTTCGTCGTGATCTCCTCCGCTGTGGTCTGGCTGATCCTGCGGGCTGTGACAGGGATCCGGGTTGGCGAGGAAGATGAGGTGAACGGGCTGGATATGGCGGAACTGGGGATGGAAGCCTATCCCGAATTCTCTCCCAGCTGATCCGACCAGATCCCGAGATATCACTGCGGCTCCCGGAAATGGGGGCCGCCTTTGTATGTGGCGCCCACCGCCTGATCTTGCCCAAAAGTCTGGGACCACGCCGCGAAAAAGCGCCCCGCTGTGGCGGAGCGCTTCATGTCATTTTGGGTTTTCTCAGCGTCAGACGCCGGCGTCGACAATCGCCTGAGCCAGGATCGGCACAGTCTGCGTGTTCAGGCCTGCGATGTTCATCCGGCTATCGCCCACCATGTAAATACCGCTGTCAGCACGCATTTTCTCGACCATCTCAGGCGTGGTGCCAAGCAGCGAGAACATGCCACGGTGCTGCGCCAAGAAGCCAAAGCGGTCAGAGCCGGTGAGGCGCTGCAACTCATCCGCGAGCTGCTGACGCAGCGCCAGCATGCCCAGACGGGTCTCTTCCAGCTCAGCCGCCCAGTCGGCGCGCAGCGCGTCATCGTTCAGGATCATCGACACCAGACGCGCGCCGTGGTCCGGCGGGAAGGAGTAATTCTGACGGTTGAGGAAGGCCAAAGTGCCCTGGTTCAGCGCCTGCGCGCCGCCGTCTTGGGAGACCGCCATCAACAGACCGGTGCGTTCGCGGTAGATGCCGAAATTCTTCGAACAGCTGGCCGCGATCAGGCATTCCGGCGTATTGGCCGCGACATAACGCACGCCCTGTGCGTCCTCTTCCAGCCCGTCGCCAAAGCCCTGATAGGCAATGTCGATCATCGGGATCAGGCCACGTTCGTTCAGGATGGCGACGACTTCCTGCCACTGAACCATATTGAGGTTGGCACCGGTTGGGTTGTGGCAGCAGCCGTGCAGCAGCACGACATCGCCCTTGTTGGCGGTTTTCAGGTCCGCGATCATGCCGTCGAAATCCACGCCACAGGTCTCGCGATCAAAATAGCGGTAGGCGACGGTTTCGATGTTCAGATAGTTCAGGATCGAAATGTGGTTCGGCCAGGTGGGGTTCGACACGAAAACACGCGCGCCGGGGTTGGCCATCTTGATCAGTTCAAACGCCTGACGCACAGCGCCAGTGCCACCGGGGGTGGCCGCAGCAGCGACATTGGCGCGCGCGACACTGTCGGCGAGGATCAGCTTGATCATGGCGTCGGAATAGGCCGGATCCCCGGCCAGACCGACATAGGATTTGGAGGTCTGCTCTTCCCAGAGCTTATGCTCTGCTGCCTTGATGGCGCGCATCACCGGCGTCACCCCTTCGGCGTTCTTGTAGACGCCGACGCCGAGGTCGATTTTGCTGTCGCGCGGATCGTCGCGATACATCTGCATCAGCGCCAGGATCTTATCCGCTGGCTGGGGTTTGAGGGTTTCGAACATCAGGCTTCTCCGGTTGCAACGGGCAATGTCGGGAAGGCGCCCCACTCGGTCCAGGAACCGTCATAGAGCGCATGATCGGTCTTGCCGAAACGCTCCATGGCGAGGCTGAGGACAGCAGCGGTGACACCTGACCCACAGGTGGTGATAGCTGGTTTGCTAAGATCGACGCCGGCCTGCTCAAACACCGCGCGCAGAGCGTCCGGCGATTTCATGGTCTGATCGGCGTTCAACAGCTCCGTATAGGGCACGTTCCGGGACCCGGGGATGTGACCTGCACGCAGGCCTTCGCGAGGTTCGGCCACGGCACCCTGAAATCGCTCTGCCGCGCGGGCGTCGATAATCTCGTGATCGCCCAGCTTGGCGGCGGAGGAGACCTGTGTCACATCCCGCAAGAGGTGGTTCTGCACCCGCACGGTCATATGGCGGTCGCGGATCACCGGCGGCAGATCCTCAACCGGATTGCCCTCGGCCTGCCATTTCGGCAAACCGCCATCCAGAACCGCGATATTGGTCTGCCCCATCAGACGGAACAGCCACCATACCCGCGCCGCAGAGCGCAGACCGGTGCCGTCATAAACCACAACCTGATGGCCATCGCCGACACCCATGGCCCGCAAGCGGGACATGAATTTCTCTACCGGTGGGACCATATGCGGCAGGTCGGAGCGATTGTCAGCGATATCATCAATGTCAAAGAAGCGCGCGCCGGGGATATGGGCCGCAGCGTATTCAGCCTTGGGGTCGCGCCCCTCTTGCGGCATATACCACGAGGCATCAAGGATCCGCAGATCGGGGTCCTTCAGATGCGCAGCAAGCCAGTCTGTCGACACAAGCGTTTTAGGATCGTCCAACGTTACCGTCTCCCCTCATATGTGCTGAGGCATCCGTACAACCGTGCGGGCAGAGTCGCAAGGGACGCCGGAGCCGTAGCGCAACAATCTGTCTCACGGGTCCGTCTGTGTTACCCTACAGGTCCTGAAACGGCGTTCGTCAGCGGACCACTCGCAGGCGGGGCGGCTGATCGACCTTGGCGTTGGCCTGCGGTATCTCAGCGGGGTGCGCCTTGCCAGCCGGAAACCGATCGGCAAAGGACAACGCGGCGCGGATCACATGGGGATCCATCCAGCCGCCGGTCAGATCCGCAACCGCGTCCCGCGCGGCCGGAGTGTCATCACGGCGCATGTGGTGGATCATGCGCAGAAACGCCGCCTCATCCGCAGTCACTACTGTACGTGTTTCCAGTGTCAGCGCGTCATGTCCCACGTAGTGATGACCACGCAGGTCATAGAGGCAACGCACCACCTTGAACAGCGCATGGGCCACAGCCAGCCCGAATATATCCCCCCAGCGTTCTGACGCACTGCGATAGGCCAGCTGCCAGGCCTGGCTCTGCGGCGTCTGAAGACAGGTGTTGAAATGGCGCAGCTGTGGCAGCAGGGCCGCCTCAAACGCATCAAGCCCAAGATCTGCCAGCGCGGCCTCTCCCGGTGAGACGGTTGCGGCGGCGGGTGCGGCGGGTAGAGATTGCGCGGGGGTCTGAGGCTCAGAAATCGGCACGGGAGTCATCCTCTTTCAAACAGGAACACGAAGGATGCCGGGCCTGACCGAGGGATGAGTCTGCTGGGTGCGGCTTATCTGACTCATTCAGTCAGATATTGCAACGCTCTGCTGTGGCTTGCAGCGGTTGTCGCTGCGATACCTCGGCAGAGGGGATTACTGATGCCTCCGTGACGGGGCCACGCAGCAGATATATCGAAAGTTGTCGGCTGTTCGCGGATCAGCTGTGATCTTTCAGCAGGCGCTGCTTCTGACGTGACCAATCGCGTTTGGCCTCGGTCTCGCGCTTATCGTGGTTCTTCTTGCCCTTGGCGATGCCGATTTTGATCTTGGCCAGCCCGCGATGATTGAAATACATCACCAGCGGCACCAGGGTCATGCCCTTGCGCTGTGTTGCATTCCACAGGGTCGACAGCTCCTTGCGGGACACCAGAAGCTTACGGCGACGGCGCTCTTCATGCTTGAACATCTTCGCCTGTTCATAAGGCGCGATGTAAGAGTTCACCAGCCACAGCTCGCCATCATCCACGGTCGCATAGCTTTCGGCGATATTGGTGCCGCCCACGCGCAGGGATTTGACCTCGGACCCTTCCAGAAGGATCCCGCACTCCAGATCGTCTTCAATCGCGTAATCAAACCGCGCGCGGCGGTTTTCTGCGATCACTTTGTAGTTCGGGTCTGATTTTTGCTTGGCCATGGGGCGCAGATGTAAGGTGCCGGAGACAGAGGTGCAAGATGGTGATGCAGATGAGCGACCGGCCTCAGGCCACCTGACGGCGATTGCTGCGCATCAGGGTGAAGCCACCGCTGACCACAATGACGCCGCTGCCGATCAGGGTCCACATATCCGGACGTTCATGGAAGACCACCACCCCCAGCACCATGGCAAAGATCAGCCGGGTGTAGCGGAAGGGCGCCACGACAGAAATTTCACCAACCCGCATGGCCCCGGTCAGGCCCTGATAGGCCACCACCCCCACCAGCGTTGCGGCAACCAAATCAATGGTGGTCTCTACATCCGGCATCGCCATCGGCGCCCCAAAAGGCAACGCGATCAGCCCCGCCACCACCAGCATGGCAAAACCCGCAAGCCCCAGATGCGCATTCGACAGCCCCGCTGGCGCTGCCCGCGTGGCCAGATCGCGCCCGGCAAACCCCAATGTTCCCGCCACCGCAAAAAGTGAGGCCAGTTCAAACCCGCTCGCCCCCGGACGCAGGATCATCAGCACCCCGATGAACCCCGCCGCAATCGCCAGCCAGCGGCGCAGGCCCACATGCTCGCCAAAAAATACCACCGCCCCAGCGGAGACCACCAGCGGCGTCGCCTGCAGTATGGCTGAGGCCGAGGACAACGGTGTCAGCGCGATCGCCAGCGTGAAGCAAAGCCGTCCAGCAACCTCCGCAACCGAGCGCACCAGCAGCGCGCGCGTGCAGAACACCGGGTTCCACAGGCGATGCCCCTGCGCACGCGCCACAATTGCAAAAATCACCATGCCGCCTGCGCCGAACAGGATCAGGATCTGGCCCACAGGCAGACTGCGGGCGGCGGATTTGATGAACATGTCTTCCAGCGCAAAGGCCGCCATGGCCAGCACCATCAGGAGGCTGCCGCGCAGTGTATCCATGGATCAAATCGCTTTCCTAAAGGGCCGGAAAATGCACCGGCGATGGGTCATAGAAGGTCGGTATTCGCACGTTCCCCAAGGCGGCAACTGCGGTGCGCAATGGTGCAAGCATTAGGCAGACCGCGACTACGGAACAAGCCACATAGCTGCGGCGAATTGATCCGCCAGAACAGCCTAGTCAGTGCGACCCACACGACGATAGTGATGCATGTTCAGGAATGCTGCCCCACTGTCGCCGCTGCGGTACCCATGCGGCTGATCGGCCGCGAACCGCAACCCCTGGCCGGTCTCCAGCGGCACCCAGCTGCCATCCCGCAGCACCTCCATGGCGCCCTCCAGCACAAAGACCTCTTCGGTAACGCCGGTATCATGGGGCTGCGACTGATGCGATTGGCCGGGTCGCAGGCTGACATGAAAGGTCTCCGCCCCAAGCACAGGATCGAAGGGGAACACCATTTTCACCGCGATAGAACCGGGGAACTGCACCGAGCGAAAGCTGCGGCCACTGCTGCCTTCAGGCTGCGAGGCTTCACCGATCAGCGCTGTCAAAGGCAGATGAAACCCTTTGGCGATCTTCCACAGCGTCGCAATTGTCGGACTTGATTCGCCTCGTTCGATCTGGCCCAGCATCGCCTTGCTGACACCCGTGACCTCAGCCGCTTTGGACAGGCTGAGCCCCGCGCCCTGACGAATGTCCCGCAAATTCAGAGTGATGCCCGCTTCGCTCATTGTGCTGCCCGTCGCTTTTCTGTCGGTCACACGGCGTTTCAAGCCGCCGCTCAAAAAACACTTGTGCGCTATAACGCACAAGCAGTACTGTGCGCTATAACGTACGCCTCTCCGATCTCTAGCGGATCCGTCACCTCAGGAAAACCCGGATGCTCAGTTCCTTGAAACTCTCGCATATTGTTGCAGGCGCGGTTGCCGTGTTGGTGGGCTACACCGGGTCTGTCGCGATCATCTTTCAGGCGATTGAGGCCTCCGGCGCCAGTCAGGCACAAGCCAACAGCTGGATGCTGGCGCTGGGGCTTGGCATGGGGCTGACCAGCCTTGCGCTGTCACTGATCTACCGAATGCCGATCCTGACCGCCTGGTCCACGCCGGGTGCTGCTCTGCTCGCTGTGAGTCTGACAGATGTGCCCTTGAGCGATGCGATTGGCGCGTTTCTGTTCTGCGCTGCCCTTCTGATCCTCACCGGAGTGACCGGCTGGTTTGCCGCGCTGTCCCGGCTGATCCCGGATGCGCTGGCAAATGCCATGCTGGCCGGGTTGTTGTTCCCTTTTGGTCTGGCGGCCTTTAGCGCGGTCCAATCCGACACCGCTCTGGTCGCAGCCATGGCGGTCACCTTTGTGGCCGGACGGCGATTGTTTGCACGCTATACCATCCCGGCTGTGCTAGCTGTGGGCATCCTGTGGTGCCTTGGCGATGGCAGTTTCACCCACTCTGCCTCATTGGATCTGACGATGGCTGAGCCGGTCTTTATGATGCCGAGTTTCTCACTGCCGGTACTGATCGGCGTTGGCCTGCCCCTCTATATTGTCACCATGTCATCGCAGAACATGCCCGGCGTGGTCACGCTGAAGGCCGCAGGCTATGCGCCACCGGTCTCCGCCAGCCTGATCGTGACTGGTGCCGCCTCTTTCGTGCTCGCGCCCTTTGGTGGGTTTGCCTTCAACCTCGCCGCCATCACCGCCGCCATCGGGTGCGGACCGGAGGCGGATGAAAACCCCAAGACCCGCTACATGGCCGGGGTGATGACGGGGGTATTCTACATCCTCGTCGGGCTTGGTGGCGCAACGGTCATCAGCCTGTTCCTGATCGCACCCACGACGCTGATCGCCACTGTGGCAGGGCTTGCGCTTCTGTCGACCATCGGCAACAGCCTCTCGGCGGCACTGGCGGATGCACGGGGGCGCGACGCTGCCCTGATCACCTTCATGGTCACGGTGTCCGGCGTCAGCTTCTTTGGAATTGGCGCTGCGTTCTGGGCTCTTGTGGTTGGTATTGCCGTGAATCACCTGATCACACCCCCGCCACCAAACACGGCAACAGCGGGCACTGCCGCGAATCCGGCCCGACCATGATCCGCCAAAGCCTGCAAAATTTCGCAGAAACCACCAGATAATTACCGCAGACTGCCCCGACATGTTGCCTTTGTTGCGCAAATCGTGTCCCTGAGGGGCAAAGACAAGGGAACCAGCCAGATGCCAATGTACCGATCCAGAACCTCCACCCATGGCCGCAACATGGCCGGCGCACGCGGCCTGTGGCGCGCTACCGGCATGACGGATGATGATTTCGGCAAGCCGATCATCGCCATCGTCAACTCCTTCACTCAGTTCGTGCCCGGCCACGTCCACCTGAAGGATCTGGGCCAGATGGTCGCCCGCGAAGTTGAAGCGGCCGGTGGTGTCGCGAAGGAGTTCAACACCATTGCCGTGGATGACGGCATCGCCATGGGCCATGACGGCATGCTCTACTCCCTACCCTCCCGCGAGGTGATCGCCGACAGCGTCGAATATATGGTCAACGCCCATTGCGCCGACGCCATGGTCTGCATCTCCAATTGCGACAAGATCACGCCGGGGATGCTGATGGCCGCCATGCGCCTCAATATTCCGGCGATCTTCGTCTCCGGTGGTCCTATGGAAGCTGGCAAGATCGACATCGCCGATCTCGATATGAAAAAGATCGACCTGGTGGACGCCATGGTTGCCGCCGCCAGCGACACGATGACCGATGAGCAAGTGCAGCACATCGAGGAAAACGCCTGCCCGACCTGCGGGTCCTGCTCCGGCATGTTCACCGCAAACTCGATGAACTGCCTGGCCGAAGCACTGGGGCTGGCGCTGCCGGGCAATGGTTCAACCCTCGCCACCCATGCCGACCGCAAGCATCTGTTCCTGGAAGCAGGCCGCAAGATCGTCGACATCACCAAGCGCCATTACGTCGGCGAGGAAAAAGGCCTGCTGCCGCGTGAGATCGCGACCTTTGATGCGTTTGAAAACGCCATGAGCCTCGATATCGCCATGGGCGGCTCGACCAATACCGTGCTGCATCTTCTGGCGATCGCCAATGAGGGCAAGGTTGATTTTACCATGACCGACATGGACCGCCTCAGCCGCAAGGTCCCCTGCCTTTGCAAGGTCGCACCGAACATCGAGAATGTGCATATGGAAGACGTCCATCGCGCCGGTGGCATCTTCTCCATCCTCGGCGAGCTGAGCCGTGCGGGCCTGTTGCACAATGAATGCAGCACGGTGCATTCCAGCACCATGGGTGAAGCGATCGCCAAATGGGACATCAAGGTCGCCAACAACCCCGACGCCGAAGCGCTGTTCAAGGCGGCCCCCGGCGGCGTGCGCACCACCGAAGCGTTTTCACAGTCCAACCGCTACAAGGAGCTGGACACCGACCGTGAGGGGGGCGTGATCCGGTCCAAAGACCATGCCTTCAGCCAGGATGGTGGTCTGGCGGTGCTGTTCGGCAATATCGCGCGTGACGGCTGCATCGTGAAAACCGCCGGTGTGGATGAGAACATCCTGAAATTCACCGGGTCCGCCTATGTCTGCGAAAGCCAGGACCAGGCGGTGAACGACATCCTGACCAGCAAGGTGAAGGAAGGCGATGTCGTAGTGATCCGCTATGAGGGTCCGCGCGGTGGCCCCGGGATGCAGGAAATGCTCTACCCGACCTCCTACCTGAAATCAAAGGGCCTCGGCAAAGCCTGTGCGCTGCTGACGGACGGTCGCTTCTCCGGCGGTACCTCGGGTCTGTCGATCGGGCATGTCTCACCTGAAGCGGCAGAGGGCGGCATCATCGGGCTGGTTCAGCAGGGCGACACCATCGAGATCGACATCCCCAACCGCACCATCCATCTGGCGGTTTCGGACGAAGAACTGGCCGCACGCCGCGCCGCTCAGGACGCAGCGGGCTGGAAACCGGTAAAGCCGCGCAAACGCAAAGTCTCCACCGCGCTCAAGGCCTATGCGCTGCTGGCCACATCAGCCGCCAAAGGCGCCGTGCGCGCCCTGCCTGACGACGAATAATCGACGCTGTCAGGCAATTCGCATTTAAGGCCCCGGCATCTTGGATGTCGGGGCTTTTTCTATCATAGGAGACGGACCCTATTCGACACACCGCAGCATCTCTGGAGATCCGACATGACCATTTGGCGCCCCGCCCAAACCATTCGCGTGAAAACCATTGGTCTGCCTTGGCGCAAAGGCCATCTTCTCGCGGCGGAGGTCCCCGATGACAGCGGTCGAACCAAAGGTGTCCGCCCTCTGGGGGGCACGGTTGAATTTGGCGAAACCTGGCAACAGGCGCTACAACGGGAGTTTCAGGAGGAGCTCGGTGTGGAGATCACCATCATCGGCGCGCCGGTGGTACTGGAAAACATCTATCAGCACGAAGGTCAGACCGGTCATGAGATCATCTTCGCCGCACAGGTTACTTGGCCAGAGACACCGCATCTGGCAGGCGATACAATTGAGTTTTTCGAAGACAACGGTCTGAAATGTATCGCCAGATGGTTTCATCCCGACGCGCTGGAGGTTGGCGGGACTGAGCTGTTTCCAACCGGATTAAAAGCGCATCTGCAAGATCTGGGATCCCCGACCCGCGCATAAGGCACGCCCCCCCTCACCTTTCCCGAAATACTCCCGCCGGAGGCGCGCCGCGCCAGCGGCGCCAGGCCCAACCGGGTCAGATCATGTCAATGATCGCCACCCCGGGCGGGAGCATCGCGCGGGGTGGCGATCACTCACCCAATTTGGCGTGCACCTCATCCAGGTCGATCTCACCCACCGGCATCTTGTTGGCGGGGTTTTCGAAGTCATATTTGAACACTTCAAAATCCCGCTTATAGATTTCATAAATCAGATGCATCGAGAGGTCGTCGAAATAGTCTTCGACCGGATGGGCGCGTTTGGGGCCGTGGCCTTCGCTTTCATTGAAACGGGGGATCTGGGTCAGATCCACCTGATGCGGCGTCTCGATCGCGTCCAGCACATCCTGCATGCCCTCGTTGAAGGCTTCGGTCCAGATCACCTTGTCGTACCGACCACCGTTGCAGATGAAGGTCGAGACATGTCCCGATGTGGCCGACCAGTGGATGTCCGGCTCCATCGGGCGGCGAAACTTCACCGTGTCTCGGACAAACAGCAGGAAACGGCGGAAGCTCTTGATCTGATCAAACGGCTCTTTGCCGTCATCGCCGCCCACGTCAATCCCGTAGTCGTAGGTGAGCCGCGGCACCAGATTGCCCCGGTAACGTTTGCCATTGCGCTGAATGCCGCAAATCTTGTCAAAGAAGGAACTCAGTACGCGGGTGTAAGGGTTGCGCACGCAGGTAAATGCGTAGGATTTCTGCGCCTGAACGTTGCTGGTGATCAACGGCTGGCTGTCAGGCAGCGCCCATTTGTGCAGACCGCTCTTGGCATCGTGAATATCACCGTCAAAGAACTGCCCGTGGTCGGAGTAATACATGATCTGGCCGATGGTGGAGCAGGCACATTTGGGCACCACGCGATAGACCACGCTTTCGCTCTCCGTCATCCAGGTGCCTGGAAATCCCATCTGTCTCTCCCCGTCCCCATGCGCCGCAATTGGCGCCACGTACGACTCTAGTCGTTAAAAGCGAAATAATGCGGTTTATTCAGTGAGAATTCGTCAGTATCAAGGAAACAATCAATCAAAATACGACACCGGGGCGCTGTCATGGCAAAAATCGCATATGTTCTGCTGTGCCATAAGGACCCAGAGGCGATTATTCAGCAGGCAGAGCGACTAACCGCAGCCGGTGATTATATGGCGATCCACTTCGATGGGCGCTCTCCGGCCAGCGATTATCAGCAGATCCGCACCGCCCTGAAGGACAATCCCAACATCTGCTTTGCCCGCAAGCGGGTCAAATGCGGCTGGGGGGAATGGTCGCTGGTTCAGGCAACGCTCTATGCGCTGGAAAGCGCGGTCGCCACCTTCAGGCGGGCGACACATTTCTACATGGTGTCGGGCGATTGCATGGCGATCAAGACCGCGGAATATGCCCATCAGCTGCTGGACAGCCGGGATTGTGACTATATCGAGAGTTTTGATTTCTTTGAAAGCAACTGGATCAAGACCGGAATGAAGGAAGACCGGCTGATCTATCGCCATGTCTTCAACGAACGCAAAAACAAGCGCCTCTTCGATCTGAGCCACAGCCTGCAGAAGCGCATGGGCCTGACCCGCGCCCTGCCTGAGGACATGCAGATCCAGATCGGCAGCCAATGGTGGTGCCTGCGTCGCCGCACCGTCGAGTGGATCCTGTCCTTCCTGAGTGAGCGGCGCGATGTGCTGCGGTTTTTCCGCACCACCTGGATCCCGGATGAGACATTCTTTCAGACCCTGGTGCGTCATCTGATCCCCACGAAGGAGATCGAAAGCCGCACACTGACATTGCTGATGTTCTCGGACTACGGGATGCCGGTGCAGTTCTACAATGATCACTACGACATGCTGATGGGGCAGGATTTCCTCTTTGCCCGCAAGATCAGCCCCGAAGCGCAAGAGCTGAAATCCCGTCTTGGCGCGCTGTATGCCGAACAGGGTGTTGAATTTCAGATCTCCAATGAGGGGCGCAATCTTTATGGGTTTCTAACCAAACGCGGGCGCAACGGGCTGCGCTTTGCTCCCCGGTTCTGGGAAACCGAAAGTACGCTGGGGCGCAATCGCGAACTGCTGATCATCAGCTGCAAGAAATGGCATGTCGCCAAGCGCCTGATTGAGCGGCTGCGCGAGGTCAGCAACGTCCCGGCGCTGGCCTATCTCTTTGACGAGGAAGGCACCGACATGCCCGATCTTGGCGGCATCGAGGCGACGCTCTGGAAGCGCACGCGCCACCGTCGCGCACTGGTGCGGATGTTGTTTGATTACTATGAAACCGACCGCCTGGTGATCTGCCTGGATCCATCAGCGTTGGAGCTGATGCAGGATTTCTGTGCGGATCGGGCCATCACGCGCATACTGCAGATCGAATGCAGTCTCAGCGACGACTACTTAACCGGCCATGCCGAGCGCATCGGGCTGGCCGGCCAACAGACTGCCACCGCCGCGCTGGAACGGTTGCTGCCGACCATTCGCAACGATATCCAGCATGAATCCGACCGTATCCGCGATGTTGGGTTTGACCACCACAGCCTGATCCGCGAAAGCGACAGTGATGAGCAGATCGCCGAACAGCTGATGCCGTTTCTGGCGTTGGATCATGAGGCCGCCCTGACACTCGCGCGGACCGAACATCTCTTCTCTGACTAGGGCAACCCTACCATCAGGCCGCCCCGGTCTGGTGTTATGGTCCGCGCGCGGTTGGTTACTTCTGTTTCCAGCTGTCCAGCCAGCGCCGGACCCGGCCACGCCGCTCCGAGAGCGCATCACCCGCAGCGTAAAGACTGTCTTCGACATTCTCGACCATCGGGTCGATGCGGGCGCGACGGAAGCGGCGCCAGCGCACATAAAGCGCCCAGATCACCGCCGCCAACATGGTCAGGAAGATGATGTTGAACCAATTCACCTGGCTATACTCCGGCCCGTCAACCGGCTTCACCGCAACCGCATTCGGGAAGATCGACAGAAATTCATTGCGCCAGCCATAGTGGCGCAGCAGCACCCATTGCGGATCAGCCTTGGTGGAGGCGAGATCGGTCAGCTCGGCCTGCAGGTTGGAGCTGTCCAGCTTGAAATAGGGCGGCCAGCCCCAGCCGGTGTCCTCGTTCCGGTAGACGATGGGACGGCCGGTGGGCAGGAACGCCTCCACGAAGCGGACATCGCGATTGACGCTGGTCGCGCTCTCCTGTGCCGTGTCCTGCTGCGCCCAGAAAATCGAGTTTTCGCCGAAATCCACCCGGCGCACCTCAGTCTTGACCACGCGCACCACATCATTCTGCGGCAGCGTGTAATGCAGAAAGGCCCCTGCCAGCAGCCAGATGGTGAGAATGAACACCCATTTGATATAACGCATCTCAGCGACCTCACATGAAATTCATGACATAGACCAGAAGCGCAATGGCCCCCAGCGGCACGACATAGACCAACAGGATCAATCTGCGCCGCAGTGACCTGTCATATTGGTGCAACCCGCGCTGGATGAAGGCGGAACGGTCTCCGGTCAACCCCTTCTCGGCCCAACGACGTTTCAGCTTGGCGCGCCGCACCTCGCGCGAGTAGAGCGAGACAATGCCGTAGATCACAGTCAGCACCACCAGCAAAATCGCCATCAGGCGGATAAAGGCAAACATCAGCGGCGCCCCCTGTTGCCAGATCTGCTGCTGACAGCGCCCCAGGGGCCGACCCGTTCAACCAGACTGTCTGTTCGGCGCTGCTTCGGTCGATCCTGCGCGCCCGTGCTGCGCCCGCTCATATCCGGCTCATGGCCAAATAGCGCCGCCCGCGCGCCTGCCTTGTCCATCGCGTATTCGCGCGCAAGGAAGGCGACGACGTGGTCCTTCTTCGCCTCCGGCCAGCTGCGATACTGCTGATAAAACGCTTCCTTGTGGCAGATGAACAGCTGGCGGAAATCCAGCGGCGTCAGCTCTGCCAGCAGCATATTGACCAGATCCCGGTTCGGCGTGTTGGTGGCCCGCAGGCAGTAGAAATAGGCCGGGTGATCCGATTTGATCCGGGGCCATTTGCCACCGCTTTCAGCCCAGCGAACCATCGCCGCCATGCCTTCGAACTCCGCCGGCAGCTCGCTTGCGTGACGTGCTGCCATGCGCCGCAGATCACTGCGGGACAGGCCCGAGAGGTCCATCCCCTTGTCCGCCAGCACGCTGATGGCCAGAAACCCCATCTTCTGACGCAGGATGGCCGCGCCATCGACGCCGCGCGCGCGGATGATCGGCTCCACCAGCCCGTTCAGTTCCAGAAACTTCGCAACCGCATTGTCCTGCGTTAGGTCAAACACCCGGTCCAGCGGCACGCCTTCGGGTTTTTCCCCACTGGCGATCAGGGCCGGGTGCTCGACATCCTGAAACACATAAAGCCCGCCAAAATGCGCGGTCCAGAAATTCTGTTGCTCAAACACCTCGTGCTTCAACCGCACCGGGTTGCGGGTAACATCGCCGGTTTTTTCCGCCGTCGCGATCATCTCAGCGATCAGCGCGTCGTCAAACCAGCCGTCTTCCTCACTCTTGAACCGATCTACCAGTTCAGCCAGCTGATCAGCCTGCCGCAGCGTGCCCTTGGTGGTGTCCGCCTCGACCCTGACCTGCCGAATGTCAAAAAGCTGCGCGGGCGTTGCGACCTCAAACACCGAATTGACCAATTCACCCGCCACCGCATCGGTCGCGGTCAGCGCAAACAGCTGGCTTTCATTTGCGGCAATGAACCGGCGCAGGATGTCCCGGCTGGTGGAGAATTTCACATTCAGAAGCGGGCAGCGCTTCTGTTCGGTGCTCAAGAGAATGAACTGCCGGTTCACACCCGCATGGTTCAGATAGTGGTCATCCCCCAGCTCATCGCCCACTTCGGGGGAGTAGCCGGAGATATCAACGTGAAAATCCGTGAGGCGCGTGGTCTTGCCCGTCAGATGCTTCAGCGCGCGGTTATACCGCTCCACCAATGCGGGCGAGGCCACATGGAAGAGATTGCCGAACATCAGACCATGCTGGATGAGGCGTTTCAATTCATCTCCTCCAGTTTTTTGTAATCACTCAGCTCAACTTTGAGCCTGTCCCACTCTAACTTGAGATATCGGTTGACCAAGTTCGTAAGTACAAACGCTGTGTCTTCTTTCTTTTTAGCGTCACGCTCATTGATCAACTGCATGAGTGTATCAAAAATTTTGTTCGGCGCTTCCTCCCTTGGATTCATGCGAAGCAATACCCTTTGGATTCGAGTATTTACGTCAGAGTAATCGACCTTGTCGGCTTCGTGATGTGGCACTGCAGCTAGTATGGCAGCAAAGTCCTCACGCAAATTGTCGATCCAGTTTTGGCGAAAATCAGCTAGTTTCATACGCCTTGAGAGTTCGAGCTGTAGTCTTCTTTCCTTGGCTGCTCGATCTTCCGCAGCCTCCCGAGCTTTTGTAGATCGTGCTTCCACGGACCGATTTACAGCCACCGTAATTCCCGCCGTTAGAAGGGGGATAGCAACTACGGTCACTAGCTCCTTGTGAGAAACGATCCACTGGTTCCATTCAATGAGGAAATCAAAGCTCACCCCTTCCCCTCCAGATACCGCCGCTTGGCCTCTTCCTGCCGTCCGAAATCGCGCACCATATTCTCAATCGCCACCTCATCCGACTTGTCGGCATAGCGGAACTCGCTGTCGGCGTAGCGGTTGATCTCCTGCACCACCATGTCGACCGTGATCGGCACCCGCAGCTCCGCAATCATCGCGGATTTGGTCTCGTAATCCTTGAACAGGAACAGTTCCGGGTTCTCCATCCAGTCATCCGGCAGCTCGAAATCCATCGCGCGCACCTTCACCGCATCGGTGATGTTCTTGATGGCCCGCCCGGTGAAGCGTTCATCTGCCTGCTGGATCGCCTTCAGATAGGTGCCCAGCTTGGCAAGGCTGTCCAGTTCGCCGATCTGGTCATGGACGCGGCCAAAGACCTCTGCCAGCCCCGGCTCCTGCGGGCGGTTGTGCGCCTCGAACGAGCGCGCGACGGCCTGTTTGATCTCCTGCGCGCCGTATAGGTCATGATCGCCCAGCGGGATCTCATGGTTTTTGCCCATCAGAAGCGTCAGGATATCGATGTAATCCTCCCGCGTCTGCGGCCCGTCCACCAGGAATCGCGCCCCCGCCCGCTGGCGCAGCGCGTCGTCGACGTTCTCCGGGTAGTTGGAGAACATGCCAAAGGTGCAGTTGCCACGCACCACGGTGTTGGCGCCGGCAAAGGCCTCCATGAAGACCGCCGTCACCTCCTGCTGGCCGGCGCTGGACTGGCGGTCGCCACGCTTGCCCGCGATCTGGTCGATGTCGTCAATGGTGCCAAAACCGATCACGCCCGGATCAATCACATTCTGGATGAAGGATTTGGCGTTCTGACCGGATTTGCCCTGATAGCTGTCGATATTGTCGATGCCGAAATTCTGGTAGCGGAAGGCATAGCCTGCATTCTGGCAATAATCATGGATGAGGCCCGCCATCATCTGAATGAGCGTTGTCTTACCCGTCCCCGGCTTGCCGTCGCCCATGAAGGTAAAGATAAAGCCGCCCATCTCGGCAAAGGGGTTCAGTCGGCGATCGAAATCATAGGCCATCAGCATCTTGGAGAGCCGCAGGGCCTGATACTTGGCGATATGGTTGCCGACCACCTCATGCGGTTTTTTGAAGGCCATGGTGAGGGTTGTGGACTTCGCCTTGGTGGCGGGTTCAAAGCCGCTGATGGTCAGATCATCCGCCTCCACCCGCCAAGCGGCAGCGGTGAACCCATCCAGACGTGGCGCGGTCTGCGCCCGCAGGGCCGCCTTCTCCATCAGCTGCTCGGCATAACCCGCCGTAGCCGCAATCAGATGCGCATCGTCGGTGCCATGCTGCGCCAGCTTCTGGTCCAGCTCCCACAGCGCCCCGTGCAGGGCGAGCGGCGCATTGTCTGTGAGCAGCTCCTCCGCCTCGCCCACCTCGGCCTGCGCCTCAGACCCATGCGGTGCCAGCAGATAGGCGACGGCATTGGCAAACACATGCGCCGCAATCAGCGCCTCCGCCGCCAGCAGCTCTGTAAACTCCCCCTTGCGCGCGCCGTCCAGCGAGCCTGCCAGATTGGCCCGTTTCAGATCGGCGAGGCCAGAGACATCCGCATAAGCCTCCCCCATCGCCAGCGAGACCGCCAGCGCTCGGCGCAAGGCATGCTGCAAGGTCGCCTGCAGGGGCGAGGTCAGCGGGTCATCGTCATCCGCCGCCTCAATCCGGGCGATCAGATGCACCCCTTCGGGCCGCGCCGTGGACCGCGTCACCAGCCCCGGCGTGGTCGAGCGGAAGCGCCGCGTACGGGCAATCCCGGGCGAACGCTCAGGCGCTTTTGCCTCCACAGCGGGCTTGGCAATGCGCGGGGTGTGGTCAAACCCCTCCAGCATTGCCGCAGCTGCCACGTAGTGCTTGCGAATATCATCTTCCCGCAGTTCCATCTGATTGCCTGAAATGCTCATCTCACCCTCTCAATTCGTCTCATCGCCGGCAAAAAAATCCGGCCCGCCCATCTTCTGGCTAAAAATATCGCCGTCCCGCTGCCCGGCAGGCGGCTTTGCCGCCGAGAGGGGAGGCTCCCCCGGCTTCAACAAACGCAGGCGCTCAATACCGCAGCACCTGCCCGGCCTCACTCACCACGAATTTCTGCACATCAGCGAACCCCGGCGGGTCCAGCTCTGCCAGCACCTGAAACGGGCGCTGCGGCAGGATAATGGCGCGCTGGGTCCGGGTCGCTCCGGTATCCGCACCACGCCCGCCAAAGGGATCAAGCGCGAATATCTCCCGCTCCACGGTGCCGAACCAGCCGGAACGCTCCTCGCGCACATCTTCGCTTTCCAGCTCTTCCAGCGTCCAGGCCAGCGCCCAGTCCTGGCCCGCTGGTGCCTCTGCCTGCTCCAGCACCTGGTGCAGCGGGCCGGATTGTTCGGTATAGGCGGAGGAATACATCGGCCCCACATGGAAGCGGCGCAGATGTTTAGGGTGGAGATCGTCGAAATCCTCGTCAAACCCTTTGGCAATCGTGACCAGCTTCAGCCCTGCCAGCGCCTGCGCCATCAGATGCGCCTGCACCTCCGGCCAGCGGCGTTCGTCCTTCGGCAGCGCCACCTTGCCGCTGTCTTCCAGCTCCATCAGGTAGATCACCGGCAGGTTCACCTGGCTGTCATAGGCGGCCCAATGCAGCAGGAAGCGCCGGCGGCGCTCGCCAAGGTTTTCCAGCCATTCGCATTCCGGATCATTCTGGGTCCAGAACAGCTGCCCCTTCAGCAGTTCCTGATAATAGAGCCGCTGCGACAGCGCGAATTGCAGCTTGGAAGGCGCCGTGCGGTCCGAAATGATGGTGCGCACCATGTCGTTCTTGAGCGTCTCAACGCTCGCCATATTGGCCAGATGCCGCTCCGCCTGCTGGGCATCATTGGCCATGGTCATCAGCTCTGCCGCGACCGGAAAGCCGCTGTCGCGCTTGTCCATCGCCAGACTGCCGAAAAACCTGCCCGTATCGCGCCCCGCCATCAGGTATTTCATAGACAGCGCACGGAAGGTGAAGTTCAGCCGCATGAGGTAAGCAGTCAGAACCCTCACATCGGACTTGCTGAGCCGCCCCTCCGCCTGCATCGCTGCCGCCACCCGGGTCAGGTGCCGGATGATGGTGTCGAACTTCTTGAAATACCGGCGCGAGGCGAAGGTATCGCTGAGGCCGGCGTGATCGTGCGAGGGATCGGTCATACCGCTCCCCCTTCCGGACGTGCCGCTTGCGGCGCGGACAGCGCCCGGCCGCCCCCGTCAAACCGAAGGTTTGCCTCCGGCAAAACGGCGGGCGCTACGCCCCCACCCGCGGTCGGGCTCGATCCTCTGTTGCAAGTTTCAGCTTTCACCACCAGCCTCCGTTCTTCATTTGCCGTCTGGCGCTCTAAACCAGGTGTAAACTGCCCAAAGAAGCGCCAGTGCTCCTACAATCATACTGGGCGTTCCCAGCAAATAGGCTCCGTAGAACGCAACTCGAGCGGCAAAGGTTCCAAACTTACCTTGGGCAAAGAGAAAACCAGAAAGGAAAGCTGCAACGACGGGCCAAAGAAGCAGGCCAATCCCTAGCCAGAATGCTCTTCTAGCGGCAGTCGGCAATGTTATCCACCATACAGGTTCTTGTCGTGCTTCTCGACAATCGCCGCAAACCGGCGGGCAAAGCGTTCATCGGCCTTGGCCTTCTTCTCCAGCACGTCGCGGGCGAACACCATGTTGTCCTCATGCGCTTCCAGCATGTCGGCCATCTTCTGGTTGGTTGCAGTGCCGATCGCTGCCATCGCGGTCTGGGCTTCCTTGTCGGTCTGCACGCCGATCTCGTTGATCCGGTGCGCCACATCCTGCTGCTGCGCGGTCTTCAGCGATTTGGTCAGCGCGTCATACAGCACCACCCGCTGCGCCGTGTCCGTCTGCAGCTTGTTGATCAGCACCATCTGCGTTGCCGCCTGGTTCTGCAAACTATCGACCCAGGTCTTACCCTTCTCGATATAGCGCTCCAGCGTCTGGGATTTCGCAAGCTTCACCTGCTCCTCCTGCACCAAGGCGTTGTATTTCGCATTGATATCCGCCAGTTCGGTCTCCAGCTTGGTGCGCGCGGCGGCGTCCTGCTCGACTGAAATCTTGTTCTCCAGCTCAATGATCTGCGGATCCAGGGCCACGATCTCGGCGCGGACGGCTTCCAGCTCTTGCACGGTGAATTCGCGGTCGTCCAATGTGGCCGACAGGTTCACCTGCACCTTTTCACGCTGATCTTCCAGCGTCGCCAGCTGGCCCTCCAGGAGTTTTACGATCACGTCAGACTTGGCAATCAGGTCCTGCAGCTTGTCGTCGATACTGGCCGTGCGCATCCGTTCCTGGCGCATCGAATCCGATTTGCCACGGCTAAAAAAGCCAACAAAGCTCTCCCAGCCGGTTTTCGACCGCATCTCGTCGAAATCCTTTGAGAACGCCGTGGTCACATCATCCAGACCCATGATCAGCTCAGCGATATTGGCGTTCATCACCTCGGTATGGGCGTGCACGTCATCCAGCGTTGCGTTCTCAATGTCGATGCTGGCGTCTTCTCCGGCCGAAATCTTGGCTCGCGCAGTTTCGATCCGCGAGGTCAGCGCCGTGATCTTCTGCTGCGACTCGCTCACCTTGGCTTGTGAGGCCCGCACCATCTCGTCAAATTGTGATTGGCTCATAAAGTGCCCTTTCTGCAATGTCTTATGTATCATATGGGGAATGTGAACATGATTTACATCCCCTATGTAAAGAAAACCCGCTCTTGCTGCAGCCATAACGCAGCACCGCACAGATCCGTTGCCAGCAGTTTTGCAGAGCCGATCCGCAAAGGGAAGACCGACCGGCGGCCCGATCAGTCACAGTCCACAGATATTGACACGCGGGACGCTGTCGCGCCTCAGACGGGTTTGATTTTGGACAGCACCAGAAAGGTCATCAGACCGAAGGGCGGCAAGGGCTGGTGATGCTCCACCGAGAGATGATCCGCGCCCAGCACGGTGTCGATCTCAAAATCCGAGTGCCAGCCAAGCACATTGGCAAACGGCGCAGAAACCCGTTCGAGGAACGCCAGCACGCCCTGTTCGCGCAGGAAATGATTGGTGATCACCACTTTGCCACCTGGCTTGAGCACGCGGGCAATTTCACCCATCACCTGTTCCGGGTCCGGTACAACGGACAGCACATGCATGGCTGAAACAGTGTCGAAGGTGGCATCGGGGAAATCCAGTGCACGGGCATCCATCTGGCGGAGGGTTTCAACGTGGTCTAGATCGTGTTCCTCCACCCGTTTCATCGCCTTTTTCAGCATATCCTCGCTGAAGTCGATGCCGGTGACCTTTAGGTGGGATTTGTAGAGAGGCAAGGACAGTCCGGTGCCGACACCCACCTCCAACACCCGACCGCTGCGATGTTCGTTGACGTAGCCGACAGCACGGCGACGGCCCACATTGGTGATTGCCCCAAATGTTTTGTCATAGACAGGGGCCCAACGGGCATACGACGATTCAACAGCCTTGATATCCAATTATCCACCCTTACTCGTTTATGCGCCGGTCTCCGGCGTTTTCTTTTTAACCAATCCCCAGGCCACCATCGCAGCATAGCCAAGGCACAGGATCACCAATGTAATCCATGCGTAAATCAGGACGGCTGCCCCCGCAAAGGCAAAACCGACCAGAAAATACTTCACGTTTTCGCGCGAAATTTTGACTGCCTTCAGCGACCAGGTCGGCACATGGCTGATCATAAGCAATCCGATGACACCCATATGAAGGCAGATCAAAATATCCGGAATAACCGGCGCATCGGCGAAGGCAAAAGAGATGAACATCGGCAGCATCGCCAGAAGCGCGCCGGCCGGGGATGGGACCCCTTCAAAATAAACGCTTTTTGCGGTGACTTTCTGCTCGGACTTGGTCGAGACGTTAAACCGCGCCAGCCGCACCACGCAGCAAACCGAGAACACCAGCACCGCCAGCCAGCCCAGACCACGCATGTCCTGAAGAGCCCAGTAGTAGATCACCAGTGGCGAGGCGACGCCGAAGTTGAGAAAATCTGCCAGTGAGTCGAGTTCCGCACCCATCTTGCTGTCGCTGCGCAGGATCCGCGCCAGACGCCCGTCAAACCCATCCAGAATCGCCGCCGCCAGGATCAGCTGCACCGCCAGGGTATAATTGCCCTGCACCCCAAAACGGATCGCAGATAGCCCGGCACAGATGGCCGCAATGGTCATCATGTTCGGCAACAGCTGGATCAGCGCGTATTCGGATTTTCGCTTTTCCGGTGGGTGGTGCATAGCGGTGGTGTTTCCTTGTGTACGGCAGGGAGCCACCACACTCCCAGCGCCCCGAAGCGGGGCACAATCGCAGGATCAGGTGTCGCCTTTGCGCACATATGCCTTAACCAAGGCGCTGGTGCAATCTTTGCGACCCGCGGCAGGACGCTGGTACCGATATGGCGGCCTGAGCACCACCTCTCAGTAAGAATGCGAAAGCACCGTGCAATGCACGGTGCCACGCCCAACTGGGATTGCCTTCCCCAAGGGAGGCGAAGACCAGGCGGGAGCCCCCGCCTGCCAATTATCACAGTGCCTAGGAGCGCCCTTAGCCGACGACGTTAAACTCCGGCCCATAGGGGTATTTGGTGATGTTCTCATTATCATCGTCATGGATGATCAGAATGTCATGCTCGCGGTAACCGCCTGCACCGGGCTGACCATCCGCGATGGTCAACATCGGCTCCATGGAGATCACCATCCCCGGCTCCAGCACCGTGTCGATGTCCTCGCGCAGCTCCAGACCGGCCTCGCGACCATAGTAGTGGGACAGCACACCAAAGGAGTGGCCATAGCCGAAGGTGCGGTATTGCAGCAGATCCTGCTCTTCAAAGAAGGCGTTGATCTGATGGGTGATTTCCGCGCAGCTCGCGCCTGGTTTCAGCAGCGAGATACCCAGCTCATGGGCTGCCACATTGGCCTCCCAGATGCGCAGGGACTCGGCATCCACTTCTTTCACGAACATGGTGCGTTCCAGCGCGGTGTAGTAGCCGGAGGTCATCGGAAAGGTATTCAGCGACAGGATATCGCCACGTTCCAGTCTGCGGGCGGTCACTGGATTATGGGCGCCATCGGTGTTGATGCCGGACTGGAACCAGACCCAGCTGTCGCGGTACTCCGCATCCGGGAAGCGTTTGGCGATTTCCAACTCCATCGCATCGCGCCCGGCCATCGCCACGTCGATCTCCCGCGCGCCTTCCTTGACCGCATCCCGAATCGCGAAGCCCCCGACGTCAGCCACCGCAGCCCCGGCGCGGATCATGTCCAGTTCTGCGGCGGATTTGCCCATGCGCTGGCGCATCGTCGGTTCATAGAGGTCAACCAGCTGAGATGGCGCCAGGAAATGTTCCAGTTTTGCCTTCTGCAGCAGGGTCAGGTGATCGCTCTCATAGCCGACAACCGCACCATCGCCCGAAACCGATTTGATCGCACGCCAGAAGTTGTCGCGCTGCCAGTCGGTATAGGTGATGTTGTCGCAGAACGACCGGCGCCAGGGCTGGCCTGCGTCAATGCCGGCTGAAATTGTCACAGCCTCGGATGCGGTCACCACCATGCCATAGGGGCGGCCGAAGGCGCAGTAGGTGAACCCCGAATAGTAGGAGATATTGTGCATCGAGGTGAAGACAGCGGCGGTTACGCCGGTCTCTGCCATGATTTTGCGCAGACCTGCGATCCGCGCCTCATATTCGGAGACAGCAAATTGCAGCGGCGCCTTTTCACCATTGTGAAAACGATACATTTCAGGACGTGCAGTCATAGTCGACCCTTCCATCTTACAAGAAAGGTCCCGGCGTTCAGGACAATGTTGTGAGTGAGGGCAGCATGGATCCATGCGGCGACGCCATCGCCTGGCCCTTGGCGCAAAGGATGCGGCAGAGCTGCGATGCTGGCAAGTCTGATTCCCCGCGATAGGGTCGAAAAACGACAAACGCCGCAGGTTTCTACGGCGTTTGTCGTTTTTTCTGAAGGGTCGGATTACTTGACCAATACCGCAACCAGATCGCTTTCGGGATCAGCCAAGGGTTCGATTACGTTGAAATGATGTTTGCCGAACGCAATGACGTGATCGGCTCCCCAAGCTTCGGTCAGCCAGACCGCCTGATCCAAAAAGGCCGGGCGCTCGTCACCGCCCACCCAGACTGTGACCTCCGCCGGGTAGCGATGTTCCATGTCAATTGGGCTTTCTGCGGCAGCGCCTGCTGCGTCCAGTTTGAACTTTCCGTTCATGGAGGTGCGCAGCAGTGGCCGCAGATCCGCGAGCGGCGAGATTGGCACTACCGCCGTAATTCGTTCACCCACTTCCTTCGGCAAAAGATCCCGGTCTAACATGCGCGCGACCAGATGCCCGCCTGCAGAATGGCCCGCCAGCGCAATCGGTCCCTCTACCTCAGCCGCGATAGCGGTGACAGCCGCAGCGATCTGCTGGGTGATATCAGAAATCCTTACCTCCGGGCAAAGATCATAGGAGGGCATGGCGACCGCATAGCCATGCGCCAACGCCCCCACCGCCAGATGCGACCAGCTGGATTTATCAAACGCCATCCAATAGCCGCCATGCACGAAGATCATTAGCCCCTTGGCAGCCCCTTCGGGAAGAAACAGATCATAGCGGTGCCGGGGACCGTCGCCGTAGGGCACATCCAGACGGGACCGGTCGCGCGTCGCGTTGCGAAAATCTTCGGCCGAGGCTGCCCAGCGCGGCGGGTAGCTGTCAGCGTTTTCGATATAGGCGCCATTTGAATACGCGTCGTCGAGCTCCATGCCCAATCTCCCTGTTCTTCTTGTTGCCGCTACCTGACAGTCTGGCACAGAACATGTCAAATGACCCGCTCCCTGCTGAGTAGTGATGTCGTGGAGACCGCGCCCCTGAATTTGATCAAATTCTGGACTCACCTATCTTTCTGGACATATCAAGTCACAGCTGATTTGCATTTCGCAAATGACATACGGGAGGCCCGCAATGCTCGACGCAACCACTGATCTGAAATCACTGCTCACCGATCCCAGCCTGCTGGAACCGCGTGCCTATATTGGCGGCGGTTTTGTCGATGGCCAGGATGGCACGTTCGAGGTGAAAAACCCGGCGCGTGGCGATGTGATTGCCAATGTGGCGGACGTCAGCCGCTCGCAGGTGGCAGGCGCCATCGTGCAGGCTGACGTTGCTCAGAAGGATTGGGCCAAATGGACCGGCAAAGAGCGCGCCAACGTTCTGCGCAAATGGTTTGATCTGATGATGGAGAATCAGGAAGACCTGGCCGTCATTCTGACCGCCGAAATGGGCAAACCCCTGTCCGAGTCGCGCGGCGAGATCGCTTATGGCGCGTCCTTCATTGAGTTCTTTGCCGAAGAAGCCAAACGTATCTATGGCGAGACCATTCCCGGTCATCAGCGCGACAAGCGCATCACGGTGCTGAAGCAGCCCATCGGGGTGGCCGCCTCCATCACGCCGTGGAATTTTCCCAATGCGATGATCACCCGCAAGGCCGGTCCGGCATTGGCTGCGGGCTGTGCTTTCGTCGCGCGGCCTGCCGAATTGACACCGCTGTCTGCGACTGCATTGGCCGTACTGGCAGAGCGCGCGGGCATTCCGGCAGGCGTGTTCAACGTCGTCACCTCCTCCAATGCCTCGGAAACAGGCAAGGAGTTCTGCGAGAACAACGCTGTGCGCAAGCTGACCTTCACCGGCTCTACTGAAGTTGGCCGCATCCTGATGCGGCAGGCGGCCGATACCGTGATGAAGTGCTCGATGGAGTTGGGCGGCAACGCGCCCTTCATCGTGTTTGATGATGCTGATCTGGATGCCGCCGTCGAAGGCGCGATCATGTGCAAGTTCCGCAACAACGGCCAGACCTGTGTCTGTGCCAATCGGATCTATGTACAGGCAGGCGTTTACGATGCCTTTGCTGCGAAGTTAAAGGACGCCGTGTCCAAAATGACCGTGGGCGACGGTCTGGCTGAGGGCACCCAGTTTGGCCCACTGATCAACGAGAAAGCCGTCGAGAAAGTGCAGGCGCATATCGCCGATGCAAAGGAAAAAGGCGCTGAAGTGATTCTGGGCGGCAATCCCTCTGAACTGGGCGGCACCTTCTTTGAACCGACCATTCTTACGGGCGCGACGCAGGACATGGTTTTCTCTCAAGACGAGACCTTTGGCCCCATGGCCCCTCTCTTCAAGTTTGAGACCGAAGATGACGTGATCGACATGGCCAATGATACGATCTTTGGCCTGGCCTCCTACTTCTACGCCAAGGATCTGAGCCGGGTCTACAAGGTGGCCGAAGCACTGGAATATGGGATCGTCGGCGTCAACACCGGCATCATCTCGACAGAGGTGGCCCCATTTGGTGGCGTCAAACAGTCGGGCCTTGGCCGCGAAGGCAGCCATCACGGCATCGAAGACTATCTGGAGATGAAATACATCTGCATGTCGGTCTGATCCGCCCCAGAAGGCCTCGGCTGACCGCAGCCGGGGCCGATCATCGTCAAAACGACATCGAACCGTCACAGTCCTTTTACGCGGGCACGGCAGGAGGTTGGGCAATCAACTGTCCAATTTTCGGAGTAGCCGATGTTTCCGCGTCTCATGTGCCTGACCTCTGCGCTGGCCCTTACCGCCGGTTTTGCCCAGGCAGAAAAATCCTTTAACCGCATCGCCGCCTTCCCGGTGGTCCAGAACATGGCCGCCGGAGAAGATACATCACGCGAAACCTCGCCAGAAATCATCGACGTCACAGCCAATGGCATGACATTGGTCTACACCGACAGTCCGTTGGAGGCTCTGGGGCTGATTGATATCACCGATCCGGCCATCCCAGCGCCCAAGGGCAATATCGCACTGCCGGGCGAACCCACATCGGTCGCAGCCATTGGCAGCACCGCCTATGTCGGCATCAATACCTCCGAAAGTTACACACAGCCCTCGGGCCTGATGAAATCTATCGACACGGAAACCGGCGCTGAAACGGGCTCCTGTGATCTGGGTGGCCAGCCGGACTCTGTCGCGAAATCCAAGGACGGCGCCTTTCTCGCTGTGGCGATTGAAAACGAGCGGGACGAAGACTTGAACGATGGCATGCTGCCACAGATGCCTGCGGGCAATCTGGTGCTGGTGAACGCCACCAAGGAGGGCCTTGATTGCGCGTCGATGAAAGTCGTCAGCCTCACGGGTCTTGCAGATATCGCAGGCGAGGATCCGGAGCCTGAATATGTCGCGATCAACGGGCTTGGGGAAACCGTCGTCACGTTACAGGAAAACAACCACCTCGTGATCGTCTCGAAGAACGGCGAGATCCTGAACCATTTCTCTGCCGGTTCTGTGGACCTTGACGGTATCGACGCCACGGACGAACGCGGCGCGCTGATCTTCAACGAAAGCCAGACAGGGCGCTTGCGCGAACCCGATGCCGTCACTTGGATTGACGACACGCACTTCGCCACCGCAAACGAAGGCGACTATCAGGGAGGATCGCGGGGTTGGACGATCTTCAACAAGGACGGCACCATCGTTTACGACAGCGGCACCTCCTTTGAACATGCCATCGTGCAGATCGGACACTACCCGGACAAGCGCTCCGATGCCAAAGGGGTTGAACCCGAAAGCGTGACCTTCGCCGAATTCGACGGCACGCCCTATGTGTTTGTCGGGGCGGAACGCGCCTCCGTGGTGGGGGTCTATGATGTTACGGATCCTGCCAATCCGGTTCTCACCCAGCTGCTGCCGTCTGGGGTTGGGCCAGAAGGCTACGCCGTCATCCCCGAACGCAATCTGCTGGTCTCAGCCAATGAGAAGGATCTGATCGAAGACAAGGGCCCCCGCGCCCATGTCATGACGTATGAATTGCAAGACGGCGCACCGACCTATCCGCATCTGACCTCTGCCGGAGCAGATGAGCTGATCGGCTGGGGCGCGCTCTCTGGCATAGTGGCGGATGCTGACGGTATGATCTATGCGGTCAACGACAGCTTCTATGGCTTCCAGCCGTCGATCTTCAAAATTGATCCCAGTCAGACGCCTGCCCGTATCGTCGACGTGATCCGCATCCACCGGCAGGACGGCAACCCGGCCCAGAAACTGGATCTGGAAGGCATTACGCTGGACGGCAAAGGTGGCTTTTATGTTGCCTCAGAAGGGCGCACTGATCGGGTGACCCCACATGCCATCTATCACGTCTCCAAAGATGGGCTCATCAAAGCCAAGAGTGGAGAAATCGGGTTGCCTGCCGAGTTGATGGCCGTTGAAAAACGCTTTGGGTTTGAAGGGATCACCAAGGTTGGCAACACGCTCTGGATGGCGGTTCAGCGGGAATGGAAAGATGACCCCAAAAACCACGTCAAACTGGTAGCCTACAACCTTGAGACCAAGGAATGGGGCGCGGTCCACTATCCCAAGGCAGAACCGAACACCGGTTGGGTTGGCCTGTCGGAGATCGTGGCCCATGGCGACTATGTCTACGTGATTGAACGCGACAACCAGCATGATTTCCGCGCTGTCACCAAGAAGGTCTATCGCATTCCGCTGGCCGAGATGGCACCGGCCCCGTTGGGTGGTGATCTGCCGGTGGTCAGCAAAGAACTGGTGCGTGATCTGCTGCCGGATCTGACCGCGACCGGCGGCTATGTTCTGGATAAGGTCGAAGGGCTGGCCATCACTGCCGAGGGCGAAGGGTTCATCGTGACCGACAATGATGGCGTCGATGATGCCTCCGGCGAGACGATGTTCTTTTCCATCGGTCAGATGAACACGCCGACCGTCAACTGACCTCATTCACTCCGCGTGTCCGACATACCAAAACAGCCCCCCGATAGCATCGGGGGGCTGCTGCGTTCAAAGCTGTCAGATCAGGAAGATCAGGGCAGCATCAGTTGACGGTCTTAGCGTCCAGTTCAGGCGCCTTGCCGGTTGCGATTTCGATCCGGCGCGGTTTCAGTGCCTCTGGCACCTCGCGCTGCAGATCGATGTGCAGCATACCGTCGGAGTGGCTGGCACCGGTGACGCGCACATGGTCGGCCAGGGTAAACCGGCGTTCAAACGCGCGGGTGGCGATGCCACGGTGCAGGTAGGTGCGGTCGCCGTCGTCTTCGGACTTCTTCGCCGAAACGACCAGCGCGTTTTCCTTCACCTCGACACCCAGATCAGCCTCGGAAAAGCCCGCAACGGCAATCGAGATACGATAGGCATCTACAGCGGTTTTTTCGATATTGTAAGGGGGATAGCTCGGCTGCGCGACGTCAGAACTCAGGGCGCGATCCATAAGGTCGGCAATCTGGTCAAAGCCAATGGTGGCCCGGTGCAGCGGTGCAAAATCAAAACTACGCATGTGTCATCCTCATTCGTGAGCGATTTCTACGTGCCCTCCCATCAGGGACAGGCGTTTGGAGTGTCGGACCCCGATCATCGGCGATCCGAACAGAACTGAGATAAGGGCTGAATTTGTCGGTTCAAGAGGTGGCTTATCCGCCGGGGCGGACAAATTTCGCACCGCCCGCCGACGTGCCACTGCCCACGCGGATACGCTTAATTCGCCGATCCGGTGCCGCCACTGGATTGCGGCGCAGCTGTGCTTTCAGCTCGGCCACCCTTTGCGGCAGTTTCATGCCAAAGGCCACCTGCTTCCCACCGTACGCGCCACCGCCGGAAATCAACGCCAGAATACGCCCGCGTCCCCCCACCTGCGAGAACACTGGCGCACCGGAGGAGCCGAAGGTGACGTTGCAGTCGATCATCAAGACATCCGCGCGTTCGGCCATCAGATTGCAATGGCGCTGGCGTGACAAGGGCTCGGCACGGCCCATCCCGTAGGACGTCACCGATATATCGCTTCCATAGTCCCGGCCGGAATGCAGCACGAAGGCATTCGCCAAACCACTGGTCACTGGGGCCGCCAGACGGATCAATGCGACATCGTGGCGGATGTTCTCAAGATCAAGCCGCCCGCCCGGTCGAAACCCGGGATGCGCTGCAATCTGCAGTGCCCGGCGCTCGGCAATTGCCACCCCGTCACGCAGGCCCGCGCGAAAAGTGATCTGGTCAGCCGGGCGCGGGGTATGGCCCTGACCATAGACACAATGCGCCGCAGTCAACACCAGATCCGGGGCAATCAGCGTTCCGGTGCAAAACCCCTGCCCGTTCAGCTCCAACCGCCCGACTGCCTCCCACCCAAGAAGGTCATCGCGGTCGGTTAGACGACGTAACCCGGCCTCCTGTGCCGCTGCCACAGTCGCATAGAACGCCGTCACTACAGTCAGGACAAGCGCGCAGAGTCTCATTGGCTGATGAACTTTGCGCCGGAATTGCTCCGACGTTCACCCACTTTCACGCGACCAACTCCGGGGGGCATTTGGCCGCCGATCCGACTGCCGGTAAGCTGCGCACGCAACAGCGCCAGTTCCTCTGCCAGAGCCGAGCCAAGAGCGACCTGCTGACCGGAAACCTCCGCCTTGGCAGAGACCACCGACACGATCTTGGGGCGCCCTGCGTCAAAGGAAAACACCGGCGCACCGGACGAGCCATAGTCCACGTCGCAGGACATCACCAACACGCCCTCCTGCCGGGCCATCACCGCACAGACATCCTGCAGCGACGGCGCCTCAGAGCGGTCATGCGCATAAGACACCACACCAATCCGCGCGCCCTTCTGTGGGCGCTGATCGGTTTCAAATGGCATCACGGTGGTGTTGCGGATGGGCCGCTGCAACTGCAGCAGCGCGATATCGTTGCGCACCCGGTCTGTCGAGACTTTGCCATCGTAGATATAGCTGGGGTGGATGACCGCCTGGCGGATGCTGCGATAGGCCGAGGCGCGCCCGTTGCGCCATCCCGCAAGAAATTCGATGGTCTGCGGTGCGATCCGGGTCCGACTGTCGCGGTCATAAAGACAATGCGCCGCTGTCAGCACCAGATCAGGCGCAATCAATGCGCCGGTACAGAAACCTTCGCCATTGACGTCAAGCCGTCCGACCGCCTGCCACTCACGCCCCGCCTCAGTGGTTTCCAGCCGTTGCAGGCGGCTGTCGTCAGCGCTTGCTCCCGTCGGCGCGGCGACACAGACCAGCCCGATGGAGACCAGCGCTGCCGCCAGTGGCAGCATCCGCTGCCGGATCGGTTTCTTTACGCTCATAACCCTGCCAGCCCCATGTCCCAATTGCTCCCGTTTCAGGGTATGCTTTGCTTGGGGCGAAATTACGGCAGCAGGATCCGGAATGCACCCGGCCTGTGGGTGGTCGGCAGCGACATCTTGCCGACCTGCATCATCTAAGGATCGGGATCTCTCCCGCGCGGGGATCAGCGCCGGGTCCACCCGCCACCAACGCCCGTGGTTTCGGACCTCCGGTGGCCCAATCCAGTAATTCCACCGTGTGCAGGATCGGGATGTCCGTGGCGGAGCCGATCTGCATCATGCAGCCAATATTGCCCGCTGCGATCAGGTCAGGTTGCCTGGCTTCCAATGTCGTCACCTTACGGGCCTTCAACTCAGCCGAAATTTCCGGCTGCAGCAAATTGTAAGTCCCGGCCGAACCGCAGCAGAGGTGACTGTCGGCAGGTTCCACCACCGTGAAGCCTGCGCGCTTCAGGAGCGTTTTCGGGTGGGTCTTGATCTGCTGGCCGTGCTGCAAGGAACAGGCCGCGTGATAGGCCACCGTTGTTTCCTTATCCTCCCCTTCCGGCAGGTCCAGCTGCATCAACAGCTCGGAGATATCCATTGCGATGGCAGAGACGCGCGCCGCATCCTCTGCCAACGCATCATTGCGGAACATATGGCCATAGTCCTTGACTGTGGTGCCGCAGCCCGAGGTGTTGATGACGATCGCATCCAGGCCCTGCCCGTCGATTTCGTCTGTCCAGGCGCGGATGTTCTTCGCGGCGGTGGCGTGGCTTTCCGCCTCGCGCCCCATGTGATGGGTCAGCGCTCCGCAGCAGCCCGCCCCCGCGGCCACCACCACCTCACATCCCAGCCGAGTCAGCAGGCGAATGGTGGCGTCATTGATATCGGTATTGAGCGCCTTCTGCGCACAACCCGTCATCAGGGCAACGCGTTTCCTGCGTGGTGCCTTCGCGGCAAAGCTTTGGGGATCGTCGTTGCGGCTGACCGGTGGGATATGCCGCGGCACCATATCCAGCATGGCGCGCAGACGAGCATCCGGCATGAGCCCTTTGAAAGGCTGTGCCAGCTTGGCCCCGATCAGGGCGAGACGGAACCGCCCCGGATACGGAAGGATCCGCGCCAGCAGCCAACGCAAGGCACGGTCACTCCATGGCCGGTCATAGTGTTTGTCGATGTAGGCGCGCGCATGATCCACAAGATGCATGTAATGCACCCCCGACGGGCATGTGGTCATGCAGGCCAGACAGCTGAGGCAACGGTCAATATGCTTGACGGTCTTGGCATCCGGAACCCGCTCGTTTTCCAGCATATCCTTGATCAGGTAGATCCGACCGCGCGGGCTGTCCAGCTCATCGCCCAGCACCTGATATGTCGGGCAGGTCGCAGTGCAGAAGCCGCAATGCACACACGACCTGAGGATTTCGTTGGCACGCTGGGTGCCCGGGTCGCGCAGCTGTTCTTCGCTGAATGTCGTCTGCATCGTCTACCCCATCAGTCCCGGATTAAGAATGCCGCGCGGGTCAAACTGGCGCCGCAGCCCCTCAGATATCGCAGCGAGTGGCCCCGGTTGTGACTGGAACTGGCCCAGCTCAGCCCGTGTCTGCGTGCTGGCGCGCACCAAGGTCGCATGACCCGGCACAGTCAGCCGGGATCGCAGATCGCTCCCTGCCGGAACCAACGCCCAGATCAGCCCTCCGCCCCAGTCGAACAGCAAGCCCTCCGCCTGCAACGCAGGCGCCAGCGCAATCGCATCCGACGGTTTGACCGAAATTCGCCAGACGTCGCCGGGCCGGTCATGAAACGCCGCGACATCGCGGATCCCCTTCCACAGCGCATCCCCGGCGCCAGGGGCGAGGCTCACCTCTCCAAATCGACCCAGCGCCTCTTTCAAGGCCTCTGCGCGATAAGTGACGGAGGCCTCAAACCCCTCGACCCGAATATGAACCGCGGCCAAAGCCGGATCATACGCCGCGCCAGTCACATCATAGGGCGAACCGAGTGCCGTCGACATCGCAGCAACCGCCAACCCCAGATCCGCCACATGCACCGTCACCGTCGCGCAGGCCTCCGAACACGGCAGCACCTTCAGCGATACCTCGCTCAACACCCCCAGGGTGCCATGAGAGCCGGCCATCAGCTTCACCAGGTCGTAACCGGTCACGTTCTTCATCACCCGGCCGCCATTGCTCAGCACCGCGCCGCGCCCATCGACAAAACGCACCCCCAGCAGGAAATCCCGCGCCGCGCCGCATTGAATACGCCGGGGGCCGGAGACATTGGCAGCAAACACCCCGCCCATGGTTGGCGTTCCTGTGGTTCCAAGCAGCCCGCGATGATCCATCGGCTCAAAGGCCAGACGCTGATTTTCCCCCGCCAGCAGCGCCTGCACCTCCTCCACCGATGTGCCCGCCTGCACAACCAGTGTCAGGGCGCCGGGCTCATAAAGTGTGACGCCATTGACACCCGCCACACTGAGCGTCTCACCGCCCATCGACAGACCACGGGTGCCTCCGCCGCTGACAGCCAGAGGCGCTGTTGCCCCTGCGATGATCTCGGCCAGCTCGGCCTCGCTCTGAGGTGTCATTCTTTCACCTTTCCAAAATACTCTGGGGGTCGTGGGGGCAAAGCCCCCGCTGCAGACCCGCACAGGGTCTGCCATGGGCCACTGTCACAGGGGGACAGCTGCCGGAGTTCGACGGCTTTGCGTGGTCGAGAGGGGGAAAACCTTGGCCGGGTTCAGTAGCCACTTGGGATCGAACACATCCTTCACCCGCAGCTGTGCCTCGATATCCGCAGCGCCGTATTGATCCAGCATCAGATCACGCTTTTCGATCCCGACACCATGCTCCCCTGTCAGGCAGCCGCCCACCTCCACACAGAGCTTCAGGATTTCAGCGCCAAAGGCCTCGCAGGTTTCCAGATCGCCTGGTTTGTTGGCATCAAACAGGATCAAAGGATGCATATTGCCATCGCCTGCGTGAAACACATTGGCGACATCCAAGCCAAATTCCTGGCTCATCTCTCCAATGCGACGCAGCACATGGGGCAATGACGTAACAGGGATCGTGCCGTCCAGACACATGTAGTCATTGATCTGCCCCATCGCACCAAAGGCTGATTTCCGGCCCAGCCAAATGCGAGCCGCCTCATCGCTGTCGCGGGCCTCGCGCAGTTCCACCGGATTATGAGAGCGGGCAATTTCGGTGATCAGCCGCAACTGGTGGTCGATCTCCGCATCGCTGCCTTCGACTTCGACGATCAGCAGGGCTTCGCACATCGGATAGCCCGCCTTGGCGAAGGCTTCACAGGCCTCAATGCAAGGGCGGTCCATAAACTCAATCGCGACCGGCAGTACACCTGCCTTGATGATATCGCTGACACAGGCACCGGCGACTTCATTACTGTCGTAGCCAATCAGCACGGGGCGCGCCCCTTCGGGTTTGCGCAAAATGCGCAAAGTGGCCTCGGTCACCACCCCCAGCTGTCCCTCACTGCCGCAAATCACGCCCAGCAGATCCAGCCCACCCGCATCCAGGTGGGCGCCGCCTATTTCCACAACAGTTCCATCCATCATCACCATGGTCACCCCCATCAGGTTGTTGGTGGTGACGCCATATTTCAGACAATGGGCACCGCCGGAGTTCATCGCGATATTGCCGGCAATTGCACAGGCCAGCTGCGACGACGGATCCGGCGCATAGAAAAACTCTTCTTCTTCCACCGCGCCTGACACGCTCAGATTGGTGCGCCCGGTCTGCACCCGGATAATGCGGTTGTCGTAATCCGTCTCCAGAACAGCATTCATCCGCGCAACGCCAAGGATCACGCAATCAGCTGTCGGCAGAGCGCCACCGGCAAGCGAGGTGCCCGCGCCGCGCGGCACCACCGGAACACCAGCCGCATGGCAGATCCGCAGCACATCGGAAACTTCCTTGGTCGTGCGCGGCAGGACAACCAGCATTGGCGGGCATTTATATGCCGTCAGCGCGTCGCATTCATAGGCGCGAGTCTCCGCCGGGTCCTGAACCAGAGCATCATCCGGCAAGACCGCCGCAAGCCGCGATGCCAGCTCAGCCTTCTGTGACAGCACTGTCTGATCTGGGATGGGCATGTCCATGGGGCTCTCCTGTGGATCCGGTATTTGGTAAACTAATATTACCAATTTTCACAACTGGCAAGTCTGCAGTTCTACAGCTAGGGTCAGCACATGACCTTGCTCGACCGTATCGCCCTGTTTTCACCCGCTGATCTGGCAGCCTGCGTGCTTTTGATCCTATGCTGGCTTGGCATTGGATGGCGGATCGAAAATGCCACGGCTGAGCATCCTTCCGTCTCTGGCCTGATGGCTGAGTTCCGGCATGCCTGGATGATTCAGATGGTGCAGCGCGAACCGAGAATCTTTGATGCGCAGCTGATCTCGAACCTGCGGCAAGGCAGTGCTTTCTTTGCCTCGGCCTCAATGATCGCCATTGGCGGCGGGCTCGCCTTGATCGGCAACACGGATCAACTGGCTGGCGTCGCACAGGACCTGAGCCTGGAAAGCGCCCCCGCCTTTGTCTGGGATGTCAAAATCCTGATGGTGCTGTTGCTACTGTCGAATGCGTTTCTGAAGTATGTCTGGGCGCACCGCCTGTTCGGCTATTGCTTTGTGCTGATGGCGGCGGTGCCCAACACCGACGCGGATGCGCAGGCCTATCCCCGCGCCAGCCAGGCGGCGGATCTTAGCATTACTGCGGCGCGCAGTTTCAATCGCGCCATGCGATCCACCTATTTCGCCCTTGCCGCCGTGGCTTGGCTGATCGGTTCCTGGGCGCTGATTGCAGCCAGCCTTGTGACCTTTGCCGTGCTCTACCGCCGCGAGTTTGCCTCACAATCACGCAGCATATTGCAACGTGTACCCGCGAACACGACGCCACCTGCGCCGGGCGCGACCGTTGACGCCGACCGAAACAACACGCAGATGTGACTGCGACGGGATGCGCGTCCCGCCTATACTCGCGCCATGATCCGATGCATCACTCTTCTCGCTCTGATTTGGCTGCCTGCGGTGGCGCTGGCCGATGACCCACAGATAACCGAAGCGACCGCGCAGCAGACGGGCGACAGCTGGCGTATCAGTGTCACACTCACCCATCCGGACAGCGGCTGGGACCATTATGCGGACGGCTGGCGAGTGCTGGACACCAGCGGCAATGTGCTCGGTCTGCGCGAACTTGCCCATCCGCATGTAAACGAACAGCCCTTCACCAGGTCATTGGCTGGTGTGGCAACACCGGAAGGTTTGGACACCGTGTTGATCCAGGCCCGCTGCAATGTCGATGGCTGGTCCGAAGCAACCTATGTGCTGCCTCTTGCCTGCTCCTCCTGCTGACGCCATTGATGGCACCGCTCTGCTGAGGAGCCCTTTAGGCTAGACTCTGTGATACGGGCCGCCTGCCAGAATAGTGGCGGCGCGATAGATTTGCTCTGCCAACAGCACCCGCACCAGCATATGTGGCCAGACCATCTTGCCCAAAGAGATCGAGAAATCCGCCTCAGCACGCAAGCTGGGATCAATCCCATCCGCCCCCCCGATCACGAAGGCCACATCTTGGCGACCGGTATCGCGCCAATCGGCAAGGCGTTTTGAGAAATCAGGCGAACTCAGCAGCTTGCCGCGTTCGTCCAATGTGCAGATGACAGCCCCCTTGGGGATTGCCTTGCGCAGCAGTTCCGCCTCGGCGGCCATGCCTGCGTTTTTCTTGTCCTCGACTTCGACAATGCGACAAGGGCCCAGACCAAGGGCCCGACCCGTGCGGTCGAAGCGCTCAATATAGTCGTCAATCAACTGCTTTTCCGGGCTGGCCCGCAGCCGCCCGACCACGCAGAAATGAACTTTCATGAGGACACTTTCGATACAGGCCCGCGCCAGGCGCATACTACGCTCTGCACGGGCCGATCTGATGGAACCGAATCCGATCTGGGGATCAGTTCTCGCTCTGGGCAGGTGACGTGCCCGCAGGCAGCCACATTTTTTCGAGCTGATAGAATTCGCGCACTTCCGGACGGAACAGATGGACGATGATATCGCCGGTATCGATCAGCACCCAGTCGCCGGTGTCTTTGCCTTCGACCTTGCAGACCATGCCGTAATCCTGCTTCAGGCGGTCAGCCAACTTTTCAGCCATAGACGCCACCTGACGGGTAGAGCGACCCGAGGCAATAACCATGTGATCGCCAATAGCCGTTTTGCCGCGCAGGTCGATCTGCACGACATCTTCAGCCTTGTCGTCATTCAGCGAGGAAAGAACACGCGCCAGCAGCTCATCGCTGGTTGGCTGTGATTTGGTAGCCATTACGGCCACTCCGCGGCCAGCATCTGGGGCCGCCTGAGGTTCGGGTGACAGGACATTGTCCTCCTTGTAACGCGCCGCCGGTCCCCCGGCGCTGGGGTTGCCTCAATGTAGCAAGCCATATGCGGTTTTTCAATGAACCTTGACGGCCGGCTGCTATGCGCGCCGCGCAGGCGTAAGATCAGCGTGAAATGACGATGTGACTGAGCTGCCTTCCCTGTCAGAACGCGTCTCAGTCCTGCATTGCCACAGGCAGGGCCTCGTTCAGCACACGCACCTCCCGCTGTGGGAAGGGGATCGAGATTCCGGCCTCCTTGAAGGCGTCCCAGAGCGCCAGATAGACGTTCCCGCGAATATTGGTCAGCCCGCCGGTCGGATCGCTGATCCAGAACCGCAGCACATAGTCCACGCTGCTGTCCCCAAATCCGACGATGTGACAGACCGGCGCCCGGTTGCCGCCACTCAGCACACGCCCCACTGTCTTGGCCGCTTCAATCGCGACACGGCGCACCTCATGCGGGTCATCGCTGTAGCCGGTGCCAAACTTCAGATCCAGCCGTACGAATCGGTCTGTATGGGACCAGTTGACCACCTCATTGGTGATGAAATCCTCGTTCGGGATCAGGTATTCGCGCCCATCCCGGGTCACTACAGACACATAGCGCGCGCCAAGGGAATTGATCCAGCCGAAGGTCTCGCCGAGCGAAATTACGTCCCCCGGCTTGATGGACTTATCCAGCAGGATGATGAGGCCTGACACCAGATTGGACACAACTTTCTGTAGACCAAAACCAAGACCGACACCAATGGCACCAGACAGAACCGCAAGGCCCGTCAGGTCAATTCCAATCGCCTTCAACCCAATGAAGAAGGCACCGCCAAGCAGCAGGATCTGCGCCAGCTTGGCACCAAGCACCTGCATTGACGGTGAGATATCCGGATTGTTGCGGATCCGGTTCGCGGCAACGGATGAAATTGCACGCGCCAGCGTGAGCATCACACCCAGAATGACCACCGCCTGAACGATCAAGAACAGCGAGATTCGCAAATCCCCGAAATCAATCGCCACACTGTCGAGAAACGCCGTTGCTTCAGCTGTAATGCCGAGGATGCGTAGGGTGACCCAGATCCAGGCGCCATATTTTACCAGCTTTCGCAGCAGGGGATTGGCAACCAGCCGCGTCGCAAAGGACACGATCAACCAGGCCAGAGACAGGTTTGCGATCACCACCAATAGGCGTGACCTGCTGGGCCAAGTGATATCCTGCATGATCAGAACCGTGGTCCAGATCAGCAATACAAAGAGGATGCCACGGATACGCCTGTGCAAGACAAGCCCTGCCCGCATACGCCAACGCGGCCAGCCGGTGCGGCCCCGCAGCCAATCGTGAAAAGCCCCGGCGATAGGTTTGGCCAACACCGCGGCCAGGACCAACAGACCGGCTGCGATCCCGAGCTGATAGGCATTCCATGGGCGCAGCAGGACCTCCGCCGTGTTGGTCAGGAAATCCCACAGCTGCTGCCCAAGCTCAATCGCCTCAGCCGTGCTTTCGGCCAGCGCATCTTTGGTCTCGATCTGTTCGTCCGGATCCATGACGCTCCCTTTTGTTTGCGAGTCTGACGCGCCTTCAGGTTCCAATCAAGGCGCGACTTTGGGTGATATCGCAATCCCAGGTGCGACCATCCTGTTCACTGCGTTTCAGAACGAATCTTGATTGCCACGCCCAGCAGATGTATCTGACAGCCATGACCCTCGTTTTGGCCCATCATATCGAGCTGCAAGACCGCGCACGCCTGCGCGAACGGTTCTTTGGTGCCGCCCGCACGGTCCTGGCGCGGCTATAAGGCTGCCGCCAAGCCCTTTTGCCAGCTACATTCCAAAAACTACGGGAGAGGACTCATGTCCCCCAAGACGCTTTACGACAAAATCTGGGATGCGCATGTTGCGCATGAAGCCGAAGACGGCACCAGCCTGCTTTATATCGACCGCCATCTGGTCCACGAAGTGACAAGCCCACAGGCGTTTGAAGGCCTGCGCATGGCAGGCCGCGGCGTGCATGCCCCGGATAAAACCATCGCGGTGCCGGACCATAACGTACCAACCACGCTCGACCGCGCCAAAGGCATCGAGAATGAGGAAAGCCGCATTCAGGTCGAAGCTCTCGACAAGAACGCCCGCGAATTTGGCGTGCATTACTACCCGGTGGATGACGTCCGTCAGGGCATCGTGCATATCGTCGGCCCGGAACAGGGCTGGACCCTGCCCGGCATGACCGTGGTTTGCGGCGACAGCCACACCGCCACCCACGGTGCGTTCGGCGCGCTGGCGCATGGCATCGGCACCTCAGAGGTGGAGCACGTGCTGGCCACCCAGACGCTGATCCAGAAGAAGTCCAAGAACATGAAGGTGGAGATCACCGGCAAGCTGAAGCCGGGTGTGACCGCCAAGGACATCACCCTGGCCGTGATCGGCGAGACCGGCACCGCCGGCGGCACCGGCTATGTCATCGAATACTGCGGCGAAGCGATCCGCGATCTTTCGATGGAAGGCCGCATGACCGTCTGTAACATGGCGATCGAAGGCGGCGCCCGCGCCGGTCTGATCGCGCCGGACGAGACCACGTTTGAGTATGTCAAAGGCCGCCCGCACGCCCCGAAGGGCGCCCAGTGGGAAGCCGCGCTGACCTGGTGGAAAACCCTGTTCACCGACGAAGGCGCCCATTTCGACAAGGTTGTCACCCTGAAGGGCGAAGACATCCAGCCGGTTGTGACCTGGGGCACCAGCCCTGAGGACGTGCTGCCGATCACCGGTGTGGTGCCCGCACCTGAGGATTTTACCGGCGGCAAAGTTGAGGCGGCCCGCCGTTCGATTGAATACATGGGGCTGACCCCCGGTCAGAAACTGACCGACATTGAGATCGACACCGTGTTCATCGGCTCCTGCACCAACGGCCGCATCGAAGACCTGCGCGCCGTGGCTGAGGTCGTGAAGGGCAAGAAGATCAAGGACGGCATGCGCGCCATGGTCGTACCGGGCTCTGGTCTGGTCCGTGCTCAGGCTGAGGAAGAAGGCATTGCCGAGATCCTTCAGGATGCTGGTTTCGAATGGCGTCTTGCGGGCTGCTCCATGTGCCTGGCTATGAACCCCGACCAGCTGTCCGAAGGCGAGCGCTGTGCCGCAACCTCCAACCGGAACTTCGAAGGTCGTCAGGGCTACAAGGGTCGCACCCATCTGGTGTCCCCTGCCATGGCTGCCGCTGCTGCCCTGACAGGCAAGCTGACCGATGTGCGCGAGCTGAACTAAGGAGCCAGCAAAATGGAAAAGTTCACAAAAATCCAAGGCATCGCTGCCCCCATGCCGCTGGTCAATATCGACACCGACATGATCATCCCGAAGGTGTTCCTGAAGTCCATTCAGCGCACCGGTTTCGGCAAGAACCTGTTCGACGAGATGCGCTATAACCGCGACGGCACTGAGATTGCGGACTTCGTGCTGAACAAGCCGCAGTACCGCGACGCCGAGATCCTGATCGCGGGCGACAACTTTGGCTGCGGCTCCTCGCGCGAACATGCGCCTTGGGCGATTGCCGACTTTGGCATCAAGTGCATTGTGTCGACATCCTTTGCCGACATCTTCTTCAACAACAGCTTCAAGAACGGCATCCTGCCAATTGTCCTGCCGCAAGAGCAGGTGGATCTGTTGATGAAGGACGCGGAAAAAGGCGCAAACGCGCGCATGACTGTCGATCTGGAAGCGCAGGAAATCACCACATCCGATGGTGAGGTAATCTCCTTCGAAGTCGACGCGTTCAAAAAGCACTGCCTGCTGAACGGGCTCGACGACATTGGTCTGACCATGGAGAAATCCGCCTCTATCGCCAGCTTTGAAGACAAGGCTGCGCAAGAGCGCCCCTGGGTCTGACCCGACATCAGGTCACCTTTGATATCACCGCGAAAAGCCGCCCCCACGGGCGGCTTTTTTGTCGTGAGGCTATGCTCCAGTTGCAGACAGCCACGCGATCTGCTGCCCATGCGGGCCGGTCCATGCCAAGGGCTGGCCATTCTGCATAAGTAAGAACATTCCGTCCCGAGGCTGACCTGCACTGGCAGAAAACTGAGGGAAGACGCGCGGCCCCTCGTTGCTGATCCAGATTGCGTCACTCTCAAGCATCTGCTTGGCGAAGGCATCCCGCTGCTGTTGATCGGCGACATAGGTCAGAACTGCGGTGTGAAAGATGACAACGGTTGCATTGCCCGGTGCCTCAGCGACCAGCGCAGGCAAATCCTGCATCAAATCTCCGGAGACCACATGTGGCGGACAATGCTTTGCGACCGAAATCGCAGACCGCAGCCGACCGAGGCGCAGCCGATGTTCAGGCCAGACCAACTGTTCCAGCCAAGCCACGTCAGCGTCACAACTGACATCAAGAGGGTTCAGATCCAGCCCCGCCCGCCAGATAATATCAGGGTGCGCCATCGGTCGCGGTGTACCCGGTGACGTATTGCACTGAAATATCGGGGCGTGACCTGCAAATTCCGGCGGCGGGGGCAACTTATGGTCGCCCCAATCGTACCCATAGATATCTGGCAACAGGCACAGACCAGCGGAGGCGCCCACCTCAATCAGCGCGATCGGCCCAGTGATCTGCGCCAAAAGGGGCAGCAAGACAGCACAGCGTCCCGGCTCATTCGTCTGCGTCGTCCGTCTTCGCATGACCGTGGCAACTTCCTCGGCAAGGTCGCGGATGACCCTGTCAAATGCCTCGGGACAGGAAATGTTGCCTGCAACGTGGCGCACTGCCGCAAACAGCAAATTGGGTTGCTGACGATCTGCAGGCAACGCCGACAAAAAGCCGAGACAGTTTTGCGAGTGAGCCACATGCAGCGCCAGCCTCTCATAGATGGGCGACTGACCTGCGGCCTCCCATTGCGCGAATCTGACGTAGCGTTCTGCAATGTGAGGGATCATCCCAGCCTCCAACCAAACCGCGAGCAGCACGCGCGGCGACTGACCTGCGCCGAAATCTGCCCTAATCCCCACTATCCCAGTTGCGCGGCTCTCCCACAACATATTGTGGACCACCGCATAAACCCTTGTTTTCACTCACACGCAGCCACGATCACTGATGCAAACCAGCACCACCCTACCACCCAAAACACGCAAAACCCTGCTGAAACCCTGGTGCGAACTTGAGCAATATCCCGCTGACGGGCACAAATAAGGCGGAAATGAGGCAGCGCTCAGCAGAGACATTTCACCAAGAAATGCATGCGGGCATCAAGTTGGAACAACGGCACGGCAATGCACCGGCCAGTCCAGTTTGAAGGGATCGAGGCGTGATAGCACGGATTACAGGCGCGGCCATCCGCGGCATCTTTGTTGCATTGCTGATTGCAATGCCATCGCTGTTGTTGCCGGATGCAGCGACACGGTCACCCGAGGTGATCGCCCTGCTTGCCATCCTCGCCGCAGCACTGACCTTCGCCGAGTATTTCTCAAGCTATCCAAGTTTCGTGGAGTTTCGCGAGGCGCCTCCGCTGAACAGAATGCGGTTCATATCGCTGGCCCTGATCGTCATTCTGGTCAGCCTGGTGGCCCGCCATCCAATGGAAGCAACTGCCCTCACCTCTCTGGTGCATGGTCTGGCCTCAGGGCTGGGCGACACACTTGATTTTGCGTTCTCCCCGATCCAGCTGACCGGGTTGATGATGCCCGCCCATGTGGCGCCAGATCTTATCTCACAGGTGATGGCGGCAGCGGCGCTCAGCTATATGATTGCCCTCATCACCATCCTTGGTTTTGCACTGGCGATCCGGCTTCGGGACTGGCCGCTCAGTAATGGGCCTTTCAATGTCTGGACCAACCTGCCTCTCTTCGACCCAACGACCGGCGGCGATGTGGTTGAGCGGCTGCAACGGGATGCCCGGATCAATATCGTTGGTGGCGTGCTTCTGCCCTTCGCGCTGCCTGCGATGGTGAAGCTCACCTCCGGTGTCGTGGACCCTAGCCTGCTGGCGGCCCCGCAGACCCTGGTCTGGGTCGTTTCGGCCTGGGCCTTTGTTCCTGCGTCAATGATTATGCGCGGGCTCGCAATGCTGCGGATTTCAGATCTGATCGCGCAGAAGCGCCGTGCCGCCTATGCCAGTTCAGAGGCATTGCAAACCGCATGAGACAGCTGGCCACGCTCCTGCTGGCCGTTCTCCTTCCATTGATCAACCCTGCCGACGCGGACCCTGCAAAGACCTTGCGCATCGCCAGCTTCAATACGGAGCTGTCCCGCAAGGGACCCGGCCTGTTGTTGCGGGATCTGCAACGCGGCAAGGATCCGCAGATAGCCGCCATTTTGCAAACACTCACCGAGGCCGATGCTGATGTACTTGTCTTGCAGGGGATGGATTGGGACTACGAAGGCCGCAGCCTGGCCGAACTACGCAACCTCCTGGCCAAACGCATCCCCCGTTATGGCCATATCTACGCGGCGCGGCCCAATACTGGCATGCAGACCGGGCACGACATGGACGGCGATGGGCGTTTGGGCACCGCGCGGGATGCACAGGGCTATGGGCGGTTCACCGGGCAGGACGGCATGGCCATCCTCTCTCGGCTGCCCATTCTGCGCGATGACGTGAGAGATTTGTCTGCGTTGCTTTGGCACGATCTGCCCGGCGCCGCGCTGCCGACCTACCCCGATGGTACGCCCTTCCCCAGCCGTGACGCGCTGGCAGCTCAGCGCCTGTCGACAACAGGGCACTGGGTCGTCCCTGTCCTGCTGCCCAGTGGTGAGCCGCTGTCAGTTCTGGCATTTCAGGCAACACCCCCGCTGTTTGACGGGCCGGAAGACCGCAACGGACTGCGCAACCAAGACGAAATCAGGCTTTGGCAGGTCCTGCTGGATGGTGGGCTTGGTCCCGCACCAGCCGAACCATGGGTCATCGTGGGCGGAGCCAACCTCGACCCCGACAAAGGCGCCGGTCGCCGCGCGGCCATCGCGGATCTGCTCCGCGATCCGCGCCTGCAAGACCCACGACCACGGGATAGTGCAGGACACATAGATACCGTCAACTGGGGCACATCCGGTTCGATGCGTGTCGATTACGTCCTGCCCTCACAAGCGTTGCAGGTTGTCGCATCAGGGCTGATATGGACTGCTAACATCCCGGCCAAAGGTGACGACGCGAACCGCCCTGCCAGCCGTCATGCGCTGGTCTGGACAGATCTGCAAATTCCGTAGCTGTTCTGTAGCAACAAGATGGCGCGAAAACTGCCCTCTCAGCCATAAAAACAAAGCGATCAGCCGCTATCTGCGCCCGGAACATTGACCCAAGGGCGATGTGCCGTTACCCCGGCTGCAACGCTTTCAAGGAGTACCCATATGTCCAACCCATCGATTCTGATTCTGCCCGGCGACGGGATCGGCCCCGAGGTCATGGCCGAGGTCCGCAAGGTCATCACCTGGTATGGCGAAAAGCGCGATCTACAGTTCGATGTGAGCGAGGACCTCGTTGGTGGGGCCGCCTATGATGTGCACGGCAAACCGCTGGCCGATGAGACCATGGAGAAGGCACAAGAAGTCGATGCGGTTCTGTTGGGCGCCGTGGGCGGCCCCAAGTACGACGATCTCGACTTCTCCGTCAAACCAGAACGCGGCCTTCTGCGTCTGCGCAAGGAGATGGATCTCTACTCCAACCTGCGCCCGGCGCAATGCTTTGACGCGCTGGCGGATTTCTCTTCCTTGAAGAAGGACATCGTTGCCGGTCTCGACATCATGATCGTGCGCGAACTGACCTCGGGTGTCTATTTCGGTGAACCACGCGGCATCTTCGAAGAGGGCAATGAGCGCGTCGGCATCAATACCCAGCGCTATACAGAGAGTGAAATCGAACGCGCCGCACGGTCTGCGTTTGAACTGGCCATGCGCCGGAACAAAAAACTCTGCTCGATGGAAAAAGCCAATGTGATGGAGTCCGGCATCCTGTGGCGCGAAGTGACCACCCGCGTCTCTGCCGACTACCCAGAGGTCGAGCTGTCCCACATGTATGCTGACAACGGCGCGATGCAGCTGGTGCGCGCGCCCAAGCAGTTTGACGTGATCCTCACCGACAACCTCTTTGGTGACATCCTGTCCGACTGTGCCGCAATGCTGACCGGCTCTCTGGGTATGCTGCCGTCTGCTTCGCTCGGTGCGCCAATGGCAAACGGCCGACCCAAGGCGCTGTATGAGCCGGTACACGGGTCCGCGCCGGATATCGCGGGCCAAGGCAAGGCAAATCCGATTGCCTGTATCCTCAGCTTTGCGATGGCGCTGCGCTACAGCTTTGATCAGGGGTCCGAGGCGGACCGCTTGGAAACTGCGGTGGAGAAAGTTCTGGCTGATGGTCACCGCACCGGCGATCTGCTGGGCGAAGAAGGCGTCTCGCCGATCAGCACATCTGAAATGGGCGATGTGATCATCGCCGCCCTTGACGCCAGCCTCTAAGGGCTTCGGCATAAATCGCGGCGCGGGCCACCGATGGCCCCGCCGCATCAGCCTCAGACCGGTCGCGAACCTGACACGTGGCAGCCAGACTACGCGCCGATTGGACGGTGCGATCCGCGACAATCATCGGTTTTTTTAGTATTTTCCTGACAGTGTTAGCGCTATAGTGCAGGCTATCTGCCGCGTTTTGCAGCCATCCGGATAAGCCTATGAACATAAAAGCCGCTCTGCTTGCCCTCTTGGCCTATGCGATTTTTTCCACTCACGATGTGGTGGTCAAGATCCTCGGCGCCGATGTGTCTCCGGTTCAGTTGGTATTCTTCAGCAGCCTCTTGTCCTTTCCGCTGCTGGTTCTGATGCTGGTGAAAGATGCGACCCCTGGCCATCTGAGACCTGTCCATCCCTGGTGGATGGCTGCGCGGTCCGCAACAATGGCTGTGATCCCTGCCAGCGCCTTTTATGCGTTCTCCGAACTGCCGCTGGCGGAAACCTATGCGTTGCTGTTTGCCACGCCGCTGCTGATCACCCTGCTGTCGATCCCGATCTTGGGCGAACGTGTCGGGCTGCCGCGACTGGCGGCGGTCGTGGTCGGCTTTATCGGCGTGATGGTGGTGTTGCGCCCCGGTGCGACCAGCTTTGGCCTCGGTCATGCGGCCGCGCTTTTTGCCTCTTTCTGCGCCGCTTTTCAGTCGGTCGTTCTGCGCAAAATCAGTGCGGATGAGCGCCGGGTCGTACTGATGATCTATCCGATGCTGATGACCTTTGCGGTCATGGGGTTGGCACTGCCGCTGGTCTATGTCCCACTGGAAGGTGTGACCTTTGGCGGCATCACGATTGTGGCCCTGTTTGGGTTTTGCGCGACGTTGCTGACGGTCAGCGCCTATACCATCGGCGAGGCGGCGATCGTCGCCCCCATGCAGTACTCCCAGATCATCTGGGCCACCATCTTCAGCGTGGTTCTTTTCAACGAAAAGGTCGATTTGATGACATTGGTCGGTGCCGCCATCATCATCGCCAGCGGAATTTTTATTGTGCTGCGCGAAGCCTTTGGCGGGCGCTCCGATAATACTCCGGTTCTGCGCACCCGGAGCCGTGGATATACTGCGGGCGGCACCAATGTATCACTCATGCTGAAACGGCAAAGCGAGGATAAACCGGCGGAATAGGGCTTGCATATCCAAGCCCTGCCGTGTAATTCCGCGCCACGGTCGGAGCGTAGCTCAGCCTGGTAGAGCACTGTCTTCGGGAGGCAGGGGCCGGAGGTTCGAATCCTCTCGCTCCGACCAAATATGCAAAGGCGCCCTTGGGCGCCTTTTGTGTTTTCAGGTCCGTGATCCGCCCTTAGCCGCCGTTCGTGGCAAAGCACATAAACAGTCCGGCGCCACCTGTCATGGCAAGAGCTTCCATCGAACAGCCACGCGTGTCATGCGCCGCATTCCAGGATGTATTGCCGCCACCATGGCGATCATGATGTCCGACCGTGGCACTGCCCTCTCCGGAACTGGTCCAATTGCTACAGGTCTTATCGCCCTCCATCCACGGGAAATAAGCGGTGCCATCCGCCATGGTGCCAGTAAGCAGATCATGGACATTTGGGCGATCGCCCCGGCCATTTACCAGATTACCATTTTCATCCAGCCCAGTGGATTTGACGATATTGGGACTAAGATGCAGCTCATCCAGATTGCCCGCGATCTGTACGCCCTCGGCATTGTGCCATGGACCGCTGCCAATCCGGTCACGCGCTGAAGTCCCGCGCTTCCCCTCTTCCTGCGTGCTGAGATAGGCGCGCCAGGTTTTGCCCGTGATACCGGCCGCTTCGGCGAGGCTGGCACAATGTGCGTCTGCGCCCTCCAGTCCGCCGAGATCGCCGCCTTTTCCTGAGCCGACGCTGGTCACGAAAAAGCTCATGCTGGTGTCCTGGGCCAGCGCAGCCCCACCGGCGCTCAAGAGCAGCGGAATAGAGATCAGCGCGGCTTTGGCCGCAGCTATGGTCACTGTCATCTTATGGTCTCCCCTGTTGTATCGAACGGGGCGCCTGACCGCCTCTCGACAGAAACTACAGTCACGGATCCTGCCCTGCGCGCGCATACGCCTCCCAGTCTTTTAGGTAGAAGCCACCAGGGGGTTTTCAAACAAAGGTCAAGCATGTCCGCCAAGAGTGAGCGTCATAATAAAACAAGGCCGCACTGAGTGGTGTCAGTGCGGCCTTGTCTCTCATATCGCGAGTTTGGCTCTGATCCGCCAATTAGGCTCGAATCTCTTGCCAGGATTACCCGTGCAGGCGTTCCAACAGGTTGCCCAATGTGGCCTTTTCCTCAGCGCTGTATTTTGCCACCCGGCTGCGCCATAGCGTGGCCTGCGAGCGCAGGATCAGACCATCTGACATCAGCTTTAGGTGGTTGGCCCGCAGGGTTTCCCCGGTCGATGTGATATCGGCAACCATTTCAGCCGTCTCGTTCTTGACGGTGCCCTCGGTCGCGCCTTGGCTATCTACCAGCTGATAATCCGCAACACCTGCATCCATCAGATACTCACGCACAAGACGGTGATACTTCGTCGCAATTCGCAGCCGGTGGCCATGTTTCGCACGGAAAGCGGCAGCGACCGCATCCAGATCGTCGATGGTCTCCACGTCGACCCAGATTTGTGGCACCGCCAGAATGAGATCGGCATGACCAAAGCCGAGCCCTGCGATTTCTTCAACCTGCTGCTCCCAGAGGGGTAGTTTTTCCTGTACCAGATCGGTCCCGGTCACCCCAAGATGGATGCGCCCGGCGGCCAGTTCGCGGGGCATCTCCCCTGCGGATAGCAGCACCAGATCGATCCCCTCAATTCCCTCGACTGCGCCGGCATATTCACGGTCCGACCCCGTGCGTGACAGGGTAATTCCGCGTTTAGCGAACCATTCGAAGGTCTTCTCCATCAGCCGCCCCTTGGACGGCACCCCAAGCTTCAGGTTCATGACTTCGCCCCTTCCAGCAGCAGCATCAGATCGGGACGAACCACACCGCCAACGGCGGGAATTTCTGCCCCCTGTCCCAGCTGCCGCGTCAGCGCGTCATAGCGACCACCGCTGGCAATCACCGGCAGATCTGGACGGCTATCAGCGTAAAAGCCGAACACGAAACCATCGTAATATTCCATTGATGTGCGCCCGTATGAGGCTTCAAAATCGAGGCTGTCGACATCAATGCCCCGCGCCTTCATCGCCGCGGTACGCGCATCAAGCCGGTCCAGCGCCGGGTTAATCGCAGGCAGGTCCACCGCGATATCGCGCAGCTGTTCAGATGCATACGGAATGGTCTCGCGCACCGCCATCAGCGCCTCTAGTGCGGTCAGCTCATTCTCGGCAATCGGCGGGGCTGCCGCATCAGCGCGCAGGGCCTCAACACGGGCATCCACCTCCGCCGGGCGACGTTTGCCAATGGCGGGCACCTTCCCCGTCAGCACCCCTTCGGTAGACAGCAGCTTGCGACGGCTTTCCGCAACTGGGCTGCGTCCGGCAAACTGGTCGAGCATTGCCCGGAACCGGCGCGGCCGCCAGATATGGCGCATCAGGGCTGCCTTGCGCAACGACGTGGTATTTAGCCCCTCAACCGCCGCCATCAGGATACCGATATCACCGGTTGCGGCGCGCACGGGCAGGTCGCGCAGCTGCAACGCAATCAGCGCAAACACCTCGGCATCGGATCCCGCCGGATCATGGCGTTCAAAAACCTCATACCCGACCTGAAGATATTCGTTGGCGCGGTCCTCGTCGTGTTCCTGACGGCGAAATACGTCGCCTGCATAGGTGTAACGCGCGGGCTCTGCACCGTCGCGCATGTGCATTTCGACCACCGGCACGGTGAAATCGGGGCGCAGCATCTGCTCTCCGCGCAGCGCGTCTGAGGTCACGTAAGCGCGAGCGCGGATGTCCTCACCATAGAGATCCAACAGGGTCTCCGCAGGCTGCAGGAAGGGCGGCTCCACCACCCGTGCGCCAGCAGCCTCAAAACTCATGCGCAGCCGGGCGGCCAGCGTCAGGGCGCTTAGACGATCCCCCATCGCTCAGCCCTGCCCTGCAAGAATTTCGCGCACCTTGGCGACCAAATCACCGCGTGGCACTTCAAACTGGCTGGGGCGTTCTTTCCACTCTTCCAGGGTGGCGTTTTCAGCAATTTGAGCGCCAAGGATCAGATCCTTGATCTGGACCACGCCGCGGTCCTTTTCTTCACCACCCTCAATCACGGCGATCGGCGAATTGCGCTTATCCGCATATTTCAACTGATTACCGAAATTCTTGGGGTTGCCCAGATAGACCTCAGCCCGGATGCCTGCACTGCGCAGCTCAGCGACCATGGTCTGATAATCCGCCATGCGGGCCTTATCCATCACGGTAACGACAACGGGTCCAGTGGCCTCGGCCTTGATCCGCCCCTTTTCGCGCAGCGCCGCCAACAGGCGGTCGACGCCAATGGACACGCCGGTTGCAGGAACTTCCTGACCGGTGAACCGCTTTACCAGATCATCATAACGACCACCGCCGGAGACCGAGCCGAACTGCCGCTTGCGGCCTTTCTCGTCAAGGATCTCAAAGGTGAGTTCCGCCTCATAAACTGGACCGGTGTAATACCCCAGACCGCGCACCACCGATGGGTCGATGTCGATGCGGTCTGCACCGTAGCCGCCTGCGGCCAGCAGATCGCCGATCTGCTCCAGCTCGCCAACACCCTCAGCCCCAATGGAGCTGCTGCCAACCGCGTCGCTGAGGTTGGCAAGGGTCTTGGCAGCATCCACCCCCTTGGACGTCAGGAAGGCCAGCACCGGTGCGGCCTGATCTTCCGACAAACCAACACCATCGATGAAGGCACCAGAGGCATCCAGACGCCCCTTGGTCAGCAATTCGAGCACGCCGGCCTCGCCCACCTTGTCGAACTTGTCGATGGTACGCAGCACATCGTCGCGCTTGGCATCGCCTGCCTCAAGCCCCATGGCCTCCAGCACGCCATTCAGAACCTTGCGGTTGTTCACCCGCACCAGATAGTCGCCGCGCGGAATGCCGACGGTTTCCAGCGTATCAGAGAGCATCGCGCAGATCTCGGCGTCCGCCGCCATAGAAGCAGTGCCAACGGTATCGGCGTCACATTGGTAAAACTGGCGGTAGCGCCCCGGACCGGGCTTCTCATTGCGCCAAACCGGCCCCATCGCGTAGCGGCGATATGGTGTCGGCAGGTCGTTGCGGTGCTGGGCGTAAACCCGGGCCAGCGGGGCCGTCAGGTCATAGCGCAGCGCCATCCAATCACCGTTGCCGCCTTCGTCGTATTCCTGCCAGGCGAAGACGCCCTCATTGGGACGATCGACATCGGGCAGGAATTTGCCCAGCGCCTCAACGGTTTCCATCGCAGAAGATTCCAGCGCATCAAACCCGTAGCGATGATAAACCCCCGCGATGGCCTGCAGCATCTCGCTGCGCTGGCTCACCTCTTCGCCGAAATAGTCACGGAAGCCCTTGGGCGTGATCGCCTTGGGGCGGGGCTGTTTCTTGACTTTGGCCATCTTGGCCTCCTCGGGGTGTCAAATGGGTCAGATACTCGCCCGGCGGTCTAGCCCAAGGGCGGGCTGACAGCAAGGCGGCAGAGGTGCACACCCAGCAAGGCGTCTCCGCGCTGCCTCACATGAAGGCACCGTGTTTCAGACTTGTGACAGCATGGACGCGCCCGCCGCCAGCGCATATGAGAGCGTGAGCCCCAAGGAGACAATCATGCAACATCTTGAAGAGCAGATCGCCCACCTGACGCGCACCGTCGATGAGCTGAGCGAGGTCATCAACCGGCAGCAATCAGAGATCGACCGGCTGACCCACCGTGTCGCGATGCTGTATCAGCGCGAAGCTGCCCGTGAACAGGATGGCGGCGGCGGGGTTGTTATCGGTGACGAACGCCCACCGCATTACTGATCTTCTGGGACGGCTGACTGCGGCGCCTGTCAGCTGTCGCTGCTCGCCGGGGACGGTTTGAACGACAGCAAGCGCAACGCATTGAGCGTCACCAGCACCGTGGCGCCGGTGTCAGCCAGAATGGCGATCCATAGGCCCGTGATGCCCAGGACCGATGTGACAAGGAACACCCCCTTCAGCCCCAGCGCAACGGCGACGTTCTGACGGATATTGGTCAGCGTCGCGCGGGACAGCCGAATTACGCCAACCACGTCGCTGACCCGGTTCCTCAAGATCGCTGCATCTGCGGTCTCTAGCGCCACATCAGTGCCCGATCCCATTGCAACCCCGATCTGAGCGGTCGCGAGCGCAGGCGCATCGTTGATCCCGTCGCCAACCATCATGACCTGAGCGCTCTTGGTGAGCGCCTGCAGCGCCGTAACCTTATCCTCCGGCATCAGCTCCGCGTGATGGTCCAAGCCCAAGTGCCCGGCAATTGCCTCTGCCGTGCGAGCATTATCTCCGGTCAGCATGGTCGCGGTGATCCCCATCCGCACCAGCGCTTGCACCGCGTCATCCGCATCTTCGCGGGGTTCATCACGTAGCGCGATCAGCCCGTAGAGCGTCTCTTCGCTGAACAGGACGACGACCGTCTTGCCCTGCGATTCCAGCTTGGCCGCCTGCGCAAGGGCGGCCTCTGTCATGACACAGGTCTCTGAGGCAAAACGCGGGGACCCGACTGTGATCATAACGGATCCGACTTTGGCTGAGGCGCCCTTGCCTGGCACCGCACGGGCCTCCTGTGCCAACGGAATCTCCACGCCGCTGTCCGCCGCCCGCGCGCAGATCGCTTCCGCCAGCGGGTGGCTCGACTCGCGTTCCACCGCGGCGGCCAGTTCCAACAGCTTATCCTCGCTGCCATGATAGACGACGATATCCGTGACCTGCGGCCGCCCGCAGGTCAGTGTCCCGGTCTTGTCAAAAACCACATGTGTGGTGCCCGCCGCAGCCTCAATGACCGCGCCTCCCTTCAGCAACAGACCATGGCGCGCACCGGCTGACAAAGCCGACGCAATGGCCGCCGGAACACTGATCACCAACGCGCAGGGGCAACCAATCAGCAGCAGCGCAAGCGCGCGATAAATCCAGGTGTCCCAAACCAGACCGAAGCCAAGCGGTGGCACCAGTGCCACCAACAAGGCGACCCCCACAACGATGGGCATATACACACGGCTGAAACGGTCGATAAATCGCTCAGTCGGGGCGCGGGCACTCTCGGCCTCTTCAACCAAGCGAATAATCCGCGAGATCGTGTTATCTGCCGCCGCACGGCTCACGCGCACCCGCAGGACGGCCTCGGCGTTGATGGATCCGGCAAAAACCTCGGAACCGGGCTCTTTCAGACACGGAACGCTTTCGCCTGTCACCGGGCTCTCGTCTACGCCGGAGACCCCATCGATAACCGCGCCGTCGGCGGGCACGCGGTCACCCGGGCGCACCACAACGATCTGACCTTCACGCAGGCTGTCTGCTGCGACCTCTTCCAATACATCTCCCCGCTCCACCAACGCAGTTTTGGGCACGAGATCGGCCAGCGCACGAATCCCGTCTCGTGCTTTGTTCGCGGCCAATCCTTCCAGCATTTCGCCCACGGCAAAGAGGAAGACCACCAGCGCGGCCTCTTCAGCAGCGCCAATAAACAAGGCACCAATCGCCGCAATCGACATCAACATTTCGATGGTGAAAGGCATTCCCGCCCGCAGCATCGCAAAGGCGCGGCGTGCGATGGGGGCCACGCCGATCAGGGTTGCCAGCATAAACGCCCAGAGACCTACGGTAGGGGATGCCATGAGTTTGATCCCCCAGGCCAGCACCAGAAGAAAACCGGTCCCAAGGAGCAGTTGCCCCTTACCGCTGCGATACCATGCAGGTGTCTCGGTTGCGGTGGCAGAGCCGGTCTGCGTGGCGTCGCAGCACGGCGTCCGGTCAGTCCCCGAACCATCACCACGGGCCATCAGATCAAACCCTAACTTGCGCACCGTTTTCTCCACGGCGATCACCGACCCCTCTTGCGGGTCCAGATCCAGACGCAGCCGTTCGGCCATCATCGCGACCTCAACGCCGCTGACGCCCGGCAATCGTTCAACCGCGCCGCGCAGTTTCGTCGCGCAGGACCCACAGTCCATGCCCGTGACCCGCCACTCCAGCTGCTCACTCGTATCCCTGGCCATGTAAACGCCGCCTTTCCTGCTCTCATATTTTGTCAGCGACTTATGTAGTTGCTACAGCCACTAGAGCTTCAAGACATTTCTTCAGAAAAACCCGATCCAAATTCAGCCTCGCTCAAGACGTGCCGCAACGGCCTTGTTGGGAAAGGACGAAAAGCCGCTAAGCTGCGCAGAAAGCTTGGCCGATCCGCCAGCACCACGACCAAGGAGGCGCCCCCGTGCTGCAGTGTATTCGTGTGATCGAAATTGAAGGGCTGGGGCCTGCGCCCTTTGCCGCGATGATGCTGGCAGATCTTGGGGCTGACGTTATTTGCGTCCACCGCAAAGGGCACAACGCAGGTCTGATGCCACCCCATCCGATCATCGACCGTGGCAAACGCTCCATCATGCTGGATCTGAAATCAGCGGCCGATGTGGAGACGCTGCTGCAGCTGGTCGAAAACGCCGATGCGTTGATTGAGGGGTTTCGACCCGGCGTGATGGAGCGTCTGGGCCTTGGGCCTGCGGCCTGCCATGTTCGCAACCCTAATCTCATCTATGGTCGCATGACAGGCTGGGGGCAGGACAGCCCACTGGCGCAGACTGCAGGCCATGATCTGAACTATACCGCGCTCTCAGGCGCGCTTTGGTATGACGCGACGCCAGGAACGCCACCCCAGCCGCCTGCGACGCTGGTGGGCGATATTGGTGGAGGTGCGCTTTATCTGGTCGCTGGTATTCTTGCGGCACTTGTGAAGCGTGGAAACGCCCACGATGATAGCCCGTCCGGATGTGTGGTCGACGCAGCGATATACGATGGATCGGCCCATATGATGAACCTGCTGATGACATTGCAGCAGGCCGGGCAGTTTGCAACGCCGCGCGGGGCAAGCCTGCTGGATGGGCCCCATTGGAGCCGTTGCTACCTCTGCGCTGACGGCGGCCATATCAGCGTGCAATGTCTGGAACCGCAGTTCTACGCAGAGTTTCTGTCACGTCTGGATCTGGACGAGGACGCGCAATTCGCCCAGCAGCATGACAAAAGGCTGTGGCCCGTGCTCGCCGCGCGGCTGACCGGGATTTTTGCGACCCAGACGCGCGACTACTGGGCCGATCTGTTCGATGGCAGCGACGCCTGTGTGGCCCCAGTTCTGTCGCCGGAAGAAGCCGTGACCCACCCCATGAACACGCGAAGGACATGGATCATGGCAAACAATGGCCTGCAGGCGGCACCCGCGCCTCGATTCTCGGATCAGGGCGATTGGACCGCCCCTCCCACGCCAGAACGCGGTGAGCATACGGCCCAAATACTGGCGGACCTGATGCAGCGCGGACGCTAGGTCAGTCGGCTTTCTTGGCTTTCTCAGCTGCCGCCTTCATCCGCGCCAGCAGGTCGGCTTTTGTTTCGCGGCCGCCGTAGGGGTTCTTGTCGGACCCTTTAGCGTTGTGCTCTTGGTGGCGCGGGCTGTTCTTGCCCTTTTTGGGGGCGCCAGATTTCTTGTAGTCCATCGACTTGCCCTTTCGGCGTGATCGCAAAAGACGCTGATGCCGCAATTGGCCTCAGCGCGCAAGATTATCTCAAGCATTACATTGTGGCGTGCAGACGGATCAGCCGCCCCGCACCGCATCAATCATGCGCTGCACATTGTCCGGGTCCGCATCAGGCGTGATGCCATGACCAAGGTTGAAGATATGCGGCCCGTTCCCAAAGGCTTTGACGATGCGGCGGGTGTCATCCACCAGTTCCTGACCGCCGGTGACCATATGACGAGACGCGAGATTGCCCTGCACACAGCCGTCCACCTGAACATGGGCTGCGGCCCATTCAGGATCCACCGAATTATCAAGCGCGATGCAATCCACCCCGGTTGCCTTGGCAAACCCGACATATTTGTCACCGGCCTCACGCGGGAAGCCAATAACCGGGATGCCCGGATGACGCTCTTTCAACGCATCGGTGATCTGGCGGCACGGCTCCAACGCGTATTTCTCAAACGCCTCACCACGCAGCGAGCCTGCCCAGCTGTCGAAGATTTTGACCACCTCTGCACCGGCTTTGATCTGCATCGACAGATATTCAATCGTCGCCTCTGTGATGCGCGCCAGCAGGGCCTCAAACAGAGGGTTATTCTCCTGACGCAGCAGGTGCGCAGGCCCCTGATCCGGGGTGCCGCGCCCGGCGATCATATAGGTCGCGACAGTCCAGGGCGCACCGGCAAAGCCGATCAGCGTGGTCTCAGAAGGTAGCGCCGAAGAGAGCAAGCGCACCGTCTCATAGATGGGGTTCAGCGTTTCGTGAATATCGCTGACCGGGCCCAGCTTGGCGAAATCCGCTTCGGTGGTGATTGTCGAAAGGCGCGGCCCCTCGCCGGTTACAAACCACAGATCCGCCCCCAGAGCCTGCGGCACCAGAAGAATATCGGCAAAAAGGATCGCGGCGTCGAACCCGTAGCGGCGGATTGGTTGCAGGGTGACCTCGGTTGCCAGCTCCGGATTGTAGCATAGCGACAGAAAATCGCCCGCCTCGGCCCGTGTGGCGCGATATTCCGGCAGATAGCGACCGGCCTGACGCATCATCCAAATCGGCGGCACATCCTGTGTCTCGCCCGCCAATGCGCGCAGCAGTTTCTTCTGTTCGGCCATGGTCACCCTCATATCTGTGTTGCATCTGAGGTCTAGCCTTGGCGGCAAATTGTCAAGGGCAGCAGGACCGGTGCTTGTCATGGCATTATGTCGCGATTAAGGGTCAACACATGACACAGATTGATCTGCCCTCCCCCGCTTCGCCCCTGAAAATCGGCACCCGCGGTTCGCCTCTGGCGCTGGCCCAGGCCCATGAAACACGCGCCCGGTTGGTTGCGGCCTTCGATCTGCCACAAGATGCCTTTGAGATCGTGGTGATCAAAACCAGCGGGGACAATCAGGCGCTGATCGCGGCAGACAAACCGCTGAAGGAACTGGGCGGCAAAGGTCTGTTCACCAAGGAAATCGAAGAGGATCTGTTGTCCGGAGCCATCGATATCGCGGTGCATTCAATGAAGGATATGCCCGTGGCACAGCCTGCCGGGCTGCTGCTGGAAACTTATCTGCCCCGCGAAGACGTGCGTGATGCCTTCGTCTCGCCAGATGTCACTGCCATCGCTGATCTGCGCGAAGGGGCGGTTGTCGGCACCTCCTCCCTGCGGCGACGCGCCCAGCTGTTGCATCGTCGCCCCGATCTGCAGGTGGTGGAGTTTCGCGGTAACGTTCAGACACGCCTGACCAAGCTGCGCGATGGTGTCGCGGAATGCACATTCCTGGCAATGGCCGGCCTGAACCGGCTCGGCGCAGATCAGGTGCCCGCAACCCCCATTCCACCTGAGGACATGCTGCCCGCCGTTGCCCAGGGCGCCATCGGGATTGAGCGGCGCGCGGATGACAGCCGCACCGGCGATATGCTGGCCGCCCTTCACGACCGCAAAACCGGAGAGCGGCTGGCGGCAGAGCGCGCGTTTCTGGCCGCACTTGACGGCTCCTGCGAAACCCCGATTGCCGGGCTGGCCACCCTGGACGGCGGAACACTGCGATTGCGCGGCGAAGTTCTACGTCCTGACGGTTCCGAGGCGATCAGCGATGAGCAGTTCTGCCCGGTTGAGGACGGCGCGGAACTGGGCCGTGAGATGGCGGCAAAGCTGCTGGCCCAAGCCGGGGCAGGCTTCTTCGACTGGAAACGCTAAGGGCTGACCAAGGGGTGCGAGGCGCTGCCTCGCGCTCCGGGATATCTTCAGCCAGGAGATGCGCCAAGTGTGATGCCTCAGATCTGACCGGACCAACGCAACCAACGCTCTGGCCCGCCACCAAAGACATTCAGATCGACGTTCCCCTCAACCCCCGGCACCCGCCCGGTGCCGGTATATTGCCAGAACCGCCAAAGCGCGCCGGGATAGGTAACATGGGGGTGATCCGCAACAGAGCGCAGCCAGAATTCGGTGCCCCTCAGCCGGCCGATGCCCGTATCACGGTAGAAATCAACGGTGGTGTAGAGCACCGGGCGACGTCCGTAGTGCGCCTCAAGAATATCGAGAAACCGATCCGCCTCAGCACGGATTTTACTGCCGGAAGGCCGTTTTGTGCAGGTACGTGAATGGGGCGTCCATTCCATATCCAGCACGTGGGGCAAGGCGGCGCTGTCGCGCGGGACATGGCGGATGAACCAGCGCGCCTGCTCGGCCGCAGGGCGGCAGAAGTAATAATAATGATAAGCCCCGCGTTTCACACCGGCCCGCCGCGCGCCGCGCCAGTGATCGCGAAACTTCGGATCCGCCAGATCGCCGCCTTCGGTCGCCTTGAGGTAGGCAAAGCTGATGCCAGCCGCCTTCGCCCGGCGCCAGTCGATGTCGCCCTGCCAGCGTGAAACATCAATCCCGTGGATCGGATAGGACCAGGGCGTGCGGCCATCCCAAGGGTGTGGATCACTGTCACCAAATTTAGGGTGGGTGATCAACCCCGCGCGCGCCACGGCGAGGCTGGCAGCGGTCTCCCCCGGCTGGACCGGCTGACCGATCGGCGGTGAAGGCGGCGCGACAGATGTGGTGCGTGACCCGCAAGAGGCCAGCATCAACACTGCTGCAATCAACAGCCAAAGTCTGCTCATATGGACCTGCCCTGATCTGCCCCGGATCTGCGTGCAATCCCACGCCTTGCCTCAGTAAAGCGCGACCGACCGATCAGAGCAATGACCAAGGCATCCCCATGCCGCAATCAGCAAAACACCGCGACGTCAGATCCATTTGGCCATTGGTGGCAGGCTCATCAGCACCGCATTGGCATCATGACCGGTTTCCAGGCCAAACTTGGTCCCACGGTCATAGACCAGATTATATTCAGCATAGAGACCACGATGGACCAGCTGAATGTCCTTTTCCGGTGCGCCAAACGCCATCGGCCGTCGTTTTTCAACCAGTGGCAGATAGGCGGGAAGAAACGCGCGGCCAATGTCCTGCGTCAGGGCAAAATCAGCCTCCCAATCACCCGTGTTGCGATCATCCATGAAGATCCCGCCAACGCCTCGCGCCCGGTTGCGGTGGGGGATATAGAAATACTCATCCGCCCAGTCTTTCAGCTCTCCATAGAGCGCGTCCCCATGCGGTGCCAGATGCTGTTCCTGGGTGCGGTGGAAATGGGCCGTGTCCTCGTCATACTCAATACAAGGGTTAAGGTCGGAGCCGCCGCCGAACCACCAGGCATGCGGTGTCCAGAACATCCGCGTGTTCATGTGGACTGCGGGCGCATGGGGGTTCTGCATATGGGCAACAAGGGAAATGCCGGAGGCCCAGAACCTCGGATCGTCCTGCATGCCGGGGATCCCCTTACGGGCCGCCATGGCAGATTGGGCGCGTGCCCCCAGGGTGCCGTAAACCTCGGAGATATTGACGCCAACCTTCTCAAACACCCGGCCACCGCGCATCACGCTCATCAGGCCGCCGCCCGCATCGCTGCCCTCCTCGGCGCGACGGGTGGTTTCGCTGACCTCAAACCGGCCGGCAGGCTGATCGCAAAGGGGGCCGCTGTTGTGGCTGTCTTCCAGTGCTTCGAAAGCCGCGACGATGTCATCGCGCAAAGACTTGAACCAGGCCGCTGCGCGGGCCTTTTCGTTAATCATATCGGTGCTCATCTGGTCGCCTATGTCCGCAGGAGAGGTGGGAGATGGTTTAATGGACCGGCACGGCAACCGTGTCCAGCAACGTGCGCCCACCGTCCAATGTGACAATCTGTCCGGTCATAAAGGCGGCTGCGTCGGAAGCAAGGAACTGCGCGGCCTCGGTCAGCTCACTGGGAGAGGCAATCCGGCCCAGCGGCGTATGCCGTTCGATGTCCTGCCGATAAGCGCGGTTGTCCTTCAGCGTGGCCTGCATCGAGGCACTCATCACCGAGCCGAAAGCGATGGAATTGACCCGGATCCGATGCGGCGCAAGCGACACCGACAAAGAGCGCGTCAGCTGATCGAGTGCGGCGGAAGCCACGCAATAGGCCATAAGCTCAGGGTGGGACCGGCGCGCTGCGATGGATGACAGGTTGATGATTGCGCCATTTGGTCCGCTGCTGTCGCGCTGCTCCGCCTGCTTGATCATACGTCGTGCCACCTGTTGTGACAGACGCATGGTCGGCAGCAGGGTTTCATTGAGCAGCAGTTCCATGGACTCATCTTCCGGATCCAGCGGATCGGTCGGCACCACCTGCCGGGCGCCGTTGACCAGGATGTCGACCTCGTCAAAGGCATCAATCGTTGCCGACAGGAGATTGGCGATGGTCAGGCGTTCCCGCAGATCCCCGGCAAAATAGCGAATATTGCTCTCATCCGCCTGGGTGCCCAGCTCACTCAGCAAGGCCCGTTCATCGGTATCGGCAAACATCACATTGGCGCCCGCCGCAGCAAATTGCTTACCAATGGCCAAGCCGATGCCACTGGCCGAGCCGGTAACGATGGCCGTTTTGCCAGAAATGGAAAAAGACATGAATGACCTCCGTCAGGACTGAGAGGACGGACCAGCGGCCAGCCTCTTTTCTGCAACCTAGACTGCGGACAGAAACAAGTGAACCATCCTTTGTCGTCCGCCTGCGTCAGCGGCGATGACGGCGTGGGCGGCTGGCCTGCAGCACTTTGAAGCGGTTGTCACCTGCAGCCTCCGTCACCGTAGCGAACTGTTCGGCAAGCGTGGCCTCATAGGGAAGATGACGGTTGGCAACCAGCCAGAACACCCCGGCAGGTGCCAGCATCCCGGAGGCTGCGGTGATGAAGGCCTGCCCCAGCGATGGCTCAGCCGCGCGACCGGTATGGAACGGCGGGTTGGAGATGACACAATCGACCCGCTCGGTTGTCTGCCAACTGCGGGCATCCGCCCAGTGAAACTGGGCGCGGGGATCGTTTATATTCTGTCGTGCACAGCTAAGCGCACTGTGGTCAGCTTCGACGAGATGCAGCGTCTGCACGGTCTCTCGTTGAAGAACCGCTGAGGACAGATATCCCCAGCCGGCGCCAAGATCGACCACATTACGGCCCGGCTTTTCCGGCAGTGCAGCGACAAGCAGGGCCGAGGCCGGATCGACACCATCAGCGGAAAACACCCCCGGAGCGGTCTGAAACCCTCCGTCAATCTGCGTGGTTGCAGCCTGCCAGTCGCTCAGATCGGTGCCTGTCGCATCGAAGCTGAACGCCTTCCCGTGAGCTTTTGAGATGGGTGCTGACACCTCGCAGCGTGCGCGCAGAGCTTTCAGCACCGAATCGACGCCGTCCGTCTTGCCGCCATCGACCAGGACAGGCCCATCGCAGAGCTCTGCCGCCTGCGCCAGTAGGCCACGCGTCAGCGCCTTAGCACGCGAAAGGAACACAACCGCTGCCGCAAACCGTGCCTCAGCAGGCAGTTCAGGCACGCAGTCATAGCCCCGCGCCACAAGCGCAGCATGATCAGGAGCAAAGGGCTGAACGATCAGAACCCGCTCTTTCGGCAGTGCCGACAGATCCATATCAGAGGTGGGGTGAAACACTGCGATATGGCCGGTTTCGGGCACGGGAAATCCACCCGTCTCGACGGCCAGGGACAGACGCACAGACATCTAGGAGCCTCTTTTTATTCTTCTTTTTCCATCGTGCATTGCAGAGGATGCTGATGGCGGTGGGCAAAATCCATAACTTGCCCGACCTTGGTCTCGGCGATCTCGTGGCTAAACACGCCAACCACAGCGACGCCCTTTTTATGCACGGTCAGCATCACTTCAAACGCCTCGGCATGGGTCATGTTGAAGAACCGTTCCAGCACCATGACCACGAATTCCATCGGGGTATAGTCATCGTTCAGCAACAGCACCTTATAGCGCGGCGGACGCTGCGTTTTGGGCCGGGTCTTGGTCAGGACACCGAGATCGGTGTCGTCATCTGAGTGATCCGACATCATAACTGGCGTAGGCAGCATTGGCACAGACTTCCGATCGTGGATGGATTTTGGTGTTCCGCTTATATAGCCTTTCTGGTGAATAGGAAAAGGCATTGAGCGTGTCGTATTGACCCGAAAATTGACAACAATTGGCTTCGATGCCGATGATACCCTTTGGCATAATGAACGATTTTTCCGCATTACTCAGGATCGCTTTGCCGAATTGCTGATGGACCACGTCCCGCGGGGGGTCGATTCGCAAGCTCTCGGCGCACGTCTGCTGGCCGCGGAGAAGCAGAACCTTGGCCGCTATGGCTACGGCGTGAAAGGCTTCACCCTGTCGATGATCGAAACCGCCATTGAGGTGACGGATGCCCGCGTGCCGGCAAGCGTGATCCAGGAGTTGATTGTCGCAGGCCAGATGATGCTGTCCTACCCGATCGAATTGCTGCCCAACGCGCAAAGCGCGGTTGAGGCGTTGGCTGACAGCCACCGGGTGGTGCTGGTCACTAAGGGCGATCTTCTGGATCAGGAGCGCAAACTGGCACAGTCCGGTTTGGGGGATCTGTTCGACGGCGTTGAGATCGTGTCGGAGAAAACGCCTCAGATCTACGCCGAGATTTTTGCACGACACGGCGATGGCCCCGAACATGCGATGATGGTGGGAAACTCCATGCGATCAGACGTGGTGCCCATCATCGAGGCGGGTGGCTGGGGCACCTATGTACCGCATGGTTTGGTCTGGGAAGTCGAATACGCCCCGGCCCCGGTTCACAGTTCCCGATATACAGAAATTGCCGATCTGAGCGCCCTGCCCGCGCTGGTGGCGCGGATCAGTTGATCCGCCCCCGGCATCACCCAACGCCTAGCACAATGGATACGCCCATGCCTCACGCCGAAATAAAATACAGCAGCGATCTTGATCTCGATATCCCTGCGATCCTTGCTGAGATCGAACAGGTCATCCTGTCCCACGACGACGGTGCGGGCGATTGCAAGGGGCGCGGATACCCAACCGATACTTATCACCACACCCATGTTGCGGTGAAGGTCTCCGTGCTGGTGAAGCCGCATCGCAATGCAGATTTTTCCAGCACGTTACTTGCGGCGCTGCGGGCGGCTATCACCGCGCGAATCTCTGCCCCCTGTGCGTTTTCTCTGGAACTGGCCTATACAGGTCCCTTCTACTTTACCGGCCAGCATCACCCCTGATGAGGCGCCCGGGCAAAAGCGCTGCAAGCGACCCGTCACACTAACGAGGAGCCAACAGGAAGTGCCTGCGCTCAACCTTGTTGCATCCCTGCACCAGATGGCAGCGCACAACCGCTCAAGACCCCAAGCTCTGCGACTTTTTTTGCTAACACTTCCTTAACCAACCGCCGATGTAGTGGGTACTCGCCAGACGTTCCACTAGATATCGAAGCCTCTGGCCCGTTCGCGATTTTCCCTTAAAAACCTCACTGTTTATTCCGAACAGACCCTGTGTTACGCTTTTTTAATACAGGCAAAAAACGTCAGTCGGAAAACCGGCGGCAAGAGGCAAAAATGGTAGATATCCTGCAGGTCAGGCGGACTCCGCTGATCCGCGCAGGACGGGCGTGTTCCCGTCTGGGGCGTTGGGTCTTGGGACTGATTATTTTCCTATCGATGGTCGCAACTGCGCCCCCCGATGCAATGGCTGCGCCATATGCTGCGATGGTGATTGACGCCCGGACCGGAGAGGTCTTGCACTCGCGCAACGCTGATACCCGGCTGCACCCCGCCTCCCTGACCAAGATGATGACGCTCTATATCGCGTTCGAGGCGGTTCGCAACGGCGAGATCAGCCTTGATACCAAGGTAAAAATCAGCCGTAACGCCGCCTCCGAACAGCCCTCCAAGCTGGGTTTGAAAACTGGTCAACGCATTGCCTTTCGTTACCTGATCCGCGCCGCTGCGGTGAAATCCGCCAATGATGCCGCCACCGCCATCGGCGAGACACTGGCCGGATCTGAGGCCGCTTTCGCCCGGCGCATGACCCGCACTGCCAAGGCGCTCGGCATGTCGCGCACCACTTTCAAAAATGCGCACGGCCTGACCCAGAAGGGGCATATGTCCACCGCCCGCGACATGACAACGCTGGGGCGGCACCTGCTCTATGATTATCCCGAATACTACAACCTCTTCTCGCGCCGGTCGACGGATGCGGGCGTGCGCAAGGTGCCCAACACCAACCGCCGCTTGCTGGCGGCCTACCGTGGCGCCGATGGGATCAAGACCGGCTACACCCGTGCCGCCGGTTTCAACCTCGTCGCCTCGGCCGAACGTGGGAATGAACGGGTTATCGCTACGGTTTTTGGTGGCAAATCCTCTACCTCCCGCAATGCCAAAGTGGCCGAACTGCTGGATCTCGGCTTTCGCCGCGCGCCCAGTCGCGCCAAACTCCGCCGCCCGGCCCGCCCGCCTTATCAAGGCAATCGGGGTCTCGGAACGCAGTTGGCCAGCACCGGTGACAGCGCGCCAAATGGTGCCGCAGGCAAAACCATTCGCGTTTCGGGTCTGGTGAAAACCAGCCTGCGTCCCAAGGGCCGTCCAGCATCCGCCGAACCGGACACATCGACGCTGCTGGCAGAGGCGCAGACAAGCGCCACGACCGCAGATGCGCCAACCACCGAAGCACCTTCGGCCGCAAGCGAAGCCGCACCAAAGCTGGATCGCGACGTGCTACAGGCCAGCATAACGGCAGCAATTGCGGAGGCAGAAGTCATCGCTGCCGTCGCCGAGCAGGCCTCAACCCCGATCGCCAAACCGCGTCCCTTTGTCGGGCTGCGTCCGATGGCGCGTCCCGCGCGGCTGGCAGAAAACCAGACGACCGCAGAACCGGAACCCGTCGTTGTCACCCGCCTGTCCACATCAGGCGGGCGGTACTGGGGTATCAATGTCGGGCGCTACGGCAGCCGCTATCAGGCTGAAAAGGTGCTGCTGCGTACGGCCTTGGCCGAAATGGCCACCTTGGACGGCAGCCTGCGCAAAGTTGTCAGAACACCTCGTGGCTTTGATGCCAACTTCCTTGGCATGACCAAAGAGAGTGCGGCCCTCGCCTGCCGCCGCCTCTCTGCCCGCAATATCACTTGCGAAACGGTCGGTCCCTCCTAAGCGCGGGATCGCAGAGCCAACAGGAGAAGGCGCCCCTAAGGCGCCTTTTCTTTTGACTGACAGCTCCCGGTGTTGGAAAGGGCCTTATCAGGGCTTTGGATGGTCGTCCCACTCATCGCTCAGGATGCGGCGGGCGTCCCCTTCAGGATCATCATACTGATTCGAACGCACGGTATAGAGAAACCCGACAAGGCCAACGCCTCCCAGAAACAGGGAGATTGGAATCAGATAGGTCAGTACACTCATCAGAACTCTCTTGGTCTGGGTTCACCGTCGCCTGCGCGTTTCATTACCGCAGACGCAGCGCGTTCAGGGACACTGTAATGGACGAGGTCGACATCGCCAAGGCGGCCACCAATGGGGTCGCAAGCCCAGCGACTGCGAGGGGGACTGCGATCACATTGTAAAGCGTCGCAATGCGGAAATTCTCGCGGATGCGGCGGGTGGCTTTCTGGGCAACGGTGCAGGCTTCAGCGATAGGTGACAGATCCTGCCCAAGCAGAACAATATCTGAGGCCACCCGTGCTGCATCCAGCGCTGAGGCCGGCGAGATGGAGACATGGGCCGCCGCCAGCGCTGCCGTGTCATTAAGCCCATCGCCCACCATCAACACCCGATGCCCCTGCTGCGACAACAGCGATACCTGGTCGCATTTGTCCTGCGGCAAGGCTGCGGCAATCCAGCTCTTAATTCCAAGACGCGTTGCGAGATCACGAACCGCCCCCTCTGCATCACCGGAAATCAGCCAGACATCTTTGCCCGCTTTCAAAAGCGCCTCAACGGCGTTAGCAGCGCCGGGCCGCAGACTGTCGGAAAACGTCAGAGCCTGCGGTGCGCCTGCCCCCCGATCAAGATAGGCCGCTGTCTTCTCTCCCGGTTCAGCTCCGACCCAGGCCGCACGGCCAAGACGCACACGTTGCCCCTCATACAAGGCTTCACTGCCGTATCCGGGAACTTCTTCTTGTGCGGTCACGACGGCCGCCTTGATCCCGGCCTGCGCGGCCGCACGGCAGATTGCGACTGACAGCGGGTGGTCCGATCCCTGCGCCAACGCATAGGCCAGCCTCTGGTCCGACAACGACAATTGGTCAAAATCATCACAGCGCGGCTGCCCGTTGGTCAGCGTACCGGTTTTATCGAAAACGACGGTATCCACCTCAGCCAGACGTTCCAGCGCGGTTGCATGTTTGATCAACATACCTTTTTTGAACAACCGGCCCGAGGCTGCCGTGGTCACCGCAGGCACGGCCAGCCCCAGCGCACAGGGGCAGGTGATGATCAAGACAGCTGCCGCGATATTCAGCGCGACCCGCATGTCGAAGGTGAAGAGATACCAGCCGAGAAAGGCCAGCCCCGACAGAATGTGAACCCCCGGCGCATAGAGCTTTGCAGCCCGATCCGCCAATGAGGTATAGCGCGAGCGTCCGGATTCCGCGATGGCGACAAGATCCGCCAGTTGATGCAGAGAGCTTTCTTTCCCGACCGCCGTCGCGCGGATCACCAAGGGACCGGTCAGATTGACCTCACCCGCAGAAACCGAGCTTCCGACTTCGGCAAAAACCGGCAGCGTTTCGCCGGTCAGCAGGGATCGGTCCAGTTCAGACTGCCCCTCCAGCACGACGCCATCCACGGGCATTCGCCCACCGGGCCGCACAAGAATATGGTCATCAATGACCAGATCTGCGACCGCCACTTCCACCGGTTGCCCCCCCGAATCCAGGCGTAGCGCACGCGGGACCTCCAGGGCGGCCAATTCCTCCGCAGCGGACCGGGCGACCGCGCGAGTGCGATGATCCAGATACCGCCCGGCCAGCAGGAAAAAGGTCAACGTCAGCGCCGCATCGAAATACGCATGCTCTCCGGACAGGGAGGTCTCCCACAGTGAGGTCAGTAGGGCCAGAACAATTGCCAGGACAATCGGCACGTCCATATTCAACCGCCCCACCCGAAGGGCTTGCCAGGCATTGCGGAAGAACGGCTGCCCCGCAAACAGGATCGCCGGGAAGGTGATCGCCGCAGAGATCCAATGGAACATATCGCGGGTTGCGTCGCTCGCCCCGGACCAAACCGAAATCGACAGCAGCATTACGTTCATGGAGGCGAAGAAGGCAACCGCCAACCGCATCAACAGGTCACGGCCGACCTGATCTGTCTGGGTTGCACTTAGCGCCGCGAGGTCCAGCTCATGCGCCTCGAATCCCAGGCGTTCCAGCACCGGCACCAGATCCAATGCGCGCATTTCGGGGTCCGCCTCAATCAGCGCGCGCTTCAGTGTGAGATTCACCCGCGCGCTCCGCACGCCCGGCACCGCGTTCAATCCACGCTCAACGGTTGAGATACAGGCCTGACAGTGGATGCTGGGCAGTGACAGCGCCAGACGCGCCTCCGTTGGCGCCTGTTCTACTGTGCCATTTGGTGCGGCAACGCAGCCCGGACAGGCCGCAAGCTGGGGGCGGACGGCGGTGCTCATCGTTTACCGCGCCACATGCAGGATGACACGCTGCGTAAACTCCGTACCGTCCTCCGCCCGTGCGACCATTCGGATGTTCCAGTTTCCAGCGCTCAACTCAGCCGGAGCAACATAAGCCGTGCCGTCAAACTGGAAATCCGGGGTCTGGTCGTCCTTCACATGGGTCGCACGGCCAAGGGTCGCGCGCAACGCGGCGACCTCAACCGGGGCACCATCGGCATCGGTGATTTCCAGTTTCACCTGATCGCCGATAGCCGAGGCATAGACTGACCAGCCCAGGGCTTGCTGCGCATCGCGGCGGGCATCAAAGCTTTGGCTGGCGACATAGCTGTTCTTCACCTCAAGCCCTGGAAAGGTGCGTACCGCATTGACCGCCAGCGCAATATTGACGCCGATGATCACGGTGAACGCCCCGCCAAAGACCATGAGCATGTGCCAGCCGGTGAACTGCCGTGGTGTTTTACCTTCACTCATTGCCCGGCTCCCCGCCCATTAAAGCTGGTATCCTTATACGCGCGCTCTCCGTTGTCGAGATCAGCGACCCAGATCCGCACCGGCGTACTGCGTGCAGATGCAGCCTCGGCGGTTTTTGGTGCCACGATATAGACCCGCTGAAGGAAGCTGGTATCCGCAGGTACGGTGACAATCGTGCCATCGACCCCTTCCAGTTCCAGTAGCATTGCAGGCTCCCCCTTGATCGACAGCTCAAACGGACGAGGCTCACCAGTCTTGTTGCGCAGCCGCACGTCGTAGGTGTTGCGGATCGATCCGTCGGAGAGGGTCACAAAGGTCGGGTTGCGCACCGGAGCAACCGTCAGTTCAATGTCAGAGCGGATGAACAGGGCAAACAACAGCGCCAGACCAACGCTCCCCCATAGGGCCGTATACATGATGGTCCGCGGCCTCAGGATGTGTTTCCAGATGTTCTTGGGCGCATGTCCTGCGCGCTCATTCGCCTCGTCGCTCAGCGCCATGTAGTCGATCAATCCGCGCGGTTTGCCGATCCGCTCCATCACATCATCACAGGCATCAATACAGAGGGCGCAGGTAATACACTCCATCTGTTGCCCATCGCGAATGTCGATCCCCATCGGGCAGACGTTGACGCAGGCCATGCAATCAATGCAGTCACCATGCACCAAACCGGGCTCATCGGTCTTGCGAGGCTTGCCACGTGGCTCTCCGCGCCATTCGCGGTAGCCTACGGTCAAAGTATCCTCATCCATCATCGCGGCCTGAATACGCGGCCAGGGGCAGGCATAGATACAGATCTGTTCTCGGGCAAAGCCACCGAAAAGGAAAGTGGTGCCGGTCAGAATGGCCATCGTGGTATAGGCAACGGGGTGAGCCTGACCCGTCAGCAAATCCCGCAGCAGGGTTGGTGCATCTGCAAAGTAGAACACCCATGCGCCCCCGGTTGCGAGCCCGATCAGGAGCCAGACGACCCATTTGGTAACCCGCAGCCGCGCCTTTCGGAAATCCAGCTTTTTCTGGCGGTGTAGACGCAATCGTGCGTTTCGATCCCCTTCGATCCAGCGTTCCACCAGAATGAACAGGTCGGTCCAGACAGTCTGCGGACAGGTGTAGCCACACCAGACACGGCCAAGCGCCGAGGTGAACAGAAACAACCCCAGACCGGCCATGATCAGAAGGCCCGCGACGAAGTAGAATTCATGTGGCCAGATTTCGATCCAGAAGAAATAAAAGCGCCGGTTGGCCAAATCCAGCAAAACCGCCTGATCCGGCAGTGCCGGCCCCCGGTCCCAACGGATCCAGGGCGTCAGGTAGTAGATCCCCAGCGTCACCGCCATGATATACCATTTCAAGTTTCGAAACGGCCCGGACACACGGCGAGGGAATATCGGCTCATGGGCGGCATACAGGCTGGGGGCGGGATCGGAATCGCTCACGGACTCACTCCAAATCTTGCTTTGTTGCAGCGGTTGTCCCAGATGCGCCACGGACGAACCTTGACGTGGATCAAACGCATATACGGAACGCATCTTTGCCGCTACTCGGACGCCGTCAACCGGGCGCGGCATTCTGTCCGAGATTACAGCACGCACCATAATCTCATATAATACAGGTGTTTACATGTTATTGCGACAAGCCCCCGCGCGTCGCCGCGTCGCAGATGTGACACCAGAGCGCAGGCTCATTCGCTAAGCACCTTCTCTCTGAGAAAGAGCATAGCGTGATCGCTGCGCGCTGGGTAGCGCGACGTTCACAAGGACACATCAGCCCTGTCAGTCCTCTGGGAGCGTCAGAGCGTCGGCTTTTCAGGAAACGCGCGAACAGATCGAAAAGCCGACGCCGGGTCCGCCCCTGCAAAGCAGGAGGGCGAACTGGACAGACATCGGCGCTGGAAAGGGCGAACCGACGGCACTGTCTCAAGAAGGGATATTACCCAGTAACGCTGCTTGGGTATTTGACAGGGATCAAAAAACCATAAAATAGGTGCTGCGATTTCAGCGATCCGTAAATACCCGAGCCGGAACATCCGGCATCAGTGCGTTGTCACCGCCAGGCAGCGTCGGCACAGCCCCGCGCCGAATCGCAGCGACCCGTTGGTTCATCCAATGACGAATGATGTTTCGGTAAAGCCACCCCCGTACCCCCGTCAGTGCCTGTTCATATTCGCCAAAGAACGCATCCGGACTGTCGAAAACACCAAGATCGCCATTGATACCGGTTCGCTGAATGTAGGTATCCCGCCCCTGCCAGCTGACCATTGGCGCTTGCAGGCAGTCGGTCCCCGCGCCATAGGCACATAACGACGTCCGGCCCGGAAACGCCGCTTGCAACGAGCTCAAGACCTGCTGATCGAGAATGAACCCCTCAAGATTGATCCATCGGGCGTCCAGACGAACCTCAACCCATGAATGCAGGATGGTGCGTGGCGCCATCCAATACACAAGTTCAGGCACTATTCCGCGTTGTAGGCTCTTGTCGATGGTGAACCCGTGCAGTCGACACGGGATACCAAGCGCGCGCAACACGGCCATCAGCAGCGTCGCCTTTGTGTTGCACTGACCGTAGCCATCCGCAAGTACCAACGAGGCGGGGCGCGTGTCGGCCACATTATAGCCAAACAGGATCTCATCGCGGACGTAGTCATAGGCTGCACCGATCCGTTCATGAGGGGACAGCTGCTGCCAGCCACGGTCTGAGATCAACGCAGCTATCGCTGGTGCCTTGCTGTCGAGCATCGGTGTTACGTCAAGAAAACGGGTATTGGGCATGAGATCACCTATTTGGTTGCCCAGCCCTGCTACACCCTACAGCGGCTGTAGCTTCAAGGGGGAAATCAACCATGAACCAACATGCTGAAACGGAACGGGGCCGCCCAAAGGCAGCCCCGCTCGATGCTGATACCGTATGAAAGGGCGCAGCCTTATTCACCGCCACCCAATTGGTGCACATAAGCGGTGACCGCGCGGATCTGGGCCTCTGTCAGGCGCGCGTTCCAGTTTGGCATAACCCCGTAACGCGAGTTGTAGACGGTTTCGGTCAGTGTCGCGTGATCCCCACCATAGAGCCAGATGGCATCTGCGAGGTTCGGCGCCCCCTGGGAGCGGTCACCGGTGCCATCGTCCATGTGGCAAGAAGCACAATTGTCCGCGAAGATCACAGACCCCGCCTCGACCTTGGCGGCATCCTGAGGCTCACCCGAAAGAGACATCACATAGTTCACGACCTGATCAATCTCTTCCTTCTCCAGCAACTCATCCCGGCCAAAGGCTGGCATCTCAGAGTAGCGCGCATCGTCGCTTTCTTCGTTGCGGATACCATGGGCGATGGTGGCGTGAATGTCCTCCATCGACCCGCCCCAAAGCCAGTCATCATCCAGAAGGTTCGGATACCCTTTCGCCCCGGCTGCGCCAGCACCGTGACATTGGGCGCACCAGGTCTTGAACACCGCCGAGCCAGCCGAAACCGCATAGCCGTTCAACTCGGGATCGGTGGTGATAGACGCCAGCTCAATCTCCTCCAGACGACTGTTGATCGGGGCGTTGGCCTCGTTCACGGCTGCGATTTCCTCAGCGACCAGCGCCCGGGAGTTCCAGCCCAGCACACCGGCTGTCGCCGATTGGATCCCCGGCCAGGCCGGGTAGGCAACGGTATAGCCGATGGCCCAGATAATGGTCGCATAGAAGGTCCAGAGCCACCAACGCGGCATCGGATTGTCGAACTCTTCGATCCCGTCCCAGCTATGGCCGGTGGTGTTCGGATCGTCCTCGAACTTCTTCACTTTCTTACTCATGACCGCGCCTCCTTGGCTTTACCCATTTCTGGGGCGGGTTTGTCTTCATGCCGGAAGGGGATGTTGGCGGTATCCTTGTAAACCTTGGTGCTGCCGGGGCGAAACGCCCAGACCACCACGGCCAGAAAGAACACAAACAGGAAGAGCAGCATCCAGCTGTCGGCGAATTCCCGAAGCAGAGTATAAATGTCCATGTCTGCCTCCAATCAGCGGTTGGCGACGGGGGTAAAGGTCGAGAAATCAACCAAGGTCCCCAGCATCTGCAGATAGGCGATCAAAGCGTCAGCTTCGGAGATCCCGGGCTGACCGTCGAAGTTCCGGACGCTGACCTTCTCGCCATAGCGCTCCAGCAGGCCGTCATAGTCGGCATCAGGATTGCTTTGCGCACGAAAGTCTGCCTGTGCGTTCTCCAACATCCCTTCGGAATACGGCACCCCGACAAACGCATTTGCCGCCATCACATCACCGATGTATTCGCCATCAATCCGGTTGTTCTCAAGAAAGCCGTACTTCGGCATCACGGATTCCGGCACCACCGACTGCGGATCGCGCAGGTGATCGACGTGCCATTCGTCCGAGTAGCGACCGCCCACACGGGCCAGATCCGGACCGGTTCGCTTTGATCCCCACTGGAACGGGTGGTCATACATCGACTCTGCGGCCAGCGAATATGGTCCGTAACGTTCGACTTCATCGCGCATGGGACGGATCATCTGACTGTGGCAGACGTAGCACCCTTCGCGGATGTAGATATCACGCCCGGCCAGTTCCAGCGGGGTGTAGGGACGCATGCCTTCCACCTCTTCGATGGTGTTTTCCAGCCAGAACAGCGGTGCGATCTGGACCAGACCACCGATGGTGACAACCAGGAAGCTGCACACCAGCAGGAGGGTCGCGTTGGTCTCGAGGATTTTGTGTTTATCGAGAATTCCCATTGCTCGGGCCCTCCTTATTCAGCAGGGACTGCGACGGTCAGGCTGGCCTCTTTGGCCGGCGCACGCCGTACAGTCATCCACAGGTTGTAGCACATGATCAGGGCACCAGCGAGGAACATGACCCCACCCAAAGCGCGCACCACGTACATCGGGAATTTCGCAGCCACGGTGTCTGCAAAGGAGTTCACGAGGAACCCGTTGGCATCGACTTCACGCCACATCAGGCCTTCCATGATGCCGGTCACCCACATGGATGCCGCGTAGAGAATGATGCCAATGGTGGCCAACCAGAAATGCCAGGACACCAGGCTGAGGCTGTAGAGACGCTCACGTTTCCACAGAACCGGCACCAGGAAGTACAGCGCACCAAAGGTGATCATGCCGTTCCAACCAAGCGCGCCGGAGTGAACGTGACCAATGGTCCAGTCGGTGTAATGCGACAACGAGTTCACAGCGCGGATCGACATCATCGGACCTTCAAAGGTGGACATGCCGTAAAAGCCGATCGAGATCACCATCATCCGGATTACCGGGTCGGTGCGCAGCTTGTCCCAAGCGCCAGACAGGGTCATCAGGCCGTTGATCATGCCACCCCAACTGGGCATCCACAGTACGATCGAGAACACCATACCAAGGGTCGAGGCCCAATCCGGCAGAGCGGTGTAATGCAGGTGGTGCGGACCGGCCCAGATGTAGAGAAAGATCAACGCCCAGAAGTGGATGATCGACAGCTTGTATGAGAAAACCGGACGCTCAGCCTGCTTCGGCACGAAGTAGTACATCATGCCAAGGAAGCCCGCGGTCAGGAAGAAGCCCACAGCGTTGTGGCCATACCACCATTGGACCATCGCATCCTGCACGCCTGACCACATGATCACCGATTTGGAGCCCCAAATGCTGACGGGTATCGTCATGTTGTTGACCAGATGCAGCATGGCGACGGTCACGATGAACGCGAGGTAGAACCAGTTTGCCACATAGATATGCGGCTCCTTACGCCTGATCACGGTGCCCAGGAACACCGCCAGATAGGCCACCCAGACGATGGTCAACCAGAGATCAACATGCCATTCCGGTTCTGCATATTCCTTGGACTGGGTTGACCCGAACAGATAACCGGTCGCCGCCAGCACGATGAACAGCTGATAGCCCCAGAACACAAACCATGCCAGATTACCCCCCCAGAGACGGGCGGCCGAGGTGCGCTGCACCACGTAGAATGAGGTCGCGATCAGCGCATTACCACCAAAGGCAAAAATCACCGCCGAAGTATGCAGAGGCCGCAGCCGCCCGAAGTTAGCCAGCCCCTGCGCCCACTCAAAGTTCAGGACCGGGAAGGCCAACTGGAAGGCGATGAAGACACCCACCAGAAATCCGACCACGCCCCAGAACGCGGTTGCCACCACACCGGCGCGCACCACACTGTCAAAGTACTCGCCCTGCAGCGATCCCGTTGCAATCACAGGCTCATCGGTGTGTCGAAGGGTGTATAGAAACAGCCCGCCAGCCACGATCATGATGATGATCGCATGAACCTGATAGGCCAAATCCCGCGCATAATTGGTCGCGATCATCGCGAAGAGCGTGACCAAACCAAGCACGATTAGCTTGATATAATTAGACATCTTGCGTCCCTTTTCCTTGCCCGACACGATTCTCTGGTCCGCGTCAGACAGTTTTTTCTGAGCCTTAAATGCAAAACTGCGCCAGACAACGCCTTGATCTGTATCAAGACAGTTTGCCGCAGAATGTGAGAAGCACCTTCATAATGACGCAACTCGCGGCACAACCACAAGTTCGTTGCGGTCGCACATATCCCTGCGAGGTTAATATGTCCTACAAGACACTGCTGACTGTTCTGACCACCCCCGCAAACACCGAAACTCAGCTGGAGCAGTCGATCTCATTGACCCGGCTGGCCGACGGCCATGTTGACGCGCTGTGCCTTGGCGTGGATCGCACCCAAACCGGCTATTACTACGCTGGTGCCAATGCGATGGTGCTGCAAGAAACCCTCGCCCGTGCCAAGGAAGAGGTCAGTGGCATCGAAACTACTGCGACTGAGCGTCTGACCCGGTCAGCCGTCAGCTTCAACGTTGAGACAGGTGTCGCACAGATGGCTGATATTGGCCGCCACGTTGCGCGTTTGGCGCGGTTTTGTGATCTTGTTGTGCTGGGCCAGCCCTACGGCAAGGACCGTCCCGCCGAGGCGGAGGCCATTGTCGAAGCGGCCCTTTTCGAAGGTCGCGCGCCTGTGCTTGTGGTGCCGGATGATGCGCCCCTGCCCGCGCAGCCAAAAACCGTATTGGTTGCTTGGAACGAAAGCATCGAAGCCATGACCGCTATTCGCAAGGCGCTGCCAATGCTACAGGCGGCGGATGTGGTGCGGGTCGTTGTTATCGACCCGCCGCAGCATGGGCCGGAGCGCTCAGATCCGGGCGGGTTGCTGTGCCAGATGCTGTCGCGCCATGGGGTCAAATGCGAGATTGATGTGCTCAGCAAAACCATGACCCGCGTCTCGGACGTGTTGAACCGACATGCAGTCGATACAGCGGCAGATCTGATCGTGATGGGGGCCTACGGGCATTCCCGTTTCCGTGAGGCGATCCTGGGCGGTGCAACCCGCAATATGCTGGAGAAGGCAAAAGTGCCGGTTATGATGGCCCACTAAGGCACGGACTCAAGCAAGAAGGGGGCGACACATTCGGCCCCTTCGCTTGCTCAAGGAGTGGTCAGATCAGGCAGCCGCCGTCGCTGTCATCTCCCGCCTCTTCCATAAGGCGCCCCATGTCAGGCACGGTCACATGCCGCTTGCCCTCCAGTTCGATCACGCCATCCTTGCGCAGGGCGGAAACTTGGCGGCTGACGGTTTCCAGCGTCAGCCCCAGATAGTCTGCCATCGCCTCGCGGGTCAGCGGCAGATCAAAAACGCGACGGTTGCTGTCTTTGTGAAGCTGCAAGGAGGCATCGCGCCGGGCCAGAATAGACAACAAGCTGGCGATCTTCTCGCGCGCCGTTTTACGCCCTAGAACCAGCATCCATTCCCGGGCAGCGTCCAGCTCGTCCAACGTCATTTCCAGCAAACGATGTGCCACATGCGGGGTATGGGCCATCATCTCTTCAAACGGTTTCTTGCGAAAACAGCACATGACCACTGTTGAGGTTGCGACCACATTATAAGCTGCCGTATCGCGTCCTGGTCGGCCAACAAAATCGCTGGGCAGCAACAGACCAACCATCTGGGTCCGCCCGTCCTCCATGGTCTGCGTCAAGGTTGCGATGCCCGAGACAACGGAGCCGACAAAATCCATCCGGTCACCGGACCAGGTGATTGGTTGGCCCGCATCATAGGTGCGGTAGTATTTGATAGAGTCCAGCATTTCCAATTCGTCCGCATCACAGCGCGCGCACACAGCGCGATGACGAATGGGACAATCGCCGCAATTGACGTTCTGAATGGTAGGAGCGTTCATGAGAGGTCCGATTTGATCTGCGCTAAGGCTAATGCTCACCTAGCGGTGTCAATTTAAACATGTGCCGCGCAAATCACAATTGGCGACGCCGCGTTTGTTGGTACGTCACGGTGGGAATGCACCTCTCGTCGCCTACAGCCAAGGTGCCACCCCTCGTAATGATGACAAGGGCTTATCCACTTCGCGGTGCAAATGACCGTATCTTATTGGCGGGATATGGTGGCCGGATGTGCCATACTGTCGCGACAATCCACGTAGCTGATTTACCGAACCGCGAGATACATTTGCGCGAACCGCACCCTACCCGGATGCGGCCAGAAGTTGCTGCGTGTAGGGATCTGACGGATTGTTGAACAGGTCAGCGGCCGATCCCGCCTCAACCACATCACCCTGCTTCATCACGATCATCTTGTGCGACATGGCCCGTACCACATTCAGATCATGCGAGATGAACAGATACGCGAGCCCATACCGCTCCTGCAGGTCACGCAACAGATTGACGATCTGCACCTGCACCGTCATGTCCAGTGCCGATGTTGGCTCATCTAGCACCACCAGTTTCGGCCGCAGCACCATCGCCCGCGCAATCGCAATCCGTTGCCGCTGACCACCTGAGAATTCATGCGGGTAGCGATCCATAAACGCCGGATCCAACCCCACCTCAGCCATCACCTCAGCGACCAGATCCCGCGGATCACGGTCCTGATCCACATTGTGAATGGCCAAGCCCTCCGCGATGATCTGGGCGCAGGTCATCCGCGGGCTGAGCGCCCCGAAAGGATCCTGAAACACAATCTGCATATCCGCCCGCAATCGGCGCAAATCGCGGGTCGACCACTGCCGCAAATCCTGTCCTTGAAACTCAACCCGCCCCTCAGAGGCGATCAGACGCATGATGGCCAACGCCAGCGTGGTTTTGCCGCTGCCGCTTTCGCCCACAATGCCCAACGTCTCACCCGCGCGGACCGAAAGCGACGTTGGGTTTACCGCTTTCACATGGCCAACAGTGCGTTTCAGCAACCCCTTTTGAATGGGAAACCACACTTTCAGATCTTCGGTGCGGATCAGCTCCTTGGCATCCTGCGGCACCGGTTGAGGCTGGCCCGTCGGCTCGGCGTCCAGCAATTTGCGCGTGTAGGGATGCTGCGGATTGGCAAAAATCTCAGCCGTGGGACCGCTTTCAACGATCTCACCCGCCTGCATGACGCAGACGCGATCCGCGATCCGGCGGACAATGCTCAGATCATGGGTGATGAACAGCAACCCCATGCCCTCGCTGGCTTTCAGATCCGCAAGCAGGTCGAGGATCTGTACCTGAATGGTGACATCAAGAGCAGTTGTCGGCTCATCCGCGATCAGAATGTCGGGTTTGTTGGCAAGAGCCATGGCGATCATCACCCGCTGGCGCTGTCCGCCGGACAACTGATGCGGATACGCGTCCAGACGGGTCTCTGCGTCCCGGATACCAACCCGGTTCAACAGATCCACAATCCGCTCCCGCGCCGCCGTGCCGCCCAGCCCCTGATGCAGAGCAAGCGATTCCGCCAACTGTTTCTCAATCGTGTGCAGCGGGTTGAGAGAAGTCATCGGCTCCTGAAAAATGAAGCTGATATCATTGCCTCGTACCTGTCGAAGATGGCGCTCACTGGCGCCGACCATCTCTGTGCCATCATAAGTAACGGAACCAGTGACCGTGGCGCTGTCACCCAGCAGTGAGACCGTCGACAGCGCCGAAACCGATTTGCCGGAACCGCTCTCGCCCACCAACGCAACTGTTTCCCCGCGGCCCACCGAAAAGGACACGCCGCGCACTGCCTCTGTCACCTTGCCATCCTGGCGAAAGGAGACACGGAGATCCCGGACACTCAGCAACGGGGTGGATTTTTCAGGTACGGTCATCGAGGAGCCCATAGGTTAGAACATCTGCGTGTCGCGCTGTATCTCGGCTTAAAACAGATCATCAATTCGTCTCTGTGGTGCGCAATAGGGCCTGTTCTGTTCACGAAAATGTCTTTCTCGGATCGAAGGCATCGCGCACCCCTTCAAAGATGAAGACCAGCAGCGACAGCATGATGGCAAAGGTAAAGAAGGCGGTGAACGCCAGCCAGGGCGCCTCTAGGTTCTGCTTGGCCTGCAATGTCAGTTCCCCGAGCGACGGCGCGGAGGATGGCAGCCCAAAGCCAAGGAAATCCAGCCCTGCCAGCGTGCCAATGGTGCCGGTCACGATAAACGGCAGAAACGTCAGGGTAGCAACCATTGCATTCGGCAGCATATGGCGGAACATGATGGTCATATTGCCCACCCCCAATGCCTTGGCCGCGCGCACATATTCCAGATTGCGGGCACGCAGGAACTCAGCCCGGACCACGCTGACCAAGGCTGTCCAACTGAACAGGATCATCAGTACCACCAATAGCCAGAAACTGCGTCCCAGAATGGCGAACATGATGATGATGACATAGAGCTGCGGGATGGAGCCCCAGATCTCAATCACCCTCTGAAAAATCAGATCTAGCCAGCCACCAAAGAACCCCTGCACCGCACCCGCTGCAATCCCCACCAAAGTGGCGGCACCCGTAACCATCAGGGTGAACAGGATCGACAGACGAAACCCGTGAATGACGCGCGCCAATACATCGCGCTTGGTATCATCCGTGCCCAGCAGGTTCTGCCCATTTGGTGGCAAAGGTGCCGCACCGGGCCGGTCGACCGTGGTATTGAAAGAATAGGGGATCGGCGGCCAGATCGCCCACCCTTCCACAAACCCATCCGCCGCAAACGTGCCGGCTTCGATCTCTTCCAGAATTCCTTCGGGATCGTCAAAGCAGTCCTCAACACCGCCAGAGGCAATCAGACACTGTACCTCGGGATCACGGTAAGCGGCCTCCGTCTGGAAATCCCCGCCAAAAGCCGTCTCCGGGTAGAAGTTGAACACAGGCGTGAAATATTCGCCCCGGTAGTTCACCAGCATCGGTTTGTCATTGGCGACGAACTCAGCAAACAGCGAAATCCCGAACAGAACGGAAAAGATCCAAAGCGACCAGAAGGCCCGGCGATTGCGGCAAAAATTGCTCCAGCGACGCTGGTTGAGCGGGGACAATGCCATCTGTCAGCCCTCTCTCTTTTCAAAGTCGATACGCGGATCGACAATCACATACATGATGTCGGAGATAATCCCGACCACAAGGCTCATCAGTCCGAAAATAAACAACGTACCAAAGATCACCGGATAATCGCGCGCCACCGCGGCCTCAAACCCCAAGCGCCCGAGACCGTCGAGAGAGAAGATCGTCTCAATGATCAGGCTGCCTGAGAAGAAGACCCCGATAAAGACGGCCGGAAAGCCCGCTATAACGATCAGCATCGCATTGCGGAAGACATGACCATAAAGCACCCGCCGCTCGCTCAGCCCCTTGGCGCGGGCGGTCATCACATATTGCTTCTTGATCTCATCCAGAAACGAATTTTTGGTCAGCAGTGTCAGCGTGGCAAAGGCCGAAATGGTCGAGGCCACAACCGGCAGCGTGATGTGCCAGAAATAGTCGGCGATCTTACCGAAAAGGCTGAGGTTTTCCCAATTGTCAGAAGTCAGCCCCCGCAGCGGGAAAATCTGCCAATAGGACCCGCCGGCAAACAACACCAATAGCAGGATTGCAAACAGAAAACCGGGGATTGCATAGGCCGCGATGATCAGACCGCTGGTCCATGTATCAAACCGGCTGCCGTCCCGCAGAGCCTTGCGGATTCCCAACGGGATGGAGATCAGATAGGCGATCAATGTCGACCAAAGCCCCAGCGAGATTGACACCGGCATCTTCTCCAGAACCAGATCCATCACATCAATCTTGCGGAAATAGCTCTCGCCGAAATCAAAGCGCATGTAATTGCCGAGCATGAGGAAAAACCGCTCCAACGGCGGTTTGTCCAAGCCATACTGCTGCTCCAGCTCTGCGATCAACTCAGGCGGCAACCCTTGTCGACCTGCGTAATTGTCATTGGCTGCGATGGCCTCTCCGCCAGCGTCACCGCCGCCCCCGGCGAATCCCTCGAATACATCGCCGCCGCCTTCCAGCTGTGCAATCATCTGTTCGACCGGACCACCGGGCACAAATTGCACCAGAGCGAAATTGATAACGAGGATCCCGAACAGCGTCGGGATCACCAAAAGAAAACGTCTAAGGATATAGGCTGCCATGTCAGGCGCTTACCGCAACGCGCCAGAGGATTTCAATGCCGCTTCTTTCTCGGCGTTGACCCACCAGACATCGCGCAGCCCCAGATCGAACAACGGCAAGGTCTCTGGCTGCTCATAGAAATTCCAATAGGCCACCCAATTCACATCCAGATACCAGGTGGGAACCATAAACCGCTTGGCCCGCAGAACGCGGTCCAACGCACGCACATTGGCGTAGAGCTCTTCCTGATCTTCCGCCTTTACGATGGCACCAATCAGCGTATCAACCGCCGGGTCCGCCATCCCCGCCGGGTTAAACACGGAAAACTCATGCGCATCGGATCCAAACTGCTGGTACAACCCGGTCGAGGGCTGCAGGTACTTTGGATAGGCGAAGGTGATCATATCGAAGTCTTTTTCGCGGCGACGGCTGGTATATTGCGCGAAATCAACCCGGTTAGAGATGGCATCCACCCCCATCTGCCGCAGGTTGGCGATATAGGGCTGCACGATTCGCTCAATCGTGGGCGAATCGATCAGAAACTCCAGTTTCAGCACTTCTCCCTTGGCATCGCGGCGCAACCCATCATCGCCAACAGCCCAGCCCGCCTCATCCAGCAGTTTCATCGCCCGGCGCAGGTTGCGCCGATCCGCTGGCCGCGCAGGTTTTGAACTATGCGCCATTACTGGCTCACTTGTCAGCAGCGCCGGGTCAATCTGATCACCCAGATTCTGCAGCACTTCCAATTCGCGCCCCTTTGGGAGCCCCTTTGCTTCAAGAGCTGAATCCTGCCAGAACGAATGGCGCTGCGCGAACAGCCCATATTGCAGGCTGTCGTTGGTCCATTCAAAATTATAGGCAAGCTGGATCGCTTCACGAACGCGGGGATCCTGAAATTTGGGGCGTAGGAGGTTCATCACAAACCCGCTGGCAGCGGGAACATTACCATCGGGGAATTCCCCCTTCACCACATCGCCCTCTTTAACCGCGTCAAACCCGTAGGCAGTGGCCCAGCTCTTGGAGCTGTTCTCCGGGCGCATGGTGTAGACCCCGGCCTTGAACCCTTCCATCGCGGCAACGCTATCGCCGAAATACTCGATCCGAATGCGATCGTAATTGTGGCGCCCGACATTTACATTCACGTCATTGCCCCAGTAATCGGGGTTGCGTTTATAGACGATACGCTGGTTCACGTCAGCACTTTCGAGCACATATGGACCAGACCCGATCCCTGGGTCCAATCGCGGCTCATCCAGACGCCGGTTTTCCGGATCTGCCTCAAACCAGGCCTTGGAAAACACCGAGGTTCCACCAACCTGTGTGATCATTGCCCGGCGCGGGAAATCCGGCGAGAAATAGAACTTCACCCGATGCGGCCCCAGCACTTCGGCCTTGGGAATGCGCTTTTTGACGGCCTCCGCGTAGGATTGCAGCCCCTGTTCCAATAGAAGGTTGTGCGAAAAGACAACATCCTCAGCCGTGACGGGCGTCCCATCAGAAAACCGTGCTTCAGGGCGCATGTTGAAAATCACCCAGTCCTGGCTCTCCGGATACTCCAGACTCTCGGCCAGCAGACCATAGTAGGATCCCGGTTCATCGTAGGAGCCTATCATCAGCGATTCAAAATGATCAGCCGACATGGCGCCCCCACGGCCCTTACGGGTGTAGGGGTTCATACTGTCGAAGGTTCCAACCGCAGAGAGAGACAGCTCGCCGCCTTTCGGGGCCTCAGGATTGACGTAGTCGAAGTGGGCAAAGCCTTCGGGATATTTCAACTCTCCGAATTCAGTGAAACCGTGACTTTTGATCACCCGCTCCTCAGCAAAGGCCAGCGAGGCCGCCATCGCGCAGATGATGAGCGCGGCAAACCCTGTCATCACGATGCGAAAAAATGGTTGTGGATCAACCACTCGGGCCGAAACGGCGCGGCGCGGTGCGGTGGGCGTCTTCATCTGCCAATACCTCCATTGTCCGGCGTTCGCTGCCAGGATCATTGTCTAACCCAAAGCTATGCGGCTGCCCCCCTAACATTCAAGTTCAGATTGGCTGAATTTCCCGTGTGTCAAGGAACGAGCGGGCATGAACCCGCCGAATCGCGCTCAAACTTGATCACTTCGACGTCGCCCACGCCTGAAAACGAAAAAGACCGCGCTGGATGGCGCGGTCTTTTCGTTCTGCCATAAGGCGACAAAATCAGTCGTCGAGGCTGTCGAGATAAGCGATCAGGTTCACCCGATCCTTCTGCTTCTTCAACCCGCTGAAGCTCATGGTGGTGCCCGGCGCGTATTGCGACGGTTTGGCCAGGAAGGCATCCAGCTCTTCTGCTGTCCATTCACCGCCAAGACCGGCCAGAGTGGCAGAGTATCCAAAGCCATCCGCCGCGGCGATCGGACGATCAACCACCCCATAGAGATAGGGGCCAGTGGCGTTTTCACCGGCTTCGAGTTTGTGGCAGGCGGAGCATTTCTTGAAGACCTTGGCACCTTTGCCAACGTCTGCAGCGGCCATCAGTTCACCAAAGTCTACGACTTCAGCAACTTCTTCCGCACCTGCCTCTTCCACTTCAATCACATAAGAAGCCTCGCCATGGCTTTCGGTATGATAGAGTTCCTCTGCGGCCCATTTGCCCAGAAGGAACACGAGGAACGCGCCGCAAACGCCTGCGGTCGCTTTGGTAAGGGTCATCGTGTCAAACATGATCGCGAGTCCATTTCAGCTGTCTGGGAGGGTGTCTAAGGCTTCCCCTCTCAAGTGGCAAGGTATAGACAGCGCGACGAAACGCCCGTTTTTTGAAGTTTTGCACGGATGTCGCAGTTATGACCCAGAGAATTGCCATTCAGGGGGAGCTTGGCTCCTACAGCCACGAAGCCTGCCGCAAGGAACGCCCAGATATGGACGTGCTTCCCTGCCGCAATTTCGAGGACGCCATTGACGCCGTGCGCAGCGGCGCGGCTGAATTGGCCATGCTGCCGGTGGAGAATTCCACCTACGGGCGCGTTGCCGATATTCACCGCCTGCTGCCGCACAGTGGTCTTCATATCATCGACGAAGCCTTTGTGCGCGTGCATATCAATCTTCTTGGCGTTCCGGGCGCGCAGCTTGCAGACATCAAGGAGGCGCATTCGCATCTCGTACTGCTGCCGCAATGTGCACGGTTTCTAAGCGAAAACAACATCCACGGCCGTGTCAGCCCCGACAATGCCCGCGCCGCCCGTGACGTGGCCGAACAGGGCGACAAGACCCACGCTGCGCTGGCCAGTGAACTGGCTGGGGAGATCTACGGTCTGGAGGTTCTGGCCCGCCATATCGAGGATCACGGCAATAACACCACCCGTTTCCTGACCATGTCGCGCGAGCCGAATATGGACCGCCGGGGCAACCATGGAATGATCACCAGCTTCGTCTTCCAGGTCCGCAACATACCTGCCGCACTCTACAAGGCGATGGGTGGCTTTGCGACCAATGGCATCAACATGACAAAGCTCGAGAGCTACATGGTCGACGGGTCCTTCACCGCGACCCAGTTCTATGCTGATATTGATGGCCATCCGGACGATCCCAATGTCCGCCTCGCCATGGATGAACTGGCCTATTTCACCACAAACATCGAAATCCTGGGGGTTTACCCGGCGAATGACGATCGTTTCTGATCTGTAATTCGCGTCAGGCGGAGCGGCCAACCCGGTCTTCGGTCTGTTTGGCAAACTCGGACACGCGTTTCTTGAAGCCGCGGTTCAATTTGCTGCGCGCAAGCTTCAGGGATTGAACCATCAAACGCCCCGACAGCGTCTTGGGTGTCAGCGATAGGGTCACCGACAAGCGGGTGCGCTGCGGCGACAGGGCCAGCAACTCGATATCCATCACGCCATCGAGGCCGCTGCCTGTGCCGGTCAGCACCATCTGCGTCACCGGTTCATAAGTGCTGAGCGATAGGTGCAGATTGCGTTTCTTGCCGCGAAACTGGAACTCGATCTCCCAGGCCAGCCCGTTTTCGGGATGATGAACATCCCCCATCCGCTGCACATCCACACCCCGACGCAGCGCCATACGCTCCATGTTTTCGAAATCTGCGATTGATCGAAAGACTTCTGCAATTGGTGCGTCGATGTCTTCTTTGCTGGAAAAATCCATGGGCGTCCTGTTGTTACAGCGGATCGGAAAATCCGATGGCGGTCTTGTACTGACTGCTACTATTCGTCTCAATCCAGCGTATCTGCAAGCCAGTTCTGCAACAGAAAATGCGCAATTGCACCTTTGCGCGGCTGGCGAATATCGGGATGCTCCCCTTCGAATACCGTCATCATATCCTGACGTGAGACCCAGATCGCATCTTCGATCTCTTTGGGATCAATGGTGATCTCACGCCCCAGCGCCTCGCCCGCGCAGCCGAACATCAGCGACATTGGAAATGGCCAGGGCTGACTGGACAGATAGCTGACGGCACCGACCTCTACACCGGTCTCTTCCGCAGTCTCACGCCGCACAGCGGCCTCCAGTGTTTCGCCTGGTTCCACGAACCCGGCCAGCAGGGAATACATCCCCTCGGGCCATCCCGGCGACCGCCCGACCAGTACCGCATCGCCATGCGTGATCAACATGATCACGACGGGATCAGTGCGCGGAAAATGCGCGGCGTCACAGCTGGGGCAGACCCGCTGCCACCCCGCCTGCGCCATATCGCTTTTGGCACCACAGCAGGCACAATACCCATGCGAATGATGCCAGCCAAACACCGCCCGTGCGGTCGCCGCCAGTTCTGCGTCCTCGCGGCTGAGCTGGGCCATAATGCGCCGCAGTTCGAAAAATCCAGTGTCCTGCGGCAGATCCGGATGCCGCTGCTCGCTGTTATCCACAAAGGCGCGCAGCGCCATATCGTCAAGGTTGTCCGGCTGCCAGTCACTTATATCAACCGAGAACCGTGCCCGCCCTGCCGTACAGATCCCGAGAAAGACAGCACCCGCCGCCGTGCCCGTGACCACAGGATGATCGGGCCGGATCCAGGCTAGAGCCTCAGGGACAATCGTGCCGCCTGATGCCACGGCAGCCTCTGAAGGCAGGGTGCACAATGGCTTTCCACGCCAGATCAACAGGATACGACAGTTCTCGCCTTCCCACAGCGCAGCCAAGGCCGCAGGCTCGTCCCTGAGATGCGCCGCCCGGTCCAAACCACTGCCGCCAAATGTCACCTGTTCTGCCTGTCGCATCGCCCCGTCCCGCTCTTTCGCCTGTGCACAAATGTGCCGCAGCACCTGAATCCGTCAGAGACATGCAGCCCTAAGCTGAAAAGCTGTTTCCTCTGCGCCACAGTGGCCTAGAAATATTCCGACCCCTCGACGTAGGTGAAAGCCGCAAATCCGCGGCATCTCAAGAGGAAAGCAACGCGATTGAATAGAATTTTCAGCAATAAGCGGCTTTCGAGTGTCACATTTGATTGCTTCAAAGAGACAAACAGGCTTGTTAATAAATTGGCAATCAACGCCACCTCGGGATTTACCGTGCGACCTCTAAGAAATGCCACATGACAGGATCGGATCAAGCCGACGACAGTAAGGTCGGATCCCTGCGCATTCTGGCGACCACGGATCTTCACGCAAATCTGCTCAGTCACGATTATTATTCCGATCAACCTGATCCTGCGCTGGGGCTATCGCGCGTGGCCACGCTGATCGCGCAGGCGCGCCGTGAGGCCGCCGCAAGGGGTGCTGCCACCCTGCTTCTGGACAATGGCGACAGCATTTTTGGAACTCCGATTGCAGAGCGCCCGCTAGAGCTTAGCGATATCCGCGCCGCGCCGGTTGCACGCGCATTTGATCTGCTCAACTATGACGCCATCGGCCTTGGAAATCACGACTTCGACTTTGGGCTGGATCAGTTGCGACAGGCGCTATTGCGGATCAGCTGTCCGGTGCTCTGTTCAAATATGCGAGCACTGGATCCGCAGCTGTCCCTTCCGTTCTGCCAATCTATCGTGCTCGAACGCGACCTCCCCGATACCGCAGACGCGCCGCCCTTGCGCATTGGCCTGCTCTCTGTCCTGCCAATGCAGACCCTCAAATGGGCGGCTCATCTGCTCCAAGGCAAAGTCACGATCGACGATATGGTGCAATCCGCCCGCGACCATGCCGCTGCCTTGCGCGCAGAGGGCTGTGACATTGTCGTGGCGCTTGCCCATACCGGGATCGGAGAGCGACGCGCCACATACGGCATCGAAAACGCCCTTCATCCGCTGGCAAATCTTGGCCTGCTGGACGCGATAGTCGGCGGTCATACCCATCTGACGCTCCCCGATCCGCGCCATCCGGTTTCCGTGCCGATCGTGATGCCCGGGGCCCATGGCTCACATCTCGGCGTAATCGACTTGCAGGTCACGTGGCGTTCTGATCGCTGGGCAGTCACGAAGGCCACCAGTACGCTCCGCCCGATCGCCAGACGCAAAACCATCGGCGGTGCCGGTGGCGTGCTGACACCTCTTGTGGCCGAAGATCCTGCAATGATCGCCGCCCTCGCCGAAGATCATGCCGAAACACGGATCCGCATGGCGCAACCTGTGGGCCGCACCAGCCAACCGCTGCATTCCTATTTCACTTTTCTCGGTCGCGATCAGGCCCTTGCGCTGGTGGCTTGGGCTCAGGCGGCCGCGGTGCGTCCGGCCCTGACAGATACCGTTGCCAGCAATCTGCCCCTGCTCTCAGCGACAGCTCCCGGCAAATTTGGCGCACGTTCCGGCCCCTCAAATTATACGGATGTGCCGGTCGGCCAGATGTATATGCGCCATGTCGTAGATATCCAGCCCTTCCCGAACGAGCTGCGCACGGTGGTTCTGGATGGCGCCAAGCTGCGCGACTGGCTGGAGATGTCGGCCGGATTGTTCAGTCAGATCGCCCCCGGCACCTTTGGCTCGCCCTTGCTGGACGAAGATAGGGCCGGCCACAATTTCGATGTTATTTTCGGCGTCCAATACGATATCGATGTCTCCGCACCAGCCCGGTTTGGCAGCGATGGCGAGCTGGCGAATCCGGACAGCCACCGGATCCGCAACCTCCGTTGGAAAGGCGCACCAGTGCGTGACAGTCAACATTTCGCGGTGGCAGTCAGCAGCTATCGCATCGGCGGTGGCGGTAACTTCGCCATGGCACAGGCTGCTACGCCACTGCCGATCCCCCCATTGCGGGTGAGAGACGTGATCCGCGACTACGTGGCCGGGCGTCTTGACCGTGATCCATTGGAACACGAGCCTCCGCCCTGGCGCCTATTCAGCCACGCCTCCACCGAGGCCGAGATCTTTACCGGCCCCGGAGCCCGCGCCTATCTCAGCGATCTTGATCCGTCCCGCCACAGCCTGCATGGAACCACACCCGACGGGTTCCTGCGGATTGGCGTCAGATTGTAAGATCAAAGCATATGATCGGCCTCGCGGCTCCGTTCATATTGCGCATCGCACGGGCTTGCCATTCCCCGCCTGCCCTCCTATATCGGAGGTCGAGAGGTTGGCGCGGGCAAGCGCCTCGCCAACCTGGTCAGATCCGGAAGGAAGCAGCCACAACGAGCCCCGCTTGGGTCGATGTCCAACCTCTCACCTTTCTCTTTCTCTTTCATATGAGATGGCTGGTCCATGGCAGTGAGCGCGTAGCATCACTTCCGCATAAGAGATACCAATAAACGCAATATGTAGAGGCCGCTGGATTGGCGACACCAGATATAGCGCCAGCGCGGATCAGTAATTCCGGGGCATATCCGACGAAACGCTTGACGACTCGCCCCCGCCCCCGCTAGCTCTTCGATAGATGGTTCCTGTATCGCCTTCGGGTGGTCAGGATGAAAAGGGAACACGGTGCGAGATGGCAGACCTGCCAGATCAATGCCGCGACTGCCCCCGCAACTGTAAGCGGTGAGCGACCCCGGATTATGCCACTGATGCCAAGGTCCATCTGGACCTGTCGCATTGGGAAGGCCCCGGTGTTGTGACGACCCGCGAGTCAGGAGACCTGCCATCTGATAAGAAACTCGAAACCAGGCGGGGTGTTCTGGCAGGGTCTGCATGTCTGCCCATTGGCCTGCCAGCTCTGACCATTCATCCCCTCCTTCGCGCGGAGGGCGCAATGAACTGGACTGATACAACACACCGCTACTCACTCAGCAATTGCCAACATCTGGGACAACCCTGCCCTGCGGCAGAACGCATGCTGTCACGCCTAACCGCTGCTTTGGGACAGGCCCGTGCGGTCACAACTGATGACTTTGAAATTGCGGGCAACTGTGAACTGACCGCCTGCGACCGGCCCTGCCAGGCACGGTTTGCGGCCAGCCATGATCGTATCCGCATCTACTGCGGCATCTCTCCGGAGGCGGATCAGGGCAGCCTTGACCATTTCGCGGATGCACTTTTCTGCCAAGCTGCGCACAGCCGCCCCATCACCCGTCTGCCGGAATACCCCTGTGGCCTGGCTCAGGCTCTGCCCTTGACACCAAAGCCCGGGATCGCGCCAACGCCGCTACAATCCGTGCCCGCCTGACAACCCACAACAACCTGTTGAGCGGGCCTTCGGCGACGCGCTGCGTAGCGATCCCAAGTCAGCGCGCGTTGCCGGGAATGCGTCTTGGGCCATAGGCCCAGGCCATCTGCTCCTCGGTTTCAATGGCACAGGGGCGCACCGCGCGCAGGCGCGCCAGCGCCAGATCGGGCCGCTCGCCGCATTCTGTCATCAGTCGCAGCACAACCATTCCCGACCGGCCACAGCCGCCCCAGCAATGAACCAACACCCGACCACCCCCGACAAGCGCTTTGCGGGCCATATGGCTGGCTTCAGGCCAACGGTTCAGGATGTCCGGAGGTGGCGTGCTGAAGTCGGGAACCGGCAGGTGGATCCACCGGCTGCCGAGGCTCTGCAAATCACTGCCGAGGCTCGCTGCGCCGACAGCGACGTGTTCCTCATCCGTGGTCATGGAAATCACCAGCCCGGGCTGCCATTCTCGAATATGTTCTATGTCGGCCTGATAATCCCCGCTTGCCCCCGGCAGCGGGCACAGCGCCAAAATACCATCCGCCACGGATAGCGCGTGCAGCACCAGCGGTGCGCCTCTCTGCGCGCTATCGGTATTACCACCCTCAGATCCATGCTCCATTGTCAGCCCCCACTGCCAAGCACGCCGCAAACCCTGCGCCACCAATCCCCCCGGATGATCACATCCTTCAATGTAGCGGTCCGCCCCTCCGGCACCTAATGGTTTCTGGGTCCGCTCTGGCGGTGGACACCTGCGCCTCCTGGATCTGCATCAGCGGTGGACGCCACGCGCGCGCTTGCCTACTTTACCCGAATACAAACGACCGACCCCCGAATCTGGCACGAGAGATCATGAGCGACACAGCAGGCGACACAGCAGGCCAATCCCAATACCAGGTTCTGGCACGCAAATACCGGCCCGAAACCTTTGCCGATCTGGTGGGCCAGGACGCCATGGTGCGGACGCTGAAAAACGCCTTTGCCGCCGACCGGATTGCCCAGGCCTTCATCATGACGGGCATTCGCGGCACTGGTAAGACGACAACCGCACGGATCATTGCCAAGGGCATGAACTGTATCGGCGAGGATGGTCAGGGAGGCCCCACCACAGAACCCTGCGGCAAATGCGAACATTGCACGGCGATCATGGAAGGTCGGCATGTCGATGTGATGGAGATGGACGCCGCCTCGCGCACCGGGGTGGGTGACATCCGCGAAATCATCGATTCGGTGCAGTACCGGGCAGCCTCTGCCCGCTATAAGATCTACATTATCGACGAAGTCCACATGCTGTCGACCTCCGCCTTCAACGCGCTGTTGAAGACGCTGGAGGAACCGCCCGCACATGTGAAATTCATCTTCGCCACCACAGAAATCCGCAAGGTGCCAGTAACGGTACTGTCGCGCTGCCAGCGTTTCGATTTGCGCCGGATTGAGCCGGAGGTGATGATTGCACTGTTGCAAAAAATCGCAGGCGCTGAGAATGCCCAAATCGCCGAGGACGCGCTGGCCCTTATCACCCGCGCCGCCGAAGGCTCTGCCCGCGATGCCACCTCGCTCCTAGATCAGGCGATTTCGCATGGCGCCGGCGAGACAACCGCGGATCAGGTCCGCGCCATGTTGGGGCTGGCGGATCGCGGGCGGGTCTTGGACCTCATCGACATGATTTTGCGAGGCGATGCGGCTGCGGCGCTGACCGAACTCAGTGCGCAATATGCCGAGGGCGCCGACCCGCTGGCCGTGCTGCGTGATCTGGCCGAGATCACCCATTGGGTGTCCGTGGTGAAAATCACCCCCGATGCGGCTGAAGATCCCACCGTCAGCCCGGATGAGCGCGCCCGTGGCAGCCAAATGGCCGAGGCGCTGCCGATGCGTGTCCTGACGCGGATGTGGCAGATGCTGCTGAAGGCGCTGGAAGAGGTCGCCGCAGCCCCCAATGCGATGATGGCGGCCGAAATGGCGGTGATCCGCCTGACCCATGTGGCAGATCTGCCGACGCCTGAACAGCTGATGCGCACCCTGCAGGATACGCCGCCGCCCCCGCCACCCAGCGGTCATATGAACGCGCCGACGGGGAACTCTGGCGGACCATCTGGCGCCCCCCAAGGCGCAGGCGGTTACGTCCCCCAGCAACCCGGACCGCAGGGCGGCATTCCAAGCGGTCCCCAGGGCGGACCAACGATGTCGACAGGCAACGGACAGGCAACCGCGCTCGCCCCGCAGGTAGATAGCGCGCTTGCCCGCTATCCCAGCTTTGAGCATGTGATCGAACTGATCCGGGTAAAGCGCGACGGTTTGCTGCTGGAATATGTGAAAACCTACCTGCGTCTGGTGTCCTATCAACCCGGCCGGATCACCATCCAGCCCACGGATGACGCGCCCAAGGATCTCGCCGCGCGTCTGGGCCAGCAGTTGCAGACCTGGACCCATGCCCGTTGGGTGATCTCCCTCGCCAATGAGGGTGGCGGTGAGACGATCACCGAACGTGACAACGCCGCAGAGAACGCCCTGCGAGCGGAGGCCAGCACCCACCCGATGGTGCAGGCGGTCCTTGAGAGCTTCCCCAAGGCGAAGATCAAACACATTCGCACAGCAGAAGATCTCGCCGCCGAGGTCGAAGCAGACGCCCTGCCGGAGGTCGAAGACGAATGGGATCCCTTCGAGGAAGAGTGACTTGGGCGATAGGCTTCATGGCGACGCTAGTTCCCGCCGCAGCAACTGCAGAGGTCTGTGATAAGGCACGACCGTATTGGCACCCAGATGATGGTGGTCCGGCCACCGCCTGGGATGAGTTGATTAACCTCTCCACCCTGCCCGTGTCGCTTGCGTTGCTTGCCCTCGCGGGCATCGCTCTGGCCACAAGAAACCGCCCGACCTTCGTAATCGCCGCCGTGCTTTGGGCCGGCATCGCCTTTGTCGTTGCGGTTGACCGATATGAAAACGCGCTTGATTATGTGGAAGCCTACGCCCTTGCTGAAGGCTGCCTTGGACCACCCCACTTGTTCATCGGCCTCGCAATTGCAATATGTGCGGTGATGACTTACGGCGCCCTGCGCCCTCGCACTTAGGAGAAAACAGATGCTCAAAGGCCTCGGCGGTCTTGGCGATATGGCCAAGATGATGAAATCGGCACAGGAACTGCAAACCAAAATGGCGCAGATGCAGGAAGACCTGCACAATGTCATGGTCACCGGCGAAGCAGGCGCAGGCCTGGTGAAGGCAACGGCCTCGGCCAAGGGCGATCTGAAAGCGCTGGATATTGATCCCTCGATCTTCAATGGCGACGACAAGGAAGTTGTCGAAGACCTGATCCTCGCCGCGATCAAGGATGCACAGGCCAAAGCCGCAGAAAAAGCGCAGGAAGAAATGGCCAGCCTGACCGAAAGCATGGGCCTGCCCAAGGACATCAAGCTGCCGTTCTGAAGCTCGGCACCATAGACACAACATCAGGCGGCCCTCGGGTCGCCTTTTCTTTTGTGCGCTGCGCGCCCGCAAAAACAAAACCTGAACAGTTGCCCTGCGCCCCCTTGTACTACGAGGGCGCAATCAGCCTATATAGCGGGGCAGACAGGGGTGTTAAGCATGATCAAGAACTCAACCACCGATATCGAAGATCTGATTGCCCTGATGGCCAAGCTGCCGGGGCTGGGGCCGCGCTCTGCCCGCCGGGCTGTGCTGCACCTGATCCGCAAACGGGCTCTGCTGCTGACGCCATTGGCCGAGACCATGAGCGAGGTGGCCGCCACCGCGCGGGAATGCCTCAATTGCGGCAATGTTGGCACCGGTGATCTCTGCACCATCTGCGAGGATATGACCCGTGAGAACGGCGAGCTCTGTGTGGTGGAGGATGTTTCGGACCTCTGGGCTATGGAACGTGCGGGTGTCTTCAAAGGGCGCTATCACGTGCTCGGCGGGACGCTCTCGGCCTTGGACGCAGTCGGCCCGGAGGATCTGCGCATTCCCCGTCTGGTGGACCGGGTGCAGGCCGAACAGGTCAACGAGGTCATATTGGCGCTCAACGCCACAATCGACGGTCAGACGACGGCACATTACATCGCCGATCAACTCAGCGGTCAGGTCCGTCTGACATCGCTGGCACAGGGTGTGCCCATCGGCGGAGAGCTGGACTACCTCGACGAAGGCACCATCACAGCCGCCCTGCGCGCGCGTAAGGACATCTAAAGCGTTGCAGCGGGCCAGATGGCAGGCCTCGCCCCATCGGCTTCTGACGAGAGTAACCGAGGCCAGCTGTAAGACCCGCTCATCGCCAGAAAAACGCAAGTTGCATCCGGCAATCTGCCAGTGGTCGAGTCTATATTTTCAAGAGAAGAATGGTGGCGTGGGGGAGACTCGAACTCCCGACCTAACGATTATGAGTCGTTCGCTCTAACCAACTGAGCTACCGCGCCGTCGGGGTGCGAGGTACGCCAGCCACGCCCGCGCGTCAAGGCGGAAAAGTCAGAAAAATGCAGGGATCGGCATCGAAAGGCGAAATTTCTGTGACGGTCGAATAATCGACCTCCACGCACCCCATCCTGCGTCACAAAATCGCCGTGGTGGCACCTGCAGCATCAGTCACCCCCAGACGTAAAAAGACCACGGAACGCAGCGCGCACCGTGGTCTTTGCTATCTGACATGCCGCCACTCCGGCGGCCTGCGGATCTTAGAAGCGGGGATCGATGTTGTCCTCTTCCTCATCTTCGTCGTCACCACCGGCAGGCAGGTTGAAGAAGCTGTCAGCATCCACAACAGTCTCTTCCTCGGCCGCATCAGGCTTGTCGCTGCCACCCAGAGTGAAGGTTTCGAGACCTTCGATCGCAGACGGCATGCGGGGTTCCGCGTCCATATCCAGCGACTGTTCCGTCGACACCAGCTTGCGACGCTCGTCATCGCTCATCACGCCACCTTCAGCAGCCTTCTTGGCCGCAGCCTTCTGGACGGCGGCGTCCAGCTCGGACTGCTTGCACAGGCCCAGAGCAACCGGGTCAATCGGCTGGATATTGGCAATGTTCCAATGGGTCCGCTCGCGGATCGCCTGAATGGTCGGTTTGGTGGTGCCAACCAGCTTCGACACCTGGCCATCGGACAGTTCCGGATGGAACTTCACCAGCCAGTAGATCGAGGCCGGGCGGTCCTGACGCTTGGACAGCGGGGTGTAGCGCGGGCCACGGCGCTTTTCTTCGCCAGCGGCAGCCGGGTTGAACTTCAGCTTCAGCTTATGCAGCGGATTTTTCTCGGCCTTGTCGACCTCGTCTTGCGTCAGCTGGTTGTTGGCAACCGGGTCGAACCCCTTGACGCCCGCAGCCACATCGCCATCTGCAATGCCCTGGATTTCCAGCTCGTGCATGCCAACGAAATCGGCGATCTGTTTGAAGCTGATCGTGGTATTGTCCACCAGCCACACGGCGGTCGCCTTGGCCATCAACGGTTTTGCCATGCGCTCATCTCCTTAATAACACGGTTGTCCCAGATACATCTTTCCCGTCGCCTGAAAGAGGCTTCCCCGATTTGGGGCGGTTTCCGTTGTCGGGGAACTTCAGTTCTATATAGTCGCGATGTTTCTATAAGGAAAGAGGCGAATGCGCGGGATCAAACTGGCCCTGATGGCGGCCCTTATTGCAGTCATGGGCATCGGGCTGAACGTCGGCACAGCAACACCGACAAAGGCCGAAGGCGAGATTGCCGGACAATTCGACTATTACGTTCTGGCACTCAGCTGGTCACCGAATTGGTGCGCACTGGAGGGAGATGCCAGGAAATCCGACCAATGCGACCCCCGCCATGACCACGGCTGGACCCTGCATGGTCTGTGGCCGCAGTTTCACCGCGGCTGGCCCAGCTACTGCCGCACTGCCGAGGCCCCGCCAAACCGCCAGCAGACGCGGCAGATGGCGGATATCATGGGAAGCCCCGGCCTCGCCTGGCATCAGTGGAAGAAACACGGCACCTGCTCTGGCCTGTCGCCCCGCGCCTATTTTGAGCTGTCAAGACAGGCTTATGCGCAGATCAAACGCCCCGCCGCCTTCCGCAAACTGCAGCAACCGGTGACCCTGCCTGCGAGCTTGGTCGAGCAGGCTTTTCTGCAGGACAACCCAGAGCTGGCCCCCAACACGCTGACCATCACCTGCCGCGACGGTCACATACAGGAGGCACGGATCTGTTTGTCCCGCGATCTGCAACCCGTCCCCTGCGGCCGCGACGTGATCCGCGATTGCACACAGAAAAACGCGGTGTTTGAGCCGATCCGGTAACCCCTCTGTCAGGTTGATACGGCTTCTGCCCGCAGACCCGCTCGGCTGGCGACCCTCGCCCCCTCGCACCATAGTGACATACTTTGCGCTGATTTTATGGTATCATGCGGGTACGCACCGGCTTGGGGCGTCACTGATCCGGACCGACTACGCCCGCCTCCACCTGACCCGCCCCCTCTGTGCGCCCTGCGCCAACACGAGAGGAAGGATCATGGAACGCACCATCGGAAATCCCATCAGCTGGCTGGCTAAGTCTTTTGGCCTAACCAGTTCTCACGTCTCCGCCTCGGTGGACCACCTTGGTAGCGACAAGGTTGGTGAGATGCCGCGCGTACTGCAATTGGACATCACGGATCTGGGCGCTGCCTTGCGGGCCGGCTGGCAAGATTTCACCGCCTGCCGATCCGACGCTATGGCACTTGTCTTCCTCTATCCGCTGATTGGTGTTGCCCTGGTGGTTCTCAGCCTGTCGATGAACCTGCTGCCATTGGTGTTCCCGCTGGTTCTGGGCTTTGCGCTGATCGGACCGGTGGCCGCTGTCGGGCTGTATGAGATGTCATCGCGCCGTGAGGCCGGGTTCACGCCGCGCTGGATGGACGCCTTTGCGGTGCTGCGGTCTCCCGCGTTTCTGTCGATTTTGATGCTGGGCCTGTATCTTGCCGCGCTCTGCATCCTGTGGCTGACGGTCGCCGCCGCCATCTACAACCGGACACTCGGCCCTGAGGCCCCGACCTCCCTCAACCTGTTCATACAGGATATCTTCACCACCGCCCCCGGATGGGCAATGTTGCTGATCGGCAGCGCGGCGGGCGCGATCTTTGCATTTGCCGCGCTCGCGGTCAGCCTTGTATCCTTTCCGCTGCTGTTGGACCGCCATGTCGGCCTCCCGATCGCAGTGGCCACATCCCTGCGGGTGGTGCGTCAGAACCTTCTCGTCTCGCTGCTTTGGGGCGTCATCGTCACCGCCTTACTCATTCTTGGTGCGATTCCGATGTTTGCCGGCATGATCGTGGTCGTCCCTGTACTGGGGCACGCCACCTGGCATCTCTATCGTCGTGCCATCGCGTGACGGCAAGCAAGGGAAGCTGCGGGTGACACCTGCTGAGCCACCCACCCAGTGCGGTCTACACCTCGCCACCGACCTCCAGTACGATTTTCCCGATGTGGCGCGATGCCTCCATCCGGGTATGGGCGGCGGCCGCATCCTCTAGCGCAAATGTCTGATCCATCACCGGGGCAAACTTCCCCGCCTCAATCAGCGGCCAGACCACCTCGCGCAGATCCTGGGCGATCTGCGCCTTGGCCAGATCGCTCTGCGGGCGCAGGGTTGAACCGGTCAGCGTCAGCCGCCGCGCCATGATCTGGGCAAAGTTCAGCTCAACCTTTGGCCCGGACAGAAATGCAATGTGCACCAGACGTCCATCATCCGCCAATGCGCGCACATTGCGGGGAATATAGTCACCGCCCACCATATCCAAAATCAGATTGGCACCACCTTCACTCTTCAATACCTCGACGAAATCCTCGTCCCGGTAATTGATTGCCCGCTCGGCCCCCAGCTTCAGGCAGGCCGCACATTTCTCATCCGACCCGGCGGTGGTGAACACCCGTGCGCCCAGCTGCGATGCCAGTTGAATGGCTGTTGTCCCAATCCCGGACGAGCCACCATGCACCAGGAACCGCTCCCCCGCCTGTAGGCCACCACGGGTGAAGACATTGGACCAGACGGTGAAGCAGGTTTCCGGCAGGCAGGCCGCCTGCTTCAGTGAAAGCCCCTCAGGAATTGGCAAGCAATGCGCCGCCGGGGTCGCCACATACTCGGCGTAGCCTCCACCGGGCAGCAAGGCGCAGACGCGGTCGCCCACAGTCAGCGCGCTGACCCCCGCCCCAAGGGCAACAACCTCGCCCGAGGCTTCCAGCCCCGGCAGGTCGCTTGCGGTCGGGGGCGGAGCATATTTGCCAGCACGCTGTAGCGCATCGGGGCGATTGACGCCTGCATAGGCGACCTTCACCACCACCTGCCCATGGCCGGGCGTCGGCACCGGGCGTTGACAGGCCTGCAGGACATCCGGGCCACCGGGCTCCTGGATCTCAATCGCGCGCATCATTTCGGTCATTGGCATTCCTCCGCTGTTGTCACTGACTAGCAAAGGACGCCCGGCTGTCATAGGTCCCGCACCGCTGCGGATCGCGGTAACGTTGCGCGGCTCAGCGCCGCGGCGCGGACCAGCTGCCCGGCAGGTCATCACGGGTGCCGGGCGCCTTGATCTGCTGCGCCAGCCAGTTCGGCCCCACCAGAAGGGGTTTCAGCAGAGGGTTGGACTGCACCTGCGCCTTCAGCTTTTCGAACTGCATGACATTGTCGATCCGACGATCCAGAAACTCCCAGCTGGCCTGATGCTCCAGACTGTCGTCCCCCAACCAATAGAGCACCGTCGCCGAATAGACCCCGGCAAGCGAGCCGCGCTTGGTGTACCAGTTGATATCCTCGGATGCGTCACCCAGTGCAGTCCAGATCGCATCGCCCGTGCCCCAGATCAGGCGAACTCCGTCGCCCGCGTATTGCGGCAGGGAAAACAGTGTGGTGCCGCGGCGCACGGCTTCCTTGTCATCGACCACTTCCAACCTCAGCCGCACGGCACGTACGATCTTGTCGCGAAACCGCAAGCCGGTCATGTCCTCTTCGGCCAGACAGTCAAGCATCAGCTGGTCGCCGCGTTTGTGAAAGGCAATCGCCAGATCCACCGCCCCACGCGGGCACAGCGCCTCGGCCAGCGCTGGCGTGATCCCTGCGTCCTCGACAGCCGCCGCAAACGTTTGCGCGCTCCAGCCATCAAAGGGCACATGCAACAGAGCTGCATCCAGCAGTTGCCCAATGATATCTCCTGCCTCAGGCTCAGTGCGCGGGTCGGTGTGATCCTCAATCGTCATGGTCTCGCCTTCCGAAATTTCACGTCTTACTAATTGCAATCGCATCTGTTTGACACAAGATATCTGATGCCGCAGGGGCAATATCCACCCGGCCAATCGTCTCACTGGCGCGCCGCCGTCAATCGCCGCAGTGGCCCTGCCCGGCAACTGGCCCGGTACTGGACAAGCTAGGGCGACCTTGCTATACGGCCACTTCCTGCAAATCCTTGCAACTCAACTTAGAAAGGTGGTGAAAACCACATGCAGGTTAGTGTTCGCGACAACAACGTCGATCAGGCGCTTCGTGCCCTGAAGAAAAAGCTGCAGCGTGAAGGCGTCTTCCGTGAAATGAAGCTCAAGCAACATTTCGAGAAGCCGTCCGAGAAAAAAGCGCGCGAGAAAGCTGAAGCGATTCGCCGTGCCCGTAAACTGGCACGTAAGAAAGCACAGCGCGAAGGCCTCCTCTGAGCCCTTTGTCCGCAGTTCTGGACGCAAAATGACGACCCCCGAGGCTCAGCCGCGGGGGTTTGTCGTTTTTGGCCTCCCCATAAATAGCGAGTGCGACAATCCGTCACTTATAAACTTAATATTTTATCAAAAAATACACGCAATACGTGTGTTCGTTTTGAACAAACTGCGCTACTGTGGTTAATGCACGGGCAGGCTGACGCGTTTCCCCAGCAGCTGCCCGCTCCATCGGATTTGGAACACCCGATGGTCTAACCCGGAGCAGGCAGCGTCTCCCCCCCATCAGGCGCTTGTCTTACCCCCTTACAACCAAGGCATTTGCCGCTCCGGGTTCCTTCTTCCCCGCCTCATCCCCGAACAGAAAATGACCGCATGGCACATCTGCGCCCGTTTCCAGTGCGGCGGCCACGTCAGCTCAGGTCAGTAAATCTTGGGCACATAGAGGTCGTCCGGCAGCACCCGGCGCTCATAATCGGGCTTATATTCGCGATCCGGCAGCGACACGCGTTCACTTGGCACATCGCAATAGGGGATCTTGGTCAGGAGATGCTCAATACAGTTCAGCCGCTCGCGCTTCTTGTCGTTCCCTTCCACGATATACCAGGGCGCTTCGGGAATGTTGGTGCGCTCGAACATGTCCTCCTTGGCCTTGGTATACTGCTCCCAGCGGATGCGGCTCTCCAGATCCATTGGCGACAGTTTCCACTGCTTCATGGGGTCGTGGATCCGCATGAGAAACCGCAGCTGCTGCTCCTCATCGGTGATGGAGAACCAATATTTCAGCAGGATAATCCCGGACCGGACCAGCATCCGCTCGAATTCCGGAACGTCCTGAAAAAACTGCTCGACCTGATCATCGCTGGCAAAGCCCATCACCCGTTCGACCCCGGCCCGGTTGTACCAGGAGCGGTCGAAGAGCACGATTTCACCTGCGGCCGGCAGGTAGGGTACGTAGCGCTGAAAATACCACTGGCTCTGCTCACGACGGCTGGGCGCAGGCAGAGCGACCACACGCGCCACCCTCGGGTTCAAACGCTGGGTGATCCGCTTGATCACCCCACCCTTGCCGGCACTGTCGCGGCCTTCAAACAGGATACAAACTTTGGCCCCGGTGTGTTGGACCCAATCCTGAACCTTGATCAGCTCAGCCTGCAACCGCAGCAAGTTGCGAAAATAGACCTTGCGATCCAGCATCTCCGGGTGTTGTGACCGGTAGATCTTGCGCAATTCCATCGACAGCATCGGCTCGGCGAATTCGATCTCGAAATCCTCGTCCAGCGTGTCCTGAAGTTCGGCGTCCAGCCAGTCAAAGGAATCAGGGTCATGGTCGCTGGTCACACTAAAGCTCCTTGGTCGGTCTTTGGTCAGTCACGCGGCTGTAGCAGGCGGATGTGATCGTTTCGTGTCACAGTCAGGCAAGCGATGAGCACTGTCAGCCCCTCTGGTCGCTGAAACAGACCAACGCGTCCCGCAGGCCGCGCGCCAGCCGGATCGGAACAGGGAATCGAATATTGGCGGCAGACGCAAGGGGGCATGCTGCCCGCGCGGCCAATTACCCGCGATGATCGCTCAAAATCATATCAGCTGCCTTTTCCGCGATCATGATCGTCGGCGCATTGGTATTGCCGCTGGGAATCACCGGCATCACGCTGGCATCAACCACCCGCAGCCCGCCAACTCCGCGCAAGCGCAGCGCTCCGTCCACCGGGGCCGCCTCCTCCGCGCCCATCCGTACCGTGCAGGTCGGATGAAAGATGGTTGTCCCGATCGCACCTGCCGCCTGCATCAGATCCGCCTCATCATCCGAACCGCCGCCGGGTTTCAGCTCCCGCGGTGCATAACGCTGCATGGCCCCCTGCCCCATAATCGCCCGCGCCTGCCGGATGGCCGCCACGGCCACCTGACGGTCGCCTTCGGTCGAGAGGTAATTCGGTGCGATCCGGGGCGCCTGCATCGGATCCGCGCTGGCGATAGCCACCTCTCCCCGGCTTTCAGGGCGCAGGTTACACACGCTTGCCGTCAATCCCGGAAAATCATGCAGCGGCTGACCAAAAGCGTCCAGCGTCAGCGGTTGAACGTGATACTCCAGATCCGGCGTCGCCAGATCCGGGCGTGAACGGGAAAACGCCCCGAGCTGACTGGGAGCCATCGACATCGGACCGGAACGGCGCATGGCATATTCAGCCGCAATCTTTGCCTTGCCGATCAAAGAATTCGCCAGTGTATTGAGCGTCTTTGCCCCTTTCAACCGCCAGGCGCAGCGCAGCTGCAGATGGTCCTGCAGGTTTTGACCGACCTCAGGCATGTCCCGCTGCACCGCAATCCCGTGGTCGCGCAACAGCGCTGCCGGGCCCAGACCAGACAGTTGCAAGATCTGCGGGCTGTTGATGGCCCCGGCCGACAGCAGCACCTCACCGCCCGTCCGCGCTGTTTTCACCGCGCCGCCCTGACTGTATTCCACCCCCACGGCACGGCCATTCTCGATCAGGATGCGCCGGGTGTGGGCGCCGGTTTCTACCTTCAGGCTTTCACCAGTCGCCGTGCGCAAAAACGCCTTCGCGGTGTTCATCCGCCAGCCGTCCCGCTGGTTTACCCGAAAATAGCCGACGCCCTCATTGTTGCCGGTATTAAAATCAGTGACTTTGGGCAGGCCCCATTCCGCAGCAGCCTGCATCCAGTCGTCCAGTACATCCCAGTGCAGGCGCTGGTTTTCCACCCGCCATTCGCCGCCTGCCCCGTGCATGTCGGATGGGCCATCGACGTAATCCTCTGATTTCTTGAAATAGGGCAGCACATCATCCCAGCCCCACCCGGTGAGCCCGCGCTGGCGCCAGCCATCATAGTCCGCCGCCTGGCCGCGCAGATAGAGCATTCCGTTGATGGACGAACAGCCGCCCAGCACCTTGCCGCGCGGATAGATCAGCGCGCGCCCGTTCAGCCCGGCCTCCGCCTCGGTTCGATACATCCAGTCAGTGCGCGGGTTGTTGATGCAATAGAGATACCCCATCGGGATATGCACCCAATGGTAGTTGTCCTTACCGCCCGCCTCCAGAAGCAGCACCCGCTGGCCTGCCGCGCTCAATCGGTTGGCCAACACGCAGCCCGCGCTGCCTGCGCCGATAATGATATAGTCCCAATCCATACGCCCCCGCCCGCGACAATCCTGCCGTCTTGTTCTGTCGGGGCAGTCTTTCCCAGATCCCCCCGCCTGACAAGCCACGCAAAGGCGCGCGCAGACGCGTAGATCAGACCGGAAGCGCCGTGGTTTTAAACACCGTGCGCAGCGCAAAGGAACTCTGCATCTGCGCCACACCAGGCAGCCGGGTCAGGTGTTGGCGATGGATGCGGGCAAAATCATCGGTGTTTTCAGCCACCACCTTCAGAATGTAATCCGCCGTCCCCGCCATCAGATGACACTCCAACACATCGGGAATGCGCCCCACCGCCTTCTCAAAGGCATCCAGCAGCTCATCCGCCTGGCTCTGCAGCGTGATCTCCACAAAGACGGTTGCCGGCAGGTTCATCTTGCGCGCGTCCAGAAGAGCGACGTAGTTACGGATATACCCGTCTGTCTCCAACCGTTGCACACGCCGGTGGCAGGCGGATGCCGACAGGTTTACCTGTTCGCTCAGTTCGGCGTTGGAAATCCGTCCCTGCTTCTGCAACACCTGCAAGATGCGACGATCTGTGTGGTCAAGTGACATATTACGAAAGATCCTTCGATGAAGGATGAACATATTAGAAGAACCTTCGATATGCACCTTTTTATTTCGCCTAAAAAAGCAGCAAATCTCATCGCTCCTGCGGCATCATAGCGCAAGCATGCTGGAGGAGAGATCGCATGAAAATCGGATGCCCCACTGAGATCAAGCCGCAGGAATTCCGCGTCGGGATGACACCGGACGCCGCCCGCGAAGCCGTAAACCATGGCCATACCGTCCTAATTCAGGCCGGTGCCGGAATGGGCGCTGGCTTTACCGACGAAGATTATACCACAGCAGGTGCCGCAATCATCGACACCGCCGAGGAGATCTTTGCCACCGCAGACATGATCGTGAAGGTGAAAGAACCCCAAGCCGTTGAGCGCAAGATGCTGCGCGAAGGCCAGTTGCTGTTCACCTATCTGCACCTCGCCCCTGACCCGGATCAGACCCGTGATCTGCTGGATTCCGGTTGCACCGCGATTGCCTATGAAACCGTGACCGACGACCGTGGCGGCCTGCCGCTGCTGGCGCCGATGTCCGAAGTTGCCGGCCGTCTGGCCCCACAAGTGGGCGCCTACACCCTGCAGAAGGCCAACGGTGGTCGCGGCGTGCTGATGGGCGGCGTCCCCGGCGTGGCCCCGGCCAAGGTTGTGGTGATCGGCGGCGGCGTCGTTGGCACCCACGCAGCCAAGATCGCTGCTGGCATGGGCGCGGATGTCACCATCCTCGACCGTTCCCTGACACGCCTGAAATATCTCGACGATGTCTTCGGCCGCGACTTCAAGAACCAATACTCCACCGCAGGCGCCACCGCCGAGCTGGTGCGCGATGCAGACATGGTGATCGGCGCGGTTCTGATCCCCGGTGCCGCAGCACCGAAGCTGGTCTCACGGGCCCAGCTCAGCGAGATGAAACCCGGCGCAGTGCTGGTGGATGTCGCCATTGACCAGGGCGGCTGCTTTGAGACGTCAAAGGCAACCACCCACGCCGATCCGATCTATGAGGTCGACGGCATCATGCACTACTGCGTGGCCAACATGCCCGGCGCTGTTGCCCGCACCTCGACCCAGGCACTGGGCAACGCCACCCTGCCATTCTTGCTGAATTTGGCAAACAAAGGCTGGAAGCAAGCCTGCGCTGACGATCCGCATCTGCTGAACGGCCTAAACGTCCACGCTGGTAAGCTGACCTATTTCGCGGTCGGCAAGGCTCTGGGCATTGATGTTGTCTCCCCTCAGCTGATGATCAAGTAACACCTCCCGATCACTTGGTATCAGCCAGCGCAAGGCCTCGCAGACGCGGGGCCTTGTCTCGTTTTCGATTGGTGGAAAAAGTTGCCAACCCCACTAGACAATCGGTCTAGTGATCTTATGTCTACTCGCATGAGTGACACCCGACTGCATATTCTGGACACTGGACGCGCACTGACGGCGCAGCGCGGCTATACCTCCGTCGGGCTGACGGAGCTGCTTGCGACGGCGCAGGTGCCGAAGGGGTCCTTCTATCACTACTTTTCCTCCAAAGAGGACTACGGCTGCGCCCTGCTGCGTCACTACGTCGACCAGTACCGGATTGAGTTGACGCCCACGTTGAACAACCCAGAGCTGACCGGGCGCGATCAGGTGCTGTCTTATGTCACCGCCTGGCAGGAGCGGCAGAGCTCGGACATGGCCGGTCAAAAATGCCTTATTGTCAAACTGGCCGCCGAAATTGCCGACCTCTCCCCCGCGATGCGCGGCATTCTGCAACAGGCTGTCGAAGGCATTACAGCGCGGCTGGCTGACTGCCTGCGCAAAGGTCAACGGGACGGCTCCCTCAGCCCGAGCGTCGACCCAATCCATACCGCCATCACACTCTATCAGATCTGGCTTGGCGCCAGCCTGATGGCGCATCTGTCGCAGGACAGCACCCCGTTCAACACCGCCATGGTCCAGACCCGGGCCATGCTCCCCCCACCCGGGCACACCTAACCTGTCAGAAACATTCTGGCTCCCTTGTGTGCCGTAAAAAATTTACCGTTCACTAGACGATCGGTCTAATCCCTACAGAAAGGACCCCAATATGACACAGACCTCCACCACCAACCGCCAGTACGTCCTCGCCGAGCGCCCCAAGGGTGAGCCAACCGACAGCACCCTGCGCCTGGAAACCACCGAAGTGCCCACCCCAGGCGAAGGCCAGATGCTGCTGCGCAACGAGTATCTGTCGCTGGACCCATATATGCGTGGCCGAATGAGCAGCGCGCCCTCTTATGCCGCGCCGGTCGAGATCGATGAGGTCATGGTGGGCGGCACCGTTGCCGAGGTCGTTACATCCAACGTTAAGGGATATGAAAAAGGCGATTGGGTCGTCGCATTCGGTGGCTGGCAGGACTACACGCTCTCGGATGGCACCGGTGTGATCAATATGGGCAAGACCCCGCAGAACCCGTCTTGGGCGCTTGGTGTTCTGGGCATGCCGGGCCTCACCGCTTGGGCGGGTCTCACCCAGATCGGCCAGCCAAAAGAAGGCGAAACACTGGTGGTTGCAGGTGCCAGCGGCCCGGTCGGCGCTACGGTCGGCCAGATCGGCAAAATCCTCGGCCTGCGCGTGGTCGGCATCGCGGGTGGGGCGGAGAAATGCCAGCACGTGGTCGACACTTTGGGTTTTGATGCCTGCATCGATTACAAGGCCGACAGCTTTGCCGACGACCTTGCCAAGGCGGTTCCAGATGGCATCGACATCTATTTCGAGAACGTCGGCGGCGCTGTCTTTGACGCGGTGATGCCGCTCCTCAACCCCTCTGCCCGCATCCCGCTCTGCGGCCTGATTTCGCAGTACAACGCCACTGCCCTCCCCGACGGCCCTGATCGGATGAACTACCTGATGGGCCAGCTGCTGCGCAAACGCATCACCATGCGCGGCTTTATCGTGTTCGACGATTTCGGCCATCTCTACCCGGAGTTTGCCAAGCAGATGACCGGCTGGGTGCAGGAGGGCAAAGTGAAATACCGCGAAGAAATGATTGAAGGTCTGGAACAAGCGCCCGCAGCATTCGTTGGTCTTTTGAGAGGCGAAGCGTTTGGCAAACGTGTCATCCACCTCGCCGACTGATCTGAACTTCAAAATATAAGGAGACCCGAGATGAAAATCCTGATGGTCCTCACCTCCCATGACAAACTGGGCGACACAGGCGAAAAAACCGGCTTCTGGCTGGAGGAATTCGCCGCGCCTTATTATGCGCTGAAAGATGCAGGCGCCGACATCACACTGGCCTCCCCCAAAGGGGGGAAACCCCCGCTCGATCCCAAGAGCGATGATGAAAGCGCCCAGACCGATGCCACCCGCCGGTTCAAGGAAGATACCGCCGCGCAGGACGCCTTGGCCAACACCAAGGTCTTGGCAGAGGTCAAAGATGATGGCTTTGACGCGGTGTTTTATCCCGGCGGTCACGGTCCTCTCTGGGATCTGGCCGAAGACGCCGACAGCCGCCGCCTGATCGAGGCCTTCGCACACAGCGACCGTCCCATCGGCGCTGTCTGCCACGCCCCAGCCGTGTTCCGCCACACCAAAGACGCCGATGGCGCGCCGCTGGTACAGGGCAAACGCGTGACCGGCTTCTCCAACAGCGAAGAAGACGGCGTCGGCCTCACCGACGTGGTGCCCTTCCTGGTGGAAGACATGTTGGCTGAAAATGGCGCCACCTACGAGAAAGGCGACGACTGGGCCTCCTTTGCCATCACCGACGGCAAGCTGGTCACCGGTCAGAACCCCGCCTCCTCGGAAGAGGCCGCCAAACAGCTGCTCGCCCTACTCTGAGGCCGCAAGCCTGCGAAAACCACAGCGCTCAGTACAAAGGCCGCCCTGCAGTGATGCGGGCGGCCTTTTATTTTCGCACATGATGACCGCGTGATCAGATCGCCGCGTTCATGCTTTCTTCCAGATAGATCTCGCGCAGGCGCTTGGCGATCGGACCCGGTGTGCCATCGCCCAGCGCTACGCCGTCGATCTCAACCACCGGCATCACAAAGGCGGAAGCCGATGTGGTAAAGGCCTCATCCGCCTCTTTCGCTTCCTCAATGGTGAACAGGCGCTCTTCGATCTTCATCTGTGCCTCTTCTGCCATGCGCAAAACCGCCTTGCGGGTGATGCCGTGCAGGATGTCATTGGACAGCGGGCGGGTAACAATCACGCCATCCTTCACGAAATAGGCGTTGTTAGAGGTCCCTTCGGTCACGTGACCATCCTCAATCATCCAGGCATCATCGGCCCCGGCCTTTTTCGCCATCATTTTGCCCATGGAGGGGTAAAGCAGCTGCACGGTCTTAATATCGCGGCGACCCCAGCGAATATCCTCGATCGAGATGATCTTAGCGCCTTTGCGCGACGCCGGGCTGTCCGCCAGACCAGGTTTGTTCTGGGTGAACAGCACGATGGTCGCCGTGGTCTCAGCCGAGGGGAACACAAAATCACGATCCCCATCAGAGCCACGGCTGACCTGCAGATAGACCAGACCTTCGTCGATGTCGTTCAGCTCCACCAGCTTGCGGTGGATCTCCAGCAGCTCTTCCTTCGAGCAAGGCTCCGCCATCTCCAGCTCGTCCAGCGACCGTTTCAGACGTACGGCGTGACCTTCGAAATCAATCAGCTTGCCGCCCAGAACCGAGGTCACCTCATAAACAGCATCCGCCATCAGAAAACCGCGGTCAAAAATCGAGACCTTGGCCTCATCCTCCGGCAGGTAGTCGCCATTCACATATACGGTACGGGTCATAGTGCTCTCCTTAGCCCCACAAGGCCGCTTCCGGCGGGTGCACGCCGTCTGCGTCAAATTTCAACGGTTCCGCACGGTCTTCGGCCAACAGAAGCGGCCCGTCAAGATCGGTGACCACCGCCCCCTGTGCCACCAGTGTCGCAGGCGCCATGGCAAGCGAGGATCCGACCATGCAGCCCACCATCACTTCAAAGCCACGCGCCAGCGCCGCGTCGCGCAGTTTTAGCGCCTCCGTCAGCCCACCGGTCTTGTCCAGCTTGATGTTGATGACGTCGTATTTCCCCTCAAGGGCTGCGAGACTCTCGCGATCATGACAACTCTCATCGGCACAGACTGGCACTGGACGCTCCATCCCCAGCAGCGCAGCATCCTCGCCCGCAGGCAGCGGCTGTTCCACCAGCGCCACCCCCAATCGCACCAGATGCGGGGCAAGATCAGCGTAGACCTCAGCGCTCCAGCCTTCGTTGGCATCGACAATGATGCGGGCCTCAGGGGCACCAGCACGCACCGCTTCCAGGCGGGCCATATCGTCGGTGGTGCCCAGCTTGATTTTCAGCAGCGGGCGATGGGTATTCTTGGCGGCCTGCGCCTGCATGTTTTCAGGGCTGTCAAGCGACAACGTATAAGCGGTAATTTCCGGCTTTGGCTCTGGCAGACCTGCCAACTCCCAGACCCGCTTGCCTGCCTGCTTCGCCTCCAGATCCCAGAGCGCGCAATCAACCGCATTGCGCGCGGCCCCTGCAGGCAAAAGCGATTGCAGCTCTTCCCGGTTGAAACGCTCTGGCAGACCTTCAATTTCGACCGTCACACTCTCCAGCGTTTCACCATAACGCGCATAAGGCACACATTCACCACAGCCCGTGACGCCATCCTGTTCGATACGCACGGTCAGCACCTTGGCCTCGGTGCGCGATCCTCGGGAGATGGTAAAGACCTGCGCCAGCTTGAAAATATCGGGTGTCACGCTGATCTGCATATGTCTCTCCATAACTGCGGTAGTTGTCTTTGTCTAAAGAACCGGAAAAGGCCCAAAGGACACCCGCACGGCCGGGCACCCCAATGTCATCTTTCCAAAAATACTCCCGCCGGAGGCTTCGAACCGTTCGGCTCACCCCCAGCGGCAGCAGGGGTTAGATCACACAGCGTCCAGCGCGTCCACCAGACGGCCCGCACCATGGCGATAGGGATCCACCGCTGGCAGCCCCATACGGGCCTCAACTTCGGCGAGATAGGATTTCGCGTCCTCCTCGCTCAGATGCTGGGTGTTCACCGAAATACCCACGACCTTGCACTCCGGATTGGAGACCTGCGCCAGCGGCAGCGCGGTGTCACGCAGCTGCTCAAGGCTCGGCAGCTTATAACCCGGCAGACCCCGCATATGCTCACGGGTCGGCTCATGGCACAGGATCAGCGCATCTGGCTGACCCCCATGCACCAGCGCCATGGTCACACCAGAATAGGACACGTGAAACAATGAACCCTGCCCCTCGATCAGATCCCAGTGGTCATCGTCATTATCCGGGGTCAGATACTCAATCGACCCTGCCATGAAATCCGCGATTACCGCGTCGAGCGGCACGCCATGGCCGGTGATCAGAATGCCGGTCTGGCCCGTCGCGCGGAAGGTCGACTTCATGCCGCGCTTCTGCATCTCAGCGTCCATGGCCAGCGCGGTATACATCTTTCCAGCGGAACAATCGGTGCCAACAGCGAGGCAGCGTTTGCCGCTGCGCTTCACGCCATTGGCGATCGGATAACCAACGGTCGGCACGCGGACATCATGCAAGGTTCCGCCATGGGTCTGGGCCGCCGCAACCAGATCACCCTCGTCCCGCAGCAGATTGTGCAGACCGGACGCCAGATCATACCCCATCTCCAGGGCTGCGATCAGCACCTCTTTCCACGCCGGGGAGATCACACCGCCACGATTGGCCACACCGATCACCAGCGTCTTGGCACCCGCCGCCTTGGCCTCGGCCAGCGTCATATCGCTCAGCCCAAGATCGGCTCCACAGCCGGGCAGGCGGATCTGGCCCACGGCGTGATCCGGGCGCCAGTCGCGAATACCGATGGCCACCTTGGCGGCCAGCATGTCGGGCGCATCGCCCAGGAACAGCAGATATGGGGTCTCGATCATGGCGGGGCCTCCTCAGAAAAAGTCGAGTTCCGCGCGAGTGTAGGAGAGCGCGCCTGCGAGAGGATCCCGAATTCTGCGCAACATCTGAAAATTGACGCATGAATCTTCGAATCCAGAAGGAATAACCCGAAGATCTTCCCGATCAATGATCATATACGCCGGTTCCTTGCTTTCGCTGCCGTGCAACTCGGCCCCCCAGTGACTGTTTCTGCGCTCGCAATGCTGCGGCTGCACAAAACGCTTGCGGGTCGCTCTGCAATTTAATACCAAAACAGCAAGCAATTACGACACATCATTACCCAAAGGTCGCTGACATGAGCTTTCGCATCCAACCCGCCGCCCCGGCCCGCCCGAACCGCTGTCAGCTGTTTGGCCCCGGCTCAAACACCAAACTCTTTCCGAAAATGGCAGCCTCAGCAGCAGATGTGATCAACCTCGACCTGGAGGATTCGGTCGCCCCGTCGGATAAGGATGCAGCCCGTGCCAATGTGATCGAGGCCCTGAACACGGTCGGCTGGGGCAACAAATATATCTCCGTGCGAATCAATGGGCTGGATACGCCCTATTGGTACCGCGATGTGGTCGATCTTCTGGAGCAGGCTGGCGACCGACTGGACCAGATCATGATCCCCAAAGTGGGCTGCGCCGAAGATGTCTATGCCGTAGACGCACTTGTCACGGCGATTGAACGCGCCAAGGGCCGCCGCAAGCCGATATCCTTTGAGGTAATCATCGAATCGGCCGCCGGCATCGCCCATGTCGAAGCCATCGCCGCCGCCAGCCCCCGCCTTCAGGCCATGAGCCTCGGGGCTGCAGACTTCGCCGCCTCCATGGGCATGCAGACCACCGGCATCGGCGGCACGCAGGAGGAATACTATATGCTGCGCGCTGGCGAAAAACACTGGTCGGACCCCTGGCACTGGGCCCAGGCCGCCATTGTCGCCGCCTGCCGTACCCATGGCATTCTGCCAGTGGATGGTCCGTTTGGGGATTTCTCCGATGATGAGGGCTATATCGCCCAGGCCAAACGCTCCGCCACCCTCGGCATGGTGGGCAAATGGGCGATCCACCCGAAGCAGATCGCGTTGGCCAATCAGGTTTTCACCCCATCTGATGAAGCGGTCTCTGAGGCGCGTGAGATCCTCGCAGCCATGGAACAAGCCAAGGCCAACGGCGAAGGCGCCACGGTCTACAAGGGCCGTCTGGTCGATATCGCCTCTATCAAACAGGCCGAGGTGATCGTCGCCCAATCGGAGTTGATTGCCCAAAACGGCTAACGGTTTGTAAAACCGGGGGTGCGACAATGCCCCCGGTAAAACAAGGGCCGTCAAGACAGCGACAAAGGCAGGCGAAGCACATGGTCAATCTCACCCTGATTCACACGGCCGAGACCCATGTCGCCACTTTCGATGCGCTGGCGGGCGCTGCAAAGCTGCACCATATCGTCCGTCCCGACTGGCTGGAGCGGGCCCAAGACGGCATCGACGACGCCCTGCGCCGGGAAATCACCACCGAAATCCAGCGCCTGACTGGCCCTATCCTCTGCACCTGCACCACATTGGGAGAGCTGGCCGAAAGTCTCGGCGCCATCCGGCTCGACTGGCCGATGATGCAGGCCGCAGCACAGATCGGCGGACCGGTGCTGATTGCGTATTGTCTGGAAAGCACACGCGCGCCCTCTACGGCCCTGTTGGAGCGCGCCTTCAGCGACCTCGACACATTGGCAGAAATTCGCACCTTGCCTCTGACCGGCCTCTGGCCGCACTTCACCGCAGGCGATACCGATCTGTTCCACCAACAGATCGCCACCTGGGTCAGCACCAGCCTCGCCTTGGTGGCCGATACCTCCTGCGTGGTGCTTGCGCAGGCCTCCATGGCTGGTGCCGCCGCGCTGATTGAGACTGAGATCCCGGTGCTCGCCTCTCCCGCCATCGCCATGCGGAGCCTCACAGGGGCGGACTGACGCCAACCCCGTCACCTTTCTCCAAATACTCAATCTCCGACGCCCCGGCTGTCAGGCCCGCATGTCCTTGGGCGATCCCATCACCACATAGGTGGTGATCGAGGTCACATAGGGAGACGTCCCCAGAATATCGGTATGAAACTGCTTGTAGCTGGGCAAATCTGCGCATTCGACCCGCAGGAGGTACTCGATGGTGCCAGTGATATTGTGGCACTCCACCACCTCGGGCGCCCGCCGCATGGCGATTTCAAAGGCCTCTTGTGCTTCTTTGGTATGCTCGCCCAGACCCACCCCGATATAGGTGACAAAACCAACCCCCAGCGCCTGCCGGTTCAACACCGCCCGATATCCGGTGATGACCCCGCTGCGCTCCAGATCCTGCACCCGACGCAAACAGGCAGAAGGCGACAGCCCTACACGATCGGCCAGTTCCAGATTGCTGATCCGCCCGTCGCGGCTCAGCTCCTGCAATATCCTGTCGTTTATTTGATCCAGTTTCGCCATTTGTTGCAAGATATGACGTCAACGCATAGAGAACGCAATTTCATTCGCTCAAATACTCTTCATTTTCATCGCCATGACCTACGAACTCTTCTTCGCCCTCGCAGGCTTTGTCTTTGGCACTGTCTTCACACCAGGCCCCAACAATCTGATGCTGATGGCCTCCGGCGCCAACTTCGGCTTTCGCCGCTCCCTTCCGCATCTCACGGGGGTGGCGGTTGGTTTTCCGTTGATGATTCTGCCGGTTGGCCTTGGCGTGATGCAGCTTTTTGATGCCTTCCCCGCGCTCACCTGGATCATGACGGCACTGTCGGTGGCTTATATGCTGTGGTTGGCGTGGAAAATTGCCAATGCGGCCCCGCCGCGCGATGGCGAGGCGCAGGGGACACCGCTGAGTTTCCTTCAGGCCTGCGCCTTCCAATGGGTCAACCCCAAGGCCTGGGCGATGGCCCTTGGCGCAATCACCCTCTATGCGGCCAGCCGCGATGTGACTGCCATTCTCTGGGTGTCGGGCACTTATTTGCTGGTGGGCAGTTTTTCAGCCTCGACCTGGACGTTGCTGGGCCAGCAGCTGCGTCGGCTGCTGACCCGCCCCGCACAGCTGCGGGCCTTCAACTGGACCATGGCAGCCCTGCTTCTTGCGTCGCTGGCCGCGATCCTGCTGCAGCGCTGAGCGTCACTTCAGCGGCAGACAGATCTCCGTCAGCAACTCCTCCGGTGCGACTTGGTGCGGATCATTGAGATAGATCTCGTAGCAGGGCGCATCGGCGGGCTCCTCGCCTGACTGTGGCAACCACGCGCCGAACAAATCACCATAGGCGGCATGGATGCCGGAATACGGCCCCTTGTAGGTCATCACGGCAGTCTTCCCACCAGCCAAAGCCACCTCTTCCATATCTTCAGGCAGGGCAACACCTTCAGCCGTGCTGGCCCCGGCATAGCTGCGCAGCTCGGCATCGGGGACTGTATCTGGACTGTCGAGATAGACACCGATCATCTGGCGCATCTGCGGCCAGAGATTGCGCGCTGTACACAGGGCTGAGAACGCCTCAAAGCTGCGGCCAATCTCGCTATAGGCCCCCTTATGGGCCAATGCGGCCAGGGTGCGGGCGGGTTCATCGCGAATGGTGGTGGGATACATGGGGTCTCCTTGGGACATCAGATTGGGATTGGGCGGCAGAAGACGGCCCTTCCTGCGGAAGGCCGCGGGCGACGCCCCATAAGCCTCGGCAAAGACACGCGCAAAAGAGCGGGTATTGGGATATCCTGCGGCGCGGCCGATGCTCTCGATCGGGGCTGCGCCCTGCACCAGCGCAGTTGCGGCCAGATGCAGCCGGATCCGGCGCACCGCCTGCGCGCAGGTTTCCCCGGTCAGGGCGCGAAACACCCTGTGCCAGTGAAACCGCGACATCGCCGCAACATCCGCCAGCGCATCCAACGACAGATCCCCCTCCGGGTTGTCGTAGATATAGCCCAGCACCCGCAGAATGCGGTCTTCATAGGAGTTGCTCATGGAAAACGTCCCTCTTCTGACCCGATTTGGATGCCATAGTAGCACTTCACAAATCTTGCTGAGTTGCATCCGTCGGCCCTTGGGGCCATATATCGGGCAAACCGCTCGAGTGAGACGACATGACCCAGTACATGGATTTTGAGAAACCGTTGGCCGAAATCGAAGGCAAAGCGGAAGAACTGCGCGCCCTGGCACGGGCAAATGAAGAAGCCGATCTGACCGATGAGGCCGCCGCCCTTGACGCCAAGGCGGCGCAATTGCTGATCGATCTCTACAAGGATCTGACACCCTGGCGCAAATGCCAGGTCGCCCGTCACCCCGAACGGCCGCATTGCCGTGATTATATCGATGCGCTGTTCACCGAATATACACCGCTGGCCGGCGACCGGAACTTTGCCGATGATCTGGCGGTGATGGGCGGGCTGGCTCGGTTCAACGACCAACCGGTCATGGTGATCGGCCATGAAAAGGGATCAGACACCAAGGCGCGTATCGCCCATAATTTCGGCATGGCTCGTCCCGAAGGCTACCGCAAGGCCATCCGCCTGATGGAAATGGCTGGTCGGTTTGGCCTGCCGGTGGTGACCCTCGTGGATACGGCTGGCGCCTACCCCGGCAAAGGCGCAGAAGAGCGCGGACAGTCCGAGGCCATCGCCCGCTCCACTGAAATGTGTCTGAAAATCGGTGTGCCGCTGATCTCCATCATCATTGGCGAAGGCGGCTCTGGCGGTGCTGTGGCCTTTGCCACGGCCAACCGCGTGGCGATGCTGGAACATTCGGTCTACTCCGTGATCAGCCCCGAAGGTTGCGCGTCTATCCTCTGGAAAGATGCTGAGAAGATGCGCGAAGCCGCAGAGGCCCTGCGCCTCACCGCCCAGAACCTTAAGGAGCTGGCCGTGGTGGACAAGATCATCCCCGAACCGCTCGGTGGCGCCCACCGCAATGCTGACGCCGCCTTTGAGGCGGTGCGCGGCGCGCTGGCCGACATGCTGGCAGAGCTGGACGGCAAGGACGCCGCCGCCCTGATCAAAGATCGTCGCCAGAAGTTCCTGGATATCGGGTCGAAGGGGCTGGCGGCCTAAGGCCACCTGCAACGCTCTGATTTAAAATGAAACCCCGGCCTGTGCGCCGGGGTTTTTCTATGTGCGCTCGCATCGTGACGATCTGCTTTCGGAACAATCCTGCGCTGCTGCGCATTTGATTGATATATATATCCGTTCCCATGGTCAGGAGCGCCACCATGTCAGATCGCCTGTTTTCAGGGCTCGCAAATCGCGCCTTGCCCTCTGAGCAAACCCGTAACGAGATCCTTGATCAGATCAACCCAGATGACTTTTCTTGGGCGATACCCATCATGCGTACCGGCTACGGTGGTCGGGCGCTGGTCTATCTGACGATTGCCGGCACGTCGCTGTGGTCGATCTGGCAGGGCGGCGGTGCAAAAGGCACCACGGAAGCGCTCGAATGGCTGGATGGCGGCTGGGGTACGATTGTACTACTCGTGATCATTCTGGGGTTGGCAGCCTACGCAGTCTGGCGTGTGGTCGACAGCGTCTGGGACCTCGAAGCATACGGGGCGGGTCTCAAGGGCCTGATTGCCCGCACGGCGATGGTGGTGACGGGTCTCGTCCACTTTGTCATGGCGGGGCTTGCCGTCACAGTTTTGATCGACCATCAGTCCGGTAATGGCTCCGGCGGTGATAAGATCGCGCAGCTTGCGTCGTCGCCAGCCGGCGCGATCCTCCTCGGAGTGGCTGGCCTGCTGACGCTGGGTGCAGCGGCTTACTACCTTCACAAGGCATGGAGCGAAGGCTACCGAACACATCTCAAAGCCAACGCGACCACCCGGCGCCTTAATACACCCTTGAAAATCGGTGTCGCCGCAAACGGCGTGGTCATCGGAGTTATCGGCGCATTGATCATTCAGGCTACGCTGTTTGCATCCGCTGACAGCCCCAGTGGTATCGGCAGTGTTTTTGACTGGCTCCAGGCGCAGGTTTTTGGCCAGATTCTTGTCACGGCTCTCTGTTTCGGCCTCTTGGGCTTTGCGCTGTTCTGCTGCGTCAACGCACTCTATCGCGTCGTGCCCAAGGCCAGCAACCGCGGCACAAAGACCCTCGGCGATGCACTCAGCCGTACCTGACCGCGTGACCTATCCCGCCAGCATCCGCAGCCCCTGCGTCACGTCGGAACGCACCGCCAGTCGCAACCCCGGTTCATCCCCCGCCTTCAGCGCGGCAATGATCAACTTGTGATTCTGCGGCGGTTCGGTGCGCCGCAACCGGCCATAAAGCGCCCGCATCGTCGGCCCCAGCTGCAACCAGACGGTCTCCGCCATCGCCAGCATGGCCGGCGCCTGTGCCCGCAGATACAGCGTTCGGTGAAATTCCAGATTGGTGCGGAGATAACCGACAGCATCCCGCTTGGAGATCATCTCGGCAACATTGCTGTTGATGCTCTGCAACCGGTCGATCAGCGCGATATGCGCGCGCGGCAGGGCACGGCTGGCCAGCTCGACCTCAATCAACGCCCGCAAGGCTGCCAGTTCCTCAATCCGCTCGTTTGTCAGCTCCGGCGTAGAGACCCGCCCAGAAGACGACAGGAACAAGGCCCCTTCGGCCACCAGCCGCCGCACCGATTCGCGGGCGGGCGTCATCGACACATCAAACTCACGACCAATCCCGCGCAGCGTCAGCGCCTCCCCCGGTGCCATCTCACCGTGCATGATCCGGGTACGCAATGCGCGGTAGACACGGTCGTGGGCAGAGCCCGTGGGCGGCTCAACAGTCGGGCGAATGGGGTTGGATACAGGATCAGACATGGCGGTGTTGTGATCACAAATCTCGATCAGGTCAACCGGTACCACTCACCGAACACAGGCCCGCCGCCCCGACACCTTCAGAAACGGTAGCGATGCAACTGATTGCCCTCGCGGCGCAGCCACTCTCTCGCGCCGTCGTAGTTGCCATATAGCTGCCGGACGGTGGCCCAGAACGCGGGCGAATGATTCATCTCCGCCAGATGGGCCACCTCATGCGCGGCGACATAGCGCAGCACCTCAGACGGTGCCAGGATCAACCGCCAGGAGTACATAAGCGCCCCGTCTGACGAACACGACCCCCAGCGCGATCGAGTATCCCGCAGGCTGATGCGACTGTAGGGCCGTCCCAGCGCCGCTGCATAGTGATCAGAAGCGGCCGCCAGCCTATCGCGCGCCAGCTCCTGCAGATACCGCTGAATCCGGCGCCCGGGCTTTGCCCCGCTGGCGGCACCCGGTACCGTCAACTGGTCCAGGTCCAACAGCACTCTGCGTCCGCGCCCGGCAACCACATGCCGTGGCTGGCCATCAATCGGCAGCACGCAGCCATAATCCACGTCGATGCACTCGGGATGCTGTGCAAGGTGATCGCGAATCCAGCCTTCCTTTTCCCGCGCGAAATCCAGCGCTTCGCGATCCGGAACCCGTGAGGGCAGCGTCAGCGTCACCCGACCATCCAGCCCAGAGATACGCAAACTGATCCGCCGCGCCCGCGCAGAGCGTCGCAGCGTCAGCGGAACCGGCGGATCTCCGGGCAGGTGATGATCAGCCATGACGGCCTCCCCTTTTGGCAAAGGCTTTGACAGCACCCGGCGCATATGGCAAGGCACCTGAATCGTCGAACCGACTCAGCAGAAAATCAAGGGGATCCACATGCCCAATGAAGAATGGGGTGTAAAGCGCGTCTGCCCGACAACCGGCAAACGTTTTTACGACCTGAATAAGAACCCGATCGTCAGCCCCTACACCGGTGAGGTTGTCGAACTGAACAACGGCAAAAGCCGCATGATCGAAGCCGACGCCGAAGATGCGGCCAGCCGCAAGGCCAAGGAAAACACCGACGGTGATGACGCGGTGCTTGACGATGCAGATGATGTCGATCTGGATCTGGGCGACGACGTCCTGGATGACGATGATGACGAGGACAACGTCTCGCTCGACGAGATCGCCGACGTCGCGTCCGAAGACGACGAGTCCTAAGGCCACAAGGCCCTTGGGGGAGGTGCTGCCACCTCCCCCGGATACCGCCAAAGATAGCTGGAAAACCGGTATCGAAAAAATCTAGGACGATGGTGCATTTTCCGCTTGCGGCACGCGCCAGCCTCCCTTAAATCACCGACACACACCGCGAGACGGAAACGAAACGCGGCGGTTTGGGGCCTTAGCTCAGCTGGGAGAGCGCCTGCATGGCATGCAGGAGGTCAGCGGTTCGATCCCGCTAGGCTCCACCAAACTTCCTTAGAAATTTCCAGCCCAACGTCACCTTCTCCCGAAGAGACCAGTGATTGCTGCGGCAGCCGTTTTGACACAGCGTGTCCTTCGGTGCGGCGCCGGGCTGCAGCACCGGTTGCGACCTTACGGCAGAACCTGTCCGGCAGTACAGGTCCACTCCTGCCACCTCATACCCCCCGTACCGCACTCCGCACCCCATCCTCCAAGGCCCGCTGCACCGCTGCGCAGCGGGCCGCCTTGCCGATTTACGCTTTATTATCGCGAAACATCTAAGCTTCTGCTGATGCGTGCCCAACCATCGACCATGCAGCGCGCGCCGCATGGTCAGCACAACAGTTGTATAAATCGGTTAAGGATTGAGACCCACCATGCCCCGTCCAAGTTGGCTCGAAGATCTCCTCGCAAATCTGATCGGTGGCAGGGGCAAGGATAAGCTTGGCGGCACCACGGGTGATGACACCATGGATGCCGGCGAAGGCGACGACACCGTCGCCGGTGAAGAGGGCAGCGACTTTATTGATGGCGGTGAAGGCGACGACATCATCTATGGCGACATGGGAGACGGGTTTGATCAGGGGATGCAGGCCTCCCCGCTGACCCTGGATATCAACAACATGCATAGCGTGTCCCACGATGGTGGCACAGGTTCGGCCGGCAACTACGCTGTGTTCAGCAATGTCGCCACGCTGGAGGACGGCACCAGCATTTCCGGAAAATTGATTCTGGTCGAAAAGTCCAACGCCAATATGTCGGTGGAATTTGGCTATACGAATGGCGCGGAAATCCTGTTGGATGGGGACCGGCCCGGCGATCAGGCCAAATTCCGGCTGGAGTTTTTTGACCCAGACACCGGAGAGACGGTCTATCTCAACTCAACCGCAACATTCAATGATATCGACGACAACAGCTACTACGGCGACGCCGAAGCCGTCATCATTGATGGCAGCAGCTTTACCTCCTTTGGCGTCTCGTCAGATTCGTCGCTGACCACCGACATCAACGGAGATGTGGTCAAAGCCACCGGATCGGAGCTGAACGACTACACCGATCAGGACTCTTGGTTCTCCGCCTCATTTGAGGACCGCTCCTCAATTGAATTCACCCTTCAGACCCGTGCAGGCTTGGCCGGGTTCACCCTGTCCGGCGACGTGCTGGATGACCCGATCACTACCGTCATCGACCAGGGGGACGACACGGTTATGGCCGGTGTTGGCGATGACATCGTCCATGGCCAGGGGGGCGATGATTCCCTGCTGGGTGAGGAAGGTGACGACCTGCTGGACGGTGGTGAAGGCGACGATGTCATGGAGGGGGGCATAGGTGCCGACACCCTGCTTGGCGGCGCCGGTGGCGACACGCTCTCTGGCGGCGATGGGGACGATTATATCGAGGGCGGTGAGGGCGACGACAAACTGTCAACCGGCATCGGCAACGATACGCTCCTTGGCGGTGAAGGGAATGACACGCTGAACAACTCCGCCGGTGATGACAGTCTGGTTGGCGGCACCGGCGACGACAGCATCGTGGCAACCGACGGCTTTGACACGCTGGAAGGCGGCGATGGCAATGATACTCTCTATGGCGGCAATGACGACGACCTCCTGCTTGGAGGTGCCGATAACGATCTGATGTATGGCGAAACGGGCAACGACAGCCTCGACGGCGGCACCGGCGACGATGTGATGGATGGCGGTGTCGGAAACGATACGCTGATGGGTGGCCTCGGCGCCGATACCATCGCAGGCGGCGATGGTGACGACTATATCGACGGCGGCGATGGCAACGACAGTCTGACCACCGGGCTTGGCAATGACACGCTGATCGGCGGCGCCGGTGATGATACGCTGCGCAACTCGGCCGGTGACGACAGTCTGGTCGGCGGCACTGGCGACGACAGCATCGTCGCAACTGATGGGGATGACACGCTGGAAGGCGGCGATGGCGCCGACACCATGTACGGCGGCAATGACGACGATCTGCTGGTTGGCGGCGCCGGCGATGACAAAATGTATGGCGAAGCGGATGCTGATACCTTCCGGATGTCGGATGGCTTTGGCAATGACACCATTTCGGGCGGTGAAGCCGGAAACGATTCTGACCACATCGACCTGTCGAATGTCACCAACAGTGTCAACGTCACCTATTCCGGCTATGAGGCCGGCCAGATCACCGATGGGGCCGACACGATCTCCTTCAGCGAGATTGAACAGCTGACCCTGACCGATCAGGCGGATGTGGTTGATGCCTCCGCCGACAACGCCGGGGTGGATATCGATGCCGGCGCCGGCGACGATACGATCACATTCGGTGAAGGCGACGATTCCATCACCGGCGGGGCGGGCGATGATGAGCTGCTTCTGACGGAGGGTGGCGGGGTCGATACCGTCAGCGACTTCGATCTGAACGATGACGACGGCAACGGGTTTTACAATGACCAGCTGGATGTCTCTGACCTGGCCGGCGGCAGCGGGGCCGATGGCGCCGTGCGCACCAGCGATGTCGCCGTGGCCGACGACGGGTTTGGCAATGCGCTCCTGACGTTCCCCGGCGGGGAGCAACTGGTGCTTCAGGGGGTGACACCTGCGCAGATGAGCAGTCACAACCAGCTCTACGCGGCAGGCATCCCCTGCTTTACGCCCGACGTGCTGCTGGCCACACGGCGGGGCGCTGTCCCTGCGGGTCAGATCCGGGTCGGGGATTTGCTGCAAACCGCGGACAACGGGTTTCAGCCCGTGATCTGGGTTGGCAAGCGCCACCTCAGCGCGGCCGATCTTATGCACCGCCCACAATTGCGCCCCTATTGCCTGCGTCCGGGCGGGGTGCTGTCACCGGACCGACCGATGCTGCTGTCCCCGCAACACCGCCTGATCGTCAATGACCGCTGCCTGATGCCAGAACAACCGCGTGACGAAAGCTTTGTGTCCGCAAAACTCCTTGCCGAGATGGACGCAGATTTTGCCGCACAGGTAGCCCATCAGACTCCGGTCACCTATGTCCACCTGATGACGGAACAGCACGAGGTCATTTTTGCAGAAGGCATCGCGACCGAAACCTTCTGGCCCGGCCCGGAGGCGATCCGCGGCCTGTCGGGAGATGACCTGCGCGAGCTGCTGACACTATTCCCGGAGCTGGCAACAGTGCATGGGTTGTCAGGCGAGCCCGGCCGCCATCAGGTCCGCAAAACCTACGGCGATCTCGCCCGTCGCTCGCTCAGACGCCGCGACATTACCGATCGCCGCGCCGCGTAACACCCCTCGCTATCGCGCAAAATGCCAGGGCGCTGTTAGCATCCCGTTCACAAGCTGCAAGCACTCTGCATCAGGCAAAGATACGTATCTTGGCCCTGACAAATTCAGATCGCCGCCCTTTGGCCACCGGAACATCGCGCCAAGGCTTCGACGTTGCACAAGGCCTACAGCACCGACCCTTGTCGCATAATCGTCCCGGAGGAGCACGAAAGACCTAGGTCTTTCGTGACCGCTTCAAAAGGACCCGGATCGATATCCGCTGCAGGCTATCGCCCGCGACAGAGGCCGATGACCACGGTGCCGCGCGCCTTGGCGGACCATCGGGTTAGATCTCGAGCCTGTTCAGATAGACCAAGCCCCGCGCGCTGGTGCGACCCGACCAGAATGCGTTGCCTTCGGCCCGCGTGCGCCAGCGTTGGAACATCGCAACTTCCTGCCCCTCACCCCGGAAGACATCAACACGCAGACATCCTGGTGCGCGCCGCAAAGCGGTCGCCAGCGAAGCCGCCGCAGCCTCCGATATCTGCGTTTCGACTCTCAAGACGGGCTGAGAACCGGATGTCGGCGCCCTAGGCGCCCCCCAAGCCGCTGCACGCAAAGCCAGCAGACAGGCGGGTACTGCAGCAATCACACTACGCCGGGGAAGGCGCAACAACCCGGCCATCACACCACCAGCCTGTCGTAGTAGGTAACCTTAGGCGGCCCCTCCATGAACCCGAGCAGCGCCGCCATAACTCCGCGCTCTTCAATGAAGGCGAGGTAGGTCTGATGGTGCTCACGGCTCAGCCATTCTTCGTGGATGAGGAACGCCATTGTTTGCGCATCATAATAGAGCGCAACACTCAACGCCCCGTCGAAGCCGCGCACATTTGGCAGGTTTGCCTCCAGAAACGCTGACAATGCGTCAAACGCCCCGTCCTTTACCCGCATTTCAAGCGTGACCCAAATCGTCATGAATAGTCTCCTTCTTTGTGACAGGGGCAGTGTCACCACAACCTGCATCTCGAGATAGAAAACCAGCCTCAAAAATCGGGTTTACAGGTCAGTTACACACGCCAGATCAGGCCAGATGCAAACGGTGCTGCTTCGGCGTCTGATTGAAATGGGCCTTATAGGCTTTGATGAAATGTGAGGTGTCGGAGAACCCAGCTGCTAGCGCGATGTCGGCAATGGTATCATTACCGTCGATCACCCTGTCCCGAGCATGGTCCAGCCGCGCGCGCCGCAGCCAGACACTCGGCGCCTCGCCAAAGGCACGCTTGAAGTCACGCTGAAAGGTCGAAACTGACCGCCCCGAAAGCGTCGCGTAATCCGCAACCGAAAGATCCGCGAGCGCATGTGCCCGCATGACCTGCTTGATATTGCGACGGGCGCGCTGGGAGTTCTCATGGACAAGAAATCGCCATAGCTGCCCCTGGTGGTCATGCAGATCCAGCAGCAACAGCAGCTCCAATAGTTTCGATTTCACAAGTGCGGGAGAGGCCTGCAGGCCGCCATATACCCGGGGTAGCGCACTGACATATTCGTGCAGCGACGGCGACCCCGCAAACAGGGCAGTCTGGCTGCGCGGTGCAGTGGTGGCGCCACGTGAGGTCGCAGCCAGAAACTCCGCGATCACAGCATCGCTAAAAAAGAACAATACCGCCTCAAGCGGCCCCGTTTCACTTGAGAACTCAGACACCATGTGATGATGCCGGGGTAGTAGCAACGTATCCCCCTGGACCACGGTCGTCTCTTCCCCATCCGCGTCGACAAAAGTTTCACATCCCCGCAGCACATATGCAAGACAGGGCGCGTTTGAGAAAAACTCCGTCCCAAAGGCATCTTGATGCAGCAGCTTATGAAAGATCGAGGCACGACCACTGGTCATGATCACCTCCGCCCCGGCGAAGTCGTGAAGCCCCTCGGGGATCAGCAGAATTTGTTCATCAGCGGCAGCGCAGACCTTAATGCTGTGCCCACGGATCATCACATATACCCTCCGGTTTTTTAAAATTTACAAGGGCCTGCGCGCGCTCTCAATGGATCCTCCGGCGGCAAATCAGCGCAAATAGCTTACCCCCAACATACACCCTGCCGCAGTTAACTGACGCTTTGCGTCTGACAAACGCGCCGTGACCAAGCTGCAAACCATTCCCGCTGTCTCTCAATACCAGGAATGTCTTATGGGGAATATCACACGCCGGGGGAAACTTGCCCAATGCGGAACCCGTCCCCCATTGATGGTCTCGCCGCTCTGACCTAGACGTGAGCACATGAGAATTCTCGCCATTTCAGGCAGCACGCGCGCTGCTTCGACAAATACTTCGATGCTAAATGCAGTTGCCGAGATCGCTGCGGCCAACCACGAGATAGCCGTTTTTTCTGGCTTAGCCGACTTACCAGTGTTCTCGCCGGATGCAGAACATGGCACGACACCTCCCGCCGTTCAGAGGTTCGCAGACTTGGTGCGGCAAAGCGATGCGCTGATTATATCAAGCCCTGAATATGCCCATGCGATCCCCGGCGGTCTGAAGAATGCCATTGATTGGATGGTGTCGAGAGATGAGATTATCGGGAAGCCAATCGCACTGATGCATGCATCCCGTCGTGGTGATGACATGTTGGCGCAGTTGCGACTGGTCTTGTCGACAGTGAGTGATCAATTCAGACCAGACCTGTTCTTACGGTTTAACTTTCTGAAACTTTCGCCTGAAGAGATTGCAAAGGATCTCTGCGGTCAGCCGAAGCGTTCGCAGGTAGAGGGTTTTCTGAGAGCAGTTGCTAGCAGTTGCGCATAAATGACGCGCTCAAGCAGCTTCGTCGCAGGTTTCAAGACGGTCGAGATGATGGCAGGCGGCCATCCGGTGCCCCCTCTGACAAGTGGGGTTTCGGCACACCTAATTCCCGTGATGCTTAGAATAAGCGCGCGACCTTCCGCCTCTGCCCTAACAGACCAGACCGTCTTGCTGGCTGCGCTTGCGGGGACGCATCGCCAATCGTGTCGCAATCCTATGGCACCTCCCGTGTTCAGCGCGTCACAGATCAACAGGACCACAGCGCCTTAGGCTGAGGAAAGCAACCTATGCAAACCGTTGCTTCAGTAGGTTGCGACGGGGACCGTGGCGCCAGTCGTCTTGATACACTTTATGGGCCGTCAGAGTGCAGCGGCGGAGCGCGCTTTGATCCATGTCAGGACCTCCACCACGGATCTGTTTCTTTTTACGATGCGTGGCATCAGGACGTAGAAGTCATTTCCGCCTGCTTCCCAAACCTCGCCAACCTCAGTCAAACGACCCGCTTCGAGATCATCAGCCACCATAAAACGGCTCGCCAAGGCAACGCCTTGGCCAGCGATAGCGGCATCTACCGCAAGGGACGTCTGGCTTAGGCGTAGGCTACGTGGCGACTGATCCTGCACATGCAAATGCGCAAGGTAGCCTGGCCAGAGATCATGTGCGTCATGGATCTTCGGTAGTTTAGACAGTGTGTCTGGTGCAAGCGGATGTTGCACATCGCGAACAATCGCTGGCGCAGCAACAGCGGTCAGCGTTTGTTTGAATAGCAATGTTACGTCCAGTGATGCACCAAATGGCGGCGATCCTTGGCGCACCGCAAGATCTATCCCGTCACTCTGGAAGCTGGATATTTTCTCGGTGGCCAGAATGCGCAAATCGATATTCGGATGTGCTGCCGTGAAGTCTGGTAGATTAGGGATCAGCCATTTCGCGGCAAAGGTCGGGGTGACACTGATCAGCACTTTATTTGGCTCAGGCTTCAGCTCAGCAGTTGCGGATCGAAGGTCAGCGAAAACGTCGGCGACCCGATTGTGGAAGCTGCGCCCCACCGATGTGAACGCCAGACCCTTCGGCACACGTTCAAACAAGACCACACCAAGATGCGCTTCGAGCTGTCGCACCTGCTGTGCAACCGCCCCTTGTGTGACACCCAATTCATCTGCGGCAGCCCGGAAACTTAGGCGACGGCCTGCCGCATCAAAAGCACGCAAACTGTTGAGGGGAGGAAGTTCCGCCATTTTGCAACAGTATACCTACTGCCAAAGAACATCAATTCTCAATTCAAACTTCAAATAACAACAGAGATACTGTTTTCACATATGAAAGGATGATGGATATGCCAGTAGAAAAAGTAGCTTTAATTACGGCAGGCGGTAGCGGCATGGGCGCGGATGCAGCCCGCAGGCTGGCCAAAGATGGATTCAAAGTCGGCATCCTGTCGTCATCTGGCAAAGGCGAGGCACTCGGTGGTGAGCTCGGCGGCTTTGGTGTGACTGGCTCTAATCTTGACCCAGATGCGTTGAACACCTTGGTCACCGGTGCAAAGGATCGTTGGGGCCGTATCGATGTATTAGTCAACTCAGCGGGTCACGGGCCAAAGGGGCCAATTCTTGAGATAAGCGACGACGACTGGCATCACGGAATGGAATTCTACCTAATGAACGTGATCCGCCCGACAAGGCTGGTCACTCCAGTGATGCAAGCGCAGAGCAGCGGGACGATCATCAACATCTCGACCTTTGCGGCATTCGAACCCGACTCCCTCTTCCCAACGTCTGGCGTCTTCCGGGCGGGGCTCGCCGCATTTACAAAGCTATACTCGGATCAATACGCGCCCGAGAATATCCGCATGAACAACGTCCTTCCGGGATTCATAGACAGCCTGCCCGAAACCGAAGATCGCAAAGCGCGTATTCCTATGGGGCGCTACGGCTCCGCGTCGGAGGTTTCCTCGCTGATTTCATGGCTCGCGTCCGACGAAGGTGGCTACATGACTGGCCAAAACCTGCGCATAGATGGCGGCCTGACCCGTGCCGTCTGATACCATTGCCAGCGAAACATCGCGTGAGCGTCTTGTCTTGGTGGTGAAATGGGGCGCTTCCGCTGTTCAGATCATGGGATACACTGCAACAGGGTTCGGCTGGACACCCTGGAACCTCTACCTTTTTATCGTCGGTGTAGTCGGATGGTTCGCTGTGGGTGCTCTGTGGAGTGACAAGGCGCTCATGCTAGTCCATCTCGTCGCGCTTGGGGCAATGATTGCTGGTATGACAAGCCGCTGAGACGAGAGAGCAGTCGTTTGCGACGAACGCAGTATCCGTGCCTCTGGGTTCCTATCAAACTTGCAGCGTTTAGCCCAAACGCCAACTATGGAAGCGCCAATTCGACACGTAGGATTGAACTGCAAAGTCTCTGGCACATAGCCTGCGATACCAACGACAGGCTCCAATTTGAACCCAACCTCGCTCACGCCCCCTCACTCGTTCGCCACGTGGCAGATCAGCAGCAGGCGCTTTCGGCGTCGGGCCTGCAAATCAGCCCTGATTGTCCAGAAGCAGAGTCAGATCAATCACAACACGAGACAGACGCAAGCATACTGGATCGCAACGACCGAGAATACTCTACCTTAAATGGCAGACGTATTCGACTTATTGAAAAGGAGGGGTAGTGGCGGACCGAGGAGGATTCGAACCCCCGACCCCTTGATTCGTAGTCAAGTACTCTATCCAGCTGAGCTATCGGTCCACTGCGGCGGGGTTTATGCGCAGCAGCGCGGGGGTGCAAGCCTAAAATGTCAGCTTGTCGCAGGTTTTCGTGATTTTGCGCATCCAGCGTCGGTTATCGAGGACAAACCCTCAGAGCGTCCCGTCGCCTTTGGGCAGGCAGATATCAAACACTGTGCCCTCCGGACCGGTTTCGCGCAGAACCACCATGCCGCCATGACCGCGCGCCAGCTCATCCGCGATGGCAAGGCCCAAGCCTGTACCGCCTTTGCGGATGCCGCCCTGGAACGGGGTAAAGAGGTTTTCCCGCGCCTTCGGCGGCAGACCGGGGCCGGTATCCGCAACCGAGATCCACCAGCTTTCGGTGTCTTCGCGAGCTGAGAGGGTGATCTGCCCCTCCTGCCCCGTGGCCTCAATCGCCTGACGCGCGTTGCGCACCAGGTTCATCACGATCCGAAACAGCTGTTCGGGATCGGCCCGCAGGCTCAGATCCACAGGCACCTCATTCAGGAAACGGACCCGCCCCTCAGCGCCCCCGGCCAGGCTCTCGCTTTCCAGAATATCCTCCACCTGCCCATGCAGGGCGACGCGACCAAAGGTGGGCGCCGGTTCCTCCGCCCGGCCAAACGCCAGCGTCCCCTCGCAAAGCGACACCGCGCGGGTGATCGAATTCACCAGCTTGGGCGCAAGGCGGCGCACCAGCGGATCTTCACTCATCTCGATACGGTCGGTGAACAGCTGCGCCGAGGTCAGGATATTGCGCAGATCATGGCTCACCTTGGCCACCGCACCGCCCAGCTGCGCCAGCCGCTCGCGCTGTTTCAGCGCCTGTGTCAGCTCGGTCTGCAACTGCATCAGCGCCTCTTCCGCCTCACGCAATTCGCGGACCCCGGCGGTGGGATGGATGATGCCGCGGGCGTCCTCCGGCGCGGCGGCATAGCGCTGCATATAACCGATAACACCCTTGATCGGCTTCACCATGAACCGGCGCACCGCCGCAAACAACAGCACGGCGGTAAAGATGGAGATCACCGCAGACAACAGCAGAATACGCACGCCATAATCGATCATCGCAGCCCGCAGCCCGTCGGTCTCAATCGTGATCTCGATCAGCAATCCAGCATCGCGCACCGGCGCGCCAATCACCCGGATGATCTGATTTTCCGGCGTCACCAGCCGCTGCATCGCATGGCCAATCAGCGCAAACGGGCTACTCATCCGCAAATCATAGGTGCCCGAAATCGGGGCCGAAATCGGTGAGGACAGCACCAGCTGGCGCACCTCATCCCGTCGCAGCACCACGTTGAAGACGCCTGCGTTTTCCAGCAGCTCAGCCTCCAGCTCGGTCTCCAGCATGTCATCGGCCAGCAGCGCCAGCGAGGCAATCTGCGCCCGCTCCAGCCGGTCTGCCAGATAATCGAGCCGAAACCGGGAGATGGAGGGCACAAAGATCAGGATCTCGGCCAACATCACGAAGACCGTGGTCAGGATCAGGAATCTGCCTGAAAGCGTGTTGAGCATTCAGCCCCTTCCGGCGTTACGGGAGCCAGCGCTGCACAAATTGCACCACTCGTTTCACCATTGGACTATCAAAAAGCCGTGGCGAGAAATAGGCCCCTGCAACGCGTTTATTCACCTCAGATATGGTGGGATACGGTGCCACCATGCCCGCGACCTGGCTCATTTTCAGGTTATTGGCGATGGCCATGGACCACAGCGCCACCAGCTCCCCCGCCTGATGCCCCACGACGGAGGCCCCGACGGGGCGCCCCTTGACCACCATCACCTTGATCAGCCCCTTGCTTTTGCGTTCAGCCAGGGCGCGGTCGTTGTGGTGATAATCAAACCGCGCCACCTCCAGCCGGTCGCCATATGTCTCGCGCGCTTGCCCCTCCGTGAGACCGACCTGCGCCAGTTCCGGCGCGGTATAGGTCGCCCAGGGGATATGATTGGTTTTGGCCTTGGACGGCAGGCCAAACAGGATCGAGCGGATGATCACACCGGCGTGATACCCCGCCACATGGGTGAACTGCATCCCGCCCGCCACATCGCCAATGGCATAGACCCGGCGGTTGCTGCTGCGCAGGCTGTCATCAACCACCACGCCCGCGCGATTGGTCTCAATCCCGGCGGCTTCCAGATTCAGCTTGTCGATATTGGCCTTCCGCCCGACCGCCATCAAAAGATGGCTGCCGTCGAACTGACGCCCATCCTTGGTGCGCACGCGAATGCCCCCGGCTTCCGTAGAGGTGATCGTTTCGGCCTGCGAGCCCTCGGCGATCTCAATACCCTCGCCGCGCAACTGGTCCAGTACGATGGCGGCCAGCTCCGGGTCATCCTTGCCCAGCGCCCGGTCGCCCTCGATCACGGTCACCTTGCTGCCCAGCCGGATATGGGCCTGCGCCATTTCCATACCGATAGGACCGCCGCCGATGATCAGCAGATGCTCTGGCCGCTCGCGCAACTCAAACAGCGTCTCATTGGTATAACAGGGCACATCCGCCAGCCCATCGATGGGCGGCACGAGCGGAGAGGACCCCGTGGCGATCACAATCCGGCGGGCGATGATCCGGTGCTCACCTGCCTCGACCACGCGATCATCGACAAACCGGCCATATGCACGAATGACCCGCACACCAAAGCCTTCGAAGCGCTCCTGACTGTCCACGGGCGCGATGGTGGCGATCACGTCCTGCACATGATCCTTCGCGGCAGCATAATCCACCACCGGCGCCTGATCCGCGACACCATAGGCGCTGGCATGGGCCTGACCATAAGCAACCTTGGCACTGGCCAGCAGCGATTTGGACGGCACACAACCGTAGTTCAGGCAATCGCCGCCCATCTTATGACCTTCCAGCAGCACCACATCGGCGCCCATCTGGCTCGCCCCTGCCGCGACGGACAACCCGCCCGATCCGGCCCCGATCACCAGAAGATCGCAAGTTATCTCATGCATGGTCACTGGTCCTTTCCGGGGGTTGTCGGGCGGCGTTTCTTCAGCAGGATGGGCAGGGCCGCCAACACACACAGACCAAGGATCGGCCCGATCACAAACGGCTCCCACAGGATCGACAGATCCGGCGTCTCGCCCCGGTCAAACACCGCGCCAAGGCCCACACCAATCCAGGTGAAGACCACAGCGCCGGGAATGATGCCCACTGCCGTCGTCCACAGAAAATTGATCAGCTTGACCCCGACCAGTGCGGGCAGGAGATTGGCGACAAAGAACGGCACCGCCGGCACCAAACGCAACAGCAGCAGCACCTCGATCTCATTTTCCCGCAGCGCCTGCTTCAGGATTCGCACCCGCCCCTCAGCCGTTTCCAACCGGTGGGTCAGCATCGCCCCAAGCCCCCAACGTGCCGCCAGAAAGATGCCAACAGCCCCGACCGTGGCCGCCAGCACATTGAACACCGTGCCCGCAACCAACCCGAACAGGAAGCCACCCGTGACAGAGGCCACAGCCGCACCGGGCAGCGAGAAAACGACAATCACCACATAGGCCAGCACAAACAGACCAACGAGACCCAGATAATTGTCATCGCGAAACGCCATCAACGCCACCCGGTTGTCGCGCAGCGTCTCAAACGTCAGATAGTCGCCCAAGGTCATCGCGCCGATCATCGCAACCACCAGCACCAGCACCAGCGGCAGGAACCGGGTCAGCGCTGGTTTTTTCTCTCCCCTCCCCCCCGATTCGTCTGCGGGGGTCAGGGTCTGTGCGTTTTCTCCAATATTTGGCTGGTCGGACTGGTCGGGCATCTTATGTAAATCCTGCTGTCTGGGGCCATGGCTGACCGGTCATACATTGTCCCGCAGCTGCGGTTTTTCGGCTGGGGCGACATAGACCCTATGGGCTTTGTCTCTGGCTATCCGGTAAATAGGCCCTGCACGAGACCATGCGCCACTTATTCACGTCCGCTTGATCATCCCCTGCGAAAAAGTGAGCCAAACACCAATCTGCCCCCTGTCTGTTACAATTCTCTTCTGTTAAAGAGCCTCCAGCGTCCGGTTTTCATGGAAATGTTGCATTTCGTGCAGAAAACAACAGCGTTGGGGTTTGACTCGCAGGTCATTCCCTTCTAGAGACCGGGCTTCGAGATAGACCCCCGGGTGGCCGATTCCGCGCCGTCCCGATGTAAACAGTTGGAGACCGGAGCGATGAAACGCACCTATCAGCCTTCGAACCTGGTTCGCAAACGCCGCCACGGCTTCCGTGCGCGCATGGCCACCAAGGCAGGCCGCAAGATCCTGAACGCACGCCGCGCACGCGGTCGTAAGTCGCTGAGCGCGTAATCGCGCCCAGCACTGTTCAGACGGACATGACACCGCCGGAGACCCCCAAGGATGGCTCAGCTGCCCAAGGGACAAGGTCTCCGGCGGTGTCCGTTTCTGCGTCTGAAACACCCGCACGCAGCCTCCCCCAGCCGCAACCCGTTGTGATCGCCAAGCGCCGTGATTTTCTCGCCGCGGCGCGGGCACGGCGTCAGGGCACCAAGGGGATGATGGTTCAGGGCCGCAAACGCCACGCCGACGATCCCGTCGGCGATGGCATTCGCATGGGCTTTACCTGCTCCAAAAAGGTCGGCAATGCGGTGGCCCGCAACCGCGCCAAACGCCGCTTGCGCGAGGTGGCGCGGATGATTCTGCCGATCCACGGCCGCACTGGCTGGGATTATGTGCTGATTGGCCGTGCCGGTGGGACCGCTGACCGCCCGTTTGAAGATCTGAAAAACGATCTGATCTACGCGTTGAAGAAAATTCACGGCAAGTAGTCACATCAGGCCGCGCCTGCTGGTGCGCCCTCCCCCGGCAGCCCCCCCCCCGAAGATTGCTATGGGACGCTATCGCGCCTATCTATGCGCCATGACCCTGCTCGCCCATCTCTTCGCTCTGCCTGTGCGCGCCTACCGGCTGCTGTTCAGCCCATGGGTCGGCTTCAACTGCCGCTACCAGCCCACCTGCTCAGCCTATGCGCTGGAGGCGCTGGAGAAACACGGCGCCATCAGGGGCGCCTGGCTCACCGCGCGCAGAATCGGACGCTGCCACCCCCTTGGCGGGGATGGCTACGATCCGGTGCCCGGCTGTGACCCTAACCATGACCGGGCCAAACAGGACCCGGCTGCTGGCCCCAGGTAGCCCGTTCAGAGCTTCTCAAAGAAAATCGTGACTTCGCCCAGCGTGACACCATAGCGGCTCATATATGCTTTGTTCAGCAACCTGCCGTCCTCCAGAAGCCACATCCAGTCATCAAATGTCACACGCATGGTGTCGCCCCCGGGCACCGGCAGATCAATTGTGTAGCCCCAGTTGAAGGTGTCACCGCGTTCTTCGCCCTTGGCGAGGCCCTGAACCCCATCGGCGCTGCCTTCCCAGGTGTTCTCCCCGGTCTTGGTCAGCGACCAGATCCGCTGCTCGGTACTGCCATCGGCGTAGCGGAAATTCTCCGCCAGCGTCAGTACACGGCCGTCCCACTCACCGGTGATATCCACCTTGAACCGGCGCCGCACAGTGCCGAACCGATCCGCGAACTGCCCATAGGCAACCGTCTTACCTTCAAAATACTCCTCCAGATTGAAGGTCTTATCACTTAGCTTTTCATCCGTCAGACTGGGCCGCCCGCAGGACGCCAATGCCGCAACAGCTGCTGCCCCCGCGCCAAGAGCCGCCCAGCGCCCCAACCGAAACCGCCGTGGTGTTTCCGTCACAAATGCCATGTCTCACACCTCATCTTTGTCTTGTTCCTCTTGCCCTTGGCTACGCATCGGCCCCGATTTTGGATGACTCTGCCACGCCGCACATCCCCATCCGCGCCATTGCAACGGGTCTTCGGAGCCTTTTTTTCCTTGGCAAAACGCCGATCCTCGGCTAGGGCGCGCCCATGCTTGATGATGATCTGGACGATATCCACCCGCTGTTCGCCGGCGCCCCCTCGACGACGGAGTTCAAGAAGCTCCGCAAACGGATCGTGCGCTACGCGCGCGAGGCGATCGACCAATATGGCATGGTGGAACGGCGCGAGGATGGCAGCACGCCGAAATGGCTGGTCTGCCTCTCCGGCGGCAAGGACAGCTATACATTGCTTGCGGTTCTCTATGAGCTGAAGTGGCGCGGGCTTTTACCGGTGGATCTGCTCGCCTGCAATCTGGATCAGGGTCAGCCCGGATTTCCGGCCACCGTGCTGCCAGAGTTTCTGGAGAAGATGGGGGTTCCGCACCGCATCGAATATCAGGACACCTACAGCATCGTGATGGATAAGGTCCCGCAAGGTCGCACATTTTGCGCCCTCTGCTCGCGTCTGCGGCGCGGCAACCTGTACCGGATCGCCCGCGAGGAAGGCTGCTCTGCCGTGGTTCTTGGCCATCACCGCGACGACATTCTTGAGACCTTCTTTATGAACCTCTTCCACGGCGGCCGTCTGGCAACCATGCCGCCAAAGCTGGTCAATGAGGAGGGGGATCTGTTCGTGTTCCGCCCCCTCGCGCATGTTGCCGAGGTGGATTGCGAGAAATTCGCCAAGGCCCTGAATTATCCGATCATTCCCTGCGATCTCTGTGGCAGCCAGGATGGGCTGCAGCGCCAGCAGGTCAAACAAATCCTCGATCAGTGGGAATCAAACAGCCCGGGACGCCGTCAGGTGATGTTCCGCGCCCTGATGAATGCCCGCCCGTCACATCTTCTGGACCCCAAACTGTTCGATTTTTCTGCGCTTATGCTGAAAAATCCCGATTTGAGGGCAGATTCCGATGAGATTCCCGATTTGCGTTAACTTGCCGGTCAGACCGCGACCTTAGTCTACAGCAGGCACTATATGCCGTAGGTGAAAGGTCTACAGATGACAAAAACGCTGTCGCAGACGCTGACACAGGTCAGGAAACGGATTGCCCCGGTGCTGCTCGGGCCGCCGCTGCTTGCGTTTTTACCCGCTATGACACTGGCGACCTTCTGGCTGGCCGGCGAGGCCGCGTTGCTGGCCGTGGCCCTCGGTCTGCCGCTGATCTTTGCGGCCTCAGGCGGATTCGCCTATTTCCGTCGCCCAACCATGCCCCGCGACAGCCTCACCGGCATGATGATGCGTGACGGGTTTAATGAAATCGTCTCCGAAGTCTATGACAGCGCGGCCGATACCGGTCTGCGGTCTGCGGTATTCATCGTCGAGCTTGATGATTTCAAGGAACTGGCCCAGCGCCACGGACAGGAAACCGCCGATCAGCTGGTCAACCGCTGTGGCGACCGCATCATTTCCATCCTGCGCCCGCAGGATTTCGTCGCCCGCATTGGTGATTCGCGTTTTGCCATTTGTCTCACTCCGGTTTTGCAAATGGATCTCGAACTGGCGATCCAGATGGCCGGCCGCCTGCAGGCCTCCATTGAAGAGCCGATTGCCGTGGATGGTGCCTCTCTCTATGTGTCTTGCTCCATCGGATTCTGCCTGCACAGCCGCACTCCTCGACCAACTGGCAACGACTGGATGAGCGCGGCCTGCACCGCCCTCCTGGATGCCCAGAACAATGGCCCCTCCGGCATTCGCGCCTTCTCTCCGGAGATGGATCAGCGCAGCAAGGCGCGCGGCGATATGTTGGATGAGGTGACTGAGGCGCTGGAAAATGGCCAAATCCAGGCCTGGTTCCAGCCACAGATCTGCACCGACACCGGCCGTGTCTCCGGGTTCGAGGCCTTAGCCCGCTGGGCCCATCCGGTCCGCGGCATGATCGCGCCGATGTCCTTCCTCCCGACCTTGGAAAGCGCCGGCCTGATGGAGCGGCTGAGCGAAATCATGCTCTACAACGCGCTGACCGCACTGAAAGCCTGGGATGCGGCGGGCCTAAGCGTGCCCTCTGTTGGTGTGAACTTCGCCACGGATGAGTTGCGCAACGCCAATCTGGTCGAGCGGATCAGCTGGGAGCTGGAGCGGTTTGGCCTCACGCCGGATCGGCTCAGTATCGAGATCCTCGAAACCGTGATGACGGATCGTCCGGACGATATGATCGTGCGCAATATCGCCGCTCTTGGCGAATTGGGCTGCGGCATTGATCTGGATGATTTTGGCACCGGCCATGCCTCCATTGCGGCGGTTCAGCGGTTCCGCGTCTCGCGGATCAAGATTGACCGCTCTTTCGTGATGAAGGCGGACCGCGATCCCGAGCAGCAAAAACTGATCGCCGCAATCCTGACCATGGCCGAACGGCTGGATCTGGCCACCCTCGCCGAGGGGGTGGAGACCGTCGGCGAACACGCCCTCCTGTCGCAGCTGGGCTGTGATCATGTGCAGGGCTTTGGCATTGGCCGCCCCATGCCGTTTGACCAAACACTCGACTGGATCGCAGCGCATGAGGCCAAGTTGCAAGAGGCGCCCACGATAGGGCGTCAGGGCAACTAATCTATACAGTCATTGCGCAAGGCATCCGGCCCCGGGCACACAACACGCAGCGCGCCCCCTGACCATGACCAATCTGATCGGTCGCAGGTTGGCTACCTAGGCGGGCCGCCCGCCTTGCCTGCCAATCCCATCGCCGGACCTCGTGCCTTCAGCCCCTGCTCCAGCCAACGCCCTGTCATCCAGCGCCTGCTTGTTCTGACGTTGGGCCTGACGCGGATCTGATGTGGCCCTGCGCGGGGACCTCAGCCCGGCGCGCTCCCCTGTCCTGTCGCCCGCCCTTTCATTCCGTCGTAAGGCGGCAATTCGGTCTTTTACAGCGGTGATACAAGGAAATACCCCGTCATCCGCGTCGCGAGGCTGCCATGGGGGCGATTCCGCTTGACCTTTGGGGGGCATCTCTGTTGAACCACACCCTGTCATTCCATACACGAGGTGGCGGTCCCCAATGGACGATCAGAACAAAAACCTTCTTCTCGCAACCGCGCTTAGCTTCCTGGTGATTCTGGGGTGGTATGTCTTTTTCCCACCGCCAGAACCGCAGCCCCAGCCGGACGCTGTTGTGGCCGAGACTACGCCTGCGGGCGACGTCGTGACCGCGCCAGCCGCCGCCAGCCCTGCAGCTGGCAGCGAAGGCGCCGCTGTCACCGCTGAGGCAGACGCAGTCGCCGATGCGCCGCGTCTCACTATCGACACGCCCCGCGTCTCCGGCACCATCTCCCTGCTGGGCGGGCGTCTTGACGACCTGTCCCTCAAGGACTACCGCGTCTCGCTGGAAGAGGATGCCGCCATCGTCAAGATGCTGTCCCCCGCCGGTGATCCGAACGCCTATTACGCGCTCTATGGCTGGGCGCCGGGTGCTGGTCTTGGCCCTGATGATGTGCCCGGTGCCAACACCCTGTGGCAGGCCGAAGGTGACGCAACCCTGACGCCGGACAGCCCGGTCACCCTGACCTGGGACAATGGCAAGGGGCTGACCTTCAACCGCACCATCGCGGTTGATCAGGATTATCTCTTCACCATCACGCAATCGGTCACCAACGCCTCCGGCAACACCGTCGCGCTGGCGCCTTACGGCACGCTGGCCCGCCATGGCGAGCCGCAGGATCTGAAAAACTTCTTCATCCTGCATGAGGGCGTGATTGGCATGGCGGACGGCACCCTCGCCGAAATCGACTATGACGACATGACCGATTTCGAGGTGGACGCCCGCAGCGGTGCCCGCGCCGAGGTGACTCAGGTTGAAACCAATGGCTGGATCGGTTTCACCGACCACTACTGGATGTCGACCCTGGTGCCAGAGCCGGGTCAGGCCTTCCGTTCCATTGCCAAATTCGACGAGCGTCGCGAGATCTATCAGACCGATATCGTGCTGCCGACCGTCACAGTGGCGGATGGCGAAACCTCTGAAGCCACCACCATGCTGTTTGCCGGTGCCAAAGAATGGGCCACCATTCGCGGCTACCAGAAAGACGGCATCGAGGGCTTCCTCGACAGCATCGACTGGGGTTGGTTCTTCTTCCTGACCAAGCCGATCTTTGCGGTTCTGCACTGGCTGAACGCGCTGATCGGCAACATGGGCTGGGCGATCATCGGCCTCACTGTGTTGATCAAGCTTCTGGTCTTCCCGTTGGCGTATAAATCTTATGCCTCCATGGCGAAGATGAAAGAGCTGCAGCCGCGGATGGAGGAGATCAAGGAGAAAGCGGGCGACGACCGTCAGAAGCTCCAGCAGGAGATGATGGCGCTCTACAAGAAGGAAAAGGTCAACCCGGCCGCCGGCTGTCTGCCGATCCTGATCCAGATCCCGATCTTCTTCTCGCTCTACAAGGTGATTTTCGTCACGCTCGAGTTGCGCCACGCGCCGTTCTTTGGTCCGTTCCAGGATCTGAGCGCGCCAGATCCGACCTCGATCATGAACCTCTTCGGCCTGCTGCCCTTCGCCGCCCCGGTCGAAGGCACGCTGATGGCGACGATCTTCATCGGGATTCTGCCGATCCTTCTGGGTATTTCCATGTGGTTGCAGCAGAAACTGAACCCGGCGCCGACCGATCCGACTCAGCAGATGATCTTTGCCTGGATGCCTTGGGTCTTCATGTTCATGCTGGGCGGGTTTGCCTCGGGTCTGGTGGTTTACTGGATTGCGAACAACACCATCACCTTTACCCAGCAGTATTTGATTATGCGCAGCCACGGCTACAAACCCGATGTGTTCGGCAATATCAAATCCGGCTTCAAAAAGACGCCGAAGGCTGAAAAGAAATGAGCGAAGGCATAACTCATATCTGGCGGCATCCGATCAAATCACATGGTCGGGAGCCGCTGGAGAGCGCCTCTTTGGTCGCCGGGCAGTGTCTGCCCGGCGATCGCGTTTGGGCGGTTGCCCATGAGGCCTCCAAGGCTGACGGCAGCGCCTGGGTGCCCTGCGCCAACTTCAGCCGTGTGGCCAAAGCTCCACAGCTGATGGCGATTGAGGCCGTTTACGACGCGGCTAAGGGCGCGGTGACACTGACCCACCCGACGCAGGATGCGCTGACCTTCAATCCTGATAGCGCGGCTGACCTGCCCCGGTTCCTTGACTGGGTACGCCCCCTGATGCCCGAAGATCGCGCCGCCTCCGCCCGTATTCTGCGGGTGCCGGGACGGGGCATGACCGACAGCGATTTTCCGTCGATCAGCCTGTGCAACTGGGCTTCGCATCGCGCGGTGGAGACCGCCATCGGCCATCCGCTGTCCCCGCAGCGCTGGCGCGGCAACATCTGGTTCGACACAGGCACCGCCTGGGAGGAAAACGACTGGATCGGCCGCAATGTCCAGATTGGCGAGGCGGTGCTGACCATCCGCGAGCGCACCGTGCGCTGCCTTGCAACCACGACCAACCCCGAGACCGGCGTCCGCGACGCTGATACGCTGAAGACCCTGCGCGAGAGCTGGGGTCATCAGGACTTTGCTATCTATGCAGAGGTCATCCAAGACGGCGCGATCCGCGTCGGCGATACTGTAAAGGTGCTCTGATGCAGATGCCGTTCCCCCTGGCCGAGACGCCAGATGAAATCATGACCGAGAAGGGTCGCAAGCTGTTTGCCGGACAATCGGAATTTGTCAAAGGCGTGGTTGCGATGTCCGGCCTGCCGCCTGCCGACCGCATCGAGGTCTGCTTTGCCGGCCGCTCCAATGTGGGCAAATCCAGCCTGATCAACGCCCTCACCGGCACCAAAGGTCTGGCCCGTGCCTCCAACACGCCGGGGCGCACGCAGGAAATCAACTATTTCACCCAAGGCCCGGAGCTCTATCTGGTCGACTTGCCCGGCTATGGCTATGCCAATGCGCCCCTGCCCGTGGTGGAGAAATGGCAGCGCCTGCTGAAACAATATCTTTCCGGCCGCCAGACCCTGCGCCGCGCCTTTGTGCTCATCGACAGCCGCCATGGCATCAAGAAGGTAGATGACGAGATCATGACCCGGTTGGACAGCTCAGCAGTAACCTTCCAATGCGTGATGACCAAGGCGGATAAGGTCAAGGACAAGGACCGCGCAGCGGTGATGGAACAGGTGCGCAGCGCGCTGTCCAAACACCCTGCCGCCTATCCCGAGATTGTTCTGACCTCCTCGGAGAAGGGCGACGGTATCGCCACCCTGCGGTCCATCATCGCCGGGCTGGAATGACGCCAGCTTCCTTTCAGTGATATGACAAACGCCCCCGTGATCCGCTGATCCGGGGGCGTTTTGTGTCTAACCCGCAAGGTAGAGCCGATATCAGACGTGTTGGGCGCCGTTCACCTCAATCTCCGCGCCCGAGATATAAGAGCTTTGGTCCGAACACAGATAGTAGATCGCCGCGGCCACCTCCTCCGGCTGACCCAGACGCTTCAGCGGCAGTTTCTTCACGATCTTGTCGGTGCCCGGCGACAGAATCGCGGTCTCCACCTCTCCCGGCGCAATCGCATTGACCCGCACGCCCAGCGGGCCGAAATCATGGGCCATCTCGCGCGTCAGCGCCGCCAGCGCCGCCTTGGATGTGGCATAGGCCGCCCCGGCAAACGGATGCACCCGGCTGCCCGCAATCGACGTCACGTTGACAACAGATCCCTTGGCCGCAGCCAGTTCATCCTTCAGCCCCCGTGCCAGCACCACAGAGGCAAAGAAATTCACGTGGAACACCTTGCCCCAGGTCATCAGGTCGGTATCCAGCGTGCTCAGCCGCTCGCCCTTTGGCCCCTTGGGCGACACGCCGGCATTGTTGACCAGCGCATCCAGCTGCCCGTTCAGCAGCTCCTGTATTTCCCCCACCTTGTTGATGGTGTCCGTCGGGTCGGAGAGGTCCACCTGAACATGGTTTTCCTGCCCTCCCCCCCAGGGGCATTCGGCGGGAAAGGGCTGGCGCGAACAGGTGATCACCCGCCAGCCTTCGGCATTGAACCGCTGCACCGTCGCATGGCCGATGCCCCGGCTTGCACCGGTCAACAACAGGGTCTTCTTGCGCATGTTACCATCCTTGGCCCAAAGCCACTCCCGAGGTTCCGTCTGACAGTCAGACGATCGGCGCCACAACATCGGCACGTTGAGGCGAACCTAGCACCCCAACAGGCAACTGCAATGGGGCGAATACTCTGCCGGATGCTTGGCACAGCGGGCAGAACCGCGTAACACATGGCCCACGCCTGCGCCGTTTGCTGCGGCCAGCTCCAGGGATTGCAACGATGAAGAAACAAGACATGAACCGCGATTGGATTGCTACAGCCGAGACCCTCTCAAGCGCCCTGCCTTATCTGCAGCGCTATGACGGTGCCATCGTCGTGATCAAACTGGGCGGCCACGCCATGGGCAGCGACGAGGCGATGGAAACCTTTGCCCGCGACATCGTGCTGTTGCGGCAGGTCGGCGTGAACCCGGTTATCGTTCATGGCGGCGGCCCGATGATCAATGCCATGCTGGAAAAACTGCAGATCAAATCCGATTTCGTGAACGGCAAGCGGGTCACCGATGCTGCCACCATGGATGTGGTTGAAATGGTGCTGTCCGGCGTGGTGAACAAACGCATCGTGCAGGCGATCAACCGTCAGGGCGGCGCCGGTGTCGGCCTTTCGGGCAAGGATGCAAATCTCATCACCTGCACCCAGGCGGATCCGGATCTCGGCTTTGTCGGGGCCCCGTCGCAGATGGACCCCTCCGTGCTGCACCACCTGTTTGAACAGGACATGATCCCGGTCATTGCCCCCATTGGCGCGGGCCCCAATGGCGAGACCTTCAACATCAATGGCGACACCGCCGCTGGGGCCATTGCCTCCGCGTTGAAGGCCGACCGGCTGCTGCTGCTGACTGATGTCTCCGGCGTCAAGAACGGCGCAGGTGAGGTGGTGACAGAGTTGAAAGCCGCCGACGTCGAGGCGATGACCCGCGACGGTGTGATCATCGGCGGCATGATCCCGAAAACCGAAACCGCGCTGTCGGCCGTCCGCAGCGGTGTGCGGGCCTGTACCATCGTCGATGGGCGGGTGCCCAACGCGGTGCTGCTGGAGCTGTTTACCGACCACGGGGCCGGGTCGATGATCCGCCCCTGAGCTTTACTTGATTGCTTCGGCGCGCTTTACGCCCAATTGACGACGGTGAAATCCCCTTAGGGAAACTGGCCAAACTGCGCTAGACTGTGGCCATGACCAGCCCCCCCGACACGGACAGGGCCGTTGCCATGAATTTTGCAGCGGCACCTGTCGCTGACCCTGTTGAGACCACCCAAGGCTACACCCGGCTGCAAAACGCCGCCGAAAGGCTTGGGTTGGATATCTACGGCGGCTTTCATCCCTCGCCTGCAGACATGTCCCGCTTCCCCGGCGCTTCCTTTCCGGTGGATGCCGCACCCGGCATCCACCATGGCACGCTGATCCTGCTTGGCACGGCGCCATCCTTCTGGTCATATTTCCGCAGCAGCCCAGAGGCGCAGGACGGCGCTGCCGACCCGGTTGACCGCTGGTCGCGCCGCGTCATCACCGCATTGGCAGAAACATGGCAGGCCACACCGGCCTTCCCCTTCACAGGCCCGCCCTATGCGCCGTTTGTGGACTGGGCGCTGGCAACGGGCCGCTGTTTCACATCCCCGTCGCAAATGCTGGTGCATGATCGCTACGGTATGATGATCTCCTTTCGCGGCGCCCTTTATTTCACCACTCCTTTGGACCTGCCGTCGGCACCACGGGCCCAGACGCCCTGCCTCAGCTGCGATACCCGCCCCTGCCTGACCGCCTGCCCGGTGGCCGCCCTGAACGATGGTGGCCCCTATGATCTGGCAGCCTGCCATGACCATCTGGACAGCCCCGCAGGCGCGTCCTGCCTGTCCGCTGGCTGCCTCGCCCGCCGTGCCTGCCCATTGAGCGCAGGCGCTGACCGTCTCCCGGCGCAATCCGCCCATCACATGAGGTATTTTCACATAAAATGACCTGCACGCTGATCCTGACCCGCCACGCCAAATCCGCTTGGGATACTTCCGCCCCCAGCGACCACGCCCGCCCGCTGAACAACCGCGGCCGCCATTCCGCTGCGGCCGTTGGCACTTGGTTGCGCGAGATCGGGATGATCCCGGATCAGGTGATCTCCTCCTCGGCGCAGCGCACCCGCGAGACCTGTGATCTGATGGAGCTTGGGGCGCCTGCGGTCTTTATCGAACGGCTTTATCACGCCAGCGCGGAAATCCTGTTTCAGGTGCTGCGTGAGGCCGAACACAAGCGGGTGCTGGTCTTGGGCCATAACCCCGGCCTGGCCGCCTTTGCCCATTCCATTGTCCGGCACCCACCGGATCATTCCCGATTTGACGACTTCCCCACCGGCGCCACGCTGATCGCCCGCTTCGACATCGACAGCTGGGCCGATCTGACCTGGAGCAGCGGCAAAGTCGCGGAATTCACCGTCCCGCGTGAGTTGCTGGGCGCCTGACCGACGGCCCGCCAGCCCCACACCTTCAAAGTGCCGCCGCCACATCGCCGGGGTCTGCCGCCGTCGCGACTACATCACCATGCAATCGCTCCCGTTGGGCGTGGCGACGGATCTGTGGCATCCTGTCGCTCCCACGCGGGAACCCATGCGCCCCCTCTCGCATATATCCCCTATCATCCGGGGCACTTGAGACCACGCAAATGGAGCCTCCCTGAGATGAACCGCCGATCCTTTCTGCTCACCGCAACCGCTACGCTGCCCCTCGCCACGGGCGCATGGGCCGTCACAGACGCCACCCCGATGATTGAGGTGATGAAATCCCCCAGCTGTGGCTGCTGCACCGGATGGGTGAACCACCTCACCACCTCAGGCTTCCAAACAGAGGTCCGGAATGTCAGCGATGATCAACTCTGGCAGATGAAATCCCGGCTTGGCATCACCGATGCGCTGGCCTCCTGCCACACTGCAATGGTTGCGGGCTATGTGATCGAAGGCCATGTTCCTGCACAAGATATCACCCGCCTTCTCACCGAACGCCCCGATGCTTTGGGTCTCAGCGTGCCCGGCATGCCGATCGGCTCTCCCGGCATGGAGATGGGCGACGACATAGACCCCTTTGCCACGTTGCTGATCCGCGCAGATGGCACCAGCGAGATCTTTGCGCACCACGGCTAGCATCTGCGCAACCGCGTCCTGTCATCTTTCCTGAAATACTCCGGGGGTCAGGGGGCAGCGCCCCCTGCCGGTGCTCCCTGACACTGCCCTAGCCAGGGCCGCAGACCAAAAAAGGCCGGGCAGACGCCCGGCCTTTTCAATATCATAGCAGGCAGACCTCAGTGGCCGAGGATCTGGCTCAGGAACAGCTTGGTACGCTCGCTCTGCGGATTGTTGAAGAACTCTTCCGGCTCATTCTGTTCCACGATCTGCCCCGCATCCATGAAGATCACGCGGTTCGCCACCTGACGGGCAAAGCCCATCTCATGCGTCACGCAGAGCATGGTCATGCCCTCTTCCGCGAGCTCGATCATGGTGTCGAGCACCTCTTTGATCATCTCCGGGTCCAGTGCCGATGTCGGTTCATCAAACAGCATGATCCGCGGCATCATGCACAGCGAGCGGGCAATCGCCACACGCTGCTGCTGACCACCGGAGAGCATGCCCGGATATTTATGCGCCTGGTCGGGGATCTTCACCTTCTCCAGGAAGTGCATCGCCCGCTCTTCGGCTTCTTTCTTGGGCGTCTTGCGCACCCAGATCGGCGCCAGGGTGCAATTCTCCAAGATCGTCAGATGCGGGAACAGGTTGAAGTGCTGGAACACCATGCCAACCTCGGACCGGATCTTGTCGATGTTCTTGAGATCGTTCGACAGTTCGGTGCCATCCACCATGATCTTGCCCTGCTGGTGCTCTTCCAGCGCATTCAGGCAGCGGATCAAAGTGGATTTGCCGGACCCCGACGGACCCGCGATCACGATCCGCTCGCCCTGATTGACGGTCAGATTGATGTCGCGCAGCACATGGAACGAGCCATACCACTTGTTCATATTGTTGATTTCGATGGCAACCTCGTCGCTCACCTGCATTTTGGAGCGGTCGATGGCGCGGTCGGACATAAGTTCAGACATATGTTGAACTCCTTAGTGGTGATCGGTGGCGAGACGACGCTCGAGCCACTGTGAGTATTGAGAGATGCCGTAGCAGACGATGAAGAACAGGAAGGCGGCAAAGCCGAGGAGTTCCCAATAAACGCCGTTCCACTCAGTGGAGGCGAGGATCGGGCCACGGATCATGCCCACCAGGTCGAACATCGAAATGACCGACACCAGCGTGGTATCCTTGAACAGGCCAACGGCCACGTTCACGATACCGGGGATCGAGATCTTCAGGGCCTGCGGCAGGATGATCAGGCGCATCGCCTGCGGATAATCCAGCCCCAGACTGTCTGCTGCTTCATACTGCCCCTTCGGCAGCGCGGCCAGACCGCCCCGGATCACTTCGGCGATATAGGCCGCAGAGAACAGGGTGATCATGATGACCACACGCAGGAACAGGTCCACGGTGGCATCTGGCGGGAAGAAGTAGGACAGCATCACAGACGCCACGAACAACAGGGTGATCAGCGGCACGCCCCGCACGAATTCGATGAAAACGACGCAGATCCACTTGATCAGAGGCATGTTGGACTGACGCCCCAGCGCCAGCGCGATACCAAGCGGCACCGACAGCGACACACAGGTGACACCCAGCATCATGTTCAGCATGAAGCCGCCCAAATCTCGCGAGGGCACAGCCGACAGCATTGCGTTGTCAGACGCCCCTTCCGGGATCAGCAGCCCACCGACATTCCAGACCACGATCGCCGCAACAATCGCACCGAAGAACCCAAGAGCAAAGCTGCCTTTGCCGAATTTCTGAAACACGAACCCGGCAGCAACAAAGCCAAGAAGAGCAACGATCGGCACCAGGATGGAACCACCCCAGATCAACCAGAAGGCCAGGAAAGGATAGATCGCGGTGAAGGCCAGGAGCTTGCGCGGCAGATCAAAGAACAGCACGGGGGCCAATGCAACCAGCAACAACACCAATGCAAGATTGGGGCGCCAATATTCCGTGCCCGGATATTTGAAGCCATAGAGCAGCTGGTTCCAACGCTCAGTCAGGACCGAGAAACAGGCGCCAACCTTGCCATCCAGAACCTCACGACATTCCGCGAGAGAGTTGGTGGTCCAGACGCCGTTCAGCAACCACGGCAGGGTGCTGCTCAGCAGAGCATAAATCAGCGCCAGCGCCGCCAGGGTCAGGATCGAATTGGGGACACTGGAGAACAGATTCTCGCGCATCCATTTATAGACCCCGGTCTCGCGGCCCGGAGGCGGCGCCGGCGGGATCTGGGTTTCGCGGACAAAGGCGACAGTTTGTGCGTGTGTATCGCTCATGTCTCAGCGCTCCTTCAGTTTCACAGATGCGTTGTAGACGTTCATCACCATAGAGATGAGCAGCGACGCGGTGAGATAGAACAACATCAGCAGCAGCACGCATTCGATGGCGCGGCCGGTCTGGTTCAGCGTGATGCCGCCAAGGGTCGCGGTGATGTCGGCATAGCCCACAGCAATCGCCAGCGAGGAGTTCTTGGTGATGTTGAGGAAGTTGGAGATCAGCGGCGGAATGATGACGCGCAGCGCCTGCGGCAGCACCACGAGGTTCATGATCCGGCCCGGACGCAGACCCAGCGCTGCGGCAGCTTCGGTCTGACCCTTGTTGATGGCCTGAATACCCGCACGCACGTTTTCCGCTATGAAGGCACCGGTGTAGATCGACAGAGCAAACCACAGGGCAATCAGCGGCCCACCGATCTTGATACCGCCCTTGAAGTTGAAGCCTTTCAGCTCAGGCACTTCCCAGGACAGGCCCATGACAAACAGGACCAGCGCCAGTGGCACCAGCCAGACGCCCAGGGCAATCAGCTTGGTGTTGGGACGTACGCCGGTTTTTTCCTGCGTTTTGGTCGCGTTGGTCTCAACCCTGCGCATCACAAGGAAGGACCCGACCAACACTGCGATGATCACCAGCCAGTTCAACGCACCCGAGGCGAAGAAACCGCTCTCGAACCAGGGCATCGGGATGTAGACACCACGGTTGGTAAAGGCGAAGAGGTCAAACAGCATGCTCGACGTGGCGTTGTCACCCCGGAATTCCCGAGGCCCCGGCATCACGGCGGTCATGATGGTGAAAATGATGATGATCCAGATGAGAACCGGAATATTGCGGAAGATTTCCACATAAACGGCCATCAATTTGGAGACGAGCCAGTTGTTGGAGAGGCGCAGAACACCCGCAACCACACCAAAGATGGTGGCAGTGATACAGGCAAGAACGGCCACCAGCAGCGTGTTCAGAACACCAACAACCGCCGCGCGCGCATGGCTGGACTGGCTGTCGTATTCGATCAGACGCTGGTTGATATCGTAACCGGATGGATCCCCGAGGAACCCGTATGAGATATTCAGACCCGCGGCCCGCAGGTTCTGAATTAGGTTGTTCCCCAGATACCAGATGGCCAAGGCCAGAACCAGTGCAGCAATCGCCTGGAAGGTCAACGAACGATAGCGGGTATCGTTGACCAACATGGACAGCTGAAACTGTGCCTTTGGAGGGTCAGTGAGAGTTGACATGAATGTGTGATCCCCGTGGCTTATAGGTCAACTGATCGGCGGGGTTGGTTCCCTGCTCGCGTCAGACCTCAAGCGTTTTTGTTAGGATAGGTCGGTAGGAAAAAAGGGCGCAGGTTGGTCCTGCGCCCTTTCCTCAGTCGTTCTTAGCGGAAGGGCGGTGCGTAGAGCAGGCCGCCTTCGGTCCACTGTGCGTTCAGACCGCGTGCCAGACCAATCGGAGTGTCTTCGCCGATGTTCTTCGCAAAGACTTCGCCGTAGTTGCCGCCAGCGCCGATGGCGTTTTTCGCCCAGTCAGCCGACAGACCCAGCATCTCGCCCAGGGTACCTTCGGTGCCCAGCAGACGGTTGATTTCCGGATTCTCGGTACCAGCAGCCATTTCGCCGATGTTGGCGGAGGTCACGCCCAGCTCTTCAGCTGCGACCAGTGCGTTCAGGCTCCAGCGCACAACGTCGCCCCACTCGTGGTCGCCGTGACGAACCAGCGGGCCCAGCGGCTCCTTGGAGATGATTTCGGGCAGCAGAACATGCGCCGAAGGATCATCGAAGGTCGCGCGGGTCGCCGCCAGACCAGAGGCGTCGGTGGTGTAGACGTCACAGGCACCAGCCAGATACTGCTGCTGTGCTTCAGCGTTGGTTTCGATCGGAACCGGCTCGTAGCTGATGTTGTTGGAGCGGAAGAAATCCGCCAGGTTCAGCTCGGTTGTGGTACCGGTCTGGATACAGACGGTCGCGCCGTCCAGTTCCTTCGCGGAGGACACGCCCAGTTCCTTGGGAACCATGAAGCCCTGACCGTCGTAGTAGTTCACACCAACAAATTCGAACTTCAGATCGACATCGCGGCTGAAGGTCCAGGTGGTGTTCCGCGCCAGCATATCGATCTCGCCGGAGGCCAGAGCGGTGAAGCGGGTTTTGCCGGTGGTCGGCACGAATTCAACGGCGGTCGAGTCGCCCAGTACAGCCGCAGCAACCGCGCGGCAGACAGCAACGTCAAAACCTTCCCATTCGCCATTGGCATTGGGCGCTGCAAAGCCGACCAGACCAGTGGTCACGCCGCAGTTCAGCTTGCCACGGGCCTTGACGTCATCCAGCGTTCCCGCCGCAGCGGCACCGGCGGCCAGACCAGCAACAGTCAGCGCACCCAAAATTACCTTATTCTTCATGTTTACCTCTTCCTGATTGTCCGCCTATTTGGCGGCTCTTTTTGCCCGGCACCAGCCATGCCGGAGATAGGTGTTGAAACAGGGTTTTGCCCATTTCGCGACCGAGTGTGGTCGCATTCATCAACAAACGTCAAGTGCGGGATCAGGAATTTCGATGGGCGCATAGCGAACAATTTCGTGGGCGCGAACGATTTTTGCGGCTGCGCGGCAATCTCGGTAATATATTGCGCTAACAGGAAAAATCGTAGAACCGCTTAGCGTGTAAAAACGCACGGCGTTTCAGGTCAGCAGTGGCCTGGGCCTCTTCGTCCTGGCCCCATTGCTGCTCCTGCCACAGCTCATCCAGCCGTGACATCTCCCAGATCTGATCCGCCGGGCGCCAGCCCTTTGCCGCTGCAAACCCAAGGACCAAGGACCCTGACATCGCCACCAGATCGTGGAAGGCCGCCAGCTGAAATGGTGTCATTTCATGGACTAAGCCGCGCAACCGCGCCAGCGCCTCGGGGTTTTGCGGTGCATGCAATATCCCGGAACGCGGCTCCAGCCGGGCGCCGAGCGTTTCCGCTGCCCACTCCAGCGCCGGGTCCCAGATCTCGGCCTGACGCTGCACCAGCTCGGCCGGCATCTCCGCGCGGTAGCACAAAAGATCGGAATCGCCGTAGTCCGACAGCATATCCGACACTTCGCCATGCTGATGCGACACCTTGTCGATTGCAGCATTTGCAGAACGCGTTACCGGCATCGTCGACGGGTCGACTGATTCGGTCTGCGCCTCCCATTCCGCCGCAATTGCCTCGGCCATGTCGCGACCCGGCACAGCAAGCGCAGCTTTTGCCGGAGTTTTTACGCGCCGCCCGTCCAGTTCCACCGCAAACCCATTCTCGGTTTCTGCCACCGAGACGGTTTTCCAGAATCGTTTCTGTTTCCACTCGCTCATATCGTCAGTCTTTCCAGATGTTCTGCAACAGCGGCGCAAGGTCGGCGAAGCTGTCGATAATGTGATCCGCCCCCAGCTGGTCAGCGGGGTGAAACCCCCAATCCACGGCGATGGTGCGCACACCGGCGGCCCGGCCCATATCGATGTCAAAACTGGTGTCGCCGATCATCACGGTATGCTCAGGCAGTACCCCGGTCTCGGCCATTGCCCGCAGCACCATGGACGGATGCGGTTTGGACGGGTGGTGGTCCGCACATTGCCGGGTCACGAAACACCGCAGCTCATGTGCCGCGATCAGCGCATCCAATCCACGTTGAGATTTGCCGGTGGCCACCCCGAGCAAATAGTGCGGCACAGCGTTCAGCTCCGTCAGCACCTCCGCCGCACCGGGGTAGAGCGGCGAATGCCCGGCACCTGCAGCCAGGCGGGCGGATTTATAGGCCGACTTGTAGCCCTCGACCAGCTCTGCCTGAACACTGGCATCTAGCGTTGGGGCCAGTTCGGCAATCGCCAAGGGCAGCGACAGGCCAACGATCGACAGAATTTCTGCCCGGCTCGGCGCCGCCAGTCCGACCCCGTCAAAGGCAGCCGCCATCGCCGAGGTGATGGCACCCTGGCTGTCTGCCAAGGTGCCATCCACATCAAACAGGATCAGGCGCAAGTCACCGCTCATCTGTGCAGCCCCTTATTGCAGGCTCTCAAACGGATCTTCTGCTGCCAGATCTTCGGACCAGCCAAAGGTGTCCCAGCTGTCCTTCATGTGATCGGGCAAAGGTGCTGTGATCGACAGCGGCTTTTTCGTGGTCGGATGCTCAAACGCCATACGGCGGCAGTGCAAATGCAGCTTCTTGGAGATAATCCCCCCCAGCTGCGCACCCCAGCCATCGCCGAGGTTTTCCTGACTGGAGCCACCGTATTTGCCGTCACCGGCAATCGGGTGACCGATCTCGGCCATATGCGCGCGCAGCTGGTGGGTGCGGCCGGTGATCGGCTCCATCGCAACCCAGGCCGCACGGCTGGCCACACGGTAGAGCGTGGCATAATGGGTGTGCGAGCGTTTGGCGCCGGGTGTGCTGTCCACCTCATTGGAATGGATGGCGATCATTTTCTCGCCCTCGCCCGATTTGCCGTGTCCCGGCGCCTTCACCAGCCCGCATTTGATTTCACCGAGATAGGGCGTCGGCACCCCGGCCACCAGCGCCCAATAGATCTTGCGGGTGGCGCGATGGCGGAAGGCTGCGGTCAGCGACTGCGCCGCCAGACGGGTGCGCGCCAGCACCAATACACCTGAGGTGTCCTTGTCCAGACGATGCACCAGACGCGGCTTTTCCTCCGCATCAAACTGCAAGGCGGCACTCAGCCCGTCGACATGTTTGGTGGTGCCGCTGCCGCCCTGCACCGCCAGACCTGCCGGTTTGTTCAGCACGATGACCGCATCGTCCTTGTAGATCACACAGCCCCGGATCATCTTGGCGTCCGCTTCGGAAATCCGGTAGCTCGGCGCCTCCGCCGGTTTCAGATCGCTTGCCCCAAGCGGCGGCACGCGCACCACCTGCCCGGCTGCCACGCGGCTGTTGGCCTTCACCCGGCCTCCATCCAGACGCAATTCGCCCTTGCGGCACATCTTCTCGATCCGCCCCTGGCTCACATGCGGGAACAGCCGCCGCAGCCAGCGGTCAATACGCTGGTCTGCGTCGTCTTCACTGACGGTAATCATCTGTACGCCGCTCATGCGAACACTCCTCTGGCGGCCATCAGGCCGAAAAACAGCCCGCCGACCGACAGGCCCACGGACAACAGCACATAGAGCGCAGCCTGCCCGAAGGCGCCGCGCTCGATCAGGGTGGCCGTCTCAAGCGAGAAGGCCGAAAACGTTGTGAAACCGCCCAGAAGGCCAGTCATCACAAAAGGGCTCAGGTGGGTCAGCCCCTTATGGGCGGCCGTGACAACAAAGGCGCCCATCAGAAAGGAGCCGATCACATTCACCGTCAGAATCGCCACCGGAAATTCTCCCACCCCAAATAGGCGGGACATCCCCAAACCGACCAGATAGCGGCAGGCAGCACCGATCGCGCCGCCCAAGGCCACATATAGAACCGAAAAAACCATCAACGGTCTGTCGCCGGCTGGCGCTTGGATGTCAAGTTTTGCGCAAGCATGGCAGCATTGCGCAGCGGCGCAGGCCCGTCACCTTTCCCAAAATACTCGCGCCGCAGGCACCGGCTTTGTCCCGCAAAGCCGGATCAGCTGTTCCGTTTGGCGCGCAGATTGGCAAAATACTCGGTCCGGCGCTTCAACTCGCGCTCGAACCCGCGCTCAACCGGCTGATATAGCACCGGACGTGGCACATCGTCGGGAAAGTAGTTCTGTCCAGAAAACCCATCTGCCGCGTTGTGGTCGTAGTCATAACCGTCACCGTAACCTTGCGACTTCATCAACTTGGTCGGCGCATTCAGGATATGTTTCGGCGGCGGGGCGCTGCCGGTCTGCTTCGCCAGTCGGCGCGCCGCCTTATAGGCCATGTAGCCGGCGTTGGTTTTCGGCGCGAGGGCCAGATAAATCACCGCCTGCGCCAGCGCCAGCTCGCCCTCTGGACTGCCCAGACGCTCATAGGTTTCCCAAGCCTGAATGCAGATACCCTGCGCCTGCGGGTCAGCAAGGGCGATATCCTCAACCGCCATCCGGGTCAGGCGGCGGGCCAGGTATCGGGGATCCTCTCCCCCCTCCAGCATGCGGGCGAACCAATAAAGGGCTGCGTCCGGGTCCGAACCGCGAACGGATTTATGCAGCGCGGAAATCAGATTGTAATGCTCATCACCGGATTTGTCGTATTTCGCCGCCCGCCGCATCAGCCGTGCGGCCAGCGCCTCACGCCCCAGCGGGCTCTCCACCTTCCAGGCCGCAACCTGTTCGATCAGATTCAGCAGGGCGCGCCCGTCGCCATCGGCCATCTCCTGCAAGGCGTCCCGCGCATCCGGGGTCAGCGGCAGGGCGCGATCCAGTTCCTGCTCCGCCCTCTGGGTCAGCCGTTCCAGATCGGCAAGGCTCAACCGCTCCAGAACCAAAACCTGCGCGCGGCTCAGCACAGCGGCGTTCAGCTCAAAACTCGGGTTCTCGGTCGTGGCCCCGACCAGAAGGATCGTCCCATCCTCCATATGCGGCAGGAACCCGTCCTGCTGGGCCTTGTTGAATCGATGGATCTCATCCACGAAGAGCAGCGTGCCCTGCCCGTTCTGGCGGCGGATCTTGGCGGCCTCGAACACTTTCTTCAGGTCCGGCACACCGGTGAAAATGGCCGAGATCTGCACAAAATGCAGATCCGTCTCCCGCGCCAAGAGCCGCGCGATGGTGGTCTTGCCCACACCGGGTGGCCCCCAGAAAATCAGCGACGACAGGGAGCCGGAGGCCAGCATCACCCCGAGGGGGGCTTCCTCACCAAGGACCTGCGCCTGACCGATCACCTCTGCCAGCGACTGCGGACGCAGGCGATCCGCCAGCGGGCGGTTCACCTCCGACTGTGGGTCCGGGCGGGGGGCGGCATCGCCACTGTCAAAGAGATCCGCCATGATCAGAGCCGGTAGCGCAGCGAGACGCGCTGGCCCTGCCGGTTGAGATCAACCTTCATCCAGCGGCCAACAGTCGCCAGCACAGCAGACACATCAGCGGGCGAGGCAATCGCCTCATTGTTGATGCCCAGAATGATATCCCCTGCGCGCAGACCGACGCGGCCGCCATAAGCGCCGGGGTCGGTGATCACCACCCCGTCAGAGGACATCGGCAGCTGGAACCGTAGGATCGACTGCGGATTGATCCGCGCGACCGTCAGCCCCGGCAGCGGCGTGTTTTCATCAAGGCTGAGCGGATTGGCAGGTGGCTCATCCGGGGCCAGCATCATTTCCACCGTCAGCACCTCGCGTTCGCCTGCGCGCAAACGGGTAACCTCTGCCGTATCGCCGAGCCCGGTAACGGACATGCGGAACACCATCTCCGACGGGGAGTTCACCGCCTGCCCGGCCACGTCAAGGATCACATCGCCGACCTCGAACCCCGCCTTGGTGAATGGGCTGAAGGGGTGCAGTTCGGAGATCACCATCCCCTCCGGCAGATCCATCCCCAGCGAGGCGGCAAGATCCGCATCCACCGGTTGCCCCATCATCCCGGCCCAGGGGCGCTGAAATTCCTCGGCCCCGTCGTGGGCCTGCCGCATGAAGGCCCGCACCAGATTGGCCGGGATGGCGAAGCCGATGCCGTTGGAGCCGCCGGAGCGGGTCACGATGCGGGTGTTGATACCGATCAGATCGCCATTGACGTCAATCAGCGCGCCACCGGAGTTGCCGGGGTTGATTGGCGCATCTGTCTGGATGAAATAGCCAATCCCCTCCCCCGTGGCGGCGCCACTGCGCGCCAGACCTGAGACAATCCCGCTGCTGACCGTCTGACCAACGCCGAAGGGATTGCCGATGGCCAGCGCCAGCTCACCCACCTCAACCCCGTCACTGTCGCGCAGCTCCAGATAGGGCAGGTCTTCGGCCTCTTCCAATTGCAGAATGGCCAGGTCACTGGCCTGATCCGCCAGCACCACCTGTGCGGCATATTCACGGCGGTCGGTGGTCACCACCCGGATATCCGTTGCCATGCCAACAACATGGTAATTCGACACCACGATTCCATCCGGTGACAGGATCACGCCAGAGCCGAGGGAGTTCTGCACACGGGGCTGAGGCTTCGACAATCCGCGAAAGAAATCATCAAAGAACGGGTCATTCATGAAGGGCGTGCGGCGCTGTTCGTGAACAATCTTGGCGTAGATATTGACCACTGCCGGCGCGGCCTCTTTCACCAGCGGCGCGAAACCGAGGGAAATCTCTGCCTGATTCTGCGGCACACGGGTATCCGCGAGCGCCTGTGTAGAGGGGATCTGAGTGGCCAGAAACAGGCCCGCTGCGGTCAGGATTGCGCGAAACATGACGACTCCGATTGTTCTTGTGAACAGGATATGCGGACCGGAGGCATCTTTTACAAGGTTGGATTTGCGGGGGAAAAACGCTGCATTTTCACCCACCCACTTTCAGCCCACCGCGCGGAGTGCGAAAACGAAAAACCCCCGCCCTGTTGCCAGAGCGGGGGTCAGGTCCGGTCAGATGACCGATCTGATTATTCGTCAGCAGCAGCTTCTGCTTCGGCCAGACGTGCCTTATCGGCGGCGCCTTTGGCATCGCGATCACGATCAACGAATTCGATGATCGCCATCGGTGCCATGTCGCCATAGCGGAAACCGGCTTTCAGGATACGGACATAGCCGCCCTGACGGTCTTTGTAGCGCGGGCCCAGAACCTCGAACAGTTTTGCGACGTCCTTGTCTTCCTTCAGCTTGGACGCGGCCTGACGACGGGCGTGCAGGTCGCCGCGCTTTGCCAGGGTGATCATCTTTTCGATGATCGGGCGCAGTTCTTTTGCTTTGGGAAGGGTTGTCTTGATCTGCTCGTGCTCGATCAGCGAGCCAGCCATGTTGGAGAACAGGGCCTTACGGTGCTCATGAGTACGGTTCAGGCGGCGGTAACCACGTGCGTGACGCATTTTGATAGTCCTTTGATCTGCGTTTTTGCTTTGTCAGGCTGCTGATGCGTGTCAGCGGCTCACCTTGGGGCGTGTGCCCTTGTTGTCCCCGGCACATCCGGGCATTTCGGGCGGCCCGTAAGCCGCCCAATCTTTTAGAAGCTGTCTTCGAACTTCTTGGCCAGATCTTCGATGTTGTCCGGCGGCCAGTCCTCGACGTCCATGCCGAGGTGCAGACCCATGCCCGACAGCACTTCTTTGATCTCGTTCAGCGACTTGCGGCCGAAGTTCGGCGTGCGCAGCATTTCTGCTTCGGTCTTCTGGATGAGATCGCCGATGTAGACGATGTTGTCGTTCTTCAGGCAGTTTGCCGAACGGACAGACAGTTCCAGCTCGTCCACTTTCTTCAGCAGAAGCGGGTTGAACTCGAGACCATCATCGTCGTCCTGACGGTTTGCCGATTCCGGTTCGTCGAAGTTGACGAAGATCGACAGCTGGTCCTGCACGATACGGGCCGCGTAGGCGACCGCGTCATCGGGCGTGATGGAGCCGTCTGTTTCAATCTTCATGGTCAGCTTGTCGTAGTCCAGAACCTGACCTTCACGGGTCGGCTGAACGTCATAGGAGACCTTCTTGACCGGCGAATAGATGGCGTCGATCGGGATCAGGCCGATGGGCGCATCTTCAGGCTTGTTCTTGTCAGCAGAGACATAGCCCTTGCCGGTGTTGACGGTCAGTTCCATGAACAGATCCGCACCATCATCAAGGTGGCAGATCACGTGTTCACGGTTCAGCACTTCGATGCCAGCGGATTCGGAGATGTCACCGGCGGTGACAACTGCGGGGCCTTTGGCATTGATCGAAAGACGCTTGGGGCCTTCGACTTCCATGCGCAGCGACACACCTTTGAGGTTCAGGATGATGTCGGTGACATCTTCGCGAACGCCGGCGACGCTGGAGAATTCATGCAGGACGTTGTCGATCTGCACGGAGGTGATGGCGGCGCCTTGCAGCGAGCTCATCAGGACGCGGCGCAGCGCGTTGCCCAGTGTCAGACCAAAGCCGCGCTCCAGCGGTTCAGCCACGACGGTGGCCTGGCGTGCGGGATCATTGCCCGGCTTCACGTCAAGCTGAGTCGGCTTGATCAGTTCAGCCCAATTCTTGTGGATCATGCGGTCCCTCCATTCCTGTCTATACCTCATGTCCGAAGGTACAGACGCCCGAGGTTTCAAATGGCGTACTGGGGCCTTGCAGAAATCGCAAAGCCCCAGCAAAAATCAGTGTCGCTTAGACGCGACGGCGCTTCGGCGGACGGCAGCCGTTGTGCGCGATCGGGGTCACATCACGGATCGAGGTGATGTTGAAGCCCACTGCAGCCAGAGCGCGCAGTGCGGATTCACGGCCCGAACCGGGGCCCTGAACTTCGACTTCCAGGGTTTTAACGCCGTGTTCCTGCGCTTTTTTGCCTGCGTCTTCAGCAGCCATCTGAGCCGCATAAGGAGTCGATTTACGCGACCCTTTGAAGCCCATGGTGCCTGCGGAGGACCAGGAAATCGCATTGCCTTGCACGTCCGAGATCAGGATCTTGGTGTTGTTGAACGATGAGTTCACATGTGCAACGCCGGAGGCGATGTTCTTGCGCTCTTTGCGCTTGGTACGAGTCTTATCGCGTGCCATTGATCAAACCCTCCCTTATTTCTTCTTACCAGCAATGGCCTTTGCGGGGCCTTTGCGAGTACGAGCGTTGGTGTGGGTACGCTGACCGCGAACGGGCAGGTTACGACGATGGCGCAGACCGCGGTAGCAGCCGAGGTCCATCAGACGCTTGATGTTCATCTGAACTTCACGGCGCAGGTCGCCTTCGACGGTGTAGTTGGCGTCGATGTGCTCACGCACGGCCAGAACTTCAGCGTCGGACAGCTCGTTTACACGACGGGTTGCGTCGATGCCTACGGCTTCGCAGATGGCTTCAGCAGAGGTCGTGCCAATGCCAGTGATATAGGTGAGGGCGATCGGTACCCGCTTTGCAGTCGGGATGTTTACGCCGGCAATACGTGCCACGTGTCACTTTCCTTTTCGTTGCGGTTCCGTAGCGCCGGAACCTTTTTTCACAACGCTTGACCTTGGCAGTGTCGCCCGTTGGTCCAGCATTTCGAGGTGGTCAGGGCAGCAGAAATTGCACGCACCTGTGATGATTCCCAGAAGGGATGGGGTTCCCTATGTGGAAATCGCACTATGGTCAACCCGTCGGCAAGACTGGGGCCGAAGTTTCCCCCAAGGTCAACCACCCGCAGCGCAATTTGTGTTGTTTTTCTGCCAGCGCGCGACCAGCGCACAAAAAACGCCCCGGCCAGGGTGGCGCGGGGCGTTTGTTCAAATCCAAACGGATCGGGCGATCAGTCGCCCATGATCCAGCCGAGGTTTTTGCGGACCTCTTCGATGGAAGCCAGACCGTCGAGACGCTGCAGGTTGCCCTTGGCATAGTAGTAGCCGATCAGCGGCGAGGTCTTCTTGTAGTATTCCATCAGACGGGTGCGGAGGCTTTCCTCGTTGTCGTCCGGGCGGCGTTTCTGGCTGGTGCCACCGCAATTGGTGCATTTGCCATCCTCAGGCCAGGGCTTGGTCTCGTCGTGATAGACCTCACCGCAATCGCCACAGGTGGAGCGACCGGTGATGCGGGCGACCAATGCGGTATCATCCACCTGCATCTCAATCACCGCATCCAGTTTCTGACCGGTTTCGCGCAGCAGTTCCGCCAGCGCATCCGCCTGAGCGAGCGTGCGGGGGAAACCGTCGAAGATGAAACCGCCCTCGGCCCCCTCCTCGATCTTCTCGCGGATCAGACCGATGACGATCCGGTCGGTGACCAACTCCCCCCGGGCGATGACCGCGGCAACGCGTTTGCCCATCTCGCTGCCCGACGCCTGCGCATCGCGCAGCATGTCGCCGGTGCTCAGCTGAACCATATTACGTGATTCAACCAGATAACGCGCTTGTGTTCCTTTGCCCGCGCCGGGCGGGCCCAGAAGAATAATATTGCTCATCGGCGTGCAGGTCCCCGTCGTGTCCGTTTCTTATTGCGACCGCGCAACTGGCTCTTTTCAATGAGACCTTCGTATTGATGCGCAAGCAGGTGGCTTTGTGCCTGTTGAATGGTGTCCATCACAACAGAAACCACAATCAACACGGAGGTACCGCCAAAGTAAACCGGGATTGCAAGCTGACCGCGCAGGATTTCCGGCAACAAACATACAGCTGCCAGATAGGCAGAGCCCAGAACCAGCACGCGGTTGACCACATATTCAAGGTACTCAGCAGTCTTTTTGCCGGGGCGGATACCTGGGACAAAACCGTTCTGGTTCTTCAGGTTATTGGCCACCTCGTCCGGCTTGAAGGATACGTTGAAGGTGTAGAAATAGGCGAAGAACACGATCATGCCGACGAAGAACAAAAGGTAGAGCGGCTGACCGGGGCCGAAGTTGGCCAGCAGCCAAGACATGATCGGACCGCTGGTCGCATTCGACGAGAAGGTGGAGATGGTCACCGGCAGCAGCAACAAGGACGAAGCAAAGATCGCGGGAATCACGCCTGCCGGGTTCACCTTGACCGGCAGGTGGCTGGAACCACCGTCATAGACCTTCATGCCGACCTGACGGCGCGGATACTGGATGTGGATCTTGCGCAGGGCGCGTTCCATGAACACCACGAACATGATGATGGCGATCATCATCAGGATCACCGCGACAATCACCGCCGGGCTGATGGCACCGGAGCGGCCGGAGGCCAGGAACTGGGCAATTGCGGCAGGCACCTCGGCGATGATGCCAACGAAGATGATCAGGGAGATACCATTGCCGATGCCGCGTTGGGTGATCTGCTCGCCCAGCCACATCAGAAACATGGTGCCGCCTACCAACGTGATCATGCAGGCAAGGCGGAAATACAGGCCCGGATCCGTCGCCAGATCGCCCGATTCGAGCGAGACCGCGAGGCCATAGGCCTGCGCCGTGGCCAGAAGCACGGTGCCGTAACGGGTGTATTGGTTGATTTTCTTGCGGCCCTGCTCGCCCTCTTTTTTGAGCTGTTCGAGCGCCGGGACCATCGAGGTCAGCAGCTGCACAATGATCGACGCCGAAATATAGGGCATGATGCCAAGTGCAAAGATGCCCATACGGCCAAGCGCACCGCCGGTGAACATGGACACCATGCCCCCGATGCCCTGCCCTGCCGAGGTCATGAACTGGCGCAGTGCATCCGCATCAATCCCCGGGACGGGAATATAGGTGCCCAGGCGATAGACAATCAAAAGCCCGAGCGTAAACAGGATGCGGTTGCGCAGATCCGTGGCTTTGCCAAGAGCGGCCCAGCTGGTGTTCGCCGCCATTTGTTCTGCTGCTGATACCATAAAAAAGGTCTCTTCTTGCGAAAACGCCGCCCAGGGCCGTTTTCCGGCTCGGGCGGCGTTAATGGAAAACTGAAGACTATGTAAGCGGCATCGACGCCGCTCACAAGCTGTTACTCAGCTGCGGCAGTGTTTGCCACGGTCAGGGCGCCACCAGCCTTTGCGACTGCGTCAACGGCGGCCTTGGAGGCGCCGGTCACAGCGATGGTTGCCTTGGCAGTGAAGTCACCCTTTGCCAGAACGCGGATACCGTCCAGTTTACGGCGTACCAGACCCGAAGAGATCAGGGTATCTTCGGTAATGGAACCGGCTTCCAGCTTGCCTTCGTCGATGAATTTCTGGATCAGGCCCAGGTTCACAACAGCGTAGGACTTACGGTTCGGCTTGTTGAAGCCGCGCTTCGGCAGGCGTTGGTAGAGGGGCATCTGGCCACCTTCGTAGCCATTGATCGAGACACCCGAACGGGATTTCTGACCTTTGATACCACGGCCACCCATTTTACCTTTTCCGGAACCCGGACCACGGGCAACGCGCATACGTTTTTTGGAGGCACCTGGATTGTCGCGCAGTTCATTGAGTTTCATATCGCTTCTCCTTTGCCGGAACTGCCCCCGAAGCGGATTAGGGCAAACACGGCGTTTCTTGGTTTTCTGATTCTGCAGCCCACAGGACCACCGGGGGCGTATAGACCCGATGCGGGGCGGGATCAAGGGTTGTATGATCAAGGTCCCAGTTAGTGCTCAACGCTCCGACGCTGACTGTAAAGAGCTAAGGTATCCAACAGTGCCTTGGAAGTAATTGTACAACTCATCCATATCACGGGAAAGACGCACAACATCAATGAGCTTCACGCTGAGATCTATTGGCTCACCTGAGGGTTTGGTTGAATAACGAAACGCTGTGGAGTCGTGATCAACACCGTTGAACTGCTCGATTACAGAGTTCACTTTCCCATCAGCATTTGGGTCGCCTTCAACACCGAACCCTTCCATTATTTCGCGAACCTTTTTCCATTGCACAGTTAAGGAGTGGCTCCTCCAATCTGGGTTCACCTGAACGTCTTCGCCGAACCAAAGGACTATCTCTTTGAGACTCAACTCCAGAAAGTGCCGATATAGATGCAGTATTAGGTATATTTGAGTGTTCTGCTGCCATGGGGAACTTAACCCTGCGATCAGTGCATCTGCAGCCTCTTTGTAACCACTTACCATCAGCGAGAGGCGTTTGCTTGGGTCCGCCGTCAACTCAATATTAGAGTGAAAGTCGTTACTAGGGCCGAACGTCTTTCCTTTGCCCTTCGGCCAATTGAAATTGCTGATGTCTAAAAGGTCTGTAAAAGACTTTGCCATGTATCCGCCCCACTCCCTCTAAAATTCGAATGTAGGTGCACACAAAACACCCGCCAAGGCTTCTGCCCTGTCGGTTACTGCTATTGCAGGTCTGTTACGGTGTCCGTTGCGTCTGTGGCCGACCGGTAAAGGGTGGCGGCGCCGCCGGGGGATTTGGGACGGGATCTCTCCCGTGCGTGGATAATATTATCGTGCTCCCCGGCTGCCACGCCGGGGCCCTGGTCATCGGTGCCGGAGGTGTCAGGTCCGGCGGGTGATCGCGATCCTGTGCAGAATGCCACGGCCGCATGAACGGATCATGGAGCGGGCGGGCGCTGGGGTCGCAACGGCCAGCTACTGGCCGACATCGCGCCTCTTATTGGCACCGCCGCCTCAGAAACCAAAAACGCCCCCGCAAAGCGGAGGCGCGTCCAGTCCGGCCCCTGAGGGAGGAGAAAGAGCCGGTCTGACACTTGGGCAACCCAGGGGCGACAGCATTACTGCAATCTGCCCCGGGTGGCAAAGCTCAGTGGCCGTAGGCCTGAACATGGGCGATATGCGGGATATCGCAGCGACGCACGCCGATATCGGCCAGATCGCGGTTGGACAGGCCGTCCAGCTCGGCGAAGGTTCGTTTGTACTCGGCGCGACGCGCCCAGCTATCCTTGATCTCTTCTGCTAGGCCGCGCAGGCGGGCGATCAGATTGAAGCCAGTGTCGGTGGTGTTGATGACATGTGCCATGGTATTGGTCCTTTCTCTGGCCGGACGAATTTCCGGCTGTTCTCAATTGTGTCTGTTTCAGTGACACCCGTGAGATAGGCGCAAATGTTTGCGCAAACAACTGACAGCTCGGACTGCCCGCTATGCATGCCAAGCATAGGAGGTGACTCAAACGTTAACCCGCCCATCCGGGCTGCGTTCTGGGGTTTCTGCACCTCCGGACACATGGACCCGTGGGCACACAGCCCCAACAGGCATCGGCGTGAGAGCCTGACATACATGAGCAACAGGTTGGCCAGACAAAAAAAACGCCCCGAAATCGGGGCGCTTTCTGTATTCTTGGCTCATGCGAGAGAGGCTTAGTCGCGCTCTTCGATGATCTCAACCAGATGCGAGATCTTGTTGACCATACCGCGTACGGAAGGGGTATCTTCCAGTTCGCGAGTCTTGTGCATCTTGTTCAGGCCCAGGCCAACGAGGGTAGCGCGCTGGTCTGCGGGGCGGCGGATCGGGGAGCCGATCTGCTTAACAACGATGGTTTTTGCCATGTGTCCGTCTCCTTACGCTTCTGCTTCAGCGGCAGGTGCTTCATCCCGCTTGGGCAGGATGTCGGCGACTTTTTTGCCACGACGCTGAGCAACCGAACGGGGCGACTGCTCTTTTTTCAGACCGTCCATAGTGGCGCGGATCATGTTGTAGGGGTTCTGCGAACCGATCGACTTCGAAACAACGTCTTTGACGCCGAGCATTTCGAAGACAGCACGCATCGGACCACCTGCGATGATACCGGTACCTTCAGGTGCGGTGCGCATGACAACTTTGCCTGCGCCGTGACGGCCGTGCATGTCGTGATGCAGGGTGCGGCCTTCTTTCAGCTGCACACGGATCATCTGACGCTTGGCCTGCTCGGTGGCTTTACGAATGGCCTCAGGGACCTCTTTCGCTTTACCTTTACCGAAGCCGACGCGGCCTTTCTGATCGCCAACAACCACAAGAGCGGCGAAGCCAAAGCGCTTACCACCTTTTACGGTTTTCGACACCCGGTTGATCGCGACCAGACGGTCAGCAAATTCTGGTGTTTCTTCTTCGCGGCGGCCACGGCCACGGCGATTTTCACGTTCTGCCATGAGGCAATCCTTTTTTTCTGGCGACAAGCGCCTGACGTATACTCAATCCAGGTGGGCAAGGGCCGAACCGGCCCACCCCCGGATCATCGGGATGGCGCGAACGCCATCCACCTTGACTTAGGGTGCGCCCCGCGTTCCCGGACAACCGAGAACACAGAGCGCAGATCCTTAGATCTTCAGGCCGCCTTCACGCGCAGCGTCGGCCAGAGCCTTCACCTTGCCGTGAAACAGGAAGCCGCCACGATCGAAATAGGCCTCGGAGACGCCTGCCGCCTTGGCGCGCTCGGCGATAACCGAACCCACTTTGGTGGCTGCTTCGACGTTGTTCTTGCCAACGAGACCCAGGTCTTTTTCCAGGGTCGATGCCGAAGCGAGGGTCACACCACGTACGTCGTCGATCAATTGAACAGAGATGTTCTTGTTCGAGCGGTGCACGGACAGGCGCGGACGGCCTGCGTTGACCTTGCGAAGCTTGTTCCGGACGCGCAGCCGGCGCTTCAGAAACAGGGTGCGTTTGCTGTTTGCCATTTTGCTGGTCCTTACTTCTTCTTGCCTTCCTTGCGGAAGATAAACTCGCCTTTGTAGCGAATGCCTTTGCCTTTGTAGGGCTCGGGACGACGCCAGTCGCGGATTTTGGCCGCAACTTCGCCAACGAGTTGTTGATCATTACCTTCGACAACGATTTCGGTCTGCTTCGGTGCGGTAATGGTGATACCTTCCGGAGCAGTGAAATCAACGTCGTGGCTGTAGCCCAGGTTCAGCTTCAGGGTGTTGCCCTGCATCTGAGCCCGGTAACCCACACCCTGGATCTCCAGCTCTTTTTTGAAGCCGGAGGTCACGCCTGCAACAAGGTTTGCGACCATAGTGCGGGACATGCCCCACTGCTGGCGCGCGCGCTTGGATTTGCCGCGGGGGTCAACTTTGACGACATTGTCGTCAACAGTCAGGGTGACGTCGTCGGTCGCGGTGAAGGTACGGGCGCCTTTCGGGCCTTTGACTTCGATGGTTTGGCCGGACACAGAAGCAGTTACGCCGCTGGGAAGTTCGACCGGTTTTTTACCAATACGGGACATCGTGGGGCCTCCTTAGAAGACGGTGCAGAGCACTTCGCCGCCAACGTTGGCTGCGCGTGCGCTTGCGTCCGACATCACACCCTTGGGGGTGGAGACAATCGACACACCCAGGCCCTGACGGACCGACGGGATGTCATTGACGCCCATGTAAACGCGACGACCGGGTTTGGAGACCCGCTTCAGTTCACGAATGACAGGTTCGCCGTCGAAGTACTTCAGGCTGATTTCGAGAGCCGGGTGGCCCTTTGCATCAGTCGCAGACTCATAACCGCGGATGTAACCCTCTTGCTTGAGCACATCCAGAACCCATGCACGCAGCTTGGAAGCCGGTGTCATGACAGTGGATTTGCCGCGCATTTGCGAGTTACGGATACGGGTGAGCATATCGCCGATAGGATCGTTCATATCAGTCTCTCCCTTACCAGCTCGATTTCACCATGCCGGGGATCTGGCCATTCGAGCCCAGTTCCCGCAGAGCGATACGGCTGATCTTCAGCTTACGGTAGTAAGCGTGAGGACGGCCGGTCAGCTGGCAGCGATTGTGCAGACGGGTTGCCGACGAGTTACGCGGCAGTTTCGCCAATTCGAGGCGCGCTTTGAAACGCTCTTCCATCGGGCGAGATTCGTCGTTTGCGATTTCTTTCAGCTCGGCACGCTTTGCGGCGTATTTTGCCACCAGGCGCTCGCGCTTCTTCTCGCGTTCGATCATGCTTTTCTTAGCCATGTCTCTTCCTTCCCGCGCTTAGCTGTTGAAGGGCATGTTGAATGCTTTCAACAGCGCCTTGGCTTCCGCGTCGGTGTTCGCGGTGGTGGCAATCACGATGTCCATACCCCAGGGTTCGTCGATCTTATCGAAGTCGATCTCGGGGAAGACCATGTGCTCTTTCAGACCCATGGCGTAGTTGCCACGGCCGTCAAAAGACGTGCCCGAAACGCCGCGGAAGTCGCGGATACGGGGCATCGCGATGGTGGTCAGACGGTCGAGGAATTCATACATCCGGTCGCCGCGCAGAGTCACCTTTGCGCCCATCGGCATGCCTTCGCGAACGCGGAAGCCAGCGATGGAGTTCTTTGCCACGGTGGTCAGAGCTTTCTGGCCCGCGATTGCGGTCAGGTCAGCCTGAGCAGACTTGGCTTTCTTGCTGTCTTTGACGGCAGCACGGCCGCAGCCGATGTTCAGAACGATTTTCTCCAGCTTGGGGATCATCATCTCGTTCTTGTAGCCGAACTCTTCTTTCAGGGCGCCACGGATGGAGTCCTTGTAGAGAGTTTTCAGACGCGGGGTGTAGGTTGCGTTATCAAGCATCGATCACGTCCCCCGTGGTTTTGGCGAAGCGCACTTTCTTGTCGCCTTCCATGCGGAAGCCAACGCGGGTTGCCTTGCCGTTTGCGTCCAGCAGAGCCAGGTTCGACAGCTGGATCGGCAGTGCCTTAGGCAGACGGCCACCCTGGTCGGACTGGGTCTGACGGGTGTGGCGGATTGCCATGTTCACACCGTCAACGATGGCTTTGCCAGCTTTGGGGTCAACGGAGGCAATGGTGCCTTCTTTGCCCTTATCCTTGCCGGCCAGCACGACGACCTTGTCGCCTTTGCGGAGTTTAGCAGCCATGATTACAGCACCTCCGGAGCGAGCGAGATGATCTTCATGAAGTTTTTCGCGCGCAGTTCACGAACAACCGGGCCAAAGATACGGGTACCTACCGGCTCGTTGTTGTTGTTCAGGATGACAGCTGCATTGCGGTCAAAACGGATTGCGGTGCCGTCTTCACGACGGACCTCTTTGGCGGTGCGTACGACGACGGCCTTGCGGACGTCCCCTTTTTTCACGCGGCCGCGCGGGATGGCTTCCTTGACCGAGACGACAATGATGTCGCCTACGGATGCGTATTTACGCTTGGAACCACCCAGAACCTTGATGCACTGAACTCGGCGAGCGCCGGAGTTGTCAGCAACATCCAGGTTTGTTTGCATCTGGATCATGTGGTTTCTCCCGACCTTTGGGGCGCCGATGCGTGGCGTGATCCCCCAGGGTTTCGACTTTGCTGTTCAGCCCAGTCGCCAGGAGTCTCGGATGAGACTCTTAGGCTTCCAGAACTTCCCAGCGTTTCGTTTTCGATTTCGGCGCGCATTCGATGATGCGTACGGAGTCGCCGACCTTGAAAGCGTTCTGTTCATCGTGAGCCCGGTATTTCTTGGACTTACGGATGGTTTTCTTCAGAACCGGATGCGTAAAGCGGCGCTCTACGGAAACGGTGACGGTCTGTGCGTTGGCGTCGGAGGTCACAACGCCGGACAGGATACGTTTAGGCATTCGAGAAGCTCCTTATTCAGCTGCTGCTGCAGCTTTTTCGTTCAGGATGGTTTTGACGCGTGCAGCATTGCGGCGAGCCGCCTTGATGCCTGCGGTCGTTTCCAGCTGACCGGTTGCCTGCTGAAAACGCAGGTTGAAGCTCTCTTTTTTCAGGGATGCGAGGGTATCGCGGAGTTCATCCACGGTTTTCTCGCGCAGATCATTGGCGTTCATCGCCTTTGTTCCTTGTCCTAAGCACCAGAAGGCCCCGAATGGGTCACCTTGTTACCTGGTGGGTTATGTCACACCGCGCCAAAAGACGCGGCAAAAAGAATCACCCGCCCTGGATCCAGACAGATCAAGGGTCAGGCGATGGGTCCACTTACAGGAGGTGGGCGGTCGGAGCAAGGGCGAAGTTTGCGACACCGTTTGCACCCGGTCACAGCGCTTAGCGCAATGCCCGAACCCGCGTTAAGATCGTATCAAATTGCCACCCGTTTTGCAGCCGTGCAAGCCACAGGCGCTTACCCGTTCCAGAGATCATCATCGCGTGCCGCCTCGCCTGAACACGCTGGATATCCTGAATGCGGATCTGATCGGCAATGCCTTGCTTTTCGACAATCAGCACGCGCTGTGTGGTGATAATGTAGGTGACCGAGCGAAAGGCACGATGGATGAACAGCCAGATCACCAGCGCCACTGGCGCGCAAAGCAAGATAACGATTACCTCAGTCAGCGTTGGTGCAATCCGGGCGTGAGTGGCGTGAACGACTTGCTCACCGGCAAGAAGCTCGATTGCCGCGTGATCGTACATCTGGCTTACTTACCGTTCGTCATTTGAATTTTACCCCACCTGGAATGACGGTGGGGCAAAGGGAACTCACAGGTTAGTCACAGTCATACCAGATCGTCGTAGCGGGTCGCTGCGTTCCATTTGCTAACGTCGCAACGCTCGCCTTCGGGGCCTTATACACGCTTAAGACGGGCTTACCGATACGTTCGCAATAGCCCGCGACACGACGATCAATAGCATTAGAGCTAACTTCGTTCTTGAAGTAGATGATCTCCAACGATGAGCCCACAGGGAAAGCCAGATGGATGCCCGTTCGATCAGCCGGGTTAGGAAAAATCTGCGCGATGAGAGACGCACGTCGCATCGCTGCCTTCTCAGAATCAACGCAGGCAGACAGCGCCATTAGGGATACAGAAGCAAGAACTAGAATTGATTTCATTTAGTCAGCCATCCTTTTAGGTTGTACACCCTGCATAGCTACCATCGCTGCAAGCGCAACCCAAGATTCACTCCCACCGGTAGTTAAAGCTCACGGAGACGCGCTCGTCTTCGGCCATGTTCATCGGCACCTCATGGCGGATGAAGCTTTCCCAGAGCAGCACGTCGCCGACATTAGGCTTCTGGTAGACGAAGCTCTTCAGCTCCTGCCGGCACTCCTTAGTACGCGGCGGATGCGCCATCATCATGGCGTGGCGCGGATCTTCCAGCTTCAGCGCGGAAGCCCCGTCCGGCATCGACACATAGGTGGTGCCGGAAATCACCGAATGGGGGTGGATGTGGCTGGCATGGGTGCCGCCTTCGGGCAGGATGTTGATCCAGAGATCCTCAAGCACCAAGGCGCGCCCGTCGAGATCGAGCTCCAGATCCCTGGCAAAGGCCGCGACATGCAGGTCCAGCGATTTCACCAGGTCAGCGAAGATAGGGAAGCGCCAGGGCAGATCCGTCAACGAGGCATAGGAGGTGTAGCCGGGATAGCCGTTCTCCTCGCACCAGTCCTGGCCGGCGTCGTCGTCTTGCGCGATCACGAAGCAGGAGTTTTCAAGTTCACCGGCGTCAACCTTGGGTCCATGTTCGGACAGGGCCGCGCGGTAGAGACGGGTTACGAAGAGGGAATCTATCTGTGCCATACCCGTCCTTTAGCGCAACACAGCGTGAAGTACGAGATGCTTTGCCGGATCCTGTGCACCCGCATCTTCCCTTTTCCTCTGCGGACTGGCTAGTCTGATCTCATCCGAAAAAGGAACATGATATGCGCTGGATTTTGAGACTGCTGAGCCACGGTATCGCGCTGGCGATCGGCTTTGCCTTGGGGATTTACATGCTGCCCATTCTGACCGCGCCGGATAGCCCCGATACCGCAACTCTGACCGCCAGTGCGGACGGCGCTACATATACCGGCAGCTTCACCCGCGATCTGGCCGGTAGCGATTTCCTGCATTGGGGCACCGGCCGTGTCAGCCTGTCGCCGCAGCAGATCACCCATATGGGCGCGCTGGCACCAGGCCCGGATTACAAGCTCTACCTCGCGCCGGAGTTTGTCGAAGACGAAGCGGGCTTTGAGACGATCAAGGCCACCTCGGCCCGCGTGGGCGATGTGAAGATGTTCGACGGTCTGATCCTAGATATCCCCGAGGGAATCAATATCGAGGAGTACACCACAGTGGTGATCTGGTGCGAAACCTTCGCCGAGTTCATCACCGCAGCGCAGTATCGCTAATCTGGCCGGGCCGACCGGGGCGGACAACTGCCCGCCTCTTTTGATTTCATAAGAAGACCCCCGCCGATTGCTCAGCGGGGGTCTTTTTTTCTAATCGAATGCGCGGATGCGCAAGCGATTACCAGTCTTCGCGAACCACGACGCGGGTCTTGACCGGCAGCTTCATCGCGGCCAGGCGCAGGGCCTCACGTGCGATGTCGTCATTGACGCCGTCGATCTCGAACATCACGCGGCCGGGCTTCACTTTGCAAGCCCAGTAATCCACGGAACCTTTACCTTTACCCATACGAACTTCGACGGGCTTGGAGGTCACCGGGGTATCCGGGAAGATGCGGATCCAGACACGACCCTGACGCTTCATGTGGCGGGTCATGGCACGACGAGCAGCCTCAATCTGACGCGCGGTGACGCGCTCAGGAGTGGTTGCCTTCAGGCCATAGGTGCCGAAGTTCAGGTCCGAACCGCCTTTTGCCAGACCGGAGATCCGGCCTTTGTGCATTTTGCGGAATTTAGTACGCTTTGGTTGAAGCATGTCATCTCCTCCTTAGCGACGACCGCCTGCACCGCGAGGTGCCGGACCGTCCTGGAGTTCCTGTGCTTTACGGTCACGCGCCTGAGGATCGTGTTCCATGATCTCGCCTTTGAAGATCCAGACTTTGATCCCGATGATCCCGTAAGGGGTCATGGCTTCGGAGTGAGCGTAATCGATGTCGGCGCGCAGCGTGTGCAGCGGCACACGGCCCTCACGGTACCATTCGGTCCGTGCGATTTCAGCGCCACCCAGACGACCAGCAACGTTCACCCGGATACCCAGGGCGCCCATGCGCATGGCGTTCTGTACGGCACGCTTCATCGCGCGACGGAAGGACACACGACGTTCCAGCTGCTGAGCGATGGACTCGCCGACCAGCTGTGCGTCGAGCTCGGGCTTGCGGACTTCAACGATGTTGAGGTGCAGTTCCGAGTCTGTCATCGAGGCGAGCTTTTTGCGCAGCACTTCGATGTCAGCACCTTTTTTACCGATGATCACGCCCGGACGCGCGGTGTGAATGGTCACACGGCACTTCTTGTGGGGGCGTTCGATGATCACGCGGGCGATGCCTGCCTGCTTGCACTCTTCCTTGATGAAATCACGGATGCGCAGGTCTTCCAGCAGCAGATCACCATAATCTTTGGTGTCGGCGTACCAACGGCTGTCCCAGGTGCGGTTGACCTGAAGGCGCATGCCGACCGGATTGACTTTATGTCCCATTAGGCTTGCTCCTCAACTTGACGCACCTTGATGGTGATCTCCGAAAACGGCTTGAGGATCTTGCCAAACCGGCCACGGGCACGAGGACGGCCGCGTTTCATGGTCAGGTTTTTACCCACATAAGCCTCGGCCACGATCAGTTCATCGACGTCCAGGTTATGGTTGTTCTCGGCGTTCGCAATTGCGGACTGAAGGCATTTCTTCACGTCCTGCGCAACCCGCTTGTTGGAGAAAGTCAGGTCGGTCAGAGCCTTCTCAACTTTCTTGCCACGGATCATGCCGGCGACGAGGTTCAGTTTCTGCGGGGAGGTACGGAGCATGCGCAGTTTTGCCATTGCTTCGTTGTCTGCCACGCGGCGGGGATTTTTTGCCTTGCCCATGACTTACTTCCGCTTCGCTTTTTTGTCCGCAGCGTGACCGTAATAGGTCCGAGTCGGGGAGTATTCACCGAACTTCTGACCAATCATGTCTTCCGAGACGTTGACGGGAATGTGCTTCTGACCGTTGTACACACCAAATGTCAGACCCACGAACTGGGGCAGAATGGTGGAACGACGCGACCAGATCTTGATGACTTCGTTGCGGCCCGACTCGCGCGCTGCTTCGGCTTTTTTCAGCACGTAAGCATCGACAAAGGGGCCTTTCCATACAGAGCGAGACATAGATTAACGTCCCTTCTTCTTGGCGTGGCGCGAGCGGATGATAAGCTTTTGCGACGCTTTGTTTTTGTTGCGGGTACGCTTGCCTTTGGTCGGCTTACCCCAGGGTGTCACGGGGTGACGGCCACCGGAGGTACGACCTTCACCACCACCGTGCGGGTGATCGATCGGGTTCATAACCACACCACGCACAGAGGGACGCTTGCCCTTGTGGCGCATACGGCCGGCTTTACCAAAGTTCTGGTTCGAGTTGTCGGGGTTGCTGACCGCACCAACGGTGGCCATGCATTCCTGACGAACCAGGCGCAGTTCGCCCGAGGACAGGCGGATCTGAGCGTAGCCACCATCACGACCAACGAACTGAGCGTAAGTACCGGCTGCACGGGCGATCTGGCCGCCTTTGCCGGGCTTCATTTCGATGTTGTGAACGATGGTACCGATCGGCATGCCCGAGAACGGCATTGCGTTGCCCGGCTTGATGTCGGCCTTTGCGGATGCAACGACTTTGTCACCAACTGCCAGACGCTGCGGAGCGAGGATATAGGCCTGCTCGCCGTCTTCGTATTTGATCAGCGCGATGAATGCGGTCCGGTTCGGGTCATATTCGATCCGTTCAACGGTTGCCGCGACATCAAATTTGTTCCGTTTGAAGTCAACGATCCGGTAGAGACGCTTTGCGCCGCCGCCACGACGACGTGAAGTGATCCGTCCGGTGTTGTTCCGGCCGCCCGATTTGGTCAGACCCTCAGTGAGAGATTTGACCGGACGCCCTTTCCAAAGCTCCGAACGGTCGATCAGAACCAGCCCACGCTGGCCCGGCGTCGTCGGCTTATACGACTTGAGTGCCATGCTTTCTGTCTTCCGTTTAGCGTGCAGACCCTTAGGTTTTTGTCTTTGGGTCCGCTATGTGTAAGCCCCCCGCCCGGTTGTCCCGCGATGAGACGCCCTACTAGGGTGGCCAGATTATAGGGCCCCGAAGGTCCCCAGGTTCGAACATCCTGACAAACGTAATAACCCCGGAGCGAATCCGGGGTCGTCAGGATTGGTGCGGCTTAGCAGAGGATGGGAGGGGTGGCAATGGGGAAGAACAACAGCAACACGTCCAGCAGCTAAAGTAGGCTATTTAGAAGTTTTCTGACCAAAAATGTACCCAAGCGCGGTTGTCGCCAATGCCAAGACACGGTTCGCGTTGTCCGCCCAATACTGCTGATCCGCGCCATCGGGCTGCGCCTTCCCCAAGCACCACCACCAAAAGATAAGACCCAATAGCATTACTACGAACGCAATATTGACAGGCGCACTTTCTCTGCCACCAAGGGGATGACCTAACCAGCCAAGTTCCTTGGCGGCCATCTTTTCCTTATGCCTATTCCCTTCCTTCTCCAGGGCAACCCTAAGGTCTCCTGCACTTCTCAATGCATCCGTTAGTTCAGGATCTTGAGCTTCCGAAGCATTTTTGATGCCCGCTTTGGCTGCCTTTCGATCAACTGCCATATTCGAATGAAAGCCTATGCTTAATCACTGGAAGGGATACCGCAAAAAGTCTCGACAAATCCTGAGGCGTCAATGAGCTGTACTCATCCAACATATCCCGAGGCACCAATAGATGAGCCGCAAAAGCATTCGCCTCCTTTTCATGAGGCTCCCCATGATCAGTTTCGTCGTCGCGCATGAGAACTCGATAGTCTTCCCCCATCGCCCAATCACGATGCAATAGAGCGTGACCCAGCTCATGCGCAATCGTGAATGTCTGCCTTAAAGGAAACTCATCTTTGTTCACGTAAATGGCGTTTTCATCAGGGTCGTAAAAACCGGATACATTCTGAAAATCTTCATTAAAGCCAACAAACCGGACCTCAACACCCATGTTCCTAGCAACCTCAACGGGATTGACCGGCGGCGAGGATATTCCAAATTCCTCGCGAATTGACCTCACTTGCGACTTAACACGCGCATAGTTTGGGCGATAGTTCATGTTCACTCCCCCTTGCATTTGACGCAAAGTCACTCCAACGTTCAGACACATTGAATACTGCTGGCAGCAATCACCTGAGCGGCGGCGCTACACCAACGCTAGCATGCTTGTCAATAAATCTGGGAATTATATTCTCCAGCTTCAAGTGCCAATACCGCCCCCCCCCCTGGGTTGCCGCTCCAAACCTACCGTGTCGTAGTCCAGCTCTACCAAATTCGTAGAAGAACACCGAGAAGCATGACACCAGCCAAAACCTCCCAATGGAGTGGGAGGGCTCTGGCACGACGGCCTTGCCCCCCTTCAAAATTCGCGGCCTCAGGCCGGGCAGCCGCCCGTCATACCGCAGGTTTGCCTTCGGCGAAACGGGAGGGCGCTTCACGCCCACCCAGGGTCAGGCGCTGCCCTTCGTGGTTTGACCGCACCCTCAACGAAAAAGGCCCCCGCTTTCGCAGGGGCCTTCTTAAGTCTCAGACAAACAGATCTCAGAGTCCGGTGGACACGTCGATGGTGTTGCCTTCTTCCAGGGTCACATAGGCTTTCTTCACGTCCTTGCGACGGCCGATCTGGCCGCGGAAACGCTTGACCTTACCCTTGGTGATGGTGGTGTTGACCGCTTTGACCTTCACACCAAAGAGCGCCTCAACGGCTTCTTTGATCTGGGGCTTGTTGGAGTCGATCGCCACTTCAAACACCACTGCACCGGTTTCGGATGCCATGGTTGCTTTTTCAGTGATGATCGGCTTGCGGATCACGTCGTAGTGTTCTGCCTTCGCGCTCATTTCAGGCGAGCCTCCAGTGCTTCGACACCTGCTTTGGTGAGCACCAGGGTGTCACGCTTCAGGATGTCATAGACGTTTGCGCCCATTGTCGGCAGGATATCCAGACCGTCGATGTTGCGCGCGGCGCGGGCAAAGCCCTCGTCGACGGATGCGCCATCGATGACCAGTGCGCGCTTCCAACCCAGGTCTTTGACCTGCTTGGCCAGAGCGGCTGTCTTGCCTGCGGAATCGGCGTTTTCAATAACGACCAGTTCACCCGCTTTTGCCTTGGCGGACAGCGCGTGGCGCAGACCCAGCTTGCGGAATTTCTTGGTCAGATCGTGGCCGTGCGAACGCGGGGTCGGACCCTTGTAGATACCACCCTTGCGGAAGATCGGCGCGTTACGGTCACCGTGACGTGCGCCACCGGTGCCTTTTTGGCGATAGATCTTCTTGGTCGAGTAGGAGGTCTCGGAGCGGGTCTTGACCTTGTGCGTGCCCTGCTGCGCGTTGTTACGCTGCCAGCGCACCACACGGTGCAGGATGTCGGTGCGCGGCTCGAGGCCGAACAGCTCTGCATCCAGCTCGATGTCGCCGGCTTTGGCGCCGTCCAGTTTGATCACATCAAGTTTCATGCTTCACCACCTTCCGCGGAGACTTCTTCCGCTGCAGCCGACTTCAGAGCTGCCGGATAGGGCAGACCTTCGGGGGCTTTCTTTTTCACGGCGTCTTTAACGGTGACCCAGCCACCTTTGGAGCCGGGAACGGCGCCTTTGATCATGATCAGGCCACGATCGGCGTCGGTCTTGACGACTTCAAGGTTCTGAGTGGTCACGCGGGCAGCACCCATGTGGCCGGCCATTTTCTTGCCTTTGAAAACCTTGCCGGGATCCTGACACTGACCGGTCGAACCGTGGGAACGGTGGGAGATCGACACACCGTGCGAGGCGCGCAGACCACCAAAGTTCCAGCGCTTCATCGCACCGGCAAAACCTTTACCGATGGAGGTGCCGGTCACGTCGACCTTCTGACCTTCGAGGAAGTGCTCAGCGGAGATTTCCGCACCCACTTCGATCAGGCCATCTGCAGGCACGCGGAATTCAACCAGCTTGCGCTTGGGCTCAACCTTCGCTGCTGCGAAGTGGCCGCGCATGGCTTTGGAGACCCGCTTGACCTTGGCCGAACCTGCGCCGAGCTGAACAGCTGTGTAGCCGTCTTTTTCCTCGGTGCGCTGTGCGGTCACTTGCAGGCCGTCCAGCTGAAGAACGGTCACAGGAACCTGCTTGCCGTCTTCGAGGAACAGCCGGGTCATGCCGACTTTCTTTGCGATAATACCAGAGCGCATATTCATTACCCTCCGATCTTAGGATTGCAGCTTGATTTCGACGTCCACACCAGCGGCGAGGTCGAGCTTCATCAGCGCGTCCACGGTCTGGGGGGTCGGATCAACGATGTCCAGGAGCCGCTTGTGGGTGCGGATCTCGAACTGGTCACGAGATTTCTTGTCAACGTGCGGGCCACGCAGAACGGTGAATTTCTCAATCTTGTTCGGCAGGGGGATCGGGCCGCGCACCTGCGCGCCGGTCCGCTTGGCAGTGTTCACGATTTCCTGCGTGCTGGCGTCCAGTACGCGGAAGTCGAATGCCTTCAGCCGGATACGGATATTTTGGCTTTGCATAGTCGTGCCTTTTTTCTCAGGCGTTGGGGTTGAGAGGAGGGCATGCGACCACCGCGCACCCTCATCGAACCCAAAAGGCGGGAATCACCCCGCCTCATCCTCGCAATGCGAGATGGCGCCGTATACGCCTGTTGGGCCAGTGTGGCAAGGGGGTTTGGGTGGGGGATGGTTAGGTTTGCGGAACGTGGTGGGTTTGGGGTTTTGTTGGGAGTGTTAATAATGGGGGATCATGGGTAGAGCCCCTACCCCCCTTCTATTCCATACTGGCGCCACCCACGGGCATAAGCGCAGCACCAACTCCCTCTGCTACCCGCCAGCACCTGAACAGTTCTTCGTGGAGCCGCTCCAGCTCTTCAATCATCTCGTCTCGACCACTCGAAGATTGGATTTTGACGTTGTGACGTTCAAAAAAGCCATGAGTAAGCTGATTTCTCGCGTCTAGTCCTCGCTCGAACTGCTCATAGATTGTCACGTCGTCACGAAAGGAAAGCTGCCCCCTTAACTTCTTTAGTATTGATCCGAGCGTACTGTTTTCTACTTTCTCCAGAAGTCGCTTGGAAGCTTCTGGGTCCTGTTCTTCAAACCAGCCGAGATTATGCGCTTTGGCGGCGAGAAAAACAGTCCCTAATGAAGTTTCAAACAATTGAGCTGCCTCAGCGGTTATTCCAAATTTAGCATACAATTCGTCGCGCGTAGCCATTCATCGAGATCCAACAGACTTAAGTTAATAACATTTCGCCGCTTCTCCGGCACCTTAGCTCTCCAACCATTTCGCCCTCTCTCACCCCTTGTCTAGAGGTTTCCCGCCCGGACGACCCGCGGTCGGGCCGCGCCCGACCTCAGCGCATAGAAAAAGGGCCTCCCGAGGGAGGCCCTTTCTATCATCTCACCTGAGTGGCTCTCGGCGGTTTTCCCGAAGGAAAACCGCCTGCCGCCACAGGCCAGAGTTTCCGTTGGAAACTCGACCTTACTCAGTGATTTTGGACACAACGCCGGCGCCGACGGTGCGGCCGCCTTCGCGGATCGCGAAGCGCAGGCCCTGCTCCATCGCGATCGGCGCGATCAGTTCAACGTCGAACTTCAGGTTGTCGCCCGGCATAACCATCTCGGTGCCCTCAGGCAGGGTCACGGTGCCGGTCACGTCGGTGGTGCGGAAGTAGAACTGCGGACGGTAGTTCGCGAAGAACGGGGTGTGACGACCACCTTCTTCTTTGGTGAGGATATAGGCCTCAGCTTCGAACTTGGTGTGCGGCTTCACGGAACCTGGCTTACACAGAACCTGACCACGCTCAACGCCGTCACGGTCGACACCACGCAGCAGCGCGCCGATGTTGTCGCCGGCTTCACCACGGTCCAAGAGCTTGCGGAACATTTCCACACCGGTACAGGTGGTGGTGGAGGTGTCACGGATACCAACGATTTCGATCGAGTCGCCAACGTTGATCACGCCGCGCTCAACACGACCGGTCACAACGGTACCACGACCGGAGATCGAGAACACGTCTTCGATCGGCATCAGGAACGGCTGGTCAACAGCGCGCTCAGGGGTGTCGATGTAATCGTCAACAGCCGCCATCAGCTCCTTGATTTTCTCTTCGCCGATTTCAGGCTTATTGCCTTCCATCGCCGCCAGAGCGGACCCTGCGATGATCGGGATATCGTCGCCGGGGTAGTCGTAGGACGACAGCAGCTCGCGGATTTCCATTTCGACCAGCTCCAGGAGCTCTTCGTCGTCAACCTGGTCCACTTTGTTCATGAACACGACCATCTTCGGGATGCCAACCTGGCGGCCCAGCAGGATGTGCTCGCGGGTCTGAGGCATCGGGCCGTCAGCAGCGTTCACAACCAGGATCGCGCCGTCCATCTGCGCCGCACCGGTGATCATGTTCTTCACATAGTCAGCGTGGCCCGGGCAGTCGACGTGGGCGTAGTGACGGCCTTCGGTCTCATATTCCACGTGCGCGGTGGAGATGGTGATCCCGCGCGCTTTCTCTTCAGGTGCGCCGTCGATCTGGTCGTAGGCTTTGAAGTCACCAAAATACTTGGTGATCGCTGCGGTCAGCGTGGTCTTGCCGTGGTCAACGTGGCCGATGGTGCCGATGTTGACGTGCGGTTTTGTACGTTCAAACTTTTCCTTAGCCATGAGAGGCCTCCTTTTCGTGTTGAGAAGGGCACGCGCCGTGGCGCGAACCCCTCAATATCTGTTCGCTTATGCGAATTTTGCCTGGATCTCGTCAGAGATGTTCTGCGGAACCGGATCGTAGTGATCGAACTGCATGGTGAACTGGGCGCGGCCCGAGCTCATCGAACGCAGGGTGTTGATGTAGCCGAACATGTTCGCCAGCGGCACAAATGCGTCGATCGCAATTGCGTTGCCGCGGGGCTCTTGGCCGGTCACCTGACCACGACGCGAGGTCAAATCGCCGATGATGCCACCGGTGTAATCCTCAGGTGTGATAACTTCCACCTTCATGATCGGTTCCAGCATCTTGGCGCCAGCTTTGCGCATGCCTTCACGCATACACATACGTGCCGCGATTTCGAAGGCCAGAACGCTGGAGTCAACGTCGTGGAATTTACCGTCGATCAGAGCAACCTTGAAGTCGATCACGGGGAAGCCAGCCAGCGGGCCGCTATCCATGACGGACTGAACGCCCTTTTCAACACCCGGGATGTATTCCTTCGGAACCGCACCACCAACGATACGGGATTCGAAGGAGTAACCTTCGCCAGGCTCTGTCGGCGAGATGATCATCTTCACTTCGCCGAACTGACCCGAACCACCCGACTGTTTCTTGTGGGTGTAGGTGTGTTCAACTTCGTGACCGATGGTCTCACGGTAGGCAACCTGCGGCGCACCGATGTTGGCTTCGACCTTGAATTCACGCTTCAGACGATCAACCAGGATGTCCAGGTGAAGTTCGCCCATGCCCTTCATGATGGTCTGACCGGACTCGATGTCGGTCTCCACGCGGAAGGACGGATCTTCGGCAGCAAGACGCTGCAGACCCTGGGACATTTTCTCCTGGTCGGCCTTGGTTTTCGGCTCAACCGCGATCTCGATCACCGGATCGGGGAAGGTCATGGTTTCCAGAACCACAGGATCGTTGACGGCGCAGAGCGTGTCACCGGTTGTGGTGTCTTTCAGACCTGCCAGTGCGATGATGTCGCCTGCAAACGCTTCCGTGATTTCCTCACGGTCGTTGGAGTGCATCATCATCATCCGGCCAACGCGCTCTTTACGACCTTTGGTCGAGTTCAGCAGCGTGTCGCCCTTGTTCAGCACACCGGAGTAGATCCGGGTGAAGGTCAGCGAGCCGACGAAGGGGTCGTTCATGATTTTGAACGCCAGACCCGAGAACGCCATTTCGTCGTCCGCACGGCGGGCGATGTCACGGGTTTCGGTTTCATCACCGGGTTTGAAGCCCATGTAATCAACAACGTCCAGCGGGCTGGGCAGATAGTCGATCACAGCGTTGAGCAGAGGCTGAACGCCTTTGTTCTTGAACGCGGAACCACCCAGGACAGGAACGAAGTCCAGTGCCAGCGTGCCCTTACGCAGCAGCGCGCGCAGGGTTGCGACGTCCGGCTCAGCGCCGTCCATCAGGTAGTTTTCCATCGCAGCGTCGTCTTGCTCGACGGCCGCTTCGATCATCTTACCGCGCCATTCGTCGGCCATGTCTTTCAGGCTGTCACGGATCGGAGCTTTGATCCACGACGCGCCAAGGTCTTCACCCTGCCACAGCCATTCTTCCATGTTGACCAGATCAACCAGGCCTTCCAGCTCGGTCTCTGCGCCGATCGGAATACCAACCGGAACCGCGCGGGCGCCAGTACGGTCTTCGATCATGTTGACGCAGTTGAAGAAGTCAGCGCCGATTTTGTCCATCTTGTTGACGAACACCATACGCGGAACCTTGTAGCGGTCAGCCTGACGCCACACGGTTTCGGTCTGGGGTTCAACACCAGCGTTGGCGTCCAGAACGCAGACAGCACCGTCGAGAACCGCCAGCGAACGCTCAACTTCAATGGTGAAGTCAACGTGGCCGGGGGTGTCGATGATGTTCAGGCGGTGCTTGGGCGAGTCAGCAGTTTCACCGTCTTCGGTGCGTTCCCAGAACGTGGTGGTCGCAGCCGAGGTGATGGTGATGCCGCGTTCCTGCTCCTGCTCCATCCAGTCCATGGTGGCTGCACCATCGTGCACCTCACCAATGTTGTGGGATTTGCCGGTGTAATACAGGATGCGCTCGGAGCAGGTGGTTTTACCTGCATCGATGTGCGCCATGATACCGAAGTTACGGTATAGTTCGAGCGGATATTCGCGTGCCATAGGTTTGGGTCCCCTAGCTTACCAGCGATAATGGGAGAAGGCTTTGTTGGCCTCTGCCATCTTGTGGGTGTCTTCGCGCTTCTTCACGGCAGTACCGCGGGACTGAACAGCGTCCAGCAGCTCACCGGCGAGGCGTTCTTCCATGGTGTTTTCGTTGCGCGCGCGGGCCGCTTTGATCAGCCAGCGGATCGCCAGGGCTTCGCGGCGCTCAGGGCGCACTTCAACGGGCACCTGATAGGTTGCACCACCCACACGACGCGAACGCACTTCGACGGAAGGCTTCACGTTGTCCAGGGCTTCGTGGAACACTTCCACGGGGGCACGTTTGATTTTCGATTCAACGCGGTCGAATGCGTTGTAAACGATGCTTTCTGCGACCGATTTTTTACCATCGATCATCAGGTTGTTCATGAATTTGGTCAGAACGCGGTCGCCAAACTTGGCGTCGGGCAGAACTTCGCGTTTCTCAGCAGCGTGACGGCGAGACATTTATCAATATCCTTCTTACTTAGGACGCTTCGCGCCGTACTTGGAGCGGCGTTGCTTACGGTCTTTGACGCCCTGGGTATCCAGAACACCACGCAGGATGTGGTAACGGACACCGGGAAGGTCTTTTACACGGCCGCCACGGATCAGAACCACGGAGTGCTCCTGAAGGTTGTGGCTTTCACCCGGGATGTAGGAGATCACTTCGAAACCGTTGGTCAGGCGGACCTTCGCAACTTTCCGCATAGCGGAGTTCGGTTTCTTCGGTGTGGTGGTATACACACGGGTGCAGACGCCGCGCTTTTGCGGGCACTGTTCCAGGTGCATGGACTTAGAGCGTTTTACTTTCGGCTGCCGCGGCTTGCGGATCAGCTGTTGGATCGTTGGCATTCCGGTTCTTTCCCCGTCTCAACAACACATGTGTCATGCACGTCCTTGAACGTACGGCTAAATTCGTCGCACTTACGCGTCCGCAAGCGCAAAAACCGCAATCGTTTCCATTCCGAGGTAAACGACGCGGTGGGTTTACAGAGGATCCGCACAAATAGGCGCGCGTGATCTTGGGCCACTTAGATTTTGATATCGGCTTTTGGGGCGACCCCCGGGTGCCGGATAGGCGGGCGTATATGGGGAGTCGCGGGGGATGTCAACAGCGGCCCCGGCGCGCACGACGCCGACAGGCGTGACCAACGCCGGGTCGAGACCGGTGCGAGCGCCTTGCTTGTTTGTACAACCAGCGCGGTGCATAGTCCCCGGCAACCAGTCGGCCCATATGAGAGGCCGTGGATGTGAGGGTGTACCGCGATGCAGGTCATAGGTCTATGCCGGTTTTCCTACCCGGCCATCGGCGGTTTTCAGGTGCAACATGACAGTCTGGAGGCACGGATCGCCTATCTCTATGCAGAGGCGCGCCTGGAGGAGCGGTTTCAGCTGATGGAGCGGGTCGCCCTGCCCTGCCTGCGCGCCCAGACCGATCCGGATTTCACGCTGGTGATTGTCATCGGCGACAGCCTGCCCGCGGTACATGTCGCGCGACTGCGCGCGTTGACAGCGGATATGCCGCAGGTGCAGATCCGCGCCCTGCCCCCCGGCCCGCACCGGAAGGTGATGAAACAGGTGTTGAATGACGCCCGCCATGATCCACGTGCTCCCTGTTTGCAGTTTCGCCATGATGACGATGATGCGGTGTCAGTCGATTTTGTTGAACGGCTGCGACAGACCGCTCAGGATTGCCAGCTGCTGAGCACCCGAAACCAAACCCTCGCGATTGATTTCTGCAAGGGGTTCACCGCCCGGTTCCGGCCGGATGGGATTTATGCAGCTGAGGTTCACCGCCCCTATTTTGTTGCCGCAATGGGGATGTATGTGGCGGGGGGCTGCGGACAAAGCATCATGAACTTCGCCCACCACAAGATTGCCCGTTTCATGCCCAGCATCACGATCCCGGATGCGCCAATGTTCGTGCGTACGCTCAATGCCTCCAATGATTCCCGACAAAAGGGCGCCAAAGAGCCGGAGCTGACCCGTCTCACCCCGGAGCAAGAGGGCGAATTCGAGGCGCGCTTTGCGATCACGAGGTAAGCCGCGTTATTCCGGTGGCGACAGGTCAGGCACGGCGGCACGGCGCGGACGCTCACGCAATAGGCTGAAAACGCCCGCAGCGACGACAATGGCCGCCCCGATAAGGGTGAGCGTATCAGGCCAGCTGTCAAACATCAGCCACCCCAAGAGCAGCGCCCAAAGCAGGCCCGTGTAGCGAAACGGCGAGACCGCCGCCACATCCCCCACCCGCATCACCATCACTGAAAACAGATAGCCGACAAAGATACAGCCCGCCGCCAATAGCAGGATCAGCGTGGTCGGCAGGGTCAGCGGCTGCCATGTCTCCTGTAGGCCAAGCCCGAGACCAAACACCAACACCGACACAGCCGCCATCAATGTGACCGTCAGCGACGGCACCGCTGCCGACATACGCCGGGTAAAGAGGTCACGGGCCGTAATGCAGAGAACCGCCGCAAGCGCGTAACCGGTGCCTGTATCAAACCCCTCAGTGCCGGGGCGCACGATCAGCAACATGCCGAGGAACCCCGCACCGATGGCTGTGGCCCGTCGCCAGCCGACCTGCTCTCCGAACAGCAGCACGGCCGCCAGGGTCACCGTCAGCGGCAGCATCTGCAAAATGGCTGTCACATTTGCGATCGGCAGGGTTAGCAGTGCGCTGAGAAAGAAATAGGTGGTGGCAATCTCAGCAAGGCTGCGCCCGGCAACCAAGCCCCAGTCGCGCCGCGTCAGAGACAGACGCAGGCCGCCATAACTCCGCGCCAGCGCATAAATCAGTAGGCTGACCGCAACACCGCGCACCACAAGGATCTGCGAAAGCGGCAGGCTTTGCCCGGCAAGTTTGACCATCCCGTCGTTAAGGGTGAAGCCAGCCATACTGCCCACCATCAACAGCGCGCCCAACTGATTGCCTGTCAGCCGAGAGATCACGGCAACACGTCCCGGAGTTGTTCGGGGGTCAGGGCGAAATGGCGATCCAGCGCTGTGGTGATTTCCGCCTCGGACATCTTATGTGTGATCCCCATTTGCGCCGGGCGGGATTTGTTGTCGCCATGAATGGTGCGCAGGAAGCCGGGCGTCGAGATGTCAGAATATGTGTTCCAATGCTGCGCGTAACGGCGGTGATTATACCGATATGGATTGTCGCGATACTCAACTGGCGCCACAAGCGCCGCCCCCACCGACAAAGGCGCCTTCTCACAGGCGTCAAAAATGTCATCCGTCGCACCATCCGGCCCCTGCGTGCGCCGCAGGTAGAGGCCGCGGTTGTTGGCTAGGATAAAAGGCGTATCGCCGCTCTGCAGAGGGATCATTCCCATCGCAAGGCGGCGATTGCGGGCGACATAGTCCAGATCCACCGCATCGTCATCATCCAGCCGGAACATCAGCCGATGCGTCGCATCATCAAGCGGGACCGCATTATAACCCTGTTTCAGCATTCGATAATGGGCACCGGGGCCGACGGGCATCAGGGTGATATTGGAAGCAGGTTCCAGCAGACGCGCAAGGCGTTCCAGATAGATCTCCGGCATATCCTCAGCGGTGAGGACGATCAGATGAAACCCCTGATCGCTCTGCCGCAACAGGGACCGCAGACACAGGCGTTCGAACACCCGAAACCGCAGCTCCATCCGCTCTGATGCAAAGAGATGGGCCGCAGTGTCCTCAAGGGTCGCGAACCGTTCGGAATAATAGGTCGGGGTCAGCACGGAAAAGCGCACAAGGCCGACAATGCTGAGTTTGATATCCATATCCAAGCGCCCCCAATCGCAGCCCGGACGGACCGGGCGGTGTTGAGCGCAAAAGATCATTCCCACGGCTCATTGGAAAGATCATAAATCGCCCCGCCCTGCGACAGCGTGGCCGGCCCGCAACCGAAGCCGCTGCACCGAAAAACGTGATGTCCGCAAATCGCGTTGGTCCGCTTCGAGCCCAAACTGTAAGATGCTGCGCTTGACGCCAATGTCTGCTAGATTCGAATTCAAGGGTTTTAGCTAGGGTTTGTTTTGAATTGAGATTATCCATCACCGTTTTCGCAACGCTCTTTTGGTTTGGGGTTTCATCACCCGTCCAAGCACATTCGCCCTACTTTGGCCAAAGCGAGAGGATTGAACATCCAAAATTTGGCGTTGTTGAGTTCGCCGTTTTATACGGCGACGGCGTATTCTTCGCTGATCCCTCGCAAGTAGTAGTCTTTGATAGCAAAGGATATTTGCTTGCGGCAACGCCGCAGTCAGAGGCATTACTCATCCAATGCGACAGATCAGTCAGCCCACCAGGTTGCCGGATTTACGACGAATTGCAGGGCGTTGTTCTTGAGCCCGACGACAAACAGTGGGCGCGGGGCAGAATAATTGAAGAAGAAGGCAGGCCGCCCCGTGACGCATATCCAGAATACATGCACATAAATTATGGTTTTTCCAAGCGCCACGCGACGCCTATAGAAAAACTCAGATTTGAGATGGCCGGGGTTTGGGGTTCACCTATGGGTAGCGCTTTGTCAGTGCTCTGGTGGGTTGTGACTTGGTCGCTTCTAGCGCGTCTCACGTGGAAATGGAAACGCAATGGCTGGCAGCTAAGACCTTTCAAAATTACTGTGTTCGCACTGGCCGTTCGTGGTCTTGCAGTGTTCATAGGAATGAGCTTCTTGGCCGCCTACGGCTGGCTGCTATCGCCATACTCACCCTACTTCTTCGCATTTGCTTTCATATTGGGAGCGCTGATCGCCACAATCCTGATGCGACCCAATGCAGTCGTTCAGCGAGATTGACCCAGCGTCCGCTTCGTCCCGCAGAGCGGGCCATCATGGTTTGCGGACACCTCCAAACAAAAGCCCCCCGCAACATCGGTTGCGAGGGGCTGTTTTCATTTCAGATCAGCGTGGATCAGTCGCGGCTCTCTGGGGTTTCCACCAGATTGTCGAGGCTATCCTCGGTGGCGACGTCATCCATCGACGGGGCAGCCAGTGCGGCGGCGGCTTCGGCCTCCTCGCGGCGGGCGTCAAGGACGACATTGTCACGCGACTGGGCGATGTTGCGCACCCGCTGGGTGGCGCCACCGGTACCGGCCGGGATCAGGCGACCCACGATGACGTTCTCTTTCAGGCCAACCAGCTTGTCCTTCTTGCCCTGTACCGATGCTTCGGTGAGGACACGGGTGGTCTCCTGGAAGGAGGCCGCCGAGATGAAGGAGCGGGTCTGCAGCGATGCCTTGGTGATACCCAAGAGGATCGGCTCGCCCTGAGCAGGACGCTTGCCACGGGCCAGCGCCTTCTCGTTGGCGGTGTCGAACTCCTGCTTGTCCACATGCTCACCTTTCAGCAGCGTTGTGTCACCAGAGTCGGAGATCTCCCACTTCTGCAGCATCTGGCGAACAATCACCTCGATGTGCTTGTCGTTGATCTTCACACCCTGCAGGCGATAGACGTCCTGAACCTCATCGATCATGTAGTTGGCCAGAGCCTCGACACCCATGATGGACAGGATGTCATGCGGCGCCGGGTTGCCGTCCATGATGTAGTCACCCTTCTGGACGAAGTCACCTTCCTGAACCGGAATGTGCTTGCCCTTGGGCACCATGTATTCGACGGGCTCCATCGACTCATCAGCAGGCTCGATCGAGATGCGGCGCTTGTTCTTGTAGTCGCGGCCAAAGCGCACGTAACCATCGATTTCGGCGATGATCGCGTGATCCTTGGGACGACGGGCCTCGAACAGTTCCGCAACCCGCGGCAGACCACCGGTGATGTCCTTGGTCTTGGCGCCTTCGCGCGGGATACGCGCGACAACGTCACCTGCCATGATCTGCTGGCCTTCTTCGACCGACAGGATGGCGTCCACGGACATCGGATAGGTCAGCGGGTTGCCCGCATCGCTGCGCACCGGCTCGCCATCGCCATCCACCAGAATGATTTCCGGCTTGAGGTCAGAGCCTTTGGGAGCCGCACGCCAGTCGATCACGATCTTCTGGGTCATGCCGGTGGCTTCGTCGGTCTCATCCCGCACAGCGATACCGGAGACCAGGTCCACATATTTTGCGGTACCGGGTTTCTCGGCGATGATCGGCAGGGTGTAGGGATCCCATTCGAACAGCTTGTCGCCACGGGCCACGGTCTGGCCTTCCTTGACGAACAGTTTGGAGCCGTAACCCAGCTTGTGGCTGGCGCGCTCTTCCCCGTGCTCGTCCTGAATGATCAGCTTCATGTTCCGCCCAACAACCAGGGTCTCGCCGTTGGCGTTTTCCAAGGTCTGCGGCATCTCGAAGACGATCTTGCCCTCTTGCGAGGCTTCGAGGAAGGACTGCTGGCCACCCTGTGCAACGCCGCCGATGTGGAAGGTCCGCATCGTCAGCTGTGTACCGGGTTCACCGATCGACTGCGCGGCGATGATGCCGACAGCTTCACCGGTGTTCACCTGCGTACCACGGGCCAGGTCACGGCCATAGCACTGGGCGCAAACGCCTTCTTCGGCCTCACAGGTCAGCGGCGAGCGGATACGGGTCGACTGAACGCCGGCCTCTTCCACTGCATCTGCCATGCGCTCGTCGATCAACTGGCCAACGGCCACGATGATCTCCTCGGTGCCCGGCTTCTTGATATCCTCAGCCGCAACACGGCCCAGAATACGCTCGCCAAGCGACGCCACGACCTCACCGTCGTTGACCGCTGCTTCAGCAGTGATCGCGGCCTCAGTGCCACAGTCACGATCGCGCACGATGCAATCCTGTGCCACGTCAACCAGACGACGGGTCAGGTAACCCGAGTTCGCGGTCTTCAGAGCGGTATCCGACAGACCCTTACGGGCACCGTGTGTCGAGTTGAAGTACTCGAGAACGGTCAGACCTTCTTTAAAGTTCGAGATGATCGGGGTCTCGATGATGTCGCCATTCGGCTTCGCCATCAGGCCGCGCATCCCGCCCAGCTGTTTCATCTGGGTGACCGAGCCACGCGCACCGGAGTGAGCCATCATGTAAACCGAGTTCGGTTCCATCACGGCGCCAGCCTCGTTGCGCTTGTCTGCGGAGATGGTGCCCATCATCGCATCGGTGACTTTGTCGTTACACTTCGACCAGGCATCGACAACTTTGTTGTACTTTTCGCCCTGAGTGATCAGGCCGTCCATGTACTGCTGTTCGAAGTCCTTCACCTGATCGCGGGTCTCATCGACCAGCGTCCATTTGGTGTCGGGGATCACCATGTCGTCCTTGCCGAACGAAATGCCCGCCTTGAACGCTTCACGGAAACCCATGGTCATGATCTGGTCACAGAAGATCACCGACTCTTTCTGACCGCAGTAACGGTAGACGGTGTCGATGACCTGCTGAACCTCTTTCTTCCGCAGAAGACGGTTGACCAGCTCAAACGGTGCCTTGACGTTTTTCGGCAGCAACGCGCCCAGACGGACCCGGCCCGGGGTGGTCTCAAAACGCTTGAGAACCTCGTTGCCTTCTTCGTCGATCTGAGTGATCCGCGCGGTGATCTTGGTGTGCAGATGCACTTCACCGGCGTCCAGCGCATGCTGAACCTCGTCGATGGTCCCAAAGATCTTGCCTTCACCGGGCATGCCTTCACGTTCCAGGGTCACATAGTAGAGACCCAGGATCATATCCTGCGACGGAACGATGATCGGCGCGCCGTTGGCGGGCGACAGAACGTTGTTCGTGGACATCATCAGAACACGCGCTTCCAGCTGGGCCTCAAGGCTCAGCGGAACGTGAACCGCCATCTGGTCACCGTCGAAGTCCGCGTTGAACGCCGAGCAGACCAGCGGGTGCAGCTGAATAGCTTTACCTTCAATCAGCGTGGGTTCAAACGCCTGAATGCCAAGACGGTGCAGCGTCGGCGCACGGTTCAGCATCACCGGATGTTCGCGAATAACCTCATCGAGGATATCCCACACTTCGGGGCGCTCTTTTTCGACCAGCTTCTTCGCCTGCTTCACGGTGGAGGACAGACCTTTGGCCTCCAGACGCGAGTAGATGAAGGGCTTGAACAGTTCGAGCGCCATCTTTTTCGGTAGACCGCATTGGTGCAGCTTCAGCTCGGGGCCGGTCACAATGACCGAACGACCGGAGAAGTCGACCCGCTTACCCAAAAGGTTCTGACGGAAGCGACCCTGCTTACCTTTCAGCATGTCAGACAGCGATTTCAGCGGACGCTTGTTGGCGCCGGTGATCACGCGGCCACGACGGCCGTTGTCGAACAGCGCGTCAACCGATTCCTGCAACATCCGCTTTTCGTTGCGGACGATGATGTCGGGTGCGCGCAGCTCAATCAGGCGCTTCAGACGGTTGTTCCGGTTGATCACACGACGATAGAGGTCATTCAGGTCAGACGTCGCAAAACGGCCGCCATCCAGCGGAACCAGCGGGCGCAGTTCCGGCGGGATCACGGGAATGACGGTCATGACCATCCATTCCGGGCGGTTGCCGGATTCCAGGAAGCTTTCAACCACCTTCAGGCGCTTGATGATCTTCTTGGGCTTCAGCTCGCCTGTGGCTTCCGCCAGCTCTGCGCGCAGATGCTCGGCTTCGGCTTCCAGATCGATCGCGGCCAGCATTTCACGGATCGCTTCAGCGCCGATGTTGGCGGTGAAGGCGTCCATGCCGAACTGGTCCTGGGCGTCCATGTATTCTTCTTCGGTCATCATCTGGCCGTAGGTGAGGTCGGTCAGACCCGGCTCGATGACAACGTAGTTTTCAAAATACAGAACCCGCTCCAGATCGCGCAGAGTCATGTCCAGCATCAGGCCGATGCGCGACGGCAGCGACTTGAGGAACCAGATATGCGCAACCGGCGACGCCAGTTCGATGTGGCCCATCCGCTCGCGGCGGACCTTTTGCAGGGTGACTTCCACACCGCATTTTTCGCAGACAACGCCGCGATACTTCATGCGCTTATATTTGCCGCACAGACATTCGTAGTCTTTGATCGGGCCAAAGATGCGCGCGCAGAAGAGACCGTCACGTTCGGGTTTGAACGTCCGGTAGTTGATGGTTTCCGGCTTTTTGATCTCGCCGTAGGACCACGACAGGATCCGCTCTGGCGATGCCAGCGACACCTTGATCTCATCAAAGACCTTCGGCGGCGTGAGCGGGTTGAACGGATTATTCGTCAGTTCCTGGTTCATTTTGATACCTCAAATTCGTGCAGAAAGGGGAGAAAGCAAGGGCCGAGGCCCTTACTCCTCACCCTCTGCATCCAGGAGTTCCATATTCAGGCCGAGGCCACGGACTTCTTTCACCAGAACGTTAAACGATTCCGGTACGCCCGCTTCAAAGTTGTCCTCGCCCTTGACGATCGATTCATAGACCTTGGTCCGGCCTGCAACGTCATCCGATTTCACGGTGAGCATCTCCTGCAGGGTGTAGGCGGCGCCATAGGCTTCCAGAGCCCAGACTTCCATCTCACCAAAGCGCTGACCACCGAACTGCGCCTTACCACCCAGCGGCTGCTGAGTAACGAGGGAGTACGGACCGGTCGAACGCGCGTGGATCTTGTCGTCGACCAGGTGGTGCAGTTTCAGCAGGTATTTGATGCCAACGGTCACAGGACGGGCGAACTGCTCGCCGGTGCGGCCATCAAACAGGATCGACTGACCGGAGGTGTCAAAGCCAGCGCGCACCAGAGCGTCGTTGACGTCGGCCTCTTTGGCGCCATCAAAGACTGGTGTTGCGATCGGCACACCACGGGTCACATTGCCTGCGGCCTCAACCAGATCGGTCTCGGTCATATCGGCAATACCTTCACCGTAGACGTCGTCACCATAGGCATGGTGCATCGCTTCACGAACCGGGGTCAGATCGCCGGAGCGACGATAGTCCTGCAGCGCATCGTCTACTTTGATGCCCAGACCGCGCGCGGCCCAACCCATGTGGGTTTCCAGAATCTGACCAACGTTCATCCGCGACGGAACACCGAGCGGGTTCAGACAGAAATCGACCGGGGTACCATCGGCGAGGAACGGCATGTCCTCCATCGGCACCACTTTCGAGATCACACCTTTGTTCCCGTGACGACCGGCCATCTTGTCGCCCGGCTGCAGCTTGCGCTTCACCGCGATGAAGACTTTGACCATCTTCATCACGCCCGGCGGCAGATCATCGCCGCGACGCACTTTCTCGACCTTGTCTTCAAAACGGGCATCCAGAGCACGCTTCTGTGCTTCGTACTGCTCGTTCAGGGCCTCGACAACCTGAGCGCTCTGCTCGTCTTCCAGCGCCAGCATCCACCACTGACCGCGGCTGAGTGTGTCCAGCAGCTCCTCGGTGATTTCAGAACCAGCCTTGATGCCTTTGGGGCCTTTGACAGCGGTTTTACCCAGCAGCATGCCACGCAGACGTGCATAGATGTTGCGGTCCAGAATGCCCATCTCGTCGTCCCGGTCACGGGCCAGACGCTCGACTTCTTCACGCTCGATCTGCAGCGCACGCTCGTCTTTTTCGACACCGTGACGGTTGAAGACACGCACCTCAACCACAGTCCCGTAGTCACCCGGCTTCACGCGCAGCGAAGTGTCGCGCACGTCAGATGCTTTTTCACCAAAGATGGCGCGCAGCAGCTTTTCTTCCGGAGTCATCGGGCTTTCGCCCTTGGGTGTGATCTTACCGACGAGGATATCGCCCGGTTCCACATCCGCACCGATGTAAACAATGCCCGCCTCATCGAGGTTGCGCAGCGCTTCTTCACCGACGTTCGGAATGTCGCGGGTGATCTCTTCCGGCCCAAGCTTGGTATCACGGGCGGCGACTTCGAATTCCTCGATGTGGATCGAGGTAAAGACGTCGTCACGCGCGATACGCTCGGAGATCAGGATGGAGTCTTCGTAGTTGTAGCCATTCCAGGGCATGAAGGCCACGACGACGTTTTTACCCAGAGCCAGTTCACCCATATCGGTGGACGGACCGTCGGCAATCACTTCGCCCTTGCGAACTTCCTGGCCTACTTTCACCAGCGGACGCTGGTTGATGCAGGTGTTCTGGTTAGAACGCTGGAACTTGCGCATGCGGTAGATGTCCACACCCGCATCACCCATTTCGAGGTCAGAGGTCGCCCGGATCACGATACGCTGTGCGTCGATCTGGTCGATGATACCGCCGCGCTTGGCCATGATGGCCGCGCCGGAATCCCGTGCCACGATCTCTTCGATGCCGGTGCCGACCAGCGGTGCCTCTGCGCGCAGCAGCGGAACCGCCTGACGTTGCATGTTCGAGCCCATCAGAGCCCTGTTAGCATCGTCATTCTCCAGGAACGGGATCAGCGAGGCCGCAACGGAGACCAACTGCTTGGGCGAGACGTCGATCAAGTCCACGCTTTCACGCGGAGCCAGAGTATAATCGCCCGACTGACGGGTCGAAACCAGATCGTTGATGAACTTGCCATCTTCATCCAGTGTCGCGTTCGCCTGCGCCACGGTGTGACGCATTTCTTCTGTCGCGGACATGTAGTGGACTTCGTCGGTCACCTTCGCCTCGTTGACGACACGGTAAGGTGTTTCGATGAAGCCGTACTTGTTCACACGGGCAAAGGTCGCCAGCGAGTTGATCAGACCAATGTTCGGGCCTTCCGGTGTCTCAATCGGGCACATCCGACCATAGTGGGTCGGGTGAACGTCGCGCACCTCAAAGCCAGCACGCTCACGGGTCAGACCGCCAGGCCCAAGCGCCGAGAGACGACGCTTGTGCGTCACTTCGGAGAGCGGGTTGGTTTGGTCCATGAACTGGCTGAGCTGCGAGGAGCCGAAGAATTCACGGACAGCCGCGGCAGCCGGTTTTGCGTTGATCAGATCCTGCGGCATGACGGTGTCGATCTCAACGGAGGACATCCGTTCCTTGATCGCACGTTCCATGCGCAGAAGGCCGACGCGGTACTGGTTTTCCATCAGTTCGCCAACGGAGCGCACACGACGGTTGCCAAGGTGGTCGATGTCGTCGATGTCGCCCTTGCCGTCGCGCAGTTCAACCAGCGCCTTGATGCAGGAGATGATGTCTTCCTTGCGCAGGGTCCGCTGAGTGTCCTCAGCATCCAGAGCAAGGCGCATGTTCATCTTCACACGGCCAACGGCGGAGAGGTCATAGCGCTCGGAATCGAAGAACAGCGTGTCAAACAGCGCGGAGGCCGCTTCAACGGTCGGCGGCTCACCCGGGCGCATGACGCGGTAGATATCCATGAGCGCGGTGTCGCGACCCATGTTCTTATCCTGCGCCATGGTGTTGCGCATGTAGGGGCCGACGTTGATGTTGTCGATGTCCAGAACCGGGATGTCGGTGATACCGGCATCGATCAGTTCCTTGACAGTCCCGCCAATCAACTCGCCGCCTTTGTCGTACTCAAGGGTCAGCTCATCGCCGGCCTCGACATAGATGGCGCCGTTTTCTTCGTTGATGATATCCTTGGCGACAAATTTGCCAACGATATGCTCAAACGGCACCAGAAGGTCGGTGATGTTGCCTTCGTCGATCATCTTCTTGACGGCACGCGGCGTGACCTTCTTGCCTGCTTCGGCAAAGATCTCACCAGTCGCTGCGTCAACCAGATCATAGGTCGGACGGGTGCCGCGCACGCGCTCGGGGAAGAACGGCGTGACCCAGCCACGGCTCTTCTCAAGCTTGAAGTTCACGGTGTTGTAATAGGCATCCATGATGCCTTCCTGATCGAGACCCAGAGCATACAGCAGGGTTGTCACAGGCAGTTTGCGGCGACGGTCGATACGCGCAAAGACGATGTCCTTCGCGTCAAATTCGAAGTCCAGCCAGGAGCCGCGATACGGGATGATGCGGCAGGCAAACAGCAGCTTACCCGAAGAATGCGTCTTGCCCTTGTCGTGATCAAAGAACACGCCCGGCGAACGGTGCATCTGGGATACGATCACACGCTCGGTGCCGTTGACCACAAAGGTGCCGTTTGGCGTCATCAGGGGCATGTCGCCCATGTAGACGTCCTGTTCTTTGATGTCCTTCACCGACTTGGCGCCGGTATCTTCGTCCACATCAAAGACGATCAGACGCAATGTGACCTTCAGCGGAGCCGAGTAGGTCATGTCGCGCTGCATGCATTCTTCGACGTCATACTTCGGACGCTCGAAGGAATATTTCACGAATTCCAGAACCGACGTCTCATTAAAGTCCTTGATCGGGAATACCGACTGGAACACGCCCATGATGCCTTCGCCGTCGAGCGGCTGTTCTGCATCACCAGAGCGCAGGAAGAGGTCGTAAGAAGATTTCTGGACCTCGATGAGGTTCGGCATGTCCAGGACTTCGCGGATTTTACCGTAGTATTTGCGAAGACGTTTCTGGCCAAGGAACGATTGAGCCATGTCAGATGTCACCTTTCCAATTCTCACTGAGCAAGGATGCCGCCGGGCCCCGGCACCTTACCCATACGAGACAGCGTGTTCGGATCAATTCATGACCACCTTCCCGAATGGTGGCCTCCCGATCCTTTGAACCTCGCCTGAAAAAACGCCCGTAAATTTGGGCCCTTTCTAAGACAGGTTCGGCTGGACCCGGTTTTCACCGGGCCCAGCCAAATTTCCGGGATGTTCAGAGGGTGCCGAAACCGACCCCCAGTGTTGTCCCGTATCGCGTAGCTTAGGCCAGCTCGACTTCGGCGCCAGCCGCTTCCAGCTTGCCTTTGATGTCTTCTGCTTCGGCTTTGTCCACGCCTTCTTTGATCTTGCCGCCAGCTTCGACCAGCTCTTTGGCTTCTTTCAGGCCAAGACCGGTGATGCCGCGAACTTCTTTGATCACGTTGATTTTGGACGAACCAGCGTTTTTCAGAACGACGTCAAATTCGGTCTTTTCTTCTTCCGCTGCGCCACCGGCGTCGCCGCCAGCTGCCATGACAACTGCGCCGCCAGCTGCGGGCTCGATGCCATACTCATCCTTCAGGATGGTTTTCAGTTCTTGTGCTTCAAGCAGGGTCAGACCAACGATGTCTTCTGCCAGTTTCTTCAGATCAGCCATTTTATCAGCTCTTTCCGTTTACAGTGTGTGTGTTCCAACGTGCGGGCTGATGCCCGACGCCAGTCATTCAGTGCCAACCGCTTACGCAGCTTCCGCCTTCTCTTCGATGGTCGAAAGGATGCTTGCGATGTTGCTTGCAGGTGCGCCAATCGCACCGGCGATGTTGGAAGCAGGTGCGCCGAGCATGCCTGCGATCTGAGCAATAAGCTCATCGCGCGAAGGCATTTTCGACACGGCTTCAACGCCGGCACGGTCAAGAGCGTTCTCGCCCATTGCACCGCCAAGGATTTCGAACTTCTTGTTCTCCTTGGCGAAGCCCTCGGCCACCTTGGCTGCTGCCACGGGGTCCTCGGAATAGGTCAGAACGGTCATCCCTGTCAGCAGGTCAGACATGCTTTCACACGGCTTACCCTCGAGGGCGATTTTGGCGAGCCTGTTCTTGGCAACACGCACGGAGCTCCCGGCGTCGCTTGCGCGCGCCCGCAGATCCTGCATCTCTGCAACTGTCAGACCGGTGTAGTGGGCTACGACCACCACGCCAGAGCTTTCGAAGATCTGGCCGAGTTCCTCGACCACTCTCTCTTTCTGGGCTCTATCCACAGTTCTCTCCAAGTTTAGGGACACTTTCGCATCCCGGCTCATTGATGTGCCGAACATTGCTGTCCGGCGTTCAAGTCCGTTTTAACGGGGTGAGCCAAAATCACCCGAGGGTAGGAATTCCCTCGATCCTTTGGTCGTTCCCGTCTCAGGAGGGAAATTAAGACCCGATCGACAGGCCACCCACCATCTTGGACGAAATGAAATAAAGCGCACGACGAATCGCACGCTTTATCTCGCGGTCGTAGTTAGTCCCATTTTAGGGGTTTTCCAAGGGCAAAATTGCCTCAGGACCCAACAGGGGCGGGATCAGCCGAAATCCTGGCAAGGACAGCCCCGAAATGCAAAACCGGGGACCCCTGCAAGGGACCCCCGGTCTATCGCTGATGGATACGATCTACGGCAGCGCGACATAGCGCACCACCAAACTATCGTCCCGCCTGCCGAGATTACTCGGTAACGGCGGTTTCCACGTCAACAGTGACGCCCGGACCCATGGTGGAGGACAGAGCGATTTTCTTCATATAGGCGCCTTTGGCACCAGCCGGCTTGGCCTTGGCCACTGCCGAGATGAATGCCTTGACGTTCTCGATCAGTTTGGCTTCGTCGAAGGACGCTTTGCCAACGCCTGCGTGGACAACGCCGCCTTTTTCAGCCTTGAACTGAACTTCGCCGCCTTTGGCTGCTTCCACGGCTGCTTTCACGTCCATGGTCACGGTGCCAACCTTGGGGTTCGGCATCAGGTTGCGAGGGCCAAGCACTTTGCCCAGACGGCCGACGATCGGCATCATGTCCGGGGTTGCAATGCAGCGATCAAAGTCGATGGTGCCGCCCTGAATGGTTTCCATCAGGTCTTCTGCACCGACGATGTCCGCGCCAGCTTCTTTGGCTTCGTCAGCTTTCGCGCCACGGGCGAAAACAGCAACACGCATGTCTTTGCCGGTGCCGTTGGGCAGACCGATAACGCCGCGAACCATCTGGTCTGCGTGACGGGTGTCAACGCCGAGGTTCAGGGCGATTTCGATGGTTTCATCGAATTTTGCGTTTGCGTTCGCCTTGATCAGAGCGACCGCTTCTTCCACCGACAGGTTGTCCTTGCCAGCGAAAGCTTCGCGCGCAGCGCGGGTCCGTTTACCGAGCTTAGCCATCTTACTTCACCTCGATGCCCATGGAGCGGGCAGAGCCCAGGATGATCTGCATTGCGGCGTCGATGTCGTTCGCGTTCAGATCTTTCATTTTCGCTTCGGCGATTTCTTTCACCTGAGCGACGCTGACCGTGCCAACGGTTTCACGCGACGGGTTGTTCGCGCCGGATTTCACCTTGGCGGCCTTCTTCAGGTAGTAAGACGCGGGCGGCGTCTTGATGTCCATGGTGAAGGACTTGTCCTGATAGTAGGTGATCACGGTCGGGCACGGCGCACCGGGCTCCATATCTGCAGTCTTGGCGTTGAACGCCTTGCAGAATTCCATGATGTTGATGCCGCGCTGACCCAGTGCCGGACCGACCGGCGGGGATGGGTTTGCCTTACCGGCGGGCACTTGCAGCTTCATTGTGCCAACAAGCTTCTTAGCCATTTGGTTTTCCTTTCAACGAGGACAGGACGCGTCCTGTCCGGAGAGTGTTGCGTGGTCCGATGTCAGGATCGCGATCCCTTGATCTCCCACGAGAGAATCTCGCCCGGAGGCGATAGAGGCGGCGTTTATAGCGGAATGGTGAGGTTGGCAAGGGGTTGGGAGAGATGCACGTCTGTAAACAACCGGCCAGATTGCTTGATACAAGGGCAAGTGACTTTTCATATGTAATGATATCATATAACACTTCGTGATCACTTGCTACGGCAACCTTTAAAACCACCCCTACCAGAGGCCTCTAAGATGACTGGAAACTGCGGCCGAACCAGCCTGAAACGTAAGCTGCGCCGTGGAAACCCGATGCAGGATTACGACTGTCTCCCTCCGGATCTGCGCCGCTGGATCTCATCCGCTGTCCTGCCTTGGAGCGCGAGATCTGTTCATCGCACCTTCAACAAGGCGCTGGCCCGCACTGGTGATAGAGCGCTCGCATTTGGTGAACTGAATCTGATCCAGCGGAAACTGACGGTTAAGGACGCACAAAAGATCTGGGGATCATCCCACCCTGATGCCGCCTCATCCAAACGATAAAAGGCGACCCGTATGGGGCCGCCTTGTCTCACGTTCGCATACAATCAAAGGGGGGGGTTATCACCCCTGCTTGGTCACCTGAGTGAAGTCCAGCTCCACCGGGGTTTCCCGGCCAAAGATGGACACGGTAACCTTGAGCTTCTGATTGTCGTCGTCGACGCCTTCGACCATGCCGTCGAAATCTTCGAACGGACCGTCGTTGACTTTGACTTTTTCACCAACCTCGAAGGAAATGAGCGTGCGCGGTGCCTCTTCGCCTTCCTGGACGCGGCCGAGGATACCCTGCACCTCTGCGTCGCGCATCGGCATCGGGCGGCCCTGCGGTCCGAGGAAGCCAGTCACGCGGTTGATCGAGGAAATCAGGTGGTAGCCACGATCGGACATCTCCATGTGCACCAGCACATAGCCGGGCATGAAACGCCGCTCGGTCGTGACCTTCTTGCCGCGACGGATCTCGATCACCTCTTCGGTGGGGACCAGAACCTCGTCGATCTCATCCTCAAGGCCCTGTTCTGCGACCGACGTGCGGATCTGCTCTGCGATTTTCTTTTCGAAGTTCGAAAGAACGCTGACCGAATACCACCGTTTCGCCATGAACCTGATCGTCCTTGTGTCTCTTGGCCGACAAGACTGCCGTGCCGCTGCTGAAATAAAATACAGCCCTCAGGGCTGCCCTCTAACAAAAAGCGGCGCGCGACACGAATCGCCACACGCCTACGTCAGAGTTACGCGCTCACCTATCGCCCCGGGAGTCCAAGATCAAGAGGAGAGCCGTGAATTGCAAAGACCCGACTGCCTGTGTCGCAACGCCGCGCAACGGAAGGCCGTCAGGTCGGGATTAGCCGAACATGCCCAAGATGCCCTCAAGCCCAAAGCGGATCAGAATGTCCACAATGGCAAAGAACACGGCCGTAAGCGCCGCCATGACGAACACCATCACGGTGGTCAGCAGCACCTCACGGCGGGTCGGCCAGACGACCTTGGAAACTTCGGCGCGAACCTGCTGGATGAACTGGACGGGGTTGGTGGTGGCCATGAGGCGGGGTTCTCTCTGCTAGCAATCAAGCAGCGATTTAACCGCAGACTATGGCAATTTCAAGCCCCGCTGCAGATCGCGCCCTGGCAGCCGAGGTTCGGTGTTTGGCTGACGAGGCATAAGCCTGCTAGCAACTGAGGTCCTGTGAGGATCGGTGCCGACTGGAGCCGTTGCGTCAACCAGCGCCGGTGCAGTCAATTCTATCTTAATTTTCGAGAGGCATAAATATCGCCACCGGGCCGCGCCGATGCCATCACATCATGCCCTGCCCGTCACCGAGCGCGATTATGAGATAGGATTCCATGACCCTCGCACAGAACGATCCACAGGCAACCGGCCTGAGCCAAACCACCCCAGCAGGGGCCGCCACCCAGCGCGAAGCGCAGGCAACCCCTCCGCTGACCATGCAAATTTCCGGCAAGCTTTCCGGGCGCGGTCACGCGCGGCAACAGCCAACGGATGCCAAACTGGATCCCGAGCTGCAGGAGCAACTGACCGCTCTGTTTCAGCACGGGCACCATCAGCAGGCCGCAACCCGATGCGCAGAACTGCTGAACAGCCACCGTAAATCTGCGTTTCTCTGGGAACTTCTGGGTCGTTGCCACCTGGCACAGACCGCGCTGGATGAGGCTGCGACCTGCCTCAACAAGGCCTGCGAGTTGAACCCGACTTCGCCCACGACCTTTGCTGCGATGGGCGATGTTTACCGTCGCCAGAACCGGCCGGAGGATGCCGTCGCGCTCTACAAAAAAGCACTGACGCTTGATTCGACCTGCCTGCCCGCGCTGAATAATCTGGGCAATACTCTGCTGGATCAGGACCGTATTATCGAGGCGGATCAGTGCTTTGCCAGTGCGATTGATCAGGCGCCGGACAATGCGCAGCTGCTCTACAACCGTGCCAATATCCAGCGCCAGCTTGGCAATCTGGGTATCGCGCGCGATCTTTATGGACAGGCCGCACGATTTGCGCCGGGTTTTCTGGAGGCACGCTATAATCTCGCCCAGCTCACCGGTATGGCTGGCGACCGGGTTGAGGCGATCCGCAATCTGGAACAGATCCTGCTGGCCCGCCCAAACGATGATCGTGCCCGCGCCCAGAAGCTGCGCCTGATGGCAGATCTCTGCGACTGGCGCTGGCTGGATGAATATCGGGATCACCGCCGCCATCTGGGGCTGCGCGGCTCTGCGTGTGCGCCGCAGGCTCAGATCGGTCTCGAAGATAATCCCGACCTCCTGCGCATCCGGATGCAGGCCCATGCCAGCGCCGGGCTGCAGGCGGATCCGGCACCGCAACGCCCACGGGCAGAAACCCGGCCCCAGCAGCTTCGTGTCGGCTATTTTGTCAGCTCAGCCCAGGATTTGGACGCACTGCGGCTGCTCGACAGTCTGCTCGCCCGCCATGATCAGAGCCGATTCGCCCTTTATGTCTACACCGCCAGCGCCCCGCGCGCTGATCTGATCGGCGTCCTGCACCGCGACATTCGCGGACTATCGCCCACCACAATCAAGACGCAGGCCGTGGCAGACCAGCTGGATATTGCGATTGATCTGACCAGCTACACCCATGAGGCTGATGCGACCGTGTTCTCGGCCCGGATCGCGCCGGTGCAAGTTGCCATGCCAGGCTTCCCCGGCACCATGGGCACCCCAGCCTATGATTATATCCTCGGGGATGCGGTCACCTGCCCGCCCGGCAGTGAGCGGTATTTCGAGGAACATCTGATCCGCATGCCGCACAGCTACCTGAGTGTTTCAGGTCCGCAGGATCTGTCTGGGCATCAGTTCAGCCGTCGCGACTGCGGTCTGCCGGATGAGGCCTTTGTGTTCTGCAGTTTCACCGCCAGCCATGCGGTAACCCCGCGTGAGTTCGACATCTGGATGCGTCTGCTGACAAAAATCGACGGCAGCGTGCTTTGGCTGGCAGATCACCCCGAAGAGGCGCAGGCGGCGCTTCGCCAGGCCGCAGGTGATCGCCGTGTCGACCCTGACCGCCTGATCTTTGCGCCCCCCTGCACCGGAGAAGAGCGGATGGCCCGCAGCATGGTTGCGGATCTCTTCCTCGACAGTTTCACCATAAATGCCGGTCCTGCGGCCCGTGATGCGCTGATTTCCGGGCTACCTGTGCTGACGATGGCCGGTCGCCAGTTCGCCGCACGCACCACCGCCAGCCTGCTGGCCGCCGCCGGAATGGAGGAACTGCAGACAACAACGCCCCAGGCCTATGAGGCGCGCGCTCTGGAGTTAGCCGGAGATCGTGATCAATTGATGGCGCTGCGCAGCAAGCTGCGTCTGATGCAATCCAAGGCCCCGCTGTTCAATACGGCAGGCTATATGCAGGACCTGGAGCGTGGGTTGGATATTGTGTTCGCACGCCATTGCGACGCCCTACCGCCCCAGCACGTGGCGGTCCCGGCCGAGGATCCCCTGCCCAAACCGCCCGTCGACAGGTTCTCCCACGGGAAAGTGGACGCGCCACCCATTCACGCGGCTTGATCACAGTATAGGCAAACCAACGCACATGCCCTCGCTGCCCGAACAAGGCGGCGGGGCACCCGGCGGGGATGCAGGTCACTGCCGCAGCCGTCCACCCGTGATAAACACCGACAACAACACCTGACAGATACCAGCACGGGGCTGACTGCGGATTCAGAAATCTGGGGAAATGGCAGGGGCATCAGGGTTCGAACCCGAGACCTACGGTTTTGGAGACCGTCGCTCTACCAACTGAGCTATACCCCTACGGTGCGGCAGTTCCTAAGCCAGGGATGCGCCGCTGGCAAGAGGGAAATCGACGAAATCCCCCTGATTTCCGCGTCTCAGGCCGGGATGACTGGTCCCGGCTGTCAGGCTCCAGTATGACAGGGCAAAGGATCCAGAAGAAAGAGCCCAGAGTGAGCCTGCGTAAGAAAATCGCCGACAGCCCGAAGGTGAATCGCGCCGTCGAAGCCCTATTGGCTGGCTATGTGCGATTCGCCTATCGAACCTCACGCTGGGAGCGTCGCGGATTTGAGGAGATGGATGCCTGCGTCGCCTCAGGGGAACCCGTGATCTTCGTGCTCTGGCACCAGCGGCTGATCATGGCGCCCTATCTCTTCGACACTTCGCTGGGTCGCATCTGCGCCCTGACCTCCGCCGCGCGCGCCGGGCGGCTGGCCGGACAGATCTTGGTGCGACTGGGGTTTGAGACCATCCCGATGTCCAGCCACAAGCGCCATGTGGCGCTGTCCCGCGAAGTGCTGCGCCGGATCAAAGAAGGCTGTTCCATCGGCATCGCCGCCGACGGACCGAGAGGCCCTGCCCGTATATCCTCCGGCGTGCCGATCACGTGGGCACGGATGACCGGATGCCGTGTGTTCACCGTCGCTTTTGCAGAGCGGAAAGTGATCAAGCTGCCGACGTGGGATCAGCAAATGCTGCCCCTGCCATTTTCACGTGGTGTTCTCCTCTGTCAGGAGTGGACGGACGAGATGCCGAAGAAGCCCACCGATGAGCAAGTGGAAACGTTGCGACTGAGCCTGCAGGCCTCACTGGACGCCATCACCGATGCGGCCGATACGGCGGTCGGGCGCGACGATAAGGGGAAGAAGAAGCCGGCAGGTTAGTTAGCACGGTTTTCGCCGCAGTTTCGGTTGGTGGATTGATCACCGATACGCAGAGTATTCTTTGATCTCCGCCCACCGCCCCGAAGACCGCGCGGTGTGTGGCCCTGCTTTCCTGCACTACCAGCAAGGTTCGGGAAAAGGCGTCCTCTGACGACACCAACCATGCCTTGGCAGAAATCCCCGTAACGCAGGTGTTCATGAAAGCCATAAGAGAAAAGTCGACCGCTTTGCCATCTCGCTCAGGTCACTAATCGGTTTCTGCCCTGCCCCGTCACTGCCGCACAGAAAAAGGCCGCCCCGTTTGGAGCAGCCTTCTTTAGTTTATTCACCGGTGCGGGCTCTCATTGATTTTGCTGCGCAAAACCAACTGCCGCCCGCCAGACGGCAAAGCCGTCTTACTCAGTGATTTTGGACACAACGCCGGCGCCGACGGTGCGGCCGCCTTCGCGGATCGCGAAGCGCAGGCCCTGCTCCATCGCGATCGGCGCGATCAGTTCAACGTCGAACTTCAGGTTGTCGCCCGGCATAACCATCTCGGTGCCCTCAGGCAGGGTCACGGTGCCGGTCACGTCGGTGGTGCGGAAGTAGAACTGCGGACGGTAGTTCGCGAAGAACGGGGTGTGACGACCACCTTCTTCTTTGGTGAGGATATAGGCCTCAGCTTCGAACTTGGTGTGCGGCTTCACGGAACCTGGCTTACACAGAACCTGACCACGCTCAACGCCGTCACGGTCGACACCACGCAGCAGCGCGCCGATGTTGTCGCCGGCTTCACCACGGTCCAAGAGCTTGCGGAACATTTCCACACCGGTACAGGTGGTGGTGGAGGTGTCACGGATACCAACGATTTCGATCGAGTCGCCAACGTTGATCACGCCGCGCTCAACACGACCGGTCACAACGGTACCACGACCGGAGATCGAGAACACGTCTTCGATCGGCATCAGGAACGGCTGGTCAACAGCGCGCTCAGGGGTGTCGATGTAATCGTCAACAGCCGCCATCAGCTCCTTGATTTTCTCTTCGCCGATTTCAGGCTTATTGCCTTCCATCGCCGCCAGAGCGGACCCTGCGATGATCGGGATATCGTCGCCGGGGTAGTCGTAGGACGACAGCAGCTCGCGGATTTCCATTTCGACCAGCTCCAGGAGCTCTTCGTCGTCAACCTGGTCCACTTTGTTCATGAACACGACCATCTTCGGGATGCCAACCTGGCGGCCCAGCAGGATGTGCTCGCGGGTCTGAGGCATCGGGCCGTCAGCAGCGTTCACAACCAGGATCGCGCCGTCCATCTGCGCCGCACCGGTGATCATGTTCTTCACATAGTCAGCGTGGCCCGGGCAGTCGACGTGGGCGTAGTGACGGCCTTCGGTCTCATATTCCACGTGCGCGGTGGAGATGGTGATCCCGCGCGCTTTCTCTTCAGGTGCGCCGTCGATCTGGTCGTAGGCTTTGAAGTCACCAAAATACTTGGTGATCGCTGCGGTCAGCGTGGTCTTGCCGTGGTCAACGTGGCCGATGGTGCCGATGTTGACGTGCGGTTTTGTACGTTCAAACTTTTCCTTAGCCATTCTGTAGGCGCCCTTTTGAATTGGGGGTCGGAACCCGACCCGAATTTCCTCTGCGCGCGCGGCTTATTTGGTTTGCGCGTGAAAATCAACCCGTTCCGGCACGTCTGCGCGCAAATCCCCGCAAGATCGTAGACCAGACCCCACAGCCCGCGCGCCCGGCTCATCGCAGCTGGCCTGATGTTAGGCCGAAGCCTCCAATGCGTGCGCTATGCGCGCGAATTTCTGCCGCCTAGAACGCGATAAAAACAACAATCTTGGACCGTTAGCCAGCCGCCGCCGCGGGCCCAGCGCTTGCGGCGCTGGCATCTTCGCTGAGGTCTGCAGCATCACTCTGCTCCGGCTCAAACCAGCCTTTGTCCTTGCGCTGCTCAACAAGCCAGTCTTCGATCTGGCCAACAGCATTGCGCGCAAGCCCCCGCATCTGTTCTTCCCGGGTGCGGGCGTGGCCCGATCCAACCAAGAAGCTGTCTGCGGTTGTCGTCTCGAAGACGGTGAATTTCTTCACGACCTTGTTCAGTTTGGTGCCTGCGGCGTCATCCCAGACCGTCACATTGATCGCCAGAACAGATTTCGGGCTAAGCACAAGCGGCACACCGCCGGGAGCAACAAAATAGCCCTCAACACTGATGCCAAAGTGATAGATCTTGTCGCCGTCATACTGGTTGAACCGGGCATCGACCTCATTGGTGAGGATATCGACCCACTCTTGCTTGGACACCTCGCGCGATCCCGGCACCATCTGCACCTTGGAGGCGATGACGATATTATGGCCCAGCTTGAAGGTTCCGAGATCCTCCAGCGGTTCGTCAGGCGCGGCTGCGGTACAGGCGGCAACGGCGACCATGGCGGCCAGGAGAGCGAAGATCCGGATCATAGCAGTCTCATTTCAATTAACATGCGCCTTCAGATAGCCGCCCGGTGCGGAACCGGTAAAGCCATGATGGCCCCGTGGTTCCGACGGGTGGCGCTGAGGCCACAGGTGCGTGGCCGCAAGAGGTGCCTTATTTGAATTTGTAGTTGCGCGGGAAACCATAGGGCGGCCGCTTGCCGATACCGGCGCGTTTGCCCAGCCATTGCCCCAAGTCAGTTTCGTGCCGCGTCTTGCCGCCACCCATTTCCCAACTGAGGCCATCATCCCAGTTGAAGGTGGTGACATCGCTCAGCCCGCCATCCAGTTCCAACGAGCCCTGCTTGCCACGCGCCATGTTGTATTTCTGCAGACGCACGCCTTTGCCACGGGTCAGTTCCGGCATTTCCTCAACCGCGAAGACAAGGAATTTGCCGTTCTCGGACACCACCGCAACATGGTCGCCTGTCACCGGGATACAGATCTTAGCGCGGTCGTCGTCTTTGACGTTCAGCACCTGTTTGCCGCTGCGGGTCTGGGCCACGATATCTTTTTCGGCGCAGATGAAACCATTGCCCGCATCCGAAGCGACCAGCAGGCGGCCTTCCGGGTTGTGGATCAGGATATCGACGATTTCGACCTCGTTCGGCAGGTCAACCATCAGCCGTAATGGCTCTCCCATGCCACGCCCGCCGGGCAGGTTGGACGCGGAAATCGTATAAAACCGCCCGTTGGAGGCGAAGACCAGCAACCGGTCTGTGGTTTCGGCGTGGAAGATGAAGCGCGGGCCGTCGCCGTCCTTGAACTTCAACTCACGCCCCAGATCGATGTGGCCGGTCATCGCCCGGATCCAGCCCATTTGCGAGCAAACCACAGTGATCGGCTCGCGGTCGATCATGGCTTCCAGCGGGACCTCTTCGACCTCTCCCGCCTCGGCAAAGCGGGTGCGGCGCGGGCCGCCCTCATAGGTTTTGCCGAACTGCTTTTTGGTGTCCTTCAGCTGTTCCGCGATGCGGGACCATTGCAGGTCTTCCGACGCCAACAATTCAACCAGCCCGGCGCGTTCTTCGCGCAGGGCGTCACGTTCGCGCACCAGTTCAATCTCTTCCAAGCGGCGCAAGCTGCGCAGGCGCATATTGAGGATCGCCTCGGCCTGCACCTCGCTCAACTCTCCGGCACCGGTAGCAGGCGAAACGTAGTCAGCTTCGGTATAGGCGCGCGGGTGATCCTGCGACCAGTTTTCCCGCATCAACGCCGCTTTGGGATCATCGTCATAGCGGATGATATCAATCACGCGGTCAAGATTGAGAAAGGCGATGATGAAGCCTTCGAGCACCTCAAGACGGTGATCGATCTTGTCCATCCGGTGCTGCGAGCGGCGCTGCAAGACGTCGCGACGGTGATCAAGGAAGGCGCGCAACACCTCCTTCATCGAACAGACCTTGGGCGTGACGCCGTCGATCAGGACATTCATGTTGAGGCTGAAGCGAATTTCCAGATCCGAGTTGCGGAACATCATGTTCATCAGCACTTCGGGGTCCACATTCTTGGACTTCGGCTCAAGAATGATGCGGATATCCTCCGCCGACTCGTCGCGCACATCACCCAGAATAGGGATCTTTTTGGTCTGGATCAGTTCCGCGATCTTTTCGATCAGCTTCGATTTCTGCACCTGATAGGGGATTTCGGTGATCACGATCTGCCATTGGCCGCGGCCCAGATCCTCGACCTCATGGGTACAGCGCAGACGGAATGACCCACGCCCTGTGGTATACGCCTTGGCGATGTTCTCCTTGGGCTCAACAATAATGCCGCCCGTGGGGAAGTCCGGGCCGGGCACATAGTTCAGAAGGGTGTCATCGCGCGCATCAGGGGTCTTGATCAGATGCAGGCAGGCATCGATCAGCTCACTAATGTTGTGCGGCGGGATATTGGTTGCCATGCCCACCGCGATACCGGCCGCCCCATTGGCGAGGATATTCGGGAATGTCGCAGGCAGCACCGCCGGTTCGGTCAGACGTCCGTCGTAGTTGTCACGGAAATCAACGGCGTTTTCACTCAGACCCTCCAGCATCGCCTCAGCAACGAAGGTCATCCGCGCTTCGGTGTAGCGCGAGGCCGCAGGGTTATCGCCGTCGATATTGCCAAAGTTGCCCTGACCGTCGACCAGCGGGTAGCGGACGTTGAAGTCCTGCGCCAGACGCGCCATAGCATCATAAATCGCGGCATCACCGTGAGGGTGGAAATCCCCCATGGTGTCACCGGAAATCTTCGCCGATTTCAGAAAGCCGCCAGTGGAGGTGAGCCGCAGACGGCTCATGGCGTAGAGAATACGGCGATGCACCGGTTTCAGACCATCACGCGCATCGGGCAAGGCCCTGTGCATGATGGTGCTGAGAGCATAGGTCAGGTAACGCTCGCCAATCGCGCGGCGCAACGGTTCCAATACTTCTCCGGATGCGGGGGAATCGGGGGTGTCTTGATCATCTTCCAGGTCGGTCATGTATTGGTGATACTGCCCCCTCAAGTCTTGGTAAAGCGGGGCCGTGAGAAAATGCGGAGTTCCCCCCATATATCGGCTCGACCACAACCACATGCGAGGGGGGGCCGAACGCCGACATCTCTTCGTGTGCACCGTCGCTCACTCGGGGGAGAAAGCGGCCACCTCTCCCCTATTGCGACTCGCGAAACTGCTGTAGGATTGAAAGACGCCGGAACAAACTGTGCTGCAGCTGCGTATTATCTGCATGCGGGCGGACGCTCGTCACTCGTGAATTTGCACAGATTTTCAGGCTGATCCTGGGGGGGATTTGTATATGTCACGCTTTGTTATCGCATCGTTTCTATTCTTGGGCTGGGGCTTCTACGAGGCCAGTGGCGGCGCCGATTTTGAACCACCGAAGGGTCCGTCGGCCGCAATTGATATCGCCAAAGCAGCCTTTGGCGGCGACAGCAGCCCATCGACTACATCCGTGCGCAGCACTCAGGTGACCGCTGAGTCGCTGGTCAGCAAGGTGGCCCTGCGCGTCCCGCAAAATGATACGACACAAGCCGCAAACACCAAACCGGCCCGACCAGCCGCCGACCCTGCGCTGCGCTCTCGGGTCGCGATGGAGCAGATCGCCGCTGTCGGCGCAGGCCTTAGCAACAGTGATACAGCATTTTCGGCCACCTCGGCGTCTCAGGCGAGCTTCCAAACGTCCCCTGCAACATCTGGTGCGGTGCAGCTGGCCTCGCTCACAGACGGGCTATCGGCACAACCACTGGTCCAGGCCGCGCTTGAGACCGACCCGCAGGACATCGTGGAGCCGAAGGCTGACATTCGCTCCATCACGGCGACGCGCGTCAATATGCGCTCCGGTCCGGGCACGGTCTATCCAATCGTTGACCGGCTGAGCAACGGTGAAGAAGTTGCGGTATTTGAAGATATCGGCACCGGCTGGTTGCACCTGCGCACCGTAAAAGACGGCAAAGTTGGCTGGATTGCCGCTTCCCTGGTGAGCCAGAAACGCCCATAAAGCGTCGGTACAGGTGACCGCGCGAGGGGCTTTATGCAAAAAACGATCCTGATGACAGGCTGCTCCTCCGGGATCGGCCTGGATGCAGCGCATGGGATGCGCGAACGGGGCTGGACTGTTTTTGCTTCCTGCCGTCAGCGCGTCGATTGCGACAGGTTGCGTGCCCAAGGGTTCATCAGCCCACTGATGGACTACACAGATGCAGATACCCTCCGCAGTGGCCTGGGCGAGGTGCTGGAGCACACCGGCGGCAAATTGGATGTTCTGTTCAACAACGGCGCCCATGGTCTGCCCGGTGCCGTCGAGGATGTCTCCACCGACGGGCTGCGCAGCATCTTCGAAAGCAATGTCTTCGGCTGGCACGAACTGACCCGCAACGTCATCCCGGTGATGCGCGCACAGGGGCATGGGCGCATCGTGCAGAATTCCTCGATCCTCGGATTTGTGAGCTTCCCTTGGCGCGGGGCCTATGTCGCCACCAAACACGCAATTGAGGGGCTGACCGACACCATGCGGGTGGAACTGCGGGACAGCGGAATCGATGTCATCCTGATCGAACCCGGCCCCGTTACATCGAAGATCCGCGAAAAAGCCATTCCGCATTTCGAGAAATACGTCGACTGGGAAAACTCCGCCCTGCGTGACCGCTATGAGGCGAGTCTGCTGAAACGTCTCTATGAAAGCACCGGGCCAGACAGGTTTGAGCTCCCCGCCTCCGCTGTTACAGCCAAACTGGTCCATGCCTGCGAGAGCAGACGCCCGCATCCGCGTTACTATGTCACCGTACCGACCCATATTGGCGGTGTGCTAAAACGCATCCTGACAACACGCGCGATTGACCGCATCCTCGCGCGGCTTAGATAGCTGATGCGCGGCCAGACCTGCCATGGGGGCAGCGGCTGGCGCGACAAGAAACAAGGAATATGAGAAGATGGGCGATCCGCTCTACATCCTGGCAATTGCTGCCATCGCAGCAACTGTTATCGTGCTGGTGATCGGCATTGGTGGGTTCGGCGCCGGTGGTGCCTTCAATGCCAGAAACGCCAATAAGATGATGCGTCTGCGCATCCTGTTTCAGTTTCTCGCCGTGGTGTTCATCCTTGGCTACGTCTATCTTCGCGCTCAGGGAGGTCAGTAAGCCATGGTCGTATTGAACAAAATCTACACCCGCACCGGCGACAAAGGGGACACTGCACTTGGCAATGGCGACCGTGTTGCCAAACATTCCGCGCGGGTGAACGCCTATGGCACCTCGGATGAGCTGAACGCCTTTGTCGGGGTGGCCCGGCTTGAGGCCAAGGATGAGATGGATGCCGCGCTGGCCCGCATTCAGAATGACCTTTTTGATCTTGGCGCAGATCTGTGTCGGCCGGAAATGGACAAGGATGCAGATGCTGACTACCCGCCCTTGCGGGTTGCCGATGCGCAGGTCGCGCGGTTGGAAGCGGAAATCGATGCGATGAACGCGGAACTCTCGCCGCTGCGCAGCTTCGTGCTGCCGGGCGGGGCTGCACTCTCCGCGCATTTGCACGTCTGCCGCACTGTGGCGCGGCGTGCCGAACGTTTAGCGACCGACCTGGCGACGCAGGAGGACATCAATCCAGCGGCGGTGAAGTATCTCAACCGGCTCTCGGACTGGTTCTTCGTCGCATCGCGCGCGGCCAACGACAATGGGGCCCGCGATGTTCTGTGGGTGCCAGGCGCCAATCGCTAGCCCCCCGGGGCGCGTCAATCGCGCCGTGCAGGTCTGATCGGCCCGTACGGCGCATCATCTGCCCGACGTTGACTGATAGACACACCCGCGCCCGGATCGCTCTGCCGCCGCGCCATGATTCTACGGTGTGATCTGCTTCCCTTGCGGCAGTGCAGCATCTTGCGTCGCAACATTCCTGCAAAACTGCTGATGCAAACCGTCAGACGCGACGTCGGAGGGCGGTAACGTGACGATTTTGCCCTGTTGCGGCGCAATCTAAGCCGCTATCAACATCGCGAGAGCATGGAGGAGAGTCGCCTCGGCGGCTTGCCGTTTGTTAAGGAGAGAACGCAAAATGAAGGTACTCGTGCCTGTCAAGCGCGTGATTGACTACAACGTGAAGGTCCGCGTCAAAGCGGACGGCAGCGGTGTCGATCTCGCCAACGTCAAAATGTCGATGAACCCGTTCGACGAAATCGCCGTCGAAGAGGCCATCCGCCTCAAGGAAGCCGGCAAAGCTGATGAGATCGTCGTTGTCTCCATCGGTGTGAAGCAGGCGCAGGAAACCCTGCGGACCGCATTGGCCATGGGCGCCGACCGCGCGATCCTGGTCAACGCCGCTGATGATGTCCACACCGACATCGAGCCGCTGGCCGTTGCCAAGATCCTCGCCAAAGTGGTCGAGGAAGAGCAGCCCGGTCTGGTTCTGGCCGGCAAGCAAGCGATCGACAACGACATGAACGCAACCGGTCAGATGCTGTCTGCGCTCTTGGGTTGGTCGCAAGGCACCTTTGCCTCTGAGCTGGATGTCGACGGCGATAACGCTGTTGTGACCCGCGAAGTGGACGGCGGCCTGCAGACCATCAAAGTGAAGATGCCCGCCATCGTCACCGTGGACCTGCGCCTGAACGAGCCGCGCTACGCCTCGCTTCCGAACATCATGAAAGCGAAGAAAAAGCCGCTCGACGAGAAAACCGCCGCCGACTACGGCGTCGACGTCTCGCCGCGTCTGGAAATCATTTCGACCACCGAACCCGCAGCTCGTGCCGCTGGCATCATTGTGGGCTCGGTCGATGAGCTGGTTGGGAAACTCAAAGAAGCGGGGGCTGTGTAATGGCTGTTCTTCTCCTTGCCGAAGTGACCGATGGTGCCCTGGCGCTGGATGCAACTGCAAAAGCGGTTACCGCTGCGGGCAAACTGGGCGATGTGACGGTGCTGGCCGCTGGTGCATCCGCAGCAGCCGCTGGCGAAGAAGCCGCGAAGATCGCAGGCGTCGCCAAGGTTCTGGTCGCCGAAGATGCGTCGCTGGGCCACCGCCTGGCGGAGCCGACTGCAGCGCTGATCGCGTCGCTGGCATCCGACTACGAGCACATCGTTGCGCCCGCAACCACAGACGCCAAGAACGTCCTGCCTCGCGTGGCGGCGCTCTTGGATGTGATGGTGATTTCGGATGTGTCCGGCGTTGTCGACGGCGACACGTTTGAGCGCCCGATCTACGCAGGCAACGCGGTACAGACCGTGAAGTCGCGCGATGCGAAAAAGGTGATTTCCTTCCGGACCTCCACCTTTGACGCGGCTGGCGACGGCGGCTCTGCCTCTGTTGACACCATCTCCGCAGCTGAAAACCCCGGCCTGTCCGAATGGGTTGAGGACAAAGTCGCCGCCAGCGATCGCCCCGAGCTGACCTCGGCCGGTGTGGTTGTGTCCGGTGGTCGCGGTGTTGGCTCCGAGGAAGACTTCAAACTGATCGAAAGCCTCGCAGACAAGCTGGGGGCCGCAGTTGGCGCGTCCCGTGCTGCAGTCGACTCGGGCTATGCACCGAACGACTGGCAGGTGGGTCAGACCGGTAAGGTCGTCGCACCTGAGCTGTATGTTGCGGTTGGCATCTCCGGTGCAATCCAGCACCTGGCAGGCATGAAAGACTCCAAGATCATCGTCGCGATCAACAAAGACGAAGAGGCTCCGATCTTTCAGGTGGCCGACTATGGTCTGGTCGCGGACCTGTTCCAGGCTGTGCCCGAGCTGATCGAAAAGCTGTAAGATTCGCAGTTATCGCATGAAGAAGCCCGCAACCGGTGTTGCGGGCTTTTTTCGTGGCCCCCTTAGGGCCTCGATAGTCCAGTTGTGTAGGCCTTAGGTGTTCAAACGGGGTCGCAGATACTGCGCCACCTGTTGCGCTATCCGCAGATGCTCCTTTGGTCCCAGCATGCGCTGCGCCGAAGGCAGATCAAGCTGGCCGTAAAACATGCCGTCAATATCAGCCGCATCCCGCGCGGTATGCACGGGGATTTCCAACACCCCGAGGACGCGGGCGCGCAGCGCATCCACCATGGGCCGGTCCACGAGGGCAGGTTCGTGACCGAACAAAGCCTGCTGGTCGACGTCGTAGTGCACCCAAAGCAGCGTCACCGCACCATTCAGGGCAGAGATCAACTCCCCCATACGTTCAACCCATGTATCCTGCAGATGATCGCGAACCGTTTCGTAACGGGTTGTGCAGCAAGATCTGAGCGCGCTCAGCAGGTGCTTGTTGAAGTGATATTCGGTAAAATCCACTTCCGGGTAGAGCTCCAGCAACGGCTCATGTGCACAAAGGAACCTGTCATTGCGCCGTGGATGTACCTTATAATACCCATTGGAGATATTCTGTGCCCCAAGCACCTGCAGCAGCGTTGTTTCGGCCTGGCCCGCGATTTCCAGAATATCCGGGTCGCTCAGGAAGCTGTCGACCCCGGCGTTCACACTGCCCAGATTTACGCAAACACGATCAAGCAACGCCTCAGTTTCAGACACAAACGGTCGTTCGACAAAGCGTCCGAAGACCTCTGTCCCGCCAATAAATGCCAAATATGGTTCAGTCAGATTACGCGCCGGCCCGCGGACCAATAATTTCGAACCCGCATAGCTGCAAGGCTCGCCCGCAAGCGCTGTCGCGCTCTTGAGTTCATAGCTCATAATACCCACCAAATTTCACCCGAGACTCACCTAACCCGAGATCCGTTGATGAAATGCTAATGCTCAACTTTGCCTAAAAAGCCGCCCAATCGGCCTTGTGCCGTCCACAGACCCGCCAGTATGATCCGCCGGAAAACTCTCAAGAGGCATGAGCGATGGACATCCAGAAAATAGGCGTGATTGGTGCAGGCCAGATGGGCAACGGCATCGCTCACGTGATGGCCTTGGCGGGCTATGACGTTGTTCTTAATGACATAAGCCAGCAGGCACTGGACGCGGCCGTAAGCGCGATCCAGAAAAACCTGGCCCGTCAAGCCAGCAAAGGCAAGATCGATCAGACCGAAGTTGAGGCGGCGCTGGGGCGTATTTCGACAACGCTGACACTGGCCGACATTGGCAAGACCGATCTGGTGATTGAGGCGGCGACAGAGCGGGAGACCGTTAAGCAGGCCATTTTCGAGGATCTGCTGCCGCATCTGCTGCCCCATACGATTCTCACCTCCAACACCTCTTCAATTTCCATCACCCGACTGGCCAGCCGCACCGACCGCCCAGAGCGGTTCATGGGGTTCCATTTCATGAACCCGGTGCCGGTGATGCAGCTGGTCGAGCTGATCCGTGGCATCGCCACTGATGAGGCCACCTTCTCAGCCTGTCATGCCGTGGTGGAAAAGCTGGGCAAGACCGCTGCCAGCGCCGAAGACTTCCCGGCCTTCATCGTGAACCGCATTCTGATGCCGATGATCAACGAAGCGGTTTATACCCTCTATGAGGGCGTGGGATCGGTGAAATCCATCGACGAATCCATGAAACTGGGTGCCAACCACCCGATGGGCCCGTTGGAGCTGGCTGATTTTATCGGCCTGGACACCTGTCTGGCGATCATGAACGTGTTGCATGACGGTCTGGCGGATACCAAATATCGCCCCTGCCCGCTGCTGACAAAATATGTGGAAGCTGGCTGGCTTGGCCGCAAGACACAGCGCGGCTTCTATGACTATCGCGGCGAAACCCCGGTGCCGACGCGCTGATCCTGAAAGAGCAGAGGGGGCGCTGCCCCCTCTTGGCCTGATGGCCAATTCACCCCTGGGATATTTTTAGCCAGAAGAAAAATGAGAGTTTGATCAACTGTCTTTGCCGAGGCTGAGCGTATGCTCCCGCAGCCAGGCCATAAAGCCGCGCGGATCGCTCTGCAGTTTTTCCATCTGTGCCTCGGTCAGCGGTTCGCCGACCACCGGGCTTTGCGGTTTGTTGCAGGACCGCACGATTTCATGCAGCAGCAACCCCTGTCGCAGGATCGGCGAAACCCGGTTGGCAATCTGGTACCAGCGGGAATTGCTGCCCGGGAAGAAAATTGGCACCACACGCGCGCCAGACCGACGGATGAGCTGCGCTGTGAAGACGTTCCACTCCTGCTCAATCGCGGGGCCGAACCATGTCTCAGAGGACATCACCACGCCAGAGGGAAACAGCGCGACCACCCCACCCTCCTTCAGATGAGCCATGGTCTTGGCCCGCATCTCGACCATCTTGCTTTGCGCTTCGGGGTCATGGGGGAATGGCACCGGGATCATGAAAGAGGTCGCCGCCTCATCCAGCCCGGTCAGCACCGAACGGGTCAGAATACGGTAGTCCTGCCTCACCCGGCCAATGAGGTCTGCGAAGATCATGCCATCAACCATCCCATGGGGGTGGTTCGCAACCACAACCACCGGTCCCTCACCGGGGATACGCTGGATCTGCTCCAATGGTGTTTCGAGATCAATGCCCATCACATTCAGGGCGCCGCGCCAGAATTTCTGGCCACGGTATTCAGCATTGCTGCGTTCAAAACGGCGCACCATACGCAGGATGGTCAGCTTCCCCGTGCACCACTCGATGGCCCGGATCGCAAGCGACGTCCAGCGATCGTCAAAGGAATTGGCGTAGGTGAGCGTCCGGCGGTCATAGATCTCGCCGGTCTCTTCGGTCCCTGGCGTCACGCCAGTGTCCCGATCATGCGCTGTATCCGCCAAGTGCCTTGTCCTGTTCCGTAGTCGTGAATGAGCCTCAGTAGCCTTCGCCGAACTTGTCGGCGACAAGCGTATCCAGCGCGGAGGCCAGCGCCTCTGCATCCGGGCCCGAAGTCTCGATGTCAATAGTCGTTCCTTTTGAGGCTGCCAACATCAAAAGCCCCATGATGCTGTCTCCCGAGGCTGACAGCCCATCCCGCGACACCTCGGCCGTAGCATCAAAGCCCTCGACCACTTCAACCAGCTTGGCCGATGCGCGCGCGTGCAGTCCTTTTTCGTTGACGATTTTCAGCGTTTTCTGAACCATTTAATGCGCTTGCTCCCCTTCGGGGTTGATGTTTTGGGCGTTAATGTACTTGCGTCCCGCCTCCATGGCATGCCGGACCGCATCGGCCACCGGCAAATGGCGGGATTTTGCCAGTTTGATCAGCATCGGGAGATTGGCCCCGTAGAGAATGCGTCGGTTTGCCGGGGTACAGGCCAACAGGCTAAGATTGGACGGAGATCCGCCAAACAGATCCGTGACCACCACCACGCCACCGCCACTGTCGACCGCATCAGCGGCCCCGCAGATCTCGCGCTGTTTCTCGTCCCGGTTATCTTCCGGACCGATACTGATGGCCTCAAGGCAGACCTGAGGACCCACGACATGCTCCACGGCGGCCAGATACTCTCTGGCCAACCCCCCATGTGCAACGATCACGATTCCGATCAAGCCGGTCCCTCACTTCTGTCGCTGGCCATGCAGCTCGCGGTGTCTAATTGACACCTGCTGCCCGTCTTCCGCAAGATCCTTGGCCAGGGTTTCTGCCAATGTAACCGAGCGGTGCTGCCCTCCGGTGCATCCAAATGCTATAGAGAGATGCGACTTACCTTCTTCTCGGTAAGCAGGCAACAGCAAGCGGATCAGATCCAGCACCCGGTCAAAAAACGGCTGATAGCGGCTGTCCTCACGCACGTAGGACTGTACCGCCGCATCGCGCCCATCCAGGGTGCGCAGGCTCTGCTCCCAATAAGGGTTGCGCAAAAATCGACAGTCGAACACCATATCGATGCTGCGCGGCACGCCGCGTTTGTAGGAAAAGCTCTGCAAGGACACCGCCAGAGAGCGCCCGCCGGGGGCGAAGCGCCGTTCGATATCCGCCTTGAGTTGATGGATGTTCATTTCAGAAGTATCCAGCAACAGGTCAGCGCGGTCGCGGATCGGCAGCATCAGATCGATCTCGCGCAAGACACCCACCTCAGGATCTTCTGCCGGAGCAAGCGGGTGCCGTCTGCGGGTTTCCGAATAGCGCCGCAGCAGAACATCACGGTCCGCATCAAGATAGAGCACGGTCAGATCAAGATCCTGGCGCGCGGACAGCATATCAATGACATCAAGCAGCGCCGCCGGGGAGAAGTCCCGGTTGCGACTGTCGAGTCCAAGCGCCATCGGGCGGGTCAGGCTGTTGGCCTCAACCAGTCCAGGCAGCAGCCGAAGCGGCAGGTTGTCAATCGCCTCAAACCCAAGGTCCTCCAACACATTGATCGCCGTGGTGCGCCCCGCACCAGACGGGCCTGTCACCAGGACGATCGGCACCGCCGTCGGGTCGCAGGCAATATCCGGGTCACGCATCAGGATTAACGCTTCCGTATTTGAGCAACTGTATCAGGGCAGGCGCGAACTGCGGACTATCGACGCGGCGCAGCAGGCGGATTGGTTGGTTCAGGATCATGGTTTCCAGCTGGGGTGGCAGGCGATCTGTTTCAAGCTGCTCCAAATCGACCACCGCTGTCAGTCGGGATCGCGAACAGGCGCTGGCCCGCAGCAGGCCCATGCCGCGTGCCTCGATCATGCCATGCAAGGCATCAGGGGCTGTGGCTTCCAACCCCTGATCATGTGCAGTCACGATCACCTGATCATCGGACACAAGCGCTGCACCAAGGGCCATCAACTGCAAGGCCAGTGTCGATTTTCCACTGCCGGATCGGCCGGTTATCAGCACCCCATGCCCTGCGACGTCGACGCAGCTGGCGTGCAGTCGGCAGGTTGGGGCTGCGATCATCACTCAGACCGGCAGGCCGACGACGAACCGCGCCCCCAAAGGCTCCGAGGTGATGTCGGCTTCGGTTGGGCGAATGTTTTCGGCCCAGATCACACCACCGTGTGCTTCGACAATCTGTTTGGAAATCGCCAGGCCGAGGCCGGAGTTATTGCCGAAATGCTCAACAGGGCGCTGCGAATAGAAACGCTTGAAGACTTTGCTCAGGGCCTGATCGGGGATGCCGGGACCGGTGTCCTCCACCACGACCAAAACGCGATTGTCGCGGCGGCGCGCCCAGACCCGGATCGCATCGCCATCCTCGCAAAACGAAATCGCATTTGTAATCAGGTTGACAAAAACCTGGGCCAGTCGCGCCTCCAGCCCCTGGATTGTGATCGGGGTTTTCGGCAAATCGGTGATGTAATCAATGCCCTTCCCGCGGGCGTCCTCGCCAAGAAATTGGTTCAGGTTGCCCAGCATATGCAGCAGGTCAAAACTCTCTTCATCTTCTTTGACCAATTCCGCATCCAGCCGTGAGGCATTGGAAATATCGCTGACCAGCCTGTCCAGACGCCGCACATCATGTTCGATGACGTCCAACAGCTTCTCACGCTGGTCTTCGCGTTTGATCATCCGCAGCGTTCCCACGGCGGATTGCAGGCTCGCCAGCGGGTTCTTGATCTCATGCGCGACGTCCGCCGCAAACTGCTCATTGCTGTCAATGCGGTTATAGAGGGCCTTCACCATGCCGCGCAGCGCTCGACTGAGACGGCCGATTTCATCGGGACGCGCACTCAAATCGGGGATGCGGATACGCCCCGGTTTCGATTTTCGGGAATCCCCATCTCGACCCAGCTCAGCCGCTTCGGCCAGATCCGCGAGCGGGTTCGCGATGGTGGAGGCGAGGACCAAGCTCAAACCGATAGAGACTACCAGGGCCACAACAAACATCTGCAAGACGCGTTCTTGTTCACCACGCACCAGAGCGTCGATCTCTCCGGTCGGCGACGCCAGTGTCACAACACCGATGGCCTGGCCCTGAAAGAGGATCGGCGTGGCTGCGGAGAATACCGTCCCGCCGCTGGTGTCGACAACGGCCTTCACTTCGGTTCCGCCAGCCAGAGCCTGCTGCACCATCCCGCGCAGCTGGTCTTCCAGCGGCTGAGCTGCAGGCTCCAGCGTATCCGATTTGAGCAAACCGCCTGCCGCCGACCAGAGTGCCGCGAGACCATCGCTGATCAGCGTGGCTGACGGGTTGTCATCCGTCAGCAAATCCAGTGCGCCGCCTTGTTCGACACCTTTGGTCTGCGCGATCAGCGTGCCGGCGGTATCAAAAACAAAGACCTCAGCCCCGGCGCGCAGGCTGATATTCTGCAAAGTCGTCACCGGATCAATGCCATCACCAACAGCCAGGCTGACCGTCCCGACCTCTGGCAGCTGCGCCTCAAATACATCCGAGATCAGCATCGCCTCTGCCGCAAGGGCGCCGGCGCGCTGCAGCACCAGGCTCTGGCGTGAGGAATTGAGATAGAGAATACCCGAGACCAGAATGATCAGCGCGATGAGGTTCAGCGTGATGATCTTGCGCGTCAGCGGAGAGCCCCGCAGCGACAGCACACCACGGCGCGCGCGCTTGTCCTGCAGTTCACGCGTGACGTTTTGGTCCGGTGCGACCCAGTCGTCGCCCAGAACAACATCATTATCCCGCTGTGAACGGCTTATGCCGGAATCGCGCATCGGCGTTTTACTCCGCCTGCCCCCAGACGGGGGTTACTCTTCATTATAACGGTACCCGATACCGTAAAGCGTCTCAATCGCCGAGAATTCAGAGTCCGCGCTGCGCATCTTCTTGCGCAGACGCTTGATGTGGCTGTCGATGGTGCGGTCGTCGACATAGACCTGATCATCATAGGCGACATCCATCAGTTGATCGCGGCTTTTGACAAATCCGGGGCGTTGCGCCAGCGCTTGCAACAGCAAGAATTCGGTCACGGTCAGTGACACATCCTGCCCCTTCCAGCTGACCGAATGGCGCAGCGGATCCATCCGCAGGTTGCCGCGTTCCATCACCTTGTTTTCAGTGGTCGTCGCGACCGCATCACCGCTGATTGCTTCCTGACGGCGCAGCAGGGCACGGATCCTCTCGACCAACAGACGCTGCGAGAACGGTTTTTTGACGTAGTCATCAGCGCCCATGCGCAGGCCCAGCACCTCGTCAATCTCATCATCCTTGGAGGTGAGAAAGATCACCGGCATCTGGGTTTTCTGCCGCAGCCGCTGCAACAGGTCCATGCCGTCCATGCGTGGCATCTTTATATCGAGAACGGCCATATCCGGCAGTTTTTTGTTGAACGCATCCAACGCAGCCTGCCCGTCATTATAGGTTTCCACCTCGAAGCCTTCGGCCTCCAGGGTCATCGAGACCGAAGTCAGGATATTCCGATCATCATCGACTAAAGCAATCTTAGACATCTGATTGGCCCCTAATCTGCTCTTTTTTGCGTTTTTTAGACGTTCATCGCCGTTCTGCCTCGGCGAATCAATGCCAATTGAAGAATCTGGACACAGTTTCGCCTCAATTGAGACAAAAATACCTTAGCAGGCGCTGAAGATTCCGGCAGCCACCCCTGCAAATTGTCTTTAAAAAAAATGGTTGCGCTAAACATCGCCTTGATGGCGCTAACTGCGTCAAACCGTTCTGTTCAGCGTGCAAACCCTCATGTTAAGACCAGCCACATCGGCCGGTTGTGCCGATTTCTGCCCCAGGGCGCGGCTTTTATGTTTGCGGCCTTTGATGGTCGACACAGGAGAAAGAACACATGATATCTGGACGGGTTAACCCGCAATTCCGCCTCGAAGATCAAGGTATCGAAGGACTGGGGAACGTCTATTATAACCTCATGGAGCCAGCCCTGATTGAGGCGGCCCTGAAGCGCGACGAGGGTACACTTGGCAATGGCGGTGCCTTTCTGGTCACCACCGGCAAGTTCACCGGCCGCTCTCCCAAGGACAAACATGTCGTTAAAACCGACAGCGTGGCCAAGACCATTTGGTGGGAAAACAATGCCGAGATGAGCCCCGAGGGCTTTGACGCGCTCTATGAAGACATGCTCGCCCATATGCAGGGCAAGGAATACTATGTTCAGGACCTCGTCGGTGGTGCGGATCCCGCTCATGCGATCAATGTCCGCATGGTGACAGAGCTGGCTTGGCACGGCCTGTTCATTCGAACCATGCTGCGCCGCCCGGACCGCGAAGACCTGAACGACTTCATCGCGGATTTCACGGTCATCAACTGCCCCAGCTTTCAGGCCAATCCGGAGCGCCACAACTGCCGCAGCGAGACTGTGATCGCGATGAACTTTGACCGCAAGATGATCCTGATCGGTGGTACCGAATATGCGGGCGAAAACAAGAAATCCGTCTTCTCGCTGCTGAACTATCTGCTGCCGGAGAAAGGCATCATGCCGATGCACTGCTCCGCCAACCACGCCAAGGGCAACCCGGTCGACACCGCCGTGTTCTTCGGCCTGTCGGGCACTGGTAAGACCACCCTGTCTGCCGACCCGGACCGCGTGCTGATCGGTGACGATGAACACGGCTGGGCTGACAACGGCACCTTCAACTTCGAAGGTGGCTGCTATGCCAAGACCATCAACCTGAATGCCGAGGCAGAGCCGGAAATTTACGCAACGACGTCCAAGTTCGGCACCGTGATTGAGAACATGGTGTTCGACCCAGAGACCAAGGAGCTGGATTTCAACGACGACAGCCTGACTGCGAACATGCGCTGCGCCTACCCGCTGCATTACATCTCCAATGCTTCGGAAAGCGCGCGCGGCGGCCACCCCAAGAACATCATCATGCTGACATGTGATGCCTTTGGTGTGCTGCCTCCCATCGCGCGGCTGACCCCGGCGCAGGCAATGTACCACTTCCTGTCCGGCTTCACCTCAAAGGTGGCAGGCACCGAGCGCGGCGTGACCGAGCCGGAACCGACCTTCTCCACCTGTTTTGGTGCGCCCTTCATGCCGCGCCGCCCGGAAGTGTACGGCAACCTCCTGCGTGAAAAGATTGCCGAGCACGGTGCGACCTGCTGGCTGGTCAACACCGGCTGGACCGGCGGCGCCTATGGCATCGGCTCCCGCATGCCGATCCGTGCCACCCGTGCCCTGCTGACCGCCGCGCTGGACGGCTCCCTCGCCGAGGCAGAGTTCCGCAAGGACGGCAACTTTGGCTTTGATGTGCCCGTCACAGTGCCCGGTGTGGCCGAAGTTCTGCTGGATCCGCGCCGCACCTGGGACGATCAGGCCGCCTATGACACGCAGGCTGCGAAGCTGGTTCAGATGTTCTCTAACAATTTCGAACAGTACCTGCCCTACATCGACGATGACGTGAAAGCCGCTGCGATCAGCTGAGCTGCACAGATTCGAAACACAAAAAGCCCTGATCCTCGGATCGGGGCTTTTTTGTCTCTGGAGAGGCCATACCTCACTGCCCCAGCTGAATCCCGCTGTCTTCCAGTTTGTGCTCTGGTTCCACGTGGATCGTGACCTGCGCCGTTGACAGCGAGGCACGGATCGCTTCTTCGATCCGATCACAGATCGCATGAGATGCCCGCACGGTCATGTCCCCTGCGACGACCATGTGAAATTCGACGAACACCGCCTGCCCGGCTCTACGGGTTTTTAGCCCATGCACCTGCAACGCGCCTTGCGCGGTTCTGTGAATAATCGCGGCAATCTCGTCCCGTTCATTCTGGGGCGCGGCCTGATCCATCAACCCCCCAACTGATGAGGCCACAACCAGATAGCCCTCGCGCAGAATATTGACCGCGACCAACAGGGCCAGGATTGGATCCAGCAAAGGCCAGCCCGTCCCCATCGCAAGAACCAACCCGATCAGAACTCCTGCGGAGGTCCAGACATCACTCATTAGATGGCGGCCGCCCGCGGCCAATGCCGGAGATTTAAGGGCCGCCCCCCGCGCGATCAGCACCCGCGCCCAAAGGAGATTGATCACCATCGCGGCTGCATTCACCCACAATCCGGCGGTATTCCAAACCAAAGGCGTCGGCGCGACCAAGGCGCTGACCGCCTCCTGAAGGATCAACAGCGCCGCCACGATGATCATGATCCCTTCCACAACAGCCGAGAAATACTCCGCCTTGTGGTGCCCAAAGGGATGGCCTGCATCAGCCGGGCGATTGGCGTAGCGGACCGCAAACCAGGCAATGATTGCACCACCAATATTGACCAGAGACTCCATCGCATCGGAAAACAGCGCAATTGAGCCGGTCAACCACCAGGCCAGCGCCTTTGCTGCGAGCACCAGAAGTGCAACCGCAATGGATGCAGTGGCCAGCTGTTCCGCAGTCAATCGCTTTGGCATCTGCGGCCCTTTCTGCGCGTTTTGCCCTATACCGACCCTAACACGCTTGTTAGACCCTAATACATCAGTCCGCGCCGCAGCAAATTCGCCCCGGCGACCAGCAGTACAAACAGCGTTGCACGTCGAAAGGTGACCTGATTGATCCGGTCCTGCAAGCGTCCACCGATCCACATGCCCAAAATAGCCGGCGGGATCAGCAGGAGCGAAAACGGCGCTGTATCTGCACGCATCACACCTGACCCGATATGCGCGATCAGCAGCGCCACAGCGCCCAGCCCGTAAATCACGCCTTGTACCCGCATCTGTTCACGTTTTTCAGTGCCGAGGGCGGTCAGATAGGCCACTGTCGGCGGCCCCCAAATCCCGGAGAAGCCACCGATGAACCCGGCGAAGGCCGCAACTGTCGCCTCAACGCGCGGCGTGGCGCGGGAGATCGGGATGGCGATCCCAAACAGTTGCAGCAGGGCAAATAGGGTGATCGGGGCACCAATCAGGATCAGCATAACATCCTGTGGCAAAACCCGGACAAGCTGCGCGCTTGCCAAGAGAAAAACGAGACCAACCAGCAGAAAGATCCTGAACCGCTTCATTGACTGCCAGGCCGCCTGCGCGCCCTGTCGCAGGGCCTGCATGCCATTGGTCACCAAAGTGGGGAGGATCAGCCCGGCCAAGGCAATATCCGGCGGCAAGAACAGGCTGAGGCCGGACACGAGGATCATCGGCATGGCGAAGCCGACCATTCCCTTCACGGCGCCGGCAAGCGCTGCAATCGCAAAGGCCGCTAGCAGGTTTAAAGAGGCAAGCTCTGCCGGGAGGAAAAGTATAACAAATGAATTATCTGACATGATCAGACCCTTAGCACAGGTTTCCGTCGCTGCGTGCGCTAAATCGTTACGTAATTTTTGATCTAAACATAATGTCACAGGGTATTTTTGTTGCGCTGCAACTGCAAAATGATTTACCACATACGCAGCTGAAAAGGATGTGATTCATGGCCCACGATGGACAGGACCCGCAAATGCAACCGACGCTTATCTCTGACGTGCTGACACTGACCGCTGCTGCGCTGGAGCCGGTGGACCAGCTGCTGGAGGCAGCGCGCGCGACCGTACGCGAACAGGTCAGCGAGGACGGGCGCGTCTCCGGGGCGTTGGTTGAGGCGCATCAGACAGCTGCCCATGGGCTCGCTTGGCTTGCGACCTACGCTTACAGCCTGCGTCAGATGCATCGTTGGGCCGCGCAGCTACAGGCAGATGGCAAGTTTGGCGAGATGGAGCAGTTGATGCTTCAGATCGGTTTTGGCGAATACCTCTGGCAGATCTACGGCGGCATTCAGATGAATCAGGGTGAAATCCTGCGTCTGCAGGATCTTGGCCTGTCGCAGGACAGCCAGCGGATGCTGATGGCGCCTGCTGTGATGACGCTCTGCGATAGCGGAAATACTCAGGCCGCACGCCTGCGGCTCGTCGAGCTGATGCAGGAACAAGCCGGTTCCGTGATGTTTGGCGCGTCCGGTCTTGACGAAGAACTGGAGATGATCCGGGACCAGTTCCGCCGCTACGCGCTCGAAAAGGTCGAGCCAAACGCCCACGACTGGCACCTGAAGGATGAGTTGATCCCGATGGAGATCATCGAAGATCTGGCCGAAATGGGTGTTTTTGGCCTGACCATTCCCGAAGAATACGGCGGGTTTGGCCTCTCCAAGGCCTCGATGTGCGTGGTCTCCGAGGAGCTGTCGCGCGGCTATATCGGTGTTGGCAGCCTTGGCACCCGGTCGGAAATCGCGGCTGAGCTGATCATAGCCGGTGGCACCGAGGAACAGAAAGCCAGTTGGCTGCCCAGGATTGCCAGCGCAGAAATCCTGCCAACCGCTGTGTTCACAGAACCAAACACAGGTTCCGATCTCGGCGCCCTGCGCACCCGCGCCGTACAGGACGACAATGGTGACTACAGGATCACCGGTAACAAGACCTGGATCACCCATGCCGCCCGCACCCATGTTATGACGCTTCTGGCGCGGACGGACCCCAACACGACCGATCACCGTGGCCTGTCGATGTTCCTAGCCGAAAAAACACCGGGCACGGATGAAAACCCGTTCCCGACCGAAGGTATGACCGGTGGCGAAATTGAGGTTCTGGGCTATCGCGGCATGAAGGAATACGAGTTGGGCTTTGACGGGTTTCACGTGAAGCGTGAAAACCTCCTCGGTGGAGATGAGGGCAAGGGCTTCAAGCAATTAATGGAGACCTTCGAGTCCGCGCGCATCCAGACCGCCGCCCGTGCCATCGGTGTTGCCCAATCCGCCCTCGATATTGCGATGCAATATGCGCAGGATCGCAAGCAGTTCGGCAAACCGCTGATCGCCTTCCCGCGTGTGGCCTCTAAGCTGGCGATGATGGCGGTGGAGATCATGATCGCGCGCCAGCTGACTTATTTCTCTGCTTGGGAAAAGGACAACGGGCACCGCTGCGACCTCGAAGCTGGTATGGCCAAACTGCTGGGTGCGCGCGTCGCCTGGGCGGCGGCTGACAACGGTTTGCAAATCCATGGTGGCAATGGGTTTGCGCTGGAATACAAAATCAGCCGGGTTCTGTGTGATGCCCGTATCCTCAATATCTTTGAGGGTGCTGCAGAAATTCAGGCACAGGTGATCGCACGCCGCCTGCTGGCCTGATCACGGCCCGATCATCGGGCAGATTTCAATCTGCAACCAACCCGGCACCCTTGTGCCGGGTTTTTCGTTGTCTTCACCTTGACGTGTCGCCGTCAGAAGTTAGCGTGCCATCATGAAACAGACGTATTTTCTGACACTTGCAATGCTTTGCGTCGGCATCCTCAGCGCCTGCCTTGGTGATGAAACCCTGCGGGCATATGGCGGCAAAAGTGCCACATGGCAGCTACGGGAGGTTGACGGCGACGCGGTCTCAGCAGTCACAACGCTGAGCTTCCCCCGTCCCGGCGCGCTGACCGGTGAGTTGCCCTGCAACCGGGTGACCGGACAACTCATCGCACCCTATCCCTGGTTTGAGGTCGAAAACCTCGCCACGACCCGGATGGTGTGCGCTGCCTTGCAGGAAGAAACCGATGTCCTCGCTGCCTTGCAGGCGATGGAGATCGTAGAGATCAAAGGCGCGGTGATGATCCTGTCGAACGCAGCTGGACGCGAGATGATTTTCACGGCTGCCGACTGAGTACATCAATGAGCCGCCCGCGGGCCTCCGGCAGCGGATGGTTGCCAAGCGATGGCGCCAGTCGGTTTTGCAGGAAGAAACCGGTCGTCGTGAGGGCGGTCACGATCTCACTATTCTCCGCCCCACCACGCCCCATCAACACTGGCGGTAAGGGCAACATCCGATCAGCCCATTCGCCGGCCCCTGCGCGTGAAACAGCGCGCCCGCTTTTGGGGGAGACATAGACCAGATCGAGACGGCTGCCGGTGACGGCGCAGTGCTCGAAATCCAGGCCAAACCCCATGTCTTCCAGAAGGGCGACCTCCCAACGCAGATAGGCCAATGGCCAGATATCGTCGCGGCCCAGCAGATCCAGGATCTGCGTGCTGCGCGCGTAGAGTTCTGGATGGGCTTCACGTTCCGGCAGGCAGAAGGCGAGCAATGCAGTCACCGCGTTCAATCCAGCAAGCGCCAACCGGCTGGACATGGCAGTCGCGGCACGGCTGCGGATCAATTCAGCCTGATAGCTGCCAAGGTGGTCTTCAAGCCGGGCACGCCAGGTCAGATCCAGCTGCGCACCGGGCTGCAACACTGGGGCCATCCTGCGCCCTGCGCCGCCGCGTACGATCCCGGCATGACGTCCATGTTCGGCAGTGAATGCATCGACAATGGCCGCGCTTTCTCCATGACGGCGCATCGTCAGCAATATGCCCTCGTCGCGCCATTCCATGATCAGTCCAGCCCCGGTTCATCCAGCAGGTGACGGCCATGGCGATCTTCGACCTCGATCACCCAGAGATCAGGATCAAAACTGCGCTGTTTGGCGATGGCGGCGTCAACCTCAGCCTCGTCACCTTCGGCCAGCGTGACCCAGCTTCGCGCCCCGCTCATCAGATCGTAAGAGCGATGCAGGGCCTGCGCGCGGCGGTCCAGCGTGTTCAGCTTGATCAAGACGGCGCCCGCCGTGTCATCCCCATGCGCGGTGACAAAGGCGGGGATATCGGCCAACCGCAAACGGGTGAGATAAGCCTGCACCCAGAAACTGGCCGTCAGCCGTGCCATATGGGATCAGTTCCCGTCCTTGAAATCGAGACCCATCTCGGAATAACGTTCGGACTCTTCCAGCCAGTTCGGGCGCACCTTCACCTGCAGGAAGAGATGTACCTTACGGTCGAGAAACTCTTCCAGCTCAGCGCGGGCTGCCTGGCTCACGGCCTTGATGGTTTCACCGCGTTTGCCCAGCACGATGCCCTTGTGACCGTCACGCATGACATAAATCAGCTGATCGATCTTGGCAGACCCATCCTTGCGCTCTTCCCAGTTCTCGGTTTCTACGGTCAGCTGGTAGGGCAGTTCCTGATGCAGCCGCAGGGTCAGTTTCTCACGGGTCATTTCAGCCGCGATCATGCGCATGGGCAGGTCAGCAATCTGATCCTCAGGATAAAGCCACGGCCCCTCCGGCAACTGCTCTGCCAGCCAGCCGCGCAAGTGCTCAACCCCATGCCCCTTTTCCGCGGAAATCATAAAGGTATCCGCAAAGGCATAGCGCTCATTCAGTTCCTTGGTCAGGCCCAGCAGGACTTCGGATTGAACGCGGTCGATCTTGTTGATCGCAAGAGCAATCTTGCGCCCTTCGCCGATATTCTCAAGACCTTCAAGAATACGCTCGACACCTTCGGTGATCCCCCTGTGCGCCTCGACCATAAGCACGACCACATCGGCATCTGCAGCACCGCCCCAGGCGGCTGCGACCATCGCACGGTCAAGCCGACGACGCGGCTGGAACAGGCCAGGCGTATCGACAAACACGATCTGGCTCTCGCCCTCCATCGCGACGCCGCGGATGCGGGCGCGGGTGGTCTGCACCTTATGGGTCACGATCGACACCTTGGCCCCAACCATGCGGTTGAGAAGCGTGGATTTGCCTGCGTTGGGTTCACCAATCAGGGCAACAAAGCCGGCGCGTGTGGTCATTTCTCTTGCTCCAATCGTGCCAACAGCAATTTGGCAGCGGCCTGTTCGGCCTGACGTTTCGATCCAGCGGTTGCGCGGCCTTCGGTGCCATCCTGCAACTGCACGGAAATTGTAAATTCCGGCTGATGATCCGGGCCTTTTCGCTCCACCAGCACATAGGCCGGGGGCTGTTCCCCCGCGCCTGAGCAAATTCCTGCAAGGTGGTCTTGGGGTCGCGGGCATCCGCCTCAACCCGACCGATGCGATTGCCCCAGAGCCGCAGGATCAGCTCCTGTGCCGCCTCAAACCCGCCATCCTTATAGACGGCGGCAATCACCGCCTCCATCGCGTCGCCCAGCAGCGCCAGTTTGCGCCGACCACCGGACATGGTCTCGGAGCGGCCCAATTTCAGCACCGCCCCCAGATCGATATCACGGGCCACATCCGCGCAGGTTTCCTTGCGCACCAGCGCATTGAACCGCGGGGCAAGCTGCCCCTCTGTCGCGGCCTTATCCGTGTCCAGAAGCGCCGTCGCCATCACCAACCCCAGCACCCGGTCGCCCAGAAACTCCAGCCGCTGATTGTCCTGACGGTTGGGAGACGACACCGAGGCGTGCGTCAGCGCCCGCACCAAAAGTGCCGGCTGGGAGAAACTATAGCCGATCCGCGTCTCAAACGCGCGCATATCCTTGGAGAGTTTCACTCGATCCCCTTAAAGAAGCGATCCCCGCGCCAGGTCCAGAAGAACAGCATCGACCGGCCAGCCGAGGAAAACATGATACGATCCGCGCGACCAATGAGGTTTTCATAAGGCACATAGCCGACGCCCCCCGCCGACTGCGGCAAACGGCTGTCGGAGGAATTGTCGCGGTTGTCCCCCATGAAGAAATAATGACCTTCGGGGACCTGATAGATCCCGGTGTGATCCATCCCCTGATTGCCAATATTGAGCACAACATGCTGGCTGCCGCCCGGCAACGTTTCGATCTGGCGGGATTTTTTACACATCGCGCCCTCGCCCACCGGTGCATTCTCGCACAGCGGGTAGGACCCGGCGGGCCCCTGTGGCGCCATCAGTTCCTCGAACTCGCCCGCGTCCTGCAGCGCGACCGCAGCGCCGTTGATATGCAGCACCCCATTTTTGACCTGTACCTTATCGCCCGGCAGACCGATCAGCCGCTTGATGAAGTCGTTCTGGTTGACCGGATGGCGGAAGACTACGACATCACCGCGTTCGGGATCACCGGCCCAAATCCGGGAGTTATCCCCATCAAGGAAGCCACAGATATCACTGCTGTCGATATCGATGCCGACGCTGGGGAATTTCAGGCTTGGACAGGAGGCGGAGGAATAGCCATAGGCCATCTTGTTCACAAACAGAAAGTCGCCGATCAGCAGCGTTTCCTTCATTGAGCCGGAGGGAATCCAGAATGGCTGAAAGAACAGCGTGCGGAACACACCTGCGATCAGCAGGGCGTAGACGATGGTCTTGACCGTCTCAAGGATCGAACTTCCGACTGTTGCTTTGGCCGTCATCAGGCTCTCCGGTCTAACTGTAAACATGGGTCCGGCGCTACATGCGGGGCCGCTCCGGGTAAGTCAAGCATCGCCCGGCGTCGCAAGCGGATCACGAGCGATGGGACGCGCCTCAATCACCACAAAGGCCTGCGCCCAGGGGTGGTCGTCGGTCAATGTCACATGAATGATGGCCTCGTGCTCCGGCGGCGTCATCCTGGCCAACCGATCAGCGGCCCAGCCGGTGACATGCATAACCGGCTGGCCTGTGCGCAAGTTGGAAACCGCCATATCTTTCCAGGCGATCCCCATGCGCAGACCAGTACCAAGCGCCTTGGAACAGGCCTCCTTTGCAGCCCAGCGTTTGGCATAGGTGCCCGCGACATCCATCCGCCGCTCGGCCTTGCGCTGTTCGGTATTTGTGAAAACACGGTTTTTGAACCGGTCGCCAAACCGGTCCAAAGTGCGCTGAATACGCTCAATATTTGCCAGGTCAGTGCCTACACCCAAGATCATCCCCCGATCAAAGGCGATCTGACTGACACTGGCAAGGGCCATGGTGGCCTGAGGAGGTGCTAACCTCGCGCCTCGCCCATCAGGCGGCGCATTTCGGCAATGGCTGGGGTCAACCCTCTGAAGATCGACTCGCCAATAAGGAAATGTCCGATATTCAATTCACGCACCTCGGGGAAAGCGGCGATAGGCTGTACACAATCATATGTCAGGCCGTGTCCGGCGTGGACCTCCAGCCCCAGTGAATGCGCAAAGCTCGACATCTCGCGCAGGGCGGCCAACTCGGCGTCGCGTTTGGCAAAATCGCCCTCCGCGTGGGCATCGCAATAGGCCCCGGTGTGCAGCTCAATGACCTCGGCCCCGATGCGGTGGGCGGCCTCAATCTGGCGCTGATCCGCAGCGATGAAGATTGACACCCGGCACCCGGCCTCCCTTAAGGGCGCAATGTAGTGGGCCAGCTTATTCTCCTCGCGGGCCACTTCCAGCCCCCCCTCGGTGGTGCGCTCTTCGCGTTTTTCCGGCACGATGCACACCGCATGGGGTTTATGACGCAGAGCGATTTTCTGCATCTCTTCCGTTGCCGCCATCTCAAAGTTCAATGGCACACTCAGGGCGTCCATCAGCCCGTCGATATCGGCATCGGTGATGTGGCGACGATCCTCTCGCAGATGCGCAGTGATCCCGTCAGCGCCGGCCTCCTCGGCCAATTTTGCCGCCCGTACCGGATCCGGCGCCAAGCCGCCGCGCGCGTTGCGCACGGTGGCCACGTGGTCGATATTCACACCAAGCCGCAGCCCGGCAGTTTGCAAGGACGTCTGTGCCATGGATTCAATTTCCTACTAGAGTGCCTTTCGCCTGAGACTAGGCGCTGCGGTGGCAAGGGCAAGCCCGGAAACCACCAAATTATGCCTTGGCGTGACGGCTCAGCTGCCACTGTCGCTTTCAGCGTCCAGAGAGGCGCGTTTCTTGATAATATCGAACTTCGCCTTGATCTTGGCACGGCGGCGCTGCTGGTAGGCCCGGATCACCGGCACGCTGAGCACATAGCAAACCGTTGCCGTAATGATGCCCGGAATAACGCCGCCGACAAGATAGGGGTAAAACACCTCGTGGTAGAACAGGGTCAGTCCCTGCCAATCCGCCGGGCGATCGGTGACCAGCGCAATCAGATTGTCAAACAGATCATCACCCGCCGCCAGGAATTTCCCGACCAGTGACTTGTCCACGTCGGCATCGAATTCGGTTCCCAGAATCCAATGTCCGGTCTGCAGCGAGGCGACGCCAATCGGCACATATGTCAACGGATTGCCAAAGAATGTTCCGCTGAGCGCCGCTAGGATATTGCCGTTCATCAGCCGTGCGATGATTGCAGCCACAACGAAGTGCATGCCGTAAAACGGGGTAAATGTGGTGAAGACGCCAGCCCAAACACCGCGGGCGATCCGTTCTGGCGAATCGGGCAGACGGCGGACACGGTGCTTCACGTAGTGAAATGCGCGCCCCCAGCCGCCACGTGGCCACAGAAAATCGGCAACCGCGCGCAGAGGCGGACGTCTATCACGGCGCCTGAATACCAAAGATACGCGTCCTTCCCAAATCCTACTGAACGGCTACCCGAGCTTTGGGCGGCTTTCCGGCAAATCGCGGAACCGAGCAACGGCAGCGACATCGCTCTCGGCTTCCAGCATCAACATCAGCGAATGCAGCTGCTCCACATCCCGCAGCTCGACATTAATCATCAGCCGGTAAAAGTCTGGTTTCCGATCGACAAATTCAAGGTCTGAGATATTGGCCTTTTTCTCACCGATCAATGTGCAAATGCGTCCCAGCACACCGGCGTCATTGCCGATGGTCAGCTCCAGCGTCACACCATAGACCGCCGGGTGGGTTCCGCTATGCCAATGCAGGTCGACCCAGCGTTCGGGCTGGTCCTCCACCTCTCCCAACGCGTCACAATCTGCGGCATGCACCACAACGCCACGCCCCCGGTAAGTGATTCCAATGATCCGCTCGCCCGGCAAGGGCTGGCAACAGGGCGCACGCTCAAAGCTCTGCCCCGGCTCAAGACCAATCACTGCCCGGCGAGGAGGCACTTCATCACTGTCGTCTGCGGCCAGCTCCGGGTAGACGGCCTGAACCACATCATGAGCCGTGAGAACGGCTGCCCCAAGACGGGCCAGCAATTCATCCACCGTACTTACACGAAGGGCGCGCGCCGCTGTTTCAAGCGCCTTATCCGTGGCCTTGCGGCCGACATGTTCAAAGGCGGAGCGCGCCAACTCATGGCCCAGTTTCACAAACCGGGCCCGGTCCGCTTCCCGCAGGGCGCGGCGGATCGCGGTGCGCGCCTTGCCGGTGGTCGCAATGTCCAGCCAACTCACCTGCGGGGTCTGCCCCTCAGCAGTGATGATCTCAACCGACTGGCCATTGCGCAAACGGGTCCAGAGCGGCACGCGGATTGCATCCACCTTTGCCCCCACGCAGGCATGCCCGATGCGGGTGTGGATTGCATAGGCATAATCAATCGGCGTCGCCCCTTTGGGCAGTTTGATCACATCCCCCTTGGGTGTGAAGCAGAACACCTGATCCGAATACATCTCCAGCTTGACCGCTTCGAGGAACTCATCGTGATCCTCCTCCGCGTCGAACTGTTCCGTGAGGGACGCAATCCATTTTGCGGGATCAACGGCAAAGGGGTTCTCGGATCTCACACCATCGCGATAGGACCAATGTGCCGCCACACCGGTTTCGGCCACATCATGCATTTGGCGGGTGCGGATCTGCACCTCGACCCGCTTGCCATCGCGCCCGGAAACGGTCGCGTGGATTGACCGATACCCGTTGGATTTTGGCTGGCTGATATAGTCTTTGAAACGGCCGGGGACCGCCCGCCAGCGCTGATGGATGGCTCCCAGCGCGCGGTAGCAGTCTTCCTCAGTCGCCGTGATGATGCGGAACCCGTAGATATCAGAGAGCCGCGAAAAGCCCTGATCTTTTTCCTGCATCTTACGCCAGATCGAATAGGGTTTCTTCGCGCGGCCAAATACTTCGGCTTCAATCCCGGTCTTTTCAAGCTCCGCCCGCATGTCGCCGGTGATGCGGTGGATCACGTCACCTGTTTCGCGCTGCAACGTGACGAAGCGGCGGATAATCGATTGGCGCCCTTCAGGATTGAGCACACGAAAGGCCAGATCTTCCAGCTCCTCGCGCATCCATTGCATCCCCATGCGACCAGCCAGCGGCGCATAGATGTCCATGGTCTCGCGCGCTTTTTGAGCCTGTTTGTCCGGGCGCATCGCCTTGATGGTCCGCATATTGTGCAGACGGTCCGCGAGCTTGACGAGAATGACCCGCAGGTCTTTCGACATCGCCATAAACAGCTTGCGGAAATTCTCGGCCTGTTTGGTCTCGCGGCTGGACAGCTGCAGGTTTGTCAGCTTGGTCACACCATCGACCAGCATTGCCACCTCATCCCCGAACCGCGTGGAGATTTCATCGTAGGAAGCTTTGGTATCTTCGATGGTGTCGTGCAGTAGGGCGGTGATGATGGTGGCATCATCCAGCCGCTGTTCGGTCAGGATGGCCGCGACTGCTACGGGATGGGTGAAATAGGGTTCGCCCGAATGGCGAAACTGCCCATCGTGCATCTGCTCACCGAACGCATATGTATCGGCGATCCTGTCCGCATTGGTCCGGGGATTGTAGTTGCGGACCAGAGCAATCAGGTCTTCTGGTGAAATCATTTCCGGTCCGCAGCCTCAGCTCACTATGTCTTGCGACGTCTCAGCCCTGCCCTTGCGCCTCCATCAGCGCACGCAGCAGTTTCTCTTCCGACATGTCATCGGTGGCGGGTTTGTCATTCTCCGCACCCATCAGCAGGGCCATGGAATCATCTTCCGGCTCATCCACTTCGATCTGGGTCTGATTGCTTTCGATCAGACGCTCGCGCAGAGAGTCGGCGCTCTGGGTTTCGTCAGCGATTTCACGCAGGGATACGACAGGGTTTTTGTCGTTGTCCCGTTCAACCGTCAGCGCGGCGCCAGCCGAAATCTCACGGGCACGATGCGCGGCGAGCATCACCAGCTCAAAGCGGTTGGGAACCTTGTCTACGCAGTCTTCAACCGTCACGCGGGCCATAGGCGACTCTCCAAATCAAAATAAGTCCAGAAGGGTGACTTCTAAAACCAAAGCTTTCTCTTGACAAGCGCCGAATGGGGCGCATTGGCGGCTCAGACCGGGGAAATCTCACTCAAATCCGACATTGGCAGCGCAGCGCAGAGCTCGCGGACCGTCTGACCGAGAATCGGGTGCCGCCAATCCGGTGCGATATCCCGCAACGGGACGAGGACAAAGCCGCGATCCTGAAGCCGTGGGTGCGGTATCAGCATCTGACCCGGCGCCTCCTGCATTTGCTGATCAAGCGGCAGATCTTTCCAACGTTCGAAGGTGGCCACATCGGGACAGATCAGATCATCATAGGCGACCAGGTCAAGATCCAGCGTCCGCATCCCCCAGCGCTGCACACGGCGGCGGGCAAAGTCTGCCTCAACCTGATGCAACAGATCGAGTAAGGCACGCGGCGACAGATTTGTGCGTATGGCAATCGCCGCGTTCACATAATCGGGGCCGGACCCGGCCGGAAAACAAGGCGTACGATAGAACCGCGACACCGCCGTCAGCCGGATGTCTGATTCGGACAACTGCTCAACAGCCCCTATGAGGGTATGGACCACCGACTGCTCGCCGATAGGCAGGTTCCCCCCCATGGCAATAAGCGCCTCTGACCGGATTTCGGTCATTTTTGCCCTCGTTTCTTAATCCCGACACACTTGCGGCAAATGTCAAATAACCTACATTAAGTCCACCCGTTTTAGCGTATTTCAGCATTCACTCACGGAACCTCACTGCTGGGACGGGCCTACCGGAAGGACATATTTGATGTTTTACAAGGACGAACGGCTTGCGCTGTTCATCGATGGCTCGAACCTTTATGCCGCCGCAAAGGCGCTGGGGTTTGACATCGATTACAAGTTGCTCAGGCAGGAATTTATGCGCCGGGGCAAACTTCTGCGCGCCTTTTACTACACAGCCCTGCTGGAAAATGATGAGTACTCTCCGATCCGGCCTTTGGTGGACTGGCTGCATTACAACGGCTTCACCATGGTGACCAAACCGGCCAAGGAATACACCGACAGCATGGGCCGCCGAAAGGTGAAGGGGAATATGGATATCGAACTGACGGTCGATGCCATGGAACTGGCACCGCGCGTCGATCATATCGTGCTATTTTCCGGTGATGGCGATTTTCGCCCTCTGATCGCCAGTTTGCAGCGGCAGGGCGTACGGGTATCCGTGGTCTCTACCATTCGCAGCCAGCCACCGATGATATCGGACGAGTTGCGCCGCCAGGCCGACAATTTCATCGAACTGGAAGAGTTGAAGGACGTGATTGGTCGCCCCCCCCGCGAACAAAGCGATCCGCGTTCAGTGTCGGCCGCAAGCGGCTGATACCAATCTGGTGCCGATGACGCGCTTCGGACATGGCCGACATAGCCCGCAGCAGTGCTCCCCACTGTCTGCGGGCTTTTGTTTGCGCAGCGCGCGCCATTTGACGCATCAGCAGCACAAGCCCGCTGTGCAGCACTGGACGTTGCCGACAGAAAGTCCTAGCTCTGGGCCGTAAGGAGACTGCGATGACCAAGCCACCCCTGACGCTATATCTAGCCGCACCGCGCGGTTTCTGTGCCGGTGTCGACCGGGCCATCAAAATCGTTGAAATGGCGCTCGAGAAATGGGGGGCGCCGGTCTATGTGCGCCATGAGATCGTCCACAACAAATATGTGGTCGATGGGCTGCGGGATAAGGGCGCCGTTTTTGTCGAGGAACTGGACGAATGCCCCAATGACCGTCCGGTGATCTTCTCCGCCCATGGTGTGCCGAAGTCTATCCCAGCAGAAGCTGATCGGCGCCAGATGATCTATGTCGATGCGACATGCCCGCTGGTCTCAAAGGTCCACATAGAGGCCCAGCGTCATGCTGAAAACGGCCTCCAGATGATCATGATTGGTCACAAGGGCCATCCGGAGACTATCGGCACTATGGGGCAGCTGCCCGATGGAGAAGTGCTGTTGGTTGAAACGCCGGATGATGTGGCCACCGTGGCGGTACGTGACCCCGACAATCTGGCCTATGTCACCCAGACGACCCTGTCAGTAGATGACACCAAGGATATTGTCGCAGCGCTGCAAGCACGCTTCCCCAATATCGTCGGGCCGCACAAAGAAGATATCTGCTACGCCACCACCAACCGTCAGGAAGCGGTCAAGGAAGTCGCCCCCAAGGCAGACGCCCTGCTGGTGGTCGGCGCGCCGAATTCGTCGAACTCCCGCCGTCTTGTCGAAGTCGGCGCAAAGGCTGGCTGCCAATATGCACAGCTGGTGCAGCGCGCCGAAAACATCGACTGGCGCGCACTTGAAGGGATTTCCTCGGTGGCCATCACTGCCGGAGCCTCAGCCCCTGAATTGCTGGTGAATGAGGTGATCGACGCCTTCAAAGAGCGGTTCGAGGTCACCGTTGAGTTGGTCGAAACCGCAATTGAGCGGGTCGAATTCAAGGTTCCCCGGGTTCTGCGCGAACCCGCCTGACGCAATCGCGTTTTGCCCTTGCAGCCGCTTTACCTGTCTGCAGGGTTTCTTTGCCTTGCAACTGATCAATAGCCGATTACCCTTGGCCAGAGCTATATTGTCTGTCCAAGGAGCTGGTCGATTGATTTCACTGCAATTTCTGATCACCGCATTTGTCGTTGTCCTCGCACCGGGAACAGGGGTGCTGTACACGCTGGCGCTTGGCCTTGGTCAGGGACGGCGCGCCGCAATCTGGGCCGCAATTGGCTGCACCTTTGGCATACTGCCCCATCTTGCGGCCGCCACATTAGGTTTGGCTGCGGTTCTGCACACATCGGCACTGTTGTTCCAAGCCGTGAAGATTGCTGGCGTTCTCTATCTTCTCTATCTCGCGTGGCAAATGCTGAAGGCGGATGGTGCCCTGTCGCTGTCCAATGCGCCCACAGCGCGAGATCGGGGCGTGAAAATTGCCAAGCGCGGGGCGATGATCAACATTCTCAACCCAAAGCTCTCAGTGTTTTTTCTCGCTCTTCTTCCCCCCTTCCTCTCGGGCACGCCTGAGACTGCAACGCAGGAAATGGTGATCCTTGGGCTGATCTTCATGGCGATGACCTTTGCGGTGTTTGTTCTCTATGGCCTATTCGCAGCCCAAGCGCGCAACCTGATCCTGGGATCCGACATCGTGGTGAAATGGCTCAACCGCAGCTTTGCCGGTCTGTTTGCAGCTTTGGCAGCAAGACTTGCCATGGAGCGCGCATGAGCCGGATCCCGCCCGCACCGCTGATCCTGGGTCTCGCCGGGGTGATACCTTTTGTATGGGGGGCGCTGACGACGCAGCTCCCGCCCTTACAGGCCTGGGGGGCCAGTCATCTTGGCCTGCGGTTTGTCGGCCCCTATGTGCAGCTGTTCTACGGCTCCGTTATCCTCAGCTTCATGTCCGGTGTGCTGTGGGGATTTGCGACCAAGACATCGGGAATGCGGGCGACAACGGGCTATGCGCTGTCGGTGCTGCCCGCACTCTGGGCATTCTTTATGACAGGCGGTGGTCCAACCAGTGCGGGCATCAACCTGATCTACGGCTTCGCCGGGCTGCTGCTGCTGGACTATGCTTTCTCCGTCTGGCGCCTGACGCCATCATGGTGGATGCAACTGCGACTGCTGCTCACATCTATCGTAATCGCCAGCTTGGCCGTAGGCGTGTACCTATGAGCGAACCGGACCGCACGACCCTGGAAATCTACAACAGCAAGGCTGCGGAGTATGCAGACCGCAACGAGATCCACTTGCGGCAGGATCCACGTCTTGGGGAGTTCATCGCCGCTTGTCTGCCCGGTGGTCGGGTGTTGGATCTGGGCTGCGGTCCGGGCACGTCCAGCGCAGTTATGGCATCCGCCGGCCTGCGGCCCCTGGCCATGGATGCTTCGGCTGAAATGATCGCGCTGGCAGATCAGCTCCCCGGAGTTCAGACCCAGCTCGCCAGCTTTGATGACCTCTCCGGCATCGACATCTACGATGGTGTCTGGGCCAATTTCAGCCTGCTGCATGCCCCGCGCGCCGACTTTCTCTGCCATCTGCGCGCCATCCGGCGGGCATTGCGATCAGGTGGCCCCTTTTACATTGCGCTGAAGCTCGGTAAGGGCGAGGCCCGGGACGCCATTGGGCGGCTCTACACCTATTATGAGGACGAGGAATTGAAGGATCTGCTGCGCTCAGCCGGCTTCACACCCACCAACAGCACCACAGGCGAAAGCGCCGGATTGGACGGGTCAATGGCACGCTGGATTTCGGTGGCCTGTCATGGCTGAGCTGTTCGCCTACACCGATGGTGCGTGTTCCGGCAACCCCGGCCCCGGCGGATGGGGTGTGTTGCTGCGGGCAATGGATGGCGAGACCGTCGTCAAGGAAAAGGAGCTGAGCGGCGGCGAGGCCGAAACCACCAATAACCGGATGGAACTGCTGGCGGCAATCAACGCGCTTGAAAGCCTGGCGCGACCGTCGACGCTGACGGTTGTCACCGATTCCGCATATGTGAAGAACGGCGTCACCGGGTGGATTCACGGCTGGAAGCGCAACGGTTGGAAAACCGCCTCGAAGAAACCGGTGAAAAACGTCGAGCTGTGGCAGCGACTTGACGAGGCTCAGCGTCGGCATGATGTCACCTGGGAATGGGTCAAGGGCCACGCAGGCCACCCCGAGAACGAACGCGCTGATGAGCTGGCGCGCGCAGGCATGGCCCCCTTCAAACCCGGCAAAGCCAAAGCATGACCATCCTCACCCTTCTGGACTACGCCTCCGTTCTGGTCTTCGCCGCCTCTGGCGCGCTGGTGGCCAGTCGGGCGCAGCTGGATATCGTTGGCTTTGCCTTCGTGGCCTGTCTGACCGCTGTCGGTGGGGGCACGGTGCGGGATCTCCTGCTGGATCGGCATCCGGTGTTCTGGATCGGGGATTCCACCAACATCCTGCTGGCGGCCGCTGCTGCGGTGCTGGTGTTTTTTACCGCCCATCTGGTGGAGAGCCGGTTGCGCTGGGTTGTCTGGCTTGACAGTTTTGCTCTGGCAGTGGCGGTGTCTGCTGGTACCGGCGCAGCCATTCTGACAGAGCAGCCGCCCGTAATCGTGGTGCTGATGGGCATGGCAACCGGCACGCTGGGTGGGCTCATGCGGGATGTGGTCTGCAATGAGGTGCCGCTGGTTTTGAAGCAGGGGGAGCTTTATATTTCCTGCGCGATGGCTGGCGCGATCACCGCCGTGATCAGCATCGCCTTCGGCCTGCCGACCCGCTGGGCCTTGGTGGCCTGTGCAGTGGTGTGTTGGGTTCTGCGAGCAGGTTCCATCACCTTTGGTTGGCATCTGCCGGTCTATCGCTCGCGCCCGCCACGTAGCTGATCCCGCCTCTCAGCCCCTTAGCGGCGCCAATGAAACGGCACAATGATCAGCGCGCCGATCGAGGCCACAATCGCATTCCACCCTGGCGCGCGAAATCCGATCCCGAACATAATCACTACGAAATGGAACAGAAACGCGCCGCCCACACAAATGATGATCGAAGACAGATAGCCGTTCTGGGTGAAGCCAGTTTTCTCCGCAAGGTAGCCAACAATCCCAGCAATCACCACGCTGCCGAAAAGAGCTAGAAACATCGCCTGTCCCCCCTTAAAGCTGTGTGCCAGCAGTGACAGGAAAGCCGCGCAAAAAGATCTCTCGCGCCTGTGCACCCTTGCCCGCGCGCTGCAACTTCAGCAGCTCAATCGCGCCCTCACCGCAGGCGACCCGCAAGGCGTCATCCAGAACTTTGCCCGCTGCCCCGGCACCATCGACAACACGTGACGCCAGAAGTTTCACGCGCTGGCCGTCAATCTCGCACCAGGCACCGGGAAATGGGGATAGCCCGCGGATCTGCTGATCAACCTCGCTCGCCGGGCGTGTCCAATCCACCCGGGCCTCCGCCTTGTCGATCTTGTGGGCGTAGGTCACACCATCATCCGGCTGCACCTCTGGTGTTAGCCCCGGCAATTGTGTCAACGCCCGCACAATCAGGTTCGCACCCATTTCTGACAGGCGGTCATGTAACTCAGCCGTGGTTTCCTCTGCGCCGATATCTGTCGCCTCGCGCATCAGAACTGGCCCGGTGTCCAACCCGGCCTCCATCTGCATGATACAAACCCCGGTCTGCGCGTCCCCCGCCATGATCGCACGATGGATCGGCGCCGCGCCGCGCCAGCGCGGCAAAAGGCTTGCATGGATGTTGAGGCACCCTTGACGTGGCGCGTCCAGCACGGCCTGCGGCAGGATCAAACCATAGGCAACCACAACCGCCACATCTGCGTTCAGCTCTGCAAACTCGACCTGCTGCTGCGCGTCTTTCAGGCTGACCGGATGGAGGACCTCAAGCCCCAGCGCCTCCGCCCGGGCGTGAACCGGTGTGGGCCGATCCTTCTTGCCGCGCCCTGCCGGGCGAGGTGGCTGACAATAAACGGCAGCAATCTCATGGCCCGCCTCAACCAACGCATTGAGCACCGGGACAGAGAAATCTGGTGTCCCCATAAAAACAATACGCATATGTCGCCCCTTCACTCTGAATTTGCCCGCCCGAAACAGGCTCTAACTTGGGGAAACCCCGATTGACCTTCAGCCGCTCAGCTTCTTCGCCTTGCGGATCAGCATATCGCGCTTCACCTTCGACAGCTTGTCGAAATACATCTTGCCGTTCAGGTGATCGATCTGGTGTTGCACGCTGGTGGCTTCAATCCCAACGAAATCCCGCTCAACCGTGGCACCGGTTTCATCCATGTAGCGCACAGTCACCGCACGGGGGCGTTTGATCTTGGCTGAGACGCCGGGCAGGTTCGGACTGGCTTCCTCATGCTCACGCAGCGCGACCGAGGCATGCAGGATTTCAGGATTGGCCAGACGGACTGCCCGCCCGCGCTCGCTGGACCCATCCACCACCGCAAGCCGTTGCAACACACCGATCTGATTGGCGGCCAGACCGACGCCGGGCATCGCCTCCATTGTGTCGATCATGTCCTGCCAGAGGGCGAGCGTTTCATCAGTGATTTCGCTGACCTCCTCGGCGCGGCTGCGCAGATGTTTGTCAGGCCAAGGCAGGCAAGGGCGCACAGTCATCGGGTTGTCTCCAGATAAGTTTCATAGGTGGCGACAGCAGCAGCACGCGCCGTGGGGGACACCCTGTCAAAGGTCACGCGCCCCTCAAGGTGATCATATTCATGTTGCACGCAGGCGGCGGCGAATCCCTCAAACCGGCGTTGATGGCGGACCCCTTGCAAATCGCTCCAGGCCATATCGACCCAGGCCGGGCGCGTGACTTCAAGGCTGACGCCTTTGATCGACAAACAGCCCTCAGACATTGTGGCCACCTCCTCCGACAGCGCGACAATGTCCGGGTTGATGCAGACAAGCGGGTCGCGCGCACCTTCTTTCCAGGTGGTGTCCATCACGAACAGCCGTGCCAATACGCCAACCTGTGGCGCGGCCAGCCCACGCCCCGGTGCGGCATACATTGTTTCCAGCATATCGTGGGCAAGCGTTTCGACGTCTCGCGGTGCGGCGACTGGGGCTGTCGGGGTGCTCAGCACCGGATCCGGCCAAGCCCTGATAGGGAGAACCGCCATTTCGTTCACCTTTCCCGAATACACGCACCCATGCTTTAACCCACGCTCAACCTCATAACGGGCCGCTGCGCTGTCAGCCGCGGCCACGCTCACGTTTCAGTTTCTGCATCTTTCGGGTGATCATCTGCCGCTTCAGCGGTTTCAGGTAGTCTATGAACAGCTTGCCATTCAGATGGTCGATCTCATGCTGGACACAGGTGGCCCAAAGCCCGTCGAATGTCTCCCGCTGAGCATTGCCATCACGATCCATCCATTCGACCTCGACCACCTTGGGGCGGGTCACCTCGGCGTATTGGTCGGGAATCGACAGGCACCCTTCCTCATAGACGTTCGCCTCGTCCGAGGACGCCACGACTTCGGGGTTGAACATGACCAACGGGCGCGCCGGACCGTCCTCTTCCTTGACGCAATCGAGCACGATCAGCCGATCCAGCACCCCGATCTGCGGCGCAGCAAGCCCAATACCCGGCGCAGCGTACATGGTTTCCAACATGTCATCGGCCAGCCTACGCAACGCATCGGACATATCCGGTACGGCTGCACAAACCTTCTTGAGGCGGGGATCAGGGTGGATCAGGATCGGACGTTTCATGCCGCTGATTTAGGCCATTGACGCCCGCCCTGCAACGCCCCCCTTGCGCGTGGCTGGATTGCCGTTAGCTTCGCCCGGGAACAACGGGAGTTCAGACATGGATTTTGACAAGATCATTGACCGCCGGAACACACATTGCATCAAGTGGGACATGATGGAGGACCTCTACAATGTGCCGCGCGACGAGGGCCTGTCGATGTGGGTTGCGGATATGGATTTCGCAGTTCCATCGGTGGTGACCGACAAGATGCGCGAGATGGCAGACCACGGCGTCTATGGATACGTAAATTGCGACCACCCCTACAAATCCGCGATCTGCTGGTGGATGCAGAACCGCCACGGATGGTCGGTCGATCCGGAGGCGATTTTCACCACCACAGGCTTGGTGAACGGCGTCGGCATGTGCTTGGACACCTACACGCAACCGGGCGACGGGATCGTGCTCTTCACACCGGTCTATCACGCTTTTGCCAAGGTCATCCGCAACGCCGGGCGCAACGTGGTGGAATGTGAACTCGCCGTCAATGACGGACGGTATGAGATGGATTTCGCGGCTTATGACGCACAGATGACCGGCACCGAGAAAATGGTCATCCTCTGCTCGCCGCATAATCCGGTTGGCCGTGTCTGGACCGAGGAAGAGCTGCGCGGCGTTGCGGATTTTGCCAAGCGGCACGATCTGATCCTGCTGTCGGACGAAATTCATCACGATCTGGTCTTCGACGGTGCCACACATATCCCGATGCAGAACGCAGCGCCGGACATCACTGACCGCCTGCTCATGCTGACCGCGCCGTCCAAAACCTTCAACTTTGCAGGCATGCACACTGGGCAGGTCATCATTCCGGATCCCGATCTGCGTGCGCAATTCTCTCGCCGGATGCTGGCGCTGGCCCTCTCGCCAAATTCCCCTGGCCAATGGGCAACGGCAGCAGCCTATTCTCCCGAAGGCGCCGCCTGGGTGGATGAGCTGGTGCCCTACCTTGATGGCAATCGCCAGCTCTTCGATGCTGCTGTGAATGAGATCCCGGGTCTACGCTCCACCCGTCTGGAGGCGACCTATCTCGCTTGGGTCGATTTCTCTGGCACCGGCATGAGCCGCGAGGAATTTACCAAACGGGTAGAACAGAGCGCCAAGATTGCCGCCAATCACGGTCCGAGTTTTGGCACTGGTGGCGACACTTTCCTGCGCTTCAACCTCGGCACGCAACGCGCGCGGGTGGAAGAGGCTTGCGAACGGCTGCGCAACGCGTTCTCCGACCTGCAATAGCAGCGTTGCGGTTGGCAAAGGCCCGGCCCATGTCAGACCAAAACGCCCCGTAGAAACGCAAAGTAGAAAAGGGGATCACGTAGTCGTGGTCCCCTTTCGAATTACTTCACTGGTTCATTTTGCTTGTCAGGTCAGCGCCAAGGCCCAGCCATGCTCACAGCCGCATGTCATCCTGTGCGATCAGTGCAACAGGCGCATCTGGTGCGCGGTAGAAATCCAGTGGGGCCTGATCCGCTGCCGGCGTCGCGCGTTTGAACTCATAGCGCATTTCACCCGCTTCTTCGTCCGAAGCCACGATCAGGCACTGCGATAGGTGGCGGGTTCCATCGTAGAGGTCGACCAGCCCGCGAAGCTGCGGCGCATCTGCCGCCTCTACCGAAAACCCATCTTTCCACATGCGCAGCACGGGAAAGACATGATCACCGGCAGCCACCCGCAGGCGGCTCTTGTTTTTCATACCATCCAGCCGCGCAGCATCCAGCGCGTCCTGTACCGATTGGGGAACAAATGTCGTCATGGCCGTGACCTCTCGATCTGATACCGCTCTGACATCCGCCGCCGCGCGACTGACTGCCAGAGCAGGTGGGCATTTTGCCCTGTTCCTTACAAGTGTGAACGCACAAAGGATAAAATCAAGTGAACTTTTTGAGTCATTTCCACGCGTTGGCCGCAGCACCACTTTAGGTGCGCGAGAGCAAAGCACCAGTAGCGCCCCCAGAATGTCGCGCACCTGCCAGCTGTGCATTGGCGCAGGGAAGCTGCGCGCCGACGGCCATGGGCGCAGGCGTCTACGCCGCCTAGGTTACAGCGAACAATATGTATCCACAGCGCATAGGAGTTTTCGATGGGCCTCTTGATTGATGGCGTCTGGCACGACCAATGGTACGACACCGCGTCATCCGGTGGCGCGTTCAAACGCTCGCAGGCGCAGTTTCGTAATTGGGTCACCAGAGATGGACAGGTAGGACCATCCGGCAAAGGTGGCTTTGCCGCCGAAAGCGGACGCTACCATCTCTATGTTTCGCTGGCCTGCCCTTGGGCGCATCGCACACTCATCTTTCGCCAGCTAAAAGCGCTGACCGATCACATCACCGTTTCCGTTGTCCACCCGGACATGCTGGACAAGGGCTGGAGCCTTGCCAAGGACGACCATGGCGCCACCGGGGACCACCTGTTCGGATATGACCATGTGCACCAGATATACACCCGCGCCGACCCGCAATACTCTGGCCGGGTCACGGTTCCAATTCTTTGGGATAAAAAGGAAAATACCATCGTCTCAAACGAAAGCGCCGACATCATTCGCATGTTCAACAGCGCCTTTGACGAGATCACCGGCAATCACGATGACTATTGGCCGGAGGAACTGCGAGAACCGATTGAGGCCGTGAACAGCCGGGTCTATTCCACCTTGAACAACGGTGTTTACAAATGCGGTTTTGCCACCACACAGGCGGCGTATGACGCCGCGATCGACCCACTATTTGACACTTTGGACTGGCTCGAAGACATCCTGTCTGATCATCGCTTCCTTCTGGGTGACAGGCTGACCGAGGCAGACTGGCGGCTGTTTACCACGTTGGTCCGCTTCGATCCTGTCTACCATCTGCATTTCAAATGTAACCGTCGGCGCTTGATAAATTATCCGCATCTTTGGGCTTATACGCGTGCGCTTTATCAGTGGCCCGGTGTGTCAGACACCGTCGGGATGGATCACATCGTGCGCCACTATCACTACAGTCATGACACCATAAATCCTCATCGGATCATCCCAACCAATCCACGTATCGACTGGATGGCCCCACACGGTCGCGACTGAACACCAGGACGCTCATCAACGAGGGGGGCGATAATCCCCCCCGATTGGGCATTCGTGGTACGCCATATGCGCAGCGACAATTCGGCAGGCCCATCGTGATTGTCTCCTAAATCTCTGAAAGTGCTGGCGCAACGCGGCGCCAATCTTACGGTCCCGGTGAGAGAATCGAGGCGGAAGAACGCCAACCGGGCCCCGATAGACGTTCCGCCTCTGCCCCACTGCAGCCTGTGTGAAATGTCCAGAGTGCTCATCAAAAAATACACGTATAAGGTGATTTATTAAGGGGAGACTCCCCGATATTAGTGAATTGTTGATCCCGAGACGCTATGGTTGCTTTCTCGCAATTGCTGTTCCATACGGCGGTATTGGGTCGGCATATTTCTGGCCCTCGGTTCTGGTTCATTTGTTAAGGCCCAAGATGACAGGCATGCTGGATCTGACAGAGGTCCCCAAAAGGGACCACGGCGGCAACCTCAGCGCCGCGATTTCTGAATTTGGTGGTGTAGCCAGCGACTGGGTCGATATCTCGACCGGGATCAACCCTGTACCCTACCCTGTCCCTGATCTGACTGCCGCGGATTGGGGCGCCCTGCCCGATCAGGCGGCAATGACTGATTTGGTGACCGCCGCGCGTCACTTCTGGAATGTGCCGCAAGAGGCTGCAGTTCTGGCAGCCCCCGGCGCCTCAGCTCTCATCGCCGCCATTCCGGCCTTGGCCGACCCCCGGTGGGTTCAGATAACACCACCAACCTACAATGAGCACGCCGCAGCCTTCGCCGCGCGAGGATGGCAGACTGTCACCGCTGGCCCCGCCGAAGCCTGTGTGCTGGTTCATCCAAACAATCCCGATGGCCGCCGCTGGAGCGCCGAAGATGTGCAGGCCCCGTTGGTCGTCATCGATGAGAGTTTCTGTGATGTCTGCCCCGCAGACAGCCTGATGCATCTGGCCAACCGCCCCGGCGTTGTTATCCTCAAGAGCTTTGGCAAATTCTGGGGCCTCGCGGGACTGCGGCTGGGGTTTGCCATTGGTGATCCCAGCCTGATCGGCAACCTCGCAGCCTGGCAAGGACCGTGGGCTGTCTCCGGCCCGGCGCTGCGCATCGGCGCCCAGGCCCTAAGAGATGCCGACTGGGCAGAGACCACGCGGGCGCGCTTGCAGCAGGACGCAAAACGTCTGGATAAGATGGTGACCGGAAAAGGAGCGAAACTGGTCGGCGGCACTGATCTGTTTCGTCTGTATGACGTTGACGATGCCGCTGCATGGCATGCCCGGCTCGCCTCCGCTCAGATCTGGACGCGTATTTTTCCATATTCCAAAACCTATCTGCGGCTTGGTCTGCCGACGGGTGAAGGTTGGGAACGGCTTGAGGCTGCTCTGTGACCACTGCCGCCCTGTTGATACCAGCGCTGCTGCTGGATGCCATTTTTGGGGAGCCGCGTTGGCTCTGGTCACGGCTGCCTCATCCTGCGGTATTGATGGGCCGTGCTGTGTCTCTCGTCGACCAGACATTAAACACCGGAAAACAGCGCAAAGCACGTGGCGTTCTTGCCATAACGCTTCTTGTTGTATCAGCGGGCTGGCTTGGCTGGCTGCTGACCCTGTTCGGCCCCTTGGTTCAAATCCTTATCGCCGCCATCTTGCTGGCGCAGCGGTCGCTTTGCGACCACGTCGAGGCCGTCGCCGATGGGCTGCGTCTTGATCTGACAGAAGGCCGCGAGGCCGTTGCGATGATTGTCAGCCGCGACACCACCGGCATGACCACGCCGCAGATTGCCCGTTCCGCCATCGAAAGCGGGGCAGAGAATTTTTCCGACGGTGTGGTCGCCCCTGCATTCTGGTTTCTGATTGGTGGCCTGCCGGGTTTGATGATCTACAAGATCACCAATACAGCCGACAGCATGATTGGCTACAAGACGCCACGGCACAGAAATTTCGGCTGGGCATCGGCCAGGTTGGACGACCTGCTGAACCTGATCCCGGCGCGCCTGTCCGCACTGATGATCGCCACCGTTGGCCTGGTATTGCGCAGCTGGCCTGACATTGCCCAGGATGCCCGCCGCCACCGCTCCCCGAATGCTGGCTGGCCCGAAGCCGCAATGGCGCGCGCGTTGCGGATCGCACTCGCCGGTCCGCGATCCTACGATGGGAAACTGCAGGACTTCGCCTGGGTCAACGACAGTGGCTCCAAAAGCGCCAGCGCCCACAGCATCATGCGCTGCATACATCTTCTATGGGCTTCTTGGGCCTTCGGGCTTGCGCTAACGGTTGCCATTGCCGCGCTGTTGTAGCTAACAAGGGGCAGCACTCTCAAAAAGGACACGCCACCTGTGTTGCGCCCCAGCATTCTCGCCCTTATCTCATTTCTGCTTCCGCTTCAGGCCCATGCGCAATGTGGTGGCGGGTTTCGCAATTTCGTTCAGCTGATGAAGGAAGAGGCGCTGACGGGAGGCTATGACAGCGCCACGGTCAATCGTTTCTTTGAGAACGTGCGCCAAGATCCCGCAGTCCTAAAGGCCGACCGCGCGCAGGGCGTGTTCCAGAAACCCTTCATTGAGTTTTCGCGCCGGTTGATCTCCAAGAGCCGCCTGGACCGTGGTCAGGCGATGTCGCGCAAATACGACGCCACATTCCGCAGGATAGAAACGACCTACGGCATTGATCGCAGCGTTTTACTCGCGTTCTGGGCCTTTGAAACCGATTACGGCGCCGTGCAGGGAAATTTCAACACGTTGAATGCGCTGGTGACCCTGGCCCATGATTGCCGTCGGCCGGAGCTGTTCCGCCCACAGGTCTTTGCCGCGCTGGAATTGTTCCGTCAGGACAACTTTGATCCGCGCCGCACCACCGGCGCCTGGGCCGGTGAAATCGGCATGGTCCAGATGCTGCCCGGTGATATTCTCGAAAACGGTGTCGATGCCGATGGTGACGGCCATGTCAGCCTCAAGACGTCCGCCCCGGATGCATTGATGTCCGGCGCAAAGATGCTCTCTCATTTGGGGTGGCGCCCAAATGAGCCCTGGTTGCAGGAGGTGTCGATCCCGGCTGATCTGGACCTGAGCCTCAGTGGTGTCCACCACAAGGAGACAGTCGCTGACTGGCAGGCATTGGGCATAAGCCCCCGTAGTGGTCGACTGGCGGAGCGCGGCACCAAGGCGGCGCTGATTTTGCCGCAGGGGCACAAAGGGCCTGCCTTCCTCGCCTACCCCAATTTCGACGTCTATTTCGAATGGAACCAGAGCTTTACCTATGTGCTGACTGCAGCCTATTTTGCGACCCGGCTGTCGGGCGCTGCGAGTTACGATGCAGGCACCCCCGACACCGGCCTTGCGGCAAAACAAATGGAACAGTTGCAGCGCAAGCTTCAGGCGCGCGGTCATGACGTTGGTGATGTCGACGGGATCCTCGGCGCCAAGACACGTGTTGCTGTCCAAAAAGAACAACAACGCCTTGGCCTCCCCGCTGACGCCTGGCCAACACCAGCGCTGTTGGCGCGTCTCTGATCTATTAGGGAGATCGCCTCCGGGGGCGGTTTCCGCGGGATTGTGTCTCAGGGAATTTGCGATGATCGCACCGGAAACCTCTGCCCCTCAGAGGTAATGACCACAGTGCGATCCCGGTTGGTCACATATTGATCGCAACGGGACATACCGTTGACGAAAGTCACACAGACCTGACCATCCTGCGCGACACGATAGCTGCCCCATGCAGTGCCACCGCCATTCGCCGCTGAATAAGTGTAGGAATAGGCTCCGTCGTCCCCGAACAGCGCCTCACCATCATCATAAAAAACAAATGATTGCCCCGGCAGCGCAGCAAGCGCCTCTTCGTCATAGGGCTGATCACCCACCCGCATGGCCCCATCCTGCGCCAAGACCTTGCCCGGCACTTGGATTGATCCGAGAAGTACAAAAAAGGCCAGCAGCGTGAAATGTTTCATGCTGCCAGCCTAGCGGTATTCTCTCTCGGCCCCACCTCACATTTCGGTGACAGGGCAGGTGTTGTCACCAGTTGATGAAGTCCTCGAATTCCTGAACGATCCGCGACCAATAACCGAGCAGCTCAGCAAAATCGTCGGGGTTCATGCCAGTGTCCCCCAGATACACATCCAATTCGACCCGAGCCGACCCTTCGTCCGAGATATAGGCCCGACCAAACCGGTTTTCGGTGTTCCACTCATTGATCTTGACCACACGCACGCCGCCATCTGTCTGATAACCGGAGAAAAACTGGATCGCATCACAGTTCTTGTTGTTTTCGCAGCCGTAGAAATAGATCGAGAAATCATTGCCGTAGTAGTCGACCTTCAGCTTTGGATCGCCGACATCATCGGTGGTGACCTCAAATTCGACGCCTTCCGTTTCAAAGAAGCGCGCAAGGGTGGTCGCATCCTTGGCCAGAATGTTTTCAGCATGCCCAAGGCCCGGGAGGACAAACAGGGCAGCGGCGGTCAGTAGAGAAAGAAATTTCATTGTAAATCCTGTCATTGGCGCGCCGACGATAGAACCTGCGCCGCGTTGGAACAAGGGGTCAGGCGACTAGCGCCTCGGCTTTCTTGAGATCCACGGACACCAGTTGGCTGACACCTTTTTCCTGCATCGTGACACCGAACAGCCGGTCCATCCGCGCCATCGTCACCGCATGGTGCGTGATGATCAGAAAACGCGTGTCGGTCTGGCGGCACATCTCGTCCAGCAAATCGCAGAAGCGAGTGACATTGGCATCATCCAGCGGCGCGTCCACCTCGTCCAGCACACAGATCGGCGCCGGGTTGGACAGAAACACCGCGAAAATCAGAGCCATAGCGGTCAATGTCTGCTCGCCCCCTGACAGCAGTGACAACGTCGAGAGTTTCTTGCCCGGCGGCTGGCACATGATTTCAAGCCCGGCATCCAGCGGATCATCACTTTCAACCATGACCAGATTGGCCTCCCCGCCGCCGAAGAGATGAGTGAACAGCATGGTAAAGCTCGCATTCACCTCCTCAAACGCGGTCAGCAACCGTTCGCGGCCTTCGCGGTTGAGGCTGGCGATGCCCGCCCTTAGCGTCTTCACGGCCTCTTCCAGATCAGCCTTCTCACGCACCAATTGGTCGTGCTCGTCCTGGACCGCGCGCGCATCTTCTTCTGCACGCAGATTGACCGCTCCCAGTGCGTCGCGCTGACGCTTATGACGGTTGACCTCTGCCTCCAGCTCCTCCGCGTTCGGCATGTCTTCAGGTGTGGCATTAAGGCTGGCCAACAGATCGTCAGGTACTGTCTGCTGTTCTTCGCGAATACGCGCCTCGGCATGACCAACGGCTTCGCGGGCTGCATCACAACGCGCCTCCGACCGGGCCCGTGCCTCGCGCGCCTCAGAGGCCAGTCGCGCGCATTCCCGCTCATTTTGAACGGCATCGCGCAGGACGGTTTCGGCACCAATCAGTGCATCTGAGGCAACCGCTTTGCGCGCTTCAGCCTCTTCAATGGCAAGGTTTAGTTCCTCGTGGGTTTCCGCAATCTCGGCAGGCACCGCATGCGCCTCTTGCAGCTCTTCCTCGGTAGCGGCACGCCGTTCCGTCAACTCGGCAATCCGCCTGTCTGCGCTTTCCAGACGGTGGCGCCACCCGGAGAGATCCTTGGTGACCTGCTGCCCACGTGCGGTGCGGGCCTCTCCCTCACGCCGCAGCTCATCCTGCGTCGACCGATGGGTCAGCATGGTGATCCGAGCCGCTTCCACCGCCTGTTTTACATCCTCAACCTTGGCACGCGCCTCAGCGAGGTCTTCCAGCCCTTCGACAGCGGTTTCCGCTTCCGTCAGCTGTGCCTGCGCCGCGGCGGCGTCCTCTTCATGTCGGGCAACCGCGATGCCAAGGGTTTCCAGCTTGCCTTCGGACAGATTGCGATGGCTTTCAGCCCGGCTCAGCGCGCGCGCCACATCCGCGACGCGTTGATCGGCAACCCGGCGCGCCTGACGCGCGGCCTGATCGGCGGTGGTGACCTCCGCCAGCTTGCCCATCAGAACCTCATGCGCAGCCTTGGCCCCATCCGCGCGCGCGCCGACATGCTCCATATCCTGTTTCAGCGCTTCAAGGCGGTTCATCTGCTCCAGCCTTAACGCCGCTGCACTTGGCGCATCCTCGGCCCAGGCCCGGAACCCATCCCAGCGCCACAGATCGCCTTCCAGAGTAACCAGACGCTGCCCTGGCATCAGCCGTGAATGCAGATCACGCGCGGCATCCCCATCGACAAGGCCAACCTGAGAAATCCGACGATGCAGCGCATCGGGGCAACTGACATGCAGTGAGAGCGGCACCGCCCCCGCTGGTAGCGGCGCATCTCCGTCATATGGGGGCAAGGTGACCCAACCGCTCGGCCCATCAACCTCCGCCAGGGGCGCACGCAGGTCATCGGCAAGAGCCGCGCCAAGCGCTTTCTCGTATCCCGCTGCAACGCGCATCTCGTCCAGAACATGGCCACCCTCGGCGGTATCGCGCTCCACAAGCTTCGCAAGCGCCGTCACCTCCGCCCGCAGTGCACCCAATTCGCCCTCCGCCTCAGAGCGGCGGGCGCGGGCCTCAGCCTCGCGCGATTGGGTATCATTGCGAGCCTCGTCGGCCGCAGCGAGCGCCTCATCCGCGAGCTCAGCAGCCGCGCGCGCTTCCTCCTCGGCCTCGACCGCGGCTTCAAACGCGGCCTCTGCCTGAGCCAGTGTATCGCGGGCCTCGGCCATCGCGTCGCGGGAACTGCCCCCGTCCTCCTCGGCGCGAAGCAAAGCACGACGGCAATCCTCGACCTGACGCTGCGCTGATTGATGGCGCGCTGCAAGCCGCGCGACATCTTCTGTCAGGCTTGTCAGATGTTCTTCGCGAGCCTGAAGCACCGAGACTGCTTCTCGCGACCGCTCGGCTGCCTCAGCCATGCGGTCATCGTGACCGATAGCGGCCCGCGCCAGTTCACGCTGTTCCCAGTCCAGCCGTTCAATCGTTTCGCCGGCATCCCGGTTCAGCCCGCTTTCGCGCTCAATATCGCGGCCAAGCTGCGCCACGCGGTTGGTCAGCGTTTCGATGGTCTGGCGCGCCTGCGCTTCCTGATCACTCAGTGCATCGCGCTGCACAAACAGCCGTTGCAGGACGGCGGCAGCAATGGCCTCCTCTTCGCGCAGGGGAGGCAGTGCGCTCTCAGCCTCCAGCCGCTTGCCATCAGCAACACGGGCCAGCGCCTCTGCCTTGGCCGCCTGGGTCTCGCGGCTGCGCAGGATATCTTCAGCTTCCAGCCGCGCGTCGTCTGCCTCCCGCCAACGACGATAGAGCAACATGCCCTCGGCCCGGCGCAGCTGTTCACCAATATCCCGATACCGCTGTGCCTGACGCGCCTGACGGGCCAACTGCGAGAGTTGTGCTGCGAGCTGTTCAATCACATCGTCGACGCGCAACAGGTTCTGTTCGGTGTTTTTCAGCTTCAGCTCGGCCTCGTGCCGCCGCTGGTAGAGGCCAGAGATACCTGCTGCCTCTTCCAGAATACGCCGCCGTGCCTTCGGCTTGGCGTTAATCAACTCAGCAATTTGCCCCTGTCGGACCAGGGCAGGAGAATGCGCGCCAGTTGAGGCATCGGCAAACAGCATCTGCACATCGCGCGCGCGCACATCTTTCCCGTTGGTCTTGTAGGCGCTGCCAACATCACGGGTGATACGGCGCAGAATTTCCAGATTGTCGCTCTCGTTGAAACCAGATGGGGCCAGCCGCTCACCGTTGTCTATCTGCAGGCTGACTTCGGCAAAATTGCGGGCTGGCCTGGAACTGGTGCCCGCGAAGATCACGTCTTCCATACCGCCGCCACGCATTGCCTTTGGGCGATTTTCGCCCATCACCCAGCGCAGCGCCTCAAGAAGGTTGGATTTGCCACAACCGTTTGGGCCGACAACCCCGGTCAGGCCATCTGCGATCAACAGATCCGTTGGGTCCACAAAGCTCTTGAAGCCGTTCAGTCTGAGTTTCGAGAAGCGCAAGCCGATATCCTGTGATTCATTGGGATGTAAGTGTCATGGGTTTGTTACACCACTGTCAATGTGGCCGCCCCCCAAATCCGCTGGGCCAGCGTCATATCGCCACCATATATTGTGGATAACTCTTCATTATGCGGCTTCGCCGCGCCCGCAGTCCAAGCGCCCGACGAGGACAGCCTGATCGCCCAGGACATCGCGCACTGGGCAGCCGCTTGCCATTTCCATGGCACGTTGCGCGCGGTTCCTTATTGGGCCAAGGCGTGGCGCATATTGAGGATTGACGCGCACCGCCTCTGCGAGTGATCCGCGCAGGCGCACCTCAAATACGCTGCCCTCCACCGTGATCCGCTGCACCGCTTGACCACGGAAATGCGGGCTTGCCGTATCGCAGGCTGCAAGCGGAACAGCAAGAAGGAACATAAAAATAGAGCGGAATGGAACCGCTCGCCTGATAAAATCACGCATCTGTATCCCTGCGCCGAATGAGACTGGGTCTTCGCTCGTCCCTTCGACCTAGCATGGAATAGGCGCGCTGTCTGCTGATTGGGCGCACATCCTCTTGCGATGGCCTTGGCCCCGTGGTCATATGTTTTGACCAATCGCGCATCCAAAAGACTGACAGCATGCCCTTTCAAAAAGTACAGCCCGAAAAACTCTCTGCGTCTGTCGTGCGCCAGATTGAGCAGTTCATCCTGCGCGGAATCCTCACCCCCGGCGAACGGCTCCCTGCCGAGCGGGAGTTGGCGGAGCGTCTGGGGGTATCACGGCCCTCCTTGCGCGATGCGCTGGCCGAATTGCAGGACCGCGGTCTGCTGGTCTCTCGGGCTGGCGCCGGAGTGTTTGTCGCCGATGTGCTTGGCTCTGCGTTTTCACCGGCTTTGGTGCAGTTGTTTGCAAGCCATGACGAGGCCGTTTTCGACTACCTCAGCTTTCGTCGAGATATGGAAGGCCTGGCCGCTGAGCGCGCCGCCAAATACGGATCCGATTACGATTTGGAAGTGATCCAGACGATTTTCGGCAAGATGGAGCAGGCTGGTGATCCCGCCATCTCAGAAGAGGCTGCCGCGCTCGACGCCCAGTTTCATTCCGCAATCATGGATGCGAGCCACAATGTGGTCATGCTGCATATGATGCGCTCGATGTTTGAGCTGCTGCGTGAAGGTGTTTTCTATAATCGTCGCGTTATGTTCCAGCAGCACACCACGCGCGATGCCCTCTTAGCCCAGCACAGCGCCATCAACGCCGCGCTACAGGCCCGCGACCCGTCGGCGGCACGGGCCGCTGTTGAAACCCATCTGGACTATGTGAAACAGGCCCTGACTGACCATCAGCGCGCCCTGCGCAATGCAGAGGTGGCCAAGCAACGTCTGCAGCATGAAATCAGCAAAACCTGAGCGAGCCCATCCGCAGGTTTAAACAGCCTGTACCCCCATCAGGATTTGGGTAAAGACGCCATCCACTCGGCAACGACGGCCTCGGGATATCCTCGGTGGAAATGGGATTTCCACGGGTAGGCCGCCCGGTCAGTGCCATCCTTCAGGCGAACCCGATTGGCATCTCCCCGGTCAACGGCGGGATTTCCGACTGCGATCCGATGGTCTGCAACATCTTTGGTCACGGCGCTGCACGCACCCACCAGGGCCCCCTCCCCGACAGTGACCCCCGGCAGAACAGTGGTCATCGTGGCGATCACGGCAAATGATTTGATCCGCGCACCCAGTAAAACCTCGCTCGGCGGATGCGGATCATTGGTCAGCACGACGTAGGGAAAGATCCAAACATAGTCTTCAACGACGCTCTTTTGTCCGATGTGCACGTTGCTGTGCAGCCGCACGTAGTCGCCAACTGTGCAATGACCCTGGATATCGCTCAACGTGCCAATCTGAAACCCGCGTCCGGCCTGGGTGAGTTCGCGCACTGTGACCCGATGCCCGGTAACCAGGCCATCACCGAAGCTTGAACTTTCGTAGAAAACGCTGTGGGAGCGGATCGTCGTCTCTTCCCCGATGTGCAACGGAGAGCCATCCCCCAGACGGGTTGCGACGCCCAGCTCACAATTGCTTCCGATGTTGGTCCCCGCGCCAATTTCAACGTTGTCATGAACGATCGAAAAGGGGCCGATTTCGACACTCGGGTGGATCTTGGCTTTGGGGCTGACAATGGCTGTCGGATGGGCGCGCATCTGTGACTCCTCTGGTAACCGAAAGCCCCGCCAGCGGGCAGGGTCTTGCGCTCTCTTCTATCGCTCAGCCTGCGTTCAATCCACCATTTTAGGGGAAGTAAGGATGTGCGCGGTTATCGCAGGCAACGCATTTGAATACAAAAAACCCGGCCACTTGGGCCGGGTTCTTTAACAGCGTAGGTGCAAGGGCAAACTAGTGCAGCTTGGCGTCCACGTCGGCGATAGCAGCGTCGATCAGCTTGTTGGCTTCGGTCGCTGTCATCTGTTTCGAGATCACCGCATCCGCCGCTGCAATTGCAACAGTGATTGCCTGATCGCGCACTTCTTTCACCGCGGAGTCCTGCGCCGCTGTGATCTGTTCCTCGGCAGCGGTCATGCGACGCGCAATCGAGACTTCCAGGTCAGCCTTGGCTTGGTCAGCTGCTTTCGCAGCATCTTCACGCGCCGACGCAACGATCCGATCAGCCTGCGCCTGAACTTCCTGCTGCTTGCGTTCGTAAGAGGCCAGAATGGTCTGGGCTTCTTCACGCAGGGCACGGGCCTCTTCGAGGTCCTTTTTGATGCCTTCGGCGCGAGCGTCCAGCTGGCCACCCAACAGACCGGGCACCTTTGCATAAAGCAGGATGCCGACGAACAGCAGGAATGCAAGCGTCACGACAAAGTCGGTGTTGCTCATCGACAGGAACGGGCCGGACGCCGCGAATGCGGGGCTGGTGGCACCAAAGGTCAGAGCAAGAGCCAGTACAGAGCGCATGTTCTTATCCTTTCATCCGGTCGGCAACCGCAGCTGCGACGGCTTTTTCGTCTGCCTTGCCACCAAAGGTAGCGACGATCTCAGCGGCGGTATCAACAGCGACGGCTTCGACGCTGGCGATGGCACCGGCCTTAATCTCGGCGATGACGGCTTCTGATTCCGCTGCTTTGGCCGCAATCTGTGCGTCTGCCTTGGCAATGGCCTCATCCAGATCTGCCTGAATTTCCGCACGGGTTTCAGCGGCGATGCGCTGAGCCTCTGCACGGGCATCTGCCAGAGCTTGGTTATAAGCGGTTTCGGCCTCCACGGCTTTGGCCTTCAGGTCTTCAGCCGCGGCGAGGTCGTTGGTAATGGTTCCCTGACGCTCGGCCAACACTGCCGCAATGCGGGGCAGCGCGATGCGCGACAGGATGAAATAGATCACGACGAGCGTGACCACGAGCCAGAAGATCTGGTTCGCATAGGTCGAGAAGTCCAGCTGCGGCATACCGCCCGAACCGTGGGCGGCCTCTGCGGCACCGTGACCTGCGTCCTGCGTCTGAGTTGCCATGTCGTCCTCCTAGGGAACTTGCCGTTACACCGGGCGGCGCGGTCATCCACACCGCCCGGCCGTAAGGAAAATGGTTCCGAAGGGTCTTAGACGGCGAACATCAGCAGCAGAGCGACCAGGAACGAGAAGATGCCCAGAGCTTCTGCAAATGCGATGCCGATGAAGAGGGTTGCGGTCTGGGAAGCAGCCGCGGAGGGGTTGCGCAGAGCGCCTGCCAGGAAGTTAGCAGCAACGTTGCCAACACCCAGTGCAGCAATACCAGTACCCATGCCAGCCAGGCCAGCGCCGATGTGTGCGAGTTCGCCTTCCATTGTGTATCTCCTTACGATTGGAAGTTGAGGATCTTATTGTTCGGACCTGACCGCGTCTTAGTGCGACGGGTGCAGCGCGTCCTTCAGGTACACGCAGGTCAGAATGGTGAACACGTAGGCCTGAATGAAGGCCACGAGAACTTCGAGTGCGTAAACCGCGGTGATGGCAAAGATCGGCAGGAAGCTGAACAGGCCCAATGCGCCTGCAAAACCTGCGAATACCTTCAGAACCGCGTGGCCCGCCATCACGTTACCTGCAAGACGAATGCAGTGGCTGACAGGACGCACAAAATAGGAAATCAGTTCGATGATCGCGAGCACCGGGCGCAATGCCAGCGGTGCGGAGCCAACCCAGAACAGGCCCAGAAACTTAGTCCCGTGCAGCACGAAACCAGTCACGGTCACTGTCACGAACACCAGCATGGCCAGAACTGCAGTCACGGCAAAATGCGATGTGGTGGTGAAGCTGCCCGGGATCAGGCCCAGCATGTTCGCGGTCAGGATAAACATGAACAGGGTCATGATATAGGGGAAGAACTTCAGACCGTCTTTGCCGGTCACGTCTTCGACCATCTTATAGATGAAGCCATAGGCAAGCTCAGCAACCGACTGGATGCGCGACGGGACAATCGCGCGTTTTGCAGACCCCAGAACCATCAGCGCGAAGATCGCGACAATCGCCAGACCCATCCAGAGGGTCACGTTGGTCGGGGTGTAGAAGTTCAGCTCACCTGCGCCACCCAGCGGCTTGACCAAGAACTGGTCAGTCGGATGGATCTGGAGGCCCGGAATAGCGGGGGCAAAGAACAGCCCAGACGCAAGTACCAGCAGAAAAGCTGCACCAAAGATTAGTTTGCCCATTGTCCCGTTTCTCCTGTCGCCGGGGGATCAGTCCCGGTCCTGCGCATCTTGTTCGGCCATTTCGGCCAGTTTCTTTTCCTGGATCTCTTGCGCGCTGCGGAGCATTGTCTTCACCCCGGCCGCCAGACCCAGCATCGTGAACAGCACCAGAAAGATCGGTATGGTCCCAAGCAGAAGGTCCAACCCGTATCCGATACCAAAGCCGATCATCAGACCGGCCACCAACTCAATCACCATCCGCCAAGCCTGATTGGCTGTCGAATAATGCTCATCCACGCGCGGCTTGGGCTCTTGGGCCTTACGCGCCTCTGCCAACTTGGCCTCTAGCTGCGCCAAGCGCTGCTTGTCTGGCTCTTGTGACACGGTCGCCATCCTCACGTGAATTCTGTTGCGGTGCTAAGGAGTCCTCGCCTCAGAGTCAACAACCCTGAGAGCCCTGCGACGTCGAGCGCAACTCATTGTAATTATTAAGTTATGCCTGAGGCCTATCGCATCACCTCCTGCCCATCTGGCGAACAGGCGATGGTTTTTCGGTCAAAATCCATATTCAACCAAAAGGTTGATTTTATCAGAGAGCCGGTCGACGCCGAATTTTACGCAGCAGGCGACCATCGATCAGCACCAGTCCGATCAGGATCAGGCTCATCCCTGTCAGATGCTCCAGTTTGAGTGGCTCCTGCAAAATCCAGGCCCCCATCGCCAAGGCGGAAACCGGCGCGATCAGCGTTGGCAGGGTGATATTGGTCGGCCCAACCCGAGGCAGAACCCAATAGAACAGGATGAAAGCTGCGGACGTCAGGATGAAACCGATGATGAACAACGCGCCCCAAGTCTCCAATCGGGTGATCACCGGCAGACCTTCGGCCCAAATCGCCAGCGGCGTGATGGCCGCAGTGGCCCCGGTCAAGGCAACAGCGACAAGGACCACTGGATCGATGTCACGAAACTGGCGGGCAATATTGACCGAAAACGCGTAACACAGCGGCGCACAAAGCGTAACGAGCACAGCCCAGACCTCGGACTGGCGTCCGCCATGCAGCAGCGGCCATGACAAGACTAGAATACCAAGAAAGCCGAAAACCACGCCCAGTGACTTCTGCCAGGTCGCCCGCTCTCCACCCGGCCAGAAATGCGCCACCATAACAGCAAGCGCCGGGGTAAACGCATTCAGGATCCCGGCCACGCCGCTGGCAATATGCTGCTGTCCCAGCGCGTAGAAGGCAAAGGGCGCCGCATAGCTCAGGACACCAAAACCAAAAAGCGCCAGCCAACGCCGTGGTTGGTCCGGCACCCGCTTACGCGCCGCCACGACATAGATCCAACATCCCAGCGCACCGAAGCCAACCCGCCCCATGGACACTGACAATGGTCCCAGCTCGCGCAGCAAAACAGCATTGAACATGAAGGACATGCCCCAGCCGATCCCAAGTACAAAGATCGCCGCCCAGTATTTCAATGCCATATCATGTCTCTTTCGCGCTCTGTCGTCGTTGCCGGTGATATGCGGCTAGCGGCTTGGGATTGTCGACCCGCATCTTGCGGTTTAGGTGTGTCGGCATGAGCGATCCTCTTGATACCGTATTTGCCGCCCTTGCGGACCCAACCCGGCGCAGCATTCTGACCATGCTGCTGGAGGACGACATGGCCGTCACAGATGTTGCTGAACCGTTTGACATGTCGCTCGCGGCGATTTCCAAACACCTGATGATCCTGACACGAGCTGGCCTCATCGCGCAGGAAAAACGTGGCCGCGTGAAGTGGTGCAAACTGCAGCCGGACGCCATGCGGTCCGCCTCCGTCTGGATGCAGGGGTTTGGTCAGTTCGAGCCCGTCAATCTGGACGCGTTCGAGCGTTTTCTGGAAACCGAACTCGGCAGCCCGACAGCAGATCCCTCCTCCGAGTGAGGCGGGTTAGCCTGATTGCGTAGTCGGCACTGCGCTGCGCCCCTCCTGTAGCAGCAACCAAAGCGCCCAGATGGTGCAAACCACGCCCAGCGCCACGATGCCACTAGGGGCCGGACGGCCCAGCGCAATTTCCCACAAGATGACCCAGCTTGGCGTCAGATAGGTATAGGCCATGACCTTGGCTGAGGGCAGATGAAGCGTTGCATATTGCAGCAGAACAAAGGTGGCGGCACTGGCGATCAGCGCGACATAGAGCAGGACCACCCAGACAAGCGGTGACAGCCCGGTCCAATCCGTGGCGCGAATGTCGCCCCAGCCGACCACCAACAGGATTATTGCGCCCGCGACCAACATCCCGAAGGTGAACACCACCGCGGGCTCGCCCCGGTTCAGCAAGCGCACCATCGGCGTATAGGCGGCGTGGGCCACACATCCCCAGAAATATATCATCTCTCCACGGCCAATTTCAAAGGCCCAGATGGCCGACGGGGCGCCGCGAAAAATCACCCAGATTGCCCCGACAGCACCAATCGCCAACGCCAGCGCCATCCGCCATGTCGTGATCTGGCGTAGCAGGATCCATCCGAATACCCCACTCAGCACCGGTGTAAGTGTAAATACCGCAGCCGCACTCACTGGCGCGGCGGTTTGCAATCCGTAGAACATCAGCACGAAGTAGATGGCAAACAGGCCACCCAGCACGAGGAAACGCCAAGTCGCCACGAAATCTTGGCGGCGCAGGCCATGGGTGAGCTGTGCCGCAATGCCGATCACCACCGCAGCAATCACAAACCGAATCGCATTGAGGGCCATGGGAGCGATGTCATTGGCCACCATCGCGCCAAGCGAAAACGATCCGGCCACCAAGGCCGAGAACACCAGCATTGCGAGATGACCGCGATAGCTCGGTGTCATGCGCTCCAGGCCTTGGCTTCGGCTTTCAGGAAGCTGAGGAAACTCTGCACCTTTGTCGTGCGGTGCAGATCAACATGGGTGACAAGCCACAATTCGCCTGCCCACTCTGGCAGGGGTTCCATCATCTGGGTCAACCCAGGATGCCGCTCCGCCTCCCAGCGGGTCAGGAAACCAATCCCCGCTCCTGCCAGCAGAGCCTCCTGCATCGAGACGGCGTTCACGCAGCGAAACGACAGCGCACTCTCGGGCGCGTGGGCGCGCAACCAGCGGGAATAAGGCGCCCGGCTATCTATGTCGTCATTGCAGATGAACCGATGGTTGGACATATCGTCCAGCCCTTTCAGAGGACCGAACCGTTCAATATATGAGGCACTGGCGTAAAGCCCGTGTTGTTGCCGCATGAAGGGCTGAACCACATTGTCGGGCTGTTCCGGCGGAGATCCGGCGCGGATCGCGACATGCGCCTCCCCGTATTCCAGCCGAAACAGGCGGCTACCGGTCAGAAAGCGGATCACCAACTCGGGGTGTTGACGCTGAAATTCCGTGAGCGCGGGCACCAGCAGTGTCGACATCGAGGACAGCGAGGTCACGACCAATTCGCCGGATACCGCATCCCCATGCCCTTTGAGCCGACCAACCAGCTGACCAAACTGATCATCCGTGGCCTGCGCCACCCGCAGCAGATCTTGGCCGGCCTCTGTCGGGGTGTAGCCACGCGCGTGGCGCTGGAACAGCTTGACGCCGAGACGCGCCTCAATCGCATCGACGTGGCGGATGACTGTCGCGTGATGGACGCCCAACACCTCGGCGGCGCCGCTCACGGTTCCCATCCGAGCCACCTGATAGGCGGTGCGTACCTCGTCCCAGTTTTCCATGATCACCTCTCATCTGCGTATTACTTGCCGCAACCATGCACATTCCACAGGTTCTAGCCAGAGAACGGTTCAAATTTGCGCAGTGGTCACAAAATGCCCTGCCACATCAGACCCAGGTGATTGTGACGTTCAATCGATCCATCACCTCCAGAAATGCCTGTCGCGTCAGGGCAACGGTACGATCATTCACCAAAGGATGCATGTAGATCACATCCGCCTGCTGCGCAGCCTTGTCCATATAAAAGTGCACATCCTGATTGACCCCGTTGACCATCGCCAGTGGCGTCACAGCGCCGGGGCGCACACCAAGGGTTTCCAGCAGGCGATCCGCTGATCCAAATGACAGTTTGCCTAGTCCCAGATCAGCCGCCAGCGCTTTCAAATCGACATCGCGGTCCTGCTCAAGGCTGACCAGATGATTGCGTTTCTTCTTGTCCCGCAGGTAGAGGTTCTTAAGCCGCAGCGCGCGCTCCCCTGCCTGCATGAAGCCCGCTTCGACCGCCTTCGCGTCCTCGACAGTGCGCAGTGGCACATGACTGTGCAGCCGGTAGCTAATGCCCCACGCATCCAGCTGCGCCAAAAGTTTGTCGGAAGAAACAGGCAAGCTGTCTTGAAACTGGGATGATGCGTCCACTGTGGCCTCATTGATCTGCACAAATGATATCGCCCGCAGATCAATGGGAAACACGAGGGCATGCAAGGGGGAACATCGATATTCCGCCTGCTTTCTCATCAGCGTTTCGTCAGCGCCCGCCACCTGCCGCAGAGGATGTGCGGCGCGCCTCTTCGTAGTGATCGAACCCGCTTGAGAACCAGGCCGTTCCGCGAGTTGCGCTGGCAAGGCTGCTACAGAGCTGGTCCTGAACCGCCACCGGCAGCAGGGTTTCAAACACGTCCCAGCCTGCGGCCTCGGGGTGGGCTGCGAAACCAAGTATCTGCCCCTGCATCCCGCTGACCACTGGGACAAGCCCACCAGTGAAGACTGAAGGGACGTGGATCTCCACCCGCATGATAGGTTGCAGTACAACCGACCCCGCCTCCGCCAACGCCTCACGAACCGCAGATTTGCCAGCCGTACGAAACGCGTAGTCCGAACTGTCAACGGAATGATGCTTGCCATCCTTCAGGGTCACCTGCACATCGACAACAGGATGGCCATTGGCACCCGCCTTCAACGCCTCGCGCGCACCCGCCTCTACTGACGGAATGTAGCCCTTTGGCACCGCACCGCCTTTGACCTCATCGGTAAACTGGAAACCCGACCCGCGCGCGGCTGGCGCAAGGCTCAACACCACATCGGCGAACTGACCAGCTCCGCCAGATTGTTTGCGGTGGCGGTGATGGATTGTGACCGGCCGCGTGATGGTCTCCCGCAGGGCGGGCGGCACAGGCTCATCTCCTACGTCGATACCGAACGAGTCGTTTAGCAGCCCCAGGATACGGCGCAGATGCAGCGGCCCTTGCAGGTGCAGCAGCGCGTGCCCGCTGATCTCATCCTGTTCGACCTGCATGCCGGTATCAATCTCAGCAATGCGCTCCAGCGCTGCGGTCAGCCGGACATCATCGCGATCGTGCACGGGCGTGACGATCCGCTGATAGCTTGACGGGCGCGGTTGGGCCCACTGCGGCAATTGCGCGGCACGGTTTTCCAGATAGGCGTACCCAAGGCTCAGATGGTCCGATTTCACAACTTGCGCGATATCCCCCGGTGCAAGGTCACCCGAACCGGAGGGGGATGGGTTGCGGCCATTGCCAGCAGCGCGCCCGGTGGCAGGCGCGCTTGCGCCGGTTTTCGCAGCCCTACCCTCCCCCCTCAACTGCGTCATCGCTCCAAGGTTGCCACCTCCAACCTGCGCCCCCGCTCCCACCGGTTGGCTCAGCGCGCGGACGACGACCGTCTTGCCGAGATGTTTAACAAGGTCTCCGATACACCCCACGGCCAGAGGCTGCCCGTCCGCTGCCAACCGCTGTGCTGCGACCTCAACCGCGGGGGCCTCATGGCGCAGGGATTTCATCAGACGCAGGATCCCGTTGCGATGAAGCGCAGACCCCAAAAGCGCCGGGATCAAATCGTTATGCTGCAAGACACGGGTGGCCACATCATAGACCGCTTCTGTCAGCGGCTTGCGATCTTCGATCAATTGCTCCAGCAGATCGTCGTCATAGTCGGCCAACGCTTCCAGCATTTCTCCCCGCGCCTGACGTTCGCGGGCATGGATGCTATCCGGGAAAGCCACCAGGGCTGAGGGCTGCCCCTCCTGATATTTCCACGCCCGTTCGGATATCAGATCCACCGCCCCGATCACCTCCCCCCCAGTCCGCATCGGTATCTGGCGCAGGACGATATTGTGCCGACAATAGGTTTGCAGCGCGGCGACGATATCGGCCACCCGCCCGGCGGCCTGATCCATACGGTTGATAAAAAGAAAGGCGGGAATGCCCGCCTCTTCGACCATCCTGAGATAAGGCGCGGCCAAAACCCCGGCAGATGGATCCGCCGACACGCAAACAACCGCCGCATCGCTGGCTGCCAACGCCGGCCCTGCCGTCGCCAAGTTCTCAACCCCGCCGGCAATATCAATCACGCCCCAGGCCTCATCCATGAACGGAAACGCTCTCAACTCCGCAACACCTGTGGCCTGCTGCGGCTTCTGCTCTGGCTCCTGAAGTGTCGCTAGGGCTTTTGCCAGCTCAGTCTTGCCGGAATGAGAGGGGCCGATAACTGTAAACACACGCATCTGTCTTGATCCTTCTGTGGCTGCAAAGCCGCCCGATGAAGGAATGCGACAGGAACGCCGCACCAGATGCCTTGAGAATAGCTGCCTCTGCAGTGGGGGCTTGGCTGACCCATGTTTTTGTTCATGTCTGACATCTACCGAAGAGCCATCGCATAGGCGCTGTTCACGCACCTGCAATGCGATGGCGCTTGCACGCGTATATAGACGTGCCCCGCACTCTGATACTCCCCCACCGCAGTGCCTTGCGTCAACCGTTGCGCTCAACGCATGGCAGCGGGCCACCTATTCCCGGCCAAAGCGGTCCGGGTTGACTCATTGCGGCCAAACGCGTAACGCATGGCCCAAATCCGGGAGCCGCTACAGTCTTCCGGTCCCTGCCCTTGCCAGGGATCGCCCTCCACCAGCGTGTTACGCCCGTGGGGGTGATTGCGCATGGATCCTTTGCTCCCTACATGTGGGGCGCCCACGTTGAAACCGGCATAGGAGGCCGAAGGCATGTTTGAAAATTTATCCGAACGCCTATCCGGTGTCTTTGACCGGCTGACCAAACAGGGCGCGCTGTCCGAAGAAGACGTCAAAACCGCCCTGCGCGAAGTCCGCGTTGCCCTGCTGGAGGCGGATGTCTCGCTGCCGGTTGCCCGGGATTTTGTGAAACGTGTGCAAGAGCAGGCTACAGGCCAGGCGGTGACCAAATCGGTTACGCCCGGCCAGCAGGTTGTCAAAATCGTCCACGACGCGCTGGTGGGTGTACTGCGCGGTGATGAGGATCCGGGCCAGCTGAAAGTGGACAACCCGCCAGCCCCCATCCTGATGGTTGGTCTACAAGGTTCTGGTAAGACCACCACCACTGGTAAGCTTGCCAAGCGTCTGAAAGATAAAGAAGGCAAGCGCGTCCTGATGGCGTCGCTTGATGTGTATCGCCCTGCTGCAATGGATCAGTTGGCGGTACTTGGCACTCAGATCGGTGTCGACACGCTGCCTATCGTGCCGGGTCAGAAACCTGTCGATATCGCTAAGCGCGCCAAACAGCAGGCCGCCTTGGGTGGCTACGATGTCTATATGCTCGACACTGCCGGCCGCCTGCAAATCGACGAAGTGCTCATGCAGGAGGTTGAGGACGTCCGCGATGTCGTCTCCCCCCGCGAAACGCTACTGGTTGTTGACGGGTTGACTGGTCAGGTCGCGGTCGAGGTGGCCGAAGAATTCGATGCCAAGATCGGCATCTCCGGCGTCGTTTTGACCCGGATGGACGGCGACGGCCGCGGTGGTGCGGCGCTGTCGATGCGCGCGGTCACCGGTAAACCCATCCGCTTTGTCGGTCTTGGCGAGAAGATGGACGCCATCGAGACCTTCGAGCCTGACCGAATCGCAGGCCGGATTCTCGGCATGGGCGATATCGTTGCTCTGGTTGAAAAAGCCCAGGAAACCATCGAGGCCGAACAGGCCGAGCGCATGATGAAGCGCATGATGAAGGGTCATTTCAATATGAATGACCTGAAGATGCAGCTTGAGCAGATGATCCAGATGGGCGGCATGCAGGGCATGATGCAGATGATGCCCGGCATGGCCAAAATGGCAAAACAGGTCGAAGAATCCGGTTTTGATGACAAGGTGCTGCGCCAGCAGATCGCCATGATCCAGTCGATGACCAAGAAAGAACGCGCCAATCCTGCCCTCCTTCAGGCGTCTCGCAAGAAGCGCATTGCAGCAGGGTCAGGTATGCAGGTCTCCGACCTCAACAAACTGATGAAAATGCACCGTCAGATGGCCGACGTCATGAAGAAGATGGGCAAGATGGGCAAAGGCAAGATGCTGAAACAAGCCATGTCTGGCATGTTCGGCAAAGGCGGCGGCATGCCCGATATGGCTGGAATGGATCCGAGCCAGATGGATCCAAAAGCGCTGGAAGCAGCGGCAAAAGCCATTGGTGGCGGCAAGGGCCTTCCTGGTGGCATGGGCGGTATGCCCGGCGGGCTACCCGGCCTTGGCGGCATGGGCCTGCCCGGCGGTCTGAGCGGTCTGGGCAAGAAGAAGTAAGGTGACCATTGCGCCCACCATATCCACTGCGCGCCTCACGCTGCGCCATCACGTGATGTCGGACTTCGCGCCGCTTCACGATGTGATGGGCAGTGAACGCGCACGCTATATGGGCGGGCCATTTTTACTCAAGGATAGCTGGCAGACAATTGCCGCTGAGGTGGGCAGCTGGTCCCTTCTGGGTTTCGGCAGCTGGGCAATCGAACGCAGCGAGGATGGCGCATTTGTTGGCCAAGTCGGCATCAACAAACCAGCCCATTACCCCGAAGCGGAGATCGGCTGGACACTTTGCAACGGCTTCGAAGGCAACGGTTACGTCACCGAAGCCGCATCTGCAGCGTTGGAATGGGCGTGGTCCCAGATGGGCGCTACCACCCTTGTCAGCTACATCACGCCCGGAAACGACAAATCGGTCTCAGTGGCTGAGAGGCTAGGGGCCACGCAGGATCCTGAGGCACCTTTGCCCGAAGGCGAAACCTCTGCAGATACGCTCGTCTACCGCCATAACGCACCTGATGCGGACGGCGGGATGGAGGCCTACGCATGATGGATCTCTCTCTTGTCTGTCACCCGGGCCACCAGGCCAGTGCCGCTGTGGCGAATCCGCCACGCCTGGACGATGCTTTAACCCATTATTTTCCGGCATCTGGCATGGTCAAACCGTCTTTGATGCATAAACAGATCGCTGCGGCCTGTGCCGCAGGGGTTGATACGGATGTGGTAATGTCAGACACGGGCTATCGTTTCCCCAGCCTCATGACGCAGAGGCTTACACTGGTGTCCCCTGCGGAGGCCGGTTTCGACGCGCATGATGCCTTTCTGCGCATTGGCGCCCCGCGCTTTATTGATGCAGCTGACGATCCAGATGCCCTCTGGTGGTCGATTGCCACCATTATTGGTCACTGGCACCTGCGCGGTTATGGGTTGTTCGCCCTGGTCGAGCGCAGCACCGGACGCCCGGTCGGCATGATTGGCCCATGGTTCCCCAAAGGCTGGCCGGAACCAGAACTCTCCTGGCACCTGACAGAGGATGCGCGGGGCAAAGGCTACGCAAGCGAGGCCGCAGAGGCCGTTCTTGACTGGCTCTTCCGTGAAAAAAACTGGAGCAATATCGCCTCCTTCATTCCGGAGGATAACACCGCATCCATCGCGCTGGCGCAGCGCATTGGCGCCCGCCCGGAGCAGTTGGTGTCGTTCCGCCTGGCACCGGCCAACAATATGCGAACCTGGCGGCACCAGCCGCGCCAGCGCCTGTTGGGCGAGCCTGTGACAACGGGGCGTCTTCAATGATCTGTCGCCGTTTCCCATGCAGCGCGGGGGGTGTCTAATGCCCTCGTCCATCCCAGTGATCGAAACCAAACGTCTGGTTCTTCGGGGCCCCGAAGCCGTGGATTATCCCGACTTCAAGGCAACCTTCAGCTCTTATCGCGCGCGCTTCATGGGCGGTCCACTGAACCCGTACGAAGCCTGGATGCTCTACGCCGCTGAGATCGGCCATTGGCAGGTGCGCGGGTTTGGCATGTGGATGATCCACGACAAGATCACCGAAGAAACCTACGGGATGGCCGGGGGATGGATGCCCGCAGGCTGGCCTGAACGTGAAATCGCCTGGATCATCTGGCCTGACGCCGCTGGTAAGGGGTATGCGCTGGAAGCCACCCATGCGGCCCGCAACTATTATTACAATACGCTCGGCTGGGATGGTGCGGTCAGCTATATTGATCCAAAGAATTTGGATTCGATCCGTCTGGCAGAACGGCTGGGCGCACGGAAGGATCATGACGCCGCGACGATTGACGGCAGTGATGCAGTCTATCGCCACCCGGACCCCGATGCGCTTAAGGACAGCCAGCTGGTCCATGGGATCGAGATGGAAATCAGCCATTACGCAGATCCCCTGTTCAAACCGGAGGGCTGGGCGCTTGACTGATCCCATCACCCACAGCCGCGCAATGCGCGTTCCATTCATTCCCTCGCGGAGCCAGAAATGACGACAGAGACCCAAGATCCCGTCGCCCGTGCAGCGGCGCTGCTGAAAGGCCACCGCGAGAGCATTGATCGCCTTGATGCCATTCTCGTCTACACTTTGGGCGAGCGGTTCAAGCACACCCAGGCGGTGGGCCAACTCAAGGCTGAACACGACCTTCCCCCGTCCGATCCGACGCGCGAAACCGCGCAGATCGCACGGCTCGAAGACCTGGCGGAACAGGCCGACCTGGACCCCGATTTCGCCAAGGCTTTCCTGAATTTCATCATTCAGGAAGTCATCCGACACCATAAGAAACACCAGGAATAACAGGGATATCCCTGTAAACGCCATTAAAGGAGACTGAACCCATGGCAATGAAAATTCGTCTGGCCCGCGGCGGCTCGAAAAAGCGTCCCTTCTATCGCATTGTGGCTGCTGACAGCCGCATGCCGCGCGATGGTCGCTTCATCGAAAAGCTGGGCACCTACAACCCGCTGCTGCCGAAAGACAGTGAAGAGCGCGTAAAAATGGACATGGAGCGCGTGCAGCACTGGCTGGATCAGGGCGCTCAGCCCACAGATCGTATCGCTCGGATGTTGGAAGCTGCTGGCGTTCGCGCTAAGGTGGAGCGGAACAACCCCAAGAAAGGCACCCCGGGCAAGAAAGCTCAGGAGCGCGCCGAAGAAAAAGCAGCCAAGGCTGCTGAAGCGACTGCAGACGCGGAGTAAGTTGATGAACATGCGGGACAATTCATTCTCTGAAGACTTCCGCATGCAACTTGATCTGTTGATGCGTGTCCGGCGCGATGTGCGCCGGTTTCGCTCCGATCCGGTGGACGAGGCAGTGCTTACGCGCTGTCTCGACACCATTCAGCTGGCGCCCTCGGTCGGGCTCAGCGAACCCTGGCGGGTGATCCGTGTCGAAAGTGACGCAGCTCGGGCCGCCGCACTTGAGAATTTCGAGACCGCAAATGCCTCGGCGCTGGCGGGCTTTTCCGAAGCCAAAGCTGAACGCTATGCCAAGCTGAAACTGTCCGGAATGCGCGAAGCACCGGTTCAGCTGGCGATTTACTGCGATGATTCCACAACAAAAGGTCACAAGCTCGGCGCTGGCACCATGCCGGAGATGCGCCGCTATTCGGTTGTTACCGCTGTGACCCTGTTCTGGCTCGCCCTGCGTGCCGAAGGTCTGGGACTGGGCTGGGTGTCGATCCTTGATCCGCAACAGCTGAACCGGGATCTGGATGTTCCGGCCGACTGGCAGTTGATCGGATATTTCTGCGTTGGCCACCCGGAGCGGATGTCCAAAACACCGGAGCTGGAACAGCTAGGCTGGGAAACCCGCCGCAACGCATTGCCGGTCGAAACCCGGTAATCCACAGATGTGGCGATTGATCCGGCTTGCGGTTTTTGTTCTGATCGCCTTTACCGCGGGTGTTCTCTATGAACGCAACTACCAAACAGAACGCTGTGGACTCGCAGGCGGCACCTGGACTGCTGCGCGGTTCTGCAAAGGATGGATTGAATGACTGAGCAGATTTGCGTTGGTGCCATTTCAGGCTCGTATGGGGTGCGGGGCGAGGTACGCCTGAAGAGTTTCTGCGCCATGCCCGAGGATATTGAAGACTACTCCCCACTCAGCACTGAAGACGGCAGCCAGACCTATACGATCACCTTGGTCCGCGCCATCAAGAACGGGTTTACCGCCCGTATCGGCGGGATAGAGACCAAGGAGCAGGCCGATGCTTTGAAGGGGGTGCGCCTGTTTGCACCACGCGAGCGGCTGCCAAATCTTCCGGATGATGAATATTATCACACCGACCTGATGGGCCTTGATGTTTATGACACCGGCGGGACACTGCTGGGGAGCGTAAAATCAGTCCAGAACCACGGCGCCAGCGATCTGCTGGAAATCGCCATCCCGGCGGAGAGCAAAACCGTGCTGCTACCGTTTACGCTGGCAGCTGTACCGACGGTTGATCTTGCAAGCGGGCGCATCATCGCAGACCCACCGGATGGCGTGTTCTGAGGCTGCTATAAGGTAGATGAGGCAAGCTCAGCCCACTTCTTCCGCGAGAAGCAAATCAACTACGCGAACTAAGAGTTTAAGTTGCATTCGACCTTTCTCACCGGCAGCGCGACCGGATATCGAGAACCTCACCCAAGACTCCCAAAGCCTCAGAGCGAAGCAAAACTGAAAAAGTGGCTCGTGGGTAATCTTTCGCCCGTAGCCTGCTTCGAATGCTGCCCAGTCTGAATTTGAAACCCCTCCAAATCCAGTGTCACCGTCAATCCCTGATAAATGATCCAAGCCGTTTGCAAGCCAGAGGTTAGAGATATCACGCTCAACTATAGAAAAGCCTCGACTGGAAAAGTCGATAAACGAAATCTGGTCCGCTGAAACCAGAACATTTCGAAAATGCAAATCGCCGTGAGTAAAGCCAGGCTGGAATCTGATGCCTTTGGAACGTCGAGCCGACCGATGCAGATATGCGCATAACCCCAGAAACCGCTTCGGCTTCAGGACAGTTAAGTGCCCTTCTCGGACTGCTTCGGCTGTTTGTGAAACTGCATCAAGATGGCGCTTCGGCCAGAATCGCTGCTTATCCGCAGATGAACATTGATGAAGCACCCTGACCGCATTTCCCATCCGCTCTACTAGCTGTCTACGGTCTCCAAACCCCAATCCGGCCATTTGCAACGCCTGAAACGCAGTTTCACCCGGAGCAAATTCCATCAGCGAGTATTTATGCTCGGTATCCCACCATAGAAGTTGCGGAACAGACGCATGGGGTGAGAATTTAAGGGACTTTGCTGCAACTTGATGACGGCTGATAATCGCCTGATGCTGGTGCAAGCTTCCTTCGCCAAAATCTGCGCGCAGCACAAATTCGCTGCCATCCTCCAGAGAAACTCTCAACACGCAGCAATGATCTTCTGTCTTGCGATTGACCTGCATCCTCCCGAATTTTGTACCAATTGGAGAAAGGCCAAGCTCCGATGCAATCGTAGGCCACAACGCCTCGGCCCGGCGTTGTACAACCTCAAACCCATACCGGCGTCCATCTCTTTTAGATAGTATACTGCGTCTCGAATTCATCCAAACACCAAAGCTTTTTATTGCGTGTCGTTCTAACTGGATTAAACAGCGTCTCATGAGTGCACAAAACAAATCTCACGGCCGCAAGGCTATTCGCCCCTCGTTCAAGCCACGCGAGCTGATGACCCCGACGCCGGATCTGGTTGGCGTTTGGAAGGCGAAAATCATGACCCTGTTCCCGAATGCCTTCCCCGGCATTCTGGGGGAAAGCCTGACCGGCAAGGCCCTGCAAGACGGACTATGGCAGCTGGAGACGGTCGATCTGCGCCAATTCGGCATCGGCAAGCACCGCAATGTCGATGATACCCCCGCCGGCGGTGGCGCTGGTATGGTGCTGCGGGCGGATGTGCTGGGGGATGCGATTGAGCATACGATGGCGGGTGCTGTCGGCAATTGGCCGTTGATCTACCTGTCGCCGCGCGGGCGCCGGATGGATCAGGCTTTGATGCAGGATCTGGCGCGCTGCAATGGTGTCATACTGCTTTGTGGACGTTTTGAAGGCGTTGATGAACGGGTTCTGCAACACTACGGCATTCAGGAAGTTTCTCTGGGGGATTTCGTCATGACCGGCGGGGAGATTGCTGCGCAGGCGATGATCGACGCCACTGTGCGCCTGATCCCCGGCGTTCTCGGCAATCATGCCTCCACCGAAGAGGAGAGTTTTTCCTCCGGCCTGCTTGAACATCCGCAATATACCCGCCCAGCGGAATGGAAAGGGCAGAGCATTCCTGATGTGCTGATGTCCGGCCATCACGGTAAAATTGCTGAATGGCGCCAGAAAATGAGCGAAGACATCACCAAGGCCCGACGCCCTGATCTCTGGCAGGCCCACCAGGACCGCAAGACGTCAGACTGAACGATCCGAAGGCGGGATTTGCCTCTCTTAAACGCGGCCTCTCCCCTTGATCCGCTGGCCAAACAGGCATAGAAGGCCCCTGTTTGGATTCGCTTTTGCGTCTGTGGACCTGTGTTCTGTTGCATTTTGAAATCCCTGACCCGCCTTCTTCGGCAATTTGGGGGCGCGCACGGGACACGCTTAGGAAAGAACGGAGTGATCTCTGGCGGGCTGCTATCTGCGGGACCCGGTGAAGACCAAGAGCTCTCGCAACCGCGCAAAACTTCGTGGGCAAAACCACGAGCAACTATAGGAGACCTGCGATGGACCTGATCGCACAGTTGGAAGCGGAACAAGTTGCCGCCCTGGGGAAAGAGATCCCCGATTTCAAAGCCGGTGACACCATCCGCGTCGGCTACAAAGTGACCGAAGGCAGCCGTTCGCGCGTGCAGAACTACGAAGGCGTCTGCATCAGCCGCAAAAACGGCTCCGGCATCGCCGGTTCGTTCACCGTCCGCAAAATTTCGTTTGGCGAAGGCGTGGAGCGTGTGTTCCCGCTGCACTCGACCAACATCGACAGCATCACTGTCGTTCGCCGCGGCCGTGTGCGTCGCGCGAAACTGTACTATCTGCGCGCCCGTCGCGGTAAATCCGCACGGATTGCAGAAGATACAAACTACAAAGCCAAAGCGTAAGGAGTGGTATCATGAAAGCAGACACCCATCCCGAATACCACTTCATCGACGTCAAAATGACCGATGGCACTATCCTCAAGATGCGCTCCACCTGGGGCAAAGAGGGTGACACCCTGGCGCTGGACATCGACCCCACCGTGCATCCCGCATGGACCGGTGGCTCCACCCGTCTGATGGACGCCGGTGGCCGCGTATCCAAGTTCAAAAAGAAATACGAAGGTCTGGGCTTCTAAGCCAACCTGGTCTTATTTTTTCGGAAAACGCCGCTCCTTTGGGCGGCGTTTTTTGTTGCGACTTCAGCGACCATGTTCATTGCGCAAGCTCACCCTGAGGAAACCACAGAGCCTAAATCAGGCCCTAACCTGCGGATATCGCGCTTCCCATCGATTCGACCGGACAGTATAGTCAGCCCAAGATGCGCAGTATTTCGCGCAGTGATTGGGGGAAGTGAACGTGGCGCATATTATTGTCGTCGGCAACGAAAAAGGTGGGGCGGGCAAGTCCACCGTCTCCATGCATGTGGCAACCACGCTGGCCCGGCTGGGGTACAAAATTGCCGCCTTGGACCTTGATCTGCGGCAGCGGTCGCTCGGGCGCTATCTGGAGAACCGCAAGGCGTTCATGGAGAAAGCTGCGCTGGAGTTGCCGCTGGTTGCCCTGCACGAGCTCCCTGAAATCGACGCCGATAGCTTGCAACCCGGCGAGAATGTCTACGATCACCGACTGTCTGCTGCGGTCTCCGAACTGGAACCCAGCAATGATTTCATCCTGATCGACTGCCCCGGATCACACACCCGTCTAAGCCAGGTCGCCCATTCGCTGGCAGACACGCTGATCACGCCGCTGAACGACAGTTTTGTCGATTTTGACCTCCTCGCTCACACCGATCAGAAAGGTGAGAAAATCACCGGCCCGTCCGTCTATTCCGAAATGGTCTGGAATGCGCGGCAGCTGCGGGCCCAGGCCGGGTTGAAGCCGATTGATTGGATCGTGATCCGCAATCGTGTTGGCACCCAGCGCATGGTCAACAAAGAGAAGATGGAACGCGCCATTTCCATGCTGTCCAAACGCATCGGGTTTCGCGTGGCGCCCGGCTTTTCCGAGCGCGTGGTCTTTCGGGAGTTGTTCCCGCGTGGGCTGACGTTGCTGGACCTGAAGGATATTGGCGTCAAACAGCTGAATATCTCCAATATCGCCGCACGTCAGGAACTGCGGGACATGATGAAATCGTTGAACCTGCCAGGCGTGGATGTCGATATCTGACCAGCCCCCCATCACCGGCGAGACCGGTCCGATCGCTCAGCGCGGCGGGCGTCGGCTGATCCTGATCCTTGGGCTGGCAGTTGCTGAACTGTTTGTCATCATGGTCGCCTATCAGCTGCTGGCCAATGTGCATTGCAAATTTACCGGCGCAGATCTGGCGTGCACAACTGTGCGCTCAATCGCCGGGCGCTTGTTGGCCGTTCTAACCGTGCTCGGGCTTTATCTGATCCTGATACGCAGCGCATATCACGCATTGACGTCTGCCATTGGACAGGCCTCAAGACGCCCCTCGGCGCTGGTGCTCAACCTTGCAGGCCTAATGATCGCGCTTGTCCCGCTTGCACTGTTTGGCCCTACCGGGATCAACGCATGGATATCGCCGACGCTCATTCTAATCTGCCTCGGCGGCGCTATTGCCGGACTGGGTGGGGTGCTGTCCCTGATGCCACTGCGTGCATGGCTGATCTGGTTGCGCGGCTGTGGGATCTCTTTGACGCTGGCGCTGATGGTGGCGCTGATCATGCCGGACATCACCCGCATGATGGAGCCGATCTGGAACATCGAGGCGCTGACCTCGGTGACCTTCGTTCTGGTGACATGGGTACTGGAAGTCTCGGGCGCGACGGTCTGGTCTGATGCGGCGCTGCATCTGATCCGCGTTGACGGGTTTCTGGTGGAGATCGGCGAACCATGCTCCGGCGTAGAGGGTTTTGCGCTCGTCACCACCTTCATGGGGCTATATGCGTTGCTGATGGGACGGGATATTCGTCAGACACGGTACTGGCTGGTCTTGTTCCCTGCGGCGCTGCTGCTCAGCTGGGCATTCAACATCGTGCGTATCGCCATCCTGATCCTGATCGGTGCATGGATCGCACCGGAGCACGCCGTTAACGGCTTCCACAGTTACGCCGGCTGGCTGATGTTCACGCTATTGGCGCTGCTGGTGCTGGCCATTGCGCATCGCTCTCGCTGGTTGCAGACCAATCCAGAGGCGCTGGCCGCAGCTGCGGCTGAGCTGCCGCCGATGCGCGCTGACATGCTGCTTGCCTCCATCATCCCATTTATCGTGATGATGTTAAGCGGTGTGCTGGTGTCTGCGATTTGGGCCGATCCTGCGCAAGGGTACCCGCTGCGCGCGGCGATGATGGCCGCCGCTTTGCTCGTATTCTGGCCTGCCCTGCGCCAGTTGGCATATCGACCAAGGCCAATTGACATCGCGGCCGGCGCCGCGATCGCCGCAGTCTGGATTGTGATGTCCACACCGGACATCAGTTGGGGCGGCACCGATGAGCGTGATGTTCTCTGGGTTGGCACACGTCTTCTCGGCACCATCGTTCTGGTCCCGATTATCGAAGAACTGTTCTTTCGCGGATATTTGCTGCGTCGCATGGCAGGACAAGGTCAGATTCTACGGGCCGTTGTCGCACTTCTCATCACGAGCGCCCTCTTTGGCCTGATGCACGACCGTTTTGCCTTGGGAATGGCGGCTGGCGCCATCTTTGGTGCGCTATATTTGCGCGGCGGCGGTCTGGCTGCGGCGATACTGGCCCATATGGTGGCCAATGCGCTGATCGCCTATGTCGCCTTTGCCACAGCAAACTGGGCCCTGATCTAGGCCCGGTTTCCTCTGACGTCACACGCCATCACAGCATCAGTTCTGTATGGATCGGCGGCGGCGCAGTTCCCAAGTCAGCAGAAGCGCTGCCGCAACCGCAGCGACGGCGAGCAGGCCGGCACTGACATCAATTTCCGGAACCGTCTGGCCCCCACCGTTGCCATTGCCATTTCCGTTACCTCCGCCGTTGCCCCAACCGTTGCCCCAGCCATTGCCCCAGCCATTACCGTTGCCGTTCCCGGGGCCACCCGCATCCGGCCACTCACCCGCTGCAAAGGCATTCGGACCAGTTGCAAGCCACACAGCCGCTGCGGCTGTCAGATGGGTCATGCGCAGTGTCAGTTTCATTGCATCTTATCCTTGCTGCTCTGTCGCTGTCCGGGGTGACGCGTTGCGAGGTCTCGACGAATCTCACTGACCACACCCTTTTCCTGCTCTCAGCACTAAGGGAGAAAAATGCGAAAATTATGGCAAATTTTACCTTTCGCTGAATTCCAGCCCCAACAGGCCGCAGAAATTACCCCTCGTAGATCGTGAACAACTCCACCGGCTCTGCGACACCGCGCAGCATATAGCGCCCTAGCGAGACCAGATCGTGGCTGGTCGGCTGAGCTGCCGTTTGCACCTGTTCGGACACGATGATGCTGCGCCCGACGGAAGTATGCATACCGGATATCCGCGCCGTCAGATTGACGGTTGGCCCGATAACTGTGAAATCCAGCCGGTTCTCAGAGCCGATATTTCCGTAGAGGATTTCGCCCGCGTGCAGCGCCAGAGTGAAATCCGCAGTTGGCACGCCTTGCGCTGCGCGCTCCGTATTGCGCTTGCGAATTTTCCCCTGCAGTGCGCTGGCGGCAGCTAGGGCAGCAGTCGCGTCCTCAGCAATGCTGCCAAGATCGAACATGGACAATATGCCATCACCCATGAATTTCAGGATATTCCCGCCGTGAGACTGGATCGTCTCAACAGCCAGACCGAAGTAATCGTTGAGCATATCAATCAGCTCGGCACCCGGAATTTGTTCTGCCAGCTGGGTGAACCCTTTCAGATCGAAGTAGCAGATCACCGCATCAATCTGGCGGGAGGATCCGCGTTGAATTTCGCCCGACAAAACCCGCTGCCCGGCGTCGCGCCCCAGATAGACCTGTAGCAGATCTTTGGCCATCTGCTGTGCAGATGCCGCGCGCAGCGCCAATGCCAGATGCGAGTAAATCTGGCGGATCAGGGTCAAGTCTGTATCTGTAAATCCCTCGGGATGATCGGTCGACCAGGACGACAAAATCCCCTCGCCCGGGCGGCGAGGATCAAATGGTGCGTCAGCGAAATCGCCGAATCGCTTTGCCAAGGCAAAGTAATCCGTGGCCCCGCGCTGCTTGAACTGCGCCAACGCTGGAAACCTCTCCAGAACATGGCCTGTCAGCTTACTGCGGAACTCAGGCACATCGCGTTCCAACATGTAGTAGAAGGTGCTGTAGAGCCATTCATCTCGTGGGGTATCGCTGTGTTCATAATACTCATGCGACAGCCCGTCGGCCCGCGTCCAGCTGAACCCGATACCACCATATTTCGGATGATAGGCGCGCTGTGCCAGATGGAAGCGTAGCAAGGGTACCCCGGTGTCGGCGAGCCTCTGGCAGAATCCCTGCAACATCTCCTGACGGCTGGCCCCCCGTAGCCCTTCAGCAGTGAGCCAGTCGATTATCGGCGTGGCGCGTGAAGCAGCATCCGTCATTATGCACGGCCTCATATTGTGGTCCCGGTCCAATCTGAGGCCTCAACCCGGCGATGTCTATGGCTCAATCCCTGCAAGTTTGCGCAACATCTCGCGCAGCGCCGCACTTTCCCCGTCGCTAAGCCGCCCCGCGAGTTGACGATCATAGATCGCAGCCTGCGTGCTCAGGTCCCGGTAAGCGGCCTCACCTTGCGACGTAAGTTCCAGGTGCTCGGCACGACGATCTTTCTCGTCGCGATGACGTAGCACAAAACGACGTTCCGCCAGTTTCGCAACCGCCCGGCTGATCTTCGTCTTGTGTATCTTGGCACGCTGGCCAATCTCGGTTGCTGTCATGCGGCCGTAATTGCCCAAGTGAAACAGCACCCGCCATTCATTGCGCAGCATTCCATAGCGGTTCTTGTAGTGCTTTTGAAACTCAAGCGAGGATTCCTCCGCCGCCCGGTTGAGCAGATACGGCAAGAAATCCTGTAACGCGAAGTCATCTTTTTCATCCATAGGGCAGAGCTATCCCTTGTTAGTTACAAAATCAACTATTACCGAAACAGAGAACACCAAAAGGAGCGCGTCATGAATCACAAAGTCGATGCCCATGAAATGATCCAGGCCCCGTCTCTTGCCGGGCCTCACGCGGGCTATATGCCCGGATTTGGCAATGACTTTGAAACAGAAGCGTTGCCCGGCGCCCTGCCGCAAGGCATGAACAGCCCTCAGAAATGCAACTACGGTCTTTATGGCGAGCAGCTGAGTGGCACCGCCTTTACCGCCCCAAGCCACCAGAATGAGCGCACCTGGTGCTATCGCATTCGCCCCTCGGTAAAACACTCTCATCGCTACACCAAGATTGATCTGCCCTATTGGAAGTCTGCCCCGAATGTGGACCCGGATGTGATCAGCCTCGGTCAGTACCGCTGGGATCCGGTGCCCCATGGCACAGAGGGGCTGACCTGGCTCACGGGCATGCGCACCATGACCACGGCAGGTGATGTGAACACCCAGGTCGGCATGGCGAGCCATGTCTATCTGGTCACCGACTCGATGGTGGACAGCTATTTCTATTCCGCTGATTCCGAATTGCTGGTGGTTCCACAGGAAGGGCGCCTGCGGTTTGCGACTGAGCTGGGCATCATTGATCTCGAGCCCCAGGAAATCGCCATCATCCCACGCGGGCTGGTCTACCGGGTCGAAGTGCTGGACGGCCCCTGTCGTGGCTTTGTCTGCGAAAACTATGGGCAGAAGTTTGAATTGCCTGGCCGTGGCCCGATCGGTGCCAACTGCATGGCCAATCCGCGCGATTTCAAGGCGCCGGTGGCGGCGTTTGAGGACCGCGAGACGCCATCCACCGTCACCATCAAGTGGTGTGGCCAGTTTCACGAGACCAAAATCGGTCACTCACCGCTGGATGTGGTGGCCTGGCACGGCAACTACGCGCCAATGAAATATGACCTGCGGACCTATTGCCCGGTTGGGGCCATCCTGTTTGACCACCCGGATCCGTCGATCTTTACTGTGCTGACGGCCCCATCGGGCCAGCCCGGCACCGCAAATATCGATTTCGTCTTGTTCCGGGAACGCTGGATGGTGGCAGAAGATACCTTCCGCCCGCCATGGTATCACAAGAACATCATGTCCGAGCTGATGGGCAATATCTATGGCCAGTATGACGCCAAGCCACAGGGCTTTGTCCCCGGTGGTGTCAGCCTGCACAATATGATGCTGCCGCATGGCCCGGACAGAAACGCATTTGAGGGCGCATCCAACGCAAACCTGGGTCCGGAAAAATTGGACAACACCATGTCCTTCATGTTCGAGACCCGTTTCCCGCAGCATCTGACGCCATTTGCCGCCAATGAGGCACCGCTGCAGGATGACTACATCAATTGCTGGGCTGACATCGAAAAGAAATTCGACGGCACTCCGGGCAAAAAATAAGCAAAGGGGGGGCGCTGCCCCCTCTGCGGCCCTGAGGGCCGCATTCACCCCCGGAGTATTTCGGGAAAGATGACGGGAGCAGCGGCTCTCAAACAAAAGGATCATGCATGCCTTTGAAAAAATCCTGGGTCTCCTCTGCCAATAGTGCGACCCACCCCTTCCCGCTGAACAACCTGCCCTATGGGGTGTTCTCTGTCGACGGTGATGATCCCCGCTGCGGTGTTGCGATCGGAGACATGATCCTGGATATGCAGGCCGCCGAGGAGGCCGGGCTGATCCAGCTGGGCGATGCGCCGCTGTTTGACGTGCCTTATTGGAATGATCTGATGGAGGAAGGCCCGGCCGTCTGGGCCGCGCTGCGCGAACGGCTGACTGCGCTGTTGTCCAACGGCGCTGCCGAGCAGGAAAAGCTGGAGCCCCTGCTGGTTCCGGCAGCCGGTGCGGAGTTGCACATGCCGTTTGCCGTCAGCGAATACACTGACTTTTATGCAGGTAAGAACCACGCCTTCAATGTCGGTACCATGTTCCGCGGCCCCGAAAACGCCCTGCCGCCGAACTGGCTGCACATCCCCATCGGCTATAACGGTCGCGCATCCTCTGTCGTGGTGTCCGGCACCGATGTGCGCCGCCCCTGGGGCCAGCTGAAGGGACCGAATGATGCCGCGCCCCGCTGGGCGCCTTGCGCGCGGTTCGACATCGAGCTGGAGATGGGTGCGATTGTCGGCACCCCTTCCGATGGCCCGATCACCGTTCAGGAAGCAGACGATCATATCTTTGGCTACGTGTTGCTGAACGACTGGTCTGCACGTGATATTCAAGCCTGGGAATATCAGCCACTGGGTCCGTTTCAGGCCAAGGCGACGGCCAACACAATCAGCCCCTGGATCGTGACCAAACCGGCGCTGGAACCGTTCCGCTGCAACACACCGGAGCGCGAGGTGGAATTGCTGGAACACCTGAAGGACTGCGGGCCGATGCTTTATGACATCGACCTAGAAGTCACCATGGCGCCACAGGGCAAGGACGCGACCACCATCGCGCGGACCAACTACAAGGAAATGTACTACTCAGCCGCGCAGCAGCTGGCACATCACGCCACCTCCGGCTGCCCGATGAACGCGGGCGATCTTTTGGGATCTGGCACCATTTCCGGCCCCACCAAAGACAGCCGCGGCTCGCTGCTGGAACTGAGCTGGGGCGGCAAGGAGCCGCTGACGCTGGACACCGGCGAGGAGCGGTTTTTCATCGCGGATGGCGATACGCTGACTCTGAAGGGCGCGGCAAAGGGCGATGGCTATACCATTGGCTTTGGCGACTGCACCGGCACTGTTCTGGCCGCACTTGAAGACCCCTACGCAAGATAAGGAAGACCACCATGGCAAAGGCTTTTGCGTCCCAAGGGGACATGAGCGAAAAGAAGATCACCTTCGATGAAATCGGCGAAGGCCTCTATGCCTTCACTGCCGAAGGCGACCCGAACTCCGGCGTCATCATCGGCGATGACTCCGTGATGATTGTCGAGGCGCAGGCCACCCCGCGGCTGGCAAATAAGGTGATCGAATGCGTGCGGTCCGTGACCGACAAGCCGATCACTCATGTGGTGCTGACCCACTATCACGCTGTCCGCGTGCTGGGCGCATCGGCCTTTGGCGCGCAGAACATCATCATGTCGGATAAGGCACGTTCGATGGTGGTCGAACGCGGGCAGGAGGATTGGGACAGTGAGTTCCAGCGCTTTCCGCGTCTGTTCGAAGGCCATGAGAGCATCCCCGGCCTGACCTGGCCGACCACCACCTTCAGCGATTCCATGACTGTCTACCTCGGCAACCGCCGCGTTGATATTAAACATTTGGGCCGCGCTCATACCGCGGGTGATGCTGTGATCCATGTGCCGGACCAAAACGTCATGTTCACCGGCGACATCGTTGAATACCACTCCGCTTGCTACTGCGGTGACGGGCATTTCAGCGATTGGGGCAACACGCTCGACAATATCAAAGCCTACGACGTGGATGCCATCGCACCCGGCCGCGGTGATGCGCTGGTGGGCAAGGAGATGGTCAACGCTGCCATTGAGAACACCCGCGATTTCGTTGAGAGCACCTACCGCCCCGCCGCCAAAGTGGCGGCCAGAAACGGCACCTTGAAAGAGGCCTGGGATGCCGTGCGGGCCGAATGTGATCCGAAGTTCGCGGACTACGCGATCTATGAGCATTGCCTGCCCTTCAATGTGGCGCGCGCCTATGATGAGGCCCGCGGCGTTGATACCCCGCGCATCTGGACCGCCCAGCGCGATCTGGAGATGTGGGACGCGCTTCAGGACTAAGATCCACACCCCGGCAGAGGCATCATCTGGGGGGATTTGATCCAGATCGTGTCCTGCCGGGGCAACCTATGACAGGCTCTTATCCGATATCGGCAGCCTTTGCCGGTACATGGGAGAGCTTTGCCCTACGGCATGTATTTTTGGGAGGAAACCAGATGAACAAGATCTTTGAAGTTCCCATGTACCCCTATCAGCGCAGCGAAGATCAGGACACAGGCGCCCCGGTGCGCCACCCGGTCATCGTGATTGGCGCCGGTCCTGTGGGTCTGGCCGCAGCAATTGATCTCGCCCAACAGGGGATTGGCGTCGTGGTTCTCGACGAGAATGACAAGGTCAGTTTCGGTAGTCGGGCCATCTGTTTTTCCAAACGCAGTCTTGAAATCGCGGACCGTCTCGGCTTCTGCGACCCACTCGTGGAAAAAGGCGTGCAGTGGAATCTGGGCAAGGTGTTTTTCGATGACCGCAAAGTCTATGAATTCAATCTGCTGCCGGAGAGCGGCCACGCGCAGCCTGCCTTTATCAATCTGCAGCAATATTACTTTGAGGAGTATCTGGTTCAGCGGGCGAATGCGCTTCAGGCTGCCGGGGCCCCGATTGAAATTCGCGGACGCAACAAGGTCGCTGCCATCGGCACCCACGCGGATCACGTCACGCTGGAGATCGACACGCCAGAAGGGTCTTACAATCTTGAGGCGGATTGGCTGATTGCCTGCGATGGCGCGGGCTCGCCAACCCGGCAGATGCTGGGTCTCGACTTTGTTGGTCGGGTGTTTGAGGACAACTTCCTGATTGCCGATGTGATTATGGATGCGGATTTCCCGACAGAGCGCTGGTTCTGGTTTGATCCGCCCTTCAACAAGGGGCAATCGGCACTTCTGCACAAACAGCCTGACGGTGTCTGGCGGATCGACCTGCAGCTGGGCTGGGACATCGACAAGGAGCGTGAGAAGCGCCCGGAGAACGTGATCCCAAGGCTTAAGGAAATGCTGGGCGAGGATGTGCAATTCGAGTTGGAGTGGGTCTCGATCTACACCTTCCAGTGCCGCCGGATGGAGAAATTCCGTCACGGTCGCGTGCTCTTTGCCGGCGATGCTGCACATCAGGTGTCACCATTCGGCGCGCGGGGGGCCAATTCCGGTTTGCAGGACACAGATAACCTGTGCTGGAAACTGAAACTGGTGCTGGAGGGAAAGGCGCCCGAGAGCCTGCTGGACAGTTATGACAGCGAGCGCGTTCATGGTGCGGATGAAAATATCCTCAATTCCTCCCGTTCCACCGATTTCATCACGCCGAAATCGGAAATGAGCCGGATTATGCGGGACGCAGTTCTGGACCTGTCCGAACATCACGCCTTTGCCCGGCCGCTGGTGAATTCGGGGCGCCTGTCCCTGCCCTGCACCTATGAGAGATCGGCGCTGAATTCAGCGGATGCCTTGCATGGGCCTCAGCGTACCAAGCCCGGTAGCCCCTGCCCTGATGTGTCGACAGCGGACGGATATCTGCTGCCCAAACTGGCAGACCGGTTTACCCTGCTGACCATCGACGCGGACGCTCCCGACAGCTTTGAGGAGGCGGGTATCCCGGTGACGCGGCTGGCCCTGTCGACCAAAGATGACAAGACCGGAACCCTGCGCGAACGTTATCTCGGTGATGCAACAAGTGCTGTCTATCTGATCCGCCCTGACCAGCATGTGGCGGCGCGGCGCCCGGCATTTGACGAAAACCAATTTCGTGCAGCCCTGCGCCGCGCGATTGGCAAGGAGGCCTCGGCATGAACGCTCTGAATACCGATCACGAAAATCTAATTTTGGCCCCGAACATCGAAAGGGCCGATGATTTCTATGCCGATCTTCTCGCGGCCCATGAGGGGCTGACCAAAGCCGAAAGCGATGCGCTGAACGCGCGGCTGGTCCTGGTGCTGGCGAACCATATTGGGAAACGCGCAATCCTGACACAAGCGCTGGCAGCTGCTGCGCTACCGCAAGGGGAGACTGACACATGAAAATCGAGCAAATCCACCATGTCGCCTACCGCTGTAAAGACGCCAAGCAGACGGTAGAGTGGTACAACACGATGCTGAACATGGATTTTGTCTTGGCGATCGCCGAGGACCATGTCCCTTCAACCCATGAACCAGACCCCTACATGCATATCTTCATGGATGCGGGCAACGGCAACGTGCTGGCCTTCTTTGAGCTGCCGACCAAGCCGGAAATGGACCGTGACCGCAACACACCGATCTGGGTGCAGCACATCGCCTTTAAGGTGAAAGACCGCGACACACTGATTGAATTCAAAGAGCATCTGGAAGCCAACGGTGTTGAGGTTCTGGGTGTGACCGACCACTCCATCTTTCACTCGATCTATTTCTTCGATCCAAACGGCCACCGGGTTGAGCTGGCCTGCCCTGACCCCAAAGAGGAGGCGCTTCTTCAGCGGCTGAACGCCGTGAAATGGGACATGCTGGAGGACTGGTCAAAGACCAAGAAGGCCCCAAAACACGCCGACTGGCTGCATGCTAAGGAGCTGAACAACGTTTAGGCCGAAGGGCTGTACTGCGGCCTGTAACATGCGCAATGTAGGGGAAGCGGAATGTCTGACGTCATATTATACGACTACTGGCGATCATCGGCCAGCTACCGGGTCCGCATTGCGCTGAACTTGGCGGGTATCGCCTATGAGGCCGTGACGGTCGATTTGGTCAAGGGCGAGCAGGCCAGCCCCGAACATCTGGCCCGCAACCCCCAAGGTCTGGTGCCGGTGCTGGAGATCGACGGACTGCGGCTGACACAGTCACTGGCCATTCTGGACTATCTTGACCAGACCCGGCATCTGGATTTACTGCCGCGCGCCCCGGCAGAGCGCGCCTTGGCTCAAGCCTTGGCGCAGGCCATCGCCGTCGACCTGCATCCGGTCTGCAATCTGAAAGTTGCCCGCCATGCCAGTGGTCTGTGCACAGGGTCCGCTGCCGTCCCAGCCGCACATCCAGTCGACATGCCTGCGGACTGGATGCGATATTTTATTCGCCCGGGACTTGTTGCCTTCAACGCACTGCTGGAGGAATATCCGGTTGCCCCCTATTGCACTGGCGATCATCCGGGGCTTGCGGATCTCTGCCTCATACCGCAGCTCTACAACGCGCGCCGCTGGGGGGTGGCTTTCGACGATCTGCCGCGTCTCATGATGATAGAGGCCACATGCGCTGAGAACCCGGCCTTTGCGATGGCGCATCCTGACGCGGTTCGCACTGTAGATCCGCCACAGACGTAAACAGAATGAACCGCGCGCTGTCACACCGTATTCGCCGGGTTAGGACATTATAGATGACAAACGATTGGACCGGCTTTGCCCTCGCTATGATGGTGTTCACCGTCAGTCATTTTCTGCCGCGGCTCGCCGATCTGCGCGGGCGGCTGATCGCATCCCTGGGCCGCAAGATTTATTTCTCAGTCTACGGGCTCTTGTCGCTGGTACTGTTTGGCTGGGTGATCGTCGCGGCGGCGCAGGCGCCCTATGTCGAGCTTTGGCCGCCTCTCGATTGGACCCGCTGGGCGCCTATGCTGACCATGCCCCTGGTCTTTGTACTGGCCGTCTGGGGCTTGGGGGTGGACACACCCTACACGCTGGGAGGAAACCGCAACGCCGATCCGGCGCAGAATGGCCTTGGCCGAGCCGCGCTGAGCCGCCACCCGCTCTTGTTGGCTCTGCTGCTTTGGTCGTTGTCACATCTTCTAGCCAATGGCGATCTGGCTCATGCTATTGTCTTTGGCGGTTCTTTATTTCTTGCGAGCGCTGCGATCCTGCTCTTCGACGCCAAAGCGACAACTGCCTTGGGTCCGGGAGCGGCAGCGTATTTCGCCCATACTGCGCTTTTTTCACTCAAGCCGATGGGTGATCCGAACTGGCGGCGACACCATCTGCGGGGTCTCTGTCTGCGTATTGCGATCGGTCTGCTGCTCTGGATCGGCACACTGCACCTGCACGAAGGGGTAATCGGCGTCTCGCCCCTGCCCTACTGAGATTTGATTTCGCGCAAAGTCACACTGCCCGGAATCGGTCATATCTGGCGATATGAAACAGATTGACCGCCTTCGCGCGCTGGGACTTTTTGACAGCCGCGTGCCCCGCTACACCTCCTACCCCACCGCGCCAGTGTTCAGCACGGCGGTAGCTGCTGCCTTCCAAAAAGCCCAATTGACGGCGCTGGATCCTGCAGTCCCTGTCTCGGTCTATATCCATGTCCCATTTTGCGAGCGGTTGTGCTGGTTCTGTGCCTGCCGAACCCAGGGCACGCAAACCCTTAGTCCCGTGGAAAGCTATATCGGCACTGTCGAAAAAGAGCTTTCCCTGATCGCTGAAACTCTACCCGAGGGGCTGCAAATGGGCCGTCTGCACTGGGGCGGTGGCACACCAACAATCCTGCCTCCAGCTCTCATCCACCGACTGGCCCAATCAATAAAATCTGCAATCCCTCCGACGGCTGATTGGGAATTCTCGGTCGAGATTGACCCCACAATGGTGGATCGCGACAAAATCGCCGCGCTTGCGAAAGAAGGTATGAACCGTGCAAGCATCGGTATTCAGGATTTTGATCCCGAAGTGCAAACCGCCATCGGGCGGATCCAGCCTTTTGACGTGACGGCCGCCTGCGTTGCGGATCTGCGTGCCGCAGGCATTCATTCATTGAATACCGATCTTGTCTACGGCCTGCCGCATCAGGATGCCACGCGCATTGCAGATACTGTAGACAAGGTGCTGACATTGGCGCCGGACCGGGTCGCTCTTTTCGGATATGCTCATGTCCCATGGGTGGCCAAACGGCAGAAGCTGATTGATGATACTGCCCTGCCTGGTGATGAGACCCGGTATCATCTGGCTGAGCTGGCCGCCAAAAAATTCCAATCTGCGGGATTTGCGAATATCGGCATCGACCATTTTGCACGATCGCAGGATGGATTGAACTTGGCCCGCAATAGCGGACATCTGCGGCGAAACTTTCAAGGTTACACAGATGATCATTGCCCGACGCTGATCGGTGTTGGGGCCTCCTCAATCTCGCGTTTCGACGGGGGCTACGTGCAAAATGCAGCGGCCACCGCTGCATATATTCAAAGGGTCGAAGCGGGCGATCTGGCCGGGACACGCGGTCATCAACTCACTCCGATCGACAAGATGCGCGCCCGGGCTATTGAGATGCTGATGTGCGACTTCCGTTTGGACCGTAGCGAACTGCAGCACCGGTTCGGGCCACAGACCCAACAGCTGACCGCAGATCTGACAGCCGTTACAGCGGCCTATGGCGATCTGGTCACATTGACGGATGATGCCCTAACTATTGAGCCCGAAGGCCGCGCGCTGACCCGGATTATTGCCAGCGCGTTTGACGCTCATAAACCGGAGGGCGTGCGTTATAGCCAAGCCTCCTGAGGCGGGAGGAAGACTGCGAGGCCCCGCGATTTCAGAATATTAGGCTCTAAAAAGGATGATCCGCCGCGCATCACTATGACCCAGCCGCTCAGGCGTTGTCAGCATCCCCGGTTACGCTATCTGCTGGCAGATCAGCGGAGCATCGGACATGACAAACCAAACGACACCTCAAGACAGCCGTGAAGCAGGCCGGATCATTCTGATCTTGGGTGATCAGCTGTCACATGATCTCCCCTCACTCCAGATCGGTGATCCTCAAAAAGACCGCCTGTTGATGGCCGAGGTCGCAGAGGAGGCGAGCTATGTCCCTCATCACAAGAAAAAGCTCGCTTTTGTTTTTTCTGCCATGCGGCACTTTGCGGATGAGCTGACCGCTGCGGGCTGGAACCTGCAATATGTCTACCTAGATGACCCAGACAATTCCGGCAGCCTTATAGGCGAATTGGACCGGGCTTTGGAGCAGTTCACCGCAACCGAAGTGCTGGTGACTGAACCTGGCGAATATCGTCTCAAAGAGGCGCTGAACACATGGTCCGGACCAGCCAGGATAACCATGCTGGATGACAGCCGATTTCTGGCCAGCCACGACATGTTTCGCAGTTGGGCAGAGGGACGCAAGCAGCTGCGCATGGAATATTTCTATCGCGACATGCGGCGCAAAACCGGCCTGTTGATGCAAGGGGACGCCCCTGAGGGTGGTAAATGGAACTATGACTCAGAGAACCGCAAACCGGCACAGAACGACATGTTCATGCCCAAGCCGGTGCGCTGCGATCCGGATCGTATCACGCAAGACGTGCTGGAATTAGTGGAACACAGGTTTCCCAGTAATTTCGGGCGGCTGACACCGTTTTGGTTCGCGGTCACCCGGGCAGCGGCTCTCAAGGCACTTGATCATTTTATTGATGCGGCGCTACCGCTGTTTGGAGATTATCAGGATGCGATGCTGGACGGAGAGCCGTTTCTCTATCACTCCCTGTTGTCTCAATACATCAATATCGGCTTGCTCAATCCGCTTGAGGTCTGCCGCCGGGCCGAACGCGCTTTTTATGAGGGCCATGCTCCTCTCAACGCGGTTGAAGGCTTCATTCGCCAGATTATCGGCTGGCGCGAGTACATGCGCGGGATCTACTGGCTGAAGATGCCTGGATACACCTCCGAAAATGCCCTCGGCGCAGGGCGAGATCTGCCGGAGTTTTATTGGAGCGGAGAGACCAAGATGGCCTGCATGGCCGCCGCCATCACCCAGACCCAGGACGAAGCCTATGCCCATCATATTCAGCGCCTGATGGTCACCGGAAATTTCGCAATGCTGGCAGGAATAGACCCGCATCAGGTCCACGAATGGTATCTGGCCGTCTATGCCGACGCCTATGAATGGGTCGAATCCCCAAATGTCATCGGTATGAGCCAATTCGCTGATGGCGGCCTCTTAGGCTCCAAACCCTATGCCGCCAGCGGCAATTATATCAACAAGATGTCGAACTACTGCACAACATGTGCATACGACGTAAAACAGAAAACCGGCCCCAAAGCCTGCCCGTTCAATCCGCTTTATTGGGATTTCCTGATCCGCAACCGTGAGAAACTGTCAAAAAACCCGCGCCTGATGCAGCCCTATCGAACCTGGGACAGAATGTCCGCGGAGAAGCAACAGGAGTATCTCATAAGCGCGGAGAAGGTTCTGAACAGTCTCTAATTAGGGGGTTTCACCCTATTCTGGAAGGAAGGCATTCCTGGCACAACCTGTCGTTCCGTGAAGCGAATTTTCTCCTGCGTATGGCTTCCGGCGTGACTTCCTGTCGGGCTCTGGCTTTTGCATAACTGCGGAACGCGATATAATTCGATTATGACCTCTTTGGACCTTCCCTATTTTCCTCTTAAACGCGGACGCGTTCATGAGGTGTGCGGTCCGGGCAGCTTTGGGTTTCTTGCTATTTTGATGGCACAGGTTCGCGGTCCGACATTATGGATACGCGAGAGCCATCGTCTGGAGCACATTAATCCGCTGGGTTTGAGGGAGTTTACAGACCCGTCTCAACTGTTGGTCGCAAATGTGAAGCATCAGGCCGACGGCCTCGCCAGTGCAGAAGAAGCGCTGCAGGAGCGCGCAGTCACTCTGGTCGTGATCGACATCAGCAAACCACTCAGTCTGACCGCCGGTCGACGGCTCCAGCTTGCAGCGAAGGCCGGAAACACCACCGGGCTTTGCCTTATTCCCGAAGGCATGGGAAGCAATGCTGCCGAAACTCGCTGGCGCTGCGATCCGATATTTCAGGCACGAGACTCGACTCATTTCCACTGGAGACTTATTAAGAACAAATCAGGAACAAGTGGATCTTGGCATGTTCGATGGAATCGCGCGTCGCGTCGTGTCGATATGGTTTCACCGGTTCGCGAGTGACCGGTTTCTTCGGCAGTACCCACTGTCCGGTCCTTTTGCGCTTACGATCAAACACAGCAACACAAACCGCCTCTATTGCCTCAATGCAGAAGCCACGCGACAAGGTTTGCATCAGGGCATGGCCCACTCAGATGCCCGTGCCTTTTGTCCAGACCTTCAAACAGCAGAAGCGGACATTTACCGGGACCAACAGTTTTTGCTGCTCCTGCGCCGCTGGGCCACCCGCTATTGCCCGTGGGTGGGCCTAGAGGGGCGCGATGGTTTAGTGCTCGATATCAGTGGGTCCTCCCACCTTTTCGGGGGGGAAACCGGTATCTTGAATGCTATACGCAGCGGTTTGATGCGGGCCGGTCTATCCGCGCAGATCGGCCTGGCTGACACACGCGGGGCGGCTTGGGCCCTGGCGCATTACGGCGAGGGACAGGCTGCAACCGGGGATATGTTGCCCGCTCTTCAGCACCTGCCCGTTGCAGCCCTGCGTCTTGATGAGAAAACAACAACAGCGCTGGTCAGAGTGGGCCTGCGTAAGATTGGAGATCTCGCAACAACGCCTCGCGCCCCGCTGGCCCGCCGTTTTGGAGCCAATGTATTGATGAGGCTTGATCAGGCTTTGGGCCACCAAGCTGAAGAAATCACTCCATTGGTAGCTCCACCTCACTACGAGGTCCGTATGACATTGCCAGAGCCAATCGGTCTTCTCAGTGATGTCATGGCTGGTGCGGAAAGGTTGCTGACACAGCTCTGTGCCAAATTGAAAACCCATGAAATGGGTGCGCGCATCTTTGTCATTACACTGCGGCGCGTAGATCTGGATCAACAAGAGGTGGAATTACGTCTGGCCCGCGCCTTGCGTGATCCCCAGAGGATTCTGCCCCTGTTTGAAAAGGGGTTGGCTGAAATGGATGCAGGCTTTGGCATTGATCAACTGCGCCTCGAAGCAACCCAGACAGAAGCCTTGCCGACGCAACAAATGTCTCACGTCGCAGGTGACGGCGAAGACCGGTTGGAGGACCTGATCACACGGATCGGAACACGGATCGGACTCGAGAACATTCAGCGCTTTCTACCCGCTGACAGCCATATTCCGGAGCGTAGTTTCATCGTTTCACCGGCGGCCTATTCAGACGCAGCCAGTGGCTGGATGTGTAAGACCCCACGCCCGCTCTGCCTATTTCCACCCGAACCGATTGCGGGCAGGGGCCCCTATCCCCCAAACCATTTCCGTTGGCGCCGGATTTCATTGACCACAGGCCACATGATCGGCCCTGAACGCATCACTCCCGAATGGTGGTTGGAAGACGAAAACTGGCGGTCCGGTATGCGCGATTATTGGAGAGTGGAGACGACCCAGGGGAGACGCCTCTGGCTATTTTATACACCTCAGAACCCTGGCTGGTTCGTTCAGGGAGAATTCGCATGATTGAAGTGAACAGAACCCACCGTCCTGTCGAAGCATTCCAGCGCGAGATGTTGGCCAAACACATTGATGCCCCGGATTATGCGGAGCTTTGTGTCACCACGAATTTCACCTTTTTAACCGGTGCCTCTCACCCCGAAGAACTTATCGTACGGGCGGCAGAGTTGGGCCTCTCGGCACTTGCGATTACAGACCACAACTCACTTGCGGGGGTTGTGCGTGCCTGGAGTGCGCTAAAAGAACTGAAACGCGACCCCCAAGACGCATTGAAGATCCGATCACAGCACCAGGTCGACTCGTCGTCCCGGCAAGAGATCGGGCATACATCCGCTCTTCCCAAACCCACGACACCCATCTTCCCAAAGCTCATCGTTGGCTGCCGTCTGATATTACAAAACTGTGCTGTGGATTGGATTGCCCTGCCCTGTGATCATTCCGCCTACAAAAGACTGGCACGTCTGCTCACCTTAGGAAAACGGCGCGCTGAAAAAGGGCAATGTCTTCTTTATGCTGAGGACATGATTGACGCCTGCAAAGGTATGATCCTGATTGCCCTACCCAAAGAGACGTTAGGCAACGCTGTTTCGGATATTCAGAAGATAGGAAGGCAATTTCCGAACCATGTGTTCCTAGGCGCGACCCCTCGCTATGACGGCAGCGATCAGGCTTATCTGGCGGCTTGTGCAAAATTAGCACAGACGACATGTGCTCCAATGGTTGCCGTCGGCGATGTGCTGATGCACCGGGCCAACCGCAGGCAACTTGCAGATGTGCTGACCTGCATGCGTGAAAATATCAACATTGACGATATCGGGACACGGGCTTTACCCAACGCGGAGCGCCGTCTGAAGGCCGGTGCAGATATGGCACGCATTTTTCGTGATCATCCTGCCGCGCTACGTCGCACTGCGGAAATTGCCAACAGATGTAATTTCGATCTGAGCGAGCTGTCCTATGAGTATCCCCATGAGGAGGCAGAAGGGGAAACACCGCAGGACCGTTTGGAGCGCCTCGCACAAGAAGGGCTAAAACGGCGCTATCCGGATGGCCCGCCGGATCGCGCAATAAAGCTGATGGAAAAGGAACTGTCAGCAGTCAAAGATCTAGAATTTCCCGCCTATTTTCTGACCGTTCACGACATCGTACAATTCGCCAAGTCCAAAGGCATACTTTGCCAGGGGCGCGGGTCTGCAGCCAATTCCATCCTTTGCTATCTCTTAGGTATTACAGATGTCAGCCCCGATATGATCGCCATGGTTTTTGAGCGCTTTGTCTCAAAACACCGAGGAGAGCCACCAGACATTGATGTGGATTTCGAACATGAGCGGCGCGAAGAGGTCATCCAGTGGATTTATCAGAAATATGGCCGCCATCGTGCGGGCCTCTGCGCGACAGTTATTCACTTCCGCACGCGGGCTGCCATTCGCGAGGTTGGGAAGGTGATGGGGCTTAGCCAAGATGTAACGGCAGGTCTGTCAGGACAGATTTGGGGCATGAGCAATGGCAGTGTCGATCTGGAGCGCATCCAAGAATTGGGGCTCAATCTTGAAGACCGTCGCCTGATGCAGACAATTCGCCTGATCGGCGAGATCATCGGCTTCCCGCGCCATCTTTCCCAGCACGTGGGTGGTTTTGTCATAACAAGCGGACGACTGGATGAACTGGCCCCGATTGAGAATGCCGCGATGGAAGATCGCACCGTCATCTGTTGGGACAAAGATGATATTGATGCCCTGCGCATTCTCAAGGTGGATATTCTTGCACTGGGCATGCTCACCTGTCTTCGCAAGGCATTTGCCTTGATGCAGCAACATGAGAACATCACTCACAGCATCGCGACCATCCCACAGAAAGATGACGCGACATACGACATGCTCTGTGCGGCGGATGCGGTGGGGGTATTTCAGGTCGAAAGTCGGGCACAGATGAACTTTTTGCCCCGGATGCGCCCGCGCAAATTCTATGACCTGGTTATCGAGGTCGCCATCGTCCGCCCCGGCCCTATTCAGGGAGATATGGTCAGGCCCTACATCCGAAGGCGGAACGGTTTGGAAAAATCAGATCCCTTCGGGCCTGAACTGGAACAGGTTACCAGACGCACCGAGGGGGTGCCCCTGTTTCAAGAGCAAGCCTTGCAAATTGCGGTTGTGGGCGCGGGGTTTTCAGCGGAAGAGGCTGACCATCTGCGCAGATCTCTCGCCTCGTTTCGGCGTATGGGAACGATCGGCAAATATCGCGACAAGTTCATCGCAGGTATGCTTAAGAACAACTACAGTAGAGAAATCGCAGAACGATGTTTCGGTCAAATCGAGGGATTTGCCGATTACGGTTTTCCGGAAAGCCATGCCGCAGCCTTTGCTATGCTGGCCTATGTTTCAGCTTGGTTGAAATGTCATCATCCGGCCATTTTTGCCTGTGCTCTGCTCAACTCTCAGCCCATGGGATTCTATGCACCGGCACAGATTGTCCGTGATGTGCGTGATCATGGCATCGAGGTGCGCCCAATCTGTGTAAACCAGTCCCAATGGGACAACTCACTTGAGCGCCGCCCGGATGGGACCTTGGCTCTACGTCTGGGGTTTCGCCAGATTAAAGGCTTCAAGGAAGATGACGCAGGCTGGATCATTGCAGCGCGCGGGAATGGCTATATTGACCCCGAACATCTCTGGCTACGTGCAGGCCTGGTGCCCGCAGCACTGGAACGTTTGGCAGAAGCTGACGCCTTTTCGTCGATGGGCATCTCGCGGCGGGATGCACTTTGGCAGGTGAAGTCTATCACGACACCAGCGCCGTTACCCCTGTTCAACGATCAATTGGACGGCGAGGCCATTACCGAACCGGATGTCATACTGCCAAGAATGCACCTAGGGGAAGAAGTCGTCGAAGACTATGTGTCCATGCGCCTGAGCTTGCGGGCACACCCAATGGAGCTGCTACGCCCAACCCTTCCTGGTCTGACCTGCAATGACCAGCTGATAAAGGCTCCCCTGCAGCGCGTCTCGGTAGGCGGTCTCGTCATCACGAGGCAACGACCGGGAACTGCTTCTGGCGTTATATTTCTGACCCTTGAAGACGAAACAGGCGTTTGCAACGTTGTGGTTTGGAAAAAGATATACGAACGCTTTCGGCGCATTGTCATGGGTGGACGCCTCTTATGCGTAACGGGATACCTTCAGCGAGAGGGCGCCGTCGTCCACGTCATCGCACAAAATATTGAGGATGAATCTGCCAGATTATCGGAGCTAGGCCACCCGCTGGACGGTGCGATTCAGTCCGAGGGTCCCCGCGCCGACGACACGCCTAAACGGACCAGATATCCCGCCCGTGCGATGCATCCGAGAGATCAGGCCAAGCGCCTCTTCCCCAGCCGGGATTTTCATTAGAAACACCTCTTTCGTAGCAGCTCATCGTCGCGAAATCGCTCCGGCACAGACACAGAGCATCTCAAATAGGATCGACGCCCCAAGCCACGCGGTGTTTCCGTTTGTGTCAAACGGAGGCGACACCTCAACCAGATCGGCACCCACAAGCTGAATGCCTGCGAGCTCACGCACCACCTGCAAGGCCTGAAAGCTGTTCGGCCCGCCAACCTCAGGTGTCCCCGTGCCAGGTGCGAAAGCTGGATCAACGAAATCGATATCATATGTGCAGTAGGTCGGCTGGTCACCGACAATCTCTCGAACTTCACTCATGACGTCCGAGACGCCGCGATCGAAAAATTCCTCAATTCGGATGATTCTCACACCCTGTGCCCGCCCCCATTCGACATCTTCGGTGTTGTAAGCAGTGCCTCGGATACCGATCTGCACCATCCGCTTCGGATCGACCAATCCTTCTTCGATTGCACGGCGAAAGGGGGTGCCATGAGTATATTTGTTTCCACCAAAATAGCTGTCAAAGAGGTCGGTATGACTATCAAACTGAATGAGACCCACCGGCGCGTCGCTAGCCAATCCCCGCAGGACAGGTAATGAAACGAGGTGATCACCACCGACAGTCAGCGCAAAGATGTCGCGAGATTTCAGATCCGCGTAGAAAGCGCTGATCCGCTCCATACAGTCGATGATATCAACCGGGTTGGGCGCGACATCGCCAAGGTCTGCGCAATTGATCATCGAAAAAGGATTGATGCCTGTCACCGGATTTCCGGCCCGGATCATGGTCGAAAGATCGCGCAGCTGTCGCGGACCATGGCGCGGACCCGGCCGGTTGGTTGTTCCAGCATCCCAAGGCACCCCAACCAAGCCCAGTTGCACCTGATCAATAATCGGATCAGCTAAGGTTATATGCGGCAGCCGCATAAAGGTTGGCAAACCGGCAAACCGGGGCATCTCCATCCCGGATACTGGATGAAAGAAATCTGTAGGCAAGGACGCCATAAAATCTAGGCCTCTCGTTGGGATGAATGATTTTCAGCTATCATTGAGATGATTTCGAACATGATGGCGCCCGCAGTCAGCGCGGTTATCTGATTGGGGCTATCTTTGGTTGGCATCATGCAAACGATATCCCCGCCGACAATATTCATGCCGCGCGCCGCATGTAGCAAACCCACGGCCTCATCAATATCGAACCCCTTCTCACCAGCCTCGATATTGGACACTCCCGGTGCAATCGTCGGGTCCAGACAGTCCAGATCGAATGTGACATAGACAGGGCGGTCAGCCAGCACCTCGGTAATCTGTGCCACGACGTCAGCCAGACCTCGCCTTCTGAAATCTCTCATCGTCACAACATTGTAGCCGTATTCATAGGATGGCTGCAGCCAGTCGAGCGTCCGGGCGTGGCCTCTTATACCGATCTGCATGGAATGGGCTGGATCAACCTTACCCTGATCCGCCAGATAAGCCCCCCAATGGGCCGCAGACTTCTTCGCTCCCAGGAAGTGGTCTACTTTGGTGAAGACATCGGTGTGGGCATCGAGATGCAGAAAGCAAATCGGCTCACCTTTTGTAATCGCCCCGCACCCAAGCGCCTGAACGATCCCCCCGGTGATCGAATGATCCCCACCAACGGAGACGGGCCGCGCGCCTGCCTTGTCGATCTGCTGATAGAAATTGGTGATCTGATCAATACAGTCTTCATTATCGTTGGCCTTCGGAAATGGTACATCGCCCAGATCAACAATCTTCGCAGCACTCCAGGGATCCAGCTGAAAGCCACTGTGCATACGCCGCTGTACTGATGACACGTTGCGAAGGGCGCGCGGGCCAAGATGCTGATCACGCTCTGTGGTTCCATTGCCTGCAGAGTGAGGCACGCCGACCAATGCAATATCCTGACCATCAACGGGCAAGTTTGGACAACGGAATAAGGTCGGGATACCCCACCAATAGAGGTTTTCCATCATCGCATTCAGATGCGGATCCGACATCGGGGCTCCTTTCACAACGACTGTCATGCAATGTCAAAATGGTTCCAGAGTCAGTTTTCACCGACTTTCTTGCGGTAGCTGCCCTGCGCAATCCGATCGATCACCATCGCACAAAGCAAAATCGCGAGGCCGCCCAAAAGGCCCTGCCCCTTGGCTGCGTATTGCAACGATTCAAGGATAAGTGCCCCCAAACCATCAGCACCGATAAGGGACGCGATCACCACCATCGACAGCGACATCAAAATGGTCTGATTGATCCCGGTCATGATGGACGGCAGTGCAAGCGGCAACTCAACATTGAACAGCAACTGGCGGCGGGAACATCCGAAAGCGATTGCCGCCTCCTTCGTCGCGTCGGGTACGCCGCGCATTCCTAATGCCGTCAACCGGATCACCGGCGGCATCGCGAAGATCAGCGTAGCCAATACACCTGGCGGCTTACCAGTACCAAAAAACGCAATGATAGGAATGAGATAAACGAATGCCGGCATGGTCTGCATAAAGTCCAGAACCGGCTCAGCGACAGCGTAAGCGCGTTTTGATTTGCCGAACCAGATACCAAATGGCACCCCGATAATGATGCACAGCATCGCCCCAGCCCCGATCAACGCTACTGTAATCATCGACAATTCCCAGAGGCCCATAAACGCAAGATAGGCCAATGATGCTGCTGTAAAGATCGCGATACGTGGACCTGCCAGACGGTAGGCCATGACCACAATCACCAACATAACGACGGGCCATGGTGTCTGTAATAGAAGGGTTTCCAACCCGTCCAGACACCAACGAATGGACGCTGTAATGCCATCAAAGGTATTCGAAAAATTTGCCGCAGCCCAATCGAATGCAGCATCCCCGTTCCGAGACAAGGCCGAGAAATACTCGCGCTGGATTGGGAACTCCGTTACCGGAATCGTCTCACCGACAAACCCACCTGTGAGGCTGGCCAAGATCTCATCCGGTGCCCGTACCGTGAACCGCAACAGCGTAAGTGGCATGATTGCCAGCATCATGATCGCACCGAAAACGGTGCTGGACGTTTTTATACCGACCTGCTGACTGTCCTGATCCGCCCGCCACTTCAGGTAATGCGCCTCATAGGCAATATTGGCATAAAGCCCTTCGAGCAGCTTCACCAAGGTCAGAATCGCCACGCCAACCAACAGAATGGTGGTTGCCTCCGCTGCTGCCAAATCAGCCTGTTCTTGCGCCCTTGCGGCAACTTTCTTCAGATTCTCTGCGATCTTCAGTTTCGCGTCAGCCCCCGCGGCATCTCCCGCAGCAAGCAACTCAGCGGCCTGTGCCTCACGTTTTGCGATATTCCCTAAAGCACGCTCAAGTTTGGCAAGTTGGTCGGCACCAAGTTCCCCCCAGAGCCCTCGTCCTATCTGAACCAGCGCAAACAGCTCCAGAACAAGAAAGATCCAGAAAAAACCCCAAACCCCGCGCGCCGCGCCCCAGAGCGGCCCGAACACCGCCGCCATTGTGTTCCATGACCATGCGAAACCAGTCGTATCTTGGATTTTTTTGAACGCCTTAGTGTAGTAACTGGTGTTCCGCTCAACAAAATCAGCGACCGTTGTGCTGTTGGCATTGGGACCACTTTCCAATCCTGTATCGGTCATGCTTTGCCCCCTTGGATACCTTTGAGAAGAGTTGGCTTATCAATGACACCCACATCCGTTCCATCATCCGATGTGATGACGATTGGTTGCTCAGTGGCTGTCGAGATATCAATCAACATATCCAAATCCGTCGAGTGTGCAGCGCGCGGGCTGACTGCTAGATCTTCCCAGTCTTTTGTCTGATACTCTGCCAGCGGCACCATGATTGAATGGGCAAAAACCAGCTTGAGCTTCGAAATCCCCTCAACGAAGTCTCGAACGTAGTCGTCAGCAGGCTCGGTTACGATTTCCTCCGGCGTGCCGATCTGAACGATACGCCCATCTTTCATAATGGCGATCCGCGTACCAATACGGATCGCTTCGTCCAGATCATGGGTAATAAACACTGTGGTTTTTCCCAGTTCCGCCGATAGCGCCATGAACTGATCCTGCAACTGTCTGCGAATGAGTGGGTCCAAGGCCGAAAACGGCTCATCCATCAGCAAAACGTCAGGGTCAGAGGCCAACGCACGGGCCAGGCCCACCCTTTGCTGCATGCCGCCTGACAACTCACGTGGAAAGCGATCTTCGTATCCTTGCAGGTCCACCCGTTCCAGGCAGCGCTGTGATACCTCCCAGCGACGAGATTTGGATTCTCCTCGGATCTGCAAGGGGAAGGCCACATTGTCACGCACCGTGCGATGCGGCAGCAGCGCCATATGCTGAAAAACCATCCCCAAATTGACCGCGCGCATCTCGCGCAGTTCTTCGGCGTTGAGTGCCAGTACATCCCGGCCCAGAACCTGAATATCGCCCGTAGTGGGTTCAATCAGCCGATTGATGTGTCGCACCATGGTTGACTTGCCAGAACCTGACAGCCCCATGACACAGAAAATCTCGCCCTTCTGCACCTCAAAGGAGCAATCTGCGATGCCGATCACGCACCCAAATTCACCCAGCACTTCGGCCTTGCTCAGATTTCGGTGTTGGATCGCCTCCATTGCTTCCTCGGCGCGCTCGCCAAAAACTTTCCATACTCCGTCCAGACGTATGACTGCGTCATCGTTCATAGATATCAACCTGTTGGATATATTGAACTATGCAGAGCATGATGAGCACCGCACAGAGAAACACCCCCACCCGTCAAAGATCCGCGCGGGGGCGCAAGCGACAAAGAACAGAAATCAGTTCAGCCAGCTGTCCACTTGGTCCGCGTTCTCTTCAACCCATTTGCGGGCAAACACCTCCGCATCCATTTCGTCAACGATCAAGGCATAGACCATCGCTGACACTTGATCGGAGGTCAGGTTAACTTTGGACAGAACTGCCGCCGCGCTTTCGTCCATGGCAGCCTGATAGTGGATATGCAGGTAAGCCTTGTCCCAGGCCATCGCCGCTGAGGAATTCTCCAGCCAATTCGGATCATCAGTGGGCTGCGCGACATTCCACTGTGCAGGATCATGCGGCGGTTCTTCCAACTGGACCAGATCATACAGCTGGAACATGTGATGCGGCGTATAGCAGAAGAACACCACATTGGTATTTTGGTCGGTCGCGGCATCAACCTCAGCGAGTGCTAAGGTCTCATCCATTTCCTTAAGCGTCATTGTCTGATCGTACCCGTAGGATTTGGCACGGATTTTCTCGACATTGGTTGACGCCCAACCTGCGGCACCAATCCAGATTTCTCCCATACCATCGCCATCGCTGTCGAAATTGGCCGCCATATCGGGATCACTCAGCTCAGACAGCGCCTTGATGCCGGTGCGTTCAGCTGTGCCTTTGGTGACACACATGGCCTGATCTGCCGGTATGCCATTCGGGTTCATGGCAACAGTGCCCTTTTCCTTCACGAATGTGTTGTGAAGATTAGCCTGGTTGGGCAACCAGACTTCTGGATGGACCTGCATGGCCCCGGAGTCCATAGCTTCAAAGACGATCGGATTGCTGCCGTTTTGCAGTTCAACATCAAGGCCAAGATTATCCTCAAGCACGATCTTGAGGACATTTGCCGTTACACGAACCGATGGCCAGTTTGGCACACCAATGACCACATCGGCGGCTAAAGCACCTGTTCCAAGCGTAGCCAACACCGCGCTCGTCGTCCAAGTCGCTAGTCTCTTCATTTCACTCTCCAAGTTGTCGTTGTTCTTATTGTTGATACCTTCCATCAGAGTTGATCCGCCTTGTCTTCACAGGCAGGACCTCTCCAAAGGTTAATGTGCCTGCTTTCCAAATGCATTAAATTACAATAATCGGGATTGAACTTGCACAATATTACAAACAAGATGGCCTCAATGACGCAGTCATTGGAGTAGCTATGGTTGCAAGGCAGGTTTCAAAGGTCGATATTCATCTGTTACGGGTGTTCTGCGTCGTTGTAGATGCCGAAGGTTTTTCCAATGCCCAAGTCGTACTCAACGTGGCAACCTCTACGATCTCCAGGCAGATATCGGAGTTGGAAACCAGGCTTGGGATGCGCCTGTGCGACCGGGGCAGAACCGGTTTTCGCGTTACCGAAAAGGGAGACACGGTCTACCAAGCAGCGCAGAAATTGTTCGGCGCACTCGGGGAATTTCAGGAGACCGTTGACGGATCGCGCGGACGTCTTTTCGGTCATCTCGCATTGGGTGTCATCGAAAACTGGGCTTCAAATAACTCGGCTCCAATCGTGCGCTCGCTGTCAAAGTTCACGGCGATGGCACCGGATGTAAAGATTGAACTACACTCTCTCGCCCCAAATGACATTGAATTCGCGGTGCTTGACGGCAAAGTTCCAATCGGAATCGGCCCTTTCCATTCCCCGAAACCTGGATTGGTCTACAACGATATCTGCAAAGAGACCGTTTGCCTCTATTGCGGTTCCGGGCACCCGCTGTTTGCCATAGACTGCCCGGAAGAGCAGGAAAAACAGCTACGCCAGTCACTGTTTGCCAAGCGGGCCTATCTGAATGAGGATACCGTCGCTCCTAAAACCCGCCATCTACCCTCAAACGCAATCGGCCATCAAATGGAAGCGATCGCGCTGCTGATACTGACAGACCGATACGTCGGCTATCTACCATCATACTTCGCCAAGGACTGGGTTGCCGGTGGACGAATGAAGAATATTGCAAATGGTGGGTTTGACCGCCCCGTAACAGTTCAAACCGCTGTTCGCAGGGGCGCCAAGCTGAACCGCGTCGGACGAACTTTTCTCGAGATACTTTCAGAAGAAGCAGGTGCAGAGCAACCTAGATGATCATAACTGCCGGTTTTCTGGACGCGCTGCGGGTTGGTGTTGGTGCAGCATAGGACCTCTCTTGGCTCTGTTTACATCCTTGTGCTTTCAGCGGGCTTGTCCCAAACGCAGGAAGCCGCCCGGAGGCGGCTGTAAGTATGTGTTATGTTTTGGTAATATTGGTTGCGGGAGTAGGATTTGAACCTACGACCTTCAGGTTATGAGCCTGACGAGCTACCGGGCTGCTCCATCCCGCGACAGTATAGTTTTGCCTCATTGCGTTTTGTTGCCTGAGGCTGCCGCTGCTTGATCACGCGTGTTGTGACTGAGCGTTTTTGTCTTCAGATGTTTGTGTCTGAAGGTATATTTTATTGGTATCGTTTGTGTTTATGGATTTTTCTAGGTTTGGCGGTGACCTACTCTCCCACGCCTTAAGACGCAGTACCATCGGCGCAACAGTGCTTAACTTCCGGGTTCGGGATGGGACCGGGTGTTTCACTTGCGCTATGACCACCAAACCGAGGAAAATCCATATTCGCGACGTTTCGGTTTTGAGACGTCGCGGAGATACAATCGACATGAAGTCCAAGTTTTGTGTTTTGCTTTTGGTTCTTGTGTCACTGACTGTTACTGGAACAGATCAAGCCTATCGGGCGATTAGTACCGGTCAACTGAATGCATTGCTGCACTTACATCTCCGGCCTATTGACGAGGTGGTCTACCTCGGCCCTCAGGGATACCTTGTTTTGAGGGGGGCTTCCCGCTTAGATGCCTTCAGCGGTTATCCTGTCCGATCATAGCTACCCTGCACTGCTGCTGGCGCAACAACAGGTCCACCAGTGGATCGTTCACCCCGGTCCTCTCGTACTAGGGGCAACTCCTCTCAAGTATCCTACACCCACGGCAGATAGGGACCGAACTGTCTCACGACGTTCTAAACCCAGCTCACGTACCTCTTTAAACGGCGAACAGCCGTACCCTTGGGACCTGCTCCAGCCCCAGGATGAGATGAGCCGACATCGAGGTGCCAAACACTGCCGTCGATATGGACTCTTGGGCAGTATCAGCCTGTTATCCCCGGCGTACCTTTTATCCGTTGAGCGATGGCCCTCCCACTTGGGACCACCGGATCACTATGGCCGACTTTCGTCTCTGCTCGACTTGTCAGTCTCGCAGTCAGGCTGGCTTCTGCCATTGCACTCAACGAGCGATTTCCGACCGCTCTGAGCCAACCTTCGCGCGCCTCCGTTACGCTTTAGGAGGCGACCGCCCCAGTCAAACTACCCGCCACGCAGGGTCCCGGATCCGGATAACGGACCGCGGTTAGACATCAAGAGTGCGAAGGGTGGTATCTCAAGGGAGGCTCCACCGGAACTAGCGTTCCGGTTTCGATGCCTACCACCTATCCTGCACATCACAATCCTGATGCCAGTGCGAAGCTGTAGTAAAGGTGCACGGGGTCTTTCCGTCTAACCGCGGGAAGCCTGCATCTTGACAGGCAATTCAATTTCGCTGAGTCGATGTTGGAGACAGCGGGGAAGTCGTTACGCCATTCGTGCAGGTCGGAACTTACCCGACAAGGAATTTCGCTACCTTAGGACCGTTATAGTTACGGCCGCCGTTTACCTGGGCTTCAATTCGGAGCTCTCACCCCTCCTTTTAACCTTCAGGCACCGGGCAGGCGTCAGACCCTATACGTCGTCTTGCGACTTCGCAGAGCCCTGTGTTTTTAATAAACAGTCGCCACCCCCTGGTTTGTGCCCCCAGCTCCAAGTTGCCTTGGAACCGGGCCTCCTTCTCGCGAACTTACGGAGGTATTTTGCCGAGTTCCTTCAACATCGTTCTCTCAAGCGCCTTGGTATTCTCTACCAGTCCACCTGTGTCGGTTTAGGGTACGGTCTCATGGAGGGCTATTTCCAGGGACTGATCAGCAGCCCATTCAATCCGATAAGGATGAACTACCTTCACAATCCGTCACATCCTCCTGGCCTAGGAATATTAACCTAGTTCCCATCGGCTACGCCTTTCGGCCTCGCCTTAGGGGCCGGCTTACCCTGCTCAGATTAGCTTTAAGCAGGAACCCTTGGACTTTCGGCGAGAGTGTCTCTCACACTCTTTGTCGCTACTCATGTCATCATTCTCGCTAGTGATCTCTCCACGGGATCGCTCACGCGCCCGCTTCATCGAAAGCTTCGTGTCTCCGATGTGTCCGAGGACACTAAGGAGACATGAAGCTATGTCACACTACGCTCTGCTACCATGCACTATGTGCATCCTAAGCTTCGGCTCATGGCTTGAGCCCCGTTACATCTTCGCCGCAGGACGTCTTAATTAGACCAGTGAGCTGTTACGCTATCTTTAAAGGATGGCTGCTTCTAAGCCAACCTCCTGGTTGTTTTGGACATCCCACCTGCTTTCCCACTTAGCCATGAATTAGGGGCCTTAGCTGTAGGTCAGGGTTGTTTCCCTCTCCACTACGGACGTTAGCATCCGCAGTGTGTCTGCCATCTAGTACTCCCGGGTATTCGGAGTTTGGTTAGGATCAGTAAGCCTGTGGGGCCCCATTACCCATCCAGTGCTCTACCCCCCGGGGTATTCGGATGACGCTCTACCTAAATAGATTTCGCAGAGAACCAGCTATCTCCGAGTTTGATTGGCCTTTCACCCCTAGGCACAGCTCATCCCGATCTTTTTCAACAGATGTGGGTTCGGTCCTCCAGTGCATGTTACTGCACCTTCAACCTGGCCATGCCTAGATCACTCGGTTTCGGGTCTGATCCCACGAACTCATGCGCCCTATTAAGACTCGCTTTCGCTGCGCCTACACCTAACGGCTTAAGCTTGCTCGTGAGACCAAGTCGATGACCCATTATACAAAAGGTACGCTGTCAGCCCTCAAGGGGCCTCCAACTGATTGTAGGCGTTCGGTTTCAGGTACTGTTTCACTCCCCTCGTCGGGGTGCTTTTCACCTTTCCCTCACGGTACTGGTTCGCTATCGGTCAGTAAGGAGTACTTAGCCTTCGAAGGTGGTCCTCCGATCTTCAGACAGGATTTCACGTGTCCCGCCCTACTTAATACGTCCTATCATGCTTCATATACGGGGCTATCACCCACTCTGGCTGTGCTTCCCAACACATTCTATTCACACTCAAGGCTCGGCTGGTCCCCGTTCGCTCGCCGCTACTAGGGGAGTATCATATTGATGTCCTTTCCTCCGGGTACTTAGATGTTTCAGTTCCCCGGGTTTGCTCTTAAAACCCTATGTATTCAGGTCTTAAGTACCTGATTAAGCTCATTATTGATAGCAAAGCTAACAATAACAAACTGTCAGGTGGGTTCCCCCATTCGGAAATTCATGGATCAAAGCCTATTCTCAGCTCCCCATGACTTATCGCAGAGTATCACGTCCTTCATCGCCTCTTACTGCCAAGGCATCCACCAAACGCCCTTCTCGCGCTTGATCTGGTCCAGAAAAAGACAGTGAACTGTCACGCCACAGAAGCTGGTAAGAAACTGTGGCCTTATTCTGAACCAAAAGCATACTTTCCCGCTCACTTCATAAGAAGTGAACATTGGTTCATAAACCTTGCGGAATATGAACCGGGTTAGTGTACTTGACTTGGACAACACTGTGGTTTCAATCCGGCAGACCCTCGCGCGCCCGAGGAAAAGGGCGGATGCAAAGGCTCGCATCAGACCACCGAAGCGGTCCTCAGCACCAAACTGAGGTCGATCCCTTACGCGGGTGACCAACAGTGTTGTTGATTGTATCTCTCTAAACGATGTCAATGTGATCAACCTTCCCGAAGGAACATCGATCCGGTCCGATTGGACGATCAAACACTCAAAGCAAGTGCTTGATGATCAAATCATAGTCTGAAGAATGGTGGGTCGAGGAGGACTTGAACCTCCGACCTCACGCTTATCAGGCGTGCGCTCTAACCACCTGAGCTACCGACCCATTCTATGTGGGCCGTTCGCATGAGTGGTGGAGCCTAGGAGGATCGAACTCCTGACCTCCTGAATGCAAATCAGGCGCTCTCCCAGCTGAGCTAAGGCCCCTTGCTAGATCCTGCCCCAGGGCAAGATCATGACAGTTCTGAAGAGATATGAGGACGGCCTGGTCCGGATGTGATCAGTTTTGATTACTGATCTTATGCTAAGTGTATCACGAGACAGAGCAAGCTCTGATCTAGCTAGATACATCCTTAGAAAGGAGGTGATCCAGCCGCAGGTTCCCCTACGGCTACCTTGTTACGACTTCACCCCAGTCGCTGAGCTCACCGTGGTCCGCTGCCCCCTCGAAAGGTTGGCGCACGGCCTTCGGGTAAACCCAACTCCCATGGTGTGACGGGCGGTGTGTACAAGGCCCGGGAACGTATTCACCGCGTCATGCTGTTACGCGATTACTAGCGATTCCGACTTCATGGGGTCGAGTTGCAGACCCCAATCCGAACTGAGACAGTTTTTTGGGATTAACCCATTGTCACTGCCATTGTAGCACGTGTGTAGCCCAACCCGTAAGGGCCATGAGGACTTGACGTCATCCACACCTTCCTCCCGCTTATCACGGGCAGTTTCCCTAGAGTGCCCAGCCGAACTGCTGGCAACTAAGGATGTGGGTTGCGCTCGTTGCCGGACTTAACCGAACATCTCACGACACGAGCTGACGACAGCCATGCAGCACCTGTCACTAGGTCACCGAAGTGAAAGCCAAATCTCTCTGGCGGTCCTAGGATGTCAAGGGTTGGTAAGGTTCTGCGCGTTGCTTCGAATTAAACCACATGCTCCACCGCTTGTGCGGGCCCCCGTCAATTCCTTTGAGTTTTAATCTTGCGACCGTACTCCCCAGGCGGAATGCTTAATCCGTTAGGTGTGTCACCAACAAGCATGCTTGCTGACGACTGGCATTCATCGTTTACGGTGTGGACTACCAGGGTATCTAATCCTGTTTGCTCCCCACACTTTCGCACCTCAGCGTCAGTATCGAGCCAGTGAGCCGCCTTCGCCACTGGTGTTCCTCCGAATATCTACGAATTTCACCTCTACACTCGGAATTCCACTCACCTCTCTCGAACTCAAGACCAGGAGTTTTGGAGGCAGTTCCGGGGTTGAGCCCCGGGATTTCACCCCCAACTTTCTGATCCGCCTACGTGCGCTTTACGCCCAGTAATTCCGAACAACGCTAACCCCCTCCGTATTACCGCGGCTGCTGGCACGGAGTTAGCCGGGGTTTCTTTACCAGATACTGTCATTATCATCTCTGGCGAAAGAGCTTTACGACCCTAAGGCCTTCATCACTCACGCGGCATGGCTGGATCAGGCTTGCGCCCATTGTCCAAGATTCCCCACTGCTGCCTCCCGTAGGAGTCTGGGCCGTGTCTCAGTCCCAGTGTTGCTGATCATCCTCTAAAACCAGCTATAGATCGTAGACTTGGTAGGCCGTTACCCCACCAACTATCTAATCTAACGCGGGCCGATCCTTCTCCGATAAATCTTTCCCCCGAAGGGCGTATAAGGTATTACTCACCGTTTCCAGTGGCTATTCCTTAGAGAAGGGCACGTTCCCACGCGTTACTAACCCGTCCGCCGCTCACTCCGAAGAGTGCGCTCGACTTGCATGTGTTAGGCCTGCCGCCAGCGTTCGTTCTGAGCCAGGATCAAACTCTCAAGTTGAAAAGCACTTACATGCTTATCCTTGACGTTCGAACCTCTGCACATCTTTGAATGTCCTACCGCTAACGCTACTTGAGGACGGGCCTCAAACAGCACGGCTTCGAACCCGGCTAGGAACTCGAAACGAACATCCAACATTCTCTGTTTCTCGTGCTTCAGTACCAAAGGTACAGAAAGCCGACAAACAGTGAAGCTGACACTAGATCATCGGACAAAAGCCCTACTAGCGTTGATATGAAGAGGTTGATCCATCGAATGAACCAAACCGCCCACATATCTCTTCAGATATCATCAATGTCAAAGAGCATACATCCAGAGAAAACAACCAACAGATGCGCCAAATTCCTGACGCGCCCGCCGATCAAAACCCCACAAATGCCACCGTCTTTCCGATGCGTCCGACCGCCTCTCCAGCCCGTCCCAGCGTCTCTCCGCCGCGTTTCCCGTCCATCCCAGCGTCGCCGCCGTCCCGTCCGGTGTGTCTCAGTAGCGCCTCAGCGCCGCCGGTGAAGGGGGTTCTAAGGTGAGTTACACAAAGCCGCAACACCAAAATCAAAGAAAATCAAAGTTTCTGGCGCTTTTCTTATTATACTATATCTTTCAGTAACTTACGATGTACTATTTCCGTACATCTGCGTCTGACCCCGCCGGATCACCGGATATTTCCCGGCCAGATCAAAGCTGCAACCGGTTTCAGACCCGAGTCAGCAGTGTTTGCGCTCACCCTAATCCGAGTCGGGATCCATCAAAGCCCCTCTGGCGAGTCGAATGGAGGGCCTTTGACGCCGACAGGAGCCGCTGCATCAGCTGCTGGCGCGGTTTCACGCCAGCTTCAGCCGCGCGGCCGATGGCAGGCGGAGTGCCAACAGAAGCAGGATCACCCCCATGTAGATCAGCGGTTCCAACTGAAACCCCTTTGCCAGCATCACATAGTGCAGCGCTCCGAGAACGGCAGCCGGATAGGTCAGCCGATGCAGGAGACGCCAGCGCGGGCCCAACCGGCGCACCGAGATCCCATTAGAGGTCAGCGCCAAGGGGAGCATCAGCACGAAACCAGCCATACCGATGGTGATATAAGGCCGCTTCAGGATGTCCGCCAGGATCTGGCCCAGAAGCTGCACATCAAGCAACAGCCACACCAGCAGGTGGCAGCTTACATAGAAAAAGCACAATAGACCGATGGCCCGGCGAAATCGCATAAGGTTCAATCCGAGCAACCGGCGCAGCGGCGTGATCGCCAGGGTTGCCACCAGCAACTGCAGAGCCAATTCGCCATATTCATGTTCCAGTGCCTTGATCGGTTCCGCACCAAGCGCACCAGAGAGACCCTGATAGAACAGGACAGCTGCGGGCAGCACCCCGGCCACATAGACCAGCCAGACCGGAACCGCGCGCAATAGGGTGTTGATCCGCTGCATTTAGAAGTTCTCAGCCAGATCCATACCCTGATAGAGCGCGGCCACATCTGCCTCATAGCCGTTGAACATCAAAGTCGGTTCGCGGCGGGCAAAGAGACCGCCGCCGATGCGCCGCTCACTGGCCTGGCTCCACCGGGGATGGTCTACCTTGGGGTTCACATTACTGTAGAACCCATATTCGCGCGCGTTGGCCATGTTCCAGCTGGTTTGCGGTTGCTGATCCGTGAGCGTGATGCGGACAATCGACTTGATCGATTTGAACCCGTATTTCCATGGCACCACCAAGCGCAGGGGCGCGCCGTTCTGATTGGGGAGCGGTTTGCCGAAAATCCCGGTGGCCATAATTGTCAGCGGGTGTTGCGCCTCATCCAGACGCAGACCCTCCCGGTAGGGCCAGTCCAGCACCTTATAGGCGGTGCCAGGCATTTCCGATGGACGATAGAGGGTTTCAAACGCCACGTATTTGGCGCCGTCCTGCACGCCGGCCAGATTAAGGAGGTCGGCCAGCTCAAACCCCTGCCAGGGCACGACCATTGACCAGGCCTCGACACAGCGGAAGCGATAGATCCGCTCCTCCAGCGTCATCGCCTCCAGAATTTGCGCCATGGAATAACTGCCCGGCCGCTCTACCAGACCGTCAATCTCAACACTCCAGGGCTCCGTCGTCATCTGGCCCGCATAAGCGGCGGGATCCCCCTTACCCGTGCCGAATTCGTAGAAGTTGCAATAGGTGGTGACATCCTCCCAGCTGTTGGGCTCCAGCGCCGCCTCCGTAGCGGCCTGCGCCGCAGTGCCACCCAGCCCCGCCAGACCCAGCCCCGCAGCACCGCCAAGGCCTGCCATGATCTGACGGCGGTTCAGAAATGCCGAATAGGGCGTGACATCAGCGTCGTTCAGATCGTTCGTCCAGCGGTGGGCCATGCGGGGTCTCCTTTATATCCGTTGATAAGGACCTAAGGCAGCTGGCGGCGCAGTCCAAAACATATCCTCTCACGTCTCCGCGATGGCACTGTAACCTGGCATCAACTCATGCATCGGCCGACTGCGCCCATCCTCCTGCATGATCCGAACATGGCGACGACGAAGCTGGCGTGGCTCGCTCACCCCGACGGAATGGGCAATGGTTTCCACCTCGTGGATGATCTCCTTGGCGTAACGGGCAACGCGGGTGGATTTCTCCTCGACCACCAGCCCCTTTTGCAGGCGCTTGTCGTGGGTGGTGATCCCGGTGGGGCAGCTGTTGCGATTGCATTTCAGGGCCTGGATGCAGCCCAGCGAGAACATGAACCCCCGCGCCGAGGTGACAAAGTCAGCTCCCGCCGCCAGCGCCCAGGCGATATCGCCCGGATTGACCAGCTTGCCCGAGGCGATCAGGCGGATACGATCCTTCAACCCGCACTCGTCGCGTAGATTGCAGATAAGGGGCAACGCCTCGCGCACCGACATCCCAACCAGATCAATCAGTGGCATCGGGGCGGCGCCGGTCCCACCCTCGCCGCCATCGACTGTGATGAAATCCGGCGCGCTGTCATCCTTGCGCGCCGCAATATGCAGAAACATCTCGCGCAGGGCGGACTCGGCCCCAACCACCAGCTTGATCCCCACCGGCTTGCCGGTCACCTCCCGGATGTGGGCAATCATATCCAACAGCTGGTCATAGTTGGCGATCTCAGGGTGTCTGTTCGGCGATATGCTGTCCTGACCTTCCGGGATCCCACGGATCTCGGCAATCTGTTGGGTGACCTTGGCCCCCGGCAGAATACCGCCCTTTCCCGGCTTTGCCCCCTGCGCCAGCTTCAGCTCGAACATCCGTACGGCATCATATGAGGCCACCTTGCGCAGGTGATCATCGCTCAGCCCGCCATCGTCATCGCGCACGCCGTATTTTGCTGTGCCGATCTGAAACACGACATCACAGCCGCCTTCCAGATGATAGGGGCTCAACCCGCCTTCACCGGTGTTCATCCAGATACCCGCCTCTTTGGCCCCGTGGCTGAGAGCGCGCACCGCAGGCGCCGACAGTGCCCCATAGCTCATACCGGAGATATTGAAGAAGGACGGCGCCATATAGGGCTGGCGGGCAGTCGGCCCGATCAGGCGCGGCTCACAGCAGGCCTTGTCATCATCCAGCGCCGGAAAGGCGGCATTCACAAAAATAGGCGTGCCGGGCACGTTTAGATTGCGGGTAGAGCCAAAGGCAACCGTGTTGCCCTTCCCCTCCGCTGCACGTCCAACCCATTCCCGTTGCGCACGGTTGAAGGGCATCTCCTCACGGTCCATGGCAAAGAAGTACTGGCGAAAAAACTCACCCAATGTGCTGAACAAACCGCGAAACCTGCCGATCACCGGATAGTTGCGCCGCACCGCGTCCTCGGTCTGGATCCGATCCACCACGAACAGCCCCGCCGCGACCAGTGCCAGCGCGCCCAGCGCAAAGACAAAGACATAGGCGAGGAATTCTATGGCATTTGCCGCGAAACCCATGCAAAAACTCCTATATGATAATGGAACGCGCTGCCCATCGGCCCGCCCCATACCAACTTGGCGTATTCCACAGGGCGGGCAAGTCACCTTTGATCACATTGGGAGAGGACCATGACAAAAATCACCGCAATTCGCACCACAGCTCGCCATATCGGCAGGTATATCTTCACCCTGTCAGGCGCAGCTGCCGTCGTTACAATGACCGGCCTGTCCGCCCTGGCAGAGCAATCAGCAGATACACATATGGTCAGCTACCAGACAAATTTGACCTTTGAGGATGTGACCTTCGGACTGGAGAGCGCCATCACTGACCGTGGTCTGGTGGTCGATCATGTCAGTCACGTCGGAGAGATGCTGGAACGCACCCGCGCAGATGTTGGCTCTGACGTGGTGCTGTTTGAACAAGCCGAGGTTTATTCCTTCTGCTCGGCCAGCCTGTCCCGTGACGTGATGGAAGCCAATCCGATGAACATCACCTTCTGCCCCTATGATATATTCGTCGCGCAACGGCCGGACAGTAACATCACAACAATCGGCTTTCGCGCCTTTCCCGAGGGCGAGATGCAACTGATCCAGACGTTGCTGAATGACATCGTTCTTGAGGCGATTGAGGAATAGAGCCGCCCAAGTCGGATTTCCCCACTGTCTGACGTCATTGCCTTTGATAAGCTAGGGATACCGAAACACTGAGCGAGCAGCCCCTGCATGAAGTCCATCGTTGTTTCCCTGCTGCTGATTGCCACGGCGCTGGTTACAGGCTGCACACCCCACGCCGGTGGCAAAGCAGATGAGGTCAGTCAGCTCCGTCACGCAATCGAAACCCTGACCCCCGATGTAGATCCTGCCGAGGCTGCGCGCGCGGCGCAAATCGCCTATAGCCATGCGACGGCCTTGGCAAAAGAGTATCAGGTCACAACCTCACCCATCCTGCACAACACCCTCGTCAACAGCGGCGTCCGGCAACGGGGCCTATGCTACCACTACGCTGAGGACATGCAGGCCAGGCTGCAACGTGAAGACTTCCAGAGTCTGACAATCCTGCGGGCCATCGCGGAACCACGAAACAGCTTTCGTATTGAACACAGCAGCGCCGTTATCGCCCCTAAAGGCGCAGATATCTACGGTGGCATTGTGTTGGACCCCTGGCGCTATGGCGGCAATCTCTACTGGTCCGCCACATCCAAAGACCCCCGTTATGACTGGGAACCGCGTTTGACAGTTTTACGCCGCAGGGGCGCAACACGCGTGGTCGCCAATAACTGAGAGCGATGCCTTAGCCAGACCGCAGACGAAAAGGCCCGCCAGATCTGGCGGGCCTTTCCTGTTCAATCGTGTCTGCACATGTTTAGTGGACAACGGCGTCGTCAGGGCGCGGGCGATCGCTGGTGCCAATACGATCCCCGATGATCAGGCCCTCAGCGCCAGCACTGACAGGCACCGTGTCCCCGTCGCGTATTTCTCCCGCCAGCAGCATCTCCGCCAATGGGTTCTGCAACACCCTCTGGATAACTCGCTTCAGCGGACGAGCACCGAACACCGGATCATACCCCTCATCTGCGAGCCATGTCTTCGCGCCATCATCCAACTCAAGCGTGATCTTGCGGCCCACAAGGCGTTTCTCCAGCCGCGCCAACTGCAACGTGACGATTCCATCCATATCCTTGCGACCCAGCCGATCAAAAATGATCGTCTCATCCAGCCGGTTCAGGAACTCGGGGCGGAAATGGGCACGCACCGCGTCCATCACGTCCCGCTTGGCGTCGGCGGCATCGGCCCCATCCGGCAGCTGGCTCAGCGCCTGCGCGCCAAGGTTCGACGTCAGGATAATCAGCGTCTGCTTGAAATCCACGGTCCGACCCTGCCCATCGGTGAGCATCCCGTCATCCAAGACCTGCAACAACACGTTGAAGACATCCGGATGCGCCTTTTCCACCTCATCAAAGAGAACCACCTGATAAGGTTTACGCCGCACCGCTTCGGTCAGCACGCCGCCCTCATCATAGCCGACATAGCCCGGAGGTGCGCCGATCAGACGAGCAACCGCGTGTTTCTCCATGAACTCCGACATGTCGACACGCACCATGGCGCTGTCATCGTCAAACAGGAAATCGGCGACGGCTTTGGTCAGCTCAGTCTTACCAACACCGGTTGGGCCGAGGAACAGGAACGACCCAAGGGGGCGGTTTTCATCATTCAGGCCTGCGCGGGCACGGCGCACGGCGTTGGACACCGCGGTCACAGCCGCATCCTGACCAATCACCCGACCGTGCAGGTCGGCCTCCATCCGCAGCAGTTTCTCGCGCTCCCCTTCCAGCATCTTGGAGGTGGGAATACCGGTCCAGCGTTCGACCACGCCCGCGATCTGCTCGGGACGTACGGCCTCTTCGACCATCAGCCCATTACTTTCAGAGGCTTCCGCCTCACTCAGCTGTTTTTCCAACCCGGGGATGACGCCATAGGACAACTCCCCCGCACGGGCAAGGTTGCCCTCCCGCTTGGCTGCATCCAGATCGGCGCGGGCGCGGTCCAGCTGTTCCTTCAACCCACGGGCAGAGGCCAGCTTGTCCCGTTCGGACTGCCACTGCGCGGTCATTTCCGCCGATTTTTCCTGCAACTCCGCCAGTTCTTTCTGCAGCGTCTCCAACCGGTCCTTGGAGGCCGCGTCATCCTCAAGCTTCAGCGCCTCTTCCTCGATCTGCATCTGGAGGATCTGCCGATCGAGCGCATCCAGTTCTTCGGGTTTGCTGTCAACCTGCATCCGAAGGCGTGCAGCGGCCTCGTCCACGAGGTCAATCGCCTTGTCCGGCAGGAACCGATCAGTGATGTAGCGATGGGAAAGCGTCGCCGCAGACACCAGTGCCGCATCCGCGATCCGGACACCGTGGTGCAATTCATACTTTTCCTTGATGCCGCGCAGGATCGAAATGGTGTCTTCAACAGTCGGTTCGGTCACCATCACAGGCTGGAACCGGCGCGCCAAAGCAGCGTCTCTTTCAACATATTTGCGGTATTCGTCCAGCGTCGTGGCGCCAATGCAATGCAGCTCCCCCCGTGCAAGCGCAGGCTTGATCAGGTTCGCCGCATCCATCGCGCCATCCGATTTCCCTGCGCCAACCAGCGTGTGCATCTCATCAATGAACAGGATGATTTCGCCGGCAGCCTCTGTCACCTCGGTCAGAACCGCTTTCAGACGTTCCTCGAACTCACCGCGATATTTGGCGCCGGCAATCAGCGCGCCCATATCGAGCGAGAGCAGCTGCTTGTCACGCAAGGATTCAGGCACATCGCCATTGACGATACGCAGCGCCATACCCTCGGCGATTGCAGTTTTACCAACCCCAGGCTCACCAATAAGAACCGGATTGTTCTTGGTCCGGCGGCTCAGAACCTGCATCGCGCGGCGAATTTCCTCGTCCCGGCCGATGATCGGATCAATCTTACCGTCCCGGACCGCCTCCGTCAGATCGCGGGCGTATTTCTTCAGCGCGTCATAACCGTCCTCAGCGCTCGCACTATCCGCCTTGCGCCCTTTGCGGATATCGTTCACCGCCTCGTTCAGCGCCTGCGCGGTGACATTCCCAGCCGCCAGCGCATCCTTGGCCTTGGATTTGACCATACATAGCGCCATCAGCAGCCGCTCTACCGGCACAAAACTATCACCGGCCTTCTCAGCAATCTTCGCTGCCTCGTCCAGCACCTTGGCGGTCTGACCATCCAGATAGATATCTGCAGAATTGCCCTGAACCTTGGGCAGTTTGGACACTGCCAGCTCCAGCGCCTGAACCACCTGTTCCGGGGTTCCACCCGCGCGGGTGATCAGATTGCTGGCCAGTCCTTGGTCGTCATCCATCAGCGCCTTCAGCAGATGCTCAGGCATCAGCCGTTGGTGATCTTCCCGACGCGCAATCGTCTGGGCCGCCTGCACAAAACCGCGTGCCCGTTCGGTGAACTTGTTCAAGTCCATCTTGCTCTCCTTATATAAGCGCCCCGTTTTGATGGTGACGCCCGCTTTGCGGCACGTCCCGGTCAGGGCCTTCACGTTCAATGTGGGAGATCTTACTGTCTCTTCAAGGTCAGTCTGCGGCAAATATGTCACCAAATCCCTGACCCAGATCAAGAGTTTGCCCCGTCAGCACTCCTGCCCGAACACATATGGATCATGGCCACCCCGCCAGCCCGGCTGTTTTTCCCTTTCCCAACGGCAGCCCCGCCACTAAAAGCAGCGCAATTCCTAGACTGCCTGCACGTCCACACCGCCCGCAAAGGCGCCCCCAAAGACGAGGAACCTCCATGTCCGCATCTTCCACCGCCAAGCCCAGCCCAAAATCCACTGCCGACGACCGCCTGATCGTTGCCATGGACGTTCCCAACGCAATCGCTGGCCTGCAGCTGGCCGACACGCTTGGCGATGCGGTGTCGTTCTACAAGATCGGCCTGGGCATGCTGACCGGAGGCGGGCTGGCCCTTGCCAATGAATTGAAGCAGGAACGCGGCAAGCGCATCTTCCTTGACATGAAACTCTTCGACATCAGCGCAACGGTTGAGGCGGCTGTCCGCGGCCTGGCCCAGTTTGACCTCGATTTCCTGACCGTCCACGGCGACCCCCATGTCGTGCGCGCCGCCAAGGAAGGGGCCGCTGGCACCAACCTCAAGATCCTTGGCGTGACCATCCTCACCTCTCTGGACCGCGCTGATCTGGATGAGGCGCTGATCAAATCCGGTGAAATCTCTGATCTGGTACAGGAGCGCGCAGGCCTTGCGCTCACCGCAGGAGCCGATGGCGTGATTGCCAGCCCGCAGGAGGCCGCCCTGATCCGCGCCCTGCCCGAAGCGTCAGGCAAACTCATCGTCACCCCAGGCGTGCGCCCCGCCGGAGCCGCGTTGGGAGACCAGAAACGCGTGGCCACCCCCGCCAGCGCGCTGGAGTCAGGTGCCGACCATATCGTGGTGGGCCGTCCAATCTGGGCTGCAGAGGCACCACGCAGCGCAGCCGAAGACATTCTGAGCAGCCTGCCACGCTGACGTTCAATCAGGCAGCCAGCCGACCACGATCCAGTTGCACTTATTCAACACCCCAAACCCGCCAGCGCAGATCGCCTAGGCGGGTTTTTCTTTCGCGATGGTCAAATTGACCGATCCCGCATGGTCGCTGTCGTGAAGCGCCTAAACATTAGGCAGAAATAAAACATTTGACTGCACCTTGCATAGGCAGGCCACAACCCGCTTTCGCGCGACATTTACCTTAGGTCAAGTATGGGGATTATAACAGATTTTCACACCACCGCGCCGCCCAATGCGCCTTTTTGTCCTGTGCCCACAAAAGCACACAGGCAGAGGTGGAGTTACATAATCCTGCGCAACAGGCTATGCCGAGAGGCCAAAATGACCGACCCTGTGGAAGAGACACTCCCCTGACGGCCTTGCTCTTCCTGAGGTTCGTCACCTCCCCCGCTACAGCAGCGGGGGTTCTTTCTTTCAGGCTATCGACTGTGAACCGAGCAGCAAACGTGCCCAGGCTCACGCGCTGATGGTACCACGCTGCGATAGATAGGCCTGCAGATAACCGGCGAAATGTGGTACCGCCAGATCATGCGCAATGTACCATTCGGGCGGGACCAAGGCCCAGCTCTGCCCTTCATCCCCCAGTCTGATATCTCGCTCTCTCACGGCAGGGAGATGTGCCGCAAAAAACCAGACCACACCGTTGGGCCGCGTATAGCTTTGCCGCCAGACCAGATCCGCCTCCTGTACGAGCAGCCCGACCTCTTCCTCGGTTTCGCGCAGGGCACAGGTTTCCGGTGTTTCCGCATCTTCACGACCGCCCCCTGGAAAGTCCCAGTGGCCGGGATAGGGGATGTGCGGATAGGCGTCACGCTCAATGACCAACAGCCTGTCACCGATGAAAAGCGCCAGCTTGGCTCCGTTGAATGTCATTCCTGCTCTCACCATGTCAGATCGTCTAAAGACAATTTCCGTGGCAGAGGCTACTCTAAGCCCCCCTGCCGCACCATGAGATTCCCTCATCCAACCTTTCCCGGTTTTTGCCCCATGTCCGACCAGCACCCCACAACGTCTGATCTGACCATATCCGAGGGTCCGGCCGGCGGCGGCCAAAACCTGCAGGTGCTTTGCCGGGAATGCCTGTCCCATGGCGTGCTGAAACCCAAAAATGGCAGAACCCCAAACCCGAAGCGCTGCCCAAGCTGCCAAAGTCCGCGTATCAAAGCGCATTCTGAGCTGTTCTCGCTCTCGATTGCACATATGGATTGTGATGCGTTCTATGCCAGCGTTGAAAAACGCGACAATCCAGATCTCGCCGACAAACCGGTGGTGATCGGTGGTGGGCGGCGGGGTGTGGTCTCCACCGCCTGCTATGTTGCGCGCATTCGGGGTGTCCGCTCCGCGATGCCCATGTTTCAGGCGCTGAAGCTCTGCCCGGATGCGGTGGTGATCAAGCCGCGTATGAACGTCTATGTCGATGTCAGCCGCCAGATCCGTGCCATGATGGATGAGCTGACCCCGGATGTTGAACCCTTGTCGCTGGATGAGGCGTTCATGGATCTGTCGGGCACCCAACGTCTGCATGGCGCGCCGCCTGCGGTGATGCTCGCACGGCTGGTCAAACGCATGAAGGATGAGCTGGGTGTGACCGGATCCATTGGGCTGTCGCACAATAAATTCCTGGCCAAGGTGGCCTCCGATCTGGACAAACCGCGCGGATTTTCGGTGATTGGCGCGGCTGAAACCTCTGAATTTCTGAAGGATAAACCGGTGCGCCTGATCTGGGGCATTGGTCCCGCCGCGCAGGCCTCACTCGACAAGGCCGGGATTCGCAGCTTTTCCGACCTTCTCAGGTGGGAGCGGACCGATTTAAATGCCCGCTTCGGTTCGATGGGAGAGCGGCTATGGCATCTCGCACGTGGTCAGGACCGGCGCCGCGTCTCCTCCAATGCGCCCATCAAATCCATCTCGAATGAGACCACCTTCTTTGAAGATACGGCCAGTCTTGAGGTGCTGGACGGCCATTTGTGGCGGTTGGCAGAGAAGGTTTCCGACCGTGCCAAGGCGCGGCAACTGGCCGGACGCGTGGTGACGCTGAAGCTGAAACGCGCAAATCACAGCAGCCTCACCCGGCGGCAATCCCTGCGCGACGCCACGCAGATCGCCGACACCATTTATCGCACTGCCCGTGCCCTGCTGGATCAGGTTGGCAACGAAGGTCCCTACCGGCTGCTTGGCTGCGGTATTTCCGATCTGGTCCCGGAAACCCAGGCCGATATCACCGGTGATCTGCTCGACCCTCAGGCGGGTCAGCGCGCCAAGGCCGAGCGCGCGACAGATGCCATTCGCGAACGCTTTGGCAAATCCGCCATCCAGAAAGGTCGTGCCCTTCGCTAACAGCGGCCGAACTTACTCCGCGGCGAGAGGCACCGGATCACAATTCAGTCGCGACAGTTCCGCAATCACATCGGTCAGCACCATCTGCAGCGCGGCAAAATCAGCGGTTTTTTCCACGCGCGCCTCATTCATGTAGAGGCTCCGATCAATTTCGACCTGCACTGCATGTTGCGCACGCGATGGGCGACCATAGGTTTGCGTAATATAGGCCCCCGCAAAGGGGGTGTTGCGCGCCACGCGCAGCCCGGCGCCGACAAACGCCGCTTCGACCCGGTCCATAACCTCGGAGGAGGCGGCAGCGCCAAACCTGTCCCCCAGCACAACATCAGGCAACCCAGCCCCCCGTCGCCCGGCAGCAGATATCGCCTCATGCGGCATCGAATGGCAGTCAATCAACACCGCCTGTCCAAACCCGATCCGCGCCTGATCCAGAAGCTGCTGCAACGCAGCGTGATATGGCCGCCAATAGGAGGCGATCCGCTGGCTCGCCTCACTCTGGCTCAGCTTGCCACGGTAGATCGCCCGACCATGGGCCACCACACGCGGTATAACTCCCAGCCCCGAAGCCACCCGCGGGTTCTGCCCGCGTTTGATGACCCCCTCAATCAGCGCCGGGTCCAGCTCTTCTGTGGATCGGTTGAGATCGACATAGGCGCGGGGCGCCCGTGCCATCAGCAGGGGCATTCCGAATCGCGGCGCGGCTGCGAACAGCTGATCAACAAAGGCGTCTTCCGAACTGCGCAGCTGCAAAGGATCAAGAATCGTCTGCGCCAGAAACGCCGCGCTGTAGTCCGATCCGCTGTGCGGCGAGGCAAAAACAACCCCAGACCGCAATTCCTGTGGCATTTCCACCAAATATACTGTGTCAGACATGCAGGCTCCGGCCGATCAGATACAAGAAACAGCATAGACCGGAAATTTCTGCGGTCAAAAGCTCTTGCACCCCTCTCCGACTCATTTTATAGACCCCCTCACCGGCGCGGTCATCCGCGCCCCTTTCAATTTGGGGCCGGCCGAAAGCGTAGGTATTCATGGGCGATTAGCTCAGTGGTAGAGCACTTCGTTGACATCGAAGGGGTCACAAGTTCGAACCTTGTATCGCCCACCATGAATTCATTGCTCTGGTCCAACGATCGGAGCCCCGCAACCCAGGCGCTGGTTCGCGCCGCAGAACAGGAGATAGGCCATGAAGGTCAAGAACTCGCTCCGCTCGCTCAAGAACCGGCACCGTGATTGCCGCGTTGTGCGTCGCAAGGGCCGTGTCTATGTGATCAACAAGACCCAGCGCCGCTTTAAAGCACGCCAGGGCTGATTGCCAGACGCAGCTTAGCTGATTTGAAAACCGCATCTTCGGATGCGGTTTTTTTTATTTTACCCCCTCACATCGCCACAAATAACCCGGTCGCAGAGGCCTGCGTCTTTTTCCGATTCTTTTTGTCGGTTTTTCTTTGCATTTTTGCTGAAACTCTTTATCTGAGCAAATCAGTCGGGTTCGACGCCACTGGCAAGACCCCCGAGTGTTTTGAATAGATGGGATGTACCATGCTGAAATCGACCACCATTCTTGCAGGCGCCTTGGTCGCCGCCGTCGCAACATCTGCCGCTGCCGAGGGTGAGCTGAACCTCTACTCCTCGCGCCATTATGATACCGACGAGCGTCTCTACTCCGATTTTGAAGAGGCCACCGGCATCACCATCAACCGCATCGAAGGCAAAGCCGACGAGCTGATCGCCCGGATGAGCGCAGAGGGTGCGAACTCTCCCGCCGACATTCTGCTGACAGTCGACACCTCTCGCCTTGCCCGCGCCAAGAACGAAGGTCTGCTGCAAGCCATCGACAGCGACACGCTGGAAGCCCGCGTTCCGGGCTACCTGCAGGATGCAGACAACCAATGGTTCGGCTTCTCGCAGCGCGCGCGCATCATCTTCTTTGACAAAGCAGACGTCGCCAACCCGCCAAAAACCTATCTCGATCTCGCCGATCCCGCCTACAAAGGTCAGGTCTGCATCCGGTCGTCGACCAACACCTACAACCAGACCCTGCTGGCCTCGATCGTTACCCATCACGGTGAAGAGGCCGCAACCGACTGGGCAAAAGGCGTCGTTGCCAACATGGCCCGCGCACCTCAGGGTGGTGACACCGACCAGCTGCGCGGCATCGTCTCTGGCGAATGCGAAATCGCAGTCGGCAACAGCTACTACTTCGCCCGCTCCATCCGTAAAGACGTGAAAGGTCTCTCAGCAGATCGCGACATGATCGGTTGGGTCTTCCCCGCGCAGGACGCAGAAGGCGCGCATATGAACCTGTCCGGCGGTGGTGTGGCGGTAAACGCCCCCAACAAAGACAACGCGGTGAAGTTCCTGGAATACCTCGCCTCTGATCAGGCACAGCAGTATTTCTCCGCTGGCAATGACGAATACCCTGCGGTCCCCGGCGTTGCCTTGGCCCCCAGCATCGCGGCACTCGGTCACTTCAAGCCGGATGATGTTCAGCTGTCCGACGTGGCCAAGAACATCCCCACCGCCCAGAAAATCTTCAATCAGGTGGGCTGGGAATAATCCCCCAGTGGCACGACCGGCGCAAATGCGTCATTGATCTAAAGATAAAGGCGCAGGAAATCCTCCTGCGCCTTTGTTGTTCTGGAGGGCGCACCGCAACCGACCTACTCTGCCGGTGAGACCTGATCCCCAGATCCAGACTGACCCTTGGGCACCAGACGGGACAGACCATACGCCACCACATACAGCCCCAAACCGAATGAGAAATGCGACATCAGGCTCTTCAGCCGCGCGGCATCCGGGTTGGGTTTATTTGCCGCCATGATACCCGCGCCCAGTGCCGGCTGCAGGATGAAGAACGGGGCCACCACCGTCACCAGACCAAAGAGAATCGGTGCAACCGGCCCCGGCTGCAGCAGTTGACGCTGCCCACCGACCGCCACGAAGACCGCCGCGAAGATCACGCCAACACTGTAGTGTGCAGTCCAGCCCAGTGCGGCCTCATTCGCCACCGGCGCCGCCTTGCGGATACTGTCGTGGGTGAACACCCCCTCAGGCATATGGCCAAGCCAGCGCCCGACCACCGCAAAATTGCTCTGCGGAACACCAAACAACGCATCGGCGGCAATCGCCCAGAGATCCATGAAGGCCGTCGCCCCCAGCCCCAACAGGACAATGCGAATAATCAATTCATTGCGGTTCAACACGGCTTCCATCCCTTTTTCATGGTTTTGCTGCCCGGCGGACAAAGCCCCTCTCGGGTCCCCGTGATTTTAGGGCGGCCCCGCTGCCTATCGCCAATCGCATTGTCTGAGGTGCCCCCCCAACAAAGCGGATACGCCATAACTCAAACGCGCAAATTGCTGCCAATGCTGGCTTGACCTGACGTCGCGCTGAGGGTGGACGGGCCAGCAAAGACCACCTATAGCTGCAGCCCGAATTCAGTGATGCAGAGCGGGGGACGAGCCATGCGTGACCATATCATTCCATTGGGGCGCACCCGATGAACCGAATCCCCGTCACCATCATCAGCGGCTATCTCGGCGCAGGCAAAACCACCCTGATCAACCGTCTCCTGAGCGAGGATCACGGGCTGCGCCTAACGGTATTGGTCAATGATTTCGGCCGCATCAACATTGATGAAAGCCTTCTTCAGGATGCCAATTCACAGACCATCGCGCTCAGCAACGGCTGCGTCTGCTGCACATTAGGGGAAGATCTGACCGCCGCGTTGCACCGCGTTCTGGCAGAGGAGAGCCACCCGGATCACATCGTGATCGAGGCCAGCGGCCTCTCCGATCCGGTGGCCATCGCCAATACCGTGGTAAACGAAGCTCAATTGTCCTACGGCGGGATCATAACCGTTGTCGACGGTGAAAACCTCTCGGGTCTCCTTGGCGATGATCTCTTGCGTGATCAGGCAAGCCAGCAGATCCGGGCCGCAGATCTGGTGCTGATCAGCAAATGTGACACCCCGTCGAGCGCGGTTATGGAGCAGCTGAGCGCGCTTGGCGCCCGCACGCCAACACTTTTGGCAGACGCGCCTGTTGCCGACCTCCTGTTTGACGTGTTGCCTTTGCCAGTGGGCAGGACTGGTGCGAAATCCGCCCATCATGCCTATGCCACCTGGCATCATCGCAGCACCGACCCCATGGACCGCTGCCGCTTGGGTGACAAACTGGCGAACCGGCCCGATGGCCTTTACCGGATGAAGGGCTTTGTGCTGACCAACGGCGGCGGGTATGAGCTGCATGTGGTTGGCCGACAGGTCTCTGCCAAACGCTGCGAGGCGGAAGAAACCGTGCTTGTTGCCCTTGGCCCCGCGGCCCGGATCTCCCGCGAAGACATTGAGGATTGGTGGCACAGCTGAGCCACCAAAGGAGGCCGCGCTTAGCTGCGCCGCCCCACCTGCCGACAGATTAGGATCACCGGCAACAGGCCAACCAGCATGATCACGAGCGAGGGTACCGCCGCGCCTTCAAGCCGCTCATCCGATGCCAGACGATAGGCCTGAACCGCCAGCGTATCATAGTTGAAAGGACGCATGATCAGCGTCGCAGGCAGTTCCTTCATCACATCGACAAAGACAATCAACAAAGCGGTCATCAGGCTGGGGGTCAGGATCGGCAGATGCACCCGGCGCAGCATGCCCAGCGGGCTTTGCCCCAGCGAACGCGCGGCGGCATCCATATTGGCGTGCACTGTGGATTGTCCCCCCTCATAGGCGCCCAAGGCCGCCGCCAGAAAGCGCACCATATAGGCGGCCACCAGCAGCCAGATCGACCCGGTGATCAGCAGGCCGGTCCGGATCTCGAAGTTCGCCCGCATCCAAGCATCCAATGCGTTGTCAAAGGCTGCAAACGGCACCATGAGCCCAACCGCGATCACCCCGCCCGGCACCGCATAACCCAACCGCGAGACATGCCCTGCCAACGCTGAGGGCCGACCCGGCCGCAGGCGCTGGTAAAACCCAAGGCAAACTGCTGCGACCACCGTCAGGAGGGCCGCCGTCATCGCCAATGTAATCGAGTTCTGCAGGAACCCGAGATAGCGTTTGCTCAGCAGGGTCTGCTCCGACTCCATCCCCATCTGCGCCAGAATCACAACCGGCAACAGGAACCCCAACAGCACCGGCAGGACACAGAGACCAAACGCCAGAACCGCCTTGAAACCGTGCAGATCCACCGGCGGCATCTTGGCCTGCTGCTTGCCTGCGTGGTGATAGCGCGCCCGTCCGCGTGTGGCCCGCTCCGCAACCGCAAGCGTCAAGGCAAAGCCCAGCAGGCACAGCGCCAGCTGCGCCGCACCAGCCCGGTCAGCCAGAGAAAACCAGCTGGTATAAATCCCGGTGGCAAAGGTCTGCACGCCGAAATAACTCACGGTACCGAAATCAGCGATGGTCTCCATGACGGCCAGCAGAACACCGGACGCGATCGCGGGGCGCGCCATGGGCAGGCTGACCCGCCAGAATGCCTGCAGAGAGGTATTGCCAAGCGCACGCGCCGCCAGAAAGGCCCCCGCGCTTTGCTGCAGAAACGCAGCCCGCGCCAGCAGGTAAACATAGGGGTAGAGCACCAGCACCAGCATCACCGCCACCCCTCCGACAGAACGGATCTCAGGGAACCAATAGTCGCGCGGCCCCCAGCCGGTCACCTGTCGCAATGTGGTCTGCACAACGCCGGGGTGATCCAGAACGAAGGTATAGGCATAGGCCAACACATAGGCCGGGAAGGCCAGCGGCAAGATCAGCACGACCTCCATTATTCGTACACCTGGGAAGCGGGTCATCGTCACCAGCCAAGCGGCACCCACACCGACCATTCCGGTTCCTAGCGCCACCAGCAGGACCAGAACCAATGTGGTTCCGGCATACCCCGGCAACACCGTGTCCATCAGGTGCCGGATCGTCTCTGTCCCGCCTGTCAGAGCCGCAAGGCTCACCGCCAGCATTGGCAATAGGCACGCCAGGGCCACCACCCAACCGACAGTGGCGAACAGCGCACCACCGGGTTTCTTTCGCCGTGCCCGACGGCCGCTTGGGCCTTCAACGGATGGCACAGCGCCTGCGGCGGCGGCACGCTCAGCCTCTGCTGTTACGGGTGAAATAGGTGTGATCTTTGGCATGAATGCAGGACTACCTCAGTGCAGCCCTCTATTTCGATCATTTTCGTCGGAAATGCCAGCAACAATGGCAAAGCGCAGCCATTCGCCGCGCCCGCATACGTCACTGTGTTTGGCGAACCCAAAACTGGCGCAACCGGAGGGAGGAACCCGGTTGCGCCAGATATACCCGGATAGGGTGGTCCCCACAGGACAGGGGATCAGTCGTAGCTGCGCTGGTCCTCAATGACCAAACCGTCTTTAGGCAGGGCTCCGGGGGCGACCACTTCCACGCGCCCCTTCAGCTTCAGAACTTCCACAACCGAGCGGGAAAAGGCGATCTCATCCCCGTTCTGTGCTTCGATCTGGACGGTCATCGCATCCATTTCACCATCCCGGCTGGCAATAACCCGCGCCTTCACGATTTCATCGTGTTTGTCGACCAGTGCCGCAACCTGTTCGGGGCGCACAAACATGCCCTTGATCTTGGTGGTCTGATCGGCGCGGCCCATCCAGCCTTTGATCCGCATGTTGGTGCGGCCACAGGGGGATTCACCCGGCAACACAGCGCTGAGATCCCCGGTAGCAAACCGGATGAGCGGATAGTCCGGGTTCAGCGTGGTCACCACAACCTCGCCCACTTCACCCACCGCAACTGGCGTACCAGTGCCAGGGGTGACAATCTCGACTATGACCTGTTCATCGACGATCATCCCCTCCATCGCTGCGCTTTCATAGGCGATATTGCCCAGATCCGCCGTCGCATAGGATTGCAGACAGGTGATTCCACGATCTGCATATTCCTGACGCAGGGATGGGAACAAGGCCCCGCCTCCGACCGCGGCCTTGGTAAAGCCCAGCTGCACACCCATGGCGTCGGCCTTGTCCAGAATCACCTTCAGATAGTCTGGCGTCCCGGCATAGGCCGTGGCCCCGACGTCACGCGCCGCAGTCACCTGAAGCTCGGTCTGGCCAGTGCCCGCGGGCAGCACCGCGGCGCCAACGGCACGCGCCCCATTCTCAAAAATCATGCCTGCCGGCGTCAGATGGTAGCCAAAGCAGTTCTGCACCACGTCACCGGGACCAATACCCGCCGCATGCAGGAACCGCCCCATCCGCCACCAGTCATGATCCACCCCGCCCGGTTCGTAGATCGGGCCTGGCGACTGGAAGATATGGGCAAAACCACTGGCAGGTTTCACGGTGAACCCACCAAACGGTGGATGCGCGGCCTGTGCCTTGCCCAAGTCGGATTTGCGCAGAACCGGCAGAGCCGCCAGATCGGCAACAGAGGTGATGGATGCGGCATCAACATTCCGCAGGCTGTCGCCATAACCGGGCGCGGTCATGGCACGGGCAATCTGCTGTGGCAATTGTTCCGCCAAATCAGAGGCACGGGCCTCTGCACTGCGGGTCTCAAGGCTGTCAAAATTTGTCATGTCAGCACCCCGCCTCAGCTCAACCACCGCTTCCGGCGGCGATAGGATCGCACATCCCGGAAACTCTTGCGTCCGTCGTCGGACATACCGAGGTAGAATTCCTTCACATCCGGGTTCTCGCGCAGTTCAGCGGCGGGGCCATCCATCACCACACGACCGGATTCCAGAATGTAGCCATAATGCGAGTAGCGTAGCGCCACATTGGTGTTCTGTTCGGCCAGAAGGAAAGTCACACCTTCATTTTCATTGATCGACTTCACGATCTCAAAGATCTGTTCCACCAACTGCGGCGCCAGCCCCATTGATGGCTCGTCCAGCAGGATCGTTTCCGGGCGGCTCATCAAAGCGCGGCCCATGGCAACCATCTGCTGCTCACCACCCGAGGTGTAGCCCGCCTGGCTGCGGCGGCGCTCCTTCAGACGTGGAAAGTAGCTATAGACCATCTCCAGATCGCGCTGGATGTTCGCATTGCCATCGCTGCGCGTATAGGCGCCAGTCAGCAGGTTTTCCTCAACGGTCAGATGTTCGAAACAGTGACGGCCTTCCATCACCTGAATAACACCTTTTTTGACCAGTTCGGCAGGATCCCGATCCTGAATGCGCTCCCCGCGATAGCTGATCGACCCTTTGGTGACCTCGCCCCGCTCCGAGTGCAGCAGGTTTGAAACCGCCTTGAGTGTTGTCGTCTTGCCCGCGCCATTGCCGCCCAGCAGCGCGGTGATCCCGCCCTTCGGGACCTTCAGGCTGACGCCCTTCAAAACGAGGATCACGTGGTTGTAGATCACTTCGATGTTGTTGACCTCAAGCAGGGTCTCTGCCTGAACATCGGTGGTTTTGGCTGTATCCAGCATCTTTTGTTGTCCTCACGCGGTCCTGACCCGATCGCCCTGTTCCGGGTCTGTCAGTGGGTGCGGCCCTCGCGCGCCGCACCGGATGATATGCGCGCCAGCTGCGACGCGGTTCGGCAGATCCGCCCCCGACCGAAAGCCGGGGACAGACCAGACTGCGTTACTTGCAGCCCGCCTCGATGTTGTTTTCCTTGGCATAGGCCATGGAATCTTCCTCGATCAGCGGCTGGATCACATCGCGGTCGCTGGGTGCGAAATCGCTGATCAGGTTCCAGGTTTTGGCCGAGGCATCCCACTGGGTCATCCCAACCAGACCGGGGCCACCGTGGTTTTCACAGGAAACGTTGAAGGAGGGACCGAAATACGGCATCCCCAGCGCAGACATGCGCGCTTCGGGCATCTCCAAGGCTTCCATGCCATCGCGCATCATCGCCGGGGTGATGTCGTTGGTGCCATGGATCTCCTGTGCGGTCTTGGCCGCTTCAACAGCCAGCATCGCCGCATACATGCCACGGTTATAGAGCACGTTGCCGATCTGATCGCCGGCACCAGCCGCAAGCCCCTTGTCCACAACATGCGTCTGGATATCCCCGAACACAGGGAAGTCACGACCCACACCGTGGAAGGTCACAGCCTTGTAGCCATTGGCCTTTTCGCCTGCCGCCATCACATCGTGTTCAGCACCGGACCACCAGACGCCGATGAAATTCTCCATCGGATAGCGAATATTGGCGGCTTCCTGAATGGCAACCTGGTTCATCACGCCCCAACCCCACATGATCACGAAATCCGGACGGTCGCGACGGATCTGCAACCACTGGGATTTCTGCTCCTGACCGGGGTGGTCGACGGGCAGTGTCGACAGGGTGAAGCCGTGTTTCTTCGACAGCTCCTCCAGCGTCCGGATCGGCTCCTTGCCATAGGCGGAGTTGTGGAACAGCAGCGAGATTTTCTTACCGTTCAGATCACCGCCGTTTTCTTCCAGCAGATAGTTGATGATCCCCGACGCACCATCCCAGTAGTTGGCAGGATAGTTGAAGACATTGCTGAACACTTCGCCATTTGCCGCCGATGTCCGGCCATAGCCCATGGTGTGCAGCGGAATGCCATCTGCGGTTACTTTCGGGATCAGCTGATAGGTGATGCCGGTGGACAGCGGTTGATAGACCAGCGCGCCTTCGCCCTTGGTCGACTCATAGCATTCCACACCTTTCTCAGTGTTGTAGCCAGTCTCGCATTCGATGACCTTTGCCTTCACGCCATTGATGCCGCCGTCGCGCTCATTGACCAGCGTAAAGTAATCCGCATAGCCATCCGCAAAGGGGATACCGCCAGCCGCATAGGGGCCGGTGCGATAACTCAGCGACGGAAACACCAGGTCCGCCATGGCAGGGCCAGCGGCCATCACGGCGCCCAGCGCCAGAGTTGTCAGTTTCATTTTCATCGGGTCTCATCCTCCCTTGAATTGTCCGATGTGGGTCACAGCGGGGGTTGATCTTGTTATTGCCCCGCGGTCTTGCTTGGCCGGTCCCGCTTAGTGCGGGAAAGGCCAGAGTCTCAGTTTTTCCTTGGCCACGCGCCACAGCTGGGCGATGCCATGCGGCTCCGCGATCAGGAAGATCACGATCAGCGCACCAACAATTACCAGCTGGATATGGGCCACGATATCCGTGGGCCAGCCCAGCACATCCACGCCCACGACCTTCAGCACGACCGGCAGCAGCACCAGGAACGCCGCCCCTGCAAAGGAACCAAAGATCGAACCCAGACCGCCGATGATCACCATGAACAGCACCAGAAATGATTTGTTGATGCCAAAGGCTTCACCAACTTCGACGGCGCCAAGATAGACCGAAAAGAACAGCGCGCCGGAAACCCCGATGAAGAAGCCCGACACCCCAAAGGCCGAGAGCTTGGCCTTTAGCGGGTTCACCCCGATGATCTCCGCCGCAATGTCCATGTCACGGATCGCCATCCAGCTGCGGCCTACGGTCCCGCGGGTCAGGTTGCGGGCAACCAATGCGCAGAAGGCCAGAAAAATCAGGCTGAACATATAGGTGGCCCAGGCCGGTGCATTGGGGCCAGTGATGATGATGCCGAACACATCCCGTTCAGGCGCACTGATCTGACCCGAGGCGGAGTAGTTGTAGAACCACGGCACCCGGTTGAAGAGCCAGACCAGAAAAAACTGCGCCGCCAGCGTCGCCACGGCAAGGTAGAACCCCTTGATCCTCAGCGATGGCAGACCAAACCCGATGCACACCAGCGCTGTGATACCACCGGCAAGCAACACATGAATGAACATGCTCATTTCCGGGAACGCCGTCATCAGCTTGTAGCAGGCATAGGCGCCCACAGCCATGAAACCACCAGTCCCGAGGGACACCTGACCGCAGTATCCGACCAGAATATTCAGGCCAATTGCGGCGATTGAGTAGATCAGGAACGGCAGCAGGATCGCATTGGCCCAGTAGTCATTTACTACAAAAGGCACCACCAGGAACGCCAGTGCCAGCACCACGTAGTAGCGGATCCGGTCAAACTTGATCGGGAAGGTCTGACTGTCATCTTGGTAGGAGGTTTTGAAATCTCCGGCTTCACGATAGAACATGACTCAGATGCTCCCTTCTTGCTGCGCGCGGTTTCTCTGACCCGCGTCGAGTTGATTTGTCTTGCTTGCGTAGCCACTTAGCTCGGCCACACGGGCCAGTCGCAAATAGGCAAGGATACCGGTGATCAGCCCCGCCGCCGCCAGCAGCGATGCCGTGACCATCTGCGCCTCCGAAAACCCCTCGGCAGTCAGCGCCAGGTAGCCAAAGGCCCAGAACCCGGCCCATGCAATCACATTGACGATGGCAATCAGCTTGGTCATCTGACCCCTCCGGCGTTAACCATTTCTTCGGATTTCCGGCTTTCGCCACATTTCGCCCAATTCTCTGTGCCATCTTCTGCGTGGGAAAAGTGAGTGGGAACGATGAGTGCAATTTTGCAGGAAATCCGGCAGCTAGAGGCTGCCCGGGACAGGGGAGACATATCCCCCGAGGACTTTACAAAGGCGAAGAACCGGCTGTTGAGCACAGTCGAAGACGCGAAAGTGTTACCGCAGGCCAATCGCCAGCCGCCCCCGCGCGCCACAGCGCGGCAATCGGGGACCGCGGCCTCTACGGCCTGGGGCATGTTGCTTCTGGCGCTATGCGCCGCTGCTGTCATAACGGTGCTTGTCGGCCAATTGGTCGGCGACATCACCATCGCCTTCACACTGGTGGTCACCGTCTTTGCCGCCATCGTCGTCGCCGCCTTCCGTCGCCTGGAAGGCTGAGGAGACCGGCATGGCGCGGCCATATTTCGGTGGCGCCATGCAGACATGATAACGGCCTCAGACCCGTTCAATGATCTTCTCCCCGAACAGACCCTGCGGGCGGAACACCAGGAACAGCAGGGCCAGCACATAGGCAAACCAGTTCTCCGTCGCGCCGCCAACCATCGGGCCGACCAGGAATTCGAACAGTTTTTCACCGACACCGATGATCAGCCCGCCGACAATCGCGCCGGGGATCGAGGTGAAGCCGCCAAGCATCAGCACCGGCAGAGCTTTCAGTGCGATCAGCGACAGGGAGAACTGCACGCCGGATTTGGTGCCCCACATGATGCCGGCAACCAGCGCAACAAACCCCGCAACAGACCAGACCAGCACCCAGATGAAGTTCAGCGAAATGCCAACGGACAAGGCCGCCTGATGATCATCGGCAACAGCCCGCATCGCGCGGCCCTGTTTGGTGTACTGCGCAAAGGCGACCAGCCCCATCACCAGCAGCGCGGCAATAACCGTCGCCACGATATCGAGGTTGTCGATGAAGAACCCGTAGTCGAAGATCTGATAGGTGGTCTCGTCAATCCACAGGTTGATCCCCTGCGGCAGGCCGACATCCAGCGCTTTGATCTCGGACCCCCACATCAGATCCGCCACCCCTTCAAGGAAATAGGCAAGTCCAATGGTGGCCATGAACAGAATGATCGGCTCCTGCCCGACCAGATGACGCATCACAAAATGCTGCACCATCCAGGCCAGCAGCACCATCACGCCCACTGTCATGAGAATTGCGACAAAGGACGGGACGGTCCAACCGAAATGGGTGATATGCCCCCCGAAGATCGCATTGATCACATGGGAGAACGGCACCTGACCGTTCATAATTCCCACCAGTGTCATGGCCGCAAACAGCGCCATCACACCCTGTGCATAGTTGAAGATGCCCGAAGCCTTGTAAATCAGGACAAAACCCAGCGCGACCAGCGCATAAAGCACGCCCGCCATCAGGCCGTTCAGCGTGACTTCCATCGCAAAGACGAGTTGTTCAGGCATCCCGCTCTCCTCCCGCAAGGGTCTTCAGAGACGCTTGCCAAAAAATTTCATAATTTTTCCCGCCGAGCTGCTGATCAGTCATGGCTAACCCCCAGATAGGCATCAATCACATCCTGATTGTTGCGCACTTCGTCGGGTGTGCCGTCACCAATCTTCTTGCCATAATCCATCACGACAACACGATCGGACAGGTCCATGACGACACCCATGTCATGTTCAATCAGCGCAATGGTGGTGCCGAATTCATCGTTCACATCAAGGATGAAGCGGGACATGTCCTCTTTCTCCTCGACGTTCATGCCCGCCATCGGCTCGTCCAGCAGCAAAAGCTTGGGTTCCGCGGCCAGCGCGCGCGCCAGCTCAACCCTTTTTTTCAGGCCATAAGGCAGACGTGCCACTGGTGTCTTGCGGATATGCTGGATCTCGAGAAAATCGATGATCCGTTCCACCGCCTCGCGGTTTTCGGTCTCTTCCGCCTCCGCCTTGCCGCGCCAGATCGCCTGCTGAAAAATATTGGTTTTCATGAAGTTGAGGCGCCCGGTCATCACATTGTCCAGCACGCTCATGCCATCAAACAACGCGATATTCTGGAACGTGCGTGCGATGCCCTGACGGGCCACCTCATAGGGGCGCATCTGCGGGCGGGGTTTGCCGCGAAACAGCACCTCGCCTTCCTGCGGCACATAAAACCCCGAGATCACATTCAACATCGAGGATTTGCCCGCGCCGTTGGGGCCGATGATGGCCCGGATCTCACCCTCGCGAATGTCAAAGGAGATATCCTTGATCGCAACCACGCCGCCAAAGCGCAGGGTGATGTTTTTCATCTCCATCACCACGCCGCCGATCTTGCGCCCGTCCTCGGTGATATAGCCGTCTTCCATATCCTTCACGACACCGCGCCTTTCGCATTGTTGTTTTGTTGTCTATGGCTTCGCGCCGCTGCCGACCGCATCGCTGCAGGTCTTGTCATCAACTGTCTCATTCCGCAGCCACCGCTTGTGGGGTAACCGGCACGACCTTGGCATCAATGATATCCAGCGTGGCGCTGATCTCACCCTTGCGGCCATCCTCATAGGTCACTTCCGTACGTGTCGAAATCTGCGAGGATCCATCGTAAAGCGCTGTGATAATGTCGGAATACTTGTCCTCGACCACCACACGGCGCACCTTGCGGGTCCGGGTCATCTCGCCATCGTCAGCGTCCAGCTCTTTGTGGAGCACGACAAAGCGGTGCACCTGACACCCCGAGAGCATGACATCCTGTGCCACCGACTCGTTGACGGTTTCGACATGTTCCCTGATCGATTGCAGCACCTTGGGATGCCCCGCCAGCTCCTGATAGGAGGCATAGGCGATGTTGTTCCGCTCCGCCCAGTTGCCAACTGCCGTCAGGTCGATGTTGATAAAGGCGACACAGCGGTCTCGGTCATTGCCGAACAGCACAACTTCCAGAATGTCCGGATAGAACTTCAGCTTGTTCTCGACGTATTTGGGCGCAAACATCGCGCCGTCCGCCATTTTGCCAACATCCTTGGCACGGTCGATGATCCGAAGGTGGCCGCTGCCCTCTTCAAAGAATCCGGCATCCCCCGTGGCGACCCAGCCCTCGGGATCCTTGGTCGAAGCCGTGGATTCCGGGTTTTTGTAATATTCGACAAAGGTTCCGGGAGAGCGATAGAAAATCTCGCCATTGTCCGCGATCTTGATTTCCACATCAGGGGCCGGAACCCCCACAGTATCAGCGCGCACCTCGCCATCGGGTTGCACGGTGATGAACACCGTCGCTTCGGTCTGGCCGTAGAGCTGTTTCAGGTTGATGCCCAAGCTGCGGTAAAAATCGAAGATTTCCGGCCCGATCGCCTCACCGGCGGTGTAGCCAACGCGAATACGGCCATAGCCCAGCGTATCCTTCAGCGGACCATAGACCAGAAGATCCCCCAGCTTGTACTTCAGCCGGTCCATCAGCCCAACCGGGCGACCATCCAGAATGTCACCGCCGACCTTCTTGGCATGCGCAAGGAAGTGGTGGAACATCTTGCGCTTCAGCGTGCTGGCGTCCTCCATACGGATCATGACGCTGGTCAGCTGACCTTCGAAAACACGCGGCGGCGCGAAGAAATAGGTTGGCCCGATTTCGCGCAGATCCGTCATCATGGTGTCGGCGCTCTCCGGGCAGTTCACACAGAAGCCGCACCAATAGGCCTGCCCGACCGAGAAGATGAAATCGCCAACCCAGGCCATCGGCAGATATGACAGGATATTCTCGCCTGCCGTCAGCTTGTCAAACTCCGCAGAGTTCTTGGCGCTTTCGATCACATTGCGATTGGACAGAACAACCCCCTTGGGCTTGCCTGTGGTGCCGGACGTATAGAGCATCACGCAGGTGCTGTCGTAGGTCAGCTTGGCCTTGCGGGCTTCCAGATCAGGCGTCCATTCGTCGCGCGCGGCCCGGCCCTGCTCCTGCACATGGGCATATTCATGCAGCGTATGGTGGTCATATTTGCGCATGCCGCGCGGATCCAGATAGATGATCTGCTCCAGATTGCTCAGCTGCTCCTGAACCTCGAGCACCTTGTCCACCTGCTCCTGATCACCGGCGATGACGAACCGTGCGCCACAGTGATCAAGGACATAGGACATCTCTTCAGCGACCGCGTCCTGATAGAGAGGCACCGGAACCGCGCCCACCGATTGCGCCGCAACCATCGCCCAGTACAGCGATGGACGGTTGCGTCCGATGATGGCGATGAAATCTCCCTCGTTAACCCCGAGGTTGATCAACCCAAGCGCAAGCGCCTCGATTTCCTTCTGGGTCTCGGACCAGGTCCAGCATTGCCAAATGCCGAATTCCTTTTCCCGATAGGCTTGGCGGTCACCAATCTGTGCCGCATTGCGTTCAAGCAGCGCCGGCAGGGACATCATCCCTGCGGCACCCGACTGCGTCTGAGCCACGTTCTTTCTCCTCCCCTTTCCGACCCATGCGGCCGGACTGATCGCTACCCGCGATTCTGATCCCGATTAGGGACGGCCTCATGCTATGGCGTCAACTTTTTCCTGATGTTTTCCCAAATCTTACGAATTGTAACAGCCGTTCACCTGGCGTACGCAGGCCCTCTTGAGCGGTCCCCCTGTGACAGGCTTGCCCCTTTGCGCAGGCCGATCAGGATGCTAGCCATACGCCGTGGGAGACAGCATGAACCGATCCGAAAAACACCGCGCCACGATGACCACCGCCGGGCTCAACCTGATTGCCCAGGCGATGTCGATCTACGACAGCGATTTGCGTCTGGTGGTTTGCAACCAGCGCTTTCAGGAGATGTTCGATCTGCCCGATGCGCTGATCACTCCGGGCGCACGGTTTGAGGAAACCATCCGCCATATCGCCACCAGCGGTGAATACGGGCCCGTTGATGATATTGAGGGGTTCGTGCAGCAGCGGGTTGATCAGGCGCTCGACTTTGTGCCCCATTATCTGGAACGCGAACGCGCCAACGGGCAGGTGATTTCGATCGAAGGGGCGCCGCTGCCGCAGGGGGGCTGGGTCACGGTCTACACCGACATCACCCGCACCAAGCGGATCGAACAGCTGTTGCGCGCCCGTTCTGAGGAAATGTCCGATCAGTTGATCGTCCATACCGAGGAACTCTCGGCCACCAACCGGAAACTGGCCGCCACGATCACCGCGCTTGAGGAGGCCAAACGCCAGCTCACCGAGATGGAGGCCCGCACCCGCCTCACAACCGAGATGATGCCCGCCCATATCGCCCATGTGGATGCAGAGGGCTACTATACCTATACCAACCGGCGCCTCAGCTCTGTCTTTCCCAGCCGTCCTTCTGAAATTCTCGGCATGCATATTGCGGAGGCACTCGGAGCTGCCGCCTATGACAAGATCGCCCCACATCTGATGGCCGCCTATCAGGGCGACAGCCCGGTGTTCGAATTCACCGAAAATCACGACAGCCGCCGGATCCGGGTCGCCTTCACCCCCGATGCCACTGGCGGCGTGTTCATCCTGTCCATGGATGTGACCGAGGAAACCCAGACCCGCGTCGCCCTGCAACAGGCGCGCCGCCGCGAGATGGCGGCTCAGATGACCAGCGGGCTGGCGCATGATTTCTCCAACCTGTTGACCATCATTCTCGGAATGCAGGGCAAGCTGGCGAAATCCGACCTGAACCCGGAGGCCGCCGATCTGGTCCAAGCCACGTTGTCAGCCGCACGGCGCGGCGGACGGCTGCTGAACCGCATCGCGGAGATGACAGGCCATCGCAGCCTGCGCCCGCGCGCCACCGATCTGCATGCCCTGTTGCAAGAACTGAAGGTGCTGGCAACGCCCTCGCTGCCCCAGGGCATGGGCCTCAGCATCGTGGACCATACCCCAGATGTGCGGCTGCTGCTCGACCCCGGAAAACTGCAGGATGCCCTGCTGAACCTTATCCTGAATGCGCGTGATGCATGCGGCACCCAAGGCCAGATCACCGTCAGCGCCCATGTCGTTGGTCAGACATGGTTGGAGGTCAGCGTGACCGACACCGGACCCGGATTTTCAAAAACCGCATTGGACAAGGCGCTCAATCCGTTTTTCACCACCAAAGGCGGCGAAGGCTCCGGCTTGGGACTGCCGATGGTCTATGACATGGCCAAATCCACCGGCGGCGACATGCGTATCGGCAATACTGTCTCCGGCGCCAGCGTGACCCTGCGCATCCCCTATCGTCTTGCGCCAGATGCTGCGGGCGGGCTGGCGCTTCTGGTGGAGGACAGCGAGGAGCTGCGCGCCACCTTCCGTGACATGCTGATCGATCTTGGCTATGCCGTGGTCGAGGCCACCAGCGTGGATGAAGCCTGCGCGCTGACCGCCGACATTGAGGGCATTTCGCTGGTTCTGTCAGATATCAAACTTCAGGGCAGCGCCACAGGCATTGATCTGGCCGACCGCTTGCAGAGCGCCCGGCTGCCCTGCATTCTGATGACATCCCTGCCAACCAGCGACCCTCTGTTTCGCACCGCGCTGAAACGCTGCCCGGTGTTGCAGAAACCTTTTACCACTCATCAGCTCTCAGCGCTGATCAAATCGGACTCCGCCGCATGAGCAGACCCCTTATTACCATTCTGGATGACGAACCTGAAATCCGGCGCATTCTGACCGACACGCTTGAGGAGGCCGGGTTTCGCACCCAGAGCTTTGCCCGTGCCCGCGAGTTCGAGGCCTCACTCAACCGGGTGACCCCCGATGTCTGTCTCGTGGATCTGTCACTGCCAGATACCGACGGGCTGGCGCTGGTCCACCGGCTGGCACTGGAACAGGGGGCCGCCGTGATCATCATTTCTGGCCGCGCACAGGTGCAGGATCGGGTCACCGGGCTGGAGCTTGGGGCGGATGACTACATCACCAAGCCCTTTGACCCGGCAGAGGTCGTGGCCCGCATTCGCGCCCGCCTGCGTGGCGGCCCGCGCAGCGCCGCAACCACGGGAAACAGCGCAGAGTTTTCCGGCTGGACCGCGCATTTTGACCGCTACATCCTGGAAGATGACAGCGGCGCAGAGACACCATTCTCCCATGCAGAGGGCGAGGTGCTGCGGCTGTTCCTCGAAAGCCCGAAACGCCTGATCTCCCGCGCGCAAATGCAGGAGAGCCTGGGCGGTGGCGCAGGAGAGAGTTTCGACAGGGCAATGGATGTTCGCATTTCCCGCCTGCGCACGAAACTGCGGGAGGACCCGAAAAACCCCCGGTTGATCAAAACGATTTACGGTGCCGGCTACATCTTTCTCGGCGATGTGACTTGGCTCTGAGTGGCAGGCCGCACCGCAGAATATCGTGACAGCTGCAGCGCAGACTGGACGCAGCGAATCGGGGACGATATGATTCGTACATGGCTACCTGTCTGCTCTATCGCCAAGCCCCCGCGCGGGTTCCGCGCTTCTATCGGATCGAACTTGCGATGAACCTGTTCGCCGAGGTCTCCGTTCTGCGGGAATGGGGGGTTGCTGGCGGCAGCGGGCAAAGCACGATCAACATTTACGGCAACCTGCGAGAGGCGTCGATCGCCGCGGACCAGCACCGCAAACGGATGCTGAAACGCGGTTATGACCGCGCCTGATCTTCGCTGCTGCCACCGCTCCAACCGGGGTAAGATCTGCTCGCCGCCTGTCCCAAGCGCGGCACAGTCTAAGGTTCTCATCACCGAAACCTGCCGCACGCCCACTGCGCAACAGCTGCAAAACCAGTGTATTTTAGCGATCTGGCGTTAAGCCTTTGTTCGGTTGTTTCGCACGCGAAACATTTGGTCCGGTCCGGACCTAAAAACCAGATCATGCGCCTGCCATACACGATTGGATCCGAAATCGCGAACTGACCCTTTCCACCGTTGCAAAGCTTGCATAAGACTTGCGCGGACGCAAAGGAACACGCCATGACCCATATCACGCTGATCCGCCACGGACAGGCCAACACCGGCGCCCGCGACGAGGCGAGCTATGACCGGCTAAGCGATCTGGGCCATCAGCAGGCACGCTGGCTGGGCGCGCATTTGCGCGACACCCGCGCGCATTACACCCGCGTCTATTGCGGCACTCTGACCCGCCACATCGAAACGGCTGCCGGCATGGGGCTGGAAGATGTGGTGCAGGATCCCCGCCTGAACGAGATGGAGTATTTCAACCTCGCTGAGGCGATGCAGGACCAGCATGGTCTGGATATTCCCACCGAGCGTGAGGGGTTTGTCGATCACATGCCCAAAGTCTTTGCCGCCTGGGCCGCAGATGACATCGCAAACCCGCCCGAAAGCTGGCGCGACTTTCAGACCCGCACAAAATCTGCCCTGACAGAGATCGCGGCAGGGGACGGCCCCGCACTGGTGGTCACATCGGGCGGATTGATCGCGATGGCGATGGGGCAAGCGATGGGGCTTGATACAACCGGAACCGCGCGGATCGCACTGGCAATCATGAACAGTTCCCTGCACCGGCTGCACCCAATCGGCGGTCAGCTGAGCCCGGTTCTGTTCAACGCGGTCCCGCATCTCGAGCATCCGGAGCGCCACTACGCGCAAACGCATCTCTAGGCTCAGCATGGAGCACTGAGAACGCATGATCTGAGGGAGGACAGACTGATGCAGCTATATTATGCACCCAAGACGATTTCGGTGGCCGTCGCGATTGCGCTGGAAGAGGCCGGACTGGACTATGAACCCATCCGCATCGACTTTGCTGCCAAGGAACAACTTGGCGACGCCTACGCCCAGATCAACCCCAAGGGCCGCGTGCCGGCATTGGCCGTCGATGGCGGCATTCTGACCGAGACCGGCGCGCTGCTGGAATATGTCGCCGATCTGGCTCCGGACGCTGGCCTGCGCCCCAAGGATCCCGTGCTGCTGGCACGCATGCGCGAGGTGATGTTCTATCTTGCGTCAACCATGCATGTGAACCACGCCCATAAGCTGCGCGGCAGCCGCTGGGCCAATGAGCGCAGCAGCTGGAAAGACATGCAAAAGATGGTGCCCCAGACCATGGCGGCTTCCTGCGACTATATCTGCCAGTCGGGCCTGCGCGGCCCCTTGGTGCTGGGTGACAGGCTCAGTCTCGCCGATTGCTACCTCTATGTGGTGTGCAGCTGGCTGGAAGGCGACGGGGTCAATGTCGCAGACTACCCCAAAATTCAGAAATTCATGGCGGCCATGGATCAGCGCGAGTCCATTCGCGCCGTGACCGCCAAGGGCATGCTGTAAAGGACAAGACATGACGCATCTATGGGTACGGGCCGAGCAGCGCCCCAATGAAGAACGGGTCGGCCTGACCCCCGAAGGCGCCAAGGCGCTCCTGGACGCAGGCATCAAGGTCACGGTCGAGGAAAGCTCGGTCCGGGCGATCCCCTTGCAGGGCTATATCGATGCAGGCTGCGAGATCGCAGCGGAGAACGCTTGGCCGGACGCCCCAAAGGATGCCTTCATTTTTGGCCTGAAGGAGCTGCCGGAGGACGGTACCCCGCTGCCGCATCGCCACATCATGTTCGGCCATGCCTTCAAGGGCCAGCATTCCGGCAAGGCACTGCTGGAGCGGTTCAAGGCCGGTGGCGGCACGCTCTATGATCTGGAATATCTGGTGGATGACACCGGCCGCCGGGTTGCGGCCTTTGGCTATTGGGCCGGGTATGCAGGTGCCGCCGTCACCCTGAAAACCTGGGCCGCACAACAGCGGGGCGAGATCTGCGGACCGGTGGGTGTCTACTCCGGCAAGGACGCGCTTTTGGCCGAACTCGGCGCCGAGCTGGACGCGCTCGCAACAACTCGCCCCAGCGCCATGGTCATCGGCGCGTTGGGACGTGTCGGAACCGGTGCGGCGGATCTCTGCGAGGCGATGGGGGTCACGGTTACCAAATGGGACATGGCCGAAACCGCCAGCGGTGGCCCCTTCCCCCAGATCCTGGCCCATGATCTGTTTCTCAACTGCATCTTTGCCCGTCCCGGCACCCCGGTGTTCGTCCCGCGTGAGGCATTGGAGCAGGATCGCCAGCTGTCCGCCATCGGGGATGTCGCCTGCGACCCCGACAGCGACTACAATCCCGTGCCGGTCTATGCCGAAGCCACCACTTGGGAGGCCCCAGCCCTGCGCGTGGCCGAGACCCCAGTGCTCGACGTGATGGCCATCGACAATCTGCCATCCATGCTGCCCATCGAAAGCTCGGAAGACTACGCAGCACAGCTCCTGTCCTCTCTGCTGACCCTTACCGATCTGCAAAGCGGAGTCTGGGGGCGGGCGGAAACCACCTTCAAGGATCATCTTCCGGGCTGACAGCCGACGGAACCAACAACGGAGACTGAGAAAATGACAATCCATTGGTGCGGCACCGGCCTGTCCGCAATTCCCGGCCTGCGTCGCCTGCTTGAGGCCGGTCATGATGTCGCGGTCTGGAACCGCACACCCGACAAGGCGCGCGAGGCGATTGGCGATCTGACCAACAACATCCACAGCTTCAGCTTGGCCAACCTTGGCCAGATGCTGAGCCCCAAGGACGTGATCGTGTCGATGCTGCCCGGCGACTGGCATGTGCCTCTGGCGGAGCTGGCGATTGAGCATGGCGCGCATTTCGTGTCCTCCTCCTACATTGCGCCGGAGATGCGTGCCCTGGACCAAAAGGCCAAGGATGCAGGCGTCTGCCTGATCAATGAGGTCGGTCTCGATCCCGGTATTGATCACCTGATGGCCCATGCGCTGGTGGCGGACTACAAGGCCTCGGACGCCTTCGATGCGGCAAATGAAATCAGCTTCATCTCCTACTGCGGCGGCATCCCCAAGACACCGAACCCGTTCCGCTACAAGTTCAGTTGGTCGCCGCTCGGCGTGCTGAAGGCGCTGCGCTCTCCATCCAAATCGATCCGCGATTTCAAAGCACTGGATGTCGCGCGCCCTTGGGATGCGATCTCATCTTATGCAGCACCGCTGCCCACAGCGGAGAGTTTTGAGGTCTACCCGAACCGCGACTCCCTCCCCTTCATGGCGCAGTATGAATTCGGTGACGACTGGAAGGTGAAGGACTTCGTCCGCGGCACCCTGCGTCTCAATGGCTGGGCTGAGGCCTGGGCGGATGTGTTCAAGGAGGTAGAAACCCTGGAAGGCGCCGAAGGGGACGCCCGGCTCAAGGATATGTCGGATCAATTCTGGACCGAAAACGCCTATGCCGAAGGTGAGGCAGACCGCGTCGTGCTTTGCGTCGGCCTCAAGGCTGAAAGAGACGGCTCTGAAGTCTGGCACAAAACCTACGTCATGGATGCCTGGGGGGATGAACGCGGCACCGCGATGGCGCGTCTGGTGTCTTATCCCGTGTCTTTCGCCATTGAGGCGGCCATGAACAGCAAAATCGCGCCCGGCGTCAGCGCCGCCCCCAGCGATCCTGCATTGGTGGATCAATGGATGGCCAAGATCGGTGAACTGGCGCAGCACCTTGAGGTTGTCGACAACAAGGCCTGAGGTATCCCGCTGTTAGGGGCAGCGCCCCGGCAGAGACACACATCATGCGGGCGCCGGTTTCTGGCGCCCTTCTCCATCAGGCTCCGCGCATCAGGGAAAGCTGACTAGGTCAGCCGACTGGCTTAGCGCCCGATGACATCCTCTTCGACGCCCTGCACATCAATCCCCAGCGCATCCAATCCGGCCTCCAGATTGTCCGACAGATGCGGTGTGCCGATCAGGTAATCAGCAGTTGGGGTGGTCGCCTCCTGCCGGGCCGTGGCGATGGCCTCGTCCAGATCACCGGCCTCGAAACTGTCGCGACCGATCCACATGATCGCCACCAACTCGGCCTGTTCATCTTCGCCCATCCGGTCAATGAACGCCCTGAGTTCACCTTCGGCGCGAGTCAGCTCTCGGGCCATCAGGGCCACCTGCGCCACCTTGCGGGTACTGATCTCAAGCATGGCGATTGTCCTCCGTTGTTCGCGCTTGCAACAGGGATCTAAGCCACATTCGCCGCCACCGTCCTTGATCTGAGGCAAAGACCGCAGCAAAGGCCCCGATCAGCCCTCTCTGCCGTAGATCTCAATCACCTTGCTGCGCCCGCGCAGGGTGACCGGCGGCAGGGACACCCAGCGTTGGCGGGCGGGTTCGACCCCTGCCACCGTCAGTGTAACGGCAGAGGCAATGATGACCTGTGGCACTGTCTTGCTGTGTTGCTCCAACCTTGACGCTGTGTTCACCGCATCCCCAAAGACCGAATATTCCAACCGCGCCGCATTGCCCACGACGCCGGAAAACACCTCGCCTGCGTGAACGCCGATGCCAATCTCGACCACCGGCTCCCCGGCTGCAACCCGTCGGTCCGACCAGCGGTGAACCGCCTCGCAGAGCGTCGCAGCGCAGGCCAATGCCCGGGCGGCACCATTGGGGCCACCCATCGCGACCGGTGCATCATCAAACAGCAGCATCGCGGCATCGCCCATGTATTTGTCAATCATGCCGTCATGACGCGCCGCGCTGTCTTCGACCTCGTTACGAAAAGCTGTGATGAAATCTCCGACTTCCTGCGGATCACGGGTTTCCGACCATTGGGTAAAGCCGCGAATGTCGACAAACATCACCGCCATCGGCTGCCGCTGACCTTGCTGCAGCGCCGACAGCCCACCATCTGCCAGTTGATCGGCCACCTGCGCCGGCAGGTAGCGGGTCAGATTGGCGCGCGCATCAGCTGCCTCCAACTCGCGGTAGAACAGCCGCCGCATGCGCGCCGCCGCCAGCACCATGACCAGACCGGCGAGGAGGATCATCGTCAGCTTCATCACATTGGCCGGAGTATCCAAAACGCTATGCAAAATTCCAAGCTGCCCGGCATCAAGCCGATCGTCTGGCCAGAATATCAATGCGCCCAACCCTCCGCTAAGCAGCACAGTTGTATAAAGCTGCAGGCGCGGGTCCATCCGCATCACGCCATAGGCCAGCACCAGCGGCACCAGCCAGGCCGGCGGCAACAGCAACGCCACCCCGCCGGGATAATTGCTGTTTTCAAGGCTGAACCAGACATTGAAAAGGAGAAACCCGCAATCAGCCGTCACGCTGAACCACGACATCCAGGGCCGGAACCATCCGATCGTGGTTGCGGCAAAAGTCACCACGCCCAGTATCAGATAGGCAAACATCGTCAGAACGGCGAACAACAGCTGGCGATGCAGAAATGGAGCCAGCGTGCTGAAATCCAACCCGGCTACGGTGACCGCGAACACGGTAAACAGGCCCAATGTCACCGCGATCCTGAGGACCGAAACCAACCGCTCTGCCGCGATTGAGGCATTGGTCAGCAGGGGCGCGATTGTGGTCTGCTGCATCAGCTCTCGGGCCGCCCCAGCGGAACGACATTGGCCGGATCACCGGGCTGGCCGATCCCTGCCGACGGTGCTGCGATTTCCTCAAAGTCGAAGTTGTCCAGCCGCTGCGCCCGCCGTCCGGCCTTGTCGGCACTGATCTTGATCTCTGCAATATCCTTGGCTGCCATGCCGAAATGCCGGTCCAGATTGCCAACCCGGTCGCCCAGACGCTCCACATCCTTGTGCAAATATGCCAGCTCGCTGCGGATCGCTCCGGCCTGTTCCCGCATCCGGGCATCTTTCAGGATGGCACGCATCGTATTCAGCGTTGCCATGCAGGTCGTCGGAGAGACGATCCAGACCTTTGCAGAGAAGCCCTCCCGTACAATATCAGAGAAATTGGCATGCAGCTCGGCATAGACCGCCTCAGACGGCAGGAACATCAGCGCGCCATCTGCGGTCTCGCCGTCCAAAATGTATTTCTCCGAAATGGCCCGAATGTGGGCACGCAACGCGGCCTTCAGCTGGCGCGCCGCACTGGCGCGCTGCTCCTGTGTTTCCGCGTTGCGCAGCGCCTCATAGGGTTCCAACGGGAACTTGCTATCGATTACAATTGGACCGGGTGGGTTAGGCAGGTAGATCAGGCAATCAGCGCGTTTGCCGTTGCTCAGCGTGTGTTGGAACGCATAGCTGTCAGCGGGCAGCGCCTTGGAGACGATATCATTGAGCTGGATCTCACCAAACGCGCCACGCGTCTGCTTGTTTGCCAAGATATCCTGAAGCCCCAGCACATCCCCGGACAGTTTGGTGATATTGTCCTGCGCCTTGTCGATCACCGCCAGCCGCTCTTGCAGCTGAGTGAGCGAGGTTACTGTGCGTTTGGTGGATCCATGCAGGCTCTCCTGCAGGCGTTCCTGCATATCCGCGAGGGCGCGCGCCTGTCGCAAAGCGTTATCTGACAGGCGATCATTGACCTGTTGCTGCACCGCGCTGAGCCGGGTCTCCACCGTCTGGATCATCTGAACCTGCGCATTGGCCTGAGCGTCCGAGACATGTTGCACGCCACCGCGCAGCTGCTGAACACTTTGCCCCAGATGGGCCATCTGCTGTGCAATCGGCGCAATGCTCTGGGCGGCGCGGGCATTGGCGCGCAGCATCATGAGGAGAACCAGCAGCACGAGGCCACCCAGTCCCAGCAGCGCGAGAGTCTGCGGGTCTGCGGTCTGCAGAAACAGCGCGATGGTCTCCATCAACTACGCCCAAACAGGCGTTCGATGTCGGCCAGTTTCAGCTCGACATAGGTGGGGCGGCCATGGTTGCACTGGCCCGAATGCGGCGTGGCCTCCATTTCGCGCAGCAGGGCGTTCATTTCCTCGCCCCGCATCCAGCGCCCGGAGCGGATGGATCCATGGCAGGCGACACGGCTGAGGATGGCTTCGATCTTAGCCTGAACCAGCTGGCTTTCGCCCTGATCATCCAGCTCATCCAGAATGTCGCGCACCATTGCTTCGGCATTCACGGTCCCCAGAATGGCCGGTGTTTCCCGCACCGCAATGGCGCCACCGCCAAAGGCCTCGATCCCGAGACCAAAGCGGGCGAGGTCCTCTGTAACCGCCAGAATACGGGCACAATCGCCCTCGCTCAGCTCCACAATCTCGGGGATCAGTAGAGCCTGCGCGGCCACGCCTGTTTCCGCCATCTGGCGTTTCAGTTTTTCATAGACCAGCCGCTCATGGGCGGCGTGCTGATCGACGATGACCATCCCGTCGGCAGTCTGGGCGATAATGTAGTTTTCATGCACCTGCCCGCGCGCGGCGCCAAGCGGCAGTTGCTCGGCCCCGGGTGCGGAGGTCTCGGATCTCTCCAAAGGCTGACCCGGGGCCATGTCCGGGCTCTGGCGCTCCGGCGTTTCTGTCACCCGGCCACTATAGGCCTGTGCCAATTCGGCGAATCCTGATGAGGGCCGCACCTCGCCGCCAAAGGGGCGCGTCTGGTCTGGCGCCTGCGCCGCATAAGAGAGGCTCCGCGCGCCCAATGAAGGCCGGTCCATCTGATAAATCCGAGGCGCCCCATCCGCGCCCGGCTGGCTGGCCATGGGTTCGGGACGCATTGCACCCAGTGTGGCGCCAGCCACGGTGCTGGAGGCGCGGTGACCGGCCTCAGCCAGCCCATGGCGCAGCGCGGAGACAATCAAACCGCGCGCAACACCTGGATCCCGAAACCGGACCTCGGATTTGGCGGGATGCACATTCACGTCCACCAGCGTCGGATCACAGTCCAGAAACAACGCCGCCGCCGGATGGCGATCCCGGCTGAGGAAATCGAAATAGGCCGCCCTGAGAGCGCCGGTCAGCATCTTGTCCTTGACCGGTCGCGTGTTCACAAACAGGAACTGCGCCACCGCCGCACCACGCGAATAGGTCGGCAAAGCGGCATAGCCAAAGAGCCGCACACCGTCGCGGGTGGCGTCAATTTTCAGCGCGTTCTCTGCAAATTCCCGGCCAAGAACCGTCGCCAACCGCCCGTGCAGCGCATCAAAAAGATCACCGGTCAGGGGATCGGCGCGGAAGGTCACGCGCCCCTCCCCGCCACCGGACACATCGCGCAGGGTGAACCCCACTGAGGGTTCCGCCATGGCCAGGCGCTTGATCACATCGCCGATGGCTTGCGTTTCGGCCCGGTCGCTGCGCATGAACTTCAACCGGGCTGGGGTCGCGTAGAACAGATCCCGCAGCTCCACCACTGTGCCGACGCGCAGGGCCGCGGGTTTGACCGGCTCCATCCGCCCGCCGGCGACACGGATCTGGGCGGCGTCCTGATCCTTGGCACGACTGGTGATGCTCAGCCGTCCGACCGCACCAAGGGAAGGCAACGCCTCACCACGAAAGCCAAAGGTATGGATGTTCAGTAGATCGGAGCCGTCGATCTTGGAGGTGGCATGCCGGGACAGCGCCAGCGGCAGATCCGCAGGCGACATGCCGCAGCCATCGTCGGTCACCCGGATCAGCGTCTTGCCGCCGTCAGCAATGTCGATGGTGATCCGCGCGGCGCCCGCGTCGATGGCGTTCTCCACCAGTTCCTTCACCGCCGAGGCGGGGCGCTCTACCACCTCGCCTGCCGCGATGCGATTGATGGCGCTGTCGTCGAGCTGCCGGATGACCGGTTGAGAGATGCCGCTGATTTGGGGGTCTGCTTGTGCCATGCCGCAATATTTAGCATGTCGTCGCGCGATTCTTCCAGCCGCAATCCTCGCGGCTGGACATTGTCAGTGGTTACGAAACTCAGATGCCCGCAGGCGCCCCAGCCCGGTGCCGGCACGGCCCGAACCGCGCTGCAATGGCCAGCAACAGGCCTGAAACTGTCGCGATCATACCCGCTGCGCTAACCGCATCGGTCGCGCCAAGCCACAGCGGACCATATCCCGCCAGCACATAGCCGAGCACAGCCGACACAACAGCAAAGGCAACGCTCCAACCCAGTTGCCCTTCGAGGCGGTTCGACATCATCCGCGCCGCCGCAGGCGGACAGATGAACATTGCAATCACGATGATCGATCCCACCGCATCAAAGGCGGCGACGGCAGCAATAGCGGCGGTGATCACCAGCCCCAGCCCCAAGAGGTTGGTGCGAATGCCAAGGGTCCGGGCAAAGCCTTCGTCAAAGGTCGAGATCTTGAGCGACCGCCAAAACAGAGCAATGAAAAGAATGACACCAATCAGGGTCAGCGCCATGCGCGGCAGCTCGGCCGGCAGATAGCTGAGTGCCACCGGATCCAGCAGCGAGGCCCAGCCGGTGGCATCCAGCCAGATCAGGCTTTCGAGATTGCCATAGAGCGCATGTTCCACATCCAGATGCACCGTTGATGTGTCGGTCTGCTCCAGCAGCAGGACACCACCTGCAAACATGGTGGTAAAGACAACACCCATCGCCGCCCCCGGCTCAATCCGGCCAAGGCGCCGGATCAGCTCAATCAGAATCACCGCAGCGATGGCCGCCCCAGCCGCGCCCAGCATCATCGGCCCGGCGGCGATTACCCCGGTCAGCAGGAAGGCCACGACAATGCCCGGCAGGACCACATGGCTGATGGCATCGCCGATCAGCGCCTGGCGACGCAGCAGCAGGAAGTTGCCGGGCAGCGCGCAGGCCACGGCAGCAAAGATTCCGATCAGCAGCGGCGTCAGCGACAGGGGGACAAATTCAGCGCCATTCATGCCGGAACCTCGCGGGGGGCGCCGATGCGACGGTCAATTTCAGAAATCTGATCCTCGGTCAGGACCGTCTCAATCTCGCGCAGCCCATCATAAAGCGCGGCTGCCGCCTCATGGGTCTGATCGCTACGGACCAGTGCCCAGCGATGTTCATCCCGCAAGGCCTTGGCGGCACGGGCCCGGCCTTTTTCCGTGGGCACACCATCCGCGCGCAGCAACCCGCGCTGACGCAGCAGCCGCAGGGTCAGCGGTTCATAAATCACCTGATCCTGCGCCAGCGCCAGCAATCCCTGCCGCAGATGAACCCGGCGCTGAAACCGCAGATGACGCAACACAGCGGCAAGCACGCCACGATTGGGGGCCAGCAGAAGCGACAGCGCAAAGAGGCCAAAACTCATCAACACAATGATCGGACCGGTGGGCAGATTGGGCGCCGAGGCCGAGACCGCTGCCCCAAGATAGGCCGATAGCCCTCCGGCCACTCCGGCCAGCAGCACCACCATATCGGATCGCTCGGTCCAGAACCGAGCGGTGACAGCCGGGATGATCAGCAATGCCACGATCAGGATCAGACCGACGATCTTCAGCCCGACAACGGTGACGGCCATCACCAGTCCCATTATCATCATATCGATCCGCGACACGGAAATGCCCCGCGCCGCTGCGTATTCAGGGTCAAATGCAACCAGCGTCATCGGACGCCTGAGCAGCAGGATCAACAGCAATGTGGCCGCACCACCGCCAGCGATCACCAGCGCATCATTCCACAGCATGCCCGCAGTGGAACCGAGCAGAAACCCCTCCAATCCGGCCTGACGGCCCACGCCAAGCGTCTGAATCACGGTCAGGATCACGATGCCGAACCCGAAGAACACCGACAGCACCGCGCCAATCGCGGCATCCTCGGCCAGGCGGGTGCGCCGCGTGAGCCAGTTGAGGCACCAGAGCCCCGCCATCGCCGAGAGAGCCGATCCGGCCAGCAGACCAGCCAGATTGCGCCCATCCCCACCAAGCGCGACCATGACAAGAAAGGCCAGACCAACACCGGGCAGTGTGGCATGGCTGATGGCGTCGCTGACCAGCGCCCGTTTGCGCAGGAACAGGAAGGTCCCGGTGATCCCGGATGAAATGCCAAGCAGCGTCGCGCCAATGGCCACAAGCGTGGCGTTATAGCCCATCTGCAACAGCAGAGCGTCCCACAGCATCAGAGCGCCCCACCGGTCTGCGGGCGCCGCGACGCCGGTGCCGTGGCCAGTTGATCGACCTGCGCCGTAGCAAGCCGTCCGCCATAAGCGCTTTGCAGTGTTTCCGGGGTAAAGGCCTGCGCCACCGGACCTTCCGCCACTTTGCGGGTGTTGATCAGGAACACATTGTCAAAATACTCCGCCACTGTGGCGAGGTCGTGATGGACCACAACCACGGTCTTGCCATCTGCACGCAGCTGTTTCAGCACGGCGATGATGGCCTTTTCGGTCGCTGCATCCACGCCGGCAAACGGTTCATCCAGCAGGTAGAGATCCGCACCTTGCGCCAGGGCCCTCGCCAGAAAGACCCGCTGCTGCTGACCACCAGAGAGCTGGCCGATCTGGCGGGTGGCAAAATCGCCCATTCCGACCCGGTCCAGACAGGCCTGTGCGGCCGTCCGGTGGCGGCCGGTGATCCGTCCCAGAAGACCCAGCTCGCGGTAGAGGCCCATCATGACCACATCAATCACTCGCGTCGGGAAATCCCAGTCCACGCTGGCGCGTTGTGGCACATAAGCGATACGGCCACGCTGACTGTCCAGCGGTTTGCCAAAGACCTGCACCCGCCCCGAGACGGGCGGCACAATGCCAAGTGCCGCCTTCAGTAGCGTTGATTTGCCGGCTCCATTGGGGCCGATGATGGCGGTCATCCGACCCGGCTCCACCGTCATATCAACTGAGAAGACAGCGGGTTTCTCACCGTAGGTGACAGTCAGGCCGCGAATGGCCAGCGGCGATTGTTCAAGATGTTCACGGCTCTCAGCTGCGCCAGCAGGTGCGCCATTTTCACGGGCCAATTCCACAGTCATCTCACTCGGTCCTATCAAAGCCCGGCACCGGAGAGACGGCCTGACATGCCCTTGGGCGGCACCTCAGCGCCAAGTGCTGCGGCGATGGTGGTCATATTGTGATCCAGCATCCCGACATAAGTGCCCTCATAGCTGCCATCCGCGCCCATGGCGTCGGAGAACAATTCTCCGCCGATCCGGACCTCATGCCCCTGTGCAGCAGCGCCTTCGATCAGGGCACGCACGGAACGATCCGAGACCGAGCTTTCGACGAAGACTGCGGAGACACCGCGCTCCACCAGCAGATCGACCAATTCGCCGATGCGGTTGAGGCCCGCCTCCGACTGGGTGGAGATGCCCTGAATGCCCAGAACCTCAAACCCGAAGTCACGCCCGAAGTAGCCAAAGGCATCATGTGCCGTGACCAATACGCGGTTTTCCTCAGGGACCTGGGCAAGAATTTCAGTTCCGTAGGTGATCAACTGATCCAGTTCCGCCAGATGCGCCGTAGCGTTGGCCGCAAACAGATCGGCCTGTTCCGGGCGCGCCTCGGTCAGCGCCGCCTGCACCTCTGCCACCATGTCCTTCCACAGGGCGGGCGTCATCCAGACGTGCGGGTCGAATTTATCGGCATAGGTATCGTGACCACGCAGTTTGCCCCTGTCCAGCCCATCGGCAACCGCCACCACCGTCCGCTTGCGCGCCAGATCGTGGAAGAACTCCTCCATCTGCGCCTCAAGATACAGACCGTGCCAGAGCACCAGATCCGCCCGGGTCATCGCAACGATGTCGGACCGCGTCTGGCGATAGGCATGCGGGTCCACCCCCGGCCCCATCAACGCGCGGACCTCAACGGCATCACCGCCAACCTGACGGGCGGCATCCGCAATCATGCCTGTCGTTGCCACCACTTTCAGGGGTGCCTCTGCCCGCGCCGGGCCAGCACCAAGCCCCCCAATAGGTAGCGCGATAAGCCCGGTGAGAGCCATCATAGCCGCCAGCATCATTCTGCGGGCCATCATTGGTGAGTTCAGTTGCAAACGCATTGGGCCGATCCTTTGGATACCATCTGCCCCAATAAGAGCACGGCGCGGCGCCCTGTCAATGCTAATGCGAATTATTCGCAATAATAAATGCGAATCGTTCTCAATATGAGTGAATTTTTGTCCAAGCAGTCAAAAATTTACTCCCAAGACGGCCCCGCTTGCTTGCCAAGACAGGGTGGTCGTGCGATTTTCGCACCGAACTCGAACGAGGATTCCCGGCATGGAAAGCCAAATTGCAGAGCACACCGCGCAGCTGCCGCAGGTGGGCGAACCGCGTAACCCCGGCATGGAGCTGGATCTGGACTGGGCATTAGGGGTTGAGGCAAATACCTCCGCCATCGAACGCCGTTGCGCCACCCTGCCCGGTCGGCGCAGTGTGAAGAAAGACCATCAGGCAGCCTGGCTGCTGAAGGCGATCACCCTGATCGACCTGACCACGCTCTCCGGTGATGATACCGTCGGTCGGGTGCAGCGTCTATGCGCCAAGGCCCGTCAACCGGTACGTGCCGATCTGATGCAGGCGCTTGATATGGAGCCGATCACCACCGGGGCTGTCTGTGTTTATCACGACATGATCGAGACAGCCGTGGACGCGTTGGATGGCAGCGGTATTCCGGTTGCTGCCGTATCCACCGGCTTTCCCGGCGGGTTGTCACCGTTTCACCTACGGCTGGCCGAAATCGAGGAAAGCGTGAAGGCAGGTGCCAAAGAGATCGACATTGTGATCTCCCGTCGGCACGTGCTGTCAGGCAACTGGCAGGCGCTCTATGATGAGATGAAAGCCTTCCGTGAGGCCTGTGGCGAGGCCCACGTCAAGGCCATCCTTGCCACTGGCGAGTTGGGCACATTGCGCAATGTGGCGCGTGCGTCGCTGATCTGCATGATGGCCGGTGCTGACTTCATCAAGACCTCCACCGGCAAGGAAAGCGTTAACGCCACACTGCCAGTCAGCCTGGTGATGATCCGCACCATCCGTGACTATCACGAGCGCACCGGCTACCGTGTCGGCTACAAACCCGCTGGTGGGATTTCCAAGGCCAAAGACTCGTTGGTCTACCTATCGCTGATAAAGGAAGAGCTGGGGGATCGCTGGTTGCAGCCCGATCTGTTCCGATTTGGCGCCTCGTCGCTGTTGGGTGATATCGAACGGCAGCTCGAACACCATGTCACCGGCGCCTATTCCGCCGGCTACCGCCACGCGCTGGCCTAACCTCCAGATGCCACCCCCGGACGCCCAAGGGCCTCCGGGCCGCTTCCCTCGCAAGGCAGGCGGCGACAGACCACAAGGCTCGACACATGACCATCAAAGAGATCTTCGACACCATGACTTATGGCCCCGCCCCCGAGAGTGCAGCCGAGGCGCTGGCCTGGCTGGTGGATCAGGGCGCCCGGTTCGGCCATTTCATCGACGGTGACTTCACAGCGCCCGGCGATGGGTTCGACAGCAAGAACCCCGCCACGGGTGAGGTTCTGGCCACTTTGAGCCAGGCCAGCCAATCCGATGTGGATGGCGCCGTTTCCGCTGCGCGCAAGGCGCAGGGCAAATGGGCCGCGCTTGGTGGCGCCGGGCGTGCGCGCTACCTCTATGCAATTGCACGTCTGATGCAGAAACACGCGCGCCTGTTTGCGGTTCTGGAAACGCTTGATAACGGCAAGCCGATCCGCGAGAGCCGAGACATTGACGTCCCCCTGGCACAGCGGCATTTCTACTATCACGCCGGTATGGCCCAGCTGATGGAAAGCGAACTGCCCGACCGTGAGGCATTGGGCGTTTGCGGTCAGATCATCCCCTGGAATTTCCCGCTGCTGATGCTGGCGTGGAAAGTGGCGCCCGCCATAGCCATGGGCAACACCGTGGTGCTGAAGCCTGCGGAATACACATCCCTCACCGCGTTGCTGTTTGCAGATATCTGTCGTCAGGCGGGTCTGCCCAAAGGTGTTGTAAATATCGTCACCGGCGACGGCGCCGTGGGGGAAATGATCGTTGGCGCAGACGTCGATAAAATCGCCTTTACCGGCTCTACCGCTGTGGGTCGCCGTATCCGCGAAGCCACCGCAGGCAGCGGCAAGGCGCTGACACTGGAGCTGGGCGGCAAATCGCCCTACATCGTGTTTGACGATGCAGACATTGATTCCGCGATCGAAGGTCTGGTCGATGCGATCTGGTTCAATCAGGGACAGGTCTGCTGTGCCGGCTCACGCCTGCTAGTGCAGGAAGGCATCGCCGAGCGTTTCCACCGGAAACTGCGCACACGCATGGACAAGCTGCGCATCGGCAATCCGCTGGACAAGAGCATTGATGTAGGAGCCATCGTGGATCCGGTTCAGCTGACCACCATCAGCGAGATGGTCGCGGCCAATACTGCGGGCCGCATGCATCAGGCGCAGGTCGCTGTGCCGGAACGCGGCTGTTTCTACCCGCCGACGCTGATTGAAGGGCTGGCTCCCTCTGATGCCCTGATGCAGGAGGAGATTTTCGGCCCGGTTCTGGTCTCCACCACGTTCCGCACCCCTTCCGAAGCCGTCGAACTGGCCAACAACACCCGCTACGGGCTGGCTGCGACCCTGTGGACCGAGAATGTCAATCTGGCGCTGGATATCGCGCCAAAACTGGTCGCGGGTGTGGTCTGGGTCAATGCAACCAACCTCTTTGATGCGGCAGCTGGTTTTGGTGGCACCCGCGAAAGCGGCTTTGGCCGCGAAGGTGGCTGGGAAGGGCTCAGCGCTTATACCGAACCCAAGGGCAAAGCAAAAACGCTTGACCAGATCAAAGGTTTCAGCGGCGAGGGTGCGCCGGTTGACGCGGTGGATCGCACCGCAAAGCTGTATGTTGGCGGCAAGCAGTCCCGTCCGGATGGCGGGTATTCCAAGGCCGTTCACGCAAAATCAGGCGCGCTGCTCGGCCACGTCGGGCTTGGCAATCGCAAGGATGTGCGCAACGCCGTCGAGGCCGCAGCGGGCGCAAAAGCGTGGTCCAAAACCACCGGCCACCTGCGGGCGCAGATCCTTTACTATATCGGGGAGAACCTGTCGGCGCGGGCCAGCGAATTTGCGGATCGTATCGACCGGATGACCGGCAAATCGCAGGGCGCGCAGGAGGTCGAGGCTTCAATCCAGCGCCTGTTCACGGCTGCTGCCTGGGCCGACAAATATGATGGTCAGGCGCATGGGGTGCCGATCCGCGGTGTCGCACTGGCAATGAAGGAGTCGGTCGGCGTGATCGGCGCGCTCTGCGCGGATGAAGCTCCCCTGCTGGGTCTGGTGTCGGTGATGGCCCCGGCGATTGCCATGGGCAACCGCATGGTTCTGGCCGCCTCCGAGGCCTATCCGCTGGCTGCCACCGATTTCTATCAGGTGCTGGACACATCCGATTTGCCCGGCGGTGTCGTCAACATTCTGACCGGTCGTCACGCCGAGCTGGCCGAGCCACTGGCCGCTCATCTCAACGTCGATGCGGTCTGGAGCTTCTCCTCTTCCGATCTCTCCTCCACGATCGAAGCGGCTTCGGCTGGCAACCTGAAGCGCACCTGGGTCAACAACGGTCGGGCGCTAGACTGGTCTGCCGATCACAGCCGCCGGTTCCTTGAGGCCGCAACAGAGGTGAAAAACATCTGGATCCCCTACGGCGAATAAACCGATTGGGGCAGCTGTGGCTGCTCCGATCACACCCAGCAAAAAGGGCGCGGCCATTTCTGGCCGCGCCCTTTTCCATTTGATCGGCTCTGCGCTGATCTCAATTGGTGGACTGCAAACCTTCCGGTCGGCCAACCACGATGAAGTGCAGCTGATCCGGCAATAGGATTTCACCGGCCACCTTGTTGATCTCTTCCAATGTGACAGCGTTCACCTTGTCATTGCGGGTGGCCACGTAATCAATGGGCAGATCATCCATCTGCATCCCCGCGAGGATCGACGCGATGCGGCTATTGCCATCGAAACGCAACGGATACGCGCCAGTCAGATAGGTTTTGGCGTCTTCCAGCTCTTTCTCCGTCACGCCTTCAGTTGCCAGTTTCGCCCATTCCGTCTGGATGACCTCAACCGTTTCGGCAATCTTGCCGTTGGCCGACGCGACCGAGCCCATGTAGACGGCCCCCAGATCACGCGGCACCAGATAGCTGTAGACGCCATAGGTCAGCCCGCGTTTTTCGCGCACTTCCGACATCAGGCGACTGTCAAAAGACCCGCCGCCAAGGATCTGGTTCAACAGGTAGGCTGCGAAATACCGCGGGTCGTCGCGCTCGATACCGGCATGCCCAAACAGAGCCACGGATTGCGGTGTGTCATAGTCAACAACAGTCACACCACCCTCAATGGTGACCTCCGCCGGTCCCGGGATTGGCGCCCCTGCGTCTGGCAAATCGCCCAGCAAGGTATCCAGCAGCGCCCCCAGTTCAGCCTCAGTGATATCCCCAACCGCCCCAACATAGAGTCGATCACGGGCAAACACCGCATCATGGGCATCGAACATATCCTGACGGGTCAGCGCGGTAACGCTTTCGATGGTGCCGTTGCCTTCGGTGCCATAGGGGTGATCGCCAAAGGCCATCTGCGAAAACACCCGCCCTGCGATATCGTTGGGATCCTTGGCATCAGCGCGCAGACCGGCCAGAACCTGAGCGCGCACCCGGTCCAGCGCATCCTGATCAAAGCGTGGCTCATGGATGGTCTGGCGCAGCAGATCAACGGCCTGATCACGGTTCTCGCTCAGAAACTGCGCTGAGATCGAGACCGTGTCCTTGTCCGCATCGTAGGAAAACCCGGCAGCCAGGCTTTCAACTGTGCGGGCGTAGTCCTGCGCAGCCAGCGGCCCGGCACCCTCCTCCAGCAGACCCGCCATCAGATAGGTCGCGCCACGTTTGCCCGGCTTGTCGAGCGACGTGCCACCACGAAAGCGCAGCTCCAGCGCTGTGAAGGGAATGCTGTGATCTTCGACCAGCCATGCGGTTATGCCGCCGGGAGAGGTCACCTCTTTGATCTTCACCTCTGCCCAGACCGGCAGGGCGAGGAAACAGGCGGCCAATGCGGCCGTGACAAGCTTTAGCGCCTTCATTGGCTTACCTCTTCGTCTCGCATCATCCAGCCGGTGACCGATACCTCCGGCCGCAACACCTCGCGGGCGACGGCGATGATTTCATCTGCGGTGATCGATTGCAGGATACGCGGCCAAGCCTGCACATCCTCAACTGTCAGACCCGACGCCAGCGCCCGCCCATAGCGGTTGGCAATTCCGTCGACATTGTCGCGGGCGTAGATTTCTGCGGCCCGCAGTTGCAGTTTGATCCGCTCCAGCTGCGCCTCATCAACGCCTTCTTCCAGAAACCGGGCAAAGGTGGCATCCAGCGCGGCTTCGGCCTCCTCAAGGCTGACATCAGCCCCGGGCACGACCAGAAAGTCAAAGGTGGTATCGTCCAGAGACACGTCGGAATAAAACACCCCGGTGTAGACCGCCACCTGCTGATCAAACTGCAGCGCGTTGGTCAGGTAAGAGGTGCTGCCACCGCCCAAGAGTTCAGCCAGAAGATAGAGCGCCGCTGCGCGTTCTTGCGCACCGTTGTCACGTTCCGGCGCCAGATAGGAGCGCTGAACAAACGGCTGCGCCACGCGCGGATCTTTGAAGATAATGCGCCGGGCAGCGGTCTGCGGCGGCTCCTTGCTGCGAACCCGCTCCGGCAGATCCGGGTTGGCCGGGATCTGTCCATAGGTCTCCTCGGCAAGGCGACGCACCTCCTCCGGATCGACGTCACCGGAGACAACCAAAATGGCATTATTCGGCGCGTAATAGGTTCCGTAGAATGAGAGCGCATCCGCCATGTCCAGCTCTTCCATCTCATGACGCCAGCCAATAATGGGCTGGCCATACCGATGGTTGAGATATTGCGCGGCGTTCAACTGTTCACGAAACAGCGCCCGCGGTTCGCTGTCGGTACGCTGGTTGCGCTCCTCCAGAATGACCTCCCGCTCGGTCTCGATATCCTGCTCGGTGAGGCGGATGTTGACCATCCGGTCGCTTTCCATCTGCATCATCAACCTCAGGCGGTCCGCCGCGACACGCTGGAAATACGCCGTGTAGTCATAGCTGGTGAAGGCGTTGTCCCGGCCGCCGTTTGCAGCAACGGTGGCCGAAAGTTCCCCTGCCTCCAGCTTATCAGTGGCCTTGAACAGCAAATGTTCCAGAAAATGTGCAACACCGGACTGGCCGACAGGTTCATCGGCGGAGCCTGCACGATACCAGACCATATGCTGCACAACAGGCGCGCGATGGTCTTCGATCACCACGACCTGCATCCCATTACCAAGGACAAAGCTGGTGACCATATCGCTCGCGTCGGATTGAGCGGCAGTGTCCTGCGCCTGCGCGCCCTGAACCAGCCCTGAGGCTGTCAAACCAGCACTGTCCAGAGCAACAAGGGCCGCGACAATGGCGGTGGCCCGGGTGATCCGCCGGATCACAGGCTTCATAGGGGGGATCATTCGGTGATCTCCTTTTTGCGGTACGCCACCGGCACCACAAGCACCGGTCGCGTCAAAATAGACTCATGCAGCCGGTCAGATCCCGCAGCCTGCCCTGACGGGCGATGCAGCGCGACCCTGTCCGTGTGGTCTGCGGTGCAACAGAAACAAGTCCGATCCAACAACATATCAATGGCAATCAGCCCGAAAACCGGACCGACATCGCTAACGTCAAACTACGCTCTGGAGGGGCATGTGCAAGAGAAATGGCGTTTTTGTGATCGCCCGGAGCCGCTGGTTCGGCCTGTTCGGCGTTACTCTGCCGGTGGGGCTGACGGTGTCTCAAAACCCGCACGGCGGAAACGTTCGCTGACCTGATCCGGCGCGATGGCCTCGCGCTTGTAGGCCTCCTGGTAGCGGTCGACCGGGAACAGTTTGAACCGCGCGGTGCGGTTTTCACGCTTGCGTTTCTTCGCATCGCGCGCCGCGAGATCCGCGCGGACGTCGGGGTCGACGCCATAGCGGCTCACGGCGGTGACCAATGCGCCGTCGCTGGCGGGAATGCCCTCACCGGGCACCAGCGCAGCCGGGTTGCCGCCAAGCACGGCGACGGCTTCACCCTTGGGGTTGCGGTCGGTGAGATTGGCCGCGCCGGGTGTGGGCTGTGGCAACGCCTGATAGCTGGTCGGCTCGGCCAGTGGCTTGGCAGGCAGGACCATGAATTCATCCGGGCCGGTTCCGGCCGGGCGCAGATCGCGCAACCCTTTTTGCCCGCAGGCAGATACGGCCAGCGCGCCCATCAGAACAATCACACCAAAAGGGATCCGCATGACCCGTTACTCCTGCCTGTTTGAGCCGCTTTTATCGCATTTCCCCAGCGAGGTCACGCAGGGTTTTTCTGCCGCCCGTCAAATAGGATCAAGCCGGCCGCACCCGCAAAGATGAAGATGTCCGCCACGTTGAAGACAAAGGGATTGTTGATGCCGCAGCAGGACATATTGAGGAAGTCCAGCACATACCCGTAAAGCAGTCTGTCCACCACATTGCCAAGCGCGCCGCCGATCACCAAACCGGCTGAAAGCTGCATCATGCGCGCATTGGCAGGCAGCCGCGCGATCCAGACCACCAGCACCACGCAGATCACAAGTGACAGACCAATAAGAACCCACCGCGTAGTATCAGTGCCATCGCCGAACAGACCGAAATTGATGCCGGTATTCTCGCCATAGCGAAACCGCAGCAGCGGTGGCAGCACATCAATGCCGCCGCGATTGGCCACATCCATGACCCGCACCACCAGATATTTGCTGATCTGATCGGCAAGCAGCGCCAGTATCGCGGCCCAGATCATCACTTTGGCTCGCATTGTGCGGCCCCCTTTGCCCGGAATTTGAGGCGAGATCGGGCCAAACCCGGCCCGATCTGCGTTAGCCGCGTTTAGTGTCGGAAGTGACGCATGCCGGTGAAGACCATTGCCAGTCCTGCGTCATTGGCGGCCTTGATGACCTCATCGTCGCGCATGGAACCACCGGGCTGGATCACGCAGGTGGCACCGTTTGCCGCAGCTTCCAGAAGACCGTCCGCAAAAGGGAAGAATGCATCGGAGGCAACCGCAGACCCTTTTGCCAAGCTCTCCGGCAACTCCAGCGCATCAGCCATCCGCTGCGCCTTCACGCCTGCAATGGTGGCGCTGTCCAGGCGACTCATCTGGCCGGCGCCGACACCAACGGTCTGGCCAGATTTGACATAAACGATGGCGTTGGATTTCACGTGTTTTGCAACCTTCCAGGCAAACAGCAGATCCTGCATCTGCTCATCGGTCGGGGCCTTCTCGGTGACCACCTTCAGGTCGTCCATGGCCCGGTGACCGACGTCCTTGTCCTGCACCAGCATTCCGCCAGACACCTGACGGGTGGTCAGACCCGTGTCCTGCGGGTTGGGCAGACCATCCGTCAGCAACAGACGCAGGTTCTTCTTGGCGGCAAAAATTGCCTTGGCCTCATCCGAAGCACCGGGGGCGATGACCACTTCGGTGAAGATCTGCACGATCTCTTGCGCGGTTTCGCCGTCCAGCGGCTGGTTCAGAGCCACAATCCCGCCAAAGGCAGAGGTGCGGTCGCAGTCGAAGGCCTTTTGGTACGCATCTTTCAGCGTTGTACCACGGGCAACACCGCAGGGGTTGGCGTGTTTGATGATCGCCACGGCCGGGCCATCAGCGGGTGCAAACTCGCTGACCAGTTCAAAAGCCGCATCGGTGTCGTTGATGTTGTTGTAGGACAGTTCCTTGCCCTGCACCTGCTGCGCGGTGGCGACGCCTGCGCGGGCGGAGCCATCAAGGTAGAAGGCCGCCTGCTGATGCGGGTTCTCACCATAGCGCAGGGTCTGCGCCAGCTGTCCTGCCACGGCACGGCGGCGCGGCGCCTCAAGATTCAGTGCGCCCGCCATCCAGTTTGATACTGCCGCGTCATAGGCGGCCGTACGGGCGTAGGCATTCTGCGCCAACCATTGACGGAATCCATAAGAGGTCTGCCCATCATTGCGATCCAGCTCTGCCAGCAGCGGTTCGTAATCCTCGACATCGACCACAACGTTCACGAACAGGTGGTTCTTGGACGCCGCACGGATCATTGCCGGGCCGCCAATATCAATGTTTTCAATGCAGGTGTTGTAGTCGCCGCCCTTGGCCACGGTGTCCTCAAACGGGTAGAGGTTCACCACCAGCAGGTCGATGGCGCCGATCCCATGCTCTTCCATCGCGGCCACATGTGTGTCGTTGTCGCGCAATGCCAGCAGCCCGCCATGCACCATCGGATGCAGCGTTTTGACCCGACCATCCATCATTTCCGGAAAGCCGGTGATTTCGGAGACATCCTTGACGGTCAGCCCTGCGTCGCGCAGCGCCTTGGCCGTGCCGCCGGTTGAGAGCAGCTCAACGCCGCGTGCCGCCAAGGCCTTGCCCAGGTCGATCAGCCCGGTCTTGTCGGATACGGAAAGCAACGCACGGCGTACGGGGTGAAGGTCAGTCATGGCAGGGCAGGTCCTTTTCAGGCTCAGTCGGTTAACGCGGGATCATCCCGGTTCAGGTCTCGCACGGCAACGGCAGTCTCCTGCGCCTTACTGAGCGTCCACCGGATGCGCGTGGCATAGTTCATTGCCCGCCCGGAGAGAACGATCTGTTTTGCCGCACGCGGCTTCAAGCGGGTTTTTTCCAGGTATACGCTGGGTTCCAGCTTCAACTCGCAGGTTCCATCATGACGGAACACCCAGATCTCCCCGCTCTTGAGCGCCATGGATACTGCTGCGCCCCCCAAGTCAAGGGCTGCGTCCACATCCGGGTGCAGATGCAGCCGGATCTCAAAGCCAATACCGCCCAGCGAATGGGCGTCCATCGCCTTGTCGAAACGACGTTTGTTGCGGGTATCCAGCGCCAGCAACATGTCCTCACCAGCCAGACCACGGCCATCCACCGCCAGTTCAAGCGTGCGCGCATGGGTCAGGCCGAAATGGCGTTCATAGCCATTGTGCCCGCCCTGAAAGCGATAGCCGTCTTCCAGATCAGAAACATCCAGCAGCACGTTGTCGGGCGCCTCGGTCATGATCTCATGGCCGCTGCCGCGTTCCGGCGGGGCCAGTCGGGCGCTGGAATGCCCTTCGATACAGAGCGTGGAATGGGACGGTGTTGCCCGCCCCGCTCGGCGCCACTCAACACCAAAGGTTTCGCCCGAGCCGCAGTTAACGATCAGCGGGCGACGACCGGATGTCAGCTCAAACGCCAGGGTGGAGGCATGACCATTCCAAGAGGCGCGCCCCGTCGGCGGCACAGACGCATCAATGATCACCGAAGTGCGCCGCCCGGACAGGCGGGCATAGCCCATCGCCAAACCATCGGCGTGGCGCGTGGTGACATGGCTTGCCGCAAGCGCATGATCCAGCCGCCCCTCCAGCCCGCGACCACCGCCGTGGAACCGCGCGAGACCGCCATCCGCATGACGCAATGTGCGCAGGGTCGGTGCGATCCGCTCAATCGCGGCCAGTTGCGCGGGTGGAACGCCGCGTCCGGCATCCTGTAGCGCAGCCGCAGCCCAGGTCAGCAGGGTAAAGACCTCCAGCAGCTCCTCAGGATTGCGGGTCGGCAGGCCTCCCTGATCATCAATCTGGCTGGCGCATTCCTCTGCCAGGGCCTTCAGAGCGGGATCGACCTGATCCTCATGCCCCTTGAGCGCTAGCCCCGCGTAGATCAACCCGGTGAGTGCCTCAAAGCGGGGCAATCCGGGGGAGGCCCCTTGCCAACGGCGGGAGAGGAACCAGGTCTGGCGGGACAGGGCCCCGAAGAAGGCCTCCGATTGTTCGGCGGTGCGGGCCGCCAGCAGGAACAGCGCGTGGTTGATCCAGCGGATCACCCGACGACCGGTCAGATCCGGCGACCAGCCCGGCCCGCTGCCGTTGCCATGGGTGTCGATCCATCCCCAGACCCAGAGCTGTGCCTTTTCCCGGGCCCGAAAATCACCAACAGCGGCCAGATCATCAAGCCAGGCAAACCCGTGCCGTTCTGCATCAAAAGCGAGATCGGGCGCCACCACATCCCAGAGCCCGGTGGTCGGCGATTCGACGAGGTAACCCGCAAACAGAAGATTGCCCGCCACCAGTTGACGACCGCGGGCAAAGCTGCCGATGGTGCGCGGCTCAGGCTGCGACACAAAGGCCGTGGCGCCGGGCTGCCGTCGCGCGCGCCGTGCGTAAAAGCGGTTCAACAGGCGGGTGCCGCGCCGCGCCATTCTATCGTATCGGGACATGCTCTCTTGCCTCACGCCAGAGATTTTTTCCGGGGCGTTTTGCGCTGAGCATAGCGAGGCTTACAGGCCAAGTCACCGATAATGCGGCAGGCGACCAGATGGCCGGGCGGCGAAGGACCGCCGAGACCTGAGGTCAGGCCGCGCCCTTGCGCAATTCCGCCATGTAGAAACCGTCCATACCGCCCTGATCCGCCCAGTAATCAGGTCGCAGACGCAGACCGCCTTCTTCTGTGATCCAGTCGGGGTCGATGCCCGCGACCGTGTGGATCCGATCGCCGACCGACATATCGGGAAACATCTCAAGCGCATCTTCAACCTGGCATTCGCCCTCATCCGGCAAGAGCGAACAGGTGCAGTAAATCAACCGTCCACCCGGTTTCACCAGGCTCCAGGCATGGGCAAGCATCTGTGCCTGCAATTCAATCAGCGCGCCAAAGCCACTGCCATCCTTGGCATGGGGCAGGTCCGGGTGACGGCGGATCGTGCCCGTTGCGGAACACGGCGCATCCAGCAGGACGGCATCATATTGGCCGGTCTGTTCCAGCGCATCACCGACAACCACCGTGGCGCTGAGGCCGGTCCGGTCAAGGTTCTCCGACAGGCGCGCCATCCGACCAGCGGATTGATCCACGGCCGTCACATTCGCGCCAGTGGCTGCGATCTGCATCGTCTTGCCCCCCGGCGCCGCGCAGAGATCCAGGACCGATTCGCCCGGCTGTGCCGCCAGCAGCTGCGCAGGCAGCGCGGCAGCGGCATCCTGTACCCACCAGTCACCCGCCTCAAATCCCGGCAGGCCAGAAACCTGAACCGATCCATGGAGACGGTAAGACCCGGTTGGCAGGCGGGTTGCCTCCAACGCCGACAGATCGGCACCAGGTTTCGCCGACAGATCAAGCGGCGCGCCCGCCAGATGAGCCGCCTCAATCGACAGCATCGCAGGTGCGCCCCAGGCCTGAGACAGTGGGCTGCGCAGCCATTTCGGCAGGCGCGGGACCCGCAGCTTGGCCCATTCAGCAGGCCCCTGATCCGCCACCTTGCGCAGAACCGCGTTGACCAGTCCCTTCAGCTTACCGTGGCGGCGGTGACGCGCGATGATGTCCACCATCTCGTTTACCACCCCATGTGCGGCCCCGCCCTGACACAGTTCGACGGTGCCAATACGCAGGGCGTTGTGGACTGTCAGCGGCGTCGATTTCTTCAGATGTTTCTGCAGGATCCGGTCCGCGCGCTCCAAATTGCGCAGCGTGTCTGTAGCCAGTCGCTGACTGCGCGCCCGCTCCTCTGCCGGGAGCTTGTCCAAGGCGCCAGCGGCATAACATTCAGACAGCAGCTTGCCCTCTCCGAGCACCTGATCCAGCAGATGAATAGCGCGGCGGCGGGCTTGGCTTGCGTTGGACATGCGGGTCTCCTGATAGAGGGCAGCGGCGCGATGGGTTGTCGCCGCCGGACGCGGGCGTATATCATAGAACGACAACAAGGGAACCCGGCATGAGTGACGCTGACAAAACCAAAATCGATCCGGCAGCAGATCTGCCGCCCGCCGCCCAGCGGGCGCTGGCGGAAGCCGCAGAACGGCGCAAGGCCGCTGAGGCCGAGGCGGCCAATCGCCCGGTTGAGCTGGGCGGTCGCGATGGTCCCGATCCCGCGCGTTACGGCGATTGGGAGAAAAAAGGCATCGCCATCGATTTCTGACGGTGTCGCCGCAGGAGGCCTGCATGATCATCGAGATCCGCCGCTACAGACTGCACCCCGGCAAACGCGAAGCCTTTATTGACATCTTTGAACGGGTGAACAGACCGGCATTGCGCGACGCGGGCATGCTGGTTTTTGGCCCGATGCGCGATCTTGAGGATCCGGATGTCGTCCACTGGATGCGCGCCTTTGCAACGCTATCAGACCGCGAACGCATCAAGGATGACTTCTATGACGGGCCTGTCTGGCTGAAAGAGCTGGAGCCCCAAGTGATGCCATTGATCGCCCATTTCGAAGCTTCGGTGCTGGAAACCACCGAAGGGTTCGAGACGTTCAGCGGCGCCGCATCCCTGCTCTGAGGATCAGAGGCCCAGCACATCCAGCATGTCGTATTGACCGGGTTGCTTATCCTGCCCCCAAAGTGCGGCCTTAATCGCGCCGCGGGCAAAGATCGCACGGTCCGTCGCCAGATGGCGCAGGACGATACGCTCTCCCTGGCCGGCAAACAGCACGTCATGTTCCCCGACAATATCGCCACCCCGAATGGCGCTGAAACCGATATCACCGCGCTTGCGCGCGCCGGTGATGCCATCGCGCCCGCTGTCGCTGACATCTGAAAGCACCACGCCGCGCCCCTCCGCAGCGGCTTCGCCCAGCATCAACGCGGTGCCGGAGGGGGCGTCGACTTTGTGATGGTGATGCGCCTCAATCACTTCGATATCAAAATCCTCATCAAGGGCGGCGGCGACCTTTTTGGTCAACTGGGCCAGCAGGTTCACGCCAAGGCTCATATTGCCAGCGCGCATCTGCACCGACCGGCGCGAGGCCGGTTCCAGCTGGGCGATCTCTGCGTCGCTCATCCCGGTGGTGCCAATGACATGGACAACACCGGCCTCGGCCGCCAACCCGGCAAAGGCAATAGTCGCCGCTGGGCTGGTGAAGTCGATCACGGCCTGCGCCTTGGCAAAGGCAGCAGCCGCATCGTCGGTCACTGTCACACCGATTTCAGAGCCGCCCATAGCCAGCCCGACATCCTTGCCGACCCAATCGTGGCCTGCCCGCTCCACCGCGCCGATCAGATGCGCGCGGGGATGATCCGCAACCGTCTTGATCAGCATCTGCCCCATGCGCCCAGAGGCGCCGGTGATCACGATGCCGGGTGTATCCGTGCGGGAAGCTGTCATGTCAGGGGTCCTTAGGTGTTGCGCTGGATCGCGGGTGGTCTGTTTCGGGCTGGTTTTGTCCTAACCGCTTGTGCTGCGCTTGGCAAAGCCCCGCTTTCGGCATAAATCGGATATATGGCTAAGAACAAACTCCAAGAGGGCTCAGGGCCCTCACAACGTCAGCTCCGCGTCGGCGAATTGATTCGCCGCGCCTTGTCCGAGATCTTTGCACGCGGTGACCTGCATGATCCCGAATTGAACCGGCTGTCGATCACCGTTGGTGAGGTTCGCACCTCGCCCGATCTGCGTATTGCCACGGCTTATGTGCTGCCGCTTGGCGGCAAGGGGCAGGAAGACACGCTCAAACTGATGGCCCGCAACAAGGGCGAACTGCGTCGGATGATCGGCAAGAAGCTGGCACTGAAATTCACGCCGGAACTGCGATTCCAGCTGGATGACACCTTTGACCGGATGGATGACACCCGCCGGATGCTGTCGCAGGACGCGGTGCGCCGCGATATCGGCGAGTGATTCGCTGGGCGGTGGCTGTGGTGTTGGCCCTTTGGGCTGCGCCCGCGGCGGCGGTGGACTGCCGCGACATCGCCTATGACGGCAATCGCTACACGATCTGCGAGGTCGACGTGGCCGAAGATGAGCTGCGCCTGTTTCTAAAAAACGACGCGGGCGAGATCTACGGTCATTTCTCGACAATCGAAAACGATCTGACTGCCAAGGGGCAGAGTCTGCCCTTTGCCACAAATGCCGGTATGTACCATCGCGACCGATCGCCCGTCGGATTGTACCGGGACAGCGACGGCGAGGAGATGCGGCTGATCACAACCCCCGGTCCGGGCAATTTCGGACTGTTGCCCAATGGGGTGCTGTGTATCGGCGCTGCCCGCACGGATGTGATCGAAACGCTGACTTTCGCCGAGACAGAGCCATCGTGCCGCTATGCCACGCAATCCGGCCCGATGCTGGTGATCGACGGCGCGTTGCACCCGCGGTTTCTGCCGGACTCGACCTCGTATTTCATTCGCAACGGCGTCGGCACCAGCGCCGACGGCCAGCGCGTGGTCTTTGCCATCTCGCGGAACGCTGTGACGTTTCACCAGTTTGGCAGCCTGTTCAGGGACCATCTGAAGCTGCCAAGCGCGCTCTATTTTGATGGCAATATATCGCGGCTCCACGCGCCGCAGATCAACCGCAGTGATGCCGGTTTCATGATGGGGCCAGTGGTGGGCGTGGTGGCAGACGGCACCAAGAGCGACGCGGCGACCAACTGAGCCAACCACACGCGTTGGACCAGCCCGCGCCGCAGTTGGCCGACGGTTTCGCCACCTCCCGCGATTGACAGCCCGGGATGGCTGGGCTACCTCGCGCGCCTCTCTCACCGACGATGACATTGGGGTACGATATGGGACGCAAACGCAAAGGGCGCGATATTTCCGGCTGGCTGGTGGTCGACAAGCCTGCGGGGCTGACGTCCACTGCGGTTGTCAATAAGGTCCGCTGGGCCTTTGATGCGAAGAAGGCAGGCCATGCCGGCACATTGGATCCCGAGGCAACCGGCGTTCTGGCAGTCGCCCTCGGCGAAGCCACCAAGACCGTGCCTTATATCACCGATGCGCTGAAGGCCTACACCTTCACCGTGCGTCTCGGTCAGGCGACCAATACCGATGACGCCGAAGGCGAAGTGATCGCCAGCAGCGACACGCGGCCAAGTGATGAGGACATCGTGGCGGCGCTGCCGCAATTCCTTGGTGATATCATGCAGGTGCCACCAAAATTCTCAGCGGTGAAAATCGACGGCCAGCGCGCTTATAAGCTGGCGCGCGACGGTGAAGACATCGAACTGGCCGCCCGCCCATTGTGGGTTGAGGAGCTGATCCTGGTGGATCGTCCTGACGCTGACCATGTCGTGTTGGAAATGACCTGCGGCAAAGGCGGCTACGTGCGGTCCATCGCGCGGGATCTGGGCGCCGCGCTTGGGTGTCAGGGCCATGTCAAATGCCTGCGCCGGATCTGGTCGGGGCCGTTTGACGCGGAGGATGGCATCAGCCTTGAGACGTTGGATGAAATGGCCAAATCGCCGGATCTTGATGGCTATCTGCGCCCGCTTGAAGAAGGGCTCGCCGATCTGCCGCAGCTGACCTGCACACCTGAAGGCGCGGCCAAGCTGCGCAATGGCAATCCCGGAATGGTGCTCGCCTCCGATGTTGAATACGGCGAGGAAGCCTGGGCCTCACTGGATGGTCTGGCTGTTGCGGTTGGACACTACAAGGCCGGCGAGCTGCATCCCAGCAGGGTCTTCGTCCGCTAGGCTGCGGTTGACAGCGGCGCGAGGTCTGGGCACGACGGGCACCATGATCCATCGCAGCCACACCAAGGGCGACGCGCCTTCAAACGCGGTCTATTCCGACTGCGAGCAGTATCGATATAGCCTCAGCCGGATCTGGGATCCGGCGGGGACACGGGTGATGTTTGTGATGCTCAACCCGTCCACCGCAACTGAGGTGCAGAACGATCCAACGATTGAGCGCTGCGAAAGACGCGCGCGCACCTTGGGACATGGCGGATTTCGCGCCACCAATATCTTTGCCTTTCGGGCCACCGATCCGCGCGACATGAAACGCGCAGCGGACCCGGTTGGCCCTGATAATCTGGGAATAATTCTGGAGGGTGCGGCCTGGGCGGATCAGGTGATCTGCGCCTGGGGCACCCACGGCGCGTTTCGTCAGCAAGGTGATCAAGTTGCGGCGGCGCTTGTCGAAACCGGTAGGCCGTTGTTTCATCTCGGACTGAGCAAGGCCGGTCATCCCAAACACCCGCTCTACATTCGCTACGACCAGAAACCTGAACCCTGGCGGCCCAAGTCGGCATAAGATCTTGCTAACCATCGCTTTCGATTTGGTTTGATATACAACCATTGCGTGTTCAATACTAATCATGCGGGTGTTCCGCGTGTTTGGTAAGGGGTCGCCGGAATGTTGATGCTGGCTGCAATGTTGGGGGTCGCCGCTGTTGGTGGCATCTTGTTGATTGACGAGGGGGGCGATGACCCGGACAGCCCCGACACCCGTGAAGGCAGCGACGATGATGCCGCAAAGGGCAGCACCGGTGAAACCGTCTCTCTTGACGCATTGGTCTCGACTGGGACCGCTGCAAGCGATCAGCTTGGCGGTGGTGATACAGATGATCTTCTGCAAGGCCTTGCGGGCCATGATCAGCTGAACGGCTACGCCGGCGATGACGGCGTGCAAGGCGGCGACGGCAATGACACACTGCACGGCGGTGAGGGGGACGACACACTAGAGGGCGGCGCCGGGGATGATCTCCTACACGGAGACTATGGCGATGATCTGCTGGCCGGGGATGATGACGATGACAGGCTGTTTGGCCACTTCGGTGAGGATTTGCTTGACGGTGGCGCAGGCGATGATCAGGCTCACGGCGGTCAGGACAATGATACGCTGGTCGGGGCTGACGGGCGCGACGCGCTGCACGGGAACGACGATGATGATCATCTAACAGGTGGCCAGGGACAGGACACGCTGTTCGGCGGCACTGGCGATGATCGCCTGGTCGGCAATGATGATGGTGACACCACGGATTATCTGAACGGTGGTGACGGCGATGACACGATACTTGCCGGGGCCGGTGACATTGTGACCGCTGGCACTGGCGCCGATAGTATCCTTGTTGGCGCTGGTGATTTTTATGTCAGCGAGGACACAAACGGGGACAATACGGACCCCACCGCTCCCATCGATCTGTCCGATTTCAATAGCAATGAGGACCAGCTGGTTGTCATCTGGGACAAATTCGGCTCTGACACACCTGTCGTTGACGTGAGCAGCAATCCAGATAGCCCCGGTGAGCATATCGTGACCATCGACGGCGAGGAGGTGCTGCGCGTGACCGGACCGGCGGAACTGGCAGCCTCCGACATACTGGTCGTAGATCAGGACGCCGCGATCCGCTTTGGCGTGATGGCCAATGAAGCTGGCAGCGGCGGGCTAACGCTCGGCTAATCCAGGTCTCGTCAGGCCGACATCCGCTGCGCTGACTGAAACCACTCCTCAAAACCTTTTGCTATTTCCGAAGAACCTGCGTATACGCGCGACCTGTTCAACGGCACTGCGACTTTCTACGGAAAACTGCGTTGCCCGAGACGCCTCCATGGGCCTGTGCTGGACGACATCCCGGCCTGCGCCATTCACACAAACCTTCAAAGGAGACCCCGATGTCGATCACTGCTGAAGAAAAAGCCCGCTTGATGAAAGAATTCGCAACCAAAGACGGCGACACCGGTTCCCCGGAAGTCCAGGTTGCAATCCTGACCTCGCGCATCAACACCCTGACCGAGCACTTCAAAACCCACAAGAAGGACAACCACGGTCGTCGTGGCCTTCTGAAAATGGTTGCTCAGCGTCGTAAGCTGCTGGACTACACCAAAGGCAAAGACGTGGCCCGCTATCAGGACCTCATCAAACGTCTCGGCATCCGTCGCTAAACGCGACGACCAGACGGTTGAAGATCAACGCCCGCGCCTTTTGGCTGCGGGCGTTTTTCGTTGCACTGGCTGATCTGCGGGCTGCTAGGCGACGGCGCCGCGCTGTGACGTAGCGGCCGTCGGATGGGCCGTCTCCGCTTGCGATGGTGCGTTCTTGACCAAGCTCACGCCAAGACCTGCAAGAATGTCCAGGCGCCGCGCTGCAAAAGCATGGGCGCGGGCGCGCAGGACAGCAAGGTTTTCCTCAGCCAGCTCCAGCACCCGGCCATCCTGTTCCAGCCGCTGTCCCTGCGGCTCAAGAATTCGCCAGACGAAGCTCGCCCAATCATGTGGCGCCTGATGCCCCTCGCTTTGAGCCAGAAGGAACAGCTGCTCCATTCGGTCAACCGCGACACCGCCCCCCGTCACCGGGGATGCCAGGAATCCCAGACGCTCGCTGTCCTCAGCATTCTTGCAAACCGCCATATTGAAGTCGCGGCACCGCGCAATCCGATCCGCATATCCCGCTTGCGGCAAACAGGGCACGATATAGCCCGCACCGGTCAGAATCGTCAGCATCCGCGTAATGTCGCCCCAGGTCATATCTGAGAACACCCCTTGCTCCAGCAAGGCACGAACGGTGTGCTGCCCATCGGCCAAAGCCTGCAAAACAGGCTCGTACTGGCTCGCTTCCAGCGCGATATCGCCCTTGCGCCAGCTGATTTTCAACGGGCCGGTTCCATAATGGCGCGCCAGCGCGAAGGAGGTCTGAAACCACCCCCCGACGCCGCCACGTTGTGTCTGTGGCAGCCACCCCCGTACAAAAACATCTGCGCGGAACTGCTCGTTTAACAGAATGTCACGCAATCCCTCGCGCCTGATCACATTGCTTTCTTCTGCGAGCAGCGCCTGCTGTGGCGCGCTGAGGCAGATATCGTCGATGTGATCTAAAGGATTCGCCGCCCCCATGAACTCCAGTTTTGCCTGCGCCAGATCTTCTGCAACATCGGCAAAATGAAACGGGGTCCAATCCTTGTTGAAGAACTCATGCGCCAAGTAGTTTCGCGACATCGATTTCATCTCGCTCAGCCGGGTCAGCTGGCCCGGATTGGATGCAAAGAAACCAGCCCCGGCCTGTTTCAATTGCTCGGCAAACCCCAAGGCTTCGTCAATGCGCTGCTCCAGCGGCCCGCTGCTCTGCGCCGCGCGATCTGCCAGCAACCGGCGCAATGGCATCGACGGCGCCCAACCCGGTTGTGTGTTGTAACTGATATAGACCAGCCCACCCGGTTTCAGACGGCGAGCGATGAAGCCGGTGATCCGTTCCTGATTCTCGCGAGAGACCCAGCTGTAGACGCCATGGAGCGCAATCACGTCAAAGCTGTTTGGCAGGGTTGCCTCCTCCTCGAAATCCTCAAAGGACCTTTCGTAGAAGGTGACATTGGGCACCGCGGCCTCCCGCGCCAGTCGATGTGCGCCAGCGATATGCGCGGGATTGAAATCCATGGCATGTACATCAACATGCGGGTTTGCAGCGGCCAGCAGATTGGCGGTGAACCCCTGCCCACAGCCCAACTCACAATAGGTTAGTCGGTTGTCATCCAACCCATGCCGATGCCCCCGCGACAACGCAGCAAACGCCAAGCGCGATGGCGTCATCTCATGAAAGAAATCATGTGTATAGTCGAGCTCGGCAACATAGCCGGAGGTCCAATCGTTCATTCAGCACCTGTTCATTCGTGGTGGGGGCGACGGCGTCTTGCCCTTCTGGGGTGCGCAAAGTTTTCATAAAAACGCTGAGGATCTGGTTAACGCACCGGTATTTTTGGAACTCGCCGTCGGCGCTGGTGCGCCCTGCGGTATGGGGCGTGGGGCGAAATCTCTGAGAACCGGCATCACCAGCGCTTGCCCTTTCAATCTGTGCAAAAATCCTGTAAGGGCGGCCTATCTGAGACGTGCTGCCAAGACCCCGGCAGTCGAAAGAAAGATAGAGAGGGGTCGGCGGCAATGGGGCCGCCACATCAAACGGGAGACCCGGGATACGCCCGGGAGTGCTCCCAGCTAGGATAAGCTGAATGTTTAACGTTACAAAGAAATCGATGCAGTGGGGCGAAGAGACGCTCACACTGGAGACCGGCAAGGTTGCCCGTCAGGCTGATGGCACCGTGATTGCCACCCTGGGCGAGACCTCGGTCATGGCAAATGTCACCTTTGCCCGCCAGCAGAAACCGGGTCAGGACTTCTTCCCTCTGACCGTCCACTACCAGGAAAAATACTACGCTGCGGGCAAGGTCCCCGGTGGTTTTTTCAAGCGTGAAGCACGCCCCACCGAAAAAGAAACGCTGACTGCGCGTCTGATCGACCGTCCGATCCGCCCGCTGTTCGTCCCCGGCTTTAAGAACGAAGTTCTGGTGATGTGCACCGTGCTGAGCCACGATCTGGTCAACGATCCTGACATGGTCGCCATGATCGCAGCCTCTGCGGCGCTGACCCTGTCCGGCGCACCCTTCATGGGTCCAATCGCAGCTGCGCGCGTTGGTTTTGAGGGCGGCGAATACGTTCTGAACCCGACTGTCGACGACATGCAGGACCTGCGCCTGAACCCTGATCAGCGTCTGGATCTGGTTGTTGCCGGCACCAAAGATGCCGTGATGATGGTTGAATCCGAAGCTTACGAGCTGACCGAAGCTGAAATGCTGGGTGCGGTGAAATTTGCTCATGAGCAGATCCAGCCGGTGATCGACCTGATCATTTCCCTGGCAGAAGACGCGGCGAAAGAGCCGTTTGACTTCCAGCCGGCGGACTATTCCGAGCTGTTCGCTGTCGTGAAAGCCGCTGGTGAAGAGCAGATGCGCGCTGCATTCGCAATCACCGACAAGCAGGAGCGCACCGCCGCTGTTGCCGCTGCCCGCGACGCGATCAAAGCCTCGCTGACAGAAGAACAGCTGGAAGATGCCAACCTCGGTTCCGCTCTGAAGAAGCTGGAAGCTGGCATTCTGCGTGGCGATGTCGTCAAGACCGGCAAGCGAATCGACGGACGTTCAACCACTGACGTGCGCGCCATCGAGTCGGAAACCGGCATGCTGCCGCGGACCCATGGTTCTGCGCTGTTCACCCGTGGTGAAACTCAGGCGCTGGCCGTGACCACGCTGGGCACCGGTGACGATGAGCAGTTCATCGACGCGCTGCACGGCAACTTCAAATCCAACTTCCTGCTGCACTACAACTTCCCTCCCTATTCGGTTGGTGAAGTGGGTCGTGTCGGCTCCCCGGGCCGTCGTGAAATCGGTCACGGTAAGCTGGCATGGCGCGCGCTGCAGGCTGTTCTGCCTGCGCCGACCGACTTCCCCTACACCATCCGCGTGGTGTCGGAGATCACCGAATCGAACGGTTCCTCCTCGATGGCATCGGTCTGCGGTGGTTCGCTGTCCATGATGGACGCCGGCGTTCCGCTGAAGGCACCGGTTGCCGGTGTGGCCATGGGTCTGATCCTGGAAGACGACGGCTCCTACGCGATCCTGTCGGACATTCTGGGCGACGAAGACCACCTTGGCGACATGGACTTCAAAGTGGCGGGTACCGACAAGGGTATCACGTCGCTGCAGATGGACATCAAGGTTGCAGGCATCACGCCTGAGATCATGGAAAAAGCATTGGATCAGGCCAAAGACGGCCGTCTGCACATCCTCGGCGAAATGGCCAAGGCTCTGTCGGAAACCAATGCGTTCTCCGTCCATGCGCCGCGCATTGAGACCATGCAGATCCCGACTGACAAGATCCGTGAAGTGATCGGCTCCGGCGGTAAGGTCATCCGCGAGATCGTGGAAACCTCCGGCGCGAAAGTCGACATCAACGACGACGGCGTGATCAAGATCGCATCGGCCGACGGCACCGCCATCCAAAAAGCCTATGACATGATCCACTCGATCGTGGCAGAGCCGGAAGAAGGCGCCATCTACACCGGTAAAGTTGTGAAGATCGTCGACTTCGGCGCCTTTGTGAACTTCTTCGGCAAGCGCGATGGCCTGGTACACGTGTCCCAGATCGAAAACCGCCGCCTGAACCACCCTTCGGACGTTCTGAAGGAAGGCCAGGAAGTGAAAGTGAAGCTGCTGGGCTTTGATGATCGCGGCAAGGTCCGCCTGTCCATGAAGATCGTGGATCAGGAAACCGGCGAAGAGATCAAGGCTGAGAAGAAAGAAGACGCAGAATAATCTGCCTCTTGTTTTGAAAACAGTTGGAACCCCGCCAGAGATGGCGGGGTTTCTTCGTTTTCGGGTCCGCAGGCTGCGGCCTCCCTCTTTTCACCGCTGGGCAAGATCGCTACCTCTGGCTTATGCGATCCTATATCATTCATATGGCAGGTGATCAGAAACGCGCCCCAAATGTGGCACGGCTGATGACCGAGCTGCCACAGCCGGAGGTCATTGAGGCGGTCAATGGCCGCGCGGTTCTGGAGGCAGGCGGGATCACCGTGCGCAATGGCGACCTGCACCAGCCACGTTACCCCTTTGCGCTGAGGGCTGGGGAGATCGGCTGTTTCCTCTCCCATCGCAAATGCTGGCAGAAGATCGTCGACAGCACCGATGAGTTCGGCTTGATCGTCGAGGATGATCTTGCGTTGGACCTGACGATCTGGCGCGATGCCATCGCATTGGCCGAAAATAGCGCCACCACCGAGAGTTTTATCCGGCTGCCTGCCAAACACCGCGAAACCGCGACGCAGTTTATCGCGACCGAGGGCGAAGCGCGCCTGTTCCTGCCAAGACGCATCGGATTGCAAACCGTCGCGCAGGTGGTGGGAAAAGCCGCGGCGGCGCGTCTACTGGCAGCCACAGAGACGCTGGACCGTCCGGTTGACACCTTTCTCCAGATGCACTGGGTCCATTGGCAAATGGTCCACACGATCTGGCCCAATGGCGCATCAGAACTGACGGAGGAATTGGGGGGCTCAACCATCCAGTCGCGCCCCACAGGAGGAAAGATCGCGCGCGAAGTGAAACGCGCGCTCTACCGGAGCCAAGTCGCCCTGCGCCCACAAAAACACTCGTAGTGGAGCCATAGAAAAAGGGGCCGGTCGGCCCCTTTTCCACAACGGTCAGTTCACAGGGGCACGACGCCCCGTTTGGATGTTTCAGTCGGTTATTCCGGCGCCTTGGTTTTGCGCAGATAGGGGAAGATCGTCTCGAACTCACCGAACTTGGCTTTGGCGTCCTCATTCGACACGCTTGGCGGGATAATCACATCTTCGCCGGGCACCCAGTTCGCAGGGGTTGCCACGCCTTTGCCCGACATCTGCAGACCGTCCAGAGCGCGCAGGATTTCGGCAAAGTTACGTCCCACGGTCATCGGGTAGGTCATCGACAGCTTCAACTGCTTGTCCGGACCGATGATGAAGACGGAGCGCACAGTGGCACTGTCTGCAGGGGTGCGGCCATCGGGGAGATAGGCCTCAGCAGGCAGCATGTCGAAGGCCTTGGAGACAGCCAGACCCTCATCGGCGATGATCGGGAAACCAGCGCTGGCCTTGCCGTAGCTTTCGATATCGCCCTTCCATTTCTTGTGATCCTCGACGCCGTCAACGGACACGCCGATCACCTTGGTATTGCGGGCGGCCCATTCGTCAGCCAGCTGCGCCACAGCCGAAAATTCCGTGGTGCAGACAGGTGTAAAATCTTTGGGGTGGGAAAACAGGATCGCCCAGCTGTCGCCGATCCAATCATGAAACGAGACGGTGCCCTGATCGGTTTCTGCGGTGAAATCTGGAACCACATCATTGATACGCAAACCCATGGGTCTCTCCTCTGCTGTCAAATGAATACTCTCTGGTCGATAACCTAACCACTCAACGCGCAGGTTAAACCCTTGATCGGGTGCAAGTCGCTGAAAAGATCAAGCCATGCGTAAATCTGACCCGTCCGGGACATACGTGTACGTCAATCGATGAGACCGCGCAGCCATCCCAAAACAGCGGTAAAATAGCGGATTTTTATCCACTCCTATAATTTGATCAAATTATTCATTCCCCCCTTGCCCATCCGAAACACCGGTGACAGAGTGTCGGCGAATTGCGGGGTTTTGCCCCGTCACACCCTGATACCTGGGAGATCGACAGATGATCGAGAAACGTGATTTTTACATCAACGGCCAATGGGTCGCCCCTGCTGCACCCAATGATTTCGAAGTGATCGACCCCTCGACCGAGGCCCCCTGTGCCGTCATTTCCCTGGGCGATGCTGCAGATACCAATGCCGCTGTCGCCGCAGCCAAGGCCGCCCTGCCGGGTTGGATGGCGACACCGGTTGAAGATCGTATCGCGCTGGTCGAAAAGCTGATCGAAGTCTACGAGAGCCGCACCGAAGATCTGGCGCAGGCGATGAGCGTCGAGATGGGGGCGCCCATCGACATGGCCCGCACTCAGCAGGCAGGCGCAGGCAGCTGGCATCTGCGCAACTTTATCAAGGCGGCGAAGGCGTTTTCCTTCGATGCTCCTTTGGGCGACCATGCCCCCAACGATCGCATTATCCATGAGGCTGTAGGCGTCGCTGCGTTGATCACGCCATGGAACTGGCCGATGAACCAGGTCACGCTGAAGGTTGGCGCCGCAGCCATTGCGGGCTGCACCATGGTTCTGAAACCTTCGGAGCAAAGCCCGCTCAACGCGATGATCTTTGCCGAAATGATGGACGAGGCTGGTTTCCCTGCTGGTGTCCTCAATCTGGTGAACGGTGACGGCGCCGGCGTGGGCACCCAGCTGTCCAGCCATCCCGATGTGGACATGGTGTCCTTCACCGGATCGACCCGCGCCGGTACTGCCATTTCCAAAGCTGCGGCAGATACCCTGAAGAAGGTTCATCTGGAGCTTGGTGGCAAGGGCGCCAATGTGATCTTTGACGATGCCGACGAGAAAGCGGTCAAGCGCGGCGTGCTGCATATGATGAACAACACCGGCCAAAGCTGTAACGCGCCAAGCCGTATGCTGGTTCAAAAAGGCATCTACGACAAAGCCGTCGAAGAGGCCGCCGCTGTTGCCAACAAGGTAGAGGTCGGCCCTGCCTCCAGCGAAGGTCGCCATATCGGCCCAGTGGTCAACGAGCTGCAGTGGGGCAAGATCCAGGATCTGATCCAGAAAGGCATCGACGAAGGCGCCCGATTGGTAGCAGGCGGCACCGGTCGCCCCGATGGCCTGAACCAAGGCTTCTATGTCAAGCCAACCGTATTCGCCGACGTGAACAACCAAATGACCATCGCCCGCGAAGAGATCTTTGGCCCGGTGCTGTCGATTATCCCCTTCGAGAGCGAAGAGGACGCAATCGAGATCGCCAATGACACGCCCTACGGCCTGACCAACTATGTGCAGACTCAGGATCCCGCCCGTGCCAACCGCATGGCCCGCAAGCTGCGCGCCGGTATGATCGAGATGAACGGCAAGTCGCGTTCCGCTGGGTCGCCGTTTGGGGGCATGAAACAATCCGGCAATGGCCGCGAGGGCGGCAGCTGGGGGATTGAGGATTTCCTGGAGGTGAAAGCCGTCGGTGGCTGGGCCGACGCGTAACGCCCGACACCAATCTGCGAACCCGACGAAAAGAGCCGCCCCTCAGGGCGGCTCTTTGGTATTTTCGCGCGGGTTTCAGGTGAAACGGCTCCAATCAGGCAGATCAAGAACCAGCTGAGGCACACCATCTGAGGTCCGCTCAACCGAGCGGCCGTCCCATCCAATGGTGCCGCTGATCCGCTGACGCATTGCGGAGAAACTGTCGAATTTCACCACATCCACCGGCTCTTCCAGATGCAGGGTCACGCGTCGGCGTGCGCCCTCACCAAAGACCTGCAGCCCGCGCAGCTCAGCGGTGAAGGCCTGACCAAGGTAGCTGCCCCGCAGGGTCTGCCCGACACGCAGGGTCTGCTGTGGAATATTCGGACGCGGTCTGTCCGCCTTGGCGCTGATCGTATTCCAGTCTTTGTAGCCATATTGCCGGGCCACCATCTCAAGCGCGGCGCTATGTGACAGGGTGAGATTGCGGGCCTGCAACTGCTGTCGCAGATTGCGGGCCTGTTGCTTCAGGCTCCCAACTGTAGGGAGATCTTCTGGGTTGGTCGTCATGCTTGCCTCTTGTCCAATCAACAAGATGCGCCGAAAACATGGAGCCCGCATTGCCATTGGCGCATCACATCGATGGGCGAAAGACAGGAAATCTATTGACGGGGGTTCACCATGGTCGTGTTGACCGCGAGCGGCAGGGCCCCGACCCTGCCTCAGCCTTAGGCCCTTCCACCCGCCATGGTCAAGACCTTAGCCACCTCGTGTCTGTGGTTGAGTGGCTGTCTATCAGCCCTGCCGAGTTGAAAGTGGCCACGTCCAAGCCGCATCAAGAGAAACAACCAGGGAGGTCATTTACCCCTTGATCTAAACCTGACTTGAGCTCGCAGGGTGGGGAAAACGATTGTTCAAAGGAGACACCGAATGATCCATCAGAAGCCTGTCCACGCCGTTAAACCCGGTATCAACACCAATTTGACCGGTATCTACGAAACCCACCTGCCGGTGAAAAACCTTGAGGTTTCAATGGCCTATTATGGGGAGACCATCGGGTTGGCGCTTGCGCGTCACCTACCCGAGCGGCAGGTCGCTTTCTACTGGGTCGGCGGGCAATCTCAGGGGATGCTTGGGCTTTGGGCGGGTGGCTCCGCTCCGATGGGTATGCGGTTGCACATGGCGTTTCGCACCACGGTCTCAGCACTTGATGGCATTTGCGACCGGCTGTCTGATGCCGGGATCACGCCGCTTGATTTTCACGGGTCCCCGACGACAGAGCCGGTGGTGCTGGGCTGGATGCCCGCGCTGTCAGTCTACTTCAGGGATCCGGACGGGCACTCGATTGAGTTTCTGGCACCGATGACAGACGATCCAGATTTGGATTTTGGCGTTGAAAGCTACAGCGACTGGCAGGCGCGATCCGGCGGATGAACCTGACCGGGACTGGTCATAGCAGTCGATGGCGCCTATCAACGCGGTATATCGCTCCGAGGGACCAACCATGATCATCACCCGCCTGCATGGCCGACTGGGCAATCAGATGTTCCAATACGCTGCCGGGCGTGCGCTGGCGGATCGGCTTGGTGTGTCAGTTGCGCTGGACAGTCGCGGCGCCGAGCTGCGCGGTGAGGGCGTGCTGACGCGCGTCTTCGATCTTGATCTGGCGACACCGGATATCCTGCCGCCGTTACGCCAACGTGCTCCGCTTGGTTATGCGCTATGGCGCAGTTTGGGCCAGCATCTCGGCGCCGGGCCGAAGCTGCGCCGGGAGGCAGGCCTGGGCTACAATCCGGGTTTCGCGGACTGGGGCGACAACAGTTACCTGCACGGCTACTGGCAGAGCGAGCGCTATTTCACACAAAGTGCCGAACGCATTCGGCGCGACTTCACCTTCCCTGAGTATTCAAATCAGCAGAACGCGGAGATGGCGGCGCGCATCCACGAAACCAATTCAATTTCGCTGCACGTGCGCAGAGGCGACTATCTGACCCTCGCCGCGCATGTGCTTTGCGATCAAGCCTATTACGAGGCCGCACTGGCGAAGGTTCTGGACGGGTTGGAGGGACATCCAACGGTCTATGTCTTCTCGGATGATCCACAGTGGGCAAAGGAAAATCTCCCTCTGCCCTGTGACAAGGTGGTGGTGGATTTCAACGGCGCTGATACCGATTATGAGGACATGCGCCTGATGAGCCTGTGCAAACACAACATCATCGGCAACAGTTCGTTCTCCTGGTGGGCGGCCTGGCTGAACCAGACGCCGGACCGCCGCGTGGCCGGTCCCACCAAATGGTTCGGCGATCCGAAACTGAACAATCCCGATATTCTGCCGCCAGACTGGCTGCGCATCAGCGTTTAGGCAGTGCCGACCTCAGAACGGAGCCTTGACGCGAAACTTCATCGATTCGCCACTGTCAGGATGTTTGATCCGCAGCTCCTCCGCATGCAACATCATCCGCGGGTGATCCAGCGCGCGCCCCTCTGCATAAAGCGGGTCGCCCAGAATGGCGTGGCCTAGAGACAGCATATGTACCCGTAGCTGATGCGACCGCCCGGTCTTTGGCGTCAGGCGCACGCGGGTTGCGGTGTCTTCGTATTTCATCACCCGCCAGTCGGTCACGGCCTCTTTGCCAGTGTCATGGCAGACCATCTGGCGCGGACGATTGGGCCAGTCCACGATGAGCGGCAGATCTACGGTGCCGCTGCGCGGTTCAAGCCGACCGTCAAGTCGCGCCACATAGGCTTTCTTCGCACTGCGCTTTTCAAACTGCATGGACAGATGCCGCTGCGCATGAGGAGTGACACCGAAAACCATCACACCTGAGGTATCGCGGTCCAGTCGGTGCACCAAAAGCGCCTCCGGAAAGGCAGCCTGCAGCCTGCTCAGCAGACAATCCGCAAGATGTTCCCCCCGCCCCGGCACGCTGAGCAGACCATGGGGTTTGTTCACCACTAGGAGCTGGGCATCGTGATGCAGGATGTCTAGGGGATCCATCGGCGGAGTGTAGTCGCTAGAAACTGTCATGCCCGCGTCCCTAGCGGCCCCTTGCCTGCAGGGCAAGGTATCGCGACGTCGCGCTTGCCGGTGCTTGGGGGGACCGGCAGGGTGGTGACATCTTCACATTCGCGTTGTTCGCGGTTTCCCTGGTCTGAAAGGTGACGCATGACTCATCCAACCATCAGCAGGCTGCAAGAGGTCGTCGCCAAGGGTGATGACAGTCAGATTGCAGATCTCCTGGCCGAAGACGTGCAGTTTTTGCCACCGACCTATTGGAAGACCTGGACCGGTCGCGCTCCGGTCGCGGCCATTCTGGGGCATGTCGGTCAAGTTTTCAGTGATTTCCGCTATCGTCGCATCATGGGAGATGGCGATGACTGGGCGTTGGAATTCCAATGCAAGATCGGCGAATTCGACGCGGTTGGCGTTGATCTGATCACCCTGAATTCAGACGGGCTGATTGCTCAGTTCGAAGTGGTGATGCGCCCTTACAAAAGCATCGGGATCTTGCGGGACGCAATCATGGCGCGGGTCACCTCGGATCCCAGGTTTCTGCAATATCAATCGGCGCTCAGCTGATCGGCCTGGACCATATCGCCCGGATCGTACTGCTGCCGTTGCTGGTCGTGCAGGCGGTCAACGTACGGCGCAGGGCCCTGCGCCTGCCTGAACCATGGGGTCCACGGTTTGGACAGATGGGGCGTGGCGCCCCCCTGCGTCTGTTGATTGTCGGCGACAGCTCCGCCGCAGGGGTTGGTGTCGGCCGGCAGGATGACGCGCTTTGCGGCCAACTGACAACGAAACTGGCCGAAGGGCGGCATCTGACTTGGCGATTGGAGGCGACAACCGGACATCGCAGCGCTGATGCACTGGCGCGGGTCCGCGCATTGCCACCACAGACATTCGACGTCGCTGTCTTGGCGCTTGGCGTAAATGATGTGACGCGGCTTACACGACGGCGGCGGTTTCACATGGAACAGTCAGCCCTGATCCGACTTCTGCGTGACCGATTTGGGGTCACGCTGGTGATCCTGTCCGGTGTCCCGCCGATGGCGGATTTTCCCGCCCTTCCCAACCCGCTGGCCTGGGTGCTGGGCCGGCATGCGACGCGGCTGGACCAAGTTCTTGCCAAGCTGGCCGCGCAAGATCCAAATGTCGTACACCTGCCCTTCACACTGCCGCCCGATCCCACGCTGGCCGCACATGACGGGTACCACCCTTCGGCCATGGCTTATGCGCTTTGGGCTGACACTCTGGCCCAGACAATCAACGCCGAACTGTCGGGGCCTTCCGACCCGTCAGGCGCGACGCATCTGGCGCAGCAGAGAAACGGAATAGATCACCAGCGCGAGCCAGATCATCGGGAAGGCGATCATCCGCGCGCGGCCGAACTCCTCACCAAAGACAAAGACCGCCGCCAGAAAGATCATCGTGGGCGCGATATATTGCAGAATACCGATCGTGGATAGACGCAGCAGTTTGGCGCCATTGGCATAGGTGATCAGCGGCACCGCCGTCACCACACCACACCCCAGCAACAGCGCGGTATCGCTGAAGTCGCCGCCAAAATGGGCACCGCCAGTGACCGTCAGATATCCCAAATACAGCAGTGCAGGGGGTGTCAGGATCAGCACCTCCAACATGAACCCCTGATTGGGACCAACCGGTAGAGATTTCTTGAAAAACGCGTAAAAGCCCCAGCTGAGCGTTAGCCCAATCGCCGCCCAGGGCAACCGACCCGCATCCAGGGCGAGCACCAATACCGCCAGTGCTGCCAAACCGATTGCGACCAATTGGGCAGGCGACAGCCGCTCGCCCAGCAGCACAGCACCAAGCATGACGCTGAACAGCGGGTTGACATAATAGCCAAGAGCCGCATCCAACGCATGGCCGGTCGCGATGGACCAGACATAGATGCCCCAATTCACCGAAATCAGTGCTGCTGTTACCGCGCCCATCATCAACACTTTTGGGGAGGTAAGCGCCGCGCGCAGGTCGCGGGTCCGCCGCAGAATGATGAGCAGAACACCCGCAACAGGCACTGACCAGATCACCCGATGGGCCACCACTTCCGCTGCCGGCATATGCGCCAGCGCCTTCATATAGAGTGGCAGAAAGCCCCACATCAGATAGGCGGAAACGGCAAAGGCGAGGCCCTGTGGCGTGTCTTTGTTCTCAGGCTGCGGTGTCATCGTAAAATCTCCCTGAGCCGGGTTTATGCAGGTCGGCCGACAATGAACAGGGGGGATACTGCCAAAGGCGTTGATGTCATCGTTGGGCGGCAGCTCTATTCCTGGCCGTAGGGAGGATGCGCGATTATCGCACGCATCTTCCCCTTTGACGCGTTATATCATGTCACAAGATCGGGCGTTTCTATTGCTTCACCCGCTCTGATTTCGGGTCATACATCGGCTTCAGCGAGACCTCGGCCTTCACCTTCACACCGCAGACGTCAATCTCATAGCTTGAGCCCAGCACATCCGCTACACTTTCACCGTCACACGGTACGTAGCCCATACCGATGGCGGCACCCAGCGTATGCCCGTAGTTACCGGAGCTGAGGTAACCCACATATTTGCCGTCACGGATGATCGGCTCGTTGTGGAACAACAGCGGCTCGGCGTCGGTCAGTTTGAACTGAACCATGCGGTTCTTTGGGCCAGTCTCCTTACGCTCCAGCACCGCAGCCTTGCCAATGAAATCCGCATTGTCGGTTTTCACCGCAAAGCCCAGGCCGGCGTCGATCACATGGTCCTCGCAGGTGATGTCGTGGCCGAAGTGGCGGAAGCCCTTCTCGATCCGGCAGCTGTCCATCATGTGCATGCCGCAGAGCTTCAGCCCCATGTCCTGGCCTGCTTCCCAGAGGGTCTCAAAAGCGTGGCCGGCCATGTCGGCTCCGACATAGATTTCCCAGCCCAACTCGCCCACATAAGTTACGCGGTGGACACGGGCGAGGCCCATGCCCAGCTCGATTTCCTGCGCGGTGCCAAAGGGGTTCACCGCGTTGGAGAAGTCATTGGGTGAGACCATCTGCAGCAGCTTGCGGGCGTTCGGGCCCATCACCGCCAGCACGCCCTCGCCCGCGGTCACATCGGTGATCACCACACGGTGGTCGCCCACATGACGCATCATCCAGGTCTGATCTGCCAGACGGGTCACCGCCGGGGTCACCACCAGATAGGCGGTCTCCGACAGGCGGGTAACGGTCACATCGGCTTCAATGCCGCCGCGGTTGTTCAGGAACTGGGTGTAGACGATCTTGCCCGCCGGCACCGACAGGTTGGCGCCGCAGATGTAGTTCAGGAAGGTTTCGGCATCCGGACCTTCGACGCGGATCTTGCCAAAGGAGGACATGTCGTACATGCCGATATTTTCGCGGACTGCCCTGTGTTCTGCTGCCGAGTTTTCGAACCAATTCTGGCGTTTCCAGCTGTATTGGTATTCGCGCTCCTGGCCTTCGTTGGCAAACCAATTGGCGCGTTCCCAGCCGCCGATTTCGCCCATCACCGCGCCCTGTTCCAGCAAGTGATGGTGGAACGGGGTACGGCGCACGCCACGAGCGGTGGCCTTTTGGCGGTAGGGGAAGTGGTCGGCGTAGAGCAGGCCCAAGGTCTCTTTGGAGCGCTCATACAGGTAGTGTTTGTTGCCTTGGAACGGCTGCATACGGGAGATGTCCACGTCGCCAAGGTCGAACGGTTTCTGGCCGTCTTCCATCCACTGCGCCAGCGCCATACCAGCGCCACCTGCCGATTGGATGCCGATTGAGTTGAAGCCTGCCGCGACCCAGACATTATCCATCTCAGGCGCCAGGCCGAGGTGGTAGGCGTCATCCGGGGTGAAGCTCTCCGGCCCGTTGAAGAAGGTGTGGATGCCTGCCTCCGCCAGCATCGGCATCCGATTGCAGGCGGCTTCCAGGATCGGCTCGAAGTGGTCGAAATCCTCAGGCAACTGGTCGAATTCGAATGTGTCCGGGATGCCGTTCATCGCCCAGGGTTTGGCGTTCGGTTCAAACGCGCCGAGCAGGATTTTTCCCGCGTCTTCCTTGTAGTAGGCGCATTCGTCCGGCACCCGCAGCACCGGCATCTGGGTCAGGCCGGTGATGCCTTCGGTCACGATGTAGAAGTGTTCACAGGCGTGCAGCGGCACGTTGACGCCCGCCATACGGCCAACCTCGTGGCCCCACATGCCGGCGCAGTTCACCACCATGTCGGCCTCGATATGGCCCTGCGACTGGCCGTCGTCGCTGGCCCAGTCGACGCCGGTGACACGGCGGCCCTCCTTGGAGATGCCGGTGACCTTGATCCGTTCCTTGACCAGCGCGCCGCGTTGACGCGCGCCCTTGGCCAAGGCCAGCGCGATATTGGCCGGATCCCCCTGCCCATCCTTAGGCAGCCACACGCCTGCAGTCACATCGCCGACATTCAGGTGCTCATAGCGGGTTTTCACTTCCTCGGGGGAGATTTCCTCAACCTCGACACCGAATGCGCGCGCCATGGCGGCCTGGCGGAAGATCTCTTCCTTGCGCTCTTCGGTCAGGGCTACTGTGATCGAGCCGCAGCGTTTGAACCCGGTGGCAACGCCTGTTTCCTCTTCCAGCGCGCCGTAAAGCTCCTGGCTGTATTTTGCCAGTTTGGTCATGTTGGCGGTCGCGCGCAGTTGGGCGATCAGACCCGCGGCGTGCCAGGTCGTGCCCGAGGTCAGCTGTTTACGCTCCAGCAGCACAACGTCCTTCCAGCCCAGTTTTGTCAGGTGATAGGCGACCGAGCAGCCAATCACGCCGCCGCCGATGATGACCACGCGGGCCTTGTTGGGAAGATCGCTCATCATGTGCCTCCTGAACTTGACTGGACGAACTGCATGGCCGGATCCTGCCATATCAAGGCGACAACAAATGCATCAAAAACGCCAGTCTGCACGCTCTATTCTCCACCGCTATCCTGTGGATTTTCGACGCTGCTGGTGTGACTGAGACACGCGCCGTGATTTGCGCAGAGCAAAGGGTGTCATGCCAAAAAACGCCTTATACAGGGTCGAAAACCCATTGGAGAACCCGCAGGCCAAACCGATCTCACGCACGCTCATCGTGGTGTTCAGCAAGAGGTTATTGGCCTTATTCAAACGCATCTCCCGGTAGAAACCATTGGGTGTCGTGCCGAGAAAGGTCTTGAACTTGCGTTCCAGAGATCGGGTCGAAATCCCGAGATGGTCAACGATCTCATTGATCGGCAGCGGTTCCTCTATGTGCTCCTGCATAACGTGAATGGCCTGATCAAGGTCCGCATCGCCGGTGATCGTTGGTTTCACACCCGAAAACGGCTGCAACGACGCGAAGTCCCGCACCTTGTCGTGCAAGAGGATATTCGCAACCGTCACCTGCGCGGCTGCCGTGGTCAGCTGTCCGATCAGGGCCAGAACGATGTCCACCGTCGCCCCCATCCCGGCACAGGTCACCACCTGCCCATCTTCACTCGCCAGCGCGAAATTGGCGTCGAACAATCCAATGCGTTCACGCATCAAGTTGGTGTTTTCCCAATGCGTCGTGTGCTGGGCTCCGTCCTTGCCACTGTCACGGATATACCGGCTGGCGGCCTCTGCCAGCAGATAGACCTTGGCCCCGCGCGTGCGGTAGGTGCTGATCAGCGATCCCATCGACAGCGCCGGACAGTCGGGATCCGTATTGCCCAAAACAAACACGCAATCGGCATCTGCTTTCGCCGCGAAAGGCTCCGTCTCGACATAAGCGCCAGCACGGCATCCGACCCGCCCGCCCCCAGCAGAGCGCATTGTCCAGGAGAACGGTGGCTGGGCGAGCACACGATTGGCCAGCCGCAAGGGCTCCACCACAGCAGAAAACTCAGTGAGCACAAAACCTTCCGTCAGGATGATATCGACCCGCCACTGACGTCCCCCCGGGGGTACCCCCCCGGAGGTCACAGATGCCTCAGGCGCGGAGCCGGTCATTGTCCGGATCCCACAGCGGTTTGTCGTCCTGAACTACAGCGCGGTATTTCTCGCCATAGATCTCGACCTCCAACTCGGTACCCGGCACCGCTGCATCGCTACGCACCATGCCCAGCGCGATTGAGGCGTTCACGCGATACCCCCAATCGCCGGAAGTGGTCTCTCCGACGATCTCTCCATCCTTCCAAATGCAGGACATATAAGGCGCATCCGCATCGCCAGCCTCAACGATCAGAGTGACAAAGGACTTCTTGACGCCCTGCTGTTTTTCACTCTGGATCGCGGCCTTGCCCGGGAAGTCTTGCGGCTTGTCCAGTTTAACAAACCGCTCAAGCCCCCCTTCCAGCAGCGAATAATCGGTGCTGAGGTCACCTTTCCACGTGCGGTAACCCTTTTCGATCCGCAGAGAGTTCAGCGCGTACATGCCGAACGGCTTGGCGCCGCCTTCGATCAGCGCTGCGTAAATGTCGGTCTGATGTGCGTTGGCGCAATGCACTTCCCAGCCCAGCTCACCGGCATAGGACACCCGCGCCAGGAAGGCGGGTTTGCCCGCGACGGTGGCTTCTTGATGGGTCAGCCAGCCAAGCGACAGATCGGCGTCGGAGATATCCGCCAACAGCTCCCGCGATTGCGGGCCCGTCACAATCATCGTCGCACATTCCGTGGTGTGATCCGTCAAGCTGAGACCAGCGGGCAGCGCCTTCTTCAAGATCTCAAAATCATGCCACTGAGCCGAGCCTGCGGTGATCATGGTGAAGTGATCCTCACCGTGACGCATGCAGGACATCTCCGTCAGGATGCGACCGCGATCATCGGCAAAATAGACGAGGTTCATCCGGCCTACTTTAGGCAACCCACCGGTTATCAGGCCGCGCAGGAATTCGGCGGCACCTGCGCCGCTCAGATTAAAGCGAGAGAAGCCCGGCAGATCCAGCACGCCAACACCATCGCGCACGGCTTCGCATTCTTCCTTGATCCGCTGCTGCCATGGGCCAGAACGACCCCAGGTATGGGTGGCGTCCTCAGACGTGTCGTCTCCGGGCTTGGCAAACCAGTTGGCGCGCTCCCAACCGTTGTAGGCGCCCATGACACCTCCCAACTCCTTGATCTTGGTATGAACCTGGCTGACCTTCTTGTCGCGCGCAGCGGGCCACTCGTGATACGGGAAGTGCATGGCGTATTCATTGCCGTAGACTTCCATACCTTTCTGGTCGCAGTAATCCTGATCGGTGTAGTCGGTGTAGCGGCGCGGATCGACCGCCCACATGTCCCACTCCGTTTGACCATCGACGATCCATTCCGCCAGCACCTTGCCAGCACCACCGCCCTGGGCGATGCCGAAGGTGAAGACGCAGGCCTCAAACGCGTTATCGACGCCCGGCATCGGGCCGATCAGCGGCAGGCCATCGGGCGCATAGGGGATCGGGCCGTTGATCACGCTGGACACACCGGAGGTGGCCATCAGCGGCACACGATCCATGGCGTCGGTCACGATATCCTCGATCCGGTCCAGATCGTCTGACCAGAGCTGGAATGAGAAGTCGTCCGGCATCTGGTCATCTTCGGTCATCCAGTGACCTCGGCAGTTCGGTTCATAGGGGCCGAGGTTATAGCCGTTCTTCTCCTGCCGCAGATAATAAGAGACATCCACGTCACGGATTAGCGGGAGCTTCTTGCCATGCTCCTTGCTCCAGGCTTCGATTTCCGGAATCTGCTCGGTTAGCAGATATTGGTGCGACATCACCATCATCGGCACAGTACGGCCGCCATAGTCCTTGAACCATTCACCCACCCGTTGGGCATAGTAACCTGCGGCATTCACCACATAATCACATTCGATATCGCCCTTGTCGGTGTGCACGATCCAGGTTTTGTCTTCCTTCTGCGTCACACCCGTTGCCGGGCAGAAGCGGATAATCCTGGCTCCCATGTCGCGCGCACCTTTGGCCAGCGCCTGCGTCACCTGTGCCGGATCGATGTCTCCATCGGTGGGATCATACAGTACCCCTTCCAGATCGTGGGTTTCCAGAAACGGGTAATGCTCCTTGGCTTGCTCAGGTGTCCACATCTCCATCTCAATGCCCTGATACCGGCCCATGGAACAGGCGCGTTCGAACTCCTGCATCCGTTCCTTGGTATGTGCCAGACGGATGGACCCGGACTGGTGGTAGTTCATCGGATAATCGACTTCCTCCCCCAGACCCGCATATAGTTCGGTCGAGTAGCGCTGCATGTTCATGATCGCCCAGGACGTCGAAAAGGTCGGGACATTGCCCGCCGCATGCCATGTGGAGCCTGCAGTCAGCTCATTCTTCTCAAGCAGCACGCAATCCGCCCAGCCTTTCTTGGCCAGATGATAAAGCGCCGAACAACCGACGACACCGCCGCCGATGATGACCACACGGGCCTTTGTTGGAAAATCAGACATGATGCCTCCCTCGTCGTCAGTCCTCTTGCGGCACACCGTCCGCAATGTCGTAGTAGTCGCCCTTGGAGGCGGTGAAGATGTGTTTTTCGACGCTGAGACCGGTGTTCCCGTCGACAGCGCCCAGTGCAAAGCTGATGGTGTCCTCGTCCGTGCCCTTCCAGAACAGGAAAGAACCGCATCGCGGGCAGATGCCGCGTTTGGCTAGCGATGTTGCCTCAAACCAGCGGACCGGGCCCGTGATCATGAGGTCCACGTCACGCACCTGTGCAGAGGCCCAAATGCCGCCCGATTGCTTGCGACATTGGGTACAATGGCACATCGATGCGCCGCTCGGTTCTGCGGCGGTTTCAAAACAAACGTCACCGCACAGGCAAGACCCTGTGATCATCGCGCATCCTCCAGATCAGGCACGCTGGTCGATCCCAAGAGCACCCCATAGACAATGAAACAAATGGCCAGAAGACGCCGGATCCACAGGTTGAAGACCGCCTTCATCGCCGCCTGACCCATCGCAACACCAAGCAGCGTGAACCCCGTATAGCTCAGCGTTGTGAGGATCAGCGCGGTGGGCATGATCACCAGCATCTGATCCCAGATTGGCACGCTTGGTTCGACAAATTGCGAAAACGCTGCGAGATATCCGGCAACACTCTTAGGGTTGATCACCGCCACAGCCAGAGCATGCAGATAGACATGGCGCGCAGGTCGCTCCACTGCCGGAGCTGGCCGTGTGGCGTTGCGCCATCCGCGCACGCCCAGATAGATCAGGAATGCCGCCCCGATCAGCTTGGCAATCAGAAACACACTCGGCGAAGCAGCAATCAGAGCCGTCACGCCGATCGCCGACAGCAGCAGAAACAAGGTTGCCTGTGTCAGAATGGCCAGGAGGCCGACCATCGCCCGCCAGAACCCCAAGCTCATTCCATTGGAAATGCAATTCACGGCATTTGGCCCGGGTGTGGTGACGAAGACCACCCAGAACACAGCAAAGAGGGTCCAGGCGTCAAAACTCATCAATACACCGGCGGCGCGATAACCCAGACCGCCACAGCAGGCACGTCATAGGGGTTGGCCCATTGGTAGGCTTCTTCCTTGATCCGGAAGCTATCGCCCGGCCCAACGGTGAAGCTGCGGCCCCCGATCACCAGGTCCAATTGCCCGGCAATCATATAGCCGACCTCCTGTGTCGGACGATCCGCCGGGACCTGCATTCGAGAATGCGGGCGAAAGGTGGAATGCACCATCTCGAAATCGTCGGTCAGATCCGGTGACAGCAACTCCTCCATCAGGCCTTCCTCACCAGACCCCATCGGGCGACGCGCTCCCGCACGGACGATATACCCCTGCTCTGCGACCGGTGCCGCCGAATGGGCAAACAGCATCGACATCGGCACGTTCAAAGCCTTTGCAATCTCGCGGAGGTCCGAAATCGACGGTTCCGACATATCCCGCTCAACCTGGCTCAGCCAACCGACGGATCGACCTAGACGCGCTGCAAGCTCCGCAAGCGTTGCCCCTCGCGCCTTGCGCAAGGCGCGCAAATCCGCCCCTAGGCTTGCCGGTTGTGGAGATTGATCCGTCACATAGCACCTGTGAAAATTATCGCTCATTTTTCACGATGCAACGTATTCATGAAATTTCCAAGGATTTTTTCACGAACATCACTTTACATACAAAAGCCCAGCACACTCTAGGCGCCGGGCTCTGTCATCTTTCCGTAAATACTCTGGGGTGAGGCCCTGAGGCCCTGAGGGCCGAGGGGCAAAGCCCCTGCCGCTGCGAATCAGCTTGGAGCGAAGACCCGCTTCAGGATCGCAGTGATCTGTTCTGCATCATCCCCAGTAAATGCCTCGGGCTGGTCGCTGTCGATGTCAAAAACCCCGATCAATGCCCCATCACCGTTCCAGACTGGCAACACCAGCTCAGAGCGCGTCGAAGAAGCGCAAGCGATGTGGCCAGGAAACGCCTCGACATCGGCCACCAGCTGAACCTCGCCGGTCCGGGCCGCTGCGCCGCAGACCCCCCGGGAGAACGGGATCTGCAGGCAGCCATGACCACCCTGATACGGGCCGATCTTAAGCAATTCCGGTGCCACCACCCGATAAAACCCGGTCCAGTCAAACCGCTCATCACTGTGATGCACTTCGCAGGCCACGGTGGCCATCAGCGCGACCTCGTCGGTCTCGCCCTCGGTCAAAGCAGTGATGGTTTTGGCCAGTGTTTCGTAATCGACCTGCATGGGTAGCCCTCCTTCAACGTCGCTGAGGGGGCTGTCTGCCCCCTCTTGACCTGCCGGTCAATTCACCCCCGAGAGTATTTTTTGAAAGGTGACAATCACATGCGCTCAATCGCGATGGCCGTGCCCTCACCGCCACCAATGCAAATGGCTGCGATGCCGCGCTTCAGGCCGCGTTTTTCCAATGCGTTCAGCAATGTCACGATGATACGCGCGCCGGAGGCTCCGATCGGATGACCCAAAGCACAGGCGCCGCCGTTGACGTTCACTTTGTCACGCGGCAACCCCATTTCATGCATGAAAGCCATTGGCACGACGGCGAAGGCTTCGTTCACTTCCCAAAGATCCACATCGCCAACGGTCCAGCCGAGCTGCGCCATCAGCTTTTGTGCTGCTGGAACAGGAGCGGTTGTGAAGAGGCCTGGCGCCTGGGCGTGACTGGCATGCCCCATGATACGGGCGCGTATGGTCAGGCCTTGCGCTTTCGCAGCATCCTGGGAGGCCAGCAGCAATGCGGCGGCGCCATCCGAAATCGACGAAGCATTGGCGGCAGTCACAGTGCCATCCTTGCGGAAGGCCGGTTTCAGCGTCGGGATCTTATCCGGGCGTGCTGATTTGGGCTGCTCATCCGCGTCCGTAACAGTCTCGCCCTTGCGGGTTTTGACGGTTACCGGCGCGATCTCGTTATCAAAGGCACCGCTTTCCTGTGCTGCCAGCGCATTGGACAATGATGTCAGCGCGTAGTCATCCTGTGCCTCCCGCGTGAACTGATAGGTCTCCGCACAATCTTCGGCAAAGGTGCCCATCAGGCGGCCCTTATCATAAGCGTCTTCAAGCCCATCCAGGAACATATGATCGACCACCTGCCCATGCCCAAGCCGCGCGCCATTGCGCATCTTTGGCAGTAGATATGGTGCATTTGTCATGCTCTCCATGCCGCCCGCAATCATGGTGTCCGCCTGACCCAACGCGATCTGATCATAGGCCATCATCGCCGCTTTCATGCCGGAGCCGCACATCTTGTTCAGCGTGGTGGCCGGCACCTCTTCGCCCAAGCCAGCTGCGAACCCTGCCTGCCGCGCTGGGGCCTGACCCTGGCCTGCGGGCAAAACACACCCCATCAGGACTTCATCGACAGTGGTGGCCCCTGCCCCCGCGAGCGCGGCGCGCATTGCAGCGCCGCCCAGCTCAGCGGCTGCGACGCCGTCGTACATGCCCTGAAATCCGCCCATGGGGGTGCGGGCCGCGCCTGCGATCACAACAGTTTTCATCTAATATTCCTCCTAATGTCGAAATAGTGCATACAAAATCGTAAGGATTGGCGTCTAGGCTGATCGTCAACACATATTGACGCGGGGACACTCATGAGCCTGACCAGCACAACAGCCGATGGCACCCAGATCGTGACCGTCAATGCCGAGCGCATTGATGCAGCCATGGCTATCCAATTCAAAGAAGATATGCGCGCGACCACCGAAAACGGCCCTGATCGTGTCATTCTCGACCTGTCAGAGGTGAAATTCATCGATTCCAGCGGGCTTGGCGCTATCGTGGCGGCTATGAAGCAACTGGGTCAGGGACGAAAACTGGACCTTGCCGGGTTGACGCCGATGGTCGACAAAGTGTTTCGACTGACGCGAATGGATACTGTTTTCGATTTATATGCGTCGCTGGGCGATGCAACGACCGCAACCCACATCGATTCTTGAACCCACGCGTGTTTTTACGCGGAGCGAAAAGACCATGGTAGAAACCTTTTCCTGCACGTTCACGGCTACGGAACTGGATGCCAGATCTGGCGTACAGGACATCGTCGCACGGCTGCGCACCATGGGGATCCCGGATCCCCGCGTGGACGAGGTTCAGATCGCTCTAACCGAGGCTGTGAACAATGTCGTCGAACATGCCTACGCCGGGATGGATATCGGTGACGTGCGTATTCGCTGCAACCTGCACCCCGACCAGTTGTGGATTTCCATTGGCGACGGTGGTGCCCCCTTCAAGAACGACGAGCTGCCCTTGGGCACGCCACATGACCTGACCGTTGATGCCGATCAGTTGCCCGAGGGCGGCTTTGGCTGGCTGCTGATCCGGGAACTTACCTCCGACGTGCAGTACAAGCGCGACGACACGGGCAACAATCTCTCGCTCTGCTTCGAAATCAAGATGCGCAACGCCAACAGCGCCTGAACAGCACGCGCAGACACGAGGGGCAGCCTGACAGGCAACCAAGCAGGTGCGCGACTACACGCCCAAGACTCACAGGCACAGGATCTTACGCAGACCGCCAGTTTGTGATGCGCCCTCCGAACGTCCCACCCGTCCCATCAACATTGGCAGACGCTTTGTCGTTGCCTTTGCCTCTGTGCGATCTAATCTGCCTTCCAATCACAGGAGGCATCATGCGCGATTTTCATTTCCCGGGGCGATCAGCTGTATTCGCTGAAAATGGCGTCTGCGCCACATCTCATCCGCTGGCAGCGGGCGTGGCGATTGACATCCTGAAGCGAGGTGGCAATGCCATGGACGCCGCGATTGCGGGTGCTGTATTGCTTGGCATATGCGAACCGCAGATGACTGGGATCGGCGGCGATTGTTTTGTTCTTTACTCACGCCCCGGCGCAGCGGTTCAGGCGATGAACGGCTCCGGGCGTGCGGCGGCGGCTGCCGATGCGGCAGGACTGCGGGCGACCGGGCTGACGACCGTCCCCTTGACCAGCGCACATGCCGTAACGATCCCCGGTGCGGTTGATGCCTTCTGCACGCTCTCCGATACGGAAGGGCGGCTTGGACTGGATACGCTCCTTGCACCCGCCATCCACTATGCCGAGGCGGGGGTACCGGTTGCCCCACGCGTCGCCTTTGACTGGCAAAGTGATGCGGAGACCCTGCAAGGCCGTGCGCGCGACCACTACCTCTTTGATGGGACACCACCGAAAATCGGCCAGATGTTTCGCGCAGCAGGGCAGGCCGAAGTGCTGCGTCGGATTGCCAAGGACGGCCGCGATGCCTTTTATACCGGCGAAATTGCTGAGGATATGATAGCTGCGTTGCAGGCGCGTGACGGCGTACAAAGCGCGGATGATTTTGCCAACACCAAGGCCGAACTGACCCTTCCCGTTGCCGGAACTTACCACGATATCGATCTGGTTGAACATCCGCCCAACGGCCAGGGTGCCACTGCCATTCTGATGCTGAATATTCTCAAACATTTCGACATCGCCGGAATGAATCCCTTAGGTGCTGAGCGGGTTCACATTGAGGCGGAAGCCGTGAAGCTGGCCTATGATGCCCGCAATCGGTTTATTGCCGATGCCGATCACACCGACCGATTGGATCATATGCTGGCCCCTGAGACGGCAGCGCGACTGGCTGAGTTGATCAATCCGAAACGAGCAATGGCGGCCGCCGCCCCACTGAGCGAAGCGGTGCACAAGGACACCATCTATATCACCGTGGTCGACAAGGACCGCATGGCCGTCTCGCTGATTTATTCGATCTTCCATGGCTTCGGGTCGGGAATTGCCTCTGACAAATTTGGCATCCTGTTACAGAACCGGGGCGCCGGTTTCACCTTGGAGGAGGGCCACCCCAATATGTTGGCAGGAGGCAAGCGTCCGATGCACACCATCATCCCAGGAATGCTGCGCAAAGAGGGCGCTGTGACCATGCCCTTCGGCGTGATGGGCGGGGCGTATCAACCCAATGGGCACGCGCGGTTTGTGTCCAACCTGACGGATTTCCGGATGGATCCACAAGCAGCAATCGATATGCCCCGTGCCTTTGCGGATGCTGGCCAGCTGAAGGTCGAACGAGGTTATAGCGATGCGGTGCGTCAAGAGCTCGCCGATATGGGCCATAACGTTACGATCCCGGAGACAGCGATTGGCGGTGCTCAGGCGATTCAGATTCACAGTTCGGGAATTCTGGAAGGCGCCAGTGACGCACGCAAGGATGGCTGCGCCCTCGGGTATTGAACCGCCCTCGGCAGCCGATCATCAGAAAGAATAGTGATCTTCGCAGCGGCATGTGCTGTTGCGGAGATCCAATCCCCAACGGCATCGACCCTAGTTCAGCTGATAGTGCAACGCATAGCTGCCGTCGTCAAAACTGCCAAACATCTCGGGGATATCAGGGTGGCCCACAGGTTCGCCGGAATAATCCGCAATCAGGTTCTGTTCAGACACATACGCCACATAATATGTCTGATCGTTCTCTGCCAGCAGGTGATAATAAGGCTGATCCTTCACTGGACGGCTGTCCTCGGGGATCGCCTCATACCATTCTTCTGTATTGGCAAATTCAGGATCGACATCGAACACGACACCGCGAAAAGGGTGTTTGCGATGGCGGACAACCTGTCCCAGATTATATTTCGCGCGCGTTCTAAGCATGAATGCTGTTCCTATCGCCTCATGATACTCTGCCACAAGGGAAAATGTCGAATCCGCGACAGGCTTTCGGCGGAAACACTCTGTCCTTCACGATAGGACAATGCTGCTGCCCCCACTGCCAGGTATTCAGCGCCCGTGAAACCCTCGTGATTGCGAAGCGCCTATAGGCTTTGCGCAGATCGGCCCTTGGTTTCTGGGCGGCCAGCTTTCATATAGGGGGCAAGTTCGAAATGGAGAGCAAGCGCATGATCGATATTCTTGGCGGCGCGGGAGATATGGCCCCCGCAGGTGATCTGGTCAAAGACGTGACCGAGGCAACATTCATGCAGGATGTCGTCGATGCCTCAATGCAGGCGCCGGTGATCGTGGATTTCTGGGCGCCCTGGTGCGGCCCCTGCAAGACCCTTGGCCCCGCATTGGAAGCCGCCGTGACCAAAGCCAAAGGCGCGGTCACAATGGCAAAGATTGACGTGGATCAGAACCAGCGCCTGGTGCAGGCGCTGTCGCAGCAGGGTTTGCCGCTGCAGTCGATCCCCACGGTTGTCGCCTTTGTCCAAGGTCGACCAATTGACATGTTTCAGGGCGCTGTGGCCCCATCCGAGATCGATGCGTTCATCAAGCGTGCCGTTGAAGCAGGCGGCGGTAGCGCAGATGGCGGTCTGGGCGATGCGATCGAAGCCGCAGAGCAGATGTTGACCGATGGCGATGTGGCAGATGCCGCACAGACTTTTGCCGCTGTTTTGGGCGAAGATGACAAAAACGCAGCTGCTTACGGTGGTCTGGCTCGTGCCCATGTTGCCATGGGCGACCTGGATCAGGCAGAGGCCGTGCTGAATGGCGCCCCGGCTGAGATTTCCGACGCCGCAGAGATCGAGGCAGCCCATGCCCAGATCGCCCTCGCCCGGCAGGCCGAGAATGCCGGACCGGTGGCCGAACTGCGCGCAACCGTGGAGGCCTATCCCGAAGACCATCAGGCGCGGTTTGATCTGGCGCAGGCATTGCATGCCGCAGGTGAGACAGAGGCCGCCGTGGATGAGCTTTTGACGCTGTTCCGCAAGAATCAGGACTGGAATGACGGCGCCGCAAAAGCACAGCTGTTCACGATCTTTGATGCGCTGAAACCAAATGATCCGATCGTTCTGAATGGTCGGCGCAAACTCAGCTCAATCATATTTGCCTAAGGCAATGTCAGCGCTACAGTCCCTAGTATGATACAGGCCGCTGATCTGCCCGATACCCTACCGGTGTTTCCTCTGCCCGGGGCGCTATTGCTGCCCCGTGCCCGCTTACCGTTGCACATATTTGAGCCGCGCTACCTGCAAATGCTGGAAGATGCGTTCAAGACGTCGCACCGGTTGATCGGCATGGTCCAGCCGTTCCCCTCGAAAACGGAAGAGAGCCCCCTTCACAGTATCGGCTGTGCGGGGCGTGTGACCCAGTTTTCAGAGACCGAGGATGGACGTTATCTGATCACCTTGTCTGGGGTGTCGCGCTTCCGCATCAAAACCGAGGTCAACGGCTTCACCCCTTACCGGCGGTGTGAAGTCGACTGGGGCGATTTTAATCGCGATCTGGGTAAGGTTGAAGCCGACGAGTGCTTCAACCGGTCAGGGTTTCTGGACTTGCTCGAGCGCTTTTTCGAATCGCGCAGCCTGTCGACAGATTGGGAAGCACTGAAGGACGCCGAGGACGAGCTGTTGATCAATTCCCTGTCCATGATGCTCGACTTCGATCCCGAGGACAAACAGGCCTTGCTCGAGGCACCCTGCCTTGCCACAAGGCGCGAAACCCTGGTCACATTGATCGAGTTTGCCCTGCGCGGCGGCTCGCATGAGGAAATTCTGCAATGAGCACTGAACCGTCTTCTACCGATACCGTGGCGGCCTCGTTTGATCGCCGGATGCTAGAGGCATTGGTCTGCCCGCGCACCCAGACGGTTCTGGAATATGACGCATCTGCACAAGAGCTGATTTCGCGCGCCGCCAATCTGGCCTTCCCAATCCGCAACGGGATCCCAGTGATGCTGGAAGATGAAGCCCGCGTGCTGGACTAACTCCCGCGTTTCTTATTGAGGCATCCTGCAATGTGACGGAGGCCGGGTTTGATCCACCCGGCCTTCGTCACATTGAATCGTATGCCAGGATCAGATCGCCCGCCCCTGCAGCAGGCGGGGCAGATCGCCGGTCAACCCTGCGGCCTCTCGAATAAAGTTTTTCCGCAGCCCCGGGATCGCACCAACCACGCCCATACCAATGTCGCGCCCCAGACGGAGCAGCGGATTGTCGCTGGAAAACAGCCTGTTGAACATATCGGTGGCGGCTGCGAGGCTGGCAGTATCGAAACGACGCCACTGCTGATATTGCGCCAGCACCAAGGGTGAGGCGATATCCTCGCCACGGCGCTTCGCCTCGGTCAACACCTCCGCCAGGGCGCCAACATCGCGAAGACCCGCATTGAGCCCCTGCCCGGCAATCGGATGGACCCCATGTGCGGCATCCCCGACCAGCGCCAGCCGCTCTGACACGAACGCATTCGCCAGTGTCAGGTTCAGCGGATAGGTGAACCGGTCCCCGGCCAGACTGATCTCGCCCAGAAAATCACCAAAGCGCGGACGCAGGGCCGCCAGATAATCCGCCTCTCCAAGCGCCTGAATGGACCGGGCCGTGCTACTGCGTTCACTCCACACGATTGAAGACCGGTTACCCGGTAGCGGCAGGATGGCCAGAGGCCCAGGCGGCATGAAGAACTGATGTGCGACACCGTGGTGGGGCTTTTCATGTTCAATCGCACAGACTAACGCCGTCTGCCCGTAGTCCCATCCCGTCCGTCTGATACCGGCCCGTGCTGCAGTCCCGCTGCGCCGACCATCCGCGCCAACAATCATGCCAGCACGCAGTGTGTCGCCAGACGCAAGCGTGACGGTCACACCGCTGGTGTCGACCTGCTGCGCGACCACTGTCTGCTCATCCACCAATGTGATCGCGGCGTTGTCTTCTATGGCGCTGCGCAAGGCCCGGCGCAGATAGCGATCCTCAATCATGTAGCCCATCGGACCATCTTCGATCTCGGCGTGGTCGAAATGCATGAAAAACGGCGACGGCCTCTGCCCGGCCCTGCCGTCGGTGACCTTGATATCCAGCATCGGCTGCGCCTTCTCTGCGACCTGCGACCAGACGCCGATCTGATCCACCAGCCGCTGCGAGGCCAGCGCCAGGGCATAACTACGCCCGTCGAAGCCATCATCGTCGCGCAAATCTCGGGGAAGCGCATCAATCAGGGTCACGCTGTGCCCGGTCTGTGCCAGCGCCAAAGCAAGAGCCGGACCATTCAGGCCACCGCCCACAATCAGGATGTCAGATGTGTTTTTCATGCCCCGCAATATGCGCCTGCGATTGGGATTGTCCATGGGGCGCGGTGCCGCTACCGTCGCCCCATCCCGTGCAATTTGGAGAGGCGCATATGCAAGAGTGGCTGACGCAGACCGCGGCGAATTTGGGCCGTGGCATCGAGGCGGGCGATATCTGTCCGGTTGCCCTTACCAAAACCTATCTCGACGCGATCGACGCACATCCGCATCGTGACCGGATTTACACCGTCGTGACCCATGACCGCGCCCTCGCCGAAGCAGAAGCCGCCAAAGTGCGCGCAGCAAATGGACAGCGATTGTCGCTATTGGACGGTGTTCCGATCAGCTGGAAAGATCTGTTTGACAGCGCCAGCATAGTGACCGAATCCGGGTCTGATCTGCTGGCCAACCGCATACCTGATCGCGATGCGCTGGTGCTGCGGTCTGCGACCGCGATGGGCGCTGTATGCCTTGGCAAGACGCATATGAGCGAGCTGGCGTTCTCCGGGCTTGGCCTCAACCCGGTGAAGGCGACACCGCCTTGCATTCATGACGACGCAGCCGCGCCCGGCGGGTCATCTTCCGGTGCGGCGACCTCTGTCGCCTTTGGGCTTGCGGCCTGTGGAATCGGCTCTGACACTGGGGGTTCGGTGCGTATTCCGGCGGCGTGGAACGATCTTGTAGGGTTAAAGACCACCTCTGGCCGGATAAGCCTGGAAGGGGTCGTCCCGCTCTGCCTCAAGTTTGATACGGTTGGCCCGCTGACCCGATCGGTTGAGGATGCAGCGCTCTATCTCGGCATGTTGGAGGGCAGCCATGGCCCCGATCTGAGAGGGGCAACGTTGGCGGGGAAGCGATTTGCCGATCTGTGGACTGTCGCGCAGCAGGATCTCGCGCCTGAGATCGCAAGCGCCTACAGCAAGGCCCTGGATCAGTTGCGCGCCGCCGGGGCGGAGATCATTCCGCTAGAGGTGCCCGTGCTGGAAGACGCCATGGCCCTAAGCGCAGTCCTGTTCACATCCGAAGCCTACGGTCTGTGGAAGGATGTGATTGAAGCAGCCCCGGATCTGATGTTCCCGGAGATCCTCGAACGCTTCCGCTCCGGTTCGGGCTTCAGCGGTCCGGATTATGTCGCAGCTTGGGCCAAGCTGGAACAATTCAGAATGGACTGGGATCTGGCCACCGCAGGCTTTGACGGGATCCTCTGCCCGACCTCCCCCATTCTGCCGCCGAATGTCGCACGGCTCCAAAGCGATCATGACTACTACATCCATTCGAACCTGATGGCGCTGCGCAATACCCGGATTGGGAACCTGATGGGTCTCTGCGCCCTGACGCTGCCAACAGGGGTGCCATCCTGTGGGCTGCAGATCCTCGGCCAGCCCGACTGCGAAGAGGCGCTTTTGCGGATTGGCGCTGCGGTGGAGCGAGCGTTGGCGTGAAAGCCACATTTCGCCAAGCCCGGTTTTGCGTGGCTGGACGCAGCGGGATCGGCTCTGTAGTTTGATTACAAACGGGGCACTAACGATCCCGGACCTGAGGCCAGATATATGAATTTTCCGGAGCGGTTTTCAAACCTGCCGCCATATGCGTTTCCGCGCCTGCGGGCGTTGCTTGACCACCACACGCCGGGCGGCGACGTGGTGCATATGACCATTGGCGAACCCAAACATGATTTCCCTGCCTGGGTTACCGATGTCATCGTCGAAAATGCCGCCGGGTTCCGAAGCTATCCGCCAAACGAAGGCAGCGCCGAGCTGCGCGGTGCCATCAGCGACTGGATCAAGCGCCGCTATGATGTGAGCGTTGATCCAATGACCCAGGTGATGGCGCTGAACGGCACCCGTGAGGGTCTCTACAACGCCGCAATGGCATTGTGCCCGGAGCAGAAAAACGGCGCAAAACCCGTGGTTTTGATCCCTAACCCGTTTTATCAAGTCTACATGGTTGCGGCGATCTCCGTCGCGGCTGAGCCTGTTTTTGTACCTGCCACGGCAGATACCGGCCATCTGCCCGACTATGCCAGCCTATCGCCGGACGTGTTGAACCGCACCGCCGTAGCCTACATCTGCTCCCCCGCGAACCCGCAGGGCGCTGTTGTCAGCCGGGCATATTGGACCCAGTTGATCCAGTTGGCGGAACAGTATGATTTTCGCATCTTTGCCGATGAATGCTATTCTGAGATCTACCGCGATACCGCGCCTGTCGGCGCATTGAGCGTGGCGCAGGAGCTGGGGGCAGACCCCGAACGCGTCGTTCTGTTCAACTCGCTCTCGAAGCGCTCCAATCTTGCTGGTCTGCGTTCAGGTCTGATTGCAGGTGGCCCGGATACGATGAAGCGCGTGCATCAGCTGCGTGCCTATTCCGGCGCCCCTCTGCCCGCGCCATTACAGGCGGCCGCGGCCCGCGTCTGGGCCGATGAGGCGCATGTTGCCGAGAACCGCGCACTCTATCAGGAGAAATACCGGATCGCGGATCGGGTCTTTGACGGGCTCGATGGCTATATGGCGCCAGAGGCGGGGTTTTTCCTCTGGCTACCGGTCGAAGACGGCGAGACAGCCGCGCTTAAACTATGGCAAGACACTGGTGTGCGGGTCCTGCCCGGCGCCTATCTGGCCCAAGGTGACGGCACCGCAAATCCCGGCAAAGGCTATATTCGTGTAGCGCTTGTTGCGCCCGCGAAACAGACAGAGGCCGCCCTGCACACGTTGCGCAGCTGCCTGTACTGACGTACCCATTGCATGCGCCCCGTTCAGAGGGGGCGCCAAAATAAGAAAAGTCATGGGGACAAAACCCGCGCCAAAAGCGGGACACCCCGACGGACAAGATGAAACGAGGTAGGCATGGCATTTCAGACGCGCAGCCGTGATCCATTGCTGGACAGTACGATGCAGGCGGCCATTGAGAAACGCGGCAAGGAGCTGATCGGCGTCTTGCTGATCGGGCTGGGCCTGATGGTTGCCCTGATGATCGGCAGCTATTCCGCAGATGATCCCAACTGGATGGTGTCAACAGATGCCCCGGTCCAGAATATGCTGGGCCGCACCGGTGCCTCTGTCGCCTTCATTCTGATCACCCTCTTTGGCAAGGCCAGTTGGGCAATTGCGCTGTTTCTGACCGTTTGGGGCGGACGCTGCGTGCTGCACCGGGGGGAGGATCGTTTTCTGTGGCCATTGCTGCTGTCGTTGCCCTGGCTCCTGTTGGTCTCCCTGCATCTGGAAACACTGGTCCCCTCGGAAGCGTGGAAATCAGCCCATACTTTTGGCCTGGGTGGTATGATCGGGTACACGTTCCTTGGCATGTTGCTGGCACTGCTGCCGGTCGGGTTGATCTTTCTCGTCAAATTCCTGTCGCTGCTGACGGCGCTTGGCATGGTCAGCCTCGGCGCGACCGTGCTCGGCTTCACCCGACCCGAGGTGACGCGCGGCCTGCGGTTTGTGCTTGTTGGCCTCATCCTGATCTATGGTGCGATTGCGGGTCTACTTGGCCGGGGGGCCGCCAGTGGCATGCAGGCGGCGCTCAGCTATCGCAGCCGTCGCGCCGAACGCACAGCGGCCGCTGTCGCCATGGCCGATGTTGTCGACAGTGCTGAAACCGATCCGCAGATGTTTGAACCGATGGACTTCGACGATGCCCCGATGGCCGCACCGCCGCTGGGTGCCCCGTCACTTGGGCCAGCTGCTGCGCCCCATGCTCGGGTAGAACCAGCCTTTGAGGCCGCGCAGGAAGACGCCGCCGAGCCGGTTAAGGAAAAGACCGGACTATTTGCCCGCGTGCCAAACCTTATCCGCCGGGCAGATCCCGTCATGCCAGAACCGGAGCTGGTTGAACCAACCCTAAGCGATCTGGATGCCGCCGCAGATCTGGACGGTTTGCCCGGCGATGAACGGATCGCAGAGAAAATCGCCAGCGCGGTGCGTGTACGCCGAGCTGCTGATGTCGCCCCCGAAGTGGATTTCCCGCTGACCAAGGGCCGGGGACGCCGACCTGAACCGCTGATTTTCAATCCCAACCAGGCAAGCGACGGCCTACCGCCGGAGCCACCGTTGACCGGCGCATCCTTGGACGCCATGGGCGCGGCACTGGGGGCGACCCCGCCTTTGCCCCCCGCGCCTGAAACCAGCTTTTCCACCGCCATCGATCCGCATCAGGATTACGATGACGGCGCCTATGATCATCCTGCTGTCGTATCATCCGAGTCGCAGCATGACAGCTCTCCGGAGTTCGTTGATCATGTCGCATCGGAAGATCTGCCACATGCGCCCGCCGTCACCTCAGGTGCTGCACAGGTTCTGCGCCGCACGCCGCAGTCAGCGCAAGCTGCCACGGACACTGCGGCAGCCGCTGTACCTGTATCGCCGCCCGTAGCGCTCCCTGTGGCAGAGCCCCGGCGGGCTGTTGTGGAACAGCCGGTGCGCAAACCACCACAGCCGTCGACGCGCGCCAAGGCGGAAGCACAACCGCCCTTGGCGTTTGAGGACACCAGCAGTGACTTTGAACTGCCGCCGCTCTCTCTCCTGACCAGTCCGGCGCAAATCGAACGTCATCATCTGAGCGATGAGGCTCTGGAAGAAAACGCCCGGATGCTGGAATCGGTGCTGGATGACTATGGCGTAAAGGGAGACATCGTTTCGGTGCGCCCCGGTCCCGTTGTGACCATGTATGAACTGGAACCGGCACCCGGCCTGAAGGCAAGCCGTGTTATCGGCCTCGCGGATGATATCGCCCGCTCGATGTCGGCGCTCTCTGCGCGGGTTTCTACCGTGCCCGGCCGCACAGTGATCGGTATCGAACTGCCAAACGACAAACGCGAAAAGGTGGTTCTGCGTGAAATTCTTGCCTCGCGCGATTTCGGTGATGGCACCCATGCGCTGCCGCTTGCGCTTGGCAAAGATATTGGCGGCGACAGCATGGTCGCCAACCTCGCCAAAATGCCCCACCTGCTGATCGCAGGGACCACCGGCTCGGGCAAATCCGTGGCGATCAACACGATGATCCTGTCTCTGCTTTACAAGCTAACACCGGATGAGTGCCGCCTGATCATGATTGATCCCAAGATGCTGGAACTTTCCGTCTATGATGGTATCCCGCACCTGCTGTCACCGGTGGTGACCGATCCGAAAAAAGCTGTCGTTGCCTTGAAATGGGTCGTCGGCGAAATGGAAGACCGCTATCGCAAGATGTCGAAAATGGGCGTCCGCAATATCGCAGGCTTCAACGGCCGGGTAAAAGAGGCGCTCGACAAAGGCGAAATGTTCAGCCGCACGGTGCAGACCGGTTTTGACGATGACACCGGCGAGCCGGTGTTCGAGACCGAAGAATTCGCCCCCGAAGCCCTGCCCTATATTGTCGTCATTGTCGACGAGATGGCCGACCTGATGATGGTTGCTGGCAAGGAAATCGAAGCCTGCATCCAGCGCCTGGCACAGATGGCACGGGCCTCGGGCATTCACCTGATCATGGCCACGCAGCGGCCGTCGGTCGATGTGATCACCGGCACGATCAAAGCCAACTTCCCGACCCGGATTTCCTTTCAGGTGACCTCAAAAGTGGACAGCCGGACCATCCTTGGTGAGATGGGCGCCGAACAGCTTCTTGGGATGGGCGACATGCTCTATATGGCCGGCGGCGCCAAGATCACCCGTTGTCACGGTCCCTTTGTGTCAGATGAAGAGGTGGAAGAGGTCGTCAATCACCTCAAGCAATTTGGCCCGCCTGAATATATCGGCAACGTGCTGGACGGTCCGGACGACGAGAAGGCGGACAACATCGACGCGGTTCTTGGGCTCTCAACCGGAGGCAACACCGATACCGAGGATGCCCTCTATGACACCGCAGTGCAGATTGTGATCAAGGATCGCAAATGCTCCACCTCCTATATCCAGCGCAAACTCGCCATCGGCTACAACAAGGCCGCACGTCTTGTTGAACAGATGGAAGAAGAAGGCCTCGTTTCCCCAGCAAACCACGTCGGTAAAAGGGAAATTCTGGTTCCTGAGCAATAAATTCGGGGCGGGGCCAATTGGTCCCGCCTCTTCACATTCGTCGCAGCGTCCTTATTTAGAAGCCATGAAACAAATCGCCTACGCCATAGCGCTGACGCTCTGTTCCCCGGCTGCATGGGCAGCCGAGAAGCTGAGCCTGAATGAAGTTTCGCAATACCTGAACGGGATTTCCACCGCCACGGCGCCCTTCAGCCAGATCAACGATGATGGCAGCCTGTCGACCGGGAAGCTGTATATGCACCGCCCTGGCCGAATGCGGTTCGAATATGACCCACCGAACAAGGGCGTTGTGGTCGCAGGTGCGGGCGCTGTGCTGATCCAGGACCCGAAGTCAAATCAGCCACCGGAAACCTATCCGCTGAAGCGCACCCCGCTCTCTCTTATTCTTGCCCGGAACGTGAACCTCGGGCGTGCCAATATGGTCGTCGGCCACAGCTTTGACGGCACCTCGACCATCATCCGGGCGCAGGATCCCAAGAACCCTGAATACGGCAGCATCGAAATGATGTTTACAGGTGACCCGGTTGAGCTGCGCAAATGGGTGATCCACGATGGTTCAGGGGGGCAGACCACGGTGATCCTGGGCGGGTTAAAGACCGGCGTGAAGCTGCCATCAAAGCTCTTCAACACCAGCTCGCCCCCCTCACGCTGATAAGCCACAGACAGAAAAAGCCCCCGCCCAATAATCTGAGCGGGGGCGTTCATCTCAGGGATAGGCCGATCAGCGTGCGCGTCGACAGGTGGCGAGTTGCGTTTGATACATCTCAGCCCGGGCCTGGACCTTTCCAGCGACGCGCAACAGCCAGGGTTTGGACCGGTAGGTTCCCCGCGCATAGCCAGTGTGGCCATCGTGGTAAGCGAGGTACTGGTTACGTGCATCATAGAGCGACACGCCGTTCCGCTCCCGCGTCTGGTTCATGTACCAGCCCATAAAGTCGGTGGCGTCCTTGATGCGATTGCGTTTCGCACCACGCCGTCCAGCTGATCTGCGATAGTCGTCCCAAGTACCGTCCAACGCCTGACTATAGCCATACGCGCTGGATTGCCGCCCCATTGGGATCACCCCAAGCGCAAACCGATGCGGTGTGCGCGCATCGGAACGGAACCGGCTCTCCTGGTGGATAACGGCCATCTGTACGTGCATCGGCACGCCCCAACGTTTCTCTGTGGCGCGGAACGCCTTCAGATACTCAGGCCGCTGCTTGATGATGCTACACGCATTGTCAAGATTGCGAGGCGGAGATCCACTGCCACCGCCGCAGGATGCCACGATCAACAATAGGATCATGGCGCCTATGATTCTGCTCATTGCCTCTGCCTCTTGTAAATCACTGGGCGTATTTTGGCGGCAGTGTAGCCAATCAGGCGCGGTGTGAAAATCACTATTCCGTGGCGCCTATGGCTAGAGTGGCATTGACGACATTGCCCGACACCGATCAGAGGTCAAATGTTGCGAAAACCGGCGCGTGATCACTGGGCTTCTCCCAACCACGGGCATCACGCATCACCCGGCTGGAATGGGCAGCGTTCTTGATATCCGGGGTCGCCCAGACATGATCCAGTCGGCGTCCCTTGTCCGCCGCATCCCAGTCCTTGGCGCGGTAGCTCCACCAGCTGTAGAGCTGCCCGTCAGGAATATCGTTGCGCGTGACATCGGACCAGCCACCTGCGTCCATGACATCTGCGAAATGTTCGACCTCAATCGGGGTGTGGCTCACCACCTTCAGCAGCTTCTTGTGGTCCCAGACATCATCCTCGCGCGGCGCAATATTGAGGTCACCAACCAGAATGGATTTCTCGGGTCGTTCGGCGTTGAACCAGTCGCGCATATCGGTGAGGTAATCCAACTTCTGACCGAATTTCTCATTCACCGCGCGGTCCGGCACGTCGCCGCCGGCAGGCACATAGAAATTGTGGATCGTCACCCCGTTTTCCAACCGCCCCGCGATGTGGCGTGCATGACCTAAGCCTGCAAAATCTTTGTCGCCAACATCCTCGATCGGCAGTCGGGACAGAATTGCCACACCGTTGTAACCCTTCTGGCCGCGCGCAACCATGTGGCCGTAGCCAAGCTCGGCAAACTGCTCCATCGGGATCTTGTCCACCGGGCTTTTGCATTCCTGCAAGCACAGCACATCCGGACCTTCATCCGCCAACAGCTTGCAGACAATCGGCTCCCGCAGGCGAACCGAATTGATGTTCCAGGTGGCTAGGGTAAACGACATTGCGCGCCTCTTTCTGTCAGATCTGTGCTGTGGGCGGGATACTGCCCGCTCCGACGCGGTGATACCAGTGGCCAAATGCCTGCAAGAGGCCGCTCAATCGGCGCGCACGCCCTGCCAGCGCCAAACAGATAAAAAAAGGCCGGGCACAATGGCCCGGCAGTCCAACAGGGAGGAACATGTCATTACCCGGACATGCACGGGAACTCTCATCAGCGCCTAAGGCGCCTGTCTCAATCATCAGCATAGTCACGCGACTTGGCGATTCTATGGCGCTGACATGTCAGATTGCCAGTTTGTAGCCACCCGACTCAGTAACCAGTATACGTGCATTCGACGGATCTGGTTCAATTTTCTGGCGAAGACGATAAATATGGGTCTCAAGCGTGTGGGTCGTCACCCCTGCATTATAGCCCCAGACCTCGTGCAGCAGCACATCGCGCTGCACCACTCCTTCGTTAGAGCGGTAGAGGAATTTCAGGATATTGGTTTCCTTTTCCGTCAGACGGATCTTGCGCTCATCCTCGGTCAAAAGCAGCTTCATCGCAGGTTTGAACGTATAAGGGCCAAGCGCGAATACGGCATCTTCGGACTGCTCATGCTGGCGCAACTGGGCACGAATCCGCGCAAGCAGCACCGGAAATTTGAACGGTTTCGTGACATAGTCATTCGCGCCCGCATCCAAACCAAGAATGGTGTCTGCATCGCTGTCGTGGCCTGTCAGCATCAGGATCGGGGCCTTCACGCCCTGCTTGCGCATCAGACGGCAAAGCTCCCGCCCATCCGTATCCGGCAAGCCAACATCCAGAATGACCAGATCGTAAAGCGCCTCTTTCGCGCGCTCCATCGCGTTCTGACCGTTCTCAGCCTCAAAGACATCGAAGTCCTCGGTCATGACCAACTGTTCGCTCAAGGCTTCGCGCAGATCCTCGTCATCGTCGACGAGCAGTATTTTCTTCAGTTGGGCCATCACCTTGTCCTCCTGTGCTACTCCCAACACATGCGCAGTCCATTCCCCGATCACAAGTTATGCTGCAAAGCTTTCACGCCGACGTGTCCATCAGGCGGGAATTGTTTCACTTTCGCATCGTTTGTGACTACTTAAAGGCGGGCCACCGCAATGGTGCAGCGCCCCAAGACGTCAACGACCTCACAGGATTCCCGCATGAGTCTGATGCCCACGATGATCGATCTTCTGGCCCGCGCGCGGGTAGATTTGCGGATGGGGCTGCCGGTGGTTCTGACAACCCCGGATCAGGCGATTCTGGCCCTCGCGGTGGAGCCGTTGGACACCAAACGTCTTGCCAGCTTGCGGGCGCTCGGTCCTATTGCACTGACAGTGACAGCCCGGCGCGCTGAAACACTGAAGGCTCGGGTCTACGATGGGGATATCGCCCGTATTGCGGTTCCATCATCCGCTGATCTTAGCTGGATTCAAGCAGTTGCCGATCCGGCTGACGACCTGCGTACACCGATGAAGGGGCCACTGCGAAGCGTCAGAGACGGCGACGCAGAACTCCACCGTCTGGCCATTGCTTTGACGAAATCAGCCCGGCTCTTACCTACGGCAGTAATCTGCCCAGTGCAGCATCCGGCACAGTTCGCCCAAAGTCACGGATTGACAACCCTGCCACTCGCCGCTGTTGCACCGCTGATGGTCGAAAGCTCGCCCCTCCACCCGGTGGCCGCCGCCCGCCTGCCGATTGCCGCCGCCGAAGCTGGCCGACTGCATATCTTTCGCCCTGAAGATGGCGCCGAGGAACACTACGCCATCGAGATCGGCAAACCTGACCGCAGCCAGCCAGTTCTGGCCCGGCTGCACTCGGCTTGTTTTACCGGCGATGTTCTAGGGTCGCTGAAATGCGACTGCGGTCCGCAGCTTCATGGGGCACTGGCGCAAATGGGTGCCGAAGGCCAGGGTGTTCTGCTCTACCTCAACCAAGAAGGACGCGGGATAGGTCTGGCCAACAAGATGCGTGCCTATTCCCTGCAGGATCAGGGGTTTGACACTGTTGAGGCCAACCACCGCCTGGGGTTCGAGGACGATGAACGGGATTTTCGCCTGGGCTCTGCCATCCTCAAGGAGTTGGGGTTTTCATCGGTGCGACTGCTGACAAATAACCCGAACAAAATTTCTATGATGGAGAAAACCGGCATCACCGTTGCGGAGCGGGTTCCGCTTAAGGTTGGGGAGACCGCATTCAACCGAGGCTATCTCGCAACCAAAGCCGCCAAGTCAGGTCACATGCTGTGAGACCCTCGATGGCGCGTGCTTTGGGGCCGATGGACATGGTGCTCACACGGCAGGGGCTGCGCTTTGCCGGGCGCCTCCTGCCCTGCACGATTGGGCGCGGCGGGCTGACCCGCAACAAAGCGGAGGGCGACGGGGCGACCCCTATCGGCAGCCATGAGATCGTGGGAATGCTCTACCGACCTGACCGTATGACCCAGCCGACAGACTGGGCGGAACCGATCGGACCTGGTGATCTGTGGTCCGACGCTCCCGGTGCGGTTGACTACAACCGCCACGTCCGCGCGCCATACGCCGACAGCCACGAAGCTCTGAGGCGGGCCGACCCGCTGTATGATCTGATCCTAGTGACGGATTGGAACTGGCCAGATGCCGAACCGGGACGCGGATCGGCAATTTTTCTGCACCAATGGCGCCGCCCCGGATATCCGACCGAGGGGTGTATCGCCTTCTCACGAAGAAACCTGCACTGGCTGGCCAGACAGATTGCCCCCGGAACGCGCCTTATCGTGCCGCCGCTGGCACAGTGACACGGCTTCGAGTTGGCATGCCAGCCCCTAGATCTCGTAGGCGCGGGCCCCAAAAATAGCGGATCCAACCCGAACATGAGTCGCGCCCAGGGCTATAGCGGTTTCGAAGTCACCGCTCATGCCCATCGACAGACCACTCAGACCGTTTCGGGCCGCAATTTTACCCAATAGGGAAAAATGCAGGCTTGGCTCTTCATCAGCGGGTGGAATGCACATGAGACCTTCCACGATGAGATCCATGTCCTGACACTCGCGGATAAAGGCATCCGCCTCACGCGGCGGGATACCCGCCTTTTGTGGCTCTTCTCCGGTGTTCACCTGAACAAATAACTTGGGGCAGTGACCCAACTCCTGTGCCAATCGGGCGAGAGTTTTTGCCAATTTCGGCCGATCCACAGTGTGAATATTCTGAAACAGTTCCATCGCCTGCCGCGCCTTGTTCGTTTGCAGGGGTCCGATAAGATGCAGATCTAGGTCTGAGTAGCGGGCCGAAAAATCCGGCCACTTTCCGGCAGCCTCCTGCACGCGATTCTCGCCAAAACAGCGATGCCCTTCGTTCAGAACGGCCTCAACCCGGTCATCGGGCTGAACTTTTGATACGGCAATCAACTGCACCGATCCTGTGGGGCGATTGGCGTTTTCTTCGGCGGAACGAATGCGGGTTTGAATGTCCTGAAGCGACATGGGGCAGTCTCACTGTGGTCATCTGTTGCCGCAGACAAACACGGTTTCTGCCCAAAAGAAAAGGGCGAGCTCGTAAGAGCCCGCCCCAAGAACCGTAGTGGTTCAGGTCAGCTTAGAAGCTGAACTGAGCACCGAAGTCGGCACGCATCTGGCCGTCGGCGTTGCCGGTTTTGCTTTCGCCGATACCGCCACGCAGGGAGACGCCGCCGCCCAGGTCGTGGATCACGCCCAGACCGATGTTGCGGGTGTCGCCGTCGCCGGAGCCGTCGCCGTAAGCGAAGGTCAGGGTGGTTGCGGAGCTTACGTCGTAAGCAGCGGAGATACCGTAGAAGGTGTCGGATTCGTTGACTGCTGCAACAGATTCGTCACCAACGATCAGGGTACCGGAGAATGCACCCCAGGAACCGCCGAGGGTCAGGACAGTCATGTCGAAGTCTGCAGCTGCACCGTTGTCGGTTTCACCATATGCCAGAGCGGCAGTGATGTTGCCAAAGGTGTAAGCAGCGTGGATGTCGAAACGGTCGCCGTCGCCACCGTTCGCTGCCTGGTCGTAAGCAGCTGCAACAGCGAAGTCACCAACAGCGTAACGTGCGTATACGCCGTTTACGCCTGCGCCACCGGAGGAGTAACCGATGAAGTCATAGTCAGCACCGGAGTACTGGCCCATGAATGTTTCCAGGCCCGGCTCGTTGCCGTAGTAGTTGGGCAGGTTGTCGATTGCGCCAGCAACGTTGCCTACGTCAACACGCAGACCGCCATACTCAACCGAGAAACGCGCGCCGTTCAGGCCAGCTGCGTTTGCTTCGCCGGAAGCGGCATCTTCGTCAGCCTGCATACGAACGCGAGCGGAGAACTTCACGCCTGCGTCGGTTTCAGCGGATGCGTCGATGTTCATACGGAAACGGCTGACGATCACGGTGTCGGAAGTACCACCAACGGTGCGGTCTTCAACGTAACCAACACCAAAGCGGCCGTAGCCACCGAACGAAACGTCTGCTGCTGCAACACCAGCGGTGGCGACCAGCGCAGTCGAAGCGAAGAGAATCTTTTTCATGTTTTTCCCTCGGGTTTAAATGTCCAAGCTCAAACAGGCGCTGAGTGGCACAAGTCTGAGTACGCCCTCCGTTTCGCTCTTTTTGGGGTCGTTGCGCAAGCTTGGGCGCAGACCGCAAAACCTTTCGGCCCGAAGTTGATGCAACCATGTCACAGTATCTTAACCCCAGCGGCATCAACGGCTTCGCACAGAGAGAGTCTATTAAAGAATAGGCTTGTTGCCGCCCTATCGCTTGGCTAGGACTAGTCCGCAACCGGAATAGCAACGGATCTTGCCCATCATGCGCTGGCTTACGAAACTTGGACTCATCTCGCTTCTGGCTGTCACAGCCAGCTGTGGCGCATTCGGCGGCAAGAACCGCGGCGGCCCGTCGACCTACAATGAGAATGTCATTGGCGGCAACCCACGAGACCCAGAGAACATCGAAGGCACAACAATCTGGGATGCCTTCAAACCGACAAAGGCGGAGCAGATCGTTCAGGTGAACCGTTACCTTTGGACGGCGACTTTGGATGTGCTGGATTTCCTGCCGTTGCAGACCGTTGAACCCTACACCGGGGTCATCGTCACCGGCTACGGCACGCCTCCGGGTGGCGGGCGCGCCTATCGCGCCACAGTGCATATCAAGGACCCGGCACTGGACGCCCGCTCGCTGAATGTCTCGCTGCAGACCCGCAACGGTCCCGTCAGCGCCAGCACCGCACGCGCGATTGAGGATGCGATTCTCTCACGGGCGCGGCAGCTTCGGATTGCTGATCGCAGACTCTGACGCGACGCATCCCCTCATTCTGCCCTCTGGAACAGGCGGGCAAACATCACTATCACAAGCGCCAGGCCCCAAACCTGGCGTTTTTATCTACGAAGGACTGCTCTGATGCCCCGTTATGTTGCCCCGGAAATCGAAGCGCGCTGGCAGGAGGCCTGGGAGAAGGCCGGGATTTTTCAGGCAAAACGCTCTGCCGACAAGCCAAAGTACTATGTGCTGGAGATGTTCCCCTACCCGTCGGGCAAGCTGCATATGGGGCATGTGCGCAACTACACGATGGGCGATGTGATCGCGCGCTACAAGCTCTCAACCGGGCATAGCGTTCTGCACCCGATGGGGTTTGATGCCTTTGGTATGCCCGCTGAAAACGCCGCAATGGCGAGCAGCGGCCACCCCAAGGACTGGACCTACGCGAATATCGACACGATGGTCGAGCAGATGAAACCGCTGGGATTGTCGCTGGACTGGTCGCGGATGTTCGCCACCTGTGACGAATCGTACTACGGCCAGCAACAGGCGCTGTTCCTCGACTTCCTTGAAAAAGGTTTGGTCTACCGCAAGAACGCTGTGGTGAACTGGGATCCGGTCGACATGACCGTGCTGGCAAACGAACAGGTCGAAGGCGGTCGCGGCTGGCGCTCCGGCGCGCTTGTCGAACGGCGCGAGCTGACACAGTGGTTTTTCAAGATCTCCGACTATTCGGATGAGCTGCTGACCGCACTGGACACGCTGGAGAACTGGCCCGCCAAGGTGCGCCTGATGCAGGAAAACTGGATCGGCAAATCCCGCGGCCTCCAGTTCAGCTTTGCCCGCACCGACGGTGGTGACCCGATTGAGGTCTATACAACCCGTCCGGACACGCTGAACGGTGCGTCCTTTGTCGGCATCTCGCCCGACCACCCGATTGCCAAGGCCTTGGAAGCCGAATCGGAAGAGGTGGCAGCATTTGTTGCCGAGTGCCGTAAAGGCGGCACCACCGAAGAGGCCATCGAGACCGCCGAAAAGCTGGGTTATGACACCGGCATCCGCGTCAAACATCCGCTGAACCCGGACTGGGAGCTGCCGGTCTGGATCGCCAACTTCATCCTGATGGATTACGGCACCGGCGCGATCTTTGCCTGCCCGGCGCATGACCAGCGCGACTATGAGTTCGCGACCAAATACGATCTGCCGATCATCCCAGTGTTTGAGAACCCTGAGGACAGCTCCCCTCTGACTGAGGCTTATGTCCCGACCAAGGCGGAGAAAGTCCGCTACATCAAGGGATTCGCTGGTAACGACGAACAAACCGGCGAAGAGGCTGTAAACGCAGCCGTCGACAAGGCGGAAGCAGAAGGCTGGGGCGAAGGCGTGACCAAATTCCGCCTGCGCGACTGGGGTCTGTCCCGACAGCGCTACTGGGGTTGCCCGATTCCGGTGGTGCATTGCCCGGATTGCGGCGTGGTGCCCGAGAAAAAAGAAAACCTGCCAATCGCACTGCCCTACGACGAGGATGGCAAGGCGATCGACTTCTCCGTTCCCGGCAATCCGCTGGATCGTCATCCCAGCTGGCGCAACTGCGCCTGCCCTGCCTGCGGCAAGCCTGCACAGCGCGAAACCGATACGATGGACACATTCGTCGATTCGTCGTGGTATTTCGCCCGCTTCACCGCGCCAGATGCGGATACGCCGACCCGGATGGAAGACGCCGAATACTGGATGAACGTCGATCAGTATATCGGCGGTGTCGAACATGCGATTCTGCACTTGCTCTATTCGCGCTTCTTCGCCCGCGCGATGCAGATCTGCGGCCACCTGCCGGAGAAGGCCATAGAGCCGTTTGATGCGCTGTTCACCCAAGGTATGGTGACCCACGCGATCTATGAGAACGCAGAGCGTCGCACCGAAAACGACCGCCCCATCTATCACTACCCCGAGGAAATCGAAGAGCGGGACGGGGCAACCGTAGTCAAAGAGACCGGTGAAGCGGTCAAGGTCATCCCCTCGGCCAAGATGTCGAAGTCGAAAAACAACGTCGTCGATCCGCTCCACATCATCTCCTCCTACGGCGCGGATACGGCACGCTGGTTCGTGCTCTCCGATTCGCCGCCGGAACGAGATGTGGAATGGACGGCTTCCGGGGCTGAGGCTGCGCATAAGCACCTGAACCGCGTCTGGAACCTCTGTGATCGCATTGGTGATATGGACGCCGGCGCCAGCGGCAACGGTGACGAGGATCTGCTGCGCGAAATGCACAAGGCGATCCGCGATGTCACCCTCAGCATCGAAACCTTTGGTTTCAATGCCGCAATTGCCAAGCTCTACAGCTTTACCAACACGCTGGCGAAATCGAAGGCCGGCACCGCTGCTCAGAAACAGGCAATCATGACACTGGCGCAGCTGATGTCGCCAATGACACCGCATCTTGCGGAGGATATCTGGAGCCATCAAGGCGGCGAAGGCCTCTGCGCGACGGCCCCCTGGCCGGTGGCAGACGATTCGATGCTGGTTGAAGACAGCGTGACCCTGCCGATCCAAATCAACGGCAAACGCCGGGGCGAAATCACCGTGGCCAAAGATCTGGCCAAGGATGAGGTTGAAAAACTCGCCCTCGCACACGAAGCTGTGCAAAAGGCGCTGAATGGCAGCGCCCCGAAAAAGGTGATCGTTGTGCCGGGTCGGATTGTGAATGTCGTGGCTTAACCTGAAATATCCGGCCGCATTGGCCGCTGCCTTTCTGGTGGCGGCTTGCGGCTTCACCCCCGTCTATGCACCGGGGGGCACCGGGTCCGCGCTTTATGGCGTGGTGACGGTTCAGGCCCCGGAAACGATCGGGGCAACCGATGATACCGATGCCTATTTTCTGGTTCAGAACCTTGAAACCCGGCTGGGTCGCGGGGGTGGTGCTGACTATGCCCTGGATCTGAAGCTGCGCACCCAAAGCGAAGGGCAGGCCATTACCGCCGACAATGAAATCACGCGCTATTCGATCGTAGGGCAGGCCGCCTATGTGCTGACCCGGCAATCCGATGGTGCCATTGTCGCCAGTGGCGATGTGGAGAATTTCACCGGTTATTCCGCCACAGGCACCACGGTTGAAACGCTCGCCGGGGAACGTGATGCCCATCGACGCCTGATGGTTATCCTTGCAGATCAAATCACCACTGAACTGCTGAGCACTGCGGACCTTGCCACTTCCAGCAGCGAACAGCCTGCGGTTGCCGCCAAATGAAACTAAGCCCGCGCGAGGCGGACGGCTATTTTGCCAAACCGGATCCGAGCAAGACAGGCCTTTTGATCTACGGCCCCGACGCTATGCGCGTCTCGCTGAAACGTCAGCAAATGCTGGCGGCGCTGCTTGGCCCCACCGCCGAAGAAGAGATGCGCCTGACCCGGATGCCCGCAGCGGATCTGCGCAAGGACCCGGCGTTGCTGATGGATGCGATGAAGGCGGTTGGCTTTTTCCCCGGTATCCGTGCAGTGTTTGTCGAAGACGCCAATGATACCGCCGCCCCTGCCGTGATCGCCGCGCTTGAGGCCTGGCAGCAAGGTGATGCGCAGATCATTGTGACAGCCGGGCAATTGAAAGCCACCTCGAAGCTGCGCAAGGCGTTTGAGGGGCACCGCAATGCCTATGCAACCGGCATCTATGACGATCCTCCGTCACGCGGTGAAATCGAGCGTATTCTGGGCGACGCCCGTATTCGTGATGTGCCAGGGGACAGCATGTCTGCGCTGGTTGATATCGCCAATGAGATCGGTCCCGGTGATTTTTCCCGCATGGTGGAGAAACTGGCGCTGTACAAATACGATGACAGCACCCCGCTGACGCTTGACGATATTCAGGCCATCGCCCCGCAATCGACCGAAGCGGCAGTCGACGACATGCTCAATATCGTGGCCGAGGGGCGCGGCGCAGAAATCGGCCCGCTGATGGGGCGGTTGCAGGCGCAGGGCACCAATGCGGTGACCCTCTGTATCGGGGCAACCCGCCATTTTCGCACGCTTTACACCATTGCCTCTGATCCCGGCGGTCCGGCGCAGGGTATCGGGCGGCTACGCCCGCCGGCCTACGGCAAACGCCGTGACAGGCTGCTGCGGCAGGCTCAAAGCTGGGGGGCGTTCAAGCTTGAAACCGCGCTCACCTTGCTGACGGACACCGATCTTCAGCTGCGCTCGGCAGGGCAAACCGCTCCGGCGCTTGCTCTGATGGAACGGGCGTTGATCCAACTGGCCCGCCTCAGTCGGGTGGGCTGAGACAATCATCACTTCAGACTAAGAACGCGGCGTTCCTATCACGGCTGCTTGAGCATGGCTTGACCCCACAGCGGGAACCCGGTTCCGTTCCGGGCACAAACCGCAGGGAGATTTCACAATGTACACCGTTATCGGCAAGCAACTGACGCGCAGCTATCGTGTTCTTTGGGCGCTTGAGGAGCTGGGCCAATCCTATGAGCTGAACCCTGCCCTGCCGCAGAGCGAAGACGTCGTCGCCCTCAACGCCTCGGGTAAGGTCCCAGTGTTCAAGGATGGTGAGGAGGTGATCACCGATTCGACCGCCATCATCACCTATCTTGCAGATAAACATGGCAAGCTGACCGCCCCCACGGGCACCATCGCCCGTGCAAAACAGGACGCGATGACGAATCGTCTACTGGATGAGCTGGACGCGGTGTTGTGGACTGGCGCACGGCACAGTTTCATCCTGCCCGAAGATAAGCGCGTGCCCGAGGTGAAAGACAGCCTGAAGTGGGAGTTTTCCCGCAATCTGGCGCAGTTGGAAACCTGCATGACAGGCCCGTTTCTGATGGGGGAAGAGTTCACCATTCCCGATATCATCTGCACCCATTGCCTGAACTGGGCCTATAGCGCCAAGTTCCCGATCGAGAGCGAGGCCATGCTGGCCTATAGTAAGCGGATGCGCGCGCGTCCCGCGTTTCAGGCAGTAGCGGCCTCGATCACATAGTCACCCGCCAGATATCGGACTGCTGACCGCCCCGCCCAGCGCCCTGTCGCAAGGCATGCGGTCAGCAAATATCCACCGGTCGGCGCTTCCCAGTCCAGCATTTCTCCGGCGCAGAATACGCCGGGGCGTCTGTGCAGCATTAGTCCGCCATCAACCGCCTCTGCCAGGACACCTCCGGCGGTGGAAATCGCTTCATCCAGCGGCCGCAGCCCCTGATGCCGGATCGGCACTGCCTTCAACAACTGGGCCAGCGCCGCAGGTTCAGCCGGAAGCGGTCGGGCAAATTCCTGTAGGCTCGCCAGGCGCGGAGGTGTCAATTTTGTCACCTTTCGCAGATGGGTCGAGAGGCTGGACTTCCCCCGTGGGCGCGCCAGACGCGCGGCAACCTGCTCCTGCGACAGATCCGGCAACAGATCCATGTATAGCTCCGCCCCCTCACGCACTGCAGCACAGATCATATAAACACCGCCCCCTTCCAGGCCCTGCCTGGAAATGACCGCCTCGCCCCGCGACCGGGTTGATCCTGCGTGCAGGGCAATCCCCTTCAGCGGTGCCCCGAAATGAGGTGCCATGTGATCGGACCAGTGGACGAGCAATCCTGCATTGGCAGGTTGAAACGCCGCCAGTGGCACATTCTCCCCTGCCAGAGTTGCAGCCCATAGCCCGTCAGAGCCGAGCCGCGCCCAGCTGGCACCGCCCATTGCCAACACTGTGGCTCCCGTTTTGATCACACGGGGACCATCCGGGGTTTCAAACTGCAAGGCGTCGCCATTCCAGCCCTGCCAGCGCCAGCGGGTGCGCCGTTCAACACCGTAGCCATCCAGACGGGCCAGCCATGCCCGCAACAGCGGCGAAGCCTTCATTTCGCGGGGGAAAACCCGTGCTGTGGTGCCCGTGAACAGGGTGCTGCCCAGTCCTGTCGCCCAAGCCATCACCTCTGCCGCGTCGCAGTCTGCAATCATCGGCGCCAGCCAGTCCGCAGCCTCGCCGTAGTGGCTAAGCAAGATCTCGCGCGCCTCATCCTTCGTCAGGTTCAGACCGGATTTCCCAGCCATCAGAAACTTTCGTGCAACGGACGGCTTCGCATCAACAACCAGCACGCGGCGACCGGCCGCCCCCAGTTCTTCAGCGGCCCGCAGACCAGCAGGTCCGGCGCCCACGACCACTGCGTCCCAGCTGTCCCGTTGATGTGTCAAATTGACAGTTCCTTACGTACTTATCCTTGCCGATCGCAACCGCCAGCGCATGTCTTACGGTTGAAACAGCCATACTGAGAGACTGCGCCAATGTCACCGTCTGCCGATGTCGATCCGATATGCCCTCTGTGCCAACGGCCTCTCCCTACGGACGTCGCTCAAAGCCTGCATCACCTGATCCCCAAACTGAAGGGCGGCAAGGGCGGACCGACGGTGCTACTGCACCATATCTGCCACAAAGAAATCCATGCAGCTCTCAGCGAGGCGGAACTGGCGCGGTCTTTCAATACCATTGAAGCCCTGCGCCAGCATCCGAGATTGGCGAAATTCATCGCTTGGGTACAAAAACGCCCGCCCTCCTTCCAGTCGCGCGTACCCGGTGGACGGCGCAATCGCTGAAGCGCCGGGCGCTATACGCGGGTGCAATCCGCCAGAATTGCCTGCGCCATCTCCACCTCCGCCGCGAGGCTATCCGCCATCAGGTCCTGCGCCGTCGTCATCAGATCGCCAGCCGCGACAATACGATCAATCAATCCGAAGATATGCGCCTCCTCAGCGGTGATTTTCTGTCCAGCCGCCAGAATCATCTTCGTACGCGCAGGACCGATCAGCGCTGCCATCCGCCGCGCATCAGAGGGTTGCGGACGATAGCCAAGCTTCATCACCGGGTAAAACACCTTGGCCGTTGGTACGGCGATACGCAAATCGCACGCCAGCGCCATGCCGTTCGCTCCACCCGCCAAAGTACCATTGAGCGCCGCCACCGTCAGACAGGGCAGACCCGCGATAGCACCCGATAGCTGCTCCCACAGGGGGGACGTCGCCAGCCCGGCTCGCGCCGCATCCAGATCCGCCCCAGCGCTGAAGACACGGCCAGCCCCGGTGATGATCAATCCGCGAGCCTCTTGTGCGCGCTCTGCAATATCACAGAGCTGTTCCAGCATCGCCGTAGTCAGCGCATTTGCCTTGTCAGACCGGTTCAGTGTCACCGTCCACAACCCGTTTTCGGCGATATCAAGGTCGATCATATCAGGCCGACCTGCCTGCGGATGCCCTCATCCCGTAGCGAGATTTCGGTGCCGACCAGATCGTCTGCCGCCTCAGTACACATCCACAGAAGGGCGCGCGCCGGCCACTCTGCCGGGATATGATCAGACCATTCCAGCTGGCTGACCGGATTGACGCCGCTGGCCTTGATCACACGCTGCATTTCCGTCGCAACGGTGCCCGGCGACAGCCCCATGGCGCGGATGCCATTGGCCCCTTCTTCATGGTGCAGGCTACGGGTCAGCATCGCCGCGGCGGCCTTGGAAGAGCAATAGGCGCTCCAGCCTTCGACGGGATTATGCGCAGCCCCTGAACTGACGGTCAGTACAGTGCCGCTGCCGGCAGCCTTCATCCCGGGCAAAACTGCCCGCATTCCGTTGAATACCCCGCACACATTGATATCGATCAGCTGTGCCCAGTCCGCAGGATCAGCCGCCTCAAGCCGGGCAATGGGGTCAACCACACCCGCGTTATTGATCAGCACATCGATCCGCCCGAACTGCGCCTCGGTTTTGGCAACGGCCGCCGCGACAGCCGGATAGTCCGCCACATCACAGGCAAAGGTCAGCACGTTTCCGCCGATCTCCTTGGCAAGCGCGGTCAAGCTCTCCTCGCTCCTTGCCAGCAAGGCCAGATTGGCCCCGGCAGCAGCAAACACGCGGGCCGCATCGGCCCCGATCCCCCGGCTTGCACCGGTTATCACAACTGTCTTGCCCTTGATCTCCATAGTATTAATCTCCAAGTCCCTGTTTTGAAATGTGGTAGACTGGTTAGGGGGAACGGTCCAGAGCGATACCCCCTTGACCCGGTACCTCCTCCGGCCAACCATGGCGCAAAATAGACCACGAAAGGTATACTTATGTCCGTTTTCCTCGCCCGCAGCAGCGGTGTTGCGATTGTTATGGCGTTTTCTGCCCAGGCGGCCCTGGCAGATGTAACGGCAAAAGACGTCTGGTCAGACTGGAAGTCCTACATGACCGCCACCGGTTACACCGTGAACGGCACCGAGACCATGTCCGGCGATACCCTCACCATCTCGGATATCTCTATGGCCATACCTGTCATGGAGGAAGATACCAGCGGCACATTTACCCTGCCTGACATCAAATTTGTCGAGAATGGCGATGGCACTGTCAACATCATGCTGCCTCCTGAAATGCCGATCATGTTCAAAATTGATGGTCCCGAAGGCCTCGTAAGCGGCACCGTTCTGTATTCCCACGATGGCAGCCCGATGCTTGTCTCCGGCGACGCGGATGAAATGACCTATGATTACGCCAGCGGCCTGATGAAAATCGCGCTGAAGGATCTGACGGTACCAGACACCGACGTTCCGAAAGACGCGATCAAAGTCAGCATGACACTGACGGATGTGGTCACCAAGACCATCATGTCAAATGCAGATAGCCGCACCTACAACCAGACAATGACCAGTGAAACACTGAATTTTGACGCCTCGATCCACGTCCCTAAAGACGGAGGCACCGGTGCCTTCAAGGGGGCGATGCAGGGGGTGAACTTCACCGGCATCACAACTATTCCTAACGGGTTGGAAAGCACCGACATGGCGGCACTGCTGCGCGGCGGTTTCAGCGCGGAAGGCACATTTGACTTTGCCAGTGGCAACAGCGCAATCAATGGTCAGGATGGCGCGGATACATTTGCGTTGGAAAGCACTTCTGAAGGCGGAAAAATCGCCTTTGACATGGGCCTTGATGGGCTGACCTATGACGTGAAACAGAACCGGACGGAAACCAACATCACCAGTTCTGACCTGCCGTTCCCGCTTGCGCTGTCGATGGCTGAGGCCGGTTTCAAGCTGACCATGCCTGTTGCCAAATCCGACGAGGAACAGGACTTTGCCCTCGGCCTCGTTCTGCGCGACTTTGATGTGCCGGAAATGCTCTGGGGTATGGTGGATCCAACTGGCGCCCTGCCCCACGATCCGGCCACAATCGCACTGGATCTGGCAGGCAAGGCAAAGCTGGCCTTCGACTTCTTTGACCCCGAAGCCATGGCAGAGGTGGAGAACGGCGAACAGGCACCGGGTGAGCTGCACGCGCTGACCGTGAATTCGCTTGAAATCTCCGCCGCCGGGGCAAAGCTGACCGGTACCGGTGATTTTGCCTTCAACAATGACGATCTGAGCACCTTCGACGGCATGCCGGCGCCCTCCGGTGAGGCAAATCTGACCCTCGCGGGCGCCAACACCCTGCTGGACAAGCTGATCGGCATGGGTCTGGTGTCGGACAGCGACGCCATGGGCGCGCGCATGATGATGGGCATGCTGGCAGTTCCGGGCGATGGCGAGGATACGCTGACCTCCAAGATCGAAGTTACCGAAGACGGTCAGATCAAGGCAAACGGCCAGCGCATCAAGTAATCGCGACACAAGGCTGATCCCAGATTGGGGCCGCAATTTGCGGCCCCTTTTTTCGTCTGCGCTCTTGCAGCATCTGGCCGCGCTGGCTAGCTCTAAGTGACGTCCAACCCATGTAGGTGCCTATGACCCAGACCCCCGAAAGCCTAAGCCACGCACTCCTTGATGCCGCCCGCAAGGCCGGAGCTGATGCTGCCGATGCAATGGTGGCCGAAGGCAGCTCCCTTTCCATTGAGGTGCGTCAAGGCACGCTAGAGCATGCTGAGCGGTCAGAAGGTGTTGATCTGGGATTGCGGGTCTTTGTCGGGCAACGTCAGGCCTGCGTTTCAGCCTCGGACATGCGGGCCGAAACCCTGACCGCCATGGCTGAGCGCGCCGTCGCCATGGCCCGCGAAGCACCCGAAGATCCCTATGCGGGCCTCGCCGAACCGGGGCAACTCGCCCGGGACTGGGATCTGGCGGCACTGGAGTTGTTTGATGCAAGCGCCGAACCGGCACCCGCTGCCCTGCAGGAGGATGCGCTTGCTGCTGAGGCTGCGGGCCTGGCTGTTAGCGGCGTCACACAGGTACAATCTGCGGCAGCGGGCTACGGTACCCATAAGGTGCATATGGCCGCGACCAACGGATTCTCCGGCGGCTATCAGCGCAGCAGCCGGTCGACCTCCTGCACGGCGATTGCGGGCAGCGGTACAGGAATGGAACGCGACTACGATGGCGACTCCCGTACGTTTCAGGCCGACCTGCGCAGCGCCAAAGATATCGGAACACAGGCCGGAGAGCGGGCAATCGAGCGGCTCGGCGCACGTAAGCCGGAAACCGGAAGCTATCCGGTGCTGTTTGACGAACGGGTTTCTTCCTCGCTGATCGGCCATCTGCTGGCGGCAGTGAACGGTGCCAGCATCGCCCGTGGCTCCTCCTGGCTGAAAGATGCGCTAGGGGCGCAGATCCTGCCTGCCCACCTCAGCGTGACGGAAGATCCCTTTCGTCCGCGCATCGCGGGGTCCCGTCCGTTTGATGGCGAAGGCCTGGCAACGCAACGCCGCGCCATTATCGACAATGGGATCCTGACCGGCTGGACGCTGGACCTTGCCTCGGCGCGCAAACTGAACATGCAAAGCACTGGCAACGCAGCGCGTGGTGTCGGGTCCGTGCCCTCCCCATCCCAGTGGAACATCGCCCTGACGCAGGGCAATGACAGCCGCGCCGATCTGATTTCCGGCATGGGCACCGGCCTGCTGGTGACCTCCATGATCGGATCGACCATCAACCCCAATACCGGCGACTACTCCCGTGGGGCCGCAGGCTTTTGGGTGGAAAACGGCGAGATAGCCTATCCAGTCAACGAATGCACCATCGCTGGCAATCTGCGCGATATGCTGCGCGGCATCGTGCCCGCCAATGACGCCCGCAGCCACCTGTCTCGCGTGGTGCCTTCACTGCTGGTCGAGGGGATGATCCTTGCCGGAAACTGACCTCTCCCTGCTAATTCGCGCGGCCGAGCAGGCAGGCGACATCGCCTGCCGCTACAGCGGTCCAGAGGCGCAGAAATGGGAGAAACCCGGCGGTGCTGGACCGGTGACCGAGGCTGACCTTGCCGTCAACGAGATGCTATCCGACGTGCTGCAAAAGGCGCGACCCGACTATGGCTGGCTGTCCGAGGAAAGCGAAGACACCGCAACGCGCCTTGATCGTGACAGGCTGTTCATTATTGACCCGATCGACGGCACCCGCAGCTTTGCCCAAGGGTCGCGCACCTGGGCCCATTCGCTGGCAATCGCCGAAGAGGGCGACGTCACCGCAGCGGTCATCTACCTGCCCCAGCGTGATCTGATGTATTGTGCGGCGCGTGGAGAGGGCGCGACCTGCAATGGTGCAGAAATCCGGGTGTCTGCGCAAGCTGACCTCAACATGGCGAACGTGCTGGCTGCACGGCCTGTGCAGGACCCCAAACACTGGCAGAATGGTCAGGTGCCAGGCTTCAATCGCAGCCACCGACCCTCGCTGGCCTACCGTATGGCACGGGTTGCAGATGCAGGTTACGACGCGATGCTCACCCTCCGCCCCAGCTGGGAATGGGATATCGCCGCCGGCGATCTGATCCTGCGTGAGGCAGGCGGATATTGCAGTGATCGCTTCGGCGGGGATTTGCGATATAATAACCCGCACCCGACACTGAACGGTGTCGTCGCCGCGCCGCCGCGCCTGCATGACCAGCTGATCGCCGCGCTCGACCCGCAGAGCCCCGGCCTTCATCCGCTTTGACATGTGCCCCGCAGCAGGACCCCTCTAGCCATGTCGAGACTTTCAGCCGCATCCGAACGCAGTCTCCGCTGGCCCGCCCGACCGGTGGGTGAGGTGCTATGGGTCCATGCCTCTTCAGCAGAGCGGTATCTGGCGCTTGGCGATCTGAGCAACCGGATGAAATCCCTGCGCCCCGATCTTTCGGTGCTGGTGACATGGAGCCGCAGCATCACCAACCGCCCGCCGGTTGACGGCTACGATCTGGCTGCGGGGCCACCGCCAGATGACAGCCCGGCAGAGGTGCGGATGTTTCTGGATCACTGGCGGCCCGACCTGATGATCTGGTCGGGCGGGGATCTCCGCCGCGGTCTTATGCGCCAGATGAGCGAACGCAACCTGGACAGTCTGCTGGTCGATATTGATGCCAGCGAACTGCCCGACCGCACCAGCCGCTGGTTGCCGGATCAACGGCGCAGGCTGTTTGAACGCTTCACCGAAATCATGACCCCTTCGGATGAGGCACGGGCACAGCTGCTGCGCCTTGGCCTCGCAGCAGACCGGATCCAACGCACGGATCCCTTGCGATTGTCGACCACGCCCCCCGGCTGCAACAGTGATGAACTCACCCATATGCAAGCCACATTGGGCAGCCGCCCCGTCTGGTTTTCATCACAGACCGAGCTTGAGGATTTACCCACAATCCTGGATGCGCACCGCAGTGTGTTGCGCCTGTTGCACCGCCTGTTGCTGGTCGTCACCATGCGCGATGAGCAAGATTTGGCTGCAGCGCGCGATGCTATCATCAATAGCGGCCTGCAGTTGGCCGATTGGGACAGCGGCGAAGAGCCTGATGAATACACGCAGGTGCTGCTCAGCTCTGCCGAGGACAGTGGCCTGTGGTACCGGTTATCCCCGCTCTGCCTGCTCGCAGGCAGCCTGCCATCGCGCGCGAATGGGCAGAACCCATTGGACGCGGCGGCACTTGGTTCCGCTGTCCTGCACGGGTCGGGTTTGGGAACCTATGGCCCCCTCTACAAGCGCCTGACGGAGGTCGGCGCCGCGCAGAAGGTCGATAACGCCGAGGATCTGGCGCAGGGCGTGCTGAGCCTGTCAGCACCAGATCGCGCTGCCGAGATGGCACTGGCTGGCTGGCAGGTCGTCACCGAAGGCGCCAGCATGACAGACCACCTGATGGATCGCGTCCAGGAGCTTCTGGACAAGCGAGAGGACAGATATGAAAGCCCCTGATTTCTGGCACAAACCAGCCGGACAATTCGATATTCGCAAAACCCTGCTGTCCCCACTGGGCCATATCTATGCCCGTGCTACCGCAAAACGGCTGACTGACGGCACCCCGCGAACTGTGGGCGTGCCGGTGATCTGCGTCGGGAATATAAATGCTGGCGGCACCGGCAAAACACCGACAGTTATCTGGTTTCTGGAACGCTTGCGTGACATGGGGCACGAACCGCATGTGGTGACGCGCGGCTATGGTGGCACGCTTGAGGGGCCGGTGCAGGTGGATCCCGGAAGCCATCGCGCCAGCCAGGTTGGCGACGAACCGCTGTTGCTGGCCGCCTTTGGTGAGGTCTGGAAAGCAGAGGATCGCGCCGCCGGAGCAAAGGCTGCGGCGGCTGCAGGGGCGACGGTCATCGTCTTGGACGATGGTTTTCAGAACCCGGCGGTGCACAAGGATCTCTCAGTTGTTGTGGTCGATGCTGATCGTGGGTTCGGCAATGGGCATTGCCTGCCCGCCGGCCCCCTGCGCGAACCGGTCACAACGGGGCTGGCCCGTGCTGATCTGGTTTTGTCACTGGGGCAACCCGAGGCGCAGGCCCGGTTCCAGGCAGCATGGCGGAACGCACTGACGGCTTGCCCACATTACACCGGTGTGCTTGAGCCGCTCAAAACCGGCATGCCTTGGGGCGGAACGCCTGTTTTGGCCTTTGCCGGCATTGGTCATCCACAGAAATTTTTCGACACGCTGCGCGAGCTTGGCGCCGATCTGCGCCGTAGCGAAGCCCTGGACGACCACCAGCCGCTTTCCACTGCGCTGATGACCCGACTGGAAACAGAGGCCAAGCTGATTGGCGCGCAAATGGTTACCACCGAGAAGGACGCCGTCCGCCTGCCAGAGAGTTTCCGCAATAAGGTGATCACCCTGCCGGTACGTCTGCAGATCAGCAATGATGAGGCGCTCTTGGCGCGACTTCGCGAGATTGCGCCACCGCCGCCGTAGCCACATCTGCAGACAGCACAACGAAAAAACCCGCCACGGAGACCGGGCGGGTTTCTAATTCTCACTTGCTCAGCGCGACGGCGGTTAGCCGTCCAGTTCGGCGTCGATCAGTGTCTTGAACGCGTCATACGACTGATTTTCGATCTTTTTTCCGTTCAGAATGAAAGAGGGCGTGGATTCGATCCCATGCTCAGTCGCATTTTCCTGATACCAGCTCACAAGGGTCTGTGCCTTGGTACCGTCCTGCAAACAGGCTTCAAGCTGCTCTTCCTCCAACCCGGCAAGCCGCCCGATCTTGCGCAGCGCATCGACAATCTCGGTCGCGCCACCGGCACGGGCCCAGTCGGATTGCCCCTTATAGATCAAATCGCTGATCCCAAAGAATTTTTCTGGCCCACCGCAGCGCGCAATCATCGAAGCCCACAGACCATAACGATCGAAATAGACCTCGCGGTAGATGAATTTCACCTTCCCGGTATCGATATAGTCCTGCTTCAGCTGCTTATAGGCGCCCTGATGAAAATTCGCACAATGCGGGCAGGTGTAAGACGCGTATTCGATCAGCGTCACTGGCGCATCTTCAGCCCCCTGGACCATTTCCACGATGGTGGAGGTGTCCACCTCGGCCTCTTGAGCGTAGGCCGCTCCGATCAGCGGATTGCTGGGCAAAGACGTGCCGCCCTGCAATGCGGCATAGCCATAGACGCCCGCCGCAACTGCGACGGAGGCAAAGATGCCGGACATCAAACGGGTCATTCGTACCCCTTTCTGAGAGTTTTCTGTTTTGTCAGCACATTGCGCCCAAGCCGTTCCAGGGCTGCGCGCAAATCATCGCTTTCGACCCCAGTCGCTGCCTCAGCTGCTGCCGCAACATCCTGCGGATCAGGCGCCTGCGGTTTGCGAACCTTCGGGGCGTATTTGAAGGAGACCTGCCCCTCGGCAAAACCGGTGGGCGCGGTCTGGGTGATGCGGACCTTGGAAATGGCGTTGTAGCCATAGACCGCATTGACCTTGCTGCGCAGAGGTTCCTTTTGCATCTCCAGCATCGGGGCATGGGCACCGGTGGTCAGCAACGTCAATGTCGCACCAAAACCGCCACGCCCATAGTGGACGTTGACGGGCCGTGCGATGGCGGAAATGTCAGGCCCTGCAATTTCTTCCCAATGGGTCAGCAGACGCGACACAGCAAAACCCCGGCTTTCACCGGCCTTGCGAATCTGATCATTCAGAAGCTGCGATGTCCGTTTGAACCCGCGAGATTTTGTCCGTTGCACTGCCATGCCCGTGGTTTTGCTAGACTGCTCGCCCTATTGTAAAGGGCTGCCATGCGAGAACCAGCGAAACCGGGCCACAAAGGATAAAGAATGCGTGACCTCGACAGCCAGAGCCAACCACAAAGCAGCACATTGCTGGAATGGTACGACCAGCACGCCCGCACCCTGCCCTGGCGGATCAGCCCGGCGGACCGTGCAGCTGGGGTCTGGCCGGATCCCTATCGGATCTGGCTAAGCGAGGTGATGCTGCAACAAACAACCGTGGCTGCGGTGAAGGATTATTTTCACCGTTTCACCAGCCGCTGGCCCACAGTCGCAGATCTGGCAGCCGCGCCGGATGCGGATGTGATGGGCGAATGGGCCGGGCTTGGATATTACGCGCGGGCGCGCAATCTCTTGAAATGTGCCCGAGTGGTTGCGCAGGACTATGGCGGCACCTTTCCCGACACCTACGACGGGCTGATCGCCCTGCCGGGCATTGGTCCTTATACAGCGGCGGCGATCTCCGCCATCGCCTTTGACCGGCAGGAAACCGTCTTGGACGGTAATGTCGAACGGGTGATGGCGCGGCTCTATGATGTCCATGTTCCCCTGCCAACCGCCAAACCGCAGCTCAAGGAGAAAGCAGCCGCCCTGACCCCGGCAGAGCGACCCGGCGATCATGCGCAGGCCGTGATGGATCTTGGCGCCACGATCTGCACGCCGCGCAACCCGGCCTGCGGCATCTGCCCCTGGCGCGCCCCCTGCGCGGCCCGCGCGGCGGGAACTGCAACGGAGCTGCCCAAGAAAACCCCAAAGAAGCCCAAGCCAACCCGGCTCGGCATTGTCTATCTGGCCCGCAGCGCTGCGGGAGGCTGGCTGCTGGAACAGCGCCCGGACAAGGGGCTTCTGGGCGGCATGCTGGGTTGGCCCGGCAGCGACTGGACCGACAGCCCTGACAGCCCGGCCCCCGCACCGCCGTTTGAGGCCGATTGGCAACTTCTAAACGCTGAGGTGCGTCACACCTTCACGCATTTTCACCTTATCCTGCGCGTCATGCTGGCAGAGCTGCCTGCGGATTTCGCAGCTGAGGACCATCAGCGCGTGATCGCGCGACATGACTTCAAACCGACGGATCTGCCAACGGTCATGCGCAAGGCCTTTGATTTATGGAAGGGACGCTGATCCCTTCTCTTTTTTCCGGACCACAGGCATAGTCGGCACAAACATCTTCGACATCACTGGATTTGCGCCATGATGACCACCCCCGAAACACTGCGCAGCTGGCAGGCAGCTCTACCGTTCTGGCTGTCTTTTCTGCTGGTTCCCCTTGTGGTGCTGGCCGCCGTCTATGGCGGTTGGGCCATTTTGTTGCCCCCCTTGGCCACTTGGTATCTCTTTGCCGCGCTTGACGGGGTGTTTGGTCTCAACCTGGAGAACGCCGACCCGCTCACACCCGAGGACGACCTTCGCTGGTACTCCGCCCTGACCATGGCCTGGGTCCCTGTGCAGGCCATGTTGCTCATAACCATGCTCATCTATGTGCCTCAGGCCGAACATCTGTCAGGTCTTGAGAAGTTTGGCGTGTTCTTCGGCGTTGGCGTCCTGAGCGGCACTGTCGGGATCAACTACAGCCATGAATTGATGCACCAAAAGAGCAAGCTGGAACGCTGGCTGGCGGATATCCTGCTGGCCATGGTGCTCTACTCGCATTTCAGATCCGAACATCTGCTCGTCCATCACCGCCATGTCGGCACACCCCGCGACCCGGTGACAGCTCGCTACAACGAAGGGTTCCACCGGTTCTATCCGCGAGTGCTGCGGCAGTGCTGGCAATCCGCCTTTCGCGCCGAGAGCGCCCAGCTGGCGCGCCGCGATTTGCCCTGGACCGATCGACGCAATCCCTTCTTTCGCTACTGGACGCTACAAGGGCTTATGCTGTTGGTCGCGGTTTTGCTGGGTGGGTTCACAGGGCTGTTGCTGTTTCTGGTGCAAGCAGGTGTTGCGATCTGGCAGCTGGAGCTGGTGAACTACGTCGAACACTACGGGCTGACCCGCAAATATCTGGGCAATGGCAAATTCGAACACGTGATGCCACGGCACTCCTGGAACGCCGCACATAAGGCCTCGAACTGGTTGTTGATCAACTTGCAACGCCATTCTGACCATCACTACAAACCGGATCGGCGCTTTCCCCTGCTCCAGAACCACACCATGGCCGACGCACCACAGCTGCCCTATGGCTATCCGGTGATGACCGTCGCCGCGATGTTTCCACCGCTCTGGCGCCGGATAATGAACCCGCGGGTGCGGCGATGGCGGCAGATGTATTACCCTGAGATCACCGAATGGAGCGCCTACAACAAGGCTTTACCGGCGGATCAGCGACCAGAACCCACCTCGGGTGCCACCGCCTGCTAGCGCGGCAGCGCCCAGAGTGTCATTGATCGTGTTAATCCACGCAGCTCAGACGCAGGGTACCGGGCAAAGCCAGCTTTCTCCAGGTTGGCTGGACCACCCTCGGCCTGCACCTGCTGACGCAGCGCCTCACTGATCACAAGCTGGGCCTCCAGTTCACGTGTACGCTCCTCCAGCCGGGCAGCAATATTCACAGCATTGCCGATCACCGCATACTCCAACCGGTTCGCACCGATGTTACCAATAACGGTTTCACCGAAATGTACTCCGATACCGACGCGGATCTCAGACTCACCATACCGACGGCGCTCTGCATTCCAATCAGCCAGTGACTTCAGCATAGCCCGTGCACAGGTCAACGCATTGGTTGCATCCTTTGGTCCCGCCAAAGGCGTGCCAAAGGTCGCCATCAGACCATCGCCAAGGTATTTGTCCAGCGTTCCTTCGTGACGGAAAACCTCCCGTTCCATCCGGCTGTGAAAATCCCGCAACAGATCAATCACCTGATAGGCATCGCGATCCGCCGCGAGCCGGGTAAACCCGATGATATCAATGAACAGTATTGCCACATCCTGCCGCCGGGTCTGCTTCAGCGGCTCGTCGTTCGTTGAGAGCTGCTGCACGACATTGGGTGAAAAATACCGCGAAAGATTGGCGCGCTCGCGCTCCAGCACCGCATTATTCTGGATCAGCTGATAAAACCGTCTTGAAGACACCGCCAATGTGACAGCGACCAGAAAGAACACGATCGCCTCCTGCAATCGCTGGTGCAAAGCAAAGTCATTTGGATCCACGAACGAAGCCAGCGTCTGGTTGCCTTCAACCGCTGCCAGAAGCGCCGCACTCATCCCCGGCTGAGACGGGGCAAACCACCAGGCGGTAAAGGCCGCTGACAGCCAGATCAGCACCGTCCAGCTGCCGATGGCAATCACCGTGCGCCAGGAATACGCAAGAGTTCCGGCCGCCAGAATGATGAAAAAGTAGATGAAATTGCCGTAGCGATACTGGATCGCCAGTGGCAGATCCTCACTGCTGAACGGGTTCGGAATGACCATGCCAACGGTCATGATCGCCAGATCGGCAAAGATCAGCAGCATCTCCAGCCGCGATTGGCCCACCCGACCCACTCGGCGGATCAGCCAGCCGTTTAAGCACAGCAACGCCAGGATGAAATGGTAATACAGAACATCCCATTCGGGATTGACGTAAACCAGAAACACCGCTGTGACTGCCATCGCAATCCAGCGCGCTCGCACCGCCAGCTCCAGCCCATTGCGCTTGTGCTCGGTTAGCGCGTCCAGCGCATAGGGGCTCTCTTGCGTGAAAATCGCTTCATCGCTGTCCAATGCCGGAGCGGGAGCGGAGGCAGTTATGGCCATGACGTCTGTCCATCTATTGGCGCCAGTCTTACGCCAAAATAGCGGCAGCTGCCGCCAGATGCACCCCATGAAGCACCGTTATAAACGAAAAGACCCCGCCGGGTTGGCGGGGCAAGGTTGGCGCCGTCGACAACGCGACAGCGCCTGCGGTTTCACACAGGTTGTGAAAAGGGTGGGATCAGTTCTGAAGTTCTGCCCGAATCTGTTGGCGCAAAACATCGATGGGCACGGTCTTTCCATCCCGCTTGAAACACCAATAGGTCCAGCCGTTGCAGGACGGTGCATTCTCCAGATGTGCCCCGACCTGATGGATCGATCCCTTGATATTGTCGCCAATCAATGTGCCATCCGCGCGCACCTTCGCCTTGTGGCGCTGGTTCATCGAATAAAGCTCATCACCCGGACGCAGCATACCGCGCTCAACCAGCTGCCCGAAGGGCACACGCGGCTCGGCGCGTTTGCTGGCGGACACCTGCAGCGCCTCGCGGTCGAATTTGCGCACCGCTTTGATGCGTTTCTCCGCGACCTCACGATAGGCGGCTTCGCGCTCGATCCCGATAAACTCACGGCCCAGCATCTTGGCCACGGCACCCGTGGTGCCCGTGCCGAAGAAGGGATCCAGCACCACATCACCGGGATTGGTCGACCCAACGAGGATACGGTGCAGCAGCGCCTCGGGCTTTTGCGTCGGATGCGCCTTGTTGCCGGCGTCATCTTTTAGGCGCTCATGGCCTGTGCAGATCGGCATCACCCAGTCGGACCGCATCTGCAAACCTTCGTTCAGCGCCTTCAGCGCCTCATAGTTGAAGGTGTATTTTGCGCCTTCAGACTTCGACGCCCAGATCATCGTCTCATGCGCGTTGGTGTACCGCTTGCCACGGAAATTCGGCATCGGGTTCGACTTGCGCCAGATCACATCGTTGAGGATCCAGAACCCTTCGTCCTGCACGGCTGTGCCGACCCGGAAGATATTGTGGTAGGATCCAATCACCCAGATGGAGCCGTTGGGCTTCAGGATGCGGCGGGCCTGTTTCAGCCAGTCGCGGGTGAATTTGTCGTAGACGCCAAAGCTGGAAAACTGGTCCCAGTGATCGTCAACCGCGTCCACCTTGCTGTTGTCGGGGCGGTGCAATTGCCCCTTCAGCTGAAGGTTATAGGGCGGATCTGCAAAAATCAGATCAACCGAGTTTGACGGTAGACCGGACATCACTTCGATGCAGTCACCGTCAAGGATCGCGTTTAGCGGGAGCGCCTCGGCGCCCCGTGTAAGTGTTTTGTTCATTTGCTCTGCCTCGATAACCACGGCGCATTTTTGCGCTCATTTTGGTTGTCCACAGGATGAGTCATCGTGGATTCGAGGTCAATTTGTTTTTTAGAACAACGCGATGTGGTTCACTCTTGATACAAGATATTGTGGACAGGCTTAAAGGAACGCCGATGATGTGGGGTCACCCCTAGGCTAACCAGCGCCTCGCGATGCTGTTTGGAAGGGTAGCCTGCGTTTTTCTCCCAGCCATAGCCGGGGAACTGTTGCGCCAAATCCACCATGATCCGGTCACGCGCCTGTTTCGCCACGATGGAGGCGGCCGCGATGGAGACTGATTTGGCGTCCCCCTTGATGACAAACTCTGACGCTTGCAGCAGACCTTTGGGGATCAGGTTGCCGTCGATCAGCAGATAGTCCGGCGCCGGATCCAGTGCCGCAACCGCGCGTTCCATCGCCAGATGCGACGCACGTAAAATGTTCAAAGAATCAATCTCTTCGACAGAGGCATGGGCAATCGACACCTCAGCCTGTGCAAAGATAGACGCCTCCACCGCCTCGCGCCGTTTGGCGCTCAGCTTTTTGGAGTCGTTCAGCCCCTCGGGGATATTCTCAGGGTCCAGGATCACCGCCGCTGCCGTCACCGGCCCTGCCAGCGGGCCACGCCCTACCTCATCCACGCCTGCAATGCGCATCTGGCCACGCGCACGCGCTGCCGCTTCCAAACTATAATCGGGATACTCCATCCTTTGGTCTGACCGGGTTTTGCGCTGAGTTTCAAGCCCAGCCATCAGATGAGCACAAAAAGAGGGGGCCGAAGCCCCCTAAGTCTGCTCGAACCTGTGGTCGCGCGTCAGCGACGAGTGATGCGATAGCCCCGGTTCTTCAGGCAATCGGGGCGGTAACCAACGCGATTGCGTTTGCCGTTCCAGAAGGTCACCTGGCAGGCACGGGGCAGCTTGTGTTCAAAACCGTACTGTTTGCGCAGGCAGCCCCGGCCCATCAGGGTGCGGCTCTGGCTGTAGCGCGGGAAATACCGCACGCATTGCGCTGGCAGGTCATAGCGCGCCACTCGCGGCGGCAGCGGTTTGGGACGATGGGGGCGATGCGGTCGGGTTACCTGCTGATGGTCATCGTCCCGGTTGTTTTTAACAATTGCACCGATAATGCCAAGAACCGCCAGACCCGCCAGGACCTTGGCGACATCTTCATCCGCCCGTGCAGGCGCTGCGGAAAAACCGGTCACCGCAACCGCGGCGGCAACGATCAGCGTGATGAACTTGCGATGCGGTTTGATATCAGCGCTAGAGCGGGTGCTGCGAAACATGGGATGTCCTTCCTTGAAGTCTGAAAACATGAGGTCAGATGACCGATGCAGTCAGCCTGGGGTCAGCCCCCTCGGACAGGCAATAACGCGGCCCTGTTATCGAATATCACTGCGCGCAATCACCTGTGGTTATTGAATATCCCGCAACAAATGCGCAGGGTGAGGGCATGAAACAGTTGCTTATCTCCACGACCCTGATTGCCGGTCTTGCTGCCGGTATACTCAGCGATGCACCTGCGGCGACAGCCGCCGAATGCTACGCCGACTACAAGGCCAAACAGGACGCGCCCCTACGGCTGCACTATGGTGTGATCCAGATCGGTGGGGCCTGTAGCAAACCAGCGGCCAAGGCGGAGATCTCCGGAAGGTTATCAGCGGCAGGCTGGACCTTGCTCAATGTTCTGTCCATTTTTGGTCCCGACGGGCTGGAACAAAGGAAAGCAGATGCCGGACCCTATTTTCTCCGTTTCTGAGGTGCGCGCGGCAGGCAGCCGCGTCATCGCATTGGGGATTGCTGCCATTGTTGCCCTCCTGGTCATTGCCGGCACCGTGCTCCTGCTGACGCTGCCGGATGCCAATGCCTTCAACGCCCGGGTGGAGCGTGTCTTTGTCGAGAATGACCTCACCACTCAGGCCGAAATCAAACTGCTGGAAATCCTCGCCCAATCCGGCACCGCCTTTGCCGATACGCTGACCAGCTATCGCATGGTTATTTTTGTCCTGCTGGTCTTTGCCACCATGATGATGGTCGCCGCGCTGGTGGTGCTGGCCATGCTGGTCATGCTGAACCGGCGCATGGTGCAGATTGAACGCGCGGGCATTCAGGTGACCGAACTGCTGATCAGCCGCGAGGAAAATACCGTCTATCTGAATACAATGGGCTTCAAACTGACAGCCGCCGCGATGGAGACCCTCGCGGTTCTGGCAGAGGCACGTTTGGATGACGATGTGCTTTCCGGTGCGGAGATTGAGGCGATGATCTCTGGCCGCCCGTCCATCGATTGCGAAGAGGCCGCGGGCGCCACCCGGATCAAACGCCTGCGCGATACATTGGGCAATCAGATGGTGAGTGAGCTTCTGGTCAAGAATATCGCCAAACGGGGCTATGTTCTGTCGATCAGCAAGGATGTGATCCGCATGGTCTGACCGACTGCAGTGGGCACCCATGCAGTCGGTGACCAATTGGCAGCCGGTGTGGAAACAGCCCCAAGGTCAAGCCGATCAATTCCCCGTGCCGCTCTGGCATTCCTAGCATCAATCACCACATAATAGAGGGCAGGTCGCATGGCCCCCATGCTGGCCAATCAGCAGGGAACGACGCTTATGAATATGCGCGCAAATACCGCTCCGCAGCCCTATGGCATCCTGATTGAAGAGCTGCGCGGGCCGGTTACCGCGCGCCTCGGTGGGAAAATCATCGCGCAAAGCACCCGCGCCAAGGTGATGTATGAAACCCGCCAGCCTGCCGCGATCTATTTCCCCCGCGATGATATCCACTCCTGCCTGTCTGCGGCCAACGGTCACCAGACCTTCTGCCCGTTCAAGGGCACAGCCGGGTATCAAGATCTTCAACTTGAAAAGGATTGCATCGGAAATGCCGCTTGGTCCTACGACGATGCCCTGCCCGAGGCATCTGGCATTGCGGGTCATGTCAGTTTCATGCCGGACGCCAACGTCGAGATTGACCTTGGCAAAAATCAACTGGATGTTCCTGAATATGGGAGCATCTCCGGCCCCCTGATCGACTGGCTGCTGCGTGAGGCGGCCTATCTGCCGACACCGGAGGAGTTTACCCAGCGCCTTTCCGAAAAACTGGTGGAGCAAGGCGTTCATCTATCTCGCCTTTCGGTGATGGCCTGGTCTTTGCATCCAATGATCGCGGGCAAGAACTTCATCTGGAGCCGCGCATCAGGCAAGGTGACCACCTATGCGCCAAGCTATGAAATCCACGACCACCCGGCCTTCCAGAACAGCCCCCTGCGCCACGTCTCGAATGGGTTAGGCGGTATTCGTCAACGTCTGGATCTGGAACAGCCCAGCGACGCGTTTCCCATCCTGACCGATCTGCGGGAGGAGGGCGCGACGGACTATGTGGCCATGCCGCTGCCGTTTTCGGATGGGCGCATCAATGTGCTGACTGTTGCCAGCCACCACCCCAAAGGTTTCACGACTGAGAACTTGGGGCTGATATTTGAATGCTCCGCAGTGATCGCGCGCTACTACGAAGTGTTCATGCAACGCGAAAACGCCCAATCCTTGCTGGAGACCTATGTCGGCAAACGCACCGGCGCGCGGGTTCTGGGCGGGGAAATCCGGCGCGGCGATGGCGACGATATTGATGCGGCTATCATGTTCTGCGATCTGCGCGGTTCGACCCGTCTGGAAGAAGAGCTGGGCCGCACCGAATATATCGAGCTACTGAACAGTTTCTTTGAGACTGCATCGACCACCGTGCACGATCATGGGGGCGAGGTGCTGAAATTCATCGGAGACGCTGTTCTGGCCGTGTTCCCGGCGGGTGACAGCCCGGCCGAGGCCCGCGCTCAGGCGCTGCAGTCAGCGCGCGCCATCGTCGCCGCGCTGGACGCCATGGGCGACGATCCCGGCCAGAGGCGCAGCGAATGCTCCATCGGTCTGGCCTATGGCGGCGTCACCTATGGCAACGTCGGATCGCGTGAGCGGCTGGACTTCACCGTCATCGGACAGGCCGCAAATATCGCGGCACGGCTCGGCGACTATGGCAAATCCTGTGGCCATACCATTGTGGTCAGCCGAGACTTGCTCGAGACACCGGAACAAGCCACGCCGCTGGGGTCTGTGTCACTGCACAACGTCTCACGCCCCGTAGAGGCTTTCGCCGTGTCCATGGCCATCGACCCAGGCCAGCGTGCTAGCAGCTGACCAGCGCCCGTTGCGCCGGATCGCCCATGGCAACAACCACCGGGTCCTGCGCCTGTCGCGTCTTGAACGCCGCCTTCCCGTCCAGCCCCTGCCAGTTGATCTGTGCCAAAGACTGCGCCACCGCTCCGCCCAATGTGGTACCCGGACCGGCGATGATGAACAGATCCGGCGCAAACTCCTGCGCCGCCACCTGCACGGCGCGGGTGAAGTCATAGGGTTCGACCACCTGCGTGTTCAGCGTATAACGCCAAAGGCTTTCCACAGTATCCGCGCCCGGCCACCAAATCTGCCCGCGCCCGTCAACCAGCGGCTTCTTGGCGGGACCAAATAGCGATTGTGACAGCCGCGCCCGACCGGCGGCAGCTACTCGCGCCTGCAGCTCTGTGTGGAATGCCGCATGATTGGCCAGTCGCATGGGAAAACGATCTTGGAGTGGGGGCACGGCCCGTTCGAACGCATCTAGCCCCTTGGCATTCCCGGCCAGAACCAACATACCACCCAGATCGATTGACAGCGACAGCTGGTGACCAGGTCGCATGGCGATGTCACTGACCAACTGCAACAGCTCCGCCTTGCGGCGACGATCCAGCTGCCAATCTTCACACTGACAGGGATAGACCAGCTGCCCACCAATCAGGTGCTGCTGCATCAGCTGACCCATGGTGTTCACCACCTCAAACCCCGCCTGTGGGCTGAGTGCCCCCGCCGCCGCCAGCGCGATATACCAGCCCATGGAATTGCCGGTGACCGCGACGATATCGATGTCCTCTGCAAGGGACTGCGCATCTGCGATGGCACTAGCATAAATCAGCGGCGAAGCCACGTCACCACGCGTGTATTTTGACACTGAATAGCGATCGGCAGCGTCCAGAGCCGAGACGCTCTCCTGTCCTGTTGCGTCTCGCATAGCATCAAATGCGCTAATTAGAGCCTGCTTCTTACTGTGGTAGCGGGACAGGTAGCCCAGCTCCGCCTTGTTATAGGTGCCTCGTCCAGGGCAGATCAAAACGGCGGTCCGGGTCATGTTGCGGCTCCCGTCAAGCGAAGGGCAGCAGCCACAATACTCTCCTTCGAGGGCAAGGTCGCCGCATAGGCCGGTCCCGTTGGGATGAAACAATCCTCTGCCACAACACGGGCCATCGGGCTGCCCTCCGCCTCATAAAACAGTGCCATCAGCGCCTCGGACTGACTGCCAGTGGTGCGGCATTCATCCACGATCAGGATATTATCGCAGTCGGCGGCTGCAGCCAGCAGCGCCTCCTTTGGCAGGGGCGCAAGCCAGCGCAGATCAACGACACGGGCGGCAATCCCCTTGGCTGCGAGATCCGCCTGTGCCTGCGTCGCCAGATAGCGACCGTTGCCGTAGGTGACGATTGCGAGATCGGTTCCACCCCCATGCACACCGACCTCTCCCAGTGCGATCCGCTGATCCGGCCTTGGGTAGTGACGCATCCAGCCGCCATCCTTGGGCGCGTGCAGATCCCGCATCGGATAAAGCGCGATAGGCTCGACGAAGACCACGACCCGTTGCTCCTCCCGCGCAAGCCGTACAGCCTCGCGCAGCATCATCGCTGCTTCTGCCCCATCTGAGGGGCAGGCAATCACAATGCCCGGAATATCGCGCAGCACAGCCAGCGAGTTGTCATTGTGGAAATGGCCGCCGAACCCTTTTTGATACCCAAGCCCTGCAATACGCAGCACCATTGGGTTGCTGAACTGGCCATTGGAGAAAAACGGCAATGTCGCCGCCTCGCCGCGGATCTGATCTTCCGCATTATGCAGATACGCCAAGAACTGGATCTCTGGGATCGGCACGAATCCGTTGTGCCCCATGCCGATGGCCAGCCCAAGGATCGACTGCTCATCCAGCAGCGTATCGATCACCCGATCCTGACCAAACCGTTGCTGCAGTTTCTGGGTAACACCATAGACTCCCCCTTTGCGGCCTACGTCCTCACCCATCACGACCAGTTCGCCGTGCGCCAGCATCAGATCTGTGAGCGCCCAGTTGATCAAACGGCTCATTGGCTGTGGATCTGCCTGCGCGCGCAGGTCGCCCCCCAACGTCTCTGCCCTGGCCTCAGCACTTGGTCCGTTGGTCGGTTGGCACATCCGGGCGGGCGGAACCAGGCTCGCGGTCACCTCATCCGCTGTTTTCAGATGGGGACGGGTGACAGCCTCCGTTCGGATCCGCTCCACCCGTTCACAGGTCTCGGTATAAATCTCCAACGCGGCCTCGCAGGACAACGCGCCTGTTTCTGACAAGAGACGTACCGAATGCAGCAGCGGATCATTGGCCTCATCCGCTTCAACCTCCGCCTTGCTCAGATAGGTTGTCGGCACATCGGCCCCCGCGTGACCATAGAGCCGGACCGTGCGCAGGTGCAGGAACGCAGGCTTGCGCCGCAGTCGCACATAGTCTGCTGCCGCCTGTGCGGTTGCGTAGGCATCATGCATATTCAGCCCATCAGCCTGAAAATAGCGCATCCCCGGACGGTGAGACATCGACGCCTCGATCCAGCCCTTCGGTGTCTTGACCGAAATGCCGATCCCGTTGTCCTCACAGACGAACAGCAGCGGCAGGGGTGTCGACTGCACGGAGGTCCAGCACGCCGTATTGATGGCCCCCTGCGCCGTTGAATGATTGGCAGAGGCGTCGCCAAAGGAACACATCACCAGCCCATCTTCGGCCAGAACCCGATGTTCCGGATCATGACGCCGCGCCGCGCCGATGGAGTAGGCCGCGCCGACCGCCTTTGGCAGGTGGCTGGCGATGGTGGAGGTCTGCGGCGGAATCATCAGCGCCTTGGAACCCAGCACCTTATGCCGCCCGCCAGATGTGGGATCCTCAGCGGAGCAGGCGAAGGACAGCAACATGTCCCAGGCAATACTCTGCCCCAGTACTTGGCCTGCGCGGGCAATCTGAAACGCCGCATCGCGATAGTGCAGAAAGGCCATGTCATCGGGCCGCAGCGCCCGCGCCACCGCAGCCATCCCCTCATGCCCTGACGATCCGATGGTATAGAACCCCTGCCCGGCCTTCTGCATCGCCCGGCTGGTCCGATCCAGCGCCCGGCTCAGTACCTGCGCGCGATAGATCGCCACCGCTTCACTGGGCGTCAGAGCTCCCTCTGGTGCGGCGCCCGGTGGCAGGGCCCCTGTCCGCACGCGCTCAAGGAAATTTTGATGTACGATCTCGGCGCGATCCATGGCCTTACCCCTGACAGTTCAATGGCTTTATCACCCAAATTCGCCAGTCTTACCAATGAGATTACCGCCACCACCTATGAGCATCACTCATAGGTTTCCGGCCTCATCACTCAGAAACGACAAAGGCCGCGCCGAGGCGCGACCTTTGCTCTCAGATCAGAAACTGAACCGTGATCAGTCTGCTTTGGCACGCAAGCTGTCGCGGTACAGCGCTTTCGCCAGCGAGATCATCATGAAAACCATGACAATGGTGAACGGCAACGCGCCGATAATCATCGCATTCTGCAGGGCCCCAAAGGGGTTGGACGCCGTGCCGCTGTTGCCCGCGATGATCAGTGCGCCGATCACGGAGGTCAGGATCAGCCCCCAGATAATACGGTGCTTGATGCCGGTTTCCTGCTCGCCGCCGGACATAATGGTGTTCATCACCAAAATCCCCGAGTCCGCCGACGTCACCAGGAAGGTCATAATCAGCACAACGCACATCACGGTGATGGCCGACAGGAAGCCACCGGAAATCATCTGCTCCAGCGTTGCAAAGAGCTTCGCCGTGTTGGTGGCTCCGATGATTGACCCTGCGGCGGAGCCGTTCAGTTCCAGATCAATCGCAGTGCCGCCCAGAATGGTCATCCACAGGAAGCAAACGATCGCAGGCGCGATTACACAGCCCAGGATGAACTCACGCACGGTGCGGCCCTTGGAAATGCGCGCCAGAAACAGGCCCACAAAGGGTGAGAACGCAATCCACCAGGCCCAGTAGAATGTCGTCCAACCGGCCTGCCAACCGAACTGGCGACCGGGTTCACCGGCAGCATAGACAGCGTCTGCATCCAGTGCTGCGGCAGAGGCTGGCAACCCTTCGGTGAAGCCGCCCAACGATCCCCACGGCGATGTTGCCGAACCGTAGACCGTGCTCAGATCTTCCGCAGGCAAAGCCTGCGCCGCATCGGGCAGCGCCGCAGCAAAGGCCTCTGCTGATTGCGGGCCATAGGCGCCAAACGACATCTGGGTAAAGTGAAGGATATAGTCCACCAACCCGCTGCCAAATTTGGTCATCGCAAAGAAGAACGAGCCGAAGAACACAAAGGTCAGCAGCAGAATGACCGACAGCACGAGGTTCAGGTTAGAGAGGTATTTGATCCCGCGACCAACGCCTGACACGGCTGACAGGATCGATAGTCCCATGATCACAAAGAGAGCCGACAGAAGGCCCACGGTGCTGGGCTTCGGGGCTTCGGTATCGCCATTCATCAGCCATTCCATACCCGAGACCGCATAAACACCATCGACAAACTGGCTGACGCCAAAACCAATGGTGACCGAAACGCCCAAGATCGTGGCAACCACACCCAGCACATCAACAAGATGACCAACAAACCCGTTTGCGGCCTTGCCCAGCAACGGCGTCAGCGCCGAGCGAATGGTCAACGGCATATCGCGCGTGTAGGCGTAATAGGCTAGCGACAGACCGGTCAGCACGTAGATCGCCCAGGCATGGAACCCGTAATGCAGGAAGGTGTAGCGATAGGCAGATTGCACGGCTTCTTCGCTGTTGGCTGCCACGGCACCGGACAGAACAACCGGGTTCGACCCCCAAAGGCCCAGCGGCTCAGCCGTTGCAAAAACCATCAAACCAACGCCCAGACCAGCGCCGAACATCATTGAGAACCAAGAGAAATTGGAAAACTCAGGCGCGGCATCCGCCGGACCCAGTTTTTTGCTCCCCGTGGCAGGCAGGATTGCCAGCACAAACAGGAAAAAGGCAAAGGCCCCTACCGAAATGATATAGAAGGCATTGAACCCGTTCAGCAACTCACTGTTGACCCAAGACAGAATGCCGCTGGCCTTGCTGGGCCAGACCAAGGCCCAAAGGACCAGCGTTGTCATGATGATTTTACTGATCAATGCGATAGGAAGGCTGTGGCCTTCGTAGAACCCGGATGGAGCCGTTTCGATCTCCAGCTCGGTAAATGGTGGCTTGATTGACATGATCGTTCCCTGATGAGTGTGGCGCGTCGTTTTTTGTCGATCCCCGTCTCACCCTGACGCTCAGGTGGCGGGTTCGTATCCACCTGCGCTACGGAACCGCGCAGGTTTCTAATTGATGATGACGGACTGCAGGCAACGTAGGAAAATGCACGCGCCCCCTCGGCTGCGATGCATCCCTGCGGCATTGCCTGAGGTGCAGTTTTGGTCGTTCTCCCTTTCCCCTGCCGTCTCCGGCGCGGCATCACCATACATTTGGCCAAGACTAGCCAAATACAGCGCGTCAGGCACTTCGAATAAAATGTAGCGAATTTCAGATTATCTAAATCCACCACGACGCGCGATGAATGATCAGCCAGTCACAGGCGTGATGAATGCTATTTTCGACCGCGACAGCAGCCGAAAGCGACAGATTTGACGTTTCAAGCAGCAAAGCCCGCTAACATATGCGTTGCAGCCGACCGTCTCTCCTGCATCACTGTAGGCCAGGCGGCTCGACCGCGACGCTAACGCGCCGCGAAAATCAGACAGATACACCCGTCAGTAGATCAGCCCGGCTAACGTCGTTGCGGTCGCCAGCCAATGTGACACGACCCTGACGAAGAACCACAAACCGATCTGCCAGCTCGTAGGCAAAATCAAAATACTGCTCTACCAGCACAATCGCCATCTCACCTTCGGTCCTCAGATGTCGGATCACCTCACCGATTTGCTGGATGATATTCGGCTGGATGCCCTCTGTCGGCTCATCAAGCAATAGCAGTTTTGGTCGCGTGATCAGCGCTCTGGCGATGGCGAGCTGCTGTTGCTGACCGCCCGACAGATCCCCACCGCGTCGATGGCGCATATCGCGAAGCACAGGGAACAGCTCATAGATCTTATCCGGAACGTGGCGTTCGGTCTTTGGCAAGCATCCAAAGCCAGTTTCGAGATTTTCCAGAACTGTCAGAAGCGGGAAAATCTCCCGCCCTTGCGGCACATAGGCAATCCCATTCTTGGCCAACTGATGTGCCGAAGCAGTTCCCAAAGATCGGCCATCCAACTCAAGGATACCGCCGGACCGGGCATGGCGACCGGCAATCGCCTTCATCAGACTGGTTTTGCCAACGCCATTTGTGCCCATAACACAGGCCACCTCTCCGCGTAGCACCTCCATCGAGATCCCATGCAGAACCTGAGAATGACCATAGTGCAAAGTTACATCGTCAAGTTTCAACATCGCTCAGCGCCCCAGGTAAACATCAATGACAGCTTGGTCGGCTGTCACATGGTCCAACGATCCTTCAGCCAGAACCGCGCCTTCGTGCAGCACCGTGACCCGGCAATTCAGTCTTCGGACGAAATCCATATCGTGCTCCACGACCACCACCGCGCGCGTTTTAGCCGCCGCAACCAAAATTGCTGTGGTCTGTTCCCGTTCTTCCAGCGTCATGCCCGCGGCGGGCTCATCCACCAACAGCAAACGCGGCTCTTGGGCCAGCAACATGCCGATCTCCAGCCACTGTTTCTGGCCGTGGCTCAACTCACCGGCCCGACGCTGCAGTGCATTGCTCAAACCGACCTCACCTGCGAGCTCTTCGATCCGGGCAAGGTGCGGCCGGGATGCGCGGTACCGCAATACGGCAAGTGGGCGGCGATCCGCTTTGAGTGCAAGCAGTAGATTTTCCTGAACTGTCTGTTCTTCAAAGACCGTTGGTTTCTGAAATTTCCGCCCAATGCCTTCACGGGCAATACGCGCCTCGGAACGGGCGAAGACTGACCGTCGGCTCCCATCCCAGATTATACTGCCGCTGTCCGGCGCTGTTTTCCCTGTGACGATATCCATGAACGTCGTCTTGCCCGCGCCGTTTGGACCAATGATCGCACGAAGCTCGGCCCGCCCGATCCGGAAGGACAAGTTATTGATTGCACGAAAACCATCAAAGCTGACGGAGACACCCGACACTTCCAGAAGAGGATTCATGATTTTGCCTTCTCTATGTGGGGTGGCACCTCGGCGGTGCGGCGCCGCTGAACCAGATCGACCAAACCGCCAATCCCCTTCGGTGCGAACAAGGTCACCAGAACAAACCCCAGCCCCAGAACAACCTGCCACCAATCGACCCAGCGAATGGTGAAAACTCCGAGGTCAACGTCCGGGGCCTGCCCGCCTGTGAACCAACTGGACAGCAGCGATACAAAGACCGCACCAATCACCGCACCGTAGAGCCGACCCCGCCCGCCGATCGCAACCCAGACCGCCAGATAGATGGAGGCGATCGGCGCCATTTCGGCTGGATTGATAATCCCCGCCTGCGGATAATAGAGCGCACCAGCGATAGCCGCGACGCATGCCGTCCCGGTGAACATCACCAATTTGTACCCCTCAACAGAATATCCAAGGAACCGTACGCGGGTTTCATTGTCGCGAATGGCACGCAAAACTGAGCCAAATTTCCCACCGACCACCCAGGCCGCGATCACATAGCCAAATCCCAGTGCGACAGCCGACGCCCAGAAGAACCAGATCGAGATCACCGACTGCGGCACATCGGCCAAGCCTGGCAAATTCTGCAACCCGCTCAACCCGTTGTTGCCGCGCAGTCCGCTGTCATTCTGAAACAGATATAGCGCCAGTGCCAAGGTCATCGCTTGAGTAAGGATCGACAGGTAGACCCCGGTCACCCGGCTGCGAAAGGCGAGCCAACCGAAAGTCAGCGCCAGCACACCGGGGACAGCCACAACTAGGAAAAGTTGCAGAGGCAAACTGTCAGCAAAGGTCCAGATCAGCGGAAAACTGTCGCCGCCAACGACACCAAAAATCTGATGCGCAACGGCATCCCGCACTTCGGCATCAGTTGGCGGAAGTACTTGGTCGGACAATGACGCCAGCACTGTGTCCCGGGTCCGCTCATACATCAGCCACATGCCGATCATATATCCGCCCAACCCGAAGAAGGCGAAATGACCCAAACTCAGAATCCCTACATAGCCCCAGATCAAATCCATCGCGATGGCGACCAGACAGAGGCAAAGTGTTTTCCCCAATGTCTTGATCAGCGAGGTTGAGACAATCCCGACCCCCAATCCTTCGGACAGCAGGGTGACGCCCAGCGTAAACAGCGCAAGGATCGTGACGAAGATCAAGACAGACGGGTTGCGGGCAATAAAGCTACGTTGCATGGATCAATCCCCCGCCGCGCGACCCCGCAGGGCAACAATCCCACGCGGCCTGAATTGAATGAAGATAATGATCAGCACGATCATGTAGGTCTGTGCAGCAAGCGTATTGGAGGGGTTGAGCCATTCGATCCCCTTCTGCGAGAAGCCGATCATCACTGCGCCCGCCAAGGTCCCCCAGATGCTGCCGACCCCGCCGACGACCACCGTCATGAAGCTCTGCACGATGTAGTCGTTGCCCAGCTCCGATGTGACCTTAGCAAACAATCCGATCGCCACGCCCGCAATCCCTGCGATGCCAGACCCCAGACCAAAGGTCAGCATATTCACGCGGTCCGGATTGATCCCCATCGAAGCCGCCATACTGCGGTTCTGTGTCACTGCCCGTGTTTCCAGCCCCAGACGTGTGCGGCGGATGATGAACAGAAGCAGCGCGAGAAAGCCCAGCGCCAGAACGAAGATCGCAATGCGGATATAGCTGATCGACACCACATCGTTGAGCGTCCATGCGCCGCCCAACCAGCCCGGTGCGGTCAGCGGGCGCGCTTGTGTGCCAAAGATGTTCTTGGCCAGTTGCTGCAGCGCAATCGAAATGCCGAAAGTAGCGAGCAGCGTCTCCAGAGGACGGTTGTAGAGCCACCGGATCACCAACCGCTCCATCGCAATCCCCGCGCCAAAGGTGACAGCAAACGCAGCAGGGATCGCCACCAGTATGGAAAGCGTGTGATTCGGAATCACCAGTTGGATCACGTAGCCAGTGTAGGCGCCCATCATGATGAATTCACCATGCGCCATATTGATAACGCCCATCACGCCAAAGGTGATCGCCAAGCCGATGGCTGCGAGGAAATAAATGGAAGCCAGCGATATTGCATCCAATGCCAGATCCGCCGCCTTATGGAAGGCAACCTTGCGGTTGCTCCGCGCCAGCGCCGCCTCCGCTGCATCGGTCACGGCGGAAGAGGCCTCATTGTAGGTATCGACGAACCGGTAACGGGCAACAGTGTCAGCCATTTCCGGCAATGTGGGACCAAGACGCACCAGCCCTGCGGCGGCCAGCTTGTCATATGCACCCCGCCGCGTGGACATATCCGAGAGCTGCGCCAGGGGAATACCTGCCACACGCCCGTCAACAATATGTGCCTCCAGCGCCTGTCTGATCTCGTCGCTTTGCAACTGCGGTTCGGCGAACCCTCTGTCAACCAACACCGCATAGGCGTCGGCTTCGGTAAAATCCTGACCAATACGACGTTCGGCGGCGATATTCCCGGTCGCTGGCTCTCCCACGGGATAGATCTGCAACGAGGTGTCCAGCAGTGGGTTCAGGGCTGCGCGCACATCAACACCCAGATCGCCCGACATGTCTTCGATGGCCGCGACGCGCGCCTGGGGATCAATGTCAAAACGCATGGTCAGCAGGCGCTCCTGGCGCTGCTTCAACACGCGCAGGTCGTCGTCAGTTTCGCTGCGGATCGACGCCCGCAGAGGCTCCAGCGCTTTCGCCGATGGATCCCGCCCAATTGAGGTGACCGCAGCCCTGCGGATCGCAGCCACCGGATCGTTCAGTTGGAACCGCACCAGAGCGGTGCCAATCAGGGCGCGCACGCCGGAATTTGGCTTGATCGGTTTGAGGTCGGCCTTATCAACAACCCCAATCACAGCCCCACTGCCCAGATCGGTCAGTTCATAGCGACTATCTCCTATCGTATCGCCACGAAAGAAAAGCCCATCCGACTTGCGCATGACCAGTTTCTTTCCCTGCCACAGCTGCAAAAGCGTCTGCACGTCGTCCAGACCGCTCTGCGCAATCGCATCAATGGCGGGTTGAATCGTCCGTCGCGAACTGGCGGTGATAAGGTCAGACTGTGACTGCAAAAGCTGCTGAAGGGGCGCACGCGACGTCGTTGATATCCCGGCTTGAGGCGGATCTGATGGCGGCAACGTCTGCGCCATGGCAGCCAGACAGCCCCACAGGACCAGCAGACCAGCGGCAAATAACCGTGTCATGATAGGGGTCATTTCCATTCGAAAGGTAGAGAAGATGGAAGGGGGCGATCCCCCTTCCCTGAGATCCTGCGAAATCAGTAGTTGGATAGTGTCTGAACGCAGCTCTTGGTCTCGGTATTATACATTCCGCAGCCAAGATCCTTCCAGTCCGAAGTCAAAACCGCAGATTCAGGAAGATAATCCGTCCAAGCATCACCGGGCATCTCTTCTGTCTGGCTGATGATATCGAATTGGCCATTGTCCAGAATTTCACCAATCAGAACCGGCTTGGCGAGGTGGTGATTGGGCAGCATGACAGCTGTACCGCCTGTCAGGTTCGGAAACTCCTGTCCATACATCGCGGAACGCACGGCATCGACATCGGTGCTGCCTGCTTCTGTGGCAGCATTCACCCACATGTTGAAACCGATGTAGTGGGCTTCCATAGGGTCATTCGTGACGCGTGCGTCACCCATGCGTGCCTTCCATTTCTCAACAAAGGCGCTGTTGGCCTCTCCATCAGCGGACTGGAAGTAGTTCCAGGCGGCCAGATGACCGACAAGGTTGGAGGTATCCAGGCCCGACAGCTCTTCCTCTCCCACGGAGAAGGCCACCACAGGGATGTCGTCCGCGCTGATACCCGCCGCTGCCAGTTCTTTGTAAAAGCCGATGTTCGCATCGCCATTGATGGTGGAGATCACACCAACTTTCTTACCGTCCGCGCCCAAGGCCACCACATCCGCGACGATCTTTGACCAATCGGAATGACCGAACGGCGTGTAGTTCACAAAGATATCACTCTCCCCAACCCCCTTCTGGTCAAGGTAACTGGCGAGAATGTTGTTGGTCGTCCTCGGATAGACGTAATCTGTGCCGAGCAACGCAAACTTCTCAACACCAAGCTCTTCGAGGAAATAATCCGTTGCCGGAATCGCTTGCTGGTTCGGAGCCGCCCCGGTGTAGAACACATTACGCGAGCTTTCCTCCCCCTCGTATTGCACCGGGTAAAACAGCAGACCGTTCAGCTCTTCGATCACTGGCAAAACTGACTTCCGGCTTACCGAGGTCCAGTTGCCAAAAATCACATCCACCTCATGCACGCTTAGCAGTTCGCGCGCTTTTTCCGCAAACAGCGGCCAGTTCGACGCAGGATCAACAACAACCGGCTCCAGCTCACATCCGAGAAGGCCACCCTTGGCGTTCTGCTCGTCGACCAGCATCAGCATGGTGTCCTTCAGCGTGGTTTCAGAAATTGCCATCGTACCGGATAACGAGTGCAGGACGCCCACCTTGATCGGGCAATCTGCAGCAAAGGCTCCGGTGCCGAACGCCATCATCGCCAATGCCACAACTGTGGCCGTTGGTGCCGGAACGGATTTTCGGGTGATCATATAGTCTCTCCTCGCCGGAACAACGGTGGATCCCTTGCGCCGGGGCGCCGGATTTCCTACCTGTACCGGGCAGCTTCGTGTTGCATCCGTGTGGCGGCTGGCGAGATCGCAAATTCCTCCGGTCGTCACACATCCACAGTCTCTCCGGGTCATGCCCTTGTGGATGGACCCAGCATTCTGCATCGCAGAAACTTTCGCAAACGCGTCGAGAAAATCACGTAGCGCCAACCAAGTGCGCGCCTGTTTTTTCATCATCAATCCAGTAATTGGCCTCTATTTTGCGCAGGGCTTGGCGCAGAATGCCGAATAGCTCGCTTTGCGCTGGCGGTGGGTCTGCGCTGTGATGAAATCAGCAGCATGACGCCCAGACCTTCATCTCAACGCCAGCAATCGTCTTGGTCCGATCGTGCCTGTGGACTGCCTGTGACCCGGTACCAGCAAGCCGATAAGGTACCTGCGACAGCAGTACAGACAGCCCCCCCGCGCGCTGTTGGAGATGTCTCAGTCTCCGCCAAGCGGCGTGGCAGTGCATCAGTCCTGGCCGACCTTAGGCAGGTCGGCTCATTGAAGCTCTTGTTTCCACGCACCGATGACGCCGCTCTGCAGGGGGTGGTCGTCAATACTGCCGGCGGTGTGACAGGGGGTGACCGACTCAATCTGCACGCAACCGCTCGCGTTGGGACATCGCTGACCCTCACCACCCAAGCAGCCGAGCGCGCCTATCGTGCGCAGTCCGGTGAAACCGGCCTGATCCGCAACACAGTCAGCGTCGCTCCCCAGGCCAACCTCGCCTGGCTTCCTCAGGAGACGATCCTGTTTCAAGGCTGCAGCCTGGACCGAAGCCTCACCGTTGATCTGGACGCAGAGTCCCGCCTTTTGTTGTGTGAAACGCTGGTTTTTGGGCGGGCGGCCATGGGCGAGAAACTGACCAAAGCCCGCCTGAATGATCGCATCGACATTCGGCGCGCCGGGCATCCCCTGTTTCTGGATACAATCCATCTGCATGGCGATGTCGCCGCACATTTGGCGAATCCGACGATAGCTGGTGGCGCCGGAGCTATGGCGACCCTGGCCTACGTCGCACCCGATGCCGAAGGCAGGCTTGCTCCTTTACGTGCGCAACTGGGTCCTACCGCCGGTGCCAGCATAATCGGCGATGACCTTTTAATTCTGCGTGCCCTCGCTCCCGACAGTTTCGCGTTGCGCCAGCTGCTGCTGCCAATCCTCAGCGATCTGCATGGCGCCCCTCTTCCCCGACCTTGGATGATCTGACATGAATCTGACCCCACGCGAAAAAGACAAACTTCTGATTTCCATGGCGGCAGAGGTGGCCCGGCGCCGACTCTCGCGCGGTGTGAAGCTGAACCATCCCGAAGCCATCGCACTGATAACAGACGCGGTGGTCGAGGGGGCACGCGACGGTCGATCCGTCGCCGACATGATGGAAGCGGGCGCGCAGGTCATCACTCGCGACGACTGCATGACGGGCGTTGCCGAGATGATCCACGACATTCAGGTGGAAGCGACCTTCCGCGATGGCACCAAGCTTGTCACCGTCCACAACCCCATTCGCTGATCCACATTCAGGAGATCCAGACCCATGACACCGCGCCCTGCATTCTTCACTCTCTTGCTACTGATCGGCAGCCCGGCCCTCGCCCATGGTGGAGCACATATTCACCCCCACGGCGCCGAGACATGGCTTCTGGCGGCCTTGGTCGCAACGGTGGTCATTGGCTGTGCAAGCCTTCTGTGGCGACGCAAATGATCCCCGGCGCACTCTTCCCCGCTTCGGGCCATCTGGAGCTGAACCCGGATCACCCCGTTACCCGTCTGATGGTGGCAAACACCGGCGATCGACCGGTGCAAATCGGATCGCACTACCATTTTGCCGAGGCAAACCCGGCACTCGACTTTGACCGGGATGCCGCACGCGGCCAGCGTCTTGATATTGCAGCGGGCACCGCCGTGCGGTTCGAACCGGGCCAGCGCCGCGAAGTGCAGCTGATCCCGATATCCGGCGCACGGCGCATCTTTGGCTTCAATGCTGCCATCATGGGGGATCTTTGATGCCATCCCAAATCACCCGTGCCGATTATGCAGCGATGTTTGGCCCTACTGTAGGCGACCGCCTGCGCCTGGCGGACACCGATCTGATCATCGAGGTAGAGCGCGATCTGATCGCCGAAGCCAGCGGATGCGGCAAGGCTCTCCGCTATGGCGAAGAGGTGAAATTCGGCGGGGGCAAGGTGATCCGCGACGGCATGGGCCAATCGCAGGCCAGCCGCGCCGAGGGGGCAGTCGACACGGTCATCACCAACGCGCTGATTGTCGATCATAGCGGGATCTACAAGGCAGATGTGGGCCTGAGAGACGGGCGCATCGCCGCCATCGGCAAGGCAGGCAACCCAGACACACAACCCGGCGTTACGATCATCATCGGGCCGGGAACCGAAATCATCGCGGGGGAAGGACGGATCCTGACCGCAGGCGGTTTTGACAGCCACATCCATTTCATCTGCCCACAGCAAATCGAAGAGGCGCTGCATTCAGGCCTGACAACCATGTTGGGGGGCGGCACGGGGCCCGCCCATGGAACCCTCGCCACCACCTGCACACCGGGGCCTTGGCACATCGGACGCATGCTGCAGGCGGCAGATGCCTTTCCCATGAACATGGCCTTTGCAGGCAAGGGCAACGCCTCGCAGCCCCGCGCACTGGAAGAGCAGATCACCGCAGGTGCCTGCGCGATGAAGCTGCATGAGGATTGGGGCACCACCCCGGCGGCCATTGATTGCTGTCTTTCAGTGGCAGACGCGCTGGACGTGCAGGTGATGATCCACACCGACACGCTGAATGAATCTGGTTTTGTTGAACACACGGTCGCAGCGCTGAAGGGCCGCACCATCCATGCCTTCCACACCGAGGGCGCGGGTGGCGGTCATGCGCCGGACATCATCAAAATCTGCGGAGAGGCGCATGTTCTGCCCTCCTCCACCAACCCCACACGTCCGTTTACCGTCAACACCATCGAAGAGCATCTGGATATGCTGATGGTCTGTCATCACCTCGACAAATCGATCCCCGAAGACGTCGCCTTCGCCGAAAGCCGCATCCGCCGCGAAACCATCGCGGCAGAGGACATCCTGCATGACATGGGCGCCTTTTCGATTATCGCCTCGGACAGTCAGGCCATGGGCCGTGTAGGTGAGGTTCTGATCCGCACCTGGCAAACTGCCGACAAGATGAAAAAGCAACGGGGGCGCCTGCCGGAAGAGACCGGAGAAAACGACAACTTCCGCGTCCGCCGCTATATTGCAAAATACACGATCAATCCGGCCATCGCCCACGGTATCGCCCATGAAATCGGCAGTATTGAGGTCGGAAAGCGGGCTGATCTGGTGCTGTGGAGCCCGGCGTTCTTTGGCGTAAAGCCTGAAATGGTGCTGCTCGGCGGCTCTATCGCGATGGCACAGATGGGTGATCCCAATGCCTCCATCCCCACACCACAGCCTGTCTATTCCAGGCAGATGTTCGCAGCCTACGGCCGCTCAGTGGAAAACTCCGCCGTCACCTTTGTGTCAGAGGCAGCTGAAGCAGGCGGAATTGGCCAACACCTTGGCCTCGCCAAACAGACCTGCGCGGTCAGGAACACGCGCACCATTGGTAAATCTGACCTGAAACTCAACACCGCCCTGCCAGAGATCAAAGTCGATCCGGAAACCTATGAGGTCCGTGCAGATGGCGAACTTCTGACCTGTGCCCCGGCCGATGATCTGCCGATGGCCCAGCGCTATTTTTTATTCTGACGGAGTTCTCGGATGTCCCTCCCCCTAAGCCAGCACAAAATCCACGCGCATGATACCGATGACCAGATCACCCTTAGCTATGAGGACCGGTTCCTGCGCCGCAAAGTGTTGACCAGCGATAGCGGCCTGCGGTTTCTGGCCGATTTTCCATCCACCCAAAATCTGGATGCAGGCGACGCCTTCGTGCTGGAAGACGGGCGCAAAATCGGCGTCCGTCCGGCAAAGGAGGAGCTGCTGGAAGTGACAGGCGACCACATCCTCCGTTTGGCCTGGCACATCGGCAACCGCCATATGCCCTGCCAGATCGAGGCCAGTCGCCTGCTGATCCAGCGCGACCATGTGATCCGGGACATGCTGAACAAGCTTGGCGCGACACTGCGCGATGTAGTGGAACCCTTCACCCCAGAGGGCGGGGCCTATGGCCATGGCCGTACCCATAGCCATTCCCACTCCCATTCTCATGGTGACGGGCACGAGCACTCCCATGCCCACTAGTGCACAATTGCTGACCTTGGCACAGTGGTTCTCTCCCGGCTATCCGGTGGGGGCATTCAGCTATTCGCATGGGTTAGAATGGGCAATAACCTCCGCTGCGGTCAGTACAGCAGCAGAATTGCAGGACTGGATTGAAACAGTTCTGCGGGACGGCGGTGGCTGGTCTGATGCTCTGTTCCTTGCTGCGGCCTATCATGCCTCGCATACTGGTGCCGTGGCGCAGATCGACGCACAATGTCGCGCCTATGCACCATCGCTGGAGCGTCTTCGCGAAACCGGCCTGCAAGGAGCGGCCTTTTGCCAGATCACCCGCACCGTGTGGCCGGAAACGGACCAGAACGGCATACCCACCAAGCTCACTTATCCCGTCGCTGTTGGCTTTGCGGCAAACTGCTGTGCCCTGCCCTTGCAGGCGACCATCGCGCTGTACCTGCAGGCCTTTGCCGCGAACCTTGTGGCGGCGGGCCAACGTCTCGCCCCCATCGGACAGAGCAGAGCACAGGCGATTATCCACGCCCTTGCGCCGCTTTGTCAGGACATTGCCGAGCAGACCAACGCAGGCGATCTCGCACAGCTGTCCTCTACCAGCTTCCTTGCCGATATCGCAGCAATGAAACACGAAACCCAGCATTCAAGGATCTTTCGCACATGACCACTCTCAACGGGCCCCTGCGTATTGGCATCGGTGGACCAGTCGGTGCGGGTAAAACCACCCTTACCGCAGCGCTCAGCGAAGTGTTTCGCGACAGCCACTCCATCGCGGTGATCACCAATGACATCTACACACAGGAAGACGCCGAGGCGCTGATGCGCCAACAGATCCTGCCACAAGACCGGATTCTGGGGGTGGAAACCGGCGGCTGTCCCCATACCGCCATTCGCGAAGACGCGTCCATCAATCTTGGTGCTGTGGCCGAGCTGCGCGACCGCCATCCTGATCTTGAACTCATCCTGATCGAAAGCGGTGGCGATAACCTATCGGCCACATTCAGCCCAGAACTCGCCGATCTGACAATCTATGTGATTGATGTTGCCGCAGGTGAAGAAATCCCACGCAAGGGCGGTCCTGCAATCACCCGCTCGGACATTCTGATCATCAACAAAACCGATCTGGCGCCCCATGTCGGTGCGGATCTCTCAGTGATGGAGCGCGATGCGAAACGTATGCGCCACGAACGTCCCTTTGTCTTTGCCAACCTCAAGGCCCGCGACGGTGTCGACGCCATCCATGCACTGATCTGTGACTTGGGTGGCCTGAACTGACGTAGCACACAGGCCCGTCGCAAACGGCCAGCAGTCGATCAGGGTTCAACCTGAGCGTGTTCATTCGCGCGCCGTCAGCATATCCGGTCAGAGCACAGCACCCGCATCTTTGAGGTGCCCGCCACACCCCATCGTCAGCGGTGATTCGTCGATTTTGTGAACATGTGTTGTAATATGAAATATGCGTCACTACGGCTGAGCGCTGCGACAACTGCCCTTGCAGGTCAACAGGTTGATACGTCCGGCCACCATCCTTGATCGCACTTAGTCTCAACTGAACGGCCTCTGATAACCCCTTGAACCTTAGCGCGTTATTCGTACTTTTTGCGATCTGGCCTTATTCAACGTCGCATTCTGGACATACGATGACGGCGGCGCTTTTTTCAGCGTTTGCGTACACGGCACAACCGTGACGAAACCGGATCACACTCTGCCCCCGTCAGAAAGGTCGCATTCTATGCTGAACGAAGAACAAGCCGCCATCCTGGAAACCTCAGTCATTGCATATGACACGATCTTTGCGGATCTGGGACCGGAGGCGCGGGACTCGTTTCGCGATACGGTTCAAACATATCTTGAATCCGGGGTCGCCATTCCAGAAGTCAAATCGATCAGCAAGGCGACCAATTATTCGAACTGGAACTACAATCTGGTCAAAAGCCTGAAAGGGAAAATCGCCGGCAAGGATCTGACCGGTGAGGATGAAGACAATAACGTGGAAGCCCAATGGGCGGAGTTTGTCGCAAAAGACCTGAAGATCGTTGGTAAGATCGTCGCGGCTGTCGAACAGCAGTACGCCGCGGGTGAACTGGCAAACACCAATGAACAGTTCATCAACTCAATCAAGGGCACTGTCACCGACGACATTTCGAAGTTGAAGGTCGAGCTTGATGTCCTGCGGGCGCAACACGACCGGCTGAGTGATCCAAACCACCCGGATTTCGATGCGGCGGCGGCTGATAAGATCAGCAAGGAAATCTACCGCACCAACGCAGTGGTGGATGCTGCTGAAAGCCTTCAGACAAAACTCGCGACCTTCTCAAAAGGCGGCGACATTGGCGAACACACCGCAAACCACGCAGAGTATCTGCAAGCCCGCATCGACGCGCTGGAGATCTCTCGCCAGGAAAAGCTTGAAGAATACAAGACCTATGCTGCCGAGACCTACACCGGCAGTGATATCCTTGCCGCCAACAAGAAGGCTGAACTGGAAGCGGTTTCGGCAGAGTCACTTGATCTCATCAATCTGAAAGAAAAAACTGAGGGGTTCGAGGAATACAGCAGCACCGTGCGCACGGCGTCGCTGAAGGCGGGCGTCAATGTGCTGAGCACCGGACAGGCAATTTCGGCCTTTGCGGTGAAACCCGACAACACACCCGAGGGCCATGCCGCAAATGCCGGTTTCCTGGGTGAGGCTGCGCTGGGGGCCGGCGGTGATATTCTTGAGGCCGCAGGGCACCTCAAATTCGCCAAGGGGGCAAAGGGCTTTGCCGCGCTGTCACTGGTTGGCGGCGCCGCTGGGAGCTTTGTGCCAACGGCCAAGCTGCTGGCGGATCCCGACTTGCCGGATGAGACCCGCAAGATTGTACAGGCCGAAGTCGGTCTTCAGGGCACGGCACTGGCCTTTGCAACGGTTGAAAACGTGCTCGGCATTGCGGAACTGGCGGTAAAGGCGGGCAGCAAGGCCGCCAATGTGCTTGGCAAGGCAGTGCCGGTGATTGGTGCCATCGGGTCCGTCGTCGGGGCCATCAACCCGGCAAAATGGGCCGAGTTCGACCAGAAACAGGACCGGATCGACGCGATCCAGAAATCCGACACCTACAGTTCAGGTCTTCTCAGCGATCTGTTGCAGGAATCCAAGGACGCAGAAGCCGCGTTTTACGGGGTGACCACTGGGCTTGATGTTGTCACAGGGGTGACGTCCGGTGTGCTGGCCGCAACCGGTGTGGGTGCGCCTATCGCCGCTGCTGTGGGGCTGATTGGCGGCGCAATTTCCGCAATTGTCGGGGCGTTTGAACAGGTTGCGCTGGAAGGGATCGCCGACAAATACGCCGAGAAAATCCGGACCGATGAAAACGGCAACCCCCAGACCGTCGAGGAGTTCTTTGACGGCAGTTTCGATCAAAAACAGGAAAAGACCAAAGCCCACTACACCGATTTCTTCAGTGACCTGGTCGCTGATGAAGATGTTGATCAGGTGATTGCGCTGGGAGGGCAAGGGCTGGATGTCACCGATGTCGAGCTGGCGGCAATCAGCAAGACCAGCGGCGAGCTGAACAAGACCGCCAAGAACTATGTTGAGACCTTCACCAGCAATGGATGGCAGACCGGCAACCGGTCCCTTAGTCCAACTGAAGGTAGCGACATCAATGTCATTCAGTTGCCCAACGCCAATGGTGCCAAATCCTACCTGACCTTCACGACGCCACTGTTCTCCGCCGGAACTGAGGAAACTAGCCGCGAAGAAACCGGCAAGAATGAATATCAGACAACGCTCAAGATCACTGATCTGTCGGGCTGGAATATCCGCGATTACGGCGACAACCAAACCACCTTTAATATGAGCAAAGTCGTGTCCAGTGCAGAGGACCGCATGGGCAACAAGATGGAGATCGGGATCGACATCGATGCGGGCGGCGGCGATGACACCCTGTTCTCTTACGAAAGCCAGGTCACCTTTGATGGTGGCAGCGGGCAAGACACCGCCTCTTATGCACGGCTGTCAGAAGACGAGCTGTCGCGCGGGCTGTCGATCTCTAGTTCCGACGGCACCACCTATGTGTATAAGAACCTCAAAGCCGGTTCAAAATACTACCAGGAGTCCATCGACTCCCAGACAACCAATCACGGCAAGCGCACCGAAGTTGTGCAGTTCCGCAAGGTTGGGCTGGATGAGCGCAGCGAGGCGCATTCCGTCAGAGACACCCTTAGCAACGTTGAGATTCTGCATGGCTCGTCTCTGGGCGATTACATGTATCTCGACACATCGACCCAGCTTGAACAGGTGTTCGGCTTTGGCGGTGATGACCAGATCGACGTCGGCGCGGCCATTCAGGTTGTTGGCGGCGGTGAGGGTGACGATCTGATCAACCTCGACCACGCGCTACTGGAGAGCTACTGGAGCGGTCAGAAGGAGGACCTCTATCTTGATGGTGGCGCTGGCGACGGAGACACCCTGGGCCTGAGTTCCGAGAGCTTCAAACGTTTGGTAGACGAGTTGGAAACTGACCAGATCCGCGAACAAACCGCATCCGAGATGGCCGAAGCCCTGATCCCTCTGGTGACCGACAACCGGGATGAAGAGGTTGCGAAAACCGCGGCTTCGCTCACCAATATCCTGCGCAGCACTGACGATACTGCGCTGAAACAACTCAACGTATGGAATACCGAAGCCGCGCATATCACGCTGGAACAGGAAGGCGTCGAAGGTGATACGATTGTTCATTCGCTGTCGGACTACCGCGAGGCGATCAACAACGGCATTACCAATGTGAATGCCGACGGGACCACAACTGAGCTGGATATCAGCGTCGATGTTGCGGGGAACCACTCCGTTGCAATCCTCGGGACGGAACACAACGATACGATCAAGGGGTCATGGAAAGATGATTACCTTTATGGCGGTGCCGGGGATGATCAATTCAGCTACAGCAATATCCACGGCGGCAATGATATCCTGGTCGGAGGCCAAGGCCGGGATGTCTACAACATCACCTATTTCCCGGCCAGCTATGGAGGCGGCAGCCAGGGTCACCACCTGATCACCGGACCAGAAGCAGAAGACATCAAAGGTGACGTCCTCAACATCCATATGCGCGAAGACGGGGATATCTGGTTCAACTCATATGGCGACGATCTGGTCATCTCACTTGGTGCGCACTCCTCTTTCACCGTTCAGGACTATTTCATTGATCGTCAGGGCCTGAGCACCAGCACCCAGGTCTCAAGCAGCAGTTGGGCCGGGTGGACCACCCAAGACGGGCTGTCGCAGGCGGACCTTGATACCATCCTGCAGGACGGCAACAGCGCCAGCACCTTCCGGGTCAATGTGGTCACCTCCAATGGTGCGGAGGTCAATTTCCGCCACGGCGCGCTTGGGGCTTTCGACAGCACCTCAGCCGCGGCACCCAACAACGCCTTCAGCACCCTGCGCGCAAATTATCACGCGTTCCGGAATTCGGATGACATTTGGGCAACGCACCGCGACAATGGCGACAGCCCATACAGCAGCACATTCGCCGATGCGCTGGGACAGGCACGGGATGCCCAGACCGGCGGTGCAGTTCTGACCGCCGGGGGGCTTGCGACATTAGAAGACATGCTTGCCAACCGTGATGGCAACTACAATGTCCTGCTCGGAGACGCGAGCCAGAACAAAATAGTCGGTGATATGGACGCCAACCTCATAAGAGGCGGTGCGGGCGCCGATACGATTTCAGGTGGTGCCGGAAATGACCTGATTGACGGGGGAGCGGGTGCAGATAAACTGGATGGCGGAGCAGGATTTGATGTTCTCAGCTACGAAGGCGCCACCAACGGCATCATTATGTATTTTGACAATCCGGCTAAGGGTTGGTCTTCGGTGGTCGCTGACATCGTGAACGGCACTCCAGCCCAATCCAGCGAGAGCATTGACAACTTCGAAGGCGCCATTGGGACCAGCTTTGCCGATGTCCTGGTCGGGAATGACGGTGCGAACTTTTTCAAAGGGGGCGCTGGCGATGACGTCATTGCCGGCTACGGCGGAGACGACACCATTCATGGCGGTGAGGGGACAGACACGCTGAACGGCGGTGATGGCTTTGATGTCCTCAGCTACAAGGGTCATTCAACCGCAGTGCGGATCAAACTGGCAGAGCAGACCTCGGAGTTCATTCCCTCGCCGACCAACTATGTTGCCGGCGATCAGATTTCAGAGTTCGAAGGCGTCATTGGCACTGATTTCGATGATGACCTGAACGGCACCACAGGGCGCAACCTGCTCGAAGGTGGCGCGGGCAACGATCGGCTTGCCGGGGGGGACGGGTTTGACACCTTCGTCTTCCGCGCAGGCCATGGCAATGACCGGATCACCGATTTCACCGTCGGTGAGGACAAGCTGATGTTTGATTTCGGCGGTTCGGTTGATGACTTTGACATCTCAGTCATAGAAAGCGCAAATGGAGAAGAAACCCACACCCGTATCCAGACCGCAGACGGCCTGATCGATCTGTTCGGCGTGGAAATTGACGAGCTGGGGGCGAATTCCTTTGTCTTTGTCTGACGCCACGCCCGCAAGACCGTCACAGCAGGAAAGCAGGACCATGGACCAACAGCAGAACTTTCAAACCTATGGCAAGATTGCCTGGCTGTGGTCCAATTCCGTCCTGCACCGGGATTGGACGGTCAGCCAGCAGGCAGGATTTATCCTGCCTGCCATCGCCAATCAACAGTATTACATTATTGAAAAGGACGGCTTTCCGGTTGCCTATTGCAGCTGGGCGCTCCTTGATGAGAACACAGAGGCCGCCTACATCCTCAATCCCAACCACCTCAACCCTGACCGCTGGACCAGTGGTGACCGGCTCTGGTTCATTGACTGGATTTCTCCGTTCTCCCCGAAATACTCTTGGCCCCTGCGCAGCGCGCTGGTGAAACGCTACCCCGACAAGGTCGCGCGCGCGTTGCGGGTCAAGAAAGACAATGAAACCGCCCGCATTGCCTCCTTCACCGGGCACGGGCTTGAGAAAGCGCAAAGTCGCGCAATCAAACGGCAATACTACGAGGACATGGTCGAAGGATTGGCCAATAACCCCGAGCTGGGCAAGGATTTCTTCCTCTCCGGCCTGAATGCTGGCGATGAATGACACGGCGCCGGTCCGTCCTTAACGGCCCGGCACATGGCATTCCAACCTAGTCCTCCCGGTTTCAGCCGCGAAACCGGGAATTCACATGCAAGCAAAGACGGGCATCGGAATAAAGAGCCGCAGTCAACGTATAAGAACAGGCGCCACGAGATCGGCGATGCGACCTGACCCGCGCAGGGACGGGTGAACGCGATCCCTGGAAAAGAGGGAGAGATCGTCGGATCGGAACACCGAATCCAAGTCCAAAACGATCACCCCCGGATCTGCGGCCGCCATGCGATCCAGGCGCCTCTCCAATATTCGGTATGGCGCAACGCAGATTGTCCCGGCGTATCGCGGAGCGGTGTAGTAGTCCAACCAGACCACGCGGGATCCACGGCGGCGCAGTTCCGCGACCAGCTCAGGGATTGCCCCCCTTGTTCCGCTCTCAGAGATCAGCCGATCAAGCACGCTGTCGCAGACCCTGCAGCCACACCCGCTTCCACTCAGGTCATTGGCTCCGCCGTTCAACACCACCCAATCCGCGGCAACACCGTTCAGCTGAGAGGGAATATTCAACGCTCCACCACCCCCGACAAGCCGTGCAAACGACAGCGACACATCTCCCACCGGCTCCCCCAGCCGCCTCGCGAGCCCGTCTGCAACCGAGCCACCGCCGCCGCGATTCCAGGCCATGATAGAATCTCCGGCCACAACGATACGCGCTTCATCTGGCACGCTCCGACCACACGCACAAAGAAGCAGAAGGCCCAAAATCATCAAATGTTTCATACAGATGACGTAATACGGATAGGCTCAGGATCAAACCGGCATGCCCCGGCTCGACGTCAGTTCTGCTTTCACCGACGCGTGGTCAGGTGAACAATCTGCCGACTCACGACAGCTATTTGCCTTTGATTCTGACCGTGTAGGACGGCCTAATACCCTTGGGTGGGGGTGGGAACGGCGCGGCGCGGTGAACCTGCGCCAATGCAATGTTGTCCAGTTTTGAAGAGCCTGAACTTTTCGCAATGCGAGCGGAGGCCAAAGCGCCGCTGCCAGTGATCGTGAACCGGACCAGCACTGCCCCGCGGATATTCACCCGCTGACGTTTGGCACGCATTACACGCCGCAACACCTTGCCGCGGTAATTGTCTGCGGCCGCATTGCCCTGTTGCTTGGCCGTGCCCGGGGATGTTTTGGCTTGCCCGGAGTGTTTTGGAGCAGTTCCCGACGCCGTTCCCGCCAGGGTATTCTGCTCCGCATTATTCCCATGCCTCTGCACTCTTTTGGGATTGGGCCGGGGCTTGGGTTCCGGTTTGGCGTCCGGCAGCGGCTCAAGCACCTCCGGTTTTGGTGCTGCTGTTGCCGTCTCAGCTGGACGTGGTTCCGCCGGTTTCTGCGCCGGGCTCGGCTCGACCTCAAGAGCCGGTAGGATCGGAACGGCGCTAGTCAGCGGGGGCTGCACGGCGGATTGCACGGCGGATTGCACGGCTTCTACCACAACCTTCTCGACCTGCGGTGACAACGTGGTTGCGGCGGGGGCTGTGGCGATGTCTGCATCCGGCAACTCCTTGGCATCAATCGGCGTATCAACCCCCTGTACCAAATCGGCAAAGGAAAAACCCTGGGCGGCGAGGCCAGTATTACCACCGCTGATTTCTGCCTTGTCAGGCACACTGAGCTGCGCCATGCCTGCATGGCCCGCTGCGGCCAGAAACAGCGCGAACACGCCGATGAGCCGGGAGTGTGGCACCGTCATGGCAACGCTCTTTCCGAAACCAGCAGCACATGTTGCGCCCCGGCAGCGCGCAATGCGTTGCCCAGTTTCACCAGATCCCGGGCCGGTAGATCGCGATCCGGGACGATCCGCACTTCGGCGCGCTCCTCTTCGGTCAGCATCGCGGCATATGTGGCGGCATCCGCCAGCACTTTGCCGCGCAGGGTGAGCCTGCCATCAGCATGCACCACCAAGGCATCCGGTGGCTCCCGCCCCTCCAGATCCTTGGCCTCAATCAGGGTGACATCTTTGTCGAGCGGCACTGCCAAGGTGCCCGCGATCATGAAGAAGATCAGCATCAGAAAAACGATGTTAATCAACGCAATCGTCGGTTCCTTCTGCGTCGCGGTATGTGGCCGGATACGCATCAGCCCAGCACCACAGCTTGGAGATCCGCCACCTGACGCAACTGCGTGAGAAGATCGACCAGGCGTTGTGAGGACGCCCCCTCGCTTGGGCTGATCAAAACCAGATGGCCGTCGCCAGCCTGCGGCTGCAGGCGGATCAGATCGGCGATGCGACTGAGGTCAGCTGGCTGTGCGTTCAAGGTCAGACTGTCTTCCCCCAGCTTGACAAACAGCATCTGCCGCTCACCCCTGTCAGGTCCGCGCCCTGCCGCCATCAGTTCAATCTCGCCGAACTTTGAAAACGTAGACGTCAGCATGAAGAACAGAAGCAGCAGAAAAATCACATCAATGAGCGAGGTCATCGAGAGCCTGCCGCGACGTGCGCTGTGCAGCTTAAGTGCCATGCGCCACCTGAAGAGGCTCTCTTGGCCGGGTCTGGGCTGTCGGGGCAAAGATGGTGCGCAGCGCACGATTGGCAAAGACCCTCTCCCGCTGCATACGGGCGGTGAGCCAGCTGAGCACAAGCGAGGTGGGCATTGCGACAGCCAGCCCTGCCGCCGTGGTCAGCAAGGCCACCCAGATACCACCCGCAAGCAGTGAAGGGTCAACCGACGCGCCTGCCGACTGCAGTTTCTGAAACGCCTCAATCATACCGATCACCGTGCCGAAAAGCCCCAGCAGCGGCGCCAGCTGTGCCACCATGTCCAATGTCCCCAATCCGCGTTCCAACTGGGAGAAACGTTCTTCTGCTTCGGCGTCAGCACGCTCGGCCAGCATTGTGTCGTGTGTACCTGAGAGGGCCAGCCGCATCACCGGGACCAGATAGGACTGACTATGGCTCAGCTTGTCGAGGGCGGCCTCTCCTTCGCCGCGATCCCAGGCTGCGACCGCAGAGGCCAACGCCTTATGCTGGCCAACACGGGCAGAACGGTATTGCCAGATCTTGTAGAGCACCAGTGCAGTGGTCAGGACCGAAACTGCCAGCAACAGCAAGACCACCGGTCCGCCCAACTCCAGCACCTTGGCAAGGGCATCCTGAACAAATGTCATCCTGCCAGCTCCATCACCCTGCTGCTCAGCACAAGCCCGCGGCTGCAGGCACCGTCCGGCAGCCCATCGCCGGTGCAGGTATCGGCACCGTTGATCAGGACCCGACTGATGCCGTCACAGGTGTGAGGAAACTGGAACTGCCGCACGCGCAGGCGCCCGGCGGGCAGATCCTGAAAATCGAGAAGCGTGAGCCGCGCCACTTGTCCCTGATCATCGAACAAGACGGTCTCATAGACCGCCTTGCGGATGTCCGCCTTATGGCCATTCTGCACAACAAAAGACAGTTTACAGGCCTCGCCGACCGGTTCGGCGTCACTCAGCTCGATGGTGACCCCTGCTTTGTCCGGCTCTTGCGCTGCGGCGCCACTTGCTGCTGCCAGCACAGCGGCCAGCAGCAGGGGTTTTCCGGTTTTCAATCCAAGTGTCATGGAACACCTCTCGATTTGCCTTTGGGATCAGAAGGTTTTGGAAACCGTCAGCTTGAAATTGCGCCCGGCCGCAGCACGGGTTGAGAGTTGGGTCTGATACTGTTTGTCAAAAACGTTCTCGACGCCGAACCGGATTTCGGTCCCTTCAAGCATGCCGTTTTGCGGCCGGAAGGTCGCGCGCAGGTTATTCACTCCGTAACCGGGCAAGGGACCGCTCCCATTGATGGCATTTGTACTTTCTGCAGCCACCACTTCCCAGCTCAGATCCAGCGTGTCGTTGAAACGCTTGCCAACTGTCAGCGCGGCGGAACCAACCGGGGCCAGAGTATACTCTGACACAGTGCCATCCGGGCGCCGTTGTTCACCATCTGCAACGGTTCCGTTCAGGTCGAAATAGAGACCGTTCGCCATGCCGTAAGACGCTTCGACTTCGAAGCCGTCGACATCCACCTGTGTCAGCACATCGCCGGCAACCCGAACATCGCTCAGGTTGGTGTCATAGTAATTGACCTTAAAGGCCAACTGATCGCCGGAGGTAAAGACATCCTGGTTCTGATAGGAAAAACCAGCCTCATAGGTGGTTCCGATTTCCGGCACCCAGACCGACGGATCCTTGTCCAACCGATCAATGATCGGGAGAACCTCAGTGTATGCGGCGCTCGCAAAGACAGCAAAGCCGCTGTCGAACTCATAGCGCGCCGATAGCCCGCCCATCAGAGCATCATTCTTGATCTCGCCGTTGTAGGGATCGGTGGCCCCGGGAGACACAGTGTCCGTCCCCTTCAGGTCCTGCGTTTCATACCGCAAGGCTGGGGTCAGCGTGAAACGGTCGCCAAACTGAATGTCGTCCACTGCAAACAGCGCGATCCTGCGGTCGGTGCCGCCAGGGGCCGAATTCGCATCAAGGCGTTCACGGTTGGTAATCTCCAGACCAAGCCGCAGATCATGCGAGGCGACACCCGTGTCAAAATAGCTGGTGTTCTTCAACTGCAGCTTGGTGGTTTTATAGTTGTGATCCGCGTTCAACAGATCTGACACAGAGGCATCACAGCCCGGGAACCCAGCGCAGCTGCCAACGACATATGTGCTGTCAATGTCCTGTTCCGCATAGGTCAGGGTCGCCTCAAAATGGATGAGGTCGTTGTCAACCGCATCGAATTCGTAGCGCAATCCGGCGGTCCGGCTGTCTGTGATCCGATCCACATCGCCAAAGTAGAACCCGCCACCTGAAGACGCGCCCAGAATGTCATAGGGCACGCTGTTGTCGTCCGAATGGGTGACATTATACCAGGCACTCAGGGCATGTTCGCGGGAATCCCCGAATGTGTAGCGACCCTTCGCCAGATAGGAATAGTTACGGAAGCCACTATTTGCGGTTTCAACACCATCGCCATCCTCATAGGAATCGTTGTTGCGGACTGTGTAGTTCAGAAGAAGTTCCAGATCCTCTGTTGGCTGCACAGCCAGAATGGAGGATGAGGCCCATCCGGTGCCGTTGGACTGTGCCTCCAGGGTCTGCCGGAAGCGTGTACCGATTTCGCCGCCGGTGAAGTCAGAGGCATCCTTGGTTTCCAGCTGTACGACACCGCCAACAACGCCCGATCCATACTCATAGCTGCCGACCGTACCGCGGATGACCGAGATTTCCCTGTAGAGTGCGGGATCTGTGAATAGCTGGTTACCAATCCGATAGATCTCTTCGCCGCCAGTGGTCGCCCCATCAATGGTGATCAACACGCGCGGGTTGGCCCCGTAGGTCCCGTCAGCGCCAAAGCCACGGATCGAAATACCGGAAGACTGCGGGGTGGTGCCATTCACCAGTGTCACACCTGGTACGGATTCAACCAATTGGGCAATTGTTGCCGCTTGCCGGTCGTCGATTTCCTCTTGGTTGATAACAGTGAGCGGCACCCCGGTGTCGGTCTGCACCTCGCGCTTGCCTGCGCCCAACTCAATCGTCCCCAGAAAATCGCCGTCTTCCGCAATATCCTGTGCCGCCACGCTGTTTGCACTGGCTAGCAGGCCCAACACAGATACGGTGCTCAGCAACCGCCATCCCTTTTGGTATTTCCCCATCTCGCGTCCCTTCGCATTAGTCTAGTTCGGTGAACCAAATGCTTGCGGCGGGGCTGGCCTGGTCGTTTGTCTGATAGATCTGGTGGAATCATAAATTCCGCTTGTGTCTGTTATTAAAGCTGATAAAAACAGTCAACAAATTTAATGCACCGTAAAATGCGGTGGCCAGCTCTCGCGCGGCACGTTCCGCCACTGCCAGCCTCTTCTAGGACGTCTTAGTAGAAAGGGCTGTGATGACCGCCTCAACCATGACACCAGCTGCGATCCGTGCAGCGCGCGCAGAGCATGCAAACCTGAGAGATCGCGATTTTGCCGACAAATTCGGCATTGCCGAAGGCCAGCTGGTGGCGGCCTATGTCGGTGAGGGCGTCTCGCGCATCCAGGCCAGCCCGGATGAAATCATGCCGCGACTTGCGCCGCTGGGTGAGGTTATGGCCCTGACCCGCAACCCATCCTGTGTGATCGAGAAGGTTGGCATCTACGAAAACTATCACTCAGGCCAGCACGCATCGATGATCCTCAATGATGCAATTGATCTGCGCTTCTTCCCCCGGCATTTCGTCTCGGCTTTTGCGGTGGAACGCGAAACGGACAAGGGCACCAAGCGGTCAATTCAGATCTTTGATGCAGCCGGCGACGCGGTTCATAAGGTGCATCTGCGCGAGACCTCGGATCTGGATGCCTGGCAGCGGTTGGTTGAAGAATTGACCTTGGAGCAACAGTCTCAGGAACTCACCGTAGAGCCACGCAAACCGACAGAACCTGCCAAGGCAAACCCGGAGAAGGCAGACATCCTGCGCGCTGAATGGGCCAAGATGACGGATACCCATCAGTTCATGCGGCTGACATCGAAGCTGAAGATGAACCGGCTGGGCGCCTACCGCATTGCAGGGGAACCGCTGGCTCGCAAGCTTGACCCGGCTGAGGTCAATAAGATGTTGTTTGCGGTACAGGATCAGGAACTCGAAGTTATGTTCTTCGTCGGGAATATGGGATGTATCGAAATCCATGGCGGCCCAATCCGCAATCTGCGTGAAATGGGGCCATGGCAGAATATCCTGGACCCGGGCTTTGATCTGCATTTGCGCATGGACCACATCGCGGAGGTTTGGGCAGTGACCAAGCCCACCCAGCGCGGGGACGCGGTGTCTGTCGAAGCCTTCGATGCCGAAGGTGGCATTATCTTTCAGGTCTTTGGCCGCCGGACCGAAGCCAAAGATCACCGCCCGGAATGGAATGCCATTGTTGAAAACCTGACCTCCTTCGCTGTGAAAGAACCGGCGTGATGTCTGCATTCGGCCGTCTATTCCTGGGGCTTAATCTGTTGATGGCAGGGCTGCTAATCGGCAGCATTGCCCTGGCGGAGATGCCCAAACGCATCGTTTCTGTCGGTGGCTCGGTGACCGAGATCATCTACGCTCTTGGTCAGCAGGATCGGCTGATCGGCCGCGACCGGACCTCCACCTACCCTGCAGCAGCGCTGGCGTTGCCGGATATCGGATACGCGCGGGCATTGTCCCCTGAAGGCGTGCTGTCGGTTGCCCCCGACATGATTATCGCGATCGAAGGCGCCGGCCCGCCTGAAACGCTGGACGTCCTCAAAAGCGCGCAGGTTGACTACGTTTCGGTGCCGGAGATCTTTTCCGCAGACGGGATCACAGCCAAAATTCGCACCGTTGGTGCGGCATTGGGCAAAGAGGCCGAAGCCGAAGCCTTGGCGCAGACCGTGACGCGAGACCTCAGATCGGCAGAAGCAGACGCCGCATCGGTTGCCGGGGAGCATCCCAAAAAGGTGCTGTTCATTCTCTCGACACGGGGCGGCAGGATCATGGCGGGCGGTGCAAACTCGGCGGCTGACAGCATCATTCGAATGGCTGGCGCCGTTAACGCGGTGACGGACTTCGACGGGTATAAGCCGATGACGGACGAAGCGGTGTCGAAGGCTGCGCCGGATGTGATCCTGATGATGGACCGTGGCGGCGACCATGGTGCCGCAATCGAGGACTTGCTTGCGCTGCCGTCCATCGCACCGACCCCCGCAGCCCAGACCGGCAAGGTGGTCCGCATGAACGGCCTGCATCTGCTTGGCTTTGGGCCGCGCACCGCATCTGCAGTCACTGAACTCAACCAGGCACTCTACAGCGAGGCAGACTGACATGGCGCTCGCTGCGGATACCCCTAACAGCGGTGTCACATCGCTGGGCGCTATCGACCGCCGGGTGCAAGCGCGGAGGTTGACCGTCGTTCTGGCTTTGCTGCTGGCCGTGATGTCTGTTTTGTCCTTGGCTTGGGGCGCGTCAGGCACGTCGCTATGGGGGGCATTGCGGGATCTGGCGACGGGACGCGACCTGTCGCGACTGGATCAGATTGTTCTGTTCGATATCCGCTTACCACGTCTGTTCTTGGGTATTCTGGTTGGGTCCGCCCTGGCCGTTTCCGGCGCTGTGATGCAGGGGCTGTTTCGCAACCCGCTTGCGGATCCCGGGATTGTCGGTGTCAGTGCCGGCGCGGGGCTGGCAGCGATCTGTGCAATTGTCTTGGGTGCCTTTCTGCCCGCCATGCTGCGCGATACGGTTGGCAACTACCTTGTCCCCATCGCCGCATTTCTCGGCGGCTGGGGGTCTACGCTCATTCTGTACCGTGTCTCCACACGCAGGGGGCAGACCTCGGTCGCCACGATGCTGCTGGCAGGCATCGCGCTCGGCGCACTGTCAGGGGCTCTGTCGGGAATTCTGGTCTACATCGCAGATGACAACCAACTGCGCGACCTCACTTTCTGGGGCATGGGATCACTGGCCGGTGCAACCTGGTCAAAGGTGCTGGCGGCATTCCCCATCATTGGCGTCGCTCTGCTGGCTCTGCCAGCCCTATCGCGCGGCCTGAACGGGCTGGCGCTGGGAGAAGCGGCGGCAGGGCATATCGGCATTCCGGTGCAACGGGTCAAAAATATCGCAATCCTCATAGTCGCGAGCGCCACCGGAGCCTCTGTTGCGGTCTCCGGCGGCATCGGATTTATCGGCATCGTCGTCCCGCACCTGCTGCGTTTGGCCAGCGGACCGGACCACCACAGCCTGTTGCCGAATGCCGCCCTTTTGGGTGCATCGCTATTGCTGGCGGCAGATATGATCTCGCGGGTGATCATTGCCCCAGCCGAGCTTCCGATTGGTATTATCACAGCCGTTCTGGGCGCCCCGGTGTTCCTGTGGATCCTGCTGCGCCGCTTCGGCAGCACGGGCCTTTGAGCGGAGAACCCGATGGAAGCTTTTGACATTACGGTTAAACTTGGCCACCGCACGATTTTGCATGGCATCGACTTTGCCGCACGACCAGGTGAGGTGACGGCAATCGCAGGCCCAAACGGCTCTGGCAAAACCACACTTCTGAGGGCAATGACCGGCGAGGTGCCCTTTACAGGCCAGGTCTTGATGAACGGCCAAGACACCGCTGCGATGAAACCTTGGGAGTTGGCCGCGATTCGGGCCGTTCAACCGCAATCCGCCGCAATCGCCTTTCCCTTCACAGTGGTGGAAATCGTACGGCTCGGGCTCTCCGCAGGTCTGGCCGCGGCGGACATCGAGCTACCGCTCAGGGCGCTGGAACAGGTCGATCTGGGCGGGTTTGCAAACCGGTTTTATCAAGATCTCTCCGGTGGCGAACAGCAGCGTGTACAGCTGGCCCGGGTGATGACCCAAGTCTGGGAACCGGTGGTAGAGGGCATCCCGCGTTGGCTTATTCTGGATGAACCCGTGGCCAGCCTTGATATCGGTCATCAGTTCACCGTGATGGATCTGGCGCGTGACTATGCAGCGCGCGGCGGCGGTGTTGTCGCAGTGATGCACGATCTGAACCTGACCGCCATGTATGCCGACCAGATCACCCTGATCCATGCCGGACACGTCGCCGCCAAGGGCACACCGCAGGAGGTTCTAACCAGCCAAACCTTGGAACACGCCTACGGTTGCCCCGTCCCGGTCAACAGCTTGCCCCGCTCCGGTGTTCCCTTCCTTCTGCCACAGGCGCGCCAGATCTGACATAGCCCCTCCCAAAGGAGGGAAGAGATCATCTAGCACACACCGACGAATGAGAAAAATAGCACAGCCAGCAGAATGGCGACCCCGGCAGGATTCGAACCTGCAACCTGCCCCTTAGGAGGGATGCGTTCATAGCGCTATTCCTTTTGTGATTTCTTACTGTTGGGTGTTTGTACAGGGTCATCCTGTACGTGGTTTGTACGAAAACGGGCTCTGATGTCGGCCTCATCTGTCTCTGCGTGGGCATAGATGCGCATGGGCAAGTTGGGGTCAGACCATCGGCCAGCCTTGGCTGCAGTGACTGGGTCTACACCCTGGCGTACAACCAGCTCAGTGAAGAAGCCGTGCCGTCCAGCTGGATGCGCTGAAAGGTACGGAATGCCAGCGCGTTTGCAGATCGTCTTCCAGCGCGTGTTGTAACCTGTCGAGCTGCCATAGCCGAAGATGCGCGCTTTCATCAGCTTGCCGGTCTTGCGGTTTTTGGGGCGTTTGGGCGGCAACGCGAGAAGCTCGTCCATCATTTGAGGCGACACAGTAATCCAGCTTTCCGGGTGCCCCTTTTGAGCTTTCACTCGGACTTTGTTTTCATGCGACCGAAGGTCGTCAGGCTCCAACGATACGGCCTGATCAATCCGCGCAGCCGTTTCAAACATGAAACGGACCAGTGCTGCATTGTACGGATCAGCAGCACGGCAAAAGGCTTCGATCCATTCCTTGTCAGCTGGCGTGCGCTCGACGCGGCTGAGCTTCCCGCGCCGCTTGTCCTGCGCGATCCGCTCGAACTTGTCATACGGCTTCACGCGGATCAGCGGCGTCCCCTCCAGTTCGTGCGCATTGTTGATGACCGCACTCGCGGGCGTCACGATTTCACGCCACCAGGTATCGGTCGACGCCTTGGGTTTCAGCTTTGGACCAAGGCTCTTCAATAGCGCGCCAGAAATCGCACCTAACGACAGGTCGCCGATTGCTTCGACAATGGGGATCAACTGCTTTGCTGCCTTAGGCGACGCGTCGTAGAGCATGATCGCATCCGAGAACGTCTTGCTCGGTTCATCGCCCACGACATAGCGACGGATCTGACGTTCGGTCTCATTGTTTATCCAGTCCCGTGCGCCCTCTTCTGTAGATGCCTTAGTGCTTCGCCGGTATGGGCCGGCGATTGGCCTGCCGTTGTACTCAATCCACCCCTTGGCCCAGTAGACACGGCCCCTCTTGTAAATTTGGAGCGGCATGACTGGCCTCCTTCAAAAATCGTATCAATCTGCGCGGGCGTGATGAGCATGGTCCGCCCAAGGCGATAAAAAGCGCCGGTCTCATTTGCTCGCTCGCGCAAAGTGCGCTCTGAAATATCGATCCCCATCCCAGCCATTACTTCGACCCACTGCGCGGGCGTTTTTCCAAGCCCCAGGATCTGAGAGCTGTCTGAATAGTTGCTCTCTGCCATTTCAGTCGTCCTTGTCCGCTTAAGTTGAATCGGCGACACGCATGGAATCGCTTGTTCTGCACCTTCTGACGTGGTCAGATGGGTGAAAACGTAAATATGCGTCATTTTGTGCGATGTTTATACAAAATTGCGCACTCGTCAATTGGGAAACTTGCATGGTGCGAGATGATGCTGAATTGTTTGCAGAGATTGGAGCTCGCCTTGCGATCTGTCGCAATGAGATAGGTGTCTCTCAGGCTGCTATGGCGGAAGCAATTGGCGTGTCGCATCGCGCCTACCACAGCTACGAAAAAGGCAAACGCGGCGTCCCAGTTGAGGCCCTCGTCAAGATGCAAAGCCGCTATGATATTGACGTCGCCTGGCTACTGCTCGGCACCAAATCCATTCGGGCTGGGCATGATTTCGAGGCCCTCAAACACATCGAAAGCTCGCTAGATAAGCACCTCACCGACGAGGGCATAAAAGTTAAAAGCGAGAAGCGCGGGGCCATCGTCGCGCGTTGGTATCAATCGCATGTCGAAGGCCGTGAAGTGACGGATGATGACGTGCACACATGGATCGAGCTGGTTAGGGAGTAATCTGGTGAACAAGGCAAGCAAACGCTGGAACATGTTGCGACATTCAGTCTTGGAGCGCACCCGCCGCGAGGTGATCGAACCTTTTGGGCCGCTTTACCTGATCTTTCTGGGAACCAGTGTGTTCTACTTGATTGGCTTGGGTCGACTATCATTGGCGCAACAGGCCGCTGAATACTCGGCTTTGGCCACCATCCTGATTTTTGCTATCGCTGCGGCTGGCTTGGCACTTCCATTTTTGACAGGTGCGGTGCTGACCCTACGCGCAGCCGATCGAAAACTGGAACGCCTTCAACGCGGGTGATCCGATGGCATTCGGTATCTTCATCCATCGCAGCGACTCGATCTACGACGACATTCCCTCGGAGCGGTATCAGTTTCCCAAGCAATACCTCTCTCGCGCCCAACAGTGCGAAGGGGATTGGATCGTCTACCTGGAGCCAAGCAAAGTCAAAGAGACCAAAGGGTACTTCGCTGTCGCCAAGGTCCAGGAGATCATTCCGGATCCTAGGAAGCAGGACATGTTCTTGGCGGTGATAGAGCCAGGAACGTATCTTGATTTCGGCGACCCAGTTTCATTCCGAGACGAGAATTCAATCATCGAAAGAGGATTGCTGAACGATCAAGGTAAGATATCCGGACGCGCGCAAGCCGCAGTAAGAACCTTATCCGCTGAAGACTTTACCCGAATAGTCGAGCGTGGCCTTGGACGGGATGAGGACATCCTGCCTCGCGTGGGCGACACGATGCAATTGCCAGGTTTTCAGGACTCGCAAGCACCTTTCCAACACATGCCTGCACGGGAACGCGTCAACCAACTGACCAACCGGGCGGTTCGCGACCGTAATTTCAGGCAAAATGTCCTGCGTGCCTACGGTGAACGATGCGCCATCACTGGCTTACGTCTGATCAATGGCGGTGGCCGCGCTGAAGTGGAAGCCGCCCACATCATACCAGTGGAGCATGACGGCCCGGACATCGTCAGCAACGGGCTCGCCCTGTCCGGAACTGCGCATTGGATGTTTGATCGCGGTCTCGTTGGGTTGGCAGACGACCTGACTATTCTGGTTTCCCGTCAGAGCAACGACATCGAAGCCGTGACGTCGATGATCAACTCGTCCGGCAAGATCTTGGTGCCGGACCGCCTCGCCAACCGGCCAAGGAGTGAGTTTGTAACCTGGCACAGAGAGAATTGTTTTAAGCAGTAATGGCCCATCTATTTTTAGACGACAGCAAGCACCATAGATCCGGATTTTCACTTGCCGCATTCGCCATTTGCGATGTGGATCCCACAGAAAAAATGGGCGCCCTATTCCGCAAGCACGGCTTCGATCCGAGCAAGTTCGAATTCAAGTCTTCGGCACCAATGAAAGATGACAATGATCTTCAAGCGCTGCGGAACAGTTTGAAAAGTTTCATCACGCGAAACTGCAAAATGGCCTTGTGCGTTGTGGATAGTGCAGATGACGTCAGAAAGTTAGGCCCTGCTTCTCTGGCGCTTTTGCGGAACGCACTGAAGCATCCCCGGCTCGTGGGTAGGCAGCATGAGGTCTTCTTTGATGAAGGTCTCTTCAAACAGAAAAGTGCGGCAGAGGCTTTAGTTGCAGGCGACGCGGAGCTCGTAGGTTGCAACTTCCACTTTGAACAAGATTCCAAGGAAATAATGGGTATCCAACTGGCCGACATCATGGCCCATACGTGCAGCATCATGCTGTTGGAAGCACTTGGTGATATTACCAAAAAGGTGATCGTCAACGCCCCTGGGGACAGTGTTTACGATGGTCTCGAGGTCGAGCTCGGCTTCGAGATGTGGGCCGGAATCCGCTACGCATTTCTTAGTCAAAACAAGCCGAACCCAAAAGATGATTTCGAGCTCGCGAATGTCGAAGTTTACCCTTGGGGCCTATTCATTGATGAGAGCGTCAACGAGCGAGTTGCTCCTGTAGCGATGGACCGTTTTGGAGAGAATTACCTAGGTTGTATTCACTAAAGGACCATTCCTGGCGTTCACCAATATAAGTCGGTGCTGCGGTGCAGCCCGTTAGTCTCAACATTCGCTGTAAGCGCAAAATTCCAGCTTGGCTGACGCCCTGCGAAGGAGACAGGTTGGCTGAGATAACTCGCAGATAATTCAACCTTTACGATTGGCGAAAATCCCAGGACCCCTTACCGTTGAGACATTGTGGATACTCACAGGCAATTATGAGTAGAGTAAAAGATGTTACAGCAAAAAGAGCGAATTAATGCGATTTGTAAACCGTGACTCTGTCGCAGCACCAGAAGCGTTCTCTCGTCTATCGGCGAAGGAGGGTCGTCGCTCATTGTTGGAGATGTTTTCGCAAGATACGCAGATGCTGACCCAGTCTCGTGGCCCCGCTTTTTTGAATGAAGAATCTCCCAGTAAAAGTGAAGAGGTGCGCAACGCACTGTCGGAGCTTTTTTCGGGTAGATGTGCCTTTTGCGAATGCTCCGTGAGTGATCCATTGGTGTACCGATTTCGGCCCGATGGTAATGCGGAGCCTGTTGAGAACTACAGCGTCTCCCACTTGTACTACGTTTGGCTCGCGGAGGCGTGGCAAAATCTCTATCCCATTTGCTGGGACTGCATGCCAAGCGCTTCTTCATATTTCCCTGTAAAAGGCCGACGCGTCATGCTTCCAGACACGAAGCTTCTCGAACGCTTCGCCGAGCGTGATGATGGACGGTGGCCAGACTTTCCGCTGGAGGAAGCTCCCGAGTTTTTGGACCCCTGCCGGAACGAGCACTTCTGGCGGAGCCTATTCTTCCGGTCCACCGGAGAGGTTGTTGGCATAAGTCGGCGTGGTCGCGAAACAATCCAGCACTTTAATCTCGATCGGGGCAAATTGTGGGAGAGTCGGCGGCTTGCGATTGAAGAAGCGATAAGGCGGACAGAAAGCGAAGTCTTGCGCCATCCAATAGAGCAGCCGCGCGTCGATCTTGGTCACGGGGGCGCCTGCGAGCTTTTTCTGCGCGAAGTCCTATTCCAAGCCCTTGGGCGCGTTGGCCCGCGAGATAGGAGCCGACAGATCGCGCGGCTTGCGCGGATGGACGACGGGGTGGCTCGATTCCGTGCCGCTATCAATGAAATAGACGCGCGTATCATTGAGGATTCGCCAGATACGGCAAGCGTCAGGTCATCGGAGCGGCGCGCAGCGCTGACATCGGTCTCGGTTCGGAACTTCAAATCGCTCGAGGAAATAGATTTTGATCTAGCTCCGCCGGAGCCCGAACAGCCGGCACCGGCCCTTTTGATCCTGGGCGAAAACGCCACTGGAAAGAGCACCATCCTAGAGGCAATCGCGCTGACAGTAATGCCTGAGGCTGCACGGGCGAAATTGCGCCTGGAGCCCGAAAAGCTGATCCTTGACCCACGCTTTCTCGGCGCGCCCGAACAGTTGGCACCTATGGAAGCGGAACTCCGGGCTAGATTTGCCGACGGCACCGACATCTCAGTTACGCTATCTCGTGACCCGCTCAGACAGTTCTCCCAATCGGATGAAGTTATACTTCCGGTTTTCGCCTATGGTGCTTACCGTCAGTATCTCAAAGGCGACCGCAAATTCGTCGTCCACAAGCATGTTAGATCGTTGTTTCACCCTGACGAACTGCTACCGAATCCAGAACGCTGGCTATTGAAGCTCGACGAACCCGAATTCAACATGGTGGTGCGTGCCTTACGCGAGGTCTTTAACATCGAAGGCGCATTTGACGTGCTCGAACGCAACAGTGACGGGATTTACGTGGTCGTTAGGCCCGAAAATACTGACGATGGCCCGCTTCTTCGCACTCCCATCGAGCTTGTTTCATCCGGCTTTCGCGCAATTTTGGCCATGCTCTGCGACATCATGAATGGCTTGATGGACAACCGCGTCAACCGTGACTTCAGCTCGCTCGAGAATGCCACAGCGCTTGTGCTGATCGACGAAGTCGAAGCGCATCTACACCCGCGCTGGAAAATGTCGATTATGACGGGGTTGCGAAAAGCACTGCCGGGCGTAACCTTCATCGCAACGTCACACGACCCGCTGTGCCTGCGCGGCATGAAGAAGGGCGAAGTGATGGTACTCGAGCGGATCTCGGGCGATCAAGCAAGTACAAATCTGCCAGTTTTCACCCACAGTCTCGTCGATCTTCCGGACAACGAGAACTGGACAGTGGAGCAGCTTCTGACAGCGGACTTCTTCCAGATGCGCTCGACCGAAAGCCTTGAGGCGGAGCGGCGAGCAGCACGTATGGAGGACCGCTTGGCGCGGGGAGCAAACCCGGAGGAAGAGCCCGAGCTTCAAGCTTACCTAGCGGAGTTCTCGACCGATCTACCAATCGGCCACACTGAAGCGCATAGGATCGTGCAGCGGGCCATAGCGGATTTCTTGCGCGAGCGTCGCAAGGTGAGAGACGCGAAACTTCGTGGCCTGAAGGAACAAACCCGACAATCTATTCTTGACGCGCTCAGGAGCATTGGATGAGACGGGTCGAGCGCAGAGAGGCGGCCCCAGAGGATCTCGAAGAAAAAGGGGCGGAGGAACTTAAGCGGGCGATCCAGCACTTCGAAAATGACCCTCCCAACCCGGACAGCTTCGCGTTCAAGCGCTACAAACTGAAGTCAGTAAAGGACGCGCTCGAACGTATTTTCCATGCCAAGTGCGCCTATTGCGAAACTTTCTACGCCAGTTCGCAGCCACTCGATGTCGAGCATTTCCGTCCGAAGGGTGCGGTTGCAGGAGAAAATGGGCACCGTGGCTACTGGTGGCTGGCGGCGGACTGGGACAACCTTCTACCGAGTTGCATCGACTGTAATCGCAAGCGCAACCAAATTACACCAAAGGGTGAGACGTCCCAAGTGCGGTTGCTCGATGACACTGCCGGATACTCTGCCGCGGTCACCGTCGGGTCGGGCAAGAAGGACAGCTTTCCCATCGCGCCCACCGGCACCCGCGCCAAGAGCCGTGACGACCGTATAGCCGTGGAGAAGCCGTTATTGCTCAATCCCTGCGAGGACGATCCTGAGCAGCACTTGACGTACTTTTTCAACAGAGAACACCCTGTTTCCTTCGTTCTGGCCAAAAAGCTCGCAGGGGACCCGGACTATTCGGGCGAAGATGGGTTGAGCCTGAAGGGCGCTACGTCCGTACATATTTACGGGTTGAACCGGCTTAGGCTGGTACAAGCACGGACGCGGCTCCTGCGTCGGCTGGAGTTTATGGCCGACCTCGCGATAGACCTCAAAAAACTGGCAGAAACCCTGAAACAAAATGCGGACCCGGAGATCGTTCGTGCCGGGCAACAGGTAGATGCCTTCGGCAATCGAACGCTGGCGGAACTCGCCCTTATGTGCGCTGAGGACCAACCGTACTCTGCGATGGCCCAGGCTTGGATGCGCGAATTTCAAACTCGCCTCCAAACCCCGTAGAAACACCATTGCCCTGCATTGGAATTGACCGCGCAATAACGCGTCCTCAAGTAAAACGGAGGTCCGTCGCATGCTTGAACCTAATAGTTGGCATCGTTTTGTCTCGACAGAATGTGGCCTAACGTCTGTCCATTTCATCAAGCTGATACTGGATGTCCTGTGCGAGCAAATCAGAAAGCCGAACCATGCTGTTTAGGCGCTCTAGGCGTTCTTCAAGCTTTTTTCTCTTCTCTTCCACATCTCTCTTCGGGTCGCTTTTCTGTTCGTCCAGTTGGTAGATTATTTTTGCAATTGGCAGATCGCGCGCGCCAGCATCTGACGCTAGTTCAATCCATTCCTTAAGTTTGCCTGAAGTCTCAGCAGCGACGCGCTCGAAGCACATCTGGATTAGGAGCCGGGCACTGTAGTCAATCCCCCTCGATAGCTTCAGCCATTCCTTTGCTGATTGGGGCAGATCTGAGTTATCAGCCACTTCCTGAGCTCGCGTCTGGTAGAAGTACAAGCGTTCGTCGGGATCCAGGGCCCTTATCGTTTCAAAAACAGGTTCCAGGTCGCGAAATGGTCTGGACGCAGTTGGAACAGAGAGTATGTGCTCCCAAAGCTCAAGGATTCCGGCCCTACATTCCTGTTGTGCCGTTCTCCTGTCTTCTTCAGGTCCATCTTCAGCTTTGGCAATAAGCTGGGCCAAATGATGGGCCATCCAGCGCCCTAGCGTATCGCAACTCTGATCGAGCTGTAGATCTTGGACGATCCTTTTCCCCAGTTCGATTGTTTTCTTAGATTGTTCGGAGTGTTCCATCGAAATCCATCGTTAAAATAAGTGTGTATGGTGGCGTGTAGGTTCCAAATGATCTTTCGCGATTTCGATAGGAGTCCCTCCTGAACTCCCGCTCAACTTGAACCTCAAAAACAAGCTCTCGGTCTAGCTGCTTTAGACACGTCAAGAGTGCGTCTCGTTGAATTTCGAGACGAGAACCCGTCTCTGCGGTCCGGAATTCCCGTTCTTCTTCCTTTCGACCCCATGTCAGCGACCTGAACTGAACACCATCTGGAACCGAACGATTTTGCCAGATTCGACATTCGCTGTCGGAAGTCAGCTCGAACTCATCGCAGAGCCAGCTCGCCGGACGAATGCTTGGAAAATGGACGACCCCAGCCCAAGGGTCATACTCGTCAATTCCTTCACTTTTTGAATCCGTTGCGACCCAACCTTGGAGCTGGAACGCCCCCGCATTGATCTCCAGTTCATCACCCGCTGGCGGAATGCGATAGTCCATTGGATTGGTGGCGGTCTGCAGAGCATGCACCAACGACCTTGACCTCTCCGGTGAAACAAGAGCGGAAGATATACGGACGAACTGCTCTCTGTCCCCGGCGACTTCCCTCCAGCTGCCCCAAACCGGAATGAAATCTTGGTGCTCGATTTGCGTTAGTAAAACGTCCTTTGTTACCGAAGTGGGCCATTCACCCGTTTCCTCGGTGTTTTTCCAATCAGGCCAGGAGGGAGGCTTTGGATCGCGACGATCAGACAACCAGTTGCCGTCAGAACGGGTGATCCAATGTCGTTGGATCCAGTCTTCAAGGCTATCATAATAATCCGGGTTCTCCAGGACTGGAACTTCATCGATCAGAGCACCCGCGACCTCCATCATAGCGTGATAAGCGTGATAGAAGCTTAGGCTCTCAACTCGCGGATAACTTCCGTGAGAGTGATGGGTTTTCATACCTTCATAATGGCCCCGTTTTCCTCGAGGGTCTTCCACCCAGGCGCCGGTGGCGGCTGATTTCCATTTGTTTCGGATGACACTTAAAACCCGTCGTTCGATTTCTTTTTGCGGAATCCCAAAAACACGTGCCAAGGGACTGAACCAATATTGGGGTAAATCATGGCCGAAGTAATATCGATCATCTTCGTTTAATGGCTGGCTTTGGTTCGTTAGTTCAGTACTCATGTCTTGCCTAGAGACTGGAGCAAAATCGGACGTATTGATTTCTTGCAACCTGGCAACCTCTTTCTCATCAAGCGTCGCAGTACCGTTCTTGTTCAACAGTAACGCGCATTGAGCGGCGAACCCGCGTATGATTGTGTGGGTCACTGTTGGCGAACAGGAATCCAGGATGAACTTTGTCAATTCTTGGGGGACACTATAACCCGCATTGAGTGTTCGCCGAAGTGCAAGCAATAACCATTGTTCAGCAGCATGTTTGTAGAACGGTAACGAAAAGTCGTAGAAAACGTTGGGTTGTTCGGCCCTCGCCAGCCGACCGAGAGCTCCCAAGACCTTCGTTTCACTGAAACTGGCCAATAGGCAAACGACGTGTGCCGCTTGCCATCTGGTTGATACTTCAGGAGCTGCCAAACTGGACCATAAGTACCCAGCCAAGCCAGTTGTCGCATCAGAAGGTGGGAGGAACTCAGGCTTCCATGGCCCGTCTCCATCACTTTCATTCATTTCTTTCTCAAAGAGAGCCAACCCGTAGCTCAAGGCATCTTGTGCTTCTTTCGGTGAGATCTGACTTGCTATCAGGCCAACAAGAGTTAACAAGCGCTGCGAGCCGAAAAGATCCGGATGCTTCGCACTTTCGTCCACTACAAAACCAAAAACCTCTGATGTCGATATTTCCGTCACTTCGGCAATGAATTCAAAGGGCAAAGGTTGGTAGTATCTGCTCTTTGCTATCTCATAAAAATGGGTGCGGCATACCTCTTCTATGATTTCTCTTAGCGCTCGTCTTACGCTTTGAAGCTTTTTCCAATCCTTAGGAACCGCCTCCAATATACCTTGCACGTCATAGAGGCTGATGTCTTTCATCAAGAACAGCGACTTCAGTGCGTCGGCCTCTTTTCCGATACTGGTGCGCTCGAAAAACCGAGCAGAAAAGCTCGATAAATAGTACGGAGGTACAGAACCCCTAAACCGCTGATAACACCCTCGGACGGTAACCGGATCATCTAACTGCAATCCGGAGAAGATATGGTTCCAATCCTTTTCTTCGCTTCTCTCGCCTGTTCCCGCGAAACCACTGTTGTTGTCGGATTTTGCTTCCCGGCACTTTGCCATGGACAAGTGTGCGCTCAACCGTTCGACCGGCCAGCCATTTGACTGGCCAATTTTAACAAAACTGCTGAGGTGTGAAGATGAAGCGCCTGAGACTAATGTATATTTTGCGGTCTCATCAAAGATCCTCCGTCGGAGATACTCACTTTCGCAGGTGGCCAAAGCCGACTCAAGTAACTCGGGTGTCCGTGAGTGAATATCAAATCCGATCGTAGATAGTTGCCCCACGTGGCTGATTTCGCCCATATCAACCAGCTTCGACAAAGCGATCGGTAGAATTCGCTCCTGCCACCCAAAACCTCGGTCTCTCCAGCGGCTTAGTATTGCGAGCGACGATGCAGGACAGAGCATCGTGATTGCCTCCACGGTACCTTTCCAGTCAAAGTACTTGTCGCGGGCGACGTACTCATAGACGACCTCGGCTCCGCGAGAGACACGATATGCTAGCTCGGATTGGGGTGAATCTATCGTCGCTGATTGCTCAGACAGCTCTATGATTGCTTTCCAATAGTCTAGGTGCTCTTGTCCTATCCTACCTGCAACCTCGACTGCTTGGTCAAAATAGCAATTGGCTTCACCGGGACTTAGAACAAAGATAGAGCGTGATATTTCGCAGAAACCCTCAACTTTTTGCTCAGCCTCCATACGCTCGTTCTGGAGGATGTCGGCGGCTTCCACCGCAAAGTTTATCGCATAGCCTTTGAGTGGGTTCGAACTCGAACAGACACGTGCGAGGAGACACAGGTCGGGCGTGAACAACTGACGCTTTAAGCCGTTTTTCCACTCGATGAACCGAGACATGCAGGGAGCTGGATCATCGATCCGAGAAAGGACCTGCACCCAGAGTTTCGATACTTCGCCGGCAATGTGGCGTCGATCGCGATCTCGGTATTCTAGGTTCTTGTTATAGTCTTCGATACAGAGAGTTATCTGGTCGTTGAGTTGGTCTGTGTTTGCTTCACCAAGCTGGACGCTGGCCCAAAGCATATGCCACCGAAACACTGGTCCAACTTCGTCAAGAAACTCTCGCGCCTCTCTACTATGTACCTGCCGGTCCTTAGCCAGCTCTTCTCGAATTTCTGATTTCGCCAAGTCTTCCAACTTGATGTTGTCGCCAGCTAGTTTGGCTCTTAGGCACTGAGCAGAAATTATGGTCGACTTCGGCTCGGATGAAAAATTGCTGAAGTAGGTTTTGGACGGATCAGGAATATACTTCGTGAGCATGGCTGCAATAGCTGCGCGGGGGGCGACGCCGTGATGGGCAGCAGCAAGTGCTACATCTCGTACGATCGATAGGAGCGGCTGCCTGTAGTCATGCTGGTTCTCAAACTTTTTCAAACGTTTCGGCGAAGCAACCAAACCGTTGAAGGCACGTAGCACGGCGTCCTTCGGCGGGAACCGCAGTACCTTCGACTGCGCTCGGGTTATTGCCAGCAGAATACAAAGGTTATCTTTTGCCACGTTACTGATCTCGTCGAGGAGTTCGTAGTAGCCGAGATCGACTAGCTTCTCAGCAACAATAAACCCCGCACGATAAGCCACGCTTTTGGGTGTCCAACTCTCAAGCTCCGCTACGAAGGCGGCGGCTCCAGCGACCTTCAATGAAGCGAGTGCGAGTGCGGCGATGTCACTATCCGACATCTCCTCCTTTTCACGTGTCTTTGGGTCGAGACCAGCCCATGCTTTCAGCCATCTCTTCGCAACGCGGAGAGTGTTTCTTGCTTCTGAGATTGTGCTTTCATTGTTTGCGAGTAGGGCTGCCTCGTAGGCGCGCTGACCTCCATGCCAAGAAGTGGAGAATCCGTTGTTTGCGGCTGTTTCGCGCACTTGATCGTCCGACAGAAAATGCGCCACTAGATCAACATTGTCTTGAAACAATTGCTGCTGACGATCGTCCCCTGCCGTTTCAATGCCAGCTTTCAATGCCAACTTCGCTGCATCAGCCAAACGCTTGTCACGCAGAGCCGCCTTGAGAGCAAACTGAAGCCTGCTGAGTGACGCCTGCCGCATTTCTGCTGGAGTGCCTTGAGGAAGCACGGCCTCTGATAAGACCATCTCCACTAAGTCGTTGTATCTACCGGCTTCAAGCAGGAGTTGCGGTAAAGCTGATGCTACGTAGCTGCTGCTCGTCGCAAGTGGCATGACCTTGTCGACAAAATCTGACATTTCCCGGCGGCTCGGTTTGTAGGTTTCTCGAAACCAAGTCTCGGAAGGTTCATCTATGAACTGAACAGCATCGGACCGGATCTGTAGAGGGCGACCGATGTCCACGACGAAGCTCTTAATTGCATCTTCTGGCAGGCCCGAAGCGAGCGATAGAACTTTGATTGGAACAAACGGCCTGAGCGCTGCCAACGCCTCGCAAAACAACTGAATCTGAGCCGATTCTGCGTTGGGCGATTGATCTCTCAATGTTTCAATTGATCGAGCGAACAACTGGCGGATAGTATCTTCGACCGTAGTTGCTGTGGGACCCAATGCCTCCAAGGCTTCACTGAGAGACGAAGTTGTTTCAAGTGCTGTTGCTTGAACCCTTGGATTTTGGGAAGTCAGCCGGTGAAACTCTAGCAAATCATGCCCGGACGCTTTCGGGTAGGTCTTGTGGAGAAACTGTTTTGTCTCCGCCTGTGAGAAAGACGCTAGTTCCAGGGTTTTACAGTCCAGAGGCGGAGCGAGATATTCAGCGACACGGTGCGATCGGCTCAAGCATACCAAAACAACGCCCTTGGGTAGGCTCTGCCTCAATAGATCACGAGGAAAACTCGTTCGTTCATCACACTCTTGTGCTGCCATCTGAGCATTGTCGGCAGCGTCGATTATAATGACGATTTTGGCGTGTGCATTTTCGACGGCCAGTACTTCCATTGCCTGAGTCAGGCGGCGATTGAAGGCTCTCAAGTAATCCGCCGCATTTGCGAGGTTTGATGGGATAAGTGGGTGACACAAACCTCTTGCGGCCAATTCGTTGGCTATCTGACAGCATGCAACTTCGTGTCGATGCCTGGGGCTGATTGTGCTTCGGTATCCGCCGTTTCCAAAGCAATCGTACAGCACGACTTCACATTCGTCTTGCAGCCGGTTCGACACCCTACGGGCCATCGCAGTTTTTCCGACGCCGCCACCAGCGTGAATTATGATTGGATCATGGGGCTCACTCAAGATAGCATCGACGAACTCATCTTCTTGCTCTCGAGCAAGTAGTTCAGCTGCCTCTTCGACAAGACATGGCGCAGGGAAGAGTTGCTCTTCGTCGGTCTTCAGAGCACGAAGGACATCTTCCTTTCTAATGGACGGATTTCTTGAGCTTTCGGGCAGTGCCTTTTTGGTTACCAAAAGCAGCAGTTGGTCCGCTGCGTCTTGGTCTGGACCAGGAAGATAGCCTGTCAATTCCTGGTGCAAGACGTTACGCTGTTCCCAGTACCCATCGGTCGTATCGAAAATATTGAAATGCCGAAGGAAGTCGTATGCGGCTTCATCGTCCGCCGAAAGGTACCGTTTAATTTGCTGCCACTTTTTGGTGTCAGTCGGCAGAAATTTTCTTGATTTGATCCTGTCCAGCAAACTGTGAACCCAGTCCGCAACAGGCCGGTTGGTCAGAAACACAAACTCTACTGACTGCTTTTCCGGATCCGCAATGCCTGACAGGAACGCATGGTACCTCTTGTAGAAGCCCACCATTGTTTTCTTCAGATCGCCTAGTACCCAAGGTTTCCCTGTATTCAAGGTCGAGTGCTTGAGTTGGAGATACGTCACTTTGTTACACTTGCAGAGCTCTTCACTTCCAAAATACTCAGCGACATCAATTACTTCCTCGCCGTTCTCACCACTTGGTTCACTGGTTTCAGACTCTGAAACGCCTTCGATCGCGATTGCAACCAAATCCGACGAAGACATCAGAAGGCGCAGACTACGTCGTGCAGCCCAAAGGTAGTGGAATTGATCTCCTGCTCTACTCGGACGGACGGGATCAAGTTGCATAGTAAATTTCTCTAAATGCTGGAAACTATGGTGGTAACGGGACTATATATTGCGAGTGGCAAACGGCAACGTCGTTTCATTCGCGCGAATTTCTCGCCTCAACATTTGAACGCCTGCTATTGTTAAGCCGCGAACACGATATCGCTTGAGCTGCAAATATCTCCTTTTCGTCCGCAACGACGCTAGTTAGCCATTATCCGCCACAACTACCTGCCCGACCTCCATCTCTTTTGCATTCAGATCCAGCTCACGGATGATGTACTGGCCTGCGCGGCCGGTTATATGGCGGCGGTAGGTTTGGCCAGTTTCGTCGATAAACAGGCAGCGAATGCCGCTGTAATCGCCCCAGACGCCTGCGATGGCCATCAGGAGAATGCCATCTGGCAGTCGATCGACTTTTTCATAGTCGCGATAGTCGATGCCGTATTCTAAAGCTTGGCGGAAACCGAGCGTGAATTGGGTGTGTTCAAATTGCATGTAGTGACTTTCTGCGTCCTGAAAATTCGTCAAAGCGTGTGTCCCGCGCTGCGGTGGCTATCACGTGCCTCTAGCTCTCTTTCAGCCGCTTCTCGGCGTCTTTCGCTAATTTCCAGCTGGTCTCTAATCCCGTCTGAAGCTTCTCGTAATTCCGTTCCTCGCGCAGCAAGTCGGCCAATGTGGTGACGGACATGAGATGTGATTTCATCAATAGCGCCACGCAATGCGCCAAGCCATTCACCTTGCTTTCGATCCTGCTGGTCGAGCGCTTCTCCAAGGCGTGCAATTCCTTGGCTGAACTCTCGCAGGCCTTCACCAACCGCTCGACGGATGCGAGCAATTCGCGTTCCAATGCTGTCAGGGTCTGTGTCATCTAGGGTTCCTTGATCTCGATACAGATGACCGGCGTCCCGGCCATGGTGCAGGTCTTCAATTCGGTCCGGTCGGGGTCCAGCGTCACCCATGTCTGCCCAACCTGTTCGATCCGTGTCAGGCCAAGCCTCGTCATCTCCGAGCGCGTGATCAAACCCGTCCAAAACCAACTCGCGATCAGCACTGTCGCGATCCAGGATGAGACCATCACCACGATCACCCAGGGTGAGATCTTCAACCAGCGCTTGATCGTCTCGCTCCGCCTCTCCAACTCGCTCCTGCTGTCGCTCAGAAAGAACTTGATATCGGTCTCGATTGTATGCAGCGCGCTGGTCGCAATGCTGCTGAAATCGCTCCTGAAGCTCTCCAGTTGAGATGCCATCAAGGCGGCGTGGTCGCTGCGTACTGTCTCCAGGTCCGCGTTCAATTTCTCGGCGAGACGGTTCGGCTTGCCAGTCGTCATGGAAAATCTCTCCTTTCAAACGCCAGCGCTCGCCGGTGTCGGGGTCTTTGGCGGTGATGTAGTTCTTGCTGGTGCGGGGGATCTCGAAGCCCGCATCGGCCAAAGCATCGATAATGCTGGCACGGTCAGTAATGGTGCCGACGCTGATCTGATCGAGGATCCAATCGTGCAGCGCCTCACGACCTTGCGCGCGCGTCGGCGCTTCAATCGTCGCCCTGACTTCACGGGCTCGTTCTGGGTCCAAAGGGTCTGCCCAACCGTGCGTCTTGTTCATCAAATCGCGCAGGCTGGAAAAAGCGCTCTCATGCCCAGGTGGTGCGATGTTCAGCGCTTTGCCGGTGCTGAGTTCAAGGCGTGGCGTGCAGAAGTGCAGCTCGACGTTGCCCTCATGCGAGTGGCGCACCCAGAGACAATCGTATTGATCCCTGTCCAGCCCAGCAAAGGCCAGAGCCTCAAATAGCTCAATGGCCTCTTGCTGGGCGTCGGGACTGGGATCATCGCTATCGGCAAAGCTGATCACGCCTGCGGTGTAGCTCCACTTGTTGGGGCTCGCGTCGATCAGGTCACGGGTCTGGTCTGGATTACCGTGCAGTACCTCGGGCAGCGGGTCGCGGATCTTGGTTTGCGGCTGGCCGGTGTCGTCGCGGATGAGGTTGCGGTTCTCGTCATAGGCAAGAACTTCACGCGCTGTCAGGTAGTCGACGGGGGCCGCACCGCCACCTGTGCCGGTAGAGAAGAAGGATATGATCATGCGTCACCGCGCGTGTGTGCCGCTACGATCTGCGCCATCTGCCGTTCGATGACCACCAGTTGAGCCGTGACCTTGAGCGCATCGATCTGGCTCGCGCGGCCGCATTTGACCGCGCCGTTGATCCAACGGGAGAGTTGATTGAGGTTGCCGCCAACGCGGGCAATCGCAAAGGTCAGCTTCGGATCAACGCGAGGGACGGGCTTGCGTCGGCGCGCCTCGACCAACCCCAAGGCCCCGCGCATCAGCGTGGCATTGGGCAGGCCAGCGGCGCGCGCCTTGGCCACAAGTGTTGCCTTTTCCGACGGGGTGCATCGAAAGATCACGCTCTCAGAAAGGCCCTCTTTAACGCCACTTGCGCGCGTCTGGTTGGGGTTTGAAGGGGAGGCTTGCCGCCCCTCACAAGTCCCGCCGATGTAATCGGTGGGTAACCTTGCTCTCTGCTCTTCGTGGAGATCGGTCGCACTCATGCTCTGAGCCCCGCCGCCTCGATTTCAGCAGGGCTGACTAGGTTTGCGGCCAGCAAAGCGGTCACTTGGTCGGATGTGATGTGGCGGCACAGTGGATGGCGGTCCGTGACCCAATCGGCCAAGCCTTTCAGCAGTTCGGCCTCTTTGGCTTTGCCCGCTTCTCGTGCCTCCTCAACGTCGTGAAGGTATTTCAGCCAACGACCGGAGGTGAACCAGTTGTCGGAGAAGCACACCTTCGAGCGGGTGAAACCTTCGCTCTCGGTCGCATAGGCCCGCACGGCTTCCTCGAGGTCTTTGGTGTCCACTCCGTCCGCCAGCGCTTGGCGGATTTGCGAGAGACAAATCGCTTTCCCGCGAATGCGATCCTCGGGATAGGCTGACAAAATCTTTTCAGAAACTTCATCCTCGACCGCCGCCTTCGCGTGCGAAGGATTTGGTTTTTGATATGGTTTATATCTGTTCTTATAGGATTTGCCCTCTTGGGCAGATGGCTTGACCTCAGGGGCAAATGCATCATTTTCCCTTTCGGTCGGATCGATTTGCCCATTTGGGCAAATGGAGTTGCCCAGGGCATACCAACAGGTCCGATCATAGCGATCATCGCTGAAATTGCCCTTGATGACCAGCTCCGTACTGACCAGCTTTTCGAGCGCTGTTCGGATCTGCTTCTCGCTCAGATAAGGGAACAACTCGCCAAAGGCCGAGATCGAATTGTAGGTCCAATAGCGACCATCTCGAAGGTTGCGGCGATTGGCTTGGTTCTTCTCGATCCAAAAGATGATGTTTTGGAAAATCACCGCTGCATTGAGACCGACACGTCCGGCGATTTCAGGATCAAAGCTATGGCGGCTCATGATTGACCCCCGAAAAACGCACAAACGTGCGAATTTTGTACAGGTTTTGTACGAGATTTCGGTCGTTTTCGGAGAATTCGGCGGAAAACAAAACGGGCGCTTCTACATGCTTCTGCACAACGCCTTGCAAATATGCCATATTTTTCAGGCGGTTTTGGCGACCCCGGCAGGATTCGAACCTGCAACCTGCCCCTTAGGAGGGGGCTGCTCTATCCAGTTGAGCCACGGGGCCTGATCCGGGCCAGCCTGTTTACGCGATAGCAAACCCGTCATGGCAAGACAATCCTAAGGAATTGGATTTCGCGGCGGCTGTCCCATTGTGCAGCCTGCGCTGTCTGCGCTAACCTGACGGGAACAACAATGTGAGGCCATCGACGTGACAACGGACAATAAGCGCCCGCTCACTCTTCGTGACGTATCCGAAGCCACCGGGGTGTCAGAAATGACCGTCAGTCGCGTATTGCGCAACCGGGGCGATGTGTCGGAAAAGACCCGCCACAAGGTGCTGAGCGCGGCCAAGGAACTGGGCTATGTCCCCAACAAGATTGCCGGCGCGCTGGCCTCCAATCGGGTCAATCTGGTGGCGGTCATTATCCCATCGCTCTCCAACATGGTCTTTCCCGAGGTGCTGACCGGCATCAACTCAGTGCTGGAAAATACCGATCTGCAGCCGGTTGTGGGTGTCACGGACTATCAGCCGGAGAAAGAGGAGAAAGTCCTCTACGAGATGCTCTCCTGGCGGCCCTCTGGCGTCATTATCGCAGGCCTTGAACATACTGAAGCCGCGCGTGCCATGCTCAATGCGTCGGGCATTCCGGTGGTTGAGGTGATGGACACCGATGGCAAGCCGGTGGATGCGATGGTTGGTATTTCACATCGGCGCGCAGGCCGAGAGATGGCGAAGGCGATCCTGAAAGCGGGCTACCGCAATATCGGCTTCATGGGCACCAAAATGCCGCTGGACCACCGCGCGCGCAAACGGTTCGAGGGCTTTACCGAAGCCCTCGCCAAGGAAGGCGTGGAGATCATGGATCGCGCTTTCTACTCCGGTGGCTCTGCGCTCGCCAAGGGCCGCGAGATGACGCAGGAGATGCTGGACCGCTCTCCGGAGCTGGATTTCCTCTACTATTCCAACGACATGATCGGCGCAGGTGGCATGCTCTACCTGATGGATCAGAAAATCGACATTCCCGGTCAGATCGGACTTGCCGGTTTCAACGGGGTCGAACTGTTGCAGGGGCTGCCACGGCAGTTGGCCACGATGGATGCCTGTCGTCTGGAAATCGGGCGCAAGGCGGCTGAGATCATTGCCGCCCAACTCGACAATCCGGATGCCGAGATCGAAAAGCACGTGACCCTGACGCCCACGATCACCTTTGGTGACACGCTCAAGCGGCGCTGATGGCGATTGCGCGGCTGGACAACCGGGCCGCGCGGCGCCTGTTCATGGATCGGCATGCCCTGCTGGAGCAACCCAGCGGGTCGGCCAAGGGTGATGCACTGCTGGAGCTGATCACCCGGCTTGGTTTTGTGCAGCTGGACAGCATCAACACCGTCGCCCGCGCCCATGACATGATCCTGTTCTCACGCAGGCCCAGCTATCGGCCTACGGCGCTGAAACGGCTTTATGAGCAGGATCACAACCTGTTCGAACATTGGACCCATGACGCCGCTGTCCTTCCAATGGAATTCTACCCGCACTGGCACCTGCGGTTTCAGCGCGATGCCGAGGTGCTGCGCAAAAGATACCGCAACTGGCGCCGCGACGGGTACGAGGCGAAGTTCCAGCATGTTCTCGACCATATCCGCGACTATGGTGCGGTCAGTTCCTCGGACGTAGGCAAGGACGAGAAAAAGGGCACCGGCGGCTGGTGGGACTGGCACCCGTCAAAAACCGCGCTGGAATACCTCTGGCGCTCCGGCGCGCTGGCGGTGGTCGGGCGCAGCGGCTTTCAGAAACGCTATGATCTGAGCAAACGGGTCATCGACAGCCGATATCTCCCCGCGCAAGGTTCCCCCGCGCCGGAAGAAACGCTGGACTGGCTGTGCAACGCGGCGCTGGATCGTCTCGGCTTTGCCACCTCAGGAGAGCTGGCCGCCTTCTGGGCCACGGCCTCCCCAGCGGAATGCGCCACGTGGTGCAAACAGGCGCTGGCGGATGGGCAGATTGAACCGGTCGATGTCACGCTAACGGACGGGCGTAGCCGCCGTGTCTTTGCCCGCCCCGGTGCTGTCGAACAGGCCGCCGCGCTGCCACCACCCCCCGGCCGCATGCGTGTCCTCAGCCCGTTTGATCCGGCCCTGCGGGATCGCAAGCGCGCGGAAGGGCTGTTTGGGTTTCACTACCGGATTGAGGTTTTCACCCCCGCCGCCAAACGCCGCTACGGCTATTATGTCTTCCCGCTGATGGAGGGAGACCGTCTGGTGGGCCGCATCGATATGAAGGCGCACCGTCAGGCGGGTGACCTCGCAGGCGATCTACATGTCACCGCGCTTTGGCCAGAGCGGGGCGTGAAATGGTCTCCGGCACGGCAGAACCGACTGGAGGCCGAGCTGGAACGGACCCGCCGTTTCAGCGACATGGAGCGGGTGTCATTTGCGGATGGCTGGCAGCGCGAACCGCTCTGACATCGGCTCTAATACGGGGAGTTCCCCGCCCTAGGCGAGGTCGGGCCGCAGCAGCGGTTCAATCACTGCGCGGTAATCTTCAGGCGCAGGTTTGGCGCTGAAATCCTCTGGCGCGATAAAGACACAGACAAATTTACCCTCAAAACAAAGGGTGCCATCCTGCCGTGCCTCAACCCGAAAGGTCACGGATTTCTGACCCAGAGCCACAGGCCAGACCGAACAGGCCAGCCGATGGCGCGGTGTGACGGGAGAGCGGAAATCAATGCTCATATGCACAAAGGGCGTGCCGGTGCCACGGTCCAGCTCCATCTGATACCAGCCGTCGCCATCCAGCTGATGTTCCCACCAGGCATCAATCGCCTGCAACGCAAACCCCGGCAAATGCCCGGTATAGGCAATGCGCGCCGGGTCACAGTCTCCCCAGCCCACACGGATCTCATGGATAAAATCGGGCGTCTGGCTGTCGGTCATTCTGGGCCTCGGATCTGGGAAAACAGGATTGGAAATGGCAACGGCCACCCATCAGACCCCAGGGTCAAACGGATGGCCGCGAGAGTGAACCGCGCCGTCAGCGCATCAACATCAACGGCAGCAACGTGATGATCGGAAAGGCCACCAGGATCACAACCCGGATCAGGTCGGAGGCGACAAAGAACATCACCGCCTTATAGGTATCGACCATACGGGTGGTGCGATCCATCGCGTTGATCACAAACAGGTTCATCCCCACCGGCGGCGTGATCAGGCCAACCTCGACCACGATCAGAACCAGAATACCAAACCAGATTGCGACGTATTCGGTCTCAATCCGGTTCGCCATGCCCTTGGTCACGCGAATGCCCAGTTCTTTCATCTGCTCGCGGGTCAGCTCAGCACCGGTGGCAATCGCCTCCTGGATTGAGGCGAGCATTTCCGCCCCCATCCCCTGTGGCACACCTGCCTTCAACACCTCCATCGCGGCCTCGGCCTGCATGGCGGGCAGGTTCACCAGACCGAAATCCATCGCCGAAATGACAGGGTAAAAGATCGGGATGGTCAGCAGGATCATCGACAGGCTGTCCATCAGGCAGCCAAACACCAGATAGAACGCCAAGATCAGCATCAGCACCATCCAGGGGCTCAACCCTTGTGAGACCACGAAATCAGCCAGCTCCTGCGGCACCTTGGTGAGGGCGAGGAACCCGTTGTAGAACCCGGCCCCCAGCACGATGAAAAAGATCATCGCGGTCGAGCGTGCCGTCACCATGAAACTATCGGTCAGGGTCTCGCGATTAAGCCCGCCGTTCAGCCAGGCGATCAGCCCGGTCCCCAACGCGCCAACGGCGGCGCCTTCGGTCGGGGTGAACCAACCAAGGTAGATACCACCAACCACCAGTCCAAAGACCAGAAGAACCGGCCAGACGTGAAACAGCGCCGCAAACCGCTCGCCCCATGGCACGGGCGGGCGGGTGCCGGCACTGCCGGGAAAGACACGGACGTAGATCGAGATCGCAATCACATAGCCGATGGCCGCCAGAATTCCGGGGATGAAGGCCGCCAAGAACAGTTTGGCAATGTTCTGTTCGGTCAGGATCGCGTAGATCACCAGCACCACAGAGGGCGGGATCAGAATACCAAGGGTCCCGCCAGCCGCCAGCGTCGCGGTGGAAAACCCACCGGCATAGCCATAGTTGCGCAGCTCCGGCAGCGCCACCCGCCCCATGGTCGCCGCAGTTGCCAGCGACGAACCGCAGATCGCGCCAAAGCCCGCACAGGCGCCGATGGCTGCCATGGCAACGCCGCCCTTCTTATGGCCAAGGAACCCCTCCGCCGCCTTGAACAGCGCGGTGGACATCCCCCCCAGCGTCGCAAAATGGCCCATCAGCAGGAACATCGGCACGATGGTCAGTGAATAGGAGGAGAAGGTCGAATAGGTCTCGCTTTTCATCCGGCCAAAGGCAACTTGGGTGCCGTCGGTCACGATGATCAACCCGACCAGACCAACCAGAAACATCGACAGGCCAATCGGAACCCGCAGGAAAATCAGCATCATCAGGACGGGAAAAGAGGCAATCCCGATTTCAAGCGCAGTCACTGTTCGCCCTCCACGCCGTCCCAGACAAGGATGCGGCCAGTCATAAATTCAATCGTACGTACGGCGGCCATATAAATGCCCACCACGGCGGCCACGCTGGCCGCGACGAGGCTGGCGGCATAGGCCCACCAGACCGGAAACTCGAGCAGGAAGGACGTCTCGCCATTCTGGAACTTGCTCAGCGCACCAGCCCCAAGCCGGACCGCGATCAGCACCAGCACTGCGGCAAAGACGATCTCCGTCACCATTCGCAGGAACCGCTTGGCTCCCCTCGGAAAACTGTTGGTCACAATATCCACTGACGCATGGCCTGCCGTGATCTGACACAGCGGCAGAAAGGCAAAGATCGCAAAGGCAACACCGGCCTCGACCACCTCGAAATCCCCGTTGATCGGCCCGACACCGATCGCGATCAGCCACTCGGCCAGATCCGGCGCGATGCTCTGCATCAGGGCGCCGTGCAGCCCCCCGTTCAAGAGACGCCCGGCAATCGACAGACATGTCAGCAGGATCAGCAGCGACAGCACAACGCCGCCCGCCATGGCCATGGATCTGGCCAGTCCCATCATCAGCTTGTGCATGGAAAGCCTACCCTTTCAGGTGGGGGTGGACCTGCGGATAAACGCAGCCGCAGGTCCACCGGTCTTGGCTCAGTTGTCGTACTGAGCAGTGTATTTGTCGATCAGATAGGTGGCCTGCTCCAGCAGCGCGTCACCATCGACCCCTTTGGCCTTCATATCATCCAGCCACTGTTGGTAGATCGGCTGGGACGCCTCACGCCAGATCGCGGTCTGCTCTTCGTCCAGAGTGATGACATTGTTGCCTTCGTCCAGCGCAAATTCCCGCGCGGGAGTGTCGGCATCCGCCATGGTCCCACCGGCAAAGACGGAGAATTCCAGACCGGAATTCTCATCAACAGCCTTTTTCAGATCGTCAGGCAGGCTCTCGTACTTCTCTTTGTTCATCGCCAGAACAAAGGTCAGCGTGTAAAGCGCGCGGCCAGTGAATTCGGTGTGGTTCTCAACCAGCTCCGGCACTTTCAGCGCGGTGGTGACTTCCCACGGAATAGTGGTGCCGTCGATCACGCCCTTGGACAGCGCTTCGGGGATGGCCGGAACCGGCATACCGACCGGGGTTGCGCCCAGCTCGGTCAGCAGTCCATTCACAGACCGGCCACCGCCACGGATCTTCATGCCGCGCAGGTCGTCGGGGGATTCCACCGGATCAGTGGTATGGATGATGCCCGGACCATGGACCCATGTGCCCAGGATTTTCACGTCCTTGAACTCAGTGTCCTTCATATGTTCGTCGAACATTTCCCAATAGGCGTGCGACGCCGCACGCGCATTGGTCATCATGAACGGCAGTTCAAACACCTCGGTCGACGGGTAGCGGCCGGGCGTATAGCCCACCACGGTCCAGACGATATCTGCAACACCATCAATGGCCTGATCCATCAGCTCTGGCGGTTTGCCGCCCAGCTGCATCGACGGATAGCGGTCAATCTTGATGCGGCCATCGGAAGAGGCCTCAACCTTGTCGGCCCAGACATCCAGAATCAACTTGGGCACATTCGCCTGCGCCGGCAGAAACTGGTGCAGCTTCAACGTCACCTCCTGTGCCATGGCGGACGTCCCGCCCATTGCCATGAGTGCAACGGCCCCCGCCGCGCCAAGTAGCTTTCTCCGAGTGGTCATGTGTTTCCTCCCTCTGACCTTTGTTCGTTCCATTTATCGCCATCGGACCCAGCCGATGCAACAAACGCCCTTGCCCTGCGACACTGTGCAAACGAGGTTACTTGACCCCAGATCGTCACGATAGCGCCCCCTTGGCTCACCAGCTATTAGGTGCATTTGTAACCATCAACAGATGATCATGCATTTCTGCCACATGATTTCGCGATCCTGCGCAGTCCGCGCGGTGTGTTGAAAGAAAAATACGTTACAGGATGATCGAAACAAGCGGTAATTCGGTTACTAAACTCGCGCCATAGGTGTGTATTGATGTTAAACTCACCATGACGCCTGTATATCGCGCGCCGATCCCTCAGCGCAGCGTCAACCGCACCGGCATCAACCCGTCAATTCCGCCTTCGATATGATCGCCTGCGACAACCGGTCCGACGCCAGCCGGGGTGCCTGTCATGACCAGATCGCCGGGCCGCAGATGATAATACCGTGACAGGTGGCACAGTATGTCCTCAACCGACCAGATCAGCTCCGCAAGCGAGGCGTCTTGGCGAATCTCATCGTTGACCCGCAACCAGATCCGCTGTTCCCCCGGCGCGCCCCACTCCTCCGCCGCGCGCAGCGGCGCAAAGACACTGCCGTTCTCCAGATCCTTTCCCAGGCTCCACGGGCGTTGCTTCTGCCGCTCTCCCAGTTGCAGATCCCGCCGTGTCATATCCAGCGCGCAGCCGTAGCCCCAGATCGCCGCCCGCGCCTGCGCCGCCGTCGCATCCTGCAACGGCGCAGCAATCGCCACCACCAGCTCCATCTCGTGGTGAAAATTCTCTGTCCCCTGCGGATAGGGCACCTCGGCACCGCTCAGCACCGCGTTGGCTGCTGATTTGGTGAAATAGAACGGCTTTTCACGATCCACCTCAACGCCCATTTCAGCCGCATGGGCTGCATAGTTGCGCCCGACACAAAAGATTCGGCCTACCGGAAACCCGGTCTCCTGACCCTCAACCGGAATCACCGGATTCGCAGGCAGTTCAAACATAGGCGACACCATCACAGGCTCCTTACCTCTGGGACAAAGCCGGCAACCGCCCGCAGGCCGCACCGCTTTGCGTTAGCGCTCGCCGCACCCTAGCAACCCAAGGAAGCCCCCGCGACCACAGAGCCACAAGAACAGAGGACTTTTACAAGAAAAGACTGAAAAACACCCGGCAGCGACAGCTGCGGTGGTTGGTAGATCATCTGGCAATTTTCAGTGGAAAGAGAGGAAGTGGTGAGCCGTGCAGGACTGCGTGGAGAGAGAGAATTCAAAGGGTTAAGCTGGCGAACCTCAAATTTCCACCCACTGAAATCATTAGCCATTCTGGAGCTTTGACGAACCTCGCATGGTTCCCAAGAAAGCAAAAAGCCGCTGACTGGGCTGCCACCCTCGTCAACGGCCAATTCAAAAAGTTTGCAGGTAATCAATACCATCTCGCGGCCCTGACTGCAATCGCGGGAGGTCTCGATGGCTAAACTAAATCGGTTCGAATGGCTAAAGGCTGTCACACAGCGTAGCGACCTCAATTCCTCCACAAAGGCAGTAGCGACGGCTCTGGCCGTTCAGTTCGCGAATGACAAAACAGGCGAGCTGAACCCCTCCCAGGAAACCTTAGTCGAATATCTCGGCAACTTGTCCCTAGCGACGATCAAGCGGTGTATCCGTCAGCTTGTGGAACTTGGCTGGTTGTTTCGCACCGAAGGGCGTGGTGCGGGCAACCTCACCAAATATGATCTTCGCGCGCCCTGCAAAATCATCCCGTTTCGCCGCAGAAAAAAGGGATCATCTGTGAGCCTTTACAGCGAGGGAAAGGGGTCATTGGTGACTCAAACAAGGCTCACTGGTGAGCCTTCCTATATAGATGAAGAACAATCTAAAGGACAAAAGGCTGCGGTCGACCCGGGTTTGCCCGATGCAAGGCAATCCGATCCACCACAACAGAGCAGCCAGCCGCTGACCTTTGTTCCTAGGGGCATCTGTTTCGTCCGAGATTGGGATGCACGGTTAGAACAAGAGGGCCTGCCAACGCTTGAGCGCAGCCTGCCCTTGTCGCCGCACAAACATCACCTTGGATTTTGGCTACCCGCCCGCACCCCTGCACCAATGGGCAGCGCCGAATGGCAATCACAGCTCCGGTTTGTTCGGGCTGCGATAGCCGAGGCGCAGACTGTTGGCGAGCGGCGCTTGGCAGGCTGAGCGCAGAGATTCCGGGGCTGTCTGCCCCGGACCCCGAGGATATTTCCCGAAGGTGAGACACATGCTGGAAGAGAAAACAGCGCTGGATGAAACCTATCGTCGGCGCGTCACCAAAACGAAAGGCGGAGGCGGATTCGGCAAGTCACTGCCTACTGGCGACGGCAACGTCAGTGGTTTTGTCATCCTGAGAACGACCAAGATCAAGAACTCGGAAACATGGGCGCGAGCCTCCAACACACGTTCAGAGAGCGCGAAACACCAAACGCGGACGATGCACGGCGAGCACAGAACCAAGTGGTTATCGGGCCTGATAACAGCCAGGAGATAGTGGACGCTTGGAAAGCGAACGCGCCGGAAAAAGTGCGAAAAAACGCGGTTGTCGGTATCGAATACCTGATCACAGGCAGTCCTGATGCGATGGCGCGTATGAGCCGGTCAGAGCAAGATGAGTATTTTGCCAAGAGCATCAATTGGCTGAAAACCCGACACGGGGCTGAGAACATTTTGTCAGCAGTTATCCATCGGGACGAGACCACACCGCACTTGACCGCCATGGTCATGCCCAAAGATGCAAGAGGCAAGCTTAATGCCCGCCACTTTCTTGGCGGTTCGCAAAAACTGAGCAAAATGCAAAGCGACTTTGCCGAACGCGTCGGCAAATCACATGGCCTGATCCGGGGCGTTCAGGGCAGCAAGGCGACACATCAAAGGGTCAAATCCTACTACGCGGCTCTGAATCGCGCTGAGACCGAGACTATTCAGGTCCCAGCTCGACAAAAGGGCGGCATGATGGGGCGCGGGGGCGAATCCGACGAAGAGTACCTTCAGCGTATATCTTCCACCGTTAACGCCGTTGTTCGCGGCGCAGCCGACCGCACACATGCTCTGATCGAGGAGCTAAGAACGCAGGCGAACCAGGACGAAGCACTGCTTCGCACCCTAAAATCCGAACGCGATGTGGCGCGCGAAGACGCCGAGCACATCAAGCAAATGGGCACAACGATCTATGCGGTTGAACGCCTTCTCAATGCGTTCGAGCGTGAGAAGAAGCCTATTGAACAAGAGGCTCTGGCGACGGTTGCACAGGCGATCACAAGCTTGAAGGTCAAGCCAGCCGAGGAAGTCCAAAGGGATATTTCTCAGCGCCTCATAAGCCTTGGCTACCGCGAATTTTCGGACCGCAAAGCGGATCAGACCAATCAACACCGAGACGCGCTGGGGCAGGCATCACCTCAGCGCAACGACCCAGGGCGGTTACGATAAAACAACTTTCAATTTCTTGGAGATTAAAATGCTAAGAAAACAAACTCCCTCCGTGCACAATTCCTCTGTCCCTGCTGTGCCCGACGACCTCATTCTCTGGGCTGACATAGATGGCCAGAAAAAGGTTGTCGCTCAGCGCTACCGCTCACCCAAAGGCAAACTCCGCATCGACTGGTTTGTGTCTCAGCATCAACGCCGAAACCTTCTCAGCGTTTTTTTGCAAGATGCGAACCCGCCGAAATGACCAAGGCGATGAGCAGTACCAATTTGACGCGATTGCGCCTGACGGCACGGGCCTGGTCGCGTCTATGTGGCGGCTATGGCTTTTGGGGCCAATGGCGGGGTGTAATGAGATGCGTCTGGATCATCAGCATTTCATGGACCGCTCTTGTCGCCGTCCCCTGCTTGTTTCAGCTCAGTCGCCAGCGTGGCTGCTGGTCCGTTGGATGCACCCTTACCGCTAATGATTTGCAGGTCCTGGTGGCGCTCTCGATCCCGCTAGCCGCCGGTCTCCTGATCACCGAACTGCTGATCAAGCCTTGGGCGCGCTCAATGGCGATTTCCGACGAGCTGCGCTCCCTCGCTGTCAACGGAATGCCGGAGGCGGCATTCGCATTGGCTGAGCTTTACTCAGATCAAGGCGCAGAGGGCCATGCAAGACTCTGGATGGCCAACGCCGCTGACCTTGGCCACCGAACTGCAATCAAACAATTGAAAAGGTACAAACTATGAAGCTGAATCTATTACTCGCTGCCGCAATCATCGCTCTGGCGCAACCTGCATTCACACAGGGTGTCCCTGTGATCGATGCCACCCAGATTGCGAATGCGAAACAACAATTCGCACAAGAAATTGCCCAGATGGTGAAAGAGCTGGAAGAGGCCAAACGGCTGTATGATTCAGTCAACGGCATGGCCGATATCGCCAACGCGCTCAACGATCCGATGGTGCGGGAACTTCTGGGGCCGGAGGCTACCGAGATTGCCAACTTGCTTGAGGTAGACATCAACAGTTTGGGCGACCTGTCCGGCACTGCGGGCCGATACCTGGATCATACGCGCGTCACCTCGGCCGATATTTCCGCAGAAGAGTTCTACCGGCAAGAGCTGGACCGTATCGGCGCGCAATCGGCCCGTGATGCGGCTCTGGGCGACCGCATCGTTCAGTCCGCAGATGACCGCTTGGCTGGGCTGGAACGGTTACGGCAGGCGATTGGTGGGGCCTCGACACAGAAAGAGATTGACGCGCTGTCAGCCCGCCTCCAGGTCGAGACAGCGATGCTCCAGAACGACACCAACCGCATTCAGAGTTTAGCCATGCTGCAACAGGCGCAGACCAGGGTTGAGGATCAGCGGCAAACGGAAACTCTGCTGATCAACAGCCAGCAGAACATTGCAGCAGCCCAAGAATATTTCGGAGACTGAGCATGTGGCAAAACCTCTATAGCGACTTCATCGACGCCATCACCAACACGGCAAACACCATCGCGGGCACCATGTCGGCGGAGCTGACAGCGCCTCTGACGGCTGCAATGACGCTCTACCTCATCCTTTATGGCATCGGGATTATGAAAGGTGCGATCCAGGAACCCGTCCTGGACTTCGCCGTTCGTGGGATCAAACTGGCGATCATCTGGAGCCTGGTCTCGTCCGCAGGCGACTATTCCACATGGGTTGGCAACGTCATCAACAGGGACCTGCCCAACTTTGTTGATGCGTTGACTGGCGGTTCCGGCACCGGGCAACTGCCGTCTGACCCTGTGTTTTCCAAAAGCGTCGGCATAGCCGAGCGCGTATTTCAGCATCATGTCTCACAAGGTCTAGCGGGCAAGATCATCGTACCAATCTACTATGGGATCGTGATGTTCCTGGGCGGGGTCATCCTGTCCGGTACAGCCTTTGTGTTCACGCTGGTCGCGACGGTCGGGCTCGCCATCATGGCCGCAATTGGACCAATCTTCATCTGCTTCGCTCTGTTTGACGTGACACGCGGCTGGTTCTTCTCTTGGCTGGGGCAGATATTGAACTTTCTCATCTTCAAATTGCTGATTTACGTCCTGTCACTGACCATCATTCTGATGCTGGAACGAGCGGTGCTTCAAACTGACGTTCTTCCGGCGACCCTGGCTATGTTCTATTTCGCAGGTGTCACCGTCACCGGCATCATTTTCTTCTTCCTGTTGCCTTCAATTGCCGCCGCACTGTCAGCTGGTGCACAGGCGTCTACAGGTGCGCTACAAAGGGGTACGGAGAGATATCTTGGTCGTCGCCCGGCTGGTGGCGGAAGCGGGAACAACCCAGCAGGGAGCGCTAGTAGACAATGACTAAGGAAAACAACCCTAGTTTCACCCGAGCTGATATTCACGGGCCTGAAGCCAAAGCCACAGCCAAAGCCAAAGTTAAAGCGTTGAAAGAAGTCCTTCGTCGCCACGGCGAGACACCAGAAGGCCAAGCTAAGACTCGCGAACTGCTGAAATCGCTCGGCATAGATGTTGAGAATGCTCAGGCGGGCACAGAACGCCGGATGCAGGTTAGTACAGAGCCTGTCTCCGATGAGGAACTTTGGAAAAATACGCCAGAGCAATGGCGGCACTTACTGCCCCCCGAAATTGTAGAACGGTTCAAAGAATAGAGGAATAAACATCCAGTCGCCGCGGGGCGTTGTGGAACAAGTGAAACTCCAATTGGACGAGGAATTTTTCGATGTCGGAGCGTGGCCGTCACGCTCCGCGCAATTCCAGGCGCGACCTGTATGAACGCTTCTCTGAACTAACCGCAAGAGGCTATTCAGAACTCTCCCAGGCTTGACCTGCAACCAGCCGCAACTTTGGCTTCGTCTTGATTTTGACCGCTTCAAGCCCATGCATTTCTGCAAACTCTTGTGGATTTGTACGTGTCGCCTCTGCGAGCTCTTCGAGCGAGTATCCGAGTTCAGAAATATGGAGATTAACCAGCTGCGTGGCCAGCCTTCCCTTTTCTGGTTCAACATCGAACTCGTGGGGCTCACTTGTCCTGTAACCATAGTAGCTCATCTTTTTGTACAACGATGTTGCCGCTTCATTTGATACAGCTCCAAGCGTTTTGGCACGGTAAATTAAAGCTGACATTGCTACACGCCATTTTAGCTTTAGCTGCCCAAGACGGGGTATGGTCAAACCGCGCTTTAGGTCAGTCAATACTCCAGTTGCAGGCATCAGCAGTTCCGCCGCAAACTCGTTGGCCTCTTTTTCCATAGCGTCGTATGGGAATGGATGAAGAATCACATGCCCATACTCGTGAGCTAAACTGAACCGCTTTCGATCAGCAGGCCGAGATGAGTTAAGGACCACGACAGGCTTCATGCCCGGTGGACGCAAAGTTACTCCATCGATATCAGCGCCGCCGAAATCTCCTTCGACGACGAAGATACCAGTGGCTTCTACGTAGCGAACCAAATTCACTAGCGGTCCGTCCCCCAGTTGCCAAGATTCACGTACCTTTTGAGCGGCCTCGCTCGCGGAATTTACCGCATTCGCGTGTTCACTTACGCTTGATTTACTATCCACCACCTCGAACTGAAGGAGCGGATATTGCGGCTCAAGATCAATGGCTTCCAGCATCTTTCTGAAATGCAATACCAGGTGATTTGCCAATGAAATCACTGCGTCCTGATCTTTCGCAGAGACGGCAGATTTCTTTCGAAATGCCGCCCCATGTATGCTTAGTGGGGTTCTATAGAGGGGCTCCTGCTCATAGAAGAAGCTAACCGGGAATCCCAATGAACGCGCTACCGACTGGATTTCCTCCTGCGACAGCGCGTCCCGTGTTCCGTTTTCAATTCTGGATAGTGCTGCTTGTGGCACTCCAGTTTCGGCAGCTAAGTCTTTTTGAGTTTTTCTACGTCTCTTACGAGCTAGAAGCAGCATCCCCCCGTTTATTTGTCTCGATGCCATCTTCTTTCTTTTCTCCCTCGGGTTTTTTAACCTTCATAATTGTGCCCAATGGCCCTTCGTCGGGACCTCGATCCTCAGTTGCAGCGACGGTTTTCTCGACTGGGCGATGGATTTCCAGCATTCTCTGATCAATACCGTCAGCGAACTTGAAGCACGCTCGCGCAACCGACACTCCGGTCCCGCTAAGGTGACAGGCAACAAAAAACAATAGCCGATCTGGAGCTTCTACATCGTAGTCGATAAGCAGTGGCTGTTGTTCAATATCGCAGACACTGACGTCAGATTTGGCAAATTGATGCTTTTTCTTTGTTGTGCCGCCACGTGGTCCTGACAGATGCAGCTCCAAACTCACCTTAAATGTCTGCCCCGAGATTTGAATTTCACCCGTCAGCTTGTTGCATTGTCCGCTTCGACAGTACGTTACTTCCAGACCATGGCCGTCCAAATCAGCGGCTAGGGCAGCACTAGGAAGCGCGCAATTCAAAGCGGAGCCTACTGCCCTTGGGCAGCCAATATCCACATGAGGCGTTTTGGCGAAAGACACGAGCGATTTTTCCAGCTCTTCAATGAGATCCCAGACTGGTGCCTCAAGCTGTTCACGGGTTGCCTGCAATGCAGCGTCACGGTTCAGTTCTGATTCGCCTTCTATCTTGTGTCTCGAATACTGTATGGCACAATTTGTGCGTCATATCAAGAAATATTCAAAAAATATTCAATCAGTGAATATTTTTAAATAGGCACTCCCAGGAACTTCGCATGCCCGTATTTATGGCATCGGGAGTTAGAATGACCGCCCTATTGGCGGGGATGATCGGAAAAACCTGACAACATGCGATTAGTAGCGCCTAAGAGGTGTATCTCTCTGAATTGTTAAAGAAAATAGGGGGTCAAAACTGCACCCCTCCTGACATGTGCGTCCGCACCCAACACATACTCGTTCGTCCGACTTCACGGGTACTACGTGATATCGGTACTTATTTATCGGACACTTTGAACCGGAGGTAGCGGTCATACGCGACTGGTCTTAGCGGTCATGTATGTCTAGTGGCTTGTCATTGAAACTAAATAATTTCAGTGCGATACACATACTCAAAGAGAGGTTATCGCCATGTCTGACGAGCAACAAGATGGAAGTGACAAGGTGGTCGTGCAGCTTCGACCAAAAAAGCAGAAAGCGGGTACGTCGTCCGAAAGGAAATGGGGTAAGAAAGTAATTGATCTGGGCTTTTGCATAGTCCCATCGCTGCTACTTCGCGCCCAACAACGCCTAGGGCTAAACCCCACTCAATTAGCCGTTTTGATGCAATTGTGTGATTTCTGGTGGGACGATGCCAGAAAACCGCATCCTGGAGTTAAAAGGCTTGCCGAGCGTCTAAGCTTAAGTGAGCGCCAAGTGCGACGTTACATAGCTGAGCTCGAGCAAGCTGGATATGTTCAACGTATTGAGCGACGTGCATCACACGGAGGGAAACAGACGAACATCTATGACCTATCAGGTCTGGTGAAGCGTCTGAAAGAGCTAGAACCCGAGTTTCGCAAGGTAGAAGACGAAGCAAAAGAAGAACGTAAAGCTGTCTCTAAGCGGGGTTACAAGCGGCGTGAGGCTAAAGCGACAGGTAGCAATAGCGAGGAGTAGGCCCCAGAAAAGCTGAGCCCCGGGCGCATACCGAGGGCAGAGGCGGGTCCGGGGCGAACAAAGATGATATGGACGATATGAACTTAGATGTCAAGGGGTACGCGTATAGTGCGAACTCCCTAATCGAGCTTGAGGCAACGCTTTCATCGGAGCGTTTTGCAACGTATTTAGACGCCGTGCGAGGCGACAAAGAGTTGGCAGCGCGCCTGTACACGTGGAACACAGCCGTAAGTGCAGCATTTTATGGGCCTCTGCAAGCACTCGAAGTTGCTGTACGCAATGCGATGCACTCTCATTTAACCGCAGCGTATGGTGCAGATTGGTACGACAGCATCGCGACAGGCCTCGACAGTCGTTCCCGCGCTAAAGTTGCACAAACGAAGAGTGACCTTCAACGTAACCGCTATACTGTTGATCCGCCGCACGTTATCGCTGGGCTCTCATTCGGCTTCTGGGTTTCTTTGCTTGGTCGCGGCGGTCGACTGAACCCACAGAATCGGCAACGGGCAAACTATGAAATGACCCTATGGCGCCCTGCACTTCGCCATGCGTTTCCTCATGCTGTTTCGCTGAACCGAACAGCGGCGCACACACCACTTGACTACCTGCGCACATTTAGAAATCGGATTGCGCACCATGAGCCGGTTTTCCAGCGACACTTGGAACAAGACTATCAAAATATTCTTGATGTCATGTCCTGGGTGTGCCCTCACAAAAGGGCATGGATGGAGGCTCATTGCCGTGTCACCGAAATTCTCGCGACACCCAAAGATGACCCGAGTATTCGTTTCTAACGAAAATGGAAGGCTAAATCTCTCAGATACACCGCCATATCTACGTATTCGCTGGGCGATCAAGCACTACGCACTACAGTGCCCATTTCTCCTCAAGAATGCCTCTCACCTTCAGAAAATATCCTCGGGGTGCGGGGCAGACAGCCCCGACTCAAGGATCAAGTCGCGCGAAGCGCGTCAGTCAACATTTTAAATGTGTACTCACTACACAATTTCCGAGGAAATTGATGGTTTCGCCAACATGGTGGCTTCGAACCGGGGCGGATTGGGGTTGCCTCTGAGCGGACAAAACCTGCCATTCGGCCTCGCGGTCCGAACGGCAGGTTTGTTTTCCAAGCAAGTTTTCTTAGCTCATAGCGTTATGCGTAGTCAGGCGCATCCAAGGTTTCGCCGTTCATATTGCCTTCGATGGCAGCGACGTACGCCTTTGCAGTGTCTGCCGCGGACAAGCCCGTGCTTGAATCCATGCCCATCATCTCCATTGTTTCTTTGACGAAGACGGGGCTGACGGTGTTTACACGTAGGTCGCGGTCAATTTCGAGTGCGGCTGCCTTGGCAAAGGATTCCAGCGCGCCGTTGGCGATGCTGATCACTACCGAGCCCGGCATCGGTTCTCGTGACAGTATGCCAGCGGTGAGCGTGAACGATCCACCATCGCTGATATGTCTCTGTCCAACGCGGACAAGGTTGATTTGGCCCATTAGCTTGTTGCTAAGCGCAAGGTCGTAAGCCGCGTCGTCCAGTTCGTTGAAGGGCGCAAAACCGGCAAGCCCGGCGGTGCTGATCACGGCGTCAACGGTGCCGACATCCTTGAACATCGCCTCAATGGAGGCTTTGGAACCGAGATCGACTTTCAGGTCGCCGTCGCTGTATCCGGCGCTGATGATTTCATGGTTGGCCGAGAGGGCATTTGCGACTGCGCCGCCAATGAGGCCGGTTGCGCCTACGATAATGATTTTCATGGATTTTCTCCGATTTTAAGAAGCTTCGCGTTGCCGCGTCGTAATCGCAACGCGAAGCTGTGGGTGGGGTTAAGGTTTGACGCTGTAGTCCAATTCGAGAGGGGCTGGACCTTCAGCCGGACCGACGAGCTGTTCGATTTGCAGACGAAAACGCTCGACCTGATCGCGCTTCAGCATGAACCGGTGGAAGTCTGCGGGCGAGGTATTGTAGTGCAGGTGAGATTTGTAGCCATCGGGCGATTCAACATCCATGCGCACCGGGAATTGCAGCCACTTGCCTTGGAATCCCTCAGAGAGCATCCAGTTCAGGTAGAGCTTGGCCGCCGCTTTGTGTTTTGCGTCGGTCGGTATCGCTGCGGTCTGGAACCAAGTCAGGAAGTAATCTTCTTCGGGCAATACAAGCCGTGTATCGCTGCCTTCAAATGGCACAAATGCCCAGGAGGTCGTGAAGCTTGCGCCATACCATCCGTTGTCAATCGCAACGTAGGGCATTGACGTGCCACGGACCCAGATCGGCTCTGTCGCGACGAGTTTTTCCAGATACTCCCAACCGTATTTCTCTTTCAGATTCCAGAACTGATACAGTACGGCGTCATCGGTGTGCGGGTAGGTCAGGATGACTTTGCCCTTCAACGCCGGGTCCAGATAGTCCAGCGCATCGCGCGGAGCATCAGCTTCATTGATGAGGTCGGAATTGAACACATTGGTGAAAGCCACGCCGAACAGGCCGATCCAACGCCCGTGAGGGTCTTTATAATCCGGATAGACCTGCTCCCAGTTCTTGGGCTTGTATCGCTCCAGCAACCCGCGCTCGGCATAGTAGTCGTAGTCGTGAAGGGTTTGAAACTGAATGATATCCGGCACGTTCGCCTTGCTGGCGTCTTCCCGCGCATTGTCATAGCGGGACGCATGGTAGAAGCTTAGATCAACGCTGTGCGTGACATTGATTTCTGGAAAGCGCTCTTTGAACATATCCAGGTAGTAATCGGCCTGATCGTCCTTATCGCCACCTGCGCGAATGACCAACTCGCCGCCTTCGGCAACGGCTTCGGCATAAAGTTCTTCGAGCGACTTGGTTTCAATTTCTGTTGCCATCGCAGAACTTGCGAAAAGCAATCCTACAACAGCGCTCATGAGCACGTGTTTCATTGGAGTCTCCTTTCGATGGGTTGGGGGGCTACGCCGCGATTTCTTTGCCGGTGGCGTATTCGTAGGACCGGCCAAGGATGGACTTGATGATGGCCAATTCGACCTCGTCACGTGGCGAATAGACCATGACCAACCCGACAGGACGGCGACCCAAATCGACCAGAGTGTGATGTTCACCCCAGCCTTTTTTGACCACTTCCAGTGCATCATCTCGGGGCAGCTGCACATGCATGCTGCCATTGTCGGGTTTGGGGTGGATGTGAGCGATCTCGCGACCGATCATGAAAGCATCATGATTGCAGGCGGCACCGTCATGCATGACCATCGCGCGAGCGCCGGGAACCGACACAAGGCTGTGCGCCTCAACAACACCGGGCAAGGAAAACGCCCAGTCGCGCATTTGATCAACGATGTCGTCGGGGCCGTGCTGAGTAACTTGGGCGTGCGGAAGACCATGTGTGGTTTCCGGCTTGGGGCCAACACGCTCAGGCAGGTTCAGGGAAGTATGCATTTCGTGTCTCCATTGTTCGCTTGAACAACAGATAACTTGTTAAAACGCGCAAAATAATTCACAGTTTCAGCAAGGAGAGTTTGCATGAATGCACAGAGACTGGATTGGAGCGACGTCCCGTTTGTCCTTGCCGTGTGCGAGGCTGGAAGCCTGTCTGGGGCTGCGCGCCACTTGGGGGTCAACCATTCGACCGTTTTTCGCAGAATTGAAGGAGTTGAAGCCAGGTTAGGCGTCACATTGTTTGAACGGTTGAGTCACGGCTACGTCATGACAGCGGCAGGGGAACACTTTTTCCGAAACGGTATTCAGCTCCGCGATGGCATGAACAGTATTGAACGGGAGTTGGGTGGTCAGGACCTGCGGTTGGCAGGCGCGTTGACGGTGACAACAACAGATTCACTGCTCCACTGCCTGACCCCGGTATTTTCGGAGTTTCAACAGAAGTATCCCGACATTGAATTGCGGTTCTTGTCCGGCACGCGCCCTCTCGATCTGATGCAGCGTGACGCAGACATCGCATTGCGCCCGACAAATGCGCCGCCGGAACACTGGATCGGTCGCAATCTGACCAATCTCGCCTATGCTGCTTATGCGAGCAGAGATTACCTCGATGCTATGCGGGATCAGCCTACAAACGAGCAACGATGGATCAGACTGAATGACAGTCTCAACCAATCGCCGATGAGCCAGATCACCTTGCAGCACAAAGCCGAGGGAGCGCCGGTGACTGTATCCAGTTCTCTGATGGGTGTGTTCGACCTGGTTCGCGGGGGCCTCGGTTTTGGGGCACTGCCATGCTATTTGGGCGAAGCATACTCTGATCTTGTTCGGGTGCACGATCCCGACGAAAAGTTCAATTCAAATCTCTGGATGTTGGCACATCCTGATATCCGCAGAAGCGCCCGAGTTCATGCCTTCTTCGAGTTTGCAACAGCACGAATTCGTGAGGCTTTAGCTTACACTGGCGAATTGTGAAGCCGACATTCATTGCAATGCAGAATATGAAAGAGTTGGGCTCGAAGACGACATTTTACTCATAGCGGAGAAGAAGGCGGCTTTAGCGTAGGATTCCGCCCCTATCCTCAAATGACCCCTAAAATAGAGGTGGATCGATATCAACGTGCTTTTTGATCAAGCGGTGAAACAATTCGGACAAAAAGACACTGAATAAACCCACCCCAGCGAGAATTGCTAGGCACACTGTGAAAAGGTCCCACCTCCACGCTTCTGTGCCAAAAATAGCAACAGACACGCAGCCCGCTACCATCAAAAACGATGTACCGCTTATACGTAGAATCCTAACCCATCTGAAGACTGCCTTTACAAAGCCGTCCAACGCTTCAAATTCGTATTTCATTTCATAATCCTAATAACTGCCGCCGCCTCTTCACTAGCGGGAGTACCCTTTTGCACAGACTGCTCAGCTACATAGCCAGTCAATTTGGCAATCTTCTCATTGGAAAGCGGTGGCTCCATCTCGGAACACTCATTGAGCACCGCCAGTGCGGACTCTTCAACAATACTGGGCAAATCAAGCTCTGCAGGGTGTCCGTCGCCAAGAAGAAGCCATCGGATATCTACTTCGAACAACTGACAAAACTTGACTGCTGTAGCCACAGGCAGCTCGCGTCGGCCAAGCTCATAGAATTTGTAAGTCCGGTCCGCAATATCGAGCTTTGCCGCCATGACAGACTGCGTGAAACCATGCTTTTTGCGAATTTCGAGCAATCTAAGCCCGATACCACTCAACCCCATTGACAGATCGCTCCATTTGAACTCACAAGTTATCAAATGATAACTTATGTTCGATTCTGCATCATCTTGTGTGATCCTAGCTCGAATGATCACAAAAGGTAAGTAGTGAGGAAGCGTATGACCATACATCTCGAAAGTCCCAAAGAACTGGCCGAGCGCGTGGGCATTTCAGTTTCAAACATCCGCTATCTCATTAAGGAAGATATGTTGGATCACATCTATACGGCTCCAGGCAGAAGAAACCCCAAAATACCTTCGGGAGCTTGGGAGCGGTATGTAGAGAAGTTCACCATCAAAGCAGAAACCAGGCTTTCTAAAGTATCCAAGTAGAGGAAACGCTATGGCTATGCCCCGCGCTTCGTTAACTCAAACTGAACTTACACGTTACCTCAAGGCATACCGAGATGCTGGCATTCCCGTAGTTCGGTCTGAGATAAGTCGCGACGGAAAAGTCGTGATCTATAGCACCGAGGACCCTCCCCAGGGAGACAACAACCCATGGGATTGAAATTAAAGCGCCAGAAACAGTTTCCCGGCGCGACGGCTTATTTCGACCGGCACGGCAAGCGGCGTTGGCGATTTCGGAAGGGTGCTTTTTCAGCCGAATTGGGGAGCGAATACGGCTCCGAAGAGTTTATCCAGCGATACGAAGACGCTGTGAATGGTCACAAAACGCGAGGGCAGATCGGCGCGGACCGTGTGCAACCATACAGCATCAGCAAACTCGTCGCGCTCTGGTATCGCTCACCTGAATTTCTGGATCTTGAAGCAAGCACACAGAAAGTCTACCGCGGGATCGTCGAAAAATTCCGTGAGGAACACGGCGACAAGCCAGTGCGACTGATGCAACGGCGGCACGTTCAGTCATTGCTAGCTGATAAAGCAGAAACACCGGCGGCAGCAAACAACCTGCGTAAGCGACTGATCCAGTTACTGGATTTCTCTGTTTCGTTGGACTGGCGCAGTGATAACCCTGCACGGGCTACGAAGCCCTTCCGCGTGGGCGGTGACGGCTTTCATACCTGGGACGAGGACGAGCTGGCACAGTTCTTCGCGGCTCACAAACCAGGATCGCTGGCACATACGGCAGTTACGTTGATGCTCTACACCGGCGCAGCGCGGGTTGATGCGGTGAAGCTGGGGCCAAAAAACATCCGCGATGGAAAGATCGGGTATCGGCGACAGAAGACACAACGTTCTGGCGGCGTGCTAGTTTCCGTGCCGATCCACCCGGACTTGGCCGAAGTGCTGGAAGGATTGCCTGAGGACCGCCCTTTTCTTGCCACTCAGAAAGGGAAGGTGCGCTCCGCCGGTGGGTTAGGAAATCTCATGCAGCGTTGGACAGAAGACGCGAAACTACCCCAGTGCTCCGCCCATGGCCTGCGCAAGGCTTGTGCGCATCGTTTAGCCGAGGCTGGAGCCACTGCACATGAAATCGGCGCAGTAACGGGGCACAAAACGCTAGCTCTCGTGCAACGCTACACCGAGGCCGCAGGTCGCGAGGGGATGGCCGATTCCGCGATTGAGAAACTGATCGCCCGCCCCAATGGCGAGCGTAATTTGGCGAACCCTCCGAAGAGGTTCGTCAAATCTGACACCAAACCCAAGCAAGGAAAGGAAAGGAAAGGAAAGGAAAGGAAAGGAAAGGAAAGGAAAATTTATGAAAAGTGGTGAGCCGTGCAGGATTCGAACCTGCGACCCACTGATTAAAAGTCAGTTGCTCTACCAACTGAGCTAACGGCCCACTTCTTCATCGGAACGATGTGTCGTTCCTTGGTCGCTCTTTAAGGGCATAATCCAGAAGGATCAAGCACTTAATTTGCTTCGGAGCGGCGCGACCGTGTCAGTCTTGCTGTCCCGATAGGCGGCGTATTTAGGGGTAAGGGCTGAGACGGTCAACCCCTTTTTTCAAGTTTCTTGCTGCAAGGGTGGATTCATCTTCGGCGGAGGTCTATATGCCCGAAATGACCATAGGATCAGACACCCGCTTGCCCTTTATGAAAATGCATGGCCTCGGCAACGATTTCGTTGTGGTGGACGCGCGCGATCAAACCTGGGACATCACCCCGGCCATGGCTGAGGGAATCGCCCATCGCCAGATGGGGATCGGATTTGATCAGCTGACGGTCATCACAAAGGGCGACGAGGACGCGCATCTGACGTTCTACAACGCTGATGGATCAACCTCTGCCGCCTGTGGCAATGCCACCCGCTGTATTGCACGCCATCTGCTGGATGAAAGCGGCAAGACCCACCTGCGCCTGACCACCGATCGTGGTCTCCTCCTGGCGGAAGATGCCGGAAACGGGCTCACCTCCGTCAACATGGGTCAGCCGCAGCTCAACTGGCAGGATATCCCGCTGGCCGAGGATGTCGATACGCTCGAACTCCCCATCGAAGGGGCGCCGACCGCCACCGGCATGGGCAACCCGCATTGCACCTTTTTTGTAGAAAACGCAGAGGTGATCCCGCTCGCCGAATTTGGCGCCCGCTACGAACACCACCCGCTGTATCCCGAACGCACCAATGTGCAGATCGCCCATGTGGTCGCCCCGGACCATCTGCGGATGCGGGTCTGGGAACGTGGTGTTGGCATTACGCTGGCCTCCGGCTCCTCCTCCTGCGCAACAGCCGTGGCCGCTGTGCGTCGCGGGCTGACGGGACGCAAGGTGCAGATTGATCTGGACGGCGGCACGCTCTGGATCGACTGGCGCGAAGACGGCGTCTGGATGACCGGCCCCACCATGCATGTGGCCGACGGCCATTTTACCCGCCAATTCCTCGAAAGCCTCTCCAAGTGACCAACGCCCCCAAGTTCACAACACTCGGCTGTCGGCTGAACGCCTATGAGACCGAGGCCATGAAGGAGCTCAGCCAGCAGGCCGGGCTGCAGAATGCCGTCGTGGTGAACACCTGCGCTGTCACGGCAGAGGCGGTGCGCAAGGCCCGGCAGGAGATTCGCAAGCTGCGCCGCGAAAACCCCGACGCGCCGATCATCGTCACCGGCTGCGCCGCCCAGACCGAGCCCGAGACCTTTGCCGCCATGGATGAGGTCACACAGGTCATCGGCAATACCGAAAAAATGCAGGCAGGCACCTGGCAGCAAATCGCCAAGGGACCGGATTTCATCGGCACCACCGAAAAGGTGCAGGTCGACGACATCATGTCCGTGACGGAAACCGCAGGCCACCTGATTGATGGCTTCGGCACCCGCTCGCGCGCCTATGTGCAGGTCCAGAATGGCTGCGATCACCGCTGCACCTTCTGCATCATCCCCTATGGCCGCGGCAACTCGCGCTCGGTTCCGGCGGGCGTGGTGGTAGATCAGATCAAACGGCTGGTGGACCGGGGCTATAATGAGGTGGTGCTGACCGGCGTCGACCTCACCTCCTGGGGCGCGGATCTGCCCGCCACGCCCAAGCTGGGCGATCTGGTGATGCGTATCCTGAAGCTGGTTCCGGATCTGCCCCGCCTGCGGATCTCCTCAATCGATTCGATCGAGGTCGATGACAACCTGATGCAGGCGATCGCAACAGAACCCCGTCTGATGCCGCATCTGCATCTGTCCCTACAGCACGGCGATGACCTCATTCTGAAACGCATGGCCCGGCGTCACCTGCGCGACGATGCGATCCGCTTCTGCGAGGAGGCTCGCAAACTGCGCCCGGAGATGACCTTCGGTGCCGATATCATCGCAGGCTTTCCGACCGAAACCGATGCCCATTTTGAGAACTCGCTCAAGCTGGTCACCGACTGTGATCTCACCTGGCTGCATGTTTTCCCCTACTCAAAGCGCGAGGGCACACCCGCCGCCCGGATCCCCAGTCAGGTCAATGGCACTCTGATCAAGGACCGCGCCGCCCGCCTGCGCGCCGCTGGGGACACCCAGGTTCAGACGCATCTGGCCGCTGCAAGGGGCAAAGCTCATCAGATTCTGATGGAAAATCCCCACATGGGCCGAACCGAACAATTCACTGAAGTCACCTTTGCCACGCCCCAGGTCGAAGGGCAGATCGTGACCGCGACACCAACCGGGATCACAGGCACGCAGCTCACGGTCTGACCGCGCGCTGACCGCGCCTATACGTTGGGAGACAGATGCATCAATGGCTCTCATTCTCTTTCTTCATGGCGCCTCCAGCAGCGGTAAATCCACACTTGCATCCGCATTGCGGGATCAGGCCTCGCGGCCCTTTCTGCATCTCTCCATTGATCACCTGCGCGACAGTGGCGCCTGGCAGCCTGCGGATTATCCCGATTGGAGCACAGCGCGTCCGGCGTTCTTTGCCGGCTTCCACCGCATGCTGGCCGGCTTTGCCGAGGCCGGGAACGACCTGATTGTCGAACATATCCTCGACACACCCGGCTGGCACGCGGAGCTACAGGCCCTGCTGAGCCGCCATGATATTGTCTTTGTCGGGCTGCGCCCGCCGCTCGCAACACTCACTCAGCGCGAGAAGATCCGCGGCAACAGACCAGCAGGCAGCGCCGCACGAGATGCGGCGCATGTCCATGATGGCCTTCTATATGATCTGGAGTTTGACGGCAGCACCCCGGTCGCAGATATGGCCCAAACGCTCCTCAAGCATCTTCAGACCCCAGGGCCCCGCTCCTGCTTCTTCGCCGGGTAGCAGGCTCAGCGCGCCCTGCCCCTGCCCTCTGCCCCGTCACCTTTCCCAAAATACTCCGGGGTGAATGCCCGCAGGGCAGAGGGGCAGCGCCCCGTCCTAAGGATCAAAAAGAAACCCCCGCAGGGCAGGACCGTGCGGGGGTTTCATGTTCGTAACTGACAGAAGAACCGGCTTAGCTGGTTTTCTTGCCTTTGTGCGGCGCCCAGAGACGCTTGTTGGTCAGATACAGCAGCACCGACAGCAGCGTCAGGAACAGCACGCCGACAAAACCCGCCTGCTTGCGTGCCATCATCTTCGGCTCTGCGGTCCACATCAGGAAGGCCGCAACGTCTTTAGACAGGCTTTCCACATCGGTCGGCGCGCCATCGATGAACTCGACCTGCTCATCCGAAATCGGCGGCGCCATGGAGATCCAGCCACCCGGAAAGGCGGTGTTCTCATAGAAGGTGGTGCCAGCTTCTTCCTTGGTTTCACCCGTGTAGCCCGCCAGCAGAGAGGCGATATATTCAGCACCGCCCATGCCTTTGAACATCTGGTTCAGACCCAGGCCATAAGGCCCGTGGAAGCCTGCGCGCGCCTTCGCCATCAGCGACAGGTCAGGAGCACCAGCGTTGTTGTTCTCCGGGAAGTGGTCCGTCGGCTTCGCAGGGCGGTCCTCATCCAGTTCCGGGTCATAAACGCTGAAGTTATCAGCCGCATAGGCACGGACCTGATCCGCAGGCAGGTTAGGTCCGCCTTCGTCTGCCAGCGTGCGCAGCGGCACCTGTTTCAGACCGTGGCAGGCCGCGCAGACCTCAGTGTAGATCTGCAAGCCGCGCTGCAGCTGGTTGGTGTCATAGGTGCCGAACGGGCCTTCAAAAGAGAAGTCGTAGTCTTCGACATGGCCTGCCCCGCCTGCCGCAAAAGATGCGGCAGGAACGAGCGCCAGAGCGAAGGCGGCACCGGTTGCAAGTTTTTTCAACATGGTTGCTGTCCTTCTCAATTACTCAGCCGGCGTGGCGTCAGCGCCGGATTTTTTGCCGTAATGGGCATCAAAATCGGCTTCGATGGTCTCGGGAATGGCCATCGGCTTCTCGATCACGCCCAGCAGGGGCAGAATGACCAGGAAGTAGCCGAACCAATAGGCCGAAGCGACCAGCGAGAACGACGCATAGGGTTCTTCCGCCGGCATCGCACCCAGCCACATCAGGGCGAAGAAGTCGATGATCAGCAACAGGAACCACCATTTGAACTGCGGACGGAAACGACCGGAGCGCACGCGGCTGGTGTCCAGCCAGGGGGCTAGCGCCATCACGGCAATCGCACCAAACATCGCCAGAACACCAAAGAACTTGGCATCCACGATACCACCGGTGACGAAGGACGCGATCTGCACAACCCAGACTTCAGAGGTGAAGGCCCGCAGGATCGCGTAGAACGGCAGGAAGTACCATTCCGGAACGATATGCGCAGGGGTCTGCAGCGGGTTGGCTTCGATGTAGTTGTCCGGGTGCCCCAGGTAGTTCGGCATGAAGCCAACGATGGCCCAGAAGATCACCAGCACAACCGCCAGACCAAGGAAATCCTTGATCACGAAATACGGCCAGAACGGCAGCGTGTCTTTCGCAGCGTCTTCCTTGGAGGTGCGGCGCACTTCAACACCGGTCGGGTTGTTGTTGCCCGTGGTGTGGAACGCCCAGATATGGACGATCACGAGACCGGCAATCACAAACGGCAGCAGATAGTGCAGCGAGAAGAAGCGGTTCAGCGTCGCGTTATCCACGGCCGGACCACCCAGAAGCAGTGTCTGGATCGGCTCGCCGATGAACGGGATCGCGCCAAACAGGCCGGTGATCACGGTCGCGCCCCAGAAGGACATCTGACCCCAGGGCAGAACATAGCCCATAAATGCAGTGCCCATCATCATCAGATAGATCAGCATGCCGATGATCCACGTGATCTCGCGCGGCGCCTTGTAGGAACCGTAGTACAGACCCCGGAAGATGTGGATATAAACCGCAATAAAGAATAGCGACGCGCCATTGGCGTGCAGGTAGCGGATCATAAAGCCGCCGTTCACGTTGCGCATGATATGCTCAACGGAGGAGAACGCCAGATCCACATGCGGGGTGTAGTGCATCACCAGAATGATACCGGTGACGATTTGCAGGGCCAGACAGAAGGCCAGAACGATGCCCCAAATCCACAACCAGTTCAGGTTCTTGGGCGTAGGGATCATGATGGTGTCGTAGATCAGGCCGACGATGGGCAGACGGCTGTGAAGCCACTTCTCGCCACCGGTTTTCGGCTCGTAATGATCGTGCGGAATGCCGGACATATGTGCCTCCCTTATCCCAGTTGGATGGTGGTTTCGTCGATGAACTCCGCGGCCGGAACCGGCAGGTTCTCGGGTGCGGGGCCTTTGCGGATACGACCGGCAGTGTCGTAGTGCGAACCATGGCAGGGGCAGAACCAGCCGTTGAATTCGCCTGCACCGTCACCCAGCGGCACACAGCCAAGGTGGGTACACACACCCATCATCACCAGCCATTCGCCAGCGTCATCCAGGGTGCGGTTTTCGTCGGATGCGTCCAGACCGGGTTTGTTCGCATTGCGGTCCTGCTGATCGGGCAGTTCCGCCAGATCGACAGCACGGGCTTCTTCGATTTCTTCTTCGGTACGACGGCGAATGAACACCGGCTTGCCAAGGAACATAACCGAGAGCTGAGTCCCGACTTCCACGCCGCTCACATCCACGATGATCGAGGACAGAGCCTGAACGTCAGCCGAGGGGTTCATCTGGTTGACCAGGGGCCAAATTGCGGCACCCGCAGTCACTGCCCCGGCGCCGGCAGTGGCGTAGTAGAGGAAATCTCTCCGGGTTCCTTCGTTGTCTTCTGCGTGGGACACGAGGTTTTCTCCAATTCCAGCGCCCGTTTAGGGCAAACATGCGCATTCACTGCGCAAAGAACGCAGTGACTCATCGCGGGTATCTAGCGGGGAGAAGGGCTTTCGTCCAGCGGTCATAGGCGCGCAGATGGACGCATCCGCAAGTAATTATGCGCAACTGTTGCAAACAGCCTCACATATTTGCGCAGGCGCCCCCGATTTCAAGGGGCCGCCTGCGCCAGATTTCAGCTTTCCGGCGGGCGTGTCGCCTGCATTGACGGGCGCGAATCGAATGTGGCAAACCACTCTGCCAGCGCCTCATTGCCGTTGCGCCACCCCATATCCGGATGGCGGAAATCCACATAGGACAGCGCACAGGCCACCGCGATCTGGCCAATCCGCAAGCGCCCCTGCAGATGCGACATCCAGCGGGTGTTCAGCGCCGCACAACCGCCCAGCACCTTGCCACACTGCCCTTCGATCCACTCTGGCCACTGTTTGTCCGCCGGGCGCAGGCGCTTTTCATAGGCCAGCAATACCGCCGCTTCCATGATGCCATCGGCCGTGGCCTCCAGCACCCGCGTGTCCCAGCCGCCGGCATAAAGCGCATTGCCCGCACGCTCGGCCAGATAGGCGCAGATCACCCGGCTGTCATACAGCGTTGCCCCATCGGCCCTCTCCAACGCCGGGATCTTCGCCAGCGGATTGGCCGCCTTCAGGTCGCCCGCCGGGGAAATCGGTGTCGTGGCCACCGGGCGCAGCTCCACATCTGCCAGCTGATCTGTCTCGTGCAGCAGCACCATGACCTTGCGCACATAGGGGGAGGTCGGCGCGTGATAGAGTTTCATATCGACTATCCTTTTCGTTGGACCCAATGACCGGTCGGCGATGACTCTTCGGCAGGGCAGTCAGTATGCGCCCTGCACCAGATCGAACATCACGCACTCTAGCCACAACCTCGGCGGGGAAAACCCCCTTTGCCGCGTGCCTAGGGCGCTCTTTCTCTTGCCTTTGACCTGTCTTGCAGCCATGGTCGCGCTGTTCTCAGGGCGGGGCGGAATTCCCCACCGGCGGTAAGCGGGCCAGTCCCGCAAGCCCGCGAGCGGCTTCCAGGTTTTTGGAAGTGTCAGCAGATCTGGTGCAACTCCAGAGCCGACGGTCATAGTCCGGATGGAAGAGAACGTGTGACAGGGCCACGGGGGACGTGTGCCCTCATCACTCGTGATCGCCTTGGGTGACGTGTCAAACCTATAGGAGATACCACAATGACACACACCCGATTTGCCTTCATCAAGGCGCACTGGCATTCCGATATCGTTGATCGCGCGCTGGAGGGCTTTCAGGAGCTGATCCCCGCCGAGCAGATCGACGTATTTGACGTGCCCGGTGCCTTTGAAATGCCGCTTCTGGCCAAAGAACTGGCCAAGACCGGTAAATACGACGCCATCGCCTGCGCGGCCTTTGTGGTGGATGGCGGCATCTATCGCCATGATTTTGTCGCCCAGGCTGTCGTGGACGGTCTGATGCAGGCCGGGATGGAGACCAACGTGCCGGTCCTGTCCGTCTCGTTGACGCCGCACCACTATCAGGAAACCGATCATCACAACGCGATCTACCGCGCCCATTTTGTCGACAAGGGGCGCGAGGCGGCCAATGCAGCGCTCATGATCGTCAAAACCCGCCAAGAGGCACTAGGCGCCTAAATCCTCAGGGTGCGTGGGCCTATCCCAGATAGGCCTTCAGCGCAGGCGGCGGATTGTCCAGCAATTCCGCCGTCGCCACCGGCGGATGTGCCACGCCATCCGCCACCAACACCACCTGATCGGCAATCCGGCGCGCATCTGCCGGATCATGGCTGACCATCAGCACGGTCGCCCCGGTCTCTGCCGCCAGGTCCGCCACCAGATCCAGCATCTCCGCCTTCAGCGCTGGCCCCAGCGCCGCAAATGGCTCATCCAGCAGCAGAAGATCACGCCCCTGCACCAGCACGCGGCCCAGTGCCACACGACTTTGCTGGCCACCAGACAGCGCGGCGGGCTTGCGCTCTTCCATACCCTGAAGGCCAACCCGTGTGATCGCCGCGCGCACCTTTTCCTGTTCGTCAACACTCAGACGCAGGTTCGGGCGGATCCCCAACCCCACGTTCTGTGCCACGCTCAGATGCGGAAACAGATTGCCGTCCTGAAACAGCATCGCAATCGGCCGCTGCCCCGGCAATACATCGGTCAGCGCACGGTCCTGCCAGGACAGCGTTCCGGCCGTGATGGGAACAAACCCCGCGATGGCCTCGATCAGCGTGGTCTTGCCCGCCCCGGAGGGACCGATCACCGCCACCCGATGGCCTGCCTCGATCGTAAGATCCGCACGCACGATAAAACCGCCGTTATCCAATAGGCAGTTCTCAAGTTTCAGCATGTCGACGCCCTCCCCGGTCGAGAATGTAAAACGCCCCCATGGACAGGCACAAAAGCAACAGCGCCCCACCCGAGGCCGCTTCCATCCGGTAGGCCCCCATCAGGCGATAGATCTGCAAAGGCAATGTCGCGGTTTCGCTATCGGCAAACAGCGCAATCACGCCCAGATCCCCCATCGACAACGCTGCCGCCAGCCCAGCGGCAAAACCGATCTGCGGGCGCAGACGGGGCAGCAGCACCCGGCGCAGAAACACCCAGCCCCGCATATCAAGCGAGAGCGACAGACGGCCATAGCGCGCCAGCACCTCCCGCACCCGCGGGATCAGAATGCGCAGCGCAAAGGGCAGCGACATCAGCGCATTCACCACCGCTGTGACCGGCAGCGCCAGCGCAAAGGGATCCGCCACCGGATAGATCAGAATAAATAGGCCGGTGCCAATCACCAGCGGCGATACTGCCAGCCCCAACAGGCCCGACAGCTCCACCAACCCACCCCGGCCCAGCGCCACGGCCACCGCCATCGGCAGGGAAATCGCCAGCAGCACAACCGTGCTCACCCCTGCAATCAGCACCGAATTGCCCGCCGCCAGCCAGACCGACGCCCCCATCGACAGCAGGCCCGGCAGACCCGCAATCACAATCGCGCTCAGCGGCAACAGCAAAAACAACGCCGCCGCAATCAGACAGGCACCATCCAGCCCCCGCGCCAGCGCGCCCTGCCCATCCCAACGCCGTACCGGACGGTCCAATCCGGCACCAAACCCCTCGCCCGTCGCCACCCGCAGGGCCACCAGCGCCGCCGCGCCGGTCAACAACAGCTGCACGCCCGACAACAGCGCCGCCCGCGCCAGATCGAAATCAAATCGAAACGCCTGATAGATCGCCAGTTCAATGGTGGTGGCCCGCGGCCCGCCCCCCAGCGTCAGCGCCACGGCAAAGCTCGACAGGCAGATCGCAAAAACCACCGCCAGCGCGCCGGGCACCACCTGCCGCAGCATTGGCGCCTCCAGCAACTGCCACATCGCCCGGCGATCCGCATTGATCTGCGCCGCCAGACGAAACCGTTCTGCCGGGATTTCCTGCCAGCCCTGCAGGATCAACCGCGTCGCCAGTGGCAGATTGAAAAACACATGCGCCAGCACAACCCCGTGCAACCCGTAAATCTGCACCGGTTCAAACCCGAGCAGGCCCAGCAGATCGCTCAGCCAGCCCGAACGGCCAAACACCGCAAGAATGCCAAGGATTGCCACAATCACCGGCAAGATAAACGGCGCCCCCATGAGGGCAATCAGCACACGTCGCCCGACAAACCGCCGTCGCGCCAGCGCGCGCGCCACCGGAACGGCGAGCACCACACTGCACAGGGCGGACAGAACAGCCTGCATCAGGGTAAACCGGATTGCAGCCCAATCGGCAGGGCCGATGCCCCGCCCCACCTCGGCACGCCAGACCACTGCGGCCAGCGCTCCAAGAATCAGCGCCGCCACACAGGCAGCGACGCCCAGACCCCAGCGGGATCTTAACGGCTGAGCGCGGTCAGCCATTCATCCAACGCCACATCGCGCAGCGCCGCCGCCTCGTCTTCGCTCAGCAGCAGTGATTTTTCTGGCGACACCAGGGTCTCAAACCCTTTGGGCAAACCCTCTGCCGGGGTCACTGCCGGATACATCCAGTTGGTGGTAGGGATCACCGACTGGAACGCGTCACTGACCATGAAGGCGAGGAACTGATCCGCCAGCTCCGGCTGATCGCTGTTCGCCAGCTTGCCGGCAACTTCGACCTGCATGTAGTGACCTTCGTCAAACACCGCTGCCGCCTTGCCGGCGTCTTCCTCGGCGATCAGGTGATAGGCGGGCGAGGTGGTGTAGGACAGCACCATATCCGCCTCACCCTCCAGAAACAGACCATAGGCCTCCGACCAGCCCTTGGTCACGGTCAGCACATTATCCGCCAGCCCTTCCCAGACCTCAGGCGCCTTGTCGCCATAGGCAGCCTTCACCCACATCAACAATCCCAGCCCCGGCGTAGACGAACGCGGATCCTGAATGACGATTTTCAGATCGCTCGCAGCCAGTTCGCCAAAGTTCTGCGGCGCGACAGCATCGGCCTTATGCACAAATGCGAAATACCCCCAGTCATAAGGGGCGAAAGTGGCGTCTTCCCAGACGAAGGGCAGCGCATAATCGGCACTGACCGAATGATCCGCAAACAGGCCCGTCTCCTTGGCCGCCGCAGTCAGATTGGTATCCAGCCCCAGCACCACATCAGCATCAGACCGCGCGCCTTCCAGCTTCACCCGCGCCAGCAGCGCCGCGCCGTCGCCTGCGCCGACCAGCTTCAGATCGCAACCGCAGGTCGCCTCAAAGGCTTTCTCGACGGCCGGACCCGGTCCCCAGTCAGAGACAAAGCTGTCGTAGGTGTAGACAATCAATTCAGGCGTATCGGCATAGGCTGCCGTTGCGCCCAGCAGCCCCGCTGCAAGTACAAGATGTTTCATGGCATCCTCCATCGTGACGAGGGGCAAGGGAGGAGCCAGTCCATACCTTCCCTCCGCCGGTTCTAGCCGGTTCAGGTTCTACGGGTGTGATCTCAGCGCCGAAGGCGCACCCCGAGGTGGCGCGGACCCTAAGCGGCAGACCCGCGAAAGACAAGCGATTGCGGTGTTACATATGCTCAAAGAACGGCAGAATGGCTGACCAATTGTTTCGCACGCGAAACATTGGGGGAGTCTGCCTGTCCTTTCTGCCGGGTTAAGTCACCCCATCTTTTGGCAGGAAACATCCCGGGGGAGACCCCCAAGGGGCGGCGGGGGCAGCGCCCCCAACGATCCGCGCAACACAGGAAACCCCTTGAGAGAGCCGCCCTCCCCCGCTAAGCAATCCCGCAAAGGAGACCGCGCCCATGTCGATCAACAGCTTTGGCCATTTGTTCCGCGTCACCACCTGGGGCGAAAGCCACGGACCCGCCTTGGGTGCGACGGTTGATGGCTGCCCGCCGAATGTGGCGATTGACCCTGAAATGTTGCAGCGGTGGCTGGACAAGCGCCGCCCCGGTCAGAACAAGAATATGACCCAGCGCAACGAACCGGACGCGGTCAAAATCCTGTCCGGTGTGTTCGAGGGGAAATCGACCGGCACACCGATCCAGCTGATGATCGAAAACACTGATCAGCGCTCCAAGGATTATGGCGAGATCGCCCAGACCTTCCGCCCCGGCCATGCGGACATCACGTATTTCCAGAAATACGGCAACCGCGACTACCGCGGGGGTGGCCGGTCCTCAGCCCGCGAAACCGCAGCCCGTGTTGCGGCAGGCGGTGTGGCTCGGGAAGCGATCAAGGCGCTGGTCCCCGGACTGGAGATCAAAGGCTACATGACCCGCATGGGGGAGATGGAAATCGACCGCAGCCGGTTTGACTGGGACGCCATCGACCAGAATGATTTCTGGATCCCCGATGCTGCGGCGGTGCAGGACTGGGAAGATTACCTGCAAGCACTGCGCAAGGATCACGAGTCCGTCGGCGCGGTGATTGAGGTTGTGGCCCGCGGCGTGCCCGCAGGCATAGGCGCGCCGATCTATGGCAAACTGGACACCGATCTGGCCGCAGCGATGATGTCGATCAACGCCGTCAAAGCCGTCGAAATCGGTGAAGGCATGAATGCGGCGGTCCTCAAAGGCTCCGAAAACGCTGATGAGATCTTCCTCGGCGAGAATGGCCAGCCGGTTTATTCGTCGAACCATGCAGGCGGCATTCTGGGTGGCATTTCCACCGGGCAGGATGTCGTAGTGCGCTTTGCGGTCAAACCCACCTCCTCAATCCTGACGCCGCGCCAGTCGATCCGCAAGGATGGCAGCGCCGCCGAGGTCATCACCAAAGGCCGCCATGACCCCTGCGTCGGTATTCGCGCGGTGCCGGTGGCAGAGGCGATGATGGCCTGCGTGATCCTGGACCACCTGTTGCTGCATCGCGGTCAGGTGGGGGAGAACCAAGGCCACATCGGCGGTTGATCCGATCGCCGTCTCGCCCTGATGTCAGACGCGAGACGGCGGCACCTTCTCCAGTCAGGTAAACAGCTGGGCGAATGTTTCGCGCAGCGCTTTTTTCTGCACTTTGCCCATGGTGTTGCGCGGCAATTCCTCCATCAGCGCGATGTGTTTGGGCCGTTTGAACTTCGCGAGATGTTCTGACAACGCCGCTTGGATGGTTGCCGCATCGGTGCCCTCCCCAGCCGGGACCACGACAGCCACAACCGCCTCGCCGAAATCGGGATGCGGCACGCCGATCACCGCACTTTCAAGCACCCCCGGCAGATCGTCGATCAACGCCTCGACCTCCTTCGGGTAGACATTGAAGCCGCCGGAGATCACCAGATCCTTTTCCCGGCCCACGATGGTGACGTAGCCGTTGCTGTCGATCTTGGCGAGATCACCGGTAATGAACCAGCCATCCGGGCGTAGCTCCTCGGCGGTTTTCTCCGGCATCTGCCAGTAGCCTTGGAAGACATTCGGGCCGCGCACTTCCAGCACGCCAATTTCGCCCAGCGGGATTTCTGCATTGTCCAGTGTCACACGCGCCTCCACCCCCGGCAATGCGGGGCCAACGGTGCCTGCGATCCGTTCGCCCTCATAAGGGTTGGACGTGCTCATATTGGTTTCCGTCATCCCGTAACGTTCCAGAATACGGTGACCGGTGCGGGCCTGCCATTGCTCGTGGGTCTCCACCAGAAGCGGCGCGGACCCAGAAATGAACAGCCGCATATTGGCCGCCAGATCCGGGGTCAGCCGTGCATCCGCCAAGAGCCGCGTATAGAAGGTCGGCACCCCCATCAGCGCGGTAGATGTTGGCATCGCTGCCAAAATCGCCTCCGCATCGAAACCGGGCAGCAGCACCACCTGCGCGCCTGCCAGAAGCGCCACGTTGGTCGCCACAAACAGCCCATGCGTGTGAAAGATCGGCAGGGCGTGGATCAGCACATCCTCAGCGGTGAACTGCCAGTAATCGCGCAGGGTCAGTGAGTTGGAATAGAGGTTTTCATGGCTGAGCATCGCCCCCTTGGAGCGCCCGGTGGTGCCAGAGGTATAAAGGATCGCCGCCAGATCAGAGGGCGCGCGCGCCACGGGATCGAACCCGCTCTGGCCTGCCGCCAGATCCGCAAGACTGCCCTGCCCCACCCCATCCAGCGTCAGAAGATGCGCCCTTCCTGCCACCCCTTGCACCCCGTTAAGCCGTGCAGGATCACAGACAAACACAGATGGCGTGGCATCCCCGATGAAATAGGCAACCTCGGCATCGGTATAGGCGGGGTTGAGCGGCAGAAACACCGCCCCCGCCATCACTGTTCCCAGATAGAGCTGGAGTGCCGCAAGGGATTTATTCACCTGCACAGCCACACGATCGCCCGGTGTGACTCCACGTGAAACAAGTGCGGCTGCCATACGCTCCGCCCCCGCAAAGAGATCGCCATAGCTGACCGGATCCGCGCCGGGACGGGTGGCAAACAGGGCGTCCTCGCGCCCTAGGGACGCCGCACGCAGGTGGCAGATCAGCGGATTGGCGTCATACATTCGGAGGGCTCCTTGCGGCGAGTGACAGATGATTGCGGTGCTGCGTGACCTTGGACAAAGCCGGGCGGGAAAATCAACCCGTTGCACTTTTCGACGCGGCGGCGCAGGGTCTGGCCATGGTCAAATCCTTAACATCGCATCAACCCGGCCGCGCCATCGCGCTGAAACTGGCCGCGATTGCCCTGTTCACCGGGCTGTCGGCGATTATCAAGGCGACCTCCGACGTGGTGCCCGCTGGTGAAGCGGTGTTTTTCCGCTCCTTCTTTGCCATTCCGGTTATTCTCGTCTGGCTGTCCATGCGGGGCGAGCTGGGGCGCGGACTGCGAACGACCCATCCGGGCAAGCATTTCCTGCGCGGCATTCTGGGCACAACTGCGATGGGCATGACCTTCATGGGGCTGGGAATGCTGCCGCTGCCAGAAGTCACGGCGATTGGCTATGCCACCCCGATTTTCACACTCATTCTGGCGGCCCTGTTGCTGGGCGAGCGGATCAGGCTGATCCGAATCAGCGCCGTGACCATCGGGTTGATTGGCGTTCTTGTGATGCTCTGGCCGCGATTGGGCAGTGGCGATCTGGGGGATACCGCGACTATCGGCGCCATCCTGATCCTGATCGCCACGATGGCGCGCGGACTGGTGCAGATCCACATCCGCCGCATGGTGATGACGGAGCATACCGCCGCCATCGTGTTCTATTTTTCGCTCACCGCCTCGATCCTGTCGCTGTGCACGCTGCCGTTCGGCTGGGTCTGGCCTGATCCAACCACGCTGGCACTCTTGATCGGCGCGGGTCTGGTCGGGGGCGTGGCGCAGATCCTTGTCACATCCTCCTACCGTTTTGCGCCCGCCTCCATGCTGGCGCCCTATGACTATTCCTCGATGCTGTTTGCCATCCTCTTGGGCTACATCTGGTTCAACGAGCTGCCGACGCTGGTGATGCTGATTGGCGCCGGACTGGTGATTGCCGGCAATGTGCTGGTGATCTGGCGTGAAAGCCGGCTGGGGCTGGAACGTGGCAAGGCGCGGTCTGTCACAGATCCCAAGGGGTAAGCCACAGCCCGCGCCGCGCTCTACTTGGCCGCCATTCGTGCCCGCAGCGCATTGACCCGGTCGCGCAGGTCCAGAATATCCTGAAGATCGCCGCCCATCTCCTCAACCGCGCAGGCGGTGATCTCGCCTGCCTGCACCGCAAGATCCCGGCCCTTTGCGCTAAGCTGGACCAATCGGCTGCGGTCATCCTCTGGGTTGGGGACCCGGGACAGGAAACCCGCCACCTCCATCCGTTTCAGCAAGGGCGTCAGCGTATTGGTTTCCAGATCCAGCCGCTGGCCCAATGCGCCGACGGTCTGCCCGTCAGCGTGATAAAGCGAGATCAGCACCAGATATTGCGGATAGGTCAGCCCTAAAGGCGCCAGCAAAGGACGGTAAAGCCGGGTCAACGCATGATTTGCCGAATAGATGGCAAAACACAAAAGATCCGGCGTATCCGGGATGTCAGGAGGCGGCGCATTGGTCATAGGTATAATTTAAATCGCGCACGATCCATCTGCAAGGACTTGACCTTGGCGCAAGGAGACCCATTTATATCGCACACGACATAAATAACTCCGACAGTGACCCAGGAAAGGATCCCGCCATGAGCGTCTCCCCCGTCTATACCGCATCAGCCACTGCAACCGGTGGCCGCGATGGCAAGGCCAGCATTCACGACAGCGACCTCAGCTTTGATCTGGATCCGCCCAAGGAGATGGGTGGCGGCGGCAACGGCAGCAACCCCGAGCAGCTGTTCGCAGCCGGCTATGCGGCCTGCTATATTGGCGCTATGAAATTTGCGACCACGCAGGATGACAGCCTGGCCAAAGTCCCGAATGATGTGTCGGTCCACGCCGAGGTCGGCATCGGTCCGCGTGACGAGGGCGGTTTTGGCCTGACGGTCGCGCTGAAGGTGGCGCTGCCCGGCCTCTCCCCCGAAGAAGCACAGGCCGTGACCGAGGCAGGCCACAAGATCTGTCCTTATTCCAACGCTGTGCGCGGCAATGTGACCGTCACAACTGAACTGGTCTGAGACCCGGTTTCATGCACGTCCGATCCCTGCACGCAGGGGCTGGGCGCATACGGAAAAAGCGCGGAGTCACCTCCGCGCTTTTGCAGTTTAACCGGATCGGAAACGGCTGGATGATCAGCTGCGCACCAGCTCCTCATAGGCCTTGGCGATGTCTTGGGTCAGTTCCCCCACCTCAAAGCTGTGCGGGCCGATCTGGCCAACGGGGGTGACCTCTGCCGCGGTGCCGGTCAGCCAGCATTGCTCAAACCCGTCGAGTTCTTCCGGCATGATGTGACGCTCATGCACGGTGATGCCGCGATCTTTCAGCATGCCGATCACGGTCTGACGGGTGATGCCGTTCAGGAAACAGTCAGGTGTCGGCGTGTGAACCTCGCCGTCCTTCACGAAGAAGATGTTGGCGCCGGTCGCCTCCGCCACATAGCCGCGATAGTCCATGAACAGCGCATCCGAGCAGCCCTTGGCCTCAGCCTTGTGCTTGGAGATGGTGCAGATCATGTAGAGGCCCGCCGCCTTGGCGTGAACCGGGATGGTTTCCGGGCTTGGGCGTTTCCACTCCGCGATATCCAGCTTGGCGCCCTGCATCTTGGCGTCGCCGTAATAGGCACCCCAGCCCCAGACCGCGATGGCCATGCGCACCGGGTTTTTCGCCGATGCGACACCCATATCCTCGCCCGAGCCACGCCACACAACCGCGCGCACATAGGCATCCTGCAGACCAGAGGCCTTGAGGGTTTCATCCTTCGCCGCTTCGATCTGATCGACGGTGTAGGGCATCGGCATGTCCAGCGCCTCGGCCGAGGCGATCAACCGCTCGGAATGTTCGCGGCTTTTGAAGATTTTGCCGTTATAAGCCCGCTCGCCCTCAAAGACGGAGGAGGCGTAATGCATGGCATGGCTGAGGATGTGGACCTTGGCATCGCGCCAGTTGACCATCTCACCATCCATCCAGATCAAACCGTCCCGATCATCATACCCAGCCATGGCGCACCTCCTAATATCTCGCCGAATTTTCATAAGTTGCGCACCATATGACCGGTTCGGACATAATATTGCGCTAAACCTGCGATTCGATACATCTTCGGACTTGGAATGTCAACAACGCTGACTTAAAATGACCCCAGCACAACAGGGAGAGACCCATGGCAGAAGGGCGACCGGGGCAGGGATTTGGCGGCGAAAGCCTGCTGTTTCTGACGGATGAGCAGTTGCGGCAGGGCATCGAGGCGATGTTCTTTGCCTATCGCGGATTTACCGCAGACCCGGATCGGATCCTGGCGGAGATGGCCTATGGCCGGGCGCACCATCGGGCCATCCACTTCATCAATCGCGCACCGGGCACGACGGTGAACAACCTGCTGTCCATTCTCGGGGTGACCAAACAGTCGCTCAATCGCGTGCTCCGGGCGCTGATCGGCGACGGTCTGGTCGAGAGCCGGGTTGGGGTCACCGACAAACGGGAACGGCATTTGTTCCTGACCGATAAGGGGCGCGCATTGGAGGCCACCCTGTCGGATGCCCAGCGCGCCCGGATGCGCACCGCGTATAAGGATGCCGGACCGGAAGCGGTTCAGGGCTTCAAACGGGTGCTGGAGGCGATGATGGATGCCGATATGCGCCGCGCCTACGCCAAGCTGCGGGAGAGTGGCACATGACCCAGTTCGATTCCCATCTGCTGATTGTCGATGATGATGAGCGCATCCGTGGCCTGCTGAAGAAATTCTTGATGCGGGCCGGGTTTCTGGTCACCGCCGCGCGCGATGCGGCCCATGCCCGGCGGGTGCTGTCGGGGCTGGATTTCGATCTGATTGTGCTGGATGTGATGATGCCGGGCGAGGATGGGATCTCTCTCACCCGGTCGCTGCGCGAAACCATCGCCACACCGATCCTGCTTTTGACGGCGAAGGGAGAGACCGAAGACCGCATCGAAGGGCTGGAAGCGGGCGCGGATGATTATCTGGCCAAACCGTTTGAACCCAAGGAGCTGCTGTTGCGGATCAACGCGATCCTGCGGCGGATGCCGGAGCCGGCCGCCAGCGAGGCCGCCCCCAAGGTGCTGCATCTGGGGCCAATCCGCTATGATATTGAACGCGGCGAGATGTGGCAGGGCGAGGAGCTGATCCGCCTGACCGGCACCGAAAACCAGCTGATGAAGATCTTTTCCGCCTGTCCGGGCGAACCGGTGAGCCGCACCAAACTGGTCGAGGATCTGGGCCGCGATCGAGGGCAGGCGCAGGAACGGGCGGTGGACGTTCAGATCACCCGCCTGCGGCGCAAGATCGAACCCAATCCGAAACAGCCGCAATACCTGCAGACGGTGCGCGGTGCGGGCTATATGTTGGCACCGGACTAAGCCTCAGGGCCGGGAACCGCTGCGCGGTATTTTGAGCCTTCGACGGGGATATTTGTGGCCAGAAGAAGCGGCCGGAAGAAACGGGGACGCCTCATGACGACTGCCTTGATCACCCATGCTGATTGCCTGACCCATGTCACACCTGACGGCCACCCCGAACGAGTGGCCCGACTGGAACATGTGCTGCATGCGCTTGAGGGGCTGAGGCTGCCCCGTGTCACCGCGCCGATGGCGGCAGAGGATGATATCCTGCGCATTCACCCGGCCAGCTATCTCGCGGATCTGCGCAAGGCGCTGCCGAAGGAGGGGTTTGGCCGGATTGATGGGGATACCTTCCTGTCGCCAGGCTCGCTGGATGCGGCGTTTCGCGCAGCAGGGGCAGCAGTGCGGGCGGTGGATCTGGTTGTCAGCGGCGCGGTCCAGAATGCCTTTGCCGCCGTGCGCCCGCCCGGCCATCACACGGAAACCGACACTGCGATGGGGTTTTGCCTGTTCGGCAATGCCGCGCTGGCGGCCAAACATGCCCTGGATCACCACGGTCTGGCCCGTGTGGCCGTGGTGGATTTCGATGTGCATCACGGCAATGGTACGCAGGATCTGTTGTGGGATGAGGCACGCGCGCTGTTCATTTCCAGCCAGCAGATGCCGCTTTGGCCCGGATCCGGTCGACCGGAGGAAGATGGCGCCCACAGCCAGATCCTGAACCTGCCATTGCCGCCCGGATCAGGCGGCGTTCAGATGAAAGCAGCCTATGTCGATCAGGCCTTCCCACGGTTGCGGGCCTTCAAACCGGAGCTGATCATAATTTCGGCCGGATTCGACGCCCATCAGGACGACCCGCTGGCAGAACTGATGTGGAGCACCGAGGATTTCCGCTGGTTGACCCGCGAGCTCTGCGCGTTGGCGGCAGAGCTGTGCGGTGGTCGTATCGTCTCGACTTTGGAGGGGGGATATGATCTGAACGCGCTGGCCGCAGCGGCCAAAGCCCATGTGGAAGAATTGATAGAGGCAGGCACATGACCGACACATCCAACGAGACTCCTGTTGAAGAGCTGAGCTTTGAACAGGCGATGCGCGCGCTTGAAACCGTGGTGGACCAGCTGGAACGTGGCGATGTGGCGCTGGATGCCTCCATCGCGCTCTATGACCGCGGCGCCAAGTTGAAGAAACGCTGCGAGGATGAGCTGAAGCGGGCCGAGGAAAAGGTGGCGGCGATCACGCTGGATGCCAAGGGTACGCCGACCGGCACCCAGCCTCTGGATGCTGGCTGACCCATGGCTGCCGCCGCAGATGCCACCGCGCAACACCACAGTTCTGCGCGCCCTTTTGCGCAGGCGTTGAAGGACGCGCAGACCCGGATCACAGCGCATATGGATGCGCGGCTCGGCGGCGGCGATGCGCTGCACGCTGCGATGCGCTATGCCGTCACCGGCGGCAAGATGCTGCGCGGGTTTCTGGTGCTGGAGAGCGCCCGCCTGCATGGCATCACTGAGGAGGCCGCGCTAGAGGCGGCACTGGCAATCGAATGTATTCACGCCTACTCGCTGGTGCATGATGATCTGCCCTGCATGGATGATGACGATCTGCGCCGCGGTCAGCCCACCGTTCACAAAAAATGGGATGAGGCGATGGCGGTGCTGGCGGGCGACAGCCTGCAGACATTTGCGTTTGAGCTGCTCGCCAACCCCAGGATCGGCCCGCAGGCGCTGCCGCTGATCCGTGGTCTGGCGCAAGCCTCTGGCAAGGACGGGATGGTCTCTGGGCAGATGCTGGATATCGCGGCAGAAACCGCCACCACGCCGCTGGATCTGGAACAGATCACACAGCTGCAAAACCGTAAGACCGGCTGTCTCATCTCTTGGTCCGCTACCGCAGGTGCCGTGATGGCCGGGGCGGATGAGACCCCGCTGCGACGCTATGCCGATGCGCTTGGCCTTGCTTTTCAAATCGCAGATGACATCTTGGACGTGGAAGGCGACGCGGCCAAGGTTGGCAAAGCCGTCCGTAAAGATGCTGATGCGGGCAAGGCCACCTTTGTGTCGCTGTTAGGACTGGACGCCGCAAAAACACGCGCCAGCGCCCTGATGGAACAGGCCTGCGAGGCGCTGACCCCCTATGGCGATGCCGCAGAAACCTTGAAGGACGCCGCGCGCTTCGTTATCTCGCGCGATAGCTGAGCCGCACAATGCGTGCACCGCCAAAGCAACACGCCCAAGGAGCTGCCATGTCAGACCGGCCCCAGACCCCCCTTCTGGATCAGATCACCCGCCCGGCAGATCTGAAATCCTTGAGCGATGCGCAGCTGACGCAGGTTGCCCAGGAGTTGCGCCAGGAAACGATTTCCGCCGTTTCGGTCACCGGTGGCCATCTGGGCGCCGGGTTGGGGGTCGTGGAGCTGACCACCGCGCTGCATGCGGTGTTTGACACGCCACGCGATAAAATCATCTGGGATGTCTCGCACCAGTGTTATCCGCACAAGATCCTGACGGGACGGCGCGACCGCATTCGCACATTGCGGATGAAGGACGGGCTGAGCGGGTTTACCAAACGCTCGGAATCGCCTTTTGACCCCTTTGGGGCGGCGCATAGCTCCACTTCGATCAGCGCGGCGCTTGGCTTTGCCGTGGCGCGCGACCTGGGCGGTGTGGTGCCCGAGGGGCTGGGCGATGCGATTGCAGTGATCGGTGATGGGTCGATGTCGGCCGGCATGGCGTTTGAGGCGATGAACAATGCAGGCCATCTGGGCAAGCGGCTGATTGTCATTCTGAACGACAATGAGATGTCGATTGCCCCGCCGGTTGGGGCGCTGTCCTCCTATCTGTCGCGGCTTTATGCCGAGGAACCGTTTCAGGAGCTGAAAGCGGTGGCCAAGGGCGCTGCATCCTTGCTGCCGGAACCCTTCCGCGAGGGGGCCAAACGCGCCAAGGATATGCTGAAGGGCATGGCGGTAGGTGGCACCTTGTTTGAAAGCCTGGGCTTTTCCTACCTCGGGCCGATTGATGGCCATGATATGGACCAGCTGCTGCCAGTGCTGCGCACCGTGAAGGCCCGCGCCACCGGTCCGATTCTGATCCATGTGCTGACGAAGAAGGGCAAGGGGTATGCCCCCGCTGAGGCCGCTCGCGACAAGGGTCATGCCACCGCCAAATTCGACATGGTGACAGGTGAGCAGAAGAAAGCGCCCTCCAACGCGCCCTCTTACACTGCTGTCTTTGGCAAGGAATTGGTGCGGCTGGCAGCCGAGGATGACAAAATTTGCGCCGTCACCGCCGCGATGCCCGATGGCACCGGTCTGAGCCTGATGGCTGAACGCTACCCCTCGCGCACATTCGACGTCGGTATCGCAGAACAGCATGGCGTGACCTTCGCCGCGGCGCTTGCGGCGGGCGGGATGAAACCCTTCTGTGCGATGTATTCCACCTTCCTGCAGCGCGGGTATGACCAAGTGGTCCATGACGTGGCGATCCAGCGCCTGCCGGTACGCTTTGCCATCGACCGCGCCGGTCTTGTCGGGGCGGATGGGGCGACCCATGCGGGCAGTTTCGACATTGCCTATATGGCCAACCTGCCCGGCATGGTGGTGATGGCCGCCGCCGATGAGGCCGAGCTGGCGCATATGACGGCCACGGCCGCGGCCTATGACGACGGCCCCATCGCCTTCCGCTATCCGCGTGGTGAGGGCGAAGGCGTCGATATGCCGGAAGCGCCCGAGGTGCTGGAGATCGGCAAAGGTCGCATGATCCAAGAGGGGAAACGCGTGGCGATCCTGTCCTTTGGCACCCGTCTGGGTGAAGTCAGGAAAGCCGCCGAGGCGCTGAGCGCAAAGGGCATCACCCCGACGATTGCCGATGCCCGCTTTGCCAAGCCGCTGGACCGCGACATGATCCTGAAGCTCGCCGCAGACCATGAGGCGCTGATCACCATTGAGGAAGGCGCAGTGGGCGGCTTTGGTTCCCACGTCGCGCAGCTGCTGGCCGAAGAGGGCGTTTTTGACAGCGGGCTGAAGTTCCGCTCCATGGTGCTGCCCGATACCTTCATCGATCAGGCCAGCCCGGCGGATATGTACAATGTCGCCGCCATGAACGCGCCGCAGATCGAAGCCAAGGTTCTGGATGTTCTGGGCGTGGCGTCGATTGGAGAGAAGCGGGCTTAAACCCCCGTCGTCTCCGGCGGGGGGATGAAGGTTTCCAGATCTTCGGCGGCGCGGACGGCGCGGAGACCTTCGCGGTAGGTTGGATAGAGCAGCTCCACCCCCAGATCTTCCTTGATGCGCTGATTGGCGACGCGTTTGTTTTCGCCGTAGAAACTGCGCGCCATGGGGGTCATGCCGGCCTCATCGAAAGGGACCTCGGCAGGGACTGGCAGGCCCAGAAGCTCGGCGGCAAAGCCCAGCACATCCTGCGGCGGGGCCGGGTCATTGTCACAAAGGTTGTAAACTGCGCCGGGATTGGGCTGCGCGATTGAGGCGGCGAGAACCTGCGCGATGTCCTCCACATGGATGCGCGAGAACACCTGCCCCGGTTTCACGATGCGCCGCGCCTTCCCGGCCATCAGCTTGGCAAAGGGACCGCGACCGGGACCGTAGATCCCGGCGAGGCGAAAGATATGCAGCGGCAGATCGGGAATGGCCTGCCAACCCGTCTCAGCGGCGGCGCGCCAGCGACCACGCTGACTGGAGGGGGTGACGGCTGTGTCCTCATCCACCCAGGCGCCATCATGATCACCATAGACCGCGGTGGTGGAGAGGTAGCCGACCCACTCCAAAGTGTCGCCATGGGCGGCGGCTGCCAGCGCATCCGCCAATTCCGCCAGCACCGGATCCCCCGCATCGGTCGGGCCTACCGACGACAGGATATGCGTCACCCCGTCAAGCGACAGAGACGCACCGGGCCAGGTGATCAGGTCGACACCGGGCACCGGCACCGCATCCTCGACCGACCGGGTGGTGCCAATCACGCGCCAGCCGGCCTGAAGCAGCCGGGGAGCCAATGCGCGGGCGGTATAGCCAAATCCAAGACAGAGCAGCGTTTTTGTCATGGCTCATAGATGCGCGCGGCTCTTCTTGGGTGCAAGGGTTGATTCAGAGGTCAAAACCGCATTTCCTGTACCCATGGCGGAAAAACCGATCACCCTGACCACAGCCTATGGGCTGGAGACGCCGGACCATTCTCGGCAGCTCTATGCCGACTGGGCCGAAAGTTACGACCAGAGCTTTGCACAAGAGACGGGTTATATCCTGCCGGATCAGGTGGCCGGGCTGTTTGCCGCAGCGGAGGGATATGGCCCGGTTCTGGACGTCGGGGCGGGCACGGGACTATGTGGCGTGGCGCTGAACCGGCGCGGGATCGCGCCGATTGATGCGACGGATATCAGTCCTGAAATGCTGGCCCAGGCGCTGCGCAAGGATGTCTACCGCGATGTGATCGAGGCGGATCTGACGGTGGGCGTGCCGGTGCCGCGTGCCGCTTATGCCGGGGTGGTGTCCTCTGGCACCTTCACCCATGGCCATGTTGGCCCTCAGGTTCTGCCGGGCTTGCTGCGCCTTTCGCGACCCGGCGCGGTGTTTGCGCTGGCTGTGAATGCGCGGTTCTCGGCCCGGTCCGGCTTTGCCTCAGCATTGGAGCGGTTGCAGGACGGGGGTTGGATCCGCAACCTGACTCTGCCTGAGGTCGCCATCTACGGTGCCAAGGCGACCGGCGCCCATAGCGCGGACACGGCACTGATTGCTTTGTTTTCCAAGGTCTAGCGCCAGCGCGTACGATACCCGTGATCCAAGTTTCGGTCTGATATGTTGCGGGACCCGCTGCGCCATAGGGCGCAGCGCCACGCCCAACGGCACAGGGGGACCATCAGGTCACCCGAAGCGGGCGGGCGTGCCAGCCATTCAAAACTCCCCGCCATTCATCGCCGCATAGGACCTCGAAAACCGGATCACGCCCCTTCTTAGCGGCCCTTCCAGGCCGGATCTCGTTTCTCGGCGAAGGCCCGCGCGCCTTCCATCTGGTCCTCACTGTCATAGAGCACATCAACACTGCGCAGCTGGCGTTTGGTGATCCGGTTCATGGCGTCCTGAAATTTGCTATCCTCAGCGTCGCGGACGATCTCCTTGATTGCGGCGTAAACCAGCGGCGGGCCTGACGCGAGCAGGCGGGCCAATTCCCAGGCGCGGTCCAACAGCTGGTCCGCCGCCACAATTTCATTCACCAAGCCCCAGCGATGGGCCTCTTCTGCATCAAACCAGCGCCCCGTCAGCAACAGCTCCATGGCGATGTGATAGGGAATGCGTTTGGGCAATTTGATCGAAGCGGCATCCGCCACCGTGCCGGAGCGAATTTCCGGCAGCGCAAAGGTGGCGTGATCTGCGGCAAGGATCATATCCGCCGACAGCGCCAGTTCCAGCCCGCCACCGCAGGCGATACCGTTCACGGCGGCGATCACCGGCTTGTTCATATCGCGCAGCTCCTGCAGCCCACCGAAGCCGCCAACACCGTAATCGCCGTCAACCGCATCTCCGTCGGCCGCCGCTTTCAGATCCCAACCGGGGCAGAAAAATTTCTCACCGCCGCCGGTCAGAATCGCCACACGCAGTTCAGGATCATCGCGAAACTCCCGAAACACCTCGCCCATGGCAACGCTGGTTTTCAGATCAATAGCGTTGGCCTTTGGCCGATCCAGTGTGATTTCCAGAATGGCACCGTCGCGGCGCGTCCGGATGGGGGTATCAGTCATGGGTCAATTCCTTTTCTCGCAGCAGCGCGTCCACCGCTATGGCGTCACTGGGCGTACAAATCAGCGGGTTGATTTCAATTTCTTCAACTGTGTCCGAATGGGCAAGCACATAGCGTTCCACCGCCCGCACCGCCCGCAGAACAGCCGGACGATCTGCTGCCGGGGCACCGCGATACCCGTCAAGCAACCGGGTGATCCGCAGTTGATCCAGCGCCGCCTCCAGCATGGTGTCGCTGACCGGCAGCAGCAGCGACACGCTGTCCTCCAGCAGCTCGGTCCACACACCACCGGCACCCAGCGTCAGCACAAACCCATGTGCCGGATCGCGCGTCACCCCGATCAGCAGTTCCGCAACCGTCCCGGTGATCATCTCCTCCAGCAGCAGTTGATCTCCCGGCATCTCCCGCGCGGCGTCGACGACAGCCTTTTGTGATCCAAGGGCAAGGCGCACCGCGCCAGCTTCGCTTTTGTGGGCAAGGCCTTCGGCCTTCAATACGAGGGGGAAGCCAACTTCTGATGTTACCTCAGCCAGCGTCTCGTCCAGCGTTACCCGGGACAAACGACAGCTCCGTGGAATTCGCAGACCGGTTGCGGCAAGGCGCTGTTTGGCGATGCCTTCCGGCACAAGCGCCATGTCAGAGATCACCCCATCAGGGTCCGGCGGGGGCAGGAGCGCAGGCACATCCGACGGGCTTGCGATCTGGCTGGCGGCTACCGTGGCGCTCATTGCCTCCCGCAGACCACAAAGCGGCACCACCCCCGCTGCGAGCAGGCGGTGCGCGATTTCCTCAGGCATGAGTTCGGGCAGTGTCGCAACCATAGCCAAAGGAGCGCCAGTGTGCATCCGCGTGGCCACGGCGGCCTCAATTGCACACGCCCAATCTGCAGCACTACACCGATCCTCACGTGGGAAATCCACAATCAGCATCAACAGATCCAGATCAGGATGCACCATAGCACTGAACGCCTGTGTCATCGCAGGCACATCCCGCCAGATGTAGGTGTGGTAGTCCAGCGGATTGGCCAGTGCCACCATAGGCCCAAGTGCGGCCCGCAGCGCCTGATGCTGCCCGTCAGACAGCGGCGGAAAGGTGACGCCCTGCGCCTGTCCCAGATCCGCGGCGAGACTGGCCTCCCCACCGGAACAACTGATCGTGGCAACCTGTGATCCCCGTCGAGGACCAAGCACATGCAGAATTTTCAGCGTTTCCAAGAACACTGGCAAATCATCGACCCGCGCGATGCCACAGCGCCGCAGGAAGGCTGCTGCTCCTGCCTCCTGCCCCGCCAGCGATGCGGTATGCGACAGGGTCGCGGCCTGTGCCTGATCCGAGCGCCCCACCTTCAGCGCCACAATCGGCTTGCCACAGGCCGCGGCCTCCTGCGCCAGCGCCTCAAACGCGCGCAGATCACGGATACCTTCAATATGCAGGCCAATGGCGGTGACACGAGGATCATCCAGCAGGCCACGCGCGATCTCCGCCATATCGCTTTGCGCCTGATTTCCGACGGTGATCATATAGGCTATCGGCAGCCCACGCGCCTGCATAGTCAGATTGATGGCGATATTGGAACTCTGGGTGAGAATGGCGACACCCTGCGCGACCTGTGTGCCACCATGCTGATCCGGCCAGAGCAGGGCGCCGTCCAGATAGTTGATGAACCCATAGCAATTGGGGCCAAGGATCGGCATCTCTCCCGCCGCTTGCAAAAGATGGTTCTGCAGGTCGGCCCCATCACCGGCCTCCCTCTGGGCCTCGCGAAAACCGGAGGCAAAACAGACCGCCCCCCCAGCCCCCCGGCGAGAGAGCGCCGCGACCGCTTCGACGGTGGCATGTCTGTTGACGCCGATAAAGCTGGCATCGGGCGCGGCGGGCAAATCATCCACCGATGCAAACACCGTCAAGCCGCAGACCTCCGCAGCCTTCGGATGCACCGGCCAGATCTGACCGGAAAACCCGATATTCTGCAATTGTTCGATCACCTGACGACACCAGGCACCGCCACCGATCACCGCGATGGAAGAGGGCCGAAACAAAGTGCTGAAGTCACGTATCATTGCCACGGCTCCCGCCTGAACAGAGACCTGATGCCTTCGGCGAGGATATTTGGAGCCAGAAGATGGGTAGGGTTTCATTAACCAGAATCGACGAGCCTCGACCGGCGGTACAGGCGGGGACGCCGATGACCGCGCCAGGAGATGGCCCCCGGTTGCGGCAACGCCCTTCCGGGGGCTTGACCCTTTCTGCATCTTCTGGCTCCAAATATCCTCGCCGAAGGCGAAATCTGACCCGCCTGCCCGACGCGTCCGGGTAGAGCCTGAGACCGTTCGCCACCATGCTCTCAACCACCCTGCGCGCGCAGCAACTCGCGGCTGATGATATGGCGCTGGATTTCGCTGGTCCCTTCCCAGATTCGCTCCACTCGCGCGTCGCGCCAGATGCGTTCCAGTGGCAACTCATCCATCAGGCCCATACCGCCGTGAATCTGGATCGCCTCATCCGCCACCATGGCGAGCATCTCGGTCGCCTTGAGTTTGGCCATCGACATATCGGCTTCGGTCACGCTGCCCTGATCAAATTTCCAAGCGGCCTCCCAGGTCAGGAGGTTCGCCGCTTTCAGTTCCGTTGCCATATCGGCCAACTTAAAGGAAACCCCCTGAAATTTCCCAATCTGCTGGCCAAACTGGCGGCGTTCAGCGGCGTAGGAGATCGCATGATCCAGCGCGCGTTCCGCCCGTCCGAGACAGGTCGCAGCCACCTGCAGCCGGGTGGCACCCAACCAGGTGTTGGCCACATCAAAGCCTTTGTCGACCTCACCCAGAACGGAAGATTTGGGCAGGCGGCAGTCGTCGAATTCCAGCACCGCATTGGTGTAGCCCCGGTGGCTCACATTACGGTAGCCATCGCGAATGGTGAAACCTGGCGTCCCCTTATCGACGAAGAAAGCGGTGATTTTCTTCTTTGGTCCGCGCGGGGTGTCCTCCTCGCCGGTGGCCATGAACACAATGGCGAAATCGGCGATATCCGCGTGGCTGATGAAATGCTTGGTGCCGTTCAGAATGAAGTCATCGCCATCGCGATGGGCGGTGGCGGTCATGCCGCGCAGATCGGAACCAGCCCCTGGTTCTGTCATCGCCAGACAGTCCCATTTTTCGCCTCGGATGCAGGGGTAGAGATATTTCTCTTTCTGCTCCTCGGTGCCCGCCAGAAGGATGTTCGACGGGCGCGCAACGCAGGTCCAATGCAGGGCATAATTGGCGCGGCCTAGCTCCTTTTCATAGAGCAGCCATGTCAGCGTATCGAGGCCCGCACCGCCGACCTCCTCAGGCATATTGGCGGCATATAATCCGGCCTCAATCGCCTTGGCCTGGATCTCGCGCACCAACTCCATTGGCAAATGGCCACTGCGCTCCACCTCCAGTTCATGCGGATAAAGCTCCTTGGTGACAAAGGCGCGCGTGGTGTCCACGATCATCGACTGTTCTTCGGACAGGCCAAACTGCATTTCCGCTCCCCCTTTTGGTGGATTTCTGCGTTGCTCTTGACCTGAGCCTAGGGCTGGGAGAGGCTGCTATCGTGCAGAAACGGACATTTTCATGCCAAGTTGGAAGAAACCTCACGCCGCACCGCAGCAGATCGACCTGCTGCTGTTTGACCAGTTCTCCGGCCACTGCCTCGCCAATACAGTTGAGCCCCTGCGTGCGGCGAACAGCTTTGCCGGGCGGCAGGTGTATTCCTGGCGGTTTGTTACGGTGGATGGCGGCACCGCGATGTCTTCTGCCAGCATGGAGGTCACCGCGCAGATGCCGCTGCGCAAGGCCGAGGGCGATATGCTGATTGCGATGCCCAGCTATGGCTATCTGCGCCACGCAACTGAGACCACCGCGCGGGGGTTGCGGGCGGCAGAGCAACGCTATGACGTTCTGGCAGGGTTTGACACGGGCGCCTGGCTGCTGGCGGCGGCCGGGCTGCTGAATGGCTATCGCGCCACCATTCACAGCTCGGAACTGGAGGCTTTTGCCGACATGTTTCCGGCGGTTCAGGCGGAGACACATCGGTTTCTCTGGGATCGTGACCGGCTGACCTGCTCCGGCGCCATGGCGGCCTTTGACGGGGTCCTCGACATGATTGCACAGCAGCACGGGCAAGCGTTGCGACTGGATGTGGCAGCCCTGTTTTTGAGCGAAAGCCAAACCGGGAGCGGCCGATCAGCCCCTGTGCGCGGCACCTCCGTGGCCCGGGCCATCCGGGCGATGGAGGCCAATCTGGAAACGCCGCTACCGCTGGAAGAGGTGGCACGTCAGGCAGGGCGCAGCCTGCGGGATCTGGCGCGCCGCACGCGGGGCGAGTTGGGCGCGACACCGCAGGCGCTTTATCGGCATTTGCGGCTAAAAAAAGCGAAACGCCTTGTCTTAGAGACAGATTTCAGTGTCGCAGAGATTGCGTTACGTTGCGGATATGAGGATCCCAGCGCGTTGACCCGCGCCTTTCGCAACGCCTTTGCGACCACGCCGCGCGCCCTGCGCGCCGCCCGAAGATAGCACTGGCGGCTCCCGGCAGCAGTCTTCTTGTTTTGCAAAAAGCAGCTATTGTTTGCGCTCGCAGTTAAGAGGCCTTGCGCTTGCCCGGGTTATCAGAACAATTGGGCCATGACAGATATCGCATTCCCAAGCTGGCCCGACGTTGCCCCCCAATTGATCGAAGTCGCGGCAGGTCGCCGCCCTGCGGATACGGTGATCCGCAAGGGGGTCTGGGTCAATGTTCACACCCGCGAACAACTGCCCGATCATGACATCGCCATTGTTGCAGGGCGCATCGCCTATGTCGGTCCCGACGCGAGCTATTGCACCGGTCCCGACACCGAGGTGATTGAAGCCGATGGGCGCTATATGATCCCCGGCCTCTGCGATGCGCACATGCATATTGAATCCGGGATGCTGACCCCCGCAGAATTCGCCCGTGCAGTGATCCCGCACGGCACGACATCAATGTTCACCGACCCGCATGAGATCGCCAATGTGTTGGGGTTGGAAGGTGTGCGCCTGATGCATGACGAGGCGCTGTTACAGCCGGTCAATATCTTCACCCAGATGCCCTCCTGCGCGCCCTCCGCGCCGGGGTTGGAGACCACCGGCTATGAAATTTCACCCGAGGATGTTGCCGAGGCGATGAGCTGGCCGGGGATTATCGGTCTGGGTGAAATGATGAATTTCCCCGGCGTGGCGGCGGGGGATCCGAAGATGCTGGCCGAGATCGCGGCGACACAACGCGCGGGCAAAACCGTGGGCGGGCATTACGCCTCCCCTGATCTGGGGCCGGATTTCGCGGCCTATGTGGCGGGCGGTCCGGCCGACGACCACGAGGGCACCTGCGAGGCGGATGCCATCGCCCGGATGCGGCAGGGGATGCGCGCGATGGTGCGACTGGGATCGGCCTGGTACGACGTTGAGGCGCAGATCACCGCCATCACCGAAAAGGGGCTGGATCCGCGCAACTTCATCCTGTGTACCGACGACTGCCATTCCGGCACATTGGTCAATGATGGCCATATGAACCGGGTGGTGCGCCACGCCATCGACTGTGGCTGTGATCCGTTGATTGCGATCCAGATGGCGACGATCAACACCGCGACACATTTCGGGCTGGAGCGGGATATCGGTTCCCTCACACCGGGGCGGCGCGCCGATGTGATCCTGACATCCGACCTCAAAACCCTGCCGATTGAGGTGGTGATGGCCCGTGGTCAGATTGTTGCCAAGGATGGTCAGATCACCGTGGATTGCCCGCATCTGGACTGGCCGGACAGCGCACGGGGCACGGTGCATCTGGGGCATGAATTGAGTGCGGCGGATTTCGAAATCAGCGCGCCGGACGGCGCCAATTCCGTGACTGCGAATGTGATCGGTGTCGTGGAGAACCAGGCCCCAACCAAGGCACTACAGGCAGAGCTACCGGTGGTCGACGGGCTGGTCGAAGGCAACCAGGAGGTCTGCCAGATCGCATTGGTGGAACGGCACCGTGCGACGGGCGGTGTGACCAACGCCTTTGTCTCAGGCTTTGGGTACAATGGACGGATGGCGATGGCCTCCACCGTGGCGCATGACAGCCATCATATGATTGTGGTTGGCACCGACCGCGACCAGATGGCGCTGGCCGCCAATCGTCTGGCCGAGGTCGGCGGCGGTATCACCATTTTCCGCGATGGCGCCGAACTGGCACTGGTGGAACTGCCCATCGCCGGGCTGATGTCCGACAGCCCCGCCACCGAAGTTGCCGCGAAGGCGCAAAAAATGGTGGAAGCGATGGAGACCTGCGGCTGCAGCCTCAACAACGCCTATATGCAGCATTCGCTGCTGGCGCTGGTGGTGATCCCCGAGTTGCGGATTTCCGATCTGGGGCTGGTGGATGTGCGCAGTTTTGAACAGATCCCGGTGATCGTGAGTGCCCAACCCGCCTGACCGCCCACCCGTTTCAACCGACCTTCTGAGCCGCACAGCGGACCCCGTTTTCCAGTGATCGAGCATACTCATGACAACAGTTAAAACCCCTCAACTCCCGGCGGCGGAAGAGTTCACGGATGCGGCGGCAGCTGTCGCCCGGCTGGAGCTTCTGCACCGCGAGGCGACACAGTTTCTTTGCGCTGAATTCTCGCGAATATTGAGCGATGGCCCAGCAGTCGGCAGCACCGGCACCACGCATCGTATTCGTGCGTTCTACCCCGAGATCCGCTTTACCACATCGTCCTTTGCGCAGGTGGACAGCCGGTTGAGTTACGGCCATGTCTCAGCCCCCGGCACTTATGCCACCACGGTGACCCGCCCCGACCTGTTCCGCCATTATCTGACCCAGCAGATCGGCCTGTTGATCCGCAATCACGGCCAGCCTGTGACCATCGCGGTTTCTGACACGCCGATCCCGGTGCATTTTGCGGTGGCGGCAGATCCCAGCCTGACCGTTCCGCAGGAAGGTGCGGCCGGGTTCACGTTGCGCGATGTCTTTGATGTGCCGGATCTGGCGACGACTAATGATGACATTGTGAACGGCACCTATAAATCAACCGATGACACCGGGCCGTTGGCGTTGTTCACGGCACAGCGCGTGGATTATTCGCTGGCCCGCCTCGCCCATTACACCGCGACCGATGCCAGCCATTTCCAGAACCATGTTCTGTTCACCAACTACCAGTTTTATGTGGCCGAATTCGAAGCCTACGCCCGTGCACAACTGGCGGATCCCGCATCGGGCTACAGCAGCTTTGTCAGCACCGGTGACCACGAGATCACCGAGGCCGAGGCGGAGATCCCTGCGATTGCAAAACTGCCTCAAATGCCGACCTATCACCTGAAACGGGAAGACGGCAGTGGCATCACGCTGGTCAATATCGGTGTCGGCCCGTCCAACGCCAAGACCGCCACAGATCATATCGCGGTTCTGCGGCCGCATGCCTGGCTGATGGTTGGTCACTGTGCCGGTTTGCGCAACACCCAGACGCTGGGCGATTTCGTGCTGGGCCATGGCTATCTGCGCGAAGATCACGTGCTGGATGACGACCTGCCGATCTGGACGCCAATTCCGGCGCTGGCGGAGATTCAGGTCGCGCTTGAGGATGCGGTGGCAGAGGTGACAGAGCTGGAAGGCTACGACCTGAAACGGATCATGCGGACAGGCACCGTCGCGACCATCGACAACCGCAACTGGGAACTGCGCGATCAGTCCGGCCCGGTGCAGCGGCTGTCACAATCGCGCGCCATCGCGCTGGATATGGAGAGCGCCACCATCGCCGCCAACGGTTATCGTTTCCGGGTGCCCTATGGCACGCTGCTGTGTGTCTCCGACAAACCGCTGCATGGCGAGCTGAAGCTGCCCGGTATGGCGTCTGAGTTCTATCACACGCAGGTTGCGCGGCATTTGCAAATCGGGATAAAGGCGATGGAGCAGCTGCGCGGCATGCCGCTGGAACGTTTGCACAGCCGAAAACTGCGTTCCTTTGACGAAACTGCCTTTCTTTGAGGGCTATTTTGCCTCTAATTCTGCGAAAACCCCTATTTTATGGGGTTTTTGACAACACTACTCGTTGTGTTCGTACACTACATAACGCTAGAGTTACGCGATGAGGCCCCATAACTCGGGCAGTGACAAGGAGACCTAAGAATGTCCAAACCGATGACCAAGACCCAGCTTGTTGCCGCACTGGCTGAAGAGATGGACAGCGATAAGAAGGCCGCAGGCGCAGCGCTTGACGCTGTTTGCGCGCTGATCACTCGCGAAGTATCCGGCGGTGGCGCTGTGACTCTGCCCGGCGTTGGCAAGATCTACTGCCGCGAGCGCCCCGAGCGCGAAGTGCGCAACCCGGCCACCGGTGAGAAGTTCACCAAAGAGGCCGACAAGGTGGTCAAGATGACCATCGCCAAAGCGCTGAAAGACAGCGTGAACGGCTAAGGGTTACGGCACGGTTGACCGTGTTGCGGGTCGCCTTTTCAGGCGGCCCTTTTTTGTGCCACCTTATCTGCTGCGCGGCTGATGCGGGCGGCCGGACCCGGGGGCGCGAATTCTGTTCCCTGCGAATGCTTGCCTTGCTAAACATATTCCAACTGCGCCTGACCAGGTGACGGTAGGGACCGGTGGCTGACCGGCAGGGGGACATGATCATGGATCTGCGCGCTTTGGCGATGGGGCTGGCCTTTGCCTTCATGTGGTCGTCTGCCTTCACCTCTGCGCGGATCATCGTGGCCGATGCCTCACCGCTGTATTCGCTGGCATTCCGGTTTCTGGTTTCCGGTCTGATCGGCGTCGCGGTTGCCCGCTACATGGGACAGAGCTGGCGTCTGACGCGCGGCCAGCTGAAGGCTACAATCATCTTTGGCATCTGCCAGAACGCGCTTTATCTCGGCCTGAACTTCGTCGCGATGGAAACCATCGAGGCCTCTCTGGCGGCGATCATCGCCTCAACGATGCCGATGCTGGTCGCCATTGCGCTGTGGCTGGTTTACGGCGAACGGCTGCCTGCGCTGGGAGTTGTGGGACTGCTGGCGGGGGTGCTGGGCGTCGCCTTGATCATGGGCACCCGCATCAGCGCCGGGGTTGATCTGTTTGGTGTTCTGCTCTGCGGGATCGGTGTGCTGGCCCTGACACTGGCGACGCTGGCCCTGCGCGGCGCGACCTCCGGCGGCAACTACATGATGGTGGTGGGGCTGCAAATGCTGGTCGGTTCGGCTGTTCTGTTTGTGGCGGCCCCGATGGTCGAGACCTTCCGCCTGACCCCCAGCTGGCCGCTGGCGCTGGCCTTTGTCTACACCACGCTTGTTCCCGGTCTGACCGCCACTTTCATCTGGGTGCTGCTGTTGAACCGGATTGGCGCAGTGCGCGCCGCGACGTTCCATTTTCTCAACCCGGTCTTCGGCGTCGCGGTGGCCAGTGCCCTGCTGGGAGAGCAATTGGGGCTGTTGGATATCATCGGCGTCGGGATCGTCACCTTTGGCATTCTGGCGGTGCAATTGGCGCGGCAGTCCGCGCAGCGCACACCAAAGCCATGACATCGCCCTGCGCTCTGACACCACACACGCAATCGCGAGCCGCTGAAATACAGCTTTGCTTTTGCCCCGAACGACCCCATTTACAGCAACACAAGCACGATCGGAGGACATGATGCGCAGCTATTCCAAAGACCCGGACGCCATTGCGGCCCTCTCGGAAGAAGAATTCTACGTCACCCAAAACGCCGGTACGGAACGCCCCGGCACCGGCAAGCTGCTCGGCAACAAGGAACCCGGTATCTATGTCGATATCGTTTCTGGCGAGCCGCTGTTTGCCTCTGCCGACAAATATGAATCCGGCTGCGGCTGGCCGAGTTTCACCAAGCCCATTGAGCCTGCCCATGTGCAGGAGCTGGAGGACCGGACCCTTGGCATGATCCGCACCGAGGTTCGCTCGACCCATGGGGACAGCCATTTGGGGCATGTGTTCCCGGACGGTCCGGCAGACCGTGGCGGCCTGCGTTACTGCATCAATTCAGCCTCCCTGCGGTTCGTGCATCTGGACGACATGCGGGCAGAAGGCTACGGCGATTATATAGATCAAGTGGAGGATAGAAGATGAGCAGCACGACTGAACGTGCCGTCCTGGCCGGTGGGTGTTTCTGGGGCATGCAGGACCTGATCCGCAAGCGCCCGGGCATCATCAGCACCCGCGTCGGTTACTCCGGCGGCGATGTGCCCAATGCGACCTACAGGAACCACGGCACCCATGCCGAGGCGATTGAGATCATGTTTGATCCCAGCCAAACCAGTTACCGCGCGCTGCTGGAGTTCTTTTTTCAGATCCATGATCCTACCACGGTCAATCAGCAGGGCAATGACCTCGGCATGAGCTATCGCTCCGCGATCTACTATGTGGATGCCCACCAGAAGGCGATTGCCGAAGACACCATCGCTGATGTCGATGCCTCGGGGCTGTGGCCCGGCAAGGTGGTCACAGAGGTCGAGCCGGTTGGTGATTTCTGGGAAGCGGAGCCCGAGCATCAGGACTATCTGGAGCGGCAGCCCAACGGCTATACCTGCCATTTTGCCCGTCCCGATTGGGTCCTGCCCAAGCGCAGCGAGACTGCTGCCGAGTAAACCGCCCGTATCGGGCAGCCCTGAACCACAAAGGCCCCGTCATCTGGCGGGGCCTTCTGCGTTAAGGCGGTGGTCAGCGGTGGTGGTTAACCCTGTGCAATACGCGGGCGACCGCTGGCCTCTACCGTCAGGAACGCCTCGACAAACACCTGCCGCGCCTCCACCTCGGCAACGCGAATATCACGGTCCACCTGGATGGAGATATCCTGCGCACCCGCAGCCTCCGCCGCGGCACTGGCCTCCGCGCGCAATTCGGTTTCTAGACGAAAAAGAGCCTCCTCCGAGCCCGCGAAATCCTCCGGGCCGTGCTCCAGATGAACCCGATATCGGCCCTCCTCCGACGCGGTGACGGTGCCACTGCGCCGCATGGTGATGCGGCCCACCACCGCCCCGATGGCATTGGCGACACCGGCATGATCCGGCAAGATCATCCGGCAGTGAAGGCGGGACCCGACAGCAGGGTAATAGCTGGGCGCGGAGGCGCCAAGGCCCACGACATCCACATTCAGTCCTGCCTTGATGGCCACAAGCCCTTGATGTCCGGTCAGCCCGCGCTGCATCAGAACATGGCGCGCAAGCTGATCCGGTGGCGGCCCAAAGGGAGTGCTCTCTTCCGCAAATGCAGTCTCTAACAGGGTCATAGAGGTCTGTTCAGTCATCTGATCAACGATCATCTGCGCCAATGTCTCCGCATCCGGTGCCAGACGATCCCCGGATCCGACCCGGCGGCGGGCAAACAACGTCAGCGCCTTCTCAGCCGCCGCACTGTCCCAACTGGACAGACGCCCAAGCACATGGCTGGCATCTGACGGCGTGACCCCGGCCACCTGCACCAACCCCCGATCCACCAATCGCATCAGCGCGCCCTGCTCAATGCGGGTCTGTAGCACGGCACCCAAGGGATGTGTCTGGTCTCCGATCCGGTCCAACACCCGGGCCTCCCTGTCGCTGAGACCCAGAGAGTGCTGGCCGGGAATGGCGCGCACAAAGCGACCATCGTATTCACCGACAGTGGCAGCGCGCAATTGCGTATCCAGCGCGGCATGCACCACATCCGACGCCATCGTCGCGATCAAGGACACCGGCAGCACCCGGCGCGGCCCAAGGCTGACGCCGCCGCTCAGCCCCGCCGCAACCGGATGCACCTGACTGTCGCCGCCCAGACCGCTGGTGCGCATCGCCACGGCCTCTACCATGGTGCGGAACCCACCGACCTGAGCGCCTGCCGGATCAATCTTGGGTTTCCCATTTTCGATCAACGCGACATCGGTGGTGGTGCCGCCAATATCGCTGACCAGCGCGCTATCGACACCGGTCAACCAGCGGGCGCCGACAAGGGATGCCGCCGGGCCGCTGAGGATTGTCTCAATCGGGCGCGCACGTGCCTGCGCTGAGGACATCAGAGCGCCATCGCCGCGCACCACCATCATCTGCGCTGTGATCCCAAGGTCAGCCAGACGCGTCTCAGCGCGCCCGATCAACCGGTCAATCATCCCGATCAGCCGCGCATTCAGAACCGCCGTCAATGCGCGTTTCGGCCCGTTCAGCCGTGCGGACAGTTGATGCGAACAGGTGACGGGAACGCCGGTTTCCTCAGTAATAATGCGGGCGACCTCCAGCTCATGGGCGGGGTTGCGGGTCGCAAACTGACCGGCAATGGCAAACCCGCTGACCGAGGCCGCCTCCCGTTGCAGAAACGCGCGGAGCGCCCCTGTGTCCAGCGGCGCTGCCTCACTGCCGGAATGGCTGTGTCCGCCAGCCAGAACCAGCGCCGGGTCACCCTTCAGCGCCTCACGCAGACCGTGGCGATCCAGATCCGCCTCACCAAAGCCGATATAGATCAGCGCGACGCGCCCTCCCTGCCCCTCCACCAGCGCATTGGTCGCCAGCGTTGTGGACAGCGCTGCCAGCGCAATCTCTCCCGGTTCCACCGCAGCCTCTGTCAGCACTGCGGCAACCGCCTCCCCCACGCCGATGGCCAGATCCTGCCGGGTGGTCAGCGCCTTGGCCTTGGCCAGCACATCGCGATCATCGCGGATCAGAACCGCATCCGTATAGGTGCCGCCTGTATCGACCCCAAGCAAAAGCGCCATGGCCGTTCTCCCTTCACCATCTCTTTGGTCTTGGTCACCGGTTTAGCGCAGCCCTGCCGCCAATCCATCCTGTTTGCGTCACGTCAGTCGCTGAACGGCCCAACGGGCAGCATCTGCCACGGTGGGATCAGGATCTTCGGTCAAGGTTTCTGCTGTTGGGCGCAGCATGGGCAGACCGGAATTCCCGATCGCATAAAGCACGTTTCGCACAAACCGGTCCCGGCCGATCCGCTTGATCGGAGAGCCGGAAAACAGCGCGCGGAAGCCCGGATCATCGAGAGCGGCCAGTTCCGCCAGCTTGGGCGCGTTGAATTCCGGGCGCGCCTCATAACGGATGTCACTCGCAGCCACGGCAAATTTGTTCCAAGGGCAGGCCGCAAGACAATCGTCACAGCCATAGATCCGGTTGCCCAGTTTGCCGCGCAGCTCCTCATCGATGGGCCCCTTATGCTCAATCGTCAGATAGGAGATGCAACGCCGCGCATCCAGCTGATAGGGCGCCGGGAAGGCATCGGTCGGACAGGCGGTCAGGCAGGACCGGCACGAGCCGCAGTGATCAGGTTCAGCAGTATCGGCAGGAAGCTCGAGCGTCGTGAAAACAGAGCCTATGAAGGCCCAGTTGCCCCAGTCCCGGCTCACCAGATTGGTGTGTTTCCCTTGCCAACCAAGACCTGCCGCCTGCCCCAACGGTTTCTCAGGCACCGGCGCGGTGTCGACAAAGACCTTGACCTCGGCAGTATCACCGGCACGCGCGGCTTCCGCAATCAGCCAACGGGCCAGACGCTTCAGGCGCTTTTTCACCAGATCATGGTAGTCCTTGTTGCGCGCATAGACCGAAATCGCTGCCCGATCTGCCTGGCCGACAATGTCCATGGGATCGACATCAGGCGTATAGCTTTCGGCAAGCATGATCACCGAGCGTGCCTCCGGCCAAAGCTGGGCTGGGTCGCCACGCCAATGGCTGCGTTCCTCCATCCAGCCCATCTGGCCATGATACCCCGCATCCAGAAACGCCTGCAGCCGGTCGGGCACCTCGGGTACATCGGACGGGCGGCAGATCCGGCACGCCACAAACCCCTCCGCCAGCGCCTGCGCGATCAAGCGGTCTTTTATGTCGGCTGTCTCTATCATCTGGCTAGACATATATACCGTGTTGCCTCGGTCAACATCCGGAAACGGTAAAGCTGTGGATGTGACCGGATAGATCGCATGTCAAAATGCCCGCGTGAGGCACCATAAGATCGCAGCGCTCACAGGCCCGAACTCGGTCACCCTAGCCTATCAGGGCCAGTGCAGCACGACTTTGCCGCTGCGGCCGGACTTCATTGCGGTGAAACCTTCCGCGAAATCCTCGACATCAAACCGATGGGTGATCACCCGGCTCACATCCAGCCCGTTCTGCAACATTGCGATCATCTTGTACCAGGTCTCGAACATCTCGCGGCCATAGACGCCTTTGATGGTAATCGCCTTGAACACGATGCGCGACCAATCAACGGGAGATTTGCCGGGCGGAATGCCCAGCAGGGCAATTTTTCCACCCATCACCAGCGCCTCCACCATCTGATCCAGCGCCGCCTGCGACCCGGACATCTCCAGCCCGACGTCAAAACCCTGCTTCATGCCGAGGTCGTGCACCACGTCCTGCAGATCCTCCTGTGCGACATTCACCGCGCGCACGGTCGGCACCACGTGCTGCGCTAGCGCCAGCCGGTCTGGGTTGATGTCGGTGATCACCACGTGCCGCGCGCCGGCATGCCGCGCCACCGCAGCCGCCATAATACCAATCGGACCAGCCCCGGTGATCAGCACATCTTCACCCAGAAGATCAAAGCTGAGCGCCGTGTGGACAGCATTCCCCAGCGGGTCGAGGATGGCACCAAGTTCATCCGGGATCTCCTCCGGCAGCGGCACCACGTTGAAGGCCGGCAGCTTCAGGTACTGCGCAAACGCGCCCTGCTCATTCACACCGATGCCGCGGGTGCCGGGATCCAGGTGGAACTTGCCCGCCCGGGACTGGCGCGAATCCGTCTGGATCAGATGCCCCTCGCCCGAGCAGCGCTGCCCAACCGCCAGATCGGTGACATTGCGGCCAATCTCGACAATCTCGCCCGCGAATTCATGACCGGTGATCATCGGGACCGGCACCGTATGGGCAGCCCATTCGTCCCAGTTCCAGATATGAATGTCCGTGCCACAGATGCCGGTGGTTCTGATCTTGATCAGCACCTCGTCCGGACCGATCTCCGGCACCGGCGCCTGCACCATCCAGAGGCCTTCCTGCGGATGGCTCTTCTCCAGCGCTTTCATCGTATTGGGCAGGCTCATGACACGATCCCCAACTCCTTGCCGACCGTGCCAAAAGCAGCCAATGCGCGGTCCAGATCGTCCCGCGTCAGCGCCGCATTCATCTGCGTGCGGATGCGGGCCTGGCCGCGCGGCACCACCGGGAAGAAGAAGCCGGAGACATAGACACCCTCGTCAAACAGCCGGGAGGCCATATCCTGCGCCAGCTGTGCCTCGCCCAGCATCACAGGGATGATCGGATGCTCACCCGGCAGGAGGTCAAAGCCCAGCTTTTCCAGCCCAGCACGCCAGTAGCGCGCATTCTCAAACAGCTGCGCCCGCAGGTCGTTCCCTTCTTCCACCAGCCGGATCGCCTCCAGCCCGGCGGCCACAATGGATGGCGGCAGCGAATTGGAGAACAAATAGGGCCGCGCCCGCTGCCGCAGGAGGTCGATCACTGGCTGCGGCCCGGCGATATAACCGCCAATGGCCCCCCCAAGTGCTTTGCCCAATGTTCCGGTGACAATATCCACATCCACCCCGAAATGCTCCGGCGTACCTGCACCAGTGGCGCCCATGAAGCCGGTGGCATGGCAGTCATCCACCATCACGATGGCATCATATTTGTCCGCCAGCGCGCGGATCTCAGGCAGTTTTGCCAGATAACCATCCATCGAGAACACCCCGTCGGTGGCGATCATGATATGCCGCGCGCCATCCTCGCGGGCCTGTTTCAGCCAGGCCTCAAGGTCGTTCATGTCGCTGTTCAGGTAACGATAGCGCTTCGCCTTGCACAGGCGGATGCCGTCGATGATCGAGGCATGGTTCAAACTGTCGGAGATGATCGCATCCTCCGGCCCCAACAGCGGCTCAAACAACCCGCCATTGGCGTCGAAACAGGCCGCGAACAGGATCGCGTCATCCTTGCCCAGGAATTTGGCCAGACGCTGCTCCAGCTCCCGGTGAATATCCTGGGTGCCACAGATGAAGCGAACGGAGGCCATGCCAAAACCCTTGTCATCCATCACGCCACGAGCAGCCGCGATCAGATCGGGATGGTCTGCCAAGCCCAGGTAATTGTTGGCACAAAGGTTGATGACCTCAGCATCCCCAACCCGGATTTCGCCCCCCTGAGGGGAGGTGATCATTCGTTCCCGCTTGTAGAGACCATCGGCTTTGATCTCTTCTAGGGTCTTGGAGATGTCGGTCAGAAAATCAGTAGACATGCGGGAACTCCTTCTCTTTCGAGTCAGGATTCTAGCATAACGGATGGATTTCCGAAATAGGAGATTTCAGGATAGCGGATGTATATCCGTCAAAATGGACAATCCCCGCGACAAACTTGCGTCATGCGTTTTTCACGATCAGGAAAACGCGGGCCGCACCGCCCAATGCTGCAATCGAATGGGTCACATCTGCGGCGTATCGTGCGGTATCCCCTGCATGCAGCCGATCGGTTGCACTGCCGGAGGTGAGCGCCACGGCCCCTTCCAGCACGGTTACATGTTCAACCGTCCCCCGCCCGTGCGGCTGACTGTTCAGGGCGCCGCCATCCTTGAGCCGGATGTCGTAGACCTCGTGGCCACCAGCGTCTTCCGGCGGGGACAGAATGCGGATCAGGCACCCCTCGCCCATATTTTCAATCGACGGGACATCGCCATCGCGCAGGATTTCAATACTGTCCTGCGCCTCATTGCTGTCCAACAGCCCGGCAAAATCAACCTGAAGCGCGCGCGTCAAATTCCATAGGGTCGCAATCGTCGGGGAGCTTTCACCGCGTTCAATCTGGCTCACCATAGAGCGGCTCACCCCAGAGAGATTCGCCACCGCCTCAAGACTGAGACCCTGGGCCCGGCGCGCCTCTTTCAGGCGGGCAGGCAGCAAGGTTAGGATATCGTCTACATGTTCCGTCATGACGGAATCACTGCGCCTTTACGACCTATTTGTCAAACAGACGCCGTGGCACGGCCGTCATGTTTTGACGGCACGTTCTGCGGGACAGGCCATGCTGCATCTGCATACTCTGCGCCAAACCTATGAGGAGAGAGAAATGACCGATATCGTGATCCTGGATGGCGCCCGCACCGCCATCGGCACCTTTGGCGGGTCGCTTGCCGGCACCACGCCGATTGATCTGGCAACCGTGGCCTCCAAGGCCGCAATGGAGCGCTCCGGCGTCGCGCCCGAACAGATCGGCAATGTGGTCTTTGGCCATGTGATCAACACCGAACCCCGCGACATGTACCTGAGCCGCGTGGCGGCGATGCAGGCCGGCATCCCCAACGGCACGCCAGCTATGAGCGTCAACCGGCTTTGTGGATCTGGCGCGCAGGCGATTGTCTCCGGCATCCAGTCCCTCATGCTGGGCGATGCGGAATTTGCCCTTACCGGTGGTGCCGAAAACATGTCGCGCAGCCCCTTTATCGTGCCAAGCGCGCGCTGGGGTCAGAAAATGGGTGATGCGCGGGCCCTCGACATGATGCTGGGCGCGCTGAACTGCCCGTTCGGCACCGGTCACATGGGGGTGACGGCGGAAAACGTCGCGGATGAACATGACATTACCCGCGCCCAGATGGATGAATTTGCTCTCACCAGCCAGACCCGTGCAGCCGCGGCGATTGAGGCCGGATATTTCGCCAGCCAGATCACCCCGGTTGAAGTGAAGGTAAAGCGGGACATGGTCCCGTTTGAGGTGGATGAACACCCCAAAGCCAGCACGCTGGAGACATTGGGCGGGCTGAAAGCTGTGTTCAAAAAGGACGGTCGTGTCACGGCCGGCAATGCCAGCGGTATCAACGACGGCGCAGCCGCCATCGTCATGGCCACCGCCGAGGCAGCGCAGAAGGCGGGGCTGAAGCCCAAAGCGCGCATTTTGGGCTACGCGCATGCCGGTGTCCGCCCCGAGGTCATGGGCATTGGCCCGGTTCCCGCTGTGCAGAACCTGCTGAAGAAAACCGGATTGTCCGCCTCTGATTTCGATGTCATCGAATCAAACGAAGCCTTTGCGGCGCAGGCGCTTTCTGTAAACAAGGAGCTGGGGCTGGATCCTGCGAAGGTGAACCCGAATGGCGGTGCCATCGCGCTTGGCCATCCTGTCGGTGCGACCGGTGCGATCATCACGCTGAAGACACTTTATGAATTGGAGCGCATCGGTGGCTCCAAAGGGCTCATCACCATGTGCATCGGTGGCGGTCAGGGCATTGCTCTGGCAATCGAACGTCTCTGATCCCAGCCCCCGAAACGCAAAAGGCCCCGGTTTACACCGGGGCCTTTTCATTGGGTGACATATGTCTTAGCTCGGGCTCATTCCACGCAAGCGTTCGGAACGACGACGCAGCATCTCGACCACTGTGAGCAGACAGATCGAGACCACAACAAGAATGGTCGCCACCGCCAGAATGGTGGGAGAAATCTGTTCGCGCAGACCGATAAACATCTGCCAGGGCAACGTCTTCTGTCCGGCCGAGCCGACAAAGAGCACGACAACAACCTCATCAAACGAGGTGATGAAGGCAAACAGACCGCCGGAAATCACGCCGGGCAGGATCAGGGGCATCTGCACGCGGAAGAAGGTGGTCACAGGACCAGCCCCCATATTCGCCGCAGCCCGTGTGAGCGAGCGATCAAAACCAACCAGCGTCGCAGTCACAGTGATGATCACAAAGGGAATCCCCAATGCCGCATGGGCCAGAACCACACCAAAATATGTCCCCTGCAGGCCAATCCGGCTGTAGAAGAAATACATACCCGCAGCCGAAATGATCAGCGGCACGATCATGGGCGAGATCAGAATGGCCATGATGGCGCGACGGAACGGCACATGCGGTTGGCTGAGGCCAATCGCGGCAAGCGTGCCGAAGCCCACCGACAGGATGGTCGCCATCGGTGCGATCTTGATGGAGTTCCACATCGCCTGCTGCCAATCCGCGTTGGTGAAGAAATCGCGGTAGTGTTTCAGCGAATAGCCTTCAGGATCGAAGCGGATCATTTCCGGCGTAAAGGTGAAGAAGTCCTGCGCGTTGAACGACAGCGGCATCACCACCAGAATCGGCGTAATCAGGAAAATGAAGATCGCCCCACAAATCACCCGGAACGTATAGTGCCACAGCACCTGCCCCGGAGTGAGATATGGCGCCAGATGCACGCGGTAGCGCGATGTCGAGAGCCAGAAAATGAACCAGCCGACAAAAGCGCCGAACAGGAGCCCCATCACGGCGGCCGGCAGACCGCCCATCACGAAGCCCGCAACAGCGAAGGCTGCGATCAGGACCCAGCGGATCGGCCGCTCCTGATCGCGCATCCCGGCGAGGGCAAATCCAAGCCCGCCGACAAGAGCCGCCCCAATCAGAACCCCGAGAAGCCCGGAGCCTTGGGCGGTCCCCACGAAGAGGCCAAAGAAGGCCCCGGCAGCAGCCGCAACAAGCGCGACAAAACCGGGAGTTTGGTTTTCAACAGGTGTCAAAGCCATGTGTCTTATCCCAGTTTCACGTTGTCGATGCCGACAATCTTGTCATAGGCCCAGTAGAGCGCGAGGACGACGACCAGCAGAATACTGCCAAGTGCCGCAGCAAGACCCCAGTTGAGCGATTGCGAGATGTGGAAGGCAATCCGGTTGGAGATGAAGACACCCTTGGTGCCGCCAACCAGCTCCGGCGTGATGTAGTAACCAATCGCCAGAATGAACACGAGGATCGACCCCGCACCGATACCCGGCACCGACTGCGGGAAATAGACCCGCCAGAAAGCGGTCCAATTGGTCGCGCCCAGAGATTTGGCCGCGCGCAGATAGGAGGGGTTGATCGTTTGCATAACAGAATACATCGGCAGGATCATGAACGGCAGCAGGATGTGGGTCATCGCCACAATCGTGCCGAACTGGTTGTTGATCATCACCAGACGTGCGTCATCTGCAACCAGTCCCAACCAGACCAGCGTATCGTTGATAACACCTTGCTGCTGCAACATGACTTTCCAGGCGGAGGTTCGCACCAGCAGCGATGTCCAGAACGGCAGGAGTACCAGGATCATCAGCAGGTTTGCGGTACGCGACGGCAAATTCGCCAAGATCCAGGCCACCGGATAGCCCAGGATAATACAGCTCACAGTGATCGCCAGCGACATGATCAGGGTGCGCAAGAACAGCGTGCCATAGATGCGTTCGTTTTCCGGTCGCAGTTCAGCCCCTTCGGCACCTTTCTGGAAATCGGCAGCATTCAGGAAGTACCCGTTGGTATAGGCGCCGGAATAGGTCTGAATGGTGCGCCAGACCTCGGGATCGGCCCAATCTTCGTCGATTTTGAGGAACTGCTCCTTGAACGGGCCATCCTCAGCCAGATCCCAGCGCTTGACCTTGCGCCCAGCCTTGCGGAACAGCGAGGAGATACCTGGGTTTTCGTAGTTCAGACGCGAACCGACACGGGTATGGGTTTTTTCCTGCGCGGCCACCTGAAGGTCAGCAGCCAGCGCCGCGAATATCGCCTCATCCGGCGTCACGCCCGAATTTGCATCCCAGTCCTGGAGCGCAACCACGGTCTTGGGCAAGGTATCAGAGACGATCCTATTCTCAACCGAGCGGAACAACATGTCGGCAATCGGGAGAATGAAGGTCAGAAGAACAAACAGCAGAAGCGGCGCGATCAACATCAGGGCGCGGATTTTCTGCATCCGGAGAGCTCGGGCCAGGCTACGCTTCAGCGGCGTGCCATCGGCGGCCAGGACCGGTCCGGTGTGGGTGGTATCGCTCATGGGTAGGAGCCCCCGTCGGAATTTTTTGTTGGTGGAGAAAGGGCCGTGCGCCAGGCACACAGCCCTTTCCCGATGATGTCAGTGTCTGTTCAGGAACAGATTACTTGGCCAGCCATGCCTGGAATTTTGCGTCCAGATCATCGCGGTTATCGGCCCACCATTCGTAGTCATAGACATGCACGTTGCCGGCATTTGCCGGATCGGTCGGCATGTGCGGCGCCATATCGATACCCAGAACGGCGTGCTTACCAACCAGCGGTGCCGACGATGCACGTGCCGGACCATAGGAGATGAATTTCGCCTGATCAGCCAGACGCTGGGTGTCGGTGGCGAACTTCAGGAAGTCCATCACGCGAGCCTTGCGATCTTCGGGCAGGTCAGCAGGCACGATCCAACCATCGAGGTCAAAGGACTGCATGTCCCACAGCATGTCGATTGGCTGGTTTTGCTCAGCGATTGCGGAGAACAGACGACCGTTAAAGGTCGAGCCCATCACAACTTCACCGTCAGCCAGCAGCTGAGGCGTCTCGGCACCGGCAGTCCACCAGACAACCTGATCCTTGATGCTGTCCAGCTTGGCCAGCGCGCGCTCCACACCCTCATCGGTGCCCAGCACATCATAGATCTCGTCCTTGGCAACGCCGTCGCAGTAGAGAGCCCATTCAACGTTGTCGATCGGACGCTTCTGCAGGGCGCGCTTGCCCGGATATTTTGCAGTGTCAAAGATATCGCAGATGGAGGACGGCGGGGTGTCACCCACTTTGTCCATGCGGTAGCCGAAGGTGGTCGAATACACAATCTGCGGGACAAAGCAGTCGCTGACGATCAGCTCGCCGAAGTCTTCGCTTGCGGGGGTGCCATCGGGCGCCGCAGCCAGCACTTCGTCGTGATCCAGCTCAGCGGCCAGACCTTCGTCGCACATACGCATGGCGTCGGAGGCAACGACGTCGACCAGATCCCAGGTCACATTGCCCGCTTCGGTCATGGCGCGCATTTTTGCGGTCGCTTCAGCCGAGCTTTCGTCCCAGATCACTTTCAGATCAGGGTGCATCTCCTGATAAGGTTCGACATATGCCTTCAGCTGGCTTTCCTGATAGGCGCCGCCCCAGGACACGATGGTCATTTCGTTGGCCATATCGGCAGCCATTGCCATCGGCGCACACAACGCCGTGGTGGCCGCCAGGGCAGTCAGTTTGGTGAGTTTCATAGACACTCTACTCCTTGTTGAAATTATTATTTGTCTTGATCGTCGTCCCCCGGTCGTTCACTGCCGGGGGTTCGGGCACGCGTGGAGGCTTAGGCGTCCAACGCGCGGCAATCTTCAGGCAGCCAGCCGATTTCGATCTGCTGACCGGGCTTCAGCCGTTCCTGATCGGGGGCGTTACGGGTTTTGATGATGAACTCATCATTGCCGGCAACCCGCAGTCGGGTGCGGAAAATATCGCCCATGTAGATGAATTCCAGCACTTCCGCTTTCAGCGTATGAGCGCCTTCCTGCATCCGGTCCTTATTGTATTCGACACGTTCGGGACGGATCGAAACACGGGTCCGTTCACCTGGCTTGGACACATTGATCGGTTTGCAGTCAATCAACTCGCCATCGTCCAGCTGCACCAGCGCGATACCGTTGTTGACCTCTTTGACAGTGCCTTCCAGCGTGTTGTTCTCGCCGATGAACTGCGCAACGAAACTGTTGGACGGTTCTTCATACAACTGATCCGGCGGCGCCAGCTGCTGGATACGGCCGTCGTTGAAGACAGCGACGCGATCCGACATGGTAAGCGCTTCGGTCTGGTCGTGCGTCACGTAAACCGTGGTGATGCCCAACTGATGTGCCAGATGGGTGATTTCGAACTGCATCTTTTCCCGCAGCTGCTTGTCCAGCGCCCCCAGCGGTTCGTCCATCAGAACCAGTTCCGGTTCAAACACCAGTGCCCGTGCCAGGGCGACCCGCTGTTGCTGACCACCGGACAATTGGGCCGGCCGACGGCCCCCGAAGGCGCCCATCTCCACCATATCAAGCGCGCGCTTCACTTTCTGCTCACGCTCGGATTTGCCCATGTTGCGAACCTCCAGCGGAAAGCTGAGGTTTTCGGCAATGGTCATATGGGGGAACAGCGCGTAATTCTGAAACACCATCCCGATGCCGCGCTTGTGGGGTGGGATATTGTTGATCGAGACGCCGCCCAGCCGGATATCACCATGGGTCGCAGTCTCGAACCCCGCCAGCATCATCAGGCAGGTCGTCTTACCCGAACCGGACGGGCCCAGCATTGTCAAAAATTCGCCTTTCGGCATGGTGAGGTTCAGATCTTTGACAACGAGGTTCTCGCCGTCATAACTCTTCTGCACGCGTTCGAATTCAACGAACGCGCTCGTGTTTGACGCATCAGCCAAGTGAGGCTCCCTGGTTTGGTTCGGCAGATTGGCTCTGCACTTCTGTCGCGATGTAAGCACACCCGAGTGTTGGTGCGCAACCGGATCGTCCGGATCATCTCTGCAATTTACCTTAGGGCCGACAGTGCGGTTGACGGTATGTTTTACGACGGGCCAGTGCTGAAAAACGACAATTGTCCGCACCCAGATCAAATGGAAAATCTATCCATGCACGCCGTGATTGAACACGGCAAACCGTTACCGGAAACACTTCAATAGATGAATTTGACTACGCGAAACGGATTCGCAGACATAATAAGGGCGCCAGTCCCAAGCTGGAACTGGCGCCCTCTTCAGTCAGTACCAAGCCTGATGTCAGGCGCTGTGCAGCATGTCCTGTTCCTGCAAGGCCGCATAGCATTCATCGAGGGATTGACGCGCCCGCGCGATGAGCGTGTCGATCTCCTCCGGCGTGATGACCAGCGGCGGCGAGATGATCATCCGGTCACCGACATGGCGCATCACCAGATTGTTGGCAAAACAGCGCTCACGGCAAATATACCCCACCGTGCCGCCCTCAGCAGCAAACGCCGCACGTGTCGTCTTGTTCGGAGTTAGCGCGATAGACCCCATCATGCCGACAATCTTGGCCTCCCCCACCAGCGGATGGTCTGCCAGCGCCTCCCATTTTTCCTTGAGATAAGGCGCGGCCACATCGCGCACATGGCCAACGATGTCTTCCTCTTCCAGGATACGCAGGTTTTCGAGCGCAACAGCCGCCGCCACCGGGTGACCCGAATAGGTGTATCCGTGATTGAATTCGCCGGATCCGATTACCGACGCGATCTCATCGCTGACAATCGAGCCGCCAATCGGCGCATAGCCCGAGGACAGCCCCTTGGCGATTGTCATGATATCAGGACGAATGCCCACAGTCTGGCTACCAAACCAATTGCCAGTCCGCCCAAACCCGCAGATCACCTCATCTGCAATCAGCAGGATTTCGTATTTGTCACAGATGCGCTGGATTTCCGGCCAATAGGTTGCCGGAGGGACAATCACACCGCCGGCACCCTGTACCGGTTCGGCAATAAACGCCGCAACGCGATCTTCGCCCAGTTCAAGAATTGCCTGCTCCAGCTCTTGCGCCCGAGCGAGACCGAAGTCTTCAGCCGACATATCGCCGCCTTCGGCCCACCAGTTCGGCTGATTGATATGATGGATATCCGGAATCGGCAGACCACCCTGTTCATGCATCGCCGTCATACCGCCGAGGCTACCACTGCCAACAGAGGAACCATGATAGCCATTTTTGCGGCTGATAATCACCGATTTCGTCGGCTTGCCCTTCATCGCCCAATAGTGGCGCACCATGCGGATGTTGGTGTCATTTGCCTCAGATCCTGACCCGGCAAAGAACACATGGTTCAGCCCCTCCGGCGCCAGTTCAGCGATTTTCGCCGCCAGCGCGATAGCAGGCGCATGGGTGGTCTGAAAGAAGGTGTTGTAATACGGCAGCTCACGCATCTGGCGCGCCGCGACATCCGCCAGCTCGTCACGGCCATAGCCGATATTCACGCACCAGAGGCCGGCCATGGCATCCAGGATCTCATTCCCTTCGCTGTCCGTCAGCGTGACGCCACGGGCGCGGGTGATGATCCGCGCACCTTTTTCAGCCAGCTCGCCATTGGCGGTGAAAGGATGCATGTGATGGGCCGCGTCCAGCGCCTGAAGCTCGGCTGTGGGCAGGTGATTTGTAATCGCAGTCATGGGACAGACTCCTGAAAGAAGAGATTGGCCCCAGAATATGATCAAATTCTACCATGTCAATCGAATCAGCTGGCCTGTGTGAGCCCCTGTCGCACCTGATCCATCCCCTGAGCCACATCTCGTTCCATTGCCAAGGCGGCCAGATCTGCGTCCTTGCGATGTAGGGCCTCCAGAATGTCTTTATGGCGATCAGGAAAGCTCTGGGTGCCAAGCCGCCCGCAGACCACCCGCAGCGACGGCCCAAAGCGCAGCCAGAGCCGATCCGCAAGATCTGTAAGGATTGGCGCGTCGGCATGGGCATAGAGCCGCGTGTGGAATTGGTAGTTCTGCACCAGATAGCCCGCCACATCCCCTGCAGAGATCGCCTGGTCCAAGGCCGTGTCTATTGCTTCCAAGGCTGAGATATCCGTTGGGGAGACCCGTTCTGTCGCCAATCTCGCAAGCTGGCATTCAATTGTTTTTCTTGCATAAATCAGCTCACTCAGGTCGCTTTCCCGCAGCATCGGGACAGAGACACGCCGATTGCCCTGAAACACCAGCGCCCCGTCAGAAATCAACCGCCTGATCGCCTCTCGTACGGGCGTCATGCCGGCCCCCAGCGACTCGACCAGGCCCTGGATGGTCACCGCCTGCCCCGGCGCCAGATCGCCAAACAGGATCTGCCCGCGCAAGGTCTGATAGACGGTTTCATGCGCCGGCAGTTTCGCGGTCGGCTGACTGACGGATGATGCGTCTGGTTGGCTCAGGTTCACCTTCGGAATCCCTCCTAAATTTTGGGCAGCTTGCACCAAGTTTTCCCAGGTGAAAACATAAACAGTATTGCCGAATGAGGCAAAACTTGATCAAATCCTTACCAGCCGGGCACGGAAACCGGCACGCACAGGGAGATACTCATGACACTCAAGACGATGACATTGACCGCCATCGTGGCGCTGAGCAGTGCGGCCGCCGTCGCCGAAGAAGTTCGCGTTTACAACTGGTCCGACTATATCGACGAAGATCTGCTGGAGAAATTCGAAACCGAAACCGGCATTGATCTTATTTACGACGTCTTCGACAGCAACGAACTGTTGGAAACCAAAATGCTGGCCGGCGGATCGGGCTACGACGTGGTTGTCCCAACCGGGTCTTTCCTGGCGCGACAGATCCAGGCCGGCGCGTTCCAGAAGCTGGATGCGAGCAAACTGTCGAACGCAGGCAATATGTGGGATGTGATCGAGGATCGCACCGCCCGTTACGACCCCGACAACCTCTATTCAGTGAATTACATGTGGGGCACCACCGGTATCGGCGCCAACACAGCCAAGGTCGAGGAAGCGCTGGGGGCCGATGCACCGATCGACTCGCTTGAACTGGTGTTCAACCCGGAGAACATGGAAAAACTGGCCAATTGTGGCGTCTACTTCCTGGATGCGCCTGATGAGATGATCCCAGCGGCGCTGAAGTATATTGGCGAAGATCCCAACAGCATGGACCCCGATGTGGTGGCCAAGGCAGAGCCGGTGCTGATGGCGATCCGTCCTTATGTGAAGAAATTCCACAGCTCCGAATACATCAACGCCTTGGCAAACGGCGATATCTGCGTGGCCTTCGGCTGGTCTGGCGACATTCTACAGGCGCGTGACCGTGCGGATGAGGCCGACAACGGCGTCGAAATCGTCTTCAACGCCCCCAAGGAAGGCGCGTTGATGTGGTTCGACCAGATGGCAATCCCCGTGGATGCCCCAAACCCGGAGGGTGCGCATAAGTTCCTGAATTTCATCATGGAAGCCGAGAATATGGCAGCGGCGTCGAACTATGTCTATTACGCCAATGGCAACAAGGCGAGCCAGGAATTCCTTGAGGAAGATGTGATCGGCGATCCCGCGATATACCCAAGCGAAGAGACCCTGAAAAACCTCTACATCAAAGAAGCCTATCCGCCCAAGGTGCAGCGTAAGGCCACCCGCATGTGGACCAAGATCAAGTCCGGGACCTGATCCGGCACTGCTGATCACGCGGGGCATCGTATGTGCCCCGCGTTTTACCTTTTGGGGACGTCGGCAGCTGTTCCGTGCCCGTTCCACAACCTGTGTCTATTATTGGGGGCTCGCGTGACCATTCCTGTTTTTGAACCCTGGAACGATCCGGAGGCCAAGCCCCTGATCCAATTCCAGAACGTCACCAAACGCTTTGGCGAGTTCACCGCCATTGATGATCTGACGCTCGGGATTTACGAGAAAGAGTTCTTTGCCCTGCTTGGCCCGTCGGGCTGTGGCAAAACAACAATGATGCGGATGCTTGCCGGGTTTGAGACCCCAACCGAAGGCAAGATTTTCCTGTCAGGTCAGGATATTGCCCCGGTCCCCCCGAATAAGCGGTTGGTGAATATGATGTTCCAGTCCTACGCGCTGTTTCCGCATCTGAGCGTCTGGGACAATATCGCCTTTGGACTGAAGCGCGAGAATAAGCCCAAGCATGACATCGCCGAACGGGTGCAGGAAATGCTGCGGCTGACCCGGCTTGAGAAATTCGCCCGTCGCAAACCGCACCAGATCTCCGGTGGCCAACGTCAGCGGGTTGCCTTGGCCCGGTCGCTGGCAAAAGCTCCGAAACTGCTGCTGCTGGATGAACCGCTCGGCGCGCTCGACAAAAAACTGCGCCAGGATACGCAGTTTGAACTGATGGATATTCAGGAGAAAACCGGCACCACCTTTGTCATTGTCACCCATGATCAGGAAGAGGCAATGACTGTCGCCTCCCGCGTGGCGGTGATGGACAATGGCCGGATCGTGCAGGTGGCCACGCCAGACCGGATCTATGAGACCCCAAATTCTCTGTATGTTGCGGATTTCATCGGCGATGTGAACATCATCGGCGGCACGGCCACCCCCACCGGCCCCGAACAATACGCGGTCAATTGGAAAGACGGCGCCGCCCCGCTCACGGTCAAAAGTCAGGCATCCTTCTCCGATGGGCAGGACTGCCATCTGGCGATCCGCCCGGAGAAAGTCACGATCAGCGCAGAGCGCCCGGCGGAGGCTGACAACACGGTGCAGGGTCGCATTCTGGATATCGCCTACCTTGGCAATATCTCCACCTATCACGTTGAGCTGCCCTCCGGCGCGGTGATCAAGGCACAGGCCGCCAATACCCGTCGCATTGCACGCCGCGCCTTTACCTGGGAAGACCCGGTCTGGCTGTCCTGGACAGCCACCGCCGGTGTTCTGCTGGCGAACTGATGCGCCGCTTCATCCTGATCGCCATACCCTATGCCTGGCTATTGGCGCTGTTTCTTGTGCCCTTCGCCATCGTCTTCAAAATCTCGCTGTCGGATGCCGCCGTTGCGCGCCCGCCCTATATGCCGCAGTTCGACTGGGTCACCGGTATCGGCGCCTTCCTTGCGGATCTTGATTTTGAGAATTTCACGTGGCTCACCGAGGATGATCTCTACTGGAAAGCCTACCTCAGCTCGCTGCGCATTGCGGTCGTCTCAACAATTCTGACGTTGCTGGTCGGCTATCCGATGGCCTACGGCATGGCACGCGCGCCTTCGGAATGGCGCCCAACGCTGATGATGCTGGTGATCCTGCCGTTCTGGACCAGCTTTCTGATCCGGGTCTATGCCTGGATGGGAATCCTGTCGAACGAGGGCCTTTTGAATCAGTTCCTGATATGGGCCGGGCTGATTGATACACCGCTGACGATCCTGAACACCAATACCGCTGTCTATATCGGCATCGTCTACACTTATCTGCCGTTCATGATCCTGCCAATTTACTCCGCTTTGGAACGGTTGGATGGCTCGCTCATTGAGGCCGCCGAAGATCTGGGGTGCTCGCGCATGGAGGCCTTCTGGCTGGTCACTATTCCCCTGTCCCGCGCAGGTATCATCGCGGGCTGTTTCCTCGTCTTTATTCCGACCCTGGGCGAATTCGTGATCCCGTCGCTGCTGGGTGGATCTGATACGCTGATGATCGGCAAGGTGCTGTGGGAAGAGTTCTTCTCCAACCGTGATTGGCCGGTGGCCTCAGCGGTGGCGGTTGTACTCCTGCTGATCCTGATCGTGCCCATCGTGCTGTTCCAGCGCAACCAGCAGAAACAACAGGAGGCGGACCAATGACCCGATTGAGCTGGTTCAACACCGTTTCGCTGACACTGGGGTTTGCGTTTCTTTATATCCCGATGGTGATCCTGATCATCTTCAGCTTCAATGAAAGCAAACTGGTCACCGTGTGGGCGGGGTTCTCCGTCAAATGGTATGGTGAATTGTTGCAGAACGAGGCGTTTCTGAATGCGGCCTGGGTAACGCTGAAGGTGGCCGTGATGTCCTCGACCATCGCGACGGTTCTGGGCACCATGGCGGCCTATGTTCTGGTGCGCGGCGGGCGGTTTTTGGGCCGTACGCTGTTTTCCGGCATGATCTATGCGCCGCTGGTTATGCCAGAGGTGATCACCGGCCTGTCGCTTCTGCTTCTGTTCATCGGCATCGGTCTGGATCGCGGCGTGATGACCATCGTGCTGGCACATACGACCTTTTCAATGTGCTACGTCTCGGTTGTCGTGTCGTCACGGCTGGTGACCTTTGATCGGTCGCTGGAAGAGGCCGCGCTGGATCTGGGCTGCTCCGCGGCTGAGGCATTCCGCCTTGTGACGTTGCCGATCATCGCACCTGCGGTCATCTCTGGCTGGCTCTTGGCCTTTACTCTGTCACTGGACGATCTGGTGATCGCGTCATTCACCTCCGGTCCAGCCGCAACGACCCTGCCGATCAAGATTTTCTCAGCCGTGCGGCTGGGGGTCAGCCCGGAGATCAACGCACTTTCCACGATCATGATCGCCATTGTAACCGTTGGCGTGGTCACTGCCTCGCTGGTCACCAAACGCCAGCTGGTACGCCAGCGCCGCGATGAGCAAAACGCCGAACGCAGCTAAGCATCAATCCGCGTCCCACTCCGGGGCGCGGGCCAGCCCCAGCGCCTCAAGCTGATCTGGCCCCTCATAGCGCAGCGCCTTGTCGTGCCACAGGTCCGGGCCAGCCGCCAATTGATCATAGTAACCTTCGAACTGATGCGGCTGGCCAAAGTGCTGACCGCGCTGTTTTTCGATCCGCGCTTTCTCCGCGATCTCAGGCAGGAATTTGCTATGCAGAAGCACCCCGGATGGCATCACACCATTCGGTCCATCATACAGCGCATTGAGCCGTCGCGGCAGCGCCGCATGGGTGGAATTGGTGTAGGCGTAGCGGCGATCCCATTTGATCAACGGGGTTTTGTTCAACGTCGGTGCCCGCTGCGGCTCAGCAGCGAAAAACACCCGGTCCCGCGTGCCGCCCTGCACCCACAGATTGCCGCGCGGTGCCTGACGTACTGCGCGATAGGGACCGGGATCAAACCACGGCAACACAGTGCGGGGATCATCGCCGGGGGAGTAACTCACCGTTCCAAGCGGCCCCTTGGGGAAAAGATCCAGCATCAAGGCACCAAAGCCAATCCTGCCTTGACGGTCCAGCCAATGGGTCAATCCGCGCAAACCGCGTTGCACATCACCGCCAAACACCAGCAATTCATCTGCGTCAACGCTCAGGCACCAACGACGGTGACCGTGGCGGATCTGCAGCCAGGTCGCCCAGTCCAGACCGAACCGCGCATCTCGGTAGCTGGCGGTCGTGTGCCAGAGCGAGACATCGGGCTGGGCGGCAAGATATTCCGCTCCCCCATCACCACTGTCATTGTCGACGATCAGAAAGTGATCAACACCCAGATCACGGTAAAATTGCAGGAAAAAGGGGATCCGCGTCGCCTCGTTCCGCAGTACTGTGATGGCGATCAGCGCGTTATCTGGCAGGATGGCGGTATGATACGTCACTCTGCGCAGTTGGTGACGCGCCCGAAATGCCCGCCAGAGAAGCCGACGGCGCTGCCATCTCAATCGATAGGCCGCCGCCAGTGAAATCTCCGGCAGCGGCACAGAGCCCGGAGCCAAAGCAGGCCCCGTCACCCTAGCGCTCGTATGCGCCGGCTTTGTGCCAGCCCCAGGCATCCGCAATCATCGTCTCAAGGTCGGACCGAGTCGGCTCCCAGCCCAGCAGCGTTGCCGCCCGCACAGAGCCTGAGACCAGTTTGGTGCAATCCCCGGCACGCCGCGGCCCGATGGAATGCGGCACAGATTTGCCGGTTGTCGCTTCGGCCTTGTCCATCACTTCGCGCACAGAAAACCCGGTGCCTGTCCCCAGATTGAAGACCTGACTACCCTTACCATCTTTCAGCCAGTTGAGACCCAGAACATGGGCATCGACCAGATCGCAGACATGCACGTAGTCGCGTACGCAAGTCCCATCCGGCGTGTCGTAATCGGTTCCGAAAATCGTCAGCGCATCACGCTTGCCGTCAATCGCATCCAGAACCAGCGGCACCAGGTGGGTCTCGGGGCGATGGAATTCGCCCACTTCAGCCTCCGGATCAGCACCCGCCACGTTGAAATACCGGAAAATCACCGAGCGCAGCCCGTGCGACGCGCCAAAGTCGCGCAGAATATCCTCAACCGCGCGTTTGGAGGCACCGTAGGCATTCAAAGGCACCTGAGGCGTGCTTTCGTCCAGCACCACATTGTCGTGCTCACCGTAGGTCGCACAGGTGGAGGAAAAGACGAAATCAAGGCATCCGGCTGCTACCGCCGCTTCGATCAAAGTAAGGGAGCCACCAACATTATTGGCCCAGTAGCGACCCGGCTCACTCATGGCTTCGCCGACCTGGCTCAGGGCGGCGAAATGCATAACCGCGGCAGGCTGATACTTGGCAAATACTTCGTCCAGTCGCGCGCGATCGCTCAGGTCCCCCTTCTCAAAGGGACCGAATTTCACCGCATCCTGCCAGCCTGTTACCAGATTGTCGTAGGTCACGGGCGTGAACCCAGCCGCGCGCAGTGCCTTGCAAGCGTGGGAACCGATATAGCCGGCCCCACCGGTCACCAGAATATATGTCAAAACAGCGTTTTCCTGATCAAAAGGCCGGACGTTGCTGCCCGGCCACCCAAAATTCACATCTCACCAATCTTCGCCCATCGCAGCAAAGTGGCAGGTCTTATTGCGCCGCCTTATCGACTTGGGCAATCTGATTGATATAGCACATCAGATCATCACGCAGTTCCTCGCGCGCCAGCGCGAAGGCAACCGTCGCCTGCAAAAAGCCGGCCTTGGACCCGCAGTCAAATCGCTGACCACGGAACCGGTAGCCATAGACTGGAACATCAGCGGCAATGTCTTCAGCAATCGCATCAGTCAGCTGGATCTCACCGCCAGCGCCCTGCTTCTTCTTGTTGAGATTGCGCAGCACAGAAGGCGCCAGAATATAGCGGCCAATCACCGCCAGATTGGATGGCGCCTCTTCAGATTTGGGTTTTTCGACCATGCCATTCACGGACACGACCGATCCCATGTCATCGCGCACATCCAGCACGCCATAGGAGGATGTCTGCTCCGGCGGAACCTCCATGGCCGCAACCATATTGCCGCCGGTTTCTTCATAGGCTTCCACCATCTGCTTGAGGCAGGGCGTTTCCGCCGCGATCACGTCGTCTGGCAGGATCACCGCAAAGGGCTCATTCGCAATCAGGCGACGCGCACACCACACCGCATGGCCAAGGCCCAGCGCCTGATGTTGACGAATATAGGCAATCGCACCGGAATCCATATTGGTCGCCTTCAGAATATCCAGCAGGTCGTCCTTGCCCTTCTTGCGCAGCTCCTGTTCGAGCATGGGCGAGTGGTCAAAATAGTCCTCAAGCGCGCCTTTGCCACGCGAGGTGACAAAGATGAATTCCTTGATCCCAGCTTCACGCGCCTCATCAATGGCGTATTGGACCAGCGGACGATCCACCAGCGTCATGATTTCTTTGGGAACCGATTTGGTGGCTGGCAGGAATCGCGTTCCAAGACCGGCCACCGGAAAAATTGCCTTCGTTACTTTTCTACGCATATCGCACTCTCATTGTCTATTTTCCAAACCGTTCTGATGCGGTTCGTCAGTGGTGGCCGATTTGGTGACACAACCTGCCTTGAAAGGCCGGCTCAAGTATTCCGCAGGCAATTCAAAAAATATACCCCCAGTCACGTTTCGCTCACGACCTTCCATAAGATGTTTCATTTTATCGACAATTCAGGCCTATTTGTGACCCATCTTTTTCATCATCGCCTCAATCAACGGCACGTCTTCGGGGTTGTTCAGTTCCCAGAATTCACGTCCCCGCGCCTCAACCTCAACGCAGAGGATCTTGCGCCCGTTCTCCAGAAAACGCAGCTGCTCCAGCCCCTCCAGCGTCTCCAAGGGACCGACAGGCCACCCTGGATAAGCACTCAGCGCGTCTGGCCGATAGGCATAGACCCCGACGTGATGGAACACCGGGGTGTCCTGATCGGCCTCATACGTCGTGGAGGTGAACGGCACCACTTCCTTTGAGAAGTAGAGCGCGTTGTTATCCCGCCCGAACACAGCGGTGGTGCCTCCGACGCGACCGGCCTTACGGTCGGCCAGCAGGCTGTTCAGTGTCGCCCCATCGCAACGCAACACCGGTGTTGCCAGCCCCTTGTCAGGGGCACCGCGCAGCCCTGAGATCAGATCTTCAACAAACCAATGCGGCGTCAGCGGCGCGTCCCCTTGCAGGTTCACCACGATTTCGTAATCCCCGCCGAGGTTAGCTAGCGCCTCCGCACAGCGCTCGGTCCCGTTGCCGCAGCTTTCGGAAGTCATAACCACCTCGGCGCCGAACCCTGTCGCAGCATCACGAATCCGCTCATCATCGGTGGCCACCACCACACGGTCGACACCATTGACGGCCATGGCAGCGCGCCAGGATCGTTCAATCAACGTTTGGCTTTCTCCGCTGGCACCGGTCAAGGCAACAAGCGGCTTGCCAGGATACCGTGTGGAGGCGAAACGGGCGGGGATGACAATCAGAACGGACATCAGGCTTTCTTCAGCTCCACACCCGGCGCATAGGCAATAAAGAAGGGATTTGCGTATCCTTCCTTGCCATAGGTGAGTGGGCTGTGGTCATCGAAACGCACCACCTGGCCACCAGCGCCCCCCAGAACGGCATGGCCAGCTGCGGTGTCCCATTCCATGGTGCGGCCAACCCGTGGGTACAGATCGGCTTCCCCGGTGGCGACCAGACAGAACTTCAACGACGAGCCTGCGCTTTTGCTGTCTTTCACCGCATATTTATTGATGTAGTCATCAGTCGCCTGATCGCGGTGCGATTTGGAGGCAACCACCATCAATGCATCATTGTCGCTATCTGCAACGCGAATGGGTTTGATCTCTCCCATCGTGGTGGGATCAAACGCACCGGTTTCCTCAACCGCAGAGCCATCCGCCAAGGTGAAGAACATTCGCGACCGCGCCGGAGCATAGACCACACCGCGAGTCGGCACGCCGTTTTCGACCAGCGCGATATTGACGGTGAAGTCACCACGGCGATGGATGAACTCCTTGGTTCCATCCAAGGGGTCAACGATCAGGAAGGTGTCGCCGCTCTTGCTATGCGAGTCGGCCTGTTCTTCGGTGACCAGCATCACATTCGGAAATGCTGCCCGCAGCCCTGCGGAGATCAGTGCATCCGCAGCCTCATCGGCGGCGGTGACCGGGCTTTCGTCCGACTTCACCTTCACCTCGAATTCATCCGAGTTGTAGATCTCCATGATCTTCTCTCCGGCCTCGATCGCCAATCGGCGGATCACCGGAATAAGGTCATCATATGTCACAAACGCTCTCCCTGACCGGGTTTGGTTGATTACAGCAGTTGTCCCCCTTATGGTCGCGGGGAAAGGGAACAGCAAGATTTCCGTGGTAACGATAAGCAGAGTTTCACCTAAAGCAGGTCAGGCTAAGCAACTTCATGTTCGAGCAGCGCCACAAACGGTCCCGCCTCAGCAGCCTCATCGCCATGGGTGAGGTGGTGTTTCATTCCGTGGCGCGCAGTGTGCGGTCCAAGCATAACAATGCCTTCATGGCGCTTGCCCTCAATTTGACGCAGGCCGTGATGTTTGTCGTTGTCTTTTATCTGATGTTCTCATTGCTTGGTCTGCGCGGCGCGGCCATTCGCGGCGATTTCCTGCTCTATGTCATGTCAGGCGTCTTTCTGTTTCTGACCCACACCAAGGCTGTCGCGGCTGTCTCAGGCGCCGAGGGGCCGAGCAGCCCAATGATGCAACATGCGCCGATGAACACCATCGTTGCTATTCTTTCAGCGGCGCTCGGCTCTCTCTACATTCAGGTGCTGTCGATGCTGATCATCCTGTTTGTTTATCACGTCGCCTTCACCCCGATTGAAATCGAAGAGCCCATCGCGGCCTTTGGCATGGTCTTGCTGTCGTGGATTACAGGTGCGGCTGTTGGTCTGATCCTGCTGGTGATGAAACCATGGTCACCAGGGACCGTGGGCATTATTTCCACGATCTATCAGCGGGCCAATATGATCGCCTCGGGCAAGATGTTTCTGGCCAATACCCTGCCCAGTTTCATGCTGTCGATGTTTGACTGGAATCCGCTGTTTCACTGTATTGATCAGGCGCGGGGATTTGTGTTCATCAACTACAATCCGCATTTCAGCAATTGGCAATATGCCTGTTGGGTCGCCCTGGTACTGATCATGATTGGCCTGATGGGGGAGTTTTATACGCGCCGCCGTGCTTCGATCAGTTGGGGAGCGAAGCGCTAGACCACGGAGAGCCCACCATTCAGGTCACCACGCGCAGGGTCAGATTGATCCGCCCGCCTTTTGGCAGCAGACGTGAGGATTTGAACCGAATGCGATCCACCCCGTGATAGGTCAGCCGGGCATCCCCGCCCATCACGACCACATCGCCCGAATTCAGCCAGACGGTATCAGTCTTGCCGCCGCGCGATTGATTGCCAATCCGCAGCAGACCGTCGTCCCCAAGAGAGATTGACACCACCGGATAGGAGAAATCCGCCTCATCCTTATCCTGATGCAAGCCCATCCGGGCGCCTTCGCCGTAATAGTTGATCAGACAGCAATCAGGGCGCCGCTCTAAACCGGTCGTCGCATGCCAGATGTCGAGAATCTCTGTTGGGATCTCAGGCCAGCGGCGCCCGGCCGGATGGCGCTCTTCATAGCGGTACCCGTCCCGGTCACTGACCCAGCCATAGTCCCCGGCCGACGTCATCCGCACAGACATCTTCCCACCACCGGGCACCTCGGGCGAAAACAGCGGTGCGGCGCGCAGAACCGGGCGCAGGCACTCAATCAGCCGCTGCTGCCCGTCCATATCCAGAAGGGGTTTTGTCAGCTCAAACCCCCGCAATCGCAACTTCATCATCACTGTTAGCCCGTTCTTAACCGCTCCCCTGTCAAAAACCGCTGTAATTCGCGAAACAGGACGCGATCTGGCGGTTGCAGGGGGCATTTGCGCTCCCTATATACGCCGGGAAGCGGTGAGGTGCAGACCAAACCGCAACTGAATCGGGGCCGGAATGCCAAAATGGGTTCAGACCTCGGGTAATCGCCTTAGAAAGTAAAAAAGGGATCGAACATGAGCAAAGTTATCGGAATCGACCTCGGGACCACCAACTCCTGTGTGGCCATCATGGACGGCTCGCAGCCTCGCGTTATCGAAAACGCTGAGGGCGCCCGTACCACGCCGTCGATCGTAGCCTTCACCGACGATGAACGTCTGGTGGGCCAGCCGGCCAAACGTCAGGCCGTCACCAACCCGGACAACACCGTTTTTGGCGTCAAGCGCCTGATCGGTCGCCGGTTTGACGACAGCGATCTGGCCAAAGACAAGAAAAACCTGCCCTTCGCCGTGATCAACGGCGGCAACGGGGACGCCTGGGTCGAAGCCAAGGGTGAGAAATACTCCCCGTCGCAGATCTCCGCCTTCATCCTGGGCAAAATGAAAGAGACCGCCGAATCCTACCTCGGCGAAGAAGTAACCCAGGCCGTCATCACCGTGCCTGCCTACTTCAACGACGCTCAACGTCAGGCCACCAAGGACGCAGGCAAAATTGCCGGCCTTGAAGTGCTGCGCATCATCAACGAGCCGACAGCTGCCGCGCTGGCCTATGGTCTGGACAAAGAAGAAACCCAAACCATCGCGGTCTATGACCTTGGCGGCGGTACCTTCGACGTGACCATCCTGGAAATCGACGACGGCCTGTTCGAGGTGAAATCCACCAACGGTGACACCTTCCTCGGTGGTGAAGACTTTGACATGCGCATCGTCAACTATCTGGCGGAGCAGTTCAAGAAAGAGCACGGCGTCGATCTGACCAAGGACAAGATGGCCCTGCAGCGTCTGAAAGAAGCCGCTGAAAAAGCCAAGATTGAGCTGTCCTCCTCCAGCCAGACCGAAATCAACCAGCCGTTCATCTCGATGGATCCGTCCTCGGGCCAGCCGCTGCACATGGTCATGAAGCTGACCCGTGCGAAGCTGGAAAGCCTGGTTGGCGATCTGATCAAAGCCTCCATGAAGCCTTGCGCCGCTGCGCTGAAGGATGCGGGCCTCTCCGCATCTGACGTTGACGAGGTTGTTCTGGTTGGCGGTATGACCCGCATGCCAAAGGTCATCGAAGAGGTCACCAAATTCTTCGGTAAAGAGCCGCACAAGGGTGTGAACCCGGATGAGGTTGTTGCCATGGGTGCCGCCATTCAGGCCGGCGTTCTGCAGGGTGACGTGAAAGACGTGGTTCTGCTCGACGTGACGCCGCTGTCGCTGGGCATCGAAACCCTCGGCGGTGTGTTCACCCGTCTGATCGACCGCAACACCACCATCCCGACGAAGAAGAGCCAGGTGTTCTCTACCGCGGAAGACAACCAGAACGCCGTGACCATTCGTGTATTCCAGGGTGAGCGCGAGATGGCGGCTGACAACAAGATGCTCGGCCAGTTCAACCTTGAAGACATCCCGCCCGCACCGCGCGGCATGCCGCAGATCGAAGTCACCTTTGACATCGACGCCAACGGCATCGTTTCGGTCGGCGCAAAGGACAAGGCAACCGGCAAAGAGCAGAACATCACCATTCAGGCCTCCGGCGGTCTGTCCGATGACGATATCGAAAAGATGGTCAAGGATGCCGAGGACAATGCCGAGGCGGACAAGGAACGCCGCGAGCTGATCGAAGCCAAGAACCAGGCCGAAAGCCTGATCCACTCCACCGAGAAATCGATGGAAGAGCATGGCGACAAGGTGGATCCGACCACCATCGAAGCCATCGAACTGGCGATTGCCGCACTGAAGGACGATCTCGAGAATGAGAAGTCCACCGCCGAGAAGATCAAATCCGGCGTTCAGAACGTCACCGAAGCTGCGATGAAGCTGGGTGAGGCGATCTACAAGTCGAGCCAGGAAGAGGCTGCGGATGAACCTACCGCCGCAGACGATGCGGCAGGCCCCGGTGATGATGACATTGTCGATGCCGAATTCGAAGATCTGGACGACAACAAGCGTTAAGGTCTGATTTTGGCCAGAGCGGGCCGGTCCGAACTCCGGGCCGGCCCGCTTTCGTTGCGGCAAGAAGGGTATTCCGATGTCCAAACGAGATTACTATGACATTCTCGGGGTGTCCAAAGGGGCCACCGCCGATGAAATCAAGAAAGGCTTTCGCAAGAAGGCCAAAGAGTTGCACCCCGATCGGAACAAGGACAATCCCGAATCCGAGGGGCAGTTCAAAGAGGCCAATGAGGCCTACGATGTTCTGAAAGATCCAGAGAAGAAGGCCGCGTACGACCGCTACGGCCACGCAGCCTTTGAAAACGGCATGGGCGGCGGTCAGCGCGGTGGTCAGGGCGGCCAGGGCTTTGGCGGCGGTGACTTCTCCTCTGCTTTCTCTGATGTATTCGACGATCTGTTCGGCGACTTCATGGGTGGTCGTGGCGGCCAGGGTGGCGGACGGCAACGGGCCGCGCGCGGCTCCGACCTGCGCTACAACCTGCGCATCTCGCTCGAGGATGCCTTTGCAGGGATGCACAAAACCATCAACGTGCCGACTGCTGTGGCCTGTGGGTCCTGCGAGGGCACCGGCGCCGAGGGCGGCGTGGAGCCGACCACCTGCCCGACCTGCTCAGGTATGGGCAAAGTGCGCGCGCAACAGGGTTTCTTCACGGTGGAGCGCACCTGCCCCACCTGCTCCGGCCTTGGCCAGATCATCAAGAATCCCTGTAAATCCTGTCAGGGCCACGGTCGCGTCGAGAAAGATCGCTCCCTGTCGGTGAATATCCCGGCTGGCGTGGAAACCGGCACCCGCATCCGTCTTGCTGGCGAAGGTGAGGCCGGTATGCGTGGTGGCCCTCCCGGTGATCTCTACATCTTCGTAGAAGTGGCTGCGCATGATCTGTTTGAACGCGACGGCAACAATCTTTATTGCCGCGTCCCGGTATCCCTGGCCAAGGCCGCCCTTGGCGGAGCGATCGAAGTGCCCACCATCGACGGTGGTCGCGGGCGGGTTCAGATCCCCGAAGGCAGTCAATCCGGCCGCCAGATGCGCCTGCGCGGCAAAGGTATGCCTGCGCTGCGCGGTGGGGCAACCGGCGACATGTTCATCGAACTGGCGGTGGAAACCCCGGTGAACCTCACCTCCCGGCAAAAAGAGCTGCTGCGGGAATTCGAGGATCTCTCCGAGGACAACACCAACCCGGAATCGCGGAGTTTCTTCTCCTCAGTCAAAAGTTTCTGGGACGGGATGAAGGGCTAAGACCAGCTCGCTCACCCCATTAGACCAAGATAAAGCGCCCTCAAAAGGGGCGCTTTTTTTGATGGTTTTTTGGTACCGGACTGCTTTGGCCTGACGGATTAACCCTTTCGCAACCCTGATGGCGCGAGCATTGCGTCATGCCCAAGGAGCCCGCATTCGAGGACGTCTCTCTGCCGTTGTTTCCGGACAGCGCAGAACTCACTGCACCTTCCGCAAAACCACCATCGCCCCCCTCCTACATCAAGGATCATCGCGCCCGACTGCGAGACCGGTTCATGACGGGGGGTGCCGCCGCAATGCCGGACTACGAGTTGCTGGAACTTGTGCTGTTCCGCTCTATCCCGCGCCGGGATGTGAAACCGCTAGCGCGTCAGTTGCTTGACAGTTTTGGCGATTTCAACCGCGTGATCACAGCGCCCCCCGAACGGCTCTCCCAGATTGCAGGAGTTGGCGATGCGGTGATCACCGATCTCAAGGTGCTGGAGGCCGCCGCCCATCGCATGGCCCGTGCAAAGGTCCTGCAACGCCACATCCTGTCCTCCTGGGACGCATTGCTGGATTATTGCCATACGGTCATGGCCCACCGCGAAACCGAGCAATTCAGGGTGTTATATCTTGATCGTAAGAACACATTGATTGCGGATGAGGAACAGGCCAAAGGCACCGTCGACCATGTGCCGGTCTACCCACGCGAAATCGCAAAGCGTGCCTTGGAGATCAGCGCCAGTGCCCTGATATTGGTGCATAATCATCCATCAGGCGATCCGACACCATCGCCCAGCGACATTGAAATGACCGACCGGGTTGCCCGCGCCCTCGCCGCGTTGGATATCGTGCTGCATGACCATCTGATCATCGGCAAATCCAGCGAACTCAGCTTTCGGTCGGCGGGGTACCTATAGCTGGCTAACGCACCCAGACCTCAACCCGGCGATTTACCTGACGCCCCCATCGCTGATCCTCGCAGGCCATTGGCAGCGCTTCACCGAATGCTGCAATCTCAATTTCTGTGCGCTCCAAATTCGCGGTTTCCGCAGCTGCAATCACAGCGTCACGCACCGCCTCTGCACGTTTCATGGCGATGGCTCTATTCCCACTCGCCGGTCCATCCCCGTCTGAGAAGCCAACAAAAACCAGTTCCCGCGCATCATAGGCACCCGCCTCAAGCGAGCGCGCCAGTTGCGTGATATTGCTCCGCGATTGCGCATCCGGGCGGGTCGAGCCCGGCTCAAACCGAAAAGACGTGGTCAGACGCTGTAGGCCATCCAAACGAGAGACAAGCCGCTGAAGCTCCTTCAGCGGCACCTCCGAGCCCGCCGCGGTGATCGCATTGGCCAAGCGATCGCCCTGTACGTTCATGGAAATCCGCTCGGGCGCCTGATCGACGAAGCCGGCCCTGCGAATCACGATCTGCGCACCGGGACCACGCACATAGCTTAGGAAATCCCGCGCCAGTTTGGGCAACCGCCGGGACGGCAGGTAAAGAAACATGGGCGCGGTCAGCGGATAATCTTCGGTCTTGATCGAACGGCGGTTGGCGCGCAGCGAAAACCCGCAGGCACCTCGTAAGGTCAGGACCCGCGCAGTCGATGTCTCGGCAAAACTGGCCAGCCCAAGCGCAAAGGGATCCGTTGTAACCACGCGCACCAGAGTACTGCCACGATCATGGCGCCGCAGACGGGTCCCCAGTGCCGCTATGTTCGGCGTCTCCAACCGGTCCGAGATAGCCTGCGCCAGGCCAGAGCCTGCCACCGGCAGATGCAGTGAAATCGGCGCATTCGGCCCCCCCAGCTCCGACCAATTGCTGAGGTTGCCAGACAGCACCCCTGCCAGATCTGCGACCGAGATCGAGCGGACGGGATTGCCCGGCGCCACAACCGGCACCATCGCATCCAGCGCCAGAACACGGCTACGCTGCGCGCCGGTCATGTCGCCCATCCCCGCCTCACGGGCCCGCTCACGCTCGGCGCTGCGGATCTCACGCAAGGCCATGACAATGTCGGCCTCATTCGCGAGGAGGTCGGCAAATCCTTCGTCCGTGTTGCTGACAAAGAAGCTGAACCTCGCCGCAACCCGGCCAGTATCGCGCAGCAGGACATAGTCGAAATTATTGTCAGGCATCGGATCGCGCCGTGTCTGAAACCCGTTTCGCAGCGCAAACCCCTCGATCAGGGCCGGCAAAAGGACCTCTGCCATGGTCGACGATCCCGACAGGCTGATCTCTGCTACGAAATCTGACAGGCTGGGGCAGCCCGGCCCCTCGCAGCTCACCCCGGAGCCGTCGACTGTCAGCTCTCCAAATTTGGTATCCACGCGATAGAATTCGCCATCGAACCCCAGAATATTCCCGGTGATCTCAACAGCTCCATCCGGCGACGAAAGTGTCACGTCCTGCGCCTTCAGCGGCAGGATCCCGGTGACAAGAAAGAGTGCGGCGCATATTGCCGCACGAAACAAAGCCATGAGAAATCCTGAATAAACCGCGAGTTAATTTGCGGCGATTTTCAGGGTTTCCAGAAGATTATTCAACACAAGAAAGTCACCTGTGGCAGCACAATCCGGCATTGCCAGGGTCAGGTCACGGGTCCGCAATCTCCCATTGCGCAATTCCAGCGTCTGCGCCGAAACATCACGACCACAATTGATCGCTGTCACCTCGGCCTCCACGGTCAGATCAATCGCACCGCTTTGATCGCCGCCAAGACGTGGAACGCTATAGACCTCCGCCAAACGCGGGGCCAACTGCGTGGCGTCACCAAGCTGCACGACGCTTCCACGCCCAGCCGTCAGGTCGGCGCCATGCCAAACGTGACCGGCACTGCCATAGCCCGCACCAAATTCCCGCGCATGCAATTCAAACCCGCTGTTGCCCGCCCATTGCAGCACGACCCGGCTGACAAGATCCAGATCCGGAACCGATGTTGTCGCCACCGCACCACGACCGCTTTTGGGTTCAACGATAAACACCGCGGAAGACGACAGAGCTGGGATCTGCACCGTCAGCGCGCCCGTTGCATCCAGTCGGCTGGAGAACATCATGCCATTGTGATGAATGGTCAAACGCTCGCCCGGCCGACACAGCGACAACACCGTCAGCCGAACCTCAGCCATCGGACCGGGCACCGCCTCAGCGGTCATCTCGCAGGAGGTTTCGGGATCCTGACGCATGAGTTGCCGAGCGTCGCTGTCACCTGCCTCGGGTGTTGCTGCCGTCAGGCTGATGGCGTCAATCTGAAGCGGAGCATCCGTCGGCAGATCAGGCAGCGCTGTTTCCGCAATGGCTGTCGGATCGGGAGTAGGAATTACCATCGCTGCGGCCGTCCGCGACGGGCCAGCAGTATGCTGCATAACAAGACCAATCGCCAGTGCGCTACAGAGGGTCGCCGCGCTCATCAGGGCTGTGCGTTTGCTGATCATTACCGACTCCTTACCCAAAAAGGTTAAGGAACCGTGACGCAGAAAGGCGGCCAATTGATGGCCGCCCCTTGCAGAGAATCTGGCGAAACCGTGCAATTGTCACTGATTTCTCCGAATTTTGTCGCCAAATACTTCCGCCTCGAAACCTCAGCTGAGGCTGCCGTGACAGTGTTTGAACTTCTTGCCGGAGCCACAGGGGCATTTGTCGTTACGTGATGGATTGCCCCAAGTGGACGGATCGTCCTCGACAAAACCATCTGCTGGTGCCTCTTGCAGCGCTGCTGCTGCACTACCACCCGCCGCAGCCTTCTGCAGTTCGGCCTGTTGCGCGGCCATCTGCATCATCATCTGGCGCTGCTCGTCTTCGCTGATCGGGCGTACATGGGCCAGCTGCTGAGTGACAGTTTCCCGCAGCGTATCAAGCATATTCTCGAACAGCTGGAAGCTCTCGTTCTTATACTCATTGAGCGGATCGCGCTGCGCGTAGCCACGGAAACCCACGACGGAGCGCAGATGCTCCAGCGTCAGCAGATGCTCGCGCCATTTCGCATCAATTGTCTGCAGCAGAACCTGTTTTTCGATGTTGCGCATGGTTTCCGGGCCAAAGGCCTCAGTCTTCTCAACCATTTTTGCGTCACTGACTTCTACCAGACGTTCGCGAATTTGCTCGTCGTCGACACCTTCTTCAGCGGCCCATTCCACAACTGGAACATCCAGACCCAGCTTCTCGCGAACCTGCTCCTGCAGCCCTTCGCTGTCCCACTGATCCGCGTAGGTCTTGGCGGGCATGTGTACATCCAGCAGGTCGTCGATCACCTCGTGGCGCATGTCAGCGACAATTTCCGAGAGATCCTCAGCCGCCATGATTTCACGACGCTGGTTAAAGATCACCTTGCGCTGGTCGTTCATGACATCGTCGAATTTCAGCACGTTCTTGCGCATGTCGAAGTTGCGGCCTTCGACTTTCGCCTGCGCCCGCTCCAGAGATTTGTTCACCCACGGATGAATAATCGCTTCGCCTTCCTTCATGCCCAGGGTTGAGAGCAGTTTATCCAGCCGCTCAGACCCAAAGATCCGCATCAGGTCATCTTCAAGACTGAGGTAGAACACGGTGCGGCCCGGATCCCCCTGACGACCCGAACGGCCGCGCAGCTGGTTGTCGATACGGCGGCTTTCGTGACGCTCAGAGGCCATAACGAACAGGCCACCTGCCTGTTTGACAGCTTCCTCATCGGCGACATGCGCCTCTTCGATGCGCGCGCGAATGGCCTCGTGATCCCCATCAGGGGTGTCTGCAATCGCCTCAAGCACCTTAAACTCAACGTTGCCGCCAAGTTTGATGTCGGTGCCCCGGCCCGCCATGTTGGTGGCGATGGTCACGGCCCCCAGACGACCAGCGTCAGCAACGATCTGCGCCTCCTGCTCATGGTGGCGAGCATTCAACACGTTGTGTTTGATGCCCTCCTTCTGGAGAAGCTGGCTGAGCAGTTCAGATTTCTCAATCGAGGTGGTGCCCAGAAGAACCGGCTGCCCATTTTCATGGGCTTTCTTGGTCTCATTGATCATCGCCTGGTATTTTTCCATGGCGGTGCGATAGACCTGATCGTCCTCATCCTTGCGTGCAATCGGACGGTTGGTTGGCACTTCGACAACACCAAGCCCATAAATTTCGGCAAATTCTTCGGCTTCGGTCATTGCGGTACCGGTCATGCCCGACAGCTTGCCATAAAGGCGGAAGTAGTTCTGGAAGGTCACGGAGGCCAGCGTTGTGTTTTCTGGCTGAATCTTCACCTCTTCCTTGGCCTCAATGGCCTGATGCAGACCCTCGGAGAGACGGCGACCCGCCATCATCCGTCCGGTGAATTCATCAATCAGGACCACTTCACCATCACGTACGATATAGTCCTTATCGCGCTGGAACAGCTTGTGCGCGCGCAGGGCCTGGTTGACGTGATGCACGACTGTTGTGCTCTCAGGATCATAGAGCGACGCACCCTCTTCGAGCAAACCATGGGCGATCAGCTGCTGTTCGAGATATTCGTTGCCATCCTCGGTGAAGGTGACGCCACGGGTTTTCTCGTCCAGCTCGTAGTGATCATCGCTCAGCAGCGGGATTAGCTTGTCGATGGTGGAGTAGAGTTCGGAACGGTCTTCCGCCGGGCCGGAGATGATCAACGGCGTGCGGGCCTCGTCGATCAGGATGGAGTCGACCTCATCCACAATCGCAAAGTTATGATGCTTCTGGAACACCTGATCCAACGACGGCTTCATGTTATCGCGCAGATAATCAAAGCCCAGCTCGTTGTTGGTCGCATAGGTGACATCGCTTTGGTAGGCAGCCATTTTCTCGGCGTCCGGCTGACCCGACCAGATCACACCGGTGGTCATGCCCAGCTGTGCAAACACCTTGCCCATCCATTCGCTGTCGCGCTTGGCCAGGTATTCGTTGACGGTGACAACATGCACACCCTTGCCCGTCAGCGCATTGAGATAGGCCGGGAAGGTCGCAACAAGGGTCTTACCCTCGCCGGTCTTCATCTCGGAGATGTTGCCCTGATGCAGGAAGATGCCACCCATCAGCTGGGTGTCAAAGGCCCGCAGACCCAACGCCCGGCGCGCCGCTTCGCGTACATTGGCGAACGCCTCTGGCAGCAGGTCATCCAGGCTTTCCCCGTCCAGCGCGCGTTTGCGCAGCTCGGCGGTCTTGTCCTGCAAATCCTGATCGCTGAGTTTCTCGAACTCGGGCTCCAGCGCGTTGACCTTGGCAATCAGCGGCCGTGTCGCCTTGATTTTGCGGTCATTCGGCGTGCCGAAAACCTTTTTGGCGAGTGTTCCGATACCCAGCATGTGTTCTCCAACCGTCCTGTCATTGACCCCTGGCGTTGGCAGGCTTGCCCGCCCCGCTCGCAACCCATAAACAATGATGGAACAGCGGTCCTGCCAAAGGCCTCATGGCGATGTAAGGTCCCGCAAATACAGTGTCAACGCTACGCCCCGCCGTGGCCAGATAATAGGAAGAATTCAATGCGCAAAGGTCTCACTTATTTGTCAGGACTGGCCCTGGCAGCCGCTTTGACACTGCCCATGTCCGCAACTGCTGAACCCCATGCCAACACGGTGGTGGCTACGGTAAACGGTGAAGAGATCACAATCGGTCACATGATCATTGCCCGCGCGACATTGCCCCAGCAGTATCAGCAGTTGCCCGATGACGTTCTCTATGATGCGATCCTGGATCAGCTGATCCAGCAGACCAGTCTGAAGCAGGAGCTGAATGGCGAGGTGCCGAAATACGTGGCCCTGTCGCTTGAGAACGAGGCGCGGTCCCTGCTGGCGGCGGATGTCATTGAAAAGGTCATGGAAAACGCAACCTCGGACGAAGATCTGCGCTCGGCCTATGATGAGAAATATACCGACGGCACAGGCGGCGATGAATTCAACGCCTCGCATATTCTGGTCGAGACCGAGGAAGATGCCGCCGAAATTCGCGCGGAACTGGATGCCGGCGCAGACTTCGCCACACTGGCGCGCGAACGCTCCACTGGCCCGTCCGGTCCCAACGGCGGTGAGCTGGGCTGGTTCGGCAAGGGCCGCATGGTCCCGGAATTTGAGGAAGCGGTTCTGGTGATGGGGGCGGGCGATGTCTCCGCTCCGGTTCAGACCCAATTTGGCTGGCACGTGATCAAGCTCAACGATCGGCGTACTTCCGCAGCGCCAACCTTTGATGAGGTTCGCGAAGAACTGGCGACGCAGATGCGTCAGGACGCGGTAGAAGAGCGCGTGCTCTCTCTAACCACAGCCGCCACCATTGAACGCCCGGAAATCGAAGATCTGGATCCCTCAATCCTGAAAAACCTCGATCTGGTAAGGAACTGACAATGGCATTGCCCCGTTCTCCGCTTGCACCGGATCACTTTCCCACGCTTCCGCAAATCGCTGGGGTTCGATTTGCTTCCGCTGCGGCTGGTGTAAAATACAAAGATCGCACAGATGTGATGCTCGCCGTGATGGATCCGGGCAGCGCTGTAGCAGGCGTGTTCACCCGGTCCGCGACCCGCTCTGCCCCGGTTCTGGACTGCCAGGCAAAACTGGCCTCAAACGACAATGACACCGCGCATGGCGCCGCCATTCTGGTTAACTCAGGCAATTCAAATGCCTTTACCGGGCACTATGGCCAGACATCCGTTGCTGAGATTACCCGCACGGTTGCAGATATCACGGGTATTCCGGCAGCACGGGTATTCACCGCCTCCACAGGCGTCATTGGTGAGCCGCTGCCCCATGATCGGATCGTGTCGCAGATCGCGTCCCTGAACGACGGGTTGGACGGGTCAGCGATTGAAGGCGCTGCCGAAGCCATCATGACAACAGACACCTTCGCCAAAGGGGCCGGCGCCACGGTTGAGGTCGACGGTAAAACAGTCTCTATCGCGGGGATTGCCAAAGGCTCCGGCATGATTGCGCCAGATATGGCCACCATGCTTGTCTACATTTTCACTGATGCAAAGATCGCACAGGAAGACCTGCAAGCCCTCCTGTCGCAGATCTGCGATCGCACGTTCAACTGCATCACTGTGGACAGCGATACCTCGACCTCTGACAGTTTGATGCTCTGTGCCTCTGGCGCCGCTGGCGTTGATGTAACCGGCAATGCAGATTTCGCCCTCGCGCTGGAAGGCGTGATGCTGGACTTGTCGCATCAGGTGGTTCGTGATGGTGAAGGCGCGACCAAATTTATCGAAATCCAAGTCACAGGCGCGATGAATGATCACGACGCCAAGGTCCACGGCCTCTCGATTGCCAACTCACCTTTGGTGAAGACCGCCATCGCGGGAGAGGATCCCAACTGGGGCCGTGTGGTGATGGCCATCGGTAAATCCGGGGCTGCTGCTGACCGGGACAAGCTGTCGATCTCCTTCGGAGAGGTGCTGGTCGCCGAAAAAGGCTGGGTTTCGCCCGACTACAAAGAGGCCGACGGCGCCGCCGAGATGGCAAAGACAGAGATTGTCATCAAGGTTGATCTGGGATTGGCAGAAGGGAAGAGTACCGTCTGGACCTGCGACCTGACCCATCAGTACATTTCCATCAACGCGGATTACCGGTCATGAAGATGGTTCTTGTATCCGCTGTCGCCCTGATTGATGTGGAAGGTCGCGTGCTGCTTGCGCAACGCCCGGAAGGAAAATCCATGGCAGGCCTATGGGAATTTCCAGGCGGCAAGGTGGAAGCGGGCGAAACCCCAGAGGCTGCATTGATCCGTGAACTGGAAGAAGAACTTGGCATCAACACCTGGGAATCCTGCCTGGCGCCGCTGACGTTTGCCAGCCACAGCTATGATGATTTTCATCTGCTGATGCCCCTGTTTGCCTGCCGCAAATGGGAAGGCATCCCACAAGCCAAAGAAGGGCAAACCCTGAAGTGGGTGCGCGCGCAGAACCTGCGGGACTACCCAATGCCAGCCGCCGACATTCCACTGATCCCGATTCTGCGCGACTGGCTGTAGCCCGGAATTCCCCTGTTTCATGTCGCGATCGCGTGGCTCCGCCAGCTTCTGTGGCGGGGCTTCGATCCCCGCGTCAATCAATCGTTAATGTTTTTCGTCAACCCTGAGAGCCAAGCGGAAGTAACTTACTGAAGTCTTGGCGACCAAAGGTGGCAGCGATCATGATCCGAACGATTAAACAGGGCGCGTTCATTTTTATACAGGGCACGTTTGTCCGAAGCCTGCCCAATGGAAAGATCTCAGTCCGCGTCGGCAATAAAACCTACGAAGGTGAACCCGTCAGCCGCGCGGCCTGACGGCACCAACACAGCCCCTCCTTGGCGGGTTTGTCCTCCCCCAAACCTGCCACAAAAAACCCCGACCAGATTGGCCGGGGTTTTTTATTTTAATCGTCGAACTGCCGATCAGTCGAGCGTGCGGGTCACTTCCTCGCGCTCGAAGATCTCGATCACATCGCCCTTGCGGACATCATCGTAGTTTTCAAACGCCATGCCGCATTCCTGACCCGACTGAACCTCGGCCACTTCGTCCTTGAAGCGCTTGAGGGTCTTCAGCGTGCCTTCGTGGATCACGACGTTGTCGCGCAGCAGACGGACCCCGGCGGAGCGGCGTGCCACACCTTCGGTAACCAGACAGCCCGCAACCTTGCCCACGTTGGACACTTTGAAAACGTCCTTGATCTCGGCGTAGCCAATGAAGTTCTCGCGGATTTCTGCGGACAGCAGACCCGAGGCAGCAGCTTTCACGTCGTCCACAAGGTCATAGATGACCGAGTAATAACGGATCTCCACACCCTTCTGGTTGGCGGAGTTCCGCGCCGATGTGTTGGCACGGACGTTGAAGCCCATGACCGGCGCGCCGGAGGCCTCGGCTAGACCGATATCGGTCTCGGTAATCGCACCAACACCCGAGTGCAGCACGCGCACGCGTACCTCGTTGTTGCCGATTTTCTCCATCGCCTGAACGATTGCTTCGGCGGAGCCTTGCACGTCAGCCTTGACCAGAATGGGCAGCTCGGAGACGTTCTCGTCTTCCTTGGCCTTCTGCATCAGCTGTTCCAGCGTGGTCGCAGCACCCGCAGCAGCGCGTTTGTCTTTCGCCGCCTGCTCACGATATTCGGCGATCTCACGGGCCTGCGCCTCAGTGTCGGTCACGTTCAGAACATCGCCCGCTTCGGGTGTCCCGTTGAGGCCAAGAACCTCAACCGGCACCGAGGGACCAGCTTCCTTCACGCGCTCACCCTTGTCGTTGATCAGCGCACGGACCTTACCGTACTGCTCACCCACAACGAAGATATCGCCCTGACGCAGCGTCCCGTTCTGAACCAGAACGGTGGCAACGGGGCCGCGGCCCACATCCAGCTGCGCCTCGATCACGGCACCTTGGGCGGCACGATCAGGGTTGGCTTTCAGTTCCAGAATTTCCGCCTGCAGCGCAATCGCTTCCAGCAGCTCGTCAAGACCCTGGCCGGTAACGGCAGAGACTTCGACATCCTGAACCTCACCAGACATGGCTTCCACGATCACTTCGTGCTGAAGCAGATCAGTACGGACCTTGTTCGGGTCAGCTGCCGGTTTGTCGATCTTGTTGATCGCGACGATCATCGGTACCTGCGCCGCCTTGGCGTGGTTGATCGCTTCAATCGTCTGAGGCATCACGGCATCGTCCGCAGCAACAACCAGGACCACGATATCCGTGACCTGCGCCCCACGCGACCGCATGGAGGTAAAGGCCGCGTGACCCGGTGTATCGAGGAAGCTCAGCACGGCGCCACCTTCGGTTTTCACCTGATAGGCACCAATGTGCTGGGTGATGCCACCGGCCTCACCAGCAACAACCCGCGCATCACGGATTGCGTCCAGCAGCGAGGTTTTGCCGTGGTCAACGTGACCCATGATGGTGATCACAGGCGGACGCGACTGCAGATCTTCGTCTTTGTCGTCGACCTCTTTGATGACGTCTTCGACATCCGAATCGGAAACGCGCACAACTTTGTGGCCGAATTCTTCGATGATCAGCTCAGCGGTATCCGCGTCAATGGTCTGGTTCTGCGTGACCATCATGCCCATGTTCATCAGCGATTTGACGACTTCGCCGACGCGTTCCGCCATCCGGTTGGCCAGCTCAGAGACAACAATCGCCTCAGGCAGCTGAACGTCACGGATAACCTTCTCACGTTCAACCGAACCCATCGCCTTCTGACGCGCACGCTCCTGCTTACGCTTCATCGACGCCATGGAACGCTGACGACCACCTTCGCCACCGGTGGCCTGACCAAGTGTCAGCTTCCCGGAACGGCGACCGCCACCATCATTGCGACCCTTGGCGTTGCGGTTCTGCCGGTCGTCGCGATCGCGGTCACCCTTACGGGGTTGCGAGGACGGGCCGGGAGCCGGGCGTGCCGAGGCTGGTTCAGATTTTTTCTTTTCAGCGTCAGAGGCTGCGCGTTTTGCAGCGGCTTCGGCTTCGACGCGCTTGCGCTCTTCGTCTTCGGCCTTCTGACGTGCACGCTCTTCAGCTTCACGCTGTTCACGTTCCTTGGCTTCCTGCTCAGCCCGGCGGCGCTCACGCTCTTCAGCGCGGGCCTTCTCCTCAGCTTCGCGCTGTGCCGCTTCTTCCACTTCGCGGGCCTTGGCGGCCTGCAACGCCTTCAGGCGGCGCGCCATCTCTGCATCGCTGATGCCAGCCGGACGCCGCGATGCGTCGCCGGAGGGCGTCGCACCGGAGCCCCCTTTTGCCGCGGTCGGCTTGGGGACCACAACGCGTTTGCGCTTGGTTTCCACCACGACATTCTTGGTCCGACCGTGGCTGAAGCTCTGTTTCACATTCCCGGGCCGGGACCCACCACGAAGACCCAACGTCTTTTTGCCGTCACTATCGCTCATAAAGCTCTTTATCCTTCCGTGCGGCCCTTGCCGCCCACCGTTTCGCGCAAACCTTGTAGTCGTTGCGCTTCCTCTACAACACGTTTGCCGAGTCCACCAGAGGCCAGCGCCGCATGTATCACAGTTTGGCGCCCAAAGGCCATGCCCAGCTCATCCGCAGTGAGGCATCCGATGAATTTCCCACGGTGCGGCGTGCTTAATTTTGATTTGCCCCGTCCCGATCCATCCGAAGCCTGAATCAAGACACGAGCATGTTCCTTAGCCAGCCAGTCCTTGACCTTCTCATAGCCAGAGACCGCATCGCCCGACTTGCGCGCCAGGCTGATCAGTTCGATCAGGCGCCGCAGCACCTGACCTTTGATTTCATCTTCCAGCCCATCAGGCACCGTCACCGGCGCCTTGAAGCCGCGCGCAAAGAGTTTCTTCTTTATCGCGGTGCGAAGCGCCGCCTCGGTTGAGGTCACATAGACCCCGCGCCCGGGCAACTTCCCCATCACGTCAGGGACGACCTGACCTTCAGGACCAACAACAAAGCGGATCAGCCCTTCCTTGGGCTGAATCTCGCCTGTCGCCAGACATTTTCGCTCCGGTCCGTCGGACCGGTCTTTGTCACTGCCACCGCGTGCCATTGCTACCCTCGCTGCGAGGCCTGATATCAGGCTTCGCCTTCTTCTGCTTCGCCGTCTTCGATGTCGGCGTCTTCTTCAGCGTCTGCTTCCAGTTCGGTGGGATCCACCCAACCCAGCAGAACGCGGGCAGTCATGACAAGCGTCTGGGCGTCTTCCAGAGACACATCGAAGGGTTCAAGAATACCATCGTCCTTGACGCGCTCACCTTTGTTGGTGGTCCAGCCGCCGGCCAGTTCCCAATCCGCGCAGGTAGCAAAATCTTCCAGCGTCTTGATGCCATCCTTGGCCAACGCTTCAACCATTTGGGGCGTCAGACCGTCAAAGTCAATCAGGCTGTCCTCAGCACCCAAGGCACGGGCCGCGTCAATTGCTGCTTTTGCCTGCGCTTCCAGATAGTCCGCAGCACGGGCCTGCAGCTCTTGGGCGGTGCCTTCGTCAACACCGTCGATGACCAGCAGTTCGTCGAGCTCGACATAGGCAACCTCTTCGAGGTTGGTGAAACCTTCGGAGACCAGCAACTGGGCGAAGAACTCGTCCAGATCCAGGGTTTCCATAAACAGCTTGGTGCGCGCCTCGAATTCCTTCTGGCGGCGGGCCGATTCCTCTTCCTCGGTCATGATGTCGATGTCCAGCGCAGTCAGCTGGGATGCCAGACGCACGTTCTGACCACGACGGCCGATGGCCAGCGACAGCTGCTCTTCGGGCACGACAACTTCGATCTTGCCAGCTTCTTCATCCAGAACAACCTTCGACACTTCAGCAGGTTGCAGCGCATTCACAAGGAAGGTCGGCTGATCTTCGTTCCACGGGATGATGTCGATCTTTTCACCCTGCAGCTCGTTGACCACGGCCTGCACCCGCGAACCGCGCATACCGACACAGGCGCCGACCGGATCAATGGACCCGTCATAGCTGATCACAGCGATCTTCGCGCGCGAACCGGGGTCGCGGGCCACGGCCTTGATCTCGATGACACCATCATAGATTTCCGGCACTTCCATCTTGAAAAGCTCAGCCATGAATTCCGGCGCGGTCCGCGACAGGAAGATCTGCGGGCCACGGGGTTCACGGCGTACGTCCTTGATGAAGCAACGGATACGGTCGTTCGGGCGGTAGCTCTCGCGGCCGATTTTCTCGTTGCGGCGCAGGATGGCTTCGCCAGCGCCCACATCGACGATAACATTGCCGTATTCTTCGCGCTTCACCAGACCATTGATGATGGTGCCTGCCCGATCCTTGAACTCTTCGTACTGACGATCACGCTCAGCTTCGCGCACCTTCTGCAGGATCACCTGCTTGGCGGATTGGGCGGCAATACGGCCCATTTCGACCGGAGGCACTTCCTCGACAAAAACATCGCCAACCGACGGATCGGCCATATACTGTTTGGCCTGCTCAACGGTCATTTCCGCCTGGTAGTTTTCCAACGCGTCATCTTCGACCACGGTGCGCACACGGGTGAAGGTCGCACGACCAGTCTTGCGGTCAATGGACACACGGATATCCATTTCGCTGCCGTAGCGGCTCTTGGCGGCCCGGGCCAGGCTTTCTTCCATCGCATCGACAACCAAACCGGGGTCGATCATCTTTTCGCGCGCCACGGCTTCTGCGGTCTGCAGAAGCTCCAACTGGTTTGCTGATGTGATAGCCATTACTTTTTCTCCTCTTCGGACCCATCGGCCTCGATTTCGTCGAATGCGTCTTCGTTCAGGGTGCCCGCAGCTTTGCGCTGGCGCAGCATTTCTTTGATCAGATCGTCGGTCAGAACCAATTTGGCGTCGCTCAACCAGTCGAACTTCAAACCGATGGTGATGGTCTCGCCGTGCTCCTGGATGTTGATCAGAACCTCGTCCTCCTCAACACCGGCCAGCTCGCCCTTGAAACGGCGGCGGCCATCGATAAGCTCGCTGGTTTCAATCTTGGCTTCATAGCCTTCGAACATCTCGAAGTCCTTGAGGCGGGTCAGAGGGCGATCAATGCCGGGGCTGGACACCTCCAGTGCGTAGCTGTCGAGGATCGGATCCTCAACATCCAGCGTCGCACTAACCGCATTGGAGATCTCGGCACAGCCATCAACCTCAATGCCGCCGTCCGGCTTATCCGCCATGATTTGCAGCGTGGTGGTCTTGCCAGACATCAGCCGAATACGCACCAGCTCAAAACCGAGATCTTCGATCACCGGAGTGATGATCTCGGCAAGCCGACGGTCGATGGCTGCCTTGGCTATCAGGTCATTGGTCATACGAATTCCAGATCTGTGATTCGGGCACAAAAAAACGGGCGCGCGGCCCGTTGAATTTTCCGGTGGAGCTGAGGGGTAAACCCGACGCGCCGCTGTTACGACAGGCATATACGCCGTATCAGGTCAAACTGCAAGGGGCAGTTCCCAGTCGCCTGTCAGGCGCCAGGCGGCGCGCAAGCCAGACATCGCAATTTCACAGATCAGACGCGCCACCAGCGCTCAGCGATACGGCCATCATCCAACGCTGAGCGGGCGCCGATCCTGCGGGGAAGGCCGACATCCCGGCGCGCCGCCAAGGCCATATCGCTCGCCGACGGATGGTACTGAAAACTGCCGCGCGACAACACCCCATCGGGCGCAGGTAAGGCCGCAACATCAACGTACCCCTCGCGCAGGGCCTCTGCCCGAACCTCCGCATCCGGAATCACAATCAGCTCGACCGTGTCGACCCAACCTGCCTGACCGGATTTGTAGTGATCCATCACCCGCGTCGCCCGAAAATCGCGCCCGGCGCGCGCGCGTTCCACCCGGTAGCATCCGGTGCCATCTGCGGCAGAGAGATCGCATGAAACCTCTCCCCCCGCAGCGATGGAAAAGCGACCATCCGCCAACAGATAAGGCAGATGCGGGTTCGAGGCGCCCAGCGCAATCTGAATACTGTCCTTGGCAAGCACCTCAACCTGCGCCACATGACCAGCCTCAACAACGCTGTTGCGCAGGCTGGCGGCCACATCCTGGGCTTGCAGCTGCGCCCCGCTATGAAATGCCACATCGGACCGGATATCAAATCGCCAGATCCGCGCATCTGGGCTGCTGCTCCAACGGGTGGCCAGCTCAGGGCGCAATGACCCATCCGGGCCAATTTCCGTCAACGTATCAAAGACAGCACCACGAGCCACATGATCCATCAGATCACCATCCCGCGGCACAGCCAATCGCAGGATTCCGCCCGGCTGCGGGGCATCCGCAAGCGCCGCACCGGTGGCAGCCAGCAACGCAGCAGCTGCACCCGATGTGAACAGCGCACGTCTGTCGATCCGTGTCATGGCTCCTGCTCCTCGGCAATCTGGTCCATCGCGCGCACCAGTTCCGCGCTGATTCCCGGTTCCGACAGAGCATGGCCGGCATTGCGTACCATCTTCAACTCTGCATTTGGCCACAGCTCCTTCAATCGCCAGGCTGAGGTCGGCGGGCAGATCATATCATACCGCCCCTGCACGATGATGCCCGGAATATGCGATATGCGGCTCATATTGGCGAAGATCTGACCGTCGTAATCCAGAAAGCCGCCATTGATGAAGTAGTGATTCTCCAACCGGGCAAAGGCGCGGGCGTAGTCGCCGGGGCTTTCCCCTGAGACACCGTTGGAATGGATAGAGGCCAGAGCATTCTCCCACGCGGACCAAGCCCGCCCGAACCGGATCTCCTCTGCCATATCGCCCGAAAACAACCGCCGATTATAGGCCGCGATCAGGTCGCTGCGCTCATCGTCCGGGATCAGCGAGACAAATCGCGACCAGGTTTCCGGCCAGAACCGACCGGCGCCGCCTCCGTAGAACCAGTCCAGCTCCGACTTGGTCATCAGGAAAACGCCGCGCAGGATCAGCTGGCGCACTCTCTCTGGATGGGTCTGGGCATAGATCAGCGACAGCGTCGCCCCCCAGCTGCCACCGAACACCATCCATTGCGACACTCCGATCAGGCGTCGAATGATCTCCATATCCGCAACCAGATGCCAGGTGGTATTGTCCTCGCAGGAGGCATGTGGCCGCGACCGCCCGCACCCCCGCTGATCGAACAGGATAATCCTGTAACGCTCCGGATCAAAATACCGTCGCATCGCCGGGCTGGATCCGCCACCCGGCCCCCCGTGACAGACCACCACAGGGATACCATCCGGATTGCCGCTTTGCTCCATATATATATGGTGCCCCTGCCCAACATCGATCATACGCTGGTCGAAGGGTTCGATGGGCGGGTACAAATACTGCACTGCGCGCTTTTGATACGGGTATTTGTCCATTACTGACCTAACTTAGTCCTGACTGATAAAAGAACACACGGAGACAGGAATGCAAGCGCCTCAATCCACGGTAGATCCGTCCGAGATCGCAAAATTCGAAGCCATGGCTGCTGAATGGTGGGATCCGACCGGAAAATTCAAGCCTCTGCATATGCTGAACCCCTGTCGCCTTGATTACATCACGCAGCAGATCGCAGCAGAATTCGACCGTGACCTGTCGTCAGATGCGCCATTTTCAGGTCTGCGTCTGCTTGATATCGGGTGTGGCGGTGGTCTTTTGAGCGAACCCATGGCGCGCTTGGGCGCGGAGGTCGTCGGTGCGGATGCCGCAGCGGGCAATATCCCGGTGGCGCAGGTCCACGCGCAGCAATCCGGGCTGGATATCGACTATCGCCATACCACAGCTGAGGCACTGGCCGAGGCGGGCGAACAATTCGATGTGGTTCTCAACATGGAAGTGGTCGAACATGTGGCCGATCCGCTCAGCTATCTGACCGCCACGCGGCAATTGCTGAAACCCGGCGGATTGCAGATTTGCTCAACCATCAACCGCAATCCCAAGAGCTATGCCATGGCCATCTTTGGTGCAGAAGTGGTGATGCGCTGGCTGCCGCGCGGCACCCATGAATGGTCGAAGTTTATCACCCCAGATGAGCTATTCGACCTGCTGGCAAAGGCTGGACTGACGCCGGTCGATCGCAAGGGATTTGTCTTCAACCCGGTATTTTGGACATGGTCCCTTTCGGACCGAGATCTCAGCGTCAATTACGTCACTGCAAGCACAAAACCACACTGATACGCACCAAAAACCAGCTGCTCCTATACTTAAGGATAGGTGATCATCCTTCTGCGCCGTTGGGCCGATACGCCACCCGTGGTAAACCAGTGGCAAGGGTCGAAAAGTTCCGACCTGTCACCGAGTGAATGCACAGAGGCCCTTGTTCCGGGCCGCCCTGTCGTTAAGCCTACCACTCACGGACCAGCCTGACGGGGGGCACCAAGGACGTCTGTTCGCAGGCGTCCTTTTCCGTTGTCGGGGAGGGGCGCCTAGTACGGACATCTTCATCTAGTCGCGGCTGCCCAGCTTGATCCGAAATTCTCGCAGGATCGGCAGCGCGGATTTGACCCGGTCACCGCCCAGTTCCTCCACCACTTCGGAGATCATCGGCACAATGCTCGCCAGCGCCGCATCGCGTGCCTGCCGCCCGGCGGGGCTGATGGCGACCATTTTACGCCGCGCATCGTCCCAATCAGGACGAATATGGACATATCCGGCAGCCTCCAGCTTGCCCAGCGTGTTGGTCATGGCGCCACGGGTCACATGAAACGCCTTCGCCAGCTGCGCGGGGGAACGCTCCACGCCCGTACGTGCCAGATGGTTCAATACGGAAAAATGCGACAGCTCCATTCCCTTGGGCAGCACCTGTCCCAGCCGCGTTCGCGCCAGCTGATCTGCCATCAGGATTTCGCTAAACAGCGAAACCGCAAGGGAATTTGTATCATCCATCAGGGGCCGTCAAACTCTCGATCATGCGACAGGGAAGGCACCTGTCGGCGCGCTTGTGCCACTTTTTCAAGGTCAAGATCAATGTAGGTGATGCCGATATCCGTGCCACCATCTGCAAGGATTTCCCCCCACGGCGAAACGACAAGCGAATGCCCATAGGTGCGACGTGACGGCCCACGGGCGGCCGGATGTGTGCCAGTCTGTGCCGCAGCCAGCACATAGCAGCCGGTTTCGATGGCCCGCGCCTGTAGCAGGGCGTGCCAATGAGCGGCGCCTGTGACATGGGAAAACGCCGCAGGCGCCAAGAGAACCTGCGCCCCGGCTTTGGCCAGACGCCGATGCAGATAGGGAAAGCGCACATCATAGCAGATGGTCATCCCCAACGCGGCAAAAGGGGTTTCTGCAACCACCGCTTCGTGACCGGGACGGTATCCATCGGATTCGCGGTAGGTTTCCTCAGGCGTGACGTCCACATCAAACATGTGGATCTTGTCATAACGGGCGACAATTTCTCCCTTCGGATCAATCAAAAACTGGCGGTTGGCAAAGCGCCCGTCTGCGTCCGTCGTCTTCAGCGCCAGTGACCCCAGCGACAGCCAGATTTCATGCTGCGACGCCGTGTCCCGTAAGGCCGACAATGTCGGATCATCAGCCTCGTGATGCAGGACGGATTGCTGGTGACTGCGGCTGCCGGACAGGCAATTGGTCACCTCCGGCGTCAGCACAAATCCCGCGCCGCCCGCGACAGCATCGGCGATCATCTGCTGCACCATCGCCAGATTATCGGCGGGTTGGTCGCTTGACGTCATTTGAAGCAGAGCAGCACGCATCTGTCACCTCCTCAGGCTGTCACTTTATGTACCGCAACTCAGGCGGCGAGCAGCGGATCCAACTTCCCGGAGCGGTCCAGCGCATAAAGATCGTCGCATCCGCCCACATGGGTCTCACCCACGAAAATCTGCGGCACTGTGCGTCCGCCATTGGCACGCTCAATCATTTCAGCCTTGCGGTCCGGGTTTGCCAAAACGTCGATTTCGTCAAAGCTTACACCTTTTTGCGTCAGAAGGCGTTTGGCGGCATGGCAGAACCCGCAAAGCGGGGATGTGTAGATTTCGACCGGTTTCATTCGGGTCTCCGTTTGAACATATCTGTTGGCTTGGCACGAACTTGGGCAGTCCATGATGAAATTGCCAGCCCCAGCGCGTTCAGATCACGAGTGCGTGACCCGTGCAAGCACCGCGACACGCACCGCCGTCGCCCCGGCGTCAAGACAGGCCTCGCTACACGCGCTGAGCGTCGCGCCGCTGGTCATCACATCATCCACCAACAGGACAATTCTGCCACTGATCCGCTCGGCATGTTTGGGATGCGCAGCGATCGCCTGCGTCAATGTCGTGTAGCGCTGATGGCGACTCTGCCCCTCCAGCGAGGGGGTACGCCGTGTCCGACGCAATAGATCCGGGCAATAGTCCAAGTCGGCGTCTTGGGCCATGACCTTGGCCAATAGATCAGACTGATTGTAGCGACGGCGCAAAAACCGCGACCAATGCAACGGCACTGGCGCCACCAGCGGGGTATCTGCCAATAAGGTAGTTGCGGCCCGCGCCAGCCAGCGCGCCGCAGGCCGTGCTATTTCTGTGCGGTCTCCGTGCTTCAACGCGAGAATCAAACGCCGCGCGGTGCCGTCGTAAGACAATGCCGCGCGCCCCTGCTGCCAAGGGCGCGGATGTTCCATACAGTCATCACACTCAAGCCGGAAACCGTCCTCTTCTCCGATCAGTGCAACGCCGCAACCGTCACAGCAGGTTCCGCTGATGAAAGGGGTGTCGCGCCAACAGGGACCACAGAGCCCGAAATCACTGTCGACCCAATCTCCGCAGGCCAGACAACGCGGGGGGTAGATCAATGAAACAGCCGTTTGTATCCGCGCCTTCAACATCCTAAATAGCCCTCATGACCCAAGCCACGACGCCCCGCCCGCAGCTGTTCGACCGCCGCGCCATCGCCGCCCATCGCAACCGCCTGACGCCTCAGGCCTTGTTCCTGCATGACATCGCCCGCGATGAGATTGAGGATCGGCTATCCATGGTTAACAGAAGCTTTACCAGCCCAGCGCTGGTGGCGCCTTTCGCCGAAGGCTGGGAGAGTTGTCTGCCCGATGCGAAACATGTGGCCGATGACGAAACCTTGGATCTGGCGGTGGGCGCGCATGATCTTGTGGTCCATGCAATGTCCCTGCATTGGGCCAATGATCCGGTGGGCCAACTGATCCAATGTCACCGCGCCTTGCGCGAAGATGGGTTGCTGCTGGTTGTGATGCTGGGCGGCCAGACCCTGCATGAACTGCGCAGCGCCCTGGCAACTGCCGAAACACGGCTTCTTGGCGGACTTTCCCCACGTGTGGCCCCAATGGCCGAGGTGCGTGATCTGGGCGCCTTGTTGCAGCGGGCCGGATTTGCGCTGCCCGTTGCGGATGTTGTGCCGCTGACGGCAAAATACCGCGACCTGCGACATTTAATGCATGAATTGCGTGGCATGGGCGAAACCAATGCGATGACCCAACGACTGAAGGTGCCGCCCTCGCGCCATCTCTTTGCAGAAGCAGAAGAAATCTATCGCACCACTTACGCCACTGCGGACGGTCTTTTGCCCGCTACGTTCGAACTGATTTGCTTGACCGGTTGGTCGCCATCGGAAACCCAGCAGAAACCGCTGCGCCCTGGATCGGCGAAGGCCCGTCTGGCAGATGCGCTTAGGGTGCCAGAAACACCGCTGCCCAAGTAGACAGTCCTGGTCATAGATCTATTCTATGGCTCTGGTGGAATGATCCAATTGGCTATTTCCGCCGTATCTTCATATTGCTAGGGCGGACCACGATCCGCTGACCGATTACCGCACAGGACCATGACAGATGCTGGACGCCACTGCCCCCGCCACCTGCCCCGCTCACGCTCCGGCAGACCACCCAAAAATCGCCCCGGCGAAAGTTGGCGTTCTCTTGGCCAATCTCGGCACGCCTGACGACTACAGTTACTGGCCCATGCGCCGGTATCTTAGCGAGTTTCTCTCTGATAAACGGGTGATCGATTATCCGGCCTGGAAATGGCAGCCGCTGCTTCAGCTGATCATTCTGGCCAAACGGCCCTTCACATCGGGGGCGGCCTATAAGTCCATCTGGAACCACGACAAGGGCGAAAGCCCCCTGATGACCATTACCAAAGACCAGACCGCTGCTATGGCGGAAGCGTTGCAAGACCGCTACGGCAACGAGGTTATGGTGGATTTCTGTATGCGCTACGGCAATCCGTCGACAAAATCAAAGGTCCGCGAAATGATTGAGGCGGGCTGCCAGAAAATCCTCTTCGTGCCGCTCTATCCGCAATACGCGGGCGCCACCTCAGCAACCGCCAATGACCAGTTTTTCCGCGCCCTGATGGAGGAGACCTGGCAGCCGGCTGCGCGCACAGTGGCCCCCTACTTTGACGATCCTGCCTATATCGACGCGCTGGCCCGCTCAGTCGAGAAGGCCTATGCCGCCGCTGAGAAAAAGCCCGAAATCCTCGTGGTTTCCTATCACGGCATGCCAAAACGCTATCTGATGCAGGGTGATCCTTACCACTGCCAGTGCCAGAAAACGACACGCCTTCTGAAAGAGCGTCTCGGCTGGACCGACACCGAGATCACAACCACGTTCCAATCGGTTTTTGGACCTGAGGAATGGCTGAAACCCTACACCGTGGATCACGTCGCCACTCTCGCCAAGGATGGGAAGAAGAATATCGCCGTGATCGCCCCGGCCTTCTCGGCCGATTGCATTGAAACGCTTGAAGAAATCAACGAGGAAATCCGCGAGAGCTTTGAGCATGCAGGCGGAGAGGATTTTCTCTATATCCCCTGTCTGAACGACGATGCAGAGCATATCGACGCGCTGTCCGGTGTGATCGAACGCAATTTGAAAGGGTGGCTGGACTAATCGCCACGCCCCGGTCCAAATAGCCCAAACGCCCCGGCCAACGGGGCTTGGGAGTTTTGAACAGGGGCATTTCATGACCGCAATCCGTTTGGCCGAAGATCACTGGGCCGCCGTCCTGCACGACCACTGGGGCATCCGTGCCGAATTGTCCCGGTTGGACGGAGAATATGACCTTAACTATCGCGCGCTCACGTCTGACGGCCGGGGCTATATCCTGAAAGCCATGCGCCCCGGCTGCGCTTCCGACCTTGTCGATATGCAAATCGCAGCACTGGCGCATATCCACAAAACTGATCCTGGTCTGCCGGTCCCCCGCACCGTTGCTGCAACCACCGGAGAGCTGTGCCTCAGTCTCCAGGATGATACCGGCGAAGACCGGCTGGTGTGGGTGCAAACCCTGCTGTCCGGCCGCTGCTATGCCAAAAGCGCGCCAAAATCCGCGGAGCTGATCCGCGAGGTCGGCGCGACCCTTGCCGGAACCACCCGCGCGCTCAAAGAGTTTGCGCATCCCGCACTGGAGCGTAGCTTCAAATGGGATTTGATGACCGCAGACTGGATCAAGGATGACATAACCTGCATCACGGATAACCGCAGGCAGCAAGTGATCGCCGAGATCTGCGCCGATTTTGCATCCCTGAAACCGCAGCTCAACGCTCTACCAAGGCAGGCCATCCACAATGATGCAAATGACTACAATATCCTCGTCGCTGGTGAGCTGTCGGAACCTCGAGTTGTCAGCGGCCTGATTGATCTTGGCGATATGTGCGCAGGGCCACGAATCTGTGATCTCGCCATTGCGGCCGCCTATCTCGTCCTCGACCACCCCCAACCGCAGAGAGCGCTTGCGGCGCTGGTGTCGGGATATCACGCTGTAACCCCGCTAACGGCAGAAGAACTGGGTCTTCTCTGGCCGCTGCTGCGGATGCGGCTGGCCGTCAGTGTCATCAACTCCACCTTGGAGGCTCAAGACAATCCTGATGATCCCTATGTAACAATTTCGCAGGAACCGGCGTGGCGGTTTCTGGACCAGCCGAGTGAACATCCTGCGCTGATCACAGCGCGACTTCGGGCAACCTGCGGCCTGACGGTTGTCGATGGTGCAGACAGTGTATTAGCCTATTTAGAGACACATTCAGGTGAGTTTGCCCCCCTGATGGGACGGGATCTGGCGGATCTGCCAATGGGATCCCTCTCTGTCGAAGAGTCCACTTGGCCGCAGAACCCGTTTGACATGCCGCTGGCCGAGGCTGCTGAGGTTGGACGTGAGTTTTCCGGAGAGGATGGCCGCGATTGGTGGCTTGGCTACTATCGCGAACCCCGTTTGATCTACACAGCGCCATCCTTCCGCAAGGGAGAGTATAAGGCAAGCGATCGCCGGACCGTGCATCTGGCGGTGGATGTCTTTGCACCTGCCGGACAACCGCTTCATGCCCCCTTGGCCGGGGAAGTTCAGGTGGTTGAAGATCGCGCCAATCATCTGGACTACGGTGGTGTTGTTATCCTGAAGCACCACACAGATAGCGGCGACGCATTTTATACGCTCTATGGCCACCTTGACCCGGAATGCTGCACGCGTCTGTCTGTTGGTGACAAAATCGCCAAGGGCGCACCATTTTGCCAGCTCGGCACAGCCGATCAAAACGGGGGATGGGCGCCGCATGTTCATTTCCAGCTTGCCCTGTCAACAGAAGGCATCGAAGCTGACTGGCCCGGGGTTGCGGACCCGGACGACCTCGCACTCTGGACCGCGCTCTGCCCCAATCCGGCGCCACTCTTGAACCTGCCCACCACTCGGGTCAGCTATCAACCAACCGATAAAGCAACGGTTCTGGCCGGGCGGCGTGCTCATTTTGGTGGCAACCTCAGCCTGACATACCGCGACCCGGTGATGTTGTTGCGCGGCTGGAAGCATCATTTGTTCGACGAATGGGGACGCCCCTATCTGGACGCTTACAACAACGTCCCGCATGTCGGACATGCCCATCCGCGCATTCAGGCGGTCGCAGCCGACCAGCTGAAACGGATGAACTCCAACACACGCTATCTGCATCCGGCACAGACCGCTTTTGCGGATAAAATACTGTCCAAAATGCCGGATCATCTGGAGGTCTGCTTCTTCGTCAACTCCGGCACCGAAGCAAACGAACTGGCCCTGCGACTGGCCCGGGCGCACACCAACGCCAAGGGAATGGTGACCCCCGACCACGGCTACCACGGCAATACAACCGGTGTCATCGACATCTCGGCCTATAAATTCAATGCCAAAGGCGGGGTTGGCCCCTCCGATTGGGTTGAGCTGGTAGAGGTCGCCGATGACTATCGCGGCACCTACCGTCGTGATGATCCGCAGCGTGCGCAGAAATACGCTGATCTGGTTGATACCGCCATTACGAAGCTACAGGCCAGCGGTCACGGCGTTGCTGGTTTCATCGCCGAAACCTTCCCCTCGGTGGGCGGGCAGATCATCCCGCCCAAGGGGTATCTGCCAGCGGTCTATGAGAAAATCAGGGCTGTGGGCGGGATTTGTATCGCCGATGAGGTGCAAACAGGTCTTGGGCGCTTGGGTGATTATTACTTCGGCTTTGAACACCAGGGGGCTGCACCGGATATCGTTGTTCTGGGCAAACCGATTGGCAATGGCCATCCGCTTGGCGTCCTCGTCACCACCCGCGCCATCGCCGATAGCTTTGCACAGGGGCCGGAGTTTTTCTCGACCTTTGGCGGCTCTACCCTGTCCTGCCGGATCGGTACTGAAGTGCTGAATATTGTCGACGACGAAGGACTGCAGGAAAACGCCCGTCAGCACGGAGCAGATTTGCTCAACGGTCTGCGTGACTTGCAGTCGCGCCATCAGGCAATCGGCGATGTACGAGGCATGGGGCTATTCATCGGGGTCGAGTTGATCCGTACCGACGGATCAGAGGCCTCCGAGATCTGCGCCTATGTCAAAAACCGGATGCGGGACCACCGCATCCTGATCGGCAGCGAAGGCCCCAAAGACAATATTCTGAAAATCCGCCCGCCGCTGACCATAGATGCAGAAGGGATCGAAATGATTCTGAAAACACTCGACAGCATCTTGTCAGAGTTGTCTGATAGCTAGGCCACACTCAGCCTGCATCGGCCCCAGCCGATGCGGATGGCACCAGTCGCCACGAAAAAAGGCGGTGGAAATCCACCGCCTTTCTTAACGTTCTGATACAAGCAATTAGTTGCTTGCAACAGCCGCGCCGACAACAACCAGCAGCAGCAGCGGCAGAAGGATGCCGCTGGAGGAGCTTTCGGTCTGCTCAACGATAACCGGCGCCTCAACGATCGGCTCAGCCAGGTTGCCCGCGGAAGCGGTCGAAGCAGCAGCAGTCAGAGCAGCAGCGATAACGAGTTTTTTCATGTTAACCTCCAAAAATATGCGCAGTTCAGTCCACCTGAACCACGCGCCCAAGACTTACCTCGTGATATTTTTCTAATCAGCAAAATCCCGGCATTGCAATTGCTTGTTGCATGATTCGGCCCCCGGAATGGGTCGATGTCGTCAAATTAGCAACACTTGAGTGCCCACTTTCGTCAGCCCAAATAGCTCTGAAATATGCTCATTATAAAGGCCAATACAGCCATTTGATGACTTACGTCCGATCTTGCGTGTGTCGTGGGTTCCGTGGATTCGGTAATACTTCCAGCTGAGATACAAAGCGTGGGTTCCGAGCGGATTGTCCGGCCCCGGTGGGATATAGGCCGGCCACTCAGGATTACGTCTGCGCATGTTCGGTGTGGGGGCCCAGCCTGGTCCATCAACCTTGCGAATGATCTTCGTCCGGCCGCGCCGCGTCAGATCATCCGAAAGCGGTACCGAAGATGGGAACAACTTATAGACGCTTTGATCTTCAGACCAGAAATGCAGGGCACGACTGTCGATATCAACCAGCACCGCGCCGTTGCGCAGGCTGTCGAAATAGGGGCGCCAGTCCTTGGATCGGAAGGCGGAGATATTGCGCTGCACCGGCGGTTCGGGCTCAGGCGGCGGGCGCAGGGGGTCAAACCCCTCCGCGACGGTATCCGCTGCATCCTGGGCCCAGCCTGTGCTGGCAACACCACCACCAACCAGCGAGGCGCCGGCAAACGCGGAACCGGCAATAAACTGCCGTCTTGAGAGAGGATCGAAGGGACTGCGGGTCATGACTTTTCCAAACTGCGGAGATATGCATTCGTTATGCCGTATCTTATGGCGCGAATGCCTCAGTCGCAAATCAAACAATCCGGCGATGATCAATTCACCGCTGACAGGTTTGCGCCTATGTCACAGCCGGGGTATTGGAGCAGCCAGCAAATGAAGCAAGGTGTAGTATGACACGTGTATTTCTGATCCTTATCGCCGGGCTGATGACCCTCGTCGCGGCCTGTGCCCCTGCTCCCGATGGCAGCACAGGCGGCAACGTGTACCGGATCCGTAACGCCGACAAGGTACAGCTGCGGATGCTCGACTCGGTCAACGCCCTCCGCGAAGCGGCAGGTCGCCCCACTGTCCAGCTGAACCCGCAGCTAACCGCTGCGGCCGCCACCCATTCACGCGATATGTCCGTGCAGAACCGTCCCTGGCATTTTGGCTCCGATGGCTCGTCGCCGCTGGACCGTGTGGCCCGAGCAGGCTTCACCGGCACCATGATCGGCGAGACGATTTCGGAAACCTATGAGTCCGAGCTGCAGACACTCACGGCCTGGATGGAACAATCCGCAACCCGGTCTGTCATTATGGACCCCAAAGCGCGCACAATGGGCTTTTCCTGGTTTCAGGAATCCAACGGCAAGATCTGGTGGACCCTGGTGATGGGCAGCTGATCCGGCGCTTTCGCCTAAAACCAAAAATGAAAAAGGCCCGATCTGCCATTCAGGCAATCGGGCCTATTCTATTGAGCTGCAACCTGCGGTGATGGACATTCTGTCCACGCGGTTACGGGCGTAGGGTGATCACCGTACCATCGCGAACCATCGCGTAGATCTCTTCAATCTCATCATTGGTGACGGCAATACAGCCCGCGGTCCAGTCGTCCGCGCGCGCCGCGCGCTTACGCTCTTTTGCATTATTGGGCTCACCATGGATGAAAATCTCACCTCCCGGTTTTTTGCCCATTGCCGCAGCTTTTGCCCGGTCCTGCCCGTTGGGATAGGAGATCCCGATTGAGAGGTGATAGCGGCTATTTGGATTGCGCCGGTCAATCAGATAGGTGCCCTCGGGTGTTTTACCATCACCTTCGATCTGCTTGTGACCAAGTGGAGCAAAGCCCAGCTCCATATCATATTCGCGCAGAATATCCTCATGATGAAGAAGATAGACTTTGCGCGCGCCCTTGTTCACGACGACCGAGGTGACCTCGGGCCCGTTATAGCTGCGAAATTTGCTTGGACCGGAGCTGCACCCTGCCAACCCAAAGGTCGCCGCAGCGCCCAGTCCGAATGTACGTCTGTCCATTATATTAGGTCTCTGCCTGATTTGCCTCAATTTCCAACTACTATCTTCGTCGGAAAAAACAAAATCACTTCTTCTCGTGCGGCGGTTGCAAGGCCGCGATTTGCTGCTCAATTGCCTCTAACCGGGCCAAAACCAGATCGCGGTAGGCATCGGTGCGTTCGCCTTCTTCCTCGTGATGGGCATCCTGCATGGAATTCACGATCAGACCCACCAGCAGGTTCACAACCGCAAAGGTGGTCACCATGATAAATGGCACGAAGAAAGCCCAGGCGTAGGGGTAGATCTCCATCACCGGGCGCACGATCCCCATGGACCAGCTTTCCAAGGTCATGATCTGGAACAGGGAATAGGCGCTTAGTGCGAGATTGCCGAACCAGTCAGGAAAACTCTCCGCAAAGAGCTTCGTCGCGATAACTGACCCGATGTAGAAGATGATCGCCATCAGCAGGAACACCGATCCCATGCCCGGCAAAGCGGTGATAAACCCTTCGACCACGCGGCGCAGGCGCGGCGCGACGGAGATGACGCGCAGCACCCGCAGGATACGCAGCGCCCGCAGCACCGAAATTCCCTGCGCACCAGGCAAAAAGGCGATGCTGACAATCACAAAGTCGAAGATGTTCCAGCCGCGCAGGAAAAACCGCAGCCGCTGCACCCAAAGCTTCGCCAGCAGCTCGACAACAAAAATCGCCAAGCACAGCTGATCAACGAATAGGACAGCGGCCCCAAATCGGGACATGATCGTATCGGAGGTTTCCATCCCCAGCGTGATCGCATTGATCAGGATCACCGCCGTGATGAAGTTGCCAAAGCCATCGCTGGAAATAAGCGTCCCGAGCCGCTGGGTCAGGGATTGTTTTGCGCTGATGCTCACCGGTTTCACCCCACGTAGGAAAAGCTGGCCGCCAGTTCGCAATGCGAAGACCAGCGGAATTGATCGACCACCTGTACCCAATCCAGACGGTAGCCGCCATCCGTCAGGATTTTGGCATCGCGGGCAAAGGTGACGGGATTGCAGGACACATAGGCCACCCGCTTGGTCCGTGCGGCAACCAACTGCGTTACCTGTGCTTCGGCACCTGCACGGGGCGGGTCGATCACGGCAACATCAAACGCAGCGCCAAAAGGGTTCAGATCCTCTGCCAGAAGCGGATTGCGAAACAGATCGCGGGTTTCGGTTGTGACCTTCTTTAGCCCCTTGGCCTGCCGCCAGCCGGCATCAAGCGCGCGCAGCATGCTGCCTTCACCCTCGACCGCATGCACCTCTGCATGTTGCGCAAGTGGCAGGGTGAAGGTGCCGCAGCCAGCGAATAGATCCACGATGCGTTTCGCACCGGCCACACAGTCCTCGACCGCCGCAAGAAGTGCGGCTTCGCCGTCGCGCGTCGCCTGCAGAAACGCACCCGGCGGTGGGCAGACATGGGCCGGTCCAAACGGTTGGGTTGGTGGCTGCTCCATACCGATCAGTTCATCCTCCCAGGTCAGACGTGCGATATGATGGGCATCAACAACTTGGGCCAACGCAATACGCAAGGGACCGTCCAGCGGTTTGCCATTGGTCACCAGCACGTCCACACCAACCTCAGACAGGGTCACGGTCACCGAGAGCGGCGCCTTGCGACTGGCGCCAACCATGGCCAGTGCCTCAGCCATGGGGATGGCGGACAGCAGCTGTGGCGCCAGCAATTGGCAGTCAGGAATTTCCGTGATCACCCCGGAGGCGCGCCCATGGAATCCGGCCATCGCCCCCTTCTTGGTGCGGCGCACGGACAAGGTGGCGCGGCGACGCGATTGTGGTGGTGAGGTGTGGATCGGGCGGAACTCCGCCTCAAGCCCCTGCGCCGCCAGCGCATTACGAACGATGTCGACTTTCCAGTTCGCGACAAAATCATCTGTCGCATGTTGCAGCTGGCAACCACCGCAGGATTTATAGTGCCGACAGGGCGCCTGGACGCGCATCTCCGACGGGCTCTCGATGCGAATATCGCTAAGCTGGTGCCCGTCGCGAACACCGCTGACGGTCTCTCCCGGCAGCGTGCGCGGTGCAAAAAGCGGGCCTTCGGCGACCCCGTCGCCCTGATGGCCCAGACGAATGATTGTGGCTGTGGTTCTAGCTGCATGTGTCATGGGCGCTGCATACCCTGCGACCGCCGCATGCAAAAGAAAAATGCGCAGCCCTCGCGGGAACGACGGCTGCGGTGGATCATACGGCGCCTATTCCGCAGCATCCCGCGGCAGTGAGCTTCCGGCCTGATCATCAGCCTCCGTCCGGATGAAACCACCAGACTGCCGCGCCCAGAATTGCGCATACAAACCGCCCTGTTCCAGCAATGCGTCATGCGTGCCCGCTTCCGCGATGCGGCCCTGATCCATGACAATGATCCGGTCCATTTCACTCAACGTGGACAGCCGGTGCGCAATCGCCAGAACGGTTTTCCCCTGCATCACGCGCTCAAGCGCGGACTGAATGGCTGCCTCCACCTCTGAATCCAGGGCCGAAGTTGCCTCATCCAGCACAAGAATAGGCGCATCTTTCAGGATCGCGCGCGCCAGGGCGATACGCTGCCGCTGACCACCAGACAGCTTCACCCCGCGCTCGCCGAGATGAGCATCATAACCGGTGCGGCCCTGACCATCCTCCAGATCAAGGATAAACTCATGCGCTTCGGCCTTTTGCGCGGCGGCGATCAGCTCCAACTCGCTGGCGTCAGGTCGACCATATAAGATGTTGTCCCGCGCCGAACGATTGAACATCGCAGTTTCCTGCGTGACCATGCCAATCTGACTGCGCAACGAGTTTTGGGTGACCTCTGCGATATCCTTTCCGTCGATCAGGATCTGACCAGATTCCCCATCATAGAGCCGTAGCAAAAGCGAAACGAGTGTCGACTTCCCCGCCCCGGAGGCGCCAACAATTCCAAGTTTTTCCCCGGGCGCAATGGTCAGAGAGACATCCTGAATGCCGCCGATATCACGCCCATAGGCAAAACCGACCTCGCGAAACTCAATCTGCCCCTCAGTGACTGTCAGCACCTCAGCCGCGATTTGATCCTCAACCCGGTCGGGACGGGTCAGGGTCGTCATGCCATTTTCAATCTCACCAATGTTGGAATAGATCGCCATCAGGGTGAAACTGACCCACCCGGTCATCTGGGCAATGCGCACGGACACCGCACCAGCTGCGACGATATCACCTTCGCTCGCCAGCCCATCACGCCACAGCACCAGCGTCGCGCCAATCAACAAGACTGGCAGCACACCCGCCAGCGTCATCAGACAAAACCGGAAACTCGCCGACAGATACCCGAAATGCAGTGCCTTGGTGCGGAAATCCGCCATGGAATCCTGCGCCGTACGCTCCTCAAAATCGGCATGCGCAAACAGCTTCACCGTTTTGATGTTGGTGATCGTATCAACCACCTGCCCCGACACCATTGCCCGCGCCCCAGCGCGCGCAGCGGAGCGTTTGCGAATACGGGGCAGAAACCAGCGGATGGTGGCGAAATAGCCGACCAGCCAGACCACGAACAGGCCGGTTATCCGCCAGTCAATCGCGCCCAACAGCGCCAGCGCCCCCAGAAGCGAGGCCAGCGCAAAGGCAACCACGTTGATCATCTCAACCGCAACCGAGGTCACGGCATTGGCTGTCTGCATCTGCTTCTGCGCGATACGACCTGCAAAATCATCGTCGAAAAAGCGCACCGATTGACCCATGGTCCATCGGTTGAGCCGCGACAGCACCAGCGGGTTGACGTTTGGCTGGACGATGATTGCATTGGATGCCGCAGACAGGCCAAACAGGATCGGCCGCAGCAGAAGGAAAAATCCCAGCGCCCCGACAATGATCATAAGATTACCGGCAGAGAAAAACTGCCCCGGCCCGCTGGAAATCGCGGTATCGATCACCAGACCCAGAATATAAGCCGTCCCTGCTTCCATCCCGCCAGCCAGCGCCGAGCAGAACGCAGCAAGCGCAAGCATTGGCCAGGCACCTGAAAGGCACCAGCGCAGAAAGCCCCCCAGCCGATTGGGCGGCGGGCCCTTGGCGGGTTGAAATGCGTCGATCAGATTGCCGAGTTTCATTCTGCTGCCTCGATATTCAGGAACCCGCCGGATTGACGTGCCCAGAACTGGGCATATAGGCCCTCTGAGCGCAAAAGCACGTCATGCGTCCCCTCTTCAACAATCCGCCCATCATCCAAAACCAGGATGCGATCCATCTGAGCAATGGTGGACAGGCGATGCGCGATCGCAATCACCGTCTTGCCCTGCATCATCCCATAAAGCGTTTGCTGAATTTCAGCCTCCACCTCAGAATCCAGAGCAGATGTGGCCTCATCCAGGATCAGAATGGGCGCATCTTTCAGAATGACTCGGGCCAAGGTAACCCGCTGCCGCTGGCCACCCGACAATTTCACCCCACGCTCCCCGACATGTGCGTCATAGCCGCGACGGCCTTCGGGGTCTTCCAGATCCAGAATGAACTCATGCGCCCGTGCTTGCTTGGCCGCCTCGATCATCTCCGCCTCGGTGGCATCAGGCCGACCGTAAAGCAGATTGTCCCGGACTGACCGGTGCAGCAATGCGCTATCCTGCTGCACCATGCCGATCTGGCTGCGCAGGCTATCCTGCGTCGCCATGCGGATGTCCTGACCGTCGATCAGGATCGCCCCGCCTTCAGGATCGTAGAACCGCAACAACAGCTTCACCAGCGTGGATTTCCCCGCGCCGGAGCGCCCGATCAGGCCGATCTTTTCGCCTGCGCGGATGTTCAGGCTGATCCGATCCAGACCGCCAGAGCCGCGCCCGTAGTGATGTGAAAGCTCACGCAGCTCCACCGCGCCGTGACGCAGATCAAGCGGTTTTGCATTGGCCGCATCCACCAGATCGATCGGCTGGGCGATAGTTTCCATCCCCTCCGCCACAACACCCAGCTGGCGAAAGAAGGTGGTCAGCGCCCACATGATCCAACCCGTCATCGCATTAAGGCGCAGCGTCAGCGCAGTCGCAGCCGCAACCACCCCGACCGAGGCAAGCCCCTGCATCCACAACAGGATTGCCCAACCGACAACACCGACGATCAACAATCCGTTCAACGTCACCAGTGCCGCATCCATAATAGTGTAGAGCCGCATCTCAGCCTGGAACGTCTTGCGTGTGCCCTCAATGGCTTCTTTAGCATAGGTCAGTTCGGTGTTGTGATGGGCGAACATCTTCACCGAATGAATATTGGAATAGCTGTCCACAACCCGGCCCGTTACGGTAGAGCGCGCATCAGATGCCGCCTGACTGGCCGGTCCCACCCGGCGCACGGTCCAGCGGATCAGCACCGCATAGAGCGCGAACCAAACCAAGAGCGGCAGCAACAGTCGGATGTCCGCGAGCCACAGCAACAGCGCGGCCCCCACCAAATAGGCAAGCGCGAAGGTGATCGCGTCGAAAACCTGAAACACCACCTCCCCTGCGGCGGGTGGGGTTTGCATAATCCGGTTGGCGATCCGTCCGGCAAAATCATTCTCAAACCAGCCAACCGATTGACGCAGAACATGTTTATGCGACCGCCAACGGATCAGCGTGCCGAAATTTGGCAGGATCGCATTGTTCAGCAACAGCACATCGAACAGCTGCAACAGCGGGCGCACGGTCAGAATGAAAACCGCCAGCAGGATGAATTCCGTGCCGTGGTCCTGCCACACCCTGACCGGTTCACCAGACAACAGGTCAACCACCCGCCCCATGTAATGGATCAGGCCAATTTCCACGCCAGCGACAATCACCGACATCAGCGCGGTCACTGCGAACACTTTTTTGAAAGGCTGCGAGTAATCCTTCAGAAACGGCCACAGCTGCCGCGGCGGTGTATCTGTTTCCGGATAGTCACAATAAGGGTCGATGAGGTTTTCGAAAAAACGAAACATACGGGTGCTCCAATAATTGAGCGTAGGGAATAGTCATGCGAATAGAGGCCATCGCCGTGGCCCCCCCGACATGGGTCGGACAGGTCAGGCGTCAGTCGTGCCAGATCCCGTGGTACATGCGTATTCCTCCCGTCATAAGATGGTCCCCTATGGGTAGGAAAAAAAATTCGCTCTGTCACCCCTTTTGATGGGGCGCGACCAATCGGGCAGGTTAGAGCAGCCGTTTCAGCAACGCATCGCGGTCAAGCATGAACCCAGATTTAATCCAGTCCTTCTGCAAGGATTTGAGTGCTGCACCCAGCGCCGGGCCTTGCAGGTCTGGCATCAAATCCTTGGCGGAAAGCGGGAACACAGCTCCGGCTCCTTTGGTAATTTCAGCCTCTAAATCAGGTGTAATCGGCATTTCTAATAAGGCAGATCGCAACATCATCACGTTGCGCGCGGTGGTCGCGCCGTGATGATAAGCCAGTTCCGCCGGTCCATCCGTGCCTTCCGCAGCTGCGCGCAGCAGGCGCACATCCGCAGCTTGGGCTTTACTCAGGCGTAAGGCCTCCCATGGCGCATCCCCGCCCAGCGCGGCCAAACGGCAAAGCGGTTCGGCAGGCAGTCCCCCCTCAAGATGAACGAGCGGCCCGAGGGCGCGATCATCGCTTCCTGGAAGAATCAGAGGTAGCAGCCCAACCTGCCGCATCACCGCAATCGCCGACGCCGGATCCGGCGCCGCAAGCAGCTTCAGCACCTCACTGCCAACCCGTTCACGCGAGAGACTACCAATACCGTCCAGGTTTTCTGCGATGGCCGACAAAGCGTCCGGGTCAAATCCGGCATCTGGGTTGCCATACCAGGCATGAAACCTGAAATAGCGCAGCGAGCGTAGGTAATCCTCACGAATGCGCTGCGCCGCACTGCCAATGAACCGGACGAGTCTTGCGCGCAGATCCGGCAGGCCATTCAGCGGGTCAACCAGCCCCCCATCGGGACGGGCATAAAGCGCATTCATGGTGAAATCGCGCCGCGCAGCGTCCTCCTCGATCCGGTCGGCAAATGCCACCACAGCGCGTCGGCCGTCGGTGGCGACATCACGGCGAAACGTGGTGATTTCGTAAGGGGTCCCGCGATGGACCAATGTCACGGTGCCGTGGTCAATGCCTGTTGGTATGGCCTTGATCCCGGCCCCTTCAGCAAGGGCCATGACACGCTGTGGTGGCACGTTGGTTGAAAGATCAAGATCCGAAACCGGTGCTCCCAATAGCGCGTTGCGCACACAGCCGCCGACAAAATACACCTCTGCCCCGCCCTTTGTCAGGACGTCGCAGACGTGCTGCACAGCTGGATCCTCCAGCCATTTGGCCTGTATATGGGTCATCCCTGCATCCGTTCGGCAAGGCCATGCAACATGCGCGCGGTGGCACCCCAAATGTAATAGGGACCGTAGGGCACCGCAAAGTAATGCCGCCGTATCCCACGCCAACGCCGGGATTGAATCTGATAGTTCGACGGATCGCAAAGATGCGAGAGCGGCACGCTGAAGACTTCGGCCACCTCGCCCGCTTCGGCCACGATATCAAACGGTTGGTCAATCAGCGCTACAACCGGTGTCACCGTAAACCCGGTGACAGTTTCATGTATCGGCAGTTCCCCGACAATCTGCGGCAGGTGGCGCGGCAGACCGATTTCCTCCCAGGCTTCCCTGAGGGCGGCATCGGTAACGCTCGCATCTGCGGCGTCCTGCTTTCCGCCGGCGAAGGCGATCTGACCCGGATGGTGCTTCAATGCAGACGAGCGTTTGGTCAGAATAACACGCGGCGCGCCCGCTGCGGTGCTGATCGCCACGAGAACACCCGCCGGCCGCAGTTTGCGGTCAGCGGGCAGGACCACGTCGGGGTTCAGGTCGAAATCCGAGGACCCTCCCCCCTTTATGCCCAGCGCGGCGGTCAGCTGTGCCCGAAGATCAGGCACTCTCACCCTGTTCGCTGTCGCCTGCATCTGCCTCGAAACCCAGCGTTGCCGGATCGAGGTCGTAATGTGCACCACAGAACTGGCAATCGGCTGTCACGCGCCCCTCGTCGGTCGTCATGGTCGCAATGTCCTTGGCCGAATAGATCGACAGGCTTTCGCGCACGCGATCAGTGGAACATGTGCAGCCGAACTTGACCGCCTGCGTATCAAAGACCCGCGGTTGTTCCTCGTGAAACAATCGCAAAAGCAGATCTGTCGGCGTCACGGACGGGCCGATCAGCTCCATGTCTTCTACGGTTGCCAGCAGATGCATCACACGGTTCCAGTTCTCGCCCTCTTCGCCGCTGACCAGATCCTCTGCGGCAAGCGTCGCACCAGTGCCTTCACCATCCGCAACGAACGGAGAGGCCTTTGGCATCTGCTGCAGCATGATACCGCCAGCGCGCCAGTGTTCCGGAACCCCGGGTTCAGCTGAACGCCCAAAGCTGAGCGAGAAACGTGTCGGCAGCTGCTCGGACTGTGCAAAATACGCCTCGGCACAGGACGCCAAAGACCCACCAACAAGTGGTGTGATCCCTTGGTAGGGCTTCATGCCCTCGCCCTGATCGACGAGAATGGCAAAATACCCCTCGCCCACCTGATCAAACGGCGCACCATTGGTCAGCCGCGCATCATCATAGCTTGCATAGGCACGAATACGCGCTGGCTCGCCCTCGGCTGCGGGCGCGTAATAATCGGTGGCAATCATGCGCACGGCCCCTTTGGACTGGACCTGCAACGACAGTTTCCACTGCAATTTCATGGTCTGACCAATCAACGCCGTCAGCAACGCCATTTCAGCGACCAGGGCTTCGACAACGGGCGGATAGTTATGCTGCTTCAGAATGCCATCCAGCACACCATCCAACCGCGCGACGCGGCCGCGCATGTCCGATACATCAAGCTGGAAGGGCAGGACGGTATCGTCCCACGCGATTTTCGATACAAGTGTCATGGGGTTTCCTTACGCGCCGTGGATTGGCATATCGGGCCTATATAGGGTTTACATCATCAGAGTGAAGAGGTCAGCGCCGTGATCAGACGTTTTGGCGATACACCGGAAAAATCGCAAAGCTATCGGCGGCGGACAGGGGTCTATGCGCTATTGCCACGCGATGGCGAACTGCTGCTGACCTGTCAACGTGAACCCGGCCCAGATATTCAGCTACCCGGAGGGGGAATTGACCCGGGAGAGTCGCCCATTCCGGCGTTACACCGTGAGGTGATGGAGGAAACCGGCTGGACCATCTCTCAGCCACGCAAGCTGGGCGCGTTTCGCCGATTTGCCTATATGCCAGAGTATGATCTCTGGGCAGAGAAACTCTGCCACATCTATATCGCGCGTCCGGCACGTCGGATCTGCGCACCTACCGAGCCGTTGCATGATGCGATGTGGATGCGCGCGGACATCGCATGTGAAATCCTCGGGAATGCTGGTGATCGACATTTCGCCAGCATCATAGCGCGATGGATGGGGCAGACCTAACCTGTCAGAAAACGTGCAAAAGCGGGCGCCTGTGGCGCGCCGCTTAACGTTTTAAGGGCCTTCATACTCAAACAAGGTCGCGGAGACATCATCCTCCAGCCCGTATTGCGAGGACATCACCTGTGTCAGGTTCCAATAGAGGTCATCCAGGAATTCCTGGCCGGTCTGCTCCGCGTTGCACTTTCCAATCAGCTCAACCAGACCTTCCGCCTCAAGCATCTCGCCATTTTCCAGACGGGCCTCGGTAAAGCCATCGGAATACAGCAGCAGGCGGTCACCCTTCTCCATCACCACATCTTCCTGCGAATAGGTGATATCCGGGACCAGACCAACGGGAACGCCCCCCTTGCCGATAAACTCCGTGCTGCCATCTTTGCGGATCAACAGCGGATGCGGATGACCTGCCTGCACCATCTTCAGCACGCCGCTGCGCAGATCAACGATGCAATAGGCCATGGTAAAATATTCTTCGATCCCGGTGTCCGCGATCAACCGCGCATTCAACAGGCTGGCGACCTCTTCCGGCTGGCGCAGCGCATAAAAGCGGTTGAACCGCTTTTCCATCCCGACGTTCTGATCAAAATAGGTCGACGACAGATACCCACCGAGCCGCGCCGTCATCATCGCAGACGTAATGCCGTGCCCGGAGACATCGACCGAATAAAAGCCAATCCGATTCACACCTGGTGAGAACATACCAACCAGATCGCCGCCGATGTGGCCGCAGGGTTTCAACAGCAGGCTCACAGTGGAGGACCCGAAATCGCGGGAAAGTTCGGGGACCAGAGACTCCTGAATTTTCCGGGCCTGAATCAGATCCTTGTCAATCGCGTCATAGACCCGCTGCAGTTCATCCAGCGTGTCTGATACGATCCGGTTTTTCTCAGAAAGCTCGCGCTGCATCCGCAGAATGCGCTCCCCTGCGGAAATCCGGGCGCGCAGCTCGTCCGAACTGACCGGCTTGGTCAGGAAATCATCCGCACCCGCATCCAGCCCCTGTGCCACCTCATTCTTTTCGCTCTTGGAGGTAAGCAGGATAAAATAGCTGTAGTTGTCCTGAGACTGGGTCCGAAACGCCCGGCAGAACTCCAGACCGTTCATCCCCGGCATCATCCAGTCGCTGAGAATCAAATCCGGTGGATCGCTCTCGCAAATCTCCATCGCGGCCTCGCCGCTTTCGGCTTCGACAACCTCGAATCCCCATTTTTTCAGCGATGCGACCAAGATTCGCCGTTGCAGACGGCTGTCATCGACCACCAGAACACGGCGGATCGAATTGGTCGCAACCTCTTGGTTTATTTCGATCGAACTGTCTGGCAACACCGAGTGAACCCCACAAAAAACGGCGCAAGATACCCTAAACGCAAGTCACTATCGCGCTCTTCGCTTAACAGGAGGTGAAGTTTGCGAATTATCGGCCTAGCCTCGCGTTAATCGGTGATTTACGAGTTTATAAGTAAAGCAATCGTAAAATGCGATATCAAAACAGGGTTTGCAAAGATGATTGATTGGTCACGCGCGAAAGAGTTGCACGAGGAAGTCGGCGCTGAGGACTTCTCTGAGGTTGTCGAAATTTTCCTGGAGGAGGTCGAAGGTGTCATCGAAAAGCTGCGATCCCCCGATCTGGCAACTTTGGAACAGGACCTCCACTTCCTGAAGGGCAGCGCATTGAATCTGGGGTTCCGTCAGTTTTCCCGCCTCTGCCAAGAGGGCGAGCGTCGCTCGGCCCAAGGCGAAGCCAAAGACGTCGACACCGGTGCCATCATTTCCAGCTATGAAAACTCCAAGGAAGAGTTTCTACGCGATATGAGCAGCCAACTCTGAGCCGACACCGGCTCAGATCACAAACTGTGCCAGGGTTTCGTCGCTGGTGATATCGGTATAGGCGAAGCCTGCGGCATCCAGACGGGCATAGAGATCAGCAAAGTTCTCAGGTCGCTTGGTTTCAATACCAATCAGCACCGAGCCAAAGTTGCGCGCGGATTTCTTCATATATTCGAACCGGGCGATATCATCCTCAGGACCCAGAATGCCCAGAAACTCTTTCAGCGCACCGGGCCGCTGCGGCAGGCGTAGTAGAAAATACTTCTTCAGCCCCATGTAGCGCTGCGCGCGCTCCTTCACTTCCGGCAGGCGTTCAAAATCAAAATTGCCGCCAGACGTCAGACAGACCACGGTTTTGCCGCGAATCCAGGAGCGCACATCACGCAGGGCTTCGATCGCCAGCGCCCCGGCAGGTTCCAACACCACACCTTCGACGTTCAGCATCTCAAGGATTGTTGTGCAGATGCGATCTTCGGCAATCGACAGCACATCGGGCAAGGGGACCTGTTTCAGGACCTCAAACGGCCGTGCGCCAACACGACCAACGGCCGCGCCATCAACAAATGTATCAACATGATCCAATGCAACGGGATGCCCTGCAGCCAGCGCCGCCCGCAGACATGCCCCGCCAGCAGGTTCCGCAAACAAGCAATGCACCCGATCCCCGAACCAACGGGCCACACCTGACGACATACCCCCGCCACCAACTGGCAGGATCACATGGTCCGGGGCCGCACCCAGCTGGGCCTCAACCTCGACCGCGATAGAGCTTTGCCCCTCGATCACATCGTCATCGTCAAACGGCGAGAGGAAATGGCCGCCTTCATCCGCGCACCACTTCTGCGCCGCAGCCAAAGTGTCATCGAAATAATCGCCAACCAGATGGATCTCGACACTGTCGCCACCAAACATCCGGGTTTTCTGGATCTTCTGCTGCGGCGTGGTCACCGGCATGAAGATCACGCCCCGCTTACCCAACTCGCGGCACATATAGGCGACGCCCTGCGCGTGATTTCCCGCTGACGCGCAGACAAACAGCGATTGCTCCAGCTGCTTGCGCATCGCATTGAAGGCGCCGCGGATCTTGTAGGACCGCACCGGGCTCAGGTCTTCGCGCTTGAGGTATATTTCAGCGCCAAACCGCTCTGACAATAGCGCGCTGCGCTGCAGCGGTGTGGCAGGAAAAATCGCGCGCATGGCCTGTTCGGCGGCTCGGGCCTGGGTCTGAAAATCACTCATGTCACTTGAGTGACCCAACCCCGCCCCCAAGACAAGGGGGCAAGGTCAAAGCATACGGAAGAATATCGCCGATCAGATCGGCCGTTTCTCGACGTAGTAGCCGTAAAGCGTGGTGAGAGCGCTGATATTCAAGATCGCAAGCACAACAGAGAAGACTATATCAAGAAGCATCGCGATAAGCACAGCATCAGCCACAAGGAACAGGATCAGTTCGGCCACGAGCTGCAGACCAAAAAGACAAACACCGAGCACGAACAACGTACCAAATGCACCGGTCGTCAGTGCCAATGACTCGCTCACACCAATAGGTTTTCCAAGCGCCGCCGCCGGCAGGACCAATGCAAACCTGAACATGAATATCGCAATCAGCGCGCCAGCGGCCAACAACAGGTACAGGCCAACCATCCCGAGACTCTGGACGAATGCAGACCCGATAAATGCCAAGACAGAGTAGAACAGAATTCCGATAAAAACCAGCTTGATCAGACCCAAGATATAGTTGCCCATCTCCGCCTTGTGCAAAGCCGGAATCCACCCCTGCGGATGTTCTTCCAGTAGGACGTAGCGATGCCAGGCCACCACGGTCCACGCGCCAATCAGTCCAATCACCAGCCACAGTCCAACGATGCGCCAGAGAACTGAAAAGAACATATCGCTGTCAAACCCTCGCGCCTGAAGTCCGACATCGCCAAGCAGGCCACCAATGGCCAAATAGGCGATCGCCAACGCTATCAGCGCGGGCACAAGAAAGATCCGCATCAGTTGCGGCACGTTCCGCTGCACCATGCTGACCGAGTGTAGAAATAGCTTCCAGCCAATCATTTATTCATGCTCCAATACTGCTCAATCGTCGCGCGTGACTATAATGCGCACGCTCAGGCTCCGATCCGGGGAAAACCTTGCCCTTCTGACAAAAACCGGGTAGGCCGCAGGCGTTCTGATCAAGAGGAAATCCAATGTCCGCGCCCAAGAAAGTTGTCCTCGCCTACTCCGGCGGTCTTGATACGTCAATCATTCTGAAATGGCTGCAGACCGAATACGGTTGCGAAGTTGTGACTTTCACCGCCGATCTCGGTCAGGGTGAGGAACTGGAGCCCGCACGCCAGAAAGCCGAGCTTCTGGGTATCAAGCCGGAAAACATCTACATCGAAGATGTGCGGGAGGAATTCGTGCGGGATTTCGTGTTCCCGATGTTCCGCGCCAACGCCGTCTATGAGGGCCTCTATCTTCTGGGCACCTCCATCGCCCGGCCGCTGATCTCCAAACGCCTTGTTGAGATCGCTGAAGCCACCGGTGCTGATGCGGTCGCCCATGGCGCCACCGGCAAAGGCAACGATCAGGTCCGTTTTGAACTGGCCGCCTATGCGCTGAACCCCGACATCAAGGTGATTGCCCCCTGGCGTGAGTGGGATCTGACGTCGCGGACCCGCTTGCTGGAATTCGCAGAGGCTCATCAGATCCCGGTGGCCAAGGACAAGCGCGGCGAAGCCCCCTTCTCTGTTGATGCCAATCTTCTGCACACCTCTTCTGAGGGCAAAGTACTGGAAGATCCCGCCGTGGCGGCGCCCGACTACGTCTACCAACGCACCGTCCACCCGGAAGACGCCCCGAACGAGGCCGAATTCATCGAGATCGGTTTTGAAAAAGGCGACGCGGTCAGCATCAACGGCGAAGCAATGTCGCCTGCAACCATCCTGACCCAGCTCAATGAATACGGTGGCAAGCATGGCATCGGCCGTCTCGATCTTGTCGAGGGGCGTTTTGTCGGTATGAAGTCCCGCGGCATCTATGAAACGCCCGGCGGCACCATCCTGCTTGAGGCCCATCGCGGCATTGAATCCATCACCATGGATCGCGGCGCGATGCACCTCAAAGACCAGCTGATGCCGCAATATGCTGAACTGATCTACAACGGTTTCTGGTACTCGCCAGAACGTGAAATGCTGCAGGCCGCCATTGATCGCAGCCAGGAGCATGTGACCGGCACCGTCCGCGTGAAACTCTACAAAGGCTCCGCAACCACCGTGGGTCGCTGGTCTGATCACTCGCTCTATTCAGAGGCCCATGTGACCTTTGAAGATGACGCGGGCGCCTACGATCAGAAAGACGCTGCCGGCTTCATCCAGCTGAACGCGCTGCGACTGAAGCTCATTGCCGCCCGCGAGCGTCGGTTGAAAAAATGAGCGACCGCGTCGATATCACAGACGATAAAGACGACGATCTGACCGAAGAGATGGAGATGTTCGTCGAAGCGCAGGACACCGTCTGGAACGATGTCCGCGCCGAACTCTCTGCGGGAAAAAAGACGAGCCACTGGATGTGGTTCGTCTTTCCGCAACTGGCCGACCTTGGTCAGTCCCATATGGCCCAGCTATACGGGATCGAGGACCTGACAGAGGCGACCGCCTACCTTGCCCACCCCGTACTGCGCACACGGTTGATCGAAGCCAGCGAACTGCTGCTAAGCCACACCGACCGCAGCGCTGAGGGTATCTTGGGCGAAACCGATGCCAAGAAACTGCGCTCCTCCATGACGCTTTTCACTGCTGTGCCCAACGCCCCACAGGTATTCGACGCGGTGTTGAAGACGTTTTTCGATGGCGCCCCCTGCCCCCTCACCCATGATGCGCTTGGCTGACGGTTGACGCGACCTCCCCTTTGGTCACCCTTGCCCGCTGACACCCCGGTGCCTAACCCTTGGCGTAAAGGAAGACACCGAGGGGGACATCATGGCATTACAACCACTGGCAGAAGGCATCCGCGCCGGGCTGACCGGGAAAACCTTTGACGGATCGCTGAAATTCGACTGCGGTGATGATGGTGTCATCGTCCTTGCGGATGGCGATGCTTCAATGGAAAATCGCGATACTGACTGCACCATCCGCATCAGCACCGAAAATCTGAAAAAGCTGCTGACCGGGAAATTGAACCCGATGACCGGCGTGATGATGGGCAAGCTGAAAATTTCAGGTGATATGGGCGTGGCGATGAAGCTGGGCAAACTGATCAGCTAGGCGAAACGCACTCTACGTGTGTCACCTTTCCGAAAGTACTCCGGGGGTGAAGCGCCAGAGGCGCGAGGGGGCAGCGCCCCCGACGCGATCAGATTTTCTGCGCTTTCAACCGGTCATAATAGGGCATAGCGGCGTCCAAAACCGGCTGCAAAGTTGCAGGAACCTCAGGCAACGGCCCCTCGGGTCCTGCAAATTTGGTCGACTGCCAGACGGACCCGTACCAATGCGTGGCCCAGATTCCATCGTCCTTATGTCCGCCCATCGGCCATGACAGCATCTTTGGGGAAAACGGGACACCTAGGTTCTCACAGAGCCGCTCCAATACCGCTGCGGGATCGCTGCGGATATCATCGCTGTCTACCACCACGGGCGGCTGACCCCAGCGTGTCACCAGATCGAACAGCTCCGCCTGCTGACGAAACCCGATATCATCCAGCGTCGGATTCTCCCGTTTCTCGGCGTATGAGGCGATGACCCGTGCCGGATGGCGGATCAGAAACACATTTGTGACCTCCCGCATCCAGGCGCGCGGCACCCCGTCTATCATATGCTGGGTCATATGTTTTTGATAGAAAAACGGTTTTGCAGCGGGCACTGGCCCTAGCAGAGATGCGGCAACAACGTCAGCATCCCTTGGCTGGCTGTCTAGGATTTCAGCCCGCATGGGATGTTCCAGCCCGGTCTTTGCCAGATAGGCGGCATAGAACGGCTCATCCACCACAGCACAATCGCCACGGTTGCCAAAGGCATACATCATTGCAGTCGACAGGTTGCGTGGCCCAGACCACATGGCAATCCGCATCAGGTACACTCCTGCGCGATCAGATCCTTGTAGAGCGAGCGCAGACGCCTGGTCACCGGCCCCATCTCTCCGTCGCCAATCTGCCGTCCGTCAATGTCACCCACCGGCGTCTGTGCCCCAAATGTGCCGGTCAGAAACGCCTCATCAGCGCCGTAGGTATCCACCAGGGAATAGTTGCGCTCAAACACCGGAATGTCATTGGCACGGCACAGATCGATGACCTTCTGCCGGGTGATCCCGTTCATACAATAGTCGCCGGTGGAGGTCCAAACCGCCCCCTTGCGCACGATAAAGAAATTGCAGGCATTGGTCGTATTCACAAACCCGTTCACGTCCAGCATCAGCCCCTCATCGGCACCCGCTTTCTCTGCCGCGATACAGGCCAGAATGCAGTTCAGCTTGGAATGCGAATTCAGCTTCGGATCCTGTGTCATCGGCAACCCGCGCAGATGCGGCACTGTCGCCAGCCGGATCGGGCGCGGCAGGTTCGGGCGCGAATGCTCCATGATAATGGTGAACGTTGGCCCCTGCTGCGACAGCGATGGGTGCTGGAACGGGCGGGACTTCACCCCCCGCGTCACCATCAGGCGCGCATGGGCATCGCTGGCCATGTCATTGGCGTTTTGTGTGTCTAACACGGCTTGTTTGACCTGATCCCGGTCCATCCCGATGTCCAGATCGATAGTCTTCGCAGCCTCGAACAGGCGGTCGAGATGTTCGTCAATAAACGCCCAGGTCCCGTTATAGAGCCGCAGCCCCTCCCAGACGCCATCCCCCAGCATGAAACCACTGTCATAGACGCTGACCTTGGCCTCGGCTTTGGGAACAATTTCACCATTCAGATAGATCAGGATCTCTTCGTTGCGCTGATCTTCTTGCGCTTGATGCGTGCTCATTTTTTCGGTCATCTGCTCCTCCTGCGAGGCGCACGCTAGAAGGATTGGATCCTATTTCCAAGCGGTAACTTCCCGTCACCAAGCTGTGACAAACCATGTCATGTGATTGAGCCTGAACAACCCACGGGCCAATGTAGCGCAACGATGGAGGCGATGATGCGTTCGACAAACACCGCAAGACCAATTGTCCTGACCCTGTTCATGCTGCTTGCCGTGGCGCTGAAGGGACATCAGGCCCATGCCCAGAATATTGAAACACTCACCGTCGCTGGCGGCTGCTTCTGGTGTGTTGAGAGTGATTTCGAAAGCGTCCCTGGCGTGCTCTCGGCAGTATCCGGCTATACCGGCGGCAGCACCAAATCACCCACCTACAAACAGGTCACCGCCGGTGGCACCGGTCATTATGAGGCGGTCCAGATCCGGTTTGATCCGACCAAGGTGACGCGCAAGCAACTGCTGTCTATGTTCCTGCGCTCCGTTGATCCAACGGATGCGGGTGGCCAGTTCTGTGATCGCGGAGACAGCTACAGGACAGCGATATTTGTCTCTGGCGCAGATCAGACATCCATTGCCAAGACCGCAAAGACCGAGGCGCAGTCGGCACTTGGTCAGACTATCGTCACGCCAATTCTGCCAGCAACGGCCTTCTACCCGGCCGAAGCCTACCATCAGGACTATTACAAGGGTCGCAAACTGGTTCTCACGCGCTTTGGCCCCAAACGTCAGTCAGAGGCCTATAAGCGCTATCGAAAGGCCTGTGGGCGGGACGCTCGTGTGTTGCAGCTTTGGGGAGATGCAGCGCCTTTTGCAAAAGGGCATTAACAACGCACCTGAGGCGATTGATATGAAGAAGGCGCGGATGATACCGCGCCTTTTCCTATGCAGACCCTGTTGGCAGAATCAAAAGCTTGCGTCCTGAACCTCCTTCAGGTCAGGGATCACATCGGCGGTGCCTTTACGCGTCACCATCAATGCAGCGGCGCGATTGGCCTGCGCCAACGCCTGCGCCATAGGCAGTCCACGATCCAGACCGGACAGCACATAGCCGGTGAAGGTATCACCAGCCCCTGTTGTATCAACCGGGACAACGGAATGCGCCGCGACATCATGGGTGGTTCCCGCCGTCGTGTCGTAGTGGCGCGCGCCCTTGGCGCCCAAAGTCACAATCACATCCGCAACGCCCAGCGCCTCAGGCGTTTTGCCTGTCGCATCACGCAGCTGTTCGGCCTCGACCTCATTCAGGAACAGATAGTCGAGGTAGGGCAGGACCGCCTGAACCGCCGCGGCATCAAACGGCGCCGCTGCATAAGCCACCTTCAACCCCAGATCACGACCCATTTGGGCTGCCTCAGCCTGCATATTGGTTTCGTTTTGCATCACCAGAATATCGCCAGCACTGGCGGCAGACAGCGCGGCGCCAACCTGATCCGCACTGATCTCACGGTTTGCTCCCGGGAACAGGATGATCTGGTTCTCACCTGTTGGATCCACGGCAATGATGGCGTGGCCGGTCGGCACCTCCAACTGGGCGGTATGCCGGGTATCCACACCGTATTCCAACAAACGCGTGACAGCCCAGCCTCCCTCCGGCCCGACGGCACCCAAATGACAAACATGGCTGCCAGCACGCGCCGCCGCGACCGACATATTGGCCCCTTTGCCACCCAGAAACTGCTCCAGCCCCGTCGCCGCGAGGGTTTCCCCCGCGGTCGGCATATGAGGCAGCGCATAAATCATGTCGGCATTGATTGAGCCTAGGTTCCAGATCGCCATGAGATCACCCGATATTGCAGGCAGCCAGAACCGCCATGTTCAGAACGTCATTTGCCGTCGAGGTGGTCGAGCAGATCTGGATCGGCTTATCGACACCTGACAGGATCGGACCAACAACAGTTGCCCCCCCCATTTCCTGCATCAGCTTGACCGAAATCGACGCGGAGTGGCGCGCGGGTACGATCAGGATATTGGCCGGACCGGTCAGGCGTTGAAAGGGATAGGCCTCCTGCGCCTTGGCGTTCAGCGCCACATCGACGGTCATCTCGCCTTCATACTCAAAATCGACACCGCGCTGGTCCAGCACCGTGGGGGCGATATGCATCTTCTCCGCACGCTCCGACACCGGATAGCCAAAGGTCGAGAAGCTGACAAACGCGACCCGAGGCTCAAGCCCCATATGCCGGGCCACGCCTGCGGCATGTTCGGCGATATTGGCGAGGTCATTTTCATCCGGCCATTCATGCACCAGCGTATCGCCAATCAGCACAATGCGCCCCTTGTGCAGAAGCGCCGTGACGCCGGCCGATCCATTGGTCGCATCGGCATCAAACACATGGTTGATCTGATCGAGGACATGCGCAGACTTCCGGGTGGCTCCGGTGACCAGACCGTCGCCATGCCCATGCGCCAACATCAGCGCTGAAAACACATGTCGGTCGCGCCCAACCAGACGGTGAACATCCTTGCGATCAAAGCCTTTGCGGTTCAGCCGTTCATAGAGGAAGTCCTTGTAGGTCTCGAAATGCTGGGTATTGGCCGCGTTGATAATCTCCAGCTCACGCACCGCATCGCCCAGGCCGGCTGTTTCCAGCTTGCTGCGGACATCCTCCGGACGACCAACAACCAGCGCTTTGCCGAAGCCAGATCGCTGATACATCACCGCCGCACGCAAAACGCGAGGGTCGTCGCCCTCGGCAAAGATCATGCGTGATTGCGCTGCACGGGCACGGGCGTTCAGACCACGCAGGATCGACTGGGTCGGATCCATCCGCCCACGCAGCCCATGTTCATAGGCATCCATGTCGATGATCGGACGACGCGCAACGCCGGTGTCCATCCCTGCCTTTGCCACGGCGGGTGGGATCCGATGGATCAGGCGTGGGTCAAACGGTGTCGGGATGATGTAATCCCGGCCAAAGGACAGCGACTTGCCATAGGCCAGCGCCACCTCATCCGGCACATCCTCCCGTGCGAGACCGGCCAGCGCATGGGCGCAGGCAATTTTCATCTCGTCATTGATGGCCCGGGCGTGGATATCCAATGCGCCACGGAACAGATAGGGAAAGCCAAGGACGTTGTTGACCTGATTGGGATAATCAGACCGGCCGGTGGCGACGATCGCATCCACACGCACCTCATGCGCCTCTTCCGGGGTGATCTCAGGATCCGGGTTTGCCATCGCAAAGATCACCGGATTGTCCGCCATGGATTTCACCATGTCCTGTGTCACCGCCCCTTTGACAGATACGCCGAGGAACACATCCGCGTCCTTCATCGCCTCTTCCAGCGTGCGCAGATCCGTCTTGACCGCATGGGCGGACTTCCACTGGTTCATCCCCTCGGTACGGCCCTGATAGATCACGCCTTTGGTGTCGCAGACGATGCAATTTTCATGCCGCGCGCCCATTGCCTTCAGCAGTTCAATACAGGCGATACCTGCGGCACCGGCTCCGTTGAGGACGATTTTCACATCCTCGATCTTCTTGCCGGAGATATGCAGCGCATTGATCAGACCGGCCGCACAGATCACCGCCGTACCGTGCTGGTCATCGTGGAACACCGGGATGTCCATCTCTTCTTTCAGACGCTGCTCAATGATAAAACATTCCGGCGCCTTGATATCCTCAAGATTGATCCCGCCAAACGTTGGCCCCATCAGGCGCACCGCCTTGATGAACTCATCCGGGTCTTCGGTATCCAGCTCGATATCGATGGAATTCACATCGGCAAACCGTTTGAACAGGACAGATTTGCCCTCCATCACCGGTTTGGAGCCCAGCGCCCCAAGATTGCCCAACCCCAGAACCGCAGTCCCGTTGGAGATGACCGCAACCAGATTGCCCTTGTTTGTATAGTCATAAGCGGTTTCCGGGTTTTCCGCGATCGCCTCGCAGGGCACCGCAACACCGGGGGAATAGGCCAGCGACAGATCCCGCTGCGTGGTCATCGGGACCGTTGCGTTGATCTCCCATTTGCCGGGGGTCGGTTCCAGATGGAAGGCAAGCGCCTCTTCGTTGGTAATCTTCGCTTTGGGCATTGGCTTAGGGTGTCCTCTCACTGTCCCAAGCGTCATAGCCCAGCGCGCGCCTCTTCTCAACGAAGTTGCGTTTTCACCTTTCGTCGCAGTCGCCTGATTTGTAAGGTCGCGCCAAAGAAATCCCCCATTTTACGGAGCCGAACTTTGTCCACAGTCACGCCGATGATGGCCCAATACCTCGACATCAAGGCGCAGTACCCGGATGCCCTCTTGTTCTACCGCATGGGCGATTTCTACGAGATGTTCTTTGACGATGCCGTCAACGCGGCAGAGGCCCTCGACATCGCGCTGACCAAACGCGGCAAACACGATGGCAACGACATCCCGATGTGTGGTGTCCCGGTCCATGCCGCCGAGGGCTATCTGTTGACCCTGATCCGCAAAGGGTTTCGCGTCGCCGTTGGCGAACAATTGGAAAGCCCGGCAGAAGCCAAGAAACGTGGCTCCAAATCGGTTGTGAAACGGGATGTCGTGCGACTGGTCACCCCCGGCACCATCACCGAAGATTCCCTGCTGGAGGCGCGCCGTCACAATTTCCTCACCGCTTATTGCGAGATGCGCGATCAGTCCGCCCTCGCCTGGGCAGATATTTCCACAGGCGCGTTCCATGTGATGCCCGTCGCGTCCGTCCGGGTGTCCCCTGAACTGGCCCGGCTGGCGCCATCGGAGTTGATCGTCCCCGATGGCCCTGCCTTGGACCAGCTGCGCGCCATTGCAGAGGACCACCAGATCCCGGTGACCCCTCTGGCGAAATCCAGCTTCGACAGCACCGCCGCTGAAAAACGCATCTGTGATCTCTTCAAAGTCTCAACACTGGAATCTTACGGCTCCTTCAACCGGGCAGAGATTTCGGCCATGGGCGCGGTCATCGACTATCTCGACATTACACAGAAGGGTAAGCTGCCACTGCTTCAGCCCCCACAACAAGAGGCCGAGGACAGGGTTGTGCAGATCGACGCTGCGACCCGTCGTAGCCTAGAACTCACCCGCTCACTGACTGGCGGGCGCGGCGGCTCACTGCTTGCGGTGGTGGATCGCACCGTAACCCCCGCCGGCGGTCGGCTTCTTGAACAGCGGCTGTCCAGCCCATCGCGCAACCTCGATGTGATCCGATCCCGGTTGACGGCGCTGGACTTCGTGGTGGAGCAAACGCAACTCGCGCAATCTCTGCGCGCTGCTCTGCGCAAGACACCCGATCTGGACCGGGCCCTGTCCCGGCTTGCCCTGGATCGCGGCGGCCCTCGGGATCTCGCTGCGGTACGCAACACCCTGATCCAGTCCGAAGCTATTTCGGACCTCTGTGACAGGGCAGATATGCCGGCACTTCTACAACAGGCGCTCTCCGGGCTGACCGGATTTGACGATCTGCTGCCCCTGCTTGATGCGGCGCTGATTGCAGAGCCGCCGCTCTTGGCCCGCGATGGCGGGTTTATTGCAGAGGGCTACGACAGCGAGCTGGACGAGGCCCGCACACTCCGTGATGAAGGTCGCTCCGTCATTGCAGCGCTGCAAAAGAAATACTCCGATCACACGGGCATCAACTCGCTGAAAATCAAGCACAACAATGTGCTCGGCTACTTCATCGAGACCACCGCGACCCATGCAGAGAAAATGCTCTCCGCCCCCCTGTCGGAGACCTATATTCACCGCCAGACAACAGCCAATCAGGTTCGGTTCACAACGGTTGAGTTGAGCGAAATCGAGACCCGTATTCTGAATGCCGGTAATCTGGCATTGGAGATTGAAAAGCGGCTCTATACCAGGCTATCAGACGCTATTCTGGCAAATGCGGCTTTGCTGAATGCAGCAGCGCGGGGACTGGCAGAACTTGACCTGGTCACCGCCTTGGCCGATCTCGCTCTTGGTGAAAACTGGTCCTGCCCAACGGTAGACAGCTCGCGCGAGTTCAGTATTTCAGGGGGGCGACACCCCGTTGTGGAACAGGCACTGCGGCAACAGGGTGGCAGCAGCTTCGTTGCCAACGACTGTGACCTCACCGCCGATACAGGGGCCGCCATCTGGCTGCTGACCGGTCCGAACATGGCCGGTAAATCAACCTTTCTGCGCCAGAATGCCCTGATTGCCATCCTTGCCCAAATGGGGAGCTACGTGCCAGCGAACAGCGCCCATATCGGACTGATCAGCCAGTTGTTCAGCCGGGTTGGTGCCTCGGACGATCTGGCACGCGGGCGCTCGACCTTCATGGTTGAGATGGTTGAAACCGCGGCCATCCTCAATCAGGCAGATGATCGCGCACTGGTCATTCTCGACGAAATCGGGCGCGGTACTGCGACCTATGACGGGCTGTCGATCGCCTGGGCCACGCTGGAACATCTGCATGAGGTCAATCGCGCCCGCGCGCTGTTTGCGACCCATTACCACGAACTCACCCAGCTCGCCGGCAAGCTGCCCGGCGTCGATAATGCCACCGTTTCGGTCAAGGAATGGGAAGGCGAAGTCATCTTTCTGCACGAGGTCAAGAAAGGCGCGGCAGATCGCTCCTACGGGGTACAGGTCGCGCAGCTTGCCGGCCTGCCCGGATCGGTTGTTGCACGGGCTCGGGACGTTCTGGACATGCTGGAAGAGGGCAGCCGCAGTGGCGCCGGCAAAATCCAGATCGACGATCTTCCCCTCTTCGCTGCCGCCCCACCGCCGCAACCAGCAGCACCGGTCGGCCCCTCACCAGTCGAAATGCTCCTGGACGACATCCACCCTGATGATCTCTCACCACGGGAAGCACTGGAAGCGCTTTATCGCCTGAAAGAAGCCGGGAGCTGATACAGAAAAGCGGCCTCCATGGATCACCACGGGGCCGCTTGTCATCTTTCCAAAAATACTCGCGCCGCAGGCACGGGCCACAAGGCCCGTCACTGCTGCAGTTCAGCTCGCCGGCGTCGAGGAAACACCAACCTGCGCCGGGCGCAGCAGGCGGTCGTGCAGCATGAAGCCCTCGGCAGAAACCTGAATGATATCGCCGGCTTTGGTACCTGGCACCGGGGCCTCGAACATCGCCTCATGCACCTGCGGATCAAACTTTTCACCAACTTCCGGCGCGATCACCTGCATACCGTGCTTTTCAAACACACCAAGCAGCGCGCGCATGGTCAGTTCCACGCCTTCAATCAAAGCGGCGGAAACTTCGCGCTGTTCATCGCTGGCAGCTTCGATCGCACGTTTCATATTGTCGTAAACCGGCAACATGTCCCGCGCCAGCTTGGAGCCGCCATATTGCTCAGCTTCACGGCGCGCTTTGTCGCCACGCTTACGTGCGTTTTCCGCATCCGCCAGGGCCCGCATGAACCGATCTTTCAGCTCATCCCGTTCAGCCCGCAGGCTGTCCAGCTCCAGCGCTGCATCATCAAATTCTTCAGTCTGCGCAGAGAGCTCCTCTGCTTCGGCTTCTGTGATGTCGTCCAAAAAATCGTCGTTCTTGGGCTCTGCCATATTTCACCTCTAACTCCGGTCGGAAAGCAGCTTCCCGACCAGTTGCGCCGTATAGTCCACAATCGGCACGATCCGGCCGTAATTCAGGCGGGTCGGGCCAATCACGCCCACCGCACCAATGATCTTTCGATCCGCGTTCATATAGGGAGAGACCACCAAAGAGGAACCCGAAAGTGAAAAAAGTTTGTTCTCCGAACCGATAAAAATGCGCACACCTTCGCCATCTTCGGTCAGCTGAAGAAACTCTTCGATATCGCGTTTGCGTTCCAGGTCATCAAACAGGTTCCGGATCCGGTCCAACTCCTCCGCAGCCCCTCCGTCCGACAGGAGATTCGCCCGGCCACGCACGATCAGCCGCGCAGAGTCGCTGCCGTCATCTTCCCAAGCGGCCAAACCGCTTTCGATCATTTCACGGGCCAGAACATCGATCTGCTGCTGCCGGGCCTTGATCTCTTCCTGAATGGCACCGCGTACGTCCCCTAATGTGCGTCCCTCGATCAGCGCATTGAGGAAATTCGCCGCCTCCCGCATTGAACTGGGCGTCTGCCCGGGCGGCGGCGTAAACAGGCGGTTTTCCACGTGACCATCTGAAAACACCAGAACGACCAGCGCACGATCATGGGCCAGTGTGACAAACTCAATATGGCGAATTTCGGCTTCATGTTTCGGGGTCAGCACCAAGGAGGCCCCCTGTGTCACCCCCGACAGGGCCGATCCGACACGATCCAGCATACCGGCCAGACCCGCAGCCCCACCGCCAGCAGTCTCGCCCATGGTTTCATCAATTTTCTGGCGGTCCTGGGTGTTCAAATCCCCAACTTCAAGCAGACCATCTACAAACATCCGCAATCCGACCTGCGTGGGAACCCGACCGGCGCTGGTGTGCGGACTGTTCAACAATCCAAGATGCTCCAGATCCTGCATCACGTTGCGCACAGTCGCAGCGCTCACCTTCTCATTCAGCGATCGCGTCAGAGTACGGCTGCCGACGGGATCTCCCGTCTCCAGATAGGATTCCACGACCGCACGGAACACATCCCGTGACCGGTCATTCATATCCTTCAATATGTCGGTGCTGCTGTTCATCGCATTCTATGTGTGGTCACTGCCGAAGTTCCGCAAGCCTTGGCTCCCTGTCCTACAGTTGTCATTAAAGAGCGCAGCACCAAAAGGTCAATCATGCTTGCATCGCCGACCCTGCGGACGCTATCCCGATGGGTAACCAAACAAAGGATGACCCATGCGACCCTCCGGACGAGATCTGAACCAAATGCGCGCCGTTTCCATCGAAACCGGTTTCACCAAACACGCTGAGGGATCCTGCCTGATCAAAATGGGGGATACCCATGTGCTCTGCACCGCCACCATTGAGGATCGTGTGCCGCCGTTTATCAAAGGCTCAGGTCTAGGTTGGGTAACCGCTGAATACGGCATGCTGCCCCGCGCGACCAACACCCGTATGCGCCGCGAAGCCGCGATGGGCAAACAGGGCGGCCGCACCGTCGAAATTCAGCGCCTGATCGGACGCGCACTGCGCGCCGGCGTCGACCGCGTTGCACTCGGCGAGCGGCAGATCAGCATCGACTGTGATGTGCTGCAGGCCGACGGCGGCACCCGCTGCGCCTCCATCACCGGCGGCTGGGTTGCCCTACGTCTTGCGGTGAACAAGCTGATGAAAACCGGTGAGGTCAAGATTGATCCCCTCGTTGATCCCGTTGCCGCAGTTTCCTGCGGTATCTACGCAGGTCAGCCGGTGTTGGACCTCGATTACCCGGAAGATTCAGAGGCCGGCGTCGATGGCAACTTCATCATGACAGGTTCTGGCCAGCTCATCGAAGTGCAGATGTCCGCAGAAGGATCTATGTTCAGCCGCGAGCAGATGGACACGCTGATGGATCTCGCAACCAAGGGCACCGCCGAACTGGCAGAACTGCAGAAGGCAGCCTGCGCATGACCCGCAAATTTGCCGGCGACCGGCTGCTGGTCGCCACCCATAACAAAGGCAAGCTGGAGGAGATGAAACATCTCCTCCAACCCTTTGGCGTGAGTGTCGTTGGTGCCGGCGAGATGGAACTTCCTGAACCCGCCGAAACCGAAGATACATTTGTCGGGAATGCCCGGATCAAGGCCCATGCCGCCGCCAAGGCGACTGGTTTACCGGCTCTCTCCGATGACTCCGGAATCACCATTGATGCACTAGATGGCGCCCCCGGCGTTTACACCGCTGACTGGGCAGAAACCGGTGATGGCCGCGATTTCATGATGGCCATGACCCGCGCCCATAATGAACTGGAAGCCAAAGGGGCAGCCTACCCCCGGCTTGCCCAATTTCGCTGCACGCTTGTTCTCGCCTGGCCCGATGGTCATGATGAGGTGTTCGAAGGCGTGATGCCCGGCCAACTGGTTTGGCCTATTCGCGGTAAGGATGGGTTTGGCTATGATCCAATGTTCCAGCCAGATGGACATGATCTGACCTGTGCCGAAATGGATCGTTGGGCCAAAAACAAGATCAGCCATCGCGGTCAGGCCGTCGCAAAATTTGTCGAGGCGTGTTTCGGTGGATGATTGGCGCAACGGGGGGTTTGGTCTCTATGTGCATTGGCCCTTCTGTCAGGCCAAATGCCCCTATTGCGATTTCAACAGTCATGTCACCGCGCAGATCGACCAAAACAGGTGGGCTGCAGCCTATCGAGCGGACATGCTGCGAGCGGCCCCGTCTCTATCGGGACGCGTTCTGAATACGATTTTTTTCGGGGGTGGGACACCGTCCCTGATGCATCCCGATACTGTGGCCACAATTGTTGAGACTGCTCGGGAAATATGGCCTTTTTCCAATGACATAGAGATCTCTCTTGAAGCAAACCCAACCTCAGTCGAGGCTGGTCGCTTTACGGGATACCGGGATGCTGGCGTCAACCGAATTTCTATGGGTATTCAGGCGCTTAACGACAATGACCTGCGCCGTCTTGGGCGGATGCACAGTGTTTCTGAGGCACAAAAGGCCTTTGATGTGGCTCGGAACTGCTTTGACAGAGTCAGTTTCGACCTGATCTATGCGCGTCAGGGTCAGACACTGGCCGGCTGGCAACAGGAACTCGACCAAGCCTTGTCCATGACGATTGACCACCTGTCCCTTTATCAATTGACCATTGAAGAAGGCACCGCGTTCGGCGATCGATACGCGCGGGGCAAGTTGCGCGATCTTCCTACCGACGACAACGCCGCTGATATGTATCTCGCCACCCAGGACATCTGCGACAAGCATGGTCTGCCCGCCTATGAGGTCTCCAACCACGCGCGCCCCGGCGCAGAGTCGCGGCACAATCTGATCTATTGGCGCTATGGCGATTACCTTGGTATTGGGCCAGGCGCCCATGGGCGCCTGACTCTGGACGGTATCCGGTACGCCACGGAAACCTATCTGCAACCTGGAGCCTGGCTGGCAGCTGCAGAACGCCAAACCGGGGAGTCTTCGCGAACGCCGCTTGCTCCTGAAGATGCGAGTGCTGAATACCTTATGATGGGGATGCGATTGGTCGAGGGGCTCGATTTAGATCGGTTCCGTGCCTTGTCCGGTCATGCTCTCTCTTCCGAGCGGATCTCCAACCTCTGCGAAATTGGAATGTTAGAGCTCTCGGAAAATCGTATTCAGGCAACTGACGCCGGCCGCGCGGTCCTAAATGCCGTCCTCCGCGATCTTCTAGTGGAGTAGCTTATGCGTCTTCTCTACGCTGCGCTTGGGCTTCTGTGTGTTGGATTGGCGCTTGTCGGTGTCGTCCTTCCTCTCTTACCCACCGTTCCGTTTTTGCTGCTCGCCAGCTTTTTCTTTGCGAATTCTTCCGAGCGGCTGCACGAGTGGATCATAAACCATCAACTATTTGGCCCTATGATCCAGGATTGGCAGGAACGAGGCGCCATTCGACCCGCCGCAAAAAAGGCGGCAACCATTTCAGTTGCCGCCGTATTCGGTTTGTCAGTTATTTTCTCGGCACCAAGCCACGTCCTGATCATTCAGGCCATCACACTTGGTGCCGTGATGATATTTATCTGGTCACGCCCTAACGGCTAAGACGCCCGCAAAGATCATCCAACTCATCCAGAGATGCGTAGCTGACCGAAAGAACGCCACTTTCACCACCAGCACGATGATCAATCGTCACTTTCATACGCAGCGCAGCTGAGAGATCTGCTTCCAAGGCGCGCGTATCCGCATCTTTCTCGGCTGTTTTCTTTGCCGAACGCGCTGTTGCAACTTGCAGGCCGGCGGCATCCTTTTTCACCAATGCCTCAGTCGCACGTACTGACAGACCACCTTTAACGATCTTCTTCGCCAAATCTGACGCATTGTCAGAAGTGATAAGAGCACGGGCATGACCCGCTGAGAGACGACGTTCTTGAACCAAAGACTGTACGTCATCCGGTAGATGAAGCAGCCTGACCAGATTCGCGATATGGCTCCGGCTCTTACCAAGCGCTTCTGCCATTTTCTCTTGCGTATGGCCGAATTTGTCCATCAGCTGCTTGTAACTCTGCGCCTCTTCCATCGCGTTGAGGTCAGAGCGTTGAATATTCTCGATGATGGCAACTTCCATCATCTCGACATCGGAATAGTCCCGAATAATGACCGGCACTTCGTGCAGTTTTGCGCCTTGCGCAGCACGCCAGCGGCGTTCGCCGGCAACAATCTCATACTGTCCACCGGGACGCGGTCGCACGATAAGGGGCTGAAGAACCCCTTTCTCCCGGATCGACGCGGTCAGGTCATCCAGATCTTCCTGCAAAAACTGGCGACGCGGCTGATCCGGGTTCGCGATAACTTTCTCGATTGGCACCATGACTTCGGTGCTTCTGACTGCCTGTTTTTCTGTGCTAACAGGTTCCGGGTTCACATCCGCCATTAGAGCTGACAAGCCTCTTCCCAATCCTCTGGGTTTGTTTTTCTTTTCTGACATTACTGCGCCTCCAGCTGTGGTTAGGCTGCGAGTTTCTGATGTCTCGCAATCAGTTCTTCTGCAAGGGCGCGATACGCATTCGCCCCTAGCGAGTTCGTGTCGTAGTTCAACACCGGCAACGCATACGACGGCGCCTCGCTGACACGCACATTCCGAGGAATCTTCGTTTCAAAGACCAATTCACCCAGATGCCCACGGGCGTCCTGCTCTACCTGCTGAGACAAGTTATTCCGCCGGTCGTACATCGTCAGCACAATCCCCTCGATCCGAAGGTTCGGGTTTGCTGTCTGACGCACCTCGCGGATTGTAAGCATCAGTTGTGAGACCCCCTCGAGTGCGAAAAATTCACTTTGCAATGGGACCAGCACAGAATGGGACGCAACCATCGCGTTGACGGTCAGTAGGTTCAAAGATGGAGGGCAATCGATCAGGACATAGTCCCAATCATAATCATCCATCGCCGGCTGACGTAACGCATCATGCAATAGAAAGCTGCGCTTTTCATTTGTAAAAAGCTCTATATCAGCCGAACTCAGATCAACCGTCGCCGGGATAATGCAAAGATCTTCAATCTCCGTCTCCCGAATGACGTCATTCAACGCAACATCATCTACAAGAAGATCATATGTTGTGCGGGTGCGATCTGTCGCTTCGATTCCAAGACCGGTTGAGGCGTTGCCTTGCGGATCCAGGTCGACAACAAGGACCCGATATCCAGCCTCAACCAAAGCTGCCGCTAAGTTGATTGCGGTTGTTGTCTTGCCGACCCCACCCTTTTGATTGGCCACTGCTATAATTCGAGGCCCAGCCGGCCGGGACAAATCAGACACGCGTCACTCCCCTGATTTCCAAAACAACCGCGTCGGGTTCAGTCCAACTCTTAGTGGATTTCAGGTCAAATTGCCATTGGCTCCGCGCGTTATCCACTTCTTTTTTCCATTGTAGTCCCTTGGAAAAAAGCGCGATTCCCTCCGGGTGGAGATGACGTTCGACAAAGCCAAGCAGCGTCGAAAGATCGGCCAGTGCACGTGCTGAGATGACATCAACCGCCATCGGCGGCACCTTTTCGATGCGCTCAGATACCACCGTTGCCTTCACGCCGCATTCACGAATAGCCGTACGGAGAAATGCGCACTTTCGCTGATCACTTTCGATCAGAGTAACTGCGCAATCTGGTACTCGCTCCGCGGCCAGAATCGCGACAACAACACCTGGAAAGCCACCGCCACTCCCGATATCAAGCCAGGACCGCGGAAAATCAATCCCTTGGCAAATCTGCACCGAATCTACGATGTGGCGATCCCATACGTCGGCCAATGTGGACTTGGCGATAAGGTTGATTTTCGGAGACCACTTTTTAACAAGAGATTCATAGTGCTTAAGTCGCTCATATGTTTCACGTGAAACATATGACTGTCCGATATTGATCTCACCCATTTATGCAGTCTTCCCATGGCTCGTGGTATCGCCTCGGCGTAGCCTTGCCAGGATTAGTGCCAGCGCCGCTGGTGTCATTCCATCGACCCTCCCCGCTTGAGCCAGGGTTTCAGGTCTGGATTTTTCCAGTTTTCCACGCAGCTCGTTCGACAAGCCCTCAAAATCGTAGGAAAAGTCAAATGGGATACGATACCCCTCGTCTCGTTTCAGCGCTTCGATCTCTCGTTTCTGGCGAATGATGTAGTTCGCATACAGGGCATCTCGCTCGATTTGACGACGAATAGGGTCTTCGCAGGTTCCAAGATCGGGTAGCAGGCGCAAGATATCTTCGAACACCACATCAGGAAATGCCAATACGTCGGTCGCCGTCCGTCGGTTTCCGTCCTGATTTACCGTGATACCAGCTTCATTGATCTCCTTTGGGGTGAACCGTCGGCTGTCCATTTGGGATCGGGCCGCTTCAAGTTTTTCCATTTTTTGGGAAAAGAACTCACGACGCGTCTCACCGACACACCCCAGATCTAGTCCGATACCGGTCAACCGCTGATCAGCATTGTCGGCACGCAGAGACAGCCTGAATTCAGCCCGAGACGTGAACATCCGATAAGGCTCCGTCACCCCATTTGTTGTGAGATCATCGATCATCACGCCAATATAGCTGTCGGAGCGACTAAACGTGACCGGTTCCATCTCTTTTGAATACCGTGCTGCATTCAATCCTGCTACGAGCCCCTGTGCCGCAGCCTCCTCATATCCTGTGGTACCATTAATTTGCCCCGCAAGATATAGACCCTGATGCGACTTTAGGGCCAGATCTAATCCCAAAGCGCGCGGATCCACATAGTCATACTCAATTGCATACCCTGGCTGCAAGATCACGGCGTCTTCCAAACCAAAAATGGAGCGAACATAACTTTCTTGGATGTCTAGTGGCAGACTTGTCGAAATGCCATTAGGATAGACGGTATGGTCATCTGCACCCTCCGGTTCGAGGAAAATTTGATGACTTTCTTTGTCAGCAAACCGCACCACTTTATCTTCAATTGACGGGCAATAGCGCGGACCGACACCGTCGATGTGCCCGCCATACATGGCCGATTTTCCGAGATTGTCCCGAATAATATCATGTGTCTGCGTGTTGGTATGTGTAATCCCACAGACCACTTGAGATGCCGATGTAGATGTTGTCAAGAAACTGAAGAATGTAGGATCATCATCTCCGGGCTGACCCTCCAGCTTTTCCCATGAGATGGTACGGCCATCCAATCGAGGTGGCGTTCCTGTTTTCAACCTACCAAGTCGTAAATCGAAACTGTCGAGCCTCTCTGCAAGTCGGATTGAAGGCTTATCTCCCATACGGCCGCCCGGCTTAGTCACATCACCGATGTGAATAACGCCCCTCAGGAAGGTTCCGGATGTCAGAATGACGGCGTGACTTTTGATCTGGCTTTCGTCAGCCAGACACACGCCATTGACTTTGTTGCCAGTCATAAGAAAATCGGTGACTTCGCCTGGGATAATATCGAGGTTAGGCCGGGCTTCTGTCTCAGCCAACATCTCACGACGATAGATCCTCCGATCTGACTGCGCCCTTGGGCCCTGCACAGCCGGCCCTTTGCGTCTATTGAGGAGGCGGAATTGTATGCCGGCTTTATCAGCGACACGCCCCATAACGCCATCGAGTGCGTCAATCTCTCGAACCAGATGCCCCTTACCCAATCCGCCAATTGCGGGATTGCACGACATCACGCCAATGCCCTCCTTCGTAAGAGTGACAAGAGCTGTCTTGACACCCATCCGGGCGGCCGCATGGGCTGCCTCTGTCCCGGCATGACCACCACCAACAACGATGACGTCGTAATCTGGATGTTTCACGTGAAACACTCCTTACTTTCCCAAGCAAAAACTGGAGAAGATTTCATCCAACAGGTTCTCTACCCCTACACGGCCAACCAGCATCTCCAGGGCGCGAATGGCCGAACGCAGATCTTCAGCAGCAACATCATAAAACTCTGGGCCGTATTTTAGAACATCTTGCGCGGCTTTCAGGCGGTCATATGCCGTCTTCATTGTCTCTCGATGCCGTGCACGCGTCGCAATACCTGCTTTACCAGCACGATTTTTCAGCGCTTTGGTGATATCCGCGATCAGCACGTCTATGCCCTGCCCCGTTTGTCCGGAAACCGCTTTTTCAGAAGCACCATTGTTGATCAGATCCGCCTTTGGGGTAACAACAATATCATCCTCAAGGATATCGATATCAATTGCATGTCGATCCTTGGTCAAAAACACGCGAAGGTCTGCCGCCTCTGCCCGTTTCTTCGCTATTTTGATGCCGATCCCTTCGACATAATCGTCAGTCTCGCGCAGGCCAGCGGTATCAAGAAGAGTGACAGGTAGACCCGCCAAATCCATCCTTACCTCGATCACGTCCCGGGTCGTCCCGGCATATTCCGATGTGATAGCAGCCTCTCGGCCGGCCAGAGCGTTGAGTAGTGTTGACTTGCCAACGTTTGGCGCGCCGATGATTGCAACCTCAAACCCGCTGCGAATCCGTTCAGCCATCTGTACGCCAGAAATTTGAGGTTCCAAATCCGCTGTCACGCCGGCCAAAAGCTCTTTGACTTCCTCAGTGACATCTACGGGAACATCTTCATCGGCGAAATCGATTGTTACCTCAATCAGGGATGCAGCGCGAATAAGGTCTTTTCGCCAGCGCTCAGCCAAGTCAGAAAGCCCGCCGGCGAGCACGGCTTGCGCCTGTACCCGCTGCGCCTCGGTCTCTGCATCGATCAAATCCGCCAATGCCTCAACCTGGGAGAGGTCCAGCTTACCATTTTCAAGCGCACGGCGGGTAAACTCACCTGGGTCTGCCAGCCGCACATCTTTAAACTGACCCAATAGATCAAGCATGGCGCTGACAACCGATGTGCTGCCATGGACCTGAAATTCAACGGTATCCTCACCAGTGAAGCTATTCGGGCCGGCGAAAGTGAGCACCAAGGCTTCGTCGATACGCGCCTTGCTGCGATCAGACAGAACGCGCAACGCCCGACCAGGACAGGGCAAAGCACCGCCACTGATAACAGAAGCGGTGCTGGTAGCCTTTGGGCCAGAGAGGCGTATAACCGAAACGCCGGCCTTCCCTTGGGCGGAGGCCAGCGCAAAGATCGTGTCCATCAGGTGACCTTCCTTTCGTGCCGGCCAGTCTACTAGGTGTTCATTGAGTCGAAGAACTCAGAATTTGTCTTTGTTTGCTTCAACTTAGACAAAAGGAATTCAATCGCGTCGGTGGTACCCATTGGGTTCAGAATCCGGCGTAACACAAATGTCTTGGCGAGATCGCCTTTGTCGACGAGCAGATCCTCTTTCCGTGTACCGGATTTGAGAATATCGATCGCTGGGAACACGCGTTTGTCTGCGATCTTACGATCCAGGACGATTTCAGAGTTACCGGTCCCTTTGAATTCTTCAAAGATCACCTCGTCCATCCGACTACCGGTGTCGATGAGAGCCGTCGCGATGATCGTCAAAGAGCCGCCTTCTTCGATATTTCGGGCCGCACCAAAGAATCGTTTGGGACGTTGCAGCGCGTTTGCATCAACACCACCAGTCAAGACTTTACCAGAAGATGGCACCACTGTGTTGAACGCCCTACCAAGTCTTGTGATCGAGTCGAGAAGAATAACAACATCTCGTTTATGCTCCACCAAACGCTTGGCCTTCTCGATCACCATTTCGGACACCGCAACGTGGCGGGTAGCAGGTTCGTCGAAGGTGGAGGACACGACCTCACCCTTGACCGAGCGCTGCATATCGGTGACCTCTTCCGGACGTTCGTCGATCAGGAGAACGATCAGATAGCATTCGGGGTGATTCTTCGCGATGGAATGCGCGATGTTCTGGAGAATAACTGTCTTACCGGTCCGCGGTGGCGCCACGATCAGGGATCGCTGGCCTTTACCAATCGGGGAGACCAAATCGATCACGCGGGCAGAGCGATCTTTGATGGTCGGATCTTCGATCTCCATCTTCAGGCGCTCATCAGGATAAAGCGGTGTCAGGTTGTCGAAAGCGATCTTGTGACGGGCCTTCTCCGGTTCTTCGAAGTTGATTTTGGTGACATTTGTCAGCGCAAAATACCGTTCGTTTTCCAGCGGTGATTTGATCTGACCGTCAACCGTATCACCGGTCCGCAACGCATATTGCCGGATCATATCGGGCGAAACATAGATATCGTCGGGACCCGGCAGATAGTTGGCCTCAGGCGAGCGCAGGAACCCGAATCCATCTTGAAGAACCTCAAGCACACCATCGCCGGCAATTTCCCAGCCCTCATCCGCGCGTTCGCGGAGAATCTGGAACATCATCTCACCCTTGCGCATGGTGGAGGCGTTTTCGATCTCCAGCTCTTCGGCCATGGACAGAAGGTCCTTAGGGCTCTTGGCCTTAAGATCGGAAAGGTTCAGGGATTGAACGGTCATATATATACGGCCTTTGTTCTCCCCTGAGATCTGGGGAGCGGTGTCATAGGTATAAGGAAGACACGAGTGCCCGGACGGGCCCGTTAGCCGCATACATAAGGGGTCCACCCTGCTGAGTCAAATCCCCGCTCAGAACTTGAAAATGACCGATATGACGATGACCACCATCAGCAGTGTCGGGACTTCGTTCATCATTCTATAGCTGCGACCACTGCGGGTGTTCTTCCCATTTGCGAAGTCACGGTGACGGAGCAGCAGCCAGTGGTGAAACCAGGTCATCCCCAGAACGCTCAGGCCCTTCGTCCAGGGCCAAAGACTACTCCAGTCGACCAACCCCGGCGTCAGCACCATTAACACCCCTGCAGCCCAGCTGACGTACATAGCGGGCCTCATGATGATGCGGAGCAACTTCTCTTCCATCATGACAAAAATAGGAAGGCTGTCCGGCACCTTCTGTGCCTGCTCCACGTGATAGACGAAAAGCCTCGGGAGGTAGAACAGTCCTGCCATCCAGCTGATCACTGCCATGATGTGCAGAGATTTGGCGTAGGGGTAAATTTCAAAGAGCAGATCGCTCAGATCCATGGCTGGCCTCTCGGTTCCCTCTCTCCCCTTAAAATATAAGTATTTTAAAAGGATGATGTTTTAGTAGTGCACCCTAAAAACGGTGGATAACTGACTCGTCCACCGGCTTATCCCCGCCTGGGATAACTTACCAGCTTTACCCCCAGCGACATGATGCCCCTTGCCGGCAGGCTATAAAAACATGAGAAATATCACGTTCACTTTGGGGTTTGGATGTGGGGATAAACTTGGGGTGAAATCGGAGCAACTGAGATATCCACGATTTCTAAGTTATCCCTATCCTCTCAGGGCGAATCTGCCGGCAAGCAAATGGGGATTTTGAGGTTCTCCACGGCTTGCGAAATGGCCGAAATTTCATACAAACCACCCTAAGCTCATCACACTCTTGCCCACGGGGTTTTCCACATGTCTACCCACATCGTTCTGGCTTCCGGATCGCAGATACGCGCCCAGCTGCTGCGGCAGGCTGGCGTTCCGTTTAAGGTCGCCGCGGCCCGTATCGACGAAGCGGCGATCAAGGCGGCGCTTCTGGCTGAGGAGGCCACGCCGCGTGATATCTCCGATACGCTGGCAGAGGCGAAGGCGCGCAAGGTCAGCGCCAAGTTCCCCGGTGCCCTGGTGTTGGGCTGTGATCAGGTCCTCGAGTTTGATGGAAAATTGTTATCAAAACCAAAAGATTCGGATGACGCCTTTGCTCAGCTGAAAATGATGCGCGGTAAGCGACATATGTTATTGTCCGCTGCGGTCATCTATCGCGACAATGAGCCGCTGTGGCGGCATATCGGCCAGGTGCGGCTTAGGATGCGGTCCAGTTCGGATGCATATCTGCGCAGTTATGTTGCGCGAAACTGGGACAGTATTCAGCATGCCGTTGGCGGATATAAGCTGGAGGAAGAAGGGGTTCGATTGTTTAGCGCCATCGAGGGAGACTATTTCAACGTGCTTGGATTACCGTTGTTGGAGCTTCTGAACTATCTGGCCCTTCAGGGAGTGATAGAACAATGAATGATACTCGGATTCCGCTGGCTGGCGTGATCGGTAGCCCCGTTGCACATTCGCGATCACCTTTGGTGCACGGCCATTGGCTCCGGACCTATGGCATTGCTGGTCATTATATACCGCTGCATGTCGAATCCGGTCAGTTGGAGGAGGTTGTCCGCAGTTTACCCAAGATGGGCTTTGTCGGCGCAAACATCACCATCCCGCACAAGGAACAGATCATGGAGATCGCCGATCAGGTGACGGATCGTGCGACATTGATTGGGGCTGCCAATACGCTGATCTTCCGTCCTGACGGCTCAATTCTTGCTGATAATACAGATGGTTACGGGTTTATCACCAATCTGCACCAGGCGGCGCCGGACTGGGATCCTGCCGCAGGTCCGGCCGTTGTATTTGGGGCCGGCGGCGCCAGTCGCGCGGTGATCGCCTCCCTGCTTGAGGCAGGCGTGCCTGAGATTCTGCTGAGCAATCGGACGCGGGAACGGGCGGATCAGTTCCGCAGCGAATTTGGCTCCCGCATTCAGGTGGTCGACTGGGTGCAGGTTGGCAATGTCATCGAACAGGCTGCTCTTCTGGTGAATACGACCTCTCTTGGAATGGTTGGAAAGCCGCGTCTGCGTGTGCCCCTGGATGGGCTGCGCTCCAGCACTGTTGTGACAGATCTGGTCTACACACCGCTGAAAACGGAAATGCTGCAATGGGCCGAGGATATTGGCTGTACCACCGTTGATGGTCTGGGAATGCTGTTGCATCAGGCGGTACCGGGATTTGAACGTTGGTTTGGCAAGCGGCCCGAGGTTGACGCCGCTACGCGGGAGGCCGCATTGGCATGAGTTATGCGTTAGGACTAACCGGGTCTATCGGGATGGGGAAAAGCGCAACCGCGCAGATCTTTGCCGACGAGAGTTGTGCGGTTTGGGACGCGGATGCTGCAGTTCACCGTCTTTATGATGTAGGTGGTGCGGCGGTCGCCCCCATTGGGAACGCGTGGCCCACGGCCGTTATAGAAGGCCGGGTTGACCGGGGGCGCCTGCGCGAAATCATCGCCGACGATAGTCGCGCCCTGCCCCGAATTGAAACCATCGTACACCCACTTGTCGCTGCTGACCGCGAGGGTTTCAGAACGTCGTCGCCGCATGATGTTCTGGTGTTTGATATCCCACTGCTGTTTGAAACCGGTGGCGACACAGGAATGGATGCCGTCGCCTGCGTCTGGATCGATGCTGAGACACAGCGCCAGCGGGTCCTTGCGCGCGGGACGATGACAGTTGAGCAATTTGAACAAATCCTGCAGAAACAGATGCCGATAGAGGAGAAGAAAGCGCGGGCCGATTATCTGATCGAGACCGACACCCCGGACCATGCCCAGGCTCAGGTACGGACCATCCTCGCACAGATTAGAAGGCTGATAGCAGATGCGTGAAATTGTTCTTGATACGGAAACCACCGGCTTTGACCCGTTTTCTGGCGACCGGATTGTCGAGATCGGTGCGGTTGAACTGCTCAATCACATGCCAACGGGCGAGACATTTCACGTTTATATCAACCCTCAACGCTCCATGCCGCAGGATGCGTTCAAGGTGCACGGCATCGGGCCGGATCTTCTGGAGCCGCCACAGCAGCCCGGCCCGGGTGCTGTCACCCTGCGCGACAAGCCAGTGTTCGCGAAAGTGGGCCAGAAATTTCTGGATTTTGTCCGGGATTCCAAAATGGTGATCCACAATGCGGCCTTCGACATGAAGTTCCTCAATGCGGAGCTGGATTGGATGGGGCTGCCAAAGCTACCGATGGATCAGGCGGTTGATACGCTGGCGATTGCCCGTAAACGTTTTCCTGGCTCGCCGGCGACGCTGGATGCGCTCTGCCGCCGCTTCAATATCGACAACAGCAATCGAACATTGCACGGCGCGTTGCTCGATTCCGAAATCCTGGCCGATGTCTATCTGGAACTGATCGGGGGGCGGCAGCCTGATTTTGGCCTTTCAACTTCCAATGACAAGGCCAGCAGCGGGGCGACGGTGACAGATGACTGGCGCCCGACCGCCCGGCCCTCCCCGCTGCCGTCGCGGCTGACAGAGCAGGAACAGGAAGCGCATGCCAAGTTTGTTGCAAAAATGGGGGATGACGCCCTGTGGAACGACGCCGGTAGCTGATCCCTGACCTCAGGCCCAGAATGCAAAAACGCCGCTGAAAACAGCGGCGTTTTTCATATTCGAATTTGGCGAGCTCTTATTGCTGCGGCTGTTCTGCGGCCTCGGCCTGCTGACGACGCGCCAGTTCGTTGCGATAGATCGCGACGAAATCGATATTGTCGAGGTTCAGCGGCGGGAAACCACCGTCGCGGGTGACGTCGGACACGATGCGACGCAGGAACGGGAAGAGCATACGCGGGCATTCGATCAGCAGGAACGGGTGCAGCTGATCTTCGGGAATGCCGGAGATGTTGAAAATCCCGACATATTCCAGTTCCAGAACGAAGAGAACGACATTGCCTTCTTTGTCCTTGGACTCGATGTTCAGTTTGGTCATCACCTCATACTGGTTTTCCGCCTGACGCTTCTTTGCATCAAGGGCAACCTGCACGCTGACATCGGGCTGCACGTCAGCGCCAACGCCTTTTTGTGCCATGACGTTTTCGAACGACATATCACGGATGAACTGGCCCAGGATATTCATCTGGACTTGCGGCTGCTGCACGCCTTCTGTTGCGCCGTTTTCGGCCATGAAGCTACTCCTAAACTATGTTTTGCCAGTGCTTATCAGCTTGGCGGCGGTACCTCAACGGGGGTGTCGCGCCACCCGCCTAGCCTTGCCTATCAACCCAGCCGGAGGGGCCTTTTCGCGGTCGATCCTTGCTGACGTCTTCATAGTCTGCATCAATGATATCGCCCTGCGGTTTAGGGGAATTGTCGCTCGGATAGCTGCGGCCGTGCATGCTGCCAGGGCCCATCTGGAACCGGGCCACCGTCACTTTTGAGCGGAGGTAGCGATAGACGGCAATACGTATCTGCGGGACCAGAAGGGCGAAGCCAACCGCGTCTGTGAAAAACCCGGGCGTAAGCAGCAGGGCACCGGCCACCAGGATCATGGCGCCATGCGCCAGCGGCTCGGTGGGGTCGTTCAGCTGCTCGAAAGAGGCACGAAGCTGGCCGAGGGCCAACCGCCCCTGTGTTCGAACCAGCCAGGTTCCCAACACGGCTGTCAGCACCACGATGGCCAGCGTTGGCCAGAGGCCGATCGCGCCACCGACTTGAATAAAAAGTGCGATTTCAATGATCGGAACCATCAGAAAGGCGAGAAAGAGATACATGCTGGGTTTCCTCAGAACTTGCGCGGGACGGTGGACTTGCGCCGACCCGTCACCTACATAAGGTTTGAACGCTTTAGTTTCAAACGAAGCATGAACATCTACCGTAGAGGTTGTTATGGAGTCGCCCGTGATTCAGCTGTTGGTTTTGGCCGGTATTGCCGTGTTTTTGATCCTGCGCCTGAAGAGCGTATTGGGCACCCGTGAAGGGTTTGAAAAACCTGCCGTGCCACAGGCTGATCGTCAGAACCGACGCCCCGAACTTGAGGTGATCGAAGGCGGGCCGGATCACGATATCGTTGACTACGTCCCCGAGGACAGCCCCCAGGCCAGCGACCTTGCTGCGATGAAAAAGGCCGAACCATCCTTCGAGGTGCGCGAGTTCGTGCAGGGCGCTCGTGGCGCATATGAGATGATCCTCATGGCTTTTGAACGCGGCGAGCTGGATGATATTGAAGCTTTCCTCGCGCCCGACGTCTTTGACAGCTTTGTCACTGCGGTGGCTCATCGCGAAGATCAGGGGCTGACGATTGAGGCGGAATTTATCGGTGTCCGCGAGACCACATTGACCGACACCAGCTTTGATCCGGCGACTGGCGATGCACAGATCACGATGCGGTTTGTTGCTGAGTTGACTTCGGTTGTACGTGATCGTGGCGGGGATATTGTTGAGGGTGATCCCAAGGCCGTGAAACGCCAAAAAGATACTTGGGTCTTTGGCCGCACCATGGGCAGCGCGGACCCGAACTGGCATCTGGTCGCTACGGACGCATGATGCGTGGGCTCCGGCGGGCACTCTGTGCGCTGGCTCTTGGAGCTGGCGCATATTTGTTTCCGCAGGGCGGACAGGCGGAAACCAGCTACACCATGCTGTCCTTCGCTCAGCTGGAGGGCTGGGCAGAGGATGATCACAAAGCGGCGCTGGGTGCATTTCTACAGACCTGCCGGGATCTGAATGATCCCGACTGGCGTGCGCTCTGTGCGTTGGCCAACGAACAAGACCCTAAGGCCGCGCGCGGCTTCTTCCAGCTGTTCTTCCGCCCCGTCCTGATTGAAGACGGCGCGCCAGCGCTGTTCACCGGCTATTTTGAACCCGAACTCTCGGGTGCGCGCCGGCCCAGCTCGCGTTACCGGTACCCGGTTTATCGCCAGCCACCGGAGGCGCGCAAGATCAGCCAATGGCTGACACGACGTGAGATGCTGACAAGCGGCGTGATGGAGGGGCGCGGATTGGAAATCGCCTGGGTCGACGATCCGGTAGAGCTGTTTTTTCTGCAAATTCAGGGATCTGGGCGAATTCGCCTGCCCGATGGGTCGTCGATCCGTGTCGGCTACGGTGGTGCAAACGGCCATGAATACCGGTCCATCGGCACGGAATTGGTCCGTCGCGGTATCTACAATATTCATCAGGTCAGCGCCGCAGTGATCAAACGCTGGGTGCGGCGCAACCCTCTCGCCGGCGAGGATCTCCTGATGCATAACCCCTCGTATGTGTTTTTCCGAGAGGTAAGTCGCATCCCCGCCTCTGCCGGCCCGCTGGGGGCAATGAACCGTTCTGTGACCACCCTACGCAGTCTGGCAGTTGATCCACGTTTCACACCGCTGGGTGCGCCGGTCTGGTTGGAAAAAGACGGAGCGAAGCCGATGCGCCGGCTGATGATTGCGCAGGATACCGGATCAGCGATCAAGGGCGCGCAGCGGGCCGATGTGTTTTTTGGTAGCGGTGACGAAGCCGGGATTGAGGCCGGCAAGCTGCGAGATCCCGGCCGCATGGTGGTTCTGTTGCCTATTCAGCGTGCCTATGCGTTGCTACCGGGAGACGATTGATGACCCGCCGCAAACTGACATCCGAGGAAATCGACCTCTGGCACCGCGTCGCCAAACAGGCGGAGCGGCTACATCCAAAAACACGCACCGCTCCTGCCACTGCCCATTTGCCAAAACCAAAGCCGACAAAATCGCCGCTTCCGCCGCAAGAGCGGTTCACGCCAGAGCTGTTCGAGTTGGGGTCCAAGGCGGGATCAAAGCCGGCCAGGCATGATCTGAAGCCCAGTGTCACCAGTGGTCTGATCGCTGCGCCGATGCAGATGGACGGCAAGGCTTACCGTAAGATGAAACGCGGCAAACTGAAGCCTGAGGGTAAGCTGGATCTGCATGGAATGCGGGTTGATTCTGCCCATCCGGCGCTGGTTGGTTTTGTCCTGTCAGCGCATTCTGCCGGCAAGCGGCTGGTGCTGGTGATCACCGGCAAGGGGAAGGATCGCGACGAACCCGGCCCGATGCCGGTTCCCCGTGGCGTGTTGCGGCATCAGGTGCCGCAGTGGTTGTCCCTGCCGCCACTGTCGCAGGTGGTGCTTCAGGTGACGCCGGCCCATGTCAGCCATGGTGGCGGTGGGGCGTATTACGTCTATCTGCGCCGCCACCGCTGAGACCGGTTCAAGGCGCTTGGCTCAGCGATCTTCGCCGCGATAGACATTTGCTTGATAGTTTTCTGACAGTGTAATCTCGACGGCGTTGTCCTCCTTGTCGACGACCAGTCGACCGGGGAACAGGCGCTGGATCGAGAGTGCCTCTTGGTCGAAGGCCGCAGCAGTCTGGCGGGCTGAATTGAGGATGGACAACACCGCCGGTGAGGTTGCAGCCACGAAATGCCCGGATTCCGCGGTATCGGCATAGGCCGTTGTATCGACCACTTCGATGGGCAACTCAGACACGTCATCCAGCGATTTCAGATTGCCAAGCCGGCCCCGGTTGTGGGTTCCACGCAGGCGTTGTGACAGGTTCAGCACATTGTCCTTGCGCGAGACCATTACGACAAATGGCTGCGGTACCGGATCGATCCTGCGCATCTGACTGCGGAAGACTTCGACATCCAGATCCGGTGACATCAGGATCACCGCACCAAGGTTTTTGCTGCTCCAGCCGGGTGTCTTGATCTCCATTTGGCGCATGGTTTCCATCACCAGCTGCGATCCCATGGAATGTGCCACCAGAACCACGCGGTTGGACACACCGGGTTTCAGATTGCGTAGCAATTGTTCCAGGCCATCGCGTGCAAATAGCACGCTGTCGCCGTCGTAGGCATAGCCCAGAGGATTGCCCTGACTGGGCCAGGAATAAATGATCGTGGCGCCGGGGATATCGATGTCATTGGTCAGCTGCGCGGCCCGGAAAGCAGTCTCTGCCTGGGTTGAGTTGAACCCATGTACAAAAACAGTGATGTCACGCTCCCCGACAGGATAGGCTGACAGGTCCTGAGCGATCCGGCGGTTCAGCTCAGCCATCCCATCCAGTCGTTGTCGGCCTGCCATGGTGAACTGGGTTTCGGGGTTAGGTTCGGCATAGGCAAAATCCAACTGTCCCGGCGAATGACTGGGCGGGATCGACACCGTTAGCTCCAGCAGGCGCAGGGTATCAGATCGTTCTGGGCCAAAGGTGCCGTTGGGCAGCGGCTCACGAGTGGTTGCGCCGAATATGGTTTTTGCTTTGCCAACCTCCAACGCGCCGGGAACGGTTGGGGTAAAGGATCTGTCAGTGCAGCCAGCTGCAACAATCAACACGATGCAAAGACGGGAAAGGACTCGTGAAAAACGCATGTTTCGGACCACCAATTGACAATGGCGGCAGGCTACTGGGCGCCCACCGCCATGTCCACTGATTGCGCAGATGCCCTAGCGACGATTAGAGCACATATCGGCTGACATCTGCGGATTTGGTCAGCTCACCCAGGTTCTTGCGGACAAATGCGGCATCCACAGTGACCGTTTCACCTGAACGATCCGGTGCGCTGAAGGACAGTTCCTCGAACACACGTTCAATCACCGTATAAAGACGCCGTGCGCCGATGTTCTCAACGGTCTGATTGACCTCAGCTGCAATCTTTGCCAGCGATGCGATCCCGTCATCGGTGAAGCTGACATTGACCTCCTCAGTACCCAGCAGAGCGGTATATTGCAGTGTCAGCGCATTGTCCGTCTCGGTGAGGATACGTACAAAATCCTCCTCGCTGAGCGCGCGCAGATTGACGCGGATCGGCAGGCGGCCCTGCAGTTCGGGCAGCAGATCTGACGGTTTTGCAATATGAAACGCACCCGAAGCGATAAACAGGATATGGTCGGTTTTGACCGGACCGTGCTTGGTCGACACGGTGGTGCCTTCAATCAGGGGCAGCAGATCGCGCTGCACCCCCTCGCGGCTGACGTCGCCGCCACGCGCGTCTTGACGGGTGCAGACCTTGTCGATTTCATCGAGAAACACGATGCCATTCTGTTCAACTGACTCAAGCGCCGCCTTGGTCACGGTCTCATCGTCCAAGAGCTTGTCTGCCTCTTCGCCGATCAGCACATCATAGCTGTCAGCAACAGTCATCTTCTTGCGCGTGGTGCGTCCGCCCATCGCTTTCCCGAAGAGGTCACCGAGATTCATCATCCCCATGTTACCACCCGGCTGACCGGGGATTTCGAACATGCCCCCCATCGGGTTGGAGCTGTCAGAAACATCCAGTTCGATGATCGTATCATCCAGCTCGCCGGCTTTCAGCTTCTTGCGGAACATATCGCGGGTGGCATCACGTGCGTCGGTGCCGGCGATGGCATCAATCACCCGTTCTTCAGCAGCCTGGCGGGCCTTTGTCTTCACATCGTCGCGCATGTGTTCGCGCGTTTGAACAATGGCGATATCCACCAGATCCCGGATGATCTGCTCCACGTCGCGACCGACATAGCCAACCTCGGTGAATTTGGTGGCTTCCACCTTGATAAAGGGCGCGCGGGCTAGTTTTGCCAGCCGGCGAGAGATCTCTGTCTTGCCGACACCGGTGGGCCCGATCATGAGAATATTCTTGGGGTAGACTTCGTCGCGCAGGTCATCGCCCAGCTGCTTGCGGCGCCAGCGGTTGCGCAGTGCGACAGCAACCGCGCGTTTGGCATCAGTCTGGCCGATAATGAAGCGATCCAGTTCAGAGACGATTTCGCGAGGGGTGAGGTCAGTCATGAGAGGTCCGTTTCAGTGAGCGGGCGGCAGCCGGTCCAGCGGCAACACCCGTGAGAGAGGGGAGATCAGCAAGGCCCGGATCCGTGCCCAGAAGGCACCAAGGATCACCAGGAACAGGCCCAGCACAAGAATGGTTGTCGCGGCGCCGTCGCCGTCGAAGACTGTGGCCGCCAAGGTAACGCTGTAACCGATCGCAGCAATCAGAAATGACCGCCGGTCAATGATGATCGCAACCAGCGCGAAAGCGAAGAGCACAGCCATCAGCGCCAGATTTGCGCTGGACGTGCCGCTGTCCAGCAGGCTGAGAGCGATGGTGTTGACCAAGGCGGGGGCGGCGACCACGTGCAGCCAGAAACCTTGCGCAGAGCGCCGGGTCACCCGATGCGGATCGCTCAGATCAAACAGCATCGCCACCGCGAAGACGCCGACGCCAACCAGCAGGGTTACCCAGGCAAAGGGGCCGGAGGCTGACAGCAGGAACAGATCACTCATGCCGGTCAGGCTACCGGATTGGTTTGCAGCCAGCATCAGCGCCAGCGTGAACACGCCAAGCGCGATCAGGGCCATCGCAAAGGGAACGCGAAACCGCAGCCAGTAGATCGCAATTGAAATGGAGGTCAGCGCAACAGCCAGCGGCAGGCTGGAATAGTCGCCCTGCGCGACCATGAACACCTGCGAATATTCCGCCGAAAGTCCGACGCCGGCATTCAGGGTCCAAAGGATCGAAAGCGCAATCGCCGGCGCGACCATACGGCGGCGGCGGATGAAATACTCACTCAGCACCCATAATACCACGGCCCCAACCAGGGAGGACATGGTCGCCTTTTGAACCAGACCACCCAACCCTTCGACCATGGAAATGCCGGTGACGGCGGCCCATCCGGTGGCCAGGATGATCAAACCGATGACAATGAAGATCTCGTTGAACCCTTTGAACAGCTCAAAAGGTTCATCACCGGGAGCGAGATTTTCACGCGCCCCCCGTCGGCTATGCGCCAAGGCCATGAGAGAGGCCGCCTGTGCCTCGCTCAACAGACCTGAGCCAACCGCTGCGCGAATATCGTTTTGATCGATATGGCTCATGTCAGTCCTTTTGGCTGATGCTTTCAACTGTCAGACGACCGTTGGTATAGACGCAGATATCAGCGGCAATCGCCATGGCATCCCGGGCCACAGCCTCGGCGTTGCGGTCACTGTCCATCATGCCGCGTGCGGCCGCCAGCGCGAAGTTGCCGCCTGATCCGATGGCGGCCACGTCATGTTCGGGTTCCAGCACATCGCCGGCGCCGGTGATCACGAACATATCCGCCCCGTCGGTCACGATCAGCATGGCTTCCAGTTTTTGCAGGTATTTGTCAGTGCGCCAGTCCTTGGCCAGTTCAACACTGGCGCGGGCGAGCTGCCCCGGAGTGGCTTCCAGTTTCGCCTCCAGCCGTTCCAGCAGAGTGAAGGCATCGGCGGTGGAGCCAGCAAACCCTGCCACGACATCAAATCCACCAGGCGACAGGCGGCGCACCTTGCGGGCAGAGCCCTTGATCACGGTTTGGCCCAGGGACACCTGCCCGTCGCCGGCGATGACGACTTCGCCGTCTTTTTTCACGCCAATGATCGTGGTGCCGTGCCAGCCCGGAAATTGATCGTCTGCCATCATGTTCTCCTCGTTTCCAGGCCTATATGGGCACTGGTCATTTATACCTCAACCGGGTGCTATCCGGTGCGGGGGCCGGGGATCAAGTGAATAGCCACCTCCGGCGCCTTACGCCGGCCCATCTGACAAGGTCTTGTGGAGTGGACAACGACCGCGCGCCGACGATGGCTGAGAAGAGCCTTTGTGCCCGGTATGCGGGCAGGCTGCCTAAAAAACATGCTATGCAAAAACTGCAATTCGGGGCTGTCGAACCGGCAATTGTGAGACTCGGCAGCCCACCCTACATGAGGCTCACAACCGACACGGTGTCGGCTGGTTCTCATAAGGAATGCGCAAATGGCTACCACAGCAAACATCCATGCGCCGATCGGTGCAGTGACCGTACTCCGCCTGGTGGACGCAGTCTTCAACGCCAAGTCTTCGATCCTGGCGTGGAAAGAAGCACGCGACACCCGCAACGCCCTGTCCGAGCTGACCGATACCCAGCTGGAAGACATCGGCCTGACACGCGCGGATATCGCAAACATCTGAGGACAGGTTCCTCAGCACCAAGATGATTTGGCCGCTCCTTTCAGGGCGGCTTTTTCTTTTGTTAGAGCCTGTTTTTTTTCGATCAGGTGCGCAATTGATAGCGCCCTGCCTGATCCGGTAACCAGGCTTCTACCGCAGCTGTGGCGACCACATGTTTGCCTCCGTCCGCAGGATCATCCACATTCAACCCGCCGAAAACCGCCCGCACAGTGGCGCGTCCACGTGGCAGATCGGCGGCGACCAGATCGCAGTCTACCTTGTCAGGTTCCTGAACACCGATTGTGACCTCAACCCGCATTTCGGTATGGTCTATACCCAGTTTCGCAAAAAGCGTGATCGAGGAGTGGTGCAGCGCATCCTGCACCGCGCGGCGGGCCGCCTTGGTGTAATCCTGCCCATAAAGATCGTTGCCGGTGCCCATTTCCAGAATAATGCGTTTTTCGGTCATTCTGTCGGCTCCATGTCAAATGAGACGATGATGGCTGCATTGGCGATCACCGTGTGGCCAGTGCCGGGTTTGTCGATATCAAGGCCGCCCTTGGCCACATGAATCTCCGCTGTTCCATAGGGAAAGACAGCGTTGAGCGCGTCGCGGTCGATGGCGTCGGGGTTTTGCACGCCGATTTCAGCACGGATGCGCATGGCGGATTTTGGGAAATCGAACAGTTCTGCAACATTGACCGAGTTGTGCCAGAGCGCGTCCTTGATCGCCCGTTTTGCGGCCTCGGTATAGTCCTGTCGCCGCAGCGATGTCCCCATCCCGAACTCTACCAACACCCGCGTTTCAGCCATGATCCCTCCTCCAATTCTGTCGCTTTGAAAGCCAGTTATGAAAAAGGCGCCCCAATGGGACGCCTTCCGATATTTCTGATCGTCTGTCTGGCTCAGATCGACTCGTCGATCCAGCTTTGCAGCGCAGCCTTGGGTGCGGCACCAGAGCGGTTGGAGACAACCTCGCCGTTCTTGAAAATGAACAGCGCAGGAATGCCGCGTACGCCCATAGCCGAAGCTGCGTTGGGGTTGCTGTCGACATCGACCTTGGCGATCTTGACCTTATCGCCGTATTCAGCCGCCAGCTCTTCCAGAGCGGGGCCAATCTGTTTGCAGGGACCGCACCATTCGGCCCAGAAATCCACCACGACGGGGACTTCGGAATTCTTCACTTCGGCATCGAAAGTGGCATCGGTTACGGCGACGGTGGACATTGGAATGTCTCCCTAAGAGTGTGGCAGTTCGGCTGTGAACCTATGAACGCCTTAACGGATCGTCAAGGTATCTGGCGGCGCTTAAGGGCGGATGACACAATATCGTGTGGCAGGTCCATCAGCGTCGCGGTACGGGTCCAAAGCAACGCCGTGTCAATCCGCCGATCAGGGTAGAGGGCTGCCAGCGCATGGGCATAAGCCCCCATTTGCCGCAACAGCCCCTCAGGACAGGCCTCCACGCTGGTGGGAACGGTGGCGTTCGATTTGAAATCAATCGCCTGAACCCGGTCCGGCGTCACGATCAGCCGGTCAATCACGCCGTGAATGCGACGGCCATCCAGATCTGCGGTTATCGCAACCTCCGCCAAAGTGTCAGGAGCGAAGATCGCACCCAGGTCCGGATTGGTCAGAACACGTGTCGCCTCAACCAGAAGATCTGCGGTGTCTTCATGCCCCGCGAGCAAAGCCTCCGCCAGTTGGGGCCAGCTATCCTGATCTGCGCTGGGTAGATGTTCCAGCAGGCTGTGCAGCCGACTGCCGCGCGCCTTGGCGATATCTTCGTCCTGTCCCAGATCCCCCGGCAAGGCCTTGGCCCCGCCCAATTCCGACGGGCTGAGTGTTGAGGTTGGTGGCTGATAGGGCGGTGGCAACTGTTTGAACACCTCCGGCAGTTGCGGCGTGGACGTGACCACCGGGGGATCTGCGTGAAACGGCAGCCCGTCCCAATTCCCATGCTGCAGCCGCAGGCCCTCGCCATTGCCGGTATCATAGGGGTTGGCACCGGCCTCTTGCAGCGCGCGCTCAACCATCTGGTACCAACTGTCCCCATCCTTGGACAGCTCACCCGCAGCGGCAACAATCAGCCATTTTTCAGCACGTGTCAGCGCCACGTAGAGCAGCCGCAGACGTTCATTCCGTGCCTTCTCCTGCGCGGTCTCGCGGGCGGCTTGCATCACATCGGGCATCTGGGCGCTGGGCAGTTTCCACATCGGCCCAGCCTCGGCGCGCATGATTTCATCATCGCGTGGAGGTCTGCGTTTTGCGGTGTCGGGCAGGATCACAATCGGTGCTTCCAGGCCTTTTGATCCATGCACCGACATCACCCGGATCATATTGCCCGCCGCGCCCATCTGGCGTTTGATTTCCAGATCGTCGGCCTGCATCCAGACAAGAAATCCGGTCAGGCTGGGAATATCCGTGCGCTCATAGGCCAGTGCCTGACTGAGCAGGGCGTTGATGCCATCCTCCGCCTCCGGTCCCAACCGGCCAAGCAGGCGCCGACGTCCGCCGTGACGTGTCAGGATCCGCTCAATCAGGTCATAGGGACGCAGGAAATCGGTCTGACTGCGCAGATCATCTATGATGGCCATCGTGTCAGGGTATTCCGCTGCGCGATCCCGCAGCGCGGTCCAGAGATAACTGCCGCCCTCGCGCCGGTGGGCCAGATCAAACAGGGTCTGTTCGTCCCAGCCAAACAGCGGCGATTTCAGCGCTGCAGCCAGCGACAGGGAATCCTCAGGCGTGGCGAGAAAGGACAGCAGCGCCGCCAGATCCTTCACCGCCAGTTCTGCGCCGATCTTCAACCGGTCCGCGCCGGCGATGGGCAGCCTTGCAGCCTTGCAGGCGCGGATGATTTCCGAGAACAGCTCGGACCGGCGCTGCACGAGAATCAGAAAATCACCGGCCCGTACCGGGCGACGGCGGAAGCTGCCACGCTCGGGCCCATCCTCCGGCAGGGTAACCTTGCTGTCGATCATCTCCTTGATCGTGGTTGCGATCCGGTCCGCCAGAATGACAGTGTGATGGCGCGCGCCGGGGCGATCCACCGGATCGGTCCAGTCACGCTCTTCTTCGGTGTCAACTTTGTCCACGACTGGCCAAAGATCGACCCGTCCCGGCAATTCCGATTTAAAGGCGCGGTGCAGGGCATCGCGGTGAAACCCGGCGCCGGGGCTATCCTTGAACACCAGATCAACCAGCCCAAGGATCGCCGCGGAGGACCGGAACGAGAATTCCAGCGCCGCGTTCTGCAGCGCACTGCCGGTTTCCGCGAGCCGGTCGGCGAATTCCGCCTGCATCCTGTCAAAGGCGTCCGGATCTGCCCCCTGAAAGGAATAGATCGACTGTTTCTTGTCACCGACGACAAAAATCGTACGCTCGACCTCGGATCGCGCGCCCTCCCCTGCGGTAAACTCCTGCGCCAGTTTTTCGACCACATCCCATTGCACTGGGCTGGTATCCTGCGCCTCATCCACCAGTATGTGATCAATGCCGCCGTCCAGTCGGTAGAGAACCCAAGCAGCCACCGCCGGATCATTGAGCAGCTGACGTGCCTTCAGGATCAAGTCGTCAAAGTCGAGCCAGCCACGCAGCTGTTTACGGCGATCATATTCCGGCAGGAATGCAGCGGCGAAGTCATGCAGGATCAGCGATTTCTCAACTGCGGCCAGGGCGAGGCGCTGGGCGCGGGCCGCCTCTACCCGTCGCATCAGTGGTTCCAGCTGATCCATCAGCGCGACATTGCTTTCCCGCAGTTTCTTGGTGGGAAAGGCATTGATTTTGGCGGTAAAGGGCGCCTTTGCGGAGGCGCCAGTCAGAAACACAGACTCAAGAACTGGCAAATCTGCAATCGTCGGCTCGGTGATTTTGCGCAGCTTCGCAGCGGCCTTGGCATCGGTGCTGCCACCCTGTTCCAACATAGTACAGGTGCGTGCCAGCAGGTCCCCCTCGCCGCCCAGATAGATGCTTTGCTCCAACATTTTGGCGTCAAAGTCCGTCGGAAGATCGAACAACCTGCGCAATCCGGCGCGGTCCAGTGGCGCCTCAAAATCGGAGCGGCGCTGACAGATTGCGGCGGTCAGCGTCTCAAAATCGCTATCGGTCACCTGCCGGGCCAGTCTGGCGATCAGACCGGCCTCCTCCGGGTTTTCGCTGTTTGCGATGGCTTCTACCACCTCGCCCCGCAGCAATACCGCGGCGCGGTCGTCCATTTCGGAAAACTGTGGGCTGACGCCGGCCTCTAGCGGGAACCGGCGCAGCAGCGAGGCGCAAAAGGAATGGATGGTCTGGATTTTCAAGCCACCGGGCGTCTCAATCGCACGCGCAAACAGGGTGCGGGCTTGCGCCATACCCTCGGCCGAGATGACATCATGGGCGCCCAGATCTGTCAGTGCAGAAGTGAGCGCATCGTCGCCCAGCATGGCCCATTCGCCGAGCCGTTTGAACAGGCGGTTCTGCATCTCGCTGGCAGCGGCCTTGGTGTAGGTCAGGCACAGGATGTGTTGCGGTTGAACCCCACGCAGCAACAGACGGGCCACGCGATCTGTCAGCACCTTGGTCTTGCCAGAGCCGGCATTTGCGGCCAGCCAGGTTGAGGCATCGGGGCGCGCGGCGCGAAACTGCGCCTCTGAGGCGGCGTCGCGGGCGGTCATGTCAAAATCTCCGATACCGGTTGATCGCTTCGGTCCCATTCTCCGTAGCGTGCCAGATGATCGTAATCGCCCGTCTGGGTGTCCTGAAACACCATGCGACGGCTGCTATACCCTTGATCCGGCTCGAAATAGGCTGAAATCAGCTTGGTCAATTCGTCCCAAACCTTACCCGGTGGCTCATCCATGAGCGGGGCTGCGACCTCTTTCAGCGGACTTTTGAGGCCAAGGAACAGCGCCCGTTCTACCCTGCCCTCGCCATAGCGCTCAAACGCACCGCGTTCGGCCATGGCGGCCTCGATCAGCAGTTGCTTCTCAAAGGTTTTCTGCTGGCTTTCAGTTGGCGGATCGCCGGTTTTGTAGTCAAACAAATGCAGGCCGCCGCGTTCATCCACATCAATTCGATCGGCGGTGCCTGCAATCTCAAAATCAAGCGGCGCAACGCGCACGGCACCGGAGACTTCGAAACCAGTCGGGCGTGCAGTTTGCTGCCGTTGGCGCTCTCCATTGATGAAGTCATCTGCAATGCGTTCAAGCCGGGCCAGCCAGAGGCTGCGCGCTATGGGCCATGGAACCTTTGCCTCCAGATGGGCTGCCGCTGTCGCAAGGAAATCCTGCGCTGTCAGTCTACCGGGGTCAGAAACGGTTGCCTTGATAAAGTCCTCCAGGATCTTGTGGAGCACGATGCCGCGCAGCAAGGCGTCGGGTTCCTGTACAAGCGGATCAAGCGGACGCAGCTTCAACACATGTTTGGCGTAAATCGCATAAGGATCGCGGATCAGACGCGGGATTTCCGTAATCGTCAGGCGTCGGGGGCGCGCGGCGATGGGGGGACGAGGTGTCGGTCGTTTGGCGGGGGGCAGAGAGATAGGTGCCTCCAACACCTCAGCCCAGCCCAACCATTCCTGACCACGGGTCCGCATATCTGTCAGCGCTGCAGGGCCGCCCTGCCCCGGCAAGCCGGACAGAAGGTTGGTCATTCGGTTGAGCCAGCGTGACGGCACAGTATCCGCTTCATCCGACCGTTCGGAGCGGGTCAACCAGACTTCGGGTGCGGCGATGGCTTGTTGGAAATCATGCGCCGAGAGCCCAATGCGACGTTCTGGTAACAACAGCCCGGCCTGATGACGCAGTTGTCGGTTGAGCCAGGGATCGGGTGCAGCAGCTTCCGGCCAGCTGCCTTCGTTCAGGCCGCCAAGGATCACCAGATCGGCCCCCTGCACGCGCGCCTCAAGCGTTCCCCAGATCAGGATGGAGCCATAGGGCGCATCGCGGTCCCGCACCTCCCCCTGCGACAGCAGCGCGCGCAGAAGATCGGCAAAATCGCGGGCGGTCATCTCACCGCCATAGCCAGCCTCCGCCTGAAGGTTATTCATGATTTCCTGCGCTTTGCGACCAGCCTTCTTGTCCCAGAGGCCACCGGCAGCAGCCTCCTGACTGCCACGGCTGATTGCTTCGGCTAGGTTCCTCAGGGCATCTACCCATTGTGACAGAGGTTGAGTTCCACTGATGGGCTTTTCAGCAAAACACTGCGTGAGCCAGGCGGTCCACCCAGGCATCAGCTCCCGTCCGATTTCAAACGCGGCAAAGCTGTCAGGATCCGGAAAGGGCGGGCCATAGCGGCGCAGGCGCAACTCCAATTCGCGGGTGTGGCGCAGGTGATCACCGCGCCCCACCCCATCGTGACAAAGCGGATGTTTCAGCAGGGTCAACAGCGTATCGCAGGCAAGCGGCTTGCAGAATAGCTCCGCGATGTGGCGCAGAAACCGGCCCGGAGGTGACAGCTGCAGCGGCTGGCCCGCGGAATCGTCCGGCAGAATATCCCATCGATCCAGCGCGGCGGCCACCTGTCGGGTCAGCATTCGATCCGGTGTGATCAGCGCCGCTGTCTGCCCATCCTCGGCAGCCTTACGCAACCGCAGAGCGATAGCCAGTGCTTCGGCACGGGGATTGGGGGCCTCCACCAAGGTTATATCGGCGGTGGCCTGATCGATATCGCGCAGCTCGGGGCCTTCGCGCATCCAGGCGTCCGTAACAGGCGCCGGGCGCAGGGCCAGAGAGACCAGCCGATTGCGCGCCGTGGATGCCGGTATCGCATCAACCCATGGACGCACCTGATCCGGGGTTATGTCCAGATCGCGCATGATCTTGAAAAACCGATATTGCGGGTGGTCTTCTGACATCAGCGGATCATCTAGATGTTCCCAGACGTGGTCTGGCTGCTGGTCATCGAAACCGGGTAGGATCACCGCGCCTTGCGGCAGGCGCGCAATTGCCTCCATCAGCATCAGCGTGGTGCCACGCGATCCGGTCGAGCCGGCCAGGATGACCGGGTGTTGCGGTGGGTGGTCCTGCCACTCTTCGATCAGATCAAGCACAACCTGTCGCTGACGGGCCTGTGCATCCATTGCGTGTTCATGGGTCTCGGCAAAATCGTCGGCGATGGCGATGAACTGCTGCGCGCGCGCCCAATGGCCGGACATGTCGGAGACATCCAACGAGCGGATCGTCTCCGGGCTGACGCCTTCGCCCTGCATTTCATCAAACAATGCAGCGAGACTGTCTGAGAGATCATAGAGGGAAGACCGGGCGGCCAGATCTGGTTGTGCTTCCAGTAATTTGGCAATCAGCTGTGAGAGCTCCAGCCGTCGCCGTAACGGCGGCAGGGCTGGCGGCAGCCCCCGTAAGGTGGCGCGCATGTCGAGATCACTCAGCAGCGAGATCCGCGGCAAAAGCAGAGCTGGCCCCTGATCAAACAGATCCCGCACCCGGCGTGCCATGCGGGAGGTGTTGACGATCAATTCGACCTTGGCCAGCGCTTCTGGCGGCGTGTTCCGACTGCGGGCAACCAGCCCGTCGACCAGAGCGCGTGGGAAATCGACGCCGCAGGGAACGGCAAAAAGGCGTGGCGTGTCTTGCGGCTCAAATCTCATCTTGGGCTATCAGGTCCTCAGCCAGGGGGATCCCTTCGGGGGTGCCGACATCGCACCAATGGCCGGGATATTCCAGCGCAAACAGGCGTCCCTCGGCAGCCATCAAATCCCACAGGGTGTTCAACGAAAACACGGTCTCGTTAACTTCGTCCAGCCTGTTGGTCCGCAGCAACTGAACACCGCCATAGACAAGGTCGCCGCCGCGATGCAGTCGCCCGTCTTCGTCTGTGTGGAAATCACCACCGCCGCTGCGTCCGACAGTTCGGCTGATGGGAATACAGGTCAGCAGCGCATCCATGCGCGCAGGGTCCCACGCGTCGCGCAACAGGCAAAGCGGGTTCGGCCCGCGCCAGACCACATCAGGGTTCACAGTATAGACCGGTCCCGAATGTGCTCCGAGCAGCGGCAGCGCATGTCGCAGCCCACCACCGGTGTCGAGGATCTGAGGATCCTCGCGGCTGATCGCCACCTCGCTGTTTGCAAGATGGTCGGCCAGAATGTCACTCTTATAGTGGCTGTTGGCCACGATCACCGGCGGTGTGACCTCTCGCGCCAGATCCAGCGCATGGTCGATCAGGGGGCGACCGGCGACCGGGATCATCGGTTTGGGCTGGTGTTTGGTCAGGTGCCGCATCCGGGTGCCAAATCCGGCAGCGAAGATCATAACGGGATAAGCGATCTCTGCCATCAGCCGCGCAACCGGTCCAGTACATCGGGGGTGGGCGCAGGCATTTCCTGATGCAGGAATTCCGCCAGTGGCGCCATCGCCGGGTGATCCAACCCGCGGTGAAAATGATCCCAGACGCGGGGGATCAGATCAACGTAATGCGGTTTGCCATAGTCACGTCCGAGGCGGGCAAAAACGCCCAAGATACGCATGTTGCGCTGCACGCCCAGCACGGTGTAGGCGGCGCGAAAGCTGCCCTCATCGACACCGGTTGCAGCGATATACCGTTCCATCATCTGCATTTCGATCACCGCAGGAACATCGCGGCGGGCGTCCTGTAGCAGTGACACAAGATCGTAGGCGCGATGACCGGCGCGCGCCGCCTGAAAATCCAGCAGACCGACCTGTGCAACGCCGCTGCGCTCCGGCAACCAGATCAGATTTTCGGCGTGGTAATCGCGCTGAACCAGCACCACGTCGCCTTTGATCGTGCGGCGCAGAATATCCTCGAACTGATCAGTGAACCGGGCGGCATGTTCCGGTGAGGCCTCCTCACGTATCACATCGCGGTATTTGGCAAAGGCGAGGCTGGAGAGTTCGGCCATCAACCGTGGTCCGAGCGGTTCCAGTTCCGGCATCGGGGCCTCATGCAACGCAACCAGCACATCCGTTGCCGCCTCATATAGCGGACGCTCCTGCGCAGGGGTGTCGCGCATCACGCGCGCAAACAACGCGTCTCCCAGATCTTCGATGATCAGGAGGCCATTTTCATGATCCTCGGCCAGAATTTCCGGCGCACTCAGACCCTGCTCCCGCAGGTAGGTCGCAATCGCGACAAATGGGGCGACGTCCTCTCCCTGATCCGGTGGTGCGTCCATCAGCACCACAGTGGCGCCATTTGCATCGCGAAGCCGCTCATAGCGCCGGTTGGAGGCGTCCCCAGCGAGCGGCACGCGGGTCCAGCTGTGCCATGGGGTATCGGTGAGGAAGGTGGCAATGAGGTGTTTTCGGTCAGTCATGCGGCAATCTGCTTCATCAGGGGCTCCCAACGCGCATCACTCCAGCGCAGCGTAGCGGTACGGGCGTCGTCTTCGTTCGGATCCAGAGCCAGAGATATGTGCAAAGCAGCAGCTGGCGTCAGTTCGGCCAGCCGATCCGGCCATTCGATCAGACATATGGCGGTCTCAAAGGCGGAGATCAGGCCAAGCTCCTCAATCTCATCCAGCGACGACAGGCGATAGAGATCGGCATGCCACAATTCGCCAGTTGGCAGATCATAGGTCTGAACAAGGGTGAATGTCGGTGAGGGCACATCCTCAGGCACCGTCATCTGCGACTGGATCAGGCTGCGGGCAAAGTGCGTTTTGCCGGCGCCGATGATGCCCGACAGAAGCAGACAGTCGCCATTGCTCAGTTCTGCGCCCAAACGGGTGGCCAGATCGGCAGTCGCTTCGGGCGAGGGCAGGGGGATTACGAGGGTCTTCTGGATTGTCATGGCGCGACAATGCCGCCCTGCGCGCGGCGCTGCAAGCTGGATCGAAAAAGCCCGGCATCGAACCGGGCAATCTCTTTGATTTCAGACAATGAGGACTGTTCTATTTGCCCTGTTTTGTAATCGCAAACCGCTGTTGATCAACCGGAGCGGGGGCTGGCTCCGGGGAGCGGAAGCTCACCATGGTGGCGCCATTCTGGATCGCGCTGACCTTGCAGACCAGAGGCGTGCCACTGCGCAGCTGTACATCGGCCCACCAGGCTGTGCGATTCTCGCTGCCGGCAACAAAATCCCGGATCTCGCCCCAGGCAGGCGTTGCAGCACACATGTCCTGCCAGACGCGGCTAGAATCCATGATGGTGATCTTGGCGAAGCTGCCGTCGGGATCCATCTGCCAGAGATCATGATAGGCAGCGTTGGAGAAGGTCATGGTGCCGTCATTGGCAAAAACCGCGATGGCTTCGTCCATCTGATCCATGATCGACTGACCCATTTCCAACTCCGAGCGGAACTGCCGGGTCAGGGTGATCTCGGCGGTGATATCCTCAAACAGGAAGGCGATGGCCCCATCAGGGTGCGGGCGACCGGAGACGGAATAGACCGATCCGGATGGCAGCGACCATGTTTCCTGGTAGCGCCCCTCAGCCGCTGCTTCCAGCAGATCAGCCATCTGGTGACGCCAGCTGGAATAGTTCTTCGGTTCCGGCATCATGCGCTGATCGCGCAGCCGATCAAAGAAGGTCAGAAGATTCGGACGTGAGCTGAGGAAGTTGGCGGGCAGGGCAGTCAGGTCGATCAGCACGGGGTTGAACAGAACCAGCTGGCGATTGCGGTCAAAGATCGCAAGGCCAATGGACAGCTGGGCAAAGGTTTTTGCCAATGTCTGCACAAAGTTGCGCTGGGCGATCTCGGCGTCAACAACCGCGTTTACATCGACCGCATGACAGAGCCAGCCAGACTCGGTTTCGGTGGTCGAGATATTGTACCAGAGTTTTTTCTTGCTCTCGGGCAGCGGGATCGAGATCCGCTCAGGCTTGCCGCTGGCCATCGGGTCATCGAGATCAGTGAACAAAGGTTCGGAGAAATCGACATTGCGACCGCGGATCTTCTGGCTGAGATCATCATAGGCGAGGTTGGACCAGGTGACGGCACCGTCATCGGATTGCAACCAAACCGGATAGGGCGCCTGATGCACGGCGGAGCGCAGGGTGGTCAGCTCTTGGTCGATGCTGTGATTATGTTCTTCGGATGTGGTGCTGCGCAGCTGCACGCGGGTCACACCGTCAATCCATTCGCAAAGCGCTTCGCGGCTTTCGGCGTTGGCTGTGCCAGAGAGCACAAGCGGTCCGACATCTTTCAGGAAGCCGGGGGATTGCGGCAAGCCGGGATAACTGCGGGCCAGTTGTTCGCGCAGGTTCGCCCAGTTGAAGGTTTCGGCCTGTTCACCGATGAAACGGCGCGCGCCGGAGGACCAGCCGATCAGCGTCGTATCATCAAAGAGAAACACGGCGTCAGACCGTCCATCCCCCTGAAGCAGGTCCTGCTCAAACCCCTTGGGTTTGGGGTTTGGAGACAGCCACCAAACAGCGGTCGCTGCCGTTGCCGCACAAAGCGTCGCCAATACAAGCCAGTCGGTCGATAGGATCTGCTGCATGATGTCCGTTACCCACAAGTGTTTCGCTCTTGCCCCCGATGTTTCCTGATAATGGTTAAATGAAGTTTAATTGGTTGCCTAAAAGTGAATAGTTAAATTTCTATACGTTTATTTTCCCCGATGGGAACGGCATTTTCGCCCGTCAGAGCGTCAATTTTGCTGCGAGGCCAGCTGACCTGTACCAAAGCTCCGCGCCGCGCCGGATCACGGGTCAGCGTTTGATTTGGATCTGAGCCGTTTGCAAAGGTCAGCTGAGCACCGCTGCGCTCAAGCAGAGTTTTGGCAATGAACAATCCCAGACCCATGCCCTCATACTCCGGTCGCTGGCGCCGGTCGCTGTCGCTGCGACGGCGGCGCACGAAGGGGTCGCCAATTCGGCCCAACAGATGTGACGGGTATCCCCGCCCGTCATCGCTGATGCGCAGTGTGATGGTCTCATCATTCCAACTGGCATCGATCCAAACGGTTGAGCGGGCGAAGTCCACGGCGTTCTGAACCAGATTGCGCAGCCCATGAATGATCTCTGGCTGGCGCAGGATAGTCGGGTGCTGCGGATCGCCATCGCTTTCGGGGGCCTCTTCGAACTGGATGGTCTTGCCGCGGTACATATGGGGCTCAGCCGCCTCGTTGATCACGGTGGAGAGGGGGGCCTGACGCAGATGCAGGTCGTCCTTGCCAGCGCGGCCCATACTGCGCAGGATATCGCGGCAGCGGTCTGCCTGCTCGCGGATCAACGCAGCGTCTTCGCGCAGATCCGGTCGGTCATCCAGCTCATCAATCAGCTCTGCACTGGCCAGTTTGATTGTGGCCAATGGTGTGCCCAGCTCATGCGCTGCGGCAGCAACCACACCGCCAAGATCGGTCAGCTTTTGTTCGCGGGACAGGGCCATCTGGGTTGCGGCCAACGCATCAGACATCGACCGGATCTCGGCGCTGATGCGATAGGAATAGGCGCCGATGAACAGCACCGCGATCACAATGGCGGTCCAGTTGCCGAAGACAAAGATGTCCGGCACCCGCAGCACAAAACCTTGCGGTGTGCGCAATGGCAGATGAAATTCTGCCAACAGTGTCACCAGAATGATCGCGGTTGCCCCAATGATCAGCGTAGAGCGGAGCCGCATCATTGAGGCTGAAATGGTCACAGGGCCCAATACCAGAAGCGCGAAGGGATTGTTCAGCCCGCCGGTCAGATACAGCAGGAAGTTCAGCTGTAAGAGATCAAACAGAACCATTAGAAAGTTCTCGAACTCCGACAAGCGTTTGTTCTGCGGAAACAGGATAATGGCGATCAGGTTGCCGAGCACGGACACACCGATAGCGATATAGCACAGCACCAGTTCCAGCTGCAGATTATACAGCTGCTGGGCCACGGTAATCGCTGAAACCTGACCAACAATCGCCACCCAGCGTAGCAGGATCAAGGTGCGTAGGCGGATCCAGTGGCTGCGTTCCTGACCGCTCAGCAGATCGATATTTGTCGCGCTCATCTCGCACTCCATGGCGAAAAGGGGGGCATTGTTGGTCTTATTGGAATCTGCTTGCATACAGGCCGGTCCCTAGCAAGGTGAAACCGAAAACGACGAAGCAGAACCGTCGCGGTAGTCTCGCACTCCTGGCGCTCACAGACAATTGATCAGCAGATTTATAGGCGCTTCTTTGGCGTGAAACCCTGTGGATCAACCCTGGCTGCGCTGTTTTGTCCGTCTGGTCATTGGGGGGTGGCCTGCGATAGGTCCGACCCCGCGCAGGATCGCCATGGCCCGGTCTGGTTGATGCGCGGCGGTTGCGTCGCTCCGCCCGTTGCATCGCCTGAAATTCTTGGTAGGTCTGGCGCAGCCTGTCGACAAACCTATTCCTTGCGCAAAGTGTGATCTCATGACCCGTCTCTACGCTATCCTTGCTGCCGTTGTTGTTGCCGCCTTGGTGGGCGGCGCCTGGTTTGCCACACGAGGTGGCGGCGCGGGCGATGACTTCGCGCAATGCCGCGCCAGTCAGATCGCTGGCGGCTCGGATACCATTGGCGGCCCGTTTGAATTGGTGAACGCCAAGGGTGAAACCGTGACAGAGAAGGATGTGATCGCCAAACCGTCGCTGGTCTACTTCGGCTATACCTTCTGCCCTGATGTCTGCCCGCTGGATGTTGCACGCAATGCTGAGGCCATCGACCTGCTGGATGAACGCGGGCAGGATGTGACGCCGGTGTTCATCTCCATCGACCCGGATCGCGATACGCCTGAAGTGGTCGGCGATTTCGCCGCCAATCTGCATGAGCGTATGATCGGGCTCACCGGATCGCATGAGCAGGTCAAGGCCGCCAGCCGTGCCTACAAGACCTACTACAAGAAACAGGATGGTGATGAAGACTACTATCTTGTTGATCATTCGACCTTTTCCTATCTGGTCTTGCCAGAGCAGGGGTTTGTCGAATTCTTCCGCCGCGATGAGACGCCAGAGCAGATCGCCGATAAGGTCGGTTGCTTCCTGGAAAATCTGTAACCCGGATGAAGGTTTGACGTTTCCGGGGTGAGACGTAATATCAAGCCTCACGACCTGACGACATTGCGGGGGACCGACAGTATGGGCGAAGCTGCTATGCAGGAGATAGGACCAGACAAGACACTCTTGTTGGTCGATGACGACGAGCCCTTTCTGCGGCGCCTGGCCAAAGCTATGGAAAAACGGGGTTTTGAGGTTGAAACCGCTGGCTCCGTCGCGGCAGGCAGTGCGATTGCCACAGCGCGCCCACCCGCCTTTGCGGTGGTGGATCTCAGGCTTGAGGATGGCAACGGGCTGGATGTGGTTGAGATCCTGCGGGAACGCCGTCCCGATAGCCGTGTGGTTGTACTGACCGGCTACGGGGCGATTGCGACCGCCGTTGCCGCAGTGAAAATCGGTGCAACTGACTACCTGTCAAAACCTGCGGATGCGTCGGACATCATGAATGCGCTGCTCGCCAATGAGGAAGAGCTGCCGCCCCCGCCGGAAAACCCGATGAGCGCGGATCGTGTCCGTTGGGAGCATATTCAGCGGGTCTATGAGCTTTGTGATCGCAACGTTTCCGAGACCGCACGGCGGCTCAATATGCACCGGCGCACGTTGCAGCGTATTCTAGCCAAGCGCAGCCCTAAATAACATCAAGGCCTCTCCTGATCAGGAGAGGCTTTTTTCTTGGGATCAGAGCTGCGCCAGAAGGTTGGCATGACGGGTCACGTAATCCCTGCGCACCTCAACCGGCGGCCGCAGGCGGATCGAAAGCCCCTCAAGCAGGGTTTGGTCCGGTTTGCCAAACAGGCGGTCTGCTTCGCTACGAGAAAATCCGGCGATGTCGACCGCTTCCATCCAGGCGCTGATCCGGTCTGCCTTTTTGATCTGTGCTTTAATTGTTTTGGGCAGGGCCGCAGGCAGGCCAAAGCGGATGTGAATCGCAGCCGTCAGCCTCTGATCGAGTTCGCCATAGCTGGGGCCGACTGCGTTTTTCACGGGTGAGATCATGTCGCCGATGACATATTCCGGGGCATCATGCAGCAGTGCGGCCAAGTGCCAGCGCACCGGAGCCTTGGGATTGAGGCGACCATAGATCGTCTCAACCAACAGCGAATGTTCTGCGACGGAATACGCAAAATCACCGATGGTCTGACCATTCCAGCGCGCCACAAAGGCCAGACCGTGGGCGATGTCCTCAATCTCGACATCAACTGGCGTCGGGTCAAGCAGGTCCAGCCGACGTCCGGAAAGCATCCGTTGCCAAGCGCGCGGAGGTTTGGGGGGCATGGTCTGTCCCTTCTTGTTGACGGTGCCTTCTGACTAGCCGCTGGGGGAAGGTCGCGCAATTGCTTGCGGTGCAGTGGGCGGTGATCAACGGTGCGGTTTCTCAGATAATAGGGTCGGTCGCCTCAGCCCGATCACGTGGATCACCACAAACAGTTGACCGCCTGGCATTTGATAACGCCATGCCAAGACCCCATATTTATAGGTACGACAGGGGCTCTTGCTCCCTTGGCAAGCCTCTTTCGTCGCTGAGACGCACACGAAAGGAGATTGCCATGTTTAAACGTCTAGCCTGTACCTCACTTGTCTTTGGAATGCTCGCGACCGCACCACCTGCGCTGGCGTCGGGGTGTAGTCCGCGCGATCATCTTGTGGATCGCCTGCAATCCTCCTACGCGGAACGTCTGACCGCTGGCGGGCTACAAGCCAGCCAGCCTGTATCCACCGTGATTGAATTCTGGGCTTCTGCGACAACTGGCACCTTCACGGTGCTGGTTTCCCATCCCAACGGGCTCAGCTGTGTTGTGGCCTCCGGTACGGGGTTTTTCCAAGTGACGGATGATCCCGAACCACAAGGCACACCCAGCTGACCTGTCCCCCCGGACCGTTGGGAAGGCCGGGGCGCATGACCGCTGGTCACCGCGCCCCGGCGCTCTTGGGGCATCTTCGTTGCTTATAAACCATTGCGGTGTTACCTGCTGCGGTAGACAAAATGTAACCGGAATGGAGCACGCAATGCCCGGGGATTATATCGTCAAGGACATCGCGCTGGCCGAGTTTGGCCGCAAGGAACTCGATATCGCTGAGACAGAAATGCCGGGGCTGATGGCCCTGCGTGACGAATACGGCGACAGCAAGCCGCTGAAAGGGTCCCGGATCGTCGGGTCTCTTCACATGACCATTCAGACCGCAGTTCTGATTGAAACGCTGGTGGCGCTGGGTGCCGATGTGCGCTGGGCCTCCTGCAACATCTTCTCGACACAGGATCACGCCGCAGCGGCCATCGCCGCTGGTGGCACGCCTGTGTTTGCGATCAAGGGTCAGACCCTTGTAGAACATTGGGATTATCTGGATCGCTCATTCCAGTTCCCCGAAGGTGCCAACCTCATTCTGGACGATGGTGGTGATGCCACCCTCTATGTGCTGCTGGGTGCACGCGTTGAGGCGGGTGAAACGGATCTGATCGAAATCCCAACCTCGGAAGAGGAAGAGGCGATCTTTAACCAGATCAAGAAACGCATGGCCGAAAGCCCGGGCTGGTTTACCAAGACCCGCGACGCGATCAAAGGCGTTTCTGAGGAAACCACAACTGGTGTCCATCGCCTGTATGAGCTGGTGAAAGAGGGGCAGTTGCCCTTCCCTGCGATCAACGTGAACGATTCGGTCACCAAGTCGAAGTTTGATAACAAATACGGCTGCAAGGAATCGCTGGTCGACGGGATCCGCCGCGCCACCGATACGATGATGGCTGGCAAGGTGGCAGTTGTTTGCGGTTATGGCGATGTGGGCAAAGGTTCTGCTGCTTCGCTGCGTGGTGCTGGCGCCCGCGTCAAGGTTACCGAAGTCGACCCGATTTGTGCCCTGCAAGCGGCCATGGATGGTTTTGAGGTGGTACTGCTGGAGGATGTTGTCGACAGCGCCGATATCTTCATCACCACGACTGGCAACAAGGACGTCATCCGGATCGAGCATATGCGCGAGATGAAGGATATGGCGATTGTTGGCAACATCGGCCATTTCGACAATGAGATCCAAGTTGCCAATCTGAAGAACCACAAGTGGACGAACATTAAAGAGCAGGTCGACATGATCGAGATGCCCTCGGGCAACCGTCTGATCCTGCTCTCCGAAGGTCGCCTGTTGAACCTTGGCAACGCAACCGGGCACCCGTCGTTTGTGATGTCGGCCTCTTTCACCAACCAGGTTCTGGCCCAGATTGAGCTGTGGACCCGTGGTGAGACCTACAAAAACGATGTCTACATTCTGCCCAAGCACCTGGACGAGAAAGTCGCCCGTCTGCATCTGGAGCGGATCGGTGTAAAACTGTCGAAACTGGCGCCTGAACAAGCCGCCTATATCGGCGTCACACCGGAAGGCCCGTTCAAGCCTGAGCACTACCGGTATTGATCATCAGTCACCCTGTGCAACTGCGCAGTCGAGTGACCAAAGCAACACCCCGCCATTGGCGGGGTGTTTTCGGTTATGTGACTGTATTTTAATTGCCTTTTGGCTGGATTGATCTAACGCGCGCTGCGGACGCGCAACGCAATCCTGCACGCAGAAGTTCCAAAAATTTAGGGGCGAAATTCCACGGAAATCTTGGAACGTCTGCAAGGTTAGTGACGTTTGGTTGGCGTACTTCAAGCGAAGGAGAAAACGACATGACCGAACTGAAAACCAAAACCCGTATTCTGGCTGGTGTTACTGCTGCTGCGTTGATGGCGGGCGCAGGGATCGCACAGGCGGGCACTTCCGTCCCGCGCGGTGAAAGCAAGTCGGACACCGAGATCGAGACTGTTGGCGGTCAAGACACCACCAGCGGCGCGTCGCTTGACACCACCGAGGGTACGACCGTCCCGCGTGGTGAATATAAAATCGACAGCGGCGTGGAGACCGTGAACGACGAAATGCCTGCGGATGGCGATGTAAACGTCAATGCAAGTTCTGACGCTTCCACCACCATCCCACGCGGCGAATACGACAGCTCGGACGCGGCGGGTGAACCACTGCCGCCCCTGGATGAGATGACCGTCGCCGATCTGGTTGGGAAAAACGTATTTTCCGCCACTGGCAAGGACGTCGGTGAAATCGACTATGTGATTGAGCAGGATGGCAAAATCGCAGGTGTCATTGGTGTTGGCGGCTTTCTTGGTATGAACGAATATACTGTCGCCGTGCCGCTGTCCGATATGGATTTCACCCGCAATGGTCAGCTGAAGCTGAGCACCCGCACCGAAGCGGCGCTGCGTTCCATGCCGGAGATCGACGAAGACATGATCAAACCGCTGCAGGATGATCGCCTGATCGGTAACAGCGTCTAATGACGCTCTGATCTTTTGATCTGGCACCTGATTACGGTGCCGACTGAAGCAACTGGCGCCCCTCTTGTGGGGGCGCCTTTTTGCATTTGGTAGCGGGTAATTCAGGGCGTGTTCGCAGAAATGAGAGGTGGTCGCAGAAATTCCCAGTTGCCCTGTTCCGATCTGCGGCTAAGCTGTTGGAATAAGAACCGATCAGGCGCTAGGCCTGACGATAACAATAGTTCCGTTGAGTAACATGGGAGAGAGAGTTTTGGGAAAACGCGACGATCTGATCGAGCAATATGCAAATGATCTGAAAACCAAATGTGGCATGGATCCGGACATGGATCTGCTCACAAAGGTCACCATCGGCTGTGGTCCGGCTATTTACGATGCTGATGCATCGACCGTGGCCTCCAGTCAGCCGGCGGAATTGGAAACCGTCAAAAACAACTTCCTGATCAAAAAACTGGGACTGTCTGATAGCCCCGAGCTGATGTCTGCGATTGACAGCGTGATTGAAACCTACGGTAAATCAGAGCGGAACAAATATCGTGCCGTTGTCTATTATATGCTGACCAAGCACTTCGGAAAAGAATCCGTCTACGGCTGACCAATCAGCCGAACGATCGACCGAAAAGGCCCGTCGGACGGATCCGGCGGGCTTTTTTGTCGTTGCCATCTTGCCTCTGAAACACTGGAGACACGTCTGTGATCTAGTGGGCTTCGCAGGACGCTGCAACGCCAAGAAGACAGTCTCAGGTTGTACATGTGTTGCATTTTACCTGTATTGCCTTTGCGGAATCACCGGTGACCGGACTATCGTCTAAAGACCGGTCAGGATGGCCAGGATCACAGATTTACGAACACGTGTGGTGGAATTGGAGCACGTGGGGTGAAAGGGAAGATCCTGGCATATGCTCGGATCTTCCCTTTTTTATTGCACGGCTGCTGGCCACGGATCTTAGAATAGCGTCAGGACCAGACCGATGGCGCCACAGGCAAGCGTCGCGTAGCCACCGTCGATCATCGATAAACGCAATGGGCGAACGGCGTAGAGGTTGTTGATCATGATCCACGGCGTAATGAAAAACAATCCGATGCCCAGACCGCTGACCAGACCGCCGCCAACCGTATCGATACCCGAGAGCGCAAAGACATGGCGCATCATACCGGCCACGACAATCTGCAGACCAAACGTCGCGGCTAACACCGCTGGTGTCTGCCCGCCCGTAGGTTTGCCAGCCTCATCACGCGGCACTTTCGCCGCCTGCATCCAGGGTTCAGCAAGCAGGCCATACCAGACTGCGCCTAGAACAAAGCCAGCGATAGCCGCGGCAATAACATTCAGAATTTCCATTTCGCTCTCCCTGAAACCAGCATCAGTGAGAGAATTTTGTCAGATCAATCAGGATCTGTCTTCCCCAACGCGCAGATATGGGCCCATTCCTCTGCGGTGACAGGCTGTACTGACAACCGGGAGTTCTTCACCAGAACCATATTCTCAAGACGGGGGTCCCCCTTGATCTGATCAAGCGTCACTGGCACAGCAAAGCTGCGCACCGCTTTGATATCAACGCATTCCCAGCGGGGATCATCTGTGGTGCTGTCCGGATGAATCTCAGCGCAGATTTCAACAATCCCGACCACGGATTTTTCCTTCATCGAATGATAGAAAAACCCGCGATCGCCGAGCTTCATCTCACGCATGAAATTGCGCGCCTGATAGTTGCGCACGCCGTCCCATTCCTCACCCGTCTCGCCCTTGGCTTGCTGGTCAGCCCAGCTCCAGGTGGAGGGCTCGGATTTGAACAGCCAATACGCCATCAGCCGACGACTTTCTTCCAGGTGATCAGCTCAACCGCCTCAAACAGACCTGCCTTGGCGTAGGGGTCGTTGTCGGCCCAGGCCTGACCGGCGGCCATGTCTTCAACATCAAGGATGATCAGCGAGCCAACCATACCACCATCCTGGTCCAGCAGGGGACCGGCCTGCGCCACGACACCGGTTTCCTCAATATACGCGAGATGCGCCGCCCGGTTGTCCATCCGGGTCGGCAAATGATCGGGTTTATCGCGCGCGATCAGGGCAATCAGCATGTCATTCCTCTTTCAATGGTCTTGCAAGCAGTTGAGCGGTGGCGTCGGCAATCGTCAAGCGCTGATCGAGCAGAGCCACGACAATGGCGGTGATGGGCATGTCCAGATTTCGCGCCTGAGCTTCGGCGTGGACGGCACGCGCCGTAGCGGCGCCTTCAACGGTGATATTGGGGTCAAACGTTTCGTTTCGTCCAATCGCCAGCCCAAGACGATAGTTCCGCGACAGCTCTGAACTGCAGGTCAGAGTGAGATCGCCAAACCCGGAAAGACCTGCCAGCGTATCGGCCTGCGCGCCGGACGCCAGTGCCATGCGCTGCATCTCCGCATAGCCGCGGGTCATCAGCGCGGCGCGGGCGCTGTCGCCAAGTCCAGCGCCAATGACGGCACCGCAGGCAATCGCCATCACGTTTTTCAGCGCGCCGCCAATTTCGGCGCCGCTTGTGTCCGTAGTGCGGTAGAGCCGAAGGTTTTTCGTGGTCAGCTGCTGTTGCAATTGCGCCCCCGTTTCCGGGTCACGACAGGCCAATGTCAGCGCCGTCGGCAGGCCTATTGCGATATCGGCGGCGAAGCTGGGGCCGGTCAACAAGGCGGTTCGAGCCGTCGGAAGGCAGCCGTGGAGAACCACCAAGGGACCCTGACCGGTCTTGAGTTCAATCCCCTTGCAGCAGGCCACAAGAGCCCGGTTGCGCAGCAGATCAGCATGGGTGCTGACAAAACTCCGTAGGGTCTGCATCGGCACGGCGAGCAATATGGTATCAGCCTGCGTAGCGTGCTCCAGATCACTGGTCACCGTCAGTGTTTCGGGCAAATCGGCGCCGGGCAGGCGTCGGGTGTTGCGCCGGGTCGCCTGCATATCGCGCGCCTGAGCGGCATCTCGTGCCCATAGGGTAACCGGGCCATTACCGGCAAGTGAAATTGCCAGCGCCGTGCCGAATGCGCCGGACCCAAGCACCGAAACACTCATGCCTTTGCGCCTTTCTTGCCGCTGCCCAACATGGCGGGGCTGCTCTGATCCAGTGGCCAACGTGGCCGGGCAGTCAGGTCCATGCCGTCCTGCGCGCCACTGCGGAACCGTTCAAGCCCGGCGTAGGCAATCATCGCCGCATTGTCCGTGCACAGCGCCAGAGGCGGGGCGACGAACTGTGCGTCCACCTCAGAGCAAACAGTCTCTAACATGGCGCGAATAGCAGTATTCGCTGCGACGCCACCTGCGACGGCAACGGTGCGGGTCGCTGGGTCTTCTTCAAGATAGTGCCGGATTGCGCGGCGTGTCTTCTCCGCCAGGACGTCGGCAATAGCTGCTTGGAAACCGGCGCAGAGATCGGCGCGGTCCTGACGTGTCAAACCGCCCTTTTCAGCCATCACCTGATCCCGCATGCGCATCAGTGCGGTTTTCAGGCCGGAGAATGAGAGGTTGCAATCGGGACGGTCCAATAGCGGGCGGGGAAAGCGGAAGCGGCGGGGATCCCCGCTTTCGGCTTCTTTCTGCACCGAGGGGCCGCCGGGTTGCGGCAGGCCGAGCAGGCGGGCGGTCTTGTCAAAGGCCTCGCCGGGCGCATCGTCGATTGTCCCGCCCAGTCGTTTGAACTCATCCGGCCCCCGCACGATCAGGTACTGACAATGCCCGCCTGAGACCAGCAGCATCAGATAGGGATAGGGGACCGCATCCGTCAGTCGGGGTGTGAGCGCATGGCCGGCCAGATGGTTGACGCCAACCAGCGGTAGCCCGGTTGCGGCCGCCAGCCCCTTGGCGCACATCACGCCGGAAATCACGCCGCCAATCAGTCCCGGACCTGCGGTGACGGCGATGGCATCCATATCCTGCAAGCGCAGGTTGGCTGCGGTCAGCGCATCGCGGACGCAGTGATCGAGCTTCTCCGCATGGGCGCGGGCTGCGATTTCCGGCACCACACCGCCGAAGGCACTGTGGAGTTCGGTTTGCCCAAACACGACGGAGGAGAGCACCTCTGCCGGGCCTTGCCCGGACTGGCGTACCACGGCAGCCGCCGTATCGTCGCAGCTGCTTTCCAATCCCAGAAGGGTGAGGCTTTGTTCCATGGCGTTACCGTTGCATCCTGTCCCTGCCGGGGCTACCACCTATGACAGTGGCGAACAATCCCGAGGGGCGTGTGATGGTCGGCCTATTGATGACGCGCCCCCGTGTGGTGGCAGAGCGATTTGTCGAAGATCTGCCCGCCTCGACCCGAGCGACTGTGCAGGTGATCTACGCGCCGTTGATCAGGACAACTCCGCTGAACCCGCGACCTGATGCCTCTGAACAGGGGCTTTCTTCAGGGGATGTGATCTTCTCATCTGCCAATGGGGTGCGGTATGCGACTGCGCGGTTTGCCGGGCAGAGCGCCTATTGTGTCGGGCAACGCACAACGCAGGCCGCAGCGGCGAAAGGGTGGCGCGCGATTTGCTGTGGTCAGGATGCGGACGCGTTGGTGCAGACCTTATCCGAGGTTCCACCTGCAGGTCCGCTGATCCATTTGCACGGCGTCCATAGCCGCGGCGACATAGCCGAGCGGCTTCGCCTGGCCGGGGTCAATTGCCGGGAACAGGTGATTTATGATCAGATCTTGCTTCCCTATGAAGGCGAGGCGCGGATTGCGATGGATGCGCAAGCGTCGCTGATCGTGCCGCTTTTTTCACCGCGGACCGCTCAGCAATTTGTCAAATTGGCGCCATATCGCGCAGGCCTGCATCTGATCGCATTCAGCAAGGCGGTTGCAGAGCCTCTGAAAGGCTTGAAATGCAAGGGCTTACAGATATGTAAGTCTCCAACCGCGGCAGCAATGCGTACATTGGTGCGTGATGCCGCAGCTGGTCTGGCGCGGGTTGAGGGTGGGCCATCGGCACAGTAAGTTTATTGCTGAGTTGCTGTTAAGAGATTTTGAGAATCGAGGGGGACGTCGGCGTGGCTGACAAGAAAACATCCGATGAGACGCAGGCAGAAGAGAGCCAGACGTCTGTCTCCAAACCGGATATCGACGACACAACTGCTGGTGATGCGGTCTCTGACAGCTTGAGTGTTGAAGATGATGAGACATCCGATACGGCTGCTGTGACGGACTTGACCGATCCGGACAACACGGATCCCGCGCCTGCCGAAGAGGATGCAGTCTCCGATGTGTCGGATGACGACCCGGCGCTCGGGGACGCGGATCTCGATCCCATTGAGGCAGCTGAGGGCAAGACTGCTGAAAATGCGTCGGGGGACCAAACAGTTGATACCCCGCCTGTTGCTGCGGCACCTGTCCATGAGGTCGAACGTGTTGTCGAAAAACGTGGTGGTTTTGGAGCCGCTCTCCTAGGGGGGGTCGTTGCCGCCGGGCTTGGCTTTGTGGCGGGACAGTCGAATGTGCTGAATGATTTTATGCCGCCCTCTTGGCGCAGTTCAGCGCCCGTCGATGCAGCCGCGCTTGAGCAGTTGAAGGAAAGCCTTAGCGCTCAGATTGCGGAGCTGGAGGAGCGGGTTGCCGCTGACGATGCCCCGGATATCGCGCCGCTCATGCAGCAGATCGATGCGTTGACAGAAGAGGTTGCCTCCCTGCGGTCCAGTGAGACGGCGACTGGATCTGATGAATTGGCGGCGAAGATTGAGACGTTGGCGGTCCGTGTGGATGCTTTGGAGAGCCGCCCCATCACGGATGCTGCCAGCCCGGCCGCCGTTGCCGCATTTGAGTCTGAGCTGAGCAAGCTTCAGGACAGCCTCGCCGAACAGCGCGCCGAAGTGGAAAAGATGGTTGAGGAGGCGCGGGCGATGGACGCGGCCAGCGCCGAAGCCGCCCGTGTTGCAAGCGCCCAGACAATCGTCGCCCGGCTGCGGTCGTCGATTGATGCGGGTACCAGCTTTGGCGGATTGATCGAAGAGTTGCAGGCCGTTGGCGTGACCGCGCCGGAGGCATTGACCGGGTCCGCAGAGGCGGGCGTCAGCACGCGTGCCAGCCTGCGTGATGGTTTTGCCCCGGCTGCGCGTGAGGCTCTGGCTTCAGCCCGTCAGGAAACCAAGGGAACAGGTGGCATTACCGCCTATGTGCGGCGTCAGCTTGGCGCGCGTTCGGTCGCCCCGCGTGACGGAGATGACCCGGATGCGGTGCTTTCGCGCGCCGAAGCCGCCGTGCAGAGCGGCGATCTGCAAGGCGCCCTGACTGAGTTGCAAGCTCTGCCGGAAACCGCCCGTGGACCGTTGGCCGATTGGGAGGCCGCTGCGCGCGCCCGTCTGGCCGCTGTTGCTGCCGTGAATGAACTGGCCCAAAGCCTGAACGCCAAATAAGGAAGCTGCCATGCTCTGGTCGTTGTTGAAGATCCTCGTATTTGTCGCCATCGTGGCGGTGCTGGCCTTTGGTGCTGCCTTGCTGACGGAGACGGCAGGGGGCGTGCAGATCACTGTCGCCGGTACCGAATATACCCTGAGTGCGCTGCAGTCGGTAATCGCACTGGCCATTCTGGTGTTTGCAGTCTGGGTCCTGTTCAAACTGTTGTCATTGTTGCTGGCGACGCTGCGGTTCCTCAATGGAGATGAGACCGCAATTTCGCGCTATTTTGACAAGGGTCGCGAGCGGAAGGGCTATCAGGCGCTGTCCGACGGCCTGATGGCGCTGGCCTCCGGTGAGGGGCGTCTGGCGATGGCCAAGGCTGCGCGGGCGGAGAAATATCTGGAGAAGCCGGAACTGACGGATTTGTTGACGGCACAAGCAGCAGAGCTGGCCGGGGACACGAAGAAGGCGGCTGAGGCCTACAAACGCTTGGTAAGCAACCAGTCGACCCGCTTTGTTGGTGTCCGAGGCATCATGAAGCAAAAGCTGTCTGAAGGGGATACCGACACCGCGCGCCAACTGGCGGAAAAGGCGCTTAGCCTGCGGCCCAAGCACGAGGAAGTGCAGGATACCCTGCTGACGCTTCAGGCACGGGCGCAGGACTGGGCTGGGGCCCGCAAGACGCTGACCACCAAGCTGAAGACCGGCACCCTGCCACGTGATGTCTACAAACGTCGCGATGCTGTGCTGGCGCTGTCGGCCTCCAAGTCGATCGTTGAAGAGGGCGCGACGGTTGAGCAGCAGGAACAGGCGATTGAAGCAAACCGGCTTTCGCCGGATTTGGTTCCGGCGGCAGCCATGGCGGCGCGAGCTTATCTGGCCCGGGACAAGAAACGGTATGCAATCCGGGTGTTGAAGAAAGCCTGGGAGGCGCAGCCGCACCCGGATCTGGCCCACGCGTTTGCAGAGGTTGAGCCGACTGAAACTGCACAGGAGCGGGTGAAACGGTTTGCCCAGCTGTCACGTCTTGCGCCGCAACATGATGAGACCCGTTTGGTGATGGCCGAACTGCATATCGTGGCTGAGGATTTCCCAGAGGCGCGCCGCGCGCTGGGCGATCTGATTGAACGCCAGCCGGACGCACGTGCGTTGACCCTGATGGCGGCGATCGAAAAGGGCGAGGGCGCCAGCGATGCGGTGATCCAGGGCTGGCTGGCACGGGCGCTGAATGCGCCACGCGGGCCGCAGTGGGTCTGTGGAAACTGCAACCACATCCATGCAGAATGGGCGCCGGTCTGCGAGAACTGCGCCAGCTTTGATACCCTCAGCTGGCGCCGTCCGGAGGCACCGGAGGTTGTTGGTGCCACAGGGGCGCAGGTTCTGCCATTGATCACCGGCACGCCGGAAGGCGCAGCTGGCCCGGATGCCTCCGATATTCCAGAGGTGGAGCTGTTGGAGGGGGACGATACTTCTGCGTCCGACATGGGCGAAACACTGCCTGAGGCCTCGGACACGGATGATGGGAAACCCAAAACCCAAAGCGTGAAATAGATCTTTTCCAAGCGGTGCGCCGATGCTAAAGCGCGCCGCACAGACCGTTGCGGGGCTCACCTGCACCAGTCGCCGCTGTAGCTCAGATGGTAGAGCACGTCATTCGTAATGATGGGGTCGGGGGTTCGAGTCCCTTCAGCGGCACCATTTTTAATTGGCCTACCGCCTTCGGCTACTTGAGGCCGGTTTGGTTCGAGGTTTATCCTCTCACCCGCACCAGTTTCTCTTTTTCAAGACCGACTTTTGTCCACCCACTCCGCCCGCGCGATGACGTACCGTCAGAGTGGACAGTTCTCACAAAAGCGGCGCTGATCTGCTGGCAGCCTGGGAGAGCTGTTGATGTAGGATGTGCGGGGAGGTCGTGATGGAGGCGGACTATGTGATCGTTGGCGGTGGCTCAGCGGGGTCGACGCTGGCGTCCCGACTGAGTGAAGATCCCGATGTGACGGTTTTCCTGCTGGAGGCCGGCGGGCGCGGTGACGGTCTGTTGGTCCGGGCCCCGGCTGCGGTTGTTGCCATGCTGCCGGGTCGCCCAAAGATCAACAACTGGGCCTATGAGACGGTGCCGCAGCCGGGTCTGAACGGGCGGCGGGGTTATCAGCCACGTGGCAAGGGGTTGGGTGGATCCAGCGCAATCAACGCCATGCTTTATATTCGTGGTCATGCCAAAGACTATGACGAGTGGGCGGCCTTGGGGTGTGAGGGGTGGGACTGGCAATCGGTGCTGCCCTATTTCCGAAAGTCTGAGAACAACGAACGTGGTGATGATGCGCTACATGGCGCGGCTGGTCCGCTTCAGGTCAGCAATCAGAAATCGCCTCGCCCGATTACAGACGCCTTTGTGAAGGCCGGGCAGTCGCTCCAAATCCGGCACCGTGAGGATTTCAACTCAGGCGATAACGAAGGGATCGGCCACTATCAGGTGACGCAGTTTCACCGGGATGATCGCAATGGCGAGCGGTGCTCAGCTGCGGCGGCCTATCTGCATCCGGTCATGGATCGCCCAAATTTGACGGTGATCACCCGCGCGCAGGCGTCCTCCGTTGCGTTTGAGGGCAAGCGGGCAGTTGGGGTGCACTATAGTCAGGGTGGTCGCGCGCATATGGTGCGTGCCCGCCGCGAAGTGATCCTAAGCGGTGGGGCGTTCAATTCCCCCCAGCTGCTGGAACTGTCTGGTGTTGGCCGTCCCGAAGACATACGCCCGCATGGGATCGATATGGTGCACGAACTGCCGGGAGTTGGCCAGAATCTGCAGGACCACCTCGATTTCACGCTGGCTTATAAGTCGCGGGATCGGGATAATTTTGGTATCTCCTTGCCTGGCAGTGTTTCGCTGCTGCGCCATATCTGGAATTGGCGCAAGACCGGGCGCGGTATGATCGCCACGCCGTTTGCCGAAGGGGCCGCGTTTCTGAAGACCGACCCCAACGACGAGCGGGCGGATATACAGCTGCATTTCGTCATCTCAATTGTCGATGATCACGCGCGCAAGCTGCACATGGGACATGGGTTCAGCTGTCATATCTGTGTGCTGAGACCGAAGTCTCGCGGCTCTGTTGGCCTCAACAGTGCTGATCCCAAAGCCGCCCCTCGAATTGATCCGCAGTTCCTTGCCGATCCAGAGGATCTGGCCGTGTTGATCAAGGGCGTCCGCAAGACGCGGCAGATCATGGCGGCAGAGCCACTGGCGGGCTACGCAGACAAGGAATTGTTCATAAACGATGAGCCGGATGATGCTGCCTTGGAGCAGCACATTCGTGCGCGGGCGGATACGATTTATCATCCGGTTGGCACCTGTAAGATGGGTACCGATCCGCTGTCGGTGGTTGATCCCTCGCTTCGGGTGCACGGGCTGCAGGGGCTGCGTGTGGTTGATGCGTCGATCATGCCCCGCCTGGTTGGCGGGAATACCAATGCCCCCACCATTATGATCGCGGAAAAAGCCGCAGATATTATACGCGGCGCTTCGGCCCGCGACTGACATTTCAATTTCGGAGAAGACGACGATGCTTGGCAAGATGATGCACAAACAGCTGACCATAGGCTCGCTGATAGAACATGCGGGGCGTTTCCACAGCTCAACGACGGTCACCTCGGTTGAGACGTCGGGTGAAACCGAGCATGTGACCTGGGGTGACATCGATGCCAACGCCCGCAAACTGGCGGCGGCTCTGGGGCGCCTCGGTATCGTCCAAAGCGCCCGTTGCGGCACCATCGCCTGGAACAACCGCCGTCATCTTGAGATCTACTTTGGCGTGTCAGGTGGCGGGTACGTCTGCCATACGATTAACCCGCGTCTGAAGCCGGAGCAGCTGATCTACATCATCAACCATGCCGAGGATCAGGTGCTGTTCATTGACACCACCTTTGTTCCGGCCGTAGCGCAGCTGCGCGCGCAGTTCACCACTGTGCAACATATCGTGGTGATGGGGCCGAAAGATGCCGATATCGCAGCGCAGATTGAGGGCGTGCTGTTCTACGATGATTTGCTGGATGCGGAGACCGCCGATTATGACTGGCCCGATCTGGATGAAAACCTGCCTTCTAGCCTGTGCTACACTTCAGGCACCACCGGCAACCCCAAGGGTGTTGAATACACCCACCGCACCAGCGTGCTGCACACGATTGGTGGCAATCAACCCGATGGTCTGGCCCTGCGGGCGCGGGATACGGTGTTGGCGGTGGTGCCGATGTTTCACGTGAACGCCTGGGGCACGCCGTATATGACCGCAGCTGTTGGGGCAAAGCTGGTGCTGCCGGGTCCGCACCTTGATGGGGCGAGCCTGGCCAAGTTGATTGATGCGGAAAAGGTGACTGTGGCGCTGGGCGTGCCGACGATCTGGATGGGCTTGTTGCAGGGGCTGGAGGAAACCGGTTGTACCGCCGAAAGCCTTGAACGCACGATTGTGGGCGGGTCTGCCCTGCCGACAGTTATGATCCCGACCTTCCGAGACAAATATGGCGTCGATTTGGTGCATGCCTGGGGTATGACGGAAACCAGCCCCATTGGAACGCTGAACCAGCTGCTGCAGAAACACAATGAGTTGGATGCCGAAGCCCAGGCCAAGCTGCGCGAAGGGCAGGGGCGACCAATGTATGGCATCGATCTGCGGATCGTCGACGATGGCGGCGCGATCTTGCCGCATGATGGCGAGACCCAAGGTAACCTGCAGATCTGCGGACATTGGGTGATCGACAGCTATTTCCGCGCCGGAGAAACCGCCCTGACAGAGGATGGATGGTTTGATACCGGCGATGTCGCCACAATTGATGGTGACGGCTATATGATCATTCGCGACCGCTCCAAGGATATCATCAAGTCCGGGGGGGAATGGATTTCCACTGTGGAGTTGGAAGATATCGCCATGTCGCACCCTGATGTTGCTCAGGCGGCGGCGATTGCGGCGAAACACCCCAAATGGGACGAACGCCCGGTGGTGATCGCTGTGAAGCGGTCTGCCGATGTCACTGAGGCTGATCTGTTGGCGCATTATCAGGGCAAGGTTGCCAGCTGGCAGATCCCCGACCGTGTGGTTTTTGTTGAATCCTTGCCATTGGGCGGCACCGGCAAGGTTCAGAAGAATACACTTCGGGAGAGATACGAAGGCATCCTGCTGGACTCCTGATATCCTGTACCGCCACCGAGTATCTTGCCCGGTGGCGGCGCCTGTCCCTTATAATGGGGCACATATTTTGCAGGTGATAAGCCCGGCTGAGGCGCGCCTGACAGCATAACTGCCGGCAAATTTATCTGTTAAGGGCCGCTTAAGACCCCGCCTGATATCCCAGTAGTGGGTGAAAATAGGTGGTGGATTATGAGCGCACAAGGAAATGTGGCGCCCATTATCATCAAGAAGAAAAAGTCAGGTGGTGGCGATGGCCACCACGGTGGAGCCTGGAAGGTCGCCTATGCGGACTTCGTGACGGCTATGATGGCGTTCTTCATGTTGATGTGGCTGCTCAACGCAACGACTGAGAAACAAAGAAAAGGGCTGGCGGATTACTTCTCGCCATCCATTCCGCTGAGCCGGGTTTCTGGCGGCGGCAACGGGGCTTTCAACGGGGACAGTATGTTCACGGAGGAAATCAAACCCCAGAACGGGACCGGCGCGTCCGATGTCAGCCCAGCTGATGCACAGCAGGCCAAGGGCGACTCCGGTGTCGAACAGGACAAAGATCGCGAGGCGGCCGACGAACAGTTCCGTGCCCTGGAAGAACAGCTGAAGGGGCGTGGCGGCGAAAGCATGGTCTCAATCGAGATGGCTCAGCACATCATCACGCGCGTCACGGACGAGGGTTTGGTTGTCGAGCTCTTTGATACCGAGGAGTCACCGCTGTTCAAAGAGGGAACTGCGGAACCAACGTTGCTGTTCCGGGATATTGTGAAGATGGTGTCACGTGTCACAGGGGTTGTTGAAAACAACATCGCCATTGGCGGGCATATCAGATCTCATGCGGTTGTTGTGGCCAATAATCCGGTTTGGGAACTGTCCCACGCGCGGGCAGATGCCACCCGTGTGATGCTCGAATCAGGTGGAACCAAGTCCAAGCGGATGCACCGTGTGACCGGCCATGCAGACCGCAAACTGACGGATAACAACCCGATGTCAGCGCGAAACAACCGGGTGGAAATCATCCTTCTGCGGAAATAACCGCGGGAACGCTGGAAATGGGCGGCCAACAGATCAGACAATTTTATCTGTTAGCCGCCCGTTAATGGGCAATCGGCTAGCTGTTGCATCAAGAAAGATTCGATGCAGCAGAAAGGCGTATCCATGACGATTTCTTCCTCGCTTAATGCCGGCGTTGCCGGGCTTACCGCGAATGCCAGCCGACTGGCCTCCATTTCCGACAATATCGCGAACTCCTCAACTGCCGGCTATAAGCGGGTTCAGACGGATTTCCATTCGATGGTTATGAGTTCCTCTGGCGGCACCTATTCGGCCGGCGGTGTGCGGACGACCAATGTGCGTCTGATCGACGAGCGGGGACCGCTGGTGTCAACCAGCAACGCAACCGATCTTGCGGTACGGGGCCGTGGCATGCTGCCTGTCACCTCGATGAACGAGGTTGAGACGGGCGCCACCAACCCGCAGATGATGCTGACAACCACGGCGTCGTTCAGAACCAACGCCGATGGCCTGCTGGCAACTGAGTCCGGTCTGGTCCTGATGGGCTGGCCAGCGCAATCTGATGGTACCATTCCACCCTATGCGCGCGACACATCTGATGCGCTGGAGCCGGTACGGTTCAATGTGAACAAATTGTCCGGGGAGCCGACGACCGAGATGTCTCTGGGTGTGAACCTGCCCGCGACAGCGACAGAATCCACAGCGGCGGGCACCAGCGAGAATCTTTCGATCGAATACTACGACAATCTGGGTAAATCCGAGAGCCTGCAGATCGAATTCGTGCCCACCGTTCCGGCAACGGGTGAGTCGAACGAATGGACCATGATCATCACCGATACCGCGACCGGTGCGACCCCGATCGGGGAATACACATTGACCTTCGATGACAACCGAACGTCTGGCGGTGCCCTGAATGCAGTCACGGATACCACCGGTGGTCCCTATGACCCGGCGACGGGCTCCATCATTGTAAACGTTGCTGGTGGCCCGATGGAGATCAATATCGGCACGCTGGGTGACGACAACGGGTTGACGCAATTGTCGGACACCTTTGCCCCCGCCTCGATCTCCAAGGACGGGGCTCCGGTCGGCAACTTCACCGGCGTAGAGATTGATGAGGCCGGCTATGTACATGCCAACTACGATACCGGTGTCAGCCGCGTGGTTTATCAGGTTCCGCTGGTTGATCTGCCGAACCCAAATGGCATGATCGCCATGGACCGACAGACCTATATGCCGTCCAGTGAGAGTGGCTCCTACTTCCTGTGGAATGCTGGTGAAGGCCCGACAGGCGACATCCTCGGCTATGCCCGCGAGGAATCCGCAACAGATGTGGCCGGTGAGCTGACCAATATGATTCAGACCCAGCGGGCCTATTCGTCTAACGCAAAAGTCATTCAGACAGTGGATGAGATGTTGCAGGAAACTACCAACATCAAGCGCTGATAGGCGTTCTTCCTTCTGATTTACATTCGCGCAAAGGCTGGATGACCCATGTCCATTACAAGTGCTCTCAACTCCGCAATGACCGGGCTGACGGCGGCTGGTCGCTCGACGTCGGTCGTCTCCGAAAATCTGTCGAACGTCCTGACCCCGGGGTATTCACGCCGAAGCCTTGCGCTTACCAGCGCCGGCGACGGGTTCAGCGGGGTCAAAGTCGGTCACGTGCAGCGGATCAACGATCCGGCGCTGCAATCCAGCGTGCGCTCTGCCAATTCAGAGGTCGGCGTTGCCGAGGTGAAATCCGCCTTTTTTGGTCGCATGACCGAATTGGTTGGCAGCGCCGACGACCCCTATTCAATCACGCAGCGACTAACGGATTTCGATTCCGGCCTGATCGAGGTGATTTCGCGGCCCGATTCCGGACCGCGGCTAAATGATCTGGCAATCCAAGCGGAAGAGTTGGTGCGGTCGATTGCGGATGCGGCAGAGGGTCTACGCAATCAACGCACGGCTGCCGACAGAGCAATTGACGTACAAGTCGACACGGTCAATCAGTCACTGGAAAAGCTTCAAAAACTGAATGCCAAAATTGCGGTCAGCCAATCAACAGGGTCTGACTCGGCATCGCTGCTGGATCAACGAGACCTGCTGATTGACGAGGTGAACAAGATCATTCCGGTCAAGGTCGTCAATCGTGACAGGGGTCAAGTTGCACTGTTCTCCGAAGGGGGCGCCGTGCTGCTGGACGGCCAGGCAGCTGAGCTGAGTTTCGATGGCAAGGCCGATACCCTGCCTTACATGACGCTGGGCAACGGTTTGCTTTCTGGGTTGCAGATCAATGGTATTGATGTCGCGACAGGACCCGGCGGACCTGTCCGTGGCGGAACACTTGCTGCCCAATTCGAGGTGCGAGATGTCCTGACCGTTGAGGCGCAGGAAGATCTGGACGCCATGGCAAAGGACCTTATTGAACGTTTTCAAGATCCTGCACTGGATCCCACCTTGGCGGCGACGGATCCTGGTATCTTCACCGATCAGGGAGCATTTTTTGATCCGGTCAATACAGTCGGTATCGCCAACCGGATCGAGCTGAATGACAAAATCGCCATGCAGGGGCAGGCCGAAACCTGGCGGCTGCGTGATGGTTTGAATGCAGCCTCGCCCGGCAATGCCGGGGATGCGACGCTGCTACGTGGATATGCGGATGCACTGGACGCCAAACGCACGGTGTCCTCCGTCGGCCTGGGGACCGCAAATTTGGATGCCAGCACGCTGAGTGCGAACCTGTTGTCTCGATTTGCGCAGAGCGAAAACTCTGCCGAACAGGACGTTGCCTTTGCAGCGGCAACCTATACCGAAATGTACCAGCGTGAGTTGGCGCAGGGCGTCGACAGCGATGCCGAACTGCAGAACCTTATTGTGATTGAAAAAGTCTATCAGGCCAACGCCAGGATGATCTCCGTGGTCGATGAGCTGATGGAAACGCTTCTGAGGATTTAACGCATGATTATGAATTCCTATGGGGACATGGCTCAACACCTGTTCCTGCGCAATCGCTCGGTTGGTCTGAAGAACGATATCTCGACCCTGACGCAGGAGCTAAGCACAGGGAAAACCTCGCAGTTAACGCAAAAACTGGGAGGGGATTTAACTTATCTCTCCGATGTGGAGCGGAACTTGGATCGTCTCAAATCCTATCAGGTTGCGAACACCGAGGCGGCGCTGTTTGCGTCCTCCATGCAGAACAATATCGAGTTGATCTCTGACAATGTGGTCAGTCTCACCGGTGATATTTTCGCTGTAACGACGTCCCCAAATGATGAAACATCGCAGCAATTGTCGAACCAGGCCGAAGTGTACCTGACTGAAGCTATCCGCTCTCTGAATGGCGAAGCCGCAGGTCGCAGCCTGTTTTCTGGCAAAGATACCGAAGCTCAGCCTCTTGCCGATCTCAACACATTGATGTCATCGCTGGTGACAGAGGTTACCCCCTTCACCACCGCACCTGATATCGTACAGGCCGTCAAAGACTGGTTCGCTGATCCGCTTGGGTTTGATGCGGTGATGTATCAGGGCTCATCGGACCTGATGGATCCGGTGAAAATTGGCCCGACAGAAGAGGTCACCGTCTCTCTGAAGGCCAATGACGATGCGTTTAAACAGACTCTGCAAAGCCTGGCCATCGCAACTTTGGTCAATGATCCAGGGCTCAGCCTCACCTCAGATGTGAAGTTCGAGATGTTGCGCAGCACAGGAATTGAGTTGCGCGAAAGCCAGGTCCAATTGACCCAGATGCAGTCGGATCTGGGTTTTGTGGAGGGCCGCATTGAAGAGACCGCGACCCGCAATGGTGCCGCCCAGACCAGCCTCAGCCTGGTCTTCAACGAGCTTGTTCAGGCTGATCCCTATGAAACATCCACCCGTCTGGATGAGGCGCAGTTCCAACTGGAAAGCCTGTTCACAGTCACCGCGCGCACATCGCAGCTGTCGCTGATGAGGTTCCTGTCATGATGCGGTTCATCCGGGTTCTTCTTGCTGTACTGCTGCTGCCGACGATGGCTCAGGCCAATGCGATCAGACTAAAAGATCTGGTTGAGTTCGATGGTGTGCGCGGTAACGATCTGGTTGGCTACGGTTTGGTCGTAGGGTTGAACGGGACAGGCGATGGTCTGCGGAACTCTCCCTTCACCGAAGAGATCATGTCGAATATTCTGGAGCGGCTGGGCGTCAATGTGACCGGCGAACAGTTTCGGCCCAAGAATGTTGCTGCGGTATTCGTCACCGCCACGCTGCCGCCGTTTGCTCGCGTAGGCGGCACTGTTGATGTGACAGTGTCCGCGATCGGCGATTCAAAGAGCCTGCTGGGTGGGACGCTGGTCATGACACCGTTGAATGCCGCAGATGGCCAGATCTATGCGGTCGCCCAAGGTACCATTCTGGCAGGCGGTGCCGTCGCTGAGGGGGAGGGTGCCTCTGTCACACAAGGGGTTCCCACTGCTGGTGTCATCCCTTCCGGTGCGCGAGTTGAGCGTGAGATCGACTTCGATCTGTCCTCGCTCTCGTCCATGCGTCTTGCGTTGCGAGAGCCTGATTTCACCACCGCTGGCCGGATCGAACGCGCGATCAACGCGGAATTTGGGCGTAATGTGGCTTTGATGCGGGACTCAGGGACGGTTGAGATCGATGTGCAGCGCACGAACACCCGCTCCACTGCCCATGCTGTCGGGAGGATCGAGAATATTCTGGTTGAACCTCAGCGCAAGGCACGTGTGGTTGTCGATCAACGCTCTGGTACCATCGTGATGGGCAGCGATGTGCGTATCTCGCGGGTTGCCGTCGCGCAGGGGAATCTGACCTTGCGGATTGAGGAAACACCGTTGGTTGTGCAGCCTAATCCATTCGCCGATGGCGAAACGGTGATTGTGCCGCGCACCGGCGCTGCGATCGAAGAGGAAGAGGGCATTCAGCTGGCAGAGGTCCCGGAAACCACCTCTTTGTCTGAGGTGGTGGCGGGTCTCAATGCGCTGGGAGTGTCACCGCGGGATATGATTGATATCCTCAAGAGCCTGAAGGCGGCTGGTGCGCTACATGCCGAATTCGTGGTGCGGTAGCGCGTCGACATAAAGCTACCGTCAAGCAGATATACCCCCGGACCTTAGCGTTCCGGGGTTTTTTGCTTGGGCAATGGGCCGCCACGTTCATCCGTTGCCTGGCTATTTTTCGACCCTGACCGGCTTCATGACACAAGGTGAATCTAATGCCCGGCCAGGAGCTATCTCAGCTTGGCCTGATCCTCTTGTCTGACATGAACAGTGGGCATCAGCGTGCTGGATTTAGAGTATTTGTTTCGACAGCTAGTCCGGCACGCATGTAGCCCCTTTGGTGGCCGCATGATTGATCGTCCGATAGAGACGCCGCTGAGGGAGAGGTGCATGACCTTAGGTCGAGGACCTGTCGAGATCAGGTTTGTCGCGCCAATGCAAAACGCCCCGGCCACTGTTGTGACCGGGGCGTTTTGCAGGGGGGCTTCCTGCAAACGGGTGAGTTTCAGGGGAAGTAACTGCGGACCAAGGCGCTTGCGATAAGGCTCCAGCCGTCGGCAACAACAAAAAACGCCAGTTTGAAGGGCATCGATACAACAGCCGGCGGAACCATCATCATCCCCATCGACATCAGAACTGCCGCAACCACCAGATCGATGACCAGAAACGGCAGGAAGACCAGAAAGCCAACCTGAAAGGCTCTGGCAATTTCCGACAGCATAAAGCTCGAGACCAGGGTCGACAAAGGGGCGTCAGCGGTAGGGTCTATTCCCGCAGTGGCGGGTCGCAGATCCGCAATCGCGTAGAATGTATCGGGATCAAGACGCGCGGCCATGAACACCCGAAACGGCTGCAACGCACGCTCAAGCCCGGTTTCCACATCCAGTTGCTCCTCAATCAGCGGATTGATTCCGGTGGTCCAGGCTTCGGTGAAAACCGGTTCCATGACGAAATAGGTGAGAAACAGCGCAAGGCTGATCATCAACATGTTCGGTGGTGCCTGCTGCAAACCAATGGCCTGCCGGAGAATCGACAATACGGTGACAAGAAACGGGAAGCATGTGATCATAATCAACAGCCCCGGAGCGAGGCTGAGGACGGTGATCAGCAAGATCAGCTGAATCGAGCGAGCCGAGATCGACTGGCCATCGCCCAAGGAGAGGTTGAGATCCTGCGCGCTCACAGCATCTGGCAGACCGATGGCCAGCATGGCCGCCAGAACGGCGGCAAAAAAGGCGGTTCGTGTCATCCCAGGCCGCTTTGCAAATCCGCGATTTCGGTCAGTCGGACAGCCAGTTGCCCGGCCTGCTCGCCTTCCATCTCCTCCAGCTGTCCTCTGGCGACAAGGCGGTCACCAACATAGAGATCCACGGGATCTTCGACCCGTTTGTCGAGGGTCAGAATTGCGTTCTCTCCAAGGTTTACAAGATCGCGAATCAACGGTCGCGCCTTACCGACAGAGACGACGACCTCAACCGGTACGGACACAAACGGATTGCCTGCATCGCCAGATTTTCTGTTCATTTCAGCAGACTTATCCATATTTGCTGTCCTCTGTAATGTGGAAAGAGAAGGCCTCGATAGAGTCCTGAATAGAATCGATCAGGGCGGAGCTGTTGATTTCCCGCTCAATGCCGCCAACCTTGAGATAGGCCTGACCGGGCGACAGCACGACGTCCTCGCGGACCTGTACCGGCACAGTGAAACTTTTGGTCAGTAGCGCGCGCACGGTTGCCCCTTCGCCGGGGGACACAACAATATTGATCGCCTGATCAGCCTGACTCTTGGCCATGTCCGTCAGCTGATCGACGATATGATGGCCGAAACTGGCAGCCATGGCATCGGGGAGGACCGCGCTGGTCAGAACCTTGAACATCGGGTCCAGCGATTCGAGCAGTTGTGTCTGCGCTTCATGGAAGGTGAAGCTGAGATCTTCGAGCGAGTTGGCCAGTTCTGAAGAGACATGCGTGCTCTCCTTATCCTTGGCCGTCACCGCATCATCCCAACCTGCGCTGTATCCTTTCTCGTAGGATTCCAGCCGCGTTTCTTCCATCATTTCTTCACTGACTTCGGCAATCGGCACCGTCGGCGTGTCCATGGCAAAATTTTCAAGAAGATGGGCAATTGTCATCAGGCTCTCTCCTCATTTTCTTCCAGCCAGCCGCGCAGAATCTGCACGGTTTCTTCCTGGCGTTCGCCAATCATCGAGCGGAGACGATCAACGGGGTTGTCCCCACCGCCGCCAAGGGCAGGCAAGCCACCCATATCGCCCATTCCACCCATGTCACCCATGCCCATACCGGTGCCCATGCCCATGCCACCCATGGGTTCAAACTGACCAGTATCATTGTTCTCAATCTCACCATCCAGTGCGAGATCCGCGCCAAGGTTGGGATTGGCCATGAACCCACCCCCACCCAAGGCTGGCAGTTCATCCATGGCGCCGCCCTCAGGTGCACCAAGTGCGGGCACGCTGGCCTGGTTCGACAGGATGGGACGAATAACAAAGAGGCCCAGGATCAGAGTAACAAGCGCCAGGGCAGCCATTTGGATCAACGACATCGCATCCAGATAGATGTTGTCGAAGACGGAGGCGCTGACCACGGTTCCTTGAGGCTCTACTGTGGGCATTTCCATCGATTTCAGGGTGATCACGTCACCGCGCTCTTCGCTGAAACCTACCGCAGCGGAGATCAGTTCCCGCAGGGCGCCGAGCTCTTCTTCGGCGCGCGGCTCCATCACCGTTTCACCTGTCGGGGTTGTCGTTGGCACACCATTCACCAGAACCGCAACGGTCAGACGTTTGATCGCACCGGGCCCGCGCAGGATCTCTTTTTCGGTCTCGGAAATTTCATAGTTCACCCGTTCGCGGGTTGCGCTGGTACTGGCTTTGGAGCCATCGCCCGAGGCCGCATCGCCATCCGGAATATTGGAGGCAACGGTCACCTCACCCGATTGGTTTTGTGACGAATCGGCGCGTTCTTCCACATCGGTGCTTATGGCGACGCGGCTTTCTGGATCAATGCGTTTCTCGCGAATGGACTCGGTATCGGTCACGGTTTCAACGCTCACCTCAACCACAGCATTGCCGTGGCCAACGCGCGCTTCGACCAACCGCATGACCCGTTCACGAATCGACTGCGAGCGATCATCGGTTCCGGCGCCGACAGCGGCAGCGGCCTCGGGTGAGCCGATCAGCGCGCCATTGGCATCAATCACCGCTACGTTTTCCACCGCCAGACCTGTCACAGCTGAGGAAATCAGAAAGCGAATCGCATTGGCCTGCGCCGGCGTGATGGGCGAGCCCATTGGCACAACCGACACAGAGGCAGTCGGTTCAGCCGTGCGTTGAAACGGATTTGATCCGGTATTTGCAATATGGACCCGGGCCTGAGTCACATGCGGGCTGGCCACGATGGTACGGGCCAACTCCCCTTCCTTTGCGCGCCAGTAGGCGGCATCGAACATTTGCGATGTCGTCCCGAACCCGCTGAGCGAATCAAGCAGTTCGTAACCGCGCCCGCCGTTTGCAGGCAGGCCTTCGCTCGCCAGCGTCATGCGGAGTTCGTCGCGTGCCGAAGCCGGAACATAAATTGATCCGCCGCGCACTTCATATTCGGTGCCGCGCTGTTCCAGCGCGCGCACTACATCCCCAGCCGAGCCGCTTTCCAGCCCGGCATATAGTAATTGCATCGTGGGCGTATTCGCCACACGGGACATCGCCAGGACGCTGAGAATCACGATCACCGTGGCTCCCACGGCAATCAGGCGCTTTCGCGTGTCCAAACCTGCCCAGACATTCTTGATCTGCTGCACATTAACCTCCGTAGCATCGGCGTTCTGTCCGATGTGCAACCCTTTTGCCGGATTGCCCTTAACATTCGGTTAGTGTCCGCCAGCTAAGAAGATGAGGCACGACGTATTAGGGATAGTCATGACAGACGCTGTAGTAGACACAGAACAGGACGCCCCGGCCAAGAAGAGCAAGTTGCCCCTTATTATCGGGGTTGTCCTTGCACTTGTTGGAGCCGGTGGGGGATTCTTCGCTGTCCAGTCAGGCCTTCTTCCCTTTGGTCAGAGCGCAGCCCCAGAAGGGGTGGATGCGACCGAAGTGGCGCCAGAAGGCGTGGACAATGGTGAGTCGGCGGAAGATATCGCCAATCTCGCTTTTATCGAAATGGAACCGATTGTGATCAGTTTGCGCAAGGCAAGTGGTCTAAAGCACCTTCGATTCCGCTCTCAGCTGGAGGTTGACCTCGCCCACCGGGCCGAGGTTGAGAAAATCCTCCCGCGGATTGTCGATGTTCTCAACAGTTATCTCAGGGCACTGGAGCTGGAGGATCTGACCGATCCGATGGCCCTGCCCAAACTGCGCGCACAGATGCTGCGGCGGATCAATATTGCAGCTGGCCAGGGCCGGGTGCGTGATCTGCTGATTATGGACTTCGTATTGAACTAGGAGAACGGGATGGAACTGATTGCGGATATCCTGCTTGCGGCCGGGGCCATGGGGGCAGGCTTTTACTGCCTGGTGCTCTCGCGTCGGCTGAAGCGTTTTAATGATCTGGAAAAAGGTGTTGGCGGCGCTGTTGCGGTGCTTTCGGCGCAGGTCGACGATCTCAATAAATCACTGTTGGCCGCGCGCCATGTATCCGATGGCTCCAGCAAGGCGCTGGACCAGCTGACCGGGCGCGCCGAATCGGTTGCGCAGCGGCTGGAGTTGATGATGGCCTCCATGCACGACATGCCGGAGGCCTCTGTACCTGAGCCAAAACCCGAGACCGCTGCACCTGCGGCGGCGGAAGAAAGCGATGCATTGGCTGCGGCATATGAGGCTGACGCAGAGCCCGAAGTGGCGGCAGAGCCAGAACCTGCAAAACCCGCAGGTCTGATGTTTGTCCGCCATAACCGGGCGCAGGGTCGGGTTGCATAATGGCTAAGACAACAAAGACAAAAGCCGCCCCTGCGAAGCCAAAGAAGGCAAAGCGCATGAAGCGGACGCGCAGTGGTGCTCTCATGATGCTGGCGTTGTTGTTGATGGGGTCGGCAATTGTGCGCCTCGGTCTGGAGGCTGGTCCGGCTATCGCGCGTGAGGTTGCGAACCTGCAGGACGAATCGACCCTGAAAGATGAGCCGAAAGGCACGTTGAATGGTCAGTCGATGCCCTCGTCCGCCGAATTGCAGAACATGCTGGCTGCATTTCAGGAACGCGAAGCTGCCCTATCTGCCCGAGAGGCTGAGATCGAAGACCGCATGAAGGCGCTGGAGATCGCAGATGATGCGATTGAGCAAAAACTGGTGGCACTTGAGCAGGCAGAGGAAGAGTTGAAATCGACACTCGCCCTTGCGGATGGTGCTACTGAGGCAGATCTGACGCGGTTGACATCGGTCTATGAACAGATGAAGCCAAAAGAATCGTCTGCCCTTTTTGAGGAGATGGATCCTGCTTTTGCAGCGGGCTTCCTCGCACGCATGCGCCCCGAGGCAGCGGCCGGCATCATGGCAGGGCTCAGCCCGCAGGCGGCCTATACAATCAGCGTGGTCCTGGCGGGTCGCAACGGGTCTGTTCCAAAGGAGTAAGCAGGTGCTGCTCCTCAGGCTTTTTTAACGTGAATCGCCTAAACTTGTAGAAACAAACGAAATTCGGAGTGGACCTAATGCTCGGTATTGTAGGCATCGTGGTTATCTTTGTCATGGTGTTCGGGGGATATCTCCTCGCAGGTGGCAAGTTTGCGATCATCATCAAAGCTCTGCCATTCGAATTCATGATGATCGGTGGCGCCGGTGTTGGCGCCTTTCTGATCAGCAATGATATGGGCGGCGTTAAACATACGCTGAAAGACGTCGGCAAGGTGTTCAAGGGTCCCAAATGGAAGCCCGATGACTACCGTGATCTTCTGTGCCTGCTCTTTTCGTTGATCAGGATCGCAAGGGCGAACCCGGTTGAGGTTGAACAGCATATCGAAGATCCGGAAAATTCTTCGGTGTTCAACCGCTATCCCAAAATCCTCGCGGATAAAGAGGCGGTAAATCTGATCAGCGACACCATGCGGTCAGCCTCGATGAACTATGATGACCCGCATCAGGTTGAGGAAGTTCTGGAAAAGCGGATTGAGGCGAACCTGCACCACGCCCTGCACTCCAGCCATGCGTTGCAATCGCTTGCCGACGGTCTTCCGGCGCTGGGCATTGTTGCGGCTGTTCTCGGCATCATCAAAACCATGGGATCAATTGACCAGCCGCCAGAAGTTCTGGGTAAACTGATCGGTGGTGCGCTTGTTGGGACATTCCTTGGTGTTTTCCTGGCCTATGGTCTGGTTGGCCCCTTCGCAGGCAAGGTGAAGTCAGTTGTCGAAGAGGACGCGCATTTCTATTCGCTCATCCGCGAAGTTCTGGTGGCCAACCTGCACAATCACGCAGCGGCGATCTGTATCGAAGTGGGGCGTCAGAACACCCCATCCCACATTCGCCCCGGATTTTCTGAACTGGAAGATGCCTTGAAATCGGTGAAACAGGACGCAGCATGATGTGGCGCGCGCTGACCTTTGCAGCATTGACCCTGGCTGCGGCATCCGCAGATGCCCAGACAGTGGTAGCCCGTTCGGGAGAGCATGCCGGGTTTTCCCGATTGGTCATGCGGCTTCCCGCTGGTGCGCCTTGGTCCCTGCGTCAGTCTGGGCAATCAGCCCAGGTGGTGATCGATACGCCCACAGTTGTGTTCGACACCTCGCGAGTCTTTGACCTGATCCCGCGTACGCGGCTGCAGTCGGTCTCGCAGGCTGGGCCCGGGCAACCGTTGCAGCTGCAGCTTGGGTGTAACTGTGATGTCAGCTCCTTCGTTCAGAAGGACGGGTATCTGGTGGTTGATATCGCCGATGGCACGCCCGGTGCCGATCAGCCTTTGACGGCCGGATCGCCGTTGCCGCTCTTGCCCGGAAATATCAATAGTACCGGATATCGGTTTAATCTTGCGGCGCGGGCAGCTGCGGACGCGCGTGCCGCACTTGATCTTGCTGGTGTGACGTCCCGCAGCACTACCGGTGCTGATCAGGCGCAGCGTCTTCCTGTGGCTGTGGCGGATACACCGTCAGCGATCCAACTGCCCCTAGACCTGACCCGAACCCCACGCACTGAGGTGCCTGCCGCGCCGGTTGAAGAGGCCCGCGCTGCGGTGGAGACCGCCACTGAGCCGAAACCGGTTCCGGTCCAAGTGGACACGGATATGCTGCTTGATTTGTCGGAAACCGAAAGAGCGGCAACCGTCAACGAATCCGAACAGCGGCTGTTGCAACAGATCAGCCGTGCCACCAATCAAGGGTTGCTGGAATTGGTCGGTGTGGAGGTGCATGACGGCCCGAATGGGCATGTGCTTGATCCTCTGAGCAGCCGGGATCGCCCTCTTAATCCGCTGGATCAGATTTCCGTCACCTCCTCTGTGGATCGGGAAACCGGTCTTATTGTACGCAGGTCCGACACGTCGGGCCAGCCAACGCATTGCCTGCCAAGCCGACAATTGGCGGTGCATGCATGGGGCACGGACGAGCCGTTTGCGGATCAGATTTCGCCATTGCGCGCGGATTTGGTGCGTGAATTTGATGACGTCGATCCGGAAGCGGTTCTGACCCTTGCAAGGGCTTATCTTTTCTTTGGATTTGGTGCTGAGGCGCAGGCGATTCTGCGGATGATGCCATCTGGTGCTGCAGAGCACGACGATGCCGTGGCGCTGACGGCCATGGGGGCTGTGCTGGATGGCCAGCCGATGGAGGTCAATCACACGTTCGCGGGGCAGCAGGTTTGCGATAGCGAAGTGGCGCTTTGGGCGGCCTTGGCAGATGGAACGATCAAGAAAAATGCCAAAACGGATGCGATTCAACAGGCTTTTGCCAAGCTGCCACCCCATCTGCGGGTACAAGTTGGTCCGCGCATCAGTACCTTGTTTGCAAAGGCGGGTGATCCCCATCTGGCGGGCGCGGCGTTGCGGTCTGTAGATCGTACAGGTGTCGAACATGTCCCTGAAATCAATTTGGCCGAGGCGGAGATCGCCAGACTGGAAGGCGACGTTGAAACCGTCGCCCAGGAGTTGACGGATGAGGTGGCTGAACGGACGGAAAACGCACCGCGGGCCCTGATCGAACTGATCGACCTCAGCTTTGCTGAGCGCAGCGCGCTGTCGCCGGATGTGCCGGATCTGGCCGCCTCCTATGAGGTCGAGAATCGCGACAGCCCGCTGGGCGCGGACCTCAGGCGCGCAGTGGTTGCCGCCCTGGCGTTGACTGGTGAGTTTCATGACAGTTTCAATGAACTGGAAGTGTTGAGCCGCCGGGATGGTCCAGCCGCGCGTACTGCGGCGCTGGAACCGTTGCTAACCTTGCTGACAGAGCGGGCAGATGATGTCACCTTCCTGCAATATGCGCTGGTTATCGCGGCCAATGGCACCACCGCAGAGGTCGCACCAGTCGCGGATATCGTGGCCGAACGCCTGCTGGATCTGGGGTTTGCACAGCAGGCTCAATCAATCCTGAAAAAGCTGGCAATGGAGCCTGGAAACACGAAACGTCGGCTGATCCTGGCCAAAGCAGCGTTGGCGATGGACAAGCCGCATTCCGCTTTGGTTGAGTTGATGGGACTGTCAGGTTCTGCAGCAAACAAGCTGCGCGCAGAGGCACTTTGGCGCAATGGAGAATACGCCAGAGCTGGTGAGTATCTGCTTGAAGAAGAAGAAAAAGATGCTGCCACGCGCGGATTCTGGCATTCTGAGGACCGCGATACGCTTGCCACGATGGATGCGGATGACACGGAACAGTTCGGTGGCGTCGCGCGTGTGACAACACAAATCGAAGAGACGGCGAAAGAACCCACGGGTCTGCCGCCCTTGGCCCATGCGAGGGCGCTTGTCGAAAGCAGCGAGGGGACGCGTGGCGGTATCGCAGATCTGTTGCAGAAGGTGACGCCGCAAGCGGATCCTTCCGACGATGGATCGTAGCATCCAAATAACCACGCATCTGAGCTGAGCATTTGCAAAGACCGCCTGATCGGGGCGGTCTTTGCGCGTTTGGTGATAACGGTTTGTCAACGCTCTCAGCTTACGCTCGAACCTAGGGTGAATCCTCATTTGGACAGGCAGAATGCCGAAATCGAGCTATTATTTCCGACAACAGCAGGGGTGTGTCCGCTGCGCAGGCAGTTTGCCGAAGTGGTCCGTGCTGCTTGTCGCAGTATTTGGCCTCTTGGGTCTGCTTATCCCTCAGACAATATACGCGGCTTCACCGCAGGTATCGGCCCTATGTGATCTTGCCGCGCGACGGGCAGCGCGTGATCAGGGCGTTCCGCTGGACGTGTTGCGCGCCATCACCAGGACGGAGACCGGCCGCGGTGGAAAACAAGGGCTGCAGCCCTGGCCCTGGACCGTCAATATGGAAGGTGCCGGCAAGTGGTTTCAGACGGAAGATGAGGCCCGCGCCTATGTCTTCTCCCACTTCAAACGCGGTGCACGGAGCTTTGACGTCGGGTGTTTCCAGATCAATTTCAAATGGCATGGTCAAGCCTTTGAGTCGATCGACCAGATGTTCGACCCGCTTGCGAATGCGCAATATGCGGCGCGGTTCTTGCGTGAGCTGCATGACGAATTTGGTGACTGGTCACAGGCTGCCGGCGCCTACCACTCGCGCACACCCACCTATGCAAACCGCTATACTGCGCGTTTTGACAGGGTGCGTGCCGACCTAAAGCCGGTAGAGACGGTCGCAGCACTGCCGGTAGAACGCAGCCGAGCCACGTTTACCGCCCCACAACCCCTCGCCATGCTTCACAATCCTTCGCCGCTGATCACTCAGGGTGGGGCACCGTCTGGTGCTGCCCGCCTGGGATCTCTGGTTCCATTGACCGGCGGCGGTACTTCGGCGCAAGCGCTCATCATACTGAAATAAGGGCTGATTTTCGTGCCAAACATTGATATGCAAAAACTGTTCAGCCCAACCGTACTGCTGGCAATTGCGCTGATGGCGATCATCGTGATGATGATCCTGCCGATGCCCGCCTGGGTGCTGGACATCGGGCTGGCGGCCTCCTTTGGGTTGGCGATTCTGATCTTCACCATCACGCTGTTTATTGAACGCCCGCTGGATTTTTCGTCTTTTCCGACGGTTCTCCTGGCCTCCCTGATGCTGCGTCTGTCGCTCAATGTGTCGTCGACAAAACTGATCATCGGTCAGGGGCACACCGGTACCGATGCGGCAGGGGGCGTGATCGAAGGATTTGCCCAATTTGTGATGGGCGGCAGTGTTTTCCTGGGTCTCGTTGTGTTTGGCGTGCTGCTGATCGTGAACTTCATGGTCATCACCAAAGGTGCCGCACGGATGGCCGAGGTTGGCGCCCGCTTCGCTCTGGATGGTATGCCGGGTAAGCAGCTGGCCATCGACAGCGACATGTCCGCTGGTGCCATTGATCACGCAACTGCGCGCGACCGCCGCGAGACGGAACAGCGCGAGACGACGTTCTTTGGCTCTCTGGATGGTGCGTCCAAATTTGTGAAAGGTGACGCGATTGCTGGTCTGCTGATCACTTTGCTGAATCTGATCATGGGCCTGATCATGGGCGTTCTGATCCACGGAATGCCGGTGGTCTCCGCGTTTGAAACCTATGCGATCCTGACGGTTGGCGATGGTCTGGTATCGCAAATTCCGTCCGTGATTATTTCCATCGCCGCGGCGCTGCTGCTGGCCCGCGGTGGTGCCACCGGGTCCACCGATATCGCGCTGGCTGACCAGCTGGGCAAACACCCGGCGGCATTGGCCACTGTGGCCATCCTCATGGCGCTGTTTGCTTTGGTCCCGGGCCTGCCTTTCCTTCCTTTCATGGCTGGTGCGGCTGTGCTGGGCTACACCGCCTACCGGATGAGCAAAAACCTGAAGGACCGCGAAGAAGCGGAGATGGAAGAGCAGATCGAAGAGGTCATGGAGCCCAAGGAAAACCGGGCTCTTGGCGATATTCTTGATCTGGACGACCTGCACCTGGAATTTGCGCCCGATCTGGTGAGCATGGTGCTGGACGCAGGGACCGGCCTTGATGCCCGTATCGCCAACATGCGAACGCATGTGGCCACGACCTTCGGGCTGATCCTGCCTGAAATCCGCCTGACGGATGAGCCGGAACTGATGACAGGCACTTATGTGATCAAGATTCAGGGCGTCGAACAGGTGCGTGGCATCCTGCATCCGGAAATGGTTCTGGCCCTGATGCCGGACAATCATGATGCCCTGCCGCCGGGCACGGATGTCACCGAACCTGTCTATGGTGCTCCGGCGCGCTGGATTTCCTCAAAGGCGCAGGAAGATGCAGCGCTGTCAGGGGCGACAATTGTGACGGCGCCAGAAATTTTGGCAACGCATCTGTTGGAAGTGATCAAACAAAACTTCCCCCGCTTGCTGACACTGAAATCGCTTCGCCGTCTATTGAATGAGATGACCGAACTGACGGATGAGTTCCGCGCCGAAGCCAATCGAAAGCTGCTGGATGAACTGGTGCCGGACAAGGTTCCGATCGACACGTTGCACACAGTCCTGCGGCTGCTGCTGGAGGAACGCGTCTCTATCCGAAATATGCCGCTGATTCTGGAGACCATCGCCGAGGCCCGCCTGCACACGCCACAGCCTGAGATCATCTGCGAACATGTGCGCCAGCGGCTGGGGTTCCAGCTGGTTGGTGAGATGAAACGCGAAGATGGGACCATTCCGCTGATCCAGCTGGCGCCTGAGTGGGAGGAGACATTCTCCACCTACCAGATCGACGCCCAGGGCGGTGCCGTCGATATTGCGCTGCCGCCGGAACAGTTCAACCGGCTGGCCGAAGGGCTGAGTGAGCGGCTGAACACCACCACGGAACAGGGCGTATTTGCAGCGGTTGTGACCTCAACCCGGCGCCGTAGATATTTGCGGACAATCCTCAAATCGCGTGGCATCCTCAACCCGGTCCTGTCATTCGAGGAGATTGGACTAGAAGCCAGGCCGGCGCTCGTTGGAATGGTTCCCGCATGAATCTCGACTTTCTGCCACCTGAGCTGGTCGCCCTTCTGGGCGCCGGCTTTTGGCATGGGGCCATCGTCTTTCTGCGGATTGGGGCAATGGTTTCCGTGTTGCCTGCCTTTGGCGAAAAATATGTACCGGCACGGATCAAACTGGCGATTTCCCTGGCGTTCACATTTATCGTGGCGCCGGCCTTGCCGATACTTCCGCCACCGGCCAGCCCATTGCATTATGGCAGCCTCGCACTCAGCGAAGCGGTTGTCGGTCTGGCACTGGGAATGGCAATCCGCATGTTTGTTCATGCCATTCAGATTGCCGGGACCATTGCCGCGCAGTCGACCTCGCTTGCGCAGGTGCTGGGAGGCATCGGCGCCGAACCCATGCCCGCCATCGGTGCGGTCTTGCTGATCTCTGGTCTGGCACTGGCGGTGATGTTGGGTCTGCACATCCGGGTCGCTGAGTTCATGATCTACAGCTATATGATGTTTCCGGTGGGTGAGTTTCCCGGCGCATCCGGGCTGTCGGACTGGGGGGTGCACCGGGTATCGCGCAGTTTTGCCATGGGCTTCTCGCTGGCCGCACCATTCCTGATCGGCTCGATGGTTTATAACCTGACACTGGGTGTCATCAACCGCGCAATGCCTGCGCTGATGGTGGCCTTTGTCGGTGCCCCGGTTGTGACCTTCGGAGGTCTGGCAATTCTGATGGTGGCCAGCCCGATGATCTTGGATATCTGGAGCACGGCGCTCATGGGCTTTTTCGCCAATCCGGGTGAGGGGATGCCATGAGCGACGACGATTCAGACAAGTCATATGAGCCAACACCGCAGAAGCTTGAGAAAGCTCGTAAGAAGGGGGAGGTCCCAAAGTCTACAGACCTCAATGTTGCGGCATCCTATCTTGGCTTGATTGTCGCGATCTATGTGTCAGGCGCGGATGTGGTCGAAGAGTTGGGGACGATATTGATGTCGTTCCTGGACCAGCCGGACCGCTTGGCCGATTTGTTCTTCGGCGGCGCGGGGACCGTGCCGGTTGGTGGGATATTCATGGCGGTCGGCACGTCCAGCCTGCCAATATTTATTGTCCCGATGGCTGCTGTCCTGCTGTCGATCATTGCACAGCGCGCGCTGGTCTTTGCCCCGAGTAAGCTGGAACCAAAACTCTCAAAAATTTCGATCATTTCGAACGCCAAGAACAAGTTCGGACGTTCGGGTCTGTTTGAGTTTTTTAAAAGCACGGTCAAGCTGGTGCTTTATTCGGTCTGCATGGGCATCTACCTCAATTACCGGCTGCCGGACATGATTGCCTCCTCGGCCACCGGGGCGTTTGTTGTTGTGATGATGATGGCGCAGCTGGCGTTGGAATTCCTGATTCTGGCGCTGATCATTGCGCTTGGTATCGGTGTGATTGATGCGGCCTTTCAGCAGGCGGAGCACAATCGCAAGAACATGATGTCTCGCAAGGAGATCATGGACGAAGCCAAGGACTCGGAAGGGGACCCGCATCTGAAGGGCGCTCGCCGTCAAAAGGCACATGAAATCGCCATGGGCCAAGGGGTTGCAGATGTGCCCGAGGCCGATGTTGTGATCGTCAACCCGACCCACTACGCGGTGGCGCTAAAGTGGGATCGCGCGCCAGGGCAGGCCCCTATATGTGTGGCCAAGGGTGTGGATGAGGTTGCCGCCGTTATTCGCGAAGTTGCCAATGAGAACGGTGTTCCGATCCACAGCGACCCGCCCACCGCGCGCGCGTTGCATGCGGCGGTCGATATCGGCCAGGAAATTCACGAAGAGCATTATGCGCCTGTTGCTGCTGCCATCCGCTTTGCGGAGAAAATGCGTCAACGGGCGAAGGGGATGGTGTGATGAAGCAGAAGATGCTGGACCAGATGGCAGACGTGACAGAGGCCATGTACCTGCAAGAGCACGCCAAGGTGAAACCGGTTCTTGATGCTGAGGCGCGGGTGCGCGGCCAGCTGGCAAAACTGGATCAGCAGATCAAGGACAGTCGCGACATGGCTAATTCCGACCACGCGATGAAAGCACTTGGCGCGGATCTTCTGTGGCAGGGCTGGCACAGCCGCACCCGCCGCCAACTGAATATGGAGCTGGCGCAGATTACCGCGCAGAAGCTGCGCGCGATGGACAATCTGCGCAAGGCGTTCGGCCGCAAGCACGCGGTAGAAACGATGGCGATCCAGGAGCGCCAGCGGGTGAAAAAGGACAGGGCGCAAAAACTGCACAACCGGCTGATGAATATGGAATGAGATTAACGCAACATGTTGGCATCAAAAAAGGCCGGTTCAGATGAACCGGCCTTTTTCGTTGATGTAGAATTGGGCTTCAGACGTCTTGTCGTGACATTTCCACGATCAGCACATCATAAATATCCTTGCCCAGTTGCTTCTGCGCAGCTTCGCGCAGAGCGGTTCGCAGAGGCGTTAACATGTCCGACCGGGTGAAGGCGCCGCGAAAACCACCCATATTGGCGTGATCGAACAGCACCTGCAGGAAGACATCCCGCAGCTTCGGCTCGTAGGCGTGGATTTTCTCGTTCATCCCGGCCTTGGTTTCCAGGCTGAGAGAGATCACCACCAGAGAGGAGAGCTGTTCACGCTCGACAACTGGAACGACGAATTGGTTCGCCATCTTGATGTATTCGCGCTGCTCTTCCTCTTCGCCCGGCAGTTCAGGGGTGATTTCTTCGGCGTGCTCGCCGCTGTCCTCGGCGTGCTCTTCCGGGGCGGGGGCCGGGGCCAGCATGACACCGGCACCGATTCCACCGGCGGTCCCAACAAGGAGCAGAATGACGGGCAGTAGTTTTGACAACATGTGCAGGCCTCAGAATGGCAGGATCACGTCCAGCACCTGCTGGCCGTAACGGGGTTGTTGAACATCGGTGATTTGGCCGCGGCCACCGTATGAGACCCGCGCGGAGGCGATCTTGTCATAGGTGATCTCATTCTGGCGGCTGATATCGTCGGGGCGCACGTAGCCTGTCACCAACAATTCGCGCATCTCGAAATTGACGCGCAGCTCTTGTGTGCCGCTGATCGACAGTACACCGTTTGGCAACACATCCACCACGGTTGCGGCGACCCGCAGTTCCAGTTTCTCGCTGCGCTTCACAGAACCTTTGCCGCCGGAGCTGCTGCTGCTGCCGATATCAACGGCATCGGCCATCGACGCCCCTTCGGGCAGTTTTCGATCCAATCGCTGGGGCAGGCCGAGCAGTTGCGGAACCGCCAGACTTTCGGAGCCGGAGCGCGACCGTTTGGTATCGTTGGAGATTTCCGCCTCTTCGTCGATTTCGATAACGACGGTCAGGATGTCACCCTGTTTGGTTGCCCGACGATCGCCCAGCAGAGACTGACGCGAACCGCTCCAGAGTGAGGCCTGATCAACCGGGCGTTGGGTCTGCGTGTTTACAGGCAAGCCCTGAAACAGCATGGCAACATGTTCAGGAGATTCATTTGCGGGGCTGAATGTCGGTGGTTTGCCCACATGATCCAGTCGTCCGCAGGCGCTCAACGTGATCATAGCCGCAAGGGCCGAATTCGCCAAAAGGGTTCTATTTTTCATCAGTTTACCTCAACTGTTCCATCTGCGGCGATACGCCCGCTGATGGTCGTGCGTGACGATAAGTTCATGACGCGGATTGCTTCGCCATCAGCGCCGCGACCAAGCGAACGGCCCTCGGCCAGAATGGTCAGACCACCACGTTTGAACCGAATGGTGACCAGGTCGTTGCGCTCGACGATGGCTGGCGGGCCAACATCTCCGGGGCGCACCGGGCGCCCTGCATAAAGCGCCACGCGGGCTTCTTGGCCAATCACCAAAGACGGATCGGAGATCGCGCCCAGCACCTCGGCCTGTTTCAGAACCAGATCCTCGGCCGTCACGATCTCCTTGGCCCGGATGGTTCGCACCGGGACCAGAATGTCGGCCCAGGCGGGCTGGGCACAGAACAGCATCACAATGGCGAGGATCCGTTTCATCAGCGTACCTGCGTGGTTGCGCCCATCATCTGATCGACGGCAGAGATGACCTTGGCATTCATTTCATAGCCGCGCTGGGCTTCGATCAGTTCCGTGACCTCGCGGACGGCATCCACCGAACTGGCCTCCAGATAACCCTGACGCAGGGTGCCGAGACCATTCTCACCGGGAGAGGCAACAGTGGCCGCACCTGAGGCTTCGGTCTCCACAAAGAGGTTGCTGCCCAGGGCTTCCAGGCCTTTGGGGTTGGAGAAGCCGGCCAGCGTCAGCTGACCCATCAGCTGCCCTTCGGCGGTTTCGTCGAAATAGGCGTAGACCTCACCATCGGCATTGATCGAGACATTGCGCGCGTCGCTGGGGATGGTGATATCCGGGGAGACAGTGAAACCGTCGGAGGTGACCACCAGACCTTCGGCCGACCGCTTCAGCGCCCCGTCGCGGGTATAGGCGGACTGTCCGGAGGGGAGCGTCACCTCAAGATAGCCTTTGCCGTCGATGGCAACGTCCAGATCATTCCCGGTCTGGGTCAGGGCCCCCTGCGCCAGATGAATAGAGATGGCAGAAGCACGGACACCAAGGCCCACCTGAACACCGGTGGGCAACACAGTTCCGTCGGAGGCATTTACCGTGCCGGCCCGCGTAACCTGTTGATAATGCAGATCCGCAAATTCCGCACGCCGAGCGTTATAGCCCGTGGTGTTCATATTCGCGAGGTTGTTCGAAATTGTCTCAACGCGCAGTTGCTGCGCGGTCATTCCGGTTGCGGCGATCTTCAGGGCGCGCATGGGCTTACTCCTACGACTTAATCAGATTTTTGATGGCGTTGCGGACACGCTGGTCCTCGGTCTCAAGAAAGCTCTGGCCCATTTCATAGGCCCGCTGAATTTCGACCATTCGCGCCAGCTGGGAGATGGCATTGACGTTGGACCCCTCCAGAAAACCCTGGAGCACGCGAGCGTCGCCAGCGTCTTCGATTTCGCCGTCGACGCGGAACATGACCCCGTCTTCGCGGATCATCTGATAATTCTCTTCCGGTTTGAAAATGCCGATTTGGCCGAGCGCCCGACCGTCTGCGCTCAATGTGCCGTCGGCGCCGAATTTGATCGATTTGGCATCGCCCGGAATGAACACAGGCGCGCGCCCCGCATCCAAGACCCGATGACCATCCATGGTGACCAGATCACCCTGGGCGTTGGTGGAAAACGCGCCTGACCGGGTCAGTCGCTCACCCATCGGGGTTTCCACCATGAAATACCCGTCGCCTTCGATGGCAAGGTCCAGATCACCGCCAGATTGGGTCAGGGCGCCCTGCGCCATTGAGGTGTTGCGGATGTTTGCCCGCCCCATCGACAGGGATTCCTGACCGGGAGCGGACTGGATAAATTCGGAAAAGATCACCCCTTCGGCCCGGTATCCGGTGGTGGCTGAGTTGGCGATGTTATTTGCGACAACGCGCATTTCGCGCATCAGACCCGATTGGCGGGACAGGGTGGTGTAACCGGTGTCTCCCATTACAGACCTCCTGAAATCAGCGGCACAACGTGCCCATCAAAAAAGGCAACCAGGGTCTGCGTCATGAAACCCATGGTCATCCAGAAAACGACAAGAATAGCGGTAAGCTTCGGCACAAAGGTCAGGGTCATTTCCTGCACCGATGTCAGGGCCTGAAACAGGCCGATGGCGAGGCCAACAACCAGTGCAACCAGCAAAATCGGTGTCGACATCATCACAGACGCCCAGAGGGCCTGGCGCAGAGTGTCGTAGAAAAGCCCTTCGCTCATCATGGGCTTACACCGGCATCCGCAGGATTTCCTGATAGGCTTCGACCACCTTGTTGCGGACGGTCACCGCGGTTTCCACCGCCAGTTCGGTCTGGGCCAGTGCTTGCACCAGTGCATGGGGGTCGCCGTTGCCTGTCATTGCGGTGACCGATACCTGCTCGCTTTGCTGCAGGGTGCCGGCGAACTCTTCAAAGCTGGCCTTGATCTTGGCCTCGGCGCTGCTGGGCATGTGCTCCGGATCGACCTTGGTCGCGGGGCGTGCGGCGGCGTAGCCAGTGGTGGCGGAAAGACTGCGAATATCCATTCTGGATCTCCAGGTATGTCAGTGTGTTTCAGAAAATCTCGGTGTTATCTGCGCAACAGGTCCATCAGTGATGACGACATTTGCCGCCCCTGTTCGAACATCTTGAGGTTGGCCTCGTAGCTGCGCTGAGCCTCGCGGGCGTCGGCGATCTCGATCATCAGGTCTACATTCGACCCATCATAATGGCCGCTCTCGTCAGCCAGCGGGTGAGAGGGGTCAAAAACCTGCTCCAGATCGGATCGGTCCAGACGCACAGGACCAACCTCTACCTTCTCAACATCGGAGCGCAGATCGCGCACCGCTTCAAAGGGGACGGTCTTGCGGCGATACCCGGGGGTATCTGCGTTAGAGATATTCTCCGACACATGACGCAGGCGGTTTGCCTGGGCTTTCAATGCGCTTGCAGAGACGGAGAGGGATTTGGAAAATTCGCTCATGATCTAACCCCCTCAGTTCCGGCCAAGGCTGCTGCGCAGCACGTTCATCGAAGATTTATAGATCGCCAATGCACGGTCATGCTGCCGCTTGACCTCAACCCCTTTCAGGATTTCGCCTTCGATCGAGACCGTGTTGTCATTGGGATCACCGCCGCCGCGCGTCGCGGTGACAGCCCAGTCCATGCCGTTGCCGGAGGCGCCATGCAGATGATTGGACCGGCTGGCAACCATGTCGCCTGCACGGGGCCCCTGCGCATAGACTTCTTTGAAAGGCTTGATGTCCTTGGCATGATAGCCAGGGGTATCGGCATTGGCGATATTCTGCGACACCAATGCCTGGCGCTTCCCTGCATGGGTGGCCATTGAGTAGGCAATCTTAAAGACGTTCAGTTCTTTAAACACCGGGGCTTCTCCCTCGATCAATTTCAATCAAGGCTTAACCCCGATTCCTTTAGAAATTGTTTTCAGGAACAGTTGGAGACACCAGAACATGATCTCAGCCATCAACGCATTGACCCAGGATTTGGCGAACAAGAAACTGTCGTCAGCCGTGGGGCGCGTGTCGGAAATTTCAGGTGGCGCAATCACGGTATCGGGGTTGAATGGTCAGGCTCGTATTGGGGATCGGTTGATCCTTCGTCGGGCGGGGAGTGACCCGTTAGAAGGTGAGGTGATGCGGATTTCTGGTAGCGATGTCAGCATGTTACCAGATACAGCGCCGGACCGCGTTGCCGTCGGGGATGCCGTTCTGTTGCACCCGACGCCGGATTTCGCCCCGGCTGACAGTTGGATCGGACGCGTGATCGATCCCTTTGGTGCGCCTCTGGACGGGCGGCCGATGATGCGTGGTGAGGCAACGCGGGACTTGATGGCCGCGCCGCCAAAAGCCGCCTCTCGCCGTCCGATGGGCGAACGACTCGCCACCGGTCTTGCCGTTTTCAATACGATTCTGCCGATCGTAAAAGGGCAGCGCGTCGGCCTTTTTGCCGGGTCAGGTGTGGGGAAATCCACGCTATTGGCCACATTGGCACAGAATATGGAGGCTGATGTTGTCGTCATTGCGCTGATCGGGGAGCGGGGACGTGAGGTCAACCACTTCGTGAAGGATGTTCTGGGCGACGAGGGGATGCAGCGTGCAGTTGTTGTGGCAGCCACGTCGGACCAATCGGCTCTGGTGCGTCGGCGCTGCGCCTGGTCGGCGATGGCCGTGGCGGAGCATTTTCGCGATCAGGGGAAAAATGTGCTGTTTCTGGCAGATTCGGTGACCCGATTTGCCGAAGCACATCGCGAGATCGCCGTTTCGTCGGGCGAAGCGCCGGCCCTGCGCGGATACCCACCGTCGGTGACACCGCTGATTACTGGTCTTTGTGAGCGTGCGGGACCTGGTAGTGCTGACCAAGGCGATATCACCGCGATTTTCAGCGTGCTTGTCGCAGGTTCCGATATGGATGAGCCGATCGCTGATATTCTGCGCGGTGTTCTGGACGGTCATATCGTGCTCAACCGTGAGATTGCAGAACGAGGACGTTTTCCGGCTGTCGATGTCTCGCGGTCGGTCTCCAGAAGCCTGCCTTCGGCCGCAACAGCGGATGAGAATTCAGCGATTCTGGATGTCCGGAAATATCTCGGCGCTTACGAACAATCTGAGGTTATGATCCGCGCAGGTCTTTATTCTGAAGGCAATGATGTAACGCTGGATCAGGCTGTGAAGCTCTGGCCAGAGTTGGATTCGTTCTTCGGCAGGTCAGATCCTGAAGGGGTACAAAGCAGCTTCAATCGCCTGATGCTGATGATGCGACGCGCCGTGGCGATACGCTAACCTGATGCAACGCTGTCGCTAGATGAGCCTAGTGCAGGCTAGGCGCGGCCTCAGTCAGGTGGTGTGTGTTTCCATTGCTATAAGGATTTCACAGCGACGGATGCGCAGTGTTGCGGTTTTGGACAGACGTCTTTGTTTGATGCTCGTGGATGGGGCGAACCCGCTGATAGCGCGCTGAGGGTCAGATGATTTGACCCAGCACTCGTTTGGTATCTATTAAATCAGAAGCCTCAGATTGGCCGCGCCATTTTCCCGAACAGTTCCATCATGAAGGTGAGTGGACGACGGGATGACTGGACATCTCACGGGGCCAGAGCGTGTTGCGCGCGCCGCTCCGCATAGTCTACAGTTTTTGGGTATCGTCGCGCTGATGTCGCGCGGGGAGTGGGCGCTAGATGATTTCATCTTTCGCAAACGCCCCTCCCCAATGAGGTGTAGATAGAGCGCATTGGTGGTTTTGGTTAAACCCATGGAATCGTAACGCAGAAGGCGCGGTGATCGCGCCCTGGCATTCATCATCTGGGTAAAACACCTGCTTATAATCCAGCAGCTCTGCTGCGCATTACGGGTGATAGAGACATGGGCGGCTTTGAGAGTTCGACCCCGACATATCTCAGCAAAAGAGCTATCAGCCTACGATCAGCATAACGGAGCAAAATGCAAAACGGGCAGGGTCGTGACCCCATCTGCGTGTAGTATGCCAGATGGTCGTTCAGATGACCAAAGCCCACCTATTTGTTCAAGGTAAGACCAGGTTACCCGGCAAATCTCTGGCTAGAACATCTCGACCCAGAATAAGTTCAGCCGACAGTGCCTTTCCAAGACACGGTCGGCTGAGAACTCACGATGGGCGCACGGCCATAAGCCGATCTTCGCGTGGCAGCAACGTGCGCAACGCTTTCAAGCATCGGTAATGGTTGTCGGAGAGGACGGCATCGGTGGCCTCTGCCAGTGATGCGCGGCTGTCAGGATCCGTGAACACCTGGCTCAGTTCCTCGATCCGGCGCAGCATCTGAAGACGATCCTCCTCGCCGTCGACATCGCCAGACAGAACCAACTGGGCCGCGTAGCAGACGCGTCGCACCGGAGTGTTTGCTTCTTCCGGGTGGATGGCATCACGCAGCCGCAGGATGTTTGCATCTGGGGTTACGATGGACAATCGACTGCGCCGATCTCCGTTTTCAATTACTGCACCGTTCACCAATACCCGCTCTTTCGGGGCAAGTTTCAGGACCAATCCGCTCATATTCAGGACGCTCCGCTGCGAAGGCCACGCATGATGGCCGTGTTGATTTCCACCAGAAGTCGCACATCCGCTTTGCGGGCCAGGACTTTGCTGGTGTGTTGATGGGTGAATTCCCCAAGCGAGAGCAGCTGAGCTTTCAATTCGTCCGGGAGTGGATTTCCAGGACTGGCAACTTCGACTGAAAAGATCGACCAGAGTTTGCGATTGTCGGTCAGTGCTGCGGCAAGTTCGGTAAAACCTGGCTTACCTTTTTGGGCTGCGGCGACCATGCGACGGGTTACGCGGGCGATGACTTCATATTCGAGGTTCTTTGCAGTTCGAGTCGGGGCCTTTGCCGCCGAATAGGCGCTCTTCGCCTTTAGAAGGGCATTCACGTGTTATCCTAACATGTAATCTACAGATTCTCTGCGATAGGGGATCCGGGGCGCGCGGTGGCGCCCCAGATCAAGCTGCTATTAGCGGAACAGCTGCATCAGGGTCTGAGGCGCCTGGTTTGCAATCGACAGCGATTGCACCGCCAGCTGCTGCTGAGTCTGAAGCGCCTTCAGCCTCGCAGAAGACTCTTCCATATTCGTATCGGTCATCGTGCTGACACCCATTGTCAGGGAGTCGGAGAGTTTCGATACAAACATGCCCTGGTCGCCCAAACGGTTGGAATCTGCACCCAGCTGAGCGGCTGCGTCGATCGCAATACCAAGCATTGTCTCAATCTCGGTCAACGCGGTGGAGCCTGTGGCAACATCAGTGATTGCGGTGAGGCCAGTTGCATCCAATCGGGTGCTGGAATCGATTGCAGTTACAGTGATGGTATCCGCCGTCGGATCCAATCCGCCCAGAACGGTCAATTCTGTGGTGGTAGTGTCGTCAAGCAGGTTCGCACCGTTGAATTCAGCAGAATCAATGATGGACGCGATCTGCGCCGCCTTCTTGGCGATACTGTCCTGGATCTTACCGTGGTCCACGTTTTCCGAGTTCGCGGAAATCGCCAGCTGCTTCATCTCGGTCAGAGTTTCAACGATCTGTTCGGCACCGGACAGGGCCACGGCGACGGTTGCTTCACCAACGCCCAGCGACTCCTGAACCGATTTGTAACCGGCAATATCGGAGTCCATGGTTTTGGAGATCGCCCAAACCGCGGCGTTATCCTTGGCCGAACCGATCCGCTTACCGGTCGAAATCTGGCTCTGGGTGTCGTCAAGGCTGTTGTTCACGGACTGCAGGGTCTGCAGTGCAACCATTGCGCCATTGTTAGTCAGAATGCTGGACATAGCATGTATTCCTTTAGTTAGAGGCGTTTTGACCTCTGGTTTCCCTGCCCCGAAGGGCGCTCTCTGACGTCTTTCTGACTATGCGTTCCGCCGTCCGGCTTCCGCGCCACCCTCTCTTGAAGGTGCAAAGTGACATTGGCCTACTATGTGCTAAGGGAGTGCTAATGCCGGAAATTCCATTGCTAGAATTTTCTCTAAATTGGGCCGGTTACGCGCGTTTCTCCAGGTTGGGGGTGCCGCCAGTCGCAAAACGGGTCTTGCGCCCCGACTGGTCATAGACGTCCAACCCTTTGCGCACACGGCGCAGCTCCGCCATCCGGGCAGCGACAGCGCGGATACCTTCCATGGCACTGTCCAGCAGGACCTGATTGCGAGACACTTTGCCTTGGACATGTTCCAGAGCTTCACGCTCCAGGTCAGCGGTCATATTCAGCGTTGTTATGATCGCTTCCTTCTTGGCAAGCAGCGGTTCCAGCTCCTGCAGATTGCCACTCACCAGCGCCGCGCGCTCAGCATCCAGTAGGGTATCCAGGTCTTCGATCAGCTGTTGCGGAGTGTGTTCAGTCATTGTCCTGTGCCTCTTTCAATGCGTGATAAAGTGATTCTGCCAAGCCGACGCCGCCCGCTTTGGTGATTTGTTCCGCCTGCGCGCGCACCAGGAAACTGGAAAACTGGTCCTCGCCTGCACCGCCGCCCATTGTTTCGCGACTTTCGCCAAGACCGGCGGATTTCAACATTTCTGTAAGGAAGGTCGCCTCAAGCTCCTGTGCGGCCTTGCGCAGCGGATCTTGTGGTGGGGGGGTGATGGCAGCGGGACGCTGCATCGCCGGAAGTTGAGCAATCGGTTCCATTGTATACCTCGTTCTGAGATGTCGAAATTGCTTCGATTTTTTCTATTTTGGCGGATGATCGGTTAAAATTGCCGTAACCGATTGGCGTTATGGTGCTGGCATCGAGATAGAATGTCTGGAAGCCAATGTTTATCAACGCACTTACAAGCCCCACCTCTGGTGGCGCTCAGGGATTGGACAAGATCCAGCAAGGCGAATCGGCAAAATCGCGTAAAGGCGCAAGCTTTGACGCGGTTATGACAGAGACTGCAAATTCGTCCGAAGACGCAGGAACCGACGTAGCGCAGGTGGAGGAGGTTGCTGAGCAGCAGGCCACCACTGCGGATGCGTCGGAAAAGACAAATCAGACAACACAGGATGGTGACGCCGAGGCGGCCATGGGCGAGGATCCGCAAGAGACAGTGGATCAGGCGGCGGCCAAGGAGGCCGCAGCAGAACCTGAGGTTCCGGCGATTCCTGCGCAGCTGAACGTCGATGTCACCGCGGAAAAGTCGACTGAAAACGGTCGTCGCGATGGCGCATCTGCAGAGAAAGCTGAACGCCAGTCCGCCGCTTTGCCTCAGCCAGGTGTTGAAGGCGCGGCGGTAACGGGTGAAGTCAATTCATCTGCCGAGGGTTCGCCGGATCTTGCCGCTGTGGCGCCGGGTACAGGTTCTGATGCAGCGGCCGCTGCTGAGGTCTCTGCAAAGCTCGGTTTGCCGTCTGAAGCGCAAAGCAACGGACCTATGGGAAGCCCTGGCACCGCAGCTAAGGCGCCGTCGGAAACGGGCAGCGGCCAGCAGCAGTTGGTCGCAGATGCGGAAGGCCAATCAACACTGGGGCTGCGCAGCGATTCGGCAGCTGCTGAGGCCACGGCGGCGCGTGATGTCGCTGTGGATAGGCGTAGAACTGGGGCCGAGGCAAACACTACACCAGTCGGGCCAAGAGGTCGGATTGTGCAAACCGATGCCGTCTCCAATCCTGCAACAAACACTCAGCCGGAGGTGAAACCCGCCGCGGCTTCTGCAACGGCGGCAGCGCAATCCGAGACGGTGAAGGATGCTGCGAAACCGTCGGTAGTGGCGCAAACCCAACCGGTGCAACAAGCGAACACGACGGTCACTCCGACACCGCTGGAGGGGACGCCTTCGCCGGTGCGGGAAAACCTAGAGGCGCGGCGCACAGCTGTTGAACAGATGCGTGCACCCACGCCCACGCAGACCGCTGCGATGCTGCCTCAGGGTACGTATTCGGCTGCCAGTTTTGGCCTCGGTGCAGGGGCTCTGACGGCCGCTATGCCGACATCTACCTCTGCGCTTGCTATTGATCCGGCGCTCTCAGCGGAGGTGGGCAGCAGCGCGGTGTCCGGTGCCAGCAGCGGGTTTGAGTTGCCTGGCCTGTCACAGCTGCTGACAGAAGCAACGGTAAGCCCAGGGACTGTGCATAAACCTGAAACGCCCCGCCTGATCGCGAATCAGATGGCCGAAGCACTGGCAACGAAGGGAGAGCGTAACGTCGATGTTGCGCTCAATCCCAAGGAGCTGGGGCATGTGAATATGCGCGTCTCTGTCACCGAGACGGGCGTCAGTGTCATGATTCAGACTGAGCGCGCTGAAACTGGTGACCTGATGCGGCGTCATATCAATGAGCTGGCGGATGAATTTAAGCGGATGGGGTTTGAGGATATTTCGTTCCAGTTCTCGGGCGATGAGGCCTCGAATCAAAGCGGTGGCCGCGGCGAGGCCAATACCCAAGCCGGCCGATCCGCCGGGCTTGGTGATGAGGATCTGGCCGACCTTACTGCAGAGCCGATGACGCAATCACTCAACCTCGGTGAGGTTGGGCTTGATATGAGGATTTGAGATTATGACGACGAGTGTAACGGGTGCGTCTGCATCGCAACAACAGCAAGCGGCGTCGACCGCCTCGGCTGAGCCAAAGAAAACCACAGGGATCGCCTCTGATTTTGAGACCTTCCTGAAGATGCTTACCGCACAGGCGCGGTACCAGGATCCTTTGGAACCGATTGATTCAACAGAATACTCGGCGCAGTTGGCGCAATTCTCAATGGTTGAACAACAGGTTCAGGGCAATGAGGTTCTGGAGGGGATCCAAGCACAGTTGGGTTTGGCAAACATGGCTGCCATGTCCGGCTGGGTGGGTATGGAAACCCGGTCGGCAGCACCCGCCTACTTTGACGGGGCCAACCCAATAACCGTCTCGCCAAACCCGGCCCAAATCGCCGATACTGTGCATCTGGTGGTCAAGGATGACACCGGCAAGGAGGTGCAGAGAATCAGCCTTCCTGTTTCGGCTGAACCTTATCAGTGGCAGGGTATTGATGACGACGGATATGCGTTTGATCCAGGCAGCTACAGCTTCACGCTAGAGAGCCAGAAAAACGGTGAAGTTGTCCTCTCCGATACTGCGGAGACCTACACCCGGGTGAAAGAAACTCAGATGCGTGGCAACGAAGTGGCCTTGATCCTGGAAGGCGGCTCGGCGATCTTGGCATCATCGGTGACAGCGCTGCGCGAACCTGTGGCACCCGCAGTCTGACGCACAAGGGCACCGGAGACCTGGCTCGTGGATAGCACGAGCCAAAACCACGGAGCCTGACCTGCCAAACCTGTCGCCATATTTTATCACCCGCTTTCTGGCATATCTGTCGGACTGCGGCGTGAGCGATGCCAGACCTTCGCCTCTTCTGGGGGGGCGCTCCAACCGTGTCTGGCGTTTGGGCAGGATTGTGGTGAAACTCTATGGCGACAGTCATGCCAACCCGCTCTTTGCCAATGATGCTGCGCGCGAATACGCAGCGCTTCAGGCCCTGAATGGCACAGCTTTGGTGCCAGAACTGCTGACATCTGGTCAGTTTGAGGGGCATGATTGGCTGGCATACCGGCACTCGCCGGGCGTGACCTGGTCGTCGGGCAGCGCAGAGGTGGCGGCACTACTTGGCCGGTTGCATGCACAGCCCGTGATACCGGGTTTGCCGGCAGGTGTGTCCGGCAGTGCGGCGATCAAAGACCAGACCCAGTCCATTCTGGCCTATTGCGGCGATGCCGGTGATCTGAACCGGCTTGAGCCCGGCAGGCAGATACCCGCAGCAGGGCGCAGGGTGTTGATCCACGGCGATCCTGTACCCGGAAATATCGTGACCTCAGGCGGGTGTCTGACGCTGATCGACTGGCAATGCCCGCAGATTGGAGACCCGGCTGAGGATCTTGCGCTGTTCCTGTCGCCCGCAATGCAGCAGGTTTATCGCGGTGCGCCCCTGACAGGGGCAGAGGAGGCAACCTTCCTTGCGGCCTATCCGGATCCGGAGATCACTGCGCGCTACCTGTCGCTGAAACCTTGGTACCACTGGCGCATGGCCGCCTACTGCCAATGGCGCGGCGAACGGGATGGTGAGCAAAACAGCCTTGCCTATCGCCTGGAACGGGCTGCTCTAGAGGCCTGCCTGGAGCATGCGTGACCCACTCAGGGACGTGATCTCGCAACAACAGCGTCAATCCCAAATTCATTGTTTCCAAATAGCTTACATGGCATATTGTGCGGAATGTCGCTGGCGGTGATGCAGTCGGGTTGACGACAGTCCGAGATGGCACCTTTGCAACCGGGGATGGAAGCAGTCTTGAGCCTTTGGGAGTCTTATCGCATGCGGCTGCGGCGGAAACGTCGCATCCTGCGTGCCATGCGCAAGTCCCGCGAGCTGTCAGCGGTTCAGGACCAGACGGATAATATCCGGCCGGGCGATATCCTGCTGGTAACCACCCTGCGCAATGAGCAGATCCGGTTGCCCTATTTCCTCGACTACTATCGTAAACTGGGCGTCAATCACTTCCTTATTGTCGACAACGGATCGGTGGACGGCGCGCGTGAATATCTGCGCGGCATGCCGGATGTCTCTGTCTGGCACACCATGGCGAGTTACAAGCGTGCGGGATTCGGCATCGACTGGATGAACCATTTGAAACGACGCTATGCCCATGGCCATTGGGTTCTGGTGGTCGATCCGGATGAGCTGTTCATCTATCCTTTCTGCGACAGCCGCCCCCTGCGCGCGCTGACGGACTGGCTGGACAGTTCGGCCATCCGCAGCTTCTCCGCGATGCTGATTGATGTTTACCCCAAGGGCAAGCTGGACGCTGTGCCCTACCATGCCGGGCAGGATCCGCTTGAGATCGCCAATTGGTTCGATAGCGGCAACTACTCGATCAAGCGCAATCCGACCTATGGCAACCTCTGGATACAAGGGGGGCCACGGGCGCGGGTGTTTTTTGCCGATCAGCCGAAGAAGGCGCCGGCCTTGAACAAGGTCCCGCTGGTAAAATGGGATCGGCGCTATACCTACGTCAGCTCGACCCATGCCCTGCTGCCGCGCGGCTTAAATCAGGTCTATGAGACCGACGGCGGTGAGAAGGCCAGTGGCGCGCTCTTGCACACCAAGTTTCTGCATACGTTTGTCTCCAAAGCTGAGGAAGAGATGCTGCGTGGGCAGCATTATGCCGGGTCCGCCGAATACAAAGCCTATGCCGAGGCTGCCGGAGATCAGCCCGAGCTGTGGTGCAAGTGGAGTGAGAAATATATCAACTGGCGCCAATTGGAGATTCTCGGCCTGATGTCCAAGGGGAATTGGGCATGAGCGCTGTCGGCATCGTCATGCTGGTCCACACGGCGCTGGATCGCGCGGAACAGGTGGCCCGGCATTGGGTGGCAGGGGGATGCCCCGTTGTTCTGCATGTCGACAAAAAGGTCCCTCAGGCAACATATGCGGCGTTCAAGGCTGCGTTTTCCGGTGACCCAATGGTGCGGTTTTCGCGGCGACATCGCTGCGAATGGGGCACCTGGGGGATTGTTGCGGCGTCGCAGTCGGCATCGGAGTTGTTGCTCGCGACATACCCATCGGTGCGGCATGTGTTTCTGGCCTCCGGTTCTTGTCTGCCGCTGCGGCCTGTTTCCGATTTGGTGGATTACCTCGCCGCGCGACCGCGCACCGATTTTATCGAAAGTGCCACCACCGCTGATGTCCCTTGGATTGTCGGGGGGTTGGATGTCGAACGTTTTACACTGCGCTTCCCCTTCTCCTGGAAAAAACATCGCTATCTCTTTGACAGATATGTCTCGCTGCAACGCAAGTTGGGCATCCGGCGCAAGATCCCCGACGGGTTGGTCCCGCATATGGGCAGCCAGTGGTGGTGCCTGACGCGGCAGACCCTGTCGGCCATTTTGGAGGACCCGGACCGGCCACGATATGACCGGTATTTCCGCAAGGTCTGGATCCCGGATGAAAGCTACTATCAGACGCTTGCGCGGCTCTATTCAGGGAATATCGAAAGCCGGTCCCTGACCCTGTCAAAGTTCGATTTTCAGGGCAAACCGCATAATTTCTACGATGACCATCTACAGCTGCTGCGCCGCTCCGATTGTTTTGTTGCGCGCAAGATCTGGCCGCATGCGGATCGGCTTTATGCGACGTTTCTGGGGGATCGGCCGGATGTGATGAAGAGCAGAGAACCCAATCCGGGCAAAATTGACCGAATTTTTGCCAAAGCGGTTGAGCGTCGGACCCGGGGACGTCCGGGGCTCTACATGCAGAGCCGTCTTCCCGCCAACGGGTTGGAAAATGGCATTACCTGCAATCCCTATTCGATGTTTCAGGGCTTTGCTGAGCTGTTTGAGAATTTTGAGGACTGGCTAAGCCAGGTCACCGGCGCCAAGGTACACGGGCATCTGTTTGCACCCAATAGCGTTGAATTTGCCGATCGCCAGACGCTGATCAACGGCGGTCTCAGCGACAGTGCAAAGCTGCGTGATTACCATCCGAAGGGGTTTCTGACCAATCTGATCTGGAACACACGCGGAGAGCGACAGTGTTTTCAGTTTGGCCCACAGGACAATCAGGCCATCAACTGGCTGGTGGCGCGCGACCCCAATGCGCAGGTCTCGGTGATTTCCGGCGCCTGGGCGGTGCCGCTGTTCCGGTCCAACAGAAATTTCGCTGACCTGCGACGCGAGGCGGCGCGATTGCAGCAGATTGAGGCCAAACATATTGAGATCCTCCGCTCCAAATACGTGAAGGCGCGGGTGCGGATCTGGTCAATGGCGGAATTTGTCGAGTCACCGATGGAGCCGATACAGACCGTTCTGGATGAATTTGGGGCGCAGGCGCAGCGTCATCTGAATACCGCGCCGACAATGGTGGATCTGGCGGGCTTTGGCCAGTTTCTGCAAAACCTCAAGAACCAGGGGATGCACCCCTATCTGATGGGCGATTTTCCGGCGGAACAAGGGCCGTTGAACATGCCCAAAACGCCGCGCAAACCTTATCTGGTACAGTAACGAACCATGCCTCAGAACTTTGATTACTTCGTTGTGTTTGCCGAGATGCGCACCGGCTCGAATTTTCTTGAAGCCAATCTGAACGCGCTGGATGGAGTCACCTGCCACGGTGAGGCGTTTAACCCGCATTTTATCAGCTACCCAAACCGCGAGACGACGCTGGGGTGGACGCAGCAGCGGCGTGACGGTGATGCACTGGGGTTTCTGAACTGTTTTCGCAGTGCAGAGGGGGGGCTGACCGGGTTTCGTTATTTTCATGACCATGATCCGCGCGTGCTGGACCAGATCCTGGACGATCCACGTTGCGCCAAGATTATCCTGACCCGAAATCCGGCTGACAGCTATGTCTCCCACCAGATCGCTCAGCACACCGGCCAGTGGAAATTGACAAACGTGAAACGTCGCAAGACAGGGTTGGCAACGATCAATGCAGAAGAGTTCGCGCGACATGTGACAGAGCTGCAGAGCTTTCAGGTTACCCTTTTGAACCGGTTGCAGAAATCTGGGCAGACGGCGTTTTATGTCGCCTATGAGGATCTGCAGGATCTGGAGGTTCTCAATGGTCTGGCCAAATGGCTGGGGGTTGAGGCCCGGTTGGACCGGCTTGATGATAGTCTCAAGCCGCAGAACCCCGCCTCGCTTGAGGAGAAAGTCGCCAACCCGAAGGAGTTGGATCGCGCGATGGCAGGGTTGGATCGGTTCAACCTGTCGCGCACCCCGAATTTCGAACCGCGGCGCGGGCCGACGGTCCCTGAATATGTTGCCGGGCAACAGCTGCCGTTGCTGTTTCTGCCGGTCAGTGGCGGGCCAACGGATATTGTCTGCCGCTGGATGGTGGGGCAGGAACCCGATGGCAGAGAGGCGCTGATCTCGGGGATGAACCAGAAACAGCTGCGCCAGTGGAAGCGCGGCCATCCCGGATTTCGCAGCCTGACCGTGCTGCGCCATCCCGTGGCTCGCCTGCATCATGTTTTCTGCACCCGTATTCTGGACACCGGGCCGGGATCGCTGCGCCAGATTCGCAATCTAATGCGCAATCAGTTCAAGGTGCCTCTGCCGAAAGATGCCGCAGATGGGTCATACACGCGGGACCAGCATCGCGCGGCCTTTGCGAGGTTTGTTGACGTGATTGGTGCCAATCTTGCGGGCCAGACCGGGTTTCGCACTGATGCGTCTTGGGCGACGCAGGCGCAGACGATTGCCGGGTTCGCAACGGTCCAGTCGCCGGACCTGATCCTGCGGGAAGCAGATTTGCCACGCACGCTGCAGGATTTGGCCCGTTGGCTTGGAGGGTCAGAGAGTGTTCTGCCTGCTGCGCCGGAGATGTATCATCCCTATAGTCTGGCAGATATTTATGATGCCGAGCTGGAGGCACAGATCGCGTCGGTTTATCAGCGCGATTATCTGTTGTTTGGATTTGGAGACTGGGGCGCGTGACTGTCAGGTGATCTGATCGATCAGGCCGCCTGAACGGACTGATCTTCGGTCAGGATGGTGTGGAGGGTTGCCGGATCCGGATTTGCCCGCAGTTTCGTGCAGAAACTCTGCTCGCGCAGAGTGCGCGACACCAGTGCCAGGGCTTTCAGATGCTCAACACCGGCATCTTCAGGTGCGAACAGCGCGAATGCGATGTCGATTGGCTGGCGGTCCACGGCGCCGAACTCCAGCGGGGTGTCCAGTACCAGAAACACGCCAACCACCTTGTCCAGTCCATCAAGGCGCGCATGAGGCAGGGCAACGCCGTGTCCGACCCCGGTGGGGCCAAGGCTTTCGCGATCCAGCAAAGCCTCGACCGTTGGTTGCGCGGGCAGCCCGTAGGCGAGTTGAGCAACATCTGCAATCTCTTGAAACAGACGCTTTTTGCTGGATGCAGCACCAAAGACACGAACGGCCTCTGGCTTCAGGATGTTAGAAATCTGCATACTTCGATTGCTCCGCTCAACTCACGTAAGACGCCGTGACAGGTTACGGATCGATCCACCCGATATTCCCGTCTTCCCGACGATAGACGACATTCAGGCCGTCCTTGCCTTCCTTGCGAAACACCAGAACCGGGGCGCCTGCCAGTTCCATTTGCATCACGGCCTCACCAACCGAGAGGGATGGAATTTGCGTTTCCATCTCGGCGACGATGATTGGCTGCAATGATTCTGGTTCAGACTCGGTGCCGGCGTCTTCAGAGGCGAGGATATAAGAGCTAGCGCCGGAGAGTTCAACCGGCTCGCTCCGGTCGCGGTGATGGTCCTTCAAACGGCGCTTGTAACGGCGCAGCTGTTTTTCCATTTTTTCACAGCAGGCCTCAAATGCGGCATAAATTTCAGTGGCATGCGCTTTTGCTTGTGCGGTCAGACCAGTGGACAGATGCACGGTCGTTTCACAAACATATTCATGCGCAGACCGCGAAAAGACGACATTGGCGTCAGTCGGACGTTCAGCATATTTCGCGACCGCCGCTCCAAGCTCCGATTGCACATGGGACTGCAACGCTTCGCCAATGTCGATCTGTTTTCCGCTGATTTGGTAACGCATGTGATCTCCTTCACAAATAGACCTTCAAAACCCAGTCCAGGCCAAGCCCGGCTGCTCTCGCTTCAGTTTTGAAAGTGGGATTTAGGCAAGACAGTCGATTGCATTCGTCTGGGCCTTGGTAACAAGGCTGGAGCGAGGACAGCATCGGACTGCGGGTTTGCCATGTCTCAATTCGATGCCAACGAGGCGGGAGAGTCAATGCAAATCGGCGTCAATCGGTTACCCAAATATGAGGAGGCAGCGGGTTTCCACCTGTTGTCAGATAGTTGACGAATGGCACTCGGCAAAAACGGCGATAGGACGCAGAGGCGACCCATCCGGGATTGCGGCTAGTGCGATCAGGAAATTCGGAAATTGTCACCGAGATAGACGCGGCGGACGTTCTCATTGTCGACCACCTCGGCCGGGGTTCCGGACATCAGCACCTTGCCGTCGTGCAAAATATACGCCCGGTCCACGATCTCCAGTGTCTCGCGGACATTGTGGTCGGTGATCAGCACACCGATACCGCGTTTTTTCAGATCTCCAACCAGATGGCGAATGTCGCCGACAGAGATCGGATCCACCCCGGCGAAGGGCTCATCCAGCAGCAGATACTTTGGGTCTGCCGCCAGGCAGCGGGCGATTTCAACGCGGCGACGCTCACCACCCGACAGGGCCAGGGCCGGCGCGCGGCGTAAATGCTCAATCGAAAAATCTGACAGCAATTCCTCAAGCCGTTCGCGCCGTTTGTGAGCGTGCTTCACCGCGATATCCAGCACGGAGGAGATATTGTCCTCCACCGAGAGACCACGAAAAATCGACATCTCCTGCGGCAGGTAACCGATCCCCATGCGGGCACGGCGATACATCGGCAGGGTGGTGGCATTCTGCCCGTCAATCGTGACCGAGCCTGCCTCCGGGAACACCAGCCCGGCAATGGCGTAGAAGCTGGTGGTCTTACCCGAGCCATTGGGGCCGAGCAGGGCCACGACTTCGCCCCGGTCCAGCGACATGGAAACGTCGCGGATCACCACCTTTTTGCTGTAGGATTTGCGCAGCTTCTCGATGCGCAGGCCCGAGCTGCCGTTGGTGACTGTCAGTTCCGGTTTTGCCATCAGTCGCTGCCGCCGTTGAGGATGGTCTTGACGCGGCCGGACAGGCTTGCGGTGCCAGTGGTCAGATCCACCACAAGACGGTTGGAGGTCAATGTACCCGTTGACTGGCTCAGCAGGACATTGCCCGTCATCACCACAGTGCCGGAATCGATGGTATATTCGGCCTTGTCGGCCTCAGCAGCGTCGGGGCCATTGACCAGGATCACATCTCCGGTGGCTTCCAGCCGCTCGACGCCGGTCTTTCCGGTTTCGTCCTGCTTGTAAATCACCAGCACATCATTGGCCGACAGGCGCATCACACCCTGAATAATCACCACATCACCGATGAACCGCGCCGAGCCATCAGCCTGATTTACATCCAGTGTTTCTGCGGTGACCTCAACCGGTTGGGAGGGGTCTGCCTTGACCGCGCCAAATGCAATGGACGCAGATTGCGCCGAAAGCCCTGTGGAAAACAGGGTGACCGGCAGGCAGAACATCAAAACACGCAGATACAACACAGGTTATCTTTCCGATTGTTGCGGGTCGTATAGCAGCTTGACCCCTTTGTTGAAAACCATATGTACCGCCCCGCTATCGGTTTTTGTATCGATCTGCATGGCGCCGGCGGTCAGATCCCCCATGGCACCGCTGGCCTGAACCGGGCCGGGGCTATCCGCGCGCACACCATTGAGGGCTGCATTCAATTCCTGAGTGGTGACGCGCAAACCATCGCTGGACAGGATTTCAACATCGCCGCGAAAGTTTGCCATATCCTTATCCGGACGCAAGGCGCCGGTGTCGGAACTTAGCAGGAAACGGCCACCGCTGGTCATCTTGATCTCCGCCTCAAGGTTCACAGCCGTCGCCGGCGCATCTGCGCTGCCTGGGCGGGCGAGGGCAGCGGTTACCATGATTTCATCACCCTGCGCCGTGGTGCCTGAGAAAAATGGCGCGGTGATCTGCTGACCACGGGTGCGGTCTTCCAGATCCTGCTCCGCGAAAGGGATCACCGCATCGGTGTTCACGCCGCGCGAAATCAGAAACATGGTCGACATCAACGCCAGCGCCATCAGCGGCAGAAGGACCTTCAGGTAGGCCACAAGTCGGGAATAGCCGTCCATCGTCCCTTAGTCTCCGTTAGCCCAGCCCGACGCGCAGGCAGTCGTGGATATGCAGCAGCCCCACCGCCTGCGCGGTGTTACCCTCCGGATCGACAACAAACAGGCAGGTAATCTTACGGTCATTCATGATCGCGACGGCTTCTTCGGCCAGTGAACCGGGGGCAATCGTTGTTGGATCGCTGGTCATCACATCAGCCGCCGTCTTGCCCAGCAACCCATCCATATGCCGTCGAAGGTCACCATCGGTGATAATGCCCTGCAGGGTGCCATCGGCACCTGTGACGCCTGCGACGCCAAATCCCTTCTGGCTGATTTCGATCAGCGCATCGGACATCGGAGTGTCGGCACTTACCAGCGGCAGCGCGGCCCCGTCGTGCATGAGATCGTCAACCTTTGACAGCCGCGCGCCCAATTTGCCACCGGGATGAAAGGCGCGGAAGTTCTCAGGCCGGAAATCGCGATGCTTCATCAGGGCGATGGCCAACGCGTCGCCCATCGCCAGCGTTAGCGTTGTTGAAATCGACGGCACCATGCCAAAGCCGCAGGCCTCCCCCAAGGCGGGAATTTGCAGATGCACATCCGCCTCTTTCATCAGGGTGCTGTCCATACGGCTGGACAGCCCGATCAGCGGGATACCGAAGCGACGGGTGAACGACAGAAGGTTGGCCAGCTCAGGCGCTTCGCCCGAATTGGAGATCGCCAGAACCACATCCCCCTTGGACAACATGCCGAGGTCGCCATGGCTGGCTTCTGCCGGATGCACGAAATAGGCTGGTGTCCCGGTTGATGCGAGGGTGGCGGCGATCTTGTGCCCGATATGGCCGGATTTGCCGATCCCGCTGACGATAACGCGGCCTTCGGCCTGCAGGACCAGATCAACCGCTTCTGCAAAGCGTGTATCCAGCCCGTCTGCCAGCGCATCAAGGGCGCGGGATTCGTCGGTGATCACCTGTCGCGCGGTGGCGAGGAATGTCTCTGCGCTGCTCATGAGTGTGCAAAGATGTCTGCGTCGGGCCAACCTGCGAGGTCCAACTTGGCGCGCATTGGCAGGAAATCGAAGCAGGCCTGGGCCATTTCACTGCGGCCTTCGCGATCCAGACGCTTGTCCAGAGCGGCGCGCAAACGGTGTAGGTGCAACACGTCGGAGGCGGCATAATCAAGCTGTGCGTCGCTCAGCTGCGCGGCACCCCAGTCGCTCATCTGCTGTTGTTTGGAAATATCCACGCCGATCAGCTCCTGCGTCAGGTTTCTCAGCCCATGGCGATCCGTATAGGTGCGTACCAGGCGGCTGGCGATCTTGGTACAATACACCGGGGCAGCCAATGCGCCAAAGGCATGATACATCGCGGCAATATCGAACCGGCCAAAATGAAACAATTTCAGAACCTTGGGGTCCTCCAGCATCGCGCAAAGATTCGGCGCTGCGGTCTGCCCTTTGGCGATCTGCACCATATGGGCATTGCCGTCACCGCCCGACAGCTGGACAACACAGAGCCGATCCCGATGCGGGTTGAGGCCCATCGTCTCGCAGTCGATCGCGACCACCGGCCCCAGATCGAGCCGGTCGGGCAGGTCGTTTTGATAGAGGTGATTGGCCAAGTGACAGGATCCTTTGTCTTGCCGATGGGGCGTGTTTGGCACCGAGATAGGGGTTTCGGCGGGCAAACTCAACTCTTGCAGGGCGTAGGATCCATTGACACGTCTGCACTCAGGCTGAACCTCATGTCAGGTCAAGGCAGAGCAGGGTGGGCAATGGATAAGCAGATACACAATACCCAGCACCATGGGATGCTGTTCGTGCAAATGAGACTGTCGGGGATATGGTGCCCAGGAGAGGACTCGAACCTCCACGTCCATACGGACACTAGCACCTGAAGCTAGCGCGTCTACCAATTCCGCCACCTGGGCAGGTGTCGTGAGGGGCGTATAAGCAGAAGCGGCAGGGGCGTCAAACGGAAAATTCACCGCGCAGCGGATCTGGGAATTCGATGCCAAATCAGCGGGAATAGCGGGAAAATCTTGGGCGACGCATCACGGGCGTGAACCAACCCAGTGCTCTACTAGAGCAGCATCATATATTTCTTGATATCGGGGGATATGGTGCCCAGGAGAGGACTCGAACCTCCACGTCCATACGGACACTAGCACCTGAAGCTAGCGCGTCTACCAATTCCGCCACCTGGGCAGGTGTCGTGAAGGGCGTATAAGCAGAAGCAGCGGGGGCGTCAAACGGAAAATTCATGGTTTCTGGGGCTCGTCACATCGCCCAGGGCGAGCGGCAGCTGTCCGCGACTGCGTATGTTGTTTGTCGAACTGGCGCTGGCCGTCACGCGGTTCTGAGAAAGTTCATGTTGAGCGCGATATCAGTCAGAAAGCTGCGCCAGGCGCTATGTGTGTCGTCGCTCCATTCCGGGCCAAGGATGTCTGCCAGCGCACCGGTGAAGCTGTGAATGAACCCATCAAAATGTGCATCGGTGATCTGGATCGCACGATGGCGCTCTCCCTGATGTTTCAGGATCGCCGACAGTTTTTCCGGATGGTCCAAGGCTTCGATAATATGGGTGAGCGACGTTAGCAATTTTTCGTGCTGACCGGCCATATCGTCGGGGAACACCGCGCGCACGTCCGGGCAGATTTCAAAAAATTTCGCGTAGAACAGGCGCACAAAGTGATCCAGCTCCATACGTTCGCTTTCAACACTTCTGTGAATCAGGTTTTTGCCGTCCTCTGACACCATGATGCCGGGCCTCCGATCTGCCGTGGATAGTCGACGAACTGGTATTCGGGATTGGCACACACCCTATATCACGGAGCTAAATCAGTCGTTAATGGCCCCGTGGGATAAGGCACAGAGAGAGTTGTGCCGTGATGGGTCGATTTGCGCCTTGTTCCAAAGGGCGCAGGGCGGTAAATCGGATCAACAGCTAATGTAGGAGCCAAAAGATGTCCAAACTGGTCACGATCTATGGTGGGTCCGGTTTTGTCGGCCGTTACATCGCGCGCCGCATGGCCAAGGAGGGCTGGCGTGTGCGCGTCGCCGTACGCCGCCCGAATGAGGCGATGTATGTCAAACCCTATGGCGTGCCCGGCCAGGTGGAGCCTGTTCTGTGCAATGTCCGCGATGATGCGTCGGTTGCCGCGGTGATGCAGGGGGCGGATGCGGTGGTGAACTGCGTTGGCATCCTGAATGAGCTGGGCAAGAACACATTTGATGCCGTTCAGGCGGACGGCGCTGAGCGTATCGCGCGAATCGCTGCCGGTCAGGGCGTCAGCGCCATGGTGCATGTGTCTGCCATTGGTGCGGATCAGGATAGCGACAGCGCATACGCCCAGTCGAAGGCCGCAGGCGAAGCGGCTGTACTGGAACATATGCCAGAGGCGGTGATTCTGCGCCCGTCGATCATTTTTGGTGCCGAGGATCAGTTCTTCAATCGGTTTGCTGCGATGACACGTCTGTCGCCGGTGCTGCCGATCGCCCATGCCGATACTAAGTTCCAGCCGGTCTATGTCGACGATGTCGCCAAGGCTGCCGTTGCTGCGGTGCTCGGTCAGGCGGATCCGGGCGTCTATGAGTTGGGCGGTCCTGAGGTGAAAAGCTTTGGCGCGCTGATGCAGCAGATGCTTGAGGTGATTGATCGTCGTCGCCTGGTGCTGTCGCTGCCCGGTCTGATCGCAAAGTTGGTGGCGCTTGGTTTTGACGTGATGCAGTTCGTGAGCTTCCAGCTGATCGAGAACAAGATGCTGACCCGCGACCAGCTGAAAAACCTTGAGGCTGATAATGTGGTCTCTGATGACGCCAAAGGTTTTGATGAGCTGGGGATCCATCCGGTTTCTCTGGCGTCGGTTCTGCCGGATTACCTGTGGAAGTTCCGCCCCTCCGGTCAATACCGTGAATTGATGGACTCAGCGCGCAACCTGCGCAACGATCTTTGATCTCTCAGGCCGGTTCAAAATAGCAAGGGCGCGGCACTGGTCCGCGCCTTTTTTGTTGGGCGTCGTTTGGCGCAGGCTGATCAGCTCTGGTAAGCGATGGTCAGCAATACAAGGCCCAGAATTACGCGGTAGATGACATAGGGTGTGAAACTGACCGAGCGGAGCAGCCGCATCATCAGGGTCAGGGCCGCAAGCGCGGCAATCATCGACAGTAGCGCCGCTATGGCCGCATCCTGCATCACCGCCGCGTTGGCATCTATGGCCACTTCAGCGCCCAGCAATACGCCAGAGGCGATGATTGTCGGGATCGACATCAACATAGAGAGGCGCGCCGCATCCATCCGGGTGTACCCCAGCTGGCGGGCGCCGGTGATGGTGATACCAGATCTAGAGGTGCCGGGGATCAGGGCCAGCATCTGCCACAGCCCCATTATCAGCGCGTCGCGCAGGTTCCAGTCGCTGCTTTGCTTATGTGTTGGACCGTAGCGATCCGCCACATAGAGGACGAGGCCAAAGCCAAGCATTGTCCAACCAATCACCTTCATCGAGCGCAGGGCATCACTCAGTTCGCTGAAATGCAGAAACGCGCCGAACAAAACGGTTGGAATGGTCGCAACGATCAACCCCATGGCCAGCCGGGCGCCGGGTGTGTCCATCCGTCCGGTCAGGGCGCGCGGCAGGCCAATCAGCCCCGCACGCACATCCTGCCAGAAAAACAGCACCACCGCCGCCAGCGTGCCCAGATGGACGGCGACGTCGATCACCTGCCCCTGATCGTCCAGCCCTGTCAGTCCGGGAAGCAGGATCAGATGGCCGGAGGAAGACACCGGCAGGAATTCGGTGATGCCCTGAATCAGGGCGATAAGGATCAGCTGAAAGAGGGGCATTATGCTCGTCCGATTGGGGATCCCGCAGGGATGGCAAAGAACAGCAGGCGTGTAAATCCGTTGATTTTATTGACCGCTGGCACAAATTGGTCCGAAGTGGACCTAAAATTACTGTACATTTCCGCTCAAGAGAGTATCAGAACATAACTGCTGCCATATTAGGTCAGTATAGTTGACTTTTAATTCGCTCCGCTCCGATCACTCATTTATCGCAGCCAGCCCAACATGGAGTCCGCCCCGTGGCCAAGCAACCGATGCTCAAATTCGTGCAGATCGACCGCGACATGCCCAGCAAACGGGCCGCAGAAGACCGCAGGGAAGATTTCGACGAAATCTATGCCGAATTCGCGGCCGCAAAGGCTGAAGAACAGGCCAGCCGCTGTAGCCAATGTGGTGTGCCCTATTGCCAGTCGCATTGCCCGTTGCACAACAATATCCCGGATTGGCTGCGCCTGACCGCCACAGGTCGCCTGCAAGAGGCCTATGAGACCAGCCAGGCCACCAATACCTTCCCTGAGATCTGTGGTCGGATCTGCCCGCAGGATCGCCTCTGTGAAGGCAACTGTGTGATCGAGCAGTCGGGTCATGGCACGGTCACTATTGGTGCGGTTGAGAAATATATCACCGATACAGCCTGGGATCAGGGCTGGGTACAGCCAATCAAACCGGCGCATGAGCGTGGCGAATCTGTTGGTATCATTGGCGCAGGCCCGGGCGGTCTGGCCGCGGCGGACATGCTGCGTCGCGCCGGTGTGAAGGTCACCATCTATGATCGGTATGACCGCGCCGGTGGTCTGCTGACGTACGGCATCCCCGGCTTCAAGCTGGAGAAAGACGTGGTGATGCGCCGCAATCAGCTGCTGGCGGATGGCGGTGTTGAGTTTGTGATGAACTGCAATGTCGGTCAGGATATTTCCTTTGATGATATCCGCGCCAAACATGATGCGGTGATCATCGCCACCGGCGTCTACAAATCCCGCGATCTGGAAATGCCCGGTTCCGGTGCCACTGGCATCGTGAAGGCGATCGACTTCCTGACCGTGTCCAACAAGGCGTCGAACTTCGGCGACAGCATCGAAGAGTTCGACAACGGCACACTGAATGCCGAGGGCAAACGCGTTGTCGTCATTGGCGGTGGTGACACCGCGATGGACTGCGTGCGGACTTCCATCCGCCAGGGCGCAACCTCGGTGAAATGTCTCTATCGCCGTGACCGGGCCAATATGCCGGGTTCGCAGCGCGAAACCCAGAACGCCGAGGAAGAAGGCGTGGTGTTTGAATGGCTATCGGCGCCCAAAGGTTTCACCGATGACGGCGGCAAGGTCGCAGGTGTGATGGTGCAGAAAATGCGCCTGGGCCAGCCCGATGCCTCTGGCCGTCAGGCCCCCGAGGTGATCGAAGGTGCCGACTATATCGAACCCGCCGATCTGGTGATCAAGGCGCTCGGGTTTGAACCGGAAGCTCTGCCGACACTTTGGGGTCAGCCGGAATTGCCAGTGACCCGTTGGGGCACCGTCAAGGCGGCGTTCCAGTCCGGCGCGACTGAACTGGATGGCGTTTATGCGGTCGGTGATATCGTTCGTGGTGCCTCCTTGGTCGTCTGGGCCATCAAGGATGGGCGCGACTGCGCCGAGGCAATCCTGAACCGTTTCAACACCGCCGCCAGCAGCATGGCCGCCGAGTAAGACAGATATTCTACCGGGCAGGTGCCGCCCCCTTGGGGCTGCCTACCGGAACGGGAGCAAGACATGACAAAATATGATGCAGAATGGGTGCGCGCCGAAGAGGCAAAGCGTCAGTGGATGGCCCAAAACGGTCTCTATGCGGAAGAAGAAGAGCATTCTTCCTGCGGTGTTGGCCTGGTTGTTTCGGTCAACGGAAAGCGCAGCCGCAAGGTGGTTGAGGCTGGCATCGATGCGCTGAAAGCGATCTGGCACCGTGGCGCGGTGGATGCGGACGGCATGACCGGTGATGGTGCCGGCATTCACGTGCAGATCCCGGCACCGTTTTTCTATGATCAGGTGTGTCGCACCGGCCACGAACCGCGTGAGGACCAACTGATGGCAGTGGGCCAGGTCTTCCTGCCGCGCACCGATTTTGGAGCGCAGGAACGCTGCCGGACCATCGTCGAAAGCGAAGTTCTGCGGATGGGCTATTACATCTATGGCTGGCGTCATGTGCCGGTGGATGTGACCTGTCTGGGCGAAAAAGCCAACGCAACCCGCCCGGAAATTGAACAGATCCTGATCTCAAATTCCAAAGGCGTGGACGAGGAAACCTTTGAACGCGAGCTTTACGTGATCCGCCGCCGGATTGAGAAAGCCGCCGCCGCCGCGCAGGTCGGGCAGCTCTATGTGGCCTCGCTGTCCTGCCGGTCGATCATCTACAAGGGCATGATGTTGGCCGAACAGGTCGCTGTTTTCTACCCCGACCTGATGGATGAGCGGTTCGAGAGCGCCTTTGCGATCTACCACCAGCGTTATTCGACCAATACCTTCCCGCAGTGGTGGCTGGCGCAGCCGTTCCGCATGCTGGCCCACAATGGCGAGATCAACACGCTGAAGGGCAACATGAACTGGATGAAGAGCCATGAGATCCGCATGGCCTCTTCGACCTTTGGGGACTACGCCGAGGACATCAAACCGATCGTGGCCAGTGGTTCGTCGGATTCGGCGGCGCTGGACTCAGTGTTTGAGGTTCTGGTGCGTGCCGGGCGCTCTGCGCCGATGGCGAAGACCATGATGGTGCCTGAAAGCTGGTCCAAACAGGCGGTTGAGCTGCCGCAGGCCTGGCGTGACATGTATTCCTACTGCAATTCCGTGATGGAACCCTGGGATGGCCCCGCCGCGCTGGCGATGACCGATGGCCGCTGGGTCTGTGCTGGTCTGGACCGCAACGGCCTGCGCCCGATGCGCTATGTCGTGACCGGGGACGGGCTGGTGATTGCCGGGTCCGAGGCAGGCATGGTGCCGATTGACGAGGCCACCGTGGTCGAGAAAGGCGCGCTTGGCCCCGGCCAGATGCTGGCTGTCGACATGAAAAAGGGCAAGTTGTTCCACGACACCGCGATCAAGAACAAACTGGCCGCCGCGCTCCCATTTGGTGACTGGGTGAAGAAGATCAACGATCTGGACAGCACGCTGGCCACCGCTACCGAAAAGCCGCTGTTCACCGGTGATGCGCTGCGTCGTCGCCAAATTGCCGCGGGCTACACCATCGAAGAGCTGGAGCAGATCCTCGCGCCGATGGCTGAGGATGGCAAGGAAACGCTGGCCTCCATGGGCGATGATACGCCTTCTGCGGTGCTGTCGAAAATGTACCGCCCGCTGAGCCACTTTTTCCGTCAGAACTTCTCTCAGGTGACCAATCCGCCCATCGACTCCTTGCGCGAATATCGCGTGATGTCGCTGAAAACCCGCTTTGGTAACCTCAAGAACGTGCTGGATGAGGACAGCTCCCAGACCGAAATTATCGTGCTCGAAAGCCCCTTTGTCGGCAATTCCCAGTGGGATGAGCTGGTCCAGAACCTGAACGCGCCGCTGGCTGAAATCGACTGTAGCTTTGCGCCTGGTCAGGGATCGCTCAACGCTGCATTGGCGCGCATACGTGCCGAGGCGGAAGAGGCTGTCAGCTCCGGTGCCGGCCATATTGTTCTGACCGATCAGCATTCGGGTGAGGGCCGGGTGGCGATGCCGATGATCTTGGCAACCTCTGCCGTGCATTCGCATCTGACCCGCAAGGGGCTGCGCACCTTCTGCTCGCTCAATGTGCGCTCTGCGGAATGCATCGACCCGCATTACTTTGCGGTGCTGATCGGCTGCGGCGCCACTGTGGTCAACGCCTATCTGGCCGAGGATTCGCTGGCCGACCGCATTGAGCGTGGCCTGCTGGACGGCAGCCTGACCGAGAACGTCGCGCGCTACCGCGAGGCCATCGACCAAGGTCTGCTGAAGATCATGGCGAAGATGGGGATCTCGGTGATTTCCTCCTATCGCGGCGGTCTGAACTTTGAGGCGGTGGGCCTCAGCCGCGCCATGTGCGCCGAGTTTTTCCCTGGCATGACCAGCCGGATTTCGGGCATTGGCGTAACCGGCATCCAGACCAAGCTGGAAGAGATCCACGCCACCGCCTGGCAGAGCGGTCAGGATGTTCTGCCCATCGGTGGATTCTACAAGGCCCGCAAATCCGGTGAGACCCATGCGTGGGAAGCGACCTCCATGCATATGATGCAGATGGCCTGCAACCGCGCCTCGTTTGAGTTGTGGAAGCAGTATTCGGCCAAGATGCAGTCGAACCCGCCGATCCATCTGCGCGATCTGCTGCAGATCAAACCGATGGGCGAGGCCGTTCCGATTGAGGAAGTTGAATCAATCACTTCGATCCGAAAGCGGTTCGTAACACCGGGCATGTCCCTCGGCGCGCTGTCGCCTGAGGCGCACAAGACCCTGAACGTGGCGATGAACCGGATCGGTGCCAAATCCGACTCGGGCGAGGGCGGTGAAGATCCGGCGCATTTCGTGCCGGAGCCGAACGGCGACAACCCCTCTGCCAAGATCAAGCAGGTGGCGTCGGGTCGCTTTGGTGTGACTGCGGAATATCTGAACCAGTGTGAAGAGCTGGAGATTAAGGTGGCCCAGGGCGCCAAGCCTGGTGAGGGCGGCCAGTTGCCGGGGATGAAGGTCACCGACCTGATTGCCCGCCTGCGCCACTCGACCAAGGGTGTGACCCTGATCTCGCCGCCGCCGCACCACGATATCTACTCGATCGAGGATCTGGCGCAGCTGATCTATGACCTGAAGCAGATCAACCCGCGCTGTAAGGTGACGGTGAAACTGGTGGCGTCTTCCGGTGTTGGCACGATTGCCGCCGGTGTTGCCAAGGCGAAGGCCGACATCATCCTGATTTCAGGTCACAACGGCGGCACTGGCGCCTCGCCTGCGACCTCCATCAAATATGCCGGTCTGCCGTGGGAGATGGGCCTCACGGAGGCGCATCAGGTTCTGGCGATGAACAACCTGCGTGACCGCGTCACCCTGCGCACCGATGGTGGTCTGCGCACGGGCCGCGATATCGTGATGGCCGCGATGATGGGCGCCGAGGAATACGGGATCGGCACCGCGGCGCTGATCGCCATGGGCTGCATCATGGTGCGCCAGTGCCAGTCCAACACCTGCCCGGTTGGCGTCTGTACTCAGGACGAGGCCCTGCGCGGCAAGTTCACCGGCAATGCCGATAAGGTCGTGAACCTCATCACTTTCTATGCGCAGGAAGTCCGCGAGATCCTTGCCTCCATCGGTGCCCGTTCTCTGGACGAGGTGATCGGTCGGGCGGATCTTCTGGCCCAGGTGTCCCGTGGCTCTGCGCACCTGGATGATCTGGACCTGAACCCGCTGCTGATCACCGTCGATGGCTCTGCCAATATCGTCTACAATCGTGACAAGGACCGCAATGCGGTGCCCGATACGCTGGACAAGGAAATTGTGCGCGATGCCGCCCGCTTCCTTCAGGATGGTGAGAAGATGCAGCTGTCCTATGCGGTGCAGAACACGCATCGGACCGTTGGCACCCGCACTTCCAGCCATATTGTTCGCAACTTCGGCATGCGCAATACGCTGCAGTCCGATCACCTGACGGTGAAGCTGCAGGGCTCCGCTGGTCAGTCGCTCGGTGCCTTTGCCGCACCGGGTCTGAAGCTGGAAGTGTCCGGTGATGCCAATGACTATGTTGGTAAGGGTCTGTCCGGCGGTACCATCGTCGTGCGTCCGCCGATGGCGTCGCCGCTCAATGCGAGCGAAAACACCATCGTTGGCAACACCGTGCTCTATGGTGCGACGGATGGCTATCTGTTTGCTGCGGGCCGTGCCGGTGAACGCTTTGCCGTCCGTAATTCCGGTGCGAGTGTGGTGGTAGAGGGCTGTGGCGCCTGTGGCTGTGAATACATGACTGGCGGTATTGCGGTGATCCTCGGGTCTATCGGTGCCAACTTCGGCGCGGGTATGACCGGCGGCATGGCCTATATCTATGATCCAGAGGGCAAGTCCGAGACGCTGATGAACATGGAGTCGCTGGTGACCTGTCCGGTGACTGTCGCCCATTGGGAAAATCAGCTGAAAGGTCTGGTCGAACGCCATCTGGAGGAGACCGGCAGCCGCAAGGCCGCTGAAATCCTGCAGCATTGGGACAATGAGAAGGGCAATTTCCTGCAAATCTGCCCGAAGGAAATGCTGAACAAACTGCCGCAGCCACTGACGCTTGAGGCGACAGCCGTTCCGGCGGAATAGGCCCCGCCACCTCTTCTGCATGTGCCTTGGATGGGCTCCGACCGCTGCTGCGGCCGGGGCCTTTTCACATCTGGAGGCTGTGGCTGGGCAATCTCTTGCGGGCGAAAGGATTTCCCGGTTGGAGCAAGCCTGATCTCTGCCGTATAGAGACCTTATGGCGAAGGCAGCAAAATCATCCGGGGCAAGCAAATCCTCGACCAAGGGCAAACCCCGCAGCAAGGCAACTGCCAAGGGCAAGGTCCGCGCAAAGCTCTCTCCCCGTCGCCTGTTGCGGCGCTGGTTGGGGCGGGCTGCTTTGGGTTTTCTGGTTGTGACGCTGCTGCCGATCCTTTTGTTTTCGGTGATCAACCCGCCAACCACCCATACGATCTGGTCCGAATATCGCCGCCTTGGGGACATTGATCGTGAGTGGGTGCCGATCGAACATATCGCACCGGCGCTGGGGCGGTCGGTTGTCGCGGCTGAAGATGCCCGATTCTGCCAGCACTGGGGGCTGGATGCGCAGGCTATCCGCGCTGCGATTGCGGAGGGCGGCCAGCGCGGTGGCTCGACCATTTCTCAGCAAGTGGTGAAAAATGTCTTTCTCTGGCAGGGCCGCAGTTGGTTCCGCAAGGCGCTGGAAACGCTGATGACCCCGATGGTTGAGGCGGTCTGGACCAAGCGGCGTATCCTTGAGGTTTATCTGAATGTCGCGGAAATGGGCGAGGGGGTGTTTGGCGCCGAGGCTGCGGCGCGGCATTATTTCGGTGTTGGTCCGGATGAACTGAGCCGCAGGCAGGCCGCCCTTCTGGCCACCGTTTTGCCCAACCCGAAGGAGCGCTCGGCAGCAAAACCCACCGCGTTCATGCGCAAACGCGCCGCGCAGATCATGGATGGTGCGGCCACCATTCGCGCAGATGGCCGCGCCGCCTGTTTCGAGGATTGAAACTTCTGCCGCTTTTGGGCATTGCTGTCTGACCCCAGCCACCCGCAACAGGAGATCCGCTGTCCCATGGCCCGCCTCTATCATGTGCCCCTCTCCCCCTTTTGCCGCAAAGTGCGCCTGTCGCTGGCCGAAAAGCGGATCGAGGTTGAGCTGGTCGAGGAGCGCTACTGGGAACAAGAGGCGGATTTCCTGCGCCGCAACCCTGCCGCTAAAGTGCCGGTCATCCGTCTCGATGGTAAGCTGATGGCCGAAAGCGCGGCAATCTGCGAATATCTGGAAGAGACCCGCCCGGACCCGTCCCTGATGCCCAGCGATCCCGAAGGCCGTTATGAGGTGCGCCGCCTGGTCAGCTGGTTCGACGATAAATTCCACCATGAGGTCACCTCCAAACTGCTCTATGAGCGGGTCAACAAAAAGGTGACAGGGCAGGGCTATCCCGACAGCGGCAACGTCAAAGCAGGCGCCCGCGCAATCAAATACCATCTGGATTATCTGGCATGGTTGCTCGATCACCGCCGCTGGCTCGCGGGAGATCAGATGACATTGGCAGACTTCGCAGCCGCTGCACATTTGTCGTCGCTGGATTATATTTCGGACGTGGACTGGAACCGCTCGACCGTGGTCAAGGACTGGTACGCCAAGATCAAGTCGCGCCCGGCCTTCCGCTCAATCCTTGCCGACCAGATCCCAGGCTTCAGCCCACCTGCGCATTACGCCGACTTGGATTTTTGATGTTCGGATTTTTGATATACGGGGATCGGGGGCTACCTGCGCCCTCATGGGGCCAATAGGCCACAATCCACCCCCGAGGATGTGGAATAACTTTGTCACGCCCTCGCCCGAGACAATGCAAAGATGTGATCGAACGCTCAAAACGGCCAGGCGGTTTATTATAGACCAACGCTTTGCGAGATTTCAGGAGTGCCCGTGCCATATTAAGGTCCGGCATTCAGCCACAGCTCAACGCTCGTGAAACGCACGCTGGATCGGATCAGCCAGTGGTGACACGATGTAGTCTAGCACCGTCCGCACATCCGTGCGTATGGATGCGTCGACTTCCATCCCCGCTGTGAGGCGCCCGTCGAGTGGCTGCTGCGCTCCGCCTCTTTCTGCAAGAGAAATCCGGGCGCGAAAGAAAGCTTCGCCACGGTCGTTTAGGTGCGAATTTGGCGATACCTCAATCACCTCTCCAATTTGCACGCCATATCTTTTGGCGTTGAAAGTCGTGGACTTTAATTCAACAGGGTCGCCGGTGGTGACGTGACCGATGTCGGCCGGGCGGATCTGAACCTCGGCGATCAACCGGTCCTGAGTGGGCAGGACCTCGGCGATCAATTCGCCTGGTCCGACCACTTCGCCTGGCCCTTTGACGTAGATTTTTTGCACCACCCCAGGCACTGGCGACACAACAGTCAGACGGTTCCGCTGCGCAGCGTTATCTGCAAGTGCCCTTTGAACCAGTGCCAAATCTTCTAGCTCCGTCTCAAGCTCTGCCAACAGTCGGTCGCTGGTACCGGCGACGAACTCCTCTTCCTCCCTGCGCGCTTCTGTCAGACTGCGTTCACCGTCGGCAAGCGCCGAAAGAGCTCGTAAGCGATTGCCCTCAATCTCCAGAGTTCTTGCGTCGAAGCGGCTCATCTCCGTTCGGCTGAGCAATCCTTTTTGATTCAAGGTCTGCGCCGCCGCGCTCTCAATCGCAAAGGTCTCTTCCTGCTGAAGCGCGTTGAGGTGAAGTGCACGTTTGATTTCCAGGGAGCGCTCCAGTTCCGAAATCCGTTGTTGAATGCGCCCGCGTGTGGCCTCGAACGCATTCAATTGTGCGAGTAGGCGATGACCATGCTCAAGCTCCGCACGCGCATCCTCCACGGGGAGAATACCGTTAATCACGTCCACGACCGTCTGTAGTCGCACTGTGTTTCGCTCAAGCGCGGCTTCTCTCACTGTCAGACTCTGAAATTCTGCTTCGATGAGGGCTTCAGATAATCGAGCGAGCGGAGCGCCAGCCACGACCTGCTGCCCTTCCTGCACAAGAATTTCTGCCAGAACCCCGCCGTCCAGATGTTCAACCGGGCGCGGGTAGGATGTGGGCACAATCGTGCCCTTTGCGTAGGTAAGTTCAGGAAGTTCGGCATTCGCGGCCCAGACCAGCCCGGCGGCGAGCGCTGCAATCAGCACTCGCGCGGTGAGGCGAGAGGTGCTGATAACGGGTCTCTGCACGGCGTTCAGCCCCCTTTTTTGGCCGTCATCCAAGGCGGGCATCCAGACGGAAGCGGGTTCTTGCTGCATCATTTCTGTCCTTCGTTATGGTTGACCTGGAACGCCATGAAGATATGCGGAAACTTTCTCGCGGCCCTTGTTTCCACTGCCACTCAGTACCACGCGGCCCCGGTGCAGTGCGACGTAGTGATCGCCAAGTGCCAGATCATCCGGATGATTGGAGATCAAAAGCGTGGCGCAGGTTGCGCGTCTTCGTGCGATTGCGGCCCTGATTCGCATGGCGTGACGGTCATCGAGCCCTTCGGCTGGCTGATCGAATATACGAAGAGGGCCAGGCTGCAGCAGAGCTCTTGCTACCGACAGGCCCTGCTTCAGCTCGTAGGGTAATTTACTGCTGGCTTCGACGGTCAGCCGGGTGTCCATTCCGTCCGGCAGGGCTTGGATTTCCTCCCTAACTCCAGCCTCATCAAGGACTTTCAATACCCGCTCAGGATCCACCCCGGACACGGCCAGCTCAAAGTTCTGCCAGATGGTTCCGTAGAAAAACGCTGGGGTTTGCGGTGCAAAAGCAATAGCCCTGCGCAAATCGTCGGCCGGAATCTGGCGCAAGTCAGCACCGTCGAATAATACGCGCCCTGCGCTCAGTTCGTGTAATCCGGCGATAGTTTCCGCCAAGATCGTTTTGCCGGACAGATTGGGCCCGGAAAGTACGGTGATCTCGCCCATATTGATCTTCAAGCCTGCGCCAGACAGAGACAGGTCTCTGGAGCCGGGTAAGCGCAGTGACGCCTGCTCTACCACGATGGGTGGTTTCACACTCGCACCATGATGCGGCGCCACCCCGCGCCGGATCTCCTCCCGCAAAGTGAGCACGCTGTCGATATCCCGCAGGCTATGGCGGGCAGCAACTGCTTGGCCCAGGGCCCGGCCCAAAGATTGGACCGGAGCCAAGAACCTCCAAATCACGACCAGGATAGCGACAAAGCCTCCGACGGTGAGGTCGCCTTGGATGGCCATTCTTGTCGCAAGCAACCCGCCGGAAACGCCGGCAATCAAGACGATTGATTGCGACACATGTGCGGACAGCTCTATCATGAACTGCTGACGCATCACGTCATCCAGAGCCAAGGAAATGCGCTGGCGAAAACGTTGCCGCCAAGGCGTTTGGCTGTGCAGGCGGCTCAAGTGCAATCGTTCATTGACAACGGTTTCGCTGACTTTTCGTAAATCCCTGGCGGAGTCATTCGATAGCTTCTCAAGTCGGCGCAATTGTGGAGCTAGGCCAATAAGAAGACCCACTTGTACCAGCGCAGCCGTCAGGGCGACCAATCCAACCGGTGGGGCGATAAAAAACAGGGCAGCTCCGAAAACTACAACGAATGGGATGTCTAACCCGACTTGCACTAAAGGTCCGACCAGTGCTTCTCTTACGGCCTCGAATTGCTTCAGACGTGCCCTTTGCTGCTCCACAGGTGCGCTGGTGAGTGAGTCCAGCGGAAACACCATGAGTTTATTCAGCAAAGCAAGGCTCAGTCGGTGCTCCAGTTGAGCCGCCAACCGGACGAGGGTCTGACTTCGGATGCGGCGGATTGCAATCTCTGTGGCGAAGGCGAGTAATAGACCACTTGCCAGAACGAAAATCACACTCGACGTGCCGGCTGGTATCGCACGATTATAGACCAGGATAACGAACACTGGGGTCAGCAATCCCGCGAGGTTTATTGCCAAGGATGCAAACAGCAGCGACCAAATATGGGATCGAAGTCCTTGCAAGAGAATTGTAACACTCCCCGCAGCAGGCCGCCGCCCCGCAACTCCAGAAGATATAACCGAAATCTTGGTTTCTCCTGGTTTTATTCCGCTTGGGTCAAATGGGCCGCCTGCGAGGCGGAAACTGCCGCTACGCGCAATAAACAGACCAAGGTCGGACGGACTGGGCGCTGGCGGAGCGTCCTTCTCGGTTCTTGAAAACGGTACTTTGAGTGCGACCAGGGCGTCGCATAGATCCCATCCGTCAAAAGTCTGACGGGCATGCGGCAGTGCCGCGCGAATGCGTGCGGGGTCAGCATCCCAATCTGAATGGTCCAGCAAGAGGCCCAGGAGTGCCTCTGCTTGAGCCGCATCTGATTGAGGTGTCGGTATAGAGGCTTTTTGCAAATCCTCTGCTATGCCCGCTTGGGCATCAAAGACGGGCTCTGCCGACCAAAAGTCAGGTAATGTGTTCGACGTATTCATGAATACACCTAGCTGTATCTGGATGAAGCTGCGGGATGTCCGGTTCGGAGCTGAGCTAGCGGCTCGTGGGTATTTCAGGACGCAAAGTAACTGTGCAATCAGCAGCTTGTCTGAGCGTTGCGTCTGGACGGGTCAGTACACAGGTCATACGACCCTTGAGTGAAATCAACAGTTCAGCAACAGCTCGTTGACCCGTTGGGTCCAGGTCTGAAAGCGGGTCTTCCAACAGCAGAATGCGTGGTCGCTGTGCTAAGGCCCTGGTCAGAGCCAGGCGCCGGTAAAAGCCCGGACTGCCAGTTCCGCGGCGGTCACTTGATAGGGTGCTTTGAAGGCCATCTGGCAGTTGCGCTATTTGTCTGGCCAGCCCCAGTTTCAGCGCGGTGTTCTGCAATTCGTTGTCGGGAGTTGCCAAACTGAAACCAGTCAGGTTCTGAAGTATCTTTCCTTCCAGAATAACTGGTTCCCTAGGCTCAAACACAAGCCCCTGCGGAGCGGCGATTACACTGGTCTCCAGCTGGCCGTAGCCGTCCAGGAAGACGCTGCCTTCGTCCGGCTGCAGCTCTCCCGCGAGCAATTGTAACAGGCAGCCTCTGCGCGAAGACAGCGGACCATCTACCACCACTAACTGGCCGGGAGAGGCAGAAAAACTAACATTGCGGAAGTGGAAACCGCTTCCGTCTTCCCTCCGTAGCCCAAGGTTCGTTACTGACAGGCCACCGCTGACCGTATCGCGCTGGCGGTGGGCATCATCAGTACGGGCGTCTGCCACTTCCGCCAGGCCCGAGAACCGTGCGGCGGCATCGTCTCTCGCCGCACTCAGAAACGTGAGCTGGATGACAGGTTGTACTGCCCGTCCGGTTAGCAGCATGCAAGCCGCCAGTTCGGCCACAGAGAACGTGCTTTGAATGGCCAAGACACCACCTGCTGCACAGGTCAGTACGGTGGCAATCTGGGCGCCCATACTGGCGGCTCCGATGCTACCGCCGCTAAGTCGAATAAGTTTTTCACTTGATACTGAAGAGCTGGCCTGCAGCAATTCGTAGCGCCGCAGCATCTGATGTTCCAATCCGAGAAGCTTAACCAATCTGGATTGCTGCAGTACTTCTGAGAGGAAGGACATCCTGCGGCGATCATACTCACGCCGCTTTCTCGATGCATCCCGGTAGGCAGGGCGCAGAGTTGCTGCGAAAATCAACAGTCCTAGCATGACGCTGAGCGGCGCAAGCACCAGCCAGCCACCAAGCCCCGCAATGATCAGCAGAAAGAGACCGGAAAACACAAGATCAACGGTCACCTTGACCACCTGCTCTTGCACAGCTTGGCGCAGCCCCAGCAACCCCATCAGGCGCTCCACTGTAGCTTCTTTACCCAGACGGTCCAGAGCCTTAGGCGATCCCTCAAAGAGCGCCTGCGTGACATCCATGCTGATTTGATGACCCCGCTGACGTGCAGCCTCCAGAACGAAGTGGGCTCGGGCTACTTTGAGCAAGAGGTCGATTGTGATAACCCCCAACATCGCAAGAAAAATGCCAAACAGAGTTCCGTAGGAACCATTGGGAATGACCCGGTCAAAAACTTGCAGCAAGGCCAATGGCATCGCAAGTGTCAGCATGTTGATGACAACGCCCGATACAACTGAATCCACGTCGATACCGCGCCAGCTTGCCTGGACAGATGGTACCTCTGCCTGGTCTACACTAACCATCGGCAACCCCCAAAAACACAAATACTCGATAAAAACTTTACAAGCTAAGCTGACACTCTTGGCCTTTACAGGCAGTTAAATCTCCTTCGATGAGAAAAACTACTTTTAGTAGAGTTGAATCTTTATAAAGATCGTTTCAGGTGTTTTTATTTTGTACCGTTACGTCGTTTGGTGTCAGTACAAAAGATCTGAAATTCGCTACGATTTTAACATTTTTTGGTTCAGCATGTTACGCTGTAGGAGAGTACAATGGTGGGAGAGGCCCCTGATCAGTCCGGTGTGTTTCAGAACTCTGGGTCCAAGAGACGCAGCGATTTGCATCAGGAAACAGAACGTGAACTAAGCGTGAAAACTGCAAACACGGCTCCCACATTTGGCGAAACAGACGGGGACTATGACCCAGAACGCCAAGCGCTGCTTCATCAGGGTACGGCCCAGTTTCAAAAGATCGAGGAAGAGGCACCGCCGCCACCTGACAACCGTCCTGCCCCGGACGAAATTGTAAACAACTATACGGAAGTCAATTCGCCTTCGTCTGGCAAGACGGAGTTCACATCTTCGCAACCTGGCTTCCTTTCTCGCGATCTGCCGGGCGAGAACGGCGCTCCTGGTGTATCCGGTGGCCAGCAAGCTCAATTGTCCACAGGCAACCCGGCAACTGGCGCGGTCGAGGGACCACAGGGAACCGGACAGCAATCTGCTGCTGTGCCTCTGCTAGGGGAAGGTGAGCAGCCAACCAGGGCAGTAGGAACCAAGCCTGTTGCTGATCCCCAATCAGTCGGACCGAGCTTTGAGCCCGATTCGTCACCGGAAACAGCGGATGTGGATGAGGCGCCGGAAGGGCTGTCGCTCAGCAGCAGCGTTGTGGCGGAGAATGCAGCGGGGGCGGCCATCGGCACGCTCACCGCCAGAGACCCCGAAGGCGGGGCGCTCACATTCACCGTGGATGACGCCCGGTTTGAAGTACAGGGCGATGGCACGTTGAAGCTGAAAGATGGCATCAGCCTCGACTATGAGGCGGAGCCCAGCGTGACGGTCACCGTGACCGCGACGGATGCGGGGGGCAACAGCTCGGATCAGGCGTTCACCCTGACGGTGACGGATGTGGATGAGGCACCGGAAGGGCTGTCGCTCAGCAGCAGCGTTGTGGCGGAGAATGCAGCGGGGGCGGCCATCGGCACGCTCACCGCCAGCGATCCCGAAGGCGGGGCGCTCACATTCACCGTGGATGACGCCCGGTTTGAAGTACAGGGCTATGGCACGCTGAAGCTGAAGGATGGCATCAGCCTGGATTATGAGGCGGAGCCCAGCGTGACGGTCACCGTGACCGCGACGGATGCGGGGGGCAACAGCTCCGATCAGGCGTTCACCCTGACGGTGACGGATGTGGATGAGGCACCGGAAGGGCTGTCGCTCAGCAGCAGCGTTGTGGCGGAGAATGCAGCGGGGGCGGCCATCGGCACGCTCACCGCCAGCGATCCCGAGGGCGGGGCGCTCACATTCACCGTGGATGATGCCCGCTTTGAGGTGCAGGGCGATGGCACGCTGAAGCTGAAGGATGGCATCAGCCTCGACTATGAGGCGGAACCCAGTGTGACGGTCACCGTGACCGCGACGGATGCGGGCGGCAATAGCTCTGATCAGGCGTTTACCCTGACGGTGAGTGATGCGGATGAAGATGCCGGAACCCTCTCGTTGGATAACACGACCCTGTCCGAGAATGACACCGGTGCCGCGGTGGGCGTGGTCAGCAGCGATGCGCCGGGTGGTGGTCCTTACACATTCACCGTGGATGACGCCCGGTTTGAGGTGCAGGGCGATGGCACGCTGAAGCTGAAGGACGGCATCAGCCTGGATTATGAGGCGGAGCCCAGCGTGACAGTGACGGTGACCGCGACCGATGCGGGGGGCAACAGCTCGGATCAGGCGTTCACCCTGACGGTGACGGATGTGGATGAGGCACCGGAAGGGCTGTCGCTCAGCAGCAGCGTTGTGGCGGAGAATGCAGCGGGGGCGGCCATCGGCACGCTCACCGCCAGCGATCCCGAAGGCGGGGCGCTCACATTCACCGTGGATGACGCCCGGTTTGAAGTACAGGGCTATGGCACGCTGAAGCTGAAGGATGGCATCAGCCTGGATTATGAGGCGGAGCCCAGCGTGACGGTCACCGTGACCGCGACGGATGCGGGGGGCAACAGCTCCGATCAGGCGTTCACCCTGACGGTGACGGATGTGGATGAGGCACCGGAAGGGCTGTCGCTCAGCAGCAGCGTTGTGGCGGAGAATGCGGCGGGGGCGGCCATCGGCACGCTCACCGCCAGCGATCCCGAAGGCGGGGCGATCACATTCACCGTGGATGACGCGCGGTTTGAGGTGCAGGGCGATGGCACGTTGAAACTGAAAGATGGCATCAGCCTCGACTATGAGGCGGAGCCCAGCGTGACGGTCACCGTGACCGCGACGGATGCGGGGGGCAACAGCTCCGATCAGGCGTTCACCCTGACGGTGACGGATGTGGATGAGGCGCCGGAAGGGTTGTCGCTCAGCAGCAGCGTGGTGGCGGAGAATGCAGCGGGGGCGGCCATCGGCACGCTCACCGCCAGCGATCCCGAAGGCGGGGCGCTCACATTCACCGTGGATGACGCGCGGTTTGAGGTGCAGGGCGATGGCACGTTGAAACTGAAAGATGGCATCAGCCTCGACTATGAGGCGGAGCCCAGCGTGACGGTCACCGTGACCGCGACGGATGCGGGGGGCAACAGCTCGGATCAGGCGTTCACCCTGACGGTGACGGATGTGGATGAGGCACCGGAAGGGCTGTCGCTCAGCAGCAGCGTTGTGGCGGAGAATGCAGCGGGGGCGGCCATCGGCACGCTCACCGCCAGCGATCCCGAAGGCGGGGCGCTCACATTCACCGTGGATGACGCCCGGTTTGAAGTACAGGGCTATGGCACGCTGAAGCTGAAGGATGGCATCAGCCTGGATTATGAGGCGGAGCCCAGCGTGACGGTCACCGTGACCGCGACGGATGCGGGGGGCAACAGCTCCGATCAGGCGTTCACCCTGACGGTGACGGATGTGGATGAGGCACCGGAAGGGCTGTCGCTCAGCAGCAGCGTTGTGGCGGAGAATGCAGCGGGGGCGGCCATCGGCACGCTCACCGCCAGAGACCCCGAAGGCGGGGCGCTCACATTCACCGTGGATGACGCCCGGTTTGAAGTACAGGGCGATGGCACGTTGAAGCTGAAAGATGGCATCAGCCTCGACTATGAGGCGGAGCCCAGCGTGACGGTCACCGTGACCGCGACGGATGCGGGGGGCAACAGCTCGGATCAGGCGTTCACCCTGACGGTGACGGATGTGGATGAGGCACCGGAAGGGCTGTCGCTCAGCAGCAGCGTTGTGGCGGAGAATGCAGCGGGGGCGGCCATCGGCACGCTCACCGCCAGCGATCCCGAAGGCGGGGCGCTCACATTCACCGTGGATGACGCCCGGTTTGAAGTACAGGGCTATGGCACGCTGAAGCTGAAGGATGGCATCAGCCTGGATTATGAGGCGGAGCCCAGCGTGACGGTCACCGTGACCGCGACGGATGCGGGGGGCAACAGCTCCGATCAGGCGTTCACCCTGACGGTGACGGATGTGGATGAGGCACCGGAAGGGCTGTCGCTCAGCAGCAGCGTTGTGGCGGAGAATGCAGCGGGGGCGGCCATCGGCACGCTCACCGCCAGCGATCCCGAGGGCGGGGCGCTCACATTCACCGTGGATGATGCCCGCTTTGAGGTGCAGGGCGATGGCACGCTGAAGCTGAAGGATGGCATCAGCCTCGACTATGAGGCGGAACCCAGTGTGACGGTCACCGTGACCGCGACGGATGCGGGCGGCAATAGCTCTGATCAGGCGTTTACCCTGACGGTGAGTGATGCGGATGAAGATGCCGGAACCCTCTCGTTGGATAACACGACCCTGTCCGAGAATGACACCGGTGCCGCGGTGGGCGTGGTCAGCAGCGATGCGCCGGGTGGTGGTCCTTACACATTCACCGTGGATGACGCCCGGTTTGAGGTGCAGGGCGATGGCACGCTGAAGCTGAAGGACGGCATCAGCCTGGATTATGAGGCGGAGCCCAGCGTGACAGTGACGGTGACCGCGACCGATGCGGGGGGCAACAGCTCGGATCAGGCGTTCACCCTGACGGTGACGGATGTGGATGAGGCACCGGAAGGGCTGTCGCTCAGCAGCAGCGTTGTGGCGGAGAATGCAGCGGGGGCGGCCATCGGCACGCTCACCGCCAGCGATCCCGAAGGCGGGGCGCTCACATTCACCGTGGATGACGCCCGGTTTGAAGTACAGGGCTATGGCACGCTGAAGCTGAAGGATGGCATCAGCCTGGATTATGAGGCGGAGCCCAGCGTGACGGTCACCGTGACCGCGACGGATGCGGGGGGCAACAGCTCCGATCAGGCGTTCACCCTGACGGTGACGGATGTGGATGAGGCACCGGAAGGGCTGTCGCTCAGCAGCAGCGTTGTGGCGGAGAATGCGGCGGGGGCGGCCATCGGCACGCTCACCGCCAGCGATCCCGAAGGCGGGGCGATCACATTCACCGTGGATGACGCGCGGTTTGAGGTGCAGGGCGATGGCACGTTGAAACTGAAAGATGGCATCAGCCTCGACTATGAGGCGGAGCCCAGCGTGACGGTCACCGTGACCGCGACGGATGCGGGGGGCAACAGCTCCGATCAGGCGTTCACCCTGACGGTGACGGATGTGGATGAGGCGCCGGAAGGGTTGTCGCTCAGCAGCAGCGTGGTGGCGGAGAATGCAGCGGGGGCGGCCATCGGCACGCTCACCGCCAGCGATCCCGAAGGCGGGGCGCTCACATTCACCGTGGATGACGCGCGGTTTGAGGTGCAGGGCGATGGCACGTTGAAACTGAAAGATGGCATCAGCCTCGACTATGAGGCGGAGCCCAGCGTGACGGTCACCGTGACCGCGACGGATGCGGGGGGCAACAGCTCGGATCAGGCGTTCACCCTGACGGTGACGGATGTGGATGAGGCACCGGAAGGGCTGTCGCTCAGCAGCAGCGTTGTGGCGGAGAATGCAGCGGGGGCGGCCATCGGCACGCTCACCGCCAGCGATCCCGAAGGCGGGGCGCTCACATTCACCGTGGATGACGCCCGGTTTGAAGTACAGGGCTATGGCACGCTGAAGCTGAAGGATGGCATCAGCCTGGATTATGAGGCGGAGCCCAGCGTGACGGTCACCGTGACCGCGACGGATGCGGGGGGCAACAGCTCCGATCAGGCGTTCACCCTGACGGTGACGGATGTGGATGAGGCACCGGAAGGGCTGTCGCTCAGCAGCAGCGTTGTGGCGGAGAATGCAGCGGGGGCGGCCATCGGCACGCTCACCGCCAGCGATCCCGAGGGCGGGGCGCTCACATTCACCGTGGATGATGCCCGCTTTGAGGTGCAGGGCGATGGCACGCTGAAGCTGAAGGATGGCATCAGCCTCGACTATGAGGCGGAACCCAGTGTGACGGTCACCGTGACCGCGACGGATGCGGGCGGCAATAGCTCTGATCAGGCGTTTACCCTGACGGTGAGTGATGCGGATGAAGATGCCGGAACCCTCTCGTTGGATAACACGACCCTGTCCGAGAATGACACCGGTGCCGCGGTGGGCGTGGTCAGCAGCGATGCGCCGGGTGGTGGTCCTTACACATTCACCGTGGATGACGCCCGGTTTGAGGTGCAGGGCGATGGCACGCTGAAGCTGAAGGACGGCATCAGCCTGGATTATGAGGCGGAGCCCAGCGTGACAGTGACGGTGACCGCGACCGATGCGGGGGGCAACAGCTCGGATCAGGCCTTCACCCTCACCGTGAGTGATGTGGATGAGGCGCCGGAAGGGTTGTCGCTCAGCAGCAGCGTGGTGGCGGAGAATGCAGCGGGGACGGCCATCGGCACGCTCACCGCCAGCGACCCCGAAGGCGGGGCGCTCACATTCACCGTGGATGACGCGCGGTTTGAGGTGCAGGGCGATGGCACGTTGAAGCTGAAGGACGGCATCAGCCTGGATTATGAGGCGGAACCCAGCGTGACGGTCACCGTGACCGCGACGGATGCGGGGGGCAACAGCTCGGATCAGGCGTTCACCCTGACGGTGACGGATGTGGATGAGGCACCGGAAGGGCTGTCGCTCAGCAGCAGCGTTGTGGCGGAGAATGCGGCGGGGGCGGCCATCGGCACGCTCACCGCCAGCGATCCCGAGGGCGGGGCGCTCACATTCACCGTGGATGATGCCCGCTTTGAGGTGCAGGGCGATGGCACGCTGAAGCTGAAGGATGGCATCAGCCTCGACTATGAGGCGGAACCCAGCGTGACGGTGACCGTGACCGCGACGGATGCAGGGGGCAATAGCTCTGATCAGCAATTCAATATTTCAGTCACAGATGTGCCGGTCGTTCCGGCCACTGTTACGGTCAACACCAGCTTTCATGTTGAGCAGATCGCAGTTGTCGATGGCGTGTTGAATATCCTCGATATCGACTACAACAGTGATCCGCTGGACGAAATTTACACGCAGACAATCGATTTCCCGAGCACGCCCTTTACCTTTTTTGACCTGCTGTCACCGGATGTTTTTGCAACTAAGGTCACTGGGCGGATCGATGTTTCTGAGGCGGGGAGCTATGAATTTAGGTTAACCACCGGTGATACCGCGATTGTCTGGATTGATGGCGTGTCGACGATCGTCAAAGCTGTTGAGGGTTTGGTGACTGTTGAACTGGGAAGCTGCAGCTTGTCTGCGGGTGAGCATGAGATTGTCATCTACCATCTGGACCTGAATGGCGACGCAGAGATGAGCTTGGAATGGCGCGCGCCCGGGGAGGCTGATTTCAGCTTGGTCACACCGAGTCCGCACGGCTCGATTGAAAATAACGATGATGCAGGGTTCATTGTTGATATTGACACAGGCACTTCTACTCTGGAGGCGGTCAAACTGACTGGTGTGCCGGATAACTGGATCTTCAGCGCGGGAGAGGAGACCGCAGTTGCTGCGGGTGGCGAAATTGATGTCACCGGTTGGGATCTGTCACAGTTGGTGATCGCGCCAGCTTCTGATGATTTGGGGACTGTCACACTTGATCTGGAGACAACGCTGCGTTCCCCAGATGGCGAGGTGGAGACCAGCACGACAAGTTTCGACGTGAATGTGGTGCCGGAAGATGGCATCTTGCTCGACCTTGATATCGATCTGGGGATAATCGGCGTGGGATTGGATCTGGGCCTCGGCGCTGGGGCGCCGGATATTACGCTGGCGGCGAATGTACTGGCGCCAGATGAAGAACTGTCAGCGCCGTTCGATGGTCTCCCTGTCACGCCCGTTGAAGACCACGGTTTGCCCGCGTTGTTCTGATGTTTGCTTGGATCTCACTTCAGTTATCAGGCGTCGCTATTGGGTGACCCTATGACTGTCGGAGGGCATGGTATTCTCTCTAGTGCCAAGATCGCGCACCGATTTTGAGTCGCTAGAGAAGGCAGTACATAGCATTCCTGTCCAAGGGGGTCGGTTTTCTCCGAATGAGGAGGCTTGCGAAGAAAAGAACACAGCGCGTATCTGAAAGCCCGCAATCTTCGTGGGCGAGTCCCTAGGTTTTTCCCAGAATGCGCTGACCCGCGTTCTGCGAGCGCGTACGGAAAAATTTTCTGCTTTCAGCGTGCTTTGCGCGAAAATTGGCTTTGCGAACGTAGTGCCGAATGGCTGATTAAAGATCACTTTAGGTATATTTGACCAGAAGAGGATGGTTATGGGGTTAGCTTTTGTCGCCCTGTGTCACTGAGCGACCAGGCTGCCGCGCCTTCAAAGACAGCCGTGGTGAGCGGTTTGCCGTAGCCCGCCCCCGTGTCGAGGTTGATACGATTGCCGTAATGCGTGGGTGTATCGACCGGTGTATGGCCGTGGATGATTAGTTTTGGATGCTGCTCGGTGTGTTTATGGAAGGGCTGGCGGATCCACACCAGATCGTTTTCGGCTTGCTTGTCCAAAGGAACGCCAGGCTTGATCCCTGCGTGGACAAAGGCGAGATCATCGGTCTGGTGCATTGCTTTCAACGCCTGAAGGAAGGTGATGTGGCGATCGGGTACGGCGGCTCTTGCTGCGGCATGGACCTCCTCCAGTCGAGTGCGTTCAGGAACAGCAACGCCATAGCTCTCCAGGGTTTCGATCCCGCCGATACGCTCATGCAGCCAGTGATAGCCAACCAGCATATGGGGATCTTGGCGGGGGATATCTTCCATGAACCATGCAAACATGCGGTCGTGATTGCCAAGGAGCGTGATCCAGTCCCGTCCTTCAGCCTGTCCACGGATCAGCAGATCAATGACACCCCGACTATCAGGGCCACGGTCGATAAAATCCCCCAGGAACACGACCGGTGCGTCACGACCGCCGTCTGCTTCGATACGTTCCAGTGCCTGTTCCAACATCTCCAGCTGGCCGTGAATATCACCAATGGCGTAGATTGGGCTGGTCGTAGATCTGGTCATAGGGCAGGGGCTCCTCAGGGCGTCATCAACAGAGGCAAAACGGAAAATGCGCCGCCCTTATACCCGAGCGACGCATCTGCTTAAACCAAAACTGAGCTAGACATCAGCTGACATCGAACTGTAGCGGCTTGATCTGGTTGAAAAACTCGGTTTCTGCCAAAGCGGCGCGAGCAGCTGCGGGCACCGGTTCATCAACGTAGAGAAGCGCGATGGCCTCTCCGCCAGCCTCGGACCGGCCAAGGGTAAAGTTGGCGATATTGACGCCCATATCGCCCAGGATCTGCCCCAGTGTCCCAATGATGCCCGGAACATCTTCGTTGGTGGTATAGAGCATATGCGCCCCGACCTCGGCATCAATGTTGATGCCTTTGATCTGGATGAAGCGTGGCTTGCCGTCGGAGAACACCGTCCCGGCCACCGAACGCTCGCGCTTGCTGGTGACCACCGTGACCTTGATATAGCCATCGAAGGTGCCGGATTTATCCTGATTGGTGGTGGAAATCTGTATGCCGCGTTCGCGGGCCACCACCGGGGCGGAGACCATGTTCACGTCCGGGTTCAGCTTCTTCATGATGCCTGCCACAACCGAGCAGTTCAGTGCGGCAAGGTTCATCTCGGAGGCAACACCGTCATATAGGATGTTGATCGCCTGAATGGGTTCATCCGTCATCTGCCCGATGAAGCCGCCGAGATGGCCGGAAAGGGCAACCCACGGGCCCATGACGCGGGCTTCCTCAGCGGTCATAGAGGGCATGTTCAGCGCGTTCTCGACCGCGCCGTCCAGCAAATAGTTGGACATCTGTTCCGCGACCTGCAGGGCAACATTCTCCTGCGCCTCACTGGTGGCAGCGCCCAGATGCGGGGTGCAGACCACGTTCGGCAGCCCAAACAATGGGTTGGTTTTGGCCGGTTCTTCGGAGAAGACATCAAAGGCCGCGCCGGCGACATGGCCAGAGGTCAGCAACTCTGCCAGGGCGGCCTCATCTACCAGCCCGCCACGGGCACAGTTGATGATCCGCACGCCTTTCTTGGTCTTCTCCAGGTTTTCCTTGGACAGGATATTCCGGGTCTGATCGGTCAGCGGCACATGCAGGGTGATGAAATCGGCCCGCGCGAGCAGCTCATCCAACTCGACCTTCTCCACGCCGATCTTGTCAGCCTTCTCCTGGCTGAGGAAGGGATCGTAAGCGACGACTTTCATCTTCAACCCACGCGCGCGATCGCAGACGATGCCGCCGATATTGCCAGCCCCAATCACGCCAAGGGTTTTGTTGGTCAGCTCAACCCCCATGAATTTGGATTTCTCCCATTTTCCGGCATGGGTCGAGGTGGAGGCCTCAGGGATCTGTCGCGCGACAGCAAACATCATGGCGATGGCATGCTCGGCGGTGGTGATCATATTGCCAAAAGGCGTGTTCATCACGATCACGCCCTTCTGCGAGGCAGCATCCTTGTCGATATTGTCGGTGCCGATGCCGGCGCGGGCGATCACCTTGAGGTTGGTGGCGTTGTCGAGGATTTTCTGCGTCACCTTGGTGGCCGAACGGATCGCAAGCCCGTCGTAGTCGCCGATGATTGCGGCCAGCTTGTCCTTGTCTTTGCCAAGGTCGGGCTGGAAATCAACGTCGATACCGCGATCACGGAAAATCTGAACTGCGGCTTCGGACAGCTTGTCGGAAATGAGAACTTTGGGAGCCATGGGGTAGGTCCTTCATGCGGGGGCCGGTTGGGCCGAATGTCTGGAATGACGCCGCGCTAGGCGTCAGGGTATATGGTGCCTGCCCGATGGGGTTGGTCGGGCAGGCGGCGTCTTGATCAGGCCGCTGCCGATTGTGCTGCGATTTCGACCCCAAAGGCCCATTCGAGCCAGGGCAGCATGGCCTCGATATCCGAGGTCTCAACCGTGCCGCCGCACCAGATGCGCAGGCCGGCCGGCGCGTCGCGATAGGCGCCGATGTCCAGAGCGATGTTCTCCGCTTCCAGCCGCTTGGCGATTGCCTTGGCAAATCCAGCGCCGTCCTGAATGCGGGGATCGGTGAACTTCAGGCAGACTGAGGTGTTTGACCGTGTCGCGACATCCGTTGCCAGATTGGCGATCCATGGGCGGTTGGCACAAAAGTTGAAGATCGCCTGGGCATTTGCGTCCGCGCGCGCCTTCAACCCGTCCAGACCACCAACAGACCGCGCCCAGTCCAGCGCCAGCAGGTAATCCTCAACCGCCAGCATGGACGGTGTATTGATCGTCGCCCCCTTGAAGATACCGTCGATCAGCTTGCCGCCTTTGGTCAGGCGGAAGATCTTCGGCAGGGGCCAGGCTGGGGTATAGCTTTCCAGCCGTTCGACCGCGCTCGGGGACAGGATGATCATGCCATGTGCGGCCTCACCACCCAGAACTTTCTGCCAGGAGAAGGTGGTCACATCCAGTTTGTCCCACGGCAGATCCTGCGCAAAGGCGGCAGAGGTCGCATCGCAGATGGTCAGCCCTGCACGATCTGCCGGGATCCAGTCGCCATTGGGAACCCGTACGCCGGAGGTGGTGCCGTTCCAGGTGAAAACGACGTCATTGTTGAAATCGACAGAGGCCAGATCGACCAGCTCACCGTAGTCGGCGGTCTTCACAACCGCGTCCAGTTTCAGCTGTTTGACAACATCCGTAACCCAGCCCGCGCCAAAGCTCTCCCAGGCCAGCATCTCCGCACCACGTGCGCCCAGCAGGTTCCACATCGCCATCTCGACCGCACCAGTGTCCGAGGCAGGCACGATGCCAATGCGGTAATCCGCCGGTACGCCGAGGATTTCGCGCGTGCCTTCAATTGCGGCGAGCAGCTTGTCCTTGCCAACGGCAGCACGGTGGCTGCGGCCCAAGGGCGCGCCTGCAAGTTTGGTCAGATCAAATGCGGGGGGTTTGGCGCAGGGGCCAGAAGAAAAACGCGGATTACCCGGCCGCGTTGCCGGTTGTTCAATAGCCATTACTGCTATCCTTCCAGATAAGCGCCTCTCGTTGGGGAGAGGTGTCCCACAGATAGGGCTACTGGCTGAAATCCGGCCCGGCAACAGGGAAAACGACAAATAGCGGCCATTTTGGGATCATTCACGACCTGTTGTGACGCCTTTCGGAAACAGATGTATCCTAGGACGGCAGGCCGACGTGATGTGCGACGCTGGCAGCACAGTTCTAGCATCGAGGTGGATTCGAGGGCTTGGCGATAGTGGGCGTGCGGGCGTATGACGGGCGCAACCCCGCCTGAATGGAGCCTGCCGATGTTTGTTGCCACCCTGCTTTGCAATCCGAAAAACCCCTGCCTTGCGCCTGCGCTTGTCGACTCTCTGCGCAATGCCTGGGGTGGTGGGGACGCACAGTGGCTGGCACCCGATATTGCTGCGGAGTTCTCTTTGGAGCGGTTGCCGGATAACCAATGGGAGGTCTGGGCCGATCTGCAGGATCTGGGCGTTGATCTGGTGGTTCAGCCAAGGGAGGGGCGTCGCAAGAAGATGCTGCTGGCCGATATGGACAGCACCATGATCCAACAGGAGTGTATTGATGAGCTGGCCGAGGAGGCGGGCGTCGGTGCGCGTGTTAAGGAGATCACCGCACGCGCCATGAATGGTGAACTGAATTTTGACGGCGCCCTGCGGGAGCGCGTGGCGCTGCTGAAAGGGCTGCCTGTCGAAGTGATTGCTCAGGTTCTGGATCGTCGCATTACCTTGATGCCTGGTGGGCCCGCGTTGCTGGCTACAATGAAGGCTGACGGGGCCTACGCGGCGCTGGTGTCCGGTGGGTTCACCGCCTTCACCTCTCGGGTGGCAGAGCAGCTGGGATTCGATGAGAACCGTGCCAATACGTTGCTGGTCGCCGATGGGTTGCTCACTGGCGAGGTTGGTATGCCGATTCTGGGGCGCGCTGCCAAGGTTGAGGCGCTGGAACAGATCACCGCCCGCCTCGGGTTGAGCGAGGCGGATGTCATGGCGGTCGGTGACGGGGCCAACGATCTCGGCATGTTGGGCCGGGCAGGTGCAGGGGTTGCCTTGCACGCCAAACCATCTGTGGCCGCAGAATGTGATATCCGTATCAACCACGGCGATCTGACGGCACTGCTTTATCTCCAGGGCTATGCCCGGACTGATTTCAAGGGCTGATTTAATGTTCGAAGTGGGGTTTGATCTCCTGCTGCTGTTGATGGCAGCAGGGTTTGCGGCTGGGTTTATTGATGCGGTTGCGGGCGGTGGAGGGCTGATCACGGTGCCTGTATTGCTGCTGGCCGGTGCCAATCCCATTACCGCTTTGGCGACCAACAAGATTCAAGGGTTGTTCGGAGCCGCCACCGCGGCGATCAGCTATTCCCGCGGCGGTCATGTTGACCTGCGGGCGCAGGCCGGGTCGGCGCTGATCGCGGGCCTTGCCTCAATCTGCGGCGCGCTTTTGATATCCGTTCTGCCGACAACCTGGATCCGATGGATCCTGCCGTTGCTGCTAATTGGGATCGCGGTATTCTTTGCCACCAAAAAGGGGCTGGATGACAGCGACCGGGCACGGCGTCTTTCACCGACGCTGTTTGCAGTCACAATCGTGCCGCTCTGCGGGCTCTATGATGGTCTTCTGGGGCCTGGCGCCGGCAGTTTCTACATGCTTGGCTTTGTGTCGCTGGCCGGTTTCGGCATCTTGCGGGCGACCGCACATACGAAGTTGCTGAATTTTGCATCCAACGCTGGCGCGCTTCTGGCCTTTGCCTTTGTTGCGACCCCTTGGTGGGGTGTGGGGCTGGCCATGGGTGCTGCGCAGATTGCCGGTGCCCGCGTGGGCGCGGGGATGGCGCAGAAACAGGGTGCACGGATGATCAAGCCGTTGCTGGTGGTGACGTCGGTCGTACTGGCGTTGCGGCTTTTGTGGGACATGTTGTGACCGTCTGAGTTTCAAAGCAGCGCCAATGTCTTGTCCGGGTGACGAGTGGTTTTAAATTTAACCTATCCATTAATTAACTGATGTGTTAATGTCATCGGCATGACACCTCTGCTCAAATCCTTTTCCGCGCTGTCTGACGGCACCCGCATGGCCATCGTTGAACAGTTGATGGAACACGGCGAATTGCCCGCTGGGGATCTTGTGCGCGGATCTGGGATCACGGCGCCGGCAGTCTCTCGGCATCTCAAGGTCCTGCGCGAGGCGGGGCTGGTCGCGCAGCGTGCCGATGGAACGCGCCGCTTGTATTCTGCGCGACCGGAGGGGCTGAAGCTGATCGCGGACTGGACCATGTCGCGCCAGTCGTTCTGGCAAAACAGCCTTGACCGGCTGGAGGCGGCGTTAAGGGAGGAAATAGAATGACAGATCTGCGATTGGAGCGCGACTTTTCCGTGTCACCGGAGCGCCTGTTTGCCTGGATCAGCGACACCGAAAAGCTGCTGCAGTGGTGGGGGCCAGAGGGGATGACCGTGCCCGAATACACGCTGAATTTTCATCAGGAGGGGCCGTGGTCCACGGTCATGACCAATGCGGATGGGGATCGCTACCATGTGTCCGGCGTGGTCACCCATGTCCGGCCGCCGCAATCAATCGGGTTTACCTGGGGGTGGCACGATGAGACCGGCGCGCGGGGACACGAAAGCCATGTCACCCTGACCGTTGAGGCTGTCGAGGCCGGCGCCCGCCTCGTCATCGACCATCGCGATCTGGACAGTTCCGAACAGGCCGCAGGTCATCAAAAAGGCTGGGAATCAACCCTGCGCAAACTGGCGTCCAAGATCCAGTAGTTCTGGCAGATGCAGGCAGCTGCGAGTGTTTTTAACGAAGACCCAAACGGGAGAGGAGTACCCAATGCCACAGTTCATTTTTGCGTATCACGGCGGCAAGACACCGGACACACCTGAGGAGGGCGCCAAGGTTATGGACGCTTGGAAAAGCTGGATGGGAGAAATGGGCGATGCGCTTGTCGTGCCGGGCAATCCTGTCGGCATGTCCAAGACGGTTCAGCATTCTGGGGTCGAGGATAATGGCGGTGCCAATCCGCTTTCCGGTTATTCTGTGGTCGAGGCGGTCGATATCGACGCCGCCTGCAAAATGGCAAATGGTTGCCCGATGGTCGCCAGCGGCGACGGCTCAGTCGAGGTGGCCGAAATCATCGAAATGTAAGGACAGACTGTTGTCGTAAGCATCGCCCCGGGCGCCATGTGGCTGCCGGGGCGATTTGCATTCAGAACATCATTTCGGCGGATGGCCGGATGGATCCGCAGTCGATGCCGCGACGATTGATCAGCGGGGCATTCCGGTACTTCAGCGTTGCTGGATGATCCGCGTCCAGAACACCCAGCCCCACCAGGATGCTTGCAATGGCGCATTCGCTGGCGCGGGTGGCCCCATCCGTGATCTTGAGCGCAACGCCCAGTTTCTGCTCCGGCAGGATAGCGATGAAGACCGCTTCGGCCCCGGTTTTGATAGCAACCTTGCCACCCATAGCGCGCATCAGATTGGTGCAGGCACGGGTTTCCCCGGCCACCAACTCGGGATGGGCCATCATTGCGCTCACCAACTGCTGTGCAGCGTCAGCGTCGCGGTCAGAGCGGTCAGACGCGGCGGCGAACCAGGCCATCGCGCGGGCCAAACCCTTTACGGAGGTTGCAAAATTCGGGGCCGAGCATCCGTCGATACCGTAGCCGGGGCTAACCTCTTCCGTCACCTGTTCAAAGGCGCTGCGGCAGGCCTGCTGTACCGGGTGATCAATCTCAACATACTCCGGTCCGGCGCCCAGATGCTGCGACAGCGTCAAGAAACCCGCGTGTTTGCCGGAGCAGTTGTTATGTATCTGGCAGGGGCTGGTGTCTGTTTTGATCAGCGCATTACGGGCAGGAATATCGTCGGGCAGTTGCGGGCCGCAGCGAAAATCATGGTCGGTCATAGAGAGCTGATCCAGCCAGGCGTTGACGCGGCTTGTGTGGATCTCGGCCCCATTGTGGGAGGCGCAGGCCAGGGCCAGCTGTTCAGACGTCAGCCCGTATTTTGCAGCCGCACCGGATGTGATCAGCGGCAAGGCCTGAATCATCTTGGCCGAGCTGCGGGGGTAAATCACCGCATCAGGATCGCCCCAGCTGCGCACAATCTCGCCCTTGGCGTTACAGACCACGGCATGGCCCAGGTGGAGGCTTTCCAGGAGCGGACCGCGCCATACTTCGGTCATTGGTACGGGGTTGGTCATCACAAAACGCCTTTCCTGTTGGCAATTTCCCGCCAAAACGGGCTTTCACACGTGGCGATAGTTACGATAGTGTGTATGAGTACACAAGCGAGGGGATCGGGACCAGACGGCGAAGGCAACGCCGCATGTCCTCTGGCTTATTTGAGGTAAATACAGTCTTGGAGTTGGGACAAATGACATCAAAACTCGTCCGCTGCATCGCGGGCCTGTGTCTGGCCGCAATGGCCACCAGCGCATCCGCACAGCAGGCAGAATCTGACAATCGCGTTGCGAGCAATGTCGACTGGAGCGTGTTCCAAGGCGAAAGCCCGAAGGAATGCTGGGGTGTCTCTGCGCCCAAGGAAACCGTGAACACCCGCGACGGGCGGGTTAAAGCGGTGCGCCGCGGCAAAATCCAGTTGTTTGTTTTCTATCGGCCCGAAACCGGCGACAAGGGTCAGGTGACCTTTACCGGCGGGTATCCTTTTGCTCCGGGATCGACTGTGAACCTTGCAGTGGGCGACACAGAATTTGAGCTGTTTACCGAAGGCGAATGGGCCTGGCCTGCCACCGCTGCGGATGACGCGAAGATCATCACCGCGATGAAGCGGGGCGCCAAGGCAGTGCTGACGGCGCGATCGGCCCGCGGCACCCAGACGAAAGATACCTTTTCCCTGTTGGGCTTTACCGCCGCGGTCGAAGACGCAGAAAAGCGCTGTAACTGAGGGCATCCGGTCATCGTTCCGGTGCCTCCATCAAACGCTTAGAAACCCCGGCCTTCGCCCGGGGTTTTGTGTTTGCAACACCAGAATGTCATTTCGGTTAGGCGACGACAAAAGGACAGTCACATCATGAGAAAGTACATGCTTTCCGCCCTTCTTGCTCTGCCGCTGCCCGCCCTTGCGGATCCCGCAATGGAATGCAGTGACACCGGTTCTCAGATCGAGTTGCGCGACTGCTTGAAGGGTGACCATATTCGCGCGAACGCCGCTCTGTCGCAGGCGCTTGGCTATGCCCGTGAGGCGGCCGCCGATCTGGACGACACGACAGGGCGCCAAAGTGCTGGCCCCGCGTTGGAGGCGGCGCAACAGTCGTGGGAGGCGTTTCGCGATGCGCATTGCGACTTTGTTGGCGCGACCTTCGGCGGAGGTTCCGGTACCGGTATCGTCATTCTGTCCTGCCGTATCAGCCTGACACGGGGGCGGGTTGAGGCGCTGATGGACCACGCAGGATAGCGGGCGGAAAAGGTCAATCTGCAGGATTCCTTTTGATCTTCGGTAAGAATCCTATATAGAGCCGCATCCACCCAAACAGACCGAGTCTTTTTGCCATGACCGCCAATGCGCCGATCACCCAAGACGTCCTGACCCTGCCCCGCAAACTGCCAGAGGGCGGCAAGATCAATCTTGTGGGCCTAACCCGCGACCAGTTGCGCGACACCCTGATTGCGCATGGCACGCCGGAAAAGCAGGCCAAAATGCGGGTGGGGCAGATCTGGCAGTGGATTTATCAATGGGGCAAACGCGACTTTGCCGAGATGACCAACCTTGCCAAAGCGTATCGTGCGGAACTGGATGAGCATTTCGAGATTGCGATCCCAGAGGTGGTGAGCAAGCAGGTCTCGACCGATGGCACGCGCAAATATCTGGTGCGGATTGCTGGCGGTCACGAGGTGGAGGTCGTCTATATCCCGGAGGAAGGGCGCGGCACGCTCTGCATTTCCTCGCAGGTGGGCTGCACCCTGACCTGTTCGTTCTGCCACACCGGCACGCAGAAATTGGTCCGCAACCTGACGTCCGCTGAAATCGTTGGCCAGATCATGATGGCGCGTGACGATCTGGACGAATGGCCTGTGCCCGGCGCGCCCAAGGATGAGACACGTCTGCTGTCGAACATCGTGCTGATGGGCATGGGTGAGCCACTCTATAACTTTGAAAACGTGCGCGATGCGATGAAGATTGCGATGGATCCTGAGGGGATCAGCCTGTCGCGCCGCCGCATTACCCTCTCGACCTCTGGCGTGGTGCCGGAAATTGCCCGCACAGCCGAAGAAATCGGCTGCCTGCTGGCAATCTCTTTCCATGCCACAACTGATGAGGTGCGCGACAAGCTGGTGCCGATCAACAAACGTTGGAATATCGAGGCACTTCTGGAGGCGCTGCGCGCGTACCCCCGTCTGACCAATTCGGAGCGGATCACCTTTGAATATGTGATGCTGAATGGTGTGAACGACAGCGACGAAGACGCCCACCGCCTGGTCGAATTGATCGAGGGGATTCCGGCGAAGGTGAACCTCATCCCATTCAATGAATGGCCCGGCTCACCCTATACGCGGTCATCGAACAACCGCATCCATGCGTTCGCGAACATCATTTATCAGGCCGGCTATGCCTCGCCGATCCGTACCCCGCGTGGTGAAGACATTCTGGCGGCCTGTGGCCAGTTGAAATCCGCCACTGAGCGTGCGCGCAAGAGCCGTAAACAGATTGAGGCCGAGGCGGGGCTCAACCCCTGACCTCGACCTCCAGGCAGGTCCCCGGCTGCCTCAACTGAATATGAAATCCGATCCCGTAAGGGGGTCGGTGTAATTGGTCAGCTCCAGCTCAAACCAATTGGAATAGGAGATGGTGGTGGTGCCGCTGTCTTCGGAGATGTCCAGCTGTTCCAAACTGGTCAACCAAACACCCGACAGATCAATCACATCGGCGCCCCGGCTGAAATCGGTGATCCGGTTGGTGTCGAAGGCATCAGCCTGATCGAAAACAAATGTATCTGCACCGGTACCACCGGTCAGGGTATCACTGCCGTCACCACCCACCAGGGTGTCGCGACCAACACCACCCAACAGGTGATCGTTGCCGGATCCGCCGTGCAGCATGTCGTGTCCGCGATTGCCGTAGAGGACATCATTGTCGCTACCACCGGAATAGGCGTCGCCCGTTGTGCCGCCGATCAGAAGGTCGGCGCCATTGCCCCCGAATAGGCGATCCTCCCCCAGGCCACCAATCATCGTGTCGCGCCCATCCGCGCCACGTAGTGTGTCATCTGCTTCGCGACCCCGAACGTGGTCATGGCCGCCCTTGGCATTGATGGTGGTATTTTGATCGGTTCCGATCACCGTTTCAGAAGCATTCGTGCTGCGGATGATGATCGGGTCGCTTCCGCCGCCCAATATTTCCCAACCCGCAAAGCTGTCGGAGCTGCCATAGAGATGCTGCATTGCCTGAACGTCGAATGTACCCAAGTCGGTCACATAGGCAGGGCTATGATTGTAGGTCATTACGGTGTTCGCGGGCGTATCCGCGTGGTGATCTAATGTCAGACCACCGTCATGAGAGTGTTGCAGCCCGAGGGCATGACCTATTTCATGCAACACCGTGACATAGCCATAAGTGCCTTTTGTCATGACATCCGTATCAACGGTCAGGTCACCCCTGCCGGTGAAGCCATTTCCGGACATTGCGATATTGGCCCAGCCACCAGCACTGCTGCCGGTTGTACCAAACGCATTGATCATGCCCCGGCCTTCGACTTCGATAAACCGGACCCCCGAAATGTCTTCGTAGAGGGAAAGTCCTTCGCGAAAGATGTCGCGCTGATCCTCGTCAAATGACCAGTACTCCGTCGCGCCATAAGGATCACTGACTGCAGGATCTGCAAGGCTGCCTGTCTCTGTGAAGCTGTATGTGATGATTGCCTGCGTCCCCAGGTCTGCAGGGGCGTTCCAGCGAAAATGATCACCATCAAGATAGTATAGCAGCGCTGAATAATCCGAGACTCTTGGCATGTGACCACTCCACATTGGGTTGCCGTCAATCTCGTCAATGAATGTGGCGCCGATACGCCCAAGATTGGGACTTTTTGCGCAGTTTTCGGCTCGCAAACGACCTGAGAGAGACAGCCATTACTGATCCACCCCTGTCTGTGTCGCTGCTGAGCCCTTCTCGAAAGTGTATTTTATTCAACGCTGTATGTTGAAGCTGGAGGGAGGTCAGGCAATGCCCCATTGCATCAACTTTCAGAAAATGACGTTTCTGCGCCGGAAGGTCACATTCAAAACAACCCTCTTAAAGATTGGAGATCAGACGGCGAATCTGATGGCTCTTGGTATCCGGTTGCCAGGTGGCAATTTCGAACTCACTGACTTGCAGGTTTGGGTGTCGCCCAGAAATTTTCACAATTGCGGTACATTTCCGCCATTTCGGCAAGACAGTTTCCAAATCGTAGACAGTCAATGGAAGGGAAAGAGATCATGGCACGTCACACACCGGCCGCCACGCCGATTGAGCCCACCGTTTTGGATCTGGTGCGCGAAGAACGCGGCAAGGCGCTCAGCCCACGTGAATGGAAATTCCGCCTGCGCGGCTATGGCTATGCGATCAAGGATATCGAAGGATCGCAAATTCTGACTCGCCTGCCACATGGAAAACCGCTGGGAGTCCTGCCTGCTGAATTTGCCTGACCCGTTTGCAGATTTGCCGGCCCCCGCCACGCGCGATGTGTCGCGCGACGGGGAAGGTCATATGATCAATCGTCGCGACCGGGCAGGCTGTCGCGCGGCGGCGCTGGTGCCCAGTTGTCGATAATGTGGATTGCCTCCTCGGCGGTTTCCACAAAACGGAACAGATCAAGATCCTCCTCGGAGATGGTGCCCGCATCCGCCAGCGCCTCCCAATTGATGATCTTCTCCCAGAAGGCACGGCCGAACAGCAGGAACGGCACACGTTCCATCCGGCCGGTCTGAATAAGTGTCAGAGTTTCAAACATTTCATCCAGGGTGCCAAAGCCACCAGGGAACACGGTGATGGCGCGCGCGCGCATCAGGAAATGCATCTTCCGGATCGCAAAATAATGGAAATTGAAACACAGATCGGGCGTCACATATTCATTTGGCGCCTGCTCATGCGGCAGCACGATATTAAGGCCAACAGAGGCGCCTCCGGCATCAATCGCACCACGGTTGCCAGCCTCCATCACACCCGGTCCACCGCCGGTGACGATGACGTCATTCTTGCCACCGGTGAGCATGGATTTTTCGGTCATCAGCTTCGCAAATTTGCGGGCTTCATCGTAGAAATGCGACAGATCTCGCAATGTCTTGGTGCGTGCCTGATCCTTATCCTTAGGGGCCGGGATCCGCGCACCGCCAAACATGACGATTGTGCTCTCGATACCATGTTCATCCAGCATGAGCTGGGGTTTCAGAAGCTCCAGTTGCAACCGCACCGGTCGCAGCTCGTCGCGGCAGAGAAAATCCTTATCTGCAAACGCCAGACGATACGCGGGGGATTCGGTCTGCGGTGTCGATGGCACATGCTCGGCGCGATCCCTGTCAGAATGTGCATCCCGGAATCGGCTGTGGCGATCATCATTCATTGCAAACCTACTGTGTTATTTCTGAAATAAAGCGGAGTTTCAGTTCTACCGCTTTGGCTGTCGTGGCGCCAGTCCGGAATGGCGTGCCAATACGCAGGTGATCCGCAGTGAAGCTTGGTCAGGTGCAACGAGGGCTTGCGCCCGCCGGTACAGGGCTTACGGTCAGCGCGCCAATGGCAAAAGGGGACAGCATATGCATTGGACGCAGGATATCAGGGCCGCTGACACGCGGATCCGCCCGTATATTCAACGCACACCGATACTCGAAACCACCGGTTTCGGATTGGATTACCCAATCTCGCTGAAGCTGGAGCATATGCAGCACACCGGCAGCTTCAAGGCGCGGGGCGCCTTCAACACGTTGTTGGGCGGATCTGTGCCGGATGCAGGGCTGGTCGCGGCATCAGGCGGCAATCACGGAGCAGCGGTTGCCTACGCGGCAAAGCGGCTTGGGCTGCGCGCGCGCGTTTATGTGCCTGAAATGGCAGGCCCTGCAAAAATTGCGCTGATCCGGGCCTGTGGCGCCGATCTGAAGGTTGTGCCGGGTGCCTATGCCAATGCGCTAGAGCAGGCGCAGGCTTATGAACAGCAGACAGGTGCCATGCAGGTCCATGCCTATGATGCAGCTGCAACAGTGATTGGTCAGGGGACCTGTTTCGCCGAATGGGATGCCCAGGGTCTGGAGGCGGATACCCTTCTGATCGCGGTGGGTGGCGGCGGCCTTATCGCTGGCGCGATGGCCTGGTACGGTAGCGCGAAGAAGATCGTGGCGGTGGAGCCTGAAACCAGTTCGGCCCTGAACGCAGCGCTTGCGGCAGGCGCGCCTGTTGATGTCGAAGTCTCGGGTGTAGCTGCAAATGCACTTGGTGCTCGGCGCATTGGAACCATCTGTTATGGGTTGGCACAGGATCAGTCTGATACCGTGACCTCGCTCACTGTGTCGGATGAGGCAATTACTGATGCGCAGAACAAACTATGGCAGGAGCGCCGGCTTCTGTTGGAGCCAGCAGGTGCAACTGCGTTGGCAGCACTGACCAGCGGCGCCTATCAACCCGCCCCGGATGAGCGGGTTGCCGTGCTTCTCTGCGGTGGCAATATTGCCCATGATCCGCTGGAGGCACCACATGTCCCTTCGTGAGTGCCGTGTTGGCTTCTGGCTCGCTCACCGATGTCGCGGTGGTGTATCATGAGTGTCAGTGCCACGATCTCTGACCGTATCTATCATGCGTTGAGCGAGCGGATTGTCACCGGCGCGCTGCCTGCAGGTGAGAAACTGCGCCAGGATCATATCGCGCGTGAGTTCAACGCCAGCCATGTCCCGGTCCGCGAGGCGCTTCTGCGGCTGGAGGCACATGGACTGGCCAAGTCCATTCCCCGGAGGGGGATGCGGGTGACGGCTCTGGATCCCTCTGAAATACGCGAGGTCATCGAGATGCGTGTCTCGCTGGAATTGCTGGCGTTGCAAAACGCGTTTGCCCATCTGGGGGCGGCGGAGCTGGAGGCCGCAGATGCCGCACGCCTGGCCTGCGACGCTGCAACAGATATGGCTGATTGGGAGCAGAAAAACCGGGCCTTTCATCGGGTGATCCTGTCGCCCTGCGGCATGCCACGTCTGCTGGCGACAATTGATGATCTGCATATCGCTTCTGCCCGGCATCTCTTTGCCAACTGGAAGCACCGCTGGAGCCAGCGGGTCGATACCGACCATGCCCTGATCGTACAGGCCATGCGCCGTCGCGATGTGACCACTGCCTGCGATATTCTGCGCCGCCATCTGCGCCGCGTGCGCTAGGTGCCAGCTACCGCGACCGCGATTGGCCGCTGCGGAGAGGAATATTGACGCAATCCGCACATGACCCCATGGCAAAATGAGGGTATGTAGCAGCGAAACCAACCACACGCCGGAGAGACCCCTGATGTCCAACGCCCAGCTGGAAACCGCAATCGAGGCCGCTTGGGAGGCCCGTGACACCATCACATCCGCCACCACAGGTGAGCAGCGTGATGCGATCGAAGAGACCCTGAACGCATTGGATTCCGGCAAGCTGCGTGTGGCCGAGCGGCAGGACAGTGGCGACTGGCATGTCAACCAATGGGCCAAGAAGGCCGTGCTGCTGGGCTTCCGCATCAAGGATATGGAAGAGCAATCCGGCGGCCCGCAGGGCTCCGGCTGGTGGGACAAGGTCGATAGTAAGTTCAAAGGCTGGGGTGAAACCCAATGGAAAGCGGCGGGTTTCCGTGCCGTCCCCAACTGCGTTGTTCGCAAATCGGCCTATATCGCGCCGGGCGTGGTCCTGATGCCGTCCTTCGTGAACCTCGGGGCCCATGTCGATGAGGGCACCATGGTTGACACCTGGGCGACCGTTGGCTCCTGTGCCCAAATCGGCAAGAACGTGCACCTTTCCGGCGGCGTCGGTATTGGTGGCGTGCTGGAGCCGATGCAGGCGGGTCCCACGATCATTGAGGACAATTGCTTCATCGGGGCACGCTCCGAGGTGGTCGAAGGCTGCATCGTGCGGGAAGGCTCTGTCCTCGGCATGGGCGTCTTTATCGGCCAGTCCACCAAGATCGTTGATCGCGAAACCGGGGAAGTCATGTATGGCGAAGTGCCGCCCTATTCGGTTGTCGTCGCAGGCTCAATGCCATCGAAAAACGGCGTTAACCTCTACTGCGCGGTGATCGTGAAGCGTGTCGATGAGAAGACCCGCTCCAAGACCGGAATCAACGAGCTGCTGCGCGACTGAGTGCGCAGCACAGCCTGGCAAACGGAACGCGCCCTGGAAAACGGGGCGCGTTTTCTATTGTCAGGACCGGGGCTTTGCCCCGGACCCCAGAGTATTTTCTGGAAAGATGACAGGGGGGCTACATGTCACCTTTCTCCAAGTACTCCGGGGTGAGGCCGTAAGGCCGAGGGGCAGAGCCCCCTTGACCTCAGAGGATGCCGGGCAGATTCAGCCCGTGTTCGCGTGCGCAATCCTTGGCAATGTCATATCCTGCATCTGCATGGCGCATGACACCGGTGGCCGGGTCGTTCCACAGCACGCGTCCGATGCGGCGGTCGGCGTCCTCGCTGCCGTCGCAGCAGATCACCACGCCGGAATGCTGTGAGAAGCCCATGCCAACGCCGCCGCCGTGGTGCAGCGACACCCAGGTGGCACCCGATGCCGTGTTCAGCAGCGCATTCAAGAGCGGCCAGTCGGACACCGCGTCCGAGCCGTCCATCATCGCCTCGGTCTCACGGTTGGGCGACGCCACCGAACCCGAATCCAGATGGTCGCGGCCAATCACCACCGGTGCGGACAATTCGCCGTTGCGGACCATCTCGTTAAACGCGAGGCCGGCCTTGTGGCGGTCGCCGAGACCGATCCAGCAAATCCGCGCGGGCAGGCCCTGGAAGGCAATCCGCTCTTGCGCCATGTCCAGCCAGCGATGCAGGCCTTCGTTCTCGGGGAACAGTTCCTTCATCTTGGCGTCGGTCTTGCGGATATCCTCCGGGTCGCCCGACAGCGCGCACCAGCGGAACGGGCCGATGCCACGGCAGAACAGCGGGCGGATATAGGCGGGCACAAATCCGGGGAAGTCGAATGCGTTCTCCAGCCCTTCCTCCAGCGCCATCTGGCGGATGTTGTTGCCATAATCCACTGTGGGCACGCCCATCGCGTGGAAATCGCACATCGCCTTCACTTGCACCTTCATGCTGGCCCGCGCGGCTTTCTCCACCGCTTTCTTGTCGCTCTCGCGCTTTTCCTTCCACTGGGCCATGGTCCAGCCCTGCGGCAGATAGCCGTTGACCGGGTCATGGGCCGAGGTCTGATCGGTCACGATATCAGGCTTCAAGCCACCCGCCTTGGCGCGTTCCACCAGCTCCGCAAACACATCCGCCGCATTGCCCAGAAGACCCACGGATTTCGCTTCGCCCGCAGCGGTCCAGCGCTCGATCATCTCCAGCGCCTCGTCCAGGGTCTCGGCCTTCTCGTCCAGGTATTTGGTGCGCAGGCGGAAGTCGATACTGTCCGGGTTGCACTCCACTGCCAGGCAGGATGCCCCGGCAAACACAGCCGCCAAAGGCTGCGCGCCGCCCATGCCGCCAAGACCGCCGGTCAGGATCCACTTGCCGGTCAGATCGCCGCCGAAATGCTGGCGGCCGGCCTCGGCAAAAGTCTCATAGGTGCCCTGCACGATGCCCTGCGTGCCGATGTAAATCCACGAACCGGCCGTCATCTGGCCGTACATCATCAGGCCCTTCTTATCGAGCTCGTTGAAATGGTCCCAATTGGCCCAATGCGGCACCAGGTTGGAGTTGGCGATCAGAACGCGGGGCGCATCCTTGTGGGTCTGGAACACGCCGACCGGCTTGCCCGACTGCACCATCAGGGTCTGGTCTTCCTCAAGGTTTTTCAGGGTCTCGACGATCAGATCGAAATCCTTCCAGGTGCGCGCGGCGCGGCCGATGCCGCCGTAAACCACCAGCTCATGCGGGTTTTCGGCCACATCGGGATGCAGGTTGTTCATCATCATCCGCATAGGCGCCTCGGTCATCCAGGACTTGGCGGTGATTTCCGAACCGGTGGGCGGGAAGATGTCGCGGGTGTTCTTGCGGGGATCGCTCATGCCGAGGGCCTCCAGTTTTTGAGATCAGTCAGGATTTTGGTGAGATGGACGCGCAAGCGGTACGCGCGCTCCGGCAGATAGGTCCATGGCGGGCTCTCCTGGCAGTAGGTGGCCTGCGCCAGCTCCATCTGGATCGCATGCAATCCCTCCGCAGGCCGCCCGTAGTGGCGGGTGGTCCAACCGCCCTTAAAACGGCCGTTGAGGGTCGAGGTATAGCCCTCTGCCGCCGCGCAACGGGCCACGGTCAGCGCCTCGATTTCAGGCGCGCAGGTGGTGCCCAGATTGGTGCCAGTGTTAAAATCCGGCAGACGGCCCTCAAACAGGAACGGGATATCGCCGCGGATCGAATGGCAGTCATAAAGGATGGCAAAACCGTGGATCGCCTTCACCCGCTCAAGCGCTGCCATCAGCGCCGCGTGATAGGGCGCGTGATAGGTATCGCGGCGGTGGGTGATCTCCGCCTCATCCGGCGCCTTACCTTCGCGCCAGATCGGCAGCCCGTCAAAATCCGTCAGCGGCACCAAAGTGGTGGTATTTTGCCCAGGATAGAGACTGATACCGGCGGGATCGCGGTTCACATCGATCACATAGCGGTGGATGGGGGTGCGTACCGTCGTGACATCCTCCACCAAGCCGCCGTAAAGGACGTGGATATGCCAGTCGGTATCTGCCAGCGCCCGGCCCGTCTCGTTCAGACAGTCCCAGATTTCCGGCGGCACATCGGTGCCGGTGTGGGGCAGCCCCAGCACCAGCGGCGAGGCGCCTTGGGTCACTTCGATCATGCCGTCACCTTCACGCCTGCGGCATCCGCCACGCGGCCCGCGCGCACCATCGCACTGGCCGTTTCGATGTCCGGTGCCAGATAGCGGTCCTCTGCCAGCGCGGGAATGTCCGCGCGCAGTATCGCCAGCACGTCCTGCAGCCGGGCCGAGGTCTTGAGCGGCGCACGTGCCTCCACCCCTTGTGCGGCACAGAGCATTTCAACGCCCAGGATCACCGACAGGTTGGCGTTCATCTTCGACAGACGCAGCGCGCCGTGCGCGGCCATCGACACGTGGTCCTCCTGATTGGCGGACGTCGGCGTCGAGTCGGTGACGCAAGGGTTGGCGAGATGCTTATTCTCGCTCATCAGCGCGGCGGTGGTCACTTCGGCGATCATGAAGCCGGAGTTCAGACCCGGATCAGGGGTCAGGAACGGCGGCAGGTCGTGGCTAAGGGTCGGATCCACCATCAGCGCCACCCGGCGCTGTGCAATGGCGCCGATTTCGGCGACGGCCAGCGCGATCTGGTCAGCGGCAAAACCCACGTATTCGGCGTGAAAGTTCCCACCCGAAACAATGCGGCCCTCATCCACCAGCACCAGCGGATTGTCGGTGACAGCGTTGGCCTCGATCTCCAGCGTCTTGGCGGCCATCCGCAGCACGTCCAGCGCCGCGCCTACCACCTGCGGCTGGCAGCGGATGCAATAGGGGTCCTGCACCCTTGTGTCGCCCTCGCGGTGGCTCTCGCGGATCTCGGAACCGTCCATGATCCCGCGCATCTGTTGCGCAACGTCGATCTGCCCGGCATGGCCGCGCAATGTGTGGATATCGGCGATCAGCGGCGCGGTGGAGCCCATGATGGCGTCCGTGGTCAGTGATGCGATGGTCATCGAGGCCTCTGCCATGCGCCAGGCGTCAAACAGCCCGGCGAGCGCACAGGCGGTCGAGAATTGCGTGCCGTTGATCAACCCCAAGCCTTCCTTGGGACCCAGAATAATTGGCTCTAACCCGGCTTTTTTCAGCGCTTCCGCGCTGGATATGCGAGAACCTTCGAACGTGGCCTCTCCTGCCCCGATCATCGCCGCCGCCATATGCGCCAGTGGTGCCAGATCGCCGGAGGCGCCCACGGAGCCCTGCGACGGGATCACCGGCACCACGCCGCGCTCCAGCATCTGCTCGATCTGCTCAATCACCAGCCAGCGCACGCCAGAGGCGCCGCAGCCCATAGACAGCAGTTTCAGCGTCATCATCAGCCGGGTCTTATCCTCCGGCAGCGCCTCGCCCACCCCGCAGCAATGGCTGAGGATCAGGTTCCGCTGCAGGGTGGCGGTGTCTTCCGGCGCAATCTTGGTCGAGGCCAGCTTGCCGAAGCCGGTGTTGATGCCATAGACGGCGTCCTCACCTGCTGCTGCCTCTGCCACCATCTGAGCGGCGGCCTCCACTGGTTCACGGGCCGAGGCGTCCAGTTTGGCCGGGGTCAGGTTGCGGTAGATATCTTCCAGCGTGGACAGGGTCACCGTGCCCGGAACCATCTGAATCATCTCGGTCATTGTTTGCCCTCATAAATACGGGTGTAAAGCGGGTTGAAGCCGATGCGGTAGGCAAGCTCGGCAGGGGTTTCCACGTCCCAGACCGCCAGATCGGCGCGCATATCGGCAGCGATTTGACCACGATCCGTCAGCCCCAGCGCGCGGGCGGCATTGCGTGTGACGCCTGCCATCGCCTCTTCCGGCGTCATGCGGAACAGGGTGCAGCCCATGTTCATGGTCAGCAGCAAGGAGGTCAGCGGCGAAGAGCCGGGGTTGCAGTCGGTTGCCAGCGCCATCAGCACGCCGTGGGTACGGAAGTGCTCGATCGGGGGCGCTTGGGTTTCGCGGATTGTGTAAAACGCACCGGGCAGGATCACGGCCACCGAACCCGCAGCAGCCATCGCTTTGGCGTCGTCCTCGGTGGCGTATTCCACATGATCGACCGACAACGCACCGTAGTGCGCCGCCAGCGCGGTGCCGCCCTGATGGCTCAGCTGTTCGGCATGCAGTTTCACCGGCAGGCCCAGTTCCTGCGCCACCTTGAACACCCTTTCGATCTGCGCGGGGGCAAAGGCGATGTTTTCGCAGAAGCCGTCCACCGCATCGACCAGACCCTCGGCATGGGCGGCGCGCAGGGCGGGGATGCAGACCTCGTCGATATAGGCATCGTCCCGGCCCTTGTACTCGGCAGGTGTGGCATGGGCGCCAAGGAAAGTGGTTTTCACCGTCACCGGGCGCAACTGGCCCAGCCGACGGGCGGCGCGCAGCATGTTCAGCTCGGTCTCGCGGTCCAGCCCGTAGCCGGATTTCACCTCCACCGCCGTCACGCCCTCGGAGATCAGCGCATCCAAACGCGGCAGCGCGCCCTGCACCAGATCCTCCAGCGAGGCCTCGCGGGTGGCCGACACGGTTGAGACGATGCCACCGCCAGCACGGGCGACCTCCTCGTATGACGCACCGTTGAGGCGCATCTCAAACTCCATCGCCCGGTTGCCGCCAAAGATGATATGGGTGTGGCAATCGATCAGACCGGGTGTGATCAGACGCCCCCCCATCGAAACGCGCGGCCAGTCGGCGTAGTCCTTAGGCAGCTGCGCCTCAGGCCCCGACCAACGGATCCAGCCGTCTTGTACAACGATCAAGCCGCCAGGGATCAAGCCATAGGCAGGATCACTGCCAGCCATCGTTGCCAGTGTCGCATCACAGATCAGATAGGAATGGGGGCTGTCCATGGCATCCTCGCAAAAACGCTTGATAGGCGTAATGTATGAATCTAATATCATTATGTCTATACATAAGAGGATCTGATGCAGACAATTTTTGCACATCACGCGCGGATGCCTCAGGGCTGGGTCACCGATCTGCGCCTCACGATTGAGGCGGGAAAGATCACAACGCTTGAACCCGGTGCGGCTGTGCAGCCGCAGGACCATCGGGTCGGGGCATTGGTGCCGGCATTGGCCAATCTGCATTCTCACAGTTTCCAGCGGGCGATGGCTGGAATGACCGAAACCCGCGTGTCAGGCCGGGACAGCTTCTGGTCCTGGCGCAAGCTGATGTATCAATTCGTCGACCACCTGACGCCTGAGCAGTACGAGGCGATTGCCGCGCTTGTTTTCATGGAGATGCTGGAGGCGGGGTATGCGTCGGTCGGGGAGTTCCACTATGTGCATCACCAGCCGGGAGGTCAGCCCTACGAGGCGCTGGGAGAGCTGAGCAATCGCGTGTTTGCGGCGGCGGATTTGACCGGAATCGGGCTGACCCATCTTTCGGTTCTGTATACCTACGGTGGCGCGGGGCAGGTCCCTTTGAGCGGTGGACAGCAGCGGTTTGGCAATGATGTGGGGCGCTACGCAGATCTTCTGTCAGACTGTCGCACTGCTGCGCGTAAGCATTTGCCATCGGATGCGCGGGTCGGCATTGCGCCCCATTCACTGCGTGCGACCGCGCCGGAGGAACTGGCCGAGGTGCTCACACTGCGCGCGGGAAGCCCGGTTCATATCCACATCGCTGAACAGCCGCAGGAGGTCGCAGATATCAGCGGATGGCTGGGAGAGCGACCGGTGCAATGGTTGCTGAACAACTGCGCGGTCGACACGGATTGGTGTCTTATCCACGCAACCCATATGACGGAGGAGGAAACCCATGATCTGGCCCGCAGCGGCGCGGTGGCTGGGCTCTGTCCGATCACCGAGGCAAATCTGGGCGACGGGCCGTTTAATGGCGCGTTGTTCCAGGAGGGTGGCGGTCGCTTTGGTGTGGGGTCGGACTCGAATGTCAGAATTTCCCTCAGCGAGGAACTGCGGTTGCTGGAATATTCGCAACGGCTACGCGATCTCGCCCGCAATGTGATGGTGCCAGGGGAGGGATCGGTCGGCGCGGCCCTCTATCTTGGTGCAGCCAGCGGCGGGGCTCAGGCTCTGGGTCGTGACGCCGGCCGTCTTGAGGTTGGCGCATTGGCGGATCTGATGGCTTTTGACACAACTGATGTGGCGCTTTGCGCATTGCGTCCGGATCAGTTGCTGGATGGGCTGTGTTTTGCTGCTGATGATTCTGTCGTTCGCGATGTCTGGTCGGCGGGACGCCATGTTGTGACCGGCGGGCGCCATGCGAACCGTGCACAGATCATCGCCCGCTATACCTCTGCCGTGGCTTCGCTTCTGAGAGCGCTTTGACAGGTGGGATTGGGACAAATGGGATTGGGACACATGGGGTTGCGGCACAGGATGGCCTGTGGCAGCGGTTGAGCAGGGCACAAGAGGGGTAGAGGCATGACAGAGCGGACAAAAACCGGTTTTCAGGACGTCCGTGATGAGGTGCTGAAACGCATTCAGGATCGGGTCTGGGGGCAGGGTGATCTATTGCCGACCGAGCAGGAGCTCGCAGAAGAATTTGGCTGCGCCCGCGCCACGGTAAACCGCGCGCTGCGGGAACTGGCAGATCGCGGCATCATTGACCGCAAACGCAAAAGCGGCACACGGGTGGCAGTGTTACCCGTGAAACAAGCCAAGCTCGAAATCACCCTGACCCGCCAGTTGGTCGAGGATCGCAACGCTAATTACCGTTATGCGCTGGTCCACCGGGAGGAGGTCCCGGCGCCGGGATGGCTGTCATCGCAGCTTCAGCTGGCGGCTGACACCCCGGTGCTGCACATCCGTGCGATGCACTATGGTGACAATCACCCGTTTCAGTTCGAAGATCGCTGGATCAATATTGCCGCTGTGCCCGGCGTTACTGCGGCTGACTTCAGTACGGTCGGGCCTAATGAATGGCTATTGGCCGAGGTGCCGTTTTCGACGGCGGAACTCAGCTTTGGGGCAATTGCTGCTGATGCGGCGCTTGCCGAATACCTTGCTTGTCCGATTGCTGCGCCATTGTTTCAGATGGAGCGCACGACGTGGTTTCAGGCGCAGCCGGTGACTTTTGTCAGGATGAGTTTTCATCCGGGCTATCAGATGCGCAGCCGCTACTGACCGGGCGCGTTACTGCGCGCGGCAGTTTGGCTTGTATTGACCAAACCCCCGTCACAGGGATATGGCGAGCGCATGGAAAAAAAGAAAATCTCCCGTCAGCAGGTCTACACGCTTGTGGTGCAGATCGGGCGCAAGGAAGGTGATGGCCTTCCCGAAGGGGCCACTGGTGCAGCCCTGATGATCTACGCCTCCGGCGTTGATGAGGCTGAGGCCGTGCGTGAAACCGTTGCTATCCTGAAGCAGGCCGATACCGCGCCGCTGGATGTCACCGGCTATGGGACTTTGGCTGACCGTGAGGCCGAGGATCAAGACATCTCGGATGAAGAGCGGGCGCTGATGCAGCGGGCGCTGGACGAGAATTCGGTGATTGTCGCACAGATGACGCCGTTCTTTGAGGACGGGCCTGCAACTCTGCACTGACGGCGGGCGGGCCTTTGGTGTCTCTGACATAGTACGGTCCTGGGGCAGGCTTGGATGCAGGCCGCCCTGGTCACGTCTGGTCAGGGCGCCTTGCCGAACCACTTACGGTAGATGTCGCCATATTCGCCGTTTTCGCGCAGGGCCAGCAGGGCGCGGTTGATCTCTTCCAGATGTGGTGAGCCGTCCGGCAGCAACAAGCCATAGTCCTCGCGCAGGAATACCTGACCAACCGCGCGCCCATGCAGGCGACCGTTGTCTTCCATATAGTGATCCAGCACGGGAGCATCGAACACCACAACCCGTGTATTACCGCTTTCAAAATCGCTCAGCAGTGAGGCCAGATCCGAGAACCCGCGATAGCTGATATCACGCCGCTCGAGGAAGCGGGCGGCTGTGGACTCAGCGAGGGTGCCGACGTCTTTGTCATAGAGGTCATTGACAGAGTTGATCGATCCGCTGATCGCCTCAACCGTCATAACGGCAGTGATCTTGGCGACGAAGAGGGACACCACGAATAGTGAGGATACAACGAGAATCACGCCAAAGATCCGCCCAATCGGCGTGCGCGGTACCCGCTCCTCGAACCCACCGTTGACGACAAGGTTCAGGGCCCACCAGAATGACGGGAACCAGGCCTCTTTCAGGGGGCGGTCGAAATAGGGCTGGGCGCGCCGTTCCAGCCCCCACATCAGCATCCCACCCCCCATCAGCAGGACGACCGCAATCACGATGGCGATCATCAGATCGGCGGAGAACAGCACCCGGATCAGCGAGGGTGAACGCACATCAGCCGCCGCCACCATGATCCGCAGACCGCTCTCAAAGATGGGGTGGCTGAAATCCATATCGGTTTCGCGCGCTGCGGTGATGGAGATATTGGCCGCCGCCATATCCACCTCACCCGTGCGCACCATTTCCAGCATCTCGCCAAAGGTATCGGCGCGGATCAGCTGATAATCCCACCCCAACCGGTCGGTCAGGCTGCGCACCAGATCAATGGAGAACCCGGTCTCGCGGTCGCCGTCCATCATCGAAAATGGAGGCCGCGTTACGGTGCTGACGGTCAGGGTCTCGGCAGTCGCCGCCAGCCCCCACAACAGGTAGATCAGGACAAAAGGAGCAAAGAAGCGGCGCAACGGAACGATAGAACCCCATGAGACATCATTCGTTTTGTCCTTAGAATGTCCCAAAGCCTCAGGCAAGTGTCGCGGTCAGGCGATGCGCCGTTCTGCCAAAACTGCGGCATCAAAGCTGCGCAGCAACGGGGCCGGATCCATGGCATGTTCGGGGAGTGTATTGCGATCCAGATGGGACAGCGCGCTGGCCTCATAGGCGCTGCGCTTTCTTCGCAGGCGACCCAAATACAGGCTTTCGACGGCCGTGCCCGCTGCGATGAAGCGTTGATGACGTGGCAGTATCAGTTGGGTCAGTTCGATCAATGGGCAAGGACGGTCAGGTCTGCCGTGCAGCGCAACCGTCGTTGGTGCGGCCACCGCAGTTCCCTGAAGCATCTCCGCCGTCAGTCGAACAGCCGGGCGACCAAAGAGGTAATCCACATCCGTGCCGGAGATCACCAACCGCTGCTGTGGCGCCATCAAAAGATCCTCAGTCAGCCCAAAGAATGGCGCCCGCAGACGCATGGGGGCATCGTGACCGGTGGCTGGGACGCGGCGGTCGATGCGATGCAGAACAGGCACGGCATCGCCCTCGGGTGTCAGCACCAGATCTCCGCGCCGCAGCTGTCCCAGCGATGTCTCTCCATCGGGGGTGGCAATCTTTGTCTCTGGTATCAGCCCGGCAAGCGGCGTTAACGGCACAATGTCAGAGTTCAGCGAAACGGCCCGCAGCCCGCAGACCTCCGCCGTGGCTGGCAGCAGCGACAGCAGTGTTTTTGCGTCCCGCACCCGCAATGGTGGAGGCGATGAAATGTCCACGGTCGCGATGTTTCCGCCCGAACCGGTCATCAGCGCCAACCGCCCCCAGCGCAACAGGCTGTCCCAGGAATAGATCAGCCGCGCTGCATCGCTTTCGGTGCTAAGAGCGGTGTCGGCAATGATCCGGTGCTCCAGTTCGCAGCCCGGTTGGCAAAGGGTCAGCGTGATGCCACGGCCCAGATTGCGCTTCACACGCAGCAGGAGGGGCCAGCCCTCCGGATCCTCTATTGTTCGCTCCAGCCGCAGCAGATCACCGCTTGGGCGCGCCTCATCCAGAGACAGATCCAGACAGAGGCTGCCCCTTGTCATCAGGGCGTTGTCGGGGCCACCGGGGCAGCGGCTGTGTTGGGGCGTCACCAAGGCGATCCCCTTCCGGTCGATGCTATGTGCCGCCACCCAACTCATCTGATCAGCCCGCATCAAGTGTGGCGGAGAGCAGGCGCGCCTCATAGCTGCGCAGGCTGGGGCGGGCTGCCGGGCCATAGCCCTCGCCGGTGCGGGGGTCGAGGTCCGGGAACAGCGCTTGCAGTTCGTCCAGAACGTCGCGGTCGAATTGCCGACTGGTTTGCGGTCCGGGCTGGAAGCTCTCGGTCACCAAACCTTCACTGATGACCAGCTGATGATCATCGAACAGCACATGGACATAGGTGACCTCCCCACCGGGCTTGCGCGTGATCGACCGGTCGTTGACCAGGTCTTTGGCTGCGACCAGAACCTCACGCGCACCAAACAGCATTTCGGCCATCCCGTTACTCAGCAGTACGCGGTGCTGCGGCGACACCCAAAGGTCGTCATGATCGCCAAGCGCGCCGGCCCTGATCCTGATCGGGGCAAAACGCCCCTGCGCCTGTACCCGCCGCGTGCCGATCCAGCGCAGGGGTTGCAAGCCATCGTCGCGGGTCATGACCAAATCACCGGGCTGCAGGGTTTCGACAGGGACCAACCCCCGGTCTGTCAGCAGGCGGCTGCCGGCCACGAAACAGGGGATGCTGGTTGCCTCCACATAGCCGACATCGCTGTTGGTGCCATTGCTGGCCGTATAGGTGAAGGCGAAGTCTTCCACATCGCCATCGCCGACCAGGGTCAAGGTGCCGTTTGCATTGAGCTGGACCTGCTGGCCGGTGCCCAGCGTGATCACATCTCCGGCAACCACGGCGGTGCCGTTGATATGTGTGATGGTCAGTGCTGTTGCTGAGTTGTTGGTATCATTGGCCAGTACATTGACCACCCGCGATCCATTGGCGTCAACGCGGACCGTGTCGGTTTCCGCGATCACTTCGGTCTGCGCGGAGTCAGCGGCGATCAGCAGGTTACTGTCGTAGCTGCTGTCCGACACATCGGCGATACCGATCCGTATGGTGTTTTCCACACCGGGATCGACCTGCATGGTCAGCGTCATGGTGACGGTCAGACCGTCCATTTCTGTGTTGTAGTCGTCGTTGGCGTTGTCGAGGTAGATGTTGGAGTTATTGCCGGAGTTCACATTGCCCGGATCAGCGTCGCCATTGCCGATCTCCAAGTTCACCATCTGGCCATTGACCCAAACGCCGACGAAATCCTGAAACACCGAGTCCTGATACTCAGGGTATTCCTCAGAGGCAAAGACGAACTGCATTGTCATGACCGAGCCGTCGGGCACAAACGTCACATCCAGATAGGAGGCGTCGAATGTCCGTGTGCCCGCAGCCGCGTTGAAGGCCGGATCGCCGTTCGGACCATTGCTGGCAGTCGACTGATTGTTGGACTGATTGGCCTCACCGGTGGAGTTGGTATAGGCGCTGGCCTGACCTGTGGAGAGGATGATGCCGGTATCGGAGGGCGTCGCTCCGGGTGCGATTGTATCGCCGTCAGAATAGATCGCCGAGGCGCGGGTATCGCCGGTGTAGCTCGCGTTCACCACCCGCACGCTATCGCCAAAGATGGTCTCAGCCATCTGTTCCGCAGTCGCGTTGATGTTATATGTCAGCTCGGATGCCGCAACCATTGCTCTGTCTCACCTCTGCACGATGAGGCAGCATATGTGTCAGATCACGACATCATACCAGCGGTTGCCGGTGGCGCGTCCCTGCCGGGGCCACGCAATGTTCGATCTGCGCTGTGGCCCCGCTATTACGGTGGATCCCCAGCATGACTACTCTGCCTCGAGTCGTATGTTAGCTTTTTGTTAACATTTTCACCGGTGTCTTGTCTGGTTGACCAAGGGGTGACGGCGGAACAATGCAGGTCTGCGCGGCATTTACGCCACAAACGGGCGCCTTGCTCCGTAGGTAGACGCGCGGCGGGGCGGCCTTATGGGATCGCCCCCGGCGTGGAGGTTTGCACCATGGCCCGAACCGGGGTAGCCAGTGGTCGCAGACCAGGGCCAGAGACGTGCGGCCCATATCCGGAGGATCCAAATGACGCATTCGCCACTCGACCCGCAACAGCTGACCGCCGATTTGATCCGCTGTGCCTCTGTCACGCCGCAGGAGGGCGGAGCGCTGGTCCTGCTGGACAAGGTGCTGAGTGCGGCTGGTTTCACCTGCACCCGTGTGGATCGTGGCGAGGTCAGCAACCTGATCGCCCGTTGGGGTGACAAGGGCCATCCCCGCACCATGGGCTTCAACGGCCATACCGATGTGGTGCCGGTCGGTGACACGGATGCCTGGACCGTTGACCCTTTTGGTGCTGAGGAGAAAGACGGCTTTCTCTATGGGCGGGGGGCGACGGATATGAAATCCGGCGTTGCCGCCTTTGTGGCTGCGGCTGTTGATCTGGTGCAGACCGCACCGCCTGAGGGGGCCATTCTTCTGACCATCACTGGCGACGAAGAAGGTGATGCCATCGATGGCACCACCGCGTTGCTAGACCATATGGATCGCGTGGGAGAGCAGATGGACGTCTGCCTGGTGGGAGAGCCGACCTGCCCCAATGAGATGGGGGAGATGATCAAGATCGGACGTCGCGGGTCGCTGTCTGCCTGGTTCACGGTCACCGGCGTGCAGGGTCATTCGGCCTATCCCCACCGCGCCAAGAACCCGCTCAATGCCATGGTGCGCCTGATGGACCGCCTTGCCAGCCACGAGTTGGATCAGGGCACGGATCATTTTGATGCCTCCACCCTTGCGGTGGTGACCATTGATACCGGCAACCCGGCGACCAATGTCATCCCGGCGCAGGCGCGGTCCACGGTCAATATCCGCTTCAACGATGCTCATTCCGGCGCGGCGCTCAGCGATTGGCTGCGCGCAGAAGCGGCGCGTGTCGCAAGCGATTTCGATGTTGATATCGGGGTTGAGATCAAAATCTCTGGCGAGAGTTTCATCACGCCGCCGGGACCGCTGTCCGATCTTGTCAGCGCCGCAGTCGAGGCCGAGACCGGTCGCAAACCTGAGCTGTCCACCACCGGCGGCACCTCGGATGCGCGGTTTGTCAAAAATCACTGCCCGGTGGTTGAAGTGGGTTTGGTTGGCAAAACGATGCATCAGGTTGATGAACGGGTGGAAATTGCTCAGATCCACCAGCTGAAGTCGATTTACGGCCGCATCCTGCGCGATTATTTCGACCAAGGCTGATCGAATATGGAAACTGATACCTGAACAGCGCGCGCCCGGGCAATGACGTCTGCGGCGCGCTTTTCACGATGACCTTGGGGGCTGGGCGTGGTAGCTCAGGCATATGACCCGTATTCCTTCCAAGGCCGAGATCCTCGACTGGATCGCAGCCCATCCGACCCATACCTCCAAACGCGACATCGCCAAAGCTTTCGGCATCAAAGGCTCCGACAGGATCGATCTGAAACGGATCCTCAAAGAACTTGAGGCCGAAGGTCATCTGGAAAAGCGTAAAAAGACCTACCGCGACCCTGAGCGCCTGCCTCCGGTCAGCGTTCTGCAGATCAAAGCGCCGGATGGCGATGGCGATCTTTTTGCACGGCCGCTGGAATGGCATGGGGAAGGGGTCGAACCTGTCGTGCTGGTGATGCCGCGCGCATCAGACCCCGCGCTGGGCGAGGGGGACCGCATTCTGGCCCGCCTAACCGTGGTTCAGGATGCCGATTATCACTACGAGGCCCGGTTGATCCGCCGAATCGGCACCAATCCGCGCCGGGTGATCGGGATCTTCCGCAAGGGTGACGAAGGCGGGCGTATCGTGCCCATCGACAAATCCGCCTCCACGGAGTGGGCCGTTGCGGAAAACGCCACCCACGGCGCGCGCGACGGCGAACTGGTTGAGGCGGAACAGGCCGGACCGAAATCGCGCCTTGGCCTGCCACGCGCCCGCGTGGTGGAGCGGCTGGGCGATCCATCGGCGCCCAAGGCGGTGTCGCTGATTGCGATTCATCAGCATGGTATCCCCGACCATTTCCCGGATGAGGTCATCGCCGAGGCTGATGCCGCCAAACCGATGGGTCTGAAAGGACGTGAGGATCTGCGAGATCTGCCGTTGATCACCATCGACCCTGCGGATGCGCGCGATCATGACGATGCCTGTTATGCCCATGCCGATGAAGATCCCAAAAACCCCGGTGGCCATGTCATCTGGGTCGCGATTGCCGATGTCGCTGCTTATGTGCAGCCGGGGTCAGCGCTGGACCGCGCGGCACGCAAACGTGGCAATTCAAGCTATTTCCCGGATCGCGTTGTGCCCATGCTGCCAGACCGGTTGTCAGGTGACCTGTGCAGCCTGCACGAAGGGGTGCCGCGGGCCTGCGTCGCGGTGCGGATGCAGATTGATGCCGATGGCAACAAAATCGCTCATCGCTTTGTGCGGGGGTTGATGCGATCGGCGGCGTCCCTGCATTACGCTGAGGTGCAAGAGGCGATAGATGGCGCGCCAACGGATCGCACAGGCCCCTTCCTGGAGCCTGTGATCAAGCCGCTCTACGCCGCCTACGCTGCGTTGGTCAAAGCCCGGGCAGAGCGCCAGCCGCTGGATCTGGACCTGCCGGAACGCAAAATCGTCCTGGATGAGAAGGGCACAGTCGTTTCGGTGAATTTCCGCGACCGTCTGGACGCGCATAAGCTGATTGAGGAATTCATGGTGCTGGCCAATGTGGCAGCCGCGGAAACCCTGATCAAGAAACGCACGCCGTTGTTGTTCCGCGTGCATGAGGAACCGGCACCGGAGAAGCTGGAAGCGTTGCGTGAGACCGCCCGTGCCGCCGGTCTGTCGTTGGCGAAGGGGCAGGTCTTGCAGACCCGCCACCTGAATGCGCTGCTGAACGGGGCCGCCGGGACCGATGATGCGGAGCTGATCAATATCTCCACCCTGCGATCCATGCAGCAGGCCTATTATGGGCCGGAGAACTTCGGCCATTTCGGTCTGGCCTTGCGCAATTATGCACATTTCACCTCACCCATCCGCCGCTATGCCGACCTGATCGTACATCGTGCGTTGATCACCGCTCATGGTTGGGGTGATGACGGGCTGGACAGTGCCGAGATCGAACGGCTCGAACAGACCGCCACCCATATTTCAGAGACCGAACGCCGGTCGATGATGGCCGAACGGGACACCACAGATCGCTATCTTGCCGCCTATCTGGCGGAACGGGTCGGCAATGAATTTGAGGGGCGTATCAGCGGCATTGCCCGCTTTGGCGCCTTTGTGAAACTGGATGAGACCGGGGCCGATGGTCTGGTGCCGGTGCGCTCTATCGGGCGGGAGTTTTTCCATTTCGATGCCGAGGCCGGAACCCTGATGGGAGCGGACACCGGCCTGATCATCGCCATCGGCCAGCGGGTGAAGGTGCGTCTGGCACAGGCCACTCCGGTGACCGGAGGGCTGGAACTGGAATTGCTGTCGATCGAGGACAAACCGATGCCAGCGGGCGGCGGTGGCGGGCGGCGCAGCCCGGCGGGTCGATCCGTGAAACGCAAATCCGCCAAGGCAAAGGCCAAGCGCAGCAAGATCAAGCGCAAGGTGGAACGCAAGCGCCGCAGCTGATTTGACTGCGCCTTGCAGCCCTAGTTGAACCGGTCCGGGTCCCTGCGGGCCCGGTCCGCAGCAGACTTGGATTTGTGATAGGTCAATGCGTGGCGGATCAGCCAGCCGTGGCGCAGAGGTTCCACCTCCTCGACACGGTTGAACAGGACGCCACGGGTTCCGTCGAATCTGTCCCAAGCCGGAAAACGATTGGCAAAATTGTCGATTACCCGGCTTTGGCAGTGAACCAACAACGCAAATCGCGCCTGATTGGACCGGCCCAGACGCAGTGGGGTGCCCAGCCCGGCGCGCGCCGCGACATAGGAGGGCTGCCCCCATTTCAGGGTCTCCGTGACCGGCCCGACATCCGGATCGCTTTCAGCCACATCAAAGATCAGCGCGCGCAATCGCAACAGGCCTTCCCGCGTGCCCGGTGGCGCCTGATCAAAAACGGCAGAAATTTCAGCGCTGGCAAAGGGGCGGGTCATATTAATCTGGCTCCTGGAAGATGCGTTACCCTGTTTTAGAGGTTACTGATGACAGAAACTGTCATCAGGGATAGAGATGATGGGGCCATGTCCCGATCTCATCGTCTTTTTCAGGTTATGCAGCTGCTGCGTCAGGGCGGTGGTCCTCACACCGCCGCTAAACTGGCGCAGGACCTTGGTATTTCTTCCCGAAGTGTTCACCGCGATATCGCTACCCTGCGCGAGATGGGAGCGATTATCGACGGCGAGGCAGGCTATGGCTTCACCCTGATTGAGGACAATGCGCTGCCGCCCATGGGGTTTCGCGACACTGAGCTGGAGGCGCTGGTTCTTGGCCTTCGTGAGGTGCAGCAGATTGGTGATCCAGAACTGGCCGACGCCGCCGTCGAGGCCTTGCGCAAGCTGCAGGCGCGGCTGCCCAATCGTCAGGCTCATCGGCTGCGACATGCGGTGTTGTCTGCCTATCGGTTTCAGCGTCCACAACCGCCGGGGATCGCCCTGGCCGACCTGCGCCGTGCGACTTGGGATGAGGTCGAGGTACGACTGGATTATTGCGATGCCAAGGGTGCCGTCACTCAGCGACAGGTCAAGCCCCTTGGCTTGGTCTATTTTGATCGCTCCACCGTGCTGATCGCCTGGTGCGGATTGCGAGATGACGTGCGGGTATTTCGCGTTGACCGGATTGCGGGGTTTGAGGCCACAGACGTCAGTTTTCGTCCCCACCGGGTGCCGATGCTGCGGGATGCGCTGGCTCAGATGCGCGCTGATCGTGCAGCCTGCGCGCCGCAGACCGACGTGGAGCCTGATGCGCCCGAGGGGTAGCGCGGTGTTTCTGATACGTCGGCAAGCCTCCGCACATCGGCGCGCCACTGCTTTGAGCGAGGCAGGGATGCGGGTAGACTGAGGCAGAGCAGATAAAAATGAGGTGTAAGATGCAGTATGATCTTGGCGCCCGCAGGCACATAGCCCTGACAGCAGCGATGTTTGCGGCCCTCGTGGCGACCGATGCCAGCGTTGCAGCCAATCCTTTGCCCACAGCCGCTGGACCGCTTGTGGAGATTGCGGCATCGCAACCGCCGCAGGTGTCCTTGCGCCCAACCGCCCGCCCGGTGACGCCATCGGGCGTGGCAGCGACCCCATTGCGGCCACGGATACGCCCGGCGCAACAGACCCCCACACCTGAGGAGCCTCGGGCCTCCCCGGCCACGCAGCGCGCCTTTGAGGCCTGGATCACCGCGTTCCGCGCCCGCGCCCGGGCTGACGGACTGTCGCAGGCTACGCTGGACCGGGCGCTCGCAGGTCTGAAATTCGATCCGAAGATAGTACAGCGTGATGGCAACCAATCGGAGTTCGTAACTCCGATCTGGACCTATCTGGAGCGTGCCGTGTCCGACGCGCGCATTGACAACGGACAGGCTGCCCTGCGCGAGCACGCCCAGCCGTTGGCCCGCATCGAAGCCACATATGGCGTCGACAGGGAGGTTGTCGCGGCAGTCTGGGGCATGGAGAGCAACTACGGCACCTTTCGGGGGGAGCGCGATATCATCCGGTCGCTGGCGACGCTGGCCTTTGATGGACGGCGCGCTGCGTTTTTTGAAAGCCAGCTGATCGCAGCCTTGCAGATCCTTCAGGCGGGTGACGTGACGCCGGAGGCGATGACCGGCAGCTGGGCCGGAGCCATGGGGCATACGCAGTTCATGCCGACCTCCTACCTTGCCTATGCGGTGGATTTCACTGGGGATGGCAAACGCGATATCTGGTCCGACGATCCCACTGATGCGCTGGCATCAACCGCCGCCTATCTGAAGCGTTTCGGCTGGGTCAAAGGCCAACCCTGGGGATTGGAAGTGCGCTTGCCGACCGGGTTTAACTACGCGCTGGCGGATCGTAAAATCACCAAATCCGCGCAGGCCTGGCGGCAGCTGGGGGTGACCCGCGCCGATGGCGAGGCCCTTCCGGATCATGGCAAGGGCGCCGTACTGCTGCCCGCCGGTGCGCAGGGGGCTGCCTTCATCGTTTACAGAAACTTTGCCGTGATTGAGCGATACAATGCAGCGGATGCCTATGTGATTGGTGTCGGGCACCTGAGCGACCGGTTGCGTGGCGCGGGACCGATCCACGCCAGCTGGCCGCAGGACAGCCGCCCCCTGACCTCTAAAGAACGGCGCGAGTTACAGCAGCGGCTGACTGGCGCGGGCTATGGTACCGGCGGTGCGGACGGGCGGATCGGGCCGAAGACCCGCGCCGCCCTGCGCGCTTATCAGCTGGCCATGGGGCTGACCCCGGACGGCTATCCGTCGCTTTCGGTGCTCAACCGCCTGCGCTGATGGGTCTAGCTGAAGGCGGCTGCAGCAACAGCAATCGCCATCCCCAGCCCCAGACCGCAGAGACCCGGCAGCACCCAGCCAGTCTTGCCGGACCGGCGGTTGCGGTCATCGGTGTCATGGGTCTGGGCGATCAACGCCTGTTCCACAAGCGCGGGCAGACGCGGACCAAAACGGGCCATCACCTTGGCCGTGCTCATCAAATCATTGACGATTGCCCGGGGACCGATGGATTTCTTGATGTAATCCTCCACCACGGGGCGGGCCGAATCCCAGATGTTGATATGGGGGTCCAGTGACCGCGCCACACCTTCCACCACTACCATGGTGCGCTGCAGCAGGATCAGTTCTGTCCGGGTTTCCATGCCAAAGCGCTCGGTCACTTCAAACAGGTAATTGAGCAACCGCCCCATGGAGATATGGGTGGCATCCATGCCAAAGATCGGTTCCCCCACCGCGCGCAGGGCGCGGGCAAATTCATCGACATCGCGGTCGGCAGGCACATATCCGGCCTCAAAATGAACCTCGGCGACACGCTTGTAGTCCCGTTTGATGAAGCCAAAGAGAATCTCGGCGTAGACCCGGCGGGTGTATTCGTCGATATGCCCCATGATGCCAAAATCATAAGCGATGATATCGCCATTGGCCGCGACTTTCAGGTTGCCCTGATGCATGTCCGCATGGAAATAGCCATCGCGCAGCGCATGGCGCAGAAACAACGAGAGTACACGCTCCGCCAGCACCCGACGGTCATGCCCCGCGGCATCCAGCGCGGCATTGTCACCCAGCGGTAACCCGTCGGCCCAGCCCAGTGTCATCACGCGGCGAGCGGAGTGATTCCACAGAATCTGGGGCAGCTGAAACCCGGTGTCGTCCTTGGTATTGGCGGCAAACTCGGAGGCGGCCGCACTTTCCAATCGCAGATCCAGCTCTCCTTGCACAACCCCGTCGAAATGTTTGATCACGTCCATCGGCTTCAATCGCCGCGCGCCGGGGGCAAAGAGATCGGCAATGCGTGCCGCAAAGTAGAACGCGTCCACATCTTTGCGAAACGCGCGCTCGATGCCGGGGCGCAGAACCTTCACCGCAACTTCGCGTTCGTTGTCGACCAGACGCGCCCGGTGGACCTGCGCGATGGAGGCGGCGGCGATCGGTTCGCTGAACTCGGAATAGATCTGCTCGACCGGCTGACCCAGTTCCTGCTCGACCTGCGCCATGGCTTCCGCACGCGAAAACGGCGGTAGCTTGTCCTGTAGCACGCGCAATTGCAGCGCCAGATCATCGCCCACCACATCGGGCCGCGTCGACAGGACCTGTCCAAATTTGATGTAGGCCGGCCCCAGCGCCGTCAGCGCGCGCGTGGCCGGTGGCATATTGGGGTCGCCCTTGTAGCCTAGCCATTTGAAGGGCCAGCCAAGGGTGCGGGCCAGAATGCGCAGGGGTTTTGGCGCTTCAAACGCATCCAGTACGACATTCATGGCGCCCGTGCGCTCGAATGTGGCGCCTGTGCGGATCAGGCGGATAATATTGTGGGGGCCACGCATGGTTCAGATCTTCCAGCCGGAGTGCAACGCCGCGATGCCCAGCGACAGGTTGCGGTATTTTGCGTTGGCAAACCCGGCTTCGCGCAGCATCGATAGGAACGTGTCCTGATTCGGGAAATTACGGATCGATTCGACCAGATATTGATAGCTGTCATAGTCGTTGGCGATCATCTGACCCATGCGGGGAATCACATTGAAGGAATAGAGGTCATAGGCCTTCTGCATTGCCGGGTTTGGCAGTTGGCTGAATTCCAGCACCATCAGCCGCCCGCCGGGTTTCAGCACCCGGTAAGCCTCATTCAGCGCTTCCTGAGGGCGGGTGACGTTCCGAATGCCAAAGGAGATGGTGTAGACGTCAAAGGTATTGTCCTTGAACGGCAGCGCCATGGCATCGCCGGTGACCCAGTCCAGACTGTCGGCCATCTGTGCGGCCTCAGCCCGTTTGCGGCCCTCTTCCAGCATTGGCGCGGTCAGATCCAGTACGGTGGAATGGCCATAGCCCGCGCGCTTCAGGAATCGGAACGAGATATCGCCGGTCCCACCGGCCACATCCAGAAGGCGCTGACCGGGGCGCGGTGACAGCCAGTCCATCATCGCGTCTTTCCAGAGCCTGTGGATGCCCATGCTCATGACGTCATTCATCACGTCATATTTTGACGCGACTGAGTTGAATACGCCCTGCACGCGCCCCGCCTTTTCCGACTCGGGCACGGTTTCAAACCCGAAATGGGTGGTATCTTCAGATCTCTGGGTCATGCGGCTTGCCGTTTGTTGTGTGTCGCCCCAGTTATAGGGCGCTGAGAGGGCGTTACAATGCGGCCCTTCGGCCCCATGTTGGTGCAATGTGTCAGGAGGGATGTAATGCCAGAATTGCCCGAGGTCGAGACGGTGCGCCGCGGATTGTCCCCTGCGATGGAGGGGGCGGTGATCGAAAAGGCTGCCATCAATCGACCAGATCTGCGCTGGCCTTTTCCCGAACGTATGGCCGAACGGCTGACCGGGCGCCGTGTCACCGCGCTGCGACGGCGCTCCAAATACATCCTGGCCGATCTGGACAGCGGCGAGACGCTGCTGGTGCATCTTGGCATGTCGGGACGCATGACCGTGTCTGGTGATCCTCTGGGCCAGTTCGTTCATGATCACCCGCAGGCGCAGAAACACGACCATGTGGTGTTCGACATGGACAATGGTGCGCGCATCACCTTCAACGATCCGCGCCGCTTTGGCGCTATGGACCTGCTTGAGACGGCCACTGCGGATCAGCACAAGCTTCTGGCGGTTCTCGGGCCGGAACCGCTTGGCAACAGCTTTCACGAAGAACACCTGATCGCGGCCTTCAAGGGGCGCAATACGCCGGTGAAATCGGCGCTTCTGGATCAGGGAATCATCGCGGGTCTTGGCAATATCTATGTCTGCGAGGCGCTCTTCCGTGCGGGAATATCGCCCAAACGCAAGGCCGGGCAGATCGCCGCGCAGCGGGTTGGCGCCTTGGTTCCGATCATCAAGGACGTGCTGACGGATGCCATCAAGGCGGGTGGTTCATCACTGAAGGATTTCCGCCAAGCTGATGGAGAACTTGGATATTTCCAGCACAGCTTTGATGTCTATGGCCGTGAGGGAGCGCCCTGCCGACGGGCGGGATGCGATGGTACCATAGGTCGGATCACCCAGTCGGGGCGCTCTTCCTTCTACTGTGGCAAATGCCAAAGATAGCTTGAATGCGATGTGTCGCGTGATAATGACTCTTCCCTGAACGGAACAACCGAAAGCGACTATCATGGCCTATGAGACGATCAACGTCGAAGTGCAGGACCACGTTTGCCAAATTAAACTGAACCGGCCCGAAGCGTTGAACGCGCTCAATTCCGAGCTTTTGAGTGAGCTTTGCACTGCCCTGGAAGAGGCAGACGCCAGCGACAAGGTGCGCTGCATCATCCTGACCGGGTCGGAGAAGGCCTTCGCCGCAGGCGCCGATATCAAGGAGATGTCGGAAAAGAGCTTTACCGAAGTGTTCTCAACCAATCTGTTTGCTGGTGTGAATGACCGCATCAGCGCGATCCGCAAGCCGATCATTGCAGCCGTGGCAGGCTACGCGCTTGGCGGCGGATGTGAGCTGGCGATGCTTTGCGATTTCATCATTGCCGCAGATACCGCCAAATTCGGCCAGCCCGAGATCAATCTTGGCGTGATTGCTGGTATCGGCGGCACCCAACGCCTGACCCGCTTTGTCGGGAAGTCGAAATCCATGGATATGAACCTGACCGGTCGTTTCATGACCGCTGAAGAGGCCGAGCGCGCAGGGCTGGTGTCTCGTGTGGTGCCCGCCAAGAAGTTGTTGGATGAAGCCACCGCAGCGGCGCATAAAATTGCTGAGAAATCCCTGCTAACAGCGATGGCAGTGAAAGAAACCGTGAATCGCAGCTATGAGTTGCCGCTGAGCGAAGGGCTGCTGTTTGAACGCCGCGTTTTTCACTCAATGTTTGCCACTGAGGATCAGAAAGAGGGCATGGCCGCCTTCTTGGAAAAGCGCGAAGCTCAGTTCCGCGACAAGTAAGCCTGTTCACAGGCTGTGGCGACGCAATCTGCGGCGTCTCTTTCCGAGATATGAAACGGGCAGGCGCTGGCGTCTGCCCGTTTTCCGTTGGTACCGCGGCAGCGTGCGGGAACCGGGAAGGGCGAGCAGCTCCGACATGACTTGCATTCCTCGGGGTTTGACGTTACTACCCGCCGCCATACATGCGCGTGCAGCCCGCTTGGCTAGAATCACACCGGTGGATCGGATCCGGGTTCGGCTGGCATTGCGCCTATTGAAAACACGAAACCAAAGTTAGGTCCTACACCATGGCAAATTCGCCTCAGGCAAAAAAGCGCGCCCGTCAGAACGAGAAACGCTTTGCTGTCAACAAAGCCCGTCGTTCGCGCATCCGTACCTTCCTGCGTAAAGCTGAAGAAGCTATCGCTTCCGGCGACAAAGAAGCAGCAGCAGAAGCTGTGCGCGCTGCTCAGCCCGAACTGATGCGTGGCGTGACCAAAGGCGTCTACCACAAGAACACTGCATCGCGGAAAATCTCCCGTCTGACCGCCCGCGTCAAAGCGCTGGGTTAAAACGGGGTATTCGAGGGAGCGGCTGATTCCATTGCACCCGCGCTGAGCGCTCCCCCGACAAGCCGTAAAAAATACAAAGGCGTCGCGTTCCGCGGCGCCTTTTGCATTTTGGTCACAGCTGATGCGACCTCGGCGGGCACAGGGGATTCTTTGTGACCAATCCCTGAGTCAACATCATAGTTTCATTGCTGCGACCCCTTCCGAATTGCTACCACTGTTACAGCGATTCACTCGCTGGGGGGACAGGCTGCTATAGCATCCTTGATGGGACTCAAGGGCGCTGATTGCGCTGGTACACAGGCATTTCAATGCGCCGTGCACCACGCTCCTGCTGTGTTTCTGGAGTCATCCAGACGGCAGGCCTGTTCCAATTGTGTATGTATTTGGTTCGTCTATTCGACCGCCGCAAACTTGCTTGCCGGTTGATGTAAACGCGACCCCAAACTTTGCCTTCTGCGAGGCAGTGCTGCTCCGGTTGCGGGTCAGTACACACATCCGCTGTGCGTGAACGTCGTCTGGGTTTTGGGCCAGGCTGGGGATGAAACAAGAGGCCAAATAAGGGCCGATGCTATTGGGACGCGTGAGGCGCAGAATGACGGAAGAGAACTGGGGCCGGTTGAGACAGCGTTTGTTGAAAACCGTGGGGCAAAATAACTTTACGACTTGGATCGAACCTCTGGAGTTTACCTGCGTGGAGAATGGTGTTGCCATTTTCAACGTACCGACAAACTTCATGGGCAATTATGTCAGCCAGAACTTTGCTGACCTGATCCTGCATGAACTGAACATGTCCGGTGAACCGGTGCAGCGGCTGGCCTTTAGGGTTGCAGCCAATACAGCTGCACGTCCGACCGCTGTCGACACCGCAGGTGCTGCTGATGACCTGCCGCTCGATCTGGATGATGAGGCGCTGACCGATCTGCCGCGCGCCCGCGCTGCCACAGGTCACGGTGCCGCGCCAAAGGATCCGGGCGAGACATTGCAGGCCGCACCGCTGGATCCGCGTTTCACCTTCGACAGCTTTGTTGTGGGTAAGCCCAATGAGCTTGCGCATGCGGCTGCGCGTCGCGTCGCTGAAGGCGGGCCGGTGACCTTCAACCCGCTGGTGCTCTATGGCGGGGTTGGTCTGGGTAAAACCCACCTGATGCACGCGATTGCCTGGGAACTGACCGCCCGCAATCCCGAATTGAATGTGCTGTATCTCTCTGCAGAACAGTTCATGTACCGCTTTGTGCAGGCGCTGCGCGAACGCAAGATGATGGATTTCAAACATCTGTTCCGCTCCGTGGATGTGCTGATGGTCGACGACGTTCAGTTTATTGCCGGCAAGGACAGCACCCAGGAAGAGTTCTTCCACACCTTCAACGCGCTGGTGGATCAGAACAAGCAGATCATCATTTCCGCCGATCGCGCTCCGGGGGAGATCAAGGATCTGGAAGACCGCGTTCGGTCACGTCTGCAATGTGGTCTGGTGGTCGATCTTCACCCAACGGATTATGAGCTGCGTCTGGGCATCCTGCAGTCCAAAGTGGCGCAGCAGATGCAGACCTACCCGGATCTGCGGATTGCGGATGGTGTGCTGGAATTCCTGGCCCACCGCATTTCGACCAATGTTCGTGTTCTCGAAGGTGCGCTGACCCGTCTGTTTGCCTTTGCATCGCTCGTTGGTCGTGAGATCGACATGGAGCTGACCCAGGATTGTCTGGCGGATGTGCTGCGCGCGTCTGAGCGTAAGATCACCGTCGAGGAGATCCAGCGCAAGGTGTCCGAGTATTACAACATCCGCATGTCCGACATCATCGGCCCCAAACGCCTGCGCTCTTATGCGCGTCCGCGTCAGGTGGCGATGTATCTGTGTAAGCAGCTGACCAGCCGCAGCCTGCCGGAAATCGGTCGTCGGTTTGGTGGGCGTGACCACACCACCGTGATGCACGGCGTGCGTCGTATCGAAGAGCTGAAGACAATCGACGGCCAGATCGCCGAAGATGTCGAAATGCTGCGCCGCTCGCTGGAGGCCTGACATCTCTCGGTGTCAGTCGCCGATTTTTGCCCTGACGCATCGTCAGCTGGCATCCCCAAAAGTCCCGCATGACCCCGGCCAGTCCGGGGTCTTTTGCCCTCTGGGCCAATGGGATTGCGGAATGACACAAATCGGGTGGTTGCGGGCAAACCATGCCGGAGAGCCACGTTTACCGGGGATAAATCGGACAAGGGGGCATCCGCCCTTGACGCTGCGCACAATCCCTTGGACAAATCCATAAAAAGCCTTGTGCCGAAGGGGTAAAGCGTTACGTTGCTTCTCCCGGCCAGACGTTAGAGGACTTAGGGACATGAAGATCAGCATCGAACGCGGCACCCTGTTGAAAGCTGTGGCTCAGGCCCAGTCAGTGGTTGAGCGCCGCAACACCATTCCGATCCTGGCAAATGTGCTGATTGAGGCCGAAGGGGACACTGTTCAGTTCCGCGCCACCGATCTGGATATCGAGGTGGTCGACAAGGCCCCGGCCCAGGTCGAACGCGCAGGCGCCACCACCGTTGCCGCCACCACCCTGCATGAGATTGTGCGCAAACTGCCCGATGGCGCGCTGGTCACCCTGACTGCAGATGCCGCCAGTGGCCGCCTGACAGTGGAGGCCGGCCGCTCGAACTTCTCGCTGGCCACCCTGCCGCGTGAAGATTTTCCGGTGATGGCCTCTTCCGAATATCACTCCAACTTCACCGCCAATGCAGCCGTCCTGCAGCGGCTGTTTGACAAGTCGAAATTCGCCATCTCCACCGAGGAGACCCGCTACTATCTGAACGGTGTCTATATGCATGTCGCGGATGGTGTCGAAGGCGGCAAGGCGCTGCGCTGTGTCGCCACCGACGGTCACCGGCTGGCGCGGATTGATGCCAATCTGCCGATGGGTGCCGAGGATATGCCCGGTGTGATCGTGCCGCGCAAAACCGTGGGCGAGCTGCGTAAGCTGCTGGACGACGATGAGATGGACATTGCCGTTTCTGTCTCGGAGACCAAAGTGCGCTTTGCCACGCCCAATATCACCCTGACCTCGAAGGTGATCGACGGCACCTTCCCCGACTACACGCGGGTCATCCCGGCAGGCAACACCCGCCGTCTGGAAGTGGACGCTTCCGAATTTGCCCGCGCTGTGGACCGGGTCGCAACCGTGTCCTCCGAACGGTCGCGCGCGGTGAAGCTGCAGCTGGACGAGGATCGGCTGATCCTTTCTGTCAACGCACCCGACAGCGGTGCCGCTGAGGAAGAGCTGGCAGTGGCCTATCGGGACGAGCGGCTGGAGATCGGTTTCAACGCAAAATATCTGCTTGAGATCGCCAATCAGGTTGATCGTGAAAATGCGGTCTTCATGTTCAATTCATCCGGTGACCCGACTCTGATGCGGGAAGGCAGCGACGAAAGCGCGGTTTATGTCGTCATGCCGATGCGGGTGTGATCTGCCGGACGGTGCGCTTGCCCCTCTTGGCGTCTGAACTGTCCGCCGGGCGGGGGAATTTGAGTATTTTTGGAAAGATGACACGGGATCCCGCCTTATGCTGGCGTTGACGACCCTGACACTGTCGCACTTCCGCTCGCATCTGCGGGCGGATTTGCATTTGGACGGTCGCCCTGTGGCCATCCATGGTGCCAATGGCGCGGGCAAGACGAATATTCTTGAGGCGGTATCGCTGTTTTCCCCCGGTCGCGGTCTGCGCCGTGCCAGCGCTGCTGATATGGCGCGTCGGCCTGAGGCTCTTGGCTGGAAGCTGAAGGGCCAGCTGACCGCCGCGCGGCAGAGCTATGAGGTGGAAACCTGGTCGGAAGCGGGCAAGGCGCGTCAGGTCAAGATCGACAATAAAGCCGCCAGCCAGATTGATCTGGGGCAGATCTGCCGCGTCGTCTGGCTGATTCCCGCGATGGATCGGTTGTGGATCGAGGCGGCCGAAGGGCGGCGGCGGTTTCTCGACCGCATCGTGCTGAGTTTCGATCCCGGCCATGCCGAGGCGACGTTGCTCTATGAAAAGGCCATGCGGGAGCGCAATCGCCTGCTGAAGGAACAGATCCGCGATGCTGCCTGGTACCGGGTCTTGGAAACGCAGATGGCCGAAAGCGGCCATCGCATCCACGCGGCGCGCACTGCAGCGGTGGATCGTCTGCGCATGGCGCAGGAGGCTGCCGAAACGGCCTTTCCCGCGGCTGAACTGGAACTGATCCAATCCGACGGTGGGCTTCCGGATACCGCAGCAGATCTGCAGGAAGCCTTTGAGGAGGGTCGGTTTCGCGATCTGGCGGCTGGGCGTACCCTGCTGGGGCCGCACCGCACGGATCTTCTGGGCACCTATCAGGCCAAGGGCGTGCCTGCGCGCGATTGCTCCACCGGGGAACAGAAGGCGCTGCTGGTGTCGCTGATTCTTGCCAATGCACGGGCGTTGATCGCAGAAGGCGGCGCACCACCAATTCTGCTGCTGGACGAGGTTTCGGCGCATCTGGACGTGACTCGCAGGGCCGCGCTCTACCAGGAGATCGTGACGCTTGGAGCACAGGCCTGGATGACGGGCACCGGCCCCGAATTGTTCGATGAATTTGACGGCAGAGCGCAGATGCTCACCGTTGAGGACGGCGCCACAGGCTCCGAAGTGGTGGCGGGATGAGCGTGTCTGCCTGGGATCTGACTCTCTATGCAGGTGGGTTATTTGTGTTGTTTCTAACGCCGGGGCCGGTTTGGCTGGCGGTGATGGCGCGGGCGATGTCGGGCGGCTTTCCCGCGGCCTGGCCGCTGGCCTTGGGCGTGGCCTGCGGTGATATTCTCTGGCCGCTGGTGGCGGTGGCGGGCGTGTCCTGGATTGTATCAGAGGTCACCGGCCTGATGGAGGTGCTGCGCTGGGTCGCCAGTGCGATGTTCCTGTTCATGGGAGGGATGTTGCTGCGGCACGCCGATGCCCGGATTGAGGCCAATAGCGCGCTGACCCGTCCGGGGTTATGGGCCGGTTTCATCGCCGGTATCGCGGTCATTCTGGGCAATCCGAAGGCGATCCTGTTCTACATGGGGGTGCTACCGGGGTTCTTTGATCTGACAGCTGTCACCCATCTCGATATCCTCGCCATTGTGGTGCTGTCTTTTCTGGTGCCTCTGGCGGGGAACCTGTGCATGGCGGGTCTGGTCCACCGGGTGCGTTGGCACATCACATCCCCGGCGACAGTGCGCCGGATCAATATCGTGTCGGGGTGCCTGCTGATCGGGGTTGGGTGTCTGATCCCCTTCGTTTGAGGTTTGCACCGGTTCCTACGCCCCGGATGGCAGCACCAGCCATGGGCTGAGATAAGTCAGAAGATCCTTGCGGAAGTCGCCGGGGGCATCATGTGCGGCGCAGAATGACAGGGCCAATATATGATTCAGGAAGGCCTGCATCCCCTCGGCCAGCACGTCAGCTGACTGATCCTGACGCAGCGTGCCGGTGTTCTGCAGCTCGGTGACCCAACCGGACCAGAGCGAGGTCTGGCGGCAAAAACTCTGTGCGATGACCGCATCGGTTTCGGTGCCCGTGGTGCCTGAGTAGCGCAGCAGCAGATCGAAAATCACCCGGTCCTGCGCCACGAACTGCACCACAGGCAGCAGTCGGTCAATCACCTCCTCCAGCGTCTGCGGCGCGGGCAAGGCTTCAGTCTCGTCCAAAACCGCCATGATCCGGGGGCCGATCACCGCAGCGAGTAGGCCATTTTTGTCGCCGAAATGCGAAAATAACGTGCCCTTTGCGACCCCGGCTTCTGCAACCACATCCTCTACTCTCAAACCGCTATAGCCCGATGCGGTGATTTGCGCGGCAGCCACCTCCAGCAGGCGGGCGCGGGTTTCCAGTCGGCGTTGTTGCGGAGCGCGGGACATGATGACCTCTCATAAATATGACCATGGTCAATTAATTTATTGACCATGGTCATTTTCTCAATAAGTTGACCTCAGTCACTTTTAAGATTCGGAGGTCCCTATGTCCACGCGAAAAATCATCATCCTCAACGGTCACCCGGCGCCCAGTTCGCTGTCCCAGTCGCTTTGTCAGACCTATCAAGCGGCGGCAGAGGCAGGCGGCCATCAGGTGCGCTACCATGACCTGTCGTCCATGCAATTTGATATCGATTACGGGCAGACGGGATACAAGAATGTAAAACCGTTGGAACCGGATCTCGCAGCTTTTCTCACCGATCTGGAATGGGCTGATCACGTTGTGATGGCGACACCTATGTGGTGGGGCGCGATACCGGCAAAGCTGAAAGGCGTCTTTGACCGCGCACTCTTGCCGGGCCGCGCGTTTGATACCCGCAACGTCAATGTCCTGGGGCTGCCTGCGCCGATGCTCACCGGCAAGACAGCGCGGGTATTGCTGACGTCTGACACGCCCGCGCTCTGGCTGCGGCTGATCTACGGCAATGCGATCAAGCGGATTATCAGCAGTCAGATCCTGGGATTTGTCGGGATCAAACCGACGCGCTTCTCGTCTTTTGCACCGGCAACAGATGCTGCGGAGAAGACCGTCCTTTCCTGGCAGCGCAAGGTCGCGGACCTAGGCGCCAGAGCAGCCTGATTCCACCAAGAAAAAAAGGGGCTTGCGCGTGACATTCCCGGCCAGACTTCGTATAAAATCCTGAAGCAAAGACAGGAAGATGTGAATGTCCGGAAACGAGCAGGCCCCCGCAGACTATGGCGCGGATTCCATCAAAGTTCTCAAAGGCTTGGAGGCGGTTCGCAAACGCCCCGGCATGTATATCGGGGACACCGACGATGGGTCGGGGCTGCACCATATGGTGTATGAGGTTGTCGACAATGGCATCGACGAGGCGCTGGCCGGTCACGCGGACCGGGTGGTCGTGAAAATTCACGCCGATTCCAGCGTCTCGGTGAACGACAACGGGCGCGGGATTCCGGTTGGGATTCATGAAGAAGAAGGCGTTTCAGCGGCTGAGGTCATCATGACCCAGCTCCATGCTGGCGGTAAGTTTGACAGCAACTCCTACAAGGTTTCTGGCGGCCTTCACGGCGTGGGCGTTTCTGTGGTGAACGCGCTGTCAGATTGGCTGGAGTTGCGCATCTGGCGCGATGGCAAGGAACATGTCGCGCGGTTTGAGCGTGGCGATACGGCTGAACACCTGAAAGTTGTTGGCGAATGTGGTGATCAGACCGGTACCGAGGTGCGCTTTCTCGCGTCTACCGATACGTTCTCCAATCTCGAGTATTCGTTCGAGACGCTGGAAAAACGCCTGCGTGAACTGGCATTCCTGAACTCAGGCGTGCGGATCATCCTGATTGACGAGCGTCCGGCCGAACGGCTGGAGGTGGAGCTGTTCTACGAGGGTGGCGTCAAGGAATTCGTCAAATATCTTGATCGGTCGAAGTCGCCCGTGATGGAGGCGCCGATCTATATCACCGGCGACAAGGACGACATCGGGGTCGAGGTCGCGATGTGGTGGAACGACAGCTATCATGAAACGGTGCTGCCCTTTACCAACAACATCCCGCAGCGGGACGGCGGCACCCATGTTGCGGGCTTTCGCGGTGCGCTGACCCGCACCATCAACAACTACGCGCAATCCTCCGGCATCGCCAAGAAGGAGAAGGTCTCCTTTACCGGGGATGACGCCCGCGAGGGGCTGACCTGCGTGCTGTCGGTGAAGGTGCCTGATCCGAAATTCTCAAGCCAAACCAAGGACAAACTGGTCTCCTCCGAGGTGCGACCGGTGGTCGAAAGCCTGGTCAACGAAAAGCTGGCGGAGTGGTTTGAGGAGAACCCAAATCAGGCCAAGCAGATCGTCGGCAAGATTATCGAAGCCGCCCTCGCACGGGAGGCCGCCCGCAAGGCGCGCGAGCTGACCCGCCGCAAGACGGCGATGGATGTGAATTATCTGGCCGGCAAATTGAAAGACTGCTCGGAGAAAGATCCATCCAAAACCGAAGTCTTCCTGGTGGAGGGGGACTCCGCCGGTGGCTCCGCCCAGACCGGGCGCGACCGGATGACCCAGGCGATCCTGCCTCTGCGGGGTAAGATTCTGAACGTGGAGCGTGCGCGTTTTGACCGGATGCTTGGCAGTCAGGAAATCGGCAACTTGGTGATGGCTCTGGGCACCGGCATTGGCCGGGATGAGTTCAACATCGAGAAGCTGCGTTACCACAAGATCGTCATCATGACTGACGCAGACGTCGATGGCGCCCACATCCGAACCCTGTTGCTCACGTTCTTCTATCGCCAGATGCCGGAGCTGATCGAAGGCGGGTATCTCTATATCGCGCAGCCGCCGCTATATAAGGTGTCGCGCGGCAAATCGGAGGTCTACCTCAAGGATCAGGCCGCCCTTGATGAATATCTGATCAATCAGGGCGTCGACGGGGCGGTGCTGAAACTGGGCAGCGGCGAGGAACTGGTAGGTCAGGATCTTGCCCGTGTTGTCGATGAGGCGCGTCAGCTCAAGCGTGTTCTGGACGCCTTCCCCACCCATTACCCGCGTCATATTCTTGAGCAGGCCGCGGTTGCCGGCGCCTTTGTACCCGGTGCTGTTGATGCTGATCTGCAGGGCGTCGCTGATAAGGTGGCGCAGCGTCTGGACCTGATTGCGTTGGAATATGAACGTGGCTGGCGTGGGCGGATCACACAGGATCACGGCATTCGCCTGTCACGAATCCTGCGCGGGGTTGAGGAGCTGCGCACCCTGGACGGCCCTATGTTGCGCTCCGGCGAGGCCCGGAAAACCGGCAGCTTTACCAATAGCTTGCAGGAAATCTACGGGGCTGCGGCGACCCTCGTCCGGCGCGACCGCAGTCAGGCGATTCACGGCCCGCTTGGCCTGTTGAAAGCCATTCTTGAAGAGGGCGAAAAAGGTCTTGCGCTGCAGCGTTACAAAGGTCTGGGTGAGATGAACCCCGACCAGCTGTGGGAGACAACGCTGGACCCTGATGCGCGCACCCTGTTGCAGGTCCGCGTCGAAGACATGGTTGAGGCGGATGATCTCTTCACCAAGCTGATGGGTGACGTCGTCGAACCCCGGCGCGAGTTCATCCAGAAAAACGCACTGAGCGTGGAAAACCTGGATTTTTGATTTCAGCCGCGGGCAGCATGTTGTCGCTGCCCGCAACCAATCTGCCCGCGACGGTTCACCTGAGCTGGGGATGGCGCTGAGGCTTTCGGCGACGCGAGCTGGTACCGGTTTCGGTCGCTCTGCGACATGACTCGCTCATAACTCTTCTCATGATTGCATCTGGGGTAAGCGGTGATCCGTTCGGCGGGCGCGCGTGCGGCGGATATGATCGGCATGCGTACACCAAATATTTTGGTTCTGTATATTGAGGGATTGCCCGGTTTGCCTCTCAACATGAGCTTCCCCACAGCAAATCCTGTAGAGATTTACCATTCTGCCGCAGAATGTTGACGCAGAATCGCTCGAACGTTAAGAATCGGTTAATAAAACGCGGCTCGACCGCGATTTTCGGAGCAGCCGGGGGGTAGTGTGTGCCGATGTTGAGCGTAAAGAAAGACAGTGAAACCGGAACAGATGTTGCTGATGCCGGTGATCGCCCGGTGCGCTCGGTCCAGATTGATGGTGTGATCTCCTCAAGCAACAGCGCGCTTCGCTCTCCTCAGGCGGGAAAATCCCGCGCCAAGGCAAATATCGCGGCGGTGACCTCCGTTGCGACGGATCGGTCAGAACTCAATCCGGACATCAATAAGGGGGCTGGTGGATCATTGAACGCTGCAACCGGGAAGGCTGACGGGCGTAAGCCTGCTCCCGGCCGTCCCCTGGCCCAGATGTCGCCGATTGTGAAACTGGGGGCCGCAGCTGCGGTCCTGGGTTTGTTTGCCGTGGGTCTTGCGGTGCTGCAGTTCGGACCTGATGAGACTGCCGAAACGGCTGTTGATCAGCCCCGCGTGGCACGGTTGCTGACGCCGCAGGCGCTGGCGGGCCTGGACCCAAGTGCCACCCCGAGCGAGCGCGCTGCGGCTGAGGAACTGCTGACGGCTGCAGTCGAAACCGCCGCGCCGCTCAGCGCCGAAGATGCCATGGTTGCGCAGATGACCGCAGGAACGCTGGCGGCGCTGCGGCGTGGCAGTGCCGTGACCCCGTCTGCGGACGCAGAACAGCCCGCCGCCCCGGCGTCGCAGGCCCATACTGCGCTCTATAGTCTGGTGCTGCGGGCCGTCGGGCAGGGGCAATCGCCCGCCTATATCGACCAAATGGTAAATGACGCCTATCGCAGCGAGACCATCACCGTACCTGCGGCGCTGATCGGCGCAGATGGGCGCGTCGATACCGCAACCATTCTGGCGCTGTTCGTCGGTCAGTAGCGCCAGCGCCGGGCCGGTTTTGCTGCGTGCGCCGATGCGCTCGACCGAAACGCGGCAGAGCGCCAAGATATAAGCTTTCCAACCGTTTTAAGACAAAGAGGCGGCGCCGACGATCGGCGCGGGACGCCCGAGTTCAACCCAAGAGGGATATTATGAAAAAACACCTGATCGCGGCGCTCTGTTGCGTTACCGGCCTGCTGGCTACGCCTGCCGTCGCCGAGACCTGCGGTGGCACATATAAGGTGCGCCCCGGGGACAGCCTGTCGCTGATTGCTGATCGGCTTTACAAGGATGTGGGCATGTGGAGCGCGATCCACAGCCGCAACATCGACGCGATTGGCCCGCGCCCGGATGCGATCCGCGTTGGCATGGAGCTGACAATGGCCTGCCTGAATGGTCTGCCGACAGGGCTGCCCGGCGGCAAGGCGGTTGCGGATGCGCAGCCGGTGGTCGCGGCACCGGTCAAGGTCCAGCCGGGCACCGCCGCCGTGCGCAGCAAGATCAATCTGCTGACCGGGGATGACTATGCGCCCTTCACCTCCAAGACTGCCCACAATGGCGGGCTGATCACCGAGGTGGTGAATGCGGCGATGACCGATGCCGCTCCGGCGCAGGGCTTTGCCATCCACTGGGTGGACGACTGGGCCTCCCATTTCGATCCGCTGCTGTCGAACGCGCTGCTGGATCTGGGCTTCCCTTGGTATCGCCCGGATTGCGACACCATGCCGGAGAGCTACCGCTGCGTGAACTTCCTGTTTTCGGACCCGATGTTTGAGACGCTGATGCTGCTCTTTGTCGATAAATCGCGCCCCTTCACCTTTGAGACGGACGCGGACATTGAGGGCAAGACACTCTGCCGCCCGGCGGGGTATCTGACCTTCGATCTGGATGGCTACGGGCGCCGCTGGATGGAGGAGAAGAAGATCACCCTCAAACAGCCGCATAAGGTTGCCGATTGTTTCGAGATGGTCGCCAAGGGGGAGGCAGATGCCGTTGCGATCAATGAATTCACCGGACGCAGCGTGATGAAGGAAAACGATCTGCTGGATCAGTTTGAGGTGCTGCCACTGCCGCTCTCAGTGCTGGGTATCCATGTGGTGGTGCATAAAACCCATCCACAGGCCGAAGATATGCTGACCATGATCAATACCGGTCTGCGCAATATCCGTGAGAACGGTCGCTATCAGGCCATTATCGAGGATCACATGGCCAGGATCTGGGCCGGCTTCTGAGGGAGGGCGCCATGTTGAAACATCTCGCACCGGCGGCCATAGCGCTGCTGCTGGCCATCGGTGTCGCACCACGCGCGGCGCAGGCCATCTGCAATGTCGATTACCGGGTACAGCCCGGCGACACGCTCTTCTCGATTGCCGAAACCCATTATAGTGACCGCAGCCGCTGGACGCTGATCTACTATAGCAACCAGCATGTGCTGGAGGGGCCCAGCGTCATCCCAGGCAAAACCCTGCACATTCCCTGCGCGCAGCAGGCCTCCGCGCCTGATGCCACGCCCCTGCGCAAGGATGACGCGGAGATGAAGCTGTTGACCGGTGGTGGCTTCGCCCCGTTCACCGATCAGACGCTGCCCGGTCAGGGGATGGTGACCGAACTGGTCAATGCCGCGCTGGAGCTGACCCCTGCGCCGGTGTCCTATTCGATCACTTGGGAACAGGATTGGTCGAAACATCTGTTCCCGATGCTGGATGAGAAACAGTTCGATATGGGGTTCCCCTGGCTGAAGCCGGATTGCGCGGCAAACCCAACGGATGAGCGCTGCGTGAACTTCCATTTTTCGGAACCGCTGATGACCATCCCGATTATGGTCTTCGTGCGGGCAGATGCCGCCTTCGCCTTTGACAGCGACGCCGATATGCTGGGCAAGACCCTGTGCCGTCCAGAAGGATACTACACCCACGACCTTGATCGCGGCGATCGTCGCTGGTTGAGCGAGGGCAAGCTGACGCTGGTTCAGGCCGCGGATCCCGGTGCCTGTTTCCGCAAGCTGATGGCGCGGGAGGTGGATGCGGTATCCCTGAACCTCTTCCTTGGCGCGAACACGCTGATCTCAGAGGGGCTGCGTGATCAGGTGATCCCTCTGGAGCGTCCACTCTCCGAAGAAGGCCTGCATGTGGTGATTTCCAAACGCCACTGGCGCGGCACCTCGCATCTCTATCGCATCAACGCAGGCCTGAAGGCGCTCAAGGCTGATGGCCGATTTCAGGACATCGTCTCGCGTCATCTGGAACTGTTCTGGGCGCAACTCCAGTAACACCAGACAGACCGCACCCCTGTAAGGGGCGAGGTCTCCCGCCAGAACCGAACCTTTGGTCCTATTCTGTTGGGCCAGGCGCCGCGCCCCTTGCAGGGGTGCGGCGTTTGCAGTCCGAAAGCGCGGCGCATTTTTGTACGGCGCGGGTTGTGACCTTTGGCGTGCCCCCGGTCACCACCCAGTCCGGTCTTCATATATATGATGAGAGGAGGGGGACGCCTGTGGTTCGTCTGGCCTTTGGCGACACCGTCCAGACGAACCTGTGTTGTTTGTTTTTCGGTGATTTTGGTTTGTTTGTTTGCGTGTGTGTTTGGCGAGTCTGTGGATATGTGGGGCGAGTCTGTGGGTAAGTTGTGTTTGGGGGGATTTGGGGCTGTGTTTTGGCGGGGTTGGGGTGGATTTCGGGTCAGGTATGCTGACTTTGTTGGTGTGTAACTCTTTGATTTTGTTTGATTTCACGTTTTTCTCTGCGGAAACTTTGATTTTCTTTGATTTTGGTGTTGCGGCTTTGTGTAACTCACCTTAGAACCCCCTTCACCGGCGGCGCTGAGGCGCTACTGAGACACACCGGACGGGACGGCGGCGACGCTGGGATGGACGGGAAACGCGGCGGAGAGACGCTGGGACGGGCTGGAGAGGCGGTCGGACGCATCGGAAAGACGGTGGCATTTGTGGGGTTTTGATCGGCGGGCGCGTCAGGAATTTGGCGCATCTGTTGGTTGTTGTCTCTGGATGTATGCTCTTTGACATTGATGATATCTGAAGAGATATGTGGGCGGTTTGGTTCATTCGATGGATCAACCTCTTCATATCAACGCTAGTAGGGCTTTTGTCCGATGATCTAGTGTCAGCTTCACTGTTTGTCGGCTTTCTGTACCTTTGGTACTGAAGCACGAGAAACAGAGAATGTTGGATGTTCGTTTCGAGTTCCTAGCCGGGTTCGAAGCCGTGCTGTTTGAGGCCCGTCCTCAAGTAGCGTTAGCGGTAGGACATTCAAAGATGTGCAGAGGTTCGAACGTCAAGGATAAGCATGTAAGTGCTTTTCAACTTGAGAGTTTGATCCTGGCTCAGAACGAACGCTGGCGGCAGGCCTAACACATGCAAGTCGAGCGCACTCTTCGGAGTGAGCGGCGGACGGGTTAGTAACGCGTGGGAACGTGCCCTTCTCTAAGGAATAGCCACTGGAAACGGTGAGTAATACCTTATACGCCCTTCGGGGGAAAGATTTATCGGAGAAGGATCGGCCCGCGTTAGATTAGATAGTTGGTGGGGTAACGGCCTACCAAGTCTACGATCTATAGCTGGTTTTAGAGGATGATCAGCAACACTGGGACTGAGACACGGCCCAGACTCCTACGGGAGGCAGCAGTGGGGAATCTTGGACAATGGGCGCAAGCCTGATCCAGCCATGCCGCGTGAGTGATGAAGGCCTTAGGGTCGTAAAGCTCTTTCGCCAGAGATGATAATGACAGTATCTGGTAAAGAAACCCCGGCTAACTCCGTGCCAGCAGCCGCGGTAATACGGAGGGGGTTAGCGTTGTTCGGAATTACTGGGCGTAAAGCGCACGTAGGCGGATCAGAAAGTTGGGGGTGAAATCCCGGGGCTCAACCCCGGAACTGCCTCCAAAACTCCTGGTCTTGAGTTCGAGAGAGGTGAGTGGAATTCCGAGTGTAGAGGTGAAATTCGTAGATATTCGGAGGAACACCAGTGGCGAAGGCGGCTCACTGGCTCGATACTGACGCTGAGGTGCGAAAGTGTGGGGAGCAAACAGGATTAGATACCCTGGTAGTCCACACCGTAAACGATGAATGCCAGTCGTCAGCAAGCATGCTTGTTGGTGACACACCTAACGGATTAAGCATTCCGCCTGGGGAGTACGGTCGCAAGATTAAAACTCAAAGGAATTGACGGGGGCCCGCACAAGCGGTGGAGCATGTGGTTTAATTCGAAGCAACGCGCAGAACCTTACCAACCCTTGACATCCTAGGACCGCCAGAGAGATTTGGCTTTCACTTCGGTGACCTAGTGACAGGTGCTGCATGGCTGTCGTCAGCTCGTGTCGTGAGATGTTCGGTTAAGTCCGGCAACGAGCGCAACCCACATCCTTAGTTGCCAGCAGTTCGGCTGGGCACTCTAGGGAAACTGCCCGTGATAAGCGGGAGGAAGGTGTGGATGACGTCAAGTCCTCATGGCCCTTACGGGTTGGGCTACACACGTGCTACAATGGCAGTGACAATGGGTTAATCCCAAAAAACTGTCTCAGTTCGGATTGGGGTCTGCAACTCGACCCCATGAAGTCGGAATCGCTAGTAATCGCGTAACAGCATGACGCGGTGAATACGTTCCCGGGCCTTGTACACACCGCCCGTCACACCATGGGAGTTGGGTTTACCCGAAGGCCGTGCGCCAACCTTTCGAGGGGGCAGCGGACCACGGTGAGCTCAGCGACTGGGGTGAAGTCGTAACAAGGTAGCCGTAGGGGAACCTGCGGCTGGATCACCTCCTTTCTAAGGATGTATCTAGCTAGATCAGAGCTTGCTCTGTCTCGTGATACACTTAGCATAAGATCAGTAATCAAAACTGATCACATCCGGACCAGGCCGTCCTCATATCTCTTCAGAACTGTCATGATCTTGCCCTGGGGCAGGATCTAGCAAGGGGCCTTAGCTCAGCTGGGAGAGCGCCTGATTTGCATTCAGGAGGTCAGGAGTTCGATCCTCCTAGGCTCCACCACTCATGCGAACGGCCCACATAGAATGGGTCGGTAGCTCAGGTGGTTAGAGCGCACGCCTGATAAGCGTGAGGTCGGAGGTTCAAGTCCTCCTCGACCCACCATTCTTCAGACTATGATTTGATCATCAAGCACTTGCTTTGAGTGTTTGATCGTCCAATCGGACCGGATCGATGTTCCTTCGGGAAGGTTGATCACATTGACATCGTTTAGAGAGATACAATCAACAACACTGTTGGTCACCCGCGTAAGGGATCGACCTCAGTTTGGTGCTGAGGACCGCTTCGGTGGTCTGATGCGAGCCTTTGCATCCGCCCTTTTCCTCGGGCGCGCGAGGGTCTGCCGGATTGAAACCACAGTGTTGTCCAAGTCAAGTACACTAACCCGGTTCATATTCCGCAAGGTTTATGAACCAATGTTCACTTCTTATGAAGTGAGCGGGAAAGTATGCTTTTGGTTCAGAATAAGGCCACAGTTTCTTACCAGCTTCTGTGGCGTGACAGTTCACTGTCTTTTTCTGGACCAGATCAAGCGCGAGAAGGGCGTTTGGTGGATGCCTTGGCAGTAAGAGGCGATGAAGGACGTGATACTCTGCGATAAGTCATGGGGAGCTGAGAATAGGCTTTGATCCATGAATTTCCGAATGGGGGAACCCACCTGACAGTTTGTTATTGTTAGCTTTGCTATCAATAATGAGCTTAATCAGGTACTTAAGACCTGAATACATAGGGTTTTAAGAGCAAACCCGGGGAACTGAAACATCTAAGTACCCGGAGGAAAGGACATCAATATGATACTCCCCTAGTAGCGGCGAGCGAACGGGGACCAGCCGAGCCTTGAGTGTGAATAGAATGTGTTGGGAAGCACAGCCAGAGTGGGTGATAGCCCCGTATATGAAGCATGATAGGACGTATTAAGTAGGGCGGGACACGTGAAATCCTGTCTGAAGATCGGAGGACCACCTTCGAAGGCTAAGTACTCCTTACTGACCGATAGCGAACCAGTACCGTGAGGGAAAGGTGAAAAGCACCCCGACGAGGGGAGTGAAACAGTACCTGAAACCGAACGCCTACAATCAGTTGGAGGCCCCTTGAGGGCTGACAGCGTACCTTTTGTATAATGGGTCATCGACTTGGTCTCACGAGCAAGCTTAAGCCGTTAGGTGTAGGCGCAGCGAAAGCGAGTCTTAATAGGGCGCATGAGTTCGTGGGATCAGACCCGAAACCGAGTGATCTAGGCATGGCCAGGTTGAAGGTGCAGTAACATGCACTGGAGGACCGAACCCACATCTGTTGAAAAAGATCGGGATGAGCTGTGCCTAGGGGTGAAAGGCCAATCAAACTCGGAGATAGCTGGTTCTCTGCGAAATCTATTTAGGTAGAGCGTCATCCGAATACCCCGGGGGGTAGAGCACTGGATGGGTAATGGGGCCCCACAGGCTTACTGATCCTAACCAAACTCCGAATACCCGGGAGTACTAGATGGCAGACACACTGCGGATGCTAACGTCCGTAGTGGAGAGGGAAACAACCCTGACCTACAGCTAAGGCCCCTAATTCATGGCTAAGTGGGAAAGCAGGTGGGATGTCCAAAACAACCAGGAGGTTGGCTTAGAAGCAGCCATCCTTTAAAGATAGCGTAACAGCTCACTGGTCTAATTAAGACGTCCTGCGGCGAAGATGTAACGGGGCTCAAGCCATGAGCCGAAGCTTAGGATGCACATAGTGCATGGTAGCAGAGCGTAGTGTGACATAGCTTCATGTCTCCTTAGTGTCCTCGGACACATCGGAGACACGAAGCTTTCGATGAAGCGGGCGCGTGAGCGATCCCGTGGAGAGATCACTAGCGAGAATGATGACATGAGTAGCGACAAAGAGTGTGAGAGACACTCTCGCCGAAAGTCCAAGGGTTCCTGCTTAAAGCTAATCTGAGCAGGGTAAGCCGGCCCCTAAGGCGAGGCCGAAAGGCGTAGCCGATGGGAACTAGGTTAATATTCCTAGGCCAGGAGGATGTGACGGATTGTGAAGGTAGTTCATCCTTATCGGATTGAATGGGCTGCTGATCAGTCCCTGGAAATAGCCCTCCATGAGACCGTACCCTAAACCGACACAGGTGGACTGGTAGAGAATACCAAGGCGCTTGAGAGAACGATGTTGAAGGAACTCGGCAAAATACCTCCGTAAGTTCGCGAGAAGGAGGCCCGGTTCCAAGGCAACTTGGAGCTGGGGGCACAAACCAGGGGGTGGCGACTGTTTATTAAAAACACAGGGCTCTGCGAAGTCGCAAGACGACGTATAGGGTCTGACGCCTGCCCGGTGCCTGAAGGTTAAAAGGAGGGGTGAGAGCTCCGAATTGAAGCCCAGGTAAACGGCGGCCGTAACTATAACGGTCCTAAGGTAGCGAAATTCCTTGTCGGGTAAGTTCCGACCTGCACGAATGGCGTAACGACTTCCCCGCTGTCTCCAACATCGACTCAGCGAAATTGAATTGCCTGTCAAGATGCAGGCTTCCCGCGGTTAGACGGAAAGACCCCGTGCACCTTTACTACAGCTTCGCACTGGCATCAGGATTGTGATGTGCAGGATAGGTGGTAGGCATCGAAACCGGAACGCTAGTTCCGGTGGAGCCTCCCTTGAGATACCACCCTTCGCACTCTTGATGTCTAACCGCGGTCCGTTATCCGGATCCGGGACCCTGCGTGGCGGGTAGTTTGACTGGGGCGGTCGCCTCCTAAAGCGTAACGGAGGCGCGCGAAGGTTGGCTCAGAGCGGTCGGAAATCGCTCGTTGAGTGCAATGGCAGAAGCCAGCCTGACTGCGAGACTGACAAGTCGAGCAGAGACGAAAGTCGGCCATAGTGATCCGGTGGTCCCAAGTGGGAGGGCCATCGCTCAACGGATAAAAGGTACGCCGGGGATAACAGGCTGATACTGCCCAAGAGTCCATATCGACGGCAGTGTTTGGCACCTCGATGTCGGCTCATCTCATCCTGGGGCTGGAGCAGGTCCCAAGGGTACGGCTGTTCGCCGTTTAAAGAGGTACGTGAGCTGGGTTTAGAACGTCGTGAGACAGTTCGGTCCCTATCTGCCGTGGGTGTAGGATACTTGAGAGGAGTTGCCCCTAGTACGAGAGGACCGGGGTGAACGATCCACTGGTGGACCTGTTGTTGCGCCAGCAGCAGTGCAGGGTAGCTATGATCGGACAGGATAACCGCTGAAGGCATCTAAGCGGGAAGCCCCCCTCAAAACAAGGTATCCCTGAGGGCCGAGGTAGACCACCTCGTCAATAGGCCGGAGATGTAAGTGCAGCAATGCATTCAGTTGACCGGTACTAATCGCCCGATAGGCTTGATCTGTTCCAGTAACAGTCAGTGACACAAGAACCAAAAGCAAAACACAAAACTTGGACTTCATGTCGATTGTATCTCCGCGACGTCTCAAAACCGAAACGTCGCGAATATGGATTTTCCTCGGTTTGGTGGTCATAGCGCAAGTGAAACACCCGGTCCCATCCCGAACCCGGAAGTTAAGCACTGTTGCGCCGATGGTACTGCGTCTTAAGGCGTGGGAGAGTAGGTCACCGCCAAACCTAGAAAAATCCATAAACACAAACGATACCAATAAAATATACCTTCAGACACAAACATCTGAAGACAAAAACGCTCAGTCACAACACGCGTGATCAAGCAGCGGCAGCCTCAGGCAACAAAACGCAATGAGGCAAAACTATACTGTCGCGGGATGGAGCAGCCCGGTAGCTCGTCAGGCTCATAACCTGAAGGTCGTAGGTTCAAATCCTACTCCCGCAACCAAAAATTGAACGTAATATCAGGGTCTTAGCCTCGCATCCGCGAGGCTATTTCTGTTTGTACTATTGCCCGTGGAAGCACTATGGAAGCAAACGGGGTCGAAAAGTGGTGTGGTGCAAGGGCAACACTACCGTAACGCCAGGAAAGGCGCTCGCCACGCACAAACGAGCTCAGTTCTAGTTCGATCTCGAGAACAGGTCAGTTGTTTCCGACACACGGAATATTGCGTGTGGTCCGCTGCAAATTTATTTGCATACACAGTTGCGCTCCGTAATCATCTTCAGATGTTTAGATTTATTTTAAGAGCGCTATTTAGGCTAAACTATCGCCCTCAATCCAATCGGTTCCCGGATCCGGTTGAAAATTCCTCAGCCAATAGGAGAGGTCGCAGTATCTCTTCTTCTGCGCGCCCACGACCATCGCAGGTTGATGAGATATCAAGGGCCGAAACCTTCGATGCGACGACTGCACACGCGGTCGGTCTCCCGCGTATACTCACAGGCACAGCTTACGTTACGGATGGCGACACGATTAGAATCCAAAACACGCAGGTTCGCCTGTACGGGATAGACGCTCCCGAACTCCACCACCCTTACGGTAAGAAAGCTAAATGGGCGATGGTGCGCTTGTGTAAAGGACATTGCATACGCGCAGAAATCACCGACGAAGATGAACATGGGCGGACGGTGGCAAAGTGTTTCCTTCCCGATGGCCGTGACTTGTCGGAGGAACTCGTAAAGCAAGGGTTGGCTATCGATTGGCCGAAGTACTCAGGAGGTAAATACAAGCATCTTGAGGTGGCTGGTATACGCAAGAAGCTCTGGCTTGCCGATGCACGCCAGAAAGGCCGCATGCATGTTTGGGAGAAATTCGACGCCCGAAAGAAGGCCAAGGAGCAGGGTGATGAAAAATAACCAAATTCGTCATCAGGAACACGTACCTTGGTCGTACTAAGCCCGAAGGAGACATTCGTTTAGCATCGCGGGACAGGAAGTCCCCAACAGGTCGGGCGCAGAGCGGCCGTTCGCTGCGTCTTGGACGAACGTCAGCGATGCGCAGATAGCGGGCTTTGCAAAGTCGGCGGATCTGGTGGCATGACGAGCGATCAATGCCGCAGCCGCACGAGGAAAAGCTGGCCTTCGCCACGCGTGCAGCCGCCAACCATCATCGAATGGAAGGGGTGCGGACTTTGCTGACCTTCGCTGCGTCTGCGCCAAAGTCAGCTTCCATCTCGATTGGAGGAACAGCATTTTCCACACGGTTGTCATTCCCTTGTCATGTCGGACCATCATTACAGCCCGGAAATGGATGATTACCGATATGAAAATCCCTCAACTGGAGACTAAAAGACTTTTGTTCCGGCTTCCCTGTCGATCTGACTTGCCTTGGTACACGCGGTACTGCCTTAGCGAACGATCCCAGTACGTTGGAGGCCCTTTCAACGAGGTTCAGGCCTTTGAAAAGTTGGCTTCGATGATTGGACACTGGGAGCTGCGCGGTTTCGGGCGTTTCGTATTTCTGGAGCATGGAACTGAACGACCTCTGGGGCATTTCGGTCCCTTGCAGCTCAGTTCGTCTGAGCCCCCCGAGATCACTTGGACAATTTGGAATGAAATGGACGAGGGCAAAGGTTTTGCCACTGAGGCCGGAATTGCATTCAAGAGCTATGCAATACAGACGCTTGGGCTCTCCAACCTAATTGCACATGTAGATTGCAATAATTCTGCCTCGCGACGTCTAGCAGAACGCTTAGGTGGTGAAGTGGATGCCGAAGCGGTCCCGCCTTCTTGGCTGCCAAGTTCGGTGTTGTATCGATTTCGTTTGACGGCTTGACCGAGCTGCCGTTCGCGCGAGTTGCAGCATCCGGTACAACGGGCTCACTGCCGACTTGCGGCAATGCGGCGGCAGGGTTGCAGCGAAACTTCACCAGGACGCTTCTACCAGACGACGCCAGGCAGCCCAATGCGGACATTCGCACGAGGCCTGCGACGCCCTCGCTGCAGACGCGAAGGATCCCCGCCAGACATTCCCGAGAGCGGACCTTCAGGCTAGCTCAGCTGGCCAGGACGATGCTGTACCCCGCTCGAAGGTTAGAGATGCGCAGAAAGCGGACTTCGCAAAGTCTCAGCATATGCCACCTGGACAACGGTCACATGCTGCACGAGCGATGGAGAGAGCAGACCTTCGCCGCAAGTGCAGCCACCAACCATCATCGAACTGACGTGATGTTGACAAAGCACGCTTTCGCTGCGATTGCGCCAATGAACGGTATAGGGCAAAAGAAGGGGTGAGTATCGTCGTTTGGCAGTGTGTATTGTTCACCGTGAGCATTCAACATGGTCACGACGCGGCAAAGATCGACACCATTTTTTGTTTCGTTGGATTAGGCATGAGCGCAAACCGTAAATCTGAAATCCTTGAACTAACTCTAAACACCTACCTACAATCTAGCGACTTCAACGGAATGGGCGTGATGAAGTTAACGCGCTCCGGAGACGTAGCGCTGACAAGGGAACTGATCGCCGATGGACAGTTGGATCTTGTTCGCGGTGACGGGCACTCCAATCCTCACATCAAGGCACTCCCGGTAGAACCGATCGAAGTTCAGCTTGGAAAAATCGATAAAGGCGGGCTCGTTGGATGCCTGTATCCCACACCGCAATTACTTGCCGAACATGATGCAGGGGCCGGTGAGGTCGCCCCGTATACTAGAGCGTTAAAGGAGGGTGCCCCGCAATTGAGTTATCGCGCCTTCGATTTACGAGCGCTAGAATGGTACCGTAACGATCCGCGCTTCAGTTTTGACTTTGATGATATTCACGGGCGGATACTGCAAAAAGACGGCACGCAAATTGCGGATCGAACGGTTGTCCGGGACGGTCTCGAGTTCTTTGAATTTGGCTTTGCGTATGATGACGACATGCACCGCGCCATTGCAGCCTTCATTCGGTATTTACACGATCTCCCAGAAGCCCTTCAAGTCGAAATGGAGAAACACGAGCTAAACGGATCGTACAAGCTCCATCCCGATTTTTTTCGCACCCAGATCATTGGTGATTTTCCAGAGAAGATGTCGATCTACGACGCCTTCCTGCAAGAGAAGATGCAGATAAACCGGTTTTGCAAGCAAATGGGCAAACCGCCGTTGTTTCGGTCTGAGTTTGCTGAACTTAAGCGCCCGAATGGGTTTGGCATTTTGCTCAGACCGACAAAGAAGGAGTTCCGAGACTTTGCGCTGTTGCTCGACCAGTTATTGAGCGACGACTTGAACCGTGACTTTTTTAAGGGGGATGTGGAGTTAAACCGTTACCTAACTGATGAAGATGGGAAACGTGTCACACAGTCAAAAGGAACAATCCAACTCTTGGAAGAGTGGATCGGAACAAAGTTCGGCCTAGCGATCCGAATCCGGTGGAAAAAATGTTCACCAATTTTCGGGCGGTTCGAAAAGAGCGGCAAAAACCAGCGCACAAGGTGGAAGATAATGAGTTCGACCAGAAGTACGTCGTGGATCAGCGCGCTCTAGTCTGCAATGCCTTTGATGCAGTACGCACTTTGCGAATGGTTTTGGAAAATCACCCAGCCGCAAAAAAACACGAAGTAACTGGCTACCTGCGAGAAGCGAAGGTCTGGACAATGTGAGGAGTAGTTTTGCCGCCAAGAGATGACGCTGAAGATATCGCGCGAAAGTGGTCGTCCGAAAACCTTGCAGCATCTGTCATCCTGGGCGCATTGCTGCCTTGCGGCCATGCACCAGCAGAGTTGCAGCGTGCGCGCACATGTTCCCGGTCCCCAGAGGACGCCAGCCAGCCCAAAGAGGACATTCACAAATTGAATACCGGACGGGAAGCGAATGTTCGCAGCGGCACGCTAGGTTTTGTCCTCAAAAGCAAAGCGGACATCCAACTAGCTCTTAGGGGCCCTGCCAGGCTCCAACGCAAATTCTTTGATTCGAGGTGCTCCTGTAAGTGAGTCATCCTTAGTTCTGATCAAAACCTGTCGAGTTGGATGATACTCAATGTTGGCAGGTAGCATTGCCTCTGCTACGGGTGGGTGTGTCAGTACGATGGTTTGATAGTTTTTGGCCACCCAATCCGAAACAACCTTCGCCAGTGCCCAAGAATCCTTTTCCAACCCACCCCGCCGATGGAACTTTTCATCGTAGAAACCCAATACGTTGAGACAAAATCGGACGTATCGCGCACCCTTATAATTTGGAAAACGATCCATCTCCTTAATTTCACTCCAAATCATCCTGCGTAACTTCCGCCGCACCATTTTCATGATTTCAGTGTCTTGAACTTCCAACCTCTCAATGGAAGACCAAACTAGATTGTGCTGCACCTCCCACATCCTAAACTCTTTAGTATTAACGTCCGAGGCGTAGAAGACAGCGCTATGGAGAAGTTTGGCAATTTTTGATGAAAGCTCGTTTCCGAAAGAGTATTGGTCATTCCTCCTGAAAAAAACACGTTCCCCGGCCTTGTCGAATGCCTCAATGAGTTCGTTCAAGAAATCTTTAGCTTCGCGCGCGTGCCAGTATGGATTGTGTGAGTCGTACGTGTTTTCGTACCTTTTCTGATTTCCAATTTGTTCGAATGCTCTCTCCGTAGTTTCTAGGATATGTCTGATCCCGCTCGTGTTCGGCTTCCGATGCGTGCTCGAAGTAAGGCCACGGATGTATTCGATGGCCAAGCCGAAGTAGACCCTCCAAGTCTCGGTGTCCCAATCACGGGCATGGGGGTAGTCCAAGTCCAGCGGAGACTCTATTCCGCCTTCATATGCCTCCACTTTGTGCCAATTGCGGAAGATTGATCGAGTTATCGGTTTCACTTCTCCCGTGTAGCCCTGTCCCAACCATTCGTTCTCGACAAACAGCGCCGAGCCTGGCTTTGATAGGAGCGAAATCACTATTCTGCGAATAACAAGGTGCGCCGGAGCGTCAGATCTCTCCTGTCGAACCATTTCCTCAACCAGATGGGCGGGAAATGTTGGTATTTCCTCCGCGACCACATCGCAAAATCGAGTATTTGACAGCAGAAGCAGTAGATCGTTCGCATAGCATTCCACATCTGTTAGCTCCGGTTGTTCGCCGCCCTTGAAGCGCGAACGTTTTCGATCTGGGCTGTTGGCGATCAACCTTGGAAACTCGCCCATTAGTTCGCGGGCTAAGACGAGCAGCTCTTCTCGGCTTCCGTTGGTGATGTAAATAAAAGTTTGTTGAAAGAACTTTGGTGCAGTATATCGAGTAAATCGCGGCGGCCGGATGAAAGAAATTTTCATCCAATAGAGAACCAGAATGGTAATAATCGTCGCTATTAAGAAATTCACCGTATTTGGATTGACAAATGAAGGGAATTTAATTCCATAAATCACAAAGGCTTCAATGGTGAAAGTCGCCATTGCTGAGATGAGCAGTGTGACAAAGAAAATTCCACGAAATGGAAGTAATGCGGTCGCCTGCCGAAATTGAAACTTAGGTCCTGAGAGAGTGAAGACGGCGACAGAAAATGTAATAATCCCAAGGAATCCACTAGTATCTAGTACGGGGACGTACTCCTCACTAGGAACCAAATAAAGGCCCGTGGTCCACCACTCGCTTAGACGCGACCACCATTCTCTTAACTCGTCCAAAAATACCTCCTGCGCAACCCAGCCTTAATCGTCATCCCATTTTCTGGGCAGCTTAGCGATGTTCGGGTTGCGTTTCCATGAGGTAAGCAGGGGCTGTATACTGAACTTTGCAAAGGTCGCTTCCTGCGCTCCGCGGCCCCCGGTGCAACCCGCAGCATCCCGTGAAGCAGCTCGGCCCTGCCGAGCGTCCGCTGCCGGGAAATTGACCATGAAATTTCGCACAAGCAGCATCTTTGGCGCGGCACCACTTATCTACGACCGCTTCGGGCTGGGAGTGGACATACGTTTTGCACCGGTTGAATGTCCGCTGTGGGCCGTCAATCCCTTGGGGTTCGCTGGCCGTTCCGACTTTGTAAATGGTGCTTTCCTGCGCTTCGCTGCCATTGATGCTGAACGCAGACAGGTTCAGGATTACTTGAAGCGATACCGCGCGGCTGCCTTGCTTAGGCGTTCGGGCAGGGGAGTGGGGTGTTCTTCAGATAGTAGTTTCAGTGTTTCGATATGGCGATCCAGAAAACCTTGGAATTCGGCTGGCCGGACCTCTGACGCTGCTGCACGGGACACCAGCAGACCAAGGATTTGCCGGTCCAGCATCCGCATGTGTTCGGAACGGTTGGTCTCTATCACCTCACTTGGCAGCACGCCGGAACAATTCTCATGCAAATCATTGGCGATGACGCTGGTGACGTCGTGCCAGAGGTCATGCGTGGGCCATCGGGCGCGGTTGCTGTCACCGGAGGGCGTGGTGTAGCGGATCTTTTCGCAGAACTCGGTGTAGGCGTCGCCGACCATATCGCGTAGGTCTTGCCATGACCGCATTTCCCAGCGGTTGCGGAGTTGCTTGGCCCCCATACGTAATTCGAACCGCCAGACTTGGCTGGCTAGCCGGTCGGACAGATCCAAGGGAGTGCGGTTCAATTGGGCGCGAGCGTCGTTCCAGATGGTGAGCCAGCCCAGCTTGCCCTTTTGCATGACCTCTTGGCGCTTGTCGTAGATCGCCAATTGCCGGTTGGCGACGGCCCCGGCGCGCAGGCCGGTGACGCGTGCGCCTGTGGCATGGGTTTCGGTTTCATCAATGCCGGTGTGTTCCTGCACGCGGGTGCCGGGTGGCACCACCAGCGCCTCGCGGTCGGGTTCAAACCATGGGGCGAGAAAGTCGATGGCATAATCCACGCGGGTCACGCGCAAGAGGTGCTCGGCATAGCGGATGCCAAACGCATCCATGCAATCCCGAAAGTGTTTCTCTGCGGCGTCCAGCCCGCCAGTCGCCAGCAGGAAGGCCCGGAAATCCACAGTGATGCCGGGATTGTTCGCAGGGCGGTTTTCCGGGTCGAGGAAGTACCATTCGGCTCCGTATTCGCCAGTGTGGGCAGAAAAGGCAGACCCGCCTGTGCGGCGCACTGAGAGGGCCACAGGACCGAACTCTAACAGGGTCTCGGCATTGGTCTGGATTGCCAGTGCTTTGGCTTCTGCAAGCGCGGTGCGCAGCTCTGCCGGAATATCAGTTTCAACGGTGAATTTAAGCCCATCAAAGCCTGAATGCAGGATATCCGCTTCCATTTGCGCTGGCCTTCGCTTTCGTATTCGTGGAGGGGGGTGTTACAAGACCCCCCCTCCCGCGCGGCCCATTTTGCCGCCGTGTCTGTCGAGATGTTGTGAAAAGGGGCGGGGGTCTTTGACCCCCTTTCTGCCTCCGGCGGGGCAGCATGTGTTTTGGGGCCGGGCATGGCCCGGCGCTGGATCATTTGGCAGATATTTGACGGCCAATCCAGATTTCGGCGCGTTCCGCGCACTTGGCAAGATTGAGAAGGTCGGAATGGTGGAAACTGCCGGTATTATGCCACTCGCCCGTATCGGTCTTATAGCTGCGCGACAGGTCGACGGAATAGAATCCGTCATTCTGCCAGACGGTGGCCGTGATGAGGCCGATTTTGAATTTCTGTGCAGGCTGATTTGCCATGGTGGTTTGTCCTGTATCTGAATGAAGAAAGGGCGCGAGACTGTTTCGCCCGCGCCCTGCTGGAAGCCATCCGGCCCCAAAATCCCGCGCGGCGCTGCCAACCCCAACGCGGGCAAAACTCATGCGGCGCTGTAGCTGCTGGTGCTGCCGTGGCGACGACCGTTGGCCCATTCCAAGAGGTCGCTACGGCGGTAGCGCACAGACCGGCCCGATTTGTAGAACTTGGGGCCATAGCCGGTGACGCGCCATTTCTGGATGGTGCGGACACTCTGACACAAGAAGTCTGCGGTGGTTTTCTCGTCAATAAAGCCGTTCAAGTAGTCTTGAGCGGCGGCGTTGGCATCGGGGGTCGTTTCAGGGTTGAGCATCATTTTGTTCCGTTGTTGGATTTGATGCTCCAGTCTTCGCTCAACTGATTTCCTCTAAATACTCCTATAAAACCGCAAGGAATTTATAGTTTGGAGGACTTCCTTAAGGTGTTGAAAGAATGTGAAAAATGCTTCTGCATAGTTTTGTCTGAGATTTCCTCAGCTGGCACGCTGAGGTTCGGAGCATTCTGTTTCAGCCATGCTCGGACCTTCGGATAGTGGGATTGTTGGGAGGCGAGGACGTCGATTTCCCCGGCCTCTTGAAGGGCTGCGAATGCCGCCTTGATAGCGGGTCCAACTGTGGGGCGGCCAGCCGCTGGCGGGGTGGTATGATCCTCATTGCCTACGTTGAGAACGGTGTCGCGTAGCTGTCGCGAGACAACACGGATTTCAATAAGCTCAAGCCCTTGAGACGACAGGTCGGCCTTGTCCCATTGAATACGACCGTTCCAATAGGATGCTGGGATCTCGACGGGCTGGCTGTCCATTTTGCGGGGTGGCTCGAACCCATACCCAAACAGATTGCCCTGTTTCAGATGATACAAGATGAACGTGCGCATTCGATCATCCCATTCGGCCCGCGCGGACAGGATCTTTTGCGGTCCTTCCAGAATTTCTTGTAAGGCACTCGGGCCGTATCGCCCCTCTGCTTTCAAGTTGTCTACGGATGCTGCCATCGCGTCGATGGCAGATACTTTATGCAGGCGCTGGTGTTCTTCCTTGTCGGCTTTGGGGGCGAAGGAATAGGGCGCTCGGTTCAGGCGAACGCCGCGTTGCTAAAGTGCCAGAATGGGCGTGGTCATGATGGTCTCTTATGTCTTTGTTCAAATGTCTGTCAGAGCGTTTCGGCAATAGGATACATAGGCAATTGGTCTTGGTGCGCGGCCTCATTCATCCTACGTAATGTAACGTAACGCGTGAAGCACACGGCAGGGTGGAAAAATATCCGCTACGTATACGTAACGTACCACCACGACGTAACCTATGGATCGGGCGCAGGCTCCGCGCTGTAGGTATCGTTACGTATCGCTAGACGGCCCGCAACCTCGGACGTCCAATATCCCCGACCAGAGACCCCAAGCGCGCGGCGTTTTCTTCTGCGGCCTGTCGGACCGGATCATCCGCCAGATGCGCATAGCGCATGGTTGTCTGGATCTGGGTATGGCCCAGCAACCGCCCGACCATCTGGATCGGCATTCCGGCAGAGACCGCATTGGATGCGTATGTATGGCGCAGGTCGTGAATGCGAACCCCGACAAGCTCTGCCCGGTCACGAATGCGCCGCCATGGGTGTTGCAGGTCAGTGGCGTATTGTCCGGGTAGCTTTCCTTCGATCACGTAAGGATTGCCGGGGCTGCGCGGCAGGCGGGCCAACACATCCCGCGCCGGTTGGGGCAGGGGGATGCGTCGCGCCCCGGTCTTGCTGTCGGGGAGTTCCATGCCGTTTGCAGTGATGTAGTCCCATTTCAGGGTCTGGATTTCTCCCAACCGGCAGCCGGTCAGGATCAGCAGCCGGAATGCGGCGACCATCTGCGGCGTTTCGCTGCCTTCGCGTTCCACCTCGGTCAGAACCTGCCCCAGCCGTTGCAATTCCTGCTGGCTGAGAAAGCGCTCCCGCTTCACCTCGCGATATTTCGGGACGTGTCGGCATGGATTAGAGCCATCCGGGCGGAGGCCCCAGATTTCCGCCAGATTGAACATCTTTGACAAAACCCCCAGCGTCCGGTTCGCCTGATATGGCTTATCACGGAATTTGTGGTGCAACTCGGCAATATCCCGGCGCTCTACATCAACCACTTTGAAACTGCCGATGGCCGGAACAATGAAAAGATCAATGGCGCGTCGGTATTCCTTCTGGGTGGAGGGCTTGCAGCGTTCCTTGGCGTGGGCCTCAAAGAAGCGCTCACAGAGCGCAGCGACGGTAGGAGCCTTGCGGTGCTGCGAGAGTTCCTCGGCTGGGTTCTCACCCTTGGCGACCTGCCCCATGATCTCCTTGGCCAGCTTACGGGCTTCATCCACGGTGATCTTGCCGTGCCGTCCAACCGAGACACGCCGGGTTCTGCCGCCCTTGCGATATTGCGCCTGATAAGTCTTTGCACCGGACGGCATGACCCGGACGCCAAAGCCCGCAATCTGGCTGTCCCAGAGGAAGTAATCCTTCGCCTCCGGCATCAGGGCCTCAACGGTTCGCTTGGTCAGTTTGGGCATGTCCGGTCTCCTCTCTGCTCCGCTTCCGTGGAAGCACTGTGGAAGCAAGTGAACGCATATATTGGCGTAAGAGGTAGAAGCCGGTGAAGTTTGGCGTCAATGAAAAATGAGCGATACCAATAAGATAGGGTAGGTGGGCGCAAATCTGGGCAGAGGGTGCGAGACCCCTAAGCGCTCTCATAACCTGAAGGTCGTAGGTTCAAATCCTACTCCCGCAACCAATAATACCAAAACATAACACATACTTACAGCCGCCTCCGGGCGGCTTCCTGCGTTTGGGACAAGCCCGCTGAAAGCACAAGGATGTAAACAGAGCCAAGAGAGGTCCTATGCTGCACCAACACCAACCCGCAGCGCGTCCAGCAAACCGCCTGCATCTGCTTCACTCATGACGAGCGGCGGGGACAGAATCACGTTTGCACCCGAAACCCGGATCAATGCACCGGCTTCGTAGCAGGCCTCCTGAACGGCCAGAGCCCGGCGCCCGTCAAGCGGCGCCCGTGTCTGGCGATCACTCACCAGTTCGAGGGCTGTCATCAGCCCATAGCCGCCCCGAACATCGCCGATGACATCAAAACGGTCCTTCAGGGCCAGACACCCCTCGTACAGCTGGGTGCCGCGAGCCGCTGCTGTTGCGGTCACATTCAGGCGCTGCATCTCTGCCAGACAGGCGAGCGCGGCCGCCGCACCGACGGGATGGCCGGAATAGGTATAGCCATGGCCAATCTTGGCGTCGGGGTTCTCCTCAAAGACCTCAATCATCCGGTCACCCATCATGACCGCGCCAAACGGGAAATAGCCGTTTGTGATCGCTTTTGCGGTACACATCATATCGGGCTGGATGCCCCAGAGCCGGGCCCCCGACCAGGCCCCTGTGCGTCCATAAGCCGTGATCACTTCGTCGGTGATCAGCAGGATGCCGTTGCGATTGCAGATCTCCTGGACCATTGGCGCAAATGACGGATGGGGCGGGATCACACCGCCCGCCCCGAGGATCGGCTCCATGATCATCGCGGCAATCGTATTGGCGCCCTGGAAGGCGATCTCATCCTCCAACGCGGCGGCGCAAAGCTGGGCCAGACGCTCCGGGTCGCTTTCGTTGAAGGGGTTGCGATAGGTATAGGGGGCCGGGATATGAAAACAGCCGGGAAGCAGCGGTTCGTAAGCATTCCGGAAGTTGGCGTTTCCGTTTACCGAGGCGCCGCCGATATGGGTGCCATGATAGCCTTTCTTGAGGCTGAGGAACTTGGTTCGGCCGCTGTCGCCACGCAGTTTGTGATATTGTCGCGCCAGCCTCAGCGCGGTCTCCACGGAATCCGAGCCGCCGGAGGTGAAGAAGGCTCGGCTCAGGCCATCTGGAGCGAAGAACCGGCTGAGTTCATAGGACAGCTCAATCGCCGCATCATTCGATGTTCCGCGAAAGGTAGAGTAATACGGCAGCTTCTCCAGCTGTGCAGCCATCGCGTCCTTAACCGGCTGGCAGGAATAGCCGAGGTTCACATTCCATAGGCCGCCAACCCCGTCAATGACCCGATGCCCGTCAATGTCCGTGATGGACACGCCCTCGGCACTGGTGATGATCTTGGGCGGCTGCGCGACACTGTCCTGCGGTGAGGTCATCGGATGCCACATCAGGCGGCCGTTGTGTTCCTTGAGGAAGTTTGACTCTGTCATGATGTGGAATCCGTTTCATAGTGCCGACTGGACTCACTGGCCCAGGCGGATGTCACATTTGCGGGGAGCTGCCCCCCCCAGTTTCGGGTGATGTCGCGGCTCGCTTTGATCAGTTCTGTTTTGATCAACTGCTCTTGCTCGGGGGACACACGTGTGGCGACGCTGGCCACCGAAACGGCGCCCGCAAACAGGCCGGTCTGATCGTAGAGCGGCGCAGAGAGACTGTGGATTTCCGCCTCAAAGCTGCGGTCCGAACAGCCAAAGCCGGTAGCGCGCGCGTCGGTGATCAGATCGCTCAACGCCTCCGCTGTGGTGGCTGTATGCGGGGTGAACCTGTCCATCTGGGAGAGTGCGGCTTCCAGCATCGCGTCAGGGCCAAAAGCCAGCGCGCAAAGGCCTGATGCCGTCGCGTGGAGTGGAAATGTTGTGATGTCGATGATCGCCCGTGTGCCGTGACGAGGCGATTCGCAGGACGCAAGCGCGTAGAGTGTGCTGCCCGACACCACCGAGACATGCGCCGTCTCGCCAGTCACGTCGGCGAGCTGCGACAATGGCAATTGCGCCCCAAGCTTGCGCGGGACAGTAGCCTCCCGCACCTGCGCCAACTGTAGGACAGCGGGGCCCAGCCGATAGTGTTTTGTCGTTGGGTTCTGCTCGATAAATCCAGCTGTCTCAAGGGCTTGGAGATGGCGATATGTGGTTGCCTTGTCGCGCCCGGCAATCCTGCACAGCTGCGATAGGCCGATTTCCGGGCGGTCGGCCGAGAAGTGCGACAGAAGTGCCAGCGTTTTGGTTGCAGAGGACATGTCGTCGGTCACCGTTCCTGTGGAGTCAGAAATAATTTGACACATGATAGATAGCAAGGCAACCTTTTTTACGAAACACTGGTTTGATATACGAACCAGTCAAAGGGAGGGGAAACATGTCGAAATTCAAAAAATCTATTACCGCGCTTGCCTTGGCCGTCGCTGCTGCTGCCGGTGCGGTTCATGCCGAATACCCGGAAAAACCCGTAGAATTTGTGGTGCCATGGCCGCCCGGCGATCTGGAGGACGTTCTGACCCGCATGATTGCTGAGGATTTCTCGGCGGCCTATGATGTGCCAACTGCTGTAGTGAACAAACCCGGCGGTGGCGGCGGGCCATTCCCTGGCGCGGTTGCGGTGGCAGAGGCGCCTGCAGATGGCTACACCATCGGCTCCTTTATTATCGCGATCCCGGTGGTTGGCCCGCAGATCGGCATTCCGCAACTGAGCCCGGATCCATTTGTCCCATTGGGCAATTTTCTGACCTATCCGTTTGTGATCGCTGCCAGCGCTGATGCGCCCTATGATGACATCGCCGGGCTGGCGGCTCATGCGGCGGAGAACGATGTGGTTTTGGGTCATTTCGGTGCGCCCTTGGTCCCAACTCAGGTGACATTGGGTTTGGCCAAGGAGATGGGGTTTTCCTACGCCTCGGATGCGGCGTTTGACGCGCTGGATTGCAACACATTGGCCTCTGGCGATGTGGATGTGATCAACACCACGCTGCAATTGATCCTGCCGTGCCTCGATGATGTGAAGGTGCTCGCCTCCATTGGTTCAGAGCGAATCCCGTTGATCGCCGGGGCGCCAACCGTCGCAGAGCTGGCGCCGGATCTGAACGTCTCTCTTTGGAATGGGCTGTTTGTTCACAAGGAAACGCCGCAGGACGTGCGCGACAAGATTATTGCTGTCGCCCAGAAAACCGTGATGTCCGATCGGGCTCAGGCGCTTGCTGCAGAAACGGGCGCGGCGGTTTACTGGCAGCCCGCGGCAGACGTGGTCACGCAGATCCAGACCGACACCGAGACCATGGCCCGGATTGAGAAAATGCTCTCCGAATAAGCACGACCGGGGACGCCGGGCGGTGCCACCGCCCGGTCATGGCCATTCACGACGGGGGGACAGATGTCGCGGGTCAAAACGCTTCAAGCCTTATTCAAACGCTATCGCAGACCGGGCGATATCGTGTTTGCCTGGATTATCCTCATTGTGGCGCTGCTGCTGCTGGCGCAGCTTTACGAACAGACCGCGTGGCGCAATGGCGGGCCGCTGTTTGCCCAGCCCCGATTCTGGCCGGCGGTTTCCCTAACAGGCATGGCAGGGTTTGCGGCGTTTCACCTGCTTGGTTCCGTTCTGTCTGAGCGTATCCATGGCCGCTGGCAGGAGGTCTGGCTTTGGCTGTCCTCACTGGAATATGCCGGTTGGTTTATCGCCTATGCGGCCGCCGTGCCCTATGCGGGCTACCTTCCGGCCACGGTCCTTTTCGCAGTCGCTTTGGCTCTGCGGGCCGGCTACCGGCGACCAGCAGCGCTTGCCAGTGCGGCAGCTTCTGCAGGGGTGATCGTGCTGCTGTTCAAAACCTTGCTGAAGGTGAACCTGCCCGCTGGCCGTGTTTATGAGGTGCTGCCGGACGGGTTGCGCCAAATCATGCTGACCTATTTTTGAACGGAACACTCGATGGAAAACCTCCTCGCCGGAGCCGAGATGCTTGCACGCTGGGACGTGCTCGTTGCGCTGTTGGTCGGATCAATCGGCGGCGTCGTGATCGGCGCGATCCCGGGGGTTGGCCCGGCGGTCGCCATCGCAATCCTCCTGCCCGCGACCTTTGCTTTCGACCCGATCGTGGGGTTAACGATGCTGCTGGGGATTTACGGCTCCTCGATGTATGGCGGCGCCATTCCGGCTGTCCTGATCAATACACCGGGCACAGCGGTCAATGCGCTCACCTCCTACGATGGCCACCCGATGACACAGAAAGGCGACGCCCACCGTGCGCTTTCGCTGGCCTATAGCGCGTCTTTCTGGGGCGGAATATTTGGCATTGGTTGCCTGATCCTGTTGTCGCCGGTTTTGGCGCTGGTGGCTCCGATGTTTGGGTCCAGAGAGATTTTTCTGGCGGCACTTCTTGGGGTTATTCTGGTGATCCTCGCCCACCGCGGTCAGATATTCGCAGCCGGTGTTTTGGCCATGTTTGGTATCTTTCTGCAAACCATCGGCCTGGATGCGGTGACCTATACCCAGCGCTACACTTTTGGTCTGACCTTTCTCAGCTCCGGCGTGAATCTGATTGTTGTCGTGCTTGGCCTCTTTGCGCTCAGTCAGGCGTTTTTTCTGCTTACGACACCGGACAACAGTCCGGATGCCAAACCGGTGTCCGGACGCATGAGTGCAGGCATACGTGAATTGATGCGTCACAAGCGGGTTGCCACGGTCGCCTCCGGCTGCGGTGTGATCTTGGGCATGATCCCCGGCACTGGTGAGTTTACGGCCCAGTTCATGAGCTACACCTACGCGCAGAAAACCTCCAAGACGCCGGATCTGTTTGGCAAAGGCTCTCCCGAAGGGCTGATCGCTTCAGAGGCTGCAAACAACGCCGTCCCGGCTGCGGCCATGATCCCGCTGCTGGCGCTTGGTATTCCGGGCGAGGCTCTGACCGCCATGATGCTGTCAGTGTTCTATGTTCACAATGTCATCCCCGGCCCACAGCTATTTCAGAACAATATCGATCTGGTCTATGGCCTCTATCTGGCGCTGATCCTGCTGAATGTGATCGTGGTGGCCTTTCTGATGGTGTCCACCAACCTGCTGACCCGGATCATCCGGATCCCGACCCGGTTTCTGGGGGTGCTGATCCTTTTGTTGTCCTTTGTCGGGGTCTACTCGCTGCGGAACTCCCTTACGGACTGTATGATTGCTGCGGGGTTTGGCGTGTTCGGCCTGATCCTCAAGCGCCTGAACCTGCCGATTGTGCCGATCATTCTGGGCATGGTTCTGGGCGGCATCATGGAGGTCAAACTGCGTTCTGCCCTGCCCAGACTCAAAACACCGTTTGATATGATTGACCGGCCGATTTCCTTCATTCTTTTCGCGCTGATCGTCTTGGTTCTGGCGCTGCATATCCGCGCATTGATGCGGGAATGGCAGCTGCATCAACCGGATGAAGACCATGATTTGCACGATAGCCAGACAAGGTAACCCCAATGGACCAAACCAAAATTGATACCCTGCGTGCGCAGCCTGTGCCGTGTTTTTCACATCTGATTGACGGGCAGCAGGTTGCCGCCTCCGATGGTGCGACGATGGAGGTGCTTTCGCCCATCGACGGGCAGGTGTTGACCCGGATTGCGCGGGGAACAGCAACGGATATGGAACGTGCCATCACCTCCGCTCGCGCCGCCTTTGAGGACCGCCGCTGGGCCGGCCAACCCCCGGCTGCGCGCAAGAAGGTGCTGATGAAATGGGCGGACCTGATTGAGGCGGACGCGCTGAACCTTGCGGTTCTGGGTGTGCGGGATAATGGCACCGAGATCAGCATGGCGCTGAAGGCCGAACCGGGATCCGCCGCCGCGACCATTCGCTACTATGCCGAAGCGCTGGACAAGATCTATGGCGAAATCGCTCCAACCGCCGGGGACATCCTTGGGATGATCCACAAGGAACCGGTCGGCGTTGTCGGCGCGATCATTCCCTGGAATTTCCCGATGATGATCGGCGCATGGAAGCTGGCGCCAGCATTGGCCATGGGGAACTCTGTGGTTCTGAAGCCGTCTGAGATGGCGTCACTCTCGCTGATGCGTATGGCGGAACTGGCATTGGAGGCCGGGCTGCCGCCGGGTGTTTTGAACGCGGTCACCGGGGAAGGCGCGGTGGTGGGCGAAGCGCTTGGGCTCTCCATGGATGTTGACGTTTTGGTCTTCACCGGATCAGGGCAAACCGGGCGCCGTCTGATGGACTATGCCGCGCGCTCCAATCTGAAACGTGTGTATCTGGAGCTGGGGGGTAAATCCCCCAATATCGTCTTTGCCGACGCGCCAGATCTGACAGAGGCGGCGCAAGTCACCGCTGCGGGTATTTTCCGCAACGCCGGTCAGGTCTGCGTGGCGGGATCGCGGCTCCTGGTGGAGGCCTCGATTCATGACGCCTTTGTCGAAGAGGTGGTGAAGGCAGCACAGGCGATGCGGGTCGGCGACCCGCTCCGGCTCGACACGCAGATCGGCGCGATCAATTCCGAAGCACAGCTGGCCAGAAACCTGCAATGTGTCGCCAAAGCAGAAGCGGAGGGAGGACAGATCGTCACCGGGGGGCAGCGTTTGCTGTCGGAAACCGGTGGCTCTTACATGGCGCCTACAATTGTCACCGGCGTGACGCCTGATGCAACTCTGGCACAGGAGGAGGTCTTCGGCCCGGTGCTTGCCGTCACGCCGTTTGAGACTGACGCCGAAGCCCTGCGGATTGCCAATGCCACGGTCTACGGCCTCGCGGGCGCGGTCTGGACCTCCGGGCTGAGCCGGGCCCATCGCATGGTGCGGGGCGTGAGAACGGGCGTCATGCACGTCAACACCTATGGCGGAGCAGACGGCACGGTGCCTCTTGGCGGGGTCGGGCAATCCGGCAATGGCGCAGATAAATCGCTCCATGCCATCGACAAATACATCAATCTGAAAACCGCATGGATGAAGCTTTAAAGGGGGGTGTCATGACTAATAAAACCATTCTGGTGATCGGCACCTATGATACCAAAGACGATGAGTTGAGCTTCCTCGCGGGGGTTATTCGTGACCAGGGCGGCCAGGTGCTGACCATGGATGTCTCGGTGCTGGGCGATCCTGCGACCCCGACCGATTATTCAAAACATGATGTGGCAACGGCTGGTGACAGTTCTATCCAGACCGCTATCGACAGTGGTGACGAAAACACCGCGATGCAGATCATGGCGCGCGGGGCGAGCGAGCTGGCGGCACGGCTGCACAGCGCCGCCGCCTTTGATGGCGTGATTGTTCTGGGCGGGACAATGGGCACCGATCTGGCACTTGATGTCTGTTCCGCATTGCCGCTTGGCGTGCCGAAGTACATCGTCTCAACGGTTGCTTTCTCGCCGCTGATCCCAGCCGAGCGATTGGCCCCTGACACCCAGATGATCTTATGGGCGGGAGGGCTATATGGTCTTAACTCGGTGTGCAGGGCCTCGCTTAGCCAGGCCGCTGGGGCGGTTCTCGGCGCGGCGCGGGCAGTGCAGATGCCGGACCCGGATAAACCGCTGATCGGGATTATGTCCCTCGGTACCTCGGCGCTGAAATATGTCATCCCGCTGAAACCGGCGCTGGAGGCGCGGGGTTTTGAGGTCGCTGTATTTCACGCCACAGGCATGGGGGGGCGGGCGTTTGAAAGCCTCGCAAAACAGCGCGCCTTTGCCTGTGTTTTTGATTTTTGTACGCAGGAACTTGGGAATCAGATCCACGGATCAGCTATCTCCGCCGGGGCGGACCGGCTGACCAATGCGGGTCTCGCAGGGATCCCGCAGATCGTCGCACCTGGCTGTTACGATCTCGTGGATGTGGTCGGCTGGCAACCGGTTGCGGAGCAATGGGCCGACCATCCGACCCATGCACATAATCGCCTGCTGACCTCGGTTGTACTCAACACGCAGGAGCGGCGGCAGGTCGCGCAGGCCCACGCGACGCAGCTGGCGACAGCCACCGGTCCCGTCGCAGTGATACTACCTGAACGCGGGCTGGGCGAATGGGATCGGGACGGCGCGGACCTCCATGACAGCGCCGGGCTGGCGCGCTTCCTGGCGGAGCTTGAGGCAAGATTGCCCGCCCATGTCGCCGCACATCGCATCGACAGCCACATCAACGATGCCGCCTTCGCTGACAAGGTGTTGGACATTTTCGACAGCTGGTGCGCCGAAGGCATCATTTCGCCGGAACGGCGAATTGGTGGATCCCCACATTGACACAGGCGATTTTTTACTTAACTTGATAAGTAATACATCACCAATAACCCGCAGGATCCGTGATGCCGCATTTCCAGATCGAATATTCTGCCAACCTTGAAGAGGCGCTGGACATGACGGCACTCTGCGAGGCGCTCCGTGCCGAAGCGGCGCAGATTGACACCTTTCCCACCGCCGGGATCCGCGTTCGCGCCGTTCGGGTGGACCATGTGGCGATGGCGGATGGCAACCCCGCACACGGGTTCATTGACCTGTCCATCCGTCTGCGCGCAGGGCGCAGCCTTGCGGTCAAGAAAGACGCCACCGCGCGCATATTTGCGGTGCTTTGCGATTTTGCCCGCAGCGCGATGGAGAGCCGCCCCATCGCCCTCTCCGCGGAGATGCGTGACGTCGACGCGGAGCTTTCACCCAAATTCGGAAACATCCGCGACCATCTGGAGGATAAGGCATGAGCCAGCTCGACAGCAATATCGGCAAATTGGACGGCTATCTTGCGCGGTTCCGCGACACGGGGATCCGGAACCGGATCGCGGGTACGGATGTGGCCGGAGGGGCTGGCGTGTTTCAGACCATATCCCCGGTCGACAAAAGCGTGATCTGTGATGTGGCGCATGGAACGGCGGCTGACATCGACGCGGCCGCTCAGGCGGCGCAGCAGGCCTTCGCGGAATGGCGGGATTTGCCTGCGGTCCAGCGCAAGAAAATACTGATCCGCATTGCCGAGGGTATTGAGGCGCGCGCGGAGGAAATTGCACTCTGCGAGTGCTGGGACACCGGGCAAGCCTATAAATTCATGTCCAAGGCCGCTCTGCGCGGTGCCGAGAATTTTCGCTATTTTGCCGATCAGGTGGTGCAGGCCCGGGACGGGCAACACCTGCAATCCCCGACGCTGATGAATGTGACCACCCGTGTCCCCATCGGCCCGGTTGGGGTGATCACGCCATGGAACACGCCATTTATGCTCTCTACGTGGAAGATTGCGCCAGCGTTGGCAGCAGGCTGCACGGTTGTTCACAAACCCGCCGAAGCCTCGCCCCTGACGGCCCGCCTGCTTGTTGAAATCGCTGAGGAGGCCGGCCTGCCCCCCGGCGTGCTGAACACGGTCAACGGGTTTGGCGATGAGGCAGGCAAGGCGCTTTGTGAACATCCAGCCATCAGGGCCATCGCCTTTGTGGGTGAGTCGCGCACCGGCAGTCTGATTACCAAACAGGGCGCCGACACGCTGAAGCGCAACCACCTCGAACTGGGCGGCAAAAACCCTGTCATCGTTTTTGAGGATGCAGATCTTGAGCGCGCGCTGGATGCGGTGATTTTCATGATCTACTCGATCAACGGGGAACGCTGCACTTCATCGTCGCGGTTGCTGATACAGGACAGCATCAGGGACGATTTTGAGGCCCGGCTGATCGCGCGCGTCAACAACATCAAGGTTGGCCACCCGCTGGACCCCACGACAGAAATCGGCCCGCTTGTCAGCGAAGAGCATTTCAACAAGGTCACCAGTTATTTTGACATCGCGGCGCAAGACGGCGCAACAATTGCGTCCGGCGGCGAACCCCTTGGCGACGAGGGGTATTTCATCAGGCCCACCCTGTTTACGGATGCGCGCAATGACATGCGTATCGCCCAAGAGGAGATCTTCGGCCCGGTGCTGACATCCATCCCGTTTACCACCGAAGAGGAAGCGCTGGCACTGGCCAATGACACGGCTTACGGGCTGACCGGTTATCTCTGGACCAATGACCTGACCCGGGCCTTACGGTTCACCGACAGGCTGGACGCGGGCATGATCTGGGTAAACTCTGAAAATGTGCGCCACCTGCCGACTCCGTTTGGCGGCGTTAAGGCGTCCGGTATTGGTCGCGACGGCGGCGATTGGTCGTTTGAATTCTACATGGAGCAAAAACACATCGGTTTCGCCACCGGCTCCCACAAGATAACGAAGTTAGGAGCGCTCTGATGCCAGTCCCAGCCCCAAATCTCTATCCCGACTTCAACACCATCCGGCTCAGCCATGTTTGCCTGAACGTCAAGGATCTGGCCGCGTCTCAAAAATTCTATACCGAAATCCTTGGCCTGCAGGTCAGCGATGCGGATGAAAACCGTATCTATCTGCGCGCGATGGAGGAACGCGGCCACCATTGCGTGATCCTGCAACAATCGGACCAGCCGGGCACGGTTGAGGTGATGGGCTTCAAGACCTTTGATGAGGAAGATCTGGATCGCGCCGATGCCTATTTCCGCAAGAAGGGACGGCCAACCGAATGGGTGCAACGCCCGTATCAGGGGCGCACACTGCTGACCTCGGATAACATGGGTATCCCGCTGGAATTCTATCACAAAATGGACCGGCTGGCGCCGATCCACCAGCAATACCAGCTCTATCGCGGAGTGAAGCCGCTGCGGATCGACCATTTCAACTGCTTCAGCCAGGACGTAGATGCCTCGGTCGCCTTTTACAGTGATTTCGGCTTCCGTGTGACAGAATACACCGAAGACGAGGAGAGCAAGAAACTCTGGGCGGCCTGGCTGCATCGCAAAGGTGGCGTGCATGATATGGCCTTTACCAACGGTACCGGTCCGCGCATGCATCACGTTGCCTTCTGGGTGCCAAACCCACTCAATATCATTGATCTGCTCGATCTGATGGCGACCACCGGCTATGTCGACAATATCGAACGAGGCCCGGGGCGACACGGCATTTCCAACGCCTTTTTCCTCTATATCCTCGATCCCGATGGCCACCGGATTGAGATCTACTGTTCCGATTATCAGACTGTCGATCCCGACCTTGAGCCGATCAAATGGGATCTGAAGGATCCGCAGCGCCAGACGCTCTGGGGGGCGCCGGCCCCGGAAAGCTGGTTCAAGCATGGCAGCCGTTTTGTTGGCGTCACGCCAAGGGAGCCGGAGTTGCAAGCCAGCCCGATCATCGCACCATGAAGTTTGCAAGTTACAGCGCGGATGGGCAGAATTTCTACGGAGCCGTAACCGATGACGGGATGATCGCGCTCAGCCCCCGTTTTCCGGCGTGGCCAACGCTGCTGGATGTGATCCGGGAGGGCGGTCTCGATCAACTTGCCGTCGCAGCGACGGACCAACCTGTCACCCATACAGATGTGCAGTTCGACATGGTGCTGCCCAATGCGCGGCGTATTCTCTGTGTCGGGGTGAATTTCCCGGACCGCAACGCCGAATACAAAGACGGCAGCGCGCAGCCGAAATACATGTCGCTGTTCCCCCGGTTTGCCAGCGGTTTCACCGGTCACAACCGCCCTCTTATCCGCCCGCCCGAGAGCCATATGCTCGATTACGAAGGCGAGGTTGCGATCATCATTGGCAAAGGAGGGCGGCGCATCGCGCAGGCCGACGCCTATGACCACATTGCGGCGTTGACCATCTGTAACGAGGGCACCATCCGCGATTGGGTGCGGCACGCAAAATTCAACGTCACCCAGGGCAAGAACTGGGATAACTCCGGTGCCATCGGCCCCTGGCTTGTGCCTTTCAATGATCCTGCGCAGTTGGACACCGCACGGATCATTACGCGTGTGAACGGGGATATCCGACAGGACGATGTCCTATCGCGGATGATGCACCCGATCCGGCGGGAGATCGAATATATCTCCACCTTTATGACGCTGGAGCCGGGCGATGTCATCGTGACCGGCACGCCAACAGGGTCCGGTGCGCGGCTTGATCCGCCTCAGTACCTGAAGCCCGGCGATGTGGTTGAGGTAGAAGTCACAGGGATTGGTACTCTCAGAAACACGATTGAGGACGAACAGCCATGACACCGCAGGACCACGCGCAGGCCGCTGCGGATTTATTGCAGGCGGAGAAGACCGGCCAGCAGATCGGATTGCTCAGCCTGCGGCACCCGGAGATGGGCATGGACGATGCCTATGCGATCCAGTCAGCGATCCATCAGGCCAAGCTGGCCCAGGGGCGCCGGGTCATCGGGTGGAAAATCGGGCTCACGTCGAAGGCGATGCAATATGCCCTGAATATCGACATTCCAGATAGCGGTATCCTCTTCGATGATATGCTGTTTGCCGATGGTGGGCGTATCCCCAAAGGCCGTTTTATCCAGCCGCGGATCGAAGCGGAAATCGCCTTTGTCATGAAAACTGCGATTGGCGGCAGCAGTGTCACGCGCACCGACGTTCTGACCGCCACTGATTATGTTACGCCCGCCCTCGAAATTCTCGACACCCGCATCGCGCGCCAGGACCATGCCACCGGCCAAAGCCGGAATGTCTTTGACACCATTAGCGACAACGCCGCCAATGCAGGTGTTGTGCTGGGCGCTCAGCGCCACTCGGTTGATGCCTTTGATCTACGTTGGGTCGGGGCGATCACCAGCCGGAACGGACAGGTTGAGGAAACCGGCCTCGGGGCGGGTGTTCTCAACGATCCGGTCGAAAGCGTGGTCTGGCTGGCCCGCCGCATGGCGCAATATGGTCAACGCATTGAGCCGGGTCAGATCGTCCTGTCGGGCAGCTTTATCCGCCCTGTCGAATGTCCGTCTGGCACAAAGATCGCTGCGGATTTCGGCCCCTTCGGCACAGTAGAGATCGGTTTTGCGTAATAACAGATGACGGCCGAAGGCGATCTGCTGTCTCAGTCCAATTTTCCCGAGGAGCCCCTAGCCTGCGATGCTCGGCCGGGGCGCAGGTCACGGCGCCTCTGTTGGAACGCCCCCAAGGATGGGTTTGTTGTTCTTCAGATGGCGCGCCACCAGCTGGCGTTGCTGTCTGCCGCTGGGGATCGGGCAGGCTGAGCGGGCTGTGGTGTGCGGGGCAAGCAGCTCAGGAAACAGCAGGGTGATTTCCTCATAGGCCTCCGGGGGCAGCGCCTTCAGCGCCTCGGCGCCGGTGAACAGACTTTCGGTCGGGGCGCCTTCGGCGAAAATCACTTCGTGCTGATCGCACAGCAGGTGGAAATACTCGACCGCCTTGTCGTTCGGCTCAACAAAAATACCGGGAAGCTCTGTCAGGCGCACCGCAGCCACCAGCACCTCGGGGGCAACAAACATCCGCTCCGAGATTTTCGACGACACCAGCATCCGGTGCTGGCGCGACACCCGAAGATCGCGCTCCGGCAGCCCATGACCCAGGGCACCCGCGGTGATTCTGACCGGCCTCAGCTTGGGGTTGTCGGCCACGTCAGCGGCGGAGAGCTTGCGGCTCATCACCATGCGCAAGGGGCGATAGCTGCCGTCTGCGACCCGAACCCGATCGCCGGCAACAAGGGCCTCAACCGCGATTTGGCCACGATCCGTTTCGATCAGCGTGCCGCGCGCAAAACAGGTGATGTCGGCATAATTCCAGCCCGAGGTATGGTTCTGATAGCTGCCCAGCGTCGCGCCGACGGTAAATTCAGAATCCGGCCCGGGCACGAAATACCAACTGCCACCGGTGTTGAAGAAATAGAAGGTCTCGACATGTCCGGTGCCGCCGGTGTCGGTGAAGGAGACATTGATCGCATAAGGCGTCCCCGTAGACCCGTTGAAGGCACCGCCGTTGATGCTGATGCTTTCATTGCCGTCGCCAGTTCCCTGATAGGCCGCGTCGTCATCGTCCAAAGTGGCGGTGTAGGAGGTGTTGTACTGGGCGTTATAGCCAGTCCCGCTCCACCTGAAGGCTGTGACTGTATACTGTGGCATCGCGCTACCCTCGCGATCCGGTATCGGCGGAGACACCGCCCGACAGAGACTGATCTGACAGCGGTTGGTCCGACAGCGATTGGAACAGCTGGCGCAGACCGGCTGGGGTCAATTTATACTGGATTGCATCAGCTCCCAGGTCAGCCTCAACCGGCTGACGTTCCGCCGGATCAACCGCAACCCCGTTGCTGGATTTCAGTGCGGCGCAAAATGCTGCGTTCTTGCTCATCGCCATAAACCTCGGCTCACTCTTCAGGCAGGACTCTCTACCACTTTAGGGCAGTGTGCCGTTTCTCCAAACATATTATCCATTTGCACCGCCATCCGGGTGCCGACTGTCGCTCGGATGGCAGCTGACCTAGGGGAATTTAACCGGGGTTCTTCATGGCGACAATGGGGGCGTATGCCTCCGCGCGGGATTGTTGCACCCCGGTCTGTTGCGCGCCGGTCGGTTAAACCCCGGTCTGGTGCCGGTCGTTCATATTGCGCAGACACAAACCCAGGGGCTGTGTCTTGTGTCAGGATCAGCGCAGCGGCAGATGGCCCAGATGATCCTCGCCACGCTGCCGCGCCAGTTTCATCTGTTTCTGGCGTTCACGGAACCGGGCCTTGTCCGCCTCTGAGGTTTCATTGATGCAGAGATGGCAGGATACGCCCTGTTCAAAGGCGGGGTTGGCCTTGTCCTCAGGCAGAATGGGACGGCGGCAGCCGTTGCACAGCTCATGCGGGCCTTCCTGCAATCCGTGGCCAACAGACACCCGGCTGTCAAAGACGAAACATTCGCCATTCCAGCTGCTGTCCTCTTTCGGCATTTCCTCAAGGTAGCGCAGGATGCCACCTTTCAGGTGATAGACGTCCTCAACACCCTGCCCAATAAGGAAGTTGGTGGATTTCTCACAGCGGATGCCGCCGGTGCAGAACATCGCCACGCGTTTGTTGTGAAACCGGTCCTTGTTCTCTTCCCACCAGGCGGGGAACTCGCGAAAACTCTCGGTCTTCGGATCGATGGCGCCCTCAAAGGTGCCGATGGCAACCTCGTAGTCATTGCGGGTGTCGATCACCACCACATCGTCGGAGCGGATCAGATCATTCCAGTCTTCCGGCTCCACATAGTTGCCGACACGGGCGCGCGGATCAATGTCCGGCTGGCCCATGGTCACGATCTCTTTTTTCAGCCGCACCTTCATCTTGCCAAAGGCGGGCTTATCGCTGCTGGCTTCTTTCCAGTCCAGATCGCTGCATCCCGGCAGCGCCCTGATATGCGCCAGCACCGCATCAATCCCGGCCCGCGGACCGGCGATGGTGCCATTGATCCCCTCCTGCGCCAGCAGCAGAGAGCCTTTGACCTGCTGCGCCTCGCACAGCGTCAGCAGCGCCGGTTTGATGGCGGCAGGGTCGTCGAAACGGGTGAAGTGATAGAGCGCAGCAATCGTATACATGGCGCCGCTTTACACCAAGCAGACAAGCCGCTGCAAGGTCACGGGCCGCGACATCGGCGCAGCTTTGTTGACGGGTGGGTGTGCGACGCGTACCCCTGTCACCAAAGATGCGGAGACCCTTATGACCAAAGCTTTGATCGTGATTGATGTGCAGATGGATTTTTGCCCGGGCGGCGCTCTCGCGGTGCCGGAGGGGGATCAGGTCGTGGCCCCGATCAATGCAATGATGGCGCAATATGATGCGGTTCTGATGACCCAGGATTGGCATCCCGGCGACCACAGCTCCTTTGCCTCGCAGCATCGCGATGCCGCCGCCTATGATATGGTCGAGATGCCCTATGGCCCGCAGGTTCTGTGGCCGGATCACTGTGTGATCGACAGTGCAGGCGCCCAGTTTCATCCGGATCTGGACCTGCGCGGCGATCTTATCCTGCGCAAAGGCTACCGGCGTGAGATCGACAGTTACTCCGCGTTCTTTGAAAATGACCAGAGCACGGCCACCGGCTTGCACGGCTATCTGCAGGCGCGGGGGTTTTCGGACCTGACGCTGGTTGGGCTGGCGACGGATTTCTGCGTTGCCTTCTCGGCGCTGGATGCCGCCCGGCTGGGATATGATGTGACGGTTGATCTGACGGCCTGCCGGGCGATTGATCTGGAGGGGTCGCTGGCGGCGGCCATCGCGAAGATGCAGGCAGCTGGCGTGCAGCTGCGCGGTGCCCTTGGGTAAGTTGTTAACGAATTGACGATAATAAGAGACTCGTCGTCATCAGGGACCTAGCAAGCAGATGTCGCAGGCCGATGCGCTCAAAAACGGGCCATTAGAAACCTACAATAGGCGATACAGCCAGCGTGGGCTGCTCAACCGGTATGCGGATGGGCGGCGCCATTATTTTATCTATCGCCAGATGACAATGGCGGGGCTGTCGGCGCTGATCGGGCTGCTGACCTTTCCATTGGTTGGTCTGCTGGTCTTTCTCGTCGCCTTTCTGGGGGACATGCTGGACACCCTGTACCTATCCCGGGCCACGCCCATAGGGGAGGATGCGCGCTTTCGGCACGTGCAGGTGATCAGCACGATCACCGCCGCAATTCAGGCCCTGTCGTTGGCGTTTCTGGCCTGGTCCCCATCAATTTTCATGCATTCTGAGGATCACCTGCATCAAGCCCATGCCACGCCGCTTTTCACGGTGGGTATTCTGGTCGGTGCGGCCATCAACGCCACCGTGATCCTACCCTATAATGTGTCTGCCGGCATCACGCGGCTGGCGATCTACGGTCTGACACCCCTGGCCATGATCGCGCTTGAATCCCACGCCGAAACCGGCGGCGGGATGGAGGAGGTGCAGCTGTTCCAGATCGCTGGTCTGGCTGTGCTCAACTTCAGTATCTTCTTCTTCGTCAGCTTTATCACCGGCCGTCATAACCGCAGCCGCAAGAACACGTTGGCAATGGCGCTTCAACATAAGCAGCTGGCCCAGATCAACGCCAAGCTTCAGGCCCAGCAGCGGCAATCCCAGCGGCTTGCTCTGGTGGCGGAAAACGCCAATGACAGCGTGTTTCTCATGGATGAGGAGGGCCGGATCACCTGGGTGAATGAGGCGTTTACCCGGATCACCGGCTATCGCTACGATGAGGCAATCGGCAAAATGCCGGGCGCGTTGCTCAACGGGGATGAAACCGATACGGCGGTGGTCCGGGCGCTGGAGAAAGGGCGTACCACTGGCAAACCCTTCCGGCTGGAGATCTGCAACCGGCGCAAGGATGGCCAGCTCCTGTGGCTGGAGACCAATCAGGTGCCGATGCTGCGCGACGATGGCACGGTGGAAACCATCATTGCCGTTGAACGCGATGTCACAGCTGCCAAACAATATGAACAGCAGCTGAAAGATGCCCGGATCGCCGCCGAGGAAGGTGCACGGGTGAAATCCGAATTCCTCGCCACCATGTCCCACGAAATCCGGACTCCGATGAATGGTGTCATCGGTATGGCGCAGATGCTGGAACGCACCCAGCTGAATGAGGACCAGAAACTCTATGCCGACACCATCCTCGGCTCTGCGCGCACCCTGCTGTCGCTGATCAACGATGTGCTTGACCTGTCGAAGATGGACGCCGGTGAGGTGATCCTCAGCGAGGTGGATTTTGACCTGCCCGCCTGTTTCCAGCAGACCCTGCAGCTGTTTGAACCGCAGGCACAGGAAAAGGGCATCACCCTTGATCTGGATATTGCACCGGATGTGCCGCGGATGATCAACGGCGATGACCGGCGGTTGCGTCAGGTGTTGCTGAACCTGGTCGGCAATGCGGTGAAATTCACCGAATCCGGCGGTATCCGGGTCGCGGTGGCCACCAGCCGCGCTGGCGATCGGCTGCGCCTGCGCTTCTCCGTGACCGATACCGGCATCGGCATTGCCAAGGCAAAGCAGGATCAGATCTTCGAACGGTTCTCTCAGGCGGATGCGGCGATCACCCGGCGGTTCGGCGGCACCGGCCTGGGCCTCACCATCTCGCGCCTGTTGTGCGAGGCGATGGGCGGCGAAATTGATGTCACCTCGGATCCGGGCAAAGGGTCCTGTTTCTCGGTGCATATGCGGATGCAACCTGCCACCGGATCCGGCCTTGTTGAGGTTGCCGACAGCGCCCAGCAGGCGGGGCGATCCCTAGACGGGATGCGCATCCTTGTGGCGGAGGACAACAGGATCAACCGCCTCCTTGTGGAGAAATACCTGCAGGATGAACCTGTCACGCTCGAATTTGCCGTCGACGGGGCAGAGGCGATGGAGAAAACGCCTGATTTTGACCCCGACGTCATCCTGATGGACATGTCGATGCCGGTGATGAACGGGCTGGATGCCACCCGCAATATCCGCGAGATGGACATTCGTCAGCCGGTGATTGCGGCGCTGACCGCCAACGCCTTTGACTCCGACCGCGAGGCCTGTCTGAAGGCGGGTATGGACGATTTCCTCAGCAAACCGATCAATCGCGATGACCTGCTTGCGGTCCTGCGCAAACATTGTCCGGCACAGGGGCGCCGCGCCGCGGTCTGATTTCCTTTGCTCCCGGCTGCGGGCTGTTTTATCAACCATTGAAACACGATGGATGAGGCCGCCTGTGGACATTGCAACCCGCGTCTATAACCACAAGTGGAAGATCGATCCGATCGTGCGATCCCTGATCGATACGGATTTCTACAAACTGCTGATGTGCCAGTCGGTGTTTCGCAATCGGCGCGACACCCATGTACGGTTTTCGCTTATCAACCGTTCCAAACATATCCCGCTGGCGGATCTGATTGACGAGGGTGAGCTGCGTGAACAGCTGGACCACATCCGCTCCCTGTCGCTGTCACGCGGCGAAAGCACCTGGCTGCGCGGCAACACCTTTTACGGCAAACGCCAGATGTTCCGCCCCGACTTCATGGAGTGGTTCGAAGGGCTGCGCCTGCCCCCCTATGAGCTGGAGCGCAAAGGCGACCAATATGAGCTGACGTTTGAGGGCAAATGGCCCGAGGTCATGCTCTGGGAAATCCCGGCGCTCTCGGTGCTGATGGAACTGCGCAGCCGCGCGGTGATCAACAGCATGGGCCGGTTCGAACTGCAGGTGCTCTACGCCCGCGCCATGACCCGTGTCTGGGAAAAAATCGAGCAGCTGCGCGATATAGATGGCCTCAGCATTGCCGATTTTGGCACCCGCCGTCGGCATGGGTTTCTCTGGCAGGATTGGTGCGTGCAGGCCATGATGGAGGGGCTGGGCGACAAATTCACCGGCACCTCCAACTGCCTCATTGCGATGCGCCGCGAGGTGGAGGCCATCGGCACCAATGCCCATGAACTCCCCATGGTCTATTCTGCACTGGCAAAGGATGATGCGGCCCTTGCGCAGGCGCCCTATGACGTGCTGTCCGACTGGCATGATGAACACGAAGGCAATCTGCGCATCATACTGCCCGACACCTATGGCACCCGGGGTTTCCTGGATCGCGCGCCTGATTGGTTGGCGGGGTGGACCGGCATCCGCATCGACAGCGGCGATCCGGCCAGCGGCGCGGAAACCGCCATTCGCTGGTGGCAGGACCGCGGCGAGGATCCGCAGGACAAACGGGTGATCTTCTCCGACGGGCTGGATGTGGCCAAGATCAAGGAACTGCACGCGCAATTCTCAGACCGGACCAAAGTGTCCTTTGGCTGGGGAACGCTGCTCACCAATGATTTCCGCGGGCTGGTGCCGGACGATGCGCTGGCTCCCTTTTCGCTGGTGTGCAAGGCGGTCTCTGCCAATGGCAACCCTACCGTGAAACTCTCCGACAACCCGGAGAAGGCGATGGGGCCGCAAGCGGAAATCGACCGCTACAAACGGGTGTTCGGTGTTGGGGACCAGCAAAGTCAGGCGGTAATTGTCTAGCAATACTTCGCGTATTTTGCGGCCGGTCTGGCAAGGGTCCCAACAAGTTGCGGCAACAGATCTGCCCCAATGTTTCGCACGCGAAACAATTGGGCAGATCCTATGACCTAAACGCTGATCGTCAGTCTAACCGTGATACGCCGCGACGGTTTTCAGCTGCGAAAACCCATACAGCGCCTCAAAGCCCTTCTCGCGCCCATGGCCGGATTTGCCAACCCCGCCAAAAGGCAGCTCAACCCCGCCCCCGGCACCATAGTTGTTGAGGAACACCTGACCCGCGCGCAGGCGTTTGGCCAGCCGCATCTGCCGCGCACCATCGCGGGTCCAGAGGCCTGCAACCAGACCATAATCGGTGCTGTTGGCAATCCTGACCGCCTCGGCCTCATCCTCAAACGGGATCAGCACCTGCACCGGGCCAAAAATCTCCTCCTGCGCCAGCGGATGATCTGCCGCGACATCGGCAAACAATGTGGGGTGCACATAGGCGCCGCTGTCGCTGGCCTCCTCGCTCAGCACGCCCTGGGCCGCAATGGTCAGATCCGCACCTTTGGCCAGATAGCCTTCAACGATCTCTTTCTGGCGGGCTGAAATCAGCGGTCCCAGACGCAGGTCAGACAGGGCCGGGCCGACGGTCAGCTGGCTATAGGCCTCGGCCATCGCGGCGCGCAGCTGATCATAAACACCGCGCTGCACCAGAATACGCGAGGCGGCAGAACAGGTCTGGCCTGCGTTCTGGATCCCTGCATTCACAAGGAAGGGCAGGGCAGCATCCAGATCTGCATCGTCAAACACCAGCTGCGGGGACTTCCCGCCCAGCTCCAATGTGACCGGCACCACATTGGCCCCTGCCGCCTGCTGCACCAGCGCGCCGGTGCTGACCGACCCGGTGAAGGAAATATGATCAACACCCGGATGCCCCGCCAGCGCCGCGCCGGCCTCGGCACCTATGCCGGGCACCACGTTCAGCGCACCTGCGGGCAACCCGGCCTCCACCGCGATCTGGGCAAAGGCGAGTGCGGTCAGGCAGGCTTCCTCAGCGGGTTTCAGGACGCAGGCATTTCCCATGGCCAGTGCCGCCCCGACAGAGCGGCCAATGATCTGCATTGGATAGTTCCAGGGCACGATATGCCCCGTCACCCCATGCGGTTCACGTAGGGTGTAGACGGTGTAGCCGGACTGATAGGGGATGGTTTCGCCATGCAGTTTATCCGCCGCACCACCGTAGAATTCCAGATACCGCGCCAGCGCCACCGCATCGGCGCGCGCCTGTGTCAGCGGCTTGCCGACGTCCATCGCCTCCAGCTGGGCGAGGGTCTCGACACGGTCCAGCACCATCGCACCCATCCGGGCCAGCAACCGCCCCCGTTCGGTTGCGGTCATCTCTCCCCAATCCCCCTCCAAGGCGACGCGGGCTGCGGCAACAGCAGCATCAATGTCGCGCGCATCACCGCGCGCGATCTGGCAGAGGGGGCTGCCATCCGACGGGTTTGTCAGCGGCAGGGTGTCGCCCCCGGCAGGCGCTTCCCAGCGGCCACCAATCAGGCAGAGTGCGGGATCAAACCAAAGCGGTGCTGCATCAGTCATTCTGGTCTCCTGCAATGTAAAAACTGTAGCTCTTCACCTGATGGTCGGTGAAGGGGGCACCATCGCGCAATTGTTCAACCCCTTTGATCGCACTCAGGCAGGTGCCCCAGAACGCCACCGCATTGGGGGATCCGGCAGAGATGCCCATGCGCCAGTAGCCGGGAAATTCGGCAAAGATCAGGCTGGCCGCCGCATGGCCGTGCCCCTGCCTGCGATAGGCCGGATCAATCGCAAACTCCGATAGCTCACGGCGGTCATCGGGCAGGTTCAGCACGATGGCAAAGCCGATGCGATCCTCCTCCCGACGGATCCAGAACGCGGTGACATCCTTGCGGTGCAGCATCTGGCCAGCACGTTCGCTTGGGTCGATCCGCAGATCGGGGGCAATCTCTGAGTAATACCGCGTCAGCGCCGCCGCAAGCCGCGCCCGTTCGCGGGGCAGGATCAAGGTCAGTCGAAAGCTCATGCTGCCCCCGTTTCCAGATCAGGCAGCACCGGGGCCGCGGCGATCAGGGATTGCGTATAGGAGTGTTGCGGGTTGGCGAACAGATCCTCTGTCTTGCCCTGTTCCACGATCTGACCCTTTTGCATGACCAGACAGCGGTCGGTCATGCTGCGCACCACATGCAGATCGTGGCTGATGAACAGATAGCTGAGCCCATAGGTGCGGCACAGGTCGGCCAGCAGATCAAGGATCTGCGCGCGCACGGAGACATCCAGTGCCGAGACCGCCTCATCAAACAGGATCAGATCAGGCCGGGTGATGAGCGCGCGGGCAATGGCAATGCGCTGGCGCTGACCGCCGGAGAACTGATGGATATAGCGCCCCGCATCATCGGGGCTGAGGCCAACCGCGCTTAGCGCTTCGGCTACACGATTGTCCCGCTCCTGCCCAGTGGGGGCGTCAGGGACGCCATGGAAGGGTTCGGTGATCAGCCGTGCCACCCGGTGGCGGGGGTTGAAGCTGCCAAAGGGATCTTGGAACACCACCTGCATTTTGCGCCGCTGCTCTGCCGTCAGCCCCTTGCCCGACAGGGGGGAGCCATCCAGCAGGATCTCGCCCCGTTGCAGCGGTTCCAGCCCCAGAATGGCGCGGGTCAGGGTGGATTTGCCGCAACCGGATTCCCCAACCAGCCCCAGCCGCTCCCCTCGGTGCAGAGTGAAGCTGACGTGGTCCACCGCGCGCATTTGTTCGGCGGGTGCAAACAGGCCGCTGCGCGGCAGGGGATAGTCGCGCACCGCCTCGCGGACCTCCAGCAGCGGCGTGCTGTGCGGATCCGCTGCCGTGGCCGCGGGCAGGTTGGCCTGATGGTTCGATGCAGCAAAGAGTTTCTGGGTATAGGGATGGCGGCGATTGGCGAGGAGCTGCGCCGTGGTGCCGGTCTCCACCACCTCACCCTTGCGCATGACGATGATGCGATCGGCCATATCGGCGACAACTGCCAGATCATGGGTGATGATGATCATCCCCATGCCGTAGTCCCGCACCAGATCGCGCAGCAGATCGAGGATCTGCGCCTGCGTCGTCACATCCAGCGCGGTTGTCGGCTCATCCGCGATCAGCAGGGCGGGGCGCATGGCAATGGCCATGGCGATGACCACCCGCTGGCGCTGCCCGCCAGACAGCTCATGCGGATACCGGCTGAGCGGGAAGCGCTCCGCCGGCAGGCCAACCCGGTCCAGCAGGTTGCGCGCCTCGGCTTCGGCATCGGCTTTGGTCGCGCTGCTGTGCAGGAGGAGGGTTTCCATCACCTGATCGCCAATGCTCTGCACCGGATTGAGCGCGCTCATCGGTTCCTGAAACACCATGCCGATTTTGCGCCCGCGCAGATCGCACATCTGCTCTTCGCTCAGTGCCAACAGATCCTGCCCCTCAAGGCTGAGATGTCCCGACAGGCGCGTGCAAGTGGGCAGGAGGCGCAGAATGGTGAGCGCGGTCAGGGATTTGCCCGATCCGCTTTCGCCGGTGATGGCCAGGATCTCGCCAGTGTCCACCGACAGGGAGACCTCCCGCAGGATCGGAAAGGCCCCGATGGAGAGCGACAGGTTGGTGACATCAAGGAGGGTCATGCGCGGCCGTCCTGCAATTTGGGATCAAGCCAGTCACGCAACCCGTCGCCCATCAGGTTCAACCCCAGAACGGTGAGGATGATCGCACAGCCCGGCACCAGCGCCATATGCGGGGCGAGGCTGACCATGGTCTGCGCATCGGCCAGCATCCGCCCCCAGCTGGGCACCGGTGGCTGCGCGCCAAGGCCGACGTAGCTGAGGCCGGCTTCGGCCAGGATGCCGAGCGAGAACTGGATGGTGCCTTGGACGATCAGCAGGTTGGCGACATTGGGCAGGATATGTTCGGCTGAAATCCGCGCCGACCCCTTGCCAGCGACACGGGCGGCCAGAATGAACTCCCGCTGCCAAAGCGACAGCGCCGCGCCACGGGTGACGCGGGCAAAGACTGGGATGTTGAAAATGCCGATGGCGATGATTGCATTGATCGCACCGGCGCCAAGGATCGCGGTGATCAGGATGGCGATCACCAGCGACGGGAAGGCAAAGACCAGATCATTGGCCCGCATGATGCCTTCGTCCAGCCAGGAGCCACGTTTGGCCGCGGCGGCTAGGCCCAAGGGCACGCCAAGCCCCATGCCGATTCCCACGGCGACCAGCGCCACCGCAATCGAGGTGCGCGCGCCGACCATGATCATCGACAGGATATCGCGGCCAAAGTGGTCGGTCCCCAGCCAGTGTTCCGCGTTTGGCGCCTGCAGCTTGGCGGGGATGTTCATGGCAGTGTGGTCGTAAGGTGTCCAGATGAAGGACAGCAGTGCGGCCAGCAGCACCAGCGCGGAGAGGATTCCGCCAAGGATGAGGCTACGGGTCATCGGGGACCTCGCGTGTCGCGGAGTGGCTTGCGTCCGACCCTGGGTGGGTGCAAAGCGCCCTCCCGGGGGGAGGGTCGGGCGCTGCCCGGCTGTGCCGGGCATATGTGAGCCATGTGGTTTGTCATCCGCGCCCCCGCAGTCTGGGATCGACCAGTGCATAGGTCAGATCGACCAGGAAATTCACCATGATGACGGCAAAAACCAAGAGCATTACGACGCTTTCCACCACGATCAGATCACGGGCGGAAATGGCCTGAAACACCAGCCGCCCCAGACCGGGCAGGTAAAACACCTGCTCAATGATGATTGCGCCAGCGAGGAGGAAGGAAAACTGCAACCCGATGATGGTCAGCACCGGGATCAGCGCATTGCGCAGCCCGTGCCGCCAGAGCGCCTGCCGCTGGCTCAGACCTTTGGCGCGGGCGGTGCGGATAAAATCCTCGCCCAGAATATCGAGGAGAGCCGAGCGCATGACGCGGGCCAGAATGGCCGCCTGTGGCAGGGCAAGCGCGATGGCGGGCAGGGTGAGGGAGTGCAGCGCGGCAAACGGCCCGGCCTCCCAGCCGACAAAGCCACCGGCGCTGAACCAGCGCAGATTGATGGCAAAGACCAGAACCAGCATCATCGCAAACCAGAAATTCGGCACCGCGACGCCCAGCTGGGTTGCGCCCATCACCGCGATATCGCCTGACCTGCCCCGGCGGGCGGCGGCATAGATGCCAGCGGGCAGGGCAATCAGCGTTGACAGCGTCAGCGCATACAGCGCAAGCGGCAGCGACACCCAGAGCCGGTCGGCGATCATCTGCGCAACCGGCGTGCGATAGGTGTAGGAGGTGCCGAAATCGCCCTGCAACATACCGGTGAACCAGCTGATATAGCGGGCGAATTTCCCCTCATCCAATCCCAACTCACTGCGCAGGGCGGCAATGGTGTCGGGTTGCGCGTTGATGCCCAGCATGAAGGACGCCGGATCCCCCGGCGCGATCTCAATCACGAAAAAGATCACCCAAGAGGCAATCACAAGGCTGACGATCAGCGACAGCAGGCGTTTGGCGAGGTAGCGTCCCATTGGCGGCAGGTTAGGGGGGCGCTGGGCGCGGGTCCAGAGCGGGCAGGCTCCGACTTGGAGAAAACGGCAAAAACATTTATTTCACAGGGCCCTAGCATGATCGTAAAAGGCGAAGATGTGCGGCTATCGCGCGGCTGTTGCTGCCGTTCGATCTGCGGGGTTTGGCGCAGCAAAGTTCCGCGCTATTTCTGGGCGCATGACACAATTTCCTGTTGCTTCCGCTCTGTCTGCCACCGCTGATGCGGTCCCGCCCTCCGGCCCGCTGGAGGCGCCGGTTTTTATCGGCTCTGAGATCTATCGCGGGTCCAGCTATGGGCGGATGCATCCGTTGCGGGTGCCGCGCGTATCAACGGTGATGGATCTGACGCGGGCGCTGGGCTGGTTGCCGTCGGCGCAGTATCAGACCTCACCGCGGGCGAAACCGGCGGCGCTGGAACGCTGGCACAGCGCGGAGTATATCGCCGCGCTTCAGGCGGCGGAGCGGGCGCAGGCGGTGAGTGATGAGGTGAAGGCGCGCCACCATATCGGAACGATTTCCAATCCGGTGTTCCCGGAGAACTATCGCAGGCCCGCCACGGCGGCGGGTGGATCGATCCTCGCGGGGGAGCGGTTGGCGCAAGGGGGCGTGATCTACAATCCGGCGGGGGGCACGCACCACGGGATGCCGGATCGGGCCAACGGGTTTTGTTATCTCAATGATCCGGTGCTGGCGATGCTGTCGCTGCGCCATCACGGCGCGCAGCGGATTGCCTATGTCGATATCGATGCCCATCATGGGGATGGGGTCGAGCACGGCTTTGCCGGCGATCCGGATGTGCTGATGATCTCAACCCATGAGGAGAACCTCTGGCCCAAGACGGGGCAGCTGGCCGATGATGCGGGCGGCAGTGCGCTGAACCTGCCGGTGCCGCGCGGGTTCAATGACAGTGAGATGGCCTATATCCGTGAGGAGCTGATCCTGCCTGCGGTGGCGGATTTCGCGCCGGATGCGGTGGTCCTGCAATGCGGGGCGGATGCGGTTACCGAGGATCCGTTGGCGCATCTGGACCTGTCCAACACGGCCCATTGGTCGGTTGTTGCGGCGCTGCGACCACTTGCGCCGCGCTATCTGGTGCTGGGCGGCGGCGGCTATAACCCCTGGTCGGTCGGGCGGCTGTGGACCGGGGTGTGGGCGACCCTGATCGGGTATGAGATCCCCGATCGTCTGCCACCAGCGGCAGAGCAAGTCCTGCGCGGGCTGGAGTTCAAGGGGCATCGTCTGGGGCGCAACCCGCCAGAGCATTGGTTCACAACCTTGCGGGATACACCGCGCCCCGGCCCCGTGCGCGATCAGATCCGCGCGTCGGTGGCGCAGCTGCGTCGGCGTCGTGGGCTTGGCTAAAGACCGGCAAGAGACAACAGCGCCCGGTCCGGGGCGCTGTTGTTTCGGCTCTAATACAGGGAATTTTAGCCTATTTTGCCCAGCTGACTCCGGTCAGGTCAGTGGCCTGTGTCGGGGCATTGGCCCAGAGCCCTTGCAAATCCGCCTTGGCCACGCTGAGTGCGGCGAGCTGGAACAGGAAGCCGTTCACATAGTCCTGCGCGATGATCTCCTGCGCCTGTTGCAGCATCTTGGTGCGGGCGTCGGGATCTGTGGTGCCGGTCAGATCTGCCATCAGATCCTGAAAGGCGGCGTTGTCATACTGGAAGTAGTAATCGGGCCGGGCGTAGATGCCGATATCCATCGGTTCGGTATGGCTGACGATAGAGAGGCCAAAATTCTTGCCTCGGAACACGGTTTCCAACCACTGGGCCCATTCCACATTGATGATCTCGGCGGTGATGCCGACCTCAGCCAGTTGCGCAGCGATGATCTCTCCCCCCCGACGGGCGTATGACGGCGGCGGCAAATGCAGCGTGGTGGTGAAACCATCGGGAAAGCCCGCCTCAGCCAGCAGCGCGCGGGCCTTCTCCGGGTCATGGGCGCTGGTGCCGGTCAGGTCGACATAGGCCGGGTTGTGGGGGGCGAAATGACTGCCGATCGGCGTGCCGTAGCCAAACATCGCGCCATCAATGATCGCCTGACGGTCAATCGCATGGGCCACAGCGGCGCGGACCTTGGCGTTGTCGAAGGGTGCCCGTTTGTTGTTAATCGACAGGATCGTCTCCCCCTCGGTCGAGCCGATGAGCACCTGAAACCGTGGGTCGGCCTCAAACTGCGGCAGGTTCTCTGGCGCGGGGAAGGCGGAGAAGGCATCCACATCCTCAGCCATCATCGCGGCAAAGGCGGCGGTCGGATCGGAGATGAATTTGAAGGTCGCCGCACTCAGCGCCGGGGCCTCGCCCCAGTAATCCGGGTTGCGGGCAAGGTCGATGCGGTCGCCCTGAACCCAGTTGGTGAAGGTGAAGGCGCCCGTGCCGACGGGGGCAGTCTTGATCGTGTCGATGCTCTCTGGCGCGACGATGACGGCGTCCCCCCATGCGAGGTTGAACAGAAGGTTGCCGTTGGGCTGTGACAGGGTGAGCCGCACCGTCAGCGGGTCAACGACATCCACACTGGCGATATCGGCAAACAGTGCTTTCTGGGCGTTTGTGCTCTCTTCGGCACGAGCGCGGTCGAGGCTGAATTTCACATCCTCCGCGTCCATCGTGGTGCCATCATGGAAGGTCACGCCGTCGTGCAGGGCGAAGGTATAGGTCAGGCCATCCTCGGAGATCTCCCAGCTCTCGGCAAGGCCGGGCACTACCGCGCCATCGCCCATGAAGCGGGTCAGCCCCTCAAAGACGTTGGAGTAGAGCACCTGATCAATGGCACCGGCGGCGGCGCTGGTGGGATCAAGATGCGGCGGCTCCAGTTGCAGGGCGACGGTGACGGTGTCGCGCGCGGAGGCGGCCCCGGCCAGAATGGCCAGCGCGGAACTGGCGGCAAACAGGAATGGCAGTCGTGTCATCGGTGGTGTCTCCCTACTGTGGTGGCGGTCTTTTGTGACCTTTCGGAAAACTGTTCCGCATTTTCCGTCAGGTAATCAAGGTTGACGGGACATTTCGCCCCCTAGAAGCGCGCAGCGTAAATTGCTAGCGGTGCGCAATGCGAACGGAGAGGACAGCATCATGAGTGCAACGGCCCGCAAAATGGCACCCAACGCCGAGGATATTCGCGCCCGCAAAGGCGGCACCCCGCTGGTGAGCCTGACCGCCTATACCACACCGATGGCACAGGTGATGGATGGTCATTGCGATTTTGTGCTGGTCGGCGACAGCGTCGGCATGGTGCTGCATGGGCTGACGTCCACGCTGGGGGTCACCATGGAGATGATGATCCTGCATGGGCAGGCGGTGGCGCGCGGGTTGAGCCAAGCGATGATGGTGATCGACATGCCGTTCGCCAGCTATGAGGAAGGCCCGGCGCAGGCGTTTCGCAATGCCGCGCGGCTGATGGCGGAAACGGGCGCCGGCGCGGTGAAGCTGGAGGGTGGCGTGGAGATGGCAGAAACCATCCGCTTCCTCGTCAAACGTGGCATTCCGGTGATGGCGCATATTGGCCTGACGCCGCAGTCGATCAATACGCTTGGCGGCTACAAGGTGCAGGGCCGTGACGCGCAGGCGGAGGCGGTGCTGGCCGATGCCCATGCGGTGGCGGAGGCTGGCGCGTTTTCCGTGGTGCTGGAGAAGGTGCCGCAGGGGCTGGCGGATCGGATCACGGCGGAGGTCGCCATTCCCACCATTGGCATTGGGGCCAGTGCGGGCTGTGATGGCCAGATCTTGGTTGTGGATGACATGCTGGGGTTCTTCACCGCCTTCAAGCCGAAGTTCGTGAAACGCTATGCCGATCTCGGCCCCTTGGCAGAGGCGGCGATTTCCGAGTATGCAGCCGAGGTGCGCGCGCGCAGCTTCCCCGCGCCCGAGCATGTGTTTGCAGACCAGGCCCCGGCTGCCGCCAAGACGGCCGCATCCACGGCCCCGCAAAAGGACTGACCCCATCATGACTGCCCCGATTCTGCGCCGCCTGAGCGACCTGCGCGCGTTGCATTCCGACTGGCGCCGCGAGGGTGCCCGTATTGGTCTGGTGCCCACCATGGGCGCGCTGCACGAGGGGCATCTGTCGCTGGTCGCTGCGGCCAAGGCGGCCTGCGACCGGGTCATCGTTACGATTTTTGTGAACCCCAAGCAGTTCAACAACGCCGAGGATCTGGCGAAATATCCCCGCACGGAACTGGCGGATGCAGAGAAACTGGCCCCCTACGGTGTTGATGCGATCTATGTGCCGGATCCCGATCAGATCTACCCGGAGGGCTACGCGACCACTGTGTCGGTGGCGGGGCTGACTGATGTGCTGGAGGGCGAGTTTCGCCCCGGTCATTTCGACGGGGTGGCCACGGTGGTGGCCAAGCTGTTCCTGCAAAGCGGTGCGGATGCAGCGTTTTTTGGCGAGAAGGACTATCAGCAGCTGATGGTGGTTACCCGTATGGCGCGGGATCTGGACATTCCGATCAAAGTGCAGGGCTGCGCCACCGTGCGCGAGACCTCTGGCCTGGCCATGTCGTCGCGCAATTTGCGGCTCTCGCCTGAGGCGCTGGGCAAGGCGGGGCAACTTTATCCGGTGCTGCGGGATCTGGCCGATCAGTTACGGGCAGGGGCGGTGTTTGACGACATTCTTCCGGCGGCCAAGGCGCGTCTGGCAGCGGCCGGGTTTGGCGATCTGGAATATCTGGACCTGCGCTGCGCCGAAACGCTGGCGCCACTGTCGCGGCCTGATCGTCCGGCCCGCCTGCTGGTCGCGGCATGGCTGGATGGCATCAGGTTGATCGACAATATCGCGGTTGACCAACTAAATGATTAGTAGGGGCTGGTAGCGATAGCACTTTTGCGTCTAATCTCTGCCCCAAACGACCCAGGGGAGGGGCAAGATGACGTATATTCTGGCGATAGATCAGGGCACAACCTCGACCAGAGCGATCCTGTTTGATGATAAGATGCAGGCGCAGGGCTCGGCCCAGCAGGAGTTCGCCCAGCATTTTCCGCAGGCGGGCTGGGTGGAGCATGACCCGGAGGATCTGTGGTCCACAACGCTGGATGTCTGCCGCAAGGTGATGGCAGAGCAGGGCGTTACGGCGGCGGAGATTGCCGGGATCGGCATCACCAATCAGCGTGAAACCACGGTGGTCTGGGATCGTCACAGCGGCAAACCGATCCACAACGCCATTGTCTGGCAGGACCGTCGCACCAGCCCGATCTGCGAAGAGCTGCGGGCGGCAGGACATGAGGACAGCGTGCGCCAGAAAACCGGGTTGCTGCTGGATCCCTATTTCTCGGGCACCAAGTTGAAATGGATTCTGGACACCGTGCCGGACGCCCGCGCCCGCGCTGAGGCCGAGGATCTGCTATTCGGCACTGTCGACAGTTTCCTGATCTGGCGCCTTACGGGTGGTGCGTCCCATGTGACCGATGCCACCAATGCTGCGCGGACCCTGATGTATGACATTCGCAAGGGCCGTTGGAGCAGCGAGATCTGTGGCTTCCTCGGCGTGCCGCGCGACATGTTGCCGGAGGTGAAGGACTGCGCCGCCGATTTCGGCACTACCAAGGCTGAGTTTCTGGGCGGCGAGATTGCCATTCTGGGGGTGGCTGGCGACCAGCAGGCGGCCACCATCGGACAGGCCTGTTTCCAGCCGGGGATGATGAAATCGACCTATGGCACGGGCTGTTTTGCGCTGCTGAACACCGGCGATACGCCGGTTGTGTCGCAAAACCGGATGCTGACCACCATCGCCTATCAGCTGGAGGGCGCGCCGACCTATGCGCTGGAGGGCTCGATCTTCATTGCGGGTGCGGCGGTGCAATGGCTGCGCGATGGGCTTGGCATTATCGGCTCAGCGCAGGAAAGCGGTGCCCTGGCGCGCAATGCCGATCCGGGTCAGGACGTCATTCTTGTGCCGGCCTTTACCGGGCTGGGCGCGCCGTATTGGAAACCGGATTGTCGGGGCGGCATGTTTGGTCTGACCCGCAACTCAGGACCGGCGGAATTTGCCCGGGCTGCACTGCAAAGCGTGGCCTATCAGACCCGCGACCTGTGGGAAGCGATGCGGGCGGATTGGGACGGTGACAGTCTGGTGACCCTGCGGGTGGATGGCGGCATGAGCGCCAGCAACTGGACCATGCAGAGCCTTGCGGACCTGTTAGGCGCGGCGGTGGATCGTCCGGTGATGCAGGAAACCACCGCGCTGGGTGCAGCCTGGCTGGCGGGGATGCGGGCGGGGGTCTACCCGGATCAGGCGGGCTTTGCCGCGACCTGGGCGCTGGATCAGCAGTTCACCCCTGAGATGGATGAGGATCGCCGCAGCGCTGCCTATGCGCGTTGGAAGCGCGCGGTTGAGGCTGTGATCGGGGTCTGAGGGACTGCGCAGGCGGGGCCTCCCGCCTGCTCCGCCACAGTCGGGGACTGGGCCTGCACAGTTGGGTGTGGCGCCGCGCCATGCGCGGCGTTTTCGTTGCTGAGACGCGCGTCAGTCGTCTTAGGTAAGACGGGTGCCTGCGGGTATGGTGCGCGGGCGGGCGTTCAGCTCCTCAATCGAGAAGCCGGCGATGGATTTGTATTTTGCGGCATGGGCGGCCAGCTCCGCCTGAGGGATTACCTCGCCTATATCGCTGAAATCACCCCCGCAGAGGGTTTCGACCTGTTGCAGCACGCCGTCGGGGCCGCCGCCTGCGCGATTGGCCAAGGCGACGGCGGTTGTCACCGGGCGGACCGCTGCCTCATAGGTGCTCAGGGCCTGAGGTGTGACGCCATGGGCCAGCATCTGCGCGCCAATGAGCCGGGCATCAACGATGGCTTGGCTGGCACCGTTGGAACCCACCGGATAGGTTGGGTGGGCGGCGTCCCCCATCAGGCTGACCGGCCCATCCTGCCAGCGGGGCAGCGGGTCGCGATCCACCATAGGGTATTCGTAGACGATCTCAGCCCCGTTGATCAGCGCAGGAACATCGATCCAGTCGAACTGCCAATTGGAAAAATCTGGCAGAAAATCACGGATGTCGGCGGCGCGATTCCAGCTTTCGCGGTTCCAGCGCGCGGATGGGTCGAACTGTTTTTCCGCAATCCAGTTGATGGTGGCGGTGCCTCTATCGTCTGGCGCGCTGATGGGATAGGCGACAAGGCGCAGTTGGTCATGGCCGATCATCGCCATGGCCGCGCCGCCGTGAAAGGCGGGGGCAAAGGTGGTGGCGCGCCAGAGGATGCGGCCATTCCAGATCGGCGCGCCCTCATCCGGGTACATCTGAGCGCGGATGGCGGAATGGATCCCATCGGCGGCGATCAGCAGATCACCACGGGCCGAGCGGCCATTCTCCAGATGCAGGCAGGCGCCCTGATCCGAGGTGTCGTAGCCGGTGGCGCGCGCACCTGTTGTGATGACGCTGCTGCCTGCGCGCGCCAGCAGCGCGTGGTAAAGCATCATTTGCAACGCGCCGCGATGGACGGAAAACTGCGGCCAGCTGTAGCCTGCGGCCTCGCCGCGCGGCTCCTCCCAAATGGTCTTGCCCAGCTTGGAGTAAAATCCAAGGCGCCGGGTGCGCACACCAATGGCGGAGAGCTCGGCCTCAAGCCCCAGATCAAAGAGTTCGCGCACCGCATTGGGTTGCAGATTGATGCCGACGCCCATCGGCTTCAGCGTTTCTGTGGCCTCATAGATGTGAAAGGGCACGCCCAATTCGTGCAGGGTGAGGCCAAGTGTCAGCCCGGCGATCCCTGCGCCTGCAATCATCACCGTCATCTGGCACTCCCCGTTTCTGCGCGCTTTGCGGCATTAGAACCATGATGCGCGCGGCGGAACAAGATGGGGAAATGCCACGGTTAGAGCCTGATATTTGCGCGTCTACCCGTCCTCATTGCTGCCGAGGCTGAGGTCGGGGCCAAAGATCACGTCGGAGTAGCTGTTGAGATAAATCTTGAGCCAGGGGGTAAAGCGATCCGGGTGGCGCTGCACCTCGGCCAGAAGGTCGTGATAGTCGACCCAGCGTGTCTCCATCACTTCTTCGGGGTTGGGTGCGAGATCCGGCGCGCGGTGCGCATGGGCGAGAAAGACATCCACCACCTCATGTTCGATCAGCCCGTTGCCGACATCGGCGCGGTATTCCAGGTGGTGGCGGAACTCAGGATAAAGCCCGGTGATGCCGAGTTCCTCTTCCATGCGGCGGACCGCACAGGCCGAGGAGGCCTCACCCCATTGCGGGTGGGTGCAGCAGGTGTTCGCCCAGAGCCCGGGGGTGTGATATTTGCCGAGCGCGCGGCGTTGCATCAGGATTTCGCCGCCCTTCACCACAAAGACCGAGACGGCCTTGTGCTTCAGCCCCTGTTCATGGGCGGCCAGCTTATCAACTGGCGTCAGGGTGCCATTCACCCAGGCGGGAATCTTGTGGGTCATTGCAGGAACTCGCAAGGATTGAGCAAGGAGGCGGGCGGCCAAGCCATTGGGCCGGGCGCACGGGATCGAGCAGATATGGTGGTCATCAGGTGGAGATCAATCCCACAAATGAGGCTGCCCGGATCGGCGGGTTACTGGATGCAGGGGCCAAAGGCCTGCGCGGGACGGTCAATATCGCAGAGAAATATGAAAATCAATTGTGCGAAAAGCCGCGGCCGGGGGCGCGCGGCTTTTGCCAGTTTGTCTGCAGACCAAGGATCAGTTGGTTGCGGTCTCTTCCGTGGTGGCCTCGCCATCGGCGTCGGCGGCATCAGCAGGACCGTGCATTGCAAGGAACGCGTAGATGTCTTCGGCGCCTTTCTTCAGGCGGAAGGACATTTTGGACTTGGCTTTCTTGTCGCCGAGGTAGTCGCGCAAGAAGGCTTTGGGGTCGGCGGTATAGGCGGTGAAGGAGGCTTCGTCCCAGGCCAGGCCTGCTTCGCCGGCGGCGACCATGTCCTTGCCGTATTTGTAGCCCTCATAGGTGCCGGCGGTGCGGCCGACGACGCCCCAGAGGTTCGGGCCGGTCTTGCCGCCCTTGATGATCACGTCACCGCTGTCGGAGACAACCATGTGGCAGGATTTGCATTTGTTGAAGCCCTTTTCGCCCTTGTCGGCATCGCCTTCGGCAAAGGCAGGGGCCGCAATCAGGCCCAGGGCCGCTACAGCAGTCAGAAGTTTCATTTCGCTTGCTCCAATATTGAGTTGGCTTGATCAATACGCGCGTGATGCGGCGCAGAGTCAAACGGGCGTTTTGCCGCGTCCGCTCTCTGCTATACGCTCAATGCGTTGAAGTGTATCTGATCTGCGTCAGGTCAAGGGAGGGATGGCCGCGGGGTCAAATCTCCTGCCAGCAGGGCAGCAGGTCACGGGGCTCCGGGCGGGCCAAGGCGGCGGCGCGGGCAATGGCGCGGCTGAGGCAGAGGGCGGCGGCGTGGCCGATTTCGCCAAGATCAGCGCCGGGTTCCCCACCGGTGATTGCCGCGCCCGGATCGCCGGTGCTGACGGCAAACACAAGATCGCCGTCGCCGGGGGAATGGGCCGGAACAATCGCCCGCCCGATCCCGTCATGGGCAGCAATGGCAAGGCGCTGGCATTGCGATTTCGTCAACGGCGCATCGGTGGCGACGATGGCGATGGTGGTGTTGCTGCCCTCTGCCGGGATCGCGGCGTCGGCGGCCAGCTTCTGCATTGAGGCGAGTTTCAGGCTGGGGGCGGGGGTGGTGAAGCCGGAGGCGGGATCCACACCCGCGCCGCCGAATTCGCCGTCGATCTCAAAAGGGGCGGCCCAGAAATGGCGATCCCCCGGCGTGGTGACGGAGCCAAGCGGATTGGCCGCCACCAGGGCGCCCACCGTGGTGCCATCCGGCAGCACAAAGGAGGCCGACCCAAGCCCGCCCTTCACCCGCGCGGCGAGGGCGCCGGTGCCCGCCCCGGCGGTGCCAAGCGCAAACTGGTGGTCTGCGGCCTCATAGGCGGCGCGGCCGAGGGCAGGATAGGGATTGTCGGGCCAGCCCTTGTCGCCGCCATTCAGCAGATCAAAGAGGATGGCACCCGGCACAATAGGCACGCGGGCGGGTCCAACCGCAAAGCCGCGCCCGGCAGCGCGCAGCCCCGCAACCACACCGGAGCAGGCATCCAGCCCGAAGGCGGATCCGCCCGACAATACCAGCGCATCAATCTGGGCGACGGATTTGTCCGGCGCCAGCAGATCGGTTTCGCGTGTCCCCGGCGCTCCGCCCATGACATGAACCCCGGCGGTGAAGGGCTGATCGGCAGTCAGCACCGTCGTGCCGGATTTCAACTGCCGGTCCTCGGCGTTGCCGACCTTGAGGCCGGGCACATCGGTGATCAGGTTCAGGGGGCCGGGGTGCATGGGCGTGTCCTTTGTCGTTGGCTTGGTGCGGGTCTGTGGCAGGGGCGCGCTGGCGCGCGCGGCCTCCGGCGGGAGTATTTGGGGAAAGATGACAGACGGGCCCGCCCTGCCGCCAAGGGCCGTGGTCAGATGCAGCGGCCGCCGTCTACTTCCAGGGCAACGCCGGTGACCATGCTGGCCTCATCCGAACAGAGGTAGCAGGCGGCATTTCCCATATCCTCCGGGGTGGAGAAGCGGCCGATGGGGATGGTGGAGAGGAATTTCGCGCGCAGCTCCGGCGTGTCTTCCCCCATGAAGGTTTTCAGCAGCGGGGTTTCGCCCGCAACCGGGTTGATGGCATTGACGCGCACCCCTGCAGGCGCAAGTTCCACTGCCATGGTGCGGGTGGCGGTGATCATCCAGCCCTTGGAGGCATTGTACCAGTTGAGGTTCGGGCGCGGAGAAATGCCGGCAGTGGAGGCGACGTTGAGGATCGCGCCGGACTGGCGGGATTTCATATGCGGCACCAGCGCGCGGGCGGTGAGATAGACCGATTTCATATTCACCGCAAAGACGCGATCGAAGTCGTCTTCACTGACATCTTCGAGCGGGGTGGGCAGGTGGCTGATACCGGCGTTGTTCACCAGAATATCAACCTGGCCAAAGTGATTGAGCGCTGCCTGCGCCATCTGATCCACTGAGGCGCGGTCAGAGACATCGACGGTCTGGGCGATGGCCCGGTCTGCTCCATAGGTTTCGCAGGCCCCGGACGCAGCTGCAGCAGCGGCGTCGCCGTTGATATCCGCGATCATCACCCGCGCGCCCTCTGCCAGGAATTTGGTGGTGATGCCGGCGCCAAAGCCCGAGGCCCCGCCGGTTACAATGGCGCATTTTCCTGCCAGCCGCATATGCTCTCTCCCCGATTGACTTTGCGGCAGCTTGGCTGAGCGCGGCGGGCAGTGCAATTGCCTGTATTAGTCGAGGTCGATCTTACCGCGCGTCGCTTTGACATCACTGCGCTGGCGTTTGGCATCAAGGCGGCGACGCACAGAGCCGCGCGTGGGTTTGGTGGCGATGCGGCGTTTTGGCGGGACCAGAGCCTGACGGACCAGCTCGGCCAGCCGCTCACGGACCAGATCGCGATTGCGTTGCTGCGAGCGGGTTTCGTCGCATTGCAGGATGATGGCGCCCTCTTTCGTCCAGCGGCGCCCGGCCAGTCGTTTCAGGCGGGACTTCACCGCCGGCGTGAGCGCCGGAGAGCGTGCGGCCTCGAATCGCAGTTCAACGGCTGAGGAGACCTTGTTCACGTTCTGCCCGCCGGGGCCGGAGGCGCGCATGAAGCTTTCGGTCAGTTCCCAGTCCTGCAGGGCGATGGTGTCGGTGATACGCAACATGAGAGGGAGCATAAGGCCGCTGTTCCGGGAGGTCCAAGCGAAAGCCGGGGTGGTGCCGTCACTGTGGGCTCTGCGCCACGCAAAAAGGGCCGCCCCTTGCGAGGCGGCCCTTTCCGAAAGTCTGTAAGAGCAAAGGCAGGTTAGGGTCTGCGACCCAGCCGGATGGCTGCTGCCAGAGAGGGCTGCCTCAGAGGCCCGCCGCTCCGGTTGTTGCTACGCCTTGCTCCAATACCTTTCTTGACACTGGATCACCTCCTTTTCTCTTTGTTTCCGTTACCTTTAATGGTGGCACGGAACGGGCGGATCTCCAAATAAAAACTGCAGTGTTCTTATTTATGATGTCAGTTCAGGTGTCAGCAGGGCGGTCAGTGGGCTGCCGCCTTGGCGCGGGTCAGGAGGGCCACGATCAGGCGGAAAGGCACCAGAGCTAGCAGCGCCAGCGCCACCTTTACGCCCCAGTCGGCCACCGCGAGCGAGACCCAGAGCGGGGCGACAGGACCAGTGCCGAGAATCGGCAGCATTTCTCCGGCCCAGCTGACGTCATTGCCGGGTTCCAGCCAGACCAGCGCACCGGAAAATGCGATGCTGAAGAACAGCGCGGTATCAACGGAGGCCCCAATCAGGGTGGAGGCCAGCGGCGCACGCCACCAGGCGCCATTGCGCAGGGCAGCAAAGATCGAGACATCCAGCAGCTGTGCGGTGAGGAACGCGAGACCAGAGGCAATGGAGATGCGCAGGGTCACCAGCGGGCCGAATTCGCCCATGATCTGCGTGCCGATCAGCGAGCAGATGACGCCGACGACAAAACCGGCCAGCACCACCCGGCGGGCGGGGCCGGTGCCGTAGACGCGGTTGGTCACGTCAGTGACGAGAAAGGCGATGGGGTAGGTGAAGGCGCCCCAAGTCAGCCATTGGCCGAACAGGAATTGCACCAGAATGTTGGAGGCCACCACAACGACGGCCATGGCAAGAATGCCAGGAAGATAAGAGCGTGTCATTTTGCAGTCCGTTTTTTAGACAAGGTCGCGGAGACTTGTTTCGCCAATGCGAAAGATCAGGCCCAATAGCGGAAAAGCTGCGGTTTGGGCAAGGGTTTTGTCAGGGCGCGCGCCTGTGCTGGTGCCGGTGTAGGTACCTGTGTTGATGCCGGTGCGCGGCGTGTGAGGACCTAGTCAGGCAGCCGGTATTCCACCAGTTCGGTGCGTTGCAGCGATTTGAAATTGTCGTCGGAGACCATGGTGGCACGCAGCGCGCCACTTTGATCGCGCCAGATCGACACGCCTTCCAGATTGTCGTGCAGCCCAAGGCCGGTTTCCAGCAAGGTAACCTCACCGCTGATGCCATCCGGCGTGAGATCCCAGCGCCGCAGACGGCTGCGAAACCCGATCAGGCCGAAGTTGCGTTCCAAGAGGTAGAAGCGCCCGTCAGGCCCGAAATCCGCCCCCACGGGGAGGAAATTGCCCCGGCTGGGCAGCACGAAAGGGCGGTCCCAGCGGGTCCCGTTCCAACGCCAGACCGGAATATCACCCGTCGCAGTCAGGGCGCGTTCCGGCAGGGTGTAGAGATGGCCCCTGGTGTCGATGGCCAAGGCTTCAAGCGCCTTATTCAGGGGCAGGCGGCGGAAAGCCTTGGGGCGCGGCAGGACCTCGGCGCGGCTGTCGCCCCGGCGGTGGCGGGCCACGCGCGAGACCCCCTCAAAGGAGATGAACAGAGTGCCGTCGCGCGCCACGGCCAGACCTTCGGCATCGACGATGCGCCCGCGCAAGAGCGCGCCATCGGAGGCGCGCAGCCGGTGGGCTTCGGTCGGGGTCACCGCCTTGATCGGTTGCATCGCCTCCGGGCTGCGCTCAATCCGGGCGGTGACGATGGTGGCGCGGTCGCTGACCACGGTCATCTGCCGCCCGTCCGGTGACAGGGAGAGCGCCGAGAACCCCCCGAACCATTTGGCCGGGTGGGTCCAGCGATAGGCCGCGATGAACTGCGCCCCGCCGGGCTGGGCAGCGGAGGCGACAGGGCGATAGGCCACCAGCGCGGTCAGAGCGAGGCCAAGGGCGGTTGCGACGCCGAGGCTCAGTTTGATTGCAGAACGACGGCGCATTGCTGTGGCAGATCCGATAGGGTGTAGTCACGCCGGGGCTTGGGCTTGGGCGCATTGGGGTCGCGGGGTTTTGGAGGTGGTGGGCTCAGGATGTCCTTCACCCATTGGCGGGCATCATCGCAGCCATCACCGCGGGGAGGCGGATCCTGATTGACGCAGCCGCGCGCACCGGGCGGGCATTTCAGGCGCACATGGAAGTGGTAGTGGTGGCCATACCAGGGCCGGATTTTACGCAGCCAGTCGCGGTTGCCTTTCTCGTCGTTGCACATCTGCACCTTGGCGCCCGGAAAGACAAAGATCCGGGCGACGCGATCATCCTTGGCGGCGGCGCGCAGGATGGCGTGATGCTGAGGGGTCCAGTTGGAATTGGTATAGGCGCCCTTCGCCCGGCGCAGAGAGATCGAGGAGATCTTCTCGCGTTCGGCCACGGACAGATCGAGGCGTTTGGCCGGCAGCATCCAGATATCGGCATCCATGCCCATCTGATGGCTGCGGTGCCCCGACAGCATCGGCCCGCCGCGTGGCTGGCTGATGTCGCCGACATAAAGCCCGTTCCAGCCGCTCTGGCGGGCGGCGACACGGCTCAGATCCTTGATGAAGTCGATGGTCTCGGGATGGCCCCAGTTGCGATTTCGGGACAGGCGCATGGCCTGCCAGGTGGGGCCGGTCTGGGGCAGCTGTTCCGCGCCTGCGACGCAGCCCTTGGCGTAGGAGCCATGCGGCGCAGGTTTCTGGGCTGAGCCGCTACGCTTGGCCCCGAACAGCTGTTTTGCGGGCACGCCTGTATCGGCAGAGCGGCTGACCACCGGGTTTACGGTGGGCGAGCGGCTGTCTGCAGCGGGGCCGCAGGCGGTTAACAGGAGGGCGGTGAGGGTGATGTATCGACTGAACTTCAACTCTGGTCTCCTTCTGCATTGACCCAGCGCAGGACGATGAGTCCGATAATGAACAGGAAAATGACCGGTGCAATCCCAAGGCGGGCGCTGCCGGTCAGGGTGGTGGCGATGCCGATCAATGCAGGCGCAAGAAAGGCAGTTGCGCGCCCCGAAAGACCATAGAGGCCAAAGGCCTCCGTGGCGTTTTCCGGGGTGGTGTGGCGCACCATAAGACTGCGGCTGGCGGCTTGCAGAATGCCACCAAAGCCGCCGATCAGCACGCCGCAGGCGAAGAACACCGTGTCAGGCAGGCCGGAGCCTGCAGCGAGGGTGACGCCAAAGAACTGGTCGCGCGACATGTTCACGACCAGAAAACACACCGCCGTTAGGATCAGGATCGACAGGGTGATAACGGGTTTCGGGCCAAACCGTCGATCTGCGAGACCGCCCAGCCAGCTGAACAGCGCCGAGGAGATCACCGCGATGATACCGAAGATACCAATGAGGGTGATTTCCCAGCCCAGCACCAGCCGCGCGTAAATTCCGCCAAAGGCATAAAGCCCGTTCAGCGCATCACGGTAGAGCATCGACGAAATCAGATAGCCGGTCAGGCTGGCGCGGTGGCGCAGGTTGGCGATGGCGCGTCCGACGGAGCGGATGGCATCGCGAAACCGGCCCCGTGTGCCGGTGATGGCATCATCATGCACCCAGCGGAAATAGGGGATGATGAAGACCGCGAACCAGATCGCTGTCAGCGGACCGGCGGCGCGGGTGCCTTCGCGAAGTGCTGCATCCAGTCCCAGAATGGGATCGATGCCGATCAGGGTCTTGCCGTCGGCCTGCTCAACAAACAGCGTCAGCATCAGAAACAGCGCGATCACCCCGCCAAGATATCCGATGGCAAAACCGGTGCCGGAGATGGTGCCCATATCCTCCTTGCTGCCAAGCGACGGCAGCTGCGCATTGACGAAGATCAGCGCAAATTCCGCACCGATGAAGCCAAAGCCAAAACTGATGAGCATCCACCACAGGTTCGCGCCGCCGGGATCCATGAACCACAGCCCCCAGGCGCCGATGATATACATCAGCGAAAAGACCATGATCCACGGCAGTTTACGCCCGGAAATATCGGCAAGGGCGCCAAGGAACGGCCCGCCAAGACCAATCAGCAGCCCGGTGATGGTGAGGCACATCGACCAGACGGTTTGCGCCTGCGCCTTTGCGGCCTCCTCCGCCAGCCCTTGGGTGAGGTAATAATCGGCGGCCACCGCTGCAAAGAAGGGCGCAAAGACAAAGGTCACCAGCAGCGTGTGATAGGGCTGGCTGGCCCAGTCAAAGGCCCACCAGCCCCAGATGCGCTTGCGCATGGAAATCTGCGTCATGCCTCGTCTTCCCTCGCCCGATGCCTGTCGTGGTCTTTTGTCGTTACCTTTTGGTATGACAGGCCGGTGTGGGGTTAGGCAAGCGTGTCCTCAGCAGCCGACACGCCGGAAGCCACGGTTTGTGCCGGCATCATCGGTGGCCAGGGGCGACCTGCGTCCGCCTCGCACCAGGCCTTGATCCAATCGGGCATCTCCGGCGCGGCACGGTCGGTGCGGCCGATGGTTTTCAGCACCTCCTGCGGCGAGACGATCCCCTTGGCGTCGGTGATCGCGGTGCGCAGCATCACGTGGCTGGCGCAGTCACCATTGGATTTCCACATGGATTGTTCCAGATAGATGAAGCGATCGTCCCAGGCGACCGCGCGGCTGCGCATCTCAAACCGTTCAAACCCGCGAATGCGGCGGCGGAACCGGACGGTGGTGCCCGCAACCGTCATGCCCCAGCGACGGCTGCGCAAAGCCCCGATCAGGCCGACACGCTGCGCCAGCATGGTGCGGCCCAGATCATAGAGCGTCATCGCACGACCGTTGTTCAGCTCCATCCAGATGTCCAGATCCCACGGCCAGCAGATATGGCGCGAGACATGGGTTTCGGTGAGATCCAGCGGCGGCATCCGTCTGGCAACCAGAAGATCCTTGATCAGGCGGACGATGGGAAACATGGGCGCGCTCTCCTGTGTGATGTGCCCGTGTTGCCATGTGTTTACAGCACGTCAACCGCAACCTCGCGGCAGTCTTGCGATTTTGCGCGGGCGCGCTTACCTGTGGACAAGCTCCAAAAAGGGAAATCAAAGAGATGCTGTCGCTGTTTCAAATTCTGATGCTGATCCTGGACATCGTCTGGTTCTTCATCATCGCCCATGTGATCATGAGCTGGCTGATCAATTTTCAGGTTCTGAACCTCAATCAGCAATTTGTGGCGCAGGTCTGGTATGGTCTGAACCGCTTGTTAGAGCCGCTATATGCCCCCGTTCGCCGTATCCTGCCGAATATGCAGGGGCTGGATCTGGCGCCGCTGGTGGTGTTGATCGCGGTGTACGCGCTGCGGATCATTCTGACCAACAACATCGCGATGTTCTACTAGGCCGACAGGCCGTGGCGCCGCTTGTCAGAAAGATCATGCGCGTCTCGATCTACAGTTGGACCGCCACGGCATGGGCCGCTGGCGGTCTTTTTCTCTGTATGCGGCGTTCTGCATAGGGGGTCTGGCACTTGCCGCCTGAATCCGGTTGTGGGATTGTGGCTGTACGACGAGCAGATCACAAAAACGAGGCCACCCGCCCCCATGTCCGCAGTTTCGCCGGAAATGACCGCCCCCAGTGGTGCGACGTCACCTGCCGTGTCCGCAACCGATGCGACACCGCTGTTGCGCGAGATCTTCGGCTTTGACGGGTTTCGCCCCGGTCAGGAAGAGATCGTTGATGCGGTGACGGCTGGCGAGAATGTTCTGGCGATTATGCCAACCGGCGGCGGCAAATCCCTGTGTTTCCAGCTGCCCGCACTGCTGCGCGAGGGGGTCACCGTTGTGATCTCGCCATTGATTGCGCTGATGCGGGATCAGGTGCGGGCACTGCAGGAGGTGGGCGTGACCGCCGGGGCGCTGACCTCCGGCAATACGGAGGAGGAGACCGAAGCGGTCTGGCAGTCCATTGAGGAGGGGCGGTTGAAGCTTCTGTATATGGCGCCGGAGCGTCTGGCCTCGGGGGCGGCGATGGGCATGTTGCGACGTATCGGCGTCAGCCTGATCGCGGTGGATGAGGCGCATTGCGTCAGCCAGTGGGGCCATGATTTCCGCCCGGATTACCTGCGTATCGGGGAATTGCGACGTGCCTTGGATGTTCCTTTGGCAGCCTTCACCGCGACGGCGGATCAGGAAACCCGCGAAGAGATTGTCGAGAAGCTGTTTGATGGCGAGGCGCCGCGCAGTTTTCTGCGGGGCTTTGATCGGCCCAATATCCATCTTGCCTTTGCCACCAAAGACAGTCCGCGCCGACAGATTTTGGAATTTGCGGCCGCGCGAAAAGGCCAGTCCGGAATTGTCTATTGTGGCACCCGCGCCAAGACCGAAGCACTGGCGGCGGGGCTGCGAGAGGCGGGGCACGCGGCCTGCTATTATCATGGCGGTATGGACGCAGAGGATCGGCGCGGCGTAGAGACCCGCTTTGCCCGCGAGGATGGATTGATTGTGGTGGCAACCGTTGCCTTTGGCATGGGGATCGACAAGCCAGACATTCGCTGGGTTGCTCATGCGGATCTGCCCAAATCCATCGAGGCCTATTATCAGGAAATCGGTCGTGGTGGCCGGGATGGCGCGCCTGCTGAGACGCTGACCCTGTTCGGGCCGGAGGATATTCGCCTGCGCCGCAGCCAGATTGACGAAGGGCTGGCACCTGCGGAGCGGCGCAGCGCCGACCACGCGCGGCTGAATGCACTGCTGGGGCTGGCGGAGGCGCTGAAATGTCGGCGGCAAACCCTGCTGGCCTATTTCGGCGAGGAGGCTGAGCCTTGTGGCAATTGTGATCTGTGTGACCAGCCGGTGGATGTGTTTGATGGCACCACGGCGGTGCGCAAGGCGCTGTCGGCGATCCTGCGGACGAATGAGACCTATGGATCAGGGCATCTGATCGACATTCTGGTGGGCAATATCACCGACCGGGTGCGCGACAAGCGGCATGATGACCTGTCGGTTTTCGCCTGTGGCAAGGAATATGGCAAGCGGCAGTGGCAGGCGGTGTTCCGGCAGATGATGGGGCATGATCTGGTGCGCCCGGATCCCGAACGTCATGGTGCCTTGCGGATGACCGAAGCGGCGCTGCCGGTGCTGCGCGGCGAACAGGAGATTGCGCTGCGCCGCGATACCATCAGCTCCGCCAAGCGTAGCCCTGCGGTGAAGGCGCTGGTGTCTGATGAGGATGCGCCGCTGCTGTCGGCGCTGAAGGCCAAGCGCCGCGCGCTGGCGGAGGCGCAAAAAGTGCCGGCCTATGTCATTTTCCCGGATCGCACCCTGATCGAGATGGCAGAAACACGTCCCGATACGCTGGACAAAATGGCGCGGATTGGCGGTGTCGGCGCCAAGAAGCTGGAGCGCTATGGCAGTGCATTCCTGGCGGTGATCACTGGCGAGAGTGAGGCGCTGCATCCGATGCGGCGCAAGTTGGCCGGGCGCGACGCCGGATCGCTTTATGATGCGCTGATGGAGACGCAGACGCGTCTCGCGCGGGGCGATGACGGCACCGACAAACCGCTCAGCTGTTCTGCGGCGCAGCTTGCGAAACTGGCGCAGATGCGTCCACAGGACGAAATGGCGATCACAAGGCTGTTAGGGGAGCGCCGCGCCGAACGTTTTGCGGCGGCGTTTCTGGACGTCCTGCGCGGCGCGGGCTAGGTCTTGACCAGAACAAACGGGGGCAGAAAATGCTGGTAGTGACTTCTCCGGCGAAAAAGCTGGACTGGAGCGAACGCGACGTTGAGATGACGTGGCCCGCCATGCATGACGCGGCGGTGGAACTGGCGTCGGTGGCGCGCGATCTGTCGGTCGCCGATCTGATGAAGCTGATGCATATCAGCGAGGATCTGGCAAAGCTGAACTATGATCGGTTCCAGAGGTTTGCGGCTGATCCTGGCGCGGATCACATTCGCCCGGCGGCGCTGGCCTTTGCGGGCGATACCTATCAGGGGCTGGAGGCGGCGACGCTGGAGCCGGAGGAAATGGGGTGGGCGCAGGATCACTTTCGCATTCTGTCGGGCCTATACGGTCTGTTGCGGCCGTTGGACGCGATGCAGGCCTACCGGCTGGAGATGGGGTCGCGTCTGAAAACCGAGCAGGGCAAGACCCTTTATGACTATTGGGGGCGTGCGATCTCTGATGCGCTGAATGCGCAGGGGGAGGCCGTGGGCAGCGATGTGCTGGTGAACTGTGCCAGCCAGGAATATTTCGGGGCCGTGGATCGTGATGCGCTGAAGCTGCGGGTGGTGACGCCGGTGTTCATGGAAGACAAGAACGGCACGCCCAAGGTTGTGAGCTTCTACGCCAAACGGGCGCGGGGCGCGATGGCGCGGTACATCATTCAGAACCGGCTTACCGATCCTGCGGCATTGCTGGATTTCGACAGCGGCGGCTATCGCTACATGCCGGAGATGTCGCAGCCGGATCAGCCGGTGTTCCTGCGCGCGGGCTGATCGCCACGGGGGCGCGGGACCGCCGGATCAGGCGGCGCCGGTCTGGGTGACCGCCTCATGCGTGAGCGGCGCCGCCTCCGCCGGGAGATAGGCGTGAATGCGTTCGTGGATCAGCGCCTTGCGCAGGGGTTTGGTCAGGTAGTGATCCAGCCCGGCTGCGAGAATGCCATCGGAATCACCGGCCATGGCATGGGCGGTCAGCGCGATGATCGGGACATAGGTGCCGGTGCCGTGTTCCAGCGCGCGGATTTTCTGGGTTGCTTCCTTGCCATCCATCATCGGCATGGAGATATCCATGAAGATCAGATCAGGCTGGAACGACTGATAAGCCTCCACCGCCTCTATCCCGTTGCTGACAAATTGCAGGTCTATGTTCAGATCCTTCACCATCTTGCGGAAGACAAGCTGGTTGGTGCGATTGTCCTCTGCGGCCAGTACCCGCATGAGCCGCTGGGTGGGGCGCGTGCTGACGGCGGCGAGAGGAGGGGGCGCAGTTGGAGCAGGCTGGGGTGGAGCGGGATTTGTTGCGACGCTGCTCAGCTCTGGTGGCGTTCCCATGGTTTCAGGAGCGGCGGAGGTACCGGTCTCCGATCCACCGCTGGGCAGATCGACCAGCCTCTGGAACAGCTCATCCCGCTGGATTGGTTTCAGAAGCACGCTGTCCGTCACCGATTGTACATCTGAATTGCTGGATGCAGTGGGATCGCTGCTGAGCATCAGGATCGGCACCTGCGCAAAAGGTCCGGAGCGCAGTTTCTGTGCCAGTTCGATACCATTCTGATCTGGCAGTTGTTCGTCGCAAACCACCAGATCAACGTCGTCTGGCATGCCGGCAATCGCAGCGGCGCCATTGTCGAATACGGTGACCTCCAGCCCCAGCATGGCCAATTGTTTGCTGAGCACATCGCGCATCACCGATTGCGAATCTATGACAGCGATCTGACACAGCCCCTTGGGCAGGGTGGGAATACTGGTGGAGGCGCCTTCCGCCAGCGGCAGTTCCATGCGGAAGCCGAAGCAGGATCCCTTGCCCTCCTGGCTTTCGACCCAGATCTCACCGTCCATCAGCTCAATCAGGCGTTTGGAGATCGCGAGGCCAAGGCCGGTGCCCTCAAACTGGCGATTGCGCTCGTCCTCGACCTGATTGAACTCGCCAAAGATGTCTTGAACTTTCTCCTCCGGGATGCCGATGCCGGTGTCTTCAATCGTGACGTGGATTGAGGAGACTTTGTCATCCGCGTTGGAGATGCCGGTGATTTGCAGCGCGACATGCCCCTCGGCGGTGAATTTCACCGCGTTGCCAACGAGATTGGTAAGGACCTGGCGAATGCGTCCGGGATCTCCGACAAAGCTGGTTGGCAGGAATAGGTCATAATCCAGCAGCAGTGTCAGCCCCTTGTCCCGCGCGGTGGGCTGCAACAGCATCAGCACCTCATGGACACTGCGTTCCAGATCAAAGGGTTCGGGGTGCAGCTGCAGTTTCTGCGCCTCGATTTTGGAATAGTCGAGCACGTCATTGATGATGACCAGCAGCGCCTCTCCGGAATTCTTGATCGTGTTGGCGTAGAGCTGCTGTTCCTCGCTCAGTTTGGTGTCACTGAGCAGTTCCGCCATGCCGACAACCCCGTTCATCGGGGTGCGAATCTCGTGGGACATATTGGCAAGGAAAGCGGATTTTGCCCGGTTTGCAGCCTCGGCCCGTTCACGGGCGGCCTGCAACTCTTCCTCATATTGAACGGTGGAGGTGATATCGAGCGCAAGGCTGACCATATCGCCACCGTGGCCACGTTGATCCAGGAGCCGCAGGTAGCGATCATCCCACATCCGCACGACCACCGGTTCCGGGGAGGGGGACAACCAGCGTTCCGACATCTGCGCGCGCCAGTGATCCGGGTCCTGTTCGCCGGTGTTGACCAGCCCCTCATCGGTGAGGATCTGCAGGATGCGCATGTAGGAGACGCCCGGCGTGACCTCCTCCAGACCGTCGAACAGATCGAGATAGGCGGTATTGGCGCCAATCAGTTTGCTGTCTGAATCGAAAAAGGCAAATCCGTCCTGAAAGGCCTGGATCGAATGCCAAAGGCGCTGCTCGGCGCGCTCAACCTTCTCGTTGGCGGTGGAGAGATCCGATTTCACCTTGGCGTTTTCGTCGCGGACGGTGGCCACCTCGGCCTGGGTGGCGCCGATTTGGCGCGTCAGAGCCAGCGCATGGCGCCCGAGTTTGCGGTTGGCTGCCGAAAGCTCCGCCTGCTTCAGTTCGAGCAGGCGCTCCGCCGCGAGACGCGCGCGTCGTTCTTCCGTCAATTTGTCAGCAAGGTTCATCCCTGCAAACTCCACTTAAAAACCAACACGACTGACCTGCCCCAGTTTAGAGGAGCAGAGATTAAATTGAGATTAGCCCATCTGTTACGTTGCGATACCTTGCTATGGCGTTAACCCCGTGCCAGCCTCTGGGCAGGTTTGGAGGGTTCCATGGTGCGTGTGTTCATTTCACTTATTGTACTTTTGTGCGGTTGGCTTGTTCAACCTTTAGTTGTTTTTGCTGATTCAATTTTTCCGGAAAATCGGTATGTCATTCAGCGAGATACCGATCATTTCGGGGCTGACCTTGGGCCACTGTTTGAAACCGATATGCGCAGCTGTGCGCGGGCCTGTTCGGCGCAACCAGACTGTGCCGGTTTTGCGTTCAACAGCCGCTCCAACGCCTGTTTTCCCAAATCCGCGATGGATCAGCCGTCTCCCTATGAGGGTGCGTTTTCGGCACTCAAACTGACCAGTAACCGCGCACAGAGGCAGGCGGCAGATGCGCGCGCCGCTGCCTTGCAGGGGCTGCAGGAAGATGATCTGGCGCAGGCGGCAAAACAGGCCCAGAACCTCGGATTACGCTTTCCCACCGGGGGTGCCAGCGTTGATGACCTGGTTGCGGCGGCACAGAGCGCGTCGCCCGCGACAGGCTTGCGTTGGATCGCGGAAGCGGTGGTGCTGAGTGACCGAAGCGATCTGTGGCTGGACTATGCCCGGCGGCTGATGCGTCAGGAGGCGCAAGGATCGGCGCAGCGGCGCGCCCATGAGGCGGCCCTTTCGGCGGCGCTCAACAGTTATCTGCGTGGCCCGGATGATGCCGCTGAGGCGCAGGCTCTGGCCACGGCGGCCAAGGCATTGGAACAGCTGGGGCGCGGGCGTGCTGCGCTGGCAGTTCTGCGGCTGGCGGCAGAGCGGGACAACAGCCCGAAACTGGCGGCCCGTCTGGACGACGCAATTGCCAAATATGGATTTCGGGTCACCGGAAGCCGGGTAGAAAGCGACAGCGCATCGCCCCGTATATGTGTCGAATTTTCCGAAGATTTGGCACCAAGCGGGGTCGCCTACGATGATTTCATCAAGCTGGCGGATCCGCGTCTGGTGGCTGAGTCGGCAGGGCGGGAGCTTTGCGTGGATGGGGTTGATCACGGCACCCGCTACCGGCTGACGCTGCGCCGGGGGCTGCCTGCCGGCAGCGGTGAGATATTGGCCAAGGATGTGACGCTGACCCACTATGTGCGGGATCGCGGGCCGAGTGTCCGCTTCTCCGGTCGGTCATACGTATTGCCCAAGGGCGATCAGGTGGCGGTGCCGGTGGAGACGGTGAATGCCACCACGCTGGAGCTGCGCCTGCGCCGTGTCAGTGACCGCAACCTGCTGCGCAGTCTGCAGGAGGACTACTTTGCCCGACCGCTGTCGCAGTGGCAGGAGGAACAGTTCGCCAGCGATATCGCCGAGGAGATCTGGAGCGGCACCGCCGAGGTTTCGCAGACATTGAACCAAACGGTGACCACGCGATTGCCGCTGGATCAGGCGCTGGCGGATCAACCGGTGGGGATCTACGCGCTGAGTGCGCAGCTGCCCGGCGCCGACCCTTATGAGAGCCCGGCCGCGACCCAGTGGTTTGTGCTGACCGATCTGGGGCTGAGTACGATGCTGGGCAGTGACGGGTTGCATGTGCAGGTGCAGGGGCTTTCCGATGCCGCGCCGCGTGCTGGTGTGCGGGTAGAGCTGATCTCCAACGCCAACGCCGTGTTGGGAACTGCGGTGAGTGATGCCGAGGGCTATGCGCATTTTGATGCGGGTCTGACGCGTGGACAGGGCGCGTCTGCTCCGGCTGTCCTGATGGCGCAGACGGGTGAGACGGGTGAGGCAGCCGCTGACTTTGCCTTTCTTTCGCTGCGGGATGCCGCCTTTGATTTGTCGGATCGGGGCGTTGAGGGGCGCGTGGCGCCCGGGCCGGTTGATGTGTTTTTGACCACGGATCGCGGCGCCTATCGTGCCGGAGAGGTGATCCATGCCACAGCCCTTGCCCGTGATGCGACGGCGCAGGCGATCGCGGGCCTGCCGTTGATCGCGGTTCTGACCCGCCCCGATGGGGTCGAATATGCCCGGCTGATTTCGGATCAGGGGGTGGCTGGGGGGCATGTCTTTGCGCTGCCGGTGGGAGAGACCGCGCCAGGTGGCACCTGGCGGTTGTCGATCCTGTCCGATCCAAAGGCACCGGCACTCGCTAGCCGACAGATTCTGGTTGAGGATTTTCTGCCTGAGCGCATTGATTTCACCCAGACTCTGACAGCCGCGACCGGGCAGGCGTTGCGCCCCGGTACCAGCAGCCCCTTGCGGATTGAGGCGCGGTATCTGTTTGGTGCGCCGGGCCGGGATCTCAGTATCGATGGCGAGGTCACGCTGCGCCCGGCGGATCAGGTGGCGGGCTGGGACGGCTACCGCTTTGGCCGCTACGACGATTTGGTATCCCCGCAAAGCCGCCATTTTGGCGGCGCGCGGACGGATGCGGAGGGGATCGGGACACTTTCGGTGGCACTGCCCGAGATTGAGGCGCTGGGGCAGCCGCTTGTCGCGGAGGTGACCACTCGTCTGAGTGATGGCAGCGCACGCCCGGTTGAACGGCAGCTGAGTGTCCCCTTGCAGCCGGACGGCCCGGTGATTGGCATCAAACCGCTGTTTGAGGATGTTGTCGCAGAGGGCGATGCGGCGCGGTTTTCCATTGTCGCGCTGGCTCCGGATGGCAGCCCGCAGGATATGTCGGTGACGTGGACGCTGAACCGGGTGGAAACGCGCTATCAGTGGTACCAGCTTTACGGCAACTGGAACTGGGAGCCCACGACCCGCCGAAGCCGTGTTGCAACCGGCGTGGCGCAGGTGAATGCCACCACGCCACTGGTACTGGACCAGCCTGTCGATTGGGGCAGATATGAGTTGGTGGTGGAGCATCAGGGCGTGCCTTATGTCGCGGCGTCCAGTGATTTCTATGCAGGCTGGTACGTCCCGGACGAAGGGGCGGATACTCCCGACCAGCTGGAGGTGTCCTTGGATCGTGACAGCTATGAGCCGGGGGATACCGCCCGCCTGCGCGTGGTGAGCCGCGCGGCCGGAACCGCGTTGGTGTCGGTGATGTCGAACCGGTTGATCAGCCGCCAGATGGTCGAGGTGCCTGTGGGGGAAACCTTGGTCCCGCTGAATGTTACCGCTGATTGGGGCAGTGGCGCCTATGTCTCTGCCATGGTGGTACAGCCGCTGATGGGCAAGGCGGATCAAAGCCCGACTCGGGCGCTGGGGCTGGCGCATGCAACGGTCACCCGGCCGGGACAGGAACTACAGGTGGCGCTGGACCTGCCCGGGGTGGCCCGGCCACGCAGGACCGAGTTGGCCAAGGTTGAGGTGCGCGGCGCCGCCCCCGGTGAAGAGGTCTGGCTGACACTGGCGGCGGTTGATCTGGGGATCCTCAATCTGACCGGATTTCAGAGCCCGGATCCATCGGCACATTACTATGGCCAGCGACGGCTGGGGATGGAGCTGCGCGATTTATACGGACGGCTGATTGAGACTGGCACCGGGGCGCTTGGCCGGGTGCGTTCGGGCGGGGATGCGGGCACGGGGATGCGGTTGCAGTCACCACCGCCGACGCAGGATCTGATGGCGGTGTTTTCCGGCCCGGTGAAGCTTGACGCGGAGGGGCACGCCGAGGTGCCGATCGCGCTGCCGCCCTTTAACGGAACGGTACGGGTGATGGCGGTGGCCTGGTCGCAGGGTGCGGTGGGTCAGGCTGCCGAAGACATGCTGGTCCGGGATCCGATTGTGGTCAGTGCATCGGCACCGCGGTTCCTTGCGCCGGGCGATAGCAGCCGGGTGCAGATCGAGGTCACCCATGCGGATGGCCCTGCTGGTCGGCTGGAGCTTGCGGCCCGCACCCTTGGAGCGGGGCTGGAGATCGGGGCGCTGCCTCAATCGCTTGACCTGGCGCCGGGCGGCAGCGAGACCGTGATCCTGCCGGTTGCGGCGCTGTCCGTTGGCGACCCGGAGATAGAGCTGACGCTGACAACGGCTGAGGGCGAAACCCTGATCCAGACCCTGCGCCTGCCGGTGCGGGCCAATAATCCAGCGGTTGCGACCACCCGCCGTTTCCAGTTGGCGGCGGGGAACAGTTTCCTATTCTCCTCTGACGTCTTTACCGGATTGCGACCGGAGGGCGCGCGGGCGGTGATGTCTGCCGGGCCACTGGCGCGATTTGATGTGCCGGGGCTGCTCAACGGGTTGGAGCTCTATCCCTATGGCTGCACCGAACAGGTGACCTCGCGCGCATTGCCGCTGTTGTATCTGTCATCGGTGGCAGAGGCCGCGGGACTGGGGAATGCGCCTGAGGTCACCGCAAAGATCGACAGCGCCATCCGGCAGGTGCTGGCGCGGCAGGCCAGCAACGGTGGCTTTGGCCTGTGGCGCGCCGAAAGTGGTGATTTCTGGCTGGATGCCTATGCCAGCGATTTTCTGAGCCGTGCGCGGGCGCAGGGCTATCAGGTGGCCGACACCCGGTTCCGTCAGGCGCTGGACAACCTGCGCAACCGGGTCAACTACGCGCCCGATTTTGACACGGGCGGCGAAGATATCGCCTATGCGCTGTTGGTTCTGGCCCGCGAGGGCGAGGCGGCAATGGGGGATCTGCGCTACTATGCGGATGTGAAGGCGGGCGATTTTGCCACGCCGCTGGCGGTGGCGCAGGTGGGGGCGGCTCTGGCAACCTATGGCGATCAGCGTCGCGCAGATCAGATGTTCGCCCGTGCCGCTGCGATGCTGCAAGGCGCTGATCCCGATCCAACCCTGTGGCGCGCCGACTATGGCAGCCTGCGCCGCGATCAGGCCGGGGTTCTGGCCCTGGCCAGTGAGGCCGGGTCTGACGCGGTGGACCGTCGCGCGCTGAGTGCGGGGTTGGTCGGGGAGGGTCGGGGGCTCTCCACACAGGAAAGCGCCTGGACGCTGATGGCGGCCCATGCGCTGATTGCTGGGGATGGCGGATCCGGGCTGCTGGTCAATGGGCAAGCCGCAGATGGCCCAATGGTTGAGGTGTTGGACGGTGGCCAAGATCAGGACCCGCTGGCGCTGACCGCTGCTTCCGGTAGGGATGTGGACATCACGCTGACCACGCTGGGTGTGCCGCTGGTTGCGGCCCCTGCGGGCGGAACCGGCTACAGCATCGAACGCAGGTATTATTCGATGGAAGGTGAGGCGCTGGCGCCGGATCAGTTCACCGTTGGCGACCGGTTTGTCACGGTGCTGCGGGTGGTTCCGTTTGAGCCGGTTGGCGCAAGATTGATGATCAGTGATCCGCTGCCTGCGGGGCTGGAGATCGACAACCCGAGCCTGCTGCGGTCCGGTGATGTGCGCGGCCTCGACTGGCTCACGCTGAGCGAGGCCCGCCATGCCGAGTTCCGTGCGGACAGGTTTCTAGCGGCGATCAACCTGCGGCGTGGGCGCGGTGGAGAGGCGGGCTCGCCTGTGACGCTGGCCTATGTGGCGCGCGCAGTCACGCCGGGCCTGTTCCATCATCCGGCGGCCTCGGTTGAGGATATGTACCGGCCTGCCTATCGCGCCCGCACCGCGACGGGCCGCGTCCAGGTCCGGTGATCCGTCTGTTGGCTCCGGCCTTGCGTCGTTTCCGGCGATGGCGTTGGATCACTGCGGCTTTGATGGGTCTATGTGCGGTCGCGGTGATCGGCGGTGTGGCCTTTGATGATTGGGTCGAGAAGACGCCGATGCCAGCGACGCTGGCGGAGACCGCGACAGAGGTTCGCGACCGCAACGGGCAATTGCTGCGAGCCTATCCGGTGGCGGATGGGATCTGGCGTATGGCTGTGACGGTGGATCAGGTCGACGCGGGCTATCGCGCGATGTTGCTGCGCTATGAGGACAAGCGATTCTATGACCACAGCGGTGTCGATCCGCTGGCGTTGTTGCGCGCGGCGGCACAGGCCCTGTGGCGGGGGCGGGTGGTCTCAGGCGGGTCAACGCTGAGCATGCAGGTGGCGCGGCTGTTGGAGGATGGCAGTACCGGGCGCTGGGCGGGCAAGCTGCGGCAGATCCGGCTGGCGCTGGCGTTGGAACGCCGCCTCAGCAAGGCGCAGATTTTAGAGCTGTATTTGATCCACGCGCCTTTTGGCGGCAATCTCGAAGGGGTGCGGGCGGCGAGCTATGCCTGGTTCGGCAAGGAGCCGTCGCGGTTGACCCCAGCCGAGGCTGCCCTGCTGGTGGCGTTGCCGCAGGCCCCTGAGGCGCGCCGCCCGGATCGCGCGCCGGAAAAGGCACGGTTGGCCCGCGACTGGGTGTTGCAGCGGATGCGTAATGCCGGGCTGCTGACGGCTGACGCAGCAGAGGCCGCAGCGCGGGCGCCGATGCCACGGCGCATGCGGGGTTTTCCACAGCTGGCGCCACATCTGGCGGATGATCTGGTGGCAGATACACCGGAGCAGGCGCGGATTGATCTGACCCTTGAGGCGGGACTGCAGCAGCGTCTGGCGCAGCTTCTGGCGCAGAGTGTGGCGCGGCAGGATGCGAGGCTCTCTGCGGCGGTGCTGGTGGCGGACCACCAGAGCGGCGAGATCCTCGCCTCTGTCGGATCGTCCGGGTACCGCGATGATCTGCGGCAGGGGTTTGTCGATATGACACGCGCCCCACGGTCCCCCGGATCGACGCTGAAACCGCTGGTTTACGGTCTTGCCTTCGATCAGGGGCTGGCCCATCCGGAGACACTGATCCACGATGGTCCGATTGATATTGATGGCTATGCACCGCAGAATTTCGATGGCCGCTTTCGGGGGGATCTGCGAATCCGGCGGGCGCTGCAGCTGTCGCTGAACACACCGGTGATACAGCTGATGCAGGCACTGGGCCCGGCGCGGCTGATGGCGGCGTTGCGGCGGGGCGGCGCGCACCCCCGGTTGCCCGGCGGCAAGCCAGGGCTGGCGGTGGCGCTCGGTGGGGTCGGCGTGTCGCTGCGGGATCTGGTGCAGGTTTACGCGGGGCTGGCGGCTGGTGGGCAAGGCCCCCGGCTAAGGGCGCGTCTGGATGCCCCTTACGAGCGGATGCCGCGTCTGATGAGCAAGGTTTCTGCCTGGCAGATCGGCGATATTCTACGCGGTGTGCCGCCTCCCGCCGGGGCGCCTGCGGGTATGCTGGCTTATAAAACAGGCACATCCTACGGCCACCGCGATACCTGGGCGATCGGATGGGATGGCCGCTATGTGGTGGGTGTCTGGCTGGGGCGGGCGGATGGCACACCGGTGCCGGGAGCCTTTGGTGCGGAACTGGCGGCGCCCCTGCTGTTTGAGGCCTTTGGGCGGATTGGTCGCGGATTTACCCCCTTGCCAGCGGCGCCTGCCTCGACCCTGCGCGTTGCGACGGCGGAGTTGCCGCTGCCATTGCAGCGCTTTGACAGGGGGAGTGTTGGTGGTCCACCCGGCGCGCGGCTGCAGCTGGCCTTTCCTCCGGATGGGGCGGCTCTGCTGCTGGCGGAGGGCGGGCAGATGACCCTGCGGATCAAGGGCGGCGAGGCGCCGTTTCTGGTGCTGGCCAATCAGACGCCTGTGGTGACCGGTGCCCGCCGTCGCAGCATCGACCTGTCAGGGCTGGACCGTGGGTTTTCAACGCTGGTTGTGGTCGACCGTAACGGCCGGTCGGATCAGGTGCGGGTGCGCATCACCCGCCCGGACGAGTAATTCTCAGCGCACTGTCAGGCCCCGGAATGTGGGATCAGCGCCGCCCCTCGCGCAGCCACCCTGCGATGATCGCGGCGCTGGCCATCAGCAGAACCAGCCAAGCGGGCAGCAGCGGCGTCTGCCTGACCGAAATGGTGCGATAGGCGTCACGTGGCGTCAGGCCGATCCAGCCGCGCCCTGCTGCAACACGTCCGACACGTATATTGCGCAGGCTGGGAATACCGTCGTGCAAGGCCCGCACGCCGCCGCGTGTCTGGGCCACAGCGGCGGCCATGACCTCCCTCGTGGCGATGGTCTGTTCAAATTCGCGCGGGGCCGCAGGGCCGAGGCCGATCACGGTGGATTGCTCCCCTTCCTCCAGCCGGTAGAGGCCGGGTTCCGGTCCCTCATAGCGGCCTTCCCACCGGCCGGGTGCGGTCTGGGTCAGGGGGACCGTGGCGGTGCTGCCATCCGGAGTGGTGATGGTGACCTCGCCGACATCCGCGTCGAGACTGCGGCGCTGGATACGCATGCGCTGGCCGGTGGCCTCGGCGGAGAGGACATCCTCCTCCAGCTCGGGCTCTTTCATCATCCAATGGGCCAGACGGCGCAGCAGTTCCAGCTGCGGGCCGCCGCCCTCATATCCCCGGCTCCAGAGCCAGGCATGATCAGAGGCCAGGAGCGCCACACGCCCTTCCTCAACGCGGTTCAGCACAAGCAGGGGGCGGGCGTCGACGCCGCTCATCAAAACATGGCCTTCGGGCACGTCGACTTCGATCTGGCGCAGCCAGCGGCCCCAATCAGCGGCGCCGGTCAGGTCAGCGGTGACAGGATGGCGCTGGCCGAGATCGGTGATCTCGGGCCGGTAGGCCCGTTCCAAGACGCGCGCCGAAGGGCTGGCGGGCAGAATACTGGAGAGCGGTGAGCGATAGATACTGTCGGCGCTGGCAAAATCCGGCCCTGCGGCGACGAGAACAGCGCCACCGCGCTGCACGTAGTCGGCCACATTGTCGAGATAGATCGCGGGCAGAATGCCACGGCGTTTGTAACGGTCAAAGATGATCAGATCGAAGTCGTTGATTTTCTCCAGAAACAGCTCCCGCGTGGGGAAGGCAATCAGCGACAGCTCATCTACCGGCACGCCATCCTGTTTTTCCGGCGGGCGCAGAATGGTGAAATGCACAAGATCCACGGCGCTGTCGGATTTCAGCAGATTGCGCCAGGTGCGCCCGCCGGGATGCGGCTCACCCGAGACCAGCAACACACGCAGGCGGTCGCGGACGCCGTTGATCTGGACCAGCGCGGCATTGTTGCGATCCGTCAGCTCGCCCTCGGCGGTGGGGACGGTGAATTGGATCACGTTGCGCCCCCCATGAGGCAGCGTCAGCGGCAGATCGAAATCGACGCCAACCGGCAGGTTGAAGCGCTGTGGCTCGGCGCCACCGATGGAAATTGCCAGTTCCGCCAGTGCGCCCGCAGGCGGGGCGTCGCCCTGATCCTCGATCCTGAGGGTCAGGGTCACCGGTTCGCCGATGATGGCAAAACTCGGGGCGTTCTTCACGATCAGCCGCCGGTCCCAATCACCGGGGCGGCCGGTCAGCAGCAGATGCAGCGGGGCCGGCAGGGCCGGGGTTTGTGCAATGTCATGGATCTGACCATCGCTGAGCGCAATGATCCCGGCGACCCGTCCACGTGGCACATTGGCCAGCGCCTCTGCCAGCGCGCCCATCAGGAGGGTGCCGCTGTTGTCGCTGCGCCCTTCGCGGGCGGGCACGTTGTCGATCGGAATCCGACGGACCTCGGTATTGGCCCGCTGGGCGAGGGCAGCTTCCAGCGCGGTCACGGCGGTGCTGGTCTGCTCGCGGCGGTCGGAAAGGGACTGGCTGGCGGTTTTGTCCTCCAGCACCAGCACGATATCATTGAGCGGGGCGCGGTCCTCAATCTGATAAACCGGACCGCTGAGGGCGCCGATCAGGACAAGGGCTGCAAGGGCACGCAGGGGCCATCCGGCCAAGCGTTTCCAGACCGCGAGACTAAGCACGACCGTGGAAAGGGCTGCCAGCAGCCAGATCACCGGCCAGGGGACCAGCGGGTCGAAGAGGATGGTCTGCGTCATATATCCAGCCTCATTATCATTGCCCCAACCGATCAAGCAGAGCCGGGACATGCACCTGATCGGATTTGTAATTCCCGGTCAGCACATGCATCACCAGATTGACACCAAAACGGTAGGCCAGTTCACGCTGACGCTCGCCCGCGTAGCCGCGCCCAACCGGCAGCAGGGGGCGGCCATTGTCGTCCACGGCCCAGGCGGCGGCCCAATCGTTGCCGCCGATCACAACCGGTGTCACACCGTCATTGAGGTTGCGAAATGGGATGCCCTCGACCTGTTGCGCGTCAGCGGGCGCTGCTTCTACCCAGACGGCGCCGCGGCTGTGACGCCCGGGGAAATCTTGCAGCAGATAGAATGCGCGCGTTAGCACATGGTCGGCGGGCAGTGGCTCCAGCGGAGGTACATCCAGCCGCAGGGCGAGCTGTTGCAGGCGGCGCCCGGCGGGGCTGCTGGCGCCAGCGCGGGTCAGATCGGCATCGCGGGTGTCAAAGAGGATCATCCCACCGGTGCGCAGATAGGTATTGAGCCGGTCATAGGCCGCACCCGAGGGCATCGCCTGATTGGCAGTCACGGGCCAGTAGAGCAGAGGGTAGAAGGCCAGCTCGTCGCGTTCCAGATCAACAGCTGCGGGCGGTGCGGGCTCGACCGAGGTGCGGAAGCGCAGCGTGTTTGACAGCCCCTGCAGACCGTCGCGGGCCAGCTGATCGACCTGCGGATTGCCGGTCAGTACATGGGCCAATGTCAGCTCGGCTGCCCGCTCTGCCGCCACGGCATCGGCTGCGGGATCAGATGGGGGGGAGGGGGTTACCTCCTCAATCGCAGTGGCGTTGCCCTGGGCGTGGCTGCGCATGTCGTGACCGGGGGTGATGACCCAGACAGAGGTGGCCAACAGCAGCAGCGAGGTCAGGTTGCGGATGGTGTTCGCGGAGGTCCGGGTCTGACGCGCCAGAAGCCCGGAGAGCAACAGCGCCGCAATCACATCAAGGGCCAGCAGGATGAGGGCGAGGCTGATCAGCAGGCCGCCCAGCGGGCGTTCGGGGGAGGCTCCATAGCCGTTGACAGGGACGCTGAGCGGCCACTGCGTCGGGGTCAGCTGATCCTCAGCGCGCATCACGTTGCGGGCGATCCGCCGATCGCTGTTTTGATAGAGCCCCGGTTGCAGCTCAGGTCCGGCAGGGGCGGCGATCAGGTCCGGCCCGGCCACACCGGGGAGGGCATCAGCATCGGAGAGCGCGCCGAAACCGTCCAGCACCTGAAGCGGCGCCCATGTGGTGCCGTCCAGATCGACGGCCTCCGCCGGTTTGGAGCCTGAGGAAATCGCCAGCCGCTCCATCATTTGCACAAACAGGCCGGAGAGCGGCAGGCTGCTCCATTCCGCATTGGCGGTCACGTGAAACAATACGATCTGGCCATTGCCCAGCGGCTTGCGGGTGACCAGCGGTGTGCCGTCGGAAAGTTCCGCAATCACCCGCTCTGCCAGTGAGGGGTCGGGTTGGGCGACCACTTGCGAGCTGACGGTGACGTCAGGGGGAATGTTCAGTCCAAAAAAGGGAGAGTCTTCGGCAAAGGGGGCGAGGGTTTTTGGCTCTCCCCAACTCATGGCGCCACCGATGCTGCGGCCCCCAATCCGCAGGCGCACGGGCAACAGCGGTTCCTCATCGGTGCGGGCGGTATCGCTTGCAGCCAGTCGCGGACCGGCGAACCGCAGCAGCAGCCCGCCGTCAGAGGCCCAATCCACCACTGCCGCCTCCTGATCGGGGGGCAGACGGGCGGTGTCGGTAAGGACAATCACGTCGGGATTGGCGGGCAGAAGATCGCTTAGCCCGCCCTCCAGCAGGTCAGCGGTCGGTGCCAGCGCCTGGCGCAGATAGTGCAGTGGCGAGAGGAGGGCGAGCCCTTCGTTGCCGCTTTGGGCTGAGATCAGTGCCACTTCGCGGCGGCGCAGCCCATCATCGGCGAGCGATACGGCCCCGGCGCTGCTTTGGCCCTGCAGCTCAAACAGGCGGATGCGCGCGCGCAGCTCTGCCGGCAGAGACAGGCGGGCGGTGGCTTCGCTGCCGTCGGCGGAGGTGCTGTCCGGGTCGGCAAAATCCACGGTCACCGAGCCGAGGGTGCGCATGGTGCCGCCCGGGTCTGGCCCCTTGGCAAGGACAGTCACGGTTTGATCCGTACCTGCGCCAAGGGATGTTGTTACAGCCCCGTCACCTGAGGTGGCCTGCGGGCCGCGGCGAGCGACGGTGATTTCCATTGCGCCATCCACATAGACAACCGGGCGTAGCGCCAGCCGGGGGTGGCATGTTCATAAACGGTCAGCCTGCCGCGTTGGCGCAGCGCCGCCAGCAGATCGTCGCGGCCGGCATACTCCAGTCCGTCGCTGAACCAGAGGCTGTCAAACTCGCCCTCAATGGCATCTATCTGGGTCCGGGCGCGGGCCAGTTGCTCTGGCGTGGGCTGCCAGGCTTGCGGGGGCTCACCGATGATCTGACGACGCCAGCTTGCCGCGCTTTGGAACTGAGGCGCCTGAGGTGCGGTCAGGCGCAGCACGGCGACGGGGCGATCCGCGCGTCCGGCCTCAGCCAGAAGATGGTCGATTTCCTCTCGGGTGCGGTCCCAGTCCGGGGCACCGGCCCAGCTGCCATCCAGCACCACCAGCAACGGGCCGCGCCCTGTCGGGGTCGTGGTAGGGTTGAGAACCGGCCCGGCCAGTCCGACGATGGCGGCCGCCACCGCCAGCAGTCGCAGCAGCAACAGCCACCATGGGGTGCGATCCGACAGGCTGTCGTCATCGCGCAACCCCAAAAGCAGGGTGACCGCCGGAAACAGGCGTTTGCGCGGGGCGGGGGGCACCGCCCGCAACAGCAGCCACAACAGCGGCAGCGCCAGAAGCGCCAGCAGCAGCCAGGGGGCCGAAAAGCCGATGCCGGCAATGGTCGTCATGAGCCGCTTCTTTCCATGGCGTGAAACAGCCACATCAGGGCCGCCTGCGCGCTATCGCCTGTGTGATGCGTGCCCAGACGCCAGCCTGCCGCGCGGCACAGATGATCCAGCGCGTCGCGTCGTTCGGCAAGCCGATCAAGATAGCGCTGTTTGAGGGCACCAGCCTTCAGCGTTTCATGGCGCAGCCCGCCGCCGACGCTTTCGAAAATGGTGCGCCCGTCGAAGGGAAATTCCTCCTCCGCCGGATCAAGCACCTGCATCAGCACGCCGTGAACCCCGCGGTCTGCGGCCTTGGCCAGTGCCTGTTCCAGCGGTGCGAAGGGGCCTAGAAAATCGGAGAGAAACAGCACCCGCGCGTGTGGCAGCATGGCGCGATCTTCGGGTGGGGTATAGTCGCCGTCGTCATCTAGGCTGAGTGCGTCGGCCAGCCGCAGGATCTGGGCATTGCCGCGTCGGGGCGGCAGGCGGCCACCGGTGAGACCGACACGTTCCCCCGCTCTTAGCATCATCACGGAGGCGGCCAGTCCGAGCAGTCGGGCGCGGTCAATTTTCTGCGGCAGCGCCGGGGTGGAGGCAAAGCGCATGGACGCGCCCTGATCGACCCAGAGGTGCACCGTCTGGGCGATCTGCCATTCCCGTTCACGTACGAACTGCTGATCTCCCTTGGCTGACCGGCGGTGATCAATCATGCGGCGGCTGTCCCCGGCCTGCACCGGGCGGTATTGCCAGAAATCATCGCCCATGCCGGCACGACGGCGGCCATGTTCGCCCAGAAGCACGGACCCGGCCAATTGCTGCGCCCGAACCAGAAGTGGCGGGAAGCGACTGGCGGCACTTTCTGCGCGGTGGCGCAGATCTGCTGCGGGGCCTTGGCCGCTGCCCGCGGGTCCGTCTGGCTGAGGGGAGCGCGCCTGTGTCACGCGGCGACGCCGGGTCGTGCCAGGGTCTCGGCTGTGGTGGTGATCAGATCAGTCAGGCTTTCGCCACGGGCGCGGGCGGCGAAGTTCAGCGCCATCCGGTGGCTGAGCACGGGCTGCGCCATATCCAGCACATCATCGGCATTGGGGGCGAGGCGCCCCTGCAGCAGCGCGCGGGCCCGCACCGCCAGCATCAGCGCCTGTGCCGCCCTTGGCCCCGGGCCCCAGGCGACGGTCTGCTGCACCCGTTCAGAGGCGGTGGGATCCTCCGGGCGGAAGGCACGGACCAGATCCAGAATCATCTCTACCACGCTGTCCCCCACGGGCATCCGGCGCAGCAGGGTCTGTGCCGTCATCAGATCATCCGCAGTGAAGACCTGATGCGCGCTGCCCTCTTCAACCCCGGTGGTGGCCAGAAGAATGTCGCGTTCGGTCTGGCGGGTCGGATAGGGGACATCAATCTGGAATAGAAAGCGGTCCAGCTGCGCCTCTGGCAGAGGATAGGTGCCTTCCTGCTCAATCGGGTTCTGCGTGGCCAGCACGTGAAAGGGGGTGCCAAGGGGACGGTCGGCACCTGCGACGGTCACCATACGTTCCTGCATCGCCTGCAACAGTGCCGATTGTGTACGCGGACTGGCGCGGTTGATTTCATCCGCCATCAGCAATTGGCAAAAGACCGGCCCCGGCACAAAGCGAAAGGCACGACTGCCGTCCTTGGCGGTATCCAGCACCTCTGAGCCCAGAATATCGGCGGGCATCAGATCCGGGGTGAACTGCACCCGGTTGCCTGCAAGCCCCATGACCGTAGACAGGGTTTCCACCAGCCGGGTCTTGCCCAGTCCGGGCAGACCGATCAACAGCCCGTGGCCACCGCACAGCAGGGCGCTCAGCGTCAGATCGACCACACGCTCCTGACCGATAAAGCGCCGGGTGATAGAGGACCTGGCCTGTGTCAGCTTGTCTTCAAGCGCTTCAATCTCGGCCAGCAGATCGTCGGGTTCGGACATGACTTTCCCTTCACGGCGAATATATAGTGATACTGTATCGCGTTGACAGAAAATGGCAAAAGCAATGAGCGGACAAAATCCCGTGACTTCCGGCAGCAACACCCCCGAAACAGGATCAGAACCCCCCAGCGCCGAGGGGCTGGCGGCTGCGGCCAAGACGGCGAGCAAAGGCGGGCTGCCGCCTGTGCATCTGTGGAATCCGCCGTTCTGCGGGGACCTGGACATGCGGATTGCCCGTGATGGCACCTGGTTCTACCTCGGCACCCCAATCGGGCGGTTTGAACTGGTGAAGCTGTTTTCCTCCATTCTGAAGCTGGAAGACGGCAAGTATTTCCTTGTTACGCCTGTCGAAAAGGTTGGCATCACGGTGGAGGATGCTCCCTTTGTCGCGGTGGATTTCGAGGTGGACGGCACCGATGAGGCGCAGGTGCTGCGGTTTGAAACCCATGTTGGCGACAGGGTTGAGGCCGGGCCTGCGCATAAAATCCGCGTGGTGCGGGACGAAGAGACAGGTGAGCCAGCACCTTATGTGATGGTGCGGGCGGGTCTGGAGGCGCTGATTGATCGCAAGAGCTTTTACCGGCTTGTGGAGCTGGGGTGTCACCGGGACGGATGGTTTGGTCTGTGGTCGGCTGGTGCGTTCTTTGGCATCATCCCATCGGATGAGCTGCCGGACGACTGACCCTGACCCAGATCGTAGTGTCGTCGGCAGAGCGCTGCCGGTCGTACAGCGATGCGGCGGGAAGCCGCTGATCCAGTTGAGTGTATTGTAAAATTAGCGAAAATTCTTGTGAAAACCTGCTCAAAATCGGTGGAGATCTGAGGCAGATTGAAGCGGTGTGATCCTGGATGGGGCAATGGTGAACTTGGCGGGGGCTGAGCGGAGCCATTGAGATGAGACCGTCCGGCACATGTCTATTTGGCCGCCAATCGGGGGTGGCTCCAAAGGAGGTTTTCCAATGCCGAAATTTGCGGCCAATATTTCATTGCTGTTTGCGGAATTGCCCTATCTGGACCGTTTTCCTGCAGCCGCGCGGGCCGGGTTTGAAGCGGTGGAAATCCTGTTTCCCTATGAGTTGGCTGCGAAAGAAACTCAGCGGGCCTTGTTGGCCAATGGGCTGGAGCTGCTGCTGATCAACGCACCGCCCCCGAACTATACTGGTGGGATGCCGGGCTATGCGGCGTTGCCGATGGGGGCGGATCGGTTTCAACGCGATATCCGGCGGGTGCTGCGCTATGCGGAGGTGCTGCGGCCCGGTATGATCCACATCATGGCCGGTTATGCCAAAGGCGATGTGGCCAAAGACACGCTGATCCGCAATCTGCAATGGGCCGCCGACTATGCGCCCGGACAGCAATTCACCATAGAACCGCTGAACAGCGGTGATCAGCCGGGGTATTTTCTGGATGACTACAATCTCGCGGTTGAGGTGCTGGAGGCCGTGGACCGCAAGAACGTCGGCCTGCAATATGATGCCTATCACGCGCAGCTGATCCATGGGGATGCGGTCAAGGTCTGGGAGGCCTTTGGCGACCGGGCAACCCATGTTCAGATCGGCGCCGCGCCCGGGCGATGTGAGCCAGGAACCGGACCGGTGGATTTCGAACGGCTCTTCGCGGCGATTGACGAAAGCGGCTATGAGGGCTGGGTCAGTGCCGAATATACCCCAAGTACCAAACGGACAGAAGACAGTCTGGCCTGGATGGGCTGACGGAGGTCGCATCCGGGTACGCCAGTCACTGTCAGGATGGAATGGCTGCGGCCACAGGTCCGGTTGCGGTGTCATAACATATTCGCGAATTGAAATGTGACTGACCGCAGGGCATAAGGCGGTATTCGATCCAAGACTGGAGACCATCATGTTCCCTGCGCGATTCGCCCCTGTCCTGTTTGGACTGATCCTGTCTGGCGTTATGTCCTGCATCGTCACAGGTGTTGCCACGCTAAAGGCGGTTGGCCTGAGCGCAGAGGCGCCGGGGCTCTGGATGTCGGCCTGGAGTTTCGGCTGGCCGGTGGCCTTCGTCGTTGTGCTGGGGGTGGCACCTGCGGTGCGCCGATTGGTGGCCTGGATGGTGAAGCCGCCTGCGGAAACAGCCAGCCCCGCAGGACCTCCCAGCGTAAAAGACTAGCATCGCAGGCCAATGGGCGCGCTCCTCCAGCCCGTCATCTCAGCATCAAAGATGCCGGTCTTCCCGTTGCGCCAAGCGCCATGCCGGGGCATGGCGCGTTGCGGACCCGGCCGATGACTGGCCTTGCCCGGTCAGGCCTGGATCACGCCGCTGCCGCCCCGATCAAAAGGAGCGGAAGCCAGCCATGTCGGTGCGAGGGGGCAGGCCGCTTAGTGGGCTTCTGCCCAGTTCTGGCCCCTGCCGGCATCCACCACCAGTTTCACGTCCAGATGAACCGCCGGGTCTGCCGCGGTTTCCATCACGCGACGGGCGGTTTCGATGGTGTCCTCAACCGCGGCTTCTGGCACCTCGAACAGCAGTTCGTCGTGCACCTGCAGCAGCATCCGTGCAGGCAAGTGAGCGATGGCAGCAGGCATCCGGATCATCGCGCGGCGGATCACATCGGCTGCGGTGCCTTGGATTGGCGCATTGATTGCGGCGCGTTTGGCAAAGCCGGCGCGTGGTCCCTTGGCGGAGATCTCCGGCGTGTGGATCTTGCGCCCGAACAGGGTTTGCACATGACCGTGCTCCTTGGCGAAGGCAACCGTCTCATCCATATAGCGGCGAATGCCGGGGAACCGCTCAAAATAGCGGTCGATGAAGCCCTGCGCCTCGGCCCGTGGAATGCGCAGATTGCGAGCCAGACCGAAGCCGGAAATGCCGTAAATTACGCCAAAGTTGATCGCCTTGGCCTGTCGGCGGATGTCCGGTGTCATCTCCTCCAGCGGGACGTTGAACATCTCTGACGCGGTGAGGGCGTGAATATCCTGCCCCTCGGCAAAGGCCTGTTTGAGGGTATCGATCCCGGCGACATGGGCGAGGATACGCAATTCAATCTGGCTGTAGTCCAGCGCCAGCAGCACATTGCCCTCCTCCGGAACAAAGGCCTCGCGGATGCGGCGTCCTTCCTCGGAGCGGATGGGGATATTCTGCAGGTTGGGATCGGTCGAGGCCAGACGCCCGGTGTTGGCCCCGGTCTGCACATAAGAGGTGTGAACGCGCCCGGTTTCGGCGTTGATATGATCCTGAAGCGCATCGGTATAGGTCGATTTCAGCTTGCTCAGCTGGCGCCAGTCCAAGACCAGACCCGGCAGAGCGTGTTCGGTGGCGAGATCCTCAAGAATATCCGCCCCGGTGGCATAGGCCCCGGTCTTGCCCTTCTTGCCCCCCTCCATGCCAAGCTTATCAAACAGAATCTCGCCCAGCTGTTTGGGGGACCCGACGTTGAAGCTTTGGCCGGCCAGCTCATGTATTTCGGCCTCCAGCCCAGCCATTTTCTGGGCAAAAGCGTTGGACATGCGCGACAGCGTATCGCGATCTACCTTGATACCCTCGCGCTCCATCCGGGCAAGCACGGGCACCAGCGGGCGTTCCAGCGTCTCGTAGACCGTGGTGACGCCCGCCTGATGCAGCTGTGGTTTGAACAGCTGCCACAAACGCAGGGTGATATCGGCGTCCTCAGCGGCATAGGCGACGGCATCGTCGATCGGCACGCGGTCAAAGGTGATTGCGGATTTGCCGGTGCCCAGCAGCGGTTTGATCGGGATCGGCGTGTGGTTCAGATAGCGTTCCGACAGCGTGTCCATGCCGTGCCCGTGCTGGCCTGCGTGCATCGCATAGGACATCAGCATCGTGTCATCGATTGGCGCCACATCGATGCCCCGGCGGGCAAAAATCTTGGCGTCATATTTCATATTCTGGCCAATCTTGAGGATACTGTCGTCCTCAAGCACGGGCTTTAGCATATCGAGTGCGTCCTGCAGCGGCATCTGCCCGTCCGCCAGATCGTCCGAACCGAAGAGATCATCACTGCTGCCGGATTTATGAGTGAGCGGGATGTAGCAGGCGCTGCCCGGTTCCACGCAGAGCGAGATGCCCACAAGATCCACCACCATCTCGTCAAAACCAGTGGTTTCCGTGTCCACCGCCACCCAGCCGCGTTCGCGGATCTGGGTCACCCATTTTTTCAGCGCCTCGGCGTCACGGACGCATTCATAGCTGCCGCTGTCGAAGGGCATATCCGCCACAGTTGGCGCCTCGGCGGTGTCAGCGCTTTGCGCGGGGGCGTCGACAATAGCTGGCGCCTCTTTGCCCAATTGATCGGCGACACGCTTGGACAGAGTGCGAAATTCCATCTCAGCCAGAAAGTCGAGCAGCTGGTCCGCATCGGGGTCGCGCACGCCCAGATCATCCAGTGTGAAATCCAGCTCCATATTGTTGTCCAGCTGGACGAGCTGCTTTGACAGTTCGATTTGCGCGCGGTTCTCGATCAGGGTTTGGCGGCGCTTGGGCTGTTTGATCTCCTCAGCGCGGTTCAGCAGGTCCTCCAGCGAACCGTATTCGTTGATCAGCAGAGCGGCTGTTTTGATCCCGATCCCCGGCGCGCCGGGCACGTTGTCAACCGAGTCGCCGGCAAGCGCCTGGACATCCACCACACGGTCCGGACCGACACCAAATTTCTCGAAGACACCATCGCTGTCGATGCGCTTATTCTTCATCGCGTCCAGCATTTCGACCCCACCGCCGACCAGCTGCATCAGATCCTTGTCAGAGGAGATAATCGTCACCTGGCCGCCTGCATCGCGGGCCTGGCAGGCAAGCGTGGCGATAATATCGTCGGCCTCGAACCCTTCCTGTTCCTTGCAGGCAATGTTGAACGCTTCGGTGGCGGTGCGGGTCAGCGGAATCTGCGGGCGCAGATCCTCGGGCATGGCTTCGCGGTTGGCCTTGTATTGATCATAAAGATCATTGCGGAAGGTGTGCGATCCCTTGTCGAAAATCACCGCAACATGGGTTGGCGCGTCCGGGCCGGTGTTGCCCTCAACATAGCGGTGCAACATGTTGCAGAAGCCCGCCACAGCGCCGATGGGCAGCCCATCAGATTTGCGGGTGAGGGGCGGCAACGCGTGATAGGCGCGAAAGATGAAGGCCGATCCGTCGATCAGATGCAGGTGGCAGCCGGTGCCAAAGGGGGGGGTTGTCATGGCCGATGCTCCGGTGTTTCGCGTTGTCCCCGTTATCGGTGATCGCGCGAGCGAGAGCAATTGCCGTTTCGTGTCTGTCGTGGCGCCGTCAAACGCGCAAGGCGCATTTCGCTGTCATGAGAGAGTGCCGCTGATGGTGATCCCGCTGCCATATGGGATGCGGTGAAATCCAGCATCGCGGCAAGGGCGCAGAGTTGCGCTGGCCCCGGTGCTGTGGCGATCACATTCAGAGGTTTGGCCTCAGGCGGTTTTCTTTTTCGGCTGATGTGCTTGCACGACTTCGCGCATTTCGTCGCGGGTCATTGGCTTGCCGAAATAGAACCCCTGAACCGAAGAACATTTTTCCACGCGCAAAAACTGCAGCTCGTCTTCGACTTCGACACCTTCGGCCAGCACGGGGATGTTCAATGCCGCGCCGAGCAGCAGGGTCGAGCGTACAATGGCCGCCCGCTGGGCGTCGTTATGCACATTCTGAACGAAGCTCTGATCGATCTTGATCTTGTCGAAAGGGAATGTCTGCAGCATCGCGAGCGAGGAATAGCCGGTGCCAAAATCATCCATGGCAATGCGCAAACCCATGGTCTTGAGTTGCTGCATGACCTTCAGCGTATGGACCTGATCATCGATGATGCTGGCCTCGGTGATTTCCAGTTCGAGCCGTTCGGCCGGCAGGCCGGTTTCCAGCAGGATGTCCGAAACATGTTCAACAAAGGACGGCTGCATCAACTGCTGCGGAGCGACATTGACGGCGATGTTGAAACTCCCCGGCCAACTGCTGGCCTCCTGACAGGCCGTGCGCAGAACCCAGAGACCGATATCACGAATCAAGCCTGTCTCCTCAGCAATCGGGATGAATGTGTCCGGAGAAATCCGGCCTTTCGTGGGGTGATTCCAGCGCAGCAGCACCTCAAAACCGACGGGTGCGAGGGAACTGAGATCGTTCTGTAGCTGATACACCAGTTCGAACTGATCCCCTGCGATACAGGCCTGCCGAAGATCGCTGACCAGTTCCAGACGCGCGCGGTTGTGTTTCTCCATCTGGGCGTTGAACAGGCAGATATGCCGGTCGGCATCCGCCTTGGCACGATACATCGCCACGTCCGATTTATGCAGCAGGTCACGGATATCGCGCCCGTCTTCCAGGCTGGTGGCAACGCCGATCGCGACCCCGATAATGGCCGATGTGTTGTCAAAATCCACCGGTTCCACGGTGAGCGCATGCAGCCGTTCGGCGAAGGCCAGTACCTGATCGACCCGGCGGAACCCCTGTTTCAGAGCGACAAATTCATCCCCGCCGACGCGGGCGATAAACTCGTCTTTTTCCAGCACGGAGTTGAGCCGGTTTGCCACCGTCGTCAAAACCGAGTCTCCGGCAGAATGCCCGTAGAGATCATTGATCTCTTTAAAAAGATTGAGATCCAGGGTCAGCACGGCCACGCGCTCTGTCTCGTCGCGTTCCAGCAATTCGGTCAGGCTGGCCATTTTGCGCGTCAGGGCCATCCGGTTGGGCAGGCCGGTCAACGGGTCATGCAACGCTGCGTGCTGCAGCTGATTGCGGGCCTCGCTCTCCATATTGGTTTCAATGCTCAGTGCCGCAAAACCGATCATCAGGATGATCGCCATCGTGCCCAGCACGAACAAGCCAAGTGTCGCGTCAGAAATCACTTCCGGCGGGACGGAATAGAGCGGGCTGAGTTGCACTGTGATCGCCGACATCCCGGTGAAATGCATGGCGCAGATCGTCAGTGTCATCAGGCCAACTGCGACAATCCAGTGCCGCCCGGTTGCATAGCGTGTCAGATATTCATAGGTCGCCACCCCCAGCGCCGCGCCGAGCAGAATTGACGAAATCAAAGGGGTGGTTTGCCAGACGATTTCGCCCGGTAGCAAATACCCACTCATCCCGAGATAGTGCATTGTTGAAACGCTGAGACCAAACATCGCGCCGCTGGCCGCAACCCGATAGTTGGTCGAATGTGCAAATGCATAGACGCCATTCGTCATGAGCATGCCCACAACGGCAGCCGCAAGCGATACCCCGGTCAGCAGCGGGTCATACCCATGCGCATAGCCGGGATCAAAGGCGAGCATGGCGATGAAATGGGTGGTCCAGACGGTGCCGCCGCTGATCAGGCTGGTGAGAGCGAGTTGGACGAGCTTGCGCGTGCCCGCCGTCCGGCCGAGGCGCTGGGTCATCTGTACCGACAGGCAGGAACCGATGACGCAGACAAGCGCAGCCACGGCCACAAGGCCCAGGCTGTGTTCTTGCGTAATGCATTGAACGACGCTGTACATCTCAATCTCCGGTAGTAGCAGATACACCCTCTATGCTGTGCACCATCATCGTAAAGAAACCGCTACCATGCCCTGATCGTTGCAGTCTTGATGCTTCAAATTCGCTACAACCGGCGTCTATTTTTGATGGTGGGCCTGAGAATATGCGCATACGAAAAACGCCGCCAAGGTTGGCGGCGTCTTGTCAGAATAGAGAGGCGTGGCAGGCCGTTACGCTTGCTTGTCCACAGCGTCCTTATGGATGAATTTGCAATCGCAATAGGGGCATTCGACAAAGCCTTCGGCCTCGGGGATTTGCAGGTAGACCCGCGGATGTCCCAGCGCACCTTCGCTGCCGTCGCAGGCGACGCGGTAGCTGTCCACGATCTTGGTTTCCGGCGCTTCGATGGTCATCTCTGGCGGTCCTCTTGGTTATCAGTTAGTGGCTTTTATGAGCCAAGGGAAAACCGGGGGCAAGGGCCGCAATGACTGAGGACGCAATCCGTATCGAAGGTTTGCAGAAAACCTACAAGGGCCGCAGGGGGCAACCTGCCAAAGAGGCGCTGAAAGGCGTGGATCTGAGCATTCCGCGCGGATCAGTCTTTGGTCTTCTCGGCCCCAATGGCGCCGGCAAATCCACGATGATCAACCTCCTGGCCGGGCTGGTGCTGAAAACCGCAGGGAAGGTGACGATCTGGGGGTTCGATCAGGATGAAAACCCCCGCCAGTCCCGTGCCTCCATCGGGGTAATGCCGCAGGAGTTGAACCTGGATCCGTTCTTCAGCCCGCGTGGGGCGCTGGAGGTGCAGGCCGGATTGTACGGGGTGCCGAAATCCGAACGCCGCAGTGATGATATTCTGCGCATGGTGGGGTTGGAGGACAAGGCGCATGCCTACGCCCGGACCCTATCGGGCGGAATGCAGCGGCGGTTGCTGCTGGGCAAGGCGCTGGTTCATCATCCCAATATCCTGGTGCTGGATGAACCAACGGCAGGTGTGGATATCGAATTGCGCCAAATGCTGTGGGAGAATATCCGCATGCTGAACGCGCAAGGCATGACCATCATTTTGACCACGCATTATCTCGAAGAGGCCGAGGAAATGTGTGATGAAATCGCTATCATCAATCAGGGTGAGCTGGTGGCGCGTGACACCACGGCAAATCTGCTGGGACGGTTGGATGCAAAGGCGATGGTGGTCCACCCGGCGCATCCGGTGACGACATTGCCGGTGGGCGATGGGATCGCATCGGAGCTGCGCAGCGATGGTGCGGTGATCCTGCGCTACCACGGCAATCAGACAAGCGCAGAAGAGGTCTTGTCGGCGGTACGTGAGGCCGGGATTTCGATCCGGGACGTTAAAACCGAAGAGGCCGATCTGGAAGATGTGTTTCTGGCGCTGACAAAATCGCGGAGCTGATGGCGCGGTGGCGCGTCAGCATCCTACCCTTGTTAGAGCCTAGTTTTCCTCGTGCGAGCCGTCATTGTGTTTCGACGCAGTGACGGCGGAAGGCACGTTTCAGCATGTCGAGCTCGGCGCGCAGCAGTTCCACCTCAACCCGCAGATCATCACCGGTCAACTCGCCGCAGATGAGGGTGAAATCGCCGAGCTTTGCATTGCTCGTCAGATCATAAATCACAAAACTCTGGACACCATCGGCAATCGCTTCGGTTGGAATTGGAATGGTGAGGGACCATTCGTTGGCGGTGTCACTTTCCTCAAGGGTGACATTTGGCACCAGACGGTCCAGGTGCCGCACCTCAATCGCAGGCATGGCGCCAGCAGCTCCTGCACCTGCGATCCGCCCCTCCCACAGGCCGTCGCGAAAACGAATTTTGGTCAATGTCAGCTGGCTCATGTCGGGCCTTTCGAAGGTGGATTACAGACTGGCGCGGCGACTGCGGGATAAGGTGAGATCGCGCAGGGTCACCTGGTTCATTTCCGGAGCTTCGAAGATCAGCTCCAGCCACAGCCGCTCGACGCGTTTTTCGTTCAGGTCGGCGTAGGCGAGGTCATATTCGACATGGGTTCGCTTGTCGCCCATAGGCATCTCACGCACCATCTGTTCGGTGTTCGGGCCATGCTTGATGTTGAGCCGGGCGAAAATTTCTATCGGGTTTTCGGTTTCCACCGTGCAGTCCACCCGTAACAGATGATCGCGGCTTAGCCCGTGGGTCACCTCTTGCGGCAGCTCAATGACCAGCGACAGGAATGAGCCGTCAAAGCGGAACACATCGAGGCGGACGCCATAGGGGGCGAGGTCTTCCTCGCGGTTATTGCGCAGCTGGCGCAGGGTGAGTTCCGAGACGGCACAGTCATGAAACAGCTGCACCTCATCACCGAGCCGGGTCTTGCTGGGAACCGCGGAGGCACCGGGAACAGGCAGCGGGCCGCGCCAGAGTTCCGGACGCCAGCCCCAGTCTGTGCCATGGGGGCGCGGAAAGGCGTTGGAGCCGATTTGCGGCAGTGCCAGTCGACTTTCGGCAATATGAATCAGTCGATCGAGATGCAGGCGCAGTGTTCTGGCGCGATTGCGCTGCTCTCTCAACCGGCTGAGTGACGCTTTGGGAGCCTGTTGCGCAAGGCGTCGCCATCGCTTCAGCACGCGTTTGAATAGCAGCTTTTCGATCGTCCTGCCCATAGGCTCAATATCCTGTCCTGCGCCCTGTCATTTTTGGCGCGATGCAACACCTAGCGACATGCGCATTGTTTTTTCTGACCCTAGCCAAAGCGATGGGCGCTGACAAACCTCCGGACCGGTAATCTTGCCGGGCGATGGTCTTGGCGAGGGCGCCGACCTGTTTGCAGCCGGTATACTGGTCACTATTGCGCGGGGGCATCGGGGCTGGGGGGCAGATCTGCAGTTACGGAGGCTTCAAGCGTTTTTGCGGTCAACTCATTCAGCAGTCGGGCGCCGCGCCCGCCGAGGTTGCGACTGCCGCCGGGGGCATAAAGCGCAAGCGCCACCAGTTGATCGTTCAGCACAAAGGCACCGCGCCAATGGACCGGGCTGGCGCCTCGGGCGCGGTGATCCGGCATGTTCAGTTTGACCAATGGCAGCATCATATCTTCCCGCTCTGTCAGCAGCCGCGCGCCGGGCGCATTTTTCAACAGATCCGCGCTGGTCAGGGCTTCATCCGCCGGCCCGGCGGGTCCAACAGCGACCGTAATCAAGGCGCGGTTGCGGCCTGACCGGCCGGGGCGCAGGCTGGAGCAGGGGACCACGATGGCAAAGCCCCCTTCGGCCCGGTGGCCGGTCATGCGGGGATCGATGCAAAATCCGGTTGGCGGAACCAGGTGAATGGTGTCGCTGGCAAAGCTCATGCGGGTGATATCGCCGGGTTGAGGATCAGCAGTACCCGCGACCAGTGATGCGCCGGTTCTGGCAGTGCATCCCGCCAGCGCGAGAGGGGTGACCACCATCAGCGCCAGTCGTGCCAGCCCGCATCGCCTGATCGCTGATGACATCCGCTGTGCGCTACTGCAAAACCACTGTGCAAAGGCGGTAGAAAAGCCACAGTTGGATCTGCTCGCTTGAATAGAGACATACCCGTTTTCCGCTTGTCGTTCAGCCTGCTCTCCATCCTGAATAGGTGCTTTCTTTCCGTTGCTTACGATGGTCACAGTGGTCTCTGCCTGTCGTTGTCTTGCTCACCCTTGGCATAGTCTGAGGGGCGTGTCGGAGCAAGCATCTCACGTAAAAGTCGACCGGGTGTTGCCTTGTAATGTCAGGGGGCAATGATTACGGTCTGACCGCTGCACAGCCAGCAAGCGATTTCTCGCTAAGATCTTCCGACACGCAAAAGGAGCAGGGGATGCAGTCCACCCTGTTTTCATTCATCTGGACCTATTCGCGGCGCCAGCAGATAGGTCTGTTGGCGTTGACCATGGTCACGTTCCCCTTCCTCTATGCGGCGTTGGAATTGCCCAAGCGGATTATCAACGACGCTATCGGTGCGCCGATGGATCAGGTTGAGGTTCTGGGGCGGCAGATCGGGCAGGTCGACTATCTGCTCTTGCTTTGTGTCGGGTTTTTAGCGGCGGTTCTGATCAGTGGCCTGCTGAAGATGCGTCTTAATACCATGAAGGGCATTGTCGCCGAACGTCTGCTGCGGCGCCTGCGGTACACGCTGATCAACCGGATGATGCGCTTTCCAGCGCCCTATTTCAGGACCACCAGCCAAGGCGAGCTGGTCTCCATGATCACCTCGGAATCAGAACCGATGGGCGGTCTGATGGGCGACGCCGTGGCGCAGCCTGTATTTCAGGCCGGGCAGATGCTGACGATTGTCGCGTTTCTCTTCATGCAAAGCGTGTGGTTCGGACTGGCCTCGGTGGCGCTGATCCCGTTGCAGGCCTGGCTGATCCCGATGCTGCAACGTCAGATCAACCTGCTGAACAAGGATCGCATCCAGGAGGTGCGGGCTTTTTCAGCTGAGATTGGCGAAACCGCCGCTGGGATCGGGGATCTGCGGATCAATGGTGGCCGCCGGTATCGGCTGGCGCAGATATCGGCACGTCTGGGCCGGCTGTTCGATATTCGACGGCGGATCTACACCAAAAAATACTTCATGAAGTTTCTCAACAACATGATCGGTCACCTGACGCCGTTTGTGTTTTATTCCGCCGGCGGTGTGCTGGCGATCCGCGGTGACATCACGGTGGGTGCACTGGTGGCCGCCTTGGCCGCTTACAAGGATCTGTCAGCCCCATGGCGGGAGCTGCTGACCTACTACAATCAGGTGCAGGATATGAGCCTGCGCTGGTCGATCATGACCGACCGTTTCGCGCCCAAGGGCATGATCCCGGAGGAACTGATCGAGGGCACGCCGACGGATATCCCGCATCTGCGCGGCGCCATTGAACTGCGCAATGTGTCGGTGAAAGATGCCGACGGAAATATGGTGCTGGAGGATCTGTCGCTGACCATCCCTGCCGGGGGACGGGTTGCCATTCAGAGCAGCAGCGAGGCGGAGCGCGCGGCCTTTGCAGCACTGCTGACGCGGGAGGTTGTGCCATTTCGCGGGTCGGTGACGATTGCAGGGCATCGGCTGGACCAGCTGCATCAGGGGGTGATCGCGGCGCGCGTCGGTTATGCCTATTCGCGGCCCTATCTGTTCAACGGCTCACTTGGCGACAATGTGTTGATGTCGCTGCGCGATCATCCGCATATGCCTGCAGGCAGCGAATCCCGTGGCAAAAGCCGTGTGATGACCGAAGCTTGCCGCGCCGGAAACAGCCCGGATCCGCTGGCTGCGGATTGGATCAACCCGGCGCTGGCAGGGCTTGGATCCGAAAGCGAACTGCGTGACTGGTGGTTTCAGCTGGTCGAGGCGATGGGCATCGACGAGCAGCTGTTCCGTCGCACCCTCCACACCCGGTTTCAGATTGGTCCGCATCTTGGCCTTGTGCAGCAGATCACTGCCTTGCGCCCTCTTGTGGCGGAGCGGTTGGCGCGGGCGGGTCTTGCCGATGTGGTACATCGGTTTGAGCCGGAGGTGTTCAATCCAGCGGTTCCGCTGGGCGGTAATATCCTTTTTGCGGCGCCCACCCGCCCGCTTGCGCCCGAGGAGCTGATTGCGGAAGACGGGCCGATTATCAGCGCGTTGCGGGATCATGGCCTGCAGCAAGACGTGATCACCTTCGGTCTTGGGGTGATGGACACCCTGCGGCAGACCTTTGGTCGGGAGGATACAAATCACCCGTTGTTCAAACGGCTTGGGCTGGACGAGGCGCTGTATCAACGCATCGCCGAGGTTGCCGACCGTCAGGCAACGCTGGGTGTGTCCGGGCTGCGCGAGGACGAACGGGTGCTGCTGGCCTCGGTGCCGTTTCTGATCTCGGAGGAGCAGATCGGCACAGCATTTCCGGAGCGGTTCAAGCAGCGCATCCTGGATATGCGACGTGATGTGGCACCAGCGCTGCAGGCGCAATTGGGCGATCTCTTTGTCTCCATTACGCCGGACGCCTATCTGCCGCTGCTGACCGTGTTGGAAAACGTGCTTTATGGGCGGCTGTCGCTCAGCGCGGGGGCCAAGGCCAAGCAGGTCGAGGATCTGGTCGCCGAAGTGTTGGAAGAACACGGGCTGCGCAAGCGTCTGGCGCTGATCCTCTATGACTTGCCTGCCGGTCTGGGCGGGACTGCACTGGAACCTGTGTTTCAGGAACGCGCGGCCTTTACCCGGGCGGCGATCAAGCGGCCCGATATCCTGATTCTGGACCGCGCCTTGGCCAGCCATGACAGCGCCAGCAGGCTCAAATCCCGTGAGCGGCTCTCCAAGCTGATGCCAAATGCCACGATGTTGTTTCTGGAGGACCAGTTCAACCATCCGGAACGCTATGATATTTTTGTGAAAATCCAGAATGGCCGGATTGATGGCGTTGAGGGCAATCTGACCGATCCAATGGAGAGTGCCGCACGAAACGATCTGGGCAAACGGCTCGAACTGATCCAGAGCACAGAGCTGTTTTCGAAACTGGATGCACGAAACCAGCGTCTGCTGGCCTTCTCGGCGCGCTGGCATGATGTGGCCAAGGGCGACTACGTCTTCCAATATGGCGACGCCGGCGACGCGGTGTTCCTCTGCCTGTCCGGCAAGGCGGATTTGTTCTGGCCGGACCGCACTGCGGAAAGCACACCGATTTCGCAGATTGAACCGGGGCGGCTGATCGGGGATCTGGCCGTGATCCTGCGCGACACACGGCAACTTGATCTGATCGCGGTGGAGGATTGCCGTTTTCTCAGGATTGGTGCGGAAGAATACCGCGCTGTGATCGAGGCTGATGCCGGCGTTGCCGTGCAACTGCTGGAGACGGTCTCGCGGCACCTGGTGCAGGTGGCAGGCGTGGCACGGGCAGCGGATCAGAATGTCACCGGCGGTGACACACCAGCGGTGGCAGCTGCCGCGATCGTCGCGGAGGAGCGGCCCGGCAATGTCCACTAAGCCCGAGAGACCCGCCTATGCCGCCCATGACCTGCTGGTCGATCCGGCGCGGTCTGCGCCGCAACTCTGGCGCCTGTTGCTGGGTCTGCTTCTCATTGGCGTGCTGACTTATGCGCTGACCGCTGTCGCGGTACAGACGCTGATCGCAGCGTTTCCGGGCACGTGGGTCCGCGATTTGCCAGCCGGTGGATCGCCGGTCGCGATGCTGGTGCTTCTGAGTAGCTTTCTCTGTGTGACCATTGCTGTCGCCTGTACACTGCGGCTGTTGCATCGGCGCAGTTTGAGCAGTGTGATTGGCCCCATGCCGCTGGCTCTGCAACAGTTTGGCCGCACCTGTTTGCGTCTCGCCATTCTGATGGCAGCGCTGGCGCTGCTCTGGCTGATCCTGCCGGGTGGTCTTGACGCTGGCGTGATGTCAGATCTGACACCGAATCTTGCGCTGCATCAGTGGCTGCGCCTGCTGCCGTTGGCGTTGATTGCGATCTTTATGCAGATCAGTGCGGAGGAGATCCTGTTTCGCGGCTACCTTCAGCAGACACTTGCTGCGCGGGGTCTGCACCCGCTGATCTGGCTTTTGGTGCCATCTGCGATTTTTGCGGTGGGTCACTATGTGCCGGAGGACGCGGGGGTGAATGCGCCTCTCATTGCGCTTTGGGCTGGCGGTTTTGGTCTTCTGATGGCCGATCTGACCGCGCGTGCGGGCACGCTGGGGCCAGCAATGGCCATCCATTTTGTCAATAACATCATTGCGATCCTGCTGTTTGGCTCTCCAACCAGCCTGTCTGGTCTGGCCCTTTTTCTGGTGCCGTTTGAGCTGTCTGACCCTGTCATATTGCGGCAGATGCTGTGGCTCGACTTCGCGGTTGTGGGGCTTTGCTGGCTGGTTGCGCGGCTTGCCATCCGGCGCTGATTGCATTTAGACGCGCGGGGCCTTATTTGAAGGTCAAAACCGCCCCTACAAAGGCATGGCTTATGAACTGGATCACCAACTACGTCCGGCCGCGGATCAATTCGATCTTCTCGCGCCGCGAAGTTCCCGAGAACCTTTGGCGCAAATGCGATGAATGCGGCACCATGCTGTTTCACCGCGAGCTGAGCGACAATCTGAATGTCTGCAACAACTGCGGGCATCACATGCACATCACGCCCCGCGACCGTTTTCTGGCGTTGTTTGATGGTGGCATCTTCACCGAGGTTGCCGTGCCTGAGCCACTGGCGGATCCGCTGAAGTTCCGGGATCAGAAACGCTACCCCGACCGGATGAAAGCAGCGCAGAAGACGACCTCTGAGAAAGAGGCGATGCTGGTGGCCGCCGGTGAAATTGGTCGAACCCCGATCATAGCCGCCGCGCAGGACTTCTCCTTCATGGCGGGATCCATGGGCATGTATGTTGGCAACGCGATCATTGCCGCTGCTGAAGAGGCCGTGAAACTGAAACGCCCGCTGGTGCTGTTTTCCGCCGCTGGTGGCGCGCGCATGCAGGAGGGAATCCTGTCGCTGATGCAGATGCCCCGGACCACGGTTGCGGTGCAGATGCTGAAAGAGGCAGGTCTGCCTTATATTGTGGTGCTGACCCATCCGACCACCGGGGGTGTGACCGCCTCTTATGCGATGCTGGGGGACGTGCATATTTCTGAGCCCAACGCATTGATCTGCTTTGCCGGTCCGCGCGTGATTGAGCAGACCATTCGCGAAAAACTGCCCGAAGGGTTCCAGCGCGCCGAATACCTGCTGGATCACGGCATGTTGGATCGCGTGACACCGCGCACCGAAATGCGGGAAGAGTTGATCAAGATCACCCGGATGCTTCTGGGTCTGCCACCGCAGATTGTTGGCGACCTGCCTGCACCGGATGAAAGCGAGCAGGCCGCGAATGATGCCAACGGTGCCGCAGACGCACCGGTATCAGGGACCTGATCCTGCTAGAATTGTGATATTACGGCCCGCTCGTCCTGCGCGCGGGCCGTTTCTATATTGCCCTCGTAAAATCGCCTACATCAGTGAGCCGCAAAATGACCCAGACCTCCGACGCGATCCTTGCCCGCATGATGGCGCTGCACCCCAAGATCATCGACCTGACGCTGGACCGGGTCTGGCGGTTGCTTGCGGCGCTGGATAATCCGCAGGAGAAGCTGCCGCCGGTGGTCCATCTGGCGGGCACCAACGGCAAGGGCTCCACACAGGCGATGATCCGTGCCGGGCTTGAGGGGATGGGCAAGAGCGTCCACGCCTATACTTCGCCGCATCTGGCACGGTTTCACGAACGCATCCGGCTGGCGGGGGAGCTGATTTCGGAGCCGCATCTAAGTGAGGTGCTGGATGAGTGCTATGCCAAGAATGGCGGCGAGAACATCACCTATTTCGAAATCACCACGGTGGCGGGCCTCCTGGCGTTTTCGCGCACGCCTGCGGATTACACCCTGTTGGAGGTCGGCCTTGGCGGGCGTCTGGATGCAACCAATGTCATCACGCCTGAGATCTCGGTGATCACTCCGGTTTCCATCGATCACGAACAGTTTCTGGGCAACACCCTGACCAAGATCGCGGGCGAAAAGGCCGGCATCATCAAACGCGGCGTGCCGGTTGTGGTTGGTCCGCAGCCAGAGGAAGCGATGGAAGTCATTGAGGCCACTGCCGCCCGCCTCGGTGCGCCATTGATCGCTTATGGCCAACACTGGCATGTCTGGGAGGAACGCGGGCGGCTGGTGTTTCAGGACGAACACGGCTTGCTGGATCTGCCGCTGCCGGCCCTGCTGGGTGCGCATCAGATCCAGAACGCCGGTGCGGCGCTGGCTGTTCTGCGCCACCTGTGCGCGGATGAGGCGGCCTGCGAGGCGGCCATGGCCAATGCCGAATGGCCTGCGCGCATGCAGAAGCTGAAAACGGGTCCACTTGTGGATGCGGCGCCCGCGGCTGAGCTGTGGCTGGACGGCGGCCACAACGCGGCGGCAGGTCTTGCGTTGGCGGAGGTGCTGGCGGGATTGCCCGCGCGGCCCACGCATCTGATCTGCGGCATGCTGAACACCAAGGACGTGAGCGGTTATATGGCTCCGCTGGCCCCGCATGTTGAAAGCCTCACGGCGATTTCAATCCCGGATGAGGTGAATACGCTCAGCGCCGAAGAGACCGAAGCCGCCGCCAAGTCTGTGGGCATCAAGGCCGACACGGCAGAAAGCACACTGGCAGCGCTGCAGGTAATCACCGCCAAGGATCCGCAGGCGCGGGTGCTGATCTGCGGCTCGCTCTATCTGGCGGGTCATATCCTGCGTGACAACGGCTGACGCTGAGTGCCGGGGTGCCTACTGCGTACCCCGCCTGTCACCTTTCCCAAATACTCCTGGGGTGAGAAAGCCCTGCTTTCGAGGGGGCAGGCCCCCGGCAACGTCGCCCGTTCCCACCACTTCGTTCAGCTCTGCTGGCCCCAATCCTTGTCCTGCATCTCCCGCAGACGCGAGGCGGTGCGTTCAAATTCAAACGTGCCTTCCCCTTCGACATAGAGCATTTCTGGCTCTGCCGCAGCGGAACAGATCAGGCGCACCCCTGCCTCATACAGCGCATCAATCAGCGTCACGAACCGCTTGGCCTCGTTGAAGTTGTTGCGCGACAGGCGGGGGATGTCCTCCAGCACCAGAACTTTGACAACCTCCGCAATGGCCAGATAGTCGCCAGGCCCCAGCATCTTGCCGCACAGATCGTAGAACCCGGCCCGCGCCACCCCGTTGCGAAAGGCGGGCAGAGTGACCTCGCGCCCTTTGACCTCCAGCGTCAGGGGCATTGCCGGGCCTCCCGACAAATCTTCCCAGATCGCGCGGATCTTTGCGTTGGCCTCGGCATTCACCGGCGAGAAATAGACCTGCGCCCCAGTGAGCCGATCCTGGCGATAATCGACCGGGCTGACCATCTCATGGACCTGCATCTGCTGCTTGATGAGATCAATGAACGGCAGGAACAGCTGCCGGTTCAGCCCGTTCTTATACAGGTCGTCCGGCACCCGGTTTGAGGTGGTGATCACGGTGACACCGGCGGCAAACAAGGCCTCAAACAACCGCCCAACAATCATTGCGTCGGTGATATCGGTGATCTGCATCTCGTCAAAGGCCAAGAGCCTGACCGATCCGGCCACCTCTGCCGCGACCGGTGCGAGGGCATCCTCGACCCCTTGCTGGCGCGCCTCGTGCATTTTGCCGTGGATCTCCTGCATGAAGGCGTGGAAATGCACGCGACGCGATGGAACATCCTGGAGGCTGTTGACAAACAGATCCATCAGCATCGATTTGCCACGCCCGACCCCACCCCAGAGGTACAGCCCCTTCACCGTCTCGTAGGTGGCCTTGCGAAACAGGCCCCGCTTGACAGGGGGGGCTTTGAGACCTTCGGCTATGCGGTCGAAATGGGGGAGCACGGCTTCCTGTGCGGGATCCGGTTTCAACAGGCCGGCGTCGATTTTCTGCTGATAGAGCGCGGTCAGATGGGTCATGCCGCAAGGGATAGCGCGCAGGGATGCGGATGGGAAGAGATGTCCCGACAGGTCCCTACGGGCTTGCCTGGCAGGCGCTGTGACCGGGGGGGCGAGCCATTTGGAAAGCGGAGTGGCTCATACATCAATTATTCTTGCCCATTCTCGCAAAAATCCTGATTTGACCGGATGTGGTTTTTCCGTACCGTCGTCTGGCCGGACATATCCCGGCGAAGGAGCCTGCCCATGACCCGACCTGCCCCGCTGTTCACCCCCGTTCTGATCGTTGGCTGTGTCGTTATCATGGTCAGCTTTGCTGTGCGGGCGTCTTTTGGGGTATTTCAGATCCCCATTGCCGAGGAGTTCGGCTGGTTGCGGTCCGAATTCTCGCTGGCGATTGCCATTCAGAACCTGGCCTGGGGGATCGGCCAGCCGATTTTTGGCGCGATTGCCGAGAAAATCGGTGACCGGAAGGCGATCATCATCGGGGCACTTATCTATGCTGCCGGGTTGGTGTTCAGCGCCTGGGCCACCACACCATTTGAGATGCAGGCCTATGAATGGCTGGTGGGGTTCGGCATTGCGGGTACAGGGTTTGGTGTGGTGCTGGCCGTGGTTGGTCGTGCCAGCTCGGATGAGAACCGGTCGATGTCACTGGCCATTGTGACGGCGGCGGGGTCTGCCGGGCAGATCTTTGGCGCTCCAACTGCGGAGTGGCTGCTGACATTCCTCAGCTGGCAGAGCGTATTTCTGGTGTTTGCAGGCGTAGTTCTGGCGCTGATTGCAACATTGCCGCTGATGCGGGCGCCTGAGGCGGCCTCTAAGGCTGAGCTGGAAGAGAGCATGGGTGCGATCCTGAAGAAGGCGTTCAAGGATCCTTCTTACACGCTGATTTTCCTTGGCTTCTTCAGCTGCGGCTATCAGTTGGCGTTTGTCACCGCGCATTTCCCGGCCTTTGTGACAGAGATGTGCGGACCGATCCTTCCGGGTGGTGCGCTGTATTCCATCGGGATCACCTCCACCTCGGCGCTTGGGGCGGTGGCAATCTCGCTGATCGGCGCGGCAAATGTGGGCGGGACATTGCTGGCGGGCTGGCTTGGCAACCGGTACTCCAAGAAATATCTTCTGGCGGCAATCTATACCGGCCGTACGATTGCGGCGGCGGCCTTCATCCTTGTGCCGATCACGCCAGTCACTGTGATCGTGTTTTCCATCGTTATGGGGTCCCTGTGGCTGGCCACGGTGCCGCTGACCTCCGGTTTGGTCGCACATCTTTATGGGCTGCGCTATATGGGCACGCTTTATGGGATTGTGTTCTTCAGCCACCAGCTGGGCAGTTTCCTTGGCGTATGGCTGGGGGGACGGATGTATGACATTTATGGTGACTACACGCTGGTCTGGTGGATCGGCGTTGGGATCGGAGCCTTCAGCGCCATTGTCCACCTGCCGATCCGTGAGCATCCGCGCACTGTGCTGACCGCCGCCTGATGGTGGCGCGACGGGGGGCTATGTTCCCCCTTGCCAGCGGTCCAGAATGTGTCGACTGGTCATCAGGTCCATATGGGCGCCGCCCCCGTTTTTGAACAGGGTGATCCTGGCAGGATCGAACTGGGGGAAGGCCGTCAGTTCGTAGAAATCTGCCCGCACGTCATCGCGGCTGATCACTCCCTTTGCGAGAGGGATCTTGAATTCACCGATGTGATCTAAGGTGGTGTCAAAGCTGTCGCAATAGATGTCCGCGCGTTGCAACGCCTCATCATCGGCTTCGCGCATATCCGGACGGTAGGCGCCGATCAGGTTCAGGTGCTGACCAGGTCGCAACCACGCGCCCTTGATGACAGGGCTGGAGGACATGGTGCAGGTCACGACGATATCAGCCGCCCGTACGGCAGCTTCCAGATCGGGTGCAACTTTGGCGTTTGGATACTGTTCGGCCAGCGCTTCGGCTTTCGCCCCGGTGCGGTTCCAGATGCAGAGCTGTGCCTTGGGGTAGGCGGTGCCAAAGGCCTCGATCAGCGATGCGCCAACGGTCCCGGCCCCGACAATCAGGATCTCTCGGCTGTCAGGGTTGGCCAATCGCAGAGCGCCCAAAAGGCTGTCCCCTGCGGTTTTCCATTTGGTCACCAGATGGAAATCGACCAAGGCCTCCAGCATGCCGGACTGATCCGCATATAGACAGACAGCGCCGTTGACCATTGGGTGGCCCTGATCCGGGTTGCCGGGAAAAATTGTAGCACTTTTGACCGCCAGACCCAGACCATCGATCCAGGCCGCGCGATTGAGCAGCGTGTCGTTGCCCCGATAGAGGAAACTGTCGGTGACCTCGGCCTTCTGCAATTGGTGACCGGCGGCAAGCGCGTCGCAGAATGACAGCCAGTCAAGATTGGCTTCCCCCTGATCAAAAGGGATTTGCAGGATCGTGGTCATCGGGCGCCCTCCGCTGTTAGCAAGCCCTCGGAGACCAGGCGATCGGCCCAACCCTGAGGGTGGGTAAAGAGATGGGTATGCCAGCCACGTGCGGCGGCGGCTTCGATGTTTTCGGGGCGGTCATCCGTGAAGAGCAGTCGTTCTGGTGCCACGCCCGTGTCGCGCTCCAGGTGGGCGTAAATCTCCGCTTCCGGTTTCAGGGTCTGCAGATGGCCAGACACAAAGGCCTGATCGAATTCGTTGAAGAACGGGTAGGTGGTCTTGGCCAGATCAAAGGTGCCGACGCCAAAATTGGTCAGCGCAAACACTGGCACGCCGCGCTGCCGCAGTGCGCGCATCAGGCGGACGGAGTGTGGGATTTCAGGGCTGGCCATCTGGAGCCAGCTGTCGTGCCAATGGCGAATTTCCTCAGCCCATTCGGGGTGCTGATCGGCAAGCGCGTAAACCGCGCCTTTGAAGTCATTCCCCCGGTCTATGCCAAGGTTCATGCCATGCAGATCGACCTCGCGAAACAGGGCTTCGCGACGGGTTTTGCCAATCTTGGCATCATAAAAGCGCTCGGGCTCCCATTCGATCAGCACACGGCCGATATCAAAAACGACGGCTTGAATGGTCATCTTCAGCTCTCCTATCCGGTCGAGCGCGGTCGCGGGCGTGGCGCTGGGCGACTGCGGCGGGTTTCGCGCCAGACTGAAACAAGCCCGGCGCCAATGATCAAGGTGGATCCGATCCAAACAGGCCCGTCAGGCCATTCATCAAACACCAGAACCCCCCAGATTACAGCCATCGGCATGGCGATATATTCGAATGGGGCGACCAGACCGGCCTCGCATCGGCGGTAGGCCTGGCTGACAAGGTAGCCCCCAATGGAGCCCGCAAGCCCGACGATGAGGAACAGGATCCAGTCCTGCGGATCGGGCCAGACCCAGGCGCGCAGAATGAACTGTACCCCGGCGTTGTCGGAACTGGCAAAGCGCCCATCGCCGGTTGTCAGCCCCACGAGGGTGCTCACCAGCAAGAAGCCCAGCGTGGGATAAAAGGAGAGCGTTGCCGCCTTGTCCGCGCCGCCCGCACGTCGGGTCAGGACATGCAGCGCGGCGTAGCCGCAGGCCCCCAGAAATGGCAGGATCGCAGCCGGTTGAAAGGTGCCGGGACCAGGGCGTATGATGATCAGGATCCCGGCAAAGCCAATCGCGACTGCCGTCCAGCGCCAGGGGCCGACCCGTTCCTTCAGGAAGAGAACCGACAGGCTGGTCACCACCAGTGGCGTGGCAAAGGCGATGGCCACCGCCTCAGCCATTGGCATGATTGCAAGACCGGTGAAGAAACAGAGGTTGGCAAACAGCACAGCAAGGCTGCGCAGCAAATGCAGGCGAGGTTGACGCGTCCGCAGGATACCGTAGCCGCCTTCGAGCGGGATAATCAGCACCAGCAACACTACCATTGCCACCACGGAGCGCAGCATCACCACCTGATAGAGCGGATAGTCCCCGGATAGGAATTTGAAGATCACATCAATGATGGAGAAGCAGACCGCGGCGCCAATAGCGGCAAAGACGCCAAGAACCGAGAGGCTGGCCTGTTGCTGCGTCACGTCTGCCCCCTCTGGTCGTCTGCCCTGCGATCAGTGGCGCAAAGAGAGGCCAGAGGCAAGAGCTGCGCAATCGGTGTTGGTCAGTTGGCAGCTGCGGCGCGGATTTCGCGCTCCAGCGCATCCAGAAATCGGGAGCGATCCGCCTTGGTAAACCCCTTGCCGCTGCCGCCTGCACCCAGTGGATTGGCGGCGCGCAGGTCTGCCATCAGATCGCGCATCGCCAGTTGCTGGCCGATGTTGGCCTCCGTGAACCGCTCGCCATTATGGCGCAGCACACGGGCGCCAGCCTCGATACATTTGGCGGCCAGCGGGATGTCCCCGGTGACCACCACATCGCCTGTACCGCAACGTTCCGCGATCCACATGTCCGCCACATCGGCGCCTTCTGATACGATCACCGTTTCCACCAGCGGGTTCTGCGACGGGCGCAGCCCGCCATTGGAGACCACGTACATGGTGACCTTATGGCGGGTTGCCACGCGCTCGGCTTCGGCTTTGACCGGGCAGGCATCGGCGTCGATATAGAGCGCCATTACTCCGCAGCCTTGGTGGGCTTTGCCTTGGCTGTCGATTTACCCTTGGCAGCGGGCTTGGATGTCTCCGCGTCTGATTTCTTCACCTTGAATTCATCAGGGATGGGCATCCGGTTGAAGGCATCAAGGCCGGCGATCTTGTACGCCTCCGCCAGGGTTGGATAGTTGAAGGTGTTCTGAACGAAGTAGTCCACCGTGCCTTTGAGGTTCAGAACCGCCTGCGCAATGTGGATCAGCTCAGTCGCGCCTTCGCCGACGATCTGGACGCCCAAAACCCGGCGGGTTTTGAGGGAGAACAGCATTTTCAGCATGCCGTGCTCAAGCCCCATGATGTGCCCGCGTGAGGTTTCGCGGAAGCGGGCGATGCCGATCTCATAGGGGATGCCCCGTTCCTGCAATTCCTCCTCCGACATGCCGCAGGTGGACATTTCGGGCACAGAATAGATCCCGTAGGGGAACCACGGGCTTTCCGGCAGGGTGGGGGTTTCCAATGCGTGACAGGCCGCGACCCGGCCCTGCTGCAGCGAGGTCGAGGCCAGCGAGGGGTGACCGATCACGTCACCGGTGGCATAGATATGCGGCACGGCGGTTTGGTAGGATTTGCGGTCCACGCTGAGGCGACCGCGATGATCCGTCTCCAGCCCGACGGCTTCAAGGTTCAGCGCCTCGGTATTGCCCATGCGGCCCGCCGCAAACAGCAGCATGTCGCCGCGCACATGGCGCCCGTTCTCTAGGCTGACCTCAATATGGCTGCCCTCATCCTCGATCTTGGTGATGGCCGAGCCAAGCCGCAGATCGACACCGTTTTCGCGGATCTGATGGGTGAAATCCTGAATCAACGTGCTGTCGATGAAGTCAAGGAATGTGTCGCGCGGCTCAATCAGGGTCACGCGCACATCAAGGGCGGAGAACATGGTGGCATATTCAACGCCGATCACGCCCGCACCAACGACAACGAGCGAGCGGGGGATTTCCTCCATCTCAAGGAATTCATCGCCATCGACTACGGTTTTGCCGTTGAACGGCACGTAGTCCGGGCGATAGGTCCGCGTGCCGGTGGCGATCAGGAATTTCTCGCCAGTCACACGGGTGGTATCACCTGCCTCGGTTGCAACTTCGACCTCGTTTGGGCCGACAAAACGGGCCAGGCCGGGCAGAACCTCAACATGGTTGCGGTTGAATTGGTGTTCCAGCACGTCGACCTCATGGTCGAGCGTCATATGCAGCCGGGCCTTCAGATCCTCGGCCTGAATCTGATCTTTGACCCGGTAGGCACGTCCGTAGAAACTGCGCTCGCGCCAGCCGGAGAGATTCAGTACGGTTTCACGCAGGGTTTTGGACGGGACGGTGCCGGTGTGGACCGAGACGCCGCCGAGCCGATCCTTGCGGTCGATCACCAACACGCGGCGGTGCAGCTTCCCGGCCTGAATGGCTGCGGTCCGGCCAGAGGGGCCAGAGCCGATAATGATGAGATCATAGTTGTAGTCTGTCATGGTTCAGCCCCGGTAGAGCGCTTCGGCATGGAAGGAGACATGATCCTCCATGAAGGTGGAGACAAAGAAATAGCTGTGGTCATAGCCGGGCTGCATCCGCAAAACCGCCTGCTGGCGGCGCGCCGCGGCTGCCTGCGCCAGTGCTTCGGGCTGCAGCAGATCGAGAAACTGGTCTGATGTTCCGGTGTCGATCAGCATAGGCCCGTCAAAGCCGCTGTCCTGCATCATCAGGGTGGCATCGTGACGGGCCCAGGCCGCCTCGTCTGCGCCAAGGTATGCAGACAGCTGTTTGCGACCCCAGTCACTGGCGGAGGGGTTACAGATCGGTGCGAAGGCCGACACCGACCGGAACCGGCCCGGCAGGTTCATCGCCATCGTCAGCGCACCATGTCCGCCCATGGAATGGCCGGTGATCGACTGGCGGTCCATATCCAGCGCAAACTGTTCACCGAGCAGAGCGGGCAGTTCTTCGGTGATATAGTCCCACATCTGGAAATGCGGAGCCCAGGGGGCCTGCGTGGCATTCACGTAGAAACCAGCGCCCTGACCCAGATCGTATGCCTCATCATCGGCGACCCCTTCGCCACGGGGGGAGGTATCGGGGAAAACCATGGCGATGCCCTGTTCGGCGCACCAGGCTTGCGCCCCGGCCTTGGTCATCGCGTTTTCATGGGTGCAGGTCAGCCCGGAGAGATACCACAGCAGCGGCACCGGGCCATCGGCGACCTCCTCCGGCAGGAACAGCCCAAAGGTCATGTCGCAATTGGTGCTGCTGCTGGCATGGCGATAGACGCCTTGCACGCCTCCGAAGGCGGCATTTTCCGAGACGGTTTCCATGAGGCGACTCCTTTGTTCCTTGTTGGTCTATCGCTACCTGTGGTCAGCCATAGCGTCCAGTGACTGCGCGCCTGCGGCTCTTGTTTTTGCGACATATGATTGCAAAAACCTGAAGACTGCCGTCTCTGACGGTCTGAAGTGCTGGCCTGATCTGCCCATCAGGGCGCTTGGCCCCTGTTAGGGCAGCGTCAGGACTGAAACCCAGGCGATCACCATCGGCAATGTCAGGATGGAGAGGGTCGTTGAGAGCAGAATTGCGGCGGAGGCCCGATGCGGTGCGACGCCATAGTGCTGGGCCAGCATGTAGACATTGCCAGCAACCGGCAGCGCAGAGGCGGCAATTGCAACCGCCGCGGCATAAGGATCGACCGGGATCAGCAGCAGTAGACAGAGGGCCACGGCGGCCGGATGCAACACCAGTTTGGCAAAGCTGAGCCAGCTGGCGATCTGGACCCGTTCTGCAGATTTCGACGCCAGAGAGGCGCCGATGGCAAAGAGCGCGCCCGGCGTTGCCGCATCGCCAAGCAGCGCCAGAAACGCATTGGCAGGCGTCGGGATCGGCAGGGCTAACGCCGACCATATCAGCCCGGCGCAAATGGACAGGATCATCGGGTTCTGCAGCAGCCCCCGCCCAACCAGCCGAAGCGTATCGCGGCCGACCCCGCTGCCACGCCCGACGTTTATCAGGACCACGATCAGGGAGGAAAACACCACCAGATCGACGCTGAGGATCAGCATCATTGGTCCTACTGAGGCAGGACCGAATAGCAGAACCATCATCGGCAAGCCAAGAAAACCGACATTGCCGATGGCTGCACATTGCGCCTCAACCGCGGCGGTCTGCATATCTAGACGCCGCAGAAGCGCTATCAGCGTGGTCAGGACATAGACCGCCATCGTGCCCAACAGGTAACCGAGGATCAGCCGGGGGTCGAAGATTTCGGAGAAGGACAGATTGGCGGCAAACCGAAAAATCATCGCCGACAATGGAAAGTAGAAGACAAATTTGGTCAGGCTCGCAGTTGCCTCCTCGGAGAAGAAACGGCTGCGCCCGGCCCAGTATCCAAGGCCAATAATTGCAAAAAACGGAAGTGTTCTCAGAAATATATCGAGCATCGCCGCAATTGGTAACCTGAATTGACCAACGCGGAAAGAGGGTTCTGTCTCCGCCGGGAACGAGTGTTCGGTCCCGTATCGAACCTGGCACTTGGGTTTCCACGCACTGCCCTATCCACCGGCACTGCAATGCCGATGGGTCTGGCGCGCAGCCGTGCTGGTGGCAGAACTGTTGCCTGTGTCGCAACGTTCTGACGGCAGGTTTATTTCCCTTCAGCGTCCGGAGCGCTAACTCACAGGCTATCAAGGTGTTACAAATGGGCGTGAGGCAACGCTTGACCTCGTTTGCGAATGTGTAGATTGGACCCGAGATCTGCGACAGATCCGGTCGCACCCGACGCCACAGCAGAGAGTATGGATGAACCAGCCAGCCGCCATTCCCCGTAAGGGCCGAAAATATGACCAGGTGCTTCAGGGCGCGCGGGATGTATTCATGGCCCATGGGTTTGAAGGCGCCAGCGTTGATGATATCGCCCGCAAAGCCGGTGTTTCGAAGGCGACGCTCTACAGCTATTTTCCGGACAAGCGGCTGCTGTTCATGGAGGTTGCCCGCCACGGGTGTGCCCGTCAGGCGGATAGGGCGGTGACCATCGCGTCAGGCTGTTACGAGCCTGAGACGGCGCTGCGCGAGGCGGGTCATCATATCCTCTCAGTGATCCTGTCGGAATTTGGCGTGAAGATGTTTCGCATCTGCGTTGCCGAGGCGGACAGGTTTCCCGACCTGGGGCGGCGGTTCTATGAAAGCGGGCCTGCGACCGTTCGGTCCCAGCTGCGAGAGTATCTGGCGGAGGCAACATCACGTGGCGAACTGAAGATCGACGATCTGGATCTGGCTGCGGATCAGTTTGCCGAATTGTGCCGCGCGGATATGTTCTTGCGCTTGCTGTTCAATATCGAAGCTGAGATCGGACTGCAGGAGCGGGAGCGGGTGGTCGATGCGGCGATCACCACATTCCTCGCCCGTTATGGCGCGTCTGCTTAAAGTTGGTGCGACGGACCGATCGCGGCCTTAGTGGGTGGTGAATTCTCTTGGCGTGTTTCGATAGATCTGATGGCAGTTGTGACAGGCAGAGATCAGCCTTGGCAAACTGCGTCTTAGTCCTGAGGCGGAGCGGGTATTCAGCGCGCGCGCTGCTTTTTCAGCATCATCGGCATGGCGTTTGAAATCAGTCCAGTTCGTCCAAATGCCACCACGCGCGTGGGACGAGAGATCTGTCACGTCGCGGCGGAAATGGCGCGGAATGCGGCGTGTCGACCGGATCAGGCTGCGTCGTGCCGCACGGGCGCCGGACCGATCAAACGCGATATAATCCCGCGTCATTGCGGTGAGATCCTGAAGCGCCTTTTTCTGGCTACTCATCAGGGCGATGCGCTCGGCAACATATTTGTTTGGTGCGGGGCTTTCTGCCGCAACCCTGCCTGCGAGCAACAGCAATGCCGCCATCAGCAACAGACTACTCAACACTGCGAAGAGGGGCATCAGAAGTTGGCGGGTGTTCGGAGACACTGCGGCGACCCGCGCCGGGTGGGTGCTGTCCTTTGTCAGGTGGAGTGTCATCGCCTGCTGTTTCCCTAACCAGATGTGTCGCAAGGCCGTCAGATTAGGCGGATCGGGTTAGATCGCGGTTAATGCGCAAACGGACTTCCAACAGCGAACACTTCGACGGCGGGCGAAATGTTTGTACTGGGCCTGATCCCGGGCGTTGGGTTAGTCTCTGTTCATGAGTACGCCACGATTTGATATTCTGGGCCAAGCCCTGGCCGATGCCAGCCGCACTCGTATGTTGTGCGAATTGCTGGATGGACGGTCCTACACCAACAAGGAGCTGGCCTCAGCCGCTGGTGTCACCCCGCCCACTGCCACCGCGCATTTGCAGATGTTGCAGTCCGCAGGTCTGGTGGTGGCCGAAAAGCGCGGGCGCTGTGTGTTTCACCGGTTGGCCAGTGCGGAGGTGGCCCATACCCTCGAACAGCTTGCGGCGATTGCGCCATCGGATCATCTGCATCGTGCACAGCAGCGCAAGGCGGGTCAGTTGGCTCCGCTCCGTAGCTGCTACGACCATTTTGCGGGCCCGCTGGCAGTGGCGATGACTGCGCGTTTCATTGAGCTGGGCCTTCTGGTTGAGCGCAACGGTGGGTTTGAGGTGATCCCGGCGACAGAATGGGACAGGCTTGGTGTGGTGCTGCCTGACCAGCCGGGACGGCAGCCATTTGCCCGCCCTTGTATGGACTGGACAGAACGGCGTCTGCATATTTCAGGTGCTTTGGGGCGTCAGTTGCTGTCCCACGCGCTGGATGCGGGGTGGGTGAAGCGCCAGTCCGTTAAACGGGGGCTGTTGCTGACGACGCCCGGTCGCGCGGCATTTGAGCAGATCATTGGTCTGGATACGCGGTCCGTCGTGCCCGAACTTTCGCCGTCCTGAGGGCGGCGCGGCACGGTGGATCAGCAATAATGCTTGATTTACGGGCTGTTTGGCGCGACCCTGTTGATATGAGCTTTGACCAAGTGCAGCCCTTCTCATCGTTTTCTGACCCGCAGCAGGTTGCCTTTCATCGGACCGAACTTTCGGTGATCCTGTCGCTCTATGGTCGTATGGTTGCCGCCGGGGAATGGCGGGACTACGGCATTTCCACCCTGCGGGATCTGGCTGTATTTTCGGTGTTTCGCCGCACGGCTGAGCACCCATTGTACCGGATCGAAAAGCGGCCCAAGCTGCGCAACCGGCAAGGACAATACGCGGTTGTTGGCATGGATGGTCAGATCCTGAAACGTGGACATGATCTGCGAATGGTGCTGCGTGTACTTGAGCGTAAGCTGATCAGATCAGTGACCTGAAGAACTGACACTCGGCCGCATGGCGGCGGGCTGTGTCTCAGAGGATGACGCGCCGATGGCCGGTGACCGGTCCATCTCCCTGTGACATGATCCGCTCTATGGCATCAGCAACCGGCTCCAATGCGACGGCCATGTGATAGGCGTTTGCATGGATCATGGTTTCAGGGTCCTGCATCAGTGCCACATGTCCCTTCCAGAACAGCAGGTCACCTCGTTGCAGATCGGTGGGGACGGCTGCGTTGCCAAGTGGGATATTGTCGCCCAACTCATGCTCTTGCTGGTCACTGTCACCGGGGCAAGCCACCCCGCAGGCCAGCATCGCCGCCTGAACTAGGCCAGAGCAGTCGATGCCCCAGCGGCTGTTGCCGCCCCATAGATAAGGGGTCCCAAGGAACAGCTGCGCAACGGCGACCGGATCCTTGTCGGTCTGCGAAATTGGCTGCAGATGATGCCGGGGGACGTAGCCTTGATCTGTTTCGGCAAATTTCTCGCCGAGGCTGGAGACGCGCAGCCTGCTGCCATGGCTGAGGCTGCAGAGATCTGCGGATTTCATATCTGCAGTGCTATAGGCATGGGTCGCCGGGGTGCAGATCCGATGCGTAACCGGCTCGGGGAGTTGCCCGAGCGAGGCGGTCGGCACATAGCCGACGTAGCGATCCGCAACGGCCTGCACGAAGGCCCAACCGTCGTGGTCATCATAGATGGTGATTTCAGCCCCGAGCAGCAGTTGCCGGTCTCTTGGTCCGTCCGGGCGCCGCAGGAGATTTACGACCGGCAGACAAATCTGTGCAGGTTGGCCCTCAACGATTTTCCTGCCATTGGCATCCAAGGCCAGATGTGCGGCGATTACGCGGTCGTTTGCGGGCGTGCGGCGGGGATCCATCGTCCTATCCTTCAGAATTTCAGCATCTGAGGGAGCGCCTCGAACACAGCGCGCGCGCCTTGCAATGCACCGCCTTTGGGGCGCGCCGGGGCTGCGCTGGGGGTCCAGCCATAGATATCGAAATGCATGTAGCGGTGTTCTCCGGCAAAACGGCGCAGGAACAGGGCTGCGGTGATTGAGCCAGCGAAACCGCCGCTGGGCGCATTGTCCAGATCGGCAATCTGCGGCTCGATCATTGCCTCATAAGGGGCGTGGAAGGGCATGCGCCAGACCGGGTCGGCGACCGTAGCTGCTGCCGCGTTGATGGCATCCGCATCAGCGTCAACATCTGTATAAAACGGCGCGAGATCCGGACCGACGGCAACGCGGGCCGCACCGGTCAGTGTTGCCATGGAAATCAATAGATCCGGCGCGTCCTCCGCCGCATAGGCCAGCGCATCGGCCAGAACCAGCCGACCTTCGGCATCGGTATTGTTGATCTCGACGGTCAACCCGTTGCGGGCGGTCAGCACATCGCCGGGGCGGAACGCGTTGGCAGAGACACTGTTCTCGACCGCCGGGATAAGCACACGTAACGCGACGGGCAGCTGCAGCGCCATGATCATATGGGCTAGTCCCAATACATTGGCCGCGCCGCCCATATCTTTCTTCATCAGCCCCATGCTGCTGCCGGGTTTGAGGTTCAGTCCGCCAGTGTCAAAACAGACGCCTTTGCCCACAAGTGTCAGCTTGGGGCCGGTGCTGCCCCAGCGCATCTCCAGCAAGCGTGGGCGGCGGTCAGAGGCGCGGCCGACGGTATGGATCATCGGGAAATTCTGCGCCAGAAGGTCCTGATCTGCGATCACATCGAGGCTTGCGCCATGTTGGTCGGCAAGGGTCTGTGCCGCGTCCTGCAGCTCTGCCGGGCCCATGTCTGCCGCAGGTGTGTTGATCAGATCCCGCGTCAGGAACTCCCCCGCAGCGAGCGCTTCGAGCCGGGCGCGATCCACACCCTCGGGCGCAATCAGATGTGTCTCGGCGTCTCGCCCGCTTTTGTAGCGGTCAAACCTGTACTGGGCGAGCAGCCAACCCAGGCACTCTGCCGGGCGGTCCTCTTGGGCAATGCCTTCGGCGAGAAGGTATGTGCCCTTGGGCAGTTTGGACAGTGCACCGGCCAGGATAAAGCGGCGGCGCGCGCGGTCTTTCTCCGTACCATATCCGACCAAGGCCTGCCGTGGCTGACCATCTTTGTCCGGGAGGGTAAGGACCTGCCCAATGGCACCGCTAAACCCGTTGGCGTGCGCCCAGGTCGCAGTCTCCGCCGGTGCTTTGGCCAGCCAACCCTCGCAGCTCTTCTGATCCAGCACATGCAAAGCGATGCTTGCAGTGTCCGGTTTGGCAAAGGCAGGATGCTTGGCAGAAGGCATAGCAGGATACTCCGGCTCGGGGGGCGATTTGATCGTCACAGTATCTGCCACAGCGCTGTCTGCAAGCCCTGCAATTGCCGGGGCGACCCGCTGTTTCCAGCGGGTGCCACCGGTGAATTGTTGTGGATAGAACGCCAATAAGGGCCCTGGAAAGAGCCCGGACGCATTATATAGGTCACAACGAAACCAATCGGTGGTGCGCAGTCTACCTTGGGTCTGACAGGTGGAGACAGGCTCCGTCGGCGGCAGATCCGCTGTCAGACGTATCTGAGCACGTGTCCCCCCAGGATCACGCGTCAGACTGAAAGGTCTTGTTGCTCCCAGACGGCAGTCAGGGACCGCTCGCCTATCCGCATCAGTCGGAACAGGGTTGCAGACACCGCAGCGAAATCGTCGATATCAATTGCCCCGGTCACGTCACGGGCCACCCGCGCCATAGCTGTCATTCCTATCTGATCAGCGATAGCGATCAGCGATCGTGCGCTTTTGCGCAGGTTGGCCATATCGTTTTGCCGCCACAGCCGTTCGCAATGAGACAGGCGCACGGCCAGTTCCTCAATCGCGCGACAGACCACATCTTCGGCCCCTGCTTCGCCAAGTTGCGCATAGAGATCCGACAATTTGTCGGAGTCCAGGCGCACGTTTTCTTTGTGTATTACAGTGAGTATTTGAGCCACCACATTAAACCCCATTTATTCATGCCCCCACGGCACGGGCCAAACTTGCGCCTCAGAAGTTGTCAAAAGGTTTCCAAGCAGGTGGTCAAATCTCTCGAATTTGCTAACAATCCTTGGTAACAGACCTGCCAGAGGTCAATCGAGGAACAACAGATGCAATTTGCCAAACCCCTGCCGAGCTATCTGGTGACGCGCTATCACGGGTGGAAAGCCACGACCTATAGCGACAATCAGGGCTGGTACCGGCGGCTTGCCAGCGAGGGCCAGCGCCCGCGCGCGATGGTTATCTCCTGCTGTGACAGCCGGGTGCATGTCACCTCGATTTTTGGCGCCGATCAGGGCGAGTTCTTCATCCACCGCAATATCGCGAATCTGGTGCCGCCCTATCAGCCGGACGGTGACCACCACGGGACCAGTGCGACCGTCGAATACGCCGTCACCGTTTTGAAAGTGGCGCATCTGATCGTATTGGGTCATTCACAATGCGGCGGCGTGCAGGGCTGCATCGATATGTGCAAAGGCCACGCGCCGGCCCTGGATGCCAAGGAGAGCTTCGTCGGGCGTTGGATGGATATCCTGAAACCGAAATTTTCCCTGGTTGAGGATATTGAGGATACCGATACCCAGGCGCGTCAGTTTGAGCGTCAGGCGGTTGTGGCATCGCTTGAAAACCTGATGACCTTCCCGTTCATCGACAGTGCCGTACGTGATGGCACATTGAGCCTGCATGGTCTGTGGACTGATATCGGCGAAGGCGGGTTGGAGTGCTATGAACCGCGAAGCGGCAACTTCCAACCGGTCTGAGACCCGCAGCTGGACGGCGGGTCGGGCTGGTTCTCAGGCCGTCGTCTGGCCTGAGGCCGCCATCCGCAGCGCGGCTTGGGTATAGCCGCCAGAGGCGCCATCGATGAAGTGGACGTGATCGTCACGCATCACCGATGGAACAATGCAGGTCACCAGCGCCTCATCCTGTTCGTGGAGCCCGTATCGGGCATGACCGGCGGTCGCGGCTTTCTCTAAGATTCGCGTAATGTCGTCGCGCACTTGTGGCGGGCAGTCGAGTGTCAGCTTAAGGCCATCGTCGAATTTGCGAAAATCGGCATTGGCCACCAGCATCCTGCGATAATGCTGCGCATCAAAACTGCCTAGCGGGCGCTTTCGGCTAAGGGCATACGCGGCCAATGTTGTCTGAATAAACAGCTGAGCCTTGCGCAGGATCAGAGCTGTTTTCCCGCGTGAGATCTTGGCCTCAAGGGTAAGGCCCGGCGGCGGGAAGCTGAAGCTTGGCCCCCCTTCCGGTACCGGATGGCCATTGCGCTGGAGCTGATCCGCCACGGCGAGAATATCACCGGCAATTTTTGCAAAATCCTTGGCAGAGGCGGTCGGTTCGGGTTGCACCACCACCGAAAGGATTAGGCCGTTGCGGGCCGGAATTGTGTTCCAGCGGCAGGACAGGCCAGTCAGATCCGGTGGATCGGGCAGGGGGGCGGGCGGCACTTCAAAGCCGCCGAGCTTCATTTGCCGTTCGGCCCAGTTCAGGCCACCACCCGCGAACATCGCATAGTCAGCGGCTTCGGATACAGCATAGCGCGCCACAGCAACATCCAGCCCCTCGGCCCGGATCCAAGACACCGGGAGCAGAGCCGCCCGCAGGTCAATATCAAACTCCGCACTGGCCCAGCTGCGCAAGCGAGCCAAGGTGTCACGGGCAATGTCGGCATGTTCAGGACCAACTGCAAAGGAGGCCCCGTCACCGCCAAACACATAGGGAAACGGCACACCCTGCAAGGCGTTTATCATGGCTGCGATCACCGAGGCTCCGATGGTATTCACCGTTTTGTAGCGCCCCGATGCGATCAGATCGGTGGAATTGACGATATCGCAGCATCCCACCATCCAGTCTCTGGGCAGCGGTGTAAAAGCGCCCGCCCGTGTCAGGCCGGCGAAATCGCGGCTGGGCGAGAGGCTTTGGTAGAAACCATCCTGTGTCATATGCGATCCGTTCATCCTGCAGACATCATAGCGTAGCGCGACAGTGACGCACGACCAATCACGGCTAAGTGGTTTCGCGCTCTTGTGAATTGGTGCGAAATCGCCACTGTGGACCGATCAGATTTTCCGGTCCGGGTCATGTGCCGGGGTCGCGCAGCTCATTCGGGGGGGGGTCAATGCAGGTGGGGCTGATTATCTTATGTCTGGGCTATGTGCTCAGCCAGTTCTTTCGCGCATTTCTGGCAGTGCTCAGTTCTGCCCTTCAAACCGATCTGGGCGCCTCGCCTGAGGATCTTGCCTTTGCCTCCGGGCTTTGGTTCCTGACCTTCGCCGTCATGCAGCTGCCGGTGGGGTGGGCGCTGGATCGTATCGGGCCAAGCCGTACTGCCGCAGCGTTGTTGTTGCTGGGTGGCGGCGGCGGGACGTTGGTGTTTGCGCTGGCCAGCCAGCCGGTTCACATCAGCCTTGCGATGGTCCTGATCGGGGTGGGATGTTCGCCTGTCCTCATGGCATCCTATTACATATTCGCGCGGGAGTATCCGCCGCGCCGCTTTGCGACACTGGCGGCCTTGATGCTGGGTGTTGGTTCCCTAGGGAACCTGGTGGCGTCTTATCCAACCGCGCTTGCGGTTGAGGTGCTGGGATGGCGCGGCACATTGTTTGGGCTCGCGGGGATCTCGACTGCGGTAGCGCTTGGTATTGCCCTCACAGTCAAGGACCCGGCGCGGGTTGAGATGAGCGATGGTCCGAAGGGCTCGGTGCTGGATATTCTGCGCATGCCTGTGCTTTGGCCGATATTCATCATGATGTTTGTGGCCTATGCCCCGTCGGCGGCGCTCCGTGGCTTGTGGATCGGCCCGTATATGAGTGATGTCTTTGGCCTTGGATCTGAGGCGATCGGGGTTGCCAGTCTGGTGATGGGGGTTGCGATGATTCTCGGCACCTTTGCCTATGGTCCGATGGATCGGCTTTTGGGAACACGCAAAGGTGTGGTGCTTGGCGGTAATCTTCTGGCCTGTGCGGCGCTGGGTGGCCTGATGTTGTACATTGACGGGCCAGTGCCGTTGGTCGTGGTTCTGATGGCGGCGGTTGGGTTTTTCGGTGCGGCCTTCCCGGTCATCCTGGCGCAGGGACGCGCCTTTGTGCCGCCGCATCTGGTGGGGCGGGGGGTGACCATGCTCAACTTCTTTGGCATTGGCGGCGTGGGAATCATGCAGTTCGCCAGTGGGCGTCTGCATGCGGAAACAACCGGAGCAGAGCTTTCCTTACCGTATTTTGTCATTTTTGGTTTCCTCCTCGCGTTTCTGGCGGCCGGGTGCGCAATATATCTGCTCAGCCGCGACAGCTTGGATTGATCTAGCCTTCCCTCGCGCGGGCTTTCCCGATAAGACACCGCAGCCGGTCACGAGGCCGGATACAATTGGAGAAACAAAATGGGTTATCGCGTCGTTATCGCGGGCGCCACGGGCAACGTGGGTCGCGAAATGCTGAATATTCTGGCGGAACGCCAGTTTCCTGTGGATGAGATTGCAGTTCTGGCGAGCCGCAAATCCCTCGGCACCGAAGTTACATTCGGCGACAAGACACTGACGACCCAGGATCTGGACACGTTCGACTTCGCCGGTTGGGATATGGCGCTGTTTGCCGTTGGCTCCGACGCCACCAAGAAATACGCGCCGAAAGCGGCTGCGGCTGGATGTGTCGTTATCGATAACTCGTCGCTGTATCGCTATGATCATGACGTGCCGCTGATCGTGCCTGAGGTGAACCCGCAGGCGGTGCACGGCTATGCCAAGAAGAACATCATCGCCAACCCCAACTGCTCCACCGCGCAGATGGTTGTGGCGCTGAAGCCGCTGCATGATCGTGCCAAGATCAAACGCGTCGTGGTGTCGACCTATCAGTCTGTGTCCGGCTCCGGCAAAGATGCGATTGACGAACTGTGGGATCAGACCAAAGCGGTCTACAACCCGACACAGGACGTACCGCCGAGCGTCTACACCAAGCAGATCGCCTTCAACGTGATCCCGCACATCGATGTTTTCCTGGACGACGGCTCGACCAAGGAAGAGTGGAAGATGGTCGCTGAGACCAAGAAGATCGTTGATCCCTCAATCAAGGTCACCGCGACCTGCGTGCGGGTGCCGGTTTTTGTCGGTCACTCCGAAGCGATCAACATCGAATTCGAAGACTTCCTCGATGAAGATGAGGCCCGTGACATCCTGCGTGAAGCACCAGGGATCATGGTGATCGATAAGCGCGAAGACGGCGGCTACGTGACGCCCGTCGAATGTGTCGGTGATTTTGCAACCTTCATCAGCCGCATCCGTCAGGATTCGACCCTGGATAACGGTCTGAACCTGTGGTGTGTCAGCGATAACCTGCGCAAGGGTGCTGCTCTGAATGCGGTTCAGATCGCCGAGCTTCTTGGACGTGAAGTTCTGAAAAAAGGCTAAAAACCTATCCATTCAGGTAAGGGGCTGCTTCGAAAGAGGCGGCCCCTTTACCGTTTGTACAGCTGTTCTTGCCAGCCTTGATGCCACTAGTCTGATGGGGGTTAGACAACGGTAAAGGGGGGGTTAGACCATGATGGAAAAACGATCAGCGCAAGAGATCGCAGAGGGTGAGCGCGTTCGCGCGGGCGAAAGCGCCTGGGCCTCCGCACGCAATAGTTCGCGGCTGGACGCCGAGATGGCGGCACAGCTGAGAATGGTCCTGAGCGAGAGTTTCCGCACCGCAAAGACCTGGCTTGAGTTGATCCGCGCGCTGCGCATCAAGGGGTTCTACTTGGAGCGGAAAGACGGGCGCATGCGCCTGCGGGACGCCCATAGCCATGTTGAAATCTGCACCTGCCGGTTTCTGGGCTTCCCAGGGGGAGAACTGGAAACGCGTTTCGGCGAACCTTTGCCTGAATATCTCTGAGAGGCCCCAGATACGAAGGGGTGGCAGGCAGGCAGCTGCGGATGCAACTGGTCACAGCGCCGATGCGTCTCTAGGTTCGGTGACAGGCGAGGCATTGCCCCGCAGTGTTCATCAGTCGAGAGAAATTATGCGATCTGCTTTTTCAAATATGACCTTTGGCGCGACGTTTGCCGTGACCACATGTGTTGGCACAGCTGCGGTTTCGGACGTGATACAAGTCGACAGCCAGATTTCAGCGGTCACGCTGTATCCGGGGCTGGCGCAGATTACCCGGACCGCCGATGTGGTGTTGCCTGAGGGGCAGCACGAGCTGATCCTGCAAGGCGTGCCGCAAAGTGCGGAGACCGCGAGCCTGCAGGTTCAAATAGACGGCGCCCGCAGGATCAGTACCCGGGTGCGAGATGAGTTCGTTCCGCCACGTGACGCGTCGACACCGGAGATTGAAGCCGCCGAAGCGCGCATAGATGAGATCGAAGCACAGATCGCCGCGGTGGAAGATGAGGTGGCGCGCGCACGGGCCGCCGCTCATGCGGCGCGCAGTTCTATTCATTTCCTGGAGCAGCTTGGTAGCAATGACGGGCTTGTGGGTACGGATGCCACTGCGCTTGCCGATATCGCTCTGATGATCAGCGGTCGTGCCGTCGAAAATCACCGCCAGATCGTTGATGCCGAGGCTGAAGCCCGCAATAAGGAGCAAGCGCTCGTCACCTTGCAGGAAAGTTTGACCGAGGCGCGCACTGCGCTTGCGGCTCTGTCGCTAGAGGACGAGGACCGCCTCTACATTGAGGTAACGGTTGAGGCAGCGACTGCGGGTGAGGCCTCAATCCGCATGCAGTATCTGACTGAAGGGGCTGGCAATATCGGCTGGTCTCCGAGCTATGAGTTGCATCTCGCAACCGGTGGCGATCCGGAGCTGACGTTGAACCGCAGCGTGATCTTGTCTCAGGACACGGGCGAAAACTGGCAGGACGTTGCGCTGACGCTGTCGACAGCGGAACCTATGGGGCAATCAGCGCCCTCGCGGCTTTTCCCACAGCTGCGGCGGATCGAGAAGCCAATGCCCGCGCCAACATCGAAACAGCGGCTGTCATCTGATATGGAATTGGATCTTGCGAACGAGCCTATTATCGAAGCGGCTGTGGTGGTTGATGAGATATTTCGGCAATGGTCTGTCGACCGCAGTGGTGTCGCTGCGGTTTATGGGTTTGATACGCCGGTCTCCGTCGCATCAGGGGCAGAGGCGCTGCGGTTGGAGATGGATAGCCTGAAGACCACCGCGACGCTCACGGCCCAAGCGGTGCCGCTGCGCAATGAGACCGCCTACCGTATGGTACGCTTCACCAATGAGTTTGGTGAACAGCTTCTGGCTGCGACGCAGGCCGCCCATTTCGTCGACGGAAAGTTGGTCGCTGTCGCAGATTTTGCCGGGCTGGCACCGGGAGCGGAGGCGGATCTGGGCTTTGGCGCAATCAAAGGTCTGACCCTAAGTCGCGATATTCTTGACCAGAGCGAGGGGGAGCAGGGGCTGATTTCGCGCAACACTGAACAGGTCCGCCGGGTCGAGATTGAGGTGGAGAACCTCACGAACCGTGCCTGGCCGCTGCGCCTGCTGGACCGTGTCCCCTATTCCCAGCAGGACGCGCTGGAGATTATCTGGGACGCCCGCCCTGCACCGACTGAGGAAAACGTCGAGAAGCAGCGTGGCATCTTGGCCTGGGATATGGAGATTGCGGCGGGTGCGACCGAAGTGATCGAGATCGAGACGGAGCTGAGCTGGCCCGAAGGCCAGATCCTGCGCTGATCTGCGCGCTAGCGTTGGCCGCGCAGGCGGCCGACCACGCCACTGGGGAAGAAATAGACGCTGAGAATGAACAGCACCCCAAGCCACAAGAGCCACCTGTCCGGGCTGAGCAGTTCGGGCAGCAGAGGCAATCCTTCGGTCATGCTGGAGAGAACGCCCATCAGGTTTTGCAGATAGTTCTGTGCCAGCACGAACAGGGTCGCGCCGATGACGGCGCCGTAGATGGTGCCCATGCCGCCAATGACGACCATCAGCAGAATGTCGATCATGATTGTCATCGACAGGGTGGTATCCGGCCCCACATAACGCAGCCAGATCGCGTAGAGAGATCCCGACAACGCGGCGATCGCAGCTGAGAGGCAGGTGGCGGTGACGCGGTAGTAGACCACTTTGTAGCCAATCGCCTCCGCTCTGAAGTCATTCTCCCGGATCGCCTGCAGTACGCGGCCAAACGGCGAATTCACAACCCGCAGCAATGCCAGGAACAGCAGCGCGCTGCCGCCGAAAATCAGGTAGTAGGTCAGCAATTTTCCGTTCAGTTTGACCCCGAACAATGCGCCGTCAAACGTCTCTTTGCCGAATTTGAACGCAGGCCCCAATTCGCGTGGGATCTTGAAGGTCAGCCCATCTTCGCCGCCAGTGAGCCCGGAGAGCTGGCTGACCAGAACCGCCACGGCAGAGGCAACAGCCAGCGTGATCATGGCAAAGAAGATCGCTCGGACCCGCAGGGAAAATAACCCGATCAGCAGCGCCAGAACCGCAGCGAGCGCCGCCCCCGTGATAGACCCGATTGCCAGCGCGTCAAAGCCACGCCCCATATGGGTTGAGGTGAGAGCGACCCCATAGGCGCCCATGCCGAAGAACATCGTATGCGCAAAGCTGACGATACCGCCGTACCCCAGCAAGAGATCGTAGCTCGCCACCAGCACGATAAAAATGCAGATGCGCGCGGCTGTATCGACGGTGCGAACGCCGGGAAACAAAAAGGGCGCGAAGGCCAGGCAGATCAGGATAACCGCAAGCAGCAGGGCCAGAACGCGGGAGCGCGGCAGATCGCCAGAGAGAAGGGTACGGATCATTTTGCCTTTACCACCGGGTTCATGCCCATCGGCCGCCACATCAGGATGGCCACCATCAAGGCGATATTGGAAACAAGGGCCAGTTTCGGCTCTACAAAGGCGATGTAATTCTGCAGCAGCCCGACCAGCAGCGCGCCGATGAAGCAGCCCTCAACCGACCCCAGCCCGCCGATGATCACCACAATGAAGATCAGGATCATCGCCTGATTGCCCATATGGGCGGTGATCACCTCCTGATAGAGGCCCCACATAACGCCCCCAAGTCCGGCCAATGCCGATCCGGCGATGAACACACCGATGAAAACCAGCCTCAAACGGTATCCCAGTGCCGCGACCATCTCCCCGTTTTGAACACCGGCCCGGACGATCAGGCCGATCTTGGTGCGGCGCAGGACAAACCGCATGGCGGCAAAGACAGCCAACCCAACGCCGACTGTGACCAGCCGGTATTTCTCAATCGCGGCATCGCCGAAGGTGAGCGCGCCTTTCAGTGCTTCGGGGCGGGTGAAGTAGATTTCCTCTGGCCCCCACAGGACAATGATCAGCTGCTCTGCAATGATCAGCCCTCCCATGGTGACAAGGATCTGACTGAGGTGGTTGCCGTAGACGGGTTTGACAATCACCCGTTCGAAAGCCCAGCCCATGACGGCGGTTGCAGCCATAGCGGCAAGAACCGCAGCCAGGATGGCCAGCAGGTTCAGCCCCAGCGAGGGGGCATTGGTCAGGTGACCCAGTGTCAGCAGGACGGAGATCCCGATGAAGGCGCCAACCGAGACAAAGGCGCCGTGACCGAAGTTAATGACGTCCATCAGGCCGAACACCAAGGTGAGCCCTGACGCCATCAGGAAGATCATCATCCCCATGGCCAGACCGGACACGGTCAGGGTCAGCCAACTGGCCGGGTTCTGCACCGCGATCAGACCGGCAATTGCCAAGGCCGGAACCAGCATAAGCGGCGCATAAGGCGCCAGCCTGTCGGCCACCGAAGACCGAGCCATTGTTGGGCTGTGTTCAGGGGCTGTGCTCATCGGGTTATCTCCTGTCCGATGCAGCCATTGCGGGATATGTATCGACCGTCAGACATCATTCACTTCGCTTCCATGCTGAGGCCCATCAGCCGTTCCTGTAGGGTGGGATCGCCGGCCAGTTCGGCCATCTCCCCGGACCAGATCACGCGGCCGTCGTCCATCACGTTGGCGGTATCGCCAAGTGCCTTTGCGACGGCGAAATTCTGTTCGACCATCAGGATTGAGGCTCCCTGGTCCTTTAGATCTTTGAGCGCGCGGGCCATGGTGGAAATGATTGCTGGGGCCAGCCCCTTGGTTGGTTCGTCAATCAGGTAGAGCTTGCGCTCTTCGATCATGGCGCGGGCAATCGACAGCATCTGTTTCTGCCCACCGGAGAGATTGCCGGCTTCGGAGGTCCAGAATGTCTTCAGCGGCGGAAATGCCTGAAAGATCCAGTCCAGACGCGCGGGATCAATGGGGCCGGAGACAGCGGCCAGCACCATGTTCTCCTCCACGGTCAGATCGGCAAAGATGCCCATGTCCTCGGGCACGAACCCAAGACCTGCGCGTGCAATATTGGCGGTGGGTACCCGGGTGATGTCATCGCCGTCAAAGAGGATACGCCCGCGATGAACCCGCCAGTGCCCGATCACACTGCGCAGGGTCGTGGTCTTACCGACGCCGTTGCGCCCCAGCAGCATGGTAACGCCGCCGCGCGGCACGTGGAGATCGACACCCTGAAGAATATGGTACTGCGCAATATTCGTGTAGATCCCTTCAATCCGAAGGATTGGATCGCCGGTGGTCCCAGTCTGGGCAAGATCAGACATGATCCAAAACCCCCTCAAGTCCACGCCCCATATAGGCCTCTTGCACGATGTCCGAGGCCATCACCTCGGCCGGGGCACCATCTGCCGCCAGCGCGCCATTGTGCAGGACGATAATGCGGTCAGCGAGCGTTCGGATCACATCCATCTTGTGCTCCACCAATAGGACAGTGCGATCGCTCTGCGCTTTCAGGTCTGCGATGAGGTCCAGCACAACCGGGGCCTCATCGACACTCATCCCGGCGGTTGGTTCGTCAAACATGTAGATCAGCGGGTCGAGGGCAATCAGCAGAGCGACTTCCAGCTTGCGCTGATTGCCGTGGGACAGCTCTGAGACGATCTGGTTACGCTCCTCCAGAAGACGCACACGGGCTAGGATATCTTCGGCCTGATCTATCAGGTCGGCGTGGCCTGTTACCATAGACCAAAGGTTGAATCCGCGCCCGGCTTTGGCCTGAACCACCAGGCGGACATTCTCCAGAACGGTCAGATCGGGAAACAAGTTGGTCATCTGAAAAGCGCGTCCGATACCGGCCTTCGTGCGGGCTGAAACGGAGGCGGAGCTGATGTCCTGACCGTTCAGCGTGACGCGCCCGGCGCTGGCTGGGATCTGCCCGGAAATCAGATTGAAATAGGTGGTCTTCCCAGCGCCGTTGGGACCGACGATGGCGGTCAGTTCGCCGGCGTGAAAGGCACAAGTAACGGCATCGACAGCCACGTGCCCACCAAAGCGTACAGTCAGATCATCGGTGGTCAGAAGGGGGGCAATCATGAACGGATCCGTGTGGAGTGGGATTGAATCGCGGTTATCCGCTTCGCATCAGGCCCGGCACCAGATGCGCCGGACCTGAGGGAAAGGTACGATCAGTTGCGCACCGGGATCGGCAGATCCTCGATGCTCAGCTCGCGAACCAGCTCGGGGATCGCCCATTCGACATCATCTTCCACGCGCAGTTTGAAGTGATACATCGGCTGTAGCGCCTGATGATCTTCAGCCCGGAATTGCATGGTGCCCTTCGGGGTTTCCCACTCCATGCCTTCCATTGCGGTGATCAGCGCTTCGGTGTCGGTAGACCCGGCTTTCTTGATGGCTTCCACAGCTGCGATACCTGCGGCCATGCCGCCTGCGGTGAAGAAATCCGGGGGGCTGTCAAACCGCTCAAAATGGGTTTTGACGAGCCAGTCGTTCACAGGATTGTCGGGCAGCTCATAGTAGTAGTAGGTGCCACCTTCCATGCCTGCGAAATCCTTGAACCCCTTGAGAGCGGCAAGGATGTTGCCGACACCGGCAAATTCGATCCCGAACCGGCTGGGATCCATGGCGTTGATTTTGGCCCAGGGGTTGCCGCCACCGGCCCAGATGATGAAGAGCTTCTTTTCGCCTTCGAGATCTTTCATCGCGTTGAAGATCCGTTCCCCGGCCGCGGTAAAGTCGGTGGTGTCCGTCGGTGCGAATTCTTCGTGGACGATCTCGTGACCCTGCGCGGCAAGGGCTTCGCGGAAGGCGGCGATGCCGTCGCGGCCAAAGGCGTAGTCCTGGGCCAGCGTTGCGATATGCACGTTGTCCCCGGCCAGGGCGATGGCGCTGGCTACGGCATCCTGAGAGGAGTTGCGAGAGGTCCGGAAAATATAGCGGTTCCAGTTCGACCCGGTGATGGAGTCAGCAACCGCCGGCTCTACAATCAGCAATTTTTCGTATTCCTCGGCGACCGGTAGCATCGCCAGCGCAACGCCGGAGCTGACCGGCCCGATGGCCAGATCGACCTCATCGTCGCCATAGGCCTCCTCAAGCAGGGCCTTACCATTCTCGGGTTTCAGCTGAGTGTCTTTTTCGATCACCACGATCTTCTCGCCGTTCACCTCCATGGTGCCGCCGGTGGCGTATTCCAGCCCCAGCATCAGACCGTCGTGTGACTGTTTGGCGTAGGCTTCAAACGGGCCGGTTTTGCCATAGACATGGGCGATTTTAATATCAGCAAAGGCGGCGGTGGCCATAGCTGACGTCAGCGTCAGTGCGGAGACCATCCCCGCAGCAAATGTGCGTTTCATCCTGTAACTCCCTCGTGGCGCGCCAAGCTATCTGGCGCGGTCTCGCTCCTGTCGTGGCAGGCTAGCGGCGGGGTGTCAAACCGGTCAATTGCGCGAAAATACGTATTTTCTCACGCGGTTTTCTCTCTTGGGGTGCCGGTGGCTATTTCGATGTCCAGTTCGTGGCGAGGGTGCGCGCGCTCTGCGCCAGTAGCATAACGTCAATCCCGACGGCGAGGAATTGCGCTCCCATGTCGAAATAGGCCTGTGTGGACTCGGACGAGATGCCCAATATGCCCGGCGCCTTGCCTGCGGCCTTGATCCGCGCCAGCGCGTCGGCAATCACGGCGCGCACCTCCGGGTGGGCCGAATTGCCCTGATGTCCCATATCCGTGGAGAGGTCGGCGGGCCCTATGAAGATACCATCAATACCCGGCACCGCCAGAATTTCGTCGAGATTTTCGATGCCTTTACGGTTTTCGACCTGCAACAGTAGGCAGACCTGCTGATCGGCGGTTTGAATATAGTCGCTGGTCGTTCCAAACAGCGTCGCCCGCGCTGCTGTCGCGCCGACCCCACGGGTGCCATGTGGCGGGTACTGGCAGGCGCGCACGAGTTCGCGGGCCTGATCTGCGTCCTCCACGATGGGGACCAGAACGGTTTGCGCACCGGCGTCCAGCACCTGTTTGATGATCCATGTCTCCCCCACCGGCACGCGCACCACTGGATGGCTGGCCGATGCTGCCAGTGCCATCAACTGATCCCGAATGGAGCGGATGTCATTGGGGGCATGCTCGCCGTCGATCACCAGCCAGTCAAAACCACAGGTCCCCATGATTTCGGCGACGGCCGCTTCGCCAAAACTCATCCAGCAGCCGATTTGACGATCCCCGTTGGCCAGCGCCTGTTTGAAGGTGTTTTTGGGTGCGGGCATGGAAACTCTCCGGTTTGAATTGGGCGCGATCGCTTGCGTCTGTTCGGGGCGGTCACGACTGAGGAAAAAGGTATCGCCCCACGCCGCGGCTTGTCCAGCGGCCACGCATCAACCTCGGCGGAGCGGGTTGGTCGGTGCTATAGCGTTCGGGCGATTTCGATGATGACATCATGTGCCATCATGACATCGGCTTCGGTTGTTTCAAATTGCCCTGCCTGAAAACGGATCACCAGTGCGCCATCGACGCGGGTCTGGGTCAGGTAAATGCGGCCATCGTCGTTGATCGCATTCACCAACCGCAGATTCAGATCGTCCAGATCCTTGGCTCCATCGGGTTGATACCGAAAGGACCAGAGAGACCACATTGGCGGCGTCACGATCTCGAAATCAGGCTCTAACTGGAGCCGGTCATGCAATTGCTGTGACCATGTCACATGGTTGCGCAACCGTTGGCGCAGCCCTTCCAGACCGTAGGTCCGGATCAGAAACCAGATTTTGAGCGCACGGAAACGGCGGCCCAGGGGCACTGACCATTCAGAGTAGTTGATGATACCATCTTTGCCATGGGTTTTGAGATATTCGGGGCTTATGGCCAGCGTTCGGACCAGATCGTCGGGATCTTTCAGGAAATGGGCGGAGCAATCAAATTGCACCCCCAGCCATTTGTGGGGGTTGAAAACGATGCTGTCTGCGCGCTCAATTCCGGGCCAGTAATGGCGGTATTCGGGGCAGATCATGGCGGAGCCGGCCCAGGCGGCATCCACATGGGTATAGAGACCATAATTTTCAGCCACATCGAGTATCTGATCGACCGGGTCGGTGGCGCCAACTCCCGTGCCCCCAACACAGAGGATGACGCCGGCGGGCTGGTGGCCGGCCGCGATGTCGGCCTCAATTGCTGCGGCCAGTGCGTCCGGGTCCATGCCGCGCCAGTCCCCCTTGATCGGAACACGGACAAGATTCTGCTGGCCGATACCGGCAACCCAGATGGCGCGATCGACGGAGGTGTGCACCTCCGAAGAGCAGTAGATGCGCAGAGTCTTCTGGGAAAATAGCCCCTGCTCATTGCCCTGCCAGTTTAGCGCCTTTTCCCGCATCGTGAGGACGGCTGCCAGGGTGGCGGAAGAGGCACTGTCCTGAATGACACCCTGAAACTCTTCTGGCAGGTCAAGCGCTTGGCGCAGCCAGTCCATCATGCGGGTTTCCATTTCGGTCGCCGCAGGGGAGGTCTGCCAGAGCATGCATTGCGGTGCGATGGCAGAGGTGAGGAATTCCGCAAGCACCGATGGGGCAGCGGCATTGGAGGTGAAGTAGGCAAAGAACCGTGGATGCTGCCAATGGGTGATTCCGGGCATCACAACGGTTTCAAAATCGGCAAAGATGGCCTCCATGCCTTCGCCGGTTTCGGGCGGCGTGGCGGGAAGCGCATTCAGAACGTCACCGGGTTCGGTTCTGGCGCGCACCGGCCTGTCGCCAACCGTCTGATGGTAGTGTTGGGTCCAGTCGGCAATCTTGCGCCCCCAATGGGAAAAGTCAGTCCAGTTCATTTGCTGTCCTTTGCGCTGAGAGGGAGAAACCCATGAGATATTATATTATTAACATGTGTATTAAAATCTGTCTACTTTGGGGAATTATATCAATAGATGCGATTGCTTGAGCGTCATTTCGCTCGCCTTTGCGGACGCCTCCCTGATGGTCCCGTTTTCAGAAGCACTCTCTTGCCGGCGCTGACATTGAAGATTTGCCTTTGTGCGCCGAGGCGGCGATAATTGGCCATGACCAAGCAGTTACCAAGCACTGACCGATCTTTGCCCATCGCCCTGCTGCGCGCCCGCGAGCGTGTGATGGGCCCTATCCGCGCGCTGCTGAGCGACGCCGGTTTGACCGAACAACAGTGGCGTGTGCTGCGTGTTGTTCAGGAAACCGGAGGGATCGACCCAACGCAGATTTCTGAACGGGCCTGTCTTCTGCTGCCAAGCCTGACACGCATCTTGCAGAAGCTTGAGGATAAGGGGCTGATCCAGCGTACGAAGGATCAGATAGATCGCCGCCGCCAAATTGTGAGCATCACATCGGCGGGGACACAGGTCATTGACGATAATCTGGATGCAAGCCTTGCCGTTATTGAGCGTACCCGTGCCCAAATGGGGGAGGATCGCTATGAGGCGTTGCTGGATTTGCTGAACGAGCTGCATCAATTGGACGAATAGGGGCCTGTTTTACTGCGGTGACAGCAGCATAATTTGGACATCGGCTACATTGGTGCCGGTTCCACCTGTTATCAGGAGATCGCCCGCCAGCTTCAACGCAGCGTTGCTTTCGTTGTTTCTGAGGAGGGCATCGGGATTGCCGCCGTTGTCACTGATCCGTTGCCAGGTACCGCTGTCGACAATACCGCCCGCCGCATCTGTCGGACCGTCACGACCATCGGTGCCTGCGGAGAGGAAGGTCCACCGCTCTTTGAGGGCGCGACGCCCCAGGCGGGCAACGTGCAGAGCCAGCTCTTGGTTCCGTCCGCCACGCCCGCTCCCAGTCAGCTGCACAGTGGTTTCTCCGCCAAAAATCAGCGCGGTCGGGTGACCGGATTCGTATGCTATGGTTGCTGAGAGAATGGTCTTGGCCGCCGCTTCAACATCTCCCGTAAGCGCATCGTTGATGATATGTGCGGCCCAGCCATCGCGCTTCGCCTGATCGCGCACGGCAATCAGGCTATGGCGGTTTGACCCGATTAGATGGGCTTGCGCCACGCTGGAGTTCGCGGGCCATTGTGGCGGGTCTTCTGGTGTTGCCAGATGGGTTTGAACCGCGTGAGGCAGCCTGTCCCACAGGTTCTGGGACAGAAGAAAATCGCGCGCCATTGCCCGCGCGCCCAGCGGTGCCACTGTGGGGCCCGAGGCGATGGCTCTCAGATCATCGCCGATGACATCCGAGAGGATATAGCTGAACACTTGCGCAGGCTGCGCCGCGCGCAACAGGCCGCCGCCCTTCAGCTCCGACAGTTGCTGGCGGATCAGGTTCATCTGGGTGATGTCGACACCGGCCCCGAGCAGCAGATCCGTCACAGCGGTTTTGTCAGCCAGCGTGAGACCTCCCGCTGGCGCGACCGCCAGAGCGGAGCCGCCGCCTGATATCAGCGCGACGACCCTGTCCTTGGCGTTCAGATTGCTGAGTGCCGCGCGCAGGGCGGCCCCCGCCGCCAGGCTCATGTGGTTCGGAACAGGGTGACTGCCTGCCAACACCTCGATATCAGGGAGGTCTGCAACATTCTCTGGATTGGTCACAGCGATTGCACGATCCGGGGGCGGCAGCATCTCTATCGCCTGACGCATCATGGGAATGGCGGCTTTCCCAAGGGCGACAAGGATCAGGCGTCCCCCCGGTTGCGGCAGAGTTGGCGGGTGTTCTTTTAGGCTTTCGGCCAGTGCCGTGGCAGGATTGGCACGGGCAACAGCCGCCGCAAAGAGGGCGCGGGCAGCCCTGCGCAGGTCAGTCATCCTGGTGGCCTGCAGCGAACGTCGGCCTATGGCGCAGCTGCCTGCGCGGCCCCTGTGGGGTGATGGTGTCCAGCGACAACGTATGATCCATGTTACGCATACGATGGCGCAACATCTGTCGCGTCAGCCGGGCCAAATCGCATTGATAGTCGGGGTGCTCTGCTACGTTATCAGCCTCGCCCAGATCATCGTGATCAAACAGCAGGGGCGGCAGGTCGGCAGCAAACTCCACCAGTGTGAAGCGCGCATCGCGCAGAATCGCAAGGCTGGAACAGCTCGCATCCGTGCCCAGGTGTTGCTGCCAGATGCTAGGGTGTTCAGGCTCGGCGAAATCCAATTCCGAATAGCTATAGCTGCGCCAGTTGTCTGGAGTGTTTCCGGCAAGCAGCGGTAGCAGGGAGCGCCCGTCCATCGCGTTTGGAATAGGCTGGCCCACCCAGTCCAGAATGGTCGGTGCGAGGTCGATGGATTCGGTGATGTCATGCACCACAGCGCCGGCGCGCGCTGCGTTGCCCGGTTGGCGAATGATCAGAGGCGTGTGATAGGCCGCCTCATAAACCGAGAATTTCCCCCAGCTGTGCCGATCGCCCAGCATTTCCCCATGATCTGCGCTGAGCACCACAAGCGTGTTCTCCAGCTGGCCGCTGTCGCGGAGGTACTCCATAACCCGACCGATATGGGCGTCGACCTCGCTGGCAAGACCCAGATAGATCGAGCGAAGCGTCTGGATTACCTCGTCGCTGGGCTCAAGATCGGGGAATCCCTCCACAAAGGACGCCGGGGAGGCGGCACGGGTGGCTGGATCAAAAAATGGATGAAGCGCGCGCTCGTCCTCAACAGTGGCAAGACGGTGCGGGAGCGGCAGGGACGCAGGATCATACATCCGGTTGTAGGGGGCAGGCGCAACAAGCGGTGGATGCGGGCGTATATAGGTCAGATGCGCGAACCAATTCTGGTCGCGGTAGCCGGGCAGGGTTGCCAGAAATCGGTCAGTCAGAAATGCGGTGTCACTGTCCTCAGCCCGATACGGCGCCGGATCGTTAAGGCGCGGGGCATCCCCGGTCGGCGATACCGGTTTGTAGATGTCCCAGTAGCGGTCGAATGTGTAACCTTTGTTCAGAAGATGCGCGCGCCATGGGTGCGACATTTCCATCCGCATCTCCAACATCTCATGAAACCCGCTCATCGGGTATTCGTATGTTTGCATCGCCGGGTCGCTTGGATGGTGAACGCGGGGATCGTGCGAGGTGTCGGTATACCCAAACAGCATCGGCAGATAACCCGCCTTGCGCATCTCCGAGGCGAGGTTCGGTGTGTCATGTCGCAAGGGGGTGCCATTGCGGACGGAGCGGTGGTTCATCGCATACTGGCCGGTCAGGATAGAGGCACGCGACGGACCGCAGGGGTTCACAACTGTGTAGTTCTTCTGAAAAGTAACGGCATCCCCCATCAGCGCGCGAAGATTGGGCAGCGCCACATGCTCCGCTAAGGCGCCAAACAGGCAGTCGGCCCGCATCTGATCAATCAGGATGAACAGGACATTCCTGCGCTGGTCTGAACATCGGCTCATAGAGATCTTCCTCGCGGCAATTGACGCCAGATAAGCCCGAAATTGTCTTCGTGGCAAAGGGTTTCCGGGCTCAACACCGTTGAAATTGACCGCTAATGTGGGTTTTTGTGTTTTCCTGTTTGATTTTTTTGATTGAGCTGTGGTTCACTGCCCGGCAGATTCATCAGTCCTGTACAGAGGTTTCCGGGTGCCTGCAGACCAGAAAATGTCCCATCGCGAGCTTGAACTGCTAGAGGCCTTGCGCCGTCTGGGCGGTTCGGCGCGCAGTGGCGAGCTGGCTAAGGTGCTGGGCGTTTCGGAAGAAACCGTGCGGCGCACGATCAAGGCACTGGCCAAGCAGGGGTTGGTACAACGGGTCCATGGTGGCGCCTATCTGAGCGGGCCGGATACGGCGGATAGCTTTTTTCGGCGGATCTCCAAATATACCGAAGAAAAGCAGAGCATCGCCGCCGGAGTTCTGCCGCAGATCACAGACGGGATGGCGATCTTTCTCGATGTGGGATCCACCACAGCGTTTGTCGCAAAGGAACTGCGTCGCCGCGCCAATCTGACAGTGGTGACCAATTCTATTGGCGTCGCGCAGACGCTGGCCAATCACAACGGCAACAGGGTGCATTTCCTCGGCGGGGAAATCCAAAGCAATGAACGTGGCACGTTTGGCCATGTTGCCGAACAGCAGGTACGTGCATTTGCATTGGACCTGGCGGTGTTGTCGGCTGATGCGTTTTCTGCCAAACACGGCGCCCTCTACCACAGTGCGACAGAGGCCCAGCTTGCGGCGGTGGTTGCGCAGGCCGCCGAACGGACGCTGTTGTTACTGGCCCATCCGAAATTCGATGACATGGCGCCGCACCGGGGGCCGCAACCGGAGATGCTGGACCTGCTGATGACCGATGCCTTGCCGGGGCGAAAGTACCGCCGTGCGTTGGAAACCTGGGGAATCGGCCTTGAACTGGCGCCGACGCGGGACGCTGACGCGGGGAGCGAGGTGAAGGCAAAGAAACGGGCCCCCTCGCTGGAGTGAGCCGCGCGAACAGTTGCGCAGACGGAGTTCCGTTGAGCGCCAAGATAAAGATCGGCAGCCGTTAGAGACTGCCCGACAGAAGGAAAAGACACGAGCCTATGGCCATATTGAGCTTTCTTACCAGCCTCGCCGGTGCTGTCATGCTGCTGCTTTTTGCGGTGCGTATGGTGCGCACGGGCATTGAACGCAGCTATGGTGCCACGTTTCAGCGTCTCCTGACCGAACAGCGCAGCCTCGTGCAGGCCAGTTTCGTTGGTGTTGGCATGGCCATCGTGTTGCAAAGCTCGGCCGCGGTTGCCTTGTTGACGTCCGGGTTTGCGGCGGGGGGGATGCTGTCCTTTGCCTCCGGGTTGGCGATTGTGCTGGGCGGGGATCTGGGCTCCGCGTTGATCATTCAGCTTCTGTCGTTCCGTCTGGACTGGCTGGTGCCGGTGCTGCTGGCGGTTGGTGGCTATCTGTTCGTCAAGGTTGAGGCGAAAAAAGCCCGTCAGATGGGGCGCATCCTGATGGGGATTGCGTTCATCTTGATTTCCTTGCGTTTCCTGCGTGAGGCGATGGACCCGATCCGGGAAAGCGCGTTTTTGCCCGCGATTGCAGAATACCTGGCGCGGGACTACATCACCGCGTTCCTTGTCGGGGCTGCACTTGCCTTTGTCATGCACTCCTCGGTGGCGGCCATTTTGATGTGTGTCACCTTGGTGCAGATTGATGCGATCCCCTTTGCGGCTGGCCTGTCTTTGGTGTTGGGTGCGAATTTCGGCTCTGCGTTCATTCCGGTCTGGCTGAGCCGCGGGATGCCAGCGTCGGGACGGCGAATACCGCTGGCCAATCTGGGGCTGCGTGGGACCTGGGCTGTGCTGTGTCTGTTTGGTGTCAATATGGCGTTGCGAGCCGGTGTTCTGGGCGCGCCTGAGGGCGGGCAGACGCTGGTCTATGCGCATTTGCTGTTCAACACATCGCTGCTGATTTTGGCGCTGCCGTTTTGCGGTATGTTGCACGGCGTTCTGACAGGTCTGGTGCCGGACCCGGCAACGCCGCAGGATACTGCGCATGGGATGCCTGTTAGTGTGCTGAATACGGACGATTATCGGCAGCCCAATCAGGCGATCAGCAGCCTCAAGCGGGAGTTGTTGCGAATGTCGGATCTGGTCAGCGCCATGTTCCGACCTGTTCCAGACCTCTACCAGCATGGTGACCGCACTCAGATCCGGGCGGTGCAGGCGTTGGACCGGGAGGTGAACAATTGCCTGTCAGGTATCCGGAGTTATGTGGCGGGCATGCCGAGCGAGGGGTTCGGCAAGGAAAACGCCAAAGTGGCCCGCGACTTGGTGGAATATGCCATTCGGCTCGAGACGGCCGGGGATGTAGTGGACGAACGTCTCGCCACCCTTGCCACGTCAATGCACAAGAAGGGTGTGCGGTTTTCGAAAGAAGGCTGGGCAGAGATCACCCGTATGCACGAGGTCATTGTCGCCAATATGCAGCTGGCCTCAAATGTGCTGATCTCGGACGATCTGGAAAGCGCGCGTCTGCTGAGCCTTGAGAAGACCGAGGTGAAGCGTATGGAACGCGACAGCCGCAAGCGCCATCTGCGCAGACTCCAGAGAGGGGCTGCGGAGAGTTTCGAGAGTTCTGATATCCATCTTGAGACCCTGCGCGCACTGCGGGAATTCAACAGCCATATCGCTGCCATCGCCTATCCAATCCTCTATCGGAACGGGCAGTTGCTGGAAACGCGCTTGATACAAGACATGCCTGCCGAGGAAATGGACTGATGCCTCCCCGCAGCGACCTGCCAGATCTGAAAGCCTGACATGACTCCATTTGTGATCGCCATTATCCTGTCGGCTGCGTTGCTGCATGCGATCTGGAATGCCATTGTCAAAACCGCAACAGATCGGACCACGACATTGGGGTTGGTCGCGCTGGGTCATGTTCTTCCCGGGGCGGTCATGGTGGTGTCGTTGCCATTACCTGCGGTGGCGAGCCTGCCCTATATCGGCCTCTCCACTGTCGTGCATTTCGGGTATTTCTACATGCTGGGGCGTGCCTATCAGCATGGCGACCTGAGCGTGGTCTACCCGATCGCGCGCGGAATTGTGCCTGCATTGGTTTCGCTCTGGGCGATGATTTTCGTGGGGGAAATGTTGCCCTTACAAGCTTGGTTCGGGATTACGCTTATTGCGGTGGGAATCCAACTCAGCAGTTGGAAAGCGCTGCGATCCGGTGTTGGGCGGGGCGCGCTATGGTACGCGCTGGGCACCGGGTTCTGCATTTCGGTATATTCGTTGGTTGATGGTGTCGGGGTGCGACTGTCACAGAATACCGTCAGCTACTGGGCTTGGGGTGCCTTTTTGCACATCTTTGTCGCGGTGTTTGTCATCCTGCGAAAGCGAGAGACCTTGCCGGGATTGCCGCTTAAAGTTTGGGCATTGGGAATTGCGGGCGGTCTGGTGTCGATGTGCGCGTATGGGTTGGTCTTGTTTGCGAAAAACTTTGCACCGCTGGGCGCGGTCTCGGCCTTGCGCGAAACATCTGTCATCTTCGCCGCGCTGATTGGTTTCCTGATCCTGAAAGAGGGCAATTGGAAGCGCCGCCTCGGGGCGGCTGTCCTGATGGCGGTCGGGGTTGCACTTATTGGCATGGCGGTTTGAGCGTCCCGGCGTTTTTGTGAACGCTTCCACAGTGTTGCAGCGTTGACGTGAGGGGCCTTCGAGGCGCAGACTGATCCGTGTGAAACAACATGAGAGTCGGCATCATCATCGAAAAGCGGGTAACCGCTTTGGTCTGATCGTTGACGATGGAGCGCTAAAACTGGCCCCATAAGTGTCTTTGCCCGACATCGTCTGGCCTTATCGAATTCTGAATCTGTCACTGTAGCAACAGGAGTGTGTTCCGCAGAGTTTCACCACCAAAAGCAAAAACAAAAGACCAACAGTTCCATAGGGAGAAAGACAAGATGACTGCAAAGTCCAAAGTAACCCGCCGCTCCATTCTGAAAGGGGCAGGCGCGGCAGCGCTGGCAGCACCGCTCTACTCCAAGAGCGCCCTGGCATCCTCCGGTGAGATCAACATTCTGATGTGGTCCGATTACCTGCCGCCCGAGTTCATCGCCGGGTTTGAGGGCAAGACCGGGATCAAGGTAAATTACACTGGTATCGGGTCGAACGAAGAAATCATCAACAAGATGAAGGCAACGAAGGGTCAGGGGTTCGATATCGTTTCGCCGACCAACAACCGGTCCCTGCAGTGGGGGCCGCTGGAGCTGCTGAAGCCATTCGATCTCAACAAGGTCAATATGGATGCGGTGAACCCGGCAATGGCCAAGATCGGTACCGACGCCTGGAACTTCGACGATGATGGCGCGCATTGGTTGCCGCATATCTGGGGCACTGAGGGCATCGCCTACCGTACGGACAAATGGCTGCCTTCCGGGGATGCACCGTCCTACGGCGATGTCTGGAGCGAAGAAAACGCAGGCAAAACCATGGGCCGCGCGCATTCGATGATGCTGGGCGCAGGTCTCTATATGGAAGCCTCCGGTGAAATGGAGCCGGGCTCAATCTGGGCGGCCTATGACGACGAAGAGACCATGCGCAAGGTCTGGGGCCAGGTCACTGATTGGTGCGTGGCGCGTAAAAACCGCATCAAGCTGATCTGGAACGACGCGGATTCGCAGAAGAATGGTCTGCTGAACGAAGGTGTCGTTGTTGGCCAGACTTGGGATGGTCCGCCGCTGGCGCTGAAATCCGCAGGCGAACCTGTGCACTATCAGGCGCCGGTTGAAGGGGCGATGGCCTGGGTCGACGGGATGTCGATGCCGGTTGGTGCCAAGAACGAAGAGCAGGTCTATGCGTTCATCGATTATGCTTACGAGCAGGAACCTGCGGGCAAGGCCATCGACAGCCACGGCTACAACTCACCGGTGCTGAAGGCCGATGATTACTCCGGCGATGTCTACAAGAAAAACTTCGCGGAAGCCTATCCGGGCAACAGCCTGGCCAATCTGAACCCTTGGCCTGCTGAGGCTCCCTGGTACGCGGATGTGCGTACCGAATTCGTCAACAAGTTCAAGAGCGCCTGATTACCTGATCGCGCGACCCTATCTGGCTCCCGTTTCATGCGGGGGCCAGCCACACGCCTGAGGGCGTAAATTCAACATATTATCAACCGGATGCTATCTGCATCGGCCGGGGGTTCGCCTCCGAACGGACGGTTGCACCGAGGGAGAGGCCACATGAGTGCTGGGGTAGGCGTAGATCTTGAGAAGCTCTGGATCCGCTTTGGAGATTTCGTTGCGGTGCGCGACGCGAATGTCAAAATCAATGGGGGCGATTTCTTTTCGTTCCTGGGCCCGTCTGGCTGTGGCAAGACGACCATCTTGCGCGCGGTGTCCGGGTTTCTGGAGCCAAGCGAAGGCAATGTTCTGATCGGTGGCAACAATATGCGCGGGATTGGTCCGAACAAGCGTCCAACCGCCCTGATCTTCCAGAATCTTGCGTTGTTTCCGCTGATGAAAGTCTGGGAAAACATCACGTTTTCGATGGAGATCAGGGGGGCTTCGGCCAAGGAGCGTCGCAAGCGTGCAGATGAGCTGCTGGATATGATCGCGCTGCCGGGGCAGGGCGACAAACTGCCTTCGGAGCTTTCTGGTGGCCAACGTCAGCGGGTTGCTATCGCGCGCGCGCTATGCGCCGAACCGGATGTTCTGTTGCTGGACGAACCGCTGTCAGCGCTGGATCTGAAACTGCGTCAGCACATGCGGACCGAGCTGCGCGAGATTCAGCAACGTGTCGGCATCACATTCATCTACATCACCCACGACCAGGGTGAGGCGCTGACCATGTCAGACAATATCGCCGTGATGCGCGCCGGGGTGATCGACCAGATTGGCAATGGCAAGGCGGTCTACAACGACCCCGCAACAGCCTTTGCCGCGTCTTTTGTTGGCGAAAACAACGTATTCCGGGGGAAGGTCAAGCGGGTGATGGGCGACGAAGCACTCATCGCGACCAACCGGTCGGGTGATCTGGTTGCACGAATTTCCTCTGCCAATCAGGGCAAGATGAAAGAGGGGGATGACGCGATGATGTTCATTCGCCCGGAGGCCTTTGCCCTGGCACCGCAGGGCGCCACTGGCGACCACGTGGTCAGCGCCAAGGTCAACCACGAGGAATTTGAGGGCAATGCTTTCAATATCTTCATGGAGGGCGACGGGGGTAAGGAGTTGAAGGTTTCAATCCCCAACCTTGGCCAGTCCTTTGAAGATCACACAGGCCAGACAATCACCCTGGAATACGAGACGCAGAACGCTGTCATCGTACCCGCGGGTGAATTGGCCGCAGAATAAGGAGGCCCGGACCATGCCAAGATTCCTGAGGGAATTCTTCAATCGCAACGGCTATGGGCTGGGCTCGCTGATGTTGGGGCTCGTCCTGTTCTGGACCATTGGTCTTATCATCCTGCCGCAGCTGTCGATGCTCGACTTTTCATTCCGGCCAAACCTGCCGCCGCCAGAAATCGGTGGGCCGAAGGACGTCTATACGCTGGAGAACTACAAATATCTGGTTTTCGGTCCTGAGGGCGGCGGTCAGGATTATAATGCGGTGGATCTGCGCGTGTTCTTCCGCACGCTGGTCGCGGCAGTCTGTGTGACACTGTTCAATCTGATCCTGTGCTATCCGATTGCCTATTATCTGGCGCAGACCAAGGGCAATCACATCCGCATCTTCGCGTTGATGCTGATCATTCCCTACTGGATCAACGAAATCCTGCGCGCCTTTGCGCTGCGTATCATCTTTGGCGAAAGCGGGGTCTTGAACACCGCACTGGTCGGGATGGGAGTGTTTGATACCCCGTTTGATTTCATCCGGAACGATATCGCGCTTTATGCAGGGCTTGGGTATGCCTACATCCTGCTGATGATTTTCCCGATCTACAATGTGATCGAAAGTCTGGACCGCAACCAGATTGAGGCTGCCCGCGATATGGGGGCCAGTTGGAGCAAGATCCATCAGCGCGTTGTGATCCCCTATGCCAAGCCCGGTATCAGCTCGGGTTGCACTATGGTCTTCATGTTGTCGGCGGGCGCGTTGGCTGCGCCGCAGATCCTTGGCGGGCCGTCGTCCCTGTGGTTCACACAGCTGATCTATCAGCAGTTCAATGACAACAGCGACTGGCCACAGGGTGCTGCCTATGCAGTTGTTCTTCTGGTGACCTGTATCCTGTTGGTTCTGGCCGTCATGCGCCTGTTCAAGGTGAACATGGGAGATATCGGCAAATGAAAAACCTCTCCTTTCTGCGCCTGAGCGTCTGGTTCTATCTGGCGATTTTCTTCGCCTATTTGCTGGGGCCGCTGGTGATCATGTCGGTCACGGCGTTCAACTCACCTGGATTTCCGCAGGCGACGCCATGGGAATGTCTTACATTCGAATGGTTTTCGGCGCTGTTTCAGGATGAACGCATTCTGAACGGGATCAAGAATTCGATCCTGGTCGGGGCGGGTACCGTCGTGTTGTCGGTTGCGATGGGCCTAGCGGGGGCGCTGATGCTGACCCAGATCTGGCCAAAGCTGCGTGCCACCTATTACACGGTGATCATCGCGCCAATCCTGATCCCCGGTGTGGTGATTGGTATCTCAACACTGGTGTTCTGGGATCGCATCAATCGCATGGTCGGGCTGGGGGCAGATAGTTTCCTGTCGAACGGGTTGTTCCTTACCATCATTGGTCAGTCCACCTTTATTGCCAGCTACTGCATGCTGGTGCTGGTTGCCCGTCTGCAGCGCTATGATATCGCGCTGACCGAGGCGGCACTTGATTTGGGGGCCACCCATGCGCAGGCGTTCCGCAAGGTGCTGCTGCCGTTCATGAAGCCTGCAATTGCATCAGCAGCGGTCCTGGCCTTTCTCGCCAGCTTCGAGAACTACAACACCACCACCTTCACCTTCGGAGAATATCCAACGCTCACCATCGAGCTGGCGCAGAAGGTGCGCTATGGCATCACACCGGCAATCTCTGCCCTGGCATTCATTATTGTTGTGCTGACAGTTTTTGCTGCGCTGTTCAACGAGGCGACAATTCGTCGACGGGAACTGGTCGCGGCTGCGCGTAAGGATGCGACGGTAGAAGAGCTTGAGAGCGGTCGTCTGCGGCTTCCGGGGTTTCTCAGTTCCAACTGGGCAGCTCTCGGGTTGGTTGGGGTTGCCTGTTTCACCATCGTGATTGTCGGCACTGCGACTGTTTATAGCCCGGCCCAATGTATCGCGGAGGTCAAAGAGCAGAAGCGCCTGGAAACCGAGTTGCGTATTCAGGAACTGCGCCAGCGTCGCGCCGATGAAGCGGCCCGCCGGGCTGCGGAAGAGGCCGAAAACGGTGCGTCGGATGCTGGTGGGGCAACAACATCTGAGCCCGCACCCAGCGGTGGGAACAACTCTGGCTTCGGCGGGGTCTTTGATCCCAACGCGCTCGGGGGCGGTGATGCAGCCACATCCGAGGGCGAAGACGAAAGCAGCGCTCCAGCGCCCGCGACAGGCGGCAGCTCCGCCTTCGGAGGGGCCTTCGATCCAAATGCGCTCTCCGGTAGTAGCACGTCAGACGACAACTGATACGTCGTCATTGCCAAAAACAAACCTGCCCAGGCCTCATGCTTGGGCAGGTTTTTCTATGTGCAATGCCTTGGCAGCTTGCTGGAACAACGCGCCAGGGTCAGCCGAGGCGCGCCCGGGCGGCAACCGTGGGTCGGACAGGCGCCTGAACAGACCCAAATCGGCGCAGCTTGTGCCAACCTGTCAGCCGCCCTGTTAGGATCCGCCACAGCGAACGGTAGACATTTATAATCAGAAGCTGGCGGTAAATGAATCTGTTCAGCAACAGCAACAACACCATGGACCGCGGCATGGTCGGCTCTGACCGCACGGCATAGTCGGCCATGATCATTTCCAGCAGCGGCAACGCCAGGAAGATAGAAAGCACGGCGTAATCGCGCACTGTGAAGGCATCAAAGGTGGTTCCATCAAAACTGGAAACAAACCGCACCAGCATGAGCACCAGCAGCAGGTCAATAATCGGGCCAAGCAGGGGCATGATCACCCCAAAGATCACAAGATCGGTGAGCCCGACCAACCCGACGGCATGCCCCTTGCGGATGGTGCTGCGGTGCTTCCAGGCGGATTGCAGAATACCAATGGACCAGCGCATCCGCTGCTTCATCAGCGTGCCAACAGAGGCTGGCGCTTCGGTGTAGGCATAGGCGCGCTCGGCCGCACGGACCTCATAGCCCTGCTCCAGAAGCGATATCGTCAGATCGGTGTCTTCCGCCAAAGTCTGGCTGGAGTAGTAGCCGCATTTGCGCACTGCTTCAGTCCGCCAGGCACCAAAGGCGCCGGGGACCACCATGATCGCATTGATCGTCTCATAGGCGCGACGGTCAATGTTCTGAGCAACCGTGTATTCCAGCTTTTCGAGCTTGGTCAGAAGGTTGTTTGAATTGCCCACCATGATCTTGCCAGCGACAGCGCCGACCTTGGGGTTGCGCAGGGGTTGCATCAGACGGCGGATAGCATCCGGTGCGACGATGGTATCGGCGTCGATCGCGACGACATAATCCGTTGTCACATGAGAGAAGGCAAGATTGGCGGCCTTCCACTTGCCGCCATTGGGTTGGCGCAGGATCTGGACGTTTGGATTGTCTTTATAGGTCTTGCTCACCAGCCCATGTGTGTCGTCGGTTGATCCGTCATCCACCACCAGCACCGACAGATTTGGGTAGTCTGATTGAAGCACACTGTAGATTGTCTTCAGAATGCTCTTCTCTTCGTTGTAAGCGGGGATCACAACCGTGACCGGGGCGGAGAAATCACCCGTGCGATGGCGCAGGTCGGCACGGTCGGCACGGCGGGACCGGATCGCCATTACAAACAAAACAAGAGCACGAATGACCCCGAGCAGCACCGCGAAGGGCACCAGGAAGGCCACCCATGTTGCGCTGTTTCCAAAACCGGTGAAGGCAAGCGCCTCAAACGGTTCGAGACTGGCAGCCTGACGGGTTTCATAGGGGCTGCCGACCCCTGCCATGGCTTGTTTTAATGTCAGAAACTGATAGCCGCGCGCCTTCAGCTCAGGGATCAGCAGACGTAGTGCGCTGATCGTGTTGCTGCGGGCGCCGCCGCCGTCATGCAGTAGCAGAACCTGACCGCTGCCATCCAATGCATCCAGCGTGTAGTCGACCAGTTGCTTGGGGCTGAGGCTGCGCCAATCAGGCGGCACGATATCGGCACCCAGAAGGTGATAGCGCTGGTCAATGATGGTCTTCAGTCGGCGGGCCAGATCGCCCTCAAGCGGTCCGGGACCGCGCATGTAGGGCGCACGAAACACCACAGGTGTGCGGCCTGTCAGCCAGGAGAAGATCCGTGACTGCAACGCCAGTTCCACCTGAACCCGCGCCGGAGATGACCGGTCAAGCCGAGGGTGAGAAAAGGTGTGGAGGCCAAAATCAAACTCAGACCGTGCCAACGCATCAACAACGTTCTTTTGCTCGAACATCTGATTGCCCACCATAAAGAAGGTTGCGGGCACCTTGGCGTCGTTCAGGATATCGAGGATATCCTGCGTGTGATCCTGGGCGGGGCCATCATCGAACGTAAGAAGGATCGATTTGTCCGGAAGGGTCCCGTAGCGGTCAGCAATGACCGGAAGCGGCAATGGATCAGTGACCGCATCGGTCACCATCAGAGTCTCAGCGTCCCGTGTTATATGACGGCGGCCAAGGACCTCTTTTTCAGTGAACCGCAGGAAGGGTCCCGTACCGCGATATGAGACGAAGCTGTTCAGATCAATGTCGCGTAGCGTGTCAAAAGCACTGTCCGAAAGAATGTCTTCTTTGGCGAGCAGGGGCCAGATGGAGGGATCTTCCTGCCCCAAACCCCAAATGGCGAAGCTGTCGATGCCAGCCTCCGCAATGCTCAAAAGCTGGCTGTAGTGGCTGACGGCATCGAGATACCAGATCATGTTCCGCTCGCCGTGGGTATCCATGTAGGAAATCAGCCCATGGCCTTTTTCAGGCGCGTAGCCTGCAAAGGCTCCGTATTGATCCGCCTGAGACATCGCATCTGCATAGCTGATGAATTCAGGCGCGGGCGCGCCAGTCGTCCAATGCACGCCGCCGGCCGCCATGCCGATCACCAGCTTGTCTTTGGGAATGGTGCTGCGCGCGCGTTCCAGCACAGTCTGAAACCAGTCCAGAGGTGCGGGTGACTCTTCATATATTCCAAGTCGATAGCTGTTTTGAACCGCCGGTAGAATGACCCGGTCAGGTAAGGCGACCCCGTAGGAAAGGGCCTCAATCTGATCAGGAGCAATGACGGCACAGGACTCAAGGTTTCTGGCCGCGAAATCATCCTGCACGCCATCCAAATGGGTCAGCGCCTTCTGTAGGTTCTGCACCTCCAACCGGCGCATATCGAAACACAGACCGGACCATCCGTGCCGTGTTGCGAGCTCTGCAGCCTTGGACCAGTGACGGCTGCCGCCATCCTCAAGTGCGGTGGCCTGAACATGCATCAACGGCTGAATGGGACTATTGCCAAATGGATTGGTTCGCACAACGTAAGGCGTGCCAAATTCCTGATTGCCGGATTGCAGCCAGTCGATTCCCTCATCACTGATGATCAGCCACTCCGGTACAAAGACATTGATCGTGTCGCAGGTTCGTTGAACGGAGTTGGACACATCTTCCAGGTCGGCGGTGACAAAGGCATACAGCGTTGAAGGATTGTTGTTGGCGCTGCGGGCTGCGGATGTATGCGTCTGGCAGGCGTTTCTTGTTGCCGTTGCGACGCTCGGGCCATCGCTGTCCAGCGTGTCATAGCCACCATCCCCCTCGAGACTGTCGCTTTGCGGCAGGAACCGGCGCCAGTCCGAGTTGACAACATCTGTCGGCGCATCGTTCTGAAACAAGGGGCGGGCCAGTTTGAATTCGGTGATGACACTTTGCGTGACGGCGATGATCATGGCCGCAGCCAAGGCCAATCCCAACACGAAAAACAACGCGGCGAGAAACGGGCGGGTTGCCGTCCCGGCCTTGAAAATTTGCCTTTGGGCGTCGGTGGAGATGGTCATCTCTGCCGGTAAAATTTCAGTCGGAAATGTCTTGTGCACACGGGCCTTGGGCGCAGACGGTTTTGATCTGCGTTTCCTTGCCACTGGCGCCGTCCGATTTTTCGTCGTCGTATGCATCACTTGCCAACCCGTTCAAATAACGTGTTACTTTTTCATTCACTCGTTTGGGGGGCAGGCGATTTTCGCCAGATTGACTTTCGCGCGAACCATTTCGATTCCGCGTCCGCTCATTAAGTTTTTAACAAAGTCCTAATGATATTTCAAGATGGGCATCGTAGATCCTTCAGGTTATGGTAAACACTGCCGGGACCAGAAAGTTGGACAAGTAATGTCGTGGAAACGCCGTGAGTTTCTGGGTTTGGCCTCAGGTGGCCTGCTAAGCACGACCTGGCCGGCCTTGGCGCAGACCCAGCGGGCCGAGGGGATACGTGCGTTTTCCATATTGCTGACCGGCGTGCATCCATCGCTGCCGGAAAATGCGCTTGGCTCTCTGATTTTTGCGTTTCTGTCACAGGGGGTCGCCTTATCCGTTGAGGTCGCATTCGAAGACTTTGCCAAGCACACACCGGATAGCACCCACCCCCTTCTGGCGATGTTGAGTGACACCGCCTCCCAAAATCGGACATTTGTCGAAATCGTTCCTGCATCGCGGAATCTGATGCGCAAGACGGGATATTTTAAGGCGCGGAGCCTCTGGGGGCTGCGTTCGCAAATCGATCAGCAGCTGCCCGGTGCCATGGCGGCCGCCGCTCAGCCAGCGCATTTTTCGACGGTGTCGACCAATGAGCTTGAGGGCGAGTTGCGGCAGGACGGTTTGCGGACCGGGGGGTGCACGACCGTGATCTATGATGCGGTCGAGGCAGCTGAACGCGAGGCGCTGCTTGGCCCTGCTGCCGTGTTGATGCTGCCATTGAAGGCGCGCCTGGATCTGAGGTCTGCGCAAGAGAGGATGACATCAGGGCTGTTTTCGCAATTGGGGGATGGCACTGTTCTTGCCGTGGATGTTGCCGAGTTGCCGATTGACCCGGCGCGTGCCTATGAGGTTGGTCAGCGCATTGCCGCAAGTGTTAACCGTGCGCGGCTATCAGGATATCTTCTGTCTGTTCTGCCGCGCGAAATTTATAAACGGTGCTGTGCGTTCTTGCCGAACCACTCCAGGCACTATGTTATTTTGCCGGAGTTTCCGAGCGATGCGGAGGGGTACAACGGGGTGCTGGATCAGGCGCGGACGCGGCTGGGCACCGACTGTGTGACCTTGGTGCGTGGCGGGGAACGTCGGGCCGATGGCACATTTCTGGTCGAAACCCGTGACGGAGAGCAGCGTCGGCTTGGGGCTCCAGGGTTGGGACCTGATGGAGAGCCGATCGAAGGTCCTATTTTTCTTGCAGATGATGTCGCCCCGCAACGTGGCGATGTGCGCCATCCGGATGCGGTCTTTGTCCATAAAGCGCAGACGATCAGCCGGCTCTCTGCCAAAGTGCCGGCAGCCAATGGTATCTGCCTCAACTATCCTACAGGAATAGTTGATCCCGCTCATGAGCTTTTGCTTGAAGCACGTGACACGCTACGTGAGAGCAGCCTGGCGCCGGAGGCACCTGTTTTCGATGCGGCTATGATGGCTGATGCCGAGCTAGCCTATAGCTATCTTGAACAGGCAGAAATGAATGCCACCGGATTGGCGTTGACGGTTAGAAAGCAGATCAACGGCAAGTCCTTCAACAACTCCGAAATCACGATGTGGGATGTCGGGAGCCTGATCCTCGGATTGTTGGCAGCAGTTGAGTTGGAGTTGGCGCCAGCTGACAGGATTTATCGCCGGATCAGAAAAATCATGGCGTCGCTGCCGGTTATTCAGGATGGCGACGCAGCATACCCGCCGACGTTGATCAATGTCCGGGATGCCTCGATCGAAAGACGAGGGTTCGACGCCTGTGATTTCGCCCGGCTTACCAGCGCAGTGACACGGGCAGCGCAGCACACCGCCCTTGCGGACGCCTGCTCGCAATTGATTGGTAAATGGCAGATTGCAGGTTTGATGCAGGGGGGTGTCCTTAACAATATCCTTAAGACACGTATTCAATCATCTTATCAGTCACACTGTGCGCACTATCAGACCCGGGTTTTGCCAGCTCTGGGCCAGTCGGAAACCCGCTCTCCCTACCGGGAGGCGTTTGTCGGTGAAACCGTCGCTGATAGAACGGTCAGCCTGCTCTATGCGGTCGACAAAATTGGCATCTTGCCAACTGAGCCGCTGTTGCTCGAATATGTGGAGCTGGGGCCATCTGCGGAATGCGCCGTGCTAACGGATGTCTTTCTGGGTGCGATGAAGTACCACTTTGACCAGACCGGGCAGCTGCTTGCACCATCTGAGACGCCAATCGACACGTCGCCCTGGTTTGTCTACCAAGGCTTCGACCTGGGTCATGAAACGCGTTGGAACGTCAGCTATCGGAAGGGGCGCGAGGTGGTGTTTGAACCGGTTGCCAGCAGCCCCTATGGAATTTTCTCGACCAAGGCAGCTTATCTTTGGTACGCGGTCAGACCCTGTAGGCACACTCGTAAAATGCTGGATATGGCACAAGAGCACGCCCGGATTGATGGTTTTGGCATGAGCAGTGGATTGTTCCTTGATGGGTATACCCAAATGAAAAACCATGCCGATCTTAACACAAATGGGATCGTCTTGCAGGCGCTGGCGCATCTGAAGCGCCGCACCCGCTAGAACGGTGTCAGCTCACCGGGCCAAAAACCTGACATCCGCTGGCTGAAATCTCACCACGTGCCACCGGGTAACCGCGTCGGGGGTTGAGGCGGATCGGCTGCATCCCGGTCAGTCGGTTCATGCATCTTTCGGTGTCGCGGACGGAATTCCGCTTGCCCCCGATATAAATATCAAGCCACGGGCGGCCATTCTTGCCGGTATGACAGGGGCCATTTTGGGGTTGATGACCGTCACCGCAGACGTCTTCCACGATCGCGTATTTGCGCAGGCGTTCTATGTAGAACCGCGTGCCTGCCGGAAAATCCAACGTCTGGCGCCCCCGCCGGATGGCATGGCCCACGGCGATGGTGACCGGGTCATTATATGTCCCGGTTCCCCCGGCCTGACGCCGCAGGACCGGGCGCGCGATGGCAGCACTGCCAGGGGGTGTGTTATCCCAATAACTATAGCCCGTCAGATAGCCCTCAAATCTGACTTCGGTACCACGGCGAACAAACTGGTCCAGTTGGCTCTTGATATTGTTGTTAATGCTTTGTGCAGGAAGCATACCGGCGCACACGCTCATCACGGTCAGAGCAGCAGCGGCCACGGCGGTTTTTCTGAAAATGGAGTTCCATATCGTCGACATGACATGTTCCTTATCGAGGGCGGCCTCGGGTTCTCGCGCTTGCCTGGTTCAGGCTGCGCACTGGTGTCTCTATTGATCGCCAGGCTGGCCGACCGGTTGTCGGCTCATCTTGGTGGCGGTCGGGTTTGGTTGTGCCCTGTCGGCGGTAATTTGCGTCTTTTGGTGGCTTGAAGACCGACCCTGCGGAAGCTCGGACGCGAGGCGTTGATCTGCCCCTTGTGGTGGGGCGGACCTTCAGCGCCTTACGACTGAAGCAAAGCGGATACACCAGATGTGGCATCACGCTCAAAGGGAGCCCGCTGGAGTTGGCGGGATCTTTCCAATGGATAAGCGGATTTCTGGCGGAGCAGCTTCAGGAGGCCACTTGATCTTTCTGTCGCTTGGCAAACACGCTGAAACACCGTCGTCGTTTCCAGCATGATCTGAGGCGAGAGAACCTTGGCGATCTGACCAGATCCACCCCGTCGCCAGGGCCGCAGATCTTCGACAGCCAGACGCCTTTGTCCGTGTCCAAATTAGTGAGTGGCCAGAGCCACTGAGTATGTGCCTGTATGATCTGCCGTGTGGCGTAGTGCTTGGAATACCGTTGCAGCGGCCCCCATTTTTTTGCGTGACTCAAATGACCTAGTTTCTCAGTTTGGCGTTTGGTACCGAGCGAAACTGTCGATATCCGCAGTCTTGGCGCAGGCGGCCAATGTTGTTTTGCATCTGTCATTCAACCCTCCTGCACCAAATACTGTTGCGGTCTCGCACCCGCCCCGACTTGCAAAGGGATGAGCCTGCGGGATCCAGATTGGCGGATGGAAATTAAAATCGGCCTTAACCGGTGTGATTCGAGAGTTGGAAATTACAAACAAATTGATTCAACGGCGGTTAACCGCTGACAGTCATGAGTAAGCTGGGGCGTTGTCTCTGAGCGGACAACAGTCTGCCCGAATCGCGTGTCGCTGCAGCGTCAACTCGATTCGGATCTGGGGGCGGGGGCTGGCTCCGCTTGGTCCGGACGGTCTCATATGTGTCGCATGTCCAAGGCCGAAAAACGCCTGGCGCGAGTAGATGGCCACGCATGGTGAACAGCACTCATAATAGATGCATTATCATCTAAGTATCTGAAATGTCTTTGATTGGGAGACTGGTGCTGCTGGAGAGAATTGAACTCTCGACCTCTCCCTTACCAAGGGAGTGCTCTACCTCTGAGCTACAGCAGCGCCGGTGAGGGGGCTTTTAGGCATAAACGAACTGGGGCGCAAGAGCATTCTGGACGGTTTTTTCACACTCCGGTACAGAAGATCTATGGCAGAGAAGAAAACAGCAAAACATGGCGGGTCAGCGTCAACGCGTGAAGATCGGTTGAAGGCCGCATTGAAGGCGAATATGGGCCGTCGCAAGGCCCAGGCGAAGGCGCGTGCGGTCAAAGATGACGGAACCGGCGGTCCGGCAGACGACCCCACAACAGGCAGTTCTAAGGAGTAAGGGCAGATGGATTCGATTTTGGTGACGGGGAATGGCCCACTGAAAGGGCAGATCCCTATCGCGGGCGCAAAAAACGCCTGCCTGACGCTTATGCCAGCAACAATGCTGAGCGAGGAGCCGCTGACACTGACAAACGCACCGCGGCTTTCTGACATCCGCACCATGACAACGTTGTTGCAGTCACTGGGGGCCGAGGTTTCAACACTGCAGGATGGCCAAGTGCTGGCCATGTCGAGCCATGACATCAACAATCACACCGCCGACTACGATATCGTGCGGAAGATGCGGGCGTCGATCCTTGTGCTGGGGCCGATGCTGGCGCGTGATGGTCACGCTGTTGTCTCGTTGCCCGGCGGCTGCGCCATCGGTGCGCGACCGGTGGATCTGCATCTGAAGGCGCTTGAGGCGCTTGGGGCGCAGCTGGATCTGAAGGACGGCTATGTTCATGCCAAGGCGCCTCTGGGCGGATTGAAAGGCGGGGTCATTGACTTCCCGCTGGTTTCCGTCGGCGCAACTGAGAATGCGCTGATGGCCGCGACATTGGCCAAGGGAACGACTGTCATCAATAACGCGGCGCGTGAGCCGGAGATTGTCGACCTGGCACAGTGCCTGCGTAAGATGGGCGCGCAGATCGAAGGTGAGGGGACATCCACCATTACGATCCAAGGTGTAGATCGCCTGCATGGTGCCACGCATCCGGTTGTCACCGACCGGATCGAATTGGGGACCTATATGCTGGCGCCTGCCATTTGTGGTGGCGAGGTGGAGCTGCTGGGCGGCAAACGATCCCTGATCGAAGCCTTCTGCGACAAGCTGGAGGCGGCTGGGGTCGAAATTACCGAGAATGAGAACAGCCTGACGGTACGCCGCGGTGACAACCGGGTAAAAGCTGTGGATGTCGTGACTGAACCCTTCCCCGGTTTTCCGACCGATTTGCAGGCACAGATGATGGCGCTGATGTGTACTGCTGAAGGGACCAGTGTCCTGGAAGAAAAGATCTTTGAAAACCGGTTTATGCATGCACCGGAACTGATACGTATGGGGGCGCAGATTGACGTGCAAGGTGGTCATGCCACGGTAACGGGCGTCGAAAAACTGAAAGGTGCTCCGGTGATGGCGACCGATCTGCGGGCCTCGGTCTCCTTGATTCTTGCTGGTCTTGCGGCTGAAGGTGAGACAACCGTTAGCCGTGTCTATCATCTGGATCGTGGGTACGAACATGTGGTGCGCAAGCTGTCCTCGGTCGGTGCCAAGATTGAACGGATCCAGGAGCAGTAATGTCAGATGCAACCTTCGACGACGGGCGCGAGGCGCCGCTGAACCTTGGCGCGCTTGGCGCTGAGGATCTGGAGATTATTGCCTCGCTCGCGCAGGATGCGGTGTTTCCGGTGACGGAGATCAGCTGGCGACCTGCGGAGCGGCGCTTTGCGTTGCTGTTGAACCGGTTCCGCTGGGAAGACAAAGATTCTGCCGAAAAGCGTGGTCGCCCTTATGAACGGGTGCAAAGTTTGCTGGTCGTCGATCAGGTGTTGTCGGTGGCCTCGCAGGGCGTTGATCGGAAGGAGCGCGACCTGATCCTGTCATTGCTGTCGCTGAGTTTTGAGCCGGGATCTGATGGCGACGGACATATTGTTCTGACCCTTGCCGGTAATGGGGCCATCCGGCTTGCCGTTGAGGCGGTTGAGGTCACCCTGCGCGATGTGACACGTCCCTATCAGGCGCCGTCAGGGCAGGCTCCTCGGCACGAGACATGATCTTGCGCCAGTTGGTGGGCGCTGATCTTGCTGCTTTTCGTGTCTTGTGGCGTGAAGGTCTGACCGCATTTCCGGCCTCTTTCTTGATGACTGCAGAAGAGGCGGATGGCATCCCGGATGCGAACCTGATCAACGGGTTTGAGAGCGGTGCTTACTGGGGCGCGTTCCTTGACGATCAATTGGTGGGCTTTGCGGTTTTGCGTCAGGGCGGACTGTCGCGCCTGTCGCATACAGCGGATCTTGGCCCCTTCTACATCTCAGCGGCCTATCAGCGTCGGGGGTTGGCCAAAGCCCTTTTGACACGGGTCCTGGATCAGGCCCGCGCGCGGGGGCTGAAGCAGGTGGAGTTATGCGTGGATCAGGAAAACCATGCGGCGCGGAGGCTTTATGAAGACGCAGGGTTCCGTCCGTTTGGCCTGCGCCCGCGCTCTGTTGTCGTGGAGGGCCAGCCGAGAAACGATGTGCTGATGCTATGCCCGTTGGATAATACTCTGGCGGCAGATGCAATCCCGCCGCTTGCGCGGCAAGCGCTTGACTGACTTCAATACGTGCAACCATCTTGAGACTGCGGGCAGGGGGCTATATTGCAGGCTCAAAGGAGAGCCATAATGCCCGTTTTTCTGAACGCGTCCGATGCTGATTTTGATCAGGCGTTTGCAACCCTTCTGGGGGCAAAACGCGAAGACAGCCCCGATGTGGATGCGGTGGTCGCCGACATCATCGCGGATGTGCGTGCCCGTGGTGATGCGGCGCTGATTGAGCTGACCGCGAAATTCGACCGTTTGCCGTTGACTGCGGATCAACTGCGCATTTCGGACGCTGAGATTGATGCCGCGATTGAGGACGTATCGGTTGAGGAACGCGCCGCGCTGGAGCTAGCGGTGGAGCGTATCCGCGCCTATCATGTGCGGCAGATGCCTCAGAACGCCGAATGGCAGGACGACGCCGGGGCTTCACTCGGGTGGCGCTGGTCGGCAGTGTCGGCGGCTGGTCTTTATGTGCCGGGTGGTCTGGCGAGCTATCCGTCATCGGTCCTGATGAATGCAGTTCCGGCGAAAGTGGCGGGTGTCGAACGACTGGCAGTGGTGGTTCCCACGCCGGATGGACAGATAAACCCGCTGGTATTGCTGGCGGCCCGCCTGTCCGGTGTCGATGAAATCTACCGTGTCGGCGGCGCGCAGGCAGTTGCGGCCCTCGCCTATGGAACTGAGACTATCGCTCCAGTCGACAAGATCACCGGCCCCGGCAATGCATTTGTCGCGGCAGCGAAACGGCGGGTTTTTGGCAAGGTCGGCATCGATATGATTGCTGGTCCGTCGGAAATTCTGGTCATTGCGGATAAGGACAACGATCCCGACTGGATTGCGCTCGACCTTCTCAGCCAGGCAGAGCACGATGAAAGTGCGCAATCGATCCTGATTACGGATGACGAGGCATTTGGCCGGTCTGTGGCCGATGCGGTAGAGGCGCGTCTGCAGACACTTGACCGCTCCGCCATCGCCGGACCCAGCTGGCGGGACTACGGTGCGGTGATCGTTGTGCCAGACCTAGATGTGGCAGCACAGCTGTCCAATCGCATCGCCCCGGAACACCTGGAGCTCTGCGTTGCGGACGCTCGTGCGCTCAGTGAGAAAACCATTCACGCCGGCGCGATTTTCCTTGGCCCATACACACCTGAAGCGATCGGGGACTATATCGGCGGGCCGAACCATGTGCTGCCAACGGCACGATCGGCGCGCTTCTCCTCCGGCCTGTCGGTGATGGATTTCCTGAAGCGCACCACGTTGAGCGAAATGACCCCGGAAGCGTTGCGCGCAATCGGCCCGGCAGCCGAAACGCTGGCCAAAAGCGAAAGCTTGGAAGCGCATGGCCTGTCAATCCGGGCGCGCCTGGATCGGCTGAACCGCTGAGCACAGGGAGCAGGAGTGCGGGGAGGCAGGCTGCTGGCTGCCCGTGCGTATGGATGGTGGCGCTGGCACATCGTTACGGCACAACTGTGCCCTGCGGATTGCCGTGGCACCGACCATCGGCTAGTCAGTTATCTACATAATCTGCGCACAGAGACCTGACCCATGAGCCGCATCAGCCAAATCGACCTTGATGACCGCAACCTGCCGCCGCCGACGCCCGAAATTGAGCAGGAGCGTCGGGTCGCGATTTTCGACCTGATCGAGGACAACAGTTTTGCGCTACCGGCGCGCGGTGAGCGGGCAGCGCCTGAGGGGCCCTACCATCTTGGGCTTGCCATCCGCGACAAACGGCTGGTCTTTGATGTTGCATCTGAGGCTGGTGAAAAGGCGGCGGAATTCCACCTGTCCCTGTCGCCGTTCCGTCAGGTGGTCAAAGACTACTACCAGATCTGCGAGAGCTACTTCACGGCTGTCAAAACCCTGCCGCCCAGTCAGATTGAAACCATCGACATGGCCCGCCGGGGTATTCACAACGAAGGCAGCCGTGTCTTGCAGGAGCGGCTGGAGGGCAAGGCGGAAATTGATACCGACACGGCGCGCCGTCTCTTCACCCTGATTTGCGTATTGCATTTTGGAGGCTGAAGCGTGAGCGAGTTGCCGCAGTCGATCCTGTTCTGCTGTGACCACAACGCGGTCAGATCCCCGATGGCAGAGGGGATTATGAAACAGTTTTATGGCTCCGGCACCTATGTGCAGTCAGTCGGCGTCAAGAACGACATGGAGATTGACGGCTTCTGCATCGCGGTCTGTCAGGAGATCGGTGTGGAACTTTCGCGCCATCGGTCACGGTCCTTCGACGAGATGGAACAGTGGGGGGACGACCTGTCCTCCTTCGACCTGGTGGTGGCGTTGTCCCCCGCCAGTCAGCGCCGGGCGCTGGAGCTGACGCGGTTTTTCCACCTTGATGTCGAATATTGGCCAATTATGGACCCAACTGGACTGGGGGAAACCCGGGATGCCAAGCTAGACAGTTACAGGCAAACCCGGTCCCAGATTATCCAGCGCCTGACAGAGCGCTGGGGCAACCCGTTGGAGATAAAATGAACAGCACCGTCACCCGCTATTTTGAGGCCTTCAACGCAAAAGACACCGACGCCATGCTTGAGTGCCTGTCGGACGACGTGGCCCACCATGTGAATGAGGGCAAGATCCGCATCGGCAAGGCGCTGTTTGCGGAGTTCTGCAACCACATGAGCCGCTGCTACGATGAATCCCTCACCGACATGGTGGTGTTCGCCAACGAAGATGGCACACGCGCGGCCGCTGAGTATGTCGTGAACGGCACCTATCTTGAAACAGACGCAGGGCTACCGGGGGCGCATCAGCAAACCTATCGCCTGCCTGCCGGGTCGTTCTTTGATCTGGAAGATGGCAAGATCACGCGTGTAACGACCTACTATAACCTTGCGGATTGGATGGCACAGGTCTCAGCCTGATGGGTTTGCGTCTGCAGAGCTTGCGCGGCGCAGCGCTGGCGCAGGCGATGGACGACGTCGCCCGCCTGCGGATCGCTGTATTCCGGGATTGGCCCTATCTCTACGATGGGGATCTGGCTTATGAACGCAGCTATCTTCAAAGCTATCTGGACAGTGACCAGTCTGTGGTGGTCGGCGCATGGGACGGGGAGCGGCTGATCGGTGCCTCAACCGGCGCGCCTCTCATCGATCATGCCGAGGATTTTGCAGCCGCTTTCGCAGAGACCGGTCTGGCACTGAGGGACGTTTTTTATTGCGCCGAATCTGTTCTTTTGCCGGAGTATCGCGGAATGGGCTTGGGGCATCGGTTCTTTGACCTGCGGGAGGCGCATGCCAAGGAGCTTGGCTATGCGGTTTCGGCATTTTGCAGCGTGCAGCGACCGGCTGACCATCCGGCCAAACCGCTGAACTATCGCGCTCTGGATGATTTTTGGCGCAAGCGCGGTTATGAACCCATGCCCGGCGTGGTCGCCGGCTTCTCCTGGCGGGATGTGGGAGAGGTGGACGAGACCCGAAAACCGCTTCAGTTTTGGTCTCGCCGTTTGACCTGACACCAACGAATAGGACCCTTTGATGAAAATTGCTGCCGCTGCCTATCCCCTTGATTGGTTCGATGACTGGTCCGCTTATGAGGCAAAGATCGTCCGATGGGTGCAGGAGGCCGCAGAGGAGGGCGCAGATCTTCTGGTATTTCCCGAATATGGCGCGATGGAACTGTCAACTTTGGACGGCGCAGCGATGGCGGGCGATCTGGAGCGATCCTTGCATGCGGTCTCCCGGCGCATACCGGATGTTGATGCACTGCACTTGAGTCTCGCGGCTGAATTCAATGTGCATATCCTTGGTGCATCTGCGCCGGTTTTTGATGGCGGCGTACGTCCTGTCAACCGCGCGACCCTTTATGCGCCGAATGGACACAAGGGAGTTCAGGACAAACAGATCATGACCATGTTCGAACGCGACCCCTGGGATGTGACCGGTGGAGATGCGCTCAAGGTGTTTGACACCGAACTGGGAAAGATCGGTATCCTAATTTGCTACGACAGTGAGTTTCCTCTGCTGGGCCGTGCGCTTGCAGATGTGGATCTGTTGCTGGTGCCGTCCTGTACGGAGGCAGTGGCCGGCTACTGGCGGGTGCGCATTGGCGCCATGGCCCGCGCGCTTGAAAACCAGTGTGTTTCAGTCATGTCATCTATCGTCGGCCCCGCTGACTGGTCCGAAGCGGTGGACCAGAACACTGGCATGGGCGGCATATTCGGCCCCCCTGACACAGGATTCCCGGCCACCGGCGTGCTGGCCGAAGGGGTGCTGAACAAACCGGGCTGGACCTATGCTGATGTCGACCTCAAGGCAATCGCCGAGGTGCGCCGCAACGGTGTCGTACGCAACCGAACCCATTGGGATGAAAGGTCCGAACCGGGGAAAACAGTCACAATATGTCCGCTGCGGTGATTGCGCCCTTGAAAATCAGGGAAAAAGCGCTCATTTAAGCGCACGTCCCGCAGACTCGCGGGAAACCATCATTATGGAGATAACATGGCCAAGGAAGATACGCTCGAATTTCCCGGTGTCGTGAAGGAACTCCTGCCCAATGCGACGTTTCGGGTCGAGCTGGAAAACGGCCATGAGATCATCGCACATACGGCAGGCAAGATGCGCAAAAACCGCATCCGCGTTCTGGCTGGCGACAAGGTACAGGTCGAGATGACACCATACGATCTGACCAAAGGACGGATCAACTATCGCTTCAAATAAGCGCTGGTATCCATCAAGTAACACAAGCCCGGCCTTAGCCGGGCTTTTGTTTTGGGGCGCCTGCAATCGACCAAGTGTCATTTGAACGCACCCACTGCGATGACCAGTTGGGGTTTTTCAGCCTTGATGAACCGGATATGACTGGGCCAAAGCCAACATTAAGTGCAGCCCCGCTGCGCCATAGGACAAAAGGGCCAGACATGGCATTCATTCTTGGATCGGGCAGTCCGCGCAGGCTGGAGTTACTGGCCCAATTGGGAATCACCCCGGATGCGGTCTGCCCGCCGGACATCGACGAAACGCCAAAGCCGAGGGAATTGCCGCGTCTTTATTGCGCTCGCATTGCCCGCCAGAAAGCTGAGGCTATTTCTGCCGCTGCAGAGGATGTGATCCTCTGTGCCGACACAACTGTCGCCCTTGGGCGTCGGATCCTCGGAAAGCCGGAAGATGCTGCAGAGGCCGCCCAATTTCTGTTGGCCCTGTCCGGCCGCCGTCATCAGGTGATTACATCTGTCGCCGTACGACGGGGGGATCGGATCTGGTCCCGCGATGTGGTGAGTGCTGTGAAGATGAAGCGGCTCTCGGATGAAGAGCTGAACGGCTACCTCGCGACCGGGGACTGGCAGGGCAAGGCGGGGGCCTATGCCATTCAGGGACCTGCGGGGGCGCTTATCCCTTGGATCAATGGATCTTTTACGGGAATTGTCGGCCTGCCATTGGCCGAAACTGCTGCCCTGTTGCGCGGGGCGGGCTGGACACCAAACAAGGAGGCCGCCGCATGAAGGGCCGTACAATCATTCTCGACCACATCGACGGCCGCGAAGCCGCCGCACTCATGGTGGATGGCCAGCTTGAGGATTTGCTGATCGACAGCGATGCGCCGACCCCCGGGACGATCTACCGTGCCCGGGCTGATCGACCCGTCAAGGGGCAGGGAGGCATGTTCCTGACAACGCCGGATGGTCCTGCCTTTTTACGCCAAGTCAAAGGTTTGGCGCCCGGACAGGAATTGCTGGTCCAGCTGACCGGCTATGCAGAAGCGGGCAAAGCACTGCCGGTCTCTCAAAAGTTGCTGTTCAAAAGCCGCTACGCCATCGTCACACCCGAGGCTCCCGGGCTCAATATCTCCCGCTCGATCCGTGACGAAGAGGAGCGCGATCGCTTGTTAGAAATTGCTCATGACGCGATAGGCGACAGCGGTTATGGCCTGATCCTGCGGTCGGCTTGCGATGGCGCTGATAGCACCGACATCGAAGAAGACATTCTCGCCATGGTGTCGCTGGCGTCCCAAGTGCTTGAGGATGCTGGTAGCGGGCCAGAGGTCCTGGCAGAGGGCGATTCACCGCACCTATTAGCATGGCGCGACTGGACCGATCCGGCAGATATTGAGCGCGAGGCTGGCGGATTTGAACGTCTGGGCGTGCTAGATTCTCTTGAGACAGTGCGGGGTATTCGCGAACCTCTCAGCGGCGGCGCGTTTTTGTTTATCGAACAGACCCGCGCCCTGGTTGCAGTGGATGTGAACACTGGCGCGGACACCTCGCTGGCCGCTGGGGTGAAGGCGAACATGGCCTGCGCCAAATCCCTCGCCCGGGCCCTGCGCCTGCGCGGGCTAGGGGGGCAGATTGTGATCGATCCCGCTCCCATGCCCAAGAAGGATCGCCGCGCCTTTGAAACGGCTCTGCGGGCCAGCTTCCGCAGCGATAGCGAAGACACGGTACTGGTGGGCTGGACCACGCTTGGCCACTTTGAGTTGCAGCGGAAACGTGGCCGCATCCCGCTGAAGGAGGTCTTGGCGTGAGCTGCCCGATTTGCGCTGAGGAAACCCAAAAGGACTACCGCCCGTTCTGTTCGCGTCGCTGTGCTGACATTGATCTCGCGAAGTGGCTGAACGGCACCTACGCAACCCCGAGCACGGACCCGGAAGACATTGAAAACGCTCTGGAAGAAGCTGCAAAATCGAGCGAAACGAAACATTAGCGAATTTCTTTGAAAAAGCCTCTGGACACGGTCATGCACACGTCATAGAAGGCCCACACCCAAGGCGAACAGCCTTCCCGTGCCCGGGTAGCTCAGGGGTAGAGCAGTGGATTGAAAATCCTCGTGTCGGTGGTTCGATTCCGCCCCCGGGCACCATTATACAAGCTGGTATGTTTGTGTTATCGGTCTTGGCTTATCCTCGTTTCGATAAGGTTTGACAATTTCGGCCCGCCTTCGGTTATCTTCTTCCAGTCTCGCCACGGTTTCCCGGTTCTATTTGGCAAGATTTGCGGATCGTTAGTAGTGCCGTGCTGTGGATGGTGCATTCTGTCCTAGAAGGTCTGCGATGCGGTGTTCATCGAGCCCAGTTTCGCGAAGTGTGGTGGTTACTGTGTGGTGTAGACCTTAGAGAGCTAGGCCTGCGGCTTGGATTTGCGCGTGGGTGACCAACTCTGCAGACACGAGCGCATTGATCTGGCCGGGTGTGATGTGGCGGCAAAGCGGATGCTTGCCCGTCACCCAACCGGCAAGGCCTGCGCGCATCAGGGCTTCCTTGGCCTTCGTTTCTTCGCAGTTCTTGCCGATATCCTCGACGTGGGCGCGCCAGTGTCCCGACTGAAACCAGTGGCCGAGAAATAAGCCTTGGACCGGGTGAAGCAAGCGCAGTCCGCAGCGTAGACCTTCACGGGCTGCAACAGATCCTCGACCTCTGTCCCGGCATCCAAAACCTTTTCGTTCGCCACTGCCTCGCGCTTGCGCATAGGTGGTTTTTGGATGGTTTTAGGATAGTTCGATGGCCACAGTGGGCCTTGTCTCAATCTCGGGCTCAAGCGTAGGGGCTAGGCCTCTACCTTGGTCAGATCGATCAGGTATTCGTCGCGACCCATCCCGATGTACACTGAATGATAGTATGAGCAGGTGCTGCCGAAGTCGTAAAGTGAGGATACCCATGCCCATTCTGAGCGATCCCAAGGTGTGCGCGATCAAGCGCGTGACAGCTCACCGCCTCGTGGATGATTCGATATCAGTGAATAAACACATTTCTTATGTCGGTGGGACTGCTCCAATGTCTGTTTTGCGTCTGGGAATGTCGCAAGTATTTCAGTTCCAATGTGGCTCATGAGTATCTTGCAAATACGAGGTGCCGCTGTCTGATTTCAGGCCGTGGAGAATTGGGAAGCCGGTTTAAGTCCGGCACTGCCCCCGCAACGGTAAGGAAGGTCAGGCTCGACGATCAGCCACTGGGATGAGGATCCCGGGAAGGTGTCGAGACCGGGTGAAAGCCCCTTTCAAGTCCGGAAACCAGCCTCTTGTATACGTCAAACCGCGGGTGGCGGTGGGGGCACTGGTTTCGGAAGTGATCCTCGCGAGTATCCGAGCAGCTCCTCTATGCCATCTGCCCAAGCAATGCCGCGGGGCGCGGTAGGAGAGCCAGAAGTGAACAATATTCAAAGCTTATTGATGCGTCGAAACCCAGGCTACGCCTTGGAGCAGGCGTTCTATACTGATCCTGCGGTCTTTCAAGCAGATCTTGAAGTCATCCATTATCAGGACTGGCTTTTTGCCATTCCTGCATGCGAACTGGTGAAGAGCGGTGACTATGTGACCTATAAGGTCGGAGCCTACCGTCTGATAATCGTACGTGGTGCTGACAATCATATCAGAGCGTTCCATAATACATGCCGCCATCGTGGGTCGATTATCTGCAAGGCTGCCAAGGGAAATGCTCCTAAGCTTGTGTGCCCATATCATCAATGGACATATGAACTTGATGGCTCGTTGCTATGGGCACGTGATATGGGGCCAGATTTTGATCCGAAACAGCATGGATTGAAGGCGGTTCATTGTCGGGAACTGGCGGGGTTGGTCTATATTTGTCTTGCTCACAAGGCCCCGGATTTTGAGATGTTCGCTGATATCGCGCGACCCTATCTAGAGCCTCATGATCTGGGTAATGCCAAGGTGGCCTTTGAAAGCACGATCATCGAGAACGGCAACTGGAAGTTGGTTTGGGAAAACAACCGAGAATGTTATCATTGCGCTGGCAATCATCCTGCGCTCTGTCGCACCTTTCCGGACGACCCGGCAGTGACAGGTATAGAGGATGGCAGAGTTCCACCTCATATTCAGGCGCATTTCGACCGTTGCGAGGGCGCGGGAATGCCATCGCAGTTCTACTTGCACGATGGCGGTCAGTACCGGTTGGCGCGCATGCCATTAAAGGCGGCTGCAGAAAGCTATACCCTGGACGGAAAATCTGCGGTACGCCGCCGACTGGGGCAGTTGCCGTTTGTTGATGCCGGAGCACTTCTGAAATTCCACTACCCTACAACATGGAATCACTTTCTAGCAGATCACGCCGTCGTCTTCCGGGTCACGCCCATTAGCGCCACCGAAACTGAGGTTACGACGAAATGGCTGGTCCACAAAGACGCGCTAGAGGGCGTTGACTATGACCTGAACCGGCTGACCGAAGTTTGGATGGCCACCAATTCTGAGGATCGTCAGGTGGTAGAGGATAATCAGCAGGGCATTGATAGTCCGGCCTATGCGCCAGGGCCTTATTCGCCGAGCCAGGAGACGGGTGTACTGCAATTTGTGGAATGGTACTGCAATAGGTTGAGCGCGCGTTTGCCCCAAAATTCGGTAGCGGCGGAGTAGGACGAATGAGAGATCTAGACACAGCCTCTGCCGACGTCTGGCAGGATGCCGAAATGTTGGAATGCGTTTCGGTCGTGCCTGAAGTACCGAATACCGCCAGTTTTTCATTTCGCGCCCCGTCGGGAGCACAATTCAAGTATCATCCTGGTCAGTTCCTGACGCTTGAAATCCCTGCCCCCGGTCAACCGGGAGGCGTGGTGCATCGGACCTATACCATGTCATCTTCCCCGTCGCGGCCTCGGTCGATCACGATCACCGCTAAAGCACAACCCGATAGTATCGGTACGCGTTGGCTACTAGACAACCTGCAGCCCGGTATGCGGATTAAGGCTATAGGACCAGCGGGGGTTTTTACTAACGCGCATAGCTCTGCCCAAAAATACTTGTTTATTTCGGCAGGCTCGGGCGTCACGCCGATGATGTCGATGACAACATGTATGTGGGACGAAGGCCGCGATCTGGACATTGCCTTCATCAACTGTGCCAAACGTCCGTCTGAGATTATCTTTCGCCAACGGTTAGAGCAAATGGCCAGTCGCACCGATGGGTTGGATCTGAAGTTTGTTGTTGAAGAACCGGATCGGTACAGCCCATGGACTGGATATCAGGGGCAATTCAATCAGCTGATGCTCGGTTTGATCGCTCCTGATTATTTAGAGCGGGAGGTTTATTGCTGCGGTCCAGAGCCGTTCATGCAAGCCGTGCGTGATGCTTTGGCTGGTCTCGGCTTTGATATGGACAACTACCGACAAGAGAGCTTCGGTGCACCTGTCGAGACTGAGGCCGATCAGCCTGAACTGGATGACGTCATACTCAACGATGATGGCCGTGCGGAGATCTTGTTTACACATTCGAATGTGACCGCCAGGATCGCAGAGATCGACACGGTTCTAGCAGCTGCTCGGTCGGTTGGTTTGAACATCCCATCGGGTTGTACATTTGGTGTCTGCGGGACCTGCAAAGTCAAGAAAACCTCTGGTGAAGTCCACATGGTACACAACGGCGGTATATCAGATGGTGATATCGAGGCTGGCTACATACTGGCCTGCTGTTCAAACCCCATCGGGAAGGTCGAAGTCGACGTATAAGCACCCCACGACAAAATCGCAGCCGCAGGATCTGCAAAATCAGCTGAGGCTGCGATTCATAAACTATTTGTGGTGCTGTAGCCCAATGATATCGGGTTGCATGGGATAGGGCGTCTTTTGTGCGGCCCGTTTAACTAGATGGCAACCTGGCCCAGATTCTAGCGGGAATTGTCAGATCCAGAGTGACTTAACTCAAATTTATCCCTTCTGAGCGTATCTTCGCGAATGTACGCGCACAAAGCCGTGCGTATTTTGCTGGAGAACCGGTCACATGCAGTTTCGTTCGTTTAATGCTCCTGATTCAAATGCGCCCGATCGCCCGCTGGTGACGGTTTTCTGTGCTGTTTGGCATAAGCAGCCCAACAAACTGGAGTTGTTGCGCTCTCATTGGGAAAACCTGAAGGCGCAGTCGATTCCGGTTGAGCCTTGTTACATTTTCGACAACGGCGATGTTGCTCCGGATTGGCTGGAGGCCCCCTGGCACAGCTTTGACGCGCCTTTGACGATCTACGAAGCTTGGTCAGCAGCAACCGCATTGGCGCAAACTAACTACATCATGAACCTCAATATGGACGATCGCTTGGCCACCAATGCGGTTCAAGCGATGGTGGCGACAGCTGCGGCCACCAAGTCGGCATTGGTGGGTGGCGAATGGCTGGTAAGTTTTGATGAGAGCCATCTGGAACAGGACTTTGTGGTCGAGGACCTTTGGAAGACGAATTTCATCGCCGATTGGCCGCCGAAGGCGCAGGCTGACCTGAGGCTCGGCAGTGGCACAGGGGAGCGGGGGACCTATGGGCCGGCGACACTTTGGAATCTGAAACAGGTGGGGCAGTGGTATCCCAGTTATTTCGGCAACCAAATGCCGATCAAATCGATCGGAGACTCGATCTTTTGGCAAATGCTGGCCAACAAAAAATGCAAAATCACGCGCATTCCTATGATCGTCGGCCGGTATTATTCAGACGAGGACTCGCAAGCCGAATTTCGGCCTCATCAGGACAATGACCATCTGCGCGCTCATGGTGTAAGTCTGGTTTCCTTCGCCAATTTCATTCTTTCAAATGACTTCTCAAAATGGCCAGGCGCGAACCCTGAGCCCATTGTTCCGGACGGCGGACCGCGTAACAAGGTTGAACAGGCCAGTGATAAGCTGGCCGTCCAATTCCGCGCCATGGGGCTTGGGGCACAGCGCACGGCACAATCGGTTGTGGTGCCGTGACCATGTCGAGACGTATTTTCATAACCGGAAGCGGGGGTATCGTAGGACGCCATGTGCTGACGGCACTGAAGACGCTAGCACCTGATGCCGAGGTGTTGCGAAACACCGCCGATCTGACCAGTCCGCATGACGTTGCTCGGGCTATCGAGAGAGCTGGGCCGCTAGATCTGGTTATCCATCTTGCGGCAATGGTGCCTGTTCAGTCGGTTCGCGCAAATCCGGGCGCGGCCTTTGCCATCAATGCCGGTGGGACGATCAACCTTCTTACGGCGCTTGATAGCAGCGCAGCACGGATGCTTTTGTGTTCGTCCAGTCATGTCTACGCAAGCCAGGAGACTCCGCTTCGAGAGACCGACGCAACAGAGCCGGTGTCACTTTATGGTCAAACAAAACTAATGTCAGAGCAGGCTGCGCAGCAGATCTGTGCGGCTACCGGTCGATCGCTGTGCATCGCCCGACTGTTTTCAATCCACGATCCCGAGCAAACCGGAAGCTATCTGCGCCCAACACTTGAGAAGCGATTTGCTACTCATTCACCAGAGGCGCCGTTTGAACTGTATGGAGCTGGCAGTCGGCGCGATTTTCTTCCGGCGTCTGAGGCTGCGCGCCTGATCACTGAACTTGCGCTTTCTGAAGCAGAGGGCCCGGTCAATGTCGCGTCTGGTAACGCGATGACTGTGGCCGACTTTGCACAAGCAATCACTCCCTTTTCGCTGAATATACGGCCCGTGGGCCAAAACGACACGCTCGAGGCTGATGTGACGCGCCTGCGTGCGATCCTTGGAGAACGCCATGACTAAGACAATTTCCATCGTAATCCCGACGTTTAATCGTGCGGATATGTTGCCCAAAGCGATTGACTGCGCTCTTAGTCAAACGGTGCCTTGCGAGGTCATCGTGTCTGACCACGGGTCGACCGATCATACTGCACAGGTCGCTGCAGAATATGGTGACAGAATCACTTATATTCGCCGGGAGAAAGACTTTGGTCCGCATTTTTGCTGGCTGGAAGGCGTGCTGCATGCCTCCGGCGAATTTGTCCATCTGCAGTATGATGATGATTGGATTGCGCCGACTTTCATCGAAAAATGCGCGTCTGTCCTCAAGGATGATGTGGGGTTTGCCTTTAGCGGTGCGGAAGTCATCGACGACAAAACCGGCAAACAGATGATGGTGCAGTTTTTGGAATGGTTGCCGGAGACCGGTATCTTCGACAACCGGTTAGCGGAGGAGAACATTGTCGGCTCGCTCATCTCGCCGGGCGCCGCGCTGTTCCGGCGTCAAGTGCTGATTGATGCGCTTTATCAGGGGCGCCTGCCACTGCAGAGCAGTGAATACCATGGTGTGGGCCCGGACATCTTTGCCTCGCTGTTGTCCATGCTGCGCTATCCAAAGGTAGGGTTTGTTAAGGAACCTCTGGCAAGTTTCCGCGCTCATGATGGATCGATTACGATTGATGCGCTGAAGGACAAGGAGAAAGCCGCCAATATTGCCGCCGCCTACAATGAGGTGCGCCACTACTACGTCGAACTGAAGGCGATGCAAGCTGTGAGGGGGGCGCAGGCATGAAGAATTTCCAACCTCCCCGCCCGATCACACTTGCGCAGGACACGATCTCGCGGCGTGAACTGCAGCAGACGGCGGATTGGATGATGGCTGGTAACCGCCTGACAAAGGCCGAGGAAACCGTTGCATTTGAGGAAGAATTTGCGGCCTGGATGGGGTCCAAACATGCAGTATTCGTTAACTCCGGCTCTTCAGCAAACCTGTTGATGATATATGCTGCCCGTGAGGCAGGGCGGCTGCGGAACAATAAGGTGATTGCGCCTGCGGTTAGCTGGGTGACAACCGTGTCGCCGCTCATTCAGTTCGGGTTCGATGTCAGGCTTTGTGACTGTGATCCGGTAAACCTTGGCCTGGATCTGGAACACTTGGAAGAGCTCTGTAAGGATGAGGCCCCTGCGATGCTGATCCTTGTGCATGTGTTGGGTCATGCCAATCACATGAAAGCGATCCAAGATATCTGTGACCGTTACGATGTGCTGTTGCTGGAAGACAGCTGCGAAGCCCTTGGTTCGGTCAGCGGTGAGCGCAAACTCGGCTGCCATGGCGCTGCGGGCAGTTTTTCATTCTACTATGGCCACCATATCTCAACGATCGAGGGCGGGATGGTAGTCACCGACGACAGTGAGTTGCATCAGGTCATGTTGTCGCTTCGCTCTCACGGCTGGAGCCGAGATCTGAACCCAACGCTGCGAGACCAACTGCAGCAGGATCACAACATCGACGATTTTCGCAATCTCTATACCTTTTATTACGCCGGCTTTAATTTGCGTTCGACCGATCTGCAGGCGTTTATCGGACGGCAGCAGATTTTGAAGCTTGACGATATCTGCCGCGTGCGCGCGCGCAATTTCGACACCTATGCCGAGGAATTGCACGGGTTTTATTCTCAGGATAGCGAGACTGATCTGCTGTCCTCTTTTGCCTATGGCACACTGGTTGAAAATAGAATGGACGTGTTTGAGCATCTGAGAGAACAGCAGATCGAATGTCGGCCGCTCATCTGCGGCAACATCGCTCGCCATCCCTTTTGGATCCGCCACTATGGGCGTCAGGTTTTGCCAAATGCGGATCTGATCCATGACTACGGGATCTATTTGCCAAACCACCACAACCTGTCGACTGCGGATGTTCTCAGCGTGGCCAGTGCGTTCAAAGCGGTGGCACAGCCCAAAACCATGTGTGATCGTGCAGCCTGAGCTGCATCCGACGTCTGATTGCAAGAACTATGGATACAAAAATGCCAACTGTGAAAACAGCCCTCATCACCGGTGTAACGGGTCAGGATGGGTCCTACCTTGCGGAGTTTCTTCTGGAGAAGGGCTATGAGGTGCATGGGCTGAAGCGGCGGGCGTCGTCGTTCAACACCCAGCGGGTGGATCACATTTATCAGGATCCGCATGTGGATCATGCCCGGTTCAAACTGCATTACGGCGATCTGACCGACACGTCGAACCTGACCCGGCTGCTGAGCGAGATTGAGCCGGATGAGGTCTATAACCTCGGCGCGCAGTCCCATGTGGCGGTCAGTTTTGAGGCGCCGGAATATACCGCCGATGTGGATGGTATCGGCACTCTGCGCCTGCTGGAGGCGATCCGCTTTCTGGGGCTGGAGAAGAAAACCCGGTTTTATCAAGCCTCCACGTCTGAGCTCTATGGTCTGGTGCAGGAAACCCCGCAGCGCGAGACCACGCCGTTTTACCCGCGCTCGCCTTATGCGGTGGCCAAGCTGTATTCCTACTGGATCACGGTCAATTACCGCGAGGCCTACGGCATCTATGCCTGCAACGGCATCCTGTTCAACCACGAGAGCCCGCGCCGGGGCGAGACCTTCGTGACCCGCAAGATCACCCGCGGTCTGGCCAATATCGCCCAAGGTCTGGAAGAGTGTCTGTATATGGGCAATATCGACGCGTTGCGCGACTGGGGCCATGCCAAAGATTACGTGCGCATGCAGTGGATGATGCTGCAGCAGGAGGCGCCTGAGGATTTTGTCATTGCCACCGGCAAGCAATATTCGGTGCGCCAGTTCATCACCTGGTCGGCGCAGGAACTGGGGCTGACGCTGGCGTTTTCGGGCGCAGGTGTCGAGGAAATTGCCACGGTGACCGCGATTGCGGGCGATATGGCCCCGGCGCTGAAAGTGGGCGATGTGGTGCTGCGCATTGATCCGCGCTATTTCCGCCCCGCTGAGGTGGAGACGCTGCTGGGTGATCCGTCAAAGGCGAAGGAGCAACTGGGCTGGGAGCCGGAAATCACCACCCAAGAGATGTGCGCCGAAATGGTGCGCGAAGACCTCAAGACCGCCCGCCGCCACGCCCTGCTGAAAGACCACGGCATGGACCTGCCGGTCAGCACAGAGGGCTGAGAGCATGGGCACCAGCGCTGTGAAAATCTATGTGGCCGGCCATTGCCCCAGAAACGAGACAGCGGTCGGCATGGGGTCATGAATTACGATCCCAACTGTTTCGATATATGAATGAGTGATAGTCCCATTACCTTGTCGCTATGCCAAAGCAATCCGGGGCGTGGATGGCATTAGAAACCGTCGCTTGCGGGCACCAGGGGCGGGTAAAACTTGTCGATGCGCTGTTATTCTTGGCCATCATGCTGGCTGTCAATTTGGACTGGGACGGGCTCGTTTACAGTCAAAGTTCGATAGGGAAACGGGATTTCAATCCCGGCATCGTCCAAGGCGCTTTTCACCGCCGCCACGACCTGATCCCGACTGGCGCGGATATCCAAAGGTTCGGACCCGGTCCACCAGGTGATTTCGAAGTCGACGGAGGAGGCGCCAAAGGTTTTTGCAAAAACCTGAACATCGCGGACATCGTCGCGCACCATGTCCACATTTCGCACTGCTTCGGAGATTACGCTGCGCGCGGCGTCAACGTTTTCTCCATACGCGATGCCGCAGATCAATGTGGCTCTGCGCAGTTCTTTGTTGGTGCGCACGGTCACCGCGTTGTGAAAGAGCTGTGCGTTGGGGACAACAACCAGTTGGCCGTCAGTCTGACGAATGTGGGTGTCACGCACGGTGATCGCCTCGATCTTCCCTTCGGCCCCCTCACATTCGATGAAATCACCAATCTGAAACGGCTCGCGTAACAGCAACAGGATACCGGCCAGAAAGTTCTCGAAGGTATCCTTGAACGCAAAGCCGATGGCGACAGACCCGAGACCAAGCGTGGTGAGCGCCTTGCCGGGGGTTACAGTCGGAAAGACCACCGTCACGGCAATCAGGCTGCCGATCAGCCACAGCACCACGCTGGCCAAAAGCTGTAGCACATCGCAGAGATTGCGGCGCAGCTTCAGCCGATGACTGATGCGTCTGATAACAGTCTTGGCCAGCCAGACCAGAAGGGCTGTCAGAAGCAGGATGGCCAGTGCAACGCCGACGCGCGGCGCCGCTATGACAGCACTCGTCACCCAGCCGCTCATCTGCTCCATTAGTGTCAGGCTGAGGTCTTCGGTCACGGGCATCCCCTTTTCGTACGGCTGGTCTCTCAACGCGGATGCGCGAAAAAGGTTCCGTCGGACGGAACATCTAGGGGCGCCGGAGCGTTGTGTAATATTGAAAAACAGGAGCTGCATATGACCGAGGCCAGAACCCCCGGCGAGGATCTCATTCAGGAAGAATGCGAGAATGAGGCGGTCGAGGAGGCGACAGGTCTGTCTCCCAGGTTGATCTTTGAAACCATACGTCGCAATGGCGAAGAGGAGCTGGAACGCCCGGTCCGGGCGCTTTGGTGGTCGGGGATTGCCGCGGGGCTGCTGATTAGTTTTTCGGTGCTGGGCAAGGCGGTGTTCAAGACACATCTGCCCGAGGCCAGTTGGTCCCCCCTGGTTGAAAACCTCGGCTATTCTTTGGGGTTCTTGATGGTGATCCTGGGGCGTATGCAGCTTTTCACCGAGAATACCATCACCACCGTGGTGCCTGTCATGCTGCGCGGGGACAAGGCGAGTTTTCTGCGCACGGCGCGGCTTTGGGCGGTGGTCCTGGCGGCGAATGTCGTCGGTGCCTTCCTGATCGCGTCGTTTTTTGCGCTGACACCGGTTTTGGATGCCGACCTGCGCGCGGCCATGGTGAAAATCAGTGAACACGCAACCGGTATGCCGCCCCTTATCGGCATGATCAGTGGCATTCCATCGGGGATTTTGATCGCTGCAATTGTCTGGATGCTGCCGTCCGCACAGCACAGCGAAATCCCTCTGATTGTCATTTTTACATGGTTGATCGCGGCCGGCGATTTCACCCATATTGTTGCTGGATCAGTTGAAATGGCGTTTTTGATGGTGCAGGGATTGTTGCCTTTGGGGCAAGCGATCTTTGGGTTCTTTATCCCGGTGCTGGTTGGCAATGTCATTGGCGGCACTGCGGTCTTCACCGTGCTGACCTATGCGCAGATCAAACCTGAGATCCCTGAGAAATAGGCCAGGGCCTCAGAGCGAATCCGGACCGGACGTCTCTGCGGCGCGGTCCGGGTGGGAACTTTCCTTTATGAAAAGCGTTTTCTCAACAGATCGATAACGACAGAGTGAGGAAGAGCGATGATAAACTGGCCATTGATTTTCTCTCTGGTTGCTGCGGCCTCGGCGGTGCTGGCATTTGGTGGCGTTGCGACCGGGCTGGCCGTGGTTGCCAATGTGGTCTTTTTGATTTCGATGTTTCTACTTGGACTGGCACTGATCGACAGGACACTCTGCAACTGATCCTGCAACAGTCAGAACATAACGCAAAGAGACCGGGCCGACTGGCTCGGTTTGCCGCAAAAAAGACGCGACCCCAAGGGAGCGCGTCTTTTGTCTTTTAGGCACTCTCAAGGGCCGACAGTCTCTTCCCCGAAACTCGGATGGATGCCAGTGACAGCAGCCAGATCCTCAGCGGTTGCCCCACTTGCCAGGAGAGCGGCAAAGGGGGCGATCATCTCAGGTGCTGCGTGGTTGACCAAGGCGACACCGCTCAGGCAACCGTCACGGACCGCGCGTGCGAAGAAAGAATTCGCTGCGGTGCCGTCGTCCAATACATCGCTGGCTAAATCGGCAATGACCTCGCCGTCATCCTGCCTCTCTGACATGGAGCCGACCTGGGCCACGGGCGGGATCGTGTAGGCCGACTGCGGAACAAGATCCAGATTGATCTGATCGGCGCCCGCCCCAAAATGCTGCGCGGCGAAACACGCGCCATCGCGCGTCGCCACCGGTGTTAGCGGCAGACGGTCTGCGACGTCGCCAATCGCATAAATACCAGGGATCGAGGTCTGGAAACGCTCATCAATGGCCAAAGCCCCGGTTTTCGCATGAGCGATGCCCTGAAGGCCCGGCCCCAAGTTGTCCGTATTGGGCACCCGCCCGACCGCTGCAATGACGCGATCAGCATATTGGATGCTGCCGTCATCAAAGCTGACCTTAAACATGGTTCCGTTGAAATCGACCTGAACAGGCTTGCAGCCAAATCCGATGGTCACGCCCTGTTTTTCGAGGCCAGCCTGCACGCAGTCAACAGCGGGGGCGTGAAACTGTTTCAACAGCCGGTCGCCGTCGGTCATAAGCTGAACTTCACTACCAAGGGCCGCAAAAATGCTGGCGAACTCGCAGCCGATATAGCCGCCGCCGACAATAAGCAGCCGACCGGGCAGATCGGTCCAGTGGAAGACATCATCGCTTGTCGCGGCCAGATCCCCTCCTGGAATGTCCAGCGCGCGCGGGCGAGCACCGGTGGCAAGCAATAGCTTGCCCGGCTGAAAGACATCGCCGCCGGCGTGCACCTGGCCAGCCTCGCCAATCTCGGCGGTTGCCCGCAGCAGGCGAACGCCGACTTGTTGCAGCTCGTCTTCGAAGTGGCGATTGAGCCGGTCGATTTTTGCGTCCGACCGGCGGCGTAGGGCGGCAAAGTCAAGGGGCGGCCTGTCGATCAGGCCGACCTTGGCCATCTCTTTTAGGCTCTGCTGTTGCGCAGCGGCGCTCCACATCAGCTTTTTTGGCGTGCAGCCCCGATTGACGCAGGTTCCACCCAGTTCTGCCCGCTCGATCATGACGACAGATGCGCCCAATCGTGCGGCGGCCTTTGCTGCGGCCAGCCCCCCGGAGCCACCGCCGATCACCACAAGATCATGGGACGCTGCGGGAGGGTGGGTCAAATGGCTCATGGTTATCTCCGATCAGACTGAGTCAGGACACCAACCCGCAACCACCCGGTAAGTTCCAAGAAACAAAAAGCGCCTTTGTTGCGTTGGTCTGTCAACCCAGGAGAGACAATATGCCAAGCCAGCCAGACAATCGAAGGGATGCGCCCAGAGAGGCAGCTTTCACCGTAGGCCATACCGAGGACGGAACTCCGGTTACAGATGATTTTGCGCAAACTACACCTCAGGGTCGGGATGCACTGCGGCCGGACAGCGCAGCGGACAAGCGTTCCCTTGCCACCAACCAACGGCGACCCTCCGGTGCTACGGGCTGGCTAGAAAGGCTTCCGTCGTCCGTGAAGCTGCTTTGGTGTGCATGGACTCGCATGGGCAACGCTCATGGCGGGTTGTTGGCGGCGGGCGTGGCCTTTTACGGGCTTCTATCGGTATTTCCTGGGATCACGGCGTCGGTTGCACTGTTTGGGTTGTTTGCGGATCCGACATTGATCACCGAGCAATCTAGCTGGCTGACCCGCCTATTGCCGTCTTCGGCGGCGGAGTTGGTGAACCAGCAGTTGGTGCAGGTTGCCGGGGCGCGGCCTGATACGCTCGGTTGGGCCGCTGCCGCTTCTGCGGCGCTGGCATTGTGGTCGGCGTCGCGCAGCACCGATAGTGTGATCCAAGGGTTGAACGTCATTTTTGGCACGAAGGAACAGCGCAGTTTTATCGTGTTGAAGGCGGTGATTGTCACCATCACATTTGCCGCAATCTGTGGTGCGCTTCTGCTCTTATTGATCGTTGCGGCAATTCCGGCAGCGGTTGCCCTCTTTGGCGACTCCGCCCTGTTGTCTGAGGTAACTCAGCTGCTGCGTTGGCCATTGATGTTTGTGGTTGGGATCGCCGGAATTTCGCTGCTTTATCGGTTTGGCCCGGATCGGTCAGGTGAGGGCTGGCAGCTGTTCACACCTGGCGCAATTCTCAGCTGCACGCTCTGGGTGGTCGGAAGCATTGGTTTCAGCCTCTATGTGCAGGCGTTTGGCAGCTACAACGAAACGTTCGGCGCGCTGTCGGGGGTGATCCTGCTCCTCACATGGATGTGGCTCTCTGCCTTTGTCATCCTGTTCGGCGCAGGGCTGGACGCTGAAAGACGGGCAAATACTGAATCTGATTGTGCCCCACTCGCCGCAGAGGACGAAGGCGGCGCAGTGCGGCGTGACGACCAGTCGTCGTCCTTTGCAGCCTGAGCTGCGCGGGCGAGGTGCGGCGGTCAGTCATCGGCGCCTGCCTGAACCTCGCTCAACCGCGTGCCAAGAGCCGCGCCAAGCCCGCTGAGCATTGCGAGGATAGCCAGAACAGGGGCGGCCCCAACCGCATCGGCCAGCAGCCCAAAGCCACCACCCAGCAGCAGGAGCACCCCAATCATCGTGTTGGACAGCGCCGTGTAAACTGATGTGTGCCCATGGGTGTCCATGTCCGTCAGATGGATCTTGCGCCCGGCCCGCGCGCCTTGATAGGCGACCTGCGCCACAAAGACAAAACCAGCAACCACGATACCTGCTGGCGCTCCGGCGGCCCAGCCAACAGCGGCGGCCATAGCCAGCGTTACGGCGCTCAATGCACCTGAGATCATCAAGGTCTGGCGGCTGGAGCGATCCGACAGCTTCCCCCAGATATATGACGACACAATCGCGGCAATCGATGACGCCAGAACCAAGAGGCCAAGGTTGCCAAATCCGCCCTCTGCATCTCGGCCACCAAGCATTACCAGAAACGGTGGCGCTAGGGCGGTTGAGATCAGCAGTGCTCTTGTGCCGATATAGCGGCGCAGTTCCTGGTCTTCCTTGAGGGGACGCAGCAGCTGGTTCGGGGCAAAACCTTCAGCCTCCTGGGGGGCGGCCTCGGGCTCATCCAGTCGCGCAAAAATGGCTGCCGAGCCAAGCCAGAACACCCCTGCCAAGGCAACCACCAGCGAGATTGCGACAGTCGTGCGTGGCAGAATGCCGGTGCTGAGAAGAACGGCAAAGAGAAACACGCCACTGGCCGCGAGCGTCCCCGCCGTGCCAGAGACCGAGCCGCGTTTACCTTTGTCCACGGTGCGGGCCAGAATATCCTTGTAACTGGCAGAGCAGGCCGACCGCGCCACCGCGAGCAGCGCCAGACAAATCAAGATAACCCAGCCCGCCCAGAACCCCGGCAGCAGCATGGCCGCTGCTGCCATGCCGAGTGCTGCCAGCCCTTGTAGCGCCGAGCCTGCAGCCCAATAGTATTTGCGCCGGCGACTTTGTTCGATGCGCTGCGCAAGCGCCAGCTGCGGCAGCAGTGAGCCGGATTCACGCACCGGAACCAGCACGCCAATCAGGTAGCCCGGTGCTCCGATGGCGTTAAGCAGCCAAGCCAGCACCAGCTTAGGGTCAATCAACCCGTCGGCCAGCTTGGTTGCAGTCAGTGCGGTAACATGGGTGGCGACCCGGTCGGCTGCCTGCTGATCTGGAGCCTTCGCATCTGTGATCAGCTTGTAAATCGAATGTGCCACACCCATGATGTCTTTGCCTCGCAGCTAGAACCCTTGCTCCCTGCGATATGGATCAGAGCCTGCATAAGTCTATGCATAGCGCGACATATGAGGTGTCATCCGGTGGCACGGGCGCGGTTTGCAACCTTCAGCAGGCGCTGAAATGTTGGACATTCCATATGCGATGGGGCAGGGCAGTCGGCGACATGGCGGATGGCGTCCCGCAGGGTCGTCAAGTTGCGGATCTGCTGATCCAGTTGATCCGCGCGCTGATGCAGATCTGCGCGGGGCAGGTCCGGTTGACCGTCGGACCCAAACATTCCGGAAATTTCCGCCAGCGTGAAATCGGCAGCCTTGCCAAGTGCGATAAGCGAGAGCTGCAAGAGCGTCTCCGGTCCGAACTGCCGCCGCAATCCCTTGCGGCTCAGCGAGGTGATCAGGCCGAGTTCCTCATAATATCTGAGCGTGGCGGGTGTGACACCACAGCGGGCAGCAACCTCTCCGATATCATATAGGCACATCGATTTCCCCTCTTGACCTAAAGTGGACTTGAAGTTGCATGGTGCTTGAGAACGCTGATTTTCACAACAGGAGTTTTGCATGTCCGGGCAGATAGTTTCAGGATCCGACGCCATCTGGAAGGATCCGCGCGCCATAGCCTTGTTACTGGCGGCAACCTTGACGATCATGGCAAATGCCACCATCAGCCCGGCGCTGCCTGGCATCGAGGCAGAATTCGTCGGAAGCCCGAATGCGGCTTTGCTGACGCGGTTCCTGGTGCCCGCACCGTCGCTGTCAGTGTTGATTTGCGCGCCGGTTGCAGGGTGGCTTGCAGATCGATACGGGCGGCGCTGGATGCTGCTGCTGGGCGTGGTGCTCTTTGCGGTCAGCGGTGCGGCGGGCCTGATCTTGCCCGACCTGCCATCCATCATGATCAGCAGGCTGCTGCTGGGGGTGGCGGTCGCTATGATCATGACAGCACAAACCGCGCTGATCGGCGATTATTTCGTCGGTGACGCGCGGCGCAATATGATGGGGTTGCAGACCTCGTCGCGCAACTTTGGTGGGTTGCTGTTCATCACCTCTGCCGGCTGGCTGGCACTGATATCTCCGCGGCTGCCGTTTGCGATCTATGGTGCTGCGATCATCCTGGTGCCCCTGGTCTGGCGACACGTGACAGAGCCGGATCCTCTGCGCCAGAACAAACATGCCGCCGGGCCTGAGGGTGGTGCAGGTCACGCAAGATGGCGGATATTGCTCTCTGGGCTGGCGCTGCTGCAGATGATCACCAGTCTGGTTTTCTTTATGATGCCAACCCAATTGCCGTTTTTCCTTGCTGCACAAGGCGAGGGTCATGCGGCAAAGACCGGGTTGATGCTGGGCATTCTGACGCTGTCTGGAGGCATGATGGGATTCTTCTACCTCCGCATCAACCGGGTTCTTCGCGAGGCCGGTTCTTATGCGCTGGGATACACCCTGATGGCGGGCGGGTTCCTGCTGCTGACGATTGGCGGTGATCTGTGGCACAGCCTTGCGATGGGTGCGATTGGTGGCGGATTGGCAACCGTGATGCCAAATTTCATTGCTCTGGCGCTGGCCTTATCACCGGCCAACCGGCGCGGCATCGTTGCAGGGGCGTTGATGGCTTCGGTGTTTCTGGGGCAGGTCCTGTCCCCGGCTGTGAGCATTCCGGGAATCGCCAAACTTGGGTTTCTCGGGATGTTTCGTGCGGCGGCTGTGCTGTTGGCCTGTCTGGCACTTGGCGCTGCGATGTGGGCCCTGATTCCCCGGCTCAATATGATTCTTAGTCAGCCGTTCAGGGGGCTACGCCGCTCCAGATAGGTCAAATTGGCAGCATCACACCACCGCGCGTTAAGATATTGCAGAGAAAACCTAACAGAGGGTTAAGGCCCAGTTTTGATTTTTTGAAAGTTAATCCGGCTGTCTGCCGCCGGCACCTGTCGCCCAGGAGAGCCGCACCCGCGGCATTGTGGCGACCTTGCCGCCGGAGGGCCGCAATGCTGCAGGGGTGGGCCAGGCATGGGCGGGGCGTGCGCGGAGGGTCGGCGTCATTTGCCAAGCGATTACAGTCACTTATTAAAAAGTTAATAAAATCACTGAGAAATTGTGTGCGCTCTGCGGTTTTTTTGCGATGATGGGGCATCAAAACCCTGGGGGGGGTACTGATTTGTTAATAGAGACTTATTTCGCGCATGGTTTCGACCATGTTCGGCAGGTTCGCGCCTCATTCCGGTCGCAGCCTTACACCAAGGTGTGAGCGTGGGAATTTGGAGAGGGCGATGAAACGCATTTTTGCTGCTTTTGCGGCATGCCTCCTGTTTGGCGTGCCTTACAGTGCTGCTGCGGACGATCCGCAGTCCAGTATCACCTCTGTCGTTGGATGGGAGGCCGTGGGTCGGCTGAACATTTCGGGGCGGAACATGTGTACCGGGGCACTGGTTGCCCCTGATCTGGTCGTGACAGCCGCGCATTGTGTCTATGATCCGACCACCGGCCGTCAGGTCGATCCGACCAGCATCCGCTTTGAGGCGGGGCTAAACGGACGGCGGGCAAAGGCGGCGCGGTCGATCACAAAAACGGTCGTACATCCCAGCTATCAATACGAACAGCCGGGCGATTCACAACTTGGCAATGATATCGCGATCCTGCGTCTGGACCGCCCCATCAGTCGCAAGATGATCCAGCCTTTTGAATTGGCGAACCGCCCGGCGCGCGGCGCATCGGTTGAGGTCCTGTCCTATTCGATGGCGCAGCAGAACCGCCCCAATCTGGAGCAGAATTGCCATGTTCTGGCGCGACAGGCGCAAGTCGTGGTGATGACCTGCCGGGTCGATTTCGGAGCTTCCGGAGCGCCAGTGTTTGATGTGGCGCCGGGCCGGATGCCGCGATTGGTTTCAGTTATTTCGGCCAAGGCGGCGGTGGGCAATCGCCGGGTTTCCATCGGAACCTCATTTGACCGCACAGTGATTGCGATGATGCGCTCTGCCAGCTGATGTGAGGATCTGACGGGGTAAACCGGCATGGAGACCGGGTCGAGCAGCCCCCGTTGGCCCATTTGAACAGGCGCATTTCAGAGGTTATTCCGGCAGCATCTGCCTGACAGCAGAATTTTTTGAACTGCCCTCCCCGACCGACGCAGCCTCAGACCGATCTCAGCGCAGCAATGATGCGTTGCGATGTCGCCTGATCCCGATTGGATCGCGGCGGGCGCGTTGGGACGTGCCCCCTAAGGTTCGCGCAGCGCCTCGCGGGATTTATACAGCGGCTTTAGCATGTAGTTGAGGATCGTCTTGCTACCGGTCTGCAATTCCGCCGTGGCGCGCATACCTGGACGGATTTCAATCGCCTGCTGGCGTTCGGTAAACTCCGACCGGTCCACTTTCACCGTAACACGATAGTAGGGTTCGGCACGCGGATTGCGTTCGTCCTCGAATGTATCAGCGGAAACAAAATCCACCTTGCCACGCAGCGAGCCATAGATGGTGTAGTCATAGGCCGAGAGTTTGATCGTGGCATCCTGCCCGGGTTGCACGCTGGCGATATTCTCGGGCTTCACCCGCGCTTCGACAAACATCTCCTCACCCAGCGGGATGATTTCGACAATCTCCTCGCCCGGGCGGATCACGCCACCGATGGTGGTGACGGCCAGGCTGTTGACAATCCCTGCCATGGGGGAGGTGATCACGGTCCGGTTCAACTGATCCTGCGCCAGCCGCAGTTCCTGCCGGTAGGAGGTCAGCTCACGTAGCGTCTTGGAGTAGTCCTCCGCCAGCTCAAGCTCTGACTGGGTGCCGATTTCATTGTATTTCGCCTGCGCATCACTAACCGATTTTTGCGCGCGGTTGACCTCGATCAGCGCAACGATCTCTTTTTTATAGAGGCGCTGCATGTTGGCCAATTCATCTTTCAGCTGATCAAGGATTTCGCGGGCACTGGCGCGACGGCTGGTAAAATCGGTCTGACGGGCATTCAGAAGCGCGCGTTCAGACGTGTAAATTCCGGGAGAGCGATCCGCCAATTCCTCCGGCACCTTGAAGTCGAAGGCACCTTCCAGTTCGGCCTCAAGCCGGTACTGTTTGATTTCCAGCGCGTCGATCCGGTCCTGCAGATCATCTGCTGCGGCGCGGAATTTGGTGTCTTGCAGCCGGGCAAGGATCTGTCCGGCCTTCACCGCATCGCCCTGATGGACGTGCAGTTCGGCCAGAATGCCGCCCTCAAGGTTCTGCACGATCTGGGAGCGCGAGGAGGATACAACTTCGCCATCCGCGCGCACGATTTCATCAACCCAGGCAAAGCTGGCCCAGAGCAGAAACACCACCAGCGCGCCTGCGACCAGATAGATGATACGGCTGGCCCCGCGCGAGGTTTCGCGAAGATCGTAGCCGGTTGAGGTCATTTGGTTTCCCCTGCCGCGAGATGGGCCAGAACTTGGTCACGCGGGCCATCGACCACCATCCGGCCCGATTGCAGGATCAGCGTCCGGTTGGTCAGCGACAGGATCGGCATCCGGTGCGTCGCAATGACGGTCGTGCGGCCTTCAAGCCAGGTTTCCAGGCGGCTGACCAGGGTGCGTTCCAACGTCTGATCCAGCGCCGCCGTGGGCTCATCCAGCAGCACGATTGACGGGTTCTGCAACCACAGGCGCGCCCAGCCGATGGATTGGCGTTGCCCGATGGAAAGACCGCCGCCCCCGTCGAAGATTTCCAGATCGAGGCCCTTGTGGTGGTTGCGCACATGCGCGCCAAGGCCAGCAAAATCCAGCGCTGTCATCAACCGGTCGTCGTCGCGCTCCAGCTGGTTCAGGTTCAGGTTCTCGCGCAGGGTGCCGGCAAACAGGCGGACATCCTGGCTGAGATAGCCGATGTGGCGGCGCAGGTCGCGTGGGTCGATCTGGGTCATATCGGTGCCGTCGATCATTACCCGGCCGCGGTCCGGCGCATAAAGCCCCGACATCAGTTTGAGCAGCGTGGATTTGCCCGAGCCGTTGACGCCCAGCACGGCAACCCGCTGGCCGGGTGTCACCGCGACACCCGGCACATCCAGCGTCGGTGCGCCGTCTTCGTCATAGCGGAACATCACTTCGCGCAGTTCAAACCGCCCTTGCAGGCTGTCGCGGCGCAGATAGGACCGTTCGTCTTCTTTTTCCTGAGCAGAATTGGCGATGGCATCCAGCCCCTCCAGCGCGCCTTTCACATTGCTCCAACGGGCAAGTGTCGCGGCGAACTGGGTAAGAGGTGCCAGCGTTCGGCTGGTCAGAATGCCGGTCGCAATGATGGTCCCGACGGTGAATTCACCGGCAAACACCATCAACGTACCAACCACGACCGACCCGATGTAGGTCGCCTGCTGCACACCCTGCGACCAATGGGTCAGGGCGCTGGACAGGCGGCGTTGTTCGGTTGCGGCATGGGTAGACAGGGTGTTCAACTCGTCCCAAAGGCGCAGCACACGGTCCTCGCCGCGTTGGCTCTTGAGGGTGTCGAGCTCATTCACCACCTCATGCAGCAGGCGACCAGCCTTGGCATTGGCCCCTTGGGTCTGGCGTGTCAGAGCAATCATGCGCTTCTGCATGAAATAAGCGGGGAGCAGCATCAGGATGCCGCCGGCGATGATGATCCAGACAATCGGTCCGGCAATTGATGCGACCAGCAGCAGGAACACGGCGATGAAGGGGATGTCAGCCAGTGTCGAAATCGTTGTCGAGGTGAAGAACTCGCGCACCGATCCAAAGTCACGCATCGCGGCAAACAAGCCCGATGGGGGCAGCGGTTTCTTGTCCGACCGCATCCCGATCAGGCGGCGCATCAGGTTGTTCTGAACCGAGAGCTCAATCTGGCGTCCGGCGGCATCGGTCAGCCGGGCACGCGCCAGTTTCAGCAGCGCCTCCAGCATGATGGCGAGGAAAGCACCAACCGCCAGCACCCAAAGCGTCGCGTGGGACTGGTGCGGCACGACGCGGTCATAGACCTGCAGGGAGAAGAGCGCGACCGAGACTGCCAGAATATTGGCAACCAGCGAGCCAAGCATGATTTCACCCACCTGACGGCGGTATTTGGGGAATTCCCCCCAAAACCAATGGTCACTTTCCAGCTGCGGCGTATGACGCGCGGCGATCTGTTTCAGCGAATTGCGCGCACCCAGCGTGGTGCCGGTAAAATAGGGGCCGAACTCGCCCACCGGAACATCGGCGCGATTGTCCGTGCAGGTGGTGTCATAGACGCTGAGCATGTCGCGGCTTTGCGACAGCACCAGCACACATTGGCCGTTGTTCATCATTGCCAGCGCGGGCCAGCTCTCGGCGGTGAGAGGCACCTGATGATTGATCTGGGCCTGCATGCCGGTGGTTTGTAGCGCACGCGCAAGCGAGTCCACAGAGACATCGCCGGGATCGTTGCGCCACATGTGTTCAGCAACGTCACTGAGGGCGACATTGGTCCCTTTGAGGGCGGCAAAGGTCGCGATTAATGCGGCGCGGTGCTGAATGCGGGCTGTCGCATCCTCAATCAGCGCGCTGACCTCACCTATGTCACCGTCTTCCAGCAGGCCAGTTAGATCCACCTCAGCCATCGGCGGGGCTGCGGGGCCGGGTGTGGGCGTAGGTGCAGCCGAAGCTGGTGCCAGATGTGGTGCGGTTTGGGTCTCTACAGCACGGAGTACAGGTTTACTGCCGCTGCCGCGTGCAGCATCATCCGGCGCGCGGGGGGCTGGGGGGACGGTCCGCAGTACGGTGTCATCTGTCGGGCGATTAGAGTTACTCAAATCCGGTCCCCATCGGCCAAAAGCCCCATATCGCTTGCCAGTGCCAGCTGGATCAGAACGACTTCGTATTTTGCATCGATATGGGCGTGTTCGCGGCGTACCACTTCTTCGTAGATGGACACCACATCCATGACCGAGCGTTGCCCGGCCTTAAACTGTGCCTGAAACAGGCGATAGGTCTCTCGGCTGGTCTGTGCCAGTGTTGCGGCTTCTGCCTCTTGCCTGCGATAGGAGGCAAGGCGCTGCATCTGTCGGCTGTAGTCGCGGCGCGCGTCTTCTTCGACCTCGGAGACCTGACGTTTGGCAATTTCCTTGGAGGCTTCAATCGCCTTCAGCGCAGCCGGGGTACCAAGACCAAAGGGCTGCGCCAGATCCAGTGTCAGACCCGCGCCGGATCCATCACTGGTGACATTGCCCGCTGCAGAGACCTGCGGCAGCAGACCGGCGCGTTCCATCTTGGCCTGTTCCACACTGCGGGTGGCCTCGGCTTCCGCCTTGAGGACAGTCAAATAGGTTCCGGCTTCCGGTGGGGAGGCCAGTTGCAGGTGGCTCGGGGTCTCGGCAAAGCTTTGACCGGTGATCGCTTTCAACTCGGCGGTGGCCGTCGAGGTTGCGTCCTTTGCCGTCGCCACAGCAGAGCGCATGCCGTTGATTTTGCTCTGCACCACATTGAGATCGGCGCGATCCGAGACGCCGCCTTCAACGCGGCCCAACACGATACGCTCGAATTCATACATCCGTGACAGGGCGCGGGTGCCGACGGCGGCTTTCTCGGAGCCGCGCAGCCCGGACACATATAGGCTGAGCGCGGTTTCGACGCGCTCATTCATATCAATCGACAGGTTGACGGCGGCGACCTCGACGTCGGCGGCGGCAAAGGCGCGCTCTGCCTTGCGGCGGCCGTTGTCGAACAGCACCTGTTCAATCAGGATACCCGCCACCAGGTCGCCGAGATCTGTGAGACTGACAGAAGGCCCCAGCGTGGGTAGCCAGTTCTTCGACTTGGCTTCGGCGCGCAGTTTGGCACTGGTCAGCTCCGCCTCTGCGGCACGGGCAGAGGCGGAGATCGTAGACTGGGCCACGACGTCATAGACGCTGCCGTCTTCCAGCAGTGACTGACGCTGCATCAGCGTGGAGATCACGGCTGAAGGGTTCTTGGCATCCGGCTGGGCAAAGCTGCTGGCGCGACGGCTGACATCGGTATCGGCGCCTTCGCCGGGCTTGGCAAAGGGGAGGGACTGCATGCAGGCCGACAGGCAGCACAACAGTGCCACCGCGCCAATGGGTCGTCCCAATTGCATTCTGCCCCCTCGCATCGCCTGTGTCCTTACCCTTGTGTCCGGGTATTCGTGTCGGGGGCCAATGGCCAGCGCCAAATCGGCCCCCGGTCGATCTCTGTGGATCAGAGAACCACCTGCACGTCCTGATCGACAATCAGCGTCGTGCCATCGTTGCCGATGGTATAGACATTGAAGGTTTCGCCGTCGATCTGACGGGTGCCACCTGCATTGCCACCAGCCAGGGTGATGGTGTCGTTGTTGTCACCACGGATCGTAAGCGTGTCTGAATTGCCGGACAGCGCTTTGATATCCGCCTCGTTCAGGGTCAGGCTGACATCGGATGCGTAATGCAGGTTCAGATCGTCGACGTTGAACTGGCCAAGGGACGCGTGATCCAGAGAGCCTGCATTGGTCGCGTTGTCGTCAAAGACCACAAGCGTGCTGGAGGTGTTGCCGACTGCGTCGTTGCGCGACAGTACAAGATGCGTCCCGTCCGGGATGGCGGTGCCAAAGCGGAATTCTGTCCCGTCGATAGGATCGACTGTTTTGGACGCAGCAGGGGACCCCATGGTGCCATTCGGATTGAGTGTGTTGACCGTATAGTTGTCGGTTGCATCCAGCGTTTCCAGCCGGACGATCCCATCACTCGATTCTGTGACCGTGTTGATCGTCGCGGCGCCCACTTCGGTATCCACCGAGAACTGCTCAACAGTGCTGCGTTCATTTCCAGCGGCGTCTGTCGCACGGATGGTGGCCGTGGCGGTATAGGTTCCGTCGGGCAGATCCGCGTCCGAGAAGGTCACGCTCCAGTTCCCGGAGGCATCAACCGTCGCGTTATTGGTGACCGCGCCGATGGTGACAGCAACCGTAGAGCCAGCCTCAACTGTGCCCGACAGGGTGGTGCCTGCGATCTGCTCCGCTTTGTTCACGATATCGTCCGACGTCTGGTTCGGCTGAACCGTCAAAGGCACCACTTCGGTATCGAGTGCGACTGTGTCAGAGACACTTGCCGTATTCCCCGCGTCATCGATGATAGAGGCGGTAATCGGCAAGGACTGGGTGCCCGTCGGGATTTCAGTCGCCGGGAAGGTGGTGGCCCAGTCGCCGTTGACATCGGCGACCACTTGGCGGCTTGCAGCGCCGAGGCCAACCGTCACGGTCAGGCCTGGCGTCGCGGTGCCGCTGATTTCGACACCGTCGGCACGTTCAACGGCGTTGATCACATCGTCGAGTTCGATCGGGTCGGGAGATAGCGCCACAGTGCCTGCAACGGTGTCTACCCGCAGGGCAGAGGAGGCCGAAGCGGTGTTACCCGCCGCGTCCGTTGCCGACACTGTGACCGAGGTATTGTATTCGCCAGCCGCCAGTGCGCCCGGCTCGAAGAGGGCGCTCCAGGTGCCATTTGCAGCCACGGTCGCAGTACGGGTCACACCCGCGACAGTTACCTCAACGGCAGATCCTGGCTCGGCAGCGCCGGTAAGCGTCACACCGGCCTGTGCCTCGGCGGCGTTGACGATATTGTCACCGCCTGCCTGATTGGCATCGATGCTGACCGCGGTCGAGGTGTCGACGCGCAGGGTGCCTGTCGTGCTCTCACTGTTCCCGGCTGCATCGGTCGCGGTGACGCTGATCGGAGCGTCATATTCGCCGGGGGTGATTTCGCCAGTGGTATAAGGCGCGCTCCAGCGGCCCTGTGCATCCGCTGTCACTGTGCGGGTGATGCCCTGGAAGGTGACAGCAACGGATGCACCGGCCTCAGCGGTGCCGGTCAAGGTGAGGCCGTCTGCGGCTTCCGCACCATTCAGCACGTCATCGCCACCGGCCTGCCCGTTGTCGAGGCCGACGCTGGTCGTGGTGTCGACGTGGATCTGGCTGCTGGTCGAGGCGGTGTTGCCGTAGGCATCGGTCGCCGTCGCCGTCACGGTTGTGTCATACGTCCCATCGGCAATGTCAGACCCGGCAAAGCTCGCAGTCCATTGCCCCTGAGCATTGGCCGTCACGGTGCGGGTTGCATTGCCCAGCTGAACCACAACGCTGGCACCCGCCTCGGCGGTGCCGGTCAGATCCAGGCCATTATTGGCCTCAACCGCATTGATCAGGTTGTCCCCCGCAAGCGGGTTGCTGAGGGCCACTTCGGTTTCGGTGTCCACACGGACGGTACCGGTGGTGGAGGCTGTATTGCCGAGTGCATCGGTTGCCGTGACCGAGACATTGGCGTCATATTCGCCTGTCGGGATCTCGCTGCTGGCGAAATCCGCACTCCAGTTGCCCTGCGCGTCCGCCGTCACGGTGTGCGTGGTGCCCTCAAGTGTCACAGCGACGCTGGCACCGGCCTCGGCCTTGCCCGTCAGGGTTACACCGCTGGTCACTTCCGGTGCGGAGATTACGTTGTCGCCCGCCTGAACCGCGTCGAGAGAAGCCGTGGTTTCGGTGTCCACAGGGATAGTGGTTGAGGTGGAGCTGGTATTGCCGCTGGTATCGGTCGCCACGGCAGAGACGCTTGCGTCATAGGTGCCGGTCGCGATTTCCGAGCTGAGATAGCTGGCCGACCAGTTGCCCTGTGCGTCAGCTGTCACGGTGCGGCTCACCCCTTGGAAGGTCACCACAACACTTGATCCGGCTTCGGCTGTGCCGGTGAGGGTAATACCTGCCGCCTGTTCGGCACCGCTGATCATGTGATCATTGCCCACTTGGGTGTTGATGGTCACACGGGTTTCGGTGTCGACATCAACCGTATGGGTGGTGGTGCTGGTGTTGCCAAAGGAATCGGCGCTGGTGACTTCGATGGTGGAGCTGTAGATGCCCGTCGCCACCTCGTTCACACTGTAGTTCACCGACCATGTGCCGTCGTCGGCGACTGTGGTGGTGCGGGTCACGCCCTGGAATTCCACGCTGACGCTGGCACCAGCTTCACCGGTGCCGTTGATCACAACACCATCGGCCACTTCGATGTAGTTGATGTGGTCATCGCCCTCGACCGTGTTGACGTCGATCGGCGGCGGTGTGGTGTCGATGATGACCGAAGGGCCATCAAGATTGAATTCGGTCCCGTCCGGGTCCTTTACGTAGACTGTGGTCTCGTAAGAGCCGTCTGGCGGCAGGTTGGTGACCGGGAAATTGGCAACCCAGGTGCCATCGTCCTTAACCATGACGGTTTCGGTAATTGTGCCCAGTGTCACCTCGACGGTGGAGCCGGGGGCACCGGTGCCGCTGACGACCACATCTTCGGTGGTGGATCCGGCGACGGGATAGGTTGCATCGGGGTTGTCGACGGTTGGTGTGACTGCGCCGCCGCCACCACCGCCGCCGCCACCACCGCCAACGATGGCAGCTGCACCGACAACACCGGCCGCCGCGCCGGCGGTGCCGAGGCCGCCAAGCAGTGGTGCTACGAGAGGCGCAACAACGGGTTCAATGCGTTCCACGTCAAGGAACACCATATCATCATAGGCGCTCCACTTGCCGCTTAGGTCTAGCGGTTCGTAGCTGGCATAGAGCATCCCATCGGTACGGTCCTCCAGAACCACCTCGACGAAGTTGCCTTCCTCGCTCAGGAACAGGTTTTTATTTCCCGTTGCACCGGTGTTGAAGAAATCATCCAGCACCACCACCTGGCCGTCGATCAGCGTGATATGAAGGTCCTGACCGCGCCGCGCATAGCTCTCGACATCGGACGGGCCGAGGTTCAGCGAAATGTCTTTCGCCGTTGCTGTTGCAATTGTCGCCTGGGGGGTGTCAGCAGATGTACCATGCTGTTTGGTGCCCGCCATGTCGCGGACGATGTATCCAACCGTACTCATTTTTATATACCGCTCGTCAAAGACCAAAGCGCCAGAATCGTAGCGCCAAGGTAGCCTGCATTGTTTTGCCCATCAGCCGTCTCCGCGGCCATATTGACGCCATATTGCTGCCTTCTCAGCGGCCTTGTCTAGGTTTTGATGAGCGGATTTTTACCGAAAAGATCCGGGTGTGGCTAATTTGTATTCAATTTGCATCGAAGTTTATCGGGTGATTTTTGTTAATGTTCCCCTCTGGTTGACGTCAGGGAATTTCTTGCGGTGTGTTTGCGATGGGTTTGCGCTGCGGGCGAGCGTTCATGGGCCTTATCTCTAAGGCGGTTGCCGGAATTTGTGGTGTCTTGAACAGCGTGATGAGGGCGCGTTTTTGACCACTCAGGTCACAGGTATATCGCTGATGTGTGAACAAGTGTTCTATTAAAACGTACTGGCAATTAACCAAAAAGACACCAGTTTCAGATAGGATGAAGGGCATAATTGGTGTAGAGTTGATCCTAAGTACACGACGCCGAAACCCAGGCCACAGCTGGAATGTCACCGCTCAGAGTGACCCGCTGGTCTTGTATCGCCGGATCCGGCGCCGAGCAGAATTCAGACGAATATTTTCACGCGGACATTCCTTGGCCCTCGCGCTGGGTGCCCTCTGTCCGCGTGCGATTTTGGACCCCAGGAGGACCGGCGCGCAGTAACTAGGAGGCTAGAGCCAGATGAAAGACATTGCCGAAATCTTTGCCGAACAATATGGCGAAACGCGCGAGCAGGAGATGTCGCTGCAGGACTATCTGAATGCCTGCCGCGATGATCCCAGCATGTACGCCAATGTCGCTGAGCGTATGCTCAAGGCGATTGGCGAAGAAGAACTGGTCGATACATCAAAAGATGCGCGACTGGGGCCGATCTTTCAGAACCGCACCATCAAACGATATTCTGCCTTCAAAGACTTCTACGGCATGGAGGACACGATTGAGCGGATCGTGGGCTACTTCCGCCACGCCGCGCAGGGGTTGGAAGAGCGCAAACAGATCCTCTACCTGCTGGGCCCAGTTGGCGGCGGCAAATCCTCTCTCGCGGAACGGCTGAAGCGTCTGGTCGAGGATCAGCCGATCTACGTTCTGAAGTCAGGGGACCAGTTGTCCCCCATTTTCGAGAGCCCGCTTGGCCTCTTCGATCCGGTGCGGATGGGCAAACTGCTGAACGATGAATACGGGATCGCGCAGCACCGCCTGCCCGGGCTGATGTCACCCTGGGCGGTGCAGCGGCTTGATGAATTCGGCGGCGATATCAATAAATTTTCGGTGGTGCGACTGTATCCGTCTCGGCTGCGCCGGATCTGCGTGGCCAAGGTTGAGCCGGGGGATGAGAACAATCAGGATATTTCTACCCTGGTGGGCAAAGTCGACATTCGCCAGCTGGAGCATTTCAGCCAGGACAACCCGGATGCCTATAGTTTCTCAGGCGGTTTGAACCGCGCAACACAGGGCATCCTTGAGTTTGTTGAGATGTTCAAGGCTCCGATCAAGATGCTGCACCCGCTGCTGACAGCGACGCAGGAAGGCAACTACATGGGGACCGAAAGCTTCGGCGCGATCCCCTTTACGGGCCTGATCCTTGCTCATTCCAATGAATCTGAATGGCAGCAGTTCAAGAACAACAAGAACAATGAAGCCTTCATCGACCGGGTATCGATTGTGAAGGTGCCGTACTGCCTGCGCGTCACCGAAGAGGCGAAGATCTACGACAAGCTGATTGAGCACAGCGAGCTTGCAGCAGCGCCCTGTGCCCCTGAGACGTTGAAAATCCTCAGCCGGTTCTCGGTTCTCACCCGGCTGAAGCCGCATGAGAATTCTAACCTCTATTCCAAATTGCGCGTCTATGATGGCGAGAGCCTGAAGGACACCGACCCGAAGGCGAAAACCGTGCAGGAATATCAGGATCGCGCCGGTGTTGATGAGGGCATGAACGGGATCTCCACGCGCTTTGCCTTCAAGGTGCTGTCGACCACGTTCAACTTCGACACCGATGAGGTCGCGGCAGATCCGGTTCATCTGATGTATGTGCTGGAACAGATGATCAAGCGCGAGCAGTTCCCGACGGAGACGGAGGCAAAATATCTTGCCTTCATCAAGACAGAACTGGCGCCGCGCTATGAGGAGTTCATCGGCAACGAAATCCAGAAGGCCTATCTGGAGAGCTATACCGAATACGGGCAGAACGTGTTCGACCGGTATATCTCCTACGCTGACGCTTGGATTGAGGAGCAGGATTACAAGGACCCCGATACTGGCCAGCTCTATGACCGCGAGGTTCTGGATGCGGAGCTCAGCAAGATCGAGAAACCCGTCGGTATCGCCAACCCCAAGGATTTCCGCAATGAGGTTGTGAAATTCGCCCTGCGCCACCGCGCCAATACCGGCTCAAACCCGGCGTGGAATTCCTATGAGAAGCTGCGCGATGTGATCGAAAAACACATGTTCAGCCAGGTCGAGGAGCTGCTTCCAGTGATTTCCTTTGGCTCCAAGAAGGACAGCAAAACCGAAGGCAAACATCAGGAGTTCGTCGAACGGATGCGCAGCCACGGCTACACCGACCGGCAGGTCCGCAGATTGGTGGAGTGGTACATGCGCGTGAACAAGGCGGGCTAACAGAAAAAGGGTGGGTGCCAGATGCATCATTTTATCGACAGGCGCGCCAATCCCAAGGGCAAGAGTTTGGGGAACCGGCAACGGTTCCTTGAACGTGCCCGCGAAAGTATCAAGGAACGTGTCGACAGATCGGTCCGAGATAAGTCGATCAAGGATGGTGGTGGCATCCCGGCCGAAGGCGAGAAGGTCACCATTCCTTCCCGTGGGTTGAAGGAACCCCGGTTTCACCATTCCTCCAAGGGGGGGCGACGGCGCCATGTGCTGCCGGGCAACAAGGAATTCGTGGTTGGCGATACGCTGAAACGACCCCAGGGTGGCGCGGGTGAGGGCGGCAAACAGGCCTCCGAGGATGGTGATGGTGCGGATGAATTCTCCTTTACCCTGACGCGGGACGAATATCTTGAAATTCTGTTCGATGGGCTGGAGCTGCCGGATCTGGTCGAAAAGGCCACTGTAGAGACCGAAACCATCGGAACACGCCGCGCCGGTCTGACCACGGCGGGCACGCCGAATAACCTCAACCTTGTGCGGACCATGCGCAATTCCTTGGGGCGCCGGATCGCGTTGCAGCGCCCCTCCGCCAGATCCATTGCCGAGCTACAGGCCGAGATTGAAGAGCTGGAGTCGCTGCCGGAACGTAGCGAAAAACAGCAGATCCATCTCGAGGATTTGCGCCACCGGCTGGAGGTGTTGGAGCGCAAACGTCGGGTGGTTGGTTACATTGATCCGCTGGATCTGCGGTATGATACGCATGTACCAGAGAAAATCCGCAATTCGCGTGCGGTCGTCTTCTGCCTTATGGATGTGTCGGGTTCCATGCAGGAGCGGGAGAAGGATCTGGCGAAACGCTTCTTCCTGCTGCTGCATCTGTTTTTGACGCGCAGCTATGAACACACCGAACTGGTGTTTGTGCGCCATACCCATCACGCGCAGGAGGTCGATGAGGAGACGTTTTTCTATGCGCGCGAAACCGGTGGCACCATTGTCTCGACCGCGCTGGAAAAAATGAAGGAGATCGTCGCTGAGCGGTATCCGCCGGATGAATGGAACATCTATGGCGCGCAGGCGTCTGACGGGGAAAACTTCGGCAATGACTCGGCGCGCTGCAAGGCGCTGCTGCTGGAGGATCTGCTGCCGGTTTGCCAGTACTACGCGTACGTCGAAATCGTCGATGAAAACGCCGAGATGCTGTTGAACAACCCCGAGGCGGGCGAGGATTTGTGGCAGAACTACCGGCAGGTGAAGGCACAGGCTCCACATTTTGAGATGCAGCGCGTGTCGCAGCCATCGCATATCTATCCGATTTTCCGGGAATTCTTCCTTCCCAAGGCAAAAGGGGCGCAGAATGCAGGCGGGTGACACTGTCGCGAAACCGATGTTCACAGGGCCGGAATGGACCTTTGAATTGTTGGAAGTCGCGCGCGATGCGATTGAGGAAATCGCGCTCAATGATCTGGGGCTGGACGTCTATCCAAACCAGATCGAGATCATCTCGGCCGAACAGATGCTGGATGCCTATTCCTGCGTCGGCCTTCCCCTGATGTATCAGCACTGGTCATTTGGGAAGCATTTTGCCCGTGATGAGACGCTTTACCGGACCGGACGGCAGGGGCTCGCCTACGAGATTGTCATCAACTCAAACCCCTGTATCAGCTACAATATGGAAGAGAACACCATGGCCATGCAGACGCTGGTCATGGCGCATGCGGCCTTTGGGCACAATCATTTCTTCAAGAACAATTATCTGTTCCAGCAATGGACCGATGCGGCTGGTATCCATGATTACCTGGCCTTCGCCAAGAATTACATCTCGGCCTGCGAGGAACGCTATGGCCTCAGCGCGGTTGAGGAAATCCTTGATGCGGCCCATGCATTGCAGTCGCAGGGGGTGTTTCGCTACGGGCGCCCGCCCAAACCAACCACCGAAGAATTGGCCGCGATGCAGAAGGTGCGGGAGGGCCATGAGAGCGCGCAGAGCGTATTGGATATCTGGACCGATGCGACGCTGGGCCGGGACAAGCTGGAACAGATCAAGGATGAACCCTACAGTGCCCGCCGCAAGCTGATGAATCTGCCGCAGGAGAACCTGCTGTATTTTCTGGAAAAGCACAGTCCGGTGCTGGAGCCTTGGCAATGCGAGATCCTGCGCATTGTGCGGATGCTGGCACAGTATCTTTATCCGCAGAAGCAGACCAAGGTCATGAATGAGGGCTGCGCGACCTTTGTGCATTATTACATCATCAACAAGCTGTTTGAGCAGGGGCGCCTGACCGAAGGCTCCTATATGGAAATGATGCACAGCCACACCAATGTGGTGCTTCAGCCGGAGTATGACGACCCGCGTTACTCGGGCATCAATCCCTACGCGCTCGGCTTTGCGATGATGCAGGATATCCGGCGGATCTGCGAGGCGCCGACCGACGAGGACCGGGAGTGGTTCCCTGATTTTGCAGGTGATCCGGATTGGCGGCGGGTGATGCGGGACGCTTGGGCCAACTACCGGGATGAAAGCTTCATCCAGCAGTTTCTGTCGCCGCATCTCATTCGCAAGTTCAAGCTGTTCACACTCGCGGATGATGCGGATCAATCACATCTGGTGGTGAGCCAGATTCACAACCGAACCGGCTATCGCTCCGTGCGCCGGGATCTCGCGCACTCTTACGATCTGGCCTATTTAGAGCCTGATATTCAGGTCACGGACGCCGATCTGAAGGGGGACCGCGAGCTGAAACTGACCCATACTGTGCGGGACGGAATCCACCTGTCGGAGGAGGACCGCGACGAGGTGCTGAAGCATCTGCGCAGGCTATGGGGATACGATGTCAGTCTTGCGGCAGTCGATGCAGGGGAATGAGGCTGGATCAGGGGATCTGAGCCCGCAATTGCTCCTCAAGTGAGATTTTGGCCGTCAGTATATGTTCTGCCGTGAGCCGGGCGGCCTGTTCAGCATCGCGCTCCTCGCAGGCGCGGATAATAGCGCGATGTTCCTGGTCGCTGCGGGCCATGCCGTCGCTCATGATCAATTGCGCCCGCAGGTAGCGGTCAATACGATCCATCGCGCCCTCGACGACTTCGACATGGTAGGGCAGGCCGCTGACGCTGTAGAGCGTGCCGTGGAATTGCCGGTTCAGCGGTCCCCATTGCATCGGATCATTGCAGGCCGCAAAGGCATCCAGATGCGCATGGGCCTGATCCGTGATCTCTTGCGTCATATTGGCAACCGCGGCGCGGATAATATCGGCTTCAAGTTTCGCGCGCAGTTTAAAAATCTCGGAGGCATCCTGCATCGACAGGGTCGCGACCACCGCTCCTTTGTAGCGCTGGGAGGTGACCAACCCCTGTTGTTCCAAACGGGCGATGGCTTCGCGTACGGGAAAGCGCGAGGTGCGAAAGGCCTTGGCGATTTCATCCTGTCGCAGGGGCGTGCCGTCAGAGAGCTCGCCGGTGATGATCGCCTTCTGCAGGGCGCGAAAAATGATCGTCGCGGCAGACTCACTCTTGGAGATATCAATAGCGTGCAGTTTCAATCCGGTTCCTCGGCCAAAGCGGAGCATGTGAGGTTGATTATGCCTGTGGTTGAACCTTGCCGCCAGCCCTGTCGGCAGGTCTGATCCGGATTCGGCGGATGCGCAGCCTAAATGAAAACGCAGGCCGGGTGGCCTGCGTCATGGTCTTGTCTGTCGTGTCTTATTTACGATGCAGGATCAGAATTCGACGACGGCGCGGATCGATTTGCCTTCATGCATCAGGTCGAATCCGTGGTTGATTTCATCAAGAGACAGCTTGTGGGTAATCATCGGGTCGATTTCGATCTTGCCGTCCATATACCAGTCCACAATCTTGGGCACATCCGTCCGCCCGGCCGCGCCGCCGAAGGCGGTGCCGCGCCAGCTGCGGCCGGTGACCAGCTGGAACGGACGGGTGGAGATTTCGGCACCTGCCGGTGCAACGCCGATAATGATGCTCTCGCCCCAGCCCTTATGCGCGGCCTCAAGCGCGGTCCGCATCACCTGTACATTGCCTGTGGCATCAAAGGTGTAATCTGCGCCACCTTTGGTCAGCTCCACGAGATGAGCGACCAGATCGCCGTCAACCTCAGCCGGGTTCACAAAATCGGTCATGCCAAACTGCGTGGCCATCTCGACTTTGCCGGGGTTGAGGTCCACACCGACGATCTGATCCGCACCGGCCAGGCGCAGGCCCTGAATCACGTTGAGGCCAATCCCGCCGAGACCAAAGACAATCGCGCGTGAGCCGATTTCTACCTTGGCGGTGTTGATCACCGCGCCGATACCCGTTGTGACACCGCAACCGATGTAGCAGACCTTGTCGAAAGGGGCGTCTTTGCGGATCTTGGCCAGGGCGATTTCGGGCACCACGGTGTGGTTGGCGAAGGTGGAGCACCCCATGTAGTGGTAGATCGGCGTGCCATCCAGCATCGAGAACCGTGTGGAGCCGTCGGGCAGCAGGCCTTGTCCTTGCGTTGAGCGGATCGCCTGACACAGGTTGGTCTTGGGGTTGAGGCAGTATTCGCATTCGCGGCATTCCGGCGTGTAAAGCGGGATCACATGGTCGCCCACTTCCAGGCTGGTCACGCCTTCGCCAACTTCGACCACGACGCCGGCACCCTCATGGCCCAGAATTGCCGGAAAGATCCCCTCGGGATCATCACCGGAGCGGGTGAACTCATCCGTGTGGCAAAGGCCAGTTGCCTTGATTTCGACCAGCACCTCGCCCTTTTTCGGGCCTTCGAGGTTCACCTCCATAATCTCCAGCGGTTTGCCCGGGGCAACGGCCACAGCGGCGCGAGTGCGTATCATGGTGAAATTCCTTTGTTCTGTCTGTGACGGCAGGCGCCAATTGCGCTGAGCCGCATATTGGCAGACCCGTTGGGGGGGCGTAAACCACCCGCCGCCGCGGGATGTGCATTTCTTGCTGTCGCCAGTCTAACGATGCTGATCGACCGCGCCCTGAAAAAATGCGACAGCGGGACATCCGTTCCCGTCATCCCTAAGGCAGTTGGCGCTCAGGGGGGGCTTCGATGTCGAAGGTTTGAATTTCATGCGGATAGGCTCTTGACATTCCTGTGACTGGAAGCCCCATATCAGCAAAGATATGGTCTTAATGACAATGTCTGGAAGGTGTCAGCCATGGAAGAATCACATGTCAGGGAGCGGACTATTGAGGTGACCGGCCTGAGCTGTGCGGGCTGTGTTGGCCGGGCAGAGCGGGCGTTGGCTGCGGTGCCAGGGGTGAAGGACGCGTCCGTCAATCTGGCAACCAGCAAGGCGCGCGTTGTTGGTTCGTCCGAGGTATCGGCGGAGGGTCTGCGCGGAGCCTTGAAAACGGCCGGATACCCGGCGGCAGAAGCGACGATTGAGTTGCAGGTCAGCGGTCTCACCTGCGCAAGCTGCGTTGGTCGCGTCGAACGCGCTCTGCAAAAGGTCGACGGGGTGGTTTCGGCAGACGTGAACCTTGCACAGGAGCAGGCCCATGTGACCTATCTGGCCGGGGTGCTGACTGCGGAGGATCTGCTGAAGGCCAGCAAGCACGCAGGTTATCCCGCGACCCCTATCGGGAACACGCAAAGTGACGCCGATAGCCTGAAGGTTGAAAAGGAAGCGGAAATTCAGCGTCTTGGCTGGGAATTCCTTATCGCCGCGGCCCTGACGCTACCGGTCTTCTTGATTGAGATGGGTGGCCATATGATCCCTGCGCTGCACCATTGGGTTGCGCGCAGCATTGGCACCGGAAACAGCCATATTCTGCAATTTCTGCTGACAACACTGGTGTTGTTTGGTCCCGGTCTGCGGTTCTACCGCCAGGGGGTGCCTGCGCTGCTGCGCGCTGCGCCGGATATGAATGCGCTGGTGGCGATCGGGACCGCGGCTGCTTATGGGTATTCGGTGGTGGCAACCTTTGCCCCGGGCCTGTTGCCTGCGGGAACCGCCAATGTCTACTACGAGGCGGCAGCGGTGATCGTCACCCTGATCCTGCTCGGGCGCTGGCTGGAGGCCCGCGCGAAGGGGCGCACCGGCGCTGCGATCCGTGCTTTGGTCGGGCTGCAGCCCAAGGTCGCGTTGCTTGTTACGGGCACCAAGGCGGAGGAGCGTCCGGTCTCGGAGCTGCGCGTCGGCGATCATCTGCGGGCGCGACCGGGTGAGCGGATTGCCGTGGATGGCACGGTTTTGACCGGACGCTCCTTTGTTGATGAGAGCATGATCACGGGAGAACCGGTTCCCTTGGAGAAAGCGGATGGCGATGTGCTGACGGCGGGCACCATCAATGGGGCTGCGGTTTTGGACTATCGCGCCACCCATGTCGGCGCCGATACGCTGCTGGCGCAGATCGTGCGCATGGTGGAGCAGGCGCAGGGTGCCAAACTGCCGGTGCAGGCGCTGGTGGATCGTGTGACACTGTGGTTTGTCCCGGCGGTGATCGTGATTGCGGCGCTGACGGTCGCTGTCTGGCTGCTGTTCGGCCCGGACCCGGCCCTGCCCTTGGCGCTGGTTGCGGGGGTGTCTGTGCTGATCATCGCCTGCCCCTGTGCAATGGGGCTGGCGACGCCAACGTCAATCATGGTTGGGATTGGACGTGCGGCGCAGATGGGCGTGCTGTTTCGCAAGGGAGATGCTCTGCAACGGCTGCAGGATACGCGCGTGGTTGCTTTGGATAAGACAGGCACCCTGACGGAAGGCCGCCCGACACTGACCATGCTGCGCTGTGCCGACGGGTTTGACAGGGCCGGGCTGCTGCCGCTGCTGGCGGCGGCGGAGGCCCAGTCGGAACATCCGATCGCACGGGCCATAACAGCGGCAGCGGGGGCGGATATCCCGCAGGCGACAGAGGTCGAGGCCATCCCAGGATATGGTTTGCGGGCGACTGTAGCGGGCCAGCTGGTTCTTATCGGGGCTGCGCGACTGATGACGCGTGAGGGGATTTCCTGTGCGCCATTTGAGGTGGAGGCTGAGAGTCTCGCCGCGCGCGGTGCAACCACGCTATATGCGGCAGTTGATGGGCGCCTGGCCGGGTTGGTGGCCGTAACCGATCCCGTCAAAGAGGGCAGCCGTGCCGCTGTGAAAGCCATGGCCGCGCAGGGGCTGAAGGTTGCGATGCTGACCGGCGATGGGGCGGTCACGGCGCAGTCTATCGCTGATGATCTGGGGATTGAGATCGTTGAAGCGAACTGTCTGCCCGGTGACAAGGTGAGCGCACTGGAGGCGCTGCAGAAGCAACACGGGGCCCTTGCCTTCGTTGGTGACGGGATCAATGACGCCCCGGCCCTCGCGGCGGCAGACGTCGGGATTGCAATCGGCACCGGTACCGATGTGGCGATTGAGACAGCTGATATCGTCCTGGTCTCTGGTGACCTGCGCGGGGCGGTCAACGCAATTAAGATCAGCCGGGCGACGTTGCGCAATATCCGGCAGAATTTGGGGTGGGCCTTTGGTTACAATATTCTGCTGGTGCCTGTGGCTGCGGGCGTGCTTGTACCCTTTGGCGGGCCGCTTTTGTCACCAGGGCTGGCAGCCGGTGCGATGGCGCTGTCCAGCGTGTTTGTGCTCAGCAACGCGCTGCGCTTGCGTGGGCTGCGGTCGGACATAGATCAGTCAGAGACACCGGCGGATCCAACACCCGCGCAGCAGATGAAAGAGGTGCGACCATGAACATTGGTGATGTGGCCAGCCGCTCTGGCCTGCCGGCCAAGACCATTCGCTACTACGAAGACATTGGTCTGATCAAACCGCGGCGCAGTGATAATGGCTATCGTTGTTTTGCGGAGACCGACCTGCACAAGCTGGCGTTTCTGGGCCGCGCCCGCGCGCTTGGCTTTACCATCGAAGATTGCCGGACTCTGCTTGCGCTTTATGAGGATGAGAGTCGGGCCAGTGCCGATGTGAAACAATTGGCTCAGGAGCATCTCGATAGGATCAATATCAAGATCGCCGATCTTGAAGCGATGCGGGATACGCTGTCGGAGCTGGTGACCTGTTGCGCAGGTGACAATCGGCCTGACTGCCCCATTCTGCGTGATCTGTCACAGCCGCCTGAAACGGGTGAGTAATCGGGTGGTTCAATCAGATCAGGCGATGTTTGCGATGTGAGGTGACGCGCGGCGCATTCGAGGCCCTATGCAACTCGGGAGGGTCAGGCAGTGGGGCAACAGCAGCCGAGGGAGGAGCGGCTCTTGCTGCGAATGCGTCGCGCGCATCAACGAGATAAGGTGCGCTATCCGCGCAAACAAGAGGGGAGAGCCGCCTGACGCCGCGTCCGCAATCCTCAGCATAAAACAGCCGAAAGAGGGGCGAGCGGAGGGCCTGCGACAACCCCGGCCCAAGAGGTTGTGCACGAAGGGTCTCAGCAGTTGGCAGCGCGCAGACCTAAAATGGCACGGGCTTCGGCGCATGTTGCCACAGGGCGGTTGTAGCGATCACATAGATCTGCGGCGCGGCGCACCAATGCGGCGTTGGAGGGCGCAAGCGTATGGCGGTCCAGCCGCAGATTGTCCTCCAGCCCGGTGCGTGTGTGACCACCCGCTGCGATGGCCCATTCGTTGACGTCCAGCTGACCGGCACCAATCCCAGCGGCGCACCACTGCGCGTCCGGAGCAAGCCGCTGTATGGTCTTCACGTAATAATCGAAGACGTCGCGGTCCACCGGCATCGCGTTTTTGACACCCAGTACGAACTGCACATAAAGCGGGGCCTTCAGTCGACCGTCCCGTGACATCGCCACTGCCTGGTGAATGTGTGAGAGGTCAAAGGCCTCAATCTCCGGTTTGACGTCATACGCCAGCATCTGTGCCGCCAGCCAGTCCACCAGATCCGGTGGGTTCTCATAGACGCGGGTCGGGAAGTTGTTGGAGCCGACAGAGAGCGAGGCCATATCCGGTCGCAGCGACAACATGCCGCCGCGTTCGCGCCCGGCCCCTGACCGCCCGCCAGTCGACAGCTGGATGATCATATCAGGGCAGTGATGACGGATCCCGCCCATGAGCCGGGCGAAGCGGTCGGGATCCGAGGTCGGCGTCTCATCCTCAAGCCGGACATGGCAATGCGCGATGCTGGCACCGGCTTCGTAGGCCTCGTGGGTGCTTTCGATCTGCTCTTCAATGCTGATTGGTACGGCCGGATTATGAGCTTTGCGCGGAACAGAGCCGGTAATGGCGACGCAGATGATGCAAGGATTGTTCATGATCAGCCTCCTCAGATATCAAAGAACACGGTTTCATCCGGTCCCTGTAGATGAATGTCGAAGCGATAGACTAAAGGCGTTTCGGCGGTGCCCGTGTCTGCTTGCATCTGCCTCCGGGCGAGGAGAGTGCTGCGTCGAGCGGTCTGCTCGATCAGCTTCAGCACAGGGTCGTTACCGTTCGCTTCATGCTCTTCCTCGAAGTAGAGCCGGGTATTCAGACCAACGTTGATGCCGCGCGCCACAATCCAGATGTTGATATGGGGCGCCATCATTTGGCCGCCGCGGCCGTGAACCGGACCGGGTTTCACGGTTTCAAACTGCCAGTCGCCGGTATCAAAATCTGAAATCACGCGCCCCCAGCCCCGGAACCCGGCCTCGACCTGTTGCGGCTTCCCTTCCGGTTGGGGCGTCTCCCGGTGCGCATATATCCCCTTGGCGTTGGCCTGCCAGACCTCGAGCAACACATCCTTCAGCGGGGCGCCAGTGCCATCCAGAACCTGGCCTTCGATGCGGATGCGCTGGCCCTTGGCCTCTGGGCCCGCGATATCCTGCCCCAGCTCGGTCTCGTAGATGTCAAACCCGGCAGCGCCGGGAGCCAGACCGATATGGACATAAGGCCCTGCAGTTTGTGAGGGTGTTTCCTTCAGCGACGTCATCAGTTCCCCTCCATTCGGTTCTCGAACATCGTCGACCGACGTCCGCGCAGAACGATGTCGAACCGATAAGCGATCATATCCAGTGGGCGGGTTTCATTCATATCGAGCCGCGCGATCAACTGCTGTACGGCGACTGGATCCGGGATGGTGCTGACAATGGGGCAGCGGGCAATCAGCGGGTCGCCTTCGAAGTAAAGCTGGGTGATCAGGCGCTGGGCAAAGGCGCTGCCGAAGACCGAAACGTGGATATGCGCAGGACGCCAGTCGTTGATACCGTTGCGCCAGGGATAGGCTCCCGGTTTCACCGTGCGAAAGGCATAGGCGCCATTGTCATCTGTCAGCACCCGGCCGCAGCCGCCGAAATTCGGATCTAACGCGCCCAAATAGCCGTCTTTCTTGTGCCGGTACCGGCCGGAGGCATTGGCCTGCCAGATTTCGACCAACGTGTTGGGGACAGGTCGTGCGTTTTCGTCCAAGACCCGGCCATGCAGCAGGATCCGCTCGCCGATCGGACTGCCGCCATCACGCGCGAAATTGGTTAGAAGATCGTTATCGCCTTCTGCGATGTCAGTTGGCGCAAAGGTCGGGCCGGTGATTTCGCTCGCCGTGTTCTCCAGACTGAGCAGGGGCAATCGCGGTGACCGGCTAACCGATGTTTTGTAGTCCGGTGTAAAAGCGGGCGGGTGCCAGCGGCGGTCGCGGGAGAAGTAATCAGGGGGCGTCATGGCTGTCTCCTGCATGGTTGTCTGTGGCCTCTTTTTCGGCGGCCATCTCGGCATAGGTTGTCTTGGCGAGCTTCAACGCATGATTGGCGCGTGGCACCCCGGCATAAATGGCGACATGCTGAAAAACTTCTGCAATATCCTCGGGCGTTGCCCCTGTGTTTGCGGTTGCGCGTATGTGCATCGGGATCTCGTCAAAATTGCCGAGCGCTGCCAAGAGCGCCAGAGTCAGCATAGACCGCTCGCGGCGGCTGATCTGATCTGAAGCCCAGACCGTGCCCCACGCGGCTTCGGTAATCAGCTGCTGAAACGGCGCGTCCAACGGGGTTGTGGCCGCATCTGCGTTGGTGACATGGGCGGCTCCCAAGACCTCTCGGCGAATGTTCTGACCTGCGTCATACTGTGGCTTGCGCATCTGCTTCTCCATTCGCTATGTGTTATCTCATATCGTAATTGGTCTGTATAATCCTGCAATATGGATAGTTTTATGTCGAAAATGATATGCGTCTTTCGTCTCAGTTGAAACTCCGCCATCTGGAGGTCTTCGTTGAGGTTGCGCGAAAGATGAGCGTCACCCAGGCTGCGGAGCGGTTGGGTATGACCCAACCGGCGGTGACGCGCGCTCTGCGTGAGCTGGAAGCGGTCTGTGAGAAGCCGTTGGTGGAGAAGCATGGACGCGGTATTCGTCTGTCTGCCTATGGTGAGATGTTTCGGGACTATGCCGGACGCAGCTTGGCACTGACGCGTGATGGTGTTGATCTGCTGCGCGGGCTGGATGCGGCGGAAGGATCGAAAGTTACCATTGGGGCTTTGCCAACGGTATCGGCCACAGTGGTGCCAGACGCGCTGGCCAGTATCTGGGAGCAAGGCGGGCGCAACCGGTTTTCGGTGATGTCAGGTGACAATCAATATCTCCTCGATCTGTTGCGACGCGGAGAGCTGGACGTCGTGGTGGGGCGTTTGCCTGCGCCTGAAAACATGGTCGGCTTGGATTTCGATCCGCTGTTTCGCGAGCGGGTCACGGTGGTTGTGGCGCCGGACCACCCGCTGACAAGGTTGGATGCTGCACATCTGCCGGATGCCCTGTTCGGCAAATACCCGGTGCTGATGCCGCCGCCTGCGTCGATCATACGTTCCTCAGTTGAGCGGATGTTCCTGGAGCAGGGCATCCCGATGCCCGATGCGCCTATCGAGACGGTGTCGTCGACGTTTGGTCGCCAATTCGCGTTGGCCCATCAGGCCATCTGGGTGATCAGCCACGGCGTTGTGAGGTCCGATCTTGCCAGCGGCGTTCTGGTGGCACTGCCCTTGGATACGGACAGCACCCGTGGGCCAGTGGGGCTGTGCCTGCGTAGTGAACATCGCCTGTCCCCAGCCGCTGCTAGATTCTGCGCTGCACTGAAAAACGTCTGCAGCTGACCGCGACGACACGACCTATTTTGGTGATGCTGTGGCCGGTTGATCCGACGCGAATGTTAGGTGCTTTCTGCGAATCTGATAGCCTGTTTTTCTGGCCCTGACGCAGGGTCGCGTGGATTGACAGGTGAAAATGTATCTCTCTACTCTGGGTTTAATCGCGGTAACGAGCAGGCTTGAGGAGGCCTGCATCGTGCAAAAATACGCGAAAACCGCCCTGAACGGGCAGGGGAGGACATTTTGGACGGAGTGCAGCTGCTGGTCAGCGGGCTTGCGAACGGCTGTGTTTACGGCCTGATTGCGCTTGGCTTTGTGCTGATCTACAAGGCGACCGAAGCGGTCAATTTCGCGCAGGGCGATTTCATGATGCTCGGCGCCTTTGTCACGCTGGGGCTGACCAGCGCCGAATATCTGCATCTGCCGTTTTGGTTGGCCGCGCCCTTGTCGATCGCGATCATGGGCGGGCTCGGGTATCTGCTGGATCTGGTGATCCTGCGCCATCTCTTCGGCCAGAACCAGACGGCGGTGGTCATCCTGACCATCGCGCTCGGCTTTGTCATCCGGTTTTTCGCGGGTGCCATCTGGGGGCATGAACCGCAAACGCTAGAGAGCCCGCTTGCCCTAGGTGATGTGCAACTCGCAGGGGTTGTTCTGGGCTTGGCGGATCTGGCGATCATCATTGTGACCGTGCTGCTGACCTGGTCACTCTATCAGTTCTTTCAGCGCACCAAGCTGGGGCTGGCGATGCAGGCGGCCAGTCAGAACCAGATGGCGGCGTATTTCATGGGCATTCCTGTCAAACGGGTGCAGGGGCTGATCTGGGGGCTCTCGGGGGCAACCGCAGCGGTTGCGGGCATTCTCTTTGCCTCCAAAGGGGCGATTGATCCGAATGCGGGGCTACTTGGGATCAAGGCCTTTGCTGCAGCGGTCATCGGCGGTTTCGGCTCGCTGCCCGGTGCCTTGGCAGGCGGGTTGATCGTGGGTGTCATTGAACCCTTTGCCGCGCGATACCTCGCGGCTGGGTATTCCCAGATTGCCCCCTACGTGCTGTTGCTCGCCGTGCTGGTGTTCCGCCCACATGGCCTGTTCAGCCAAGTCCGCACAAAGAAGGTCTGAAGCCATGCGGATCCAGTTCAAAACCAGCTACGACCACGATATCCGCCTGTTTCCCGACCGTCACAGCCTCATCGTTTATGGCGCATTGATCGCATTGGCACTGGCGCTGCCGCTGCTGATCAATGAGTTCTACATTGGCGAAGTCACAAATGTTCTGATCTGGGCGATCGCCGGACTGGGGCTGATGTTGCTGACCGGTCAGACCGGTCAGGCCAGCCTTGGCCACGCCGCGTTTCTGGCAATTGGCTGCTATGCCAATACAATCCTGATCGAACAAGGGCTGCCATTTGTGGTGGCGTTTCCGCTGGCTGGGGTGATTACCGGGATCGTCGGGGGCATCATCGCCATTCCGGCGCTGCGTCTGCACGGGATCTACCTTGCTATCGCGACGATTGCCCTGTCGATCCTTGCCGATGATATCATCGTTTTGCTGGAACCCTGGACCGGTGGTGTCTCGGGCAAGTTCCCTGATGTGATCCGCCTCTTCGGTATTGAGATCGAGCGTTGGACGATGCCGGTCCGGTTCTACTATCTTGTGCTCGGTGTCACGGTAATCTGCACGTTGTTTTATCGAAACCTGCTGCGCTCACCGCTTGGCCGGGCCTTTGCCGCAGTGCGCGACAGTGAGGTCAGCGCCACCGCGATGGGGGTTCATATCGCCCGCACCAAGGCGACCGCTTTCGGGCTGAGCTGCATGATCACCGGGTGGGCCGGGGCGTTGATGGGCTATTACGCGGGCGCTTTCAACAACGAGACATTTTCCCTGGTGATCTCCATCACCTTGTTGATGATGATCGTCATCGGGGGGCTTGGATCCATCCATGGCGCGTTCTTTGGCGCGGTGGTGGTTGCGTTCCTGCCGCAGGGGCTGTCGATCCTCAAAGACAGCGTTCTGGGCAGTGGTGTTGCCATTCCGGGGCTGGAAACCGGCGTCTTCGGGATGATCCTGATCCTGTTCATCCTGTTTGAACCAATGGGCCTCTATGGGCGCTGGCTGAAGATCCGCATCTGGTTTGAGCTGTTCCCCTTTGCTCGCAAGGACATGTTCCGCCGCCAGAAATCCTATCTCAAGACGGAGCGCCTCAGATGAGCCTGTTGGAGATTGAACATGCAACGCTGAAATTTGGCGGCGTGGTGGCGGTGAACGATCTCAGCTTCTCGGTGGAGGAGGGGGAGGTCTATGCCATTGTCGGCCCCAACGGCGCGGGTAAGTCGACGGTTTTCAACCTGATTTCCCGGTTTTACCAACCGCATTCGGGCCGTCTGAGTTTTGACGGGCAGGACCTGCTGCAGTCCAAAGCCGATGCGGTGGCCGACTTGGGCATTGCGCGCACGTTCCAGAATATCGAGCTGTTCGACCATGCGACCGTGTTGCAGAACCTGCTGGTCGGGCGGCATCGCCACCGGCGTAGCACGCTGATGGAAGAGCTGTTCTTTTCTCCGCGCGTCCGGCGCGAAGAGCGCCGCCACCGGGCCGCGGTGGAGGAGGTGATCGACTTCCTCGACCTGCAGGCCTACCGCGACAAGATGATCGCCGGGTTGCCCTATGGGGTGCGCAAGGTGGTTGAACTGGGCCGCGCGCTGGCGTCCGGCCCACGGCTTTTGCTCTTGGATGAGCCCGCCTCCGGCCTGTCGGTTGAAGAGACACAGGATATGCGCTGGTGGATTGATGATATTCGCAAGCAGATGGGGATCACCGTGCTTATGGTGGAGCACGACATGGGGCTGGTCTCCAGCGTATCGGACCGGGTGCTGGCGCTGGCGGATGGCGCCAAATTGGCGGAAGGAACCCCGGCTGAGGTTCAGGCCAATCCTGCGGTGATTGAGGCCTATCTGGGCGCGGGGGCGGTGTGATGGGTGCAGCCTTGTTGGACATCCGCAATCTGGAGAGTTTCTACGGCCCCATCATGGCCATTCGCGGTGTCTCCCTGTCGGTGGAGGCTGGTCAGATCGTTACTGTTCTGGGAGCAAATGGGGCTGGGAAATCGACGCTGCTAAAGACAATTTCTGGGATCATGGATCCTGAAAAGGGCTGTGTCAGCTTTGATGGTGAAGAGATCCAAGGCGAGGAGCCACACCGCATTGTCCGGCGCGGCATCGTGCATGTGCCGGAGGGACGGGAGGTTTTCCCCCTGTTGACTGTTGAGGAAAACCTGACACTGGGCGCCTACACCCGCCGGGATCAAGCGGAGATCGAGCGTGATCGCCAGATGGTGTTTGACTATTTTCCCATTCTGGCAGAGCGGCGCCACCAGGAGGCCGGGACGTTGTCCGGCGGTCAGCAGCAGATGCTGGCGATTGGTCGCGGCCTTATGCTGCGCCCGCGGATCATGCTTCTGGATGAGCCAAGCCTGGGGCTGTCGCCGCTACTGGTGCAGGAAATTTTTGGCATCCTCAAACGGCTGAACCGTGATGAGGGGGTGACCATGATGTTGGTGGAACAGAACGCGCGTATCGCGCTTGAACTGGCTCATGTCGGTTATGTCATGGAAATCGGGCGCATTGTCATGGACGGCAGCGCCGACCGGCTGATGGAAAGCGAGGATATCAAATCCTTTTATCTGGGCCATCAGGAGGCGGGCCAACGCAGTGAAAAACGCTGGAAGCGCAAGAAGACATGGCGCTGACCAAGAGGCCTGAACAGGCGCAAAAACATGGGTTCAAGCGCGGATGGGGATAACGGTGACACAGACAGTGGTGGCGGCAGATCGCAGAGCAGAGCAGGATGGGGCAACGGCCCCGTTGCCTCAGGTCGTGCTGAACGGTGCCAGCTACAACGCGACGCCCGGACAACGGCCGGTCATGGTGGATCGCTGCGATACAGTGGCGAAGCTCTTTGCACTGCGCTGCCGCACGCTTGGTCCCCGCACCGCGCACCGAGAGAAGGACATGGGCATCTGGAAGGCCTATTCCTGGCAGGACTATTGGGACCACGCTGAGAAGATCGGCCTCGGCCTGATGGCGCTTGGGTTGGAGCGCGGCGAAGTTGTCTCAATCCTCAGCGAAGATCGCAAGGAATGGCTCTACCTCGATATGGGTATTCAGGGCGCCGGGGCAATTGCCTCGGGGGTCTACACCACGGATTCAGCCCAGCAACTGGCCTATCTGGTCAATGACAGCGGCAGCCGGTTTCTGGTGGTGGAGAATGACGAACAGCTGGACAAGTTTCTGGAGATTGAGGCGGAGGTTCCGCACCTGCGCTGGGTGATCATTCTGGACCGCGACGGGCTGCATGATCTCCGGCATGAAAAATGTCTGTTTCTCGATCAGCTCTATGATCAGGGGGCAGCCTATAAAATCGCCAATCCAACCGGGTTTGAGGATGCGGTGGCGCGATCTCGACCGGATGACACTGCGCTGCTGATCTATACCTCCGGCACCACGGGTCTGCCTAAGGGCGCCATGCTGAGCCATGAGAATATTCTGGCCACGATGGAGTCGGGCGCGCGGTCGCTGGAGTGTTATGCCACGGATGAACAGCTGTGTTTCCTGCCGCTGTGCCATATTCTTGAGCGCAACGTCTCGGTCTATCTGCCGATGGCGGCGGGCAGTACGGTCAATTTCGCCGAAAGCCCGGAGACGGTCTTTGACAATATTCAGGAGGTCTCGCCTGCAACCTTCTTTGCGGTGCCGCGTGTCTGGGAGAAAGTCTATTCCCGCGTTCTGGTGCTGGCGCAGGAGGCGACCTGGCTGGGTCGCTGGGCCTTTAACCGGGCTGTGGCGGCGGGCGCGGCGCGGGCCAACTATGTGCTGGCCGCGAAACCTGTCCCGAGCGGCATCGCGCTGCGCTACCGTATCTGGGATCTGCTGGTCCTGCGGAATCTGCGGCGAATGCTGGGGCTGGACCGGTTGCGCCGGGGCGGTACGGGGGCGGCACCGATCTCACCTGAGTTGCTGCGCTGGTACTGGTCGATCGGGGTGCCTCTGATCGAAGGTTACGGGATGACCGAAAACGCGGGGCTGACCGCAGCCAATCGGGTTTTGTCGCATCGTCCGGGCACCGTTGGTCAGGCCGTGCCGGGCGTCGAGATCCGCATCGCGCCGGATGGCGAAATTCAGCTTTGGGGGCTGAACAATTTCCAAGGCTACTGGAACAAGCCTGAAAAAACCGCTGAAACCTATACCGAGGACGGCTGGTTGCGCACAGGCGACGTCGGACAGCTGGATGATGCAGGTTTCTTAACCATCACCGGGCGGATCAAGGACATTATCATCACCGCTGGTGGGAAGAATATCACCCCGGCGGAAATCGAGAGCCGGTTGAAATTCAGCCACTATATTTCCGATGCAGTGGTGATTGGTGATCGGCGTAAATTCCTGACCTGCCTGATTATGATTGATCAGGAGAACGTCGAGAAATTTGCCCAGGATCGAAAAATCCCGTTTAGTGATTTTGCCTCGCTCTGTGCGGCGGAACAGGTGGTTGACCTGATCCGGGGCGAGGTCGATGCGGTGAACAGGGATTTTGCGCGCGTCGAACAGATCAAGGATTTTCGCCTGATCAATGTCCTGCTGACAGCTGAGGATGACGAGCTGACCGCAACGATGAAGCTGAAACGCGGGCTGGTGGAGAAAAAGCACAAGAACCTGATTGACCAGATGTACTGACATAACGGGCGCATCCGCGCCGGGGGACACAAGGGAGTAAGCGCAGATGAAGACATGGACAGCGAAGCTTGTCGGGGTAGCTCTGGCAGCGGGGCTTGCGCCGCAGGCGATGGCGGACACTCAGGGCGTCAGCGACAGCGAAATCGTGCTGGGGTCAGTCAATGACCTAAGCGGGATCTTTGCCGCGGTGGGCGTGCCTGCGGTAAATGGCGCCAATCTGCGTTTCGAGGAAGCCAATGCAAATGGCGGGGTCCATGGCCGTCAGATCCGTTTCGTGGTGGAAGACAATGGCTACCAGATCCCGAGGGCGATGCAGGGCTACAATAAGCTTCTGAACCGCGATCAGGTGTTTGCGATGCTGTTGTCGCTTGGCACACCGATGAATATCGCCGGTTTTAAACTGCTCGACCCGAAGGGCATTCCCAACATCAGCCCGCTGACCGCTGCGCGACAGATGCTGCAGGACCCAGTGGACAATAAATTCATCGGCTTTTCCAGCTACTATGATCAGGTGCAGGCCGGGGTGAGATATCTGGCAGAGGAGTTCGATGCCAAGGAAGTCTGCTCCATGTATATCCCGTCCGACTTTGGCAAGGAGATCAAGGAGGGCAGTGCGGATATCGCTGCCGACCTGGGCCTGCGCTTCGCTGCTGAGACGACGCATAAACCGGATGAGCTGGATTTTGTTGGCTCCCTCACCAAGCTGAAGGCGGAAGGGTGCGATGTCGTCACCATGGCGCTTGGCGTGCGGCAGGGGATCACCGTGGTTGGCACTGCCAAGAAACTGGGCTGGACAGATGTGAAATTCCTCAACACCTCTGCCGGATTTCTTGAGGTGGTGGCCGCCGTACCAGGCGGCGTGACAGACGGGTTATATGCGGCGGCAGGCTGGGCCGATCTGATCGCCCGGGCCGAAGATGAAGTGCCCGCCAAGTTTATGGCGGACTATGAGGCCAAGTTCGGCCAGCCCGCCGGTGGCTTTGCCATGCTTGGATATAGCGCTGCCAATACCGTGGTGAACGCGCTGGAGGCGGCGGGCCCCGAGCTGACGCATGAGAGCTTCATCAAGGGGATGGAAAGCCTCGATTTCTTTGATGCGCTGACTGACACACAAATCACCTATGGTCCTGATGATCATCGCGGTGCCGATGTCATTGTTATTTCGGTTGTCGAAAACGGCGTCTGGAAAGAGTTGAGCCGGAAGTAAGCCGTATTCTCGCAATGAAAACCAAAGAGCCTGCAGACCGTAATCTGCAGGCTCTTTTTTGTTCCGCGAAAACAATCCGAGATATCAGGTCTGACCGGGCTTCATTTCATGCACATATTTGAATATCATGAGAGCGTGTCGAGGGAGGCAGATCATGACAGTGACAAGACGGCGTTTTGTGCAGGGGCTGGGCGGGGGCATGGCTTTGTTGCCAGCGAGTCGCGTTTGGTCTGAGACCAGAGTCTCGCTTGGTGGTGCGGAGATTCTCAGCCTGTCCGATGGTCAGATGCGTCTGCCACCGTCGTTCCTATACGGTGATCTGGATCCCGCCATGCTTGCCCCGGTTCTGGCAGAGCATGGGATGACGCCTGACGATCCGCTGACGCCGCCGATCAATATCACGCTTCTGCGTGACGCGGATCGCATTGTTCTTTTCGATGCGGGGGCCGGGCCAGCCTTTCAGCATGGGACAGGGCAATTGCCGGATGCTCTGGCTGCGGTTGGCATTAGCCCTGAGGATATTACCCATGTTGTCTTTACCCATTGTCACCCGGATCACCTCTGGGGAGTTCTGGACGATTTTGATGATCCGCTTTTTGGCAACGCAAAGCATTTGATGGGACGTCAGGAATGGAACTATTGGTTTGATCCGGCGACGGTCGAGACGATTGGCGAGGAAAGGGCATCCATGGCCGTCGGTGCGCGTCGCCGGATGGAGGTATTGGCAGAGGGGATCACCCTGTTTGACGATGGTGCCGAGATCCTTCCTGGCGTTGCTGCGCGGGCCACTTTTGGCCATTCGCCCGGCCATATGTCGTTTGAGGTCGCCCGTGGTTCCGACAGAGTTATGGTCTTGGGGGATGCGGTTACCAACGCCCATGTCAGTTTTTCTGAACCGGGCTGGGAGCTTGCGTCGGATCAGGATCCCGTTGCCGCAGCGCAGGTGCGGCAGCAGCTGCTACAGCAATTGGCCGCTGAACAGCTGTTGGTTGTGGGCTATCATCTGCCAGAGAATGGCGTTGGGTATGTCGAGGCCTCCGGCGATGGGTATCGATTTGTGCCGGGCGCTTAATTCAAAAACAACCTTTGCGTGCAAATGCTGATTTGTTGAAGCTACATGAAATGGGGGCGGGTCAGATATGACCTGTTCCTTGAACTGTAAGCTCTTTCTGCCTGTTGCCCGTTGTTGGTTTGCATCGGTTGCTGAGACGAACATGGCGCCTGGATTTCGATTCCACCCCTCCGTCCCGATCTACGTCGCACATAGATGGAGTGCTCTGGCATGGGTGCTTGCCAACCAATATCCGGGTAGGTTGGCGTTGCTACAAAAGTTCGTTATTCAAACACTTTGAAACCCTTTAGGTTGTATTATTTATGGTGACTTTTATTGATTCCTGTGAGATGGTTAATTTGTGGGTAATCAATTTGGTCGGGATAAGGGGGTTTAGGTCTCGGTTGAATTGCTAGAGATAATGGGTTGGGATATGGAAAATAAACTTAGAATTCGCCAGTTTGGCGCGTTTGGAGTTTTTCTGCCCGATGGAGAGAGTGTTCTCCTCGGCTCAAAGCACCAAGCATTATTGGCACTTTTGTCTACCGCAGAGGGCGGGGTCCGAACGCGGGCCTTTCTTGAGCGTACACTGTGGAGTTTGGCGCAGCCAGAACAGGCCAAGGCCAGCCTGAGGACAGCGCTGTCGACCCTTCGGCGACATCTTGGAGCGGATTGCGCGCGTTTGCTGTCTGCCAATCGGGAGCGTGTGGTACTGGATCTGTCCCAAATAGAGGTGGATGCAGATCCGGGAAAAGGCGATTTCATGGAGGGGTTCGAGCTTCCACATGAAACGACGTTCGCGGTCTGGCTGGAACAGCAGCGCAATGAGCTGACGCGAGCCGATGCCCGGAACCGGGCTGCGACCGGAATGCTGCGGGACTACAGCCGCGCGGTGCTTGACAGCCTGCTGCCACCAATTGCGGTTCTGCCATTTGTGCATCGTGCGCCGGGAGATGCGAAATCACCACTTGGCGCCTTGCTCTCGGAGGAATTGGTGCGCCATCTGTCGCGCAGCCATGCCTTTTGTGTGACGTCATATTTGGCCTCGCGGCAGTTTGATCCGCACCAAATTCGGCCAAGCGAAGTCTACTCGATGGCGGGCGCCAACTATCTGGTTTCGGGAACGGTGAATGTTACCGGGCAGACGTATCGGCTTCAGGTCGATTTGCATGACGCCGAGCGTGAGCGAGTCATCTGGTCCCGAGATTTCACCGAGTCCCTCGCATCACTGACCAGTGGATGCAGCGCAGCATTGCGGGATGTGACTGCGCAGATCGGATGGACGGTTGTGGGGGAGTCGGTGCGGCTGGTTGGCTTTCGCCCCTTGTCCAAACATGACAGCCACACGCTGCTGATGGCGGCGATTGCACTGATGCAGGACATGCAGCTGCCGCAGTTCAATCAGGCGCAGGAAATTCTTGCTGTATTGCTGGAGCGTGAGGTGCAGCATCCGGTTGCTCTGACGTGGATGGCCATGTGGCACGTGATGCGTGTGCAGAAGGGGTTCTCGACCGACCGGCAATTGGATGCGCATCTGGCCAATCAGCTGATTGCGGCGGCACTGGCGCAAGATCCATCCTTTTCGCTGGCGTTGACCGTGCGCGGATTGATCGCGAGCCACCTGATGTTCCGCTTCGATCTGGCGCAGGATTCCTATGATCTTGCGTTGAAGGACAACCCGAACGAGGCCCTGGCCTTGCTGCTCAAGGGGACAACGCTTGCCTATCAGAATCAGCCGGAAGATGCCGTGCGCCTGACGGATGCCGCACGTCGCCTGTCACCGCTTGGGCCGCAGCGATATTACTTCGATTCGCTTTCGGCTACGGCCAACCTTGGGGCGCAGAACTATGACCGCGCGGTCAGCCTTGCGGATCGGTCGTTGCAGGCCAACCCGACGTTCCCGGCAACGTTGCGGACGAAGGCCATCGCCCTGCAGTCCATGGGTCAGACGGCCAAGGCACGGGATGTGGTGAAATCCTTGCTGGATGTCCAGCCGGGGTTCAATATCGCCCGTTATGAGAAAGACCATGCTGCCCCCAATGCCCCATTTGGCAAGGACTGGAGCAAGGCGCTGAGATCTGCAGGCGTTCCTGCCTGAACAGGATGACAGCCGGGTGATCTTTAAACCGGGCGAAAACAACGCAGACGCGGGGGCTTGCAAGCCTGCCGCGTCTTCGTTCTTTTGCGGGGGTGACTGGTGCCGGGTCTTGCCGACGCAGGCGCTCGGTCGCATAGGGTGAGAGGGGCCACATCATGAAAGCGATCACATATCGGGCATTTGGACCGGCGGAAACTGTGCTGCAATTGGAGGACCTGCCCGATATCGCGCCTGCGCGGGGCGAACTGCGCGTTGAACTGGCCTATTCCGGCGTCACCCATCGGATGTGAAGGCAAGGGCCGGTGCCCGTGCTGGCGTCTCTGAACTGCCCTATCCTGTGATTGTTCCGCATAGCGACGGATCTGGCGTGGTCGCCGAGGTGGGCGAGGGGGTTGATCCGGCCCGGATCGGAGAGCAGGTCTGGATCTGGAATGGTCAGTGGCAACGTTCAAATGGCACCGCAGCCAGCTCGATCACCCTATCCGCGAATCAGGCTGTTCCTCTGCCCGCAGGGCTGACCCTGCAACAGGGTGCAGTCTTGGGTATTCCTGGACTTACAGCGGCCCATACAGTGTTTTCTGGCGGCGATGTCGGTGGCAAAACGGTGCTGATCCAAGGCGGCGCCGGGACGGTTGGTCTGCTGGCGGTGCAACTGGCCAAATGGGGCGGCGCGCGGGTGGTTGCCACCTGCTCGACCGCGGATTTTGAACGGGTTCAGCGTGCCGGAGCTGAGGCAGTGCTGAGTTACGCTGAGGATGATCTGGCTGACCAGATCCTGGCCGCAAACGGAGGCCGTCCCGTGGATCACATTGTTGAGGTTGAATTTGGTGCCAATTGTGCGGTCGACACCGCTGTCATCGCCCCCAACGGACGCATCACCGCATATGGATCGGCACGGGTCATGACCCCAAGCCTGCCGTTCTACCCGTTGATGTTCAAAGCCGTAACGCTGGAGATGGCGCTGGTCTATCTGCTGCCCGCAAAGGCCCGGCGCAATGCCATCGAACGTATCAATGCCGCCGCGGCGCAGGGCGCGCTTCAGCCTCCTATCTCTGCGGTTTTCGATCTGGCGGATACAGCTCAGGCGCATCAGGCCGTGGAGGCCGGAAAACGCGCAGGTGCGATCCTTGTAAAGACTGGGTGAGCCACGAAAAACCAAAGATCGCAGGTGGTGATTTCCAAGGCCAATCCACGCGATCAAAGGGAAGCGCGAAAACTGCATTTTTTTCCAGAAACCCCCTTGCGCCTCCCGATATCTGCCTTTAGACAGCCGCTCACCGATGGGGTGTGGCCAAGTGGTAAGGCAACAGTTTTTGGTACTGAAGATCGTAGGTTCGAATCCTACCACCCCAGCCATTTTTCTCTGAACATCTGATAAATTAGACGATCTACGCCCGGACGTACGCTCGAGCTGTTCAGGGCGTTGACGCGGTGGTCACGTAAACCGTGGTTCTGACTGCTTGGTGAGTGTTCTTCCTCATATTGCTAGGCAGATGCGATCCAAATCGCGTGTTGATCCGCGCTGCCGACCTGTGCCTGAGCCTATGGGGCGGACCAGCCGATTTTCATCGTCTGGGAGCGAAGTCAGAGGGGCCTGTCTTAGACGGGGTAAGATATTGGACTTGTTGTAAGAACAGGATGTGGAGGTCAGTGCGTGTCACGCAGGATGAGTTCCGCATCCAGCAGCACGGTCTCTTCCTGCGCCTGAGGGTGGTCGAGGCGCCGATCCAGGCAGCACAATACCGCTGCGACCATGTCACCAATAGGGTTTCGCAATGTGGTCAGCCGGATGGTTGGCCAGCGGGCCATTTCGATATCGTCAAAACCGATGACCGAGATATCCTGTGATACGGCACGTCCGGCATCCTTCAGAGCCCCGAGTGCGCCGATGGCCATGGCATCATTGGCACAGAATATCCCATCGAAGTTGGCCTGTTCCAACAGTCTTTGGGTGGCGAAATATCCGCTCTCGGTCGTGTAGTTTCCTTTGATTTCTCCAGCAAGGGTGAGCCGATGCTTCGCCAGGCCGTCGAGCAGCCCATTCCGACGCTCAGAGGTCGCGCCGAAGTCGTCGGGCCCGCCCACCAATGCGACGTGCTGCCGCCCTCGTTGCGCAAACAAATCTGCTGCCAGCAGGGCGGCCTGATGATTGCGAAGGCATATGTTATCGACCCGCTCAGCGTCGATAATACGGCCAGAGGCAATGACGGGGATATGCAGTTTGCTGCAAAGATCGACAATCTCGGTGGCGAGGCTGCCGCTGCGCAGAATCATCGCGTCCAGCGGATATCGCAGCACCTGAGTAACGGCATCGCGGGCATGGTCGCCACTACCGGCGATCACCACAGGCCATTTACCCGCAGCGTTTAGGCCTGCAATCAGGGCCGAGGTGGCCTCCTTGTCGTATTCATTCCGCATCTCACCCGCAAAGACTGCAACCAAATTTGAGCGGGCGCCCTGCAACGTGGCCGCCAGTGCGTTTGGCTGATAGCCCAGCTCATGAGCAGCCAACAGGATGCGTTCGCGCTTTTCCTGATCAAGATAGGCGCCCTCGGTGAAGGCCCGCGACACTGCCGAACGCGAAACACCTGCAATTTCAGCGACATCCGCTGCGGTCACGCGCGAAATCCGCCTACCAGCTGCTGGGCCTTGTCGTTTCATCTGTCGTCCCTTTCGGGCGGGATGTTTTTTTCGTTAAACACCGAAACCCTTGACACAACCGTTACATACCGCCCCTATATGAACACGTGTGCAGGTCTGGTGCAACGGACTCGTTCCTGAGACAAAAGCGCTTAAAGCGCTGCTGCAGCAGAGCTCACTGGCCTAAGGGGAGGCCAATTCATAATACCGCGGCGGGCTGAACCGGTCGCCGTGGTTCAATTGGAACCGCTCGCTCTTATAGGGGCGACGGAGGACCGGAGACAGAAGATGAAACGTATTGCGTTCACAACCGCTGCCACGCTGGCATTCGCCGCCAATGCTGCATATGCCGAAACTGAAATCACCTGGTGGCACGCCATGGGTGGTGCGCTGGGTGATACCGTCAACCAGATCGCATCCGACTTCAACGCGAGCCAAGATGAGTATAAGATCACCCCGGTTTTCAAGGGCACCTATGAAGAGACCCTGACCGCCGGCATCGCCGCCTTCCGCGCGGGTGAGCAACCCAATGTGATGCAGGTGTTTGACGCCGGGGCGGCTACCGTGATTGGCGCGAAGGGCGCGACCATTCCGGTGCAGGATCTCTTGGCCGACAATGGCGTTGATTTCGACATCAATGACTATATCGCTGGTGTGCGCTATTTCTACGCCGACAGCGATGGCAAGATGATCGGCATGCCGTTCAACTCCTCTACGCCCATCATGTACTATAACATCCAGGCGCTGGAAAAAGCGGGGGTTACCGCACCCAAAACCTGGGAAGAATTCCAGACCGTGACCGCGCCCGCGCTGAAAGAGGCTGGGTATACCGCCCTTTCGCAATCGCACTTGCCCTGGATCTTCACCGAGAACTTCCATTCCCGCCATAACCTGCCGTTTGCAACCAACAACAATGGTTACGACAGCGTCGACACGCAGATTCTGGTGAACAATGACGCGATCAAGGCGCATTTCACCGCTGTGACCGACTGGCAGGAAAAGGGCCATTTCGAATGGTTCGGCACAGGCTGGGGCGACAACCAGACGCCGTTTGAAGAAGGCAAGGTTGCCATGTGGCTGGGTTCTTCCGGCTCCTTTGGTGGTCTGAGCAAAAAAGACCTGCCGTTTGATTTCTCCGCAACCATGCTGCCCTACTGGGAAGGTGTGACCAAAGAGCCGACGCAGACGTTTATCGGCGGCGCGTCCCTGTTTGCGATGGCTGGTCATGATGCCGAAGAAAACAAGGCAACTGCTGCGTTCTTCGACTTCCTGACCTCTTCTGAGGTGCAGTATTTCTGGCACAAAGAGACCGGATATGTGCCGATCACAGAAGCCGCCTATGAAATGGCAAAAGCGGACGGCCATTATGACCGTGCGCCTGCTGCCGAGGTTGGTATTCAGCAGCTGTCGCTGCCCGGTGGTGACAACACCAAAGGCTATCGCATGGGCTTCTACGTGCAGATCCGCGACGTGATGAACCGTGAATACGGCCGCATCCTGACTGGTGAGACATCGGTTGAAGACGCGTTCAACGCCATCGAAGCCGAAGCCAACAACCTGCTGGCCCGTTTCGCCAAAACCCAAGGCTAATCGCGGGGCTTCCCCTTACTTGTGACGGCCGCAGCCCCTGCGGCCGTCACGCATTCCAACGAAGAGGCACACCGTGAAACGCGCCGGATTCTCGACCAAGTGGATGCCGATCCTGCTGCTTATGCCGCAGCTCGTCATTATCGCTATTTTCTTCTATTGGCCCGCCTGGCATGCAATCCAGTCGTCCTTCTACCTTCAGGATCCGTTTGGGTTTGGCTCAACCTTCGTGGGGCTGGATAACTATACCGATCTTCTGGGCAATCCCGAATATCGCCGCGTCGCGATCTTCACTCTCGTCTTTACAGTGCTGGTAACCTTCTTCTCGCTGGCGATTGCACTGCTGTTGGCGGTGAAGGCGGACAATGTTCTGCGCGGTGCCCGCACCTACCGGACGCTTCTGATGTGGGTCTACGCGGTGGCGCCGCCGGTTGCAGGCTTTATCGGCCTGATCATGTTCGACCAGAGCTGGGGGCCGCTGACGCGCCTTGCTGGCGTCTTTGGCTGGGACTTTGTGCTGGGTGTGAATTTTAATGACACTGCTGCCGCCATGGTTCTGGTGTCGGTCTGGAAACAGATTCCGGTCAACTTCATCTTCTTCCTGTCCGGGCTTCAGTCGATCCCGCGTTCCGTGCGCGAAGCGGCGCTGATCGACAATCGCTCAGCCACAGGCCGGTTCTGGGATGTCACCTTTCCGCTGCTGGCGCCGACCGGTTTCTTCCTGCTGATCATCAATATCACCTATGCGCTGTTCGACACCTTCGGCATCGTCGATACCCTTGTGAAAGGTGAACCGGGGAACAACCCGATGACCCTGGTTTACAAGGTCTACGTGGATGGTTTCCGTGGCAACGATCTGGGTGGTTCGTCGGCGCAGTCGGTTATTCTGATGGTCCTTGTCCTGGCGCTTACGATCTTCCAGTTCCGGCTGATCGACCGCCGCATCCACTATACCTGAGGGGGCTGACATGGCTGACCAAACACCCGTCCAAACGCCACGCCGCTCCATCAACTGGGGGGCTATTGGCGACCACACTGTGCTGATCCTCGGCTCGCTGTTCATGTTGGTGCCGCTGATCATGGTGGTGTTGACCACCACGGTGCCGGATGTGGACATTATCAAATACGGCCCGCAGCTGAAAATCGGCGATCAGTTCGATGAGAATTTCGAGAAGGCGATGTTTGAGGCGTCTGGGTTCTCCGGAGCGAATACCGGGACCCGGATGCTGTTCAACTCCTTCGTGCTGGGCATCGGCTTTGCGCTTGGCAAGATCGTAATCGCGATGATGGCGGCCTATGCCATCGTTTACTTCCGCCTGCGGTTCGCCTCGCTGGCCTTCTGGGTGATCTTCACCACGCTGCTTCTGCCGCTGGAGGTGCGTATTCTGCCTTCTTATGAGGTGGTGCAGCAGCTGGGTATGCTGAACACCTATCAGGGGCTGATCATTCCGCTGATCGCATCGGCCACGGCGACATTCTTCTTCCGGCAGTATTTCCGGTCGATCCCCGAAGAACTTGTTGAGGCTGCCCGCATCGACGGGGCAGGGCCGGTGAAGTTCTTCATCGATATTCTCGTGCCGCTGTCCAAAACCATGATCGCAGCGATGTTCATCATCATGTTTGTCTTTGGCTGGAACCAGTATCTCTGGCCCACGATGATCACGACCGAAGAGGACATGTATACGCTGGTGCGGGGGATCAAACAGATCACTCAGACCTTGGAAGGCACCAATGTGCCGGAATTCGGTCGCGCAAATCTTCTGGCAGTGATTGCCATCCTGCCCCCGGTGGCAGTCGTCATTTTCTTCCAAAGCTGGTTCGTCAAGGGCCTGACGGAATCCGATAAGTAAGGACTTCACACAATGGCTCAGGTTACCCTGAATTCTGTACGCAAGGTCTACCCCAACGGGGTTGAGGCCGTCACCTCCTCCAGCTTCAAGATCGAGGACGGCGAGTTCGTCGTCCTGGTCGGCCCGTCGGGCTGTGGTAAATCCACCCTGCTGCGCATGATCGCCGGTCTGGAGGATATCACCGAAGGTTCGCTGGAGATCGGCGACCGGGTGGTGAACAACGTGGATCCCGCAGATCGCGATATCGCGATGGTGTTCCAGAACTACGCGCTTTACCCGCATATGACCGTGCGCAAGAACATCGCCTACGGTCTGAAAAACCGCAAAACCCCTGCGGATGAGATTGAGCGCAAGGTGGCCGAGGCCGCCAAGATGCTGAACCTCGAAGAGTATTTGGACCGCAAACCGTCTCAGTTGTCCGGTGGACAGCGCCAGCGGGTTGCCATGGGCCGTGCCATCGTGCGTGACCCGGCATTGTTCCTGTTCGACGAACCTCTGTCGAACCTCGATGCCAAGCTGCGCAACCAGATGCGGATTGAGATCAAGGCATTGCAGCGCCGGTTGGGCGTGACCTCTATCTACGTGACCCACGATCAGGTCGAAGCGATGACCATGGCGGATCGCATCATCGTGCTGAACGGTGGCCGTATCGAACAGATCGGCACCCCGTCTGAGATCTACCACAACCCGGCGTCTGTCTTTGTCGCGTCGTTTATGGGCGCCCCGCCGATGAATCTGATCGACGCCACCATCGCCAACGGCCAGATGACATTGCCGGATGATGTCTCCATGGGCGCGCTGGACACCTCGGCCCAGGGCGCGGTCAAGCTGGGTATCCGGCCGGAGGACGTGCAGCTGGTCGCCGAAGGTGGCCTTGCCATCAACGTGGAGCTGATCGAAGAACTCGGCGCCCATCGTCTGTTGCATGGCAAACTGGGGGGGCAACCCTTCACCATTCACGTACTGAAGGACATCCCGGTTGATCCCGGCACCCATCAGATCTCTGTCGATCCAGCTGCGATCTGCCTGTTTGATGCGGAAAGCGGCCAGCGACGATGACACGGGTTCTGGACAGTCTGCCGTCGGTTTCATCCGATCTGCAGGCGCGGATCAAGGCGGCGCCGCGCAATGCGGTGGCGCATCGGGCGCTGATGGCTGAGGTGTCGGCAATGTCGGCCTTGCAATCCGGCGGTCAGGCCTCTCTGGAAGTCTTGACCGCCTCGGTTTCCGTTGTTGCCTGGAATGTCGAGCGCTGCCTGTTCCCGGAGGATACGGCCCGCCATATTCAACCTCTCGCCCCGCAGGTCGTTTTGCTGTCGGAGGTGGATCACGGCATGGCCCGCACCGGTCAGCGCCACACCACCGAGGCCATGGCGAAAGCATTGGACATGGCTTACGTCTTTGGCGTTGAGTTCCATGAACTGGATCTGGGTGGCCCGACCGAGCAGGCATTCTGCACGGATGATTCCAACCTGTTTGGCTGGCACGGGAACGCCATCCTCTCGGCCGTTCCGCCAGAGCGTGTCACCCTGATCCGGCTCGATGACCACGGCCACTGGTTTTCCTCTGATGAGGTGCCCGCCGATCCGGAACAGCCGCGTCTTGGCGGGCGGATGGCTATAGCGGCGGTCCTGCCGACTGAGGCGGGGCCGATTTGCGTTGTCTCCACCCATCTGGAAAGCAATGCTGACGCCGACCATCGCCATGCGCAATTCGACCGTCTGCTGCATGCAATTGAGGCGTTTGCGCCGGATATGCCGGTACTGATCGGCGGGGATCTCAACACTGGCAACCATTTGCCGCCTGATTTCGATTGGCAACGTGAGACGCTGTTCGATCTGGCGCGCGCGCATGGCTATGACTGGTCGGCGACCCCGGATGGTGTCACCACCCGGCCAAGCCTTATCACGCCGCATCCGGACAGGCAGATGAAACTGGATTGGTTCTGTACCCGTGGCATGCGCTCAACGGAAAACCGTCTGGTGTCTTCAGTTGATGAAAATGGCCGTCCGCTGTCCGATCACGATGCGGTCTGGTGTCGCGTCGCGCTGGACTGATACGGGCGCATGCCAGAGGCTGCCAAACCAAAAAACCTGCCGCCGCATAATCCACGCCTGATTATCGGCGGCAGGCTCAGGGCCATATGCTAGACAAGGCATATGTTGTTTGATCTTCCTGACCATGAGGCGCTGTATCAGGCGCTGCTCAATCGCGATGACCGGTATGACGGGCAGGCTTATGTCTGCGTCGCCACGACCGGCATCTTCTGTCGCCTGACCTGCCCGGCACGCAAACCCAAACGCGAGAACTGCCAGTTTTTCGGCAGCGTAGGCGAATGTATCGAAGCGGGGTTTCGCGCCTGCAAACGGTGCCACCCCCTGCGCCCGATGGCAGAGGCGGATCCCGCAGTGGCCACCCTTTTGGCGGCCTTGGACCAACGCCCGGACTACCGCTGGGGGGAGGGGGACATCACCCGCATGGGCTTTGATCTCTCCACGGTGCGGCGCAGTTTCAAGCGGCAGTTCGGCATGACCTTTCTGGAGATGGCCCGACAGCGCCGGCTGCGCGAAGGTTTCACCGTGTTGTCGGACGGCGGCAAGGTGATCGAGGCGCAGCTGGATGCGCAATTTGACTCCCCCAGCGCGTTTCGCGCCGCATTTGCCCGCCTGTTGGGTCGCGCGCCTGGCAGCCTGACCGGCGAAGGCCTGTTGCTGGCGGATTGGATTGCGACACCGCTTGGCGACATGATTGCCGTTGCCAGCAAGACAGAACTGCATTTGCTGGAATTCGTGGAGCGCAAGGCGCTCAAGGGCGAATTGGACAAATTGCAACGCGCGGTGAAAGGCGACCTCGGCATAGGCCCCACACCGCCGAGCGAGCAGATCCGGGCGGAACTGGATGCGTTTTTTGCGGGGCGTTCGGCGCGGTTTGAGACCCCTTTGGCCTATCATGGCACAGCTTTTATGCAGCAGGTCTGGGACGCGCTGCGACAGATCCCACCGGGCATCACCCGCAGCTATTCGGAGATTGCGCGCACCATAGGCCGCCCTGATGCCACCCGTGCTGTTGCCCGCGCCAATGGCGCCAATCAGATCGCTTTGGTGGTGCCCTGCCACCGGGTGATTGGTGCGGATGGGTCGCTGACCGGATACGGTGGGGGGCTGTGGCGCAAACAGCGGCTCTTGGACATTGAGCGCCAGTATCGCACATCGGCGGCGCAGCCGGTCTGAGAACCTCGCCCCAAGAACGGAGGGGCACGCAGGTAGCCCCTCCAGACCGATCGGCGGTTTCCCAATCCCCGGCAAATCTGTAGAAGGCAGTAACGCCACTCAGAGCCGGAGCCTGAAACCATGTCGACGCCCAAACCAGTTGTTCTGTGTATCCTTGATGGTTGGGGCAATGCCGATCCAGGAGCCGCCAATGCACCCTATCTGGCTCAGACACCAACGCTCGACGAAATTGCCAAGAGCTGCCCAATGGCGCGGTTGATCACCCATGGTCCGGATGTCGGCCTGCCAAGCGGGCAAATGGGGAACTCAGAGGTGGGCCACACCAATATCGGCGCCGGCCGGGTGGTGGCAATGGATCTGGGCCAGATTGATCTCGCAATCGAGGATGGGTCGTTTTTCGACAATGAGCCGCTGCAGGGCTTCATCGCCCGGCTGAAGGAAACCGGCGGTGCGGCACATCTCATGGGGTTGGTTTCGGATGGCGGCGTCCATGGCCATGTCACCCATATCCTTGCGGCGGTGAAGGCGATCCGCGATGCGGGTGTGCCTGTCTGGCTGCATGTGATGACCGATGGGCGCGATGTCGCCCCGAAATCTGCTCTGGACTTCGTCACCGCCCTGCAAGGCGATCTCGCGGAGGGCGCGCGTATCGCCACCGTCACCGGGCGCTACTATGCGATGGATCGCGACAATCGCTGGGAACGTGTCAGTCAGGCCTATGACGCCATGATCCATGGCCGCGGGCAATATGAGGCGGAGACCGCCGCGGACGCGATCAAGGCCAGCTACGCCCGCGATGAGCTGGATGAGTTTGTTAAGGCCACGGTGATTGATGGGTATGGCGGCGTGAAGGCCGGGGATGGCATTTTCTGCCTGAATTTCCGCGCCGACCGCGCCCGCGAGATCCTGCGCGCTATGGGGGAGCCGGGTTTTGATGCCTTCGAGACCGGGGCACGCCCGGAGCTGGCTGCATTGCTGGGCATGGTGGAATATTCCGCAGGCCATAACGAATACATGCAAACCGTGTTTCCCAAACGCGCGATCATAAACACTTTGGGTGCCTGGGTGGCGAAACAGGGCAAGCGCCAGTTCCGCCTCGCCGAGACGGAGAAGTATCCGCATGTGACCTTCTTCCTCAACGGTGGCAAAGAAGACCCGGAGGAGGGCGAAGACCGCGCCATGCCGAAATCGCCCAAGGTTGCGACCTATGATCTGCAACCGGAAATGTCAGCGCCTGAGGTAACCGAGCGGTTTGTCGAGGCGATTGAGGCGGGCTATGACCTGATCGTCACCAATTATGCGAACCCGGATATGGTTGGTCATACCGGTGATCTAAGTGCTGCGATCAAGGCCTGCGAAGCGGTCGATCAGGGGCTGGCCAAGGTCGTCGCCGCGTTGAAGGCCGCAGGTGGCGTGATGCTGGTCACAGCTGATCATGGCAATTGTGAAGTGATGGTCGATCCTGACACAGGCGGTCCGCACACCGCCCATACCACCAATCTGGTACCCGTCGCGCTGGTCGGTGGACCGGCTGGGGCGGAGCTGCGTGATGGCCGTCTCGCAGATCTGGCGCCAACGCTTTTGCAGCTGATGAACCTCCCGAAACCGGATGAAATGACCGGAGAGAGCCTGCTGGCATGAGCTCAGCATTTGGCATCTTGGGGCCGGTTGCTGTCAGGCGTGGCTTTCAGATCTGCGCCCTTGCGCTGGCTCTGTCTGCATCGGCATGGGGCGCAAAGGCGGCAGAGGATCCCGCGACCGCTGCGCAGCGGGCGGCCAACCAGCTGGAGGCGGCGACGCTTGCGCTTCAGCAGGCGGAAACTGCACGGGACCGCGTCGCTGCATTGACCGAAACCGTCCGCGCCTATGAGGCCGGGCTGGCGGCCATGCGCGATGGCCTGCGCCGTGTCGCGCAGCGCGAGGGGCAACTGGCGGCTCAACTGAAAGCGCGCGAAGATGACGTGGCGGATTTGCTCGGGGTTTTGCAGACCATTGAGACCGCACCACCACCGGTGCTGATGCTGCACCCCTCGGGGCCGCTTGGGGCCGCGCGCTCTGCCATGACATTGGCCGAGGTGACACCGGCCTTGCAGGCGCGGGCAACCGCGCTGCGCCGTGATCTGGAGGAGGTCCAGACGCTGCGGCTGCTGCAACAAAGCGCCGCCAACACTCTGCAGGAGGGTCTGAACGGTGTACAAGAGGCCCGTGTGCAACTGTCTGCCGCTATCGCCGACCGCACCGACCTTCCGCGTCGCTTTACTCAGGATCCGGTACGCACTGCAATCTTGATATCCTCGACAGAGACGCTCAGCGGCTTTGCCAGTGGCCTGGCTGAAATCGCCGAAGGGGAGATCGCAACAACTGAGGCCGATGTCAGTGCTCTGCGGGGCGAGCTGCCAATCCCCGTCGAAGGGCTGGTCCTGCGCGGCTATGGTGAAAAAGACGCCGCAGGCATCGCCCGTCCCGGCTGGCTGATCGCGGCACGTCCGCGCGCGCTGGTGGTGTCGCCCACCGCCGCCACGATCCGCTATCAGGGGCCGCTGCTGGATCTTGGCAATGTGGTCATCCTCGAACCGCAGCCCGAGACGCTTTTTGTGCTTTCGGGACTGGCCGAAGTTTACGGAACCATGGGGGAGGTCATCCCCGCAGGAACCCCGGTTGGCCTGATGGGGGGTAAAAACCCGGAAATCGGCGCCATTTTGTCACTAAGCGGTGAAGGGGCTGGAACTGACCGCACAGAAACGCTCTATATAGAAGTGAGAATGGACAACAGTCCGGTGGACCCCGAAACCTGGTTCCGCACCGACAAGGATGGAAATTAGTTCATGAGAAAATTCGCGATGGCCGCAGTGGGCGGCACGCTGGCAGGGATCCTTGCCACCACCTATGTAGCTGAGCCGCTTCTGGCCCAGGAAGGCAGCCGGGAGGCCAGCGTTTATGAGCAGCTGGACCTCTTTGGGGACATCTTTGAACGCATCCGCGTGCAATATGTCGAAGACGTCGATGAGACTGAGCTGATTGAAGCCGCCATTGGTGGCATGCTTGCCTCGCTGGACCCGCATTCCAGCTATCTCTCCCCGGATGATGCCGCCAATATGCGGGTGCAGACCCGTGGCGAATTTGGTGGTCTGGGCATTGAGGTCACGCAGGAAGAAGGCTTCGTCAAAGTGGTCTCGCCCATTGATGGCACCCCGGCGGATGAGGCCGGGATGGAATCGGGCGACTTCATCACCCATGTGGATGGCGAAAGTGTTCTGGGGCTGGCTCTGGACGAGGCGGTGGATCTGATGCGCGGGCCGGTTGGCTCCGAGATCGTCATCACCGTTGTGCGCGAAGGTGAGGCGGAGCCCTTTGATGTGTCGATCATTCGCGACACCATCAAGCTGACAGCCGTACGCGCCCGGACCGAAGATGACACGGTTGTTCTGCGCCTGACCACCTTCAACGACCAGACCACGCCAAACCTTGAGGCGGGCCTGAAAAAGCAGCTGGAAGAGGCCGGCGGCATGGACAATGTCAACGGTATCGTACTGGATCTGCGTAACAACCCCGGTGGTCTGCTGACGCAGGCGATTAAGGTGGCGGACAGCTTCCTCGACAGCGGCGAAATTGTTTCAACCCGTGGGCGCAATCCTGAGGACGGCGAACGGTTCAACGCGACGCCGGGCGATCTGGTCGACGGCAAACCCATCGTGGTGCTGATCAATGGCGGGTCGGCTTCGGCATCCGAGATTGTTGCGGGTGCGCTGCAAGATCATCGCCGTGCCATTGTTGTCGGCACCAAATCCTTTGGCAAAGGGTCGGTCCAGACGGTGATGCCGCTTAAGGGGGATGGTGCGATGCGCCTGACCACGGCGCGGTATTACACGCCCTCTGGCCGTTCGATCCAGGCGCTTGGAGTGTCCCCGGATATTGTCGTGGAACAGCCGCGCCGAGATCCAAATGCGGAAGAGGAAGAGGACAATACCTCCGCCGCCCGCCGGACCCGGTCTGAGGCAGATCTGCGGGGGCGTCTGAACAACGACAGCCTTTCCGAGGATGAGATCCGCCAGATCGAGGAAGACCGCGCCAAGGCCGAGGCCGCAGCGGAGCGTCGCGAGGAAGATTATCAGCTGGCCTATGCCATCGATATTCTGAAGGGTCTGTCAAAGCTGGGGCCGGAGCAGTAAGCGCTGGCGCAACCCTTTGCACATGATAAAAAACCGCCTCGGGATATCTCGGGGCGGTTTTGCTTGTCGGAGAGTGTAGTTCCTCACTCAGGGGGCAGCCCGCTCGTAATGATTTGTCGGCGAAAGCGACGTGGTGGCAGCCCGGTGCCGCGGGCAAAGACCCGGCTGAAGTGAGCCGGGTCTGCATAGCCGAGCTCATAGGCGATCTGTGCCGCACTCATGGACGTATAGATCAGCAGGCGTCGCGCCTCGCGGAGCATCCTCTCGTTGATCAGCTGCGAGGCGGACTGTCCGGTTGCCTGATGACTTATCCGATTGAGGTGCGTTGTCGAAACGGCAAGTTCGCGCGCGTAGTCGCTGACCTGACGCCGGGCACGGAAATCCCTGTTCACCAGCGTTTCGAACCGGGCGAACAGTTGATGCGCCTTCGGGTTGGCATCGCGCGACTGCTGCGCGCCGATGCACTGCGCGACGGTGCCGGTGATCGCGCCGACAAGTCCACGCAGGATCGGTGTGCGCGCAAAACCGTCGGCGTCATAGGCGTCGCGGATCGCGGTGAGAAGCTGTAGCAGGTCATCCCGTAGCGGTGTGACCGCCGCGCGACCTAGGGTTGTCAGAATATCGAGACTATCCCCAAGCACCTGATCCATAAGATCGGATGTCAGTGTCAGCACCCATCCTCTGGTATCGCTGCTAAACTGGAACCCATGCACGGCGCCACGGGGAACATTGACCATGCACGGGGGATGAAGATCCTGCTCGTTTCCGTCAAGCGTGGCCAGTCCACCGCCTTGCGTCAGCGTCAACAGCTGATGCAACCGGGCATGGCGATGGGGCGTCAGCGACCAATCATGGAGCGAGGACCGTGCCTCAATGCTCTCGATATGCAGAAGATCCGCCAGTTCTGTATTCTCCCCAAACAGGGAGTAGGTGGTTATCGCCTTTGGATCAGTCATGTGCGAAATATACAAGAATGCGGCGATTGGGTCTATTCGCAAGATGGCGGAGTTTCGGCATGATGGATGGGCGAACAGGAGAGAGCTGATGCAGAGCCAGACAACACAGGTGGTGATTGTTGGAGGTGGTCCCTCCGGGCTGTTGCTGTCGCAGCTGCTGCACCGGGCCGGGATCGACACAATCGTGCTGGAACGTCAGACCCGGGACTACGTGCTGGGACGCATTCGCGCAGGCGTTCTGGAGCACGGGTTTGTGGACTTGCTGCGCCGGGCTGGCGCCAGTGCGCGTATGGACCGCGACGGTATGGTGCACCACGGATTTCACATTGCCCATCAGGGGCGGCTAGACCGTATCGATCTTGCTGGCAGCGCCAAGGGACAGACGGTGATGGTTTATGGCCAGACCGAGGTGACGCGCGATCTCTATGAGGCCCGTGACGCCATGGGAGGGCAGATCATCCACGAAGCCGCGAATGTTACGCTGCATGATCTGACGACGGCGCGGCCTTATGTTACCTATGATCAGCAGGGCGAAACCCGTCGCATTGATACCAAATTCATTGTCGGCGCGGATGGGTTTCACGGGGTCAGCCGCAAGTCGATCCCATCGGATGTCCTGCGTGAATACGAAAAGGTCTACCCGTTTGGCTGGCTCGGCGTGCTTTCGCAGACATCGCCCGCTGCGGATGAGTTGATCTATGCCCGGCACGACCGTGGATTTGCGCTGTGTTCGATGCGCAATCCTCAGTTGAGCCGCTACTACATTCAGGTGTCGCTGACCGACCGGGTCCAGGACTGGAGCGATGCCGCCTTCTGGGAGGAGTTGAAGCGACGTTTGCCCGACGATGTGGCGCGTGGGTTGCAAACCGGGCCCTCAATTGAGAAGTCCATCGCGCCGCTGCGCAGCTTTGTGGCGGAGCCTATGCGCTATGGCGCGCTGTTTCTGGCGGGCGACGCCGCCCATATTGTGCCTCCCACAGGGGCCAAGGGGCTGAACCTCGCGGCCTCGGATATCCATTATCTGTACGAAGGTTTGTCTGATCACTTCCAGCGCGGTGATGATACTGCGCTGGACAGCTATTCCGAGCGCGCGCTGGCGCGGATCTGGAAAGCTGAGCGGTTCAGCTGGTGGATGACCAACCTGCTGCATCGCTTCCCTGACATGTCGCCAGCGGATCTGCGGCTGCAGCAGGCCGATCTCGACTATCTGTTCTCCTCGGACGCGGCGCAGGCATCTTTGGCCGAAAACTACGTCGGTTTGCCTTATTAGGGTCTGAACTCAGGCGTTCCCCCAAGCAACAGTCAACCGCTTTTCGGGGCGATTTTGCTGCTCTGCCAGATCCATCAAGGCACCGCCAAAATCGGCAAAGGAGATCTGCGACAGCCCATCGGCATCGGTCACCAGCGTATCGGTGCCCCATTCGTAGCGGTCCCGGCGCTCTCCCTCCTGCAGCATCGCAGGTGGGCGCAGGCAGGTCCAATCCAGATGTAATGTGCTTTCCAGCAAATGGTCCTGCGCGGCGCAGGCCTCTGCAATCGGACGTACGGCATCCGGCAGAAAGCCCGGTGCGCTCAGCACCGTTTCCCCGCTGCCGTCAGCCAACTTCAAAAGGGCAGCGCCTCCGGTGATCAGAGCGGGGATCTTGCCCGCCTCTGCGGTCCGCAGCACCGCTTGCGTCAACGCCACCAGCAAGGCGTCCTGCCCGGCGATCGGGCGCAATGCGCTGATAATGATCTGATGGCGGCGGGCAAGATCGGCCAGTTGCTCAGCGCTGGTCAACACATCCAGGGCGAGCGGTGTCACCAGCTGGTCGCCCAGTGGTCCGCGCAGGTCTGGATTGCGCGCAATCGCAGTCACACGGTGCCCGCGTTCAATGGCCTGCTGCACCGTGGCGCGGCCGACATCTCCGGTCGCCCCAAAAAGAAGAATATCCATGTTATGCCTCATATCTTGATGTCGAGATAATTGGTGATGCAAAAATAGTTTGACGTCAAGATAAAATTCGATCTGCACCAATGCACAAGATAATGCGCACCTGTAAACGCTGGCGCTGCAATCCCCGCTGGCGGTTGCGCAATGTTGACGCTACCTTGCGCTGAACTGATGAGTTTACTTTTGAAGGAGGCAGCAATGTCAGCCATCCTATCCATTCGTGATTTGGAAAAGACATATGAGGGTGGGTTTCAGGCCCTCAAGGGTGTCTCGCTCGATATTGAGGAGGGCGAAATCCTTGCGTTGCTCGGCCCAAATGGTGCCGGTAAAACCACGTTGATTTCAACCGTCTGCGGCATCACAACACCCACATCAGGCCATGTCTCGGTCGGCGGGCACGACATTATTGAAGACTTCCGCGCCGCGCGCAGCCTGATCGGGCTGGTGCCGCAGGAAATCAATCTTGAGCCCTTTGAAACGGTCTGGAACTCCGTCAGATTTTCCCGCGGGCTGTTTGGCAAACCGCGCAACGATGCCTTGCTTGAGGATATCCTGCGCAAACTGTCGCTCTGGGATAAGCGCAAGAGCAGGATTATGGAACTGTCAGGTGGCATGAAACGGCGCGTCCTGATTGCCAAGGCGCTTAGCCACGATCCCCGCATCCTGTTTCTCGATGAACCGACCGCTGGCGTCGACGTGGAACTGCGCAAAGACATGTGGGATGTGGTGGCAGAGCTGAAGCGCGATGGAGTCACCATCATTCTGACCACCCACTATATCGAGGAAGCCGAGGCCATTGCCGATCGGGTGGGCGTCATCACCAATGGAGAAATCCTGCTGGTCGAGGCGAAGGCCAAGCTGATGGCGCAGCTCGGTAAGAAGCAGCTGGAAGTCCAGTTGACCGACGCGCTGACAGCGGTCCCCGACAGCCTTGCCGCCTATGGGCTGTCCCTGACCGAGGATGGCCGCCGGCTGATTTATTCCTACGACACCAACGCGGAGCGCACTGGCATCACGACGCTGCTGAACGACGTGGCAAAATCCGGCCTTACGCTGGCGGATGTGCAAACCCGGCAATCCAGCCTTGAAGACATATTTGTCGGGCTGGTTTCAGGAGAATCGACATGAACTGGACCGCAATCGCTTCTATCTACCGCTTTGAAATGGCGAGGTTTTTTCGCACGCTGATGCAGAGTTTCCTGTCTCCGGTGCTGTCCACCTCGCTCTACTTCGTTGTGTTCGGAGCCGCCATCGGCAGCCGCATTGATCAGGTCGAAGGGGTGCCATACGGTGCCTTTATCGTGCCGGGTCTGATCATGCTCAGCGTGATGACGCAGGCCACGTCCAACGCGTCCTTCGGGATCTATTTTCCCAAATTTATCGGCACCATCTATGAGTTGCTCTCCGCGCCGGTGAATTTCCTGGAGATCGTGATTGGCTATGTGGGTGCGGCGGCGACGAAGGCGCTGTTCATCGGCGTGGTTATTCTGGTGACGGCGTCGCTCTTTGTTGATCTGACCATCGCGCACCCGCTGGCTATGGTGTTGTTCATGGTGCTGACATGCGTCAGCTTCGCTCTGCTGGGCTTCATCATTGGGGTCTGGGCCAAGAACTTTGAGCAGCTGCAACTGGTGCCTTTGCTGATCGTCACGCCACTGGTGTTCCTGGGCGGGTCGTTTTATTCGATCTCGATGCTGCCGCCAATCTGGCAGAAGATCACCCTCTTCAATCCGGTGGTCTATTTGATCTCCGGTTTCCGCTGGTCGTTCTTCGGCGCCTCAGATGTTCCTGTCGGGCTTAGCCTTCTGGCGATCGGTGGGTTTACAGCACTCTGTCTTGCGGTGATCTGGTGGATCTTCAAAACCGGTTGGCGCATTCGGTCCTGATGGCCAGGCAATTTGGTCAGGCCATCACGCCCCGGCGACGGGTCTTGAGCATCACACACACGATATCGGGGCGGCCCTGATCAGGCTGCCCCAACGGCAGACAATCTGTGCGGACGTCGCACGTATTGAGGGAACGTTGCAATTTTACCCAAGCTGCGCGGCTTTTTTGCCGCTGCGCTTGCTTCGTTCCGGCGCCATCCCTTGTTTCAGGGCAGTCGGCATTCTACATCGGCGCCATGAACCTGAAATTGCCCTTCTTGAACAAGCCACCGCTGGTTGCTCTTGTGCGCCTCAATGGCGCCATTGGCATGGCCGGTCGCGGTGCGCTGAATGATGCCGCGCTTGGCCCGGTGCTGGAACGTGCCTTTCGCAAGGGCAAACCGGCTGCGGTCGCGCTCGAGATCAACTCGCCCGGTGGCTCACCCGTGCAAAGCGCCCTGATCGGCGCGCGCATTCGCCGCCTTTCTGAGGAGCTGAAGGTCCCGACCATCGCCTTTGTTGAAGATGTGGCGGCCTCAGGGGGCTACTGGCTGGCGGCCTCGGCGGATGAGATCTGGGCCGATGAAAGCTCGATCCTTGGCTCCATTGGCGTCATTTCCGCAGGCTTCGGTGCCCATGTGTTCCTGGCGCGTCAAGGCGTCGAGCGGCGGGTCTACACGGCCGGTCGCAGCAAATCGATGTTGGACCCGTTCCGCCCGGAAAATGCAGCGGACGTGAAGCGCCTGAAGCAGCTCTTGGGCGATATCCACGACAATTTCATCGCCCATGTCAAAGACCGCCGTGGCGACAAACTGGACACCAGCGAGGATCTCTATACCGGTGAGATCTGGCTCGGGCGACGCGCCGTCTCCCTTGGTCTGATTGATGGCATCGGCCATTTGCGCCCCAAAATGCAGGCGCGCTTTGGTCCCAAGGTGCGGTTCCGCCGCTACGGCATTAAGAAGCCGCTTCTGGGGCGGATCGGTGTGCAGATTGCGCAAGACGCGCTGAGCGGCATTGAGGAACGCGCCGAATACGCGCGGTTTGGCCTCTGACGTGATTTTTAAGATCGTTTCCCTGTTTCTTGTGGTGATGGCTGTGCTGGCGATGTTCGGCAAGCTGCGGATGCCCGGCCAAAAACATCTGGCCTCGCGGCGCTGTGGCAGCTGCGGCCGCTTCAAGATCGGAAAAGGCCCCTGCGCCTGCAAAAAGAATGGAGGGCCTCGGCAATGATGCCATGGCTGTTGTCTGGACTTGGGCTTGTGATCCTGCTGCTCGCCGGGGACGCTTTGGTGCGCGGGGCTGTGAACCTCAGCCTGCGGCTGGGTGTGCCGGCGTTGATTGTCAGTCTGACGATCGTGGCTTTTGGCACCTCGGCGCCGGAGCTGCTGATCGCCATCCGCGCCGTCGGGGAAAACGCTGACGGGATTGCGCTTGGCAATGTGGTCGGGTCAAACACGGCCAACATCCTGATGGTCCTAGGCATTCCCGCCCTGATGCGATCCTTGCACACCAGCGAGTGCGACACGCGCAAGAACTATGTGTTTATGCTGATCGCCTCGGTCCTGTTTATCGGACTGGCCTTCTGCGGGACTTTCACGGTCTGGTCCGGCCTGATCCTGCTAGCGGCTCTGTCTGTGGTTCTTGGTGTTGCCTTCCGCGAGGCCCGCGCCCATCGCCGCAATGGCAAGAACAGTGAGCTGGATGACATCGAGGAGGCCGATCCCGATATGCCTTACTGGCGCATCGGCATCTACCTTTTCCTGGGGCTGATCGGCTTGCCGCTGGGGGCTGATTTGCTGGTCGACAACGCGTCGATCATCGCCCGCACCTATGGGGTCACGGAAACTGTGATCGGCCTGACGCTGGTGGCGATTGGCACCTCTTTGCCGGAACTCGCGACCACCGTCATGGCCGCGTTGCGCCGTCAGGCGGATGTCGCGCTTGGCAATGTCATCGGCTCCAACATGTTCAATCTGCTGGCGATTGTCGGCATTGCGACCTTTGTTGGTCCGATCAGTGTTGACCCCTCTTTCCTGCGGGCGGATCTCTGGGTGATGCTGGCCTCGTCACTGCTGCTGGTGCCCTTTGTCTTCTTCAAAATGGACATCACCCGCACCTGGGGTGTGATTTTATCTGCCGTTTATGTGGTCTACCTGGTGCAGCTGTTCTAACTCATTGCCAACAGGCAGATGAGGAGAGAGCAAAATGCGGGCATTGGTAACCGGCGCGGGCAAGCGACTTGGCCGCGCGATGGCGTTGGAACTGGCGGCAAACGGCTATGACGTCGCTGTCCACTACGCGAGCTCAGCTGATGCGGCAGAAACCACAGCGGCAGATATTCGCGCGATGGGCCGCGTTGCTGTTCCCCTGCAGGCCGACCTGCTGGAGGAGGCAGCGACTGAGGCTCTGCTGCCTGCCGCTGCGGAGGCTCTGGGAGGGCCGATCACCTGTCTGGTGAACAACGCCTCTATATTTGAGCACGACAGTCTGGAGACGGCGACCCGCAACAGCTGGGATCGCCACATGGACAGCAATTTGCGTGCGCCCTTTATCCTGACGCAGCAGTTGGCCGCACAGGATCTGCCGCAACAGGTTGATGAGCAGGGGCGGGCGCTGGCGTCTGCCTCCGTCATCAATCTTATTGATCAGCGCGTGCGCAAACTGACACCGGATTTCATGACCTATACACTGGCGAAATCCGCGCTGTGGACGCTGACCCGCACCAGTGCGCAGGCGCTTGCGCCCCGCATCCGTGTCAATGGTATCGGCCCGGGACCCACGCTGAGAGGCCCGCGGCAAAGCGAAAGCCAATTCGCCCGCCAATGTGCCAACACCCCGCTGCAGCGCGGTGCCGACCCGGCTGATATCAGAGCGGCGCTGAGCTATCTTTTGCGCGCGCCATCGGTCACCGGGCAGCTGATTTGCATCGATAGCGGTCAGCATCTCAGCTGGGAAACACCGGACGTTGTGGGGCTGGAATAACCCACTTTGCGGAGCGGTTCAAAAGTGGTAGCGCCGAAGTTGTGCACGTAGCGTCAACCCGTCGTAAATCCGTTACAAAAATCCTTTTGAAATCATAAACTTGTCCGCAATACGAAAAATTTTGTTGTGATATCAATAGCTTACATAAGTGCCTATTTTTTAGGCAAACGCTGGAAATCAGCCAAAAATAAGGAAAAATCGCGGATAGCCATAAGATATTACCAGACTTATCCACAGCATCAGTGGATTTGTTCCATGTTGATCCTGATGCGCTAACATTGCAGACCACCTGCGGGAATCATAGATCTCGAAACATGACAGACCATCAGCCCGAAACCTCGCCTGAAACGGCACGCCCGACCCTCCGGACGGGGTACGCCGTTATACAGGATTATCTGAAGACCCTGGACAGCTCTCCGGGCGTCTACAGGATGCTGGATAGTGAGAGCCGTGTCCTCTACGTCGGTAAGGCGCGCAATCTGCGGGCGCGGGTGTCGAACTATTCCCGTCCGGGCCATTCGCCCCGGATTGAGCGGATGATTGCGGCAACCGCATCGATGATGTTCCTGACCACCCGCACGGAGACTGAGGCACTGCTGCTGGAGCAGAACCTGATCAAGCAGCTCAAGCCGAAATACAACGTGCTGCTGCGTGACGACAAAAGTTTCCCCAATATTCTGGTCGCGAAGGATCACGCGTTTCCGCAAATCAAGAAACACCGCGGCACCCGGCGCGAGAAGGGCAGCTACTTTGGTCCCTTCGCGAGTGCAGGCGCGGTGAACCGAACTCTCAATCAGTTGCAGAAGGCCTTCCTGCTGCGCAATTGCAGCAATGCGATGTTTGAAAGCCGCACGCGTCCCTGCCTGCAGTATCAGATCAAGCGCTGCACCGCGCCCTGTACCGGCGAGATATCGGCCGAGGACTATGCGTCTTCTGTGCGGGATGCCGAACGTTTCCTGTCCGGGCGCTCAACCAAGATTCAAGAGGAACTGGCCGAGCAGATGGCCGCAGCCTCCGAAGCGATGGAGTTTGAACGCGCCGCCGCCCTGCGCGACCGGATCAAGGCGCTGACACAGGTGCAGACCTCGCAGGGTATCAACCCACGTGGTGTGGCGGAGGCAGATGTGATCGGTCTGTGTCTCGACAGCGGACAGGCCTGCGTGCAGGTGTTTTTCATTCGGGCCAATCAGAACTGGGGCAACCAGGATTTCTACCCCCGTATCAACGGGGACGTCTCCCCGGCGGAGGTAATGGAGGCCTTCATCGGCCAGTTCTACGACAACAAGGAACCGCCCCGGCAGTTGATCCTGTCTGATGAGATTGAGAATGGCGACCTGATGGAACAGGCTCTCAGCGATAAGGCCGGGCGCCGGGTCGAAATTCTGGTGCCGCAACGGGGGGAGAAGACAGAGCTGGTGGCAGGTGCCGTCCGCAACGCCCGCGAATCTCTCGCCCGCCGCATGGCCGAAAGCGCGACACAGGCGAAACTGCTGCGCGGTGTGGCTGAAGCCTTTGGTCTGGAGGGTCCGCCGCAGCGGATCGAGGTCTACGACAACTCTCATATTCAGGGCAGCCATGCGGTGGGGGGCATGATCGTTGCCGGCCCGGAGGGGTTCATGAAAAACGCCTATCGCAAGTTCAACATCAGGGGAGATGATCTCACTCCCGGTGATGATTTCGGCATGATGAAGGAAGTTCTCAACCGCCGCTTCTCTCGTCTGCTGAAAGAGGACCCTGACCGCGAGAAGGGTCTCTGGCCGGATCTTCTGCTGATTGACGGCGGCGCCGGGCAGGTTAGCGCGGTGGCGGAGATCATGGCTGAGCATGGTGTGCAGGACATCCCTATGATTGGTGTCGCCAAAGGTGTCGACCGGGACCACGGCAAGGAGGAGTTTCACCGCTTGGGTGAACCCGCCTTTGCGCTCCAGCGCAATGATCCGGTGCTTTATTTTGTGCAGCGGATGCGGGATGAGGCGCACCGTTTTGCAATTGGCACCCACCGCGCCAAACGGGCGAAAGCCATGGGCGCCACGCCGCTGGATGAGGTGCCGGGCGTCGGTGCAGCCCGCAAACGTGCGCTGTTGGCGCATTTTGGCAGCGCCAAGGCGGTCAGCCGGGCCAACCTGTCAGACCTGAAGGCGGTAGAGGGGGTCTCGGCGGCGCTGGCGCAACGGATCTATGATTTCTTCCACGCGCAGGGGTAGGCGTCCAACTCCAGTGTCAGCCTGCCTGGCAGCGATCTGGTGTCGGCGTGGCGCGCTTCGTGGGTGGCAGAAGGTATCGCGGCGACAAGGTCCTGACTTGATGGTCAAAAAACAGTCGCGAAGATGTGGCCATTCGCCTCCGAAAATTCATCTGTACCGCTTTCCACCCGTGAAACTGCGGGCTAGTGTGCAGCCATGAAATGGACCGTGCCCAATATCCTCACCCTGATGCGCCTGGTGGCAGCACCGGGGCTCGCGATTATGTTCCTCTATTTTTCGCGCCCCTATGCGGATTGGTTTGCGCTGATCCTCTTTGTCAGCGCGGCGATCACCGACTGGTTTGACGGCTACCTCGCCCGGTCCTGGGGGCAGGAGACGAAGATGGGGGCGATGCTTGATCCCATCGCTGACAAGGCGATGGTTGTGATCGCATTGATGATCCTCGTTGGATACGCCGCTGAACACTGGACTCCCTGGCTGGTGCTGCCCGCCACGGTGATCCTGTTTCGTGAGGTGTTTGTCTCCGGTCTGCGCGAATATCTCGGCGATACGGCTGGCACGCTCAAGGTGACGGCGCTGGCAAAATGGAAGACCACCGCGCAGATGATCGCCATCGCCACGCTGTTTTCCCAAGGGATTTTCGAACACTATCTGGTGATGTCTTCCTTTGGCATGGATCAGGCGCTTGTCGATCAGATTATGCTGGGGGAGGTCAGCGATGAATTTGGCCTGCGCTGGAAATACGAGGGTATGATCTGGACCAGCCGGCTGGGCCTGTTGCTGCTGTGGGTCGCGGCGGCGCTGACGCTGATCACTGGCGCCGACTACATGCGCAAGGCGCTGCCACATCTGAAGGAGACACGCTGATGGATGTTCTCTACTTCGCCTGGGTGCGCGAGCGTATCGGACTGCCCAAGGAGCGTGTGGACAGCACGGCCGCAAATGTGCGCGATCTGGTGGCCGAACTCAGCGCCCGCGATCCGCGCTATGCGGCCGCCTTCGCCGATCTGTCGGCGCTACGTGTGGCGCTGGATCAGGACCTCTCTGATTTTGATGCCTCGCTTGATGGCGTGCGAGAGGTGGCATTTTTCCCACCGATGACCGGAGGCTGAGCGATGCGGATCGCAGTGCAGACGGACGCCTTTGATCTGGGGGAGGAAAGCCAGCGCTTTGCGTCGGATGTTGCGACCTCCGGCGCCAATGCCGGCGCTATTGTAACCTTCACCGGGGTGGTGCGGGGGGCCGACAACGGCGACATGGTGGCGATGGAGATTGAGCATTACCCCGGCATGACCGAGCGCGCGATAGAGGCGATCACGCAGGAGGCACAACAGCGCTGGTTCCTTGCGGATGCGCTGGTCATTCATCGCCATGGGCGGTTGGTTCCGGGCGAGCAGATCATGATGGTCGCCACCGCGGCACGCCATCGCACCGATGCGTTTGAGGCGGCGGAATATCTGATGGATTATCTCAAATCCCGCGCCCCCTTCTGGAAGAAAGAGCTGACACAGGACGGCACCGGCAACTGGGTCGAGGCCAAGGACAGCGACGAAGAGGCGTTGTCCCGCTGGGACTGACCCCGCATCGACTGACCCGCTGGGAAGACTGTATAATCCCCGCAGAGTGCCTCAGGCGTGCAGCTGTCCGCGCAGTTCTTCGGCTTCGCGGCGCGCATCCCGCAGACCGTCCATCGCCGCCCGCAACTCTGCCTCGGTCTGGGCCAGCTGATTGGACAGCTCCGCCTCACGCTGCTGCAGATAGGTGATCGCCTGATCGCGGGTTTCTTCTGCTTCGTGCAATTCCTGGCTCATCCGGTCCAGATCGGCCACGTCGCTTTGCTTCACGCGGGTAAAGCGATGCACCAGCCAATTGGCAAACCACCCCATCGCAAAGGCGACAAACAGGATAATGGCAGTGGTGATGATGAACTCTGTCCTGTTCATTGTCCGGATGTCTCCTGTTCACTGTCGGAAGGGGTCTCTGAGGTGCCTTCAGGGGCGGTGGCGGCCTCATCAAGCGTGGTTTCGCTGGCGGCCTCATTAGCAGGGCGGATCAGGCGGAATTCGATCCGACGATTGGCTTCACGGCCATCTTCGGTGTCATTGCTCGCAATCGGGGTGCTTTCGCCGTACCCCTTGGCGGTGAAGCTGCTGGTGACCAGACGACGGCCCCGCAGCTCATTCAGAACCGATTGTGCCCGTGCTTGGCTGAGGTTCTGGTTCATTTCTTCGCGCCCCTGACTGTCGGTATGGCCCTGGATTTCCAGCCGCACCCCGTTACAGCGCGCCAGGATGCCGGCGATCTGATCCAATGTGTCCCGGCTGTCGGCGGCCACGGTCGCCGACCCCGGTTCAAAGGTGATTTTTGAGACTGTCTGCACCGCCGCCAGCTCCGCCTCGCACAGTTCCGGCGACATCGGCTTATCCGCAGGTTCCGGCGGCTCCTCATAGGTGACGTTCAGCTCATAGCTCTCTGCCTCACCCAATTTGGCGGACAACAGCTTGGCGATCTCAGAGGGCGCATCTTCGCGGTGGCTCATTCCGTTCAGGCTCAGGCTGTCCGGGGTCACAGACACCGCGCCGCGCTGAAGATGAGACAGCGCCTCAAGCCCGGCCAGCACCCGCACCGGCCAATCGGCAGGCAGATCCTCAACCACCCGCGTGGCACTATAGACATTCTGTGAACCGAACCGTGCCTTGGCATAGCTGCTGCTGATCTGGCGCAGCGCCTCATCCGAAATCCGCCCCCGCAGCTGCACTTGGCCTTCCGGGCTCAGGGTTGCGGTAAACTCAGGTGGACCGCTGCCTTCATTGGTTTCCGGCTCGAGCAAGACCGCATGCAGGGCAAAAACCTGGGGCAGCGCGCTCTCCAGCTCGCCGACCACATGATCAAACAGTGTCGGTGCGGTCCCCTCCGTTGCAACCAGCGTCATATCGGCATTGGCCAGCGTCACCGATCCCGCACCCAGTTCGGCCAGGGATGCAATGCCCAGCTCTGCGGCGCGGGCCCAATTGGGCGAGGGCACGCCCATGCCGATCACGCAATCAGCCTTGCCGTCAAACCCGGCCTTGGTCGCCGCCCGCAGAATGCGGTCGCGGCTCAGCTCGCTTTCGGCGGAGCAGGCATCAAAACGGCCGCCGGTGTCATCCAGACTGTAGCGCAGCGTAAACGGGGTGATGACCGGGCGCGGCGCCGCAATATCCAGCGACAGGCGCAGCCCGGCCGGCGCCATGCGCGTCAGGCGTTTCTCGATCTGTTCCTTGGCTTCGGCGCTGTCGGAAATGGCTGTGATGGAGACTTCCTCTGCCTCGACCGAGATCTTCGACCGGGGCAGCAGGCTCAGCGCATCCAATGCGTAGTCCATTGCGGGCATCCAGCCCTTGGGAGCGGTGTAATTTGCGGTTTCCAGCAGATCCGCAACCTGATCCGCACCTGCGATTGTATTCAGCCGGGTGATCACTGTTTCGCGGTCGGTTACGCGCGGGATCAGCCCGATGATTGAAATGCCGCTGTCGTTGCGCAGAATTTCGGCTGAAAACCGGGGCGGGGCAATGCCTTCTGAGGGGGTGATTTGCATCTCGTCGATCACCCGCGCCGCGTCGACCACGCCGCCGACCAGTGATATTACGCCAAACCGTGTGGCCTCATCGGGTGCGGTGCCATTCAGGATCACGCGCAGCCCGTCAGCGGTGACTTCGGCCCATGTGTGACCGGCTTTGTCCAGCGCACGGCGTACGGCGGTTTCGCTGCCTGCTTCGATGCCCGTCACCGCAAAACCGGCCACCACCAGGCTCAACGCGGCAGCGGCGACAAAGGTCAGGCCAGAGATCAAAAGCGAGGACAGGCGCATGGGCAGGCTGGTCTCCGTTGGGGCGTCCGTCTGAGACGGCTTTTGCCTGTCTTACAGGGGCTGCGCGACGGGTTCAATCATGCGAACAGAGCTGCGGCAAAGAAGATCAGCGGAATCAAGCCCGTATCCCGGTTGAGGCGAAACAACTGCAACAAACGATCTGTGTTCTCCGCATCGAACACCCGCAGTTGCCAGGTCATATGCCAGCCCATCGCCCAAGGCGCGACCAGCGCCAGCATCAGTGCCAGAACCGATCCCTGCGGCTGCACAGCCAGAATGATGGCAATCGCCATCAGGCTGACGGTGGCGACAATGAACCGGCGCAGCCACATGGGCGTCTGCGTGCCAAACAGCCGTGCTGTCGATTTGACCCCGATCAGCGCGTCATCCTCAGTATCCTGATGGGCATAGATGGTGTCGTAGAACAGCGTCCAGGCAATTCCCGCCAGATACAGGATCACCGCTGGCCAGTTCAGCGTTCCGGTATGGGCCACCCAGGCCAGCATTGCCCCCCAGTTGAAGGCCAGCCCCAGAAACACCTGTGGCCACCAGGTGAACCGCTTGGCAAAGGGATAGATCGCCACCGGGAACAGGGCCAGAATGCCCATCGCGATCGCGGCCTGATTGAAACTCAGCAGAATACCGAGCGAGATCAGCGCCTGCAGCCCCATCCAGACAACAGCCCCGGTGACCGTGACCTGACCCGATGGAATGGGTCGTGACCGGGTGCGTTCTACCTGCCCGTCAAAATTGCGGTCGGTGATATCGTTCCAGGTGCAGCCCGCGCCGCGCATCAGCCAGGCTCCGGCGGCGCAGGCGACAAAAATCCACAGATCGCCCCAGCGTGGGCTTTGATCCCACAGGATCGCCAGCATCAGCCCCCACCAGCAAGGGATCAGCAGCAGCCAGGTGCCGATGGGGCGATCGGCGCGGCTGAGGCGCAGATAGGGGCGGCTCCATTCAGGAGCGTAGCGATCGACCCAATTGCCTTTGACCGCATCTGCGACCTGTCCATCTGGTGTTGGCGTCCCGCCTTGCATATGTATGCCTCATGAGTGCAAAGATCAGACTGTATGTAGAGCACCCGCTGGGGGCAGGGCAATCGGTTCCTCTGGACCGGGATCAGGCGCATTACCTGTTTGGGGTGATGCGGCAGGCGGTTGGGGCACAGCTGCTGCTGTTCAACGGGCGCGACGGTGAGTGGCGCGTGGAGGTGGCCGAGGCCAGCAAGCGCAGTGGTGTTCTTCTCTGTCAGGAGCAGACCCGTCCGCTGGTGTTGCCGCCGGATCTGTGGCTGCTGTTTGCCCCGATCAAAAAGGCCCGTACCGATTTCATTGTGGAGAAGGCCGCCGAAATGGGGGCGGCGCGGATTCTGCCGATACAGACCGAGTTCACAAATTCCGACCGCATTCGCCAGGACCGCCTTCAGGCCCATGCGGTTGAAGCCGCCGAACAATGTGGCGGCACCTATGTGCCAGAGGTGGCCGATCTACAAAAACTCTCCCGCGTGCTGGACCACTGGCCCGAAGAACGCCAGCTGATGTTTTGCGACGAAGCCGAGGTCGGCAGCGCCTTGGCACTGGCCAGCGAAACAGCGGCACAGGCGCCATGGGCCATCGTGATTGGACCCGAGGGCGGGTTTTCTGAGGCCGAACGCAAGCGTCTGCACGCGCTGCCGCAATCTCATGTCGTAAGCCTCGGCCCGCGCATCCTGCGCGCTGATACCGCTGCGGTCGCGGCACTAACCGTTTGGCAGCAACGCTATGGAGATTGGGGATGAGCTGGCGTCCGGCACAGGACGGCGACCTCGCTGCGATCCATGATCTGCTGCGTCGCAACGTCGCCAGCTCCATGTTTCTACTGATCAATCTGCGCGACCACGGCCTGCACGGGGCAGAGGCCAAGGCCATGCGCCTGTGGGTGCGCGGCAGTGGCAATGGCGGCATGGCGGGTCTGACCAACGATGGCACCCTGTTGTTGCAGTCGGCGGAGGCCAGCGCCACGGACTGGCACGAATTGCAACAGCTGGTCGAGCAGCGACTGGCAGAGACCTCATCGCACCCCCAGGTCGGCGTCTTGGGGGAAACGACGCAAGCGCGTCGCTACCTTGCGGCCACTGGGCTCGACCAGCACCCCAAACGGCTTGATCGGGATGAACCGGGGCTGGCGCTATCGCTGACGGATCTGGATCTGCGCAGCCTAGACCGACCGCAACTAAAGGGCGCGACGCTACACCCGTTGTCGGCCGCGCCCCGTCCGATGCTGGTGCAGTGGCGGGCGGCTTATCATCAGGAAATTCTCGGCACCCCCGCGGCCGAGGCCGTGGCCGTCGCATCACAGGATATCGACAGTTACCTGCTGCGCGACAGTCATCGGGTGCTGAACATCGCAGACCGCTGGGTCGCGATGACAGGATTTAACGCGCAGCTGCCGGAGGTGGTGCAGATCGGCGGGGTCTACACACCGCCGGAACAACGCGGCCACGGCTACGCCCGCTGCGCGCTGGCACTGCACCTGAAGGAGGCCCATGCGGCAGGGGTGGAACAGGCCGTGCTCTTTGCTGCGGGAGAGGCCGCCGTGCGGGCCTATCGGGCCATCGGGTTCCAGCCCATTGGCGGCTATTCGCTGATCCTTTTTGATCACGCACCGCAGCCTGCGATGGCTGGGGGAGCGTCTGCCTCATGACCTTCATTCGACCAGAAGCCCGCGCGGCCCTCTGGCGCTGGCGCGAGATGATTGCGGCGACGGCTCTTGGTGCGCTTGGCCTGTTCTGGGCGCTTGGCAGCTATGGAGGGCAGGCGCTGCTGGGCTGGGCGCTGCTGGGGCTGGGCGTTGTGATCGCGGTCATCGGCATGCAGCGCATGCGGTTTCGCCTCGGCGGCGGCGGCCCCGGTGTGGTTCAGGTGGACGAAGGGCAGATCGCCTATTTCGGCCCCCTCACTGGCGGTGCTGTTGCGCTTTCCGAACTGGAGCGCCTGACGCTGGATCACGCCGCCAAACCACCCCATTGGCTGCTGGATCAACCGGGGCAGTCCGCATTGGCGATCCCGGTCAATGCAACCAACACCGATGCACTCTTTGATGCCTTCGCGACCCTGCCGGGGTTGCGTATGGAGCGGATGCTGGCAGAATTGCACAAATCCGGCGGTCACCAGGTCGTGATCTGGGAGCGCGCGCCAACACGACCAACCGTGCACAGGCTGCATTGACACTGCCGGAAATACCGACCACGACTTGCAGCGCAAGACGGATCAACCTTACGGAGAGCCCCAGATGTCTATCCCTCAATCCGGCGGTGGGCCGATCGAACGGCACGAACAATTGGCGGAATATCTTGCCTCTGGCTGCAAGCCCCGTGACCAATGGCGTATCGGCACCGAGCATGAGAAATTTGGCTATTGCAAGGACTCGCTGAAGCCGCTGCCGTTTGAGGGGACGCGCTCTATTGTGGCCGTTCTTGAGGGCTTGCGCGACCGCCACGGCTGGTCGGAGGTGCGCGAAGGCGGCCATCTGATCGGCCTTGAAAAAGATGGTGCCAATGTCTCGCTGGAACCAGGTGGCGCGCTGGAACTCTCAGGGGCCCCGTTGGAGACGATCCATGAGACCTGCGACGAGGTGAACACTCACCTGCGCGAGGTGAAGGATATCGCCGATGAAATCGGCGTCGGTTTCATCGGTCTTGGGGCGGCTCCGATCTGGTCCCACGAAGAAATGCCATTGATGCCCAAGGGCCGCTACAAGCTGATGGATGCCTACATGGGCAAGGTCGGCACTATGGGCCGCACCATGATGCGCCGGACTTGCACCGTTCAGGTGAACCTCGACTTCGGGTCCGAGGCGGACATGGTGCAGAAAATGCGTGTGGCCATCGCCCTGCAACCCGTCGCAACCGCTCTCTTTGCCAATTCGCCCTTCCTTGAGGGCAAGCCGAACAACCACAAATCCTGGCGCTCGCGCGTTTGGCGCGATCTGGATGCGGACCGGACCGGCATGGTGCCTTTCGTCTTTGACGAGGGGTTCGGGTTCGAGCGCTGGGTCGAATACGCGCTCGATGTGCCGATGTATTTTGTCTACCGCGACGGTGAGTATATCGACGCGCTTGGCATGTCGTTCCGCGATTTCCTGAAGGGGGAGCTGCCTGCACTGCCGGGGCAAACGCCCACCCTGAGCGACTGGGCCGATCATCTGACCACCGCCTTCCCCGAAGCGCGGATCAAGAAATACATGGAAATGCGCGGTGCCGATGGCGGCCCCTGGCGTCGCCTCTGTGCCCTGCCAGCTTTCTGGGTGGGGATGATGTACGATCAATCCAGCCTTGATGCCGCTTGGGATCTGGCAAAGGGCTGGGATGCCGAGACCCGCGAGGCGCTGCGTGTGGCCGCATCGGAACAGGGGCTGCAGGCTCAGGTCGGAAACATCAAAATGCATGATCTGGCCCGCGAAGTTGTGGCGATCTCAGAGGCAGGCCTCAAATCCCGCGCGCGCGCTGGGGCGGGGGGCTGGTGCCGGATGAAACCCACTTCCTGAATGCGCTGAAGGACAGTATCGAAACCGGCAAAGTCCCCGCGGATGAGCTGCTGGATCGCTACCATGGCGACTGGAATGGCGATCTGAGCCGCATCTACTCTGAATACAGCTACTGAGCCCGATAAGGGATCAGGCTGAGATCACGGAAAGGGCGCTGGCAGGCGCCCTTTTTTCTGCCTGGGCGGCGGGCGGTTGTGCGACTGGTTCTGCGGATGTTGGCGGAAGATCTCTCTGGCACTATCCGCTTGATTTTCCCCCTAATTGAGAGCTTGTTCTCTGAATTTCGCCCCCCTAAAAGAGCGCGCAATCTATGGCTCTGAAAGGTATTGATATGGGCAATTTCTTCATTTCTGCATTTGAGAAACTGGTTGGTGTCGTCGTGGTGCTGCTGCTGCTCGCAGTTGTCGGCGGCGCGGTTCTGGCAACCATGCAGCCGGGCAGCGGCGGTATCCTCGCGGCACTCGGTGTGCTGGTTGTGGGCACTCTTTATGTGATCCTGATCGCCGGCTCGCTCTACCTCGCGCTGGGGATTTACAACAACACCAAGCGCACGGCTGAAGCGGTCGAACGGCTGGCCTCGAAGTAATACCCCGCGCGGAGGGAGTGTCCCCTCTGAGACGTGAACCAGAATGGGCGGCAGGATATCCTGCCGCCCATCTGCAATTTGGATCTGCCGTTACAGGCTTACTGCAGCAGCTCCGCCGGTTCGGCGTCAGCGATCTCATCCCAGTTCACATCGGCTTTTTCGATGAAGCCGGGAATGTCTGTGCTCCAACGTTCCTGAATGTCCTTCGACAGGTTCAGGTAGAGGACATCATCCACGATTTTCCACTGATGCGGATCACCGTCGAACTTGAAGCCCATCGCTGCACCAAAGGCGCAGTAGCCGCCATAGGCCGGGATGTAGGCGTCCGGGGTGGCCTCAAACAGGGCTTTGTTCTCTTCAGTGGCGAACCAATATGTGGCGTCGTCGTGGGTTGCGGTCACCTTGTAGGAGCCTTTGGTCGCTTCACCGGCGTTGAAATAGGCGACGGGATCATATCCCTGCATGGCGAGACCAGTAGAGGAGGCGTTGACATCGACGCCAGCGGCCAGCGCGGAGGTTGCGAGAGTAACGGAGAGGGCGATCCCGCCCAGAAGGGATTTTACGGTGTTCATCGGTATGAACCTTTCGATGTAGCGGGTACCTCGGCACCCTGAGTTGGAATGATCAAAGCGTTACGTCATCAAAATTCAGGTCTTCAAAATTGGACCGTTTTGGTCACGACACCGATATGAGGACTCCCTCGATCACGTTCAAAACAACTCCTTTTGTATGTGCGGTGATGCACAAAACCTCTGCACTGGCGCGGTGGCACATTCCTGTGAACATGAAAAAGCCCTCGTCCATGAGGGAGGAGGGCGTCTTTGTAAAACCAAGGTTTAGCAGGTGGCGGGTTACTTTTGCCCGATCTTTGGCTCGGTCCCGAGACGCAGCCGCGCGATGTTTTCCTTGTGCCGCCACAGGATGATCACCGCCAGTAGGGCTGCCAGACCCGTCGTCATTGGTGCGCCCAGAAGCAGGCACCACAGCGGCGCCGCCACTGCAGACACCAAAGCCCCCATCGAGGAAATCTTGCTCAGATAGGCGGCAGCCAGCCACGTCAGACAGCAGGCGATCCCCACCGGCCAGGCCAGCGCCAGCATCAGACCAAGGAAGGTGGCGACGCCTTTGCCGCCCTGAAACTTCAGCCAGATCGGGAAGCAATGGCCGAGAAAGGCTGTCAGACCGGCCAGCTGTGCGGCATCTTCACCGACCAGCGCGCGGGCCAGCAGCACCGCCACGGCCCCCTTGCCGCCATCCAGCAGCAGGGTCAGCGCAGCGGCTTTTTTTGAGCCGGTGCGCAGCACATTGGTGGTGCCGATATTGCCCGATCCGATAGTGCGCAGATTGCCCAACCCCATGATCCGGGTCAGCAGCAGGCCGAAGGGAATAGACCCCAGTGCATAGCCGATCACGGCCCATAGCAGCAGGACAGGGGCGGCAGTTTCAATAGGCGGCATCAATCTCTCCGGTAGACCGGTTCACCGGCCACATAGGTTGCCAGCACCCTACCTTGCATCCGCTGCCCGTCAAAGGGGGTGTTCTGTGATTTCGAGTGCAGCGCAAACCGGTCCATCACAAAGGGTTGGTCCGCATCAAACAGCACCAGATCCGCAGGTGCCCCTTCGGACAGACGACCACAGTTCAGCCCCAAGCGCTTGGCCGGGTTCAGGGACATGGCGCGGAACAATGTCGGCAGATCCAGCTGCTCCGCATGATAGAGCCGCAGCGCGGCAGGCAGCAGCGTTTCCAGCGCCACCGCACCGGCGGCGGCCTCCTCAAACGGCAAGCGCTTGCTTTCCTCGTCCTGCGGGGTGTGCATGGAGGAGATCGTGTCAATCAGCCCCTCGCGCAGCGCCTCGATCAGCGCTAGACGATCTTCTTCAGAGCGCAGCGGTGGTTTCACCTTAAAGAAAGTTCGGTAGTCCGCCACGTCCAGTTCGTTCAGCGTCAGATGATGGATCGACGTGCCTGCTGTGATATCCAGCCCGTTTGCCTTCGCTCGCTGCAGGGCGGGCAGGGCGCGGGCGGTGGTGATCTGGTCGGCGTGGTATCTGGCGCCGGTCATCTCCAAAAGCGCGATATCGCGATCCAGTCCCATCCGCTCGGCCATTGGCGTGACGGCGGGCAGCCCACGCAGGGTGGCGAACTTACCCGAGGTTGCTGCAGCCCCTTTGCTCAATCCCGGTTCTTGCGGATGCGCGATGACCAGCGCGCCGCAGCTGCGCGCATAAGACAGCGCGCGGGAAAAGACCTTGGTGTCGGCGACCACATGATCGCAATCGGAGAAGGCCACCGCGCCCGCATCCATGAGAAAGCCGATCTCGGTCATCTCCCGGCCTGCGCGGCCCTTGGTCAGGGCGGCCATGGGCAGAACATTCACCGGCGCATCGGCCTGCGCGCGCCGGGTCACGAACTCCAGTGTTTCCGGGCTGTCGATGGATGGGGTTGTGTCAGGGCGTGTCACCATGGTGGTGACCCCGCCCGCTGCCGCTGCGAGGCCTGCGGATTTATAACTTTCCTTATGGCGCTCACCCGGCTCGCAGACCTTCACGCCGATATCGACAATGCCGGGGGCCAGACATTTGCTGCGGCAATCAATAAGGGTCACATCCTTTGCCACAATGTTTCGCGTGCGAAACAATTGGTCAGACTCGGTGCCATTTTTATCAACCGCCGCGATGCGCCCGTTCTGCACCAGAACCGCACCGATGCTATCGGTTCCGGCTTCTGGGTCGATCAGGCGGGCATTGGTGAAGAGAAGGGTCATACGCGGGATCTCTCGGACAGGTTGGACAGGGCGTTTTGCAGCGTTGCAATTGTTGCGGCGGCGTCGGGCTGGTATTTGATCAGGTGCTTGTGCCCCTCATGGGTGACGATCTGGACCGTGCTGCCTAGGCGGTTCAGCTCGGCCACATCCGCGAGCGGAATGGTCTGTTGATCGGGGCCTTTGATAACCTTGCCCCCAAGCGACCAGACGCGGGTCATTTCATCGGACAGGAGGTAGCCGCCGCGCAGGCCAATGGCGGCCAGCCCGCCGATGGCACCGGTCCAGACATGCGGGTTTCCCATCACCCAAAGAATGCCCATGGCGCCCAGCATGGCGATCACGGCGAGCCAGGCGTGGCTGCGCCAGTAGGCCATACGATCAGGGGTGAAGACGGTTTCGGACATCTCAGGTCGCCAGCATCAGCACGACAAGCAGGATCAGCGCCATCACGATTACAAAGACCGTCGCCCCGATGCGCCGTGCGCGAGAGCGGGCCTCCCGTGGGGAGGGGCGTGATGAGGAATAGGGTTTGGCGCTTTCCGGTGCGTCGTCAGGATTGCTGGGAAGGCTGGCCCAATCCGCCCCCACCTCACTATAGTCGCCAATGTGTCGAATTTGACTGGCCGGGGTGAGGCGCGTTGCCTCGCCCCGCAGCGCGCGCGACCGCAGCAGCAGCACGTAGCCTTCGATCGCGGCGAGTTTCTGCACGTCGGAGGTCAGCTGCTCACTCGGGATCCCGCAGCCATCGCGCAGATAGCCGACAAGCCCCAGGTCCTCCAGATCGCTCACCGGGAAAATCTCCACGTGATCCAGATCTATCTCTTCAGTGCCCAGAACCTGCGCCAGCGCACCGGGTTCACGCAGGAACCGCACCTGTTCGGGCCGCATATCGAGGTCGAAGACATGGATCATCCGCTGCTCACCTGCGGCGATGATCAGGGGCTGTGCCACCGGGCCAGCCATGGATCAGGCCACGCCCGGTTGCGACGCCGCACGCTCGCGGCTGGCGCGCAGGTTGCGGGCCAGAAGATCCATCGCCGCCATCCGCACGGCGACACCCATTTCGACCTGTTCCTGAATGACAGAGCGGTTGATGTCATCGGCAAGCGTGCCGTCAATTTCAACGCCCCGGTTCATCGGGCCGGGGTGCATGACGATGGCGTCGGGTTTGGCCAGCGCAAGTTTCTCCGCATCAAGCCCGTAGCGATGGTAGTATTCGCGTTCCGACGGGATGAAACCGCCGTCCATACGCTCCTTCTGGAGGCGCAGCATCATGACCACATCCACGTCTTTCAGGCCTTCACGCATATCGTCGTAAATCTCTGCGCCGAAGTCGGCAAAATGGCCGGGCACCAGTGTTGGCGGGCCAATCAGACGAATGCGGTTTTCCATCTTGCCCAGCAGGATCAGGTTCGAGCGCGCCACACGGGAATGGGCCACATCACCGCAGATCGCAATGTTCAGCCGGTGCAGACGGCCCTTTGCGCGGCGGATGGTCAGGGCATCGAGCAGCGCTTGGGTGGGGTGTTCATGCCGTCCGTCGCCGGCATTCAGCACCGCGCAGTTTACCTTCTGCGCCAGAAGGTCCACGGCGCCGGAATGCGGATGGCGCACCACCAGAAGATCGGGATGCATGGCATTCAGCGTCATCGCCGTATCAATCAGGGTCTCACCCTTTTTGATCGAGGAGGCCTGCATCGCCATGTTCATCACATCCGCGCCCAGCCGCTTACCCGCGATTTCAAAGCTGGCCTGCGTGCGGGTGGAGTTCTCAAAGAACATATTAACCTGGGTCAGCCCTGACAGCGCATTGGCGTGTTTGTCGGGACGGCGGTTCAGATCGGCATAGCTGTCCGCGAGATCAAGGAGCGCGGTGATTTCATGCGGTCTCAGCGGTTCGATGCCCAAGAGATGCCGTTGAGAAAAGGCCATCGGATCAGGTGACGAGGTGGCTGTGGGCATGGGCAGGCTCCGCGATGTTTGGCGCTCTTATAGCAGGGCTGTGACCTGCGGCAAGCGGCGCGCACGGCGGGTATTTTGATCCGCCTCTAGGCAGGGTAGCTTGGGGCATGGAATCGGCATTGGATTATCACAGCGCCCATGCGCTCTTGGCGTGGCAGATCGAACTGGGGGCGACCGATGCGATCGGGGACGCGCCGGTCAATCGCTATGAATTGCAGGCGCGGCTGCCCAAACCCGGCGCAGCCGCGGCTGAGGCGGCACCGGCGAAACCTCGGGAGATTGATCCGGTTGAGGTGGCCCGACAGATGGCGGGAACCGCAGGGTCGCTGGAGGGTCTTTATGAGGCGCTGGCCCAGTTTGAGCATTGCGAGCTGAAAAAAGGCGCGCGCAATCTTGTGTTTGCAGATGGCCAGCCCGGTGCCCGCGTTATGGTGGTGGGCGAGGCGCCTGGCCGCGATGAGGATATCGCGGGCAAACCGTTTGTGGGGCGGGCCGGGCAGCTTCTGGACCGGATGCTGGCGGCCATCGGTCTGTCGCGCAAGGACAGCGTCTATATCGCCAATGTTCTGCCCTGGCGGCCGCCGCAGAACCGCGATCCCCTGCCGGCAGAAATCGCCATGATGACTCCGTTTCTGGAGCGTCATATTGCGCTGGCAAAGCCGGATATCCTGATCGCCATGGGCAACATCAGCTGTGATGCGCTGCTCGGCAAACGCGGAATCACCCGGATGCGTGGCACGTGGCAGGAGGCGCAGGGCAAGCCGGTGATGCCGATGTTCCACCCGGCCTATCTGTTGCGACAGCCCGCGCAGAAACGGGCCGCCTGGGCGGATCTGCTGGAGATCAAGGCGCGGCTGACGGCAGGTTGAAACCTGATCAGGCCACGCGATCTTCGGACATCATTCTTAAAGACTGTGACAACATCAGCGATAGGGGCCAGGACCATGGCGCAACTCGACAACAGCAAGGATTTTATTCCGGTCCGCATTGCAGTGCTGACGGTATCGGACAGCCGGTCACTGGCGGAAGATCGCTCCGGTCAGGTGCTGGTTGATCGGCTGGATGCTGCGGGGCACGTGCTGGCAGACCGCAAGATCCTGCCGGATGAACGGGAAGAGATTGCAGGCCAACTGCGGAACTGGATTGCCAACCCGGAGATAGATGTTGTGATCTCAACCGGAGGTACCGGTCTGACCGGGCGCGATGTCACGGTGGAAGCGCACCGCGATGTCTACGAGAAGGAAATCGACGCGTTTGGGACGGTCTTCACCATCGTGTCGATGCAGAAAATCGGCACCTCGGCTGTGCAGTCGCGGGCCACAGGCGGGGTCGCGGGGGGCACTTACCTCTTTGCGCTGCCGGGAAGTCCGGGGGCCTGCAAGGACGCCTGGGATGAAATCCTTGTGAAGCAGCTCGACTACCGGCACCGGCCCTGCAACTTCGTGGAAATCATGCCTCGGCTTGACGAACATTTGCGTCGCAAGTGAGACGGAATTGATCCGCGACTGCGTGTAACCTCGTATAGCTTTGTGCAAACTGGTATTCTTTGGGCCTGACGAGGCCCGTTCATGGGTACTGCGGCAGTTGTCTGTGCCGGTTCGTTTGGCCGATTGAGGGATAGAGAATGCGCTTTTTGCGGCAAACGGTGATTGGGGTTTTCCTGGCGGCGCTGACAGCGGCGCTGCTGCTGTTGGCGGTGCAGATGGTGCTGTCCGCGATCCAGACCCGTATGGGGGAGGAGCGCCGTGCACCGCCGCCCCGCGAACGGGTGTTTGCCGTGAATGTGGTGCAGGCCGAGTTGGGCGCAGTGCAGCCTGTGCTGACCGCCTTTGGCCGGATCGAGAGCCGTCGCAGGCTGGAACTGCGCACGGCAGCGGCTGGTCGGGTGGTTGAGTTGGCGCCCGGGTTCGAGGATGGCGGCGACGTCACGGCGGGCACTCTGCTGGTGCAGATCGATCCGGCTGATGCGCGCGCGGCCCTGCAACGGGCAGAAGCGGACATGAGGGATGCCGAGGCGGAAACCCGCGAGGCCCGGCGCGGATTGGCGCTGGCGCAGGATGAGCTGTCGGCATCCGAGGATCAGGCAGCGCTGCGGGCCCGTGCGCTGGATCGGCAACAAAATCTGGAAACCCGCGGTGTTGGGTCTGCTGCAACAGTGGAAGTGGCGGAGCTGGCTGCTGCACAGGCCCGGCAGGCGGTGATCTCGCGTCGGCAGGCGCTGTCCCTTGCGGAGGCGCGTATTGATCAGGCGGCAACCCGGCTGGCGCGGGCGCAGATCGCGCTGGATGAAGCGCGGCGCAATCTTGATGATACGACCATCACAGCCGCCTTTGACGGAACTTTGCAGTCGGTCAATCTGGTTGAGGGGCGGTTGGTTTCGGCCAATGAAAAGCTTGCGGATCTGGTAGACCCGGCGCAGCTGGATGTGGCGTTTCGGGTTTCGACCGTGCAATACGCCCGGCTGCTGGACGCGGCGGGGCAGCTGCTCTCGGCGCCGGTGGCGGTTACGCTGGACGCAACCGGTGCGGCGCTGACAGCATCCGGCGTGGTGGTGCGCGACAGTGGCGATGCAGGCGAGGGGCTGGCCGGTCGGCTGATCTACGCTCGGCTGAACCCGGCGCCCGGTTTCAAGCCCGGTGATTTTGTCACAGTTGAGGTTGAGGAACCAGTGGTGAGCGAGGTGGCCCGGCTGCCCGCCTCGGCGCTGGGGTCGGACGGCACCGTGCTGGTGCTGGGAGAGGAGGGCCGACTACAGGCGCTGGAGGTTACATTGGTGCGCAGACAAGGGGACGATGTGCTGCTGCGTGGCGCCGGGCTGGAGGGGCGCGAGGTTGTCACCGGGCGCACGCCCCTGCTGGGCGCAGGCATCAAGGTGCGGCCCCTGCGACAGGGGGCAGAGTTTACCGGCGCCAATGCTGGCACCCCGCGCGACACCGCAGCGGCAGAGGCTGAATTGATTGAACTGTCGGAAGATCGCCGGGCCAGGCTGGTTGCCATGGTTGAAGGCAATAGCGGGATGCCGGAGGCGGTGCGGGCGCGGATGCTGGAGCAGCTGGCCGCCGCAAAGGTCCCCGCGCGGCTGATCAACCGCATTGAAACCCGGATGGGGGGATAGGGGTCATGCTGCGGAACCTCCCCCGTTCGGCTGGCGGCGTTCTGAGCTATTTTACCCGTCACCGGACCTTGTCGAACCTGCTTCTGGTGCTGCTGCTGGTGCTGGGCGCGGCGGCGATTCCCAATATGCGGGCGCAGTTCTTTCCGGATGTGATCGTGGACCGGGTGTCGGTCTCCGTCGAATGGGAAGGGGCCGGGCCTGAGGACATCGACAGCGCCATTGTGCAGGCGCTGGAACCCGCGCTGCTGGCCGTTGACGGGGTCGAAAGCTCCAGTGCCACATCGCGCGAGGGGCGCGCCAGCATCTCCTTGGACTTTGAGCCGGGCTGGGACATGGCGCGCGCAGCGGATGATGTCCAGAGTGCTGTAGACGGGATCACCACACTGCCGGAGGAGGCCGAAGACCCGAGCGTGCGCCGCGGGGCGTGGCGTGATCGGGTCACAGATGTGGTGATCACCGGGCCAATTGCACCGCGCCAGTTGGGACTGTTTGCGGATGAGTTGGTTGTGCGCCTGTTTGAGGTGGGTGTCACCCGTACCACGATCCGGGGCATTGCGGCCCCGCAGACCATGGTCGAAGTGCCCTCTGCCAGCTTGATCGCCCATGATATTGCGATGGCTGATATTGCGGCGGCGATTGCAGCGGAGGTTGACGCCAATCCGGCGGGTGACGTGAGTGGCGCCAATGCGCGCATCCGCACTGGCAGCGAAAAACGCACGCCAGAGGAGTTGGCCGGTATCGTGTTGCGGACAAACCCGGATGGGTCGGCCCTGACGGTTGGTGACGTCGCCACGATCCGGGTGGAGGGCGTGGATCGCAATCGCTCCTACTTCGTGGGGGAGAACCCCGCGATGTCGATCCGGGTGGACCGGTCGGATCAGGGCGACGCCATCGATATTCAGCATCAGGTCGAAGATGTGGTGGAGGCCTTGCAGGCCAGCCTGCCGGATGGCGTCAGTGCGGATCTGATCCGCACCCGCGCTGAAGCGATCACCGGGCGTCTGGATATTCTGGTCGATAACGGGCTGATGGGGCTGGGTCTGGTGCTGGCGCTGCTGTTCCTGTTTCTCAATGCACGCATCGCCTTCTGGGTGGCAGCGGGCATTCCGGCGGCAATGTTTGCCGCCATTGCCCTGATGTATATGGCCGGGCTGACCATCAATATGATCAGCCTGTTTGGCCTGATCATCACCCTTGGTATTGTGGTGGATGACGCAATTGTGGTGGGGGAGCATGCCGATTTCAGGGCGCGGCGTCTGGGCGAACACCCAGTTGCTGCGGCAGAGAACGCCGCGCGCCGCATGGCGATGCCGGTCTTCGCGGCCACATTGACCACGGTGATTGCGTTTTTCGGGCTGGTATCGATTGGCGGGCGGTTTGGCGAGTTGATCCGCGACATTCCTTTGACAGTGATTGCGGTGCTTCTGGGATCTTTGATCGAGTGTTTCCTGATCCTGCCCAACCATCTGGCCCATGCGCTGGCACATAGTGCCAAGGAGCATTGGTATGACCTGCCCAGCCGTGTGGTAAATCGGGGGTTCCGCCGCCTGCGTGACACGTTATTTCGGCCTTTGATGGCGCTGGTTGTTCGCGCCCGCTACGTGGTGCTGGCTGCTGCTGCGGTGATCTTGGCCAGCCAGCTGGCGCTGTTCATTGGCGGCGACGTCAAATGGCGGTTCTTCAACGCGCCGGAGCGTGGATCGGTCACCGGCAATTTTGCCATGGCCGAGGGGGCAACCCGGGCGGATACGCTGGCGATGATGCGGGAAATGCAGCGCGCGGTTGAGGCGTTGGGGCGTGACTATGAGGCCCGGCATGGCCGCAACCCGGTTGATTTTGTCATGGCTGAGATTGGCGGCAACGCCGGGCGTGGTCTGGCCGGGGTGGATGCCAAGGACAGCGATCTTCTCGGCGGGATTTCGATTGAGCTGATTGATGCTGATCTGCGGCCTTATTCCAGCTTTGCCTTTGTTGCGGAGCTGCAGGACAGTGTGCGCCGCCACCCGCTGGCGGAGACGGTATCGTTCAGAGGCTGGCGGTCGGGTCCCGGCGGCGATGCGCTGGATGTGCAATTCAGCGGCGCTGCTGTCGAGGTGTTGAAGGCTGCATCAGAGGATCTGAAAACCGCCGTTCTGCGCTACCCGGAGGTGTCAGCAGTTGAGGACAATCTTGCCTATGACAAGGAAGAGCTGGTGCTCGAACTGACCCCGCAGGGGCGGGCGCTGGAGTTCACGGTGGAGACACTGGGGCGGGCCTTGCGGGCCCGGTTGAACGGCATAGAGGCGGCGACCTACCCAGACGGGCCGCGCAGTGCCGCGATCCGGGTTGAGCTGCCGGAGGGCGAGCTGACCGCTGATTTTCTGGAGCGTACGCTGATGCGCAGCCCGGCGGGTGTCTATCTGCCCCTGGCCGATATCGTGTCGGTGACCCAGCGCACCGGATTTTCCACCGTTCGGCGTGAAAATGGTGTTCGTGTGATCAGCGTCACCGGGGATATCTCAGAGGATGATCCGACACGGGCACAGGCCATTGCCACCGCGCTGCAAGAGGAGATCCTGCCGAAGATCGCCAGTGAGCGACAGGTGGATTGGCAATTGGCGGGGTTGAGCGAGCAGGAAAACGAATTTCTCAATGACGCCAGAACCGGATTGATTCTGTGTTTGACTGGGATTTATCTGGTGCTGGCGTGGATTTTCGCCAGCTGGACGCGGCCCTTAGTGGTTATGGCGATCATTCCCTTTGGCCTCGTCGGGACAATCTGGGGGCACTACCTGTGGGAGGTGCCGCTGTCGATGTTCACCGTTGTTGGCCTGTTGGGGATGACAGGGATCATCATCAACGACTCGATCGTATTGGTGACAACCATTGACGAATACGCAGAAGAGCGCGGGCTGATCCCGTCGATCATTGACGGGGCTGCGGATCGGTTGCGGCCGGTGATGCTGACCACGCTGACAACCGTTCTGGGGCTGGCCCCGTTGATGTATGAGGGCTCGCAACAAGCACAGTTCCTCAAACCCACAGTGATCACGCTGGTCTATGGCCTTGGGTTCGGCATGTTTCTGGTGCTGCTGGTTGTGCCCGCATTGGTGGCGGTGCAGGCGGATGTGGCGCGTCCCTTTGCAGCGCTGCGGCGGGGAATGTCATCGCGGGCTGGTGACCTGCGTTGGCTGACGCTAGGGCTGGGAGCGGCACAGATCCTGTGGCTGGCGGTGACTGTTGGCTATGCGATGGCGGTGGGGGCGCTGCATCCGGTGCTGAGAGCGGTCGCGCCCGGGCTGGTGGAGATGGATCCGCTGCGCGCTGCCCTGCTGCTGTTTGTGACCGGCGCGGTGCTGTTGAGTGCGATTGCTTATGTCAGTGCGCGGGTCTTGGGCGGGCGTCGCGCAGGGATCTGACGATCGGCTGCCACTGGTTCGACCTGCGACATGGAGGTCACGCACCCTTTGTGCGATGCTGCCGCTCCTGGGCAAGGGCGGCGACCTCTGCCACCTGATCGATCAGCATACGGTCAGGGGTAGCGCCAAAACGGCTGGTCAGATCGGCGACCGGCACCCATTGCGCCTGCAGGGCGTCATCGTCCGGGGTTGGTTGACCTGAGATATAATCACAGAGCACAGCAACCAAGAGATACTGTCGTTGGACCTTCCCGGCCTCATCGCGCAGCATCACATCGACATGGGTCAGCACCTCGCGCGGGGTTGCGATGACGCCGGTCTCTTCAAGCAGTTCACGGGCGGCAGCCTGCATCGCGGTTTCGCCCAGTTCGACATGGCCGCCGGGGAAGCCCCACCAGCCTGCATTCGGGGGCGATTTGCGCTGGATGAGGATGACCTGATCGCCGCCCTGATTTGCATGGCAGACCACCGCAAGGGCGCCAAGGATCGGGCGCCGGGGCTGATTTGGACCGCCGGAGCTGTCGGGGATGGCTGCATCGTTGGGCATGGCTGGATCCGATCCGGCTGATAATCCCCTTATTAGTGTCGGGTGCAGCCTTTAATGTCCACCGCGTGGTTGCGGCCCAGCACGGTAAACCGCATCTGCGAGCGATCAACGGCGAAGGGGCCACCCTCAGCGGAGATGATCTCGGTTTTGGCGGTCAGATGGCGACCCTGCCGGGTGGTTGTCGTCTCGGTCGTCACCAAAGTGGGAGGGCCAGGCTCAACCACCACGATCTCATCTCCGCCCGCGCTGGGCATGGTGATCCGAGCGACCAGCTCCATGCCGTAGCGGTTGGGGGTGATCGCACAAGTTGCGGCCTGCACGCCGGCCTCTTTCGCCGACCATGGGCGATCCGCCAGCGCTGCCACAATCGCCGGATCGCGGCGGCTGTCGGGTTGGAGTGGGCGATCAAAGCGCAGTTCGGAGGGGATACAGACATCTTTGCAGATGCCCAGCTCCATCTGGCCTTTCAGCCGTAGTGGCTGGCCGGGTTTGGCGGGGGTGATTTCAATCGGAAGCACCAGCTGATCATGGTAGCCGATGGTGCGAAATCCGGAGGTCAGGAAAACCTCGGGCGTGGGCCAGCGGATTTCCACCGCACCGACGTTGCGCGATCCCCGCCAGCTGAACCGGGGCGGGATGCCGGCGTCACCGGGTGCGCGCCAGTAGGTTTTCCAGCCCTCCGAGAGCGTCAGTCGCAATGCGCCCATATGGGTGCCGCGCCGGGTCGGGCCGCCATCCAGCACTTCGATCTGCACGATATCGGACATTTGTTCGGCTGACGTGCTGGCTGGCAAGGTCAGAAGCCCCAGCGCAAGGGGTGCGCAAAGACCCTTCGCCAGTGATCTGGCAGCAGTCGCGAGAACAGAGAGAAACGGATGTGTCGTCATGTCAGGTTACATGCGCAATTCCGCCTGAAATGCCAAGTCACGTTCCGGTCAGCGCCTGCGAGCTGACGCTTTGGCACGGCTTGGCCTTGAACCTCTCGCTGTGGGTGGCCATTGTGAAAGGGCAGGCCCGTCGCCGCACTGCGGATGACGGCAATTACAAAAAGGACGACAGCTTCATATGGATCTTACCGGCGAACTGCTGATTGCGATGCCCGGCATCGGTGACCCGAGGTTTGAACATTCGCTGATCTTGCTGTGCTCACATGAAGATGATGGCGCAATGGGGTTGATCGTGAACAAGCCCGCAGCCGGTGTCGATTTGTCCAACCTTCTGGAACAGTTGGACATCACACCGCGCAGTGCAGAGGAGGCGGCGCTGCCGGTCCGTTTCGGGGGGCCAGTTGAGACGCAGCGTGGCTTTGTGCTGCATTCGCCTGAATATAAATCCAACGTCAGTTCATTGCGGGTGGCCGATGCGTTCTCAATGACGGCGACCGTGGATGTATTGGAAGACATCGCGATGGGACGCGGGCCTGAGCAGGTTATGGTGATGCTGGGATATGCAGGGTGGGGGCCGGGTCAGTTGGAGACGGAGATTGCCAATAATGGCTGGCTTACCGCTCCGGCAACACCGGAGTTGGTGTTCGGCCTGGATGATCTCACCAAATGGGAGGCGGCCTTGCGGTCGCTGGGGGTTGATCCGTTGACCCTGTCGACCAGCGCCGGTCACGCCTGACCGATCAAGACATGCTGACGTTTTGGGGACTGCCGGTCAGCGCGGCGCAGCGGCGCGGCGCAGCCGGTCGTTGATGGCGACGCCCAGCCCGGTCTCCGGTATGGGGGCGACAGCGATGGGCTGTGCTCTGGCGTCGAGGCGGTGCAGGTGGCCAAATAACTGCGCGGCCGCCTCGCGCAGGTCACCGCTGGCGGACAGGTTCAAATCACATTCCATGGCGCCAAAGCCAAGGTAGAGTTCACCGTCCTGCGGGGCCGTGACGTTCAGGCGGACGCTGGCGCGGGGGGCGTAATGTGACAGCAGCTGTCCCGGCGCGGTGAGCGGATCGCTGGCATCGCGCAGGTGCAGGGGCTGGCCCAGAACCGCCTCGATCTCTTCTGCGGCCAGCCCACCGGGTCGCAGCAACAAGGGCGTGCCAGTGGCCAGTCCGATGATTGTTGACTCCACACCAACACCGCAGGGGCCATCGTCAACAACCGCGGCGATCCGCCCATCGAGACCTGCGATAACATGGGCGGCGGTTGTCGGACTGATCTTGCCCGACGGATTGGCCGAAGGCGCGGCCACCGGACCATCCAGCACAGACAGCAGCGCGCGGGCGGCGGGATGGGCAGGAATGCGGATACCGAGGGTGTTCAGCCCGGCGGTGACCAGAGGTGAAATACCGTGGTCCTCGCGCAGCGGCAGGACCAGGGTCAGCGGGCCGGGCCAGAAGGCGTCCGCCAGCCGATCGGCGATATCGGACCAGATCACATGGCGCTGAGCGGTTTCGACCGAATGGACATGCGCGATCAGCGGATTGAAGCTGGGGCGTCCCTTGGCGGCATAAAGCGCCTCAACCGCGTCGGTCTGGCGGGCATCGGCGCCCAGTCCGTAGACGGTTTCTGTCGGAAAGGCGACAAGCTTGCCCTCCTGCAACAGGTCCGCAGCGGTGCTGATTTCCTGCGGCTGAGCGGTCAGGAGGCGGGTTGTTGGGCTGGACATGGCTGGTGACGCGGCGTTTTGGTTGCTTGAATAAAGGGCCCGGTTAGGTAATCGGACAAGACGTTCAACATAAAGGTTTGGGGCAATGATGCCAAGGCTGCCCCGACCAGCTCTCTCTGAAAGAGGCCAGACATGACCTTCCGCGCCCCCGTTCCCGAGTATCAGTTTCTTCTGAACCACATCGTTGGCTATAGCGATATTTCCGCAACTGAGCGGTTCAGCGAGGCGAGCGACGATGTCGTGACGGCAATCCTGACCGAAGCCGGGAAGTTCTGTGATGAGGTGATGGCGCCCTTGAACCGGGGCGGCGATCTGCAGCCGGCGCATCTGGAAAATGGGGTGTTGCGCACGTCGCCGGGCTATGCCGAAGGGTGGCAGGCGATCTCCGAGGGGGGCTGGATCGGGATGAGCGCCTCTGAGGCGTTTGGCGGCATGGGGCTGCCGATGACCCTGACCACCGCCGTGAATGAAATGATGTCGGGGGCCTGTCTGTCGCTGCAACTGGCACCACTGATGAGCCAGGGCCAGATCGAGGCGCTGGAACATCACGCCAGCGATGAGATCAAGTCGCTGTATCTGCCGAAGCTGATTTCGGGCGAATGGTCCGGCACCATGAATCTGACCGAGCCGCAGGCGGGGTCCGATGTGGGGGCGCTCAGCTCCAAGGCAGAGCCGTTGGACGACGGCACCTATGCGATCAGCGGGCAGAAGATCTACATCTCCTGGGGTGACAATGATTTTGCGGGCAATATCTGCCATCTGGTGCTGGCGCGCCTGCCCGATGCGGCGCCGGGCACCAAGGGAATTTCGCTATTTCTGGTGCCGAAGTATCTACCAGATGCCGAAGGCAATCCCGGCAAGGCCAACGACCTGAAGGTGGTGAGCCTGGAACACAAGATGGGTCTGCACGGCTCACCCACCTGTGTGATGCAATATGATGGTGCCATTGGCTGGATGATCGGTCAGCCGGGCGGTGGTCTGGCGGCGATGTTCACGATGATGAACAACGCCCGTCTTGGCGTGGGTGGTCAGGGCGTTGGCATTGCCGGCGCGGCCTATCAGAAGGCGCTGGCCTACGCGCTGGAGCGCAAGCAGGGCAAATCTGCGTCTGGTACCATCGTTGATCATGCGGATGTGCGCCGGATGCTGATGGAGATGAAGGCAGATCTGTTTGCCGCGCGTGCGATCCTTCTGGCCTGTTCGCAGGCGATTGATATGCAGACCGCCACCGGTGCGCAGGAGTGGGCCGCGCGGGCGGCTTTCCTGACGCCGATTGCCAAGGGTTTTGGCACCGAAACCGGGATGCGGGTCTCAGAGACCGGTGTGCAGGTTCACGGCGGCATGGGGTTCATTGAAGAAACCGGCGCGGCGCAATTCTACCGCGATGTGCGGGTGACGGCGATTTACGAGGGCACCAACGGTATTCAGGCGATGGATCTGGTGGGCCGCAAGATGATGGACGGTGGTGACATGGCACACCGTCTGATCGACGAGATCGAGGAACAGGCCGAACGCGCCCGCACCACCCATCCGAATATGGCCGAAGCGGTCTGGCAGGCTTGCGAATCCCTGCGCGAGTCGACTGAATGGCTGACAGCACAGGATGACCTGGACGAGCGTTTTGCCGGGGCGGTGCCTTATCTGCATGCTTTTGCACGGGTTCTGGGCGGGCATTATCATTTGGCGGCGGCGATGGCGGATCTGGGAGGGCCGCGTGAGAAGCTGGCACGCTTCTACATCAACCGGATGCTGCCAGAGCACGCCTCCCTACTGGCGCATGCGCAGGCGGGGAGCGCGGGCGCGCGGGCGCTGACACTGGATGAGTTGGCAGACGGATGACCAGCCCGCGCCCAGACGGCCCATGGAGTGAACCTCCCGCGCAAGGCGAGGCGATCGAGGTGGCGGAAGGCGTGCTCTGGATGCGCCTGCCACTGCCGATGAAGCTGGATCATGTGAACGTCTATGCGCTGGACGACGGCGATGGCTGGACCATCGTGGACACAGGTATGTCGTCGAACAAGACCCGTCGGATCTGGGAACAGCTGATGGCGGGGCCATTGGGTGGCAAACCGGTTCGCCGGGTGGTCGTGACCCACCATCACCCGGACCACATTGGGAATGCGGGATGGTTCCAGTCGGTGCATGGCGCCGAGCTGGTGACCACGCGCACGGCCTGGCAGTTTGCCCGCATGCTGACGCTGGATGTGCAGGAAAGCTGGCCGGAGGAGACGCTGGCGTTTTATCGCAGCGCCGGGATGGATCCGGCGATCTATGACGCGCGGGTGGCGGAGCGGCCATTCAATTTCTCTGATACGGTCTATCCCATGCCGCTTGGATTTACCCGTATCAAACAGGGCGACCTGTTCCGCATGGGCGGGCGTGACTGGGATGTGCATATGGGCAATGGCCACGCGCCGGAGCATGCAACCTTCTGGAGCCGCGATGACAATCTGGTGATCACCGGGGATCAGATCCTGTCGTCGATCAGCCCCAATATCGGCGTTTATGCCACCGAACCCATGGCCGATCCTGTGGCGGAGTGGCTGGAGGCCTGCGAGCGCCTGGCACCGCTGACACGGCCTGATCAGCTGGCCTTGGGCGGTCATAAGCTGCCATTTCTTGGACTGCCGCATCGCATGGCGCAGCTCATTGACAATCATCACGGTGCGCTGGCGCGGTTGCTCGATCACCTTGATGAGCCGAGGTCTGCGGCAGGGTGCTTTGCCCCGTTGTTCAAGCGCAAGATCGGGGGCGGGGAATACGGGCTTGCTTTGGTCGAGGCGGTGGCCCATGTAAATCATCTGTACCACCTGGGTCAGGTGGACCGCAGCCGCCGGGCTGACGGGGCCTGGCTCTACCAGCGCAAGGGGTGATCGACCCCTGGAAAGGGAGAGATCATGACAGATGAAATCGCAACAAGCGCCGAGGCTGCCGAGGCTGCTGTTCTGCCCTGTGTACATGAGGTCCATGCAGATCCTGATGCCTGCGCAGGAATCAAAAAGCTGCCTGAGCCGCTGCAAAAGCCGGTCGCAGACAAAAGCGCTGCACGCTGGGCCTATGAACGGCTGATCCTCTACATCAAGAATTTCGAAGAACAGCTGGATGGCGAGCATGAGGTCGCCATGGGGTTTGCCGGTGGCGATGCCGGGGTGATGCGGATTGAAGGTATGGGGTATTTTGACCCCGATATCATCACATATTACGGCAGCGATTCCAGCGGTGCGCGCACTCAGCTGGTGCAGCATGTTAGCCAGCTCAATGTTATGTTGCGGGCCCTGCCCAAACGCAATGAGGCAGCACCTGCCAATCGGATCGGTTTCCGTCTGGTGTCTGACCTTGAGGGCGACGGGTCTGAGACCTGATCGCGGGGTAGCACTATCGCTGTGGGGTGGCGTTGCGCTGTTTTGCTGCGTCGCCGCGGGCGCTGCTGCCGGGGATGCGGAGGTGCCAGACGGATATTGGCAGCGCTTGGAGCGGGCCGCGCATCAGGCGCTGATGCAGGAGGTCGCAGCGGCTGGGGGTGAAACAGCGCCGTTCACCACGGACGGCTGTAGTGGTGGTTTGTCGGCGATCTGGCGGCAGCTGAGCGGACAATCCGGGGCTGATGGCGGCCCGCCGTTTGAGGCCTGCTGTGTGATCCATGACCGGAAATATCACAACGCGGCTGGGATTGGCGGTGCAGATCCAGCCGTGTCGGAAGCGGCAGAACTGGCGGCGGCCAGTCAAGGTGCGCGGTTGGCAGCGGATCAGGCTCTGCGCCGCTGCGTAGAGACAAATCTCAGCGCCAAAGACCCCACAATCGCCAATCTTGCGTCACCAGTGGCGACTGCGGTCTATGCAGCCGTGCGATTCGGTGGTGCGCCCTGCTCGGGGTTGAGTTGGCGTTGGGGGTATGGCTACCTGCCCTGCCGTGGCAATTTCACCCGCTGATTTGATCCGGCTGCGCCCGATTGACGTGGTGACAGGGTCCGTGAAATCCAGTATTCAGCGGAAAACAGACGCGTATAGGAATGGACATATGGCTGACCATAAGCACGGTTCGATGGATATTACCGTTCAGGAAAAGACCTACGAAGGCTTCCTCAAATTCACCACCCGGTTCTGCATTGCGGCGCTGCTCTTTGCGGTGTTCCTTGCAATTTTCGCGACCTGATCACCCTCGTGAGCGGTTCTGATCTTAACCTGCGTTCCGGTATCCGGCGGCTGTCGACCGGATTGCGGGTTGCAGCGCTCGGTGTGGCGGTTGCTGCGCTGACGGCCTGTGCGGCCCAACAGCAGCCCAATGCCGATGACGCCACGCTTGAGCGGGTGGCCTATCGTCACAACGGTCCGCCTGCGCTGACGCTGTACACCATGATCAACAACCGCACCGGCAAGGGCGCGCATACATCGCTGATGGTCAACGCCTCAGAGCGGGTGATTTTTGATCCGGCGGGTTCGTTCTATGCAGATGTGGTGCCAGAGCGCGACGATGTGCTGTTCGGCATTACGCCGGGCGTAGAGAAGGCCTATCGCGGGTCTCATGCACGCAGCACGCATCATGTGGTGGTGCAGCGACTTGAGGTGACACCGGAGCAAGCGCAACGGGCCTATCAGTTGGTCCGGTCGAACGGGCGCGTGCCGGGCGCGTTTTGTGCCAATGCTACGGCATCAATTCTGAAACACGTTCCGGGGTTCGAGAGCCTGAACGTGACCTTTTATCCGGGTAACCTGTCGGAGCAGTTCGGCGCATTGCCGGGTGTCACAACGGAGCGTTACCGGGAAAATGACAGCGCAGACCTGCAAGAAGGTCTGGCGAAGAACAACGCAACGCTGAACGCGGGCGGTTGATCCCCTCGGCGCGTGCCACGACTGAAGATATTTGAAAAGCCGCAGCATCGCCTGCGGCTTTTGTTTTTGATCGGTATGGATCAGGCTGAAAACAGAAACAGCAGCAGAAAGCCAATCGCGCCACTGCCCATGGCGATCAGCACATTTCGCGTCCAGTAGCCGAGTGCGAAAACCGCCGCCGCAACCGCCAGATGCGGAAGGCTGGGCGTGCCGCCAGTCGGGGTCGGCCAGACCACCAGAGGCGTCACGAGTGCCGGTATGATCGCGACCGCCGTGTACCGCAAATGACGCATCAGCCAGGGTGGCATGCTGCGCCCGCCCATGAGCCCGATGAAGGCAAACCGCAGGGCGAAACTGCCAATGGCAAGACCAATGATAATGGTCCAGAGCAGGGTCGGATCGGGGGCTTGGGTCATGACGGATCCTTTGCGATTTGGCGGCGCTCCAGCCAGACTTCGGCCTGGGCACCGGCCATCATGCCAACGAGGCCTGCAACAATCAGGCCAAGGTTATAGGGCAGCGCAGTAGCAGGCAGGGCGGTGGCGACGGCGGCGAAACAGGCCACAACATGGGCCGACGTGCGCAGCATTGGCCCGATCATAGCCAAAAACGCCAGCGGCAAGACGAAATCGAGCCCCCAGCTGGCGGGGATCTGGGTGCCGACCAATGCGCCGATATAGGTGGCGATCATCCAGCCCGGCGCCACGCAGCCGTTGGTGCCAAAGAAATAGGCCATACGTTGCGACAGGGTCATCTGCGGGTGGGTTTCGAACTGCACAATGGAGAGTGCATAAGACTGATCAACCGTCAGATACGCGGCACAGGCGCGCTGCCACAGAGGAGCGCCGCCGAGGTACGGCGTAAGCGACGCCGAATACATCGCGACCCGCAGATTTACTGCCAGAGCGGAAATCAGGATGATCACCAGCGGTGTGTTCTCTTCCATCAGCTGCAGGGCCGTAAACTGTGCGGACCCGGCAAAGACCGAGAGCGAGAAGATCATGGCTTCGGGGACAATCAGTCCCGCTTCGGCGGCGAGAACGCCAAACAGCAGCCCAAATGGTCCCGAGACCAGAAGGAAGGGCGCGCCGTCGCGAAACCCCTTCCAAAACGCCGATTTCGTGGTGGTGATTGCCATGATCTGGTCCTAGGTTACTGCTCAGATGGCATAAGCCTGGTGGCGGAGGTTTGCAATTGATGGTGGCTGAAGAAGGCTCTGATCTGGCGTCGGTATTGGCCGAATATGTGATTGCCCCTGCGCCTGCTGATACGCGGCTGACGCGGGCGGTTCAGGGCATCGACCACACCGGCACGGCAACAGAAATCTCGGTGGTGGAGGAACGGCCGCTGACGATCTACCTCAACCGTCAGGAAATCGTGACGGCGATGACCATCGGGGATTATCCTGAGTATCTGGCACTCGGCTTTCTGCGCAATCAGGGCATGTTGCACCCCGGTGATGAAATTACTGCCATCGACTATGATGAAGAGCTGGAGACGGTGGTGGTTCGGACCGCGGTTGAAACCTCCTATGAGGACAAGCTGCAGAAGAAGACCCGCACATCCGGCTGCGCCGTGGGCACGGTGTTTGGTGATATGATGGAAGGGCTTGAGGGGGTCGTGCTGCCGCAGACACCCGTGCGTAGCTCCTGGCTTTATGCGCTGGCCCATAAGATCAATCGTACACCCTCGCTCTATCTTGAGGCCGGCGCGATTCACGGCACGGTGCTGTGCCAAGAAGATCGCCCGCTGGTCTATATGGAGGATGTCGGACGGCATAATGCCGTGGACAAGATTGCGGGCTGGATCCAGAGCACGGACGCAGAGGTGTCCGACAAGATCCTCTACACCACCGGGCGGCTGACCTCAGAGATGGTGATTAAGACCGCGATGATGGGGATCCCGGTGCTGGTGTCGCGATCCGGCTTCACCGCCTGGGGTGTGGAGATCGCACAGGAGTTGGGCCTGACACTCATCGGCCGGATGCGTGGGCAGCGGTTTATCTGTCTGTCCGGGGAGGCGCGGCTGATCCGGGATATGGATCCGGCCAATGTGCCCGCAGAGGCAACGGCGCATCGGCGCAAAAGTTCGGAGCGATAGGTGCCTTGCATGTGGGCTCTGCTTTTGACGCCAGGTCATTTCGCGCGCAAAGAGGAGATGTCATGAGACAAAACGGACCGTTGGGCGTCATCCTCGCAGGAGGTCTCGCGACCCGCATGGGCGGCGGTGACAAGGGACGCCTGCAAGTTAGCGGGTGCAGCCTGATCCGTCACGTGATCGATCGCCTGTCGCCGCAGGTGGAGCAGGTGGCCCTGAATGCCAATGGGGAGGCTGCGCGTTTCGACGACCTGGGGCTGCCGGTGATTGCGGACAGTATCGATGGGTTTGCCGGGCCGCTTGCCGGGGTGCTGGCGGGATTGGACTGGGCCGCCGAACAGGGGGCTGACAGCATCGTGACTGTCGCGGCCGATACGCCTTTTTTCCCGCAGGATCTCGTCGCGCGCCTGAGCGAAAGCGCCGCCGGGCAGGTGCATCCGCTGGTGCTGGCGACAACGCCACGCACTGGAGAAGAGTTGAAATCCGGTGGGCGCCGCCGGGTAAACCGACATCCAACCTTTGGCCTCTGGCCGGTGGCCCTGCGCGATGACCTGCGCGCGGCCTTGCAGGGTGGTCTGCGCAAGGTGGTGCTTTGGACCGATCAGCACCAGGGGCGTGAAGCCCTGTTTGAGGCCGAGCCTTTTGATCCGTTTTTCAACGTCAATACACCGGACGATCTGGCGCGGGCGGAGGCATTGTTGCGATGAAGGTCTACGGTGTCACGGGCTGGAAAAACTGCGGCAAGACCGGATTGATGGAGCGATTGGTCGCTGAGTTCTGTCGGCGCGGCCACAGTGTTTCGACGTTAAAACACGCCCACCACAGCACGGATGTGGATCAGCCAGGCACGGACAGCTATCGTCACAGGGCGGCTGGGGCGGCTGAGGTGATCCTTGCTTCGCCAAACCGGGTTGCGATTATGCAGGAGCTGCGCGGAGCGGATGAGCCGAGTTTTGTTGAGCTGTTGTCCAGGTTGCGCCCGGTCGATCTGGTGCTGGTCGAAGGGTTCAAACGTGAGACCCATCCGAAGATCGAAGCCTATCGCACGGCAGCGGGCCAGCCGCTTATTGCGCCCGAGGATGCGACGATCCGTGCCGTCGCCAGCGATGTTCCGCTTCATCTCGACAGGCCAGTGTTTGATCTGGACGATACAGCCGCGATTGCGGATTTCATCGCGGGGGAGATTGCCCTGTGATCCCGTGGCAGAGCTTTGCAATGGTGGACTGGTCGGGCGGCAAGGACCGTGGTGCAACGCCGCGCAAAGATGCGATCTGGGCCTGCGTCCGTCGTGACGGTGATGCGGATGCCCCTGTGTATCTGCGCAATCGCCAACTGGCAGAGGATTGGCTGACCGATCTGATCGAGGTCGAACTGACAGCTGGGCGCAGATTGATGCTTGGGTTTGATTTTCCGTTTGGTTACCCGGCCGGATTTTGCAGGGCGATGACCGGATCGGATGATCCGTTTGCCCTCTGGCACTGGTTCGAGGCGCGCATCGAGGATGCGCCCCATGATAACAACCGGTTTGATCTCGCCGGAAGCATAAATCGACAGTTTGGTGGTTTGGGGCCGTTCTGGGCCAATGGCCTCAGCCGCGATATTGCGGGGTTGCCACGCAAGAAAGACAACTACCGCAATCCGTTTCCCGAGCGCCGCGCGGTTGAGCATCACGCCAAGGGCAGTTTCACCTGCTGGCAAATGGCCGGTGCCGGAGCGGTTGGCAGTCAGGTGATGATGGGGCTGCCGGTTTTGGAGCGCCTGCGCCGCCGCTTTGCTGGACAGGTTGCAGTCTGGCCGTTCGAACCGCTGGACAAACCGGTGGCGCTGGTTGAAATCTGGCCGACACTGCTGGCTGGACCGGGACCGGATCATTGGATCAAGGATGCCTGGCAGGTCCATAAGGTGGCGCTGGAACTTGCGGGCCTACCCGTGGCAGAATTACAGCGGCTGTTGACCGTTACCGCGCCCGAAGAGGGCTGGATCCTGGGAGTAGATCAAATATGACCCTTGCCCCGCCGCCCCTGCGCAATGACTGCTTTGCTTTGCCCGCCGGGGTGGATTGGACGCCGGTAGATGTCGCGCTGGACCATCTGCGACAGAACCTGACTGCGGTGACTGCGGTTGAGAGTGTATCGCTGGCCGCAAGCCTTGGCCGGGTGCTGGCTGAGGACGTGTTTGCAGCCCGCAGCAACCCGTCGCAGGCGAATACCGCCGTGGATGGTTACGGGTTTGCCGGCCCGATAGAAGATGGGCCGCAGGTCATGCCGCTCACTGAGGGGCGGGCCGCTGCCGGGTTGGCCTATGAGGGGGAGGTCGCCGCCGGGCAGGCCATTCGTATCCTGACTGGCGCGGCGCTGCCGTCTGGTGTGGATACCGTGATCCTTGAGGAGGATGTCAGCCGGGAGGGCGCCGAGATCGCCTTTCATGGGCCGCTGAACACGGGCGCCAATACCCGCAAGGCGGGCGAGGATGCGGCTGCTGGTGATCTGATCCTGTCCAAGGGGCGGGTGATCACCCCTGCGGATCTGGCACTCGCCTCGGCGACGGGCGTGTCTGAACTGCCAGTGCGGCAGCTGCTGCGGGTGGGCGTTCTCTCTACCGGCGATGAGCTGGTGGAACCGGGGGAGCCTGCGGCGGCGGGTCAGATCTACGACGCCAATCGCCCGATGTTGTTGGGCTTGCTGACCCGGATGGGTTTCGCTGCTGTGGATCTGGGGAAAGCGCCCGATGATCGCGCGGCGTTGCGCAACTGCCTGGATCACGCGGCGACACAGGTTGATGTGATCTTGACCAGCGGCGGGGCATCTGCGGGGGATGAGGATCATATGTCGGCATTGTTGCGGGAGAGCGGCGCCATGCAGCAATGGCGGATTGCTTTGAAGCCGGGCCGACCTCTGGCGCTGGGGCTGTGGCAGGGGGTGCCGGTGTTCGGTTTGCCGGGAAATCCAGTTGCGGCGATGGTCTGCACATTGATTTTTGCGCGCCCGGCCATGGGGCTGATGGCGGGTGCGCGCTGGGTGGAGCCGCAGGGCTTTGATCTGCCTGCCGCCTTTCAGAAGCGGAAGAAGCCGGGGCGGCGGGAATATCTGCGTGCCCGCGTGCGGGATGGCAAGGTAGAGGTGTTCAAATCCGAAGGGTCAGGACGGGTCAGCTCTCTCAGCTGGGCGGAAGGGCTGGTTGAATTGGGAGATGGCGCGGCCACGATCCAACCCGGTGACCCGGTGCGTTTCATACCCTATGCAAGTTTTGGCCTGTAGCCCGCGCGGTGTTAGTCAAAGGTGCCAGCCACACGGCCCAACAGCATGAAGGCGCGTGCGGTGCGGGTTTCGCCCAGCGATGAAATATCCGTATCGCTTGCCTCTTCCTCGAACTCGGCCAGCATCTGATCAAAACGGCGCAGGAAGTGATGGGCCGCATCGCGAAAGATCGGATCCTGCTTCATCCGGGCGGAGGTCAGCGCAAGGGAACTGCGGTCGCGGACCCCGCCAAGGGCGGCCACGGCGCGGCCACGGGTGCCTTGGGCAAACTGACGCCAGATTTCAGGACGCGCCATATCGGGGCGCAGATCGTCCATGTAAATGCCATCCTGGCTGAGCAGGGTCAGCACATCCTGCGCGGCCTGAATAACCTGTGCAGCCTTACGATCTTGCAGGGCCAGACGCAGCGCGGCAAAGCCTTCCTCATCCTCTGCGGTTTCCGGAAAGTTCAGCGCGCGGATCAACTGGGTGGAGGGCAGCGGGGTGGCCAGATCCTCGGCGGGGGTGCCAAGTGCCAGAAGTCCCTGATCGGTCACCTCGCCTCCTGCTGCTGCGGCGGTGGAGATCCCCGGCATCGGCCGGTCACGGCGGCTGGTGTGGAAGGTGGCGAGGGCGGTTTCCGTCTTGCGGGTCGCGGCGGCGATTTCATCCAGCTTGCGCGTCACCGAAGGTTCGGCAACCGAGGCCGCCTGTTGGGCATGGGCAATATAGGCGTTGCGCATCCCGTCGATGGCCGAGTGGAGCCGTTGTGATTCATCCCGCATCACCTGCGCTGATCGCAAGGCGATGGCGCCCACCCAGATCAGCAGAACCGGCAGGATCACCGCGACGATGCGCAGCAGAATATCCGGCCATCCCGCTGCTGGCGTGTTTGCTGTGCCACCCAATACAAAGACCGCAACCACCACCAGAAACCACAGGGCGCTGAGCCCGAGTGCTGCGGCCTCGATCAGGCCAAAGACCGGTCGTTCCGGTGGCGCATCAAGGGCGCTGGTGGGCGGCGTTGCGGCTGGGGAACTGGAACGGGTCATACTGTTGCTCGGAAACAGGGGTGTACTGGGTTGGCATATGCCGCAGGGTGCGACGGCTGGGTGAGATGGGCGGGGCGCCTGTATGGCGCGCCACGCCGTTGCAGTGGTTAGGCGTAGATGATCTTGAGGATCTCATAGGCGCGGTCCCCACCGGGGGTGCGGACTTCGACGCTGTCGCCTTCTTCCTTGCCGATCAGGGCACGGGCGATCGGGGATTTAATGTTCAAAAGACCGGCTTCGATATTGGCCTCATGTTCGCCGACGATCTGCCAGGTCTTCTCTTCGTCAGTGTCTTCGTCGACGACGGTGACCTTGGCGCCGAACTTGATCGCACCGGAAAGTTTGGCCGGGTTGATCACATCGGCCAGCGACAGGATGCCCTCCAGTTCCTTGATGCGGCCCTCAATGAAGGACTGTTTTTCGCGTGCGGAATGGTACTCGGCGTTCTCCGACAGGTCGCCCAGCTCGCGGGCTTCGGCGATGGCCTTGATGATCGCCGGGCGTTCCACCGATTTCAGGGTCTTCAGCTCAGTTTCGAGGGCGGCGTGACCCGTGGGGGTCATCGGGATCTTTTCCATGTCTGTGTCCAGATATCGTGTCAGGTTTGGCCACCAGGCGTGGCGGTTCGCGTCTATAGGAAAACCGGTTGTCCCACTGCCGAACTGACAGCGGGACAAACCGGTTGTGTCGCATTTACCTGACCCAATCCTGCCGCCGAATGCAAGAGGGCGGGGTTGCCTGTCCACAGCGATTTCATGCCAACAGGCGGAAAACTCCGCTTTTTTAGACGCCCCCGGACAGAGGGTCGGCGAGAAACTTGCAATGTGTCGGCCGACATCGGTCCGGTTTTGGCTTCATCGCGCCAGCGTCTTGGTGCGGTCAGGGACCCTCAGGCAGGCTGGATGTTTTGCCGGTGATGCTGTGGCGGGGCACCCGTGGCCGGGGATCCAGCCGTTGCAGTAAGCTGATCAGACGGCTGATCGGGGAAGAGCGTCGGATCCCTTGCAGCTGGCGTGTCGTCGCGCGCTGCTGTGACAATATCGTCGGGGCCGGGTGCCGCCGCTGGGTGGGTAAAACCGAGCGCGGGTGGCTGCTGTGCCAGAGAAGATCAAGCATCATATTGTACCACCTCGAATTCGATATTGTCCCGGTCTCGGAAATAGAACCTGCGACCCGGTTCATAGTCGTGATGCTCGCCCGGGGTGAAGCCAGCCGCGCGGACCCGTGTCTCAACCGCGTCCAAATCGTCGACAACAACGGCGATATGGTTGAGCCCCCCGTTGATGGCGTAGCTGGTCGGGGCCTTGGCCAGGGGTTCCGGGGGGCAGTACAGCGCCAGATAGCTGTCAGCCTCACCCACGTGCAGGCTGTAGCCGCCGCTGATCGCCTCCCCCTGCCAGCGAATGTGCCAGCCAAAAACATCCTGCATCCAGGCGGCAGTGCTTTCGGGAGAGGACACGGTGATGTTTGCGTGTTCAAGACGTACGGTCATGTCAGGCTCCTTTGTGTTTTCTCTTGCCTGATTGAGTCGTAATTTCTAAACCTAACTTTAGCTCAAGCATTTTTTTGGTGTTTTGTGATTTTTCTCGGCCCGCAGGCTGAGACGCGACGGAATTTCGGGGACTGGTAGGGAGTATTTCATGGCTGCATCTCACGGGTTGACCATCGGCTATCTGGCGGAACGCACAGGCCTGGCAGTATCGGCAATTCGCTACTATGAGGCACAGGGGCTGGTTGAGCCTTGGCGCAATACGGGCGGGCAGCGGCGGTTTCACCGAGCGGATCTGCGGCGGTTGAGTTTCATTATGATTGCGCAGAAGTTCGGCTTCACACTGCCTGAGATCCGCGACTTTCTGAAAAGCCTGCCGGGCGGACGGACCCCGACCAAGGCTGACTGGACCAATCTGTCAGCCGCTTTTCGCAGCCATCTGGATGCCCGAATCGAAACGCTGGAGCGTTTGCGCGATAATCTGGACGGCTGCATCGGTTGCGGCTGCCTGTCGTTGCCCACCTGCAGGCTGTACAATCCCGATGATGCGGCCGCTGCCAAAGGGCAGGGACCGCGCTATCTGATGGGGGATAAGCCTTCAGAGATGGTGAACGACGGGAATACTCTTCCAAATGACGAAAACTGACGCTCGAATTGTCGCATTTGAGGGTTCTACAGCAGTGTAACGTAGAGTTTGGATTGACCAGTGCCTCTGCCACCCGCTAAGCAACCGCGAAACAAAATTACGCCAAGGATACGCCACCCGCATGGGATGGCCCAGACCTACAGCCAAGGAGCCCGCAATGGCCGAGATTGAACGTGAAGCGATGGAATACGACGTTGTGATCGTTGGGGCAGGCCCGGCTGGTCTGTCTGCGGCGATCCGACTGAAGCAACTGGACAGCGACCTGCAGGTCGTGGTGCTGGAAAAAGGCTCCGAAGTGGGCGCGCATATCCTGTCCGGTGCGGTGCTGGACCCGTGCGGTCTGGATGCGTTGATCCCTGACTGGAAGGAAAAAGGCGCGCCGCTGAACGTGCCGGTCAAGGACGACAATTTTTACATGCTGGGTGAGGCGGGTCAGATCCGCATCCCCAACTTCCCGATGCCGCCGCTGATGAACAACCACGGCAACTACATCGTCTCTATGGGCAACGTCTGCCGCTGGATGGCAGAGCAGGCCGAAGAGCTGGGCGTCGAGATTTTCCCGGGCATGGCATGTTCCGAGCTGGTTTACGGCGACAACGGCGAAGTCAAAGGCGTGGTTGCCGGTGTCTTTGGTCTGGAAGCGGATGGCTCCTATGGTCCCAACACCGAACCGGGGATGGAACTGCACGGCAAATACGTGTTCCTGTCCGAAGGTGTGCGCGGGTCGCTGTCCAAGGAAGTGATCGCCAAATACGGCCTCTCTGATGACAAAGAGCCGCAGAAATACGGCGTTGGCATGAAAGAGATCTGGGAGATTGATCCCGCCAAGCACAAAGAGGGCTCTGTCACCCACACCATGGGCTGGCCGCTGGGCTCCAACGCGGGCGGTGGCTCCTTCATCTATCATCTCGACAACAATCAGGTTTACGTCGGTTTTGTGGTCCACCTGAACTACAAGAACCCGCATCTGTATCCCTACATGGAGTTCCAGCGCTTCAAGCATCACCCGATGGTGGCTGAGCTGCTGAAGGGGGGTAAGCGCGTCGCCTATGGCGCCCGTGCGATCACCGAAGGTGGCTATCAGTCGATGCCGAAGCTGGTCGCGCCCGGTGTGGCTCTGCTGGGCTGTTCGGCCGGCATGGTCAACGTGCCGCGCATCAAGGGCAACCACAACGCCATGTTGTCGGGCAAAGCTGCTGCCGAAGCGGCCTTCGACGCGATCAAGGCAGAGCGTTCGGGCGATGAGCTGGCCGACTATGAGGTCAGCGTGCGCGACGGTGCCATTGGCAAAGACCTGAAGATGGTGCGCAACGTGAAGCCGATGTGGTCCAAGTGGGGCCTCACCGCGTCGCTGATGCTCGGTGGTCTGGATATGTGGACCAACAACATTCTGGGCGTGTCGCTGTTTGGCACCCTTGGTCACGGCAAGAACGACGCCGAGGCGACCGAGGAAGCCTCCAAACACAAACCGATCGACTACCCCAAGCCCGATGGCGTGCTGTCCTTCGACCGTCTGACCAACGTGGCCTTTGCGGCGACCAACCACGAGGAAAGCCAGCCGTGTCATCTGCGTCTTGGCAATCTGGACACGCCGATCAGTGTTAACCTGCCCAAATTCGCTGAACCTGCGCAGCGTTACTGTCCGGCCGGTGTCTATGAGGTGGTCGAAAAGGATGGCAAACCGGAGTTTGTCGTGAACTTCCAGAACTGCGTTCACTGCAAGACCTGCGATATCAAGGATCCGAGCCAGAACATCACCTGGACCACGCCTCAGGGCGGTGACGGGCCGAACTACCCGAACATGTGATCGTGTCGCGAGCGGTTTCGGCGGGTATTTGCCGGAATAATAGGGGCAGCCTGCGGGCTGCCCCATTGCGTGTTAAGGGGTGGCGCTCTACGCTTTGTGGCGAGGCAGATATTGACCAGTCACCAAAGAGGAGGCCCCCCGTGCCCGTCCGATTCTTTCGCAGCCTGACATGTGCGGCGGCTCTTGCCGCGACGACCACCCTGCCGATATTCTTGCAGGCCGATGCGGCGCATGCAGATGGGCTTGCCGGGGCGTATCTGGCGGCGCGGGCGGCGACATTGGATAGCGATTTTCAGGCCTCGGCAGATTATTACAATCGGGCGTTGGTGCGCGATCCGCAGAACCCGCTGCTGATGGAGCATGTGGTCTTTGCACGGCTGGCGCTGGGCGACGTCAAAGGGGCAGCGCCGGTTGCGAAACGCCTGTCCGAAATGGGCGCGCGCAGTCAGGTTGCCAATATTGTCATGACCGCCAGTCTGGTGATGGCAGAGGACTACCAGACCATCATTGAGCGGGTGACCTCGCAGCAAGACGGCCAATATGAAATCAACGCTCTGGTTGATGGGCTGTTGTTGGGCTGGGCCTATCTTGGCGCCGGATCGGTGAATGATGCGCTGGCGCAGTTCGACCAACTGGGCGAGAAAGAGGGGCTGGGCCTCTTTGCGCGCTATCACCGTGCTTTGGCGCTCGCATCCGTTGGCGATTATGAGGGGGCGGAGGCGCTTTTTGCCGCTGATGAGGGGCAGCTGACCAATACCTCACGCCGAGCGGTGATCGCACGGCTTGAAATCCTGTCCCAGCTCGGCCGCAACGAGAAGGCGCTGGAGGTCCTTTCCGAGGCTTTCAGTGGGCAGCTGGACCCCGGTCTGGCGGCTCTGTCGGACCGCTTGAAGGACGGTGAAACATTGCCTTACGCGCTGGCGGCGACACCGCAGCAGGGCATTGCCGAAGTGTTTTTCACCATGGGTGCGGCACTCAATGGTGAGATGGCGGATGACTATGTGCTGATGTATGCGCGCGTCGCTGCAGCCCTGCGCGAAGATCACGTGGATGCGCTGCTGCTGGCAGCTGAGTTGTTTGACCAATTGGGCCGCTATACCCTGTCGATTGATCTCTACAAACAGGTGCCGCGCGACCATCCCGACTACCACGCAGCTGAACTGGGCCGGGCGGAAGCCCTGCGCCGCGCCGCCAAGCCGGATGCCGCTGCTGAGGTGTTGCAGCAGTTGGCGCGCGATTTCCCAAAGGAAGTGCCGGTTCACACCAATCTGGGTGACCTGCTGCGCCAGCAGGAAGATTATAGCGGCGCGGTCGCCGCCTATGATACCGCGCTGGATCTGATGGATGAGAGCGTCGAGGGGCGCTGGTTCCTGCTCTATGCCCGCGGAATCTGTCACGAGCGGCTGAAGAACTGGGAGCAGGCGGAGGCTGATTTCCGCGCGGCTTTGGATATTCGCCCCGATCAACCCCAGGTGCTGAATTATCTTGGCTATTCGCTGGTGGAAAAGCAGATCAAGCTGGATGAGGCCCTTTCGATGATCGAGCGCGCTGTCGCGGCACGGCCTGATGCGGGTTATATCGTCGATAGCCTTGGCTGGGTCCTTTATCGCCTGGGGCGCTATGAAGAGGCGGTTGGCCATATGGAGACTGCCGTTGAGCTGATGCCGGTGGATCCGGTGGTGAATGATCATCTTGGCGATGTCTACTGGGCTGTTGGTCGGGCCCGTGAGGCTGAATTCCAGTGGAAGCGGGCGCTGTCCTTCATCGACCCGGAGGATACCGACAGCGAGGCCGACCCAGAGCGTATTCGCCGCAAACTGGACACCGGGCTGGATGCGGTGCTTGCGGAAGAGGGTGCAGCGCCGCTGAAGGTTGCCCATGACGGTTGAGGCCTTTGCCCCAGCCAAGATCAATCTGACCCTGCATGTGACTGGCCAACGCGCAGATGGCTATCACCTCCTTGATTCGCTGGTGGTTTTTGCTGATATCGGTGACCGGATCACGGTTGCTGCGTCGGATGAACGATCGCTGCAGGTGACCGGGCCGATGGCAGCAGGCGTGCCGGTGGATGCCAGCAATCTGATGATGAAGGCCGCAGCGTTGATGGATCCTGCGCGGGGCGCTGCGCTGTCACTGGAGAAAAACCTTCCGCCCGCATCTGGTATTGGCGGTGGGTCCTCTGATGCGGCGGCGACTCTACGGGCACTGTCTGAACTGTGGGGGCTCTCCCTGCCGGGCACGCAGGATGTCCTGCCGCTGGGTGCCGATGTGCCGGTCTGCATGTCGCCGGGCACGCAGCGGATGCGTGGGATCGGTGAACAGCTGGACGGTCTGCCGCCGCTGCCAGACTGCGCGATTGTGCTCATCAATCCGGGCGTGTCCGTTGCCACGCCTGCGATTTTCCGTGCGATGGGCAAACGGGACAACCCTGCCATGCCTGCCGAGCTGCCGACCTGGGACACCGTTGGAAATTTGGCGGCATGGCTCAAGACACAGCGCAACGACCTTCAGCCGCCAGCGATCCGATTGGAGCCGGTGATTGGAGAGGTTCTGGATGCGTTGTCTGAGACGGCGCCCCTGTATCACGCCATGTCCGGATCTGGCGCCACTTGCTATGGCCTCTACCCAACAGAGGCAGAGGCGCAGGGCGCCGCAGACCATTTGCGGGTGGGGCATCCTGCGTGGTGGGCGCGCGCGGGGCGTTTGCTGGTCTGAGGCCCTGATACCGAAAAGCCAGCGCATGGGCGCTGGCTTCGTTTTGGCTAAATCACCACTTTATTTTGCGATATCAGGCGAGCCGGGCAACCACGTAATCGGCCAGATCATGCAGCATCTGGCGGATTGGGTCATCGGGCAGCGCGGTCAATGCATCCTGCGCCTTTGCCACCCAATCCATGGCGTCGTGGCGGGTTGCTGTCAGGGTGTCGTATTTGTCCATCAGCGCCAGCGCGTGATCCAAATCGCCCTCGTCCTGACGCCCCTTCTCAATTGTCCGGACCCAGAATGCACGCTCCTCTGCGGTGGCCTGCGCCACGGCTTTGATCACCGGCAGGGTCAGCTTGCGTTCGCGGAAATCATCACCGACGTTCTTGCCCGTCGCGGCGCTATCACCTTGATAGTCCAGAAGATCATCAGCGATCTGAAAAGCAATGCCGAGCGCGTCGCCATAGGCAAAGAGGGCATCAACCTGCGGCTCAGGCGCGCCTGCGACAACACCACCAGCCTGCGTGGCTGCTGAGAACAATGCCGCAGTTTTGCCCCGCACCACCTGAAGGTAGATGTCCTCATCCGTGGCCAGATCACTGGCGGCGGTCATTTGCAGGACTTCACCTTCGGCAATGGTGGCGGAGGCATTGGCGAGGATGTCGAGAACCCGCAGTGATCCCGTTTCCACCATCAACTGAAAGCTGCGAGCAAACAGGTAGTCGCCCACCAAGACGGAACTTTTGTTGTCCCAGAGGAGGTTTGCCGTCGGGCGACCGCGCCGCTGGCCGCTTTCGTCCACCACATCGTCATGCAGCAAGGTGGCGGTGTGGATGAACTCCACAGTTGCTGCCAGTTTCACATGGTTGTCGCCGCTGTAACCACAGAGGCGCGCGGCTGCGAGCGTCAGCATCGGACGCAGACGTTTGCCGCCGGCCTCAACCAGATGGGCCGTCACTTCGGGAATGCGCGGGGCGTGTTTGGACGCCATCCGGGTCTGGATCAGCGTATTCACCGCTGCCATTTCGTCGCTGAGTGTCGCGGCCAGCATGTCATGCGGCTTTTGCGTCAGGATTTGATTCATCGTTTTCCCGCTTGCAAGGCTCGACAAGGCGCAGGCCTTGCCCTTAGATCCATCCCTATGAAGGAACTTTTGCGCAGCACCGACCCAACCATCATAGCCTTTGCCACCGCCCTTCTTGAGGGTGAGGATATAGACTGCTTTCAAATGGACGTAAATATGAGCATCCTTGAAGGCGGTATCGGAATCTTTCCCCGCAGGCTGATGGTGCGCAGCGATGATCATGCCGCTGCCGAGCGCGTGATGCGCGACAATGATATCCCGTTGCGCTGATGCCCGGCTTTGACGACGCGGCGCTTAGTCAGGATGCCTTCCTGGGGGGGCAAGTGCAGCTGTTGCAGCCAAAACAGGGGTATCGTGCCGGCGTGGACCCGGTGTTGCTGGCTGCGACTGTCCCTGCGCGCCCTGGCGACCGGGTGCTGGAGCTGGGCTGCGGTGGTGGGCCGGGCCTGCTGTGTTTGGCGGCACGGGTGCCGGACCTGAACCTGACCGGCGTGGAGCTGCAAGCCGACTATGCGGATCTGGCGCGACGCAATGCCGCGCTGAATTCTGTCGATATGACCGTGGTTGAAGCGGACCTGGCAGAGTTGCCGATGGATCTGCGGCAGCAGCAATTTGACCAGGTGATCGCCAACCCGCCCTATTACCGCGCGGGTGCGCACAGCCCCGCGCAGGATGTCGGGCGGCAAATTGCGCTGGGTGGCGCAACCGAATTGAACGTCTGGTTCGACACGGCTGCACGGCGTCTCTCTCACAAAGGGTATCTTCATATGATCCAGCGGGCCGATCGCCTGCCGGAAATGCTGGGGGCCTGTCTGGGGCGTTTGGGATCGCTTGAGGTTCTGCCGTTGGCCGCCCGTGTGGGCCGGAGTGCTGAGCTTGTTCTGCTGCGCGCGCGCAAGGGCGGACGTGCGGGATTCAAACTGCACGCGCCACTGATCCTGCATGATGGTGAGGCGCATCTGTGTGATGCGGAGAGCTACCGCCCGGATATCCGGGCGGTCCTTCGTGACGGATGTGCGCTGCCCTGGCCCCGTTGATATTTCCCGATGATCCGTGGAAAATCGGACCCTATTCGGCGGGTCCATGCCGAAATGACGGTTTCATGACAAAATATATGCTTCTGCAGCGTGACAGAGCAATATTCTTGTGTTCCACTCACTTTGTACGCAACACGCTCAAAGAAGGAGGAATGACATGAGCCTCAGCTCGCATCTCACCGAACTTAAGAAGAAGCACGAGCATCTGAGCATGGAAGTCGAACACGCCCAACGTTCGCCCGCGACAGACGGGCTAAGTATCGCGTCGATGAAGAAGCAGAAACTAAAGCTGAAAGAAGAAATTGAACGCCTCTCGACGGAGGAGCTTGCCGTCTGAGGAGCGCCTTGTCTCCCGCGTGACCTGCGGCCCCACCGCCGCGGTACCGGGAGCTTGAAAATAGGATGTGAGGGGGGTCATCAGCGCGGCTGGTGACCCCTTTTCGATGGTATCTGTTAGGACTGACCTCTGTTGGCGCGGGCGGCAAGAACGGCTCCGCCCGTGATCAGGCAGGCCGCGATGGCCAGCGTCCAGGTGGCAGGGGCAATTCCAACCAGCACCAGGATCAGGGTGGAGAGAAGCGGCGCCGCATAAGAGCTGGTGCCCAGCAATTGGATGTCGCCCTGTTTCACACCGATGTCCCAGACGTAGAACGCCAGCCCAACCGGCCCCAACCCCAGCGCCAGTGTTGCGCCCCAGCCTGCGATGCCAATGGGCCATTGGCTGTCCTCGAGCGCGAAATGCAGCAGCCAGGAGGCCACGGCCGTGATCAGACAGAACACGGCAACGGTGCTGGTGGGCGCGGTGCCGAGCCGTCGGGCCAGAACGGAATAGCCGGACCACGTCAAAGCGCAGAGCAGCGCCAGCGCGTATCCCGGAAGGGCTGCGGCATCAAACTCCGCGCCGCCGCCGGTGATAATGGCGGCGGCCCCTGCAAACCCCAAAATAGCCCCGAAGAGATGTCCGGCACGCAGGGTCTCACCAGGCAACAGGCCGGAGAACAGCACGATCAGCAACGGCCAGAGGTAGGCGATCAATCCGGCCTCAGCGGCGGGGGCCAGCCGCAGGGCAGAGAAATAGAGCGCGTGATAACCAAAGAGGCCCAGACTGCCAAAGAGGTAGACCCGCCAAGACACCGCCCGCAATGCGGTAAGGCCGCCACTGCGCCAGCACCAGACCAGCCCCAGCGAACCGCCAATTGTGAAGCACAGCGCATTTAACAACAGTGGCGGGGTTGGGGCCGTGCCAACGGTGAGAACCGCCAGCAGAGACCAAAGCAGCACAGCGATAAATCCGATGGCGGTTGCGCGATTTCTGCTCATGTAAGGCTGTCCACGGAGACGATGGTCAATCCCTCGGATACTTCAGCCGTCTTTTCGATCTCGGCGAGGATCCAATCACGGAAGGCGACAATTTGCGGGCGGTTCTCGGCTCCCTTCTGGCACAGAAAGCTAAAGCGGGCCTTGCCTGTTAATGCCGTTCTGAACGGTGTAACCAGCCGTCCTTCGGCGATGTCCTTTACCACCAGCGCACGTCTTCCCAAGGCCACTCCGGCACCGGCCAACGCCGCGTCTACCGCGTGATCGGCGTTGCTGAAGCGCGCGCCATGGGTCGGAGTGAACTCCTCGCCCATCATCTTGAACCAAGCTGCCCAATCAAGTTGTGGTGACATGAAATTCAGTGAATCATCATGTATCAACGGCGCATCCTTCAGCGCAGCAACCGTGGGGTATTGCCTGGCGATCTCCGGCGTCATCACCGGCATGACCCATTCGACCGGAAGCGGCATCGAATAGACATCCGGGTAGGGGCCATAGCCAAAGCGGATGGCCACATCCACGTCGTCACGCATCAGGTCTACCCGGCGCAGGCTGGCGGAAAACCGAAGATCAATCTCCGGATGGGCGCGGGCAAATTCATAGAAACGCGGGGCCAGCCATTTGGCAGTGAAGGCAGGGCCAGCGGTAACCGTCAAGGCGCCGTCGTCTTGCAGGCGCAGGGCCGTGCGCCACGCGGCGGTCAGAGCCTGGAACCCATCGGATGTTCCAGGCGCCAATGCGGTTCCGGCGGCGGTCAGCTCCACTGCGCGGTTTAGCCGACGAAACACCGGTGTGCCCAAATGCTCTTCGAGTGATTTTATCTGGAACGACAACGCGGCGGGCGTCACGTTGAGCTCCTGCGCGGCACGGGCAAAAGACATGTGGCGGGCAGCTGCCTCAAAGGCACGTAGGGCGGTTAGGGGGGGAAGACGGTCCGGCATCTGACATCAGTATTACTTAACTGAAGCCGTGAAAAGTCTCGTTTGTCGCTTTTGCAAGAAAGGTCCATATTGAGGTCAAGTTAGCAACACTGATCTGAATGGAGGCCGAAGCGATGGAATATTCTGCGAATAGTACCGTGAAACTGGCCATGCAGCGCGCGCATGAAGAGCGCGGTCAGGTCCTTCGCGCACTCTGGGCGCGTTTATTTACATCCCGCCGTATTGGCCGTGTGGGTGCAGGGGTTTCCCGCTGGGCATAGCGCGCATGTCCTTACGGGATTGGAAAAGGGCCGGCCCGTAGGACCGGCCCTTGCCGTTTTTGGCTTTCTGGGTCTCAGACGAAGAACTGCGCGCCGTTTGCCGAGATGGTTGAGCCGTTGATGAAGCCTGAGTCCTCCGACGCGAGGAAGGCGACACAGCGGGCGATCTCCTCGGGTTCACCCAAGCGGCCTGCGGGGATCTGACCGATGATCGATTCGCGGACTTTCTCTGGAACGGCCATCACCATCTCAGTTGCGATATAGCCGGGGCAGATGGCGTTTGCGGTGATGCCGGCGCGGGCGCCTTCTTGGGCCAGGGATTTCACGATGCCGAGGTCGCCAGCTTTGGTGGCGGCATAGTTCACTTGCGCGAACTGGCCCTTTTGTCCGTTGATTGAGGAAATCACGATGACGCGACCGAATTTGCGCTCACGCATGCCGGGCCAGATCGGATGCACGGTGTTGAACACACCGGTGAGATTGGTGTCGATCACCTGCTGCCACTGTTCCGGCGTCATCTTGTGGAACGGGGCGTCGCGGGTGATGCCGGCATTGGCGACCACGATGTCGATAGGGCCGATATCCGCTTCGACCTTGGCGATACCGGCAGCGCTATCCTCATAGCTGGCAACGTCCCACTTGTAGGTCTTGATGCTGGTCTCTTCGGTGAACTTTGCCGCCGCTTCATCATTGCCGGCATAGGTCGCCGCCACCGTGTAACCCTCCGCCTTCAGCGCCTGAGAGATTGCTGCGCCGATGCCGCGGGAGCCGCCGGTGACGAGTGCGTTACGTGCCATGGGATAGTCCTCCGTTATTTGACTTGGTAATCTTGCTACTATTTTGTTTTGAATTACGCAATTATATTGCGTGTGAAAAGTCTCTTCTTAAGTCGACATTGAGGTGAACGTCGCGTCGCCCTGCTCCGCAAAGGTATCGCAAAATACGCCAGAGATAGAAAAGGGCGCCACCGGGGCGCCCTTGATATGGTCAGCAGTCTGCGCCTCAGGGGCGCTCCACGCACATGGCGACACCCATGCCGCCACCGATGCAAAGGGTTGCCAGCCCTTTTTTGGCGTCGCGCCGCTTCATTTCGAATAGCAGAGTGTTGAGAACCCGGCATCCAGAGGCTCCGATCGGGTGACCAATAGCGATGGCGCCGCCGTTGACGTTCACGATTGCCGGGTCCCAGCCCATGTCCTTGTTCACGGCGCAGGCCTGCGCTGCGAAGGCTTCGTTTGCCTCCACCAGATCAAGGTCATCAACGGACCAGCCTGCCTTCTCCAGTGCTTTGCGGGAAGCGTAGATAGGGCCGACACCCATGATCGACGGATCCAGCCCGGCGGTGGCATAGGAGGCAATCCGCGCCAGAGGCTCAATGCCGCGCTTTTCGGCGTCATCCGCACTCATCAGCAGAGTGGCAGCGGCACCGTCGTTGAGGCCGGAGGCATTGGCGGCGGTGACCGAACCATCCTTGGCGAAGGCCGGGCGCAGTTTTTGCATGGCTTCGATGGTGGCGCCGTGGCGGATGTATTCATCCTGATCCACAACGATATCGCCCTTGCGCGTCTTGACCGTAAAGGCTGCGATTTCATCAGCAAATTTGCCCGCCTTCTGAGCCGCTTCGGCCTTGTTCTGGCTGGCAACGGCGAACTCATCCTGCATCTCGCGGGAAATCTGCCATTTTTCGGCAACATTCTCAGCGGTCTGGCCCATGTGGTAGCCGTTAAAGGCGTCCCAAAGACCATCGCGGATCATGGTGTCGATATAGCTCATATCGCCCATCTTGTGACCGGCACGCAAATTTGCAGCATGCGGCGAGAGCGTCATATTTTCCTGACCGCCGGCGCAGACGATAGCAGCGTCGCCCAACTGAATGTGCTGAGCGGCCAAGGCCACGGCCCGCAACCCCGATCCGCAGACCTGGTTGAGGCCCCAAGCTGCGGATTCCTGGGGGAGCCCAGCGTTGATATGCGCCTGACGGGCTGGGTTTTGACCCTGCGCTGCCGTCAATACTTGGCCCAGAATGGTTTCTGAGACTTCGGATTTGTCGATCCCGGCGCGTTCTACGACAGCTTCCAGCACCGCAGCGCCGAGATCATGAGCGGGGGTCTTGGCGAATGCGCCACCAAAGCTGCCGACGGCGGTGCGCGCGGCGGATGCAATTACTACATTGGTCATCAGTTAGGGTCCTCTGCCATTCATCGTCCCGGGAGGCCAACTGAGCAGGCCGCTTTTCGCAGCCGCAGCAACCGGGATCCCCCTGCCTTTTCTAATAAAGGCCGTGTATTTCGCTGCAGGTGCAGCACGCACAAGGTGTCCCACAGGGAGAGCCTGTGTCAATCAATACTATGGCGAATATACTGTGACAGGCCCGGGCGTTTGCCAAGCAATCAATTCAACACTGCCTTGAGGCGATCCCGCATGGAGCGAGATACCGCCAATTCTGGCAGGGGAGTGGATGGTCGGTTGGCGGCGTTCAGGAGGCGCGGCTGTTTTCCCGCAGTTCCTCCAACCAAGGCGGGCTGACGGAGGGGGCGCCGAACAGATAGCCTTGCAGGCAATCGACCCCGATCGAGATCAGAAATTCTGCGTCGGCCGGGCTTTCGACGGATTCGGCAACGACGAGCATATCAAACTGCTTGGCGATCCCGACCAGTGCGCGGACCACTGCCTGATTGTCATGGCTGGCATGGATGTTGCGCACAAACTGTCCGTCGATTTTCACCGCATCAAAGAAGAATTGCCGGAAGTAGCTGACAGCGGTTGCCCCGGCACCGAAATTATCAAGCGCGAAGGCGATGCCATGTTTCTGCATCCGGTCAATGAAATCGATCACAAGCTCAGGCGTCGCCATCGCCGACGCTTCGCTGATCTCAAGCATCAGGCGCTCACCCAGTGTGAGATCTTTCTTCAGGTGGCGTTCCAGAACCCGCATCCAGCGCCGATAACCGATAGATCGCGCTGACATGTTGATCGAGAGCCGGATATTCGGGCTGCGCGCGAGCGCCTTCAGACCGTGTTCCAGTGCGAGGCAATCCAGTTCGCGGCCTTCCTCTTTATCCTCGACCAATGGCATGAAATCGCGTGCGGGAATTACACGGCCCGTCGAGTCGAGGACACGAATATACCCCTCGTAGAAGGCAACGCCCTGCGGCGGCATGGCCTGCATGATGGGCTGATAGGCGAGCATGGTTTGGTTGTGGCGAATCGCATCGCTGACCATGTCGAGAGTTGACCGATCGCGTGAGACGACCGCAGAGGTCAGGGGATTTTCCCCGCCTTCCGGCATGTCGGCCATGACCTGTTGCTTCTTCTTCACGGGTGTATCCCTTGGCACTGGCGTGGTCTGATCAATATGGATCAGGCTGCACCTTGGCGCAAAAGCGTTGCGCTTGCATTAAAGGGACAATTTTACCCAAATTGAGAGGCGGTGCTCAGGTCTTGTCAAACCCGGCGCTGCCTATGTCCTCCGGATGGCGACGCAGATGTTTGGCGCGGATCGTCTCGGAGCTGTCGCGACTGCCATCGTGGCTATACCCAGGGGGCGCAACTGCGTAGAGCAGCCGCTGCCGTAACGTCAGGCCCGGCTGTGTCATGTCTTTGAAAATGCTGACCCATTCGTGAAAAGCCACACGCAGCGGGTTAAAGGTGCCGATGTTGTGGACCAGACCATAATCCGGACGGTCGTGATCCTGTTCGGGAACGAAGGTGCCAAACATCTTGTCCCAGATGATGAAGACGCCGGCATAGTTGCAATCGAGATAGCGTGGATTGCGCCCATGATGGGCACGGTGGTGACTGGGCGTGTTCATCACCGCCTCAAACCAGCGGGGCATGCGGCCAATTGCTTCGGTGTGGATCCAGAACTGATAGACCAGATTAATCCCCCCGACGAAAAGCACCATGGCCGGGTGGAACCCCAGCAGAACCAGAGGCGCGCGCACCACCATCATGAAGGTGAAGGTGCCGGTCCAAGTCTGCCGCAGTGCCGTAGTCAGGTTGTAGTGTTGGCTGGAGTGATGATTGACATGGCTGGCCCAGACCCAGCGCACCCGATGCCCAAACCGATGCACCCAGTAGTAACGCAGGTCATCAAGGACAAAACACAGTGCAATCACCCAGACCGAGGTGCCGAGGTCCAGCGGTGTGATCTGCCACAGCAGCATGAAGAACGCCCAAGCGATGAAACCGAGGGCAATGCCCGAGGCCACACTGCCTGCCCCCATCACCAGAGAGGTGACAGCATCCCGGGTTTCATAGCGCCCGCCCCGCCGCTTGATCGCGATCCAGAGAAACTCAGCCAGAATGGCCGCGATGAAAAAGGGAACGGCCCATTGGGTGACATCAGGGTAGGAGATCGTATCAGGCATGTGTCTGGTCTCTCTGTTCTGTGGCGATCAGGGGCTGTGAGGTGGCGCTTGCGGCCAGGATCCGGCGGCGCCAGCCCTCGCGTTCCTTATCGGACAGGTGCAGCAACACAGATGGGGTGGCGAAATCGGAAAATCTAACCCGGAACCCCTTGGGGTGATCCATCAGGCTGCACCCGGCAAGCGGGCGGGCGATTGTGTCGGCACCAAAACACCAGACCAAACCAAGCCCGTTATCTGTGTCGATCAGGGCCGCATGGCCAAGAGTGCTTGGCTGGGCATCATGGATCCGGGAGTCGGGATCGTGGCGGGCCCATGCCTTGGCAGCCGTCTCGCACGTCATGAGGACCGGCGCCGACCGGCCAGTCAAATGAAGCAGAATAGCTATGACAATAATGCCGACCAGCACCATTGCGATCAGGATCTCCAGCGGCATCATATCCTCCCTGCCACCGAGATTGGCGGCAGGGGCGCGGTCCTGTCAAAGGTGGCGTGGGGTCAAGCGGCCTGCCGTTGTCGTTGGCGGGACGTTCGGCAAGCGATTGCTCTGAGTGTCAATCAGAGGCCATCAGCGCCTGAATGATGGCTTTGGCGCTGTCAGAGTTCCATTCGGCATCGCCGCGCAGTCGGGCGATTTCTTCGCCCTCGCGGTTGAGCAGAACGGTAATCGGCAGACCCAACACCGCCATTTCACGCGCTACGGCCTGCCGGGGATCCTGATGACGAGGGAGGTTGGTGATGTCGGTATCGTCAAAGAACTTCTGGATACCGGCAGGCGAGTTGCGCCCGGTGGCAAGCGTCAGCACCTCGAAATTGTCACCGCCAAATTCCTCTTGCAGTTCTGACAGCTGGGGCATCTCCTTGCGGCAGGGCGCGCACCAGGTGGCCCAGAAGTTCAGCAGCACGATCTTGCCTTTGTAATCCCCCAGCGTTGCGGTGCCAGCGCCGTCTGCCAGCTGAAACTCTGCGCTGGACACAGGTTTTGGGGCGCTATGGAGCACCAGTTTTTTCATGTCGCCCTGTCGCATATCCGCGAGCGCCACCGGATCGGCGGCCAAGGCGGCATTTGCACCCAAGGTCAGGGCCATATAAAGGGAAAGCTGACGTAACAGACGCATATTATCTCCGGGGTTCCACACCATGACAGATCAATCCTCGAACCAGATGTGGGGCGGCCGCTTTGCCGCTGGCCCGGACGCGATCATGGAGGCGATCAATGCCTCGATCGGGTTCGACAAGCGGATGGCAGCGCAGGACATTGCCGGCTCCAGGGCCCATGCGGCGATGTTGGCCGCGACAGGCGTTATTACGGATAATGATGCTGAGGCCATTCGGGAAGGGCTGCTCACCGTTTTGTCAGAGATCGAGGGCGGAACTTTTCAGTTTTCCACCGCGCTGGAAGACATCCACATGAATGTGGAGGCCCGCCTGAAGGAGGTCATCGGAGAGCCTGCAGGCCGCCTGCACACGGGCCGCAGCCGCAATGACCAGGTTGCGACCGATTTCAAACTCTGGGTGCGCGACCAGCTGGACGCAGCCGAAAGCGGCCTTCTGGCGCTGATCCGCGCGCTTCTGTCGCAGGCTGAGGCAGGCGCCGATTGGGTGATGCCGGGCTTCACCCATTTGCAAACCGCGCAGCCGGTGACCTGGGGCCACCACATGATGGCTTATGTGGAAATGTTCGGCCGTGATTTGTCCCGCGTGCGCGACGCACGCAAACGTATGAACGAATCGCCGCTGGGCGCGGCGGCGCTGGCCGGTACCTCCTTCCCGATCGACCGGGAGATGACGGCAAAGGCGCTGGGCTTTGACCGCCCGGCGGCCAACTCGCTGGATGCGGTTTCCGACCGCGACTTCGCGCTGGAATTCCTGTCTGTGGCTTCGATCAGCGCCGTGCACCTCTCCCGCTTTGCCGAGGAGCTGGTGATCTGGTCCTCCGCTCAGTTCCGCTTTGTGACCCTCAGCGACCGGTTCTCCACCGGCTCATCCATTATGCCGCAGAAGAAGAACCCGGACGCGGCTGAGCTGATCCGCGCCAAGGTGGGCCGGATTTTTGGCGCCAACACCGCGCTGATGATGGTGATGAAGGGGCTGCCCTTGGCCTATTCCAAGGACATGCAGGAAGACAAAGAGCAGGTCTTTGATGCTGCCGACAACTGGATGCTGGCGCTGGCGGCGATGGAGGGCATGGTCAAGGACATGACCGGCAACCGCGAGTCTTTGGCCGCTGCCGCAGGGTCTGGTTTTTCCACCGCGACTGACCTCGCAGACTGGATGGTGCGGGTGCTGAAGGTGCCGTTCCGCGACGCCCACCACGTGACCGGGACGCTTGTGGCGATGGCCGAGAGCCGCGGTTGCGACCTGCCGGACCTGACGCTGGCGGACATGCAGGGCGTTCACGAAGGCATCACCGAAGACATCTTCTCTGTGCTTGGCGTCGAAAATTCGGTAAACTCGCGCATGTCTTATGGCGGCACGGCTCCGGCGCAGGTACGCGCGCAGATCGCCCGCTGGCAGGATGTCCTGTCCGATTGACGGCAGCAAGGTTGCGGTCAGAAGGCGAAACCCGACCGCAACCGCCCAACTGAGTAGAGGCCAACGTCGAAAGAGGTCACCATGGCAAAACCCGTTTTGATCCTATGTGCGCTGGCAGCCTGCGCTGGACTGGCAGCCTGCGGTGTTGACGGCGAACCGGTGCGCCCCTCTCTGAACGCAGGCGTCGGTGTTTCCAGTAGCGGTGTGCACGCAGGCGGCAGCCTTGGTCTGCACAAGGGGCCGCTCAGCGTTTATCTTGGCGTGTGATGCAGCGCGGAATCATTTGATCCGCGCCCCGGTTCTGGTCTAAGCGCGATCTATGGATCATTTTCTCTATCGTGACGGCGCGCTTTACGCCGAAGATGTGCCGGTGGCCGAGATCGCGGCCGCTGTGGGCACCCCGTTCTACCTGTACTCCACCGCGACGCTGCTGCGCCATTTCCATCTCTTTGATGACGCATTGAAGGGGATGGATCATCTGGTCTGCTACGCGATGAAGGCCGCCAGCAATCAGGCAATCCTGAAAACGCTGGCACAGGCCGGAGCGGGCATGGATGTGGTGAGCCAGGGCGAATATCTGCGCGCGAAGGCCGCCGGGGTACCGGGCGACAGGATCGTGTTCTCGGGCGTCGGCAAGACGCAGGACGAGATCCGCACCGCACTTAGCGGCGGCATTCGCCAGTTCAACGTCGAATCCGAGCCGGAAATGGATGTGATCAACGCCGTGGCGCTGGAGCTGGGCGCGGTGGCGCCTATCACCGTGCGTGTGAACCCTGATGTTGATGCCAAAACTCACGCCAAGATTGCCACCGGAAAATCCGAGAATAAATTTGGCATCCCGATTGCCCGCGCGCGCGAGGTCTATGCCCGCGCCGCCAGCCTGCCGGGGCTGAAAGTGATCGGCATCGATGTCCACATCGGATCGCAACTGACTGAGTTGGCCCCGTTTGAACTGGCCTACCAGAAGGTGGCGGAGCTGACCGAACAGTTGCGCGCCGACGGGCATGATATCCACCGACTGGACCTCGGCGGTGGCTTGGGCATTCCCTACACCCGCTCTAATGATACACCACCGCTGCCGGTTGAATATGGTGCCATGGTGCAGCGCACATTGGGGCACCTTGGGTGTGAAATTGAGATTGAACCGGGGCGTCTTATCGCGGGCAACGCGGGGATCATGGTGAGCAAGGTGATCTATGTGAAATCCGGGGAAGACCGGGATTTCCTGATCATTGACGGTGCGATGAATGATCTGATCCGCCCCGCGATGTATGAGGCATATCATGATATCGTCCCGGTCATCGAACCGGGGGCCGGGATCGAACAGCGGGCCTATGATATTGTTGGCCCGGTCTGCGAAACTGGCGATACCTTTGCCCGCCATCGCGATATGCCGCCACTTGAGGCGGGGGATTTGGTCGCCTTCCGCAGTGCAGGTGCTTATGGGGCGGTGATGGCCAGCGAATATAATTCGCGTCCGCTCATTCCCGAAGTCCTGGTGCACGGGGATCAATTCGCGGTTATCCGCCGACGTCCGGACTTTGACGAAATGATAAACCGCGATACCATCCCTGAGTGGCTCTGACGGGTTTCGCGGCATCTGGCGCGGCGCAGGGCCAAACGGAGGCGCCGCCCGGATGGTGAAGACCCCCAAGTTCCGCCGCAAGGCTGACGACAGACCTGCAACCGCGCCCGGTTCTCCGGGGCGCGATAAGGCAGATGCGGGGCGACCATGGGGGGCAGGTGGCGGCGAGGCGATGCCAGTCTCGACATCATCTGGCCTGCAACTCTCTGATCCGCGTTTGGTGCGATTGCGCTGGTCCCTGCGATTGACGTGGCTTGGCCTGCTGTCTGAACGGCTGGTGCGCGCCTTCTGGCCCTTGTCCTCTCTGGTGATGCTGGCGCTTGCCGCGATAATGCTTGGCCTCCACGAAGAACTGCCGGTGGAGCTGGTCTGGGTCGGCGCGGTTGTGCTGGTCCTCGCCGCTGCGTCAGCGTTTGCTTTTGGGGTCTGGCGCTTTGCTTGGCCTCGCCTGTCGGACACTCTGGCGCGATTGGATATGACGGTTCCCGGACATCCGATTGCGGCACTGCTGGATGCACAGGCTATTGGTTCTGATGATCCTGCATCGCAAGCGATCTGGCAGGCGCACCAGCAGCGGATGCAGGCCCACGCCGCTGCGGCCAAGGCTCCGAAACCCAATCTCTCCGTTGCGCGGGCGGATCCGTTTGCGCTGCGCTATCTGGCGATGTTGGCGCTGGCGGTGGCAGTGTTGTTCGGCTCCATCTGGCGGGTCGGCACCCTTGGCGAGATCACCCCCGGCGCGATTGCGGCTGCCACGGGACCGACCTGGGAAGGCTGGATCGAGCCGCCAAGCTACACGGGGCTTCCGGTGCTCTATCTCAATGATCAGACTGAGACTGCGCTGAACCTGCCGGAGAACAGTCGCCTTACCCTGCGATTTTATGGTGAGGTTGGCGATCTGACGCTGGACGAGACCATTTCCGGACGTGTCGGTGACCTGCCGTCTGCCGCTGCCGCCGAACAGAGTTTTGAGATTACCCGTGACGGCACGCTCGCGATCAACGGTGCAGGCGGACGCAGTTGGGATGTCACGTTGCTCAAGGATCAGCCTCCGAGCGTTGCCATCATCGGTGATCCGACGCTTGAATCCGATGACACCACATCGCTGGCCTATACCGCGAGCGATGACTACGGCGTCGCTGGCGGACAGGTGGAGATTTCACTGGATATGGACGCGCTGAATCGTCGTCACGGATTGGCGGTGACGCCGGATGCGCGTGATCCGATTGTGCTGGATCTGCCGCTGCCACTAAGCGGCGATCGCCGTGCGTTTGATGAACAGATGATTGAGACCTTTGCCAAGCATCCCTGGGCGAATATGCCGGTCACCTACCGGATGGTTGCACAGGATGCCGCTGGTCAGGAGGCGAAGGCCGAGCCGCTGAGCGCGCCGCTTGTGACCCGCCGTTTCTTTGATCCTATGGCCGCTGCCGTGGCAGAGCAGCGGCGCGATCTCCTCTGGGCGCGGGCAAATGCACCAAGGGTGGCGCAAATTCTGCGCACCCTGTCGACCTACCCGGCTGAGGTGTTTCGCGATCACGGTGATTACCTGCGCCTACGCACCATTTTGCGCCGACTTGAGCAGCATAGCACGGCGGGCACTTTGGGGCCGGATCAGCAGGAAGATCTTGCTGAGGCGCTCTGGGATCTGGCTGTTCAGCTTGAAGAGGGAGATGTCGGAGATGCCATGGCGCGGATGCAACGGGCGCAGGAGCAGCTGAGCCAGGCGATGCGGGACGGCGCCAGCGAGGAAGAGATTGCCCGCCTGATGCAGCAGCTGCGCGATGCGACGCAGGACTATCTGCGCCAGTTGCAGCGGCAGGCGCAGGAGCAGGGCAATCAGGGCGAGCAGCAGGGCGCTCCGGATGAGAACGCGATGCAGTTGAGCCAGCAGGACTTGCAGGCGATGATGGACCGGATTCAGGAGCTGATGGAACAGGGTCGCATGGCCGAGGCTGAACAGGCGCTGCGCGAGTTCCAGCAGATGATGGAGAACATGCGCGTGACCGAGGGGCAGCAAGGGCAGGATGGGTCTCCCGGGGAGCAAAGCATGGACGGGCTGGCCGATACCCTGCGCGAACAGCAGGGCTTGTCGGATCAGGCCTTCCGCGACTTACAGGAGCAATTCAACCCCGGCGCCCGCCGTGGCGAAAGCGAAGGCAATGAAGGACGCAATGGCGGTCTGGGCCGTGGACAGTCCCATGAGGGCGGACAGGGCAATCAAGGGGGGCAGGGCGACCGACCGGGTGCTGGCACTCCCGGCGGGGAGCGACAGCCCGGCCAGGGGGGGCAGGGGCAGCGCGCACCTGACGCCGAAGGGGGGCAGAGCGGTGGCGATGCAGCCCAGTCGGGTGGGCGTCGTGGCCTCGGTGGTTCCCTTGCAGATCGCCAGCAGGCCCTCAGGGATCAGCTGCGTGCGCAGCGCGACGGTCTGCCATTGGGCAATGGTGAAGGGGATCAGGCGACGCGGGACGCTTTGGATGATGCCGGGCGTGCCATGGACGGTGCTGAGGAGGCGCTGCGACAGGGGGACCTGGCAGAGGCCATCGACCGGCAATCAGACGCCATGGAGGCGCTGCGCGAGGGCATGCGGGCGCTTGGCGAAGCGATGGAAGAACAGCAACAGCCCGGACAGCAGCAGGGTCAGGGGCGCGCCAATACCTCGGCGCAGGGCAATCGCATGGACCCACTGGGTCGGCGCAACGGCGAGCAGGGGGACGGCGGGGTCTCGGACGGGCAGTTCAGCGAGGGTCAGGCCTATCGCCGCGCCTGGGACCTGCTGGAAGAAATTCGCCGCCGGGCCGGTGAACGCAGCCGCAGCGACACAGAACGCAGCTATCTTGAGCGATTACTCGACCGGTTCTGATAGGCCGGTGGCGCCACCACGTTTGGGCGTTTCTGGGCTCGGGCGCGACGGGCTATTGCTGCACTGTGAAGGCGCGCACCTGCGTATCCAGCCACAGCCGCGCGGCATCCACCTTGGCGACATAAGTGCTGAGATAGGGATCAGCCTGTGGCAGTTTCTGTGCGATCAGCGGCGCATTGTCATAGGCCATAGCAAGGGCCAGCGCGATCAGCAGGGCGAAGGCAAAGCCGCGGGCGAAGTTGCGCTTTTTCTTGGGCGGTGCTGCATCCATCGGGGGGGCGATTGGCGCTGCGGCGCCCTCGCCTGAGCGTAGGGTGGAATTGATCTCATCAATATTCGGCAACAGTCCACGGCGGGATTCCGTCTCAGCGGTGGCCAGCTGCTGCGGATCCTCGCCGCGCATCCGGGCCATCTGTTCGCGGGCTTCGCGGGCACGTCGCGCCGATTCTTCCTCAGGCAGTGAATCAAGCCCCAGATCTGTCTGGGTTTGCAGAGGGCTGTTTTCAGCGGCACGCAGGCTGGCTTCGCGCTCAGCCTCTTCGCGCAGGATATCGCTAATTGCCGGATCCAGACCGCGCGCAGTGGCCGCGACGTCAGGGGCGTGATCCTCGGCCGTGTCCTCGTCGGGGGGGTGATCTTCGGACGCTGCCTCATCGGGGGGCAGATCGGTATCTTCGGCGATATCGTCGTCTGCGTCTTCTGTCAGCGGGTCCTGATCGGAAATATGAGATGCGGGCGTATCTGCATCCGGCGGCAGGTCGGCGAGATCCGGGCCTGCTGCTGGCGCGCTCTCAGCGTCATCTGCGTCCAGCGCACGGCCAGCCTGAAACCACGTCTGACCGCAATTGGAACATTGCACGTCGCGGCCCTCATCAGGGATTACATCATCCGGCACCTCATACTGGGCGGCACAGTTCGGACATGTCAGTCGCATGGGTCACTCCTTGGGACCTGGGGTGGCTCCGGGGGGGTCCGGGCGGCTGTCGGCGTGTGATTGTTGAATAATCATAGGCAGTTCCGCCTTTCCACGAAAGAGCCAATCGCGTCGACGGGCGTCGACTGTTTCCAGAGGGCGCAGCATGGCAACAGCGCCGACCATTGAAACTGGTCGCACAGTCGGGCAAAACACCGGTGACCAAAAGGGGACCGCCGTGATCGAGCTGGACAATGTGGGGTACAATTACGGTGGCGGGGAACTGCTGAGCGAGGTGTCAGTACAGCTGGCGCCGGGGTCGTTCCATTTCCTGACCGGTCCGTCAGGGGCAGGTAAGACGACCCTGTTGAAACTCTGCTACGGTGCATTGACACCAACGTCTGGCCGCGCGCGCGCTTTCAATATGGATATCAATGGCTTGAACCGCGATCAGATGGCTTATCTGCGACGCCGTATCGGTGTGGTCCACCAGGATTGCCGGTTTCTGGACCATCTACCAGTAATCGAAAATATCGCTCTGCCGTTGACCGTATCCGGACGGGACATCGATCATGAAGAGGCCAATCTGAGGGAATTGCTGAATTGGGTCGGCCTGTCGGAGCGGGCGCATGCAACGCCGCCGGAGCTGTCCGGGGGCGAACGGCAGCGCGCGGCTCTGGCCCGGTCGGTTATTCTGTCACCCGAGGTAATCATCGCGGACGAACCAACAGGCAATGTGGACTGGGAAATGTCGCAGCGACTGCTGCAATTGCTGGTGGAGCTGAACCACATGGGCAAAACGGTATTGGTGGCCACGCATGATCTGTCGCTCATCCGGGCGGCCAAAAAACAGGTGCAGGCACGGGTTCTGCGGATTTCCAACCGGCAGCTCCAGCAGGCGGGGGCAGATCTATGAATCTGGCCCGGCTGCGCAATGTGATCGTCGGAGATGCTCAGGCTGACCGTGTGGTTCCGCCAAGCGGGTTTACCGCCCAGCTGACGCTGTTTGTGTCGGGGGCGATGGCGTTTCTGGCGGTCTTTGCGCTGGCCTTGTCGCTGGCCTCGGGCCGGTTGGCGGACCGCTGGGCGGAAGAGCTCGCCCGCGCTGCAACGCTGCGGATCAACGCGCCTGCCGAGCAACGCGTCGCCCAGACCGAAGCGGCGATGACCATTCTGGAACAGACCCCGGGTGTTGCCTCCGCCCGCGCGCTCAGCCGCGAAGAACAGGCGGCACTTCTGACACCGTGGTTCGGAACCAAACTGCCGCTGGATACACTGCCGATCCCGCAGCTGATTGAGGTGATCGAAGGTGATCCGGGCTACGATGATGCAGGATTGCGATTGCGGCTGCAGGCTGAGGTGCCGGGTGCTGTTCTGGATGATCACACCCGTTGGCGCGCGCCTTTGGTGGATGCGGCGCAGGCGCTGCGGCGTCTGGCATGGGTGTCAATTCTGCTGATCGGCGGTGCCACTGCCGCGATGATCACCCTCGCCGCCAACGCCGCTCTTGCCGCCAATGCCCAAGTGATTGAGGTGCTGCGCCTGGTCGGCGCCTTGGACACCTATATCGCACAGGCCTTTATCCGGCGCTTTACCTTGCGCGCGCTGTTCGGGGCGGGGGTTGGTATGATGCTTGGCATGTTGGGAGTCTGGCTGATGCCCGAGGCCACGCGCGAGGGTGGGTTTCTGACCGGTCTGGGCTTTCAGGGCTGGAGCTGGCTCCTGCCGCTGTGCATTCCTTTGCTTGGTGCGCTCGTCGCCTTTGCCGCAACAACCCGTGCGGCCAACAAACGTCTTGGAGATTTGGCGTGAAAACTGCATTTCGATGGCTGCTCTCGGCCGTGTTTATGGTTCAGATCTATGTGATGATGCTGATCTTTGGTCTGGTTTTTGCGCCATGGGCTCTGGTGTCGCCGCGCGGCGCCCGCATGGCCTGCCGCAGCTATGCCGGTTATGTGTTGTGGTGCGCCCGCTGGATGCTGGGCCTGCGTACCGAGGTACGCGGCCCGGTGCCCACCGAGGAGGTGATCATCGCAGCAAAACATCAGAGTTTTCTGGATATTCTGATCATCTTTCACGCTACCCCATCAGCCAAGTTCATTATGAAGCGCGAGTTGCTGTGGACACCGATCATCGGCATCTATGCCAAGCGATTGGGTTGCGTGCCGGTCAACCGCGGTAAGAAAGGCAATGCCATTGCCCGTATGGTCAAGGACGTCGCGGCAGAGTTCGCTGACCCCGGTCAGCTGGTGATTTACCCGCAAGGCACCCGCGTCGCCCCCGGGGCGGACAGGCCCTACAAGATCGGCACCGGGGTTCTTTACGCCGCGCTGGAGCAGCCTTGTGTGCCTGCGGCGACCAATGTGGGTCTGTTCTGGCCGCGTACCGGGATTATGCGCAAACCTGGGCTGGGTGTGGTTGAGTTCCTGCCCGCTATTGCGCCGGGGCTGGACCGCGATGTGTTCATGGCCACGCTGGAGCGCGAGGTCGAAGCCCATTCGAATAAGTTGATGCAGGAAGCGGGGTTCGAAGTCGATGGAGTTTCTCACCACGGTTGAGGCGCTTGAGGCGCATTACGGCACACCCGGCGCGCCCTCTCTGCGCAAGGTGGCGCGGCAGATGACGCCGCTTTATCGCAAGTGGATCATGGCCTCGCGGCTGTGTATGTTGGCCACGGTTGGACCAGAAGGCACCGATGACAGCCCGCGTGGTGATGATGGTCCGGTGGTTCTGGAGTTGGACCCGGGCAGACTGGCCCTGCCGGACTGGCGTGGCAACAACCGGATCGACAGCCTGCGCAATATCGTGCGGGATCCGCGTGTCTCGTTGATGTTTCTGGTGCCAGGATCGAACAATGTGGTGCGGGTGAACGGTAACGCTCGGGTGACGGTGGACGCCGATCTGCGCGCCATGTTTGAGAAGAGCGGCAAACAGCCCCGCACCGTCATTGTTATTGAAATCAACGAGATCTATAGCCAATGCGCCCGCGCACTGATGCGCGCACGGACCTGGACCTCAGAAGATGAAAGCGCGGATTTGCCGACTATGGGGGAAATCCTTGCCGAGCAGACCGCCGGAGAAGAGGGCGGGAAAGCTTATGACGAGGACTGGGCACCGCGCGCCGCCAAGACCATGTGGTAAAGCCAATGCGTTGGGACGCGGACCAGCGCCCTGTGTCAGGACATCGACAGTTAAGGCGTGAGGCGCCTTCGGTCAGCTCATCAGGACCTGCCCAACAAGGATCTGCGGGCGAATGTTGGTGAAGTTTGCCACATCATCAATGATCGGTCCGCCTTTCTCCGCCATCGCTGTGTCGAGCGTTTCCATATTCGGGAAGGTAATGGTTGCGATCAGCAGAAAGGCAGGCGGTACGTCCGGCCCGCTGGCAATCCCGCGCGAGGCCTCAACCGTGTCCATCATATCCCCCCAGTGCTCTTCCAGTAGGGGGAGGTGGGTTTTTTCATAGTAGTCGTAGTCAAATGTCGCGTCTTTGGATGCAGGGTAGATCACTTGCAGGCTGACGGTCATGGCAGAAGCTCCGGTTCATGAGAAAGCGGCCCACCAGAGGTGGACCGCTTTGGTGCTGGATCTGTTTCTAGCAGGAGGCAGCGGCAGAAAGTACCCCGTTTCCTGTAGACAAAGCCCTGATCAGCTGTGGATCGGACCGTCGCCGCAGGCCAAGGCCGCCTCGCGCACGGCCTCGGAATAGGTCGGATGCGCATGACAGGTGAGGGCCAGATCCTCAGCAGAGGCGCCGAATTCCATTGCGACGCAGATTTCATGGATCAGGTCGCCAGCGCCCGGACCGATGATGGCGGCCCCCAGAATACGGTCGGTTTCCTTATCCGCGATGAGTTTCACAAAACCACCTTCGGCCTGATGCACGGCCTTGGCGCGGGCATTGCCCATAAACATGAACTTGCCGGTCTTGATCTTGCGACCTTCGGCCTTCAGCGCATCTTCGGTCTGGCCTACGGTGGCCACCTCGGGTGTGGTGTAGACAACGCCGGGGATCACGCCGTAGTTGACGTGCCCGTGCTTGCCCGCGATCACCTCGGCAACAGCCATGCCTTCGTCTTCGGCCTTATGGGCCAGCATAGGACCTTCGATGACGTCACCGATGGCATAGACACCTTTGACATTGGTGGCCCAATGGGCGTCGGTGGCGATCTGGCCGCGCTCGGTCATCTTGACACCCAGAGCGTCAAGGCCCAGCCCCTCAGCGTAGGGTTTGCGACCGGTGGCGACCAACACCACATCGGCATCAATCACTTCTTCATCGCCGCCTTTTTTCGGCTGATACTTCACCTTTGCCTTGGTTTTCGACGGTTCAACCCCCTGTACCGCAGCCCCCATGATGAAGGTCAGACCCTGCTTTTCGAGGATCCGCTTAAAGCTGCGCTGAACATCCTTGTCCATGCCAGGGCAAACGGCGTCCATATATTCAACCACGGTCACGTCAGATCCCAGACGTGCGTAGACCGACCCCAGTTCCAGGCCGATGACACCAGCACCGATCACAACCATTTTCTTGGGGATCTTCGGCAGGTCCAGCGCGCCGGTGCTGTCCACCACAACCCCCTTGTCGTTATCGACCTCAACGCCTGGCAGCGAGGAGGGCACCGAGCCGGAGGCAATTACGATGTTCTTGGCCTCATGGGTGTCGTCGCCCACCTTGACCTTGCCGGCCTCGGGAATGGAGGCCCAGCCCTTGATCCAGTCGATCTTGTTCTTCTTGAACAGGAATTCGATACCGCCAGTGTTCTGGCCGATGACCTCTTCCTTGTAGGATTTCATCTGCGGCCAGTCGACCGAGGGACTTTTGCCCTTCAGACCCATATGGGCGAAGTTATGTTCCGCTTCATGCAGTAGGTGGGTGGAATGCAGCAGGGCCTTTGACGGGATACAGCCGACGTTGAGGCAGGTGCCGCCGAGGGTTTCGCGGCCTTCGACCACTGCGGTCTTGAGGCCCAACTGGGCGCAGCGGATGGCGCTGACATAGCCACCGGGGCCGGCGCCGATTACGATGACGTCATAGGATGCCATTTTGATGTGCTCCTTCAGGGTTGAACGGGGAGGGGGCTCTGCCCCCGGCCCTTGCGGGCCTCCCCCGGAGTATTTGGGGAAAAGTGACAGCTCATACCAGCGCTGCGATCAACATAAAGACGGTGGCAAAAAAGCCAACAAACCAGATGATTGAGCGGCCAGGAGACCAGCCCAATGCGTAGGCCGGCACGTAGAGCACCCGGGCGGCAAGGTAGACCCAGGCGCAGCCCGCGGTGAAGCCCGTCGATTGATCGCTGATCACCACCACGCCGCAGGCGATGGTGAAGAGGATCAGCCCTTCGAAATGGTTTTCCAACGCGCGTTTGAAGCGTCCGGCTGTACCTGTCAGGGTGACCGGTGTGTCGCGTGGGCCAAGTGCTATTTTCGGATCCAGTTGGCGATTTGCCGTGATGGCATATGCGCAAAACTGAAGCGCTTGCAGCAGCGCGGCGAGGGTGAGGGCGGTGAGTTCAGGGGTCATCTTGATCCCTCATAGACTGTCATCAGAAGTTGGATCTGGGAAACCTCTTTGGGGGTGAAATCGCCCGATGTGCCGCCCGCCATAAATTTCTCAAGCACGTACCACTCCGCATCATTGGCAAGTCTGCCGCGTTTTACAGCTTTGTCTATTGTCTTGCGTAACAGGCCAGATGTCGCAAAGAAATCAAAGCCCATATCCGTGCGAAATCGAGCGAGAAAGGCCTTGGTTTCCTGATTAATCTCTTGGTAGCCTGAATTCATAATATCATGAAACTCATTTGCAGTGTGGGCGTACCAACTTTTTACCTCCTCTAGAATTTGCTTACGGGCGCCTGTGCGTGACTGCTGATCATAAAGATCGAGGAAGTCACTTCCGGGGACCACAACGGTGTTGAGATCCAGCGTTTCTCCCAGTGGGAGCGCTGCTTCCAGCTGTGCAATCCACCACGCGCGATAGTAGTCCAGACCCTCGGTCAGTCGGACAAGTTCGGCACGTATCTCTGTATCTGGTTGAGGAGACGTCATTGTCGCCCTGTTGAGGTCATTGCAGAAGTTTATCTTGCTTTTGTTTAAGCAAGTAGACGATGGCACATGTTGAAACGGAAATCACAATTCCCCAGTAGCCGAAAAACGTCCAAAACATGAAATTTGGCAGCGTTCTACCAAAGGCGGTGGCTTCGAGAACTGAAAGAAATACCAACAGCTGTGAGGCAAGAAATAATGCCGTAAATGCAACCGCCCGTCGCGATCTCAAGAAACTTGAAATCGCGACGCCAGCGCTTGCAACGACGCTGCCAAGGGAACCCGCGAGTGAGAAGACATATGCAATCTCGTTCGAAAGTAGTGCTGGATAACGTTTCTCCGGCATTGGCATAGAAAGAATGTCTGCAGTCCGCGACAACCCGGAAATTGCAAAAATGGCGTAACCAATGATGATTAACCAAAGCAAGATGGGCTTCCCAGACTGCAGTTGCATCGCTTTCTTACAGATCCATCAGCAACCGACGAGGATCTTCCAGCGCTTCTTTGACGCGCACGAGGAAGGTGACGGCGCCTTTGCCGTCGACGATGCGGTGGTCATAGGAGAGTGCCAGATACATCATCGGGCGGATCTCAACCTTGCCGTTGATCGCCATCGGGCGGTCCTGGATCTTGTGCATGCCGAGGATGCCGGATTGCGGTGGGTTCAGGATGGGCGAGGACATCAGCGAGCCATAGACACCACCGTTGGAGATGGTGAAGGTGCCGCCCTGCATCTCTGCCATCGACAGCTTGCCGTCACGGGCGCGGGCGCCTTTCTCGGCAATCGCTTTTTCGATGTCAGCAAAGGACATCGCATCGGCGTCGCGGATGACCGGAACGACCAGACCCGTGGGCGTGCCAGCGGCGATGCCCATGTGGACGAAGTTCTTGTAGACGATGTCGGTGCCGTCGATCTCGGCGTTGACCTCGGGCACTTCGCGCAGGGCGTGCACGCAGGCCTTGGTAAAGAACGACATGAAGCCCAGTTTCACGCCGTGTTTCTTCAGGAACAGGTCCTTGTACTCGTTGCGCAAGGCCATCACCTCGGTCATGTCGACCTCATTGTAGGTGGTGAGCATGGCAGCGGTGTTCTGACTGTCCTTCAGGCGCTTGGCGATGGTCTGGCGCAGGCGCGTCATTTTCACGCGCTCTTCACGTGCAGCGTCATCTGCTGCAACCGGCGCGCGCACAGGTGCCGCCGATGCTGGGGCCGAAGTGCTGGCAGCCGGTGCAGCTGCGGCAGCGGCCACGGCACGGGCGACGTCGTCCTTCATGATGCGGCCATCACGACCACTGCCTTGCACCTGATCTGCAGAGAGGCCGGCCTCAGCCATTGCCTTCTCAGCGGAAGGTGCGTTTGCGATATCCTTGGCCGGACCGCCCTGGCCTGCGGGGGGCGTGGTATATTGCGCCCCACCTGCGGTTTCGCCTTTGCTGGGCGTAGGCGTTACGGCACCTGCTTCGCCACCTGAGATCACGCCAAGTTTAGCAGTCGCATCGACGGTGCTGCCTTCTTCAGCGGTGATCTCGGTCAGGATACCGGCAGTCGGGGCTGGGACTTCGACTGAGACCTTATCCGTTTCCAGCTCGCAGAGCATTTCGTCCTGCGCGACGCTGTCGCCGACCTTCTTGAACCAAGTGGAGACCGTGGCCTCGCTCACAGATTCGCCGAGGGTCGGTACCATGACATCGGTGCTGCCACCACCGGCATTGCCTGTTTCGGCTGCGGGAGCGGATTCGGCCTTGGGGGTGTCCGGGGTGGAGGTGCCGGAGGAGGCGCCTTCAGCAATGGTTGCCAGCAGCGCATCGACGCCGACGGTTTCGCCTTCGGCGGCGACAATCTCACCCAGGGTACCGGCGGCAGGGGCCGGCACCTCAACGGTGACTTTGTCGGTTTCCAGCTCGCAGAGCATTTCGTCTGCGGCAACCGCGTCACCCGGTTTCTTGAACCAGGTGGCGACTGTGGCTTCGGTCACGGATTCGCCCAGGGTGGGCACGCGAACTTCGGTGGTCATGGGGTGTTATCCTTCGATGCTCAGCGCTTCGTTCACGAGCGCAGCTTGTTGGGCTTTGTGTTCGCTGGCCAGGCCCGTTGCGGGCGAAGCCGAGGTGGCGCGACCGACATAGGTCGGGCGGCTGTGCTTGGCGCCGATGCGCGTCAGCACCCATTCGATATTCGGTTCGATGAAGCTCCAGGCGCCCTGATTTTTGGGCTCCTCCTGACACCAGACCACCTCAGCACCTTTGAAGCGCTCAAGCTCCTTCACAAGGGAGATGGCAGGGAACGGATAATATTGTTCGATCCGCATCAGATATACATCGTCGAGCCCACGCGCGTCGCGTTCTTCCAGAAGGTCATAGTAGACCTTGCCCGAGCAGAGAACGACGCGCTTGATTTTATCATCCGCGACCAGCTTGGTGTCGGAATTGCCATGCTGGGCGTCATCCCACAGCACACGGTGGAAGGACGAACCGGTGGTGAACTCTTCTGCCTTGGACACGGCCAATTTGTGACGCAGCAGCGATTTCGGCGTGACCAGAATCAGCGGCTTGCGGAAGGTACGGTGCAACTGGCGGCGCAGGATGTGGAAGTAGTTCGCCGGTGTCGTGCAGTTCGCCACGATCCAGTTATCTTGGCCACACATCTGCAGGAAGCGTTCGAGGCGGGCGGAGGAGTGCTCTGGCCCCTGGCCCTCAAACCCGTGCGGCAGCAGGCAGACCAAGCCGGACATCCGCAGCCATTTGCTTTCGCCGGAGGAGATGAACTGATCGAACATGATCTGCGCACCATTGGCGAAATCACCGAACTGCGCTTCCCAGAGTGTCAGCGCATTGGGTTCGGCGAGTGAATAGCCATACTCGAAGCCGAGCACAGCATACTCGCTGAGGGCCGAGTCGATCACCTCATAATGGGATTGCCCGCTGCGGATATTGTTGAGCGGATAGTAACGTTCCTCGGTGTTCTGGTTGACGATGCCGGAATGGCGCTGGGAGAAGGTGCCGCGGGTGGCATCCTGTCCGGACAGACGCACTGGATAGCCCTCAGTCAGGAGAGAGCCGAAGGCGAGCGCCTCACCGGTTGCCCAATCAATCCCCTCGCCGCTGTCCACCATCTTGGCGCGTGCGTCCAGGAAGCGACCAATGGTCTTGTGGACGGGGAAACCGTCGGGCACACGGCTGAGAGCCGTGCCCACGTCCTTGAACGTCTCCGGCGACACAGAGGTCTGGCCGCGCTGGTAATCGGTGTCCTTCTTGTCGAGGTGTGACCAGCGGCCATCCAGCCAGTCCGCCTTGTTCGGCTTGAAGTTCTTGCCGGCCTCGAATTCCTCATTCAATCGGGCCTGGAACGAGGCTTTCATATCCTCAATCTCGCCCTCGGGGATCAGGCCATCCTTGACCAGACGCTCAGTATAAAGCGACAGGGTTGTTTTGTGGCCTTTGATCTTCTTGTACATCAGCGGGTTGGTGAACATGGGCTCGTCGCCCTCGTTATGGCCAAACCGGCGGTAGCAGAAGATATCGAGAACGACATCCTTGTGGAATTTCTGGCGGAATTCCGTGGCGACCCTGGCGGCGTGAACCACAGCTTCCGGATCGTCGCCATTGACGTGGAAGATCGGCGCCTCGACCACCAGCGCGTTGTCGGTGGGGTAGGGCGAAGAGCGTGAGAAATGGGGTGCCGTGGTGAAACCGATCTGGTTGTTGACCACGATATGCATCGTGCCGCCGGCCTTGTGACCACGCAGGCCGGAGAGGGCGAAGCATTCGGCCACAACGCCCTGACCCGCGAAGGCTGCATCACCGTGCAGCAGGATCGGCAGCACCTTGGTGCGCTCGCTATCCTTGAGTTGATCCTGTTTGGCGCGCACTTTACCCAGCACGACCGGGTTCACCGCCTCAAGGTGGGAGGGGTTTGCGGTCAGCGACAGGTGAACGGAGTTGCCATCAAATTCGCGATCCGAGGACGCGCCGAGGTGATATTTCACATCGCCGGAGCCATCGACATCCTCAGGCTTAAAGCTGCCGCCCTGGAATTCGTTGAAAATGGCCTTGTAGGGCTTCTGCATCACATTGGCGAGCACCGACAGGCGACCGCGGTGCGGCATGCCGATGACGATATCGCGGATCCCCAGCGCGCCACCGCGCTTGATGATTTGCTCCATAGCCGGAATGAGGCTCTCGCCACCGTCCAGACCAAAGCGCTTTGTGCCCATGTATTTGACGTGCAGGAATTTCTCGAAACCCTCTGCCTCAACCATTTTGTTGAGGATCGCCTTGCGGCCCTCGCGGGTAAAGCGGATTTCTTTGTCGTAGCCCTCGATCCGCTCCTTCAGCCAGCTGGCCTGTTCGGGATCGGAGATATGCATGTACTGTAGCGCAAAGGTGCCGCAATAAGTCCGTTTCACAATGCTGACGATCTGGCGCATCGAGGCGACCTGAAGCCCCAGAACATTGTCGATGAAGATCGGGCGGTCCATGTCCGCTTCGGTGAAGCCATAGGTGCGCGGATCCAGCTCGGGATGCTGGGCCTCCTCGCGCATACCGAGGGGGTCGAGATTGGCGGCCAGATGGCCACGGATCCGGTAGGCCCGGATCAGCATCAGGGCCCGGATCGAATCCAGCACAGCGCGCTGGACCTGATCATCGGTGACTTCGACGCCCTTGGCGGCGGCCTGGTCCTTGATCTTCTTGCCAGCACCCTTGGCCTCTGCCGGGGCGGGCCACTCGCCCGTCAACGCGCCAGTCAGATCATCATTGGGGGCAGGCGGCCAGTCGGCGCGCGACCAGGAGGGGCCAGCGGCCTCCGCCTTCACATCAAATTCTGCGTCACCCATCTGCCGAAAGAACTCAGCCCAGGCGGCATCCACCGCGTTGGGATCATTGGCGTATTGGGCATAGAGCTGCTCAAGATACTCAGCATTGTGCCCCTGCATGAAGGAGGAGGCATGGAAGAGTTCGTTAGGGCTCTGGTCGGTCATGTAAGTACCTCTTGCGGGTTGGGACCGGTTCTAGTGCGACCTGGGGTCATGAGTGACAGCCTGATCAGAAGGCGTTTCGGAAGAGTAAAACGCCTCTGGAATCCTGCAGCAGATAAGATCGGCCTCTGGAGGTAACAATCCTATCGACAAAAGGATCCCTGAAACGGGAAGAAGAGCGCCCATGACAGGCGCTCATTTTCCGGACAGACGGTTCAGATCCGTCCGGAAAGTGATCTTGGATGCCGTATGAGGCAGGCTGCGGCATTATTTGCCGATCGCTTTCAGAACCGCCTCGCCCAGTGTGGCGGGGCTGTCGGCGACGACGATACCAGCGGATTTCATCGCTTCGATCTTGTCTTCGGCACCACCTTTGCCGCCTGCGACAATCGCGCCAGCGTGACCCATGCGGCGGCCCGGAGGGGCGGTGCGGCCTGCGATAAAGCCCGCGATGGGCTTCCAGCGGCCTTTTTTCTTCTGCTCGGCGATGAATTCTGCCGCTTCTTCTTCAGCGGAGCCACCGATTTCACCTATCATGATGATCGACTGGGTTTCATCATCGTTCAGGAACATGTCCAGCACGTCGATGTGTTCGGTGCCTTTGATCGGGTCGCCGCCGATGCCGACAGCGGTGGACTGGCCCAGACCGATGTCTGCGGTCTGCTTCACCGCCTCATAGGTCAGGGTGCCGGAGCGGGACACAACACCGACCGAGCCACGTTTGTGGATGTGGCCGGGCATGATGCCGATCTTGCAGGCATCAGGCGTGATCACGCCGGGGCAGTTCGGGCCAATGAGGCGCGATTTACTGTCTTCCAGCGCCCGCTTCACTTTCATCATGTCCAGAACCGGGATGCCCTCTGTGATGCAGACAATCAGCTCCATTTCGGCGTCGATGGCCTCAAGGATGGAGTCAGCTGCGAAGGGGGGCGGCACATAGATCACAGAGGCATTCGCCTCGGTCACATGCTTGGCTTCGTGCACGGAGTTGAAGACCGGCAGGTTCAGGTGAGTCTGGCCACCTTTGCCAGGGGTCACGCCGCCGACCATCTTCGTGCCATAGGCGATGGCCTGTTCGGAGTGGAAGGTGCCCTGAGAGCCAGTAAAGCCCTGACAGATCACTTTGGTGTTTTCGTCGATGAGGACTGCCATTTTAGGAGTCTCCTTGATTAGTTCGTCTCATTCGGCGTCTTCGCCGCAGACTGGATCCAAAGATTTGCGCAGACAAAAAACGATGCAGCGCAAAATGCGATGACAAAAGCGTAGGCGCCAAATAGCAGTGCTGCCGCTCCAATGCCGGAAGGACCGTCAATGGTTCCTGACTCAAAACCTTGTTGAATCGGATAGATGCTGGTTCTGGAAACCCAGTACCCCGCGAACCCTACGATTGGTACAAAAAGGAAAAGCGCGCTGCGATGGGCAAACCGAACCAACGGTACAAGTGCAAGCCCAACCAAACCGGCGGCCAAAGCGGCAGCCAACCCGGCAAGAATGATCGCAATTGCGTATATCGCCCACAGCAGCATAACCGGCTTTACCCCTTAACCGCTTTCACGATTTTCTCAGCACCGTCGGACAGGTTGTCGGCTGCGATGACATCAAGACCGGAGGTGTTGATGATGTCTTTGCCGGCTTCCACATTGGTGCCTTCGAGGCGAACAACCAGCGGCACCTTCAGGCCGACCTCTTTCACCGCGGCGACCACGCCCTCGGCGATGACGTCGCAGCGCATGATGCCGCCGAAGATGTTGACCAGGATGCCTTTGACGTTGGGGTCAGAGGTGATGATCTTGAACGCCTCGGTCACTTTCTCTTTGGTGGCGCCGCCGCCCACATCGAGGAAGTTGGCAGGCTCAGCGCCGTAGAGTTTGATGATGTCCATGGTGGCCATCGCCAGACCCGCACCGTTCACCATGCAGCCGATCTCACCGTCCAGAGCGATGTAGTTCAGATCGTATTTGGAGGCTTCCAGCTCTTTGGGGTCTTCCTCGGTGGTGTCGCGCAGTTCGGAGATATCAGCGTGGCGGTAAACCGCGTTGCCGTCAAAGCCGACCTTGGCGTCCAGCACCTTTAGATCGCCGGTGTCGGAGACGATCAGCGGGTTGATTTCCAGCATTTCCATGTCTTTTTCGACAAATGCCTTGTAGAGTTGACCCATCAGCTTCACGCATTGCTTGACCTGTGCGCCTTCAAGACCGAGCGAGAAAGCGATGCGGCGGCCGTGGAACGCCTGATAGCCAGTCGCCGGATCAACGGAGAAGGACAGGATTTTCTCGGGGGTGGCTTCGGCAACTTCCTCGATGTCCATGCCGCCCTCGGTGGAGCAGACGAAGGAGATGCGCGAGGTTTGGCGATCCACCAGCAGCGCGAGGTAGAGTTCAGTCTGAATGCCGGAGCCTGCCTCGATGTAGATGCGGTTCACCTGCTTACCGGCGGGGCCGGTCTGATGGGTCACGAGGGTGCGGCCCAGCATTTTCTTGGCTTCGTCAGCGGCTTCTTCAACCGATTTGGTCAGGCGCACGCCGCCTTTTTCGCCCGCGTCAGCCTCCTTGAAGGAGCCTTTGCCGCGACCACCAGCGTGGATTTGAGCTTTGACCACCCAGAGCGGGCCGTCCAGCTCACCTGCTGCGGTTTTGGCATCTTCTGCCTTGAGCACCACACGCCCGTCCGAAACCGGCGCGCCGTAGCTGCGGAGGAGGGCCTTGGCCTGATATTCGTGGATGTTCATCTGAAACTGTCCCGTCTGGCTGCAATTATCTTGATCTAATACGCCGTCATAGCGCCAATGTTTAAAGGGTTTTCTTACAGCTGGTAAAGAAATCCCGAAGATTTATTGATTTTGTGATCACGGCTTTCCGACGTGTGATCACAAATTTACAAGAGGTGAACGAAGTTGATTCGATAAGAGCGGTTTTGATCAACTCCGACCCTACGTTACACTGATGCGGCATCTATCTGGTTAAGGCGTAACTGATTGGGGTGCGGCGGTGCCGCGTGGTCCGGAGCCACATGATGGGCTGGAAAATAGTGGGATGCCGATTGCAAAGGAGGTCTGGAGCACCGATATGACTGCCGACATCAAGACACGGCATGTGATCCTGTCCGGGTGTTCCGGCGGGGGGAAGTCAACGCTGCTGGCAGAGCTGTCGGGGCGGGGATTTGAGACCGTGCCGGAGCCGGGTCTTCGGATCGTCGCGCAAGAGATGCGTGGTGCGGGGGGCGCTCTTCCTTGGGTGAATATGGAGGCCTTCGCCCGGCGCGCCATGGAACTGGCGCGCGCAGATCGGCAACGGATGACAACTGCAATGGGCTGGGTGTTCTTTGATCGTGGATTGATGGATGCCGTCCTGGCACTTGACCATGCCTACGGGCTCTCGGTTGCGGCCACTCTGGATCCTGCTGAGCGCTATTATGATGTGGTCTTTCTGACGCCGCCCTGGCCGGAAATCTATCGGCAGACTGCGGAGCGGCGACACAGCTACGCACAGGCGCGTGAGGAATACACCCGGCTGCGGGCGGGGTATCAGATGCTCGGCTATGATATCGTTATTTTGCCGAAAACTGACGTCGTGGCGCGGGCGGATCTCATTTTGGCACGCCTGGGCTGCACGTGAGCGGGTGCGACGCCGCGCTGAGGAGAGCCAATTGTAGAAGAGGCAAAGGAAAAGGCCCGCCAATCGGGCGGGCCTTCGCAAAGTTCGTGCTATTCTGGTTGGATCTTAGGCCAGCGAGCCGTCGATACCTTTGCAGGCCTCAACCAGGCCTTTGACCGCGTTGACGGAGTTGTCGAACATGGTCTGCTCATCCGAGGTCATTTTGATGTCGATCACACGTTCGATGCCGCCAGCACCGATCACTGTCGGCACGCCTACATACATGCCTTTGAGGCCGAGGGCGCCATCAACGTAGGCGGCGCAGGGCAGGACGCGTTTCTGATCCTTGAGGTAGGCTTCGGCCATCTCAATCGCGGAGGTCGCAGGTGCGTAGAAGGCGGAGCCGGTTTTCAGCAGGCCGACGATCTCAGCGCCACCATCGCGGGTGCGCTGGACAATCGCGTCCAGTTTCTCCTGGCTGGTCCAGCCCATCTTGACTAGATCAGGCAACGGGATACCGGCAACGGTCGAGTAGCGAGTCAGCGGCACCATGGTGTCGCCGTGGCCGCCCAGAACAAACGCGGTGACGTCTTTCATGGAAACGTTGAATTCTTCTGCCAGGAAGTGGCGGAAGCGGGCGCTGTCCAGCACACCAGCCATGCCGCAGACTTTCTCGTGGGGCAGGCCGGAGAACTCGCGCAGAGCCCAGACCATTGCATCCAGAGGGTTGGTGATGCAGATCACAAATGCGTCCGGTGCGTGGTCACGGATGCCCTCACCGACGGATTTCATGACCTTGAGGTTGATTCCCAGAAGATCGTCGCGGCTCATGCCGGGCTTGCGCGGCACACCGGCCGTCACGATGCAGACGTCTGCACCAGCGATATCCTCGTAGGATTGGGTGCCCTTCAGCTTGGCGTCAAAGCCTTCGGAAGGACCGGATTCAGCGATGTCGAGCGCCTTGCCTTCGGGGGTGCCTTCGGCAATGTCGAACAGGACGACGTCGCCGAGTTCTTTCAGTGCTGCGAGGTGGGCAAGTGTGCCACCGATCTGACCTGCGCCAATCAGGGCGATTTTGGGTCGAGCCATTGGAATTTATCTCCGGTCCGGTTGTGATTGCCGGGAGGACTAAGCCGTTCCGTGGCGTGGCGCAAGATCCCTGCGCGGCGAAGGCCGATGTGCCGCAGACTGTTCAAATCGGACAGATGCGTTTAAAAAACCGACATATGAGGCACTTAGAGGGATTTCTCAGATGCCTGAGATTACAGTGATGTTTTTTCTGGTAGCGGTATTGGCAATTACGTTTGCTGGTGTTTCCAAGGCCGGTTTTGGATCGGGCGCGGCCTTTGCGTCGTCTTCGATTCTCGCTCTGATTGTAGAACCTGGCGTGGCGCTTGCTTTCATGTTGCCTCTGTTGATGTTGATCGATGTCGCCTCGCTGCGGCCTTATTGGGGGCGCTGGCGGCTGCGGGAGTCGCTCTTGTTGATCCTCGGCGGTTTGCCTGGCGTCGCATTGGGGGCGGTGTTCTACAAATCCGTCGACGCCGATGCGATGCGGATATTGATTGGTGTCATCTCGGTCGCGTTTGTGGCCTGGCAGCTGTCCGGGCGGTTGAGGGCACGATTGGCCAAGCCGCGCGAAAAGGCGGATGTGACCGGGATTGTGGCCGGCGTGGTTGCCGGGTTTACAAGTTTCGTAAGCCACGCTGGTGGGCCGCCGGCGGCTGTCTATCTGCTTGGACGCAATATGAGCAAAACAGAATACCAAGCCTCGACCGTATTGGTGTTCGGTATCCTGAATGCGGCAAAGTTCGTCCCCTATGCGATGCTGGGGATGGTGACGCCCGCGTCATTGACGCTGGATCTGATGTTGACGCCCTTTGCCCTGCTTGGGGCTTGGATCGGGGTCCGCTTACATCACAGGGTATCTGAGCCGGTCTTTTTTGGTCTGACCTATGTGCTGTTGGTTACCACCGGGACGAAGCTGATTTGGGACGGGCTGACCTGAGCGGGGGCGGATCTTGGGCTGCTGGCAGAGGGCCGTTGTCACGCGGCCCCTCCGCCGGCTGGTCAGATCGGATGTCTCACCTCTAAGGCTCACCTTGCGAGGAAGCCCGCTCAGGCGTCACTGTCGACGACTGGTAAGGCCTCCGCCAGAAACTCATAAGACTGGCCCGAGGCCACAAGACAGGTCACGCCGCCGGGGGTGGTGATTGTGATGGTCCAGCTGCCGGTATCCGCCGAGGCGAAGGTTTCCATCACCACGCCGCGTTGGCCGATGCCGATGCTCTGCCGACTTTCGCCGTAGCGTTCGGCAAGGCGCTTCACCACCTGATCGCGGGGCGCGCAGTTGTTGCTGGTCTGTGCGACAGCGGGCAGTGCCATCAGGGCGAGTGCTGCCAAAGCGGCGCTTTTGAGGACTGCAAGTTCAAACGTCTTCTTCAACATGGGTTTTACCCTTTCCGGAAGATCCGGCGGTGGGCTTGCCCTTCGGGTCATTTGATCAGACCCGGACAGGGTGTGCGCCGTGCCGGTATCGCGTCATCGTCTGCACGGGCTGCTGCGCCCGCTCCCGGATGTATGATGCCGTTTTGGTTCGATCCTCATCCGGTGCAATCAGAGTGACGAAAAGAAGCTGACATCCTCTTAACGGCCCGTTCTTGGGGGTTGGAGACAGTAATAATAACTATTTATCAGATCTTTAGTGTGATTACAGCGCTTCTCGCTTGCTGTGCTGAGGCGACTTATTCTGCGGTGCGGCATCATTTCACTTGAAAGATTACTTTCAATTATGTAGCCGTTTGCGCAACAAAATGACTCAGGAGATTAATCATGGATCCGCGCACACGCCCCTATCGGTCGGTTCTGTATATCCCGGGGTCCAAGCCTCGCGCGCTGGACAAGGCCCGCAATCTGCCGGTGGATGCGATCATCTTTGATCTTGAGGACGCGGTCTCGGCGGATGAGAAAGAAAACGCCCGCCAGACGTTGGAAGAGGCGCTGCGCGAAGGTGGCTATGGGGCGCGGATGAAGATTGTTCGGATCAACGGATTGGATACCGAATGGGGACGCGCTGATGCTGCGGCGGCGGCTAAAATGGACTGTGATGCGATCCTGTTGCCCAAAGTCTCCTCTCCAGCAGATCTGGACACTCTGGCAACCATCACAGGGAATAAACCGCTGTGGGCGATGATGGAAACTCCGCGCGGCATGTTGAACGCCGCGGCCATCGCCGCGCATCCGCTGTTGCAAGGCATGGTGATGGGGACCAATGATCTGGCGAAGGAGCTGCAGGTGCGCTTTCGTCCGGATCGCTTGCCGCTGATGGCGGGGCTGGGGCAGTGTCTGTTGGCGGCCAAGGCGGAAGGTGTGGTCATTGTCGACGGGGTCTATAACGCCTTTAAGGATGCCGAAGGGTTGGAAGCTGAGTGTAGTCAGGGCCGCGACATGGGGTTTGATGGCAAGACATTGATCCACCCGGCGCAGGTGGATGTGGCAAATGTCGCCTTCGCCCCTTCCGAGGACGAGATTGACCTCGCGCGACGTCAAATCGCGGCGTTTGACGCCGCAGAGGCAGAGGGGCAGGGTGTGGCTGTTGTGGATGGCAAGATTGTCGAGAACCTGCACGTGGTCACTGCCCGCGAAATTCTTGCAAAAGCGGATGCAATCGCAGCAGTTTCAGCCTAGGCGTTGGGTCGGTCATAATTCTTTGGGAGACTGACATGGCATTGTTGCTTCTAGGCATCCTGATTTGGTGGGGCGCCCATTTTTTCAAACGTTTGGCGCCGGATGCGCGCGCGGCTCTTGGTGATCGTGGCAAGGGGCTGATGGCGCTTATCCTGCTGGCGAGCGTGGTCCTGATGGTGATTGGCTACCGCAGTGCGGAGTCGTTTGATCTGGCCCTGCCGCCGCCGTTTTTCACACATATCAACAACACGTTGCTGCTGCTGGCGCTTTACTTCACCAGCCCTGGTCCCAGCAAAGGCGCGCTGTTCTACAAACTCCGCCATCCCATGTTGCTGGGCTTTGCGATGTGGGCGGTCGCACATCTGCTGGTAAACTGGGATCCGGCCTCCTTCGTGCTCTTTGGGAGCATGCTGGTCTGGGCGCTGGCGGAAATGGTTGTGATCAACCGCGCTGAACCAGTCTGGACAGCAAACCCAAAGGGCAGCCTTGCCAAGGATGCCATGTTCTTTGTCGTGTCGATCGTCCTATTGGGTGTGATCGGTTATGTTCACGGGCTGATCGGCCCCTCGCCGTTTCCGGGGTAATCACTGATGAAACTCTATCGATTTCTGTCTGAGGACGACACCTCGGCGTTCTGTCACAAGGTGACCGATGCGCTGAACAAAGGGTGGGAGCTCTACGGAAGTCCGACCCAGACTTTCGACCCCGTGAAGGGGATCATGCGCTGCGGTCAATCTGTGGTGAAAGAGGTGCCCGGCACCTATACCCCCGAGACCAAACTGGGAGAGCACTAATGGCCAAGACCAATCCGGGCCGCTTCTTTGAGGACTATGCCGTCGGCGATGTGTTGCATCATGCGGTGCCGCGCACCGTCTCGGGGGGGGAGCGCGCATTGTATCACGCGCTCTACCCGGCGCGGCATGCGCTCTACTCCTCGGATGAATTTGCGCGCGGATGTGGTCTGGCGGGCGCGCCGCTAGAGGATCTGGCGGCGTTCCACATGGTCTTTGGGAAGACCGTTCCGGATGTTTCGTTGAATGCGGTGGCAAACCTTGGCTATGCCGAAGGGCGCTGGCATCTGCCGGTCTATGCCGGAGATACCCTGCGCGCCGAAAGCGAAGTGATTGGGGTCAAACAGAATTCCAACGGCAAATCCGGTGTCGTCTATGTTCGCACACGTGGCCTCAACCAGCGGGGTGACTGCGTGCTGGACTATGTGCGCTGGGTCATGGTGCGCAAAGGCAATCTGGAGGCGCCCGCGCCTGAGACCTGTATCCCCGAACTCACCCGGGTGATCCCGGCTGAGGATCTGGTCATTCCCGAAGGGCTGGATTTCTCCAGCTATGATTTCACGCTCGCGGGGGAGCCGCACCGCTGGGGCGACTATGCGGTGGGGGAACAGATTGACCACATCGACGGTGTCACGGTGGAAGAGGCCGAGCATATGCTCGCAACCCGGCTGTGGCAGAACACGGCCAAGGTTCACTTTGACACCACGGCTCGACCGGATGGATCGCGGCTGATCTACGGCGGGCATGTGATCTCCATGGCGCGGGCGCTGTCCTTCAACGGCTTGGCCAATGCCCAGATGATTGTTGGATTGAACGGAGGCGCGCATGCAAACCCCTGCACATCCGGCATGACAATCCGTGCTTGGTCGGAGGTGCTGGACAAGGTTGAAACCCGCGCGCCCGGCGTCGGGGCGATCCGCTTGCGACTGGTCGCGACCAGCGGCGGTGCTCCCTTCCGGCTGAAAGGGGACGATGGCAAATATCACCCGGAGGTTCTCCTGGATCTCGACTATTGGGCATTAATGCCTTTGTGATAACAGCTGGTTGAGGCGGTTTCTGTTTTGAAATCGGCCTTGGCTGGAACCTTCTCACAGGCGAAGCGATGTGCAAAAGCCATGAACATAGGTGATCCGGGAACAGTTCTTTACATCTCGCATCCGCAGGTGACGGTTGACGCAACAGTTGCGGTGCCGGATTGGGGTTTGTCAGACGTCGGGGCCTTGCGTGTGACGGAACTGGCGCAGCGCTTCGCTCGGCTGCAGCTGGCAGGAAAGGCGGCGGTGATCTCCAGCGCTGAGCGCAAAGCCGTCGAGACCGCCGCGCCACTGGCGGCAGCGCTTGGGGCTGCGGTCGACCAGCGCAGGGGGCTGCACGAAAACGACCGAACCAGCACGGGCTATCTGCCAGCGGCCGCATTTGAAGCGCAGGCAGATGCGTTTTTTGCGAGTCCCTTGCAATCAGTGCGCGGTTGGGAGCGGGCGGTGGATGCGCAAGACCGCATCTTGCGGGAGATATGCGCCCTCGAGGCGGACTACCCGGACAGCGCGTTGATTGTCTGTGGTCATGGTGCAGTGGGTACTTTGCTTTTCTGTGCCTTGGCGGGGGTGGAGATTGATCGGCGCTGGGATCAACCGGCAGGTGGGGGCAATTGGTTTGCCTTCGATCGATACAGCCGGAAACCATTTGACCATTGGGCGCCGATCGAGACCCTGTTTGCGGATGGCGCAACGGGGTGCGGAAAACAATAGGGATGCGGGTCGGTTTTCGCTAAGCTCAAGATATGCGGATCCTTCGACTGATGGTTTTCATGCTTTTTGCTCAGGTGCCGATACCGGCGCGCGCCTGTGATCTGGCATTGGTGCTGGCAGTGGATGTCTCCGGCAGCGTCGACGTCGAAGAATACCGCATACAGATGGAAGGCCTGGCTGCAGCATTGCAGGATGGCGTCGTGGCGGAGGCCCTGGTGCGGGCGCAGGCGCGGGTGGCATTGATGCAGTGGTCAGGCAGCGGTCGTCAGGAGATCACGCTCAGCTGGCGGCATGCTTCGGACTTTCGAGCCTTGGACCAGCTGGCGGCTGATATCGCGGCGGCGCCGCGGCCCTGGCGCAACTATGCAACGGGCATAGGAGAGGCGCTGCAGCTGGCCATTGAGCAGTTTCAAACCGTACCCGGATGCCGCCGCCGAGTGATTGATGTTTCTGGCGACGGACCGTCCAACGAGGGGGTGGAGCCAACCGCCATCCGGGGCGCGCTCAGCGCCGCTGGCGTCACGGTGAATGCTTTGGCCATTGAGGAGAGCGAGCCGGATCTGACGGCCTATTTCTTTGAGCAGGTCATTCATGGAGCGGGCGCCTTTGTGCAGACGGCAGCAGGGTTTGAGGACTATCCGGAAGCGATCCGTAAAAAGCTGTTACGTGAAGTGGCGCAGCAGAACGCGGGATTGAGCAGCTTTCTCCCGACGATCCCATAAAATCGCGAACACCATGTGATTCTGTAAGGATTCCCGTGTATCCTATTTTGTGATCACTTACCGGAAGCGTGTGATCACATATTGCTGTTTTCGCGGCATTCTTAAAAATAACTGCGCATTTTTACCGCTCGTTTGCGTGACAGGACGTAAAAAACCTCTAAAACGTCGTCAGCTAACCGGAAAGGAGCCAACATGGCCGATGTAAATCGGGGCAACCGCCCGCTTTCGCCACATTTGCAGGTCTATCGCCCGCAGATCACTTCGATCACCTCGATCCTGACGCGGATTACGGGCAATGCCCTTATCGTGAGCGCGTTGTTGATTGCATGGTGGTTTCTGGCGGCGGCAACCTCTGAAGACTACTTCCGCACTGCCAATGCTGTAATGACCAGCTGGTTCGGCGACATCGTGATGAGCCTGTCGGTGCTTGGCCTTTGGTATCACACGCTGGCCGGTGTGCGTCACCTGATCTGGGACAACGGCAAGATGCTGGATCTGGAACCTGCGCAGAAACTGGGCTGGTTCGTCATTGTCGGGTCGGTTGTGCTGACTGTCCTCACCCTTGTTATCGTTTGATCTGAAGGAGCAATCGCAATGCGTTATTTGACAGATCGCAAGCGTGCCGTTGGCATGGGTGCTGCGAAATCCGGCACGGCACATCACTGGTCGATGCAGGTCAGCTCCATCGGGCTGCTGATTTTGGTGCCGTTGTTTGTGTTTACTTTTGGCTCCGCACTGGGCGGGTCTTATGAAGAGATCACTGCTTACTACGCTCGCCCGTTTCCCGCACTTGTTGCTCTGCTGACCATCTGGGTCGGCATGATGCACTTCAAATCGGGTGCGCAGATCATGATCGAGGACTATGTGCATGGCTTTGCCGGTCGTCTGACGATCATTCTGGTCACCTGCCTGTCTTATGCCGTGGCCGCGGTCAGCGCCTATGCGCTGATCCGCCTGGCGCTGTAAATCCCGAGGTTTTCAATGGCTGCTTACGAATACGAAACACATGATTATGACGTGGTCGTGGTTGGCGCCGGTGGTGCCGGCCTGCGCGCCACCCTCGGCATGGCGGAGCAGGGGCTGCGCACGGCCTGCGTGACGAAGGTCTTCCCGACCCGCTCGCACACCGTGGCGGCCCAGGGCGGCATTGCGGCGTCCCTGTCCAACATGGGGCCTGACCACTGGCAGTGGCATATGTATGACACGGTCAAAGGGTCTGACTGGCTCGGCGATACCGATGCGATGGAGTATCTCGCACGTGAAGCGCCCAAGGCGGTTTACGAGCTGGAGCATTACGGCGTGCCGTTCTCGCGCACCGAAGAGGGCAAGATCTACCAGCGCCCCTTCGGTGGGCATACCACCGAGTTTGGTGAAGGCCCCGCAGTGCAGCGGACCTGTGCCGCTGCGGACCGGACCGGCCACGCCATCCTGCATACGCTCTATGGTCAGTCGCTGAAGAACAATGCTGAGTTCTATGTCGAGTATTTCGCCATCGACCTGATCATGTCCGACGACGGGCAATGTCAGGGCGTGGTGTGCTGGAAGCTCGATGACGGCACCATGCATGTCTTCAACGCGAAGATGGTGGTGCTGGCAACTGGCGGTTACGGCCGTGCCTATTTCTCGGCAACCTCTGCGCATACCTGTACCGGTGATGGCGGTGGCATGGTGGCGCGGGCAGGCCTTGCGCTGCAGGATATGGAATTCGTGCAATTCCACCCCACAGGGATCTATGGCTCCGGCTGTCTGATCACCGAGGGCGCGCGGGGCGAAGGCGGATATTTGACCAACTCCGAAGGCGAACGCTTCATGGAGCGCTATGCGCCCCAGTACAAGGATCTGGCGCCGCGTGACTATGTTTCGCGTTCAATGACGATGGAGATCCGCGAGGGTCGCGGTGTGGGTGAACATGGTGATCACATTCACCTGAACCTCAGCCATCTGCCAGCCGAAGCGTTGGCGGAACGCCTGCCGGGGATCTCCGAAAGCGCGAAGATCTTTGCCGGCGTGGATGTGACCAAGGAACCGATCCCGGTTCTGCCAACGGTTCACTACAACATGGGCGGTATCCCGACCAACTACTGGGGTGAGGTGCTGAACCCGACAGCCGAGGATCCGACCGCTGTGGTGCCGGGTCTGATGGCTGTGGGCGAGGCGGGCTGTGCCTCAGTTCACGGGGCCAACCGGTTGGGGTCCAACTCGCTCATCGATCTTGTGGTCTTTGGCCGCGCTGCGGCAATCCGTGCGGGCAAGGTGGTGGATGCTGATGCGCCCAACCCTGTTCTTAATCAGGCGCAGGTGGACAAAGCCTTCGACCGATTTGACGGCCTGCGCTATGCCAAGGGCGGCATTCCAACCTCGGATCTGCGTTTGGAGATGCAGCGGACCATGCAAAGCGATGCCGCGGTGTTCCGCACATCGGAGACCATGGCGGAAGGTGTGACCAAGATGACCGCCATCGCAGCAAAGATCGACGATCTGGCTGTGACGGACCGGTCGCTGGTCTGGAACTCTGACCTGATGGAAACGCTTGAGCTGACCAACTTGATGCCAAACGCCCTGGCGACAATTGTCGGGGCAGAGGCGCGTCAGGAAAGCCGTGGTGCCCATGCCCATGAGGATTTCACCAGCCGGGACGATGAGAAATGGCGTGTCCATACCGTGAGCCGTGTTGACGGCAACAAGGTGGATCTGTCCTATCGCCCGGTTATTGTGGATCCTCTCACCACTGAGGCCGAAGGCGGCATCAGCGAGGCGAAGATCGCCCCCAAGGCCCGGACGTTCTAAGACCGTGATGCGCGCAGTTCCTGCATATCACATGACACTCAGCGCCCCCTCGCGGGAGCTGAGTGCACATGGTTGGGGGCTGCTATGATGGCACTCGAGCAAGACGTTTCGACACCACCTCCGGCATCTGCTGCAGAACAACCCGGCGGTTGGCCTTCTCTTGGCTGGCAGCCTAACGTCGCACTCCGCCTGTTCGGGATGCGGCGGTCTGGCAATCATGCGGTCGCTAATTGGTTGCAGCGCAACGCGCCGGGTCAGCAGGCTCTGTTCTTCAACAACTGCAAATCGGCCCGCATGCCGCTTTCGCACCATCAGGGAATAGAGCGAAATACCGTGGGCCTGTCGCGGTCAGAGGCGCGTGATCTGCCAGAGCTTGGCGCGTCAATGGCCTCGGGTGGTCTGCTGTTGATTTCTTACGAGGACACTGTTCCGTCGGATTACAGTCTGGATCGTCCCGTCTCGGGTGATCTGGATGAACGCCTGCTGAGTGGCGATATCCTGCTGTTGCGTGGGTTTTTGAACTGGTCCGCGTCGTTGTTGAAGAAGCTTCAGGGCAACCCCGCCTTTTCTCTGGTTCAGCGTAACGCTGTGCTGCTGCGGGCAATTGACAGCTATCGGCGCATGCTGGAGCTGGCCTCACATGCGGATGAACTTGCGCTGGTGGTGGTTGACTACGACCGTTGGATGCGCAGTGCCCACTATCGGACGGATCTGCTGGGTCGCCTGGATTTGCCCTGCGCAGACAACACCCTCGGCAAGATACAAACCTATGGCGGTGGCTCGTCCTTTGACAAGGATCGGGGCAACGCCGATTTTGATCTGAAGACGGATCAACGCTGCCAACAGATGGCGGAGGACGCAGAATATCAGGCGATCCTGCACCTCGCGGCCCGTGATGCGGCACTGCTGGCGGCTTTGACGCGGCACTACCCCGATGATGCGGCCCGGCTGTCACAGCTGGCAGGGCATCCCCCTTTTGCGGCGGGACGGCTGTTCTGATGCTGTCCCGCGCCTATGAAATTGCGGCTGGCATGGCCGCGACACCCAAAGATCTGCGATCCGGCCTGCCCGGGCCGCAGACACCGATCTCCTGCCTCCGCAGCGCCTCGCGCCTGCGGATGGTGGGCAGCTAAGCAAGGAGAACGATCTATGGTCGAATTCGCACTTCCGAAAAATTCCAAGATCACCACGGGTAAAACCTGGCCCAAGCCCGAAGGCGCAACCAATGTGCGCAAGTTCAGCATTTATCGCTGGAACCCGGACGACGGCAAGAACCCGCAGGTGGATACCTATTTTGTCGATATGGACAAATGCGGTCCGATGGTTCTGGACGCGCTCATCAAGATCAAGAATGAGATTGATCCAACCCTGACATTCCGTCGGTCGTGCCGCGAAGGGATCTGCGGCTCTTGCGCGATGAACATCGACGGCATCAATACGCTGGCGTGCATCTACGGGCTGGATGAAATCAAAGGTGACGTGAAAGTCTATCCGCTGCCGCATATGCCGGTGGTGAAGGATCTGATCCCTGATTTGACGCATTTCTATGCGCAGCACGCCTCAATCATGCCGTGGCTGGAAACCAAGACCAACCGCCCTGCAAAAGAGTGGAAACAGTCTATCGAGGATCGCAAGAAACTCGACGGTCTTTATGAATGTGTGATGTGTGCCTCCTGTTCGACGTCCTGCCCCAGCTATTGGTGGAACGGTGATCGTTATCTTGGGCCGGCCGCACTGCTGCATGCGTACCGCTGGATCATCGACAGCCGGGATGAGGCGACACCGGAGCGTCTGGATGAGCTGGAAGACCCCTTTAAGCTCTACCGCTGCCACACGATTATGAATTGCGCAAAAACCTGTCCCAAGGGCCTGAACCCGGCCAAGGCGATTTCGCACATCAAACAGATGATGGTGGAGCGCGCGGTCTGATCTGACGCAGCATACGCAATATCAAACGCCGCTCAGGATCTTTGAGCGGCGTTTTTCTTTTTATCGTCAGACTCTGTTTTGTCAGAGATCGCTTGCGTATGGGGTTGCGCTGCGCGCATGGCGATCTTGTTGAAACGGAGGGTGTGTTAGCACGCTCACAGGCATAAATTCCTGAGCAGGGGAGAGGCATTCTCTTGAGCAGGAGCGATCACATGACCGATCAAGCCGCGACGCAACTTCACCAGACGGCTGCCAATTCGTCGATATCACCGAAGGTAGGGCGAGCTGCCGAAGCACTGGCACATCTGGAACAGGCCTGGGCTTACTATGTGCCGGAACCACGCGTGGCCTCCCGCGCTATCACAGAGCCTGCGACCACTGAGGGCGTTGTCGATTACTACGCTGCGGCCTGATTGGTCGGAGCAGGGCGGCGTTGGCAGCAGTTGCGGCTGAATAGAACGGTAGATAGACAGGCCACATGCCCGTGTTGATCCTCTTCCTGTTGTTTGGCGTTTTCGGATATTTCCTTTGGCGGAAAAAAACGTCCAGTCTGAGCCGACATTGTCGTTGGCGGCAGGAACGCGCTGCTGACCAATGGAGATGTGCGGCTTGCGGGGCAGTACACCCCGGCTCTGCGGCGCCGAAACTATGTCTGCGGCAGGCCGGGTAGGCAGGGGCGTTCCCTGAAATCACGATGTTCTATGGCCGATGAGATCGCTGAAACACGGCACGTGCGACTATCCCGTATAAGTTGAGGGATAGGGCTAAAAAAATGCTTGATCGACTCATTGCTTTGGTGGATATGGCGCACAGACGCCAACGCACGCGCCTCTGTCCCAAGGGTTATCCCCCATGGTTACGTAGCGACGGTAACGTCTCTGATTGAAGTGAGCGGTCATAGATGGCCGGGTCTTTTGGAGATGACCATGAACGCAAACGTAACCGGGCAACTTGCCCGTCAAGATGCTATTGTCCCCGTTTCTCGCCACCTGTCTTACATTGCACAGAACGCGTTTGACCGACCGACACTGGTGATCGACAGTCAGGCTGTTGCCCGGCAATACGCCGCCCTCGCGCAGGGTCTGGGCCGCGCCCGTATTCACTACGCTGTTAAAGCCAATCCGGAGCCGCAGATCCTGAGGCGCCTGACCAGCATGGGATCGAATTTCGATGCGGCCAGCCGGGCTGAGATCGAGATGTGTCTGGCCGCTGGCGCAAAACCGAAACAGATCACCTTTGGCAACACCATCAAGCGTCCGGCGGATATCGCTTTCGCGCATGAGATCGGTATCACGCATTTCGCCGTTGATGCCTTGGCGGAGATGGAAAAACTGGCTGAGCACGCGCCGGGTGCGCGGGTTTGTATCCGTCTGCTGGTTGAGGCGACCGGCGCTGATTGGCCGTTGAGCCGTAAGTTCGGCTGTACCCCTGCGATGGCGCTGACCCTGATGGACCGTGCCCGCGACCTTGGTCTATGCGTATCTGGCCTTTCCTTCCATGTCGGATCGCAGACCCGTGATCCGCAGATGTGGGCCGACACGCTTGATCAGGTGGCGCAGGTCTGGCGCGCGGCCAAGAGCGCCGGACATGAACTGACCCTGCTGAACATTGGCGGCGGTTTTCCCGCCAGCTATGGCACTGAGGTGATGGCGCCGAACCGCTACGCGCAGGAAGTAATGGCGCTGGTGAACGCCCGTTTTCCGGACGCCTGCGAAATCATGGCGGAACCGGGCCGCGGGCTGGTGGCAGAGGCAGGCGCAATCGCGGCAGAAGTTCTACTGGTGTCGCGCAAGGATGCGGGTGATCTGCACCGCTGGGTCTATCTGGACATCGGAAAATTCTCCGGTCTGGCCGAAACCATGGACGAGGCGATCCGCTATCGCATCACCACGGATCATGGTGATGGGCAGACCGGTCCCTGCATTCTGGCTGGCCCATCGTGTGATAGCGCCGATGTGCTCTATGAAAAGCAGCTGTATCAAATGCCGCTGGAGCTAAAAGCCGGAGACCGCGTCGTGATCCATGCCTGTGGCGCCTATACGACCACCTATGCATCGGTCGGGTTCAATGGCTTCCCGCCGCTGGATGTGGTGGTGATCTGAGGTTAGGCGGCTAGGGAACGCGGTCGCAATCACCGCTTGTCTCGGGGCGTCGCTTTGGCTTTCATGGCGCAAACAATAAAGAGGTTTGCGCCATGTCCAATACTGAGCTCCCAAACGCCGAGACAGGGTGGCCGTCTGATGCAGAGGAGCGGCGCGCGATCCCGCCAGTGATCTGCTATCCCAACGAAACGCTGCCAAAGCCGGATTTGCCACGATACCTTGAAGCGCGTGAGACAGCGCGGAAGACCGATGAGGTGATTGTCGCCCCGCGCCAGGCGGCTTGTTTTCGTGTCGCAGCCGGCAGTTTTTTCCGAATTACATCGGTCGAAGGGGCGCAGGTGGGGGACCTGAACCTCTGGAACGACGCCGATCTGAGCGAGCGGTTTTTCTCCGGCAAGACGCGGGCTTTGCACGGAACCCATGTGACAGCCGGGGAGAGGCTGTGGAGTACACTGCCGCATCTGCGCCCCATGGCGACCATTGTTGCCGATAGTCTTGGTTGGTACGGGATCGACAGCTACGGTGGATCAGTACATGACGTGATCGGCACACGCTGCGATCCCTATACCGGCAACCTTCTCGGCGGCGGCCATTATCATCATTGCTGCCACTCCAATCTGACCCGTGCACTGGCTGATGAACTGAACCTATCGCTGGCAGACGCGGAGCGGCAAGTACACGACGTTCTGAACGTTTTCATGTGCACCGGGTTTACCCGCGATACCGGGCAGTATTTCATGAAGGCCAGTCCGGTGCGCCCCGGTGACTATCTTGAGTTTTTCGCCGAAATTGACCTGTTGGGCGCATTAAGTGCGTGTCCTGGGGGCGATTGTGGATCGGAACACACCAGCGACAGTGCTGCATGCTACCCGCTGTTGGTAGAGGTCTTTACGCCCGAGGGCACTGCGTTGGACGGCTGGCAATCACCTGCGCGCAATGGCTACGATGGCAGTCATGGGCGCAGCTGATCTGCGATCCTGCCAATCGGAAAAAGGCAACGCCTGAGGCGCTGCCTTTTTCTTTGGACTACAGGGTTTGATCAGTTCAGGCGAATGCCGCCGCAAGTGCGATCTCCACCATATCTCCGAAGCTGCGTTCGCGCTGATCGGAGGGCAGCGCCTCGCCTGTGCCGAGGTGATCGGACACGGTCAACACTGCCAGGGCGCGACATCCGTAGCGCGCTGCAAGCGTGTAAAGCTCAGCGGCTTCCATCTCAACGCCCAGAATGCCGTGGCGCACCATTTGCTCGTTCAGATCTGGGCGTTCATCGTAGAACACATCCGACGAATAGATGCCGCCAACATGCGGGGTCAGCTTATGGGTTTCAGCGGCTTTTACGGCCGCCTGAAGCAGGGACCAATCGGCGCAGGGGGCGAAATTGACCTCCTTGAAAATCCCGCGTGAGGGGGAGCCGGTGGTTGTCGCTGTCATGGCGAGGATCACATCGCGGATCTTCACCTTATCTTGCATGCCACCACAGGAACCGATGCGGATCAGGGTCTTGGCATCATAGTCGCGGATCAGTTCATTCACGTAGATAGACAGGGATGGCATGCCCATCCCGCTGCCCTGAATTGTCACCGGATGACCATTCCATGTGCCGGTGAACCCCAGCATCCCGCGTACCTCATTTACGAGGCGCACATCTTTCAGAAATGTCTCGGCTGCCCATTTCGCGCGGTAGGGGTCTCCCGGCAGCAAAACGGTTTCGGCAATCTCGCCCTTGGCGGCCCCGATATGAACAGTCATTTTTTACCCTCAGTTCGGAAAATCAGATTTCCAGGTCGGAAATATCAACGCCGGATGTCAGCGCTGCATGAACCCAATGTGGTTTGCGGCCACGACCGGTCCAGGTTTCTTCCGGGTTTTGAGGGTTGCGGTATTTCGGAGCTGCCTTGGTTTTCTTGGCAGTGCTACGGCCATTTCCGGCAATCTCATCCAGGGAGAAACCGAATTTGGCGGCGGCTTCCTCCGCGGCTTTCAATGCTTCGATGCGCTCACGCTGCTCAGCGTCTTTCAACGCCTTTTCGACGTTTGACTGCAATTCCAAAAGTTCTTTTCGCGACATCGATGTGAGGTCAACGGCCATTTTTATCTCCATGAATGAATGCACGACGTTATACGTCGAGGTGCATTCATTTATGGCCCCATATTCATGGCGATTTCATCAAGAAAGTTGTTTCGATTATTTTTATTTGCGAAAATCCGCTAATGCGCAGCCGTTTCTGGTTGTTTCGCAAGTTCGACAATGTCTCCCATGATTGCGTTGAGCTCAAAATCCTTGGGTGTATAAACACGAGCCACCCCCATCTTTTTCAAACGGTCCGCGTCATCGTCTGGAATGATTCCTCCGACAATAACCGGAACATGCGCAAGACCGGCCTCTGTCATTCGGCCCATCAGCTCTTCGATCAGGGGGAGGTGACTGCCGGAAAGGATCGACATGCCAACAACATGGGCGTCATCCGCGATGGCCGATGCCACCAGTTCCTCCGGGGTCATGCGAATACCGTCATAGGTGATGTCCATGCCGCAGTCGCGGGCCCGAAAGGCGATCTGCTCGGCACCATTTGAATGGCCGTCGAGGCCAGGTTTCCCGACCAGAAATTTCAGGCGGCGGCCAAGTTGATCGCTCACCGCGTTGACCTTGTCGCGCAATTCATCCAGGCCTTCAGTCTTGTTGGATACCGATCCTGAAACACCGGTCGGACCACGATAGGTGCCATAGACTTTGCGCATTTCCTCGGCCCATTCGCCGGTGGTGACACCCGCCTTGGCTGCGGCGATGGAGGGTGGCATGATATTGTCACCGTTTTGCGCTGCGGTCCGCAGGGCCATGAGCGCTGTTTGAACTGCGTCATCGTCGCGCCCACTGCGCCAGTCATCCAGACGGCTGATCTGCTCTTGCTCGACCGCCGGGTCGACCACCATGATGCCGCCGTCCTCGGTCTGTAGCGGAGACGGCTCACCCTCGGTCCATTTGTTGACGCCAACAACAACGGTCTCGTTTTTCTCAATCCGGTTCAGGCGTTCGGCGTTGGAATCGACCAACCGGCCCTTCATGTATTCAATGGAGGCCACTGCGCCGCCCATGGATTCCAGATTCGCCAATTCAGCACGTGCGCCTGTCTTCAGGTCCTCAACCTTTGCATCCACAGCCGGGTTGCCATCAAACAGATCGCCATATTCCAGAAGATCGGTCTCATAGGCGAGGATCTGTTGCATCCGCATGGACCACTGTTGATCCCAGGGGCGGGGCAGGCCAAGCGCCTCATTCCAGGCGGGCAACTGCACCGCGCGGGCTCGCGCTTTTTTCGACAATGTCACAGCCAGCATCTCGATCAAAATACGGTAAACATTGTTCTCCGGTTGCTGTTCGGTCAGGCCAAGCGAGTTCACCTGCACACCATAGCGGAAGCGGCGGAATTTGGGATCCTCGACGCCGTAGCGGTCGCGACAGATTTCATCCCAAAGGTCGACAAAGGCGCGCATCTTGCACATCTCGGTCACGAACCGGATGCCGGCGTTCACGAAGAAGGAAATGCGACCGACCATAGCCGGGAAATCCTCAGGCGCGATGCGCGGTTTCAGCTCGTCCAGCACCGCCTGCGCGGTTGCGAGCGCAAAGGCCAGCTCCTGCTCGGGCGTCGCGCCCGCTTCCTGCAAATGATAGGAGCAGACGTTCATCGGGTTCCATTTGGGCACATTGGTGTAGCAGTACTCAGCCACATCAGCGATCATCTTGAGGCTGGGCTTGGGGGGACAAACATAGGTGCCCCGGCTCAAGTATTCCTTGATCAGGTCGTTCTGCACGGTGCCTTGCAGTTTCGACACATCTGCGCCCTGCTCCTCCGCCACCGCGATATAAAGAGACAGCAGCCAAGGGGCAGTGGCGTTGATCGTCATGGAGGTGTTCATCTGTTCCAGCGGAATCTGGTCGAACAGGGACCGCATGTCGCCCAGATGGCAGACCGGCACACCAACCTTGCCCACTTCGCCGCGAGCCAGGACGTGGTCGCTGTCATAGCCGGTCTGCGTTGGCAAATCGAAGGCCACGGAAAGGCCGGTTTGCCCCTTCGCCAAGTTGGCACGGTAGAGCGCGTTGGATGCGCTGGCAGTGGAGTGGCCCGCATACGTGCGGATCAGCCAAGGGCGGTCTTTTTGCATCTGCGGCATCATCAGCCTCCCAGCAGGATTGTGGTAATTATATTTCTCTGAGTGGATCTAAATAGCAATTATAGACCTGTGTCAATTCGCTGCGTTGCGGCATTTGTAAGTCTGACAGCGGCTCTCGCGCTTTCAGGTCGCTTGCAGGCTGTTGAGGTGGTTTTGTGTTTGATCTAAGACCTTATAAGTTGATTTTTGTATTAGAAGAGCACTGATTTGAAGAACACTATCACTGGGCGGCGCCTCGCCGAGGTCGACGGCTTGCGCGCTGTTGCTGTGCTGGCCGTCGTGCTGTACCACTATTTTCAGGCCTATCCCCAGTACTCCCCCTACGGTGCGGCATTGTTGCCCCTGGCGAAATACGGTGACATGGGTGTCGAGCTGTTCTTCGTCATCTCTGGATTTGTCATTACGCTGTCGCTTTCCGAACGGCCCTGGCCACTGCGGTTTGCGCTAAAACGCCTGGCGCGGCTTTGGCCGACACTGGTGGTTTGTTCCCTCATCACGTTTGTTTTTGTGCACAGCGTTGGCAGCAATTTCACGCAAGACATACGAGGAGATCTGAGTGGCTTTGCGGCCTCCTGGACCTTCACATCGCAGCGCTTCTGGCACAGCGTCTTTGGGTTTGATGGCTACGTCGACGTTGTATATTGGACACTGGCCATTGAGGTTCGGTTCTACCTGTTGGCGGCTGTGATTTGCTGGTTGGTGCCCAAGGGACGTTTTGGAAGTGTGGCGCCATTGGTCTTGCTGATCATGCAGGCGATATTCGCAGTGGTAGAGTTTGCGGTCGCTGGGCTGGTGCCGCAGGTGGTGATTGAGACGCTTTTTTTAGCCTATGCGCATCTGTTCGCCGCAGGCATCACCTTTGCCGCAATCTATTCCGGAGCGCACGACAAGCGGCAGGCTGCGCTGGTCTTCTGGGCCTTCTCGGTGGCATTTTACCGCGCTGAAGATAACTGGGAAGTGGCATTTCTGGTCCTGATCTTTCTCGCAGTTGCGGCCTGTGCATTGCGATTGAGGGTGGCCCAGGTTCTGGCTTGGCGGCCGTTGGCTGGGTTGGGGTTGATCAGTTATCCGGTTTATCTGCTGCACAATTACATTGGCGTGACCCTGCTTACACTGCTCCCGGCCGGGCTGCCGGCCGGGATCTACGTGCTGGCTGCAACCGTTGTCTTGGGGGGCATAATAATCCTGTCGATGACCATCTTTCGACTAGTTGAGGTGCCTTCTCAAACTGCTGTTCGCATGCTGCTGGCCCGCCGTGATGAGCAGGGCCACAATGGTCGATCGGTGGCTGGGGGGTGAGGTTGCAAAGGCTTGTAAACCGGGCAGGTTTGGGCAAGGCTTGGCGGGATGACGCAGACCGTGGAACTCCCGCTTTGGCTATTTGTGCTGATCCTGCTGTTTGCTGCGATCACTTTTGCGTCGCATTTTTTGTTCCCTTCGGTGCGGTGGTTCTTTCGTCGTCGGCTTGAGCGTGCGGTGGCGCGTCTCAATCGGCGGCTTGAGCGTCCTATTCAGCCGTTCAAACTGGCGCGGCGCTACGACATGATTCAGCGTCTGATTTACGACCCGCAGGTGGCACAAGAGATCGCGGATCATGCGCGTAATATGAGTATTCCGGAGAACGTCGCCTTTGAGGAGGCCCGCCGCTACGCGCGTGAGATTGTGCCCTCGTTCTCTGCCGTTGCTTATTTCAGCATTGCGATCCGCCTGGCTCGGTTTCTGTCCAACGCCGTCTACCGGGTGCGCCTTGGTCACGTCGACGAGGCTGCGCTCAAGGCCATTGATCCGGAGGCGACCGTGGTGTTTGTGATGAACCACCGGTCAAATATGGACTATGTGCTGATCACTTACCTCGCTGCAGATCGGTCCGCGCTCTCCTATGCGGTGGGGGAGTGGGCGCGGGTTTGGCCCTTATCACGGTTGATCCGGGCAATGGGCGCATATTTTATTCGTCGGAAATCACGAAATGACCTCTATCGCCGTGTTCTTGCAACCTACGTACGCTTGGCGACGCAAGGCGGTGTGACACAGGCGATGTTTCCCGAGGGCGGACTCAGCCTGGACGGCGCCCTGGCCGAGCCGAAGGTGGGGCTGCTCAAGTATATTGTCGATGGGCAGTTGGCCCAGGGTGAAGGGGGGCGGGATGTGGTGTTTGTGCCGGTCGCTCTGAATTACGACCGTGTTCTTGAGGACAAGATTCTGACGTCGGCGGCCCAAGCCGGAGAGCGGCGATTTCGTCCGCGCATCCATGTGGTCGCCATCCGAATGCTGCGTCAACTGATGCTCTGGCTCACAGGACGTTACCAACGATTTGGATATGCGGCGGTCAGCTTCGGGCGTCCACTCAGCCTGCGGGCGTTTATGTTGCGCGACGGGGAGGAAGATGCGCCGACGGTCTTGGCTGAGGAGTTGATGGGGCGGATTGGTGAATGTGTTCCGGTTCTGCCGGTGGCTCTGGTAGCCGCAACGCTGGTGCGCTTGCCGTCTGGTTCCGACCCGTTGAGCCGGTCTGAGATCGAACAGGCGATGGAGAGGCTACTGGCACAGATGCCCTTTGCCCATATTCACACGCCGGGCGGGGGGCAGGGTTACGCAGCGGAGGCCGGGCTGCGTCAGCTGACAGCCCGGGGGATCCTGGAAGAGCACCAGAACCGCTATCAGGTGGTCGCTGAGCGCCGGGATCTGCTTGTCTACTATGCGAATTCCATTCGACATCTCATCCCTGATCTGCCCGAAACGCAGGCTGAATAGGGGGGGGTTGCTGCGAGTGCGAAGGAATATTCCGCGTTTGCTGAGTTATAAAATTACCCAAATTGAATAAATGATGTTGCATTGTTGCTTGGTGAATCTTATTCCCTAGGTAGCAGCTGCGATTCTGCATTGCGGCGAACAGCGGAAAAAAGGAGGCCAGCATGGCTTTGGATACGCAGAACGGCGCCCTCTCCTACGAGGCCCCTGAAAAAGAGCTCTACGAGATCGGTGAACTGCCTCCGATGGGATATGTGCCGCAGAAAATGTATGCGTGGACAATCCGCAAGGAACGCCACGGCAACCCCGACACCGCTATGGTGCAGGAGGTTGTCGATGTGCCTAAGCTGGACAGCCACGATGTGCTCGTTCTCGTGATGGCGGCCGGGGTGAACTACAACGGTGTTTGGGCCGCACTTGGCACCCCCATCAGCCCCTTTGATGGGCATGGCGCTCCGTTTCATATCGCAGGTTCCGACGCTTCTGGCATTGTTTGGGCGGTTGGCGACAAGGTGAAGCGCTGGAAGGTCGGCGATGAGGTGGTGATCCACTGCAATCAGGACGACGGTGATGATGAGGAATGCAACGGCGGCGATCCAATGTACTCCCCCAGCCAGCGGATCTGGGGCTATGAGACCCCTGATGGATCTTTTGCCCAGTTCACCAATGTTCAGTCACAGCAGCTGATGCCGCGCCCCAAACATCTGACATGGGAAGAAAGCGCCTGTTATACGCTGACACTGGCCACCGCTTACCGGATGCTGTTCGGCCATGAACCACATGATCTGAAGCCTGGCCAGAACGTACTGGTCTGGGGTGCCTCGGGCGGCCTTGGCTCTTATGCGATCCAGCTGATCAACACTGCTGGCGCCAATGCCATCGGCGTGATCTCTGACGAGAGCAAACGCGACTTCGTCATGGGGTTGGGGGCCAAAGGTGTCATCAATCGCAAAGACTTCAATTGCTGGGGCCAGCTGCCGACAGTGAACACCCCTGAATATGCCAATTGGTTCAAGGAAGCGCGCAAGTTTGGCAAGGCGATCTGGGACATCACGGGCAAGGGCAATAATGTTGACATGGTGTTTGAACATCCGGGCGAAAGCACATTCCCGGTCTCGACCTTTGTTTGCAAAAAGGGTGGTATGGTTGTGATCTGCGCCGGTACCACCGGCTATAACCTGACCTTTGACGTGCGCTATATGTGGATGCATCAGAAGCGCCTGCAGGGTTCACATTTTGCGCATCTGAAACAGGCGGCCGCAGCGAACAAGCTGATGGTAGAGCGTCGTCTGGATCCCTGCATGTCTGAGGTCTTCTCTTGGTCGGACCTGCCGGAGGCCCATATGAAGATGCTGCGCAATGAACATAAACCCGGCAATATGTCCGTTCTGGTCCAGGCGCCGCGTACCGGGCTGCGGACCCTGGAAGATGTCTTGGCAGGGTAGAACCTCCAGCTGATTTCTGTCAGTTTCGCCCCGCCAGTCACCGATAGGACTGGCGGGGTTTTTCGTGTGTTTGGTACGTTTTCGCCCAGCGGATCGTGACGTTGGAAGGGCAGGCGACTTGGTGCTGATGGGGCAGACATTGTGTGGCGGCGCACTAGATAATCCCCTATGAAATAAAAATTCGATCAATATGCTGGCATGTCGTTGACGCTTCCGCGACGATCGCGGCACAAAGACTAAGAACGCGGTTTGTAGAGCATACCAGCAGCCGCAACGGTGCAGGGGACCTGTGCCAAGACTAAGTGAGATTCAGGCAATTTATGGCAACCAAAGTTAATCTTGATCTGATCCTTGAGGTATTGGACGCGACGACCTCGGTCGATGGTCTGCAGGAGATCATCCAACGGGTTTGCGATACCTTCGAGGTTGATCATGCCATGTACCATTGGGTGGATAGTGCGGGCGATCACTATCATTTTGGCACCTATTCGCAGGGCTGGGTCGAGCGCTACCAGGAAAAGGCCTATGTGCGCGTCGATCCTGTCATTATCGGATGCTATCAGCGTTTCCACCCGGTCGACTGGCGCCGCCTTGACTGGTCCTCCAAACCCGCGCGTGAATTTCTGCAAGACGCCTTGGCGCATGACGTCGGCAACCAGGGATATTCGATCCCGATCCGGGGGCCGAACGGGCAGTTTGCGCTGTTTACGGTCAGTCACAATTGCGATGATGACACGTGGACCCGGTTCACCGACAAACACAGCCGAGATTTGATCCTGATCGGGCACTACTTCAATCGCAAGGCGCTGGAGTTTGAACCCGATCGTAGCCCGGAACATGTGCAACCGCTGTCCCCGCGCGAGATTGACGCGCTGACCCTGCTAGCGATGGGCTATAGCCGTGCACAGGTGGCGAAGACGCTGACGATCTCGGAGCATACTTTACGTGTCTATATCGAGAGCGCGCGATTCAAATTGGGGGCCATCAACACCACCCATGCCATCGCGCGTGCACTGAGTCTCGGGCTGATCATCATTTAACGCGTTGAAGCTACAGGCATTCATTAACCTTATAGTTGAGAATCTCTTCTGGTCGTAATCTGGTCCCACTTTTCTATCTAAAGGGGACTAAATTATGCTTCGCTATGTATATGCACACGACCTGCACCAGCACCGTGAATTGGCCCATTCGATGTTTGTGGACCGCGCCGATCAATTCAAGACGCGGCTCGGGTGGGATGTCTCGGTAGATGCTCAAGGAGAAGAGCGCGACGAATATGATGCGCTTGATCCGCTTTATGTGATTTGGGAGCAGGCTGATGGCCGCCACGGTGGCTCGATGCGGTTCCTGCCTTCCACCGGTCCGATCATGGTAAACGATGTCTTTCCTGAACTAACTGGAGGCGACGCGATCTGTAGCCCGCTGATCTGGGAATGTACGCGGTTCTGCCTTTCGCGTGATGTCAGTGGTAACGTCGCCGGGGCGCTGACCTTGGCCGGGCTGGAGATCATGCGCAACTTCAACATCGCCCATTTTGCAGGGGTGTTTGACCGCCGTATGGTCCGGATCTACCGGTCGCTTGGTTTTAGTCCGGACGTCATTGGCACCATGGGCGAGGGGCGGGACCGGATCTGCCTCGGCCTTTGGGATTATTCGTCGGAGGCCTATCACCGCGTTGCACAGAAGGCGGGTATCCAGCCGGAGCTGTCGACTTTGTGGTTTGATCGTTCGTTTGGCGGGGCAGGGGAGCCTGGACCCGTCGCCCTGACCGGCTGACAACTGCGCTGAAGAGGACGTGAGAGGCAGACCTGACCTCTGCCAAAACCGGGACATGCCGGGCCGTCTGCTCTGGTGCAGCCGGCCCTGCCCCTGTAGGGTCGCGACATGAGCGCAGCACCCATAAAATTCTCCGATGATCAGGCGGTTGCCTTTGATCGCGTCAGCAGTCTTCTTCATGACGCGGGGGTCGATCTGGAAGATGATCTGCTACACCCGCCGCGCGGGGACGGCGGTGCAATGGCTGTGATCGGCAAGGCCGGTTCCGGCAAAACGCTGTTGCTGGCGGAGCTGTACAAGGCACTGGAGAAAGCCGGGGTTGAAGTCGTATCGGGCGACTATGAAAGCCGGAAGAAAAACGAGGACCGCCGCACGCTTGCAATCCTGGCGCCGACAAACAAAGCGGCCAGTGTTCTGCGCCTGCGGGGCGTGCCTGCAACCACGATCCACCGAATTCTCTACACGCCGGTCTATGATCCTGAATACGAGCGAATTGCCGAATGGCTGGCCGGTAGTGGTGACGAGCCGGAAATTGAAGGGTTGACCGAGGAGGCGCTGGCCCGTGCCAAAGCCTTCTATGAGCGCAATAAGTCTATCCCGGGCGCCTTGGCGGCTGCCGGGCTGCGGGGGTCCGACTTCATCACCGGGTGGAAACGCCGAGAGGAGCCGCTGGACATCGGCTTTATCGATGAGGCCTCCATGCTGGATGACCGCCAGTTTCAGGATCTGAAGGAGATTTTTCCGACATTGTTGCTGTTCGGAGATCCCGCACAGCTCGCGCCAGTGAACCAATCTGGTGCGATGGTCTTTGAAACACTGCCGGAAGAGCGCAAGCTGATCCTCAACCGCATACACCGCCAGGAGGCCGGCAACCCTATTCTGGATCTTGCCCATGCGCTTGCAGATCCCGACGTCGGCTTTGAGGATTTTGAGCGTATGGTCGAAGATCTCTCCCGCAAGGATGAGCGCGTGGTCTGGGGTCAGCGGGTGGAGGTCGATTTGATGGCGCGCTCCCCGGTCTTGGTCTGGCGCAACAACACCCGAATTCGGCTGATCAACGCCTTCAGAAATGTGCATGGTGCCCCGGAAGACAGCCTGCTGGCGGGCGAACCGCTGATCTGTGATGGCATTGAACTGCCGATGAAACACCGCAAGAAACGGTTGGATCTGGAAGCCCGCGGTCTGATCAAGGGCGCTCAGGTGATCTATCTCGGGCCGGGCCGGAAACCGGGGTTTTCGCGTCTTCATGTGATGGGGGCAGAAGATCCGCAGGTGTCCGCCGCATCAATCGTGAAGATTGAAAAACCCGAAGAAGAAGAGCCCTTCATTCCGTTTGCCGCGCGTATGGGGGCCGCGTTTCTGCATGGGGCAGCGGTCACCATTCACAAGGCCCAAGGGTCGCAGTGGCCAACGGCACAGGTTTTTGCCCCGGACATCTACGCGGCTGCGCGGATGGGACGGGTGGAGGCTGGTCAGCCCCTGTGGAAGCGGCTGACCTATGTCGCCATTACACGGGCACAGGAACGGCTTATCTGGGTGGTGCGCAACCGTCTGGCAAAGCCAACCGGCCCGCTGCAGGTGGACGACCTACGCGCAGCACCAGCCAGCGCTCTGACATTGGAAATGCAGGAGGACAGCCCGGTATGAGCGCAATGGACGAAACCTCCAAGCGTACGATCCTGATCACCGGTGCAAGTTCCGGTATCGGTCGTGCCGTGGCTGAGGTGTTTCTTGAGAAGGGCTGGCAGGTTGGCCTTTTGGCGCGTCGTGCAGAGCAGTTGGAAGAAGTCGCGCAGGGGCGTGACACAGCATATGTTCTACCCGCTGATGTGACAGACCCAGACGCAGTGGACCACGCCTTTGATTGCTTCGCAAAGCGGGTAGGGCGGTTGGATGTGCTGTTCAACAATGCCGGTATATTCACCCCTTCGGGCACCATTGACGAGATTGAGCTGGAAGATTGGTTTGCGGCTGTCAATGTGAACTTAAACGGTATGTTTTTGGCAGCGCGCGCGGCCTTTCGCCAGATGCGCCGGCAATCACCACAGGGGGGCCGGATCATCAACAATGGGTCCATCGCGGCCCATGTCCCGCGCCCCGGATCAACGCCCTATGCGGCGACAAAATCCGCGATTACCGGGCTGACCCGTAGCCTGTCGTTGGACGGGCGCCCCTTTCAGATTGCCTGCGGGCAAATTGATATTGGAAACGCGCGCACCCCCATGGTGGAAGATTTGAGCGCGCGCCAGATCGCAGCAGATCCGACAGCCGCACCAATGGAGACCTTTGCTGTGGCAGATGCCGCACAGTCAGTGCTGCATATGGCAGATCTGCCGCTTGAGGCGAATGTGCAATTCATGACGGTCATGGCGACGACCATGCCCTATATCGGACGCGGCTAGGCAAGACACGGGCGACTCCCGCCCGGTAAACGATACCAGCAAGCAGGCAACGCACCCGTTTGGGGTGGCGCCGCGCTTTGCGCGGCGGGGGCTGTCCTTAACTCCTGCGCAGAAGGCGGAAGGCGGCGGAGGCACCCCAACCTGCGGCGATCGCAATAGCCAATGACATCAAACCGTAGAGAAACGGCTGTTCGCGCGACATCGCGTAGAGAAAACGCTCCAGCCCCACCTTGCGCACGTCGATGCTGGTTTCGTACTGCGCCACCACTGATCCCCCGCGGGTCAGCAGGATGCGCGTGCTATAAGCCCCTTCGGTCAGGTCGGCAGGCATGTCAATCGCCGTGCGAAACAAGGTCTGCTGATCCACCGCGACGGTATTTTCCCGTAGCGAGTAGAGATCATTGTCTGAGCGGATGCGGATCACGGCTTCGGCGAATTGCTGGGCGCCGCGGATGTGCATCCCCGCCCCAACCGAGCGGATCGCACGACCCACCGACACCCGATACCGCAGATCTTCGGTATCGCTCAGCACCTGCGAGAGGGGCGCGCTGGTGGCGACCGCATAAAAACTGGGGGCCGAATCCACCAGAACGCTGTCAGTATTGACCCAAATGCCGAGCTTTTTCTCCTTGCGCCGAACCATCACCGGAGACGCCGGGCCGGACACTGCGACAATCACCTCAAGCGGGTCATCCTGCGGGATCGGTGCCTCGCGCTTCACGGCGCCAAAGATCAGGATCTCCGAGCCGTCAAAGTTTGCAGTGATGGCCACACGGTCCTGGCTGAGTCCCAGGACAACCTCTTCGCGCGGTCCGGCTGCGGGTTCACTGTCGGCTAGGCTGGCGGCGGTTTGCGCTGCCGTTGGGGCTGAGGCCAGTGGCGTGAACGGCATCGCCAAGAAGACTGCTGCACAAAGCCGTCGACTGGCGCGGCGCCAGCCTGAGCGCACCTCGACGTGGTGATTACGATGGATAGAGCGACGGAGCATCTTAATGCCCCCCGTCGCTGCCGAGCGAATAGAGCTCGGACGGCATGAGCAAGAGGTCCAGACCGAGCTTGACGCAGACCACGATCACCATGAGGGCGAGCAGGATACGCAACTGCTCTGCCTTCAGATAAACCCCAATCCGAGTGCCGATCTGAGCACCGATGACGCCGCCGACCAGCAACAGAACCGCAAGGACGATATCCACGGTATAGTTCGTGGTGGCGTGGAGCATGGTGGTGAAGGCCGTCACCAGAATGATCTGAAACAGCGATGTGCCCACAACAACTTTGGTTGGCATGCCCAGAATATAGATCATCGCTGGCACCATGATGAAACCACCACCAACCCCCATGATCGCTGCCAGAATACCAACAACGACACCGACCAGCAGTGGTGGAATGACCGAAATGTAGAGACCAGACGTGCGAAATCGCATCTTAAATGGCAGAGCATGGACCCAACCACGCTGTCTGCGGGGTGCTGGCGCCGCGCCTGCGGAGGCCTTGGATTTTCGGATTGCGTTCAGGCTTTCGACGAACATCAGCCCGCCAACCACGCCAAGGAAGACGACATAGCAAAGTTTGACCAGTAGATCGACCTGACCAAGCGCCTTGAGATAGTTGAAGACCACAACCCCGAGCGCAGCGCCCAGCAGACCTCCGGCTTGCAGGACCAGACCCATCTTGATGTCGACGGTTCGCCGCCTGAAATGCGCAAGCACGCCGGAAAAAGAGGAGGCGACGATCTGATTGGCTTCGGTAGCTACGGCAACTGCCGGGGGGATCCCGATGAAAAACAAGAGCGGCGTCATCAGAAAGCCGCCGCCAACCCCGAACATGCCGGACAGGATGCCGACCATACCGCCGAGCCCCAGAAGCAGGAATGCGTTGACCGACACCTCGGCGATGGGAAGATAAATCTGCATATCAGTGTTAGACCGCAGCACCTGCGTAAAATCAACTGTCGATGCCGCTGTGCAGAAAACAGGACTGATGCTGTGGGGAAAACTGGACCTATGATTTTCGGCAGGGGGACCCGGTGCTGTTGATTGCTGTCTGACGTGCGCAAGTAGAGTGAAACGCAAAACGCCCGGCCATGGCCGGGCGCTTGACGATGTTTCCGCACAGTCCCAAGGGACTATGCGGAATGGAGCTGGATATCAGCGTTCCTTGACGTAGGGCTCACCGCCGGCCTTGGGCGGTACGGCCTTGCCAACAAACCCAGCCAATATCACGACTGTCAGAATGTAGGGCAACGCGTCCATCATCTGAACCGGGATCACAAACGTCCCGATTTCGATGTTCTGGAACCGGAGGGCAACCGCTTGCAGGAGGCCGAACAGAAGGCAGGCTCCAAGCGCATGCCACGGACGCCACTTCGCAAAAATCAGCGCTGCCAAGGCAATGAAGCCCCGGCCTGCGGTCATGTCCTTCACAAACCCGGCCTGAAGCGCGGTCGCGAGATACGCACCCGCGATCCCGCAAAGGAGGCCGCAGATCATTACGGCAGCGTAACGCAGCCCGACCACGGACACACCAGCGGTATCAACGGCTGCTGGGTTCTCCCCAACGGCGCGCAGGCGCAGGCCAAAGCGAGTGCCAAACAGGATCCATGCGGTCGCGGGCACCGCGAGAAAGGCCAGATAGACCAGCACGGAGTGGCCAGACAGCAGCTCGCTATAGATCGGGCCCAGTACCGGCACATCCGCCAGTGCATCCGCAAACGGCAGATTGAGTGGTTCAAAGCGACCACCTGAGAACAGGGACGGGGTACGACCGCCCTGCTGGAACCAGTCCTGCGCAATCAGCACCGTCATACCGGCAGCGAGGAAGTTGATCGCCACACCGGAGATCAGCTGGTTGCCACGGAAGGTGATCGAGGCAAGTCCGTGCAGCCCGCTGAGGACCAGTGAAGAGGCGATACCGGCCAAAAGGCCCAACCAGACATTCCCCGTGGTCGCGGCAACCGCAGCAGAGAAGAAGGCAGCCATCAGCATCTTGCCTTCAAGGCCAATGTCAAAAATGCCCGCACGTTCAGAGAACAGGCCTGCCAGACAGGCCAGGAGCAGCGGCGTGGCAAGGCGAACGGTGCTGTCAAGCACCTGGATCAGAGTCAGAAAATCCATCACGCTTTCCCCCGGCGCAGAGCAAGGAAGATCCGCTCCAGCGGGCCTCTCACCATATTGTCCAATGCGCCCGTGAACAGGATCACCAGGGCCTGAATGACCACGATCAATTCGCGCGGGATGCTGGTCCAGAGCGCCAGTTCAGCGCCACCCTGATAGAGGAAGCCGAACAGGATCGCGGCAAGGAACACACCAAAGGGATGGCTGCGCCCCATAAGAGCCACGGCGATGCCGATGAAACCGGCGCCTTCGGTGGAGTTCAGAACCAGACGCTCTGCCTCCCCCATCACATTGTTGGTGGCCATCATACCGGCCAGACCGCCTGAGATCAGCATGGCAATCATGGTGATCTTTACCGGAGAAATCCCGGCATAGAGCGCGCCATATTCAGAGTTGCCATAGGCCCGAATTTCATAGCCAAGCTTGGTGCGCCAGATTAGCAGCCAGACGGCGATACAGGCACCAACAGCCACGAGGAAACTGACATTCGCTGGCGCCGCCTTGGAAAACTCAATGCCGATCGGCGCCAGAAGCTCATGCAGCGACGGCAGGTGAACGGCTTCAGGAAAGCGGGCTGTGGCCGGGTCCATTGATCCTTCGGGGCGCAGCAGGTTCACCAGCACATAGTTCAGCACCGCAGCAGCGATGAAGTTGAACATGATGGTGGTGATCACGATGTGGCTGCCGCGCTTTGCCTGAAGATAGGCTGGAATGGCCGCCCAGGCTGCCCCGAACAGCGCAGCACCAAGGCTGGCAAAGATCAATGCAAGCGACCAATGTGGCCACGGGATATACAGGCAGACCAGGGCGACCCCAAGGCCGCCGAGCATGGCTTGACCTTCACCGCCGATGTTGAACAGCCGTGCGTGGAAGGCCACGGAGACTGCCAGGCCCGTGAACAGGAAATTGGTGGCGTAGTAGAGCGTATAGCCCCAGCCATAGGTCGATCCCAGCGCGCCGGATACCATCAGGTTCACCGCGGCAATCGGATCTTCACCAATGCCAAGAATAACCAAGGCAGACAGAATAGCGGCCAATATGAGACTGATCAGCGGGATCAGCACGACATCGGCCCATTTAGGCATCTTATCCATTTACGCGGCCTCCCCCGCGACGCCGGCCATCAACAGGCCCAGCTCTTTCTCATCTGTCTGATCTGCAGGGCGTTCGCCCATGATCATCCCGTCAAACATCACAGCAACACGGTCGGCGAGCGACAGGATCTCTTCCAACTCGACCGAGACCAAGAGGATGGCTTTTCCCTGATCGCGCAGTTCGACGATCTGCTTGTGAATAAACTCGATTGCACCGATATCGACGCCCCGTGTGGGCTGGCCGATCAGCAACAGCTCCGGGTTGCGCTCGATTTCGCGGGCCACAACGATTTTCTGCTGATTGCCTCCGGAGAAATTCTTGGCAGCGAGCCATGGATCCGGCGGACGCACGTCAAACTTGGCCATCTTGGCTTCTGTATCGGCGCGCAGGGCGGCGTTGTTCATCAACAGACCGCGCTGGTACTCAGGGGCGTGGTGATAGCCGAATGCGACGTTTTCCCAGGCGTGGAAGTCCATGATCAGACCTTCGCGTTGGCGGTCTTCGGGAACATGGGCCACATGGGCTGCGCGACGGGCACGGGCGTCAGATCCGGCACCAGACAATGGCAAGGGCGCGCCATTGAGACGAATGCTTCCCTGACCTTCACGCATGCCACCCAAGACTTCCATCAGCTCGGACTGGCCATTGCCCGCAACACCGGCGATCCCCAGGATTTCTCCGGCTCGGACGGTCAGATCAATGTTCTTAACACGCGCGACACCGGCCTCATCAACAACGCTGAGATTCTCAATCTCGAGGATCGGTTTGCCAGGGGTCGCGGGGACCTTGTCGACGCGCAGCAGCACCTTGCGACCGACCATCAGCTCGGCCAGATGCTCGGGGCTGGTCTCGGCGGTCTTTACGGTGGCGGTCATCTCGCCACGGCGCATCACTGACACCGTGTCAGTATATTCCATGATCTCGCGCAGCTTGTGGGTGATCAGGATGATCGTTTTCCCCTCAGCGCGCAGCCGGTCCAGAATGCGGAACAGCTGATCCGCTTCTGCCGGGGTCAGCACGCCGGTCGGTTCATCCAGAATCAAGATGTCGGCCTGACGATAGAGTGCCTTCAGGATCTCGACGCGCTGTTGCATACCCACACCGATTTCGTCGATACGCGCATCAGGGTCAACGTTCAGCTCATACTCGGCTGCCAGATCTTTCAGCGATTTGCGTGCCTTGCTGAGCGAGGGCTTTAGCAGCCCGCCGTCCTCGGCACCCAGAATGATATTCTCCAGCACGGTGAAGTTTTCAACGAGCTTGAAGTGTTGGAACACCATGCCGATCCCGGCGGAGATCGCCGCCTGGCTGTCCGGAATTTCGGTCCGTTTCCCGTGAATCCAAACTTCGCCTTTATCGGCCTTGTAGAACCCGTAGAGGATGCTCATCAGCGTTGATTTGCCCGCCCCGTTTTCGCCGATGATCCCGTGGATCGTGCCGGGGGCAACACGGATTGAGATATCCTTATTGGCCTGAACCGGGCCAAAGGCTTTGGAGATGCCTTTTAGTTCAATTGCTGGTGCCGTCATTCGGGCTCCCCTTATTCATCCTCGATCAGTTGGCACAGATCCGCGTCACAGCGACGGGCGGTTAACATGTGCATTTTAGCCAACCTAGGAAAAACCAAACCCGGAGGCGGCAAAGGCGCAGCCTCCGGGCAATATGAGAAACCCCCGGTCACCACCATGATCGCAAAAGGATCACGGTGGGCCGGGGGGCAGTTCAGCACTTAGAAGGACAGAGCCGGGCAGCTGTCATCCGACATATAGTCATGCACGGTGATCTCACCGGTTGCGATCTTGGCAGCCGCGTCATCGGTGGCAGCGGTCATCTCTTCGGTGATCAGGGACGCATTGTTGTCGTCAACTGCGAAGCCAACACCGCCGTTCGACAGGCCCATGACGGAGAAACCTGTTTCCAGCTCAGTACCGTCGGAGAAGGCTTCGAACACAGCGTTGTCGACGCGCTTCATCATGGAGGTCAGGACCTTACCCGGGTGCAGGTGGTTCTGATTGCTGTCCACGCCGATCGACAGGATGCCCTCGTCAGCTGCGGTCTGCAGTACGCCAACACCGGTGCCGCCTGCTGCCGCATAAACAACGTCAGCACCCTGGCTGATCTGCGCTTTGGTTAGCTCGGAGCCTTTGACCGGGTCATTCCAGGCCGCCGGGGTGGTGCCGGTCATGTTGGCGATCACGGTTGCGTCCGGGTTGGCCGCTTTTACGCCCTCGGCGTAGCCACAGGCGAATTTGCGGATCAGCGGGATATCCATGCCGCCGATGAAACCAACGGTGCCCGATTTGGATGCCTTGGCTGCCAGCATACCCACGAGATAGGAGCCTTCGTGCTCATTGAAGACCACGGAGCGGACGTTGGGTGCATCGACAACCATGTCGATAATCACGAACTTGGTGTCCGGATAGTCTGCAGCGACCTGACCCAGTGCATCGGCGAAGGCAAAGCCTGCCATCACGATCGGGTTGGCGCCCGCTTCGGCAAAGCGGCGCAGCGCCTGCTCACGCTGAGCTTCGGACTGCAGTTCGATTTCGCGGAAGCTTTCGCCGGTCTCTTCAGCCCAACGCTGCGCGCCGGTGAAGGCTGCTTCGTTGAAGGACTTGTCGAACTTGCCGCCCAGATCGAAGATCAGCGCCGGTTCTGCCATCGCAGCACCCGCTGTCAGCGCCACGGCTGCCGCGGCGCTCATCAGGGATTTCATCAGGGTCATAGGGGTACTCCCAATTTGTTGTTCTTGATGCGGCCAGTTTGACCGCCCCAACCCATGTGTTTTTAAAAAGGTGCGACAATTTAGGCCGTAGGCTGCGGAAAGGGTCAACCGTTTTTTGACCTTTTGGTGTTATTCTGCGCTTTCGGCCTTGCGTAAACTGACGCTCATGAGCACTGCGTCCACTGCTGCTGTGCCTTGGCGGGGGTAGTATCCGACCCGTCGGCCGCTCTCTGCGAATCCATAAGCCTTGTACAGGCTGCGGGCCGGTTGGTTGTCTTCTGCGACCTCCAGAAACCCATCGGTTGCACCATGCGCCAAGGCGACCTCCCACCATCTCTCCAGAATCGCCTGCGCCAGACCTTGCCGTTGATGATTGGGGTGGGTGGCAATCGTCAGCAATTCCGCTTCTCCCGCAACAACGCGGCCAAGGGCAAAACTGCGCGCATCCCCGACGGCATAGCTGAAGGGGCTGTCCAGCAGGGCCGCAAATTCGCGTGCTGACCAGGCGCGCTCCTGCAGAAAGGCAGCCTGATGGGTGCGGGCCATGTCCTCCGGCGTCGGAGGGCTCGGTTGATTGTGCAAGGGTTTTGTCATGGTCAGCAGGCAGATGCTAGCCGTCAATCAGTGTTGGCGGTGCGTCTTTGGCGGGGGCGGCATCAGCAGCTCGCAGATACAGCGGGGCCGGGGCGGATATAGTGTCTTTGTAGCGCACTGCAGCCCTGCGCGCGATTGTTTCGGCAATGCGCGGTGGCGTCGCCTCGGCAACCAATTCCAGCCTCAGCGCGGTTGCGATGGCTTGCGCTTCGGCAAGCGGCATCAGCCGAGGGTCTTCTCCGGGGGGGTGCGCATAGACCTGATCACGTGGCGCAAGTACCGCGGCGAATGTGCCGGGGTGCTCACGCGCCTCAAATCCGCTGACGCCGACGGCGGGGATTTCCAATCCCAGTGCCAGACCTCTCGCAGCTGAGACGGCAATGCGAATGCCGGTGAAGTTGCCCGGACCCACGCCAACTCCCAGCGCATCAAGATCCGCCCAAGTTACTCCGCCCTGATCCAGCACCTCTTCCAGCAGCGGTATTAGGCGCTCGGCCTGTCCGCGCGCCATCTCTTCGCACGCTTGGGCAAGGAGGACGTCACCCTGCAACAAAGCGGCCGCGCAATGCGCGGCCGATGTATCAAATCCAAGGACGAGGGCGTCAGACAGCAACGGGGCGTACCTCGGTCACTTCCGGGATGTAGTGACGCAGCAGGTTTTCAATGCCCATTTTCAGGGTCAGCGTTGAAGACGGACAACCGGCACAGGCACCCTGCATGTGCAGATAGACAACGCCGCGATCAAAGCCATGGAACGTGATGTCGCCGCCATCCTGTGCCACCGCAGGGCGGACACGGCTGTCGAGCAGTTCCTTGATCTGGTTGACGATTTCGCCATCTTCACCGGTGTGTTCGGCATGGCCCGAGGTTTGCTCACCGCCCTCTGAGATGACGGGCTGGCCGGATTGGAAATGCTCCATCACGGCACCCAGGATCGCGGGCTTGATGTGGTCCCATTCGACGGTGTCAGCCTTGGTCACCGTGACAAAGTCATTGCCAAAGAACACGCCGGTGACCCCGGAAACGGCAAAGATTCGCTGCGCCAGAGGCGAGCTGCCTGCGGCATCTGCGGTTGGAAAATCAGCGGTGCCCATCTCCAGAACAGTCTGGCCCGGCAGGAATTTCAGCGTCGCCGGGTTGGGCGTGGATTCGGTCTGAATGAACATGTCGGGCCTCCTTAAAGCGTGGCAGAGATATGCGCCTCCGACCCGCTTAAGTCAAGATTTGGAACAATTCTAAATTCGAAAGCCCTATCGGGCCGTGCTGGCGCGTCCGGGTCCAATCTCCTCAGGAGGAGAAGGGCAACCGTGCTGGCAGGTCAGAAGCGATCAGGTGATCGCTTCCAGTTTTTCCTTGGACAGATCGCCGGGCACGATTGTGATCGGCACCGGCAGGCTGCCGGATGAGCGGCTCAGTTGAGTAACAAGCGGTCCGGGACCTTTGCGATCGTCCCCCGCGCCCAGCACCAGAACACCGATTTCGGTGTCGGACTCGATCTGGGCGATGATCTCGGGCACGGCTTCGCCTTCACGGATCACAAGCTTCGGTTCAATCCCCTGACGGTCCCGCATCCATTTCGCAAAAACTTCAAAATGCGCATGTATGCGTTCACGGGCTTCCTCCCGCATCACTTCGCCGACGCCGATCCAGTGGTTGAACTCATCCGGGGGAATCACCGAAAGGATCTCCACCCCGCCGCCGGTTTTGGCAGCGCGCATGGCAGCGAACCGCATCGCGTTCAGGCATTCCCGGCTGTCATCCAATACGACAAGAAATTTGCGCATATTGATCCTCTGGTTGTTCCGATTGGATCATGGCGCAAGCGATCCGATGGTGCAATAGACGAGCACGCGGCGTCCCGCGGCCGGGATCAACGGCCGTTGCTTGTGGCCCAGTCCCAGTAAAGGTCGCGGGTTCGTTTTGCGATGGGGCCGATCTGATACTGGCGATCATCAAAGGCGGTGACCGGGGTGACTTTGCTCATATTGCCCGACATGAAAATCTCATCGGCCTGTTCAAAATCCGTGTAGCCCAGGACGCTCTCGTGAACCGTGACACCATCGGCGCGCAGGTTTGCGATATGTCGGGCACGTGTGATCCCGGCAAGAAAGGTGCCGTTTGCGATTGGTGTGAAGACCTCTCCGTCACGCACCATGAAGATATTTGCCGTCGCGGTTTCAGCGACATTGCCCATCGCATCCAACGCCAAGGCGTTGCTGAAGCCTTTGGCGTGGGCCTCACGCAGCATACGGGCGTTGTTGGGATAGAGGCAGCCGGCCTTCGCATTCACCACGGCGCTCTCAAGGATGGGTCGCCGAAAGGAGGTGCGGGTCAGTGTGGCGGAGGCGGTCGGGGGCGCCATCGGGATCTCTTCCAGGCAGAGTGCGAATTGGGTGCTTTCGGGCCCCGGAGCGATCATCGTGGAATCGCCGCCTGTCGCCCAATACATAGGCCGGATGTAGACGGCCGCGCCGGGTGCAAAGAGAGATAGGCCTTCTTTGGCGATGGCGACCATATCAGCGACACTGACGGTCGGTGCCATCATAAGCGCCTCAGCGGAGGCATTGGCGCGGGCGCAGTGAAGATCAAGATCGGGGGTGACCCCATCAAACAGACGCGCCCCATCAAACACCGAGGACCCGAGCCAGGCGGCATGGTCTGCAGCCTTCATGATCGCGACATCGCCATCGTGCCAGCTGCCGTTGAAATAGGTGCGAATGGTCTTGCTGATCGCCATGCCGGGCCTCGTCCTGTGGGTGCTGGAGTGGGGTGACCCTAGGGCGCAATGGGTCAGTCGTCCAGACCTTTTCCTGCCATCTGCGCCTAGGCGTATTGCCAGATCTGGGCGACGACTACGTCTTGATCAGGCGGGCTCTGGCGCCTCCAGCCCCAGCTCTCGCAAAACGCCGCGCATCTCGCTTTGCCACCTGGTGCGCAGGTCCGCATTGCTGCGGTGGCGCAGGCCGAGCGCACAGAGGGTCTCGAACTTGTCAGAGGCATCAGTGCCAAAGCTGATGGCCACCCGGGGCCACCAATAGTGGATGGATTCCTGCAACATGTTGATGTCGCCTTCCTGCACCAATCGCGACAGCCCTTCGTGGGCAAGACGCGCATGATGGGCTTCGACGGGTTGAATCGCGCGGAAGGCCTCAGCCAACGGTTGGTAGGAAATCATCGACAACTCTGCCAGCTGCACAGCGACCGCGCGGCCCATCAGAAGGTTCATAACCACAGCATCGGCCCACCCTTCCAGAGGGTAGTTGAATACCGCAAGGCGCCGGTCGTGTTTGGATCGGCTCTGATCCAGCCCGGCCTCGCGATCCAGGCGCGCAGTCCAGGGGTGATGATCCACATAGCGTTCGGTGTCGGCACCGAAATCGCCCATGACCTGCAGAACACGATCAGCGTTGGCGGTTTTTTCCAGCACTATCCGTGCCGCAGCCATGCGGGATTTAATGCCCGGACCTTCGTTGATGATATCGACGAAGCCCGCCGCCCCTGCAAGCGCGCTGTCGACGAAGCTGGCCATGATTGTCATCAACTCAGCGCGATAGCGCGGCGGCACATTGGATGGATTGCTAAGGACGCCACCGGCCGCCAGATAGCTCTCGATGCTCATCTCATCATTCATGCCATGGTCTCCTCGGATCTGCTGCTGGGGGGCGTCGCTGCCTGCGCTCTAACCTAATGGGCTATTGATCGTAGTCTACCACCACTTTGTCGCTGAGCGGATAAGCCTGACAGGACAGGACATAGCCCTTCTCGACTTCGTAATCCTCCAGCGCATGGTTGGCGACCATCTCGACCTCGCCCTCCAGCACTTTGCAGCGGCAGGTGGAGCAGACGCCGGCTTTGCAGGCATAGGGGGCGTCCATCGCATTTTCCAGCGCCGCATCTAGAAGGGTCATGTCCTTACCCATCTCGATGGTCTGGGTTGCGCCATCCAATGTGATCGCAGCCTTGGTCTGATTGGCACCGGAGGCGGCATCGCCTGCGGTGGCCGTGCGTTTGGCACGGCCCGGCTGGGCAGAGGCGAACAGCTCGAATTTGATTTGGCTGTCATTCAGGCCGGCAGTGCGCAGCGCTGCAGCAATGCCCAGCATCATCGGCTCAGGCCCGCAGATAAACGCGGTGTCGACTGACTGGGTGTCTATCCAATGCTCGAACAACTGGGCGCATTTTTCTTCCGTCACCAGACCGGTAAACAGGTCGATTTCCTGGGCGTCGCTTTCCAGTACATGGATCACGTTGAGACGGCCCATGTACAGGTTCTTGAGGTCCTCCAGTTCTTCGCGGAACATGATCGTGTTCACGCCCTTGTTGGCATAGACCAGCGTAAAGGAGGCGTTGGGTTCGGCCGCCAGCGTGGTCTTAAGGATCGACAGAACCGGCGTGATGCCGGAACCGCCCGCAAAGCCCAGATAGTGCCTTTCGGCCACCCCGTCGAGCGGGGTGAAAAAGGTCCCCATTGGTGGCATCGCCTGCAGCGTGTCGCCTGCTTTCAGCTCGGTATTGGCCCAGGTGGAGAAGGCGCCTCCGTCAACACGCTTGATGCCGACCTGGAGGATGCCCTCATCCTTGCCTGCGCAGATCGAGTAGCTGCGGCGCAGCTCCTCGCCGTCAAAGTCGCGGCGGAAGGTCAGATACTGGCCTTGGGTGAAATCGAATTCTTCTGCCGCGCCGCCCACAGGCTTCAGGGTGACAACCACCGCATCGCGGATGGTTTTGCGGACGTCGGTGACTTCAAGGTCGTGAAAGCGCGCCATCAGGGTCTCCTCAGATGCACTTGAAATAATCAAAGGGTTCGAGGCAGTCCTGGCAGCGCCAGTGAGCCTTGCAGGGGGTCGAGCCGAACTGGCTGACCTTGGTGACTTCTGTACTGCCGCAGTGCGGGCATTTTTCGGGCCCGCCTGCGGCTTGGGGCGGGGCGATGCCGTAGGCCTCCAGCTTAGCGCGGCCTTTCTCGGACAGCCAATCGGTGGTCCAAGCGGGGGAGATCTGGGTCTTCAGTCTCAGATCCGTAACACCGTGGCCGCGCAGGGCCGTTTCGATATCCAGGGCAATCACTGCAGTTGCCGGGCAGCCAGAGTAGGTAGGGGTGACTGACACAACCAGAGTTTCCCCTTCCCAGGCCACACCACGGATGACGCCCAGATCCACCAGCGAGATCACCGGGATTTCCGGGTCGGGCACAGCGTCGAGCCACTCCCAGATCTGGTCAATGCTTGGCTGAGTTGTCACCTGGCTCATGCGGTCTATCCTCACTGGCTGTTTCGCCGCCCCTAGTACTTTGGCCGTGGCCTTACCACTTGGCGCCGGGATAGGCGCGCTGCAGCCATTGCATTTGGGTCAACAGGTGACCCAGATGTTCCGTGTGCATGGCACCGGTGCGCCCACCTTTGTGGGCAAAGCGGCTGTCCGGCAGGGTCAAGGTGGCCTCATTCAGCACGCGGGAGACCAGCGTGTCGTATTCCTCACGCAGGGATGCAGGATCGGGGGCAATGCCCGCCTTGACCATCTCAGCATCCACATTGTCGGACTGGAACATCTCGCCCACATAGGGCCACAGATAGTCCAGCGCCTCCTGCATCCGACGGTGGCTTTCTTCGGTGCCGTCACCCAAGCCCACCACAGTGTCGGCGGAGCGTTCCAGGTGATAGGCAACCTCTTTCGAAGCCTTCTCGGCGATGGCTGCAACCCGCTCGTCCGAGGACTTCATCAGCCGACCCAGCTGGATCGAATGCCAGGCGTCGAACAGGAACTGGCGCATCAGGGTGCGGCCGAAGTCGCCGTTCGGCACCTCCACCAGCAGCACGTTGCGAAAATCCCAGGCGTCACGCAGGAAGGCCAGGTCGTCGGCTGATTTGCCGTCACCTTGTACCTCAGCCGCGAGGCCGAGCCACATCTGGGTCTGGCCGATCATGTCCAGCGCGGTGTTGGCCAGCGCGATGTCCTCTTCCAGCACCGGCGCGTGGCCGCACCATTCGCTGACCCGGTGGCCCAGGATCAGGGTATTGTCCCCCATCCGCAGCAGGAACTGGGTGAATGCCTCGTCCTTGTTAATAGCGGCGGTCATTACATCGCCCCCACTTCTTCGGGGATGTCGAAGAAGGTCGGATGGCGGTAGACCTTGGACTCCGACGGCTCATAAAGCGGGCCCTTGTCGCTGGGCGAGGAGGCGGCGATATGGTTGGCCTCAACCACCCAGATCGACACGCCTTCGTTGCGGCGGGTGTAGACGTCGCGGGCGTTCTTGATCGCCATTTCGGCGTCCGGCGCGTGCAGGGAGCCGACGTGGCGGTGGCTCATCCCGTGCTGGCCGCGGATGAAGACTTCCCAGAGGGGCCATTCGTTTTTCATGTCTTAAATCCTCCTGGCTGAGGGGGCGCCGCCGCAGTATTCAAGAACGGGCAGAGCGCCGGAATGCTTGGGGTTATTCGGCAGCGTGCTTTTGCGCGGCCTTCTTTTTGGCATGCGCCAACAGCCCGTCGCGGACCCAGGCGCCGTCGTCCCAGGCCTTGTTGCGGGCGGCAAGGCGGTCCACGTTGCAGGGGCCGTTGCCCTTGATCACGTCAAAAAACTCGCTCCAGTCCGGGTCGGTGTAGTCATAATGGCCGCGTTCCTCGTTCCATTTCAGGTCCGGGTCGGGAACCGTCAGGCCAAGGTATTCGGCCTGCGGCACGGTCTGGTCGACGAATTTCTGGCGCAGCTCGTCGTTGGTGTTCATCTTGATCTTCCAGGCCATCGACTGGGCGGAATGGACCGAGTCCTTGTCGGACGGTCCGAACATCATCAGCGACGGATACCAGAGGCGGTTCAGAGCATCCTGGGCCATTTTCTTTTGCGCCTGCGTGCCCTCGGCCATCTGGCGGATGGCGTCATAGCCCTGGCGCTGGTGGAAGCTTTCTTCCTTGCAGACGCGGATCATCGCGCGGGAATAGGGGCCGAAGGAGGTCCGCTGCAGCGGCACCTGGTTCATGATTGCGGCCCCATCGACCAGCCAGCCCACCGCGCCGATGTCGGCCCAGTTCAGTGTCGGATAGTTGAAGATCGAGGAATACTTCATGCGGCCGTCCAGCAGCATTTCGGTCATCTCGTCGCGGGACACGCCCAGCGTTTCCGCCGCGCAGTAGAGGTACAGCCCGTGGCCCGCCTCATCCTGCACCTTGGCCAGCAGGATCGCCTTGCGCTCCAGAGTCGGGGCGCGGGTGATCCAGTTGCCCTCGGGCAGCTGGCCGACGATTTCGGAATGCGCGTGCTGGCCGATCTGGCGGATCAGCGTCTTGCGGTAGCCTTCGGGCATCCAGTCCTTGGGCTCGATCTTCTCGCCCGCGTCGATGCGCGCCTGAAAGGCCGCCAGCTGTTCCGGATCGTCCTGGGTCGCTTCGGATTTGACCATCTGAGCATACATGTCTGGGACCTCCCTTGGGTTTGTTACACGCGTTCCAGGATCAGGGCGGTGCCCTGTCCGACGCCGACGCACATGGTGCAAAGCGCATAGCGCCCGCCGGTGCGTTGCAATTGATAGGCAGCGGTTAGCACCAGCCGCGCGCCGGACATACCCAGCGGGTGGCCAAGCGCGATTGCACCGCCGTTGGGGTTAACATGGGGTGCCGTGTCCGGAAGGCCAAGCTCACGCAGTGTCGCAAGGCCCTGCGAGGCAAACGCCTCGTTCAGTTCGATCACGTCCATCTGTTCGATGGTGAGGCCGGTACGCTCCAGCACCTTGCGGGTGGCAGGCACCGGGCCGATGCCCATGATGCGCGGCTCGACCCCGGCAGCGGCCATGCCGACGATGCGGGCCATAGGCTTCAGGCCGTTCTTCGCGGCCGCGGCCTCATTCGCCATCAGGATCGCCGCAGCACCGTCGTTGACGCCGGAGGCGTTGCCGGCTGTCACGGTCTTGTCCGGGCCGTTGACGCCCTTGAGGCCCGCCAGCTTCTCCGCGGAGGTGCCGGGGCGCGGGTGTTCGTCGGTGTCCACCACCAGATCATCGCCCTTGCGCTGGGGGATGGTGACCGGAGTGATCTCGTCGTTGAAGATACCGGCCTCATGTGCTGCGGCCCAGCGGGCCTGGCTGCGGGCGGCGAATGCGTCCTGATCCTCGCGGGAGATGCCGTAATCTTCGGCCACATTATCGGCGGTCTGCGGCATGGAATCGGTGCCGTACATTTCGTGCATTTTCTTGTTCACGAAGCGCCAGCCGATGGTGGTATCATAGACTGCGTTGGCACGGGTGAAGGCGGAAGTCGCCTTGGGCATCACGAACGGCGCGCGGCTCATACTTTCGACGCCGCCGGCGATGGCCATGTCGTAGTCGCCAGCCTTGATCCCGCGTGAGGCCATGCCGACCGCATCCATGCCGGAGGCGCAGAGGCGGTTGATAGTGGTGCCGGGCACAGTGGTCGGTAAGCCCGCCAGCAAAGCTGCCATGCGGGCCACGTTGCGGTTGCTTTCGCCGGCCTGATTGGCATCACCCAAGATCACATCGTCCAAGCTGCTCCAGTCTACATCCGGGTTGCGGGCGGCAAGCGCGGCAATCGGCAGAGCAGCAAGGTCATCGGTCCGCAGCTGGCTGAGCGCGCCGCCGTAGCGGCCGATTGGGGTGCGGGTGGCATCGCAGATGAAAGCATCCATGGGTGTTCGCGTCTCCAGATCGCGGCATGTCATAAGCCGACCATATAGTCGGTAATATGCGTAGAAGTGATTCTCGGCAAGAGAGATGTAACCATAATACGCATTTTCTGAAAAATCTGTAACATGTCAATAATCTGCCACCAGCCGGTTGGCCAGTGCGGTGCAGTGTTGATGCGTCCGGCCCGGAAGCCTGTTTCGCTAAGCGATGAGATGTGGGATGGTTTACATGTTGACTAATTTTGCGCCTGCGCTCTGACTGGCAAGGGCCTTGGCCTGCACCTTTGACCAGCGTGTCAGTAGCAGGCAGAGACAGTCAAAGGTGGGGACTGCCAAAGGCGGAGGAGGGCTTGATGAATATTCTCTACATCATGTTTGACCAACTGAGGTTCGATTATCTCCGCTGTGCGGGGCACCCGCACTTGCAGACACCGCACATTGACGGCCTGGCACAGCGCGGCGTGCGGTTTACGCGCGCCTATGTGCAATCGCCGACCTGTGGATCTTCGCGTATGTCCAGTTACACAGGTCGCTACCCATCAAGCCATGGCGTGCAATTTAATGGCTACCCTCTGCGTGTCGGTGAGTGGACGATGGGTGACCATCTGCGCAAGGCCGGGATGAGCTGCCATTTGATTGGTAAAACCCATATGGTTGCAGATGCCGAAGGGATGCAGCGTCTTGGTCTTGCTCCTGACAGCATTATTGGCGTGCGTCAGACGGAATGTGGTTTTGATCCGTTCGTTCGTGACGACGGGCTTTGGGCCGAAGGACCAGATGGTTTCTACGACAGCAAGCGCAGCCCCTATAATGAATATCTCAAATCGAAGGGCTATCCGGGTGAGAACCCGTGGGGTGATTTTGCCAATGCCGGGACGGAGGGGCAGGATGTCGCCTCGGGCTGGTTCATGGTCAATGCGGACAAGCCAGCCAATATTGCTGAGGAAGACAGCGAAACCCCATGGCTTACTCGTGAGGCCATGCGGTTTGTTGAGACGGCGGAACAAGACGGTGATCAGCCTTGGTGTGCGCATCTGAGCTATATCAAACCGCATTGGCCCTACATCGTGCCAGCCCCCTATCACGATATGTATGGTGCCGAGCATGTGCTTCCGGCTGTGCGTAGTGCCGCCGAGCGGGAGGAGGCTCATCCCGTGTTCGAGGGGATGATGAACAATCAGATTGGTCAGGCCTTTTCCCGTGATGAGGTGCGCGAGAAGGTGATTCCGGCCTATATGGGATTGATCAAACAGGCCGACGATCAGATGGGCCATCTGTTTGCTTGGCTAGAGGCGACGGGACGTATGCAGGACACTATGATCGTGCTGACGTCAGACCATGGAGATTACCTCGGCGATCATTGGCTGGGAGAAAAGAACCTGTTCCACGAACCATCGATCAAGGTGCCATTGATTATCTATGACCCGCGAAGTGAAGCGGATGCCACACGCGGAACCACTTGTGATGAGTTGGTTGAGGCGATTGATCTGTTGCCGACTTTTCTGGAGGCTGCGGGAGGCACGCCTGCCCCACATATCCTTGAGGGGCGCTCTCTGATGCCATGGCTGCGTGGCGAGATGCCCGAATGGCGCGACTATGCCGTCGCAGAGTTTGACTATGCGACGCTGCCGTTGTGCGAAAAGCTTGGATTGGCCCCCAAAGATGCCCGCCTGTTTATGGTGGTCGATAAGCGGTGGAAGTTCATGCACGCGGAAGGCGGTCTGCGCCCCATGCTGTTTGATCTTCAGGACGATCCTAATGAACTGATAGATCTGGCCAAGACAGGCGCGCATCAGGAGGTGATTGATCTGATGTATGACCGTTTATTGGAGTGGGGACTGCGGATGTCGCAGCGCATCACGCTATCGGACGAACAGATTGCCACGCGGCGGGGAAAGTCAGCCCGGAAGGGGATCCTCTTGGGAGTCTACGAGGCGTTCGAGGTAGATGACACATTGACTGAGGCCTACCGTCGACCAATCCCGAAACCCACGAGCTGATCGCAATATTCGCGTCCGAAGAGACGTACCGTCATATGCAGCAGATGCTGGGCGACGCTTGGCAAGCTGCGTTGACGCGCGGCATGATGGGTCTTGTCAGCTTGTGGAGCCGGATCTAGGGTTAAATGCAAATCTGCGGAATAATATTCCGCATTGCGAAATTGATAGGGCTGACGCCTGTGTTTCGATCAAGGATAGTCACGTGGCAGATCGGCTTCCGTGCCCTGAGCCTCGTCGCAATCCTGATCGATATCGCCCGCAAGAAGAGGAAAGATCCATGACCGAAGCCATTGTTTATGAGCGGATTGGCGACATCGCAGTTCTTGCCGCGCAGAACCCGCCGGTGAATGCACTTGGTATAGATGTGCGCCGCGGTCTGTTGGCAGGAATTGAGCGGGCCGAGACGGAAGGCGTGCGTGCCGTCCTGATCTATGGCGAGGGGCGGACTTATTTCGCGGGCGCTGATATCCGTGAATTTGGCAAACCCATGGAAGAACCGGGCCTGCCGGATCTCTGCAACCGTATCGAAGCCGCCAAGCTGATCGTCGTATCGGCCCTGCACGGCACAGCGCTGGGCGGTGGGTTGGAGGTTGCACTTTCCTCGCACTACAGGATCGCCGTGCCAGGCGCCAAGATGGGGCTGCCGGAGGTCCATTTGGGGATCATTCCAGGCGCCGGTGGGACCCAGAGGCTACCTCGCGTCGCAGGGACAGAGGCCGCATTGGAGATGATCACGACCGGCCGCCACGTGGCCGCTGCCGAGGCTTCTGACAAGGGTGTTATTGATCGTATTGCTGAGGGCAGCCCGCGCGAGGTTGGACTGGCATACACCCGTGAGCTCCTCGAACAGAATGCGCCGCGTCGCCCGATCTGTGACATGCCCGCGCCGGAGCCCGTCGATTTTGATGCCACATATGAGCGTGTTCTGGCCCGTGGGCGCGGCCAGCTCTCCCCGGCGATTGCGGTGCGGGCGGTGCAGGCCGCCTGCGAGGCCCCAAGTTTTCTTGATGGTGTGCGGCAAGAACGAGAATTGTTTATGAAGCTGATGGAAAGTGATCAGCGGCAGGGATTGATCCACGCCTTCTTCTCGGAACGGGCGGTCAGCAAACTGCCCGAGCTTGCTGATGTAACTCCTCGCGATATTGCCGCAATGGGGGTCATCGGTGGCGGTACCATGGGGGCTGGCATCGCAACAGCTGCGCTGCTGGCAGGACTGTCGGTGGTGCTGATTGAACGGGACGAGGCGGCATCGGTTGCGGCACGGGAGCGGATTGAAGGCAATCTCAAGGGCGCGCTGAAGCGGGGCAAGATCAACCAGTCGCAATTCGACGCTATCCTCAATGAGGCGCTTGAACTGGCAACGGATTATGCTGCTCTGTCGCAGGCCGATCTAGTGGTCGAAGCGGTTTTTGAAGACATGGATGTGAAACGCGACGTTTTTGCAGCGTTGGATAAGCATTGCAAACCGGGCGCTATTCTCGCCAGCAATACGTCATATCTGGATATCAACGACATTGCGGCCGCCACCGGTCGGCCATCTGATGTGATCGGACTGCATTTTTTCTCGCCCGCGCATGTGATGAAGCTGTTGGAGGTGGTGGTCGCGGATCAGACAGCGCCTGATGTCGTGGCTACCGGTTTCGCCCTTGGCAAAAAGCTGAAGAAAACCGCCGTACGCTCCGGCGTTTGTGATGGCTTTATCGGCAATCGGATCATGAACAGCTATCGCAAGGCGGCTGACTATATGGTTCTGGACGGCGCATCGCCCTATCAAATCGACAAGGTGATGACCGGGTTTGGCTTCGCCATGGGGCCGTTTGCGGTCGCCGACCTCGCGGGGTTGGACATTGGCTGGGCGGCGCGCAAGCGTCGCGCGCCGACACTCGACCCACGTGAACGGGTGGTGCATTTCTCTGATATGCTATGTGAAGGCGGCGATTTCGGGCAGAAAACCGGTCGCGGTTTTTACGTCTACGAAGAGGGCAAGCGTGGCGGGACGCCGAATCCGCAGGTAGCCGAATACATCGAACGCGATCAGAGCGATCAGGGCGTGACGCCGCAGGTTTTTGCCAATGACGAGGTTCTGCGCCGCTACATGTGCGCGATGGTCAATGAGGCGGCAAAGGTTGTCGGTGAGGGCATCGCTCGCCGTCCTCTGGATGTCGATATGGTGCTGCTGTTTGGCTACGGTTTCCCCCGGTTCTGGGGCGGCCCGCTGAAATGGGCGGACCTGCAGGGGCTGGACAGCATTCTCAAGGATATTCGCCGCTATGCCAAGGAAGATGCCTTCTTCTGGCAACCGGCCCCGCTGTTGGAGCAATTGGTCGCCGAAGGGCGCAGCTTTGATGACCTCAACAAGGAGGCCCACTGATATGAAACAGGCTGTTATCGTTTCTGCCGCTCGCACGGGGCTGGCCAAATCCTTTCGTGGGTCTTTCAATCAGACGCATGGTGCCACCTTGGGGGGGCATGCTGTCGCTGCCGCTGTTGAGCGGGCGGGTCTGGAAGGGGGCGCAGTTGAGGATTGCATCATCGGTTGCGGCTTTCCCGAAGGGGCGACGGGGCACAATATCGGGCGCCAGATCGCTTTGCGCTCCGGCTTGCCGCAGTCAGCGGCTGGCATGACGGTGAACCGGTTCTGCGCGTCGGGCCTGCAGACCATTGCGCTGGCGGCGCAGCAAATCATTGCCGAAGGGGCCGGACCGATGGTTGCGGGCGGGGTGGAGAGTATCTCCATGGTGCAGCCCAATGTGACGCAGGTGCAGGATCCCTGGCTAAAAGAGCATAATCCTGACGTCTACATGGCGATGATTGACACGGCGGATGTCGTGGCTGAGCGCTACGGTATCAGCCGGGAGGCGCAGGACGCCTATGGCCTGCGCAGTCAGCAGAAGATCGCAGCAGCGCAGGATGCGGGCATCTTCAACGATGAAATCGTGCCCATGCAAACGGTAATGGCGGTAACGGACAGGGACACCGGAGGGATCAGTCATCGCGAGGTCACAGTAAATCGGGATGAATGCAACCGCCCGCAGACGACATTGGACGGGCTGGCGGCGTTGGAACCGGTGCGCGGTGCAGGCAAATTCATCACCGCAGGGAATGCCAGTCAACTCTCGGATGGTGCGGCTGCGGTTGTGATGATGGAGGCCGATGAGGCCAGTCGCCGCAGTCTTGATCCTATGGGGGCGTTTCGGGGGTTTTGCGTGGCGGGCTGCGCGCCCGATGAAATGGGCATTGGTCCCGTGCATGCCGTACCGCGCCTGCTGGAGCGGCACGGCGTGACGGTGGCAGATATTGACTTGTGGGAACTGAACGAAGCCTTCGCAAGTCAGGCGCTTTACTGCCGCGACCAACTCGGCATTCCGGATGAGATCTGCAACGTCAATGGCGGTTCAATTGCGATCGGCCACCCGTTCGGCATGACTGGCGCGCGGATGGTGGGGCACCTCCTGCGTGAAGGTCACCGACGCGGTGCCAAACTTGGGGTGGTCACCATGTGCATAGGCGGCGGCATGGGCGCTGCGGGCCTGTTCGAGATTTATTAATCACAACCGCGCGCGGCTCGCCGTGTTGAGGAGAGCGGGACGGGCAAGTCAAACATAGCAGCCAATCAGCACGGGGAGGTGCGCGGCACATGGATCTGAATTATTCGACCGAGGACCTTGCCTTTCGCGCGGAGGTCCGCGCCTTTTTGGACGCCAAGCTGCCTCAGGAGCTCTCAGATGCCGTGCGTCTTGGCCGTGGCCTGGGCAAGGAGGGGCACGATCGCTGGCACAGTATTCTGAATGAGCAGGGCTGGCTGGCGCCAACCTGGCCAGAGGAATACGGAGGCTGCGGTTGGAACGCAGTTCAGCGTCATATCTTTGAGGAGGAATGTTGCCGCGCCCATGCGCCACGCATCGTCCCCTTTGGACTGACTATGTTGGCGCCTGTTTTGCAGAAATTTGGCTCCGACGAACAGCGTGCCCATTTTCTGCCAAAGATCCTTTCGGGGGAACATTGGTGGTGTCAGGGGTATTCCGAACCGGGTGCGGGTTCTGATCTTGCCAGTCTGCGCACCCGGGCTGTTCGTAACGGCGATCATTACGTGGTCAACGGGCAGAAAACCTGGACCACGCTCGGCCAATACGCCAATTGGATTTTCTGCCTCGTGCGGACCGACCCGGACGCGAAACAGCAGGAGGGCATTTCCTTTCTGCTGATCGATATGGATACGCCCGGTATCGAGGTGCGACCGATCATCCTGCTTGATGGCACCCACGAGGTGAACGAAGTCTGGTTCACCGATGTGCGGGTGCCGGTTGAAAACCTGGTTGGCGAGGAAAACAAAGGCTGGACCTATGCAAAGTATCTGCTGACCCACGAGCGTACGAATATCGCAGGTGTGGGGTTCAGCCAGGCGGGGTTGGAAGCGGTGAAGCGGCTCGCACGTCAGCAGATCCATCGTGGCCGCCCGCTGATTGAGAGCCCGCATTTCGCGGCGCGGCTGGCCCGCGCAGAAATCGACCTGATGGCTATGGCGACCACCAATCTGCGCATCATCTCTGCTGCCGCCCAAGGTCAGGCTCCGGGCGTGGATAGTTCGATGCTCAAGGTGAAAGGCACCGAAATCCGTCAGGAGATCAACGATCTGGCGCGCCGTGCTGCTGGCGTTTACGCGCTCCCCTTCGCGTCCGAGGCTTTGGCTGGCGACAACAGCGCCCTTGCTCCGCCGGAGGGCAGCGACACCGTTGCGGCGCAGTATTTCAACAATCGTAAGCTGTCGATCTTTGGCGGCTCGAACGAAATCCAGAAAAACATCATCGCCAAGGTATCGCTGGGAGGCCGGACATGAACTTTCAGCTGACGGACGAGCGGCAGATGTTGCAGGATAGCCTGCGTCGGTTTCTTGCGGACCGCTATACGGTGGCTGCGCGAAATGAGGCGATTGCGGATCCTTCGGGGTATTCCCCTGCGATTTGGACACAACTGGCTGACTTGGGCGTGCTTGGCGCCTTGCTGCCCGAAGCGGTCGGCGGATACGGCGGCGCTGGCTTTGACATTGCGACGGTCTTTGAAGAGTTGGGTCGTGCGGGTGTGGTTGAACCGGTCCTTGATTCAGCAGTGCTCTGCGGTGCCTTGCTGTGCGGGCCACGTGAAGCGCAGCCGTCGCCCCGTGATCGGGAATATCTTGAGCGGCTGGTTGCGGGAGACCTGCAATTGGCCTTCGCCCATGGGGAGCCGACCAGCCGCTACGAGCGCAGTTGGGTCGAGACCACCGCGACTGGTGATGGACAGGATATTGTCCTGACGGGCCGCAAAACCGTGGTGGTCAATGCTGAGGCGGCGGAGCTGTTGATTGTCTCTGCGCGCGAAGGAGGAGCCTCTGGTGACCGCGACGGCCTGTCACTGTTTCTCGTTGATCCGCAAGCGGCTGGGGTGCGCATGCAGGGCAGCGCGCTGCTGGCCGGCGGCAGAGCCGCAGAGATCGAGCTGGAGGGTGTCCACCTGCCGCACTCAGCGCGTCTTGGTACAGCAGGCGGGGCCGCTACCCGGGTTGAGACAGCATTGGCTGCAGCAGAGGTTGCGCTGGCGGCAGAGACCCTTGGTGCGATGGAAACGGCCACGCGGCTGACCATGGATTACCTCACGACGCGACAGCAATTCGGGCGGCCAATCGGGACGTTCCAGGCGCTGCAACATCGTGTTGCTGAGATGCTGATTGAGGTCGAACAGGCGCGCTCTGCGGTGATCAATGCCGCGGGGCACCTTGAGGATACCCCGCAGACACGCGACCGCCACATTGCAGCTGCACGCAATCTCATCGGTCGAACCGGGCGTCACATCGCCGAAGAGGCAATCCAGCTGCACGGCGGCATTGCAATGACCGCAGAATATGAGCTGGCCCATATCGCCAAACGCATCGTGATGGCCGAACATCGCTTCGGCGACGCGGACACTCAGCTGGAGCGGTTCATTGACCTCTCGGCAGCCTGACCCGATATCGTCAGCCAACTCGCCGGAGGGCGGAGGGGCGCCGGTGCCGGTTAAACGGATCATTGAGGACCCGGGCTGCCAGCAGCTGGTCGGCTATCGCACTGAAATTGACACGCGCACTGGAGTCTGCCGTGTCTCACTGGAACTCGCACCGCAACATCTCAACCGCAACGGTCTGTTGCATGGTGGCATCGTCGCGACATTGATGGACGTGGTTTGCGGCAATACAGCCTCGCAGCATTTCGATGCGGTGACGCACCCGCCGGTGGTCACCGTATCGTTGAACCTCTCTTATGTGGCTGCTGCGCGCACGGGCCGGGTTGAGGCCACGGCCAAGGCAACCGGTGGCGGCGCATCGTTGGCCTATGTCGCAGGCGAACTGGTGGACAGCGGTGGCCACGTGCTCGCCACGGCAAGTGGCGTATTCAAAAGGATACGCGGCTGACGCGCGCCCATTCTTTCTGCGCCGCGTGATCCGATACGGCCCGTAAAATCACAGGGGATGATCCATGACGCTATGGCACGAATACCTTGAAGCGCACGCGCGCCAACGCCCCAAGGCCCCGGCTTTGGGCGACAGTGGTGGCGCGCGCTGGACCTATGGTGATCTCGCGCGGGCCTGCGACGCATTACGGACACATCTCGCCGACCTAGGTGTCGGGCCGGGTGATCGGGTGATGCTGCTCTGCGAGAATTGCTGCGCCGCAGTCGCCGCGTTGTTTGCCACATCACAGCTGGGGGCCGTGGCGGTTCCGGTCAACGCCCGGATGCGCGCGCCTGAGGTGGATCGGATCCTCGCTCATGCCAAGCCTGTGGTGGTTCTGCTGACCGCTGCGGCCTCGCCTGACGCGGCCGCCCATGCCAGCCGTCTCGGCGCGCAGGCTATTGAAGGCGACTTTGGCCGCCTGCATGTTGTTTCTCAGGATGCAGATGGCAGATCCCACGTGCAGATACCCGAGGGGTTGGCGGTACTCCTTTATACGACAGGCACCACCGGCGCTCCGAAAGGGGTGATGCTAAGCCACGACAATCTGAATTTCGGCGGCGGCGCCTCGGCACGGTTGCGCGATATGACCAGCGAGGATGTGGTCTACGGTGTGTTGCCCCTTAGCCATGTGTTTGGCCTTGCGTCGGTTTTAACTGCTTCCGTGATGATCGGAGCCGAGGTGCGGCTTGAGACACGGTTCACGGCGGAGCGTTTTTATCAGGCGCTAAGATCCGGGGTCACGCTGGTGTCTGCGGTGCCACAGATGCATGCGCTGGTGATGCAATATGCCAAGGAGCAGGGGCTGGACCACCTCGGCAGTCCGGATTTGCGCTATGTGTCGTCCGGTGCTGCGCCGCTGGATCCCGATTGGAAACGTCGGGCCGAGGCGTTTTATGGCGTTGCCTTGCAAAACGGATACGGCATGACCGAGGCAACCGCAGGCATCTGTGCCACACGCAATGGTTTGGGTGACCCTGATACGTCGGTTGGTCCACCGCTGCCCGGTGTTGATCTGCGTCTGGATCAGAGCGTTCCGGGTGGTGGCGATGGGTTGGGAGAGATCTGCCTGCGGGGCGGCAATGTCATGCTGGGATATTTCGCCAACCAAGAAGCCACGCAAACCGTCCTTGATCCTGCGGGCTGGTTGCGCAGCGGCGACATCGGGCGTTTGGACGAAAGTGGCAACCTGCATATTGACGGGCGTGCCAAGGAACTGATCATCCACGGCGGCTTCAATGTCTTTCCGCCAGAAGTCGAAGCGGCGCTGAACGCCCACCCGCAGGTGGTTCAATCCGCTGTAGTCGGTCGCCCGCAGGGCGGAGATGAGCAGGTGGTTGCCTTTGTCGAGGTGGCGGTTGGGGATGAGCCAACGGTGAGTGAATTGCGTGCCTTCGTGGCGGAGCAGCTTGCAGGCTATAAACGGCCCGGTCTCTTCATCCTGACGGAGCAGCTGCCAGCCGCACCGACAGGGAAGATACTGAAGCACGTGTTGCTGTCACATTTTGCGGATCAACTGCCCGCCGTATGATCCCACAAAGAAAAAGAGGCGCCCGACAGGACGCCTCTTACTCAAGGGGATCTGCCCGCTTGGCCTTATGCCCAGACACCGCTTGCAGCGGCGCGGATGTTGCGAATGTTCTCGCCGTAGACCTCAGGGGTATCGACAGAGCCGCCTTTGAAGACGGCGGAGCCCGCTACAAGAACGTCGGCACCGGCTTCGGCAACCAGTGGTGCGGTTTTCGGATCAACGCCACCGTCAATCTCGATATGGACCGGACGATCCCCAATCATCGAGCGCAGGCTGCGGATCTTGCTGGTCATATCAATGAACTTTTGCCCGCCAAAACCGGGGTTGACGGTCATCACGCAAATCAGGTCGGTCAGGTCAAGGAGATGCGCCACTGCCTCAGCAGGGGTGCCGGGGTTGAGTGCGACACCGGCTTTCATCCCGGCAGCACGGATCGCCTGCAGGGTACGATGGATATGGGGGCCTGCCTCAACATGGGCGGTCAGAACATCGGCGCCCGCATCTGCATAAGCGTCGATATAGGGATCAACGGGTGCGATCATCAGGTGGACGTCCATCACAGTTTTCACATGGGGGCGAAAGGCCTTCACCGCCATCGGACCAAAGGTGAGGTTGGGCACAAAATGCCCGTCCATCACGTCAATATGGACCCAATCGGCCCCCTGGGCTTCGATGGCCTGAATCTCCTGGCCAAAATTGGCAAAATCGGCGGACAGGATAGACGGTGCAATCTTGATGGAGCGGTCGAAAGACATGGCAGCGGTTCCTTGGGTTCATGGACAGCGTTTCGCCGCCATATAGCGGCTTGGAAGCTGCGCGCCTAGGGGGCAGTGGTAGGCACGAGGGATGGCGTTACAAAAGCTTCACCGCGATGACACACAAGTTTTGATCTCGGCCCTTAGCTAGTCCCAGACAGAGACGGGAGCCTCAGGTGCTGCGAATTGACAAACTGACCAAGAGATTCGGCGACAAAATCGCGGTGGATACCGCCACGCTGGATATCGATAAGCCTTGCATGATTGGCATCATCGGCCGGTCCGGGGCTGGTAAATCCACGCTGTTGCGCATGATAAACCGGCTCGGTGATGCCAGCGAGGGGCGGATCCTTTTCGAAGGGCGAGACGTGACCCAATTGCGCGGCAAGGAAAAGCGCGCCTGGCAATCGGATTGCGCGATGATCTTTCAGCAGTTCAATCTGGTGCCGCGCATGGATGTCGTATCCAACGTGCTGCACGGTACGCTCAACCGACGCTCAACCTTGGCGACGCTGTTCAATCTCTATCCGATGGATGACATCCACCGTGCGATCGACATTCTTGATCGGCTGGGCATTGCGGAACATGCCGCCAAACGGGCAGAGGCACTCTCCGGCGGTCAGCAGCAACGCGTCGCTATTGCCCGCGCCCTGATGCAGGATCCGGCGATCATTCTCGCCGATGAACCGATTGCCTCACTGGATCCGATGAACGCACAGACCGTGATGGAGGCCCTGCGCCGTATCCATGAAGAGGATGGCCGGACTGTGATCGCGAATCTGCACACGTTGGACACGGCGCGCCGCTACTGTGACCGCGTTGTTGGCATGCGCGATGGGCGTATCGTCTTTGACGGGCTGCCAGAGCAACTGACCACGGGTGTTGCCCGCGAAATCTATGGTGCCGGTGATGATTTCTCCGAAGCCGCCACCTCCACCGAGATTGAGACCCTGAACCGTACCAAGCCGCGCCGTCAGCCAGCTGTGGCTGTTTGATCGCATTTCCAAACCCGGCCGTGTCTGTGCCGGGATGACCAACCAGAGAGATTGAATATGAAAAACCTGTTTGCTGCCATTCTGGCGACCACAGCCCTGACCGCACCCGTTCTGGCAGATACCTCGGAGATACAAGAATTCCGCATCGGTATTCTCGGTGGCGAGAATGCTCAGGATCGTTTGAACAACAACGAGTGTCTGCGCCAGAAAACCGAAGATCTGCTGGGTGTTGAAACCAAGCTCTTTGCCCCGGCGGATTACAACGGTGTCATTCAGGGCCTGTTGGGCGGCACCATCGATATGGCATGGTTGGGCGCATCGGGTTACGCCAAGACCTACCTGAGCGATCCGGCGGCTGTTGAGCCTATCCTCGTGAAGGTCAATAACGATGGTGGCTACGGCTACTACTCCGTTGGTTTTGCCCGCAAGGACAGCGGCATCACATCGCTGGACGACATGCAGGGCAAGACCTTTGGTTTTGGTGACCCGAACTCCACCTCCGGGTTCCTGATCCCCTCAATCGAGATCCCCGAAGCAACCGGGGCGACGATGACGTCGGGCGACTATTTCGGTGAAGTGAAATTCACCGGCGGCCATGAACAGACCATCGTTGCGGTCGCGAATGGCGATGTGGATGCGGGCGTCAGCTGGGCCGACGGCCTGGGGGAGTGGGAAGATGGCTTCAACTCAGGCGCGCTGCGTCGGGCTGTTGATGCGGGCCTCGTTGACATGAATGATCTGGTGCAGATCTGGCAGTCGAAGCCGATCCCCGAAGGTCCGGTGGTTCTGCGTACAGAATTGCCCGAGGACGTGAAACTGAAGATGACCGGCCTGATGGCATCCCTGAAATCAATGGATGCGGAGTGTTTTTACGGTGTCGCAGCAGGCGAGGCCAAAGGTTTCATGCCGATCACCCACGATGCCTATGAGGTGATCATCGAAGCGCGGAAATTGAAGTCCAACTAATTTCAGTACCAAAGCGTGCGGGGGCGGAGCGTGAGCATCGCCTCCGCCATTTTGACGGCCAATTGCCAACGGTCTGAGCAGGCCAACAGAGATGCTCTGTCCCATAGGCTGTTGACGCAATTGCTGCCATACAGGATCCCAGTCATGACACATGCAACAGTCTCGGCCCGGCCAGTGGCTGATATACAGGCCGAGTATCAGGCACTAATCCAGCGAAAACGCTTGTATGGCGGGGTCATTCTGGCGGTGTTTGTCGCCATGATGGCAGCCGGTTTCCGGATTGCAGATGATCGCAATGCCGGCTCATTCTGGAATGGCATTACCCATGTTTTCGACTATCCCTCCGAGGTGCTGTCAGAAGCGGTCGAGAAGCTCTCCCTGCTGCCGGCACATGTTGTGCAGTTCTTCCCCGCGCTGATTGAAACATTGAATATTGCGGCTGCGGCCACGCTGATTGGTGCGATTTTCGGCACTGTTCTGTCGCTGTTGGCGACGCGGGGGCTGGCCCGCTGGCCTGCCCTGATCCCGGTCTTTCGCCGGTTGTTGGATATCTTCCGCGCGATCCCGGAAATCGTGATCGCGCTGGTTCTGATCTTTCTACTGGGTGGCGGCCCTGTGCCAGCGATGATCGCGATTGCAATCCACACGGCAGGGGCGCTGGGTAAACTGTTCTCGGAAGTGAATGAAAATGCATCCTTGAAACCGGTCGAAGGGCTGGCCTCTGTCGGTGCTGGCTGGGCGCAGCGCATGGTGTTGGGCGTTTTCCCTCAGGTTGGCCCAAACTATGTCAGCTACGCGCTCTTGCGGTTTGAAATCAATATTCGGGCTTCGGCGATCCTCGGCTTCGTCGGGGCCGGCGGCATCGGGTATGAGCTGCGCAACGCGATGTCCTGGGGGCAGGGACGCTACGACGAAGCTGCTGCAATCTTTCTTCTGCTGTTTTTCACCATCGTCCTGGTGGATCAACTGTCGGGCCTGCTGCGTGACCGGTTGACCCATGGAGCCAAACAATGACGACTTTTGACACGACCGTCCCGCCGACCCTGCGCAAATTGGATATGGAACGCCTGTTCATGCGCAAGCGCGCCTTGAGCTTGGCGTTGCCGCTGTTGGTGCTTGCCTATCTTGCCTATGTGTTTGTAGCCTTTGATGTGGCGGGGCTGGCTGAGCGGATGAACCCGAAGAATGCGCGCACATTGGTGGCGGACAGCTACAGCTACAAAACCCACGTTACGCGTGATAATCGCAGCGGCGCCGTCAGCGTGGCCGTTGAGGGAGAGCGCAAGGGCGCCTATCCGGACGGGCAGTCTCCGGAGTGGGTGACGCTCCCCGATGCCTCTTCGCAGGTGACGATCATCGACCTCGAAGATGGCTATGAGGTCCGGTTCGGTCCTGAGAGTATCACCTTTGACATACCCGGCTATGGCACAATTCGCGCAACGCCAAGCCGCAGCGCCGGTGTGCAGGCGGAATTCCCGGCGGGCGATTTGCCGGATTGGATCAATGCCTCCAAGAACCGGCTGGCCGTCACCACGGACGCCGGGCGCCTGACAGTGACCCGCAACCGGGCGGAGGTGTTTCGCTATTTTGCCGGTTGGGAGCTGTTTTTCTTTACCTTGGACAGCCCGTACCATGGCATGGGCATCGGTGAGTTGATGACGCGGGCCGCAACCGGCGAAGCGGGTGCGATTTTTCATGATGTCTGGACCAACAAGATGTGGCGTCATCAGGATGTCGCCTGGGCGATTTTTGAAACACTTCTGATGGCATTTCTGGGAACAATGGGGGCAGGTTTGATTGCGCTTCCGCTGGCCTTTGCAGCCACCCGGAATTTCATGCCGCTGCGCGCGGTTCGCTTTGCCACCCGTCGCGTGTTTGACTTTGTGCGCGGGGTGGATTCGCTGATCTGGACCGTTGTTCTGGCACGGGCCTTCGGTCCTGGCCCGCTGACTGGGACGCTGGCAATTTTGGTGACGGATACCGGAACCTTCGGCAAAATCTTCTCCGAAGCACTGGAAAACGTCGATCAGAAACAAATCGAAGGCGTCGCCTCAACCGGCGGCAAGCCGGCGCAGCGCTACCGGTTTGGCGTGATCCCGCAAATTACACCGGTCTTGCTCAGTCAGCTGCTCTATTTTCTTGAGTCGAACACCCGCAGCGCGACAATTATTGGCGCCATCACCGGTGGTGGCATCGGGTTGCTACTGACACAGGCAATCATCACCCAAAAAGACTGGGAAGAAGTCGCCTACTACATCGTATTGATCATCCTGATGGTGATGTTGATGGACTGGCTCTCTGGCTGGCTTCGTCGCCGCCTGATCAAGGGAGAGCCGGGTCGTAAGGCGCGCCGCCAAGGGGCCGCAATGTTGCTGCCCTGACTGTCGCGGCTTCGTCTCACTGATGTATCCCATTGAAAGCTATCAGATGCCTCGTCTCTCCGCCGATCACCCGTATCTGCACCCCAATTGTGCTATCACCAACAGCCAGTTCGGCGCATTTGTCGAAATCGGCGCAGACAGTCGCGTGCTGAACAGCCGGTTTGGCGACTACAGCTATTGCGACAGAAACTGTGATATCGCCAATGCGGAAATTGGGAAATTCTCTAATATCGCCAGTGCAACCCGGATCGGGGCCACCGACCATCCCCTGCAAAGGGCTTCCCTGCACCATTTCCTTTATCGGTCGTCGAGCTATTGGGACGATGTGGAGGATGACGCGGCTTGGTTTGATCATCGGGCCAGTCGTATGGCTCATATTGGACACGATACCTGGATCGGTCACGGCGCGCTGATCAAGCCCGAGGTAACAGTCGGCCATGGTGCAGTTGTGGCGTCGGGTGCGGTAGTGACCAAGGACGTAGCCCCCTATACGATTGTCGGGGGTAATACGGCCCGGCTGATCCGCCGCCGATACACTGAGACCGTCGCTGAACGAATGATGGCGTTGGCGTGGTGGGACTGGGAGGACACCCGATTGAAGGCCGCGGTTCCCGATTTTCGCCTGCTGAGCGCTGAGGCGTTTCTGGAGAAATATGCGTAGCCTCCGTCGGGGCCGATCTTAGGTCCGTGTGTGTCGTTGCCGATTAACCGCGATCCGCTTTGCCGCTATTAGGGTCGCTGACCGTCAGGGTGACGCGGTCTCCCGCAAACCAGGTACGCCCGAATTCAACCGGGTCGCCGTTTGGTCCGGCGTTGATACCGGTGGTTCGCAAGATTGGGCTGCCTTCGGAAATCTTCAGATGCAGGGCCTGTGTCGCAGTTGCAAGCTTGGCAGTGATACGGGTCTCGACCCTGGTGAAATCAGCAACGCCGCAGTGTTTCAGCGCTTCCGTTACTGACTGGGTCTCTTTCAGCGCGGCCAGCAAATCCGGAAAACCGTCTGCCGGAAACATGCTTTGAAACAGCGCGATGGGTTCACCATCCGCCAGGGACAACCCATCGTAGACGTGGACGGCGGCACCGGGATCAAGGCCCAACGCCTCTGCTTCGCGCGGGCCGGCGGCGCGGGTCTCTAGCGTCAGGATCCTCTTGGCGGGAATGCGCCCCAGACGGGCAACGTTCTGGTGAAACCGCACCCGTTTGCCAATCGGATACTCCGTCGGCTGCGCGGCGACGAAGACGCCGGCCCCCCGTCGGGCATGGACCAACCCCTGATCTGCCATCTCAGACAAAGCGCGCCGCACAGTGTGCCGGTTGACGCCGAAACGACCCGCAAGCTGGACTTCGGGCGGGAGCTTGTCACCGGTCTGATATCGTCTTTGCGCGATGTCGTCGGTGAGGCTGATGGCTATGGATTTCCAGACTGGAGTGCGGGCCATGTCATGAAACTTTCACAAGGTTGCCGTTGCGCGGTGACGGGCAATTCGGCTAATATTTGTATAGTTGTATAGATTAACTAGACAAACAAGCCAAGAGGCTTAGACAAGATGAACAGTGAAAAGAGCATGACAGCGGGTGAGAATGGCAATCACGCCAACCGCAAGGCGTGGATGAGCCTGCTGGCCACGGCAGACGCAAAAGCGCTGCAAGATCTGTGGCAGGACTACGGATGCAATCCCGATCACACATGGCTTCGTCCGCCGGAGGTTGGTGGCGTCATGGTCCAGGGACGTATGGGGGCCAGCGGCGCGCCCTTCAATCTGGGTGAGATGACTGTCACGCGCTGCGCGCTGACACTGCCGGATGGCACTGTCGGGCACGGATATGTGCAGGGGCGCAGCAAGGGTCAGGCAGAGACTGCGGCCAAGGTCGATGCGCTGATGCAGACAGGCGCAGCCGAGGATGTTCGTCGCCAGATTCTGTCACCGCTTGAGGCTGCAAGGCAGGCGCGAAAAATGAGCCGAGCTGCAAAAGCCGCTGCGACAAAAGTTGATTTTTTCACCATGGTGCGAGGGGAAGACTGATGTCGTCACAAACCCAGGCGTCGCATTTCTCCGGAGGTTTCACCGCTCCGCCGATCCAGTCAGCGAAAGCGTTTCGCGCTGCGATGACCGCCCTGGCGCGGCCCGGTGAGATCAAAGCCATCACTGGCGCCACTCCTCCCGAAGGGCTCTCGGTTGCCGCAGGATGCCTGTTGTTGACGCTCTGCGATCCAGATACGGGCCTCTATCTTGCGTCCGACGTGGACCGCCCGGCTGTGCGGGACTGGATTACCTTTCACACAGGCGCGCCTTTTGTCAGGCCGGAACAGGCTGACTTCGCCATCGGCGGATGGTCAGCACTTGCGCCGCTGGATCGTTATCGCATCGGGACGTCGGAGTATCCGGATCGCTCGGCGACCCTGATTGTGGAGTTGCCGTGCTTTGACACGCCCAACGCCGAGTTGCGTGGCCCCGGTATCAAGTCCAGCACTGAGATTTGGCTGCCAGACGCCGGTCCGTTTCAGGCCAATTCCATGCTCTTCCCACTTGGCTTTGATACCTATTTTACCGCCGGTAGCCAGGTTTCTGCGTTGCCCCGATCCAGCCGGATCATGCCGCTTTCCAATAAAGGAGGCTAAGACATGTATGTAGCCGTAAAAGGGGGCGAACGGGCGATTGACAACGCCCATGCCTGGCTCGCCGAGGAGCGCCGTGGAGACACTTCTGTGGCGGAGTTGAGCCTCGCCCAGATCCGCGAACAGCTCAGTCTTGCCGTCAATCGCGTGATGGCGGAGGGTTCGCTCTATGATCCTGATCTGGCGGCACTCGCGATCAAGCAGGCGCGCGGGGATCTGATCGAAGCGATCTTTCTGATCCGCGCCTATCGCACCACCTTGCCACGGTTTGGCACGACACGGCCGGTTGAAACCAGCCGCATGGCCTGCGACCGCCGGATCTCTGCAACATTCAAGGACGCGCCGGGTGGACAGGTGCTGGGGCCGACGTTCGACTATACCCATCGGCTTTTGGATTTCAAACTGGCCGCTGAGGCCGATGGCGCTGAGGTGCCAGAAGCGCCAAGAGCCGAGCCAAGAAGCGAAGACACCCCGCATATTTTGTCCTTCCTTGACGGTGAGAACATCATTGAGCAGGAGGCACAAACCGATGAAACACCGGGCGATTTGACGCGCGAGCCGATGTCATTTCCGGCGAGCCGGGCGGTGCGTCTGCAGTCGCTGACCCGAGGCGATGAGGGCTTTATTCTTGGCATGGCCTATTCGACTCAGCGTGGCTATGCGCGCAACCATGCCTTTGTGGGTGAGTTACGTATCGGCGCCGTGCCGGTGGAGATGGAGATCCCCGAACTTGGCTTCGCCATCGAGATTGGCGAGGTTGAGTTAACGGAATGCGAGACTGTGAACCAGTTCAAGGGATCGAAAACCGTGCCACCGCAGTTCACCCGTGGCTACGGGCTGGTTTTCGGTCAGTCAGAACGCAAATCTATCGCCATGGCGCTGGTCGATCGCGCCTTACGCTGGGACGAACTCGGCGAAGACAACCTGGGCGCCCCGGCGCAGGATGAGGAATTTGTCCTCAGTCACGCCGACAATATTCAGGCCACCGGTTTCCTGGAGCACATCAAGCTACCGCACTACGTGGATTTCCAATCCGAACTGGAATTGGTCCGCAAACTGCGCCGCGAGGCGGCGGAGTTGGGAGAAACGCTGGCAGCACGGGAGGCTGCGCAATGAGTTTATTTGTCCTTCCTCGTGGCACTAGGGTCGCCGTCCTCGCCGAGCTTTTTGAAGTCAATTCCAAAGCCGTCGAACGCTGCAAAAGCGACAAAGGCTACAGCTGCTGCAACAGCAATGCTTACTGCGATCAAAGCGTCCAAAATAACCTCCTGATGGGGTTCAAACCCGGGGCTGTGAGGGAAAAGTCATGAACGACTATAATTTTGCATATCTTGACGAACAGACCAAGCGGATGATCCGCAGGGCGATCCTGAAGGGGCTGGCGGTGCCGGGCTATCAGGTGCCCTTTGCGAGCCGAGAAATGCCCATGCCCTACGGCTGGGGCACAGGTGGCGTGCAGGTCTCGGCCGCGACGCTGACACCGGATGATACGCTGAAGGTGATCGACCAGGGCGCGGACGACACCACGAATGCAGTGTCGATCCGCAAGTTCTTTGAAAACACCGCAGGCGTGGCAACCACCGAAGAAACCGCAAAGGCGAGTGTCATCCAGACCCGCCACAGGATCCCGGAGGCGGAGCTGAGTGAGGATCAAATCCTTGTCTATCAGGTGCCGATCCCGGAGCCCTTGCGCTTCCTTGAGCCGCGCGAAACCGAAACCCGCAAGATGCACAGTTTGCAGGAATACGGATTGATGCACGTGAAACTTTATGAGGATATCAGCCAACACGGCGCCATCGCGACCTCCTATGCGTATCCGGTGAAGGTCGCGGATCGCTATGTGATGGATCCGTCTCCCATTCCAAAGTTCGATAATCCAAAGATGAACATGGCGGCGATCCAGCTGTTTGGCGCGGGGCGTGAACAGCGCATCTATGCCGTCCCGCCTTATACCGAAGTGGTCTCACTCGACTTCGAGGATTACCCGTTTGAGGCCAGCAAGGCAGACCATCCCTGCGATCTCTGCGCGGCAGAGGACAGCTATCTGGATGAGGTGATCCTGGATGATGCCGGCAACCGGATGTTTGTCTGCTCCGACACGGACTATTGCCGATCCCGGCGTGACGCGGGCCATCTCGGCCGCTTGAGCGAGGAGGCCGCGTGATGACGCCGCTGTTGCAAGTAAAAAACCTAGCCAAGATGTATGGCGCGCGGATTGGCTGCACGGATGTGAGCTTTGATCTCTATCCGGGCGAAGTCATGGGCATCGTCGGGGAAAGTGGGTCGGGAAAATCGACCCTGTTGAACAGTATGGCGGGGCATCTGACGCCGGACCGGGGTGAGGTGATTTTTGACACCCGTGCGGACGGGCCTGTGGACACGGTCACCATGTCGGAACCGGCGCGTCGCATGCTGGGGCGCACGGATTGGGCCTTTGTCCATCAGCACGCCCGCGACGGTTTGCGCATGTCTGTGTCAGCTGGTGGCAATATCGGTGAGCGGTTGATGGCGGTGGGGGGTCGCAACTATGGCAACATCCGTGCCCGCGCCGCCGATTGGCTGGGCCGTGTCGAGATTGCCGAAAGCCGGATTGATGATCGCCCTTCTGCTTTCTCGGGTGGTATGCAGCAACGGTTGCAGATTGCCCGCAATTTGGTGACCGGACCGAGGCTGGTCTTCATGGATGAACCCACGGGGGGCTTGGATGTTTCGGTACAGGCGCGACTGCTGGATTTGCTGCGCAGCCTGGTGCGCGAGATGGGGCTGAGCGCGATCATCGTGACCCACGATCTCGCGGTGGTGCGGCTTTTGGCGGATCGGCTGATGGTCATGAAAGACGGCCATGTCGTCGAGACAGGTCTGACCGATCAGGTGTTGGACGATCCGCAGCATGCCTACACCCAATTGCTGGTTTCCAGCGTTCTTCAGGTTTGAGGATCCGAGATGATTGAACTTCAAAACGTGAGCAAGAGTTTCACCCTGCACAATCAGGGCGGCGCAGTCATCCCGGTGATGGAAGGCGCGAGCCTGCAGGTTGCGGCAGGGGAGTGTATTGGTCTTACGGGCGCGTCCGGAGCCGGTAAATCGACCCTGATGCGGGTGATTTACGGCAACTACCTGGCCGCCTCCGGGACGGTCATGATCGGTGGAGTGGATGTCGCCAGGGCCGCACCCCGCGAAATTCTGGCGCTGCGACGCGAGACGCTGGGCTATGTGAGCCAGTTTCTGCGGGTGGTGCCGAGGGTGCCGACATTGGATGTCGTGGCGGAGCCTCTTCTGGCTGTTGGGGTTGACCCGGCGGCGGCGCGCGACCGCGCTGCAACACTGCTCGCGGAGCTGAACATTCCCGAACGCCTTTGGCAGCTTAGCCCGACAACATTTTCCGGTGGGGAACAGCAGCGGGTGAACATCGCGCGGGGTTTTGCCCATACCTATCCTGCGATGTTGCTGGATGAGCCGACCGCGAGCCTTGATGCGCAAAACCGCGCCACGGTTTTAAGTCTGATCGAGGAGGCGAAGGCGCGCGGCGCGGCCATCATTGGAATTTTCCATGATGAGGCTGCGCGCGAACAGGTCTGTGATCGCTTTGTCGATGTGTCCGCCTTCACACCGAAGGCGGACACATGAGTCCGGGATCAGTCAAAGCACCGGTGATTGCTGTGGTCGGCCCGTCCGGCGTCGGCAAAGACAGCCTGATGGAGGCGCTACTTGAGCGCATTCCGGGCTTGGTAACGCAGCGCAGGATCATTACCCGCGCACCGGAACTCGGCGGGGAAGACTACGACGCTGTGAGTGAGGAACAGTTTGCAGCGCTTTGTGTCGCGCCGGGTTTTACCCTGCACTGGGAAGCGCATGGACTACGCTATGCGATTCCGCGGGATATTGACGAGCTGCGCAATCGGGCCTCGGGTGTTCTGGTAAACCTCTCACGCAAGGTGCTTCTTGAGGCGGAGGCGATCTTCGGCACGTTGGTTATTCTTTCTGTCACGACAACACCCGAGGTGCTCGCCGAACGGCTCATGGCGCGCGGGCGTGAGGATCGCGCGGAGATTGAGCGCAGGCTTGCCCGCGCGGCAACACCTATGCCTGCCGGATTGTCGCAGGTGATCGAGATCGACAACAGTGGTCAGTTGGAAGGGGCGGTCCAAGCGGCGGAAACCGCCCTGATGCCCTGGCTTCAGCCGGAAAGGGCGTGACGATGCATCATGTGAAACCGTCCGTCGCTGTCCTCACCAACCAAAGCCAGATCGCCAATGACAAAGGGCGTTGGCAGCTGGGGAACCAAACGATCCTGCAGCACAGCTTCGATCGCGGGCAATTCTGCCTTCGGGCGTTTGCCGCTCAAGGTGATGTGGAACCGGAAACTGTCACCCACATAAGGGTAACCCCATGTCACCAGCGCTTGTTCCTGTGCGGGAGACAACCCACTGGCGCGTCGTTTCTCCAGCTCATCCAGTGTGGCGGGGGCGCGAAATTCATCCAGATCGTGAACGCAGTCAAATGCAAGACGGTTCAACCCCAATTGATCCCCGCGCGGGCACAGGGCGAGGAAACGGCCAAGTCGGGTCAGGGACAGCCCGTCCAGTATCACCGGTTTTGCAGCAGAGGCGAACTGCGCAAATCGCTCGGCCAGCGCGTCAAATGTCGTTCCCTCCGCAAGCCGGAACGGCGGTTTTATGGTCGCGTGCAGCCCGTATTTGCGCGGCACATCGGTGATAGCCGCCACGTCGAGGCCGGTGCCGGTGGGATGGTCCAACGAAGACCCCTCATGCATGTCCCAACCCAGCCAACTGGATGCAAACCGGCTCCATTCCGCCTGTACAGGCGGGACATAATAGATCGCGTATCGCGTGACTGTCACAATGGCCTCCTAAGTGTGGCCCGTTCTATAGCTCAAATTGTGTGAAATTCAGATGACAGAACCTTTGATCCTTGCCAATGCCACTCTTGTCCTTCCCGGTGAAACTCGCGTCGGCTCCATTATCCTGACAGAGGGGGTAATCACTGACATTGCGGATGGCGCATCCGTTCCCAAGGGCGCTGTTGATCTTGACGGTGATTATCTTTGCCCTGGTCTTGTGGAACTGCACACGGATAATCTGGAACGCCATATCCAACCCCGCCCCAAGGTAGACTGGCCCCACGCGGCAGCGATTATCGCACATGACGCTGAACTGGCAGGCACCGGTATCACCACTGTTTTCGATGCGATGCGGGTGGGCTCTATCAAGGCAGCAGAGTCCCGATATGGTGCATATGCGCGCAGCCTTGCAAGCGAGCTGCTTGAGTTGCGCGAGCAGGATGCGCTGAAAATCAGCCATTTCCTGCATCTGCGCGCCGAAGTCTGTTCTGAGACGCTTGTTGATGAACTGAACGAATTTGGTGAGGCCGACCGTGTCGGCCTGGTCTCCTTGATGGATCATACCCCAGGGCAGAGACAGTTCCGGGACATGTCGAAGCTGGAAGCCTACGTCAAAGGCAAGCACGGCTTTGACGACGATGGTTTCAAGGCGCATGTCGCCGGGTTGAAGCGCATGCGCGACATCTACGGTGATCTGCACGAGGTGGAGGCCGTGAAGGCCGCGCGCCGCTTTGGTGCGGTCCTGGCAAGTCATGATGATACAACTGCGGAGCAGGTGACGGTGTCCGCCGGTCACGGTATCCATTTGGCGGAATTCCCCACCACGGTAGAGGCCGCGCGGGCCTGTCACGACCACGGTATCAAGGTGATGATGGGGGCACCTAACCTGATCCGGGGGGGATCGCATTCCGGCAATGTCGCGGCCAAGGATCTGGCACAGCTGGAGCTTCTTGATGTGTTGTCCTCGGACTATGTGCCTGCGGCCCTGTTGCTGGCGGCAGCGCAGCTTGGCGAACTCTGGGGCGATATTGCGCGTGGTCTGGCAACGGTCACCTCGGCCCCGGCGGATGCGGTCAATCTTACGGATCGCGGGCGTATCGACATTGGCAAGCGGGCGGATCTTATCCGCTTTCGAATGCGGGCTGGCGTTCCAGCGCTGGGTGCGGTCTGGTCGGTTGGCAATCGTGTCGCCTGATCCTAGGGTGCAAGATGCAACAAAAAACGCCCCGGACTGTTCCGGGGCGTTTTTTCAAGCATCGCGGGGCTCTCATCTCACCTGGTAGAAAAGATAGCGCCCAGGAGGTATCCCTTGCGGGCCGTCCAGCTCATCAAATCCGACGAGGGGCTGACCAGAAACGATGATCCCTCCCTCAGCCATCACAGCCGCAATCGCCGGGGACAGAGCGGCGGCTTCGGCAATGTCTTTTTCTTTCACACCAAAACCAAGGTCGTAGTGGGCCAATATGATCGGGTTGCGTTCCTGTGCCAGCTTGTCCAGCATCGGGCGAGCCTCGCCTTGCAGGAAATCAGCCTCTGGCGGCACACAGGAGGGGTGGCATTGCAGCACCCGGTCAATAACGCGAACCCGCCGGTCCGGCAGTGTTTCGCGCAGATGATCATAGGTGCGCCCGTTGCCCAAACCGATGTCGAGCACATCCCCGGCAAGGTTGCGAACCTGCTCCGCGGCCCAATTCAGCCCATCCCGCTGCGCGGTCAGACGGCGCAGCATGGAATCCAAGCGGCTCATTCAGATAATCCTTTCATCAAATACCCAGGCGCGCCCCGGACCATCCAGCAGGCGCCGCATCACATCCTCGCAAAATCCCCAGGTCGCTTCATCCTGCACCAGATGATGGGTCAGGATGCCGTAGGGTTCGGCGACATCGGCGTGCCCCTTACGACGCGCGGCAAGCTGTGTCACCAGCTGTGACAGCAGCAGCGTTGGCGCTACAAGCCCGCGCGAGCCCTTCCAGTCAATCGGGTCGAGGTGGGTGTTGATCTGCCAAAGCCCCGGTGCCGCTTTTGCTCGGCGGCGCGGGGTGAAGGTCGACAGGGCGCTGTAGCCCAACCCGGCGAGCCAGGGTTCGACGTCGGGATCTATCCGGTTCCAGGGCGGGACAAACATGGGTCGCAGCCGGTCACCCAACAGGTCGCGCAACCGGTTCAGAGCATTTTCAGCGTCCTCCAACACGTCGTCGATTGAACGGTGGGTGCCAAATTCCGCTTTCTTGTCACCGGTGCCTGCGTGGTTTTCATGCGCCCAGCCATGCACGACGGGCACCAATGTATCCACGTGCGCCAACCGGGCGGCAAGGGCGGGCGTGGCATCACGCGCAACAATCGCAAGATGGGCGGGCAGGGCCAGGCGTTCTGACAGCTCAATCAGTCGGTCCAACTGGGGCGTGGGGGCAATAGCGTCGTCGTCGCGCCACCAGATTGGCAGGATCAACCCATCGTCCTGCCATCGAGAAAGCTCGCGGTCCAAACTGGTCCAATCCGGTGTCATGCACGCTCCTTTGCCAAGTTGCACGCAATCTCTACCGTTCGGGCAGCGCCGTCAAACCGGAAGCCATCTGTCGGTCGGGCAGGGGCGGAGATGACGTCATCCAATGCCGCGCAAAGCATCTCCGGCGTCAAATCGGCAGCAGCCAGAGAGGTTATGCCATCGAGTGGGGTGAGGCTGGCGGCACGCAGAGATTGCTCTACTTCGTTGCCCGCATCAAAGGGAACAATCACTGCAGGCACACCGGTCTGCAGCAAGTCTAGTGCTGTGTTGTAGCCGCACATGCTGACTGAGGCGGCAGCGCCCTGCAGCATCTGGCGAAAGTCTGGCCGGGCTGGCTCCAGAATAGCAGCCGTCTCGCCGTGCTGTTCTTTCAGACGCGCGATTTCCTCCGCTGCATTATTTCCGCCTATCAGAATGCGCCATCGCAGGGCCGGTCGCAATTTGGCGGCTTTTGCAGCAACCCGATAAAGCGCAGACCCAACGCTGCCGCCACCGGCGCTGACAAGGATCTCGCCTTTGCCAACACCCCCAGGATGCGGCACCGGCGCAGCTGGAGCAACGTATCCCGTGTAGTGAAGTTTCTCCGAGATCTCGGGTGTCACCGGCCATGAGGCCTCCAACCGGGTGGCCTGCGGGTCGGAATGCACCAGCACGCCGTCGTAATGTGCCGTCAGGATAGTAGCGGCATCCTCCGCCTTCTTGGGTTTTGAAGGTGGTGCGAGAATGTCGCGTATTGATGCCAGAATGACCGGGGGGCTGGGCAGAGTGTTGGCCGTATCCAAAAGTGCCAGAAACTCCCGCTTCAGGCTGCGCCGACCGAAGGGGAACAACTCGGTGATCAGGATATCGGGTTCGACATCTCGAAGTGTATCGCAGAGCTGCTCAACACGATTGTTGAGATAGGTATCGTCCGCCAGATCGCCGGTTGGAGCCAGCAATCTGTTAAACGCCACGCCATCAGAGCGCAGCGGCGGCAGCTGGATCAGATCAACGCCGCTGTGATCAAGGTGGTGTGCGGATCCGCCGCCTGATACCACATAGGTCCGATGCCCGGCTGCGGCGAAGGCCCGGCCCAGCGTCAGAGCACGGGACAGATGTCCTGTGCCCAACAGATGCGTTACGGCAATCAGAATTTTCATTCCGCAGCCCGTTTGCTGAGGCGCACTGGTTCGGCAATGGGCGTGAGCGTGCCGTTGCCATCAATCTCCACTACGAACAATCGATTGCGCTTGATCTGAAACGGGGCGGAGCCGTCAAAATTCCAGCCATGAGCTCGGGCGAGGATCATTCGCATGATGCCAATATGACAGACTGCAACCGTGTCTTCCGTCAGATCTGCAAGCCAAGGGGCGATCCGCTCCCAGACCTCCTGCGGGGTTTCTCCACCGGGCGGGCGGTAGTGCCACCCCCAATCTTCAATGTCGCGAAACCCGCTGGCTGGATCGGATTTAAGCTCCTTGCCGTGTTGCCCTTCCCAGTCGCCCCAGTTCATTTCAATCAGGGCTGGGCTGGTTTTTGGCGGGCGCCCGGCGACCAGCTCCGCGGTTTCAGCCGCGCGTTTAAGGGGGCTGGACCAGAGGGACGTCCGATCCCAAGGCGCGGGGAGGGACTGCGCGGAAAGTTCAGCGCGGGCAGCATCGTCCAGCGAGATGTCGCTGCGCCCCTGTATGCGGCCGGCGCGGTTCCAATCGGTGTGGCCGTGGCGCAAGAGAGCAAGCCTGATCATGATGGGATCTCCAGTAAGGGTGAAAGTGTTGACCACAAACGTTGTGCGGCCGCCGGTGCAAGGTGCCGGTCTGCGATCCGGCTGCGAACACGGCTCGCCTGTCGGTCACACAGGGCGGGATTATCAAGTACCTGTGTCAGTGCTTGTGCATACCCCTCGGATCCGCTGTTTGGTTGCGGTGTGAGTGCAGGGAACTCCCACCTGGTGACAACGTCACGCAGACCCGGGCGATCTTGTGCCAGGACCGGAACCCCGTGGGACTGGGCCTCCAGATAAACCATCCCGAATGCCTCGTTGACGCCAGGCCAGACAAAGACAGAGGCCTGCCTGTAGAGCACGCCCAAGGCGTCCCGGTCCAACTCCCCCAGAAAACGCACTTTGTTGCCAAAGCGCGACATCATCTGCTCTACCTCGGATCGGGCCGGGCCGTCTCCGACGATATCCAGCCGCCATGGTCGCGAAACCTGAGACAGCGCGTCGGCAAGAAGGCGATAAGACGTGAGTTTGTCACCCTCCCTCATCATACCGACACACAGCATGGCGCCGGACCGGTCACTGGGCTCCGGCAATCGGTGATATGGCAGAAACGGCGGCAGGTGAACCAGATGCTGATCGCGATATCTGTCCCGCAACAGTGTCTGGTGGTCCTGCTGTGTCAGATAGAAAATGACAGAGGCTGCGTCCGCTGCGTCATGGGCGGCTTGTGCAAATTCGGACCAAGGGCCCGACAGGCGCTTCTTGGCTCGTGTCGATTCCACTTGCACATAGGGGATCGCAAGTCGGCGGGCGACGGCTGGTCCGATCAGGTCGGGCGCTTTGTAATAGTTGTGGTAGGTCAGCCAGAGATCCGGTCGCTCCGCTTTTGGCGCCGGTGCTATCTCGGTACAAATGCGGTCGACTTCCTGCGCCGCCTTGGCGCGCAGAATTGCCTGACGCTCTGCATCGCCTGATTTGTCGAAGATCCGCAGTTCGCTGGCCAATGTGACCACCGCGCCAGAGACAGAAAGCAAACCCATCAGGTTTCGCGCCATTTCGCGGTCGCCGGAGGGGACCGGATGGCGCGGCGATTTCATTGGCGCGTAAAAGGCTATAGTTCGGCCCTGGCCAAGCGTCATGCGTTTTGCATCATGAGGGTCAGCCGTTCCGACAGGCGTGCTATGCCGGGATCCATCCCGAAATCGCTGCGCAACCGACCCAAGGCAGCCTCTGCCATGCGGGCCGCCTGCTCCGGGTTTCGACTGAGGGTCAGGATGGCTTCAGCCAAGGCTTCAGGTGTGTCCTCGCTGAGCAGGCCATGGGTGCCGCTTTCGATGAACTCCGGGATAGCTGATACTGCCGTGGACAGGATCGGCAGACGCTGGGAGGCGGCTTCCATCAGCACATTGGGCAAGCCGTCCCGATCACCATCACGAGCAATACGACTGGGCAAGACGAACAGATCGCAGGCGCGCATGGCGGCGATCACCTCGGGCTGATCGCATGCGCCGCGCCAAGTGATGCGGTCCGCGACCCCGACGTCCTCGGCGATACCCTGCAACAAATCCCGCATGTCACCACCACCGATATGGGTCCAATGCCAATCCAGACTTTTCGGCAGAAGCGCCAGCGCACCGATCAACCGATCAAAGCCTTTCTTTTCGACCAGCCGCCCCACTGACATCAGGTGCAGCGGATCGCCCGGTGCGCGCCATTTACGCTGCGGGGGCGAGGGGAACCGTGACAGGTCAAGCCCGTGGTAAATCAGATCAACGCGGTCACTGCGGTCTGCCATGTCCTGCAGGTGCTTCGCGCCAAATCCGGTGCAGGTCGCACCAAAGGTGGCCCCATGGCTCTTGGCCGCCAGTTTCTCCTGCAGTTCCCAATCAGGGGAGGTCCAGATGTCCTTGGCGTGGGCCGAAAAACTCCACGGCAGGCCGCGCATAATTGCCGCGTAGCGCGCGACAGAAGACGGCGTGTGCAGGAAATGGGCGTAGAGACCCAGCACCGCACCGGGCATTTCAGCAGCCAGAACACAGGCCTGACCAAAGCGGCGAATTCGGTTGCGGGTTGGATCGCGACGCAGGTCTTCGCGCCAAATCCGATAGGCCGTCTGGTAGCCAGGCATTGTTTTGGCCTGATCCCGCGCGGCCCAAACGCGATCTGGCTCCTGATAGAGGTACTCCGGCAGGTAATGGACCGCAGCAGTCAGTTTTTCGTGCAGGGGGTGGCGTTTCACGTCTGTGGGATGGCGCAGAGACCAGATCTCGAACTGATGACCTGCCGCTTCCAACGCGACCAGCTCCTGCGCAATGAAGGTTTCAGAAAGGCGTGGCCAGCCTTTTACAACAACGGCAAGGGGCGGGCGGGATGGCCCTGTTGATCCGGTAGTCATTCGGCAGCCTTTCCGTTGGTGCCATGCAGCAGCGCATCGACACGGTCGGTCACGTAGTCCAGCCCGTCCAGCAAACCGTCCGGGATCGCAGCAGAGGGGGGCGGCTGATCGGCAAGCGCGCGAATGGCCCGGATCATTGCCTCAGGCGTCCAACCGTCGCGGCGTTCGTCGAGCATCGCTGTCAGCCCCAGTTCTTCGGCGCGGCTTGCCCGGATCCATTGCTCAAGTCGCGGTGTGGTGCGCGGAACGATAACGGCGGGTTTGTCAAAGGAGAGCACTTCGCAAAACGTGTTGTAACCGCCCATGCAGACAACCCCTTGTGCGCCGGCAAAGAGGGTTTCGATCTCGGATTCGAAACCTACGGCGGTGACCCGACCGTCAAGCGCGGCAACGCGGGTCTCGAATTCGGTGCGGGTGTCGCCGGACAGAAACGGGCCGTAGACCAGCATCGCACGCGGCGCCAGGTCCGGATCCCGCTCATAGGCAGTCAGCACGAGATCAACCATCATCGCGCCGTCACCACCACCACCGGGAGTAATCAGCACATAAGGTTGCTCGGGTGGTGTGCCCAGATCACCCAGATCGCGGCGTAGATATCCGGTCCAGTGCATGCGTGCCTGCGCCTCAGAGCTGAGCGGAAGCCCGGCTGTCGGGTCGTAAACGGAGCGGATGCCGTAGACCCAGATCTCATCATAGAACTGTTCGGTGGCCGCAACTGCGTCCTTGCGCGCCCATTCAGCCGCCAAGACCTCCGGTTCATCCAGCACGTCGCGCAACCCAAGGATCAGCTGTGTATTTCCATTGGACTTCAACTCGTCGAGGGTTGGCAGCAATTCCCCGCGAAACCCGGTCGGTTCCTTGTCAACGATCAGCACATCGGGGGCGTATTGCAGCGCGGTTGAACGGATCAGCCCGGCGCGCAGAGATGTGGTCTCTTCAATCGACATGCCCATCGTGCGCGACGCATAGGAACCGTCCGAGCGTTTGATCACGCCGGGCAGTCGCACATGGTCAACCCGGGAGGGAAAGGCGAAACGCCCCGCCACAGGGGAACCGGTCAAGATCAGAGCTGAGGCCGTCGGATCAGCATGGGTGATCGCGCCTGCCAGTGCCCGCGACCGCCTCAGATGGCCCAGCCCGAAGGTATCGTGGCTGTAGAGCATGACACGCGCCCCGCGAAGGGCGCTGGAGGGGGCGTTGGCTGTCATAGCTGGGCCTGCGTCTGGAGAGAGGGAAGGGAGGTGGCGGCATCGGCATGATCTAGCAGGTTGCCGTCGCAGCGGATGATTGGACACATCTGTCCACCTCCCGCATCAGCGGCTGTGCGTGTTGGCTTGGCCAGGGTCCGCCTCAGCATAGTGTCGCCTCAGGTTGCTCAGCCTGACACGCTACGGGCCAAGGCACAGATCGTTTCTGCGTCCGGCCAAAACGTGGAAGGCGGCCTGTGGCGCCCGTCGGCCCCGTCCCGTCCTTGCGTCTCACGCGGTACGCTGAATTTTCTATAACGCGCAGAGGCATAAGTTGCAATCAAGCGCTGAAGGGCAGAAATAATCCCGGCCTCCTCATCCATGTAACCGTGCAAAGACTTGATATTTTCACCATTTTGCGGCCTTGGTGAAGAAATGGTTACAAATTCAAAGGTGGTGCGTATGCGGCGACTGGTATCGCAATTTCTTATTTGCTTGATCGTGGCGCTCGCCTTTGCGGTCAGTGGCACCTCTGAAGCACTGGCGCAGGCCACGAATTCCTCCAGCGGCGATGGTCTGGCCAAAGCGATCGAACAGGCGGCTGATAGCGGGGTTGGCGTGATCATCGTGGATGGGCGCGGGAAACTCGTCTCCCCCTCGGATACACCGACCGACGCCACCCCGGTTCCTGCGACAGATCAGATGGACGGCGCCTCGGCGCTGATGAAGGCACAATCCGAGGTCGAGCAATTCGGCGCTGCCTTGGAAAGTCGCCTTGAAGCGATGCCCTATTCGATATTCGAAGTGCAGTACATTCTGCGGCAGACCAGCCCGGACGGCCGCATTATCACCTATGTGAAGGTGCTTGGCTGGAGCCTGTTGCTCTTGTTTATCGGCCGTTGGGTCTCGGTGGAGATCTACGGCAAACGGATTGCCAAGAAACATGTGGTGGCACGGATCAAGGAGAACCCCGAGGGCTATCAGGACAAAATGCCGTTTCTGGTATTTCGTTTTCTCATGGGCGTGGTCGGGACCATTGTGGCCATGGCCTTTGCGCTGTTGACGTCCTACCTGATCTTCGGATCATCCGGAAATTCATCGGTGAAGTTCACCGTTACCGCGATCTACACCGCGTTTTTCCTGTCCAGATCGGTCTCGGATTTGTGGCGGATGGTGCTGTCCCCCTACCTGAGCCAATACCGCATCCCCGTTTTTTCGGACCGGGATGCACGTCGCCTCTACATCTGGGCCTCGGTGCTGGCGACCTACGACATCAGTTCGGTGTTGTTTGCAACCTGGGTCGGGGATTTTGGTCTGAACTACAACGTCTATGCGCTTGTCTATGGCGTTCTGGCGCTGGTGGGCACTCTGGGCAACCTCTTGATGGTGGTGATCAACGCCCGCGCGATTTCCAATGCAATCCGCGCAGGCCGCCCGCCCGAGGCCTGCTCATGGCTGGTCCGGCTGCTGTCTGTGGTCTGGGCGCCGGTTCTGGTGATCTACATCATCTTCGGCTGGCTCGAATTGGCCTTCGATCTGGTGCTTGAGCGGGATATGTCGCTGCCTCTCACGGTCGGGAGCTACTCGGTTCTGACCTCAATCCTCGTGGTCTACGGTATCATCAACTATGTGATTGAGCGTTTCTTCAACCGGTCGCAACGGCGGGTTTTGGTCGACAGCGGTCCCACCGACGACGAGGATGACGCCGACTACGAGGGCGATGAGGTTGAAATCGCGCCAAAGCCGCGGCATCCGGTCGCCACCTTCGAAGATCTCGCGCGCCGAATTGCGGGTATTCTGGCGTTCACTGTCGGGTTCTTTGCTATGGTTGCCATCTGGAATCCCGAGGCCGCGTGGATGGAGAACTCCCGACTGTCCCGGGTGAGCGATATCATCGTAATCTTGTTTATCGGCTACATCGTCTATCACATCGCCCGGATCTGGATCGACAGCAAGATCGACGAAGAGGTCGGAGATGTGCCCGTTGGTGAGTTGGGCGATGAAGGTGGTGCCGGTGGGGCCAGCCGGCTTGCCACCTTGTTACCCCTGTTTCGGGGCGCCATTCTCGCGGTTGTTGTAGTGTCCATCATCCTGATCGTCCTGTTGGAACTGGGGATCAACGTCAGCCCGCTCTTTGCCGGTGCCGGTGTTGTTGGTCTTGCCGTTGGCTTCGGTTCACAAACGCTGGTGCGGGATATCTTCTCAGGTGCGTTTTTCCTGGTCGATGACGCCTTCCGCAAAGGCGAATACATCGATATCGGCGATGTCAAAGGCACGGTTGAACGTATTTCTGTTCGCTCGTTTCAATTGCGGCATCACCTGGGGGCTCTGCACACCATCCCCTTTGGTGAAATCCGCGTGCTGACCAATTATTCTCGTGACTGGGTCATGATGAAGCTACCGCTGCGGGTGACCTATGACACCGACGTCGAAAAGGTTCGCAAGCTGATCAAGAAACTGGGACAGGAATTACTGGATGATCCGGTGATCGGTGACACATTCATCCAGCCCCTGAAGTCGCAGGGCGTGATCGAGATGCAGGATTCCGCGATGATCATCCGGGTCAAATTCATGACCAAACCCGGTGATCAATGGCTCGTGCGCAAGAAAGTGTTTCAGGAAATCCGTGACCTCTTTGCCCGTGAAGGGGTCAAATTTGCGCACCGCGAGGTCACCGTGCGTTTGGCGGAAGATCAGGCAGATCAGGCGCCGAAGGATAAGCGTGATCTCGCAGTCGGCGCGGTTCAGGCCGCTATCGATGAGGATCTGATGGATGTGAACGACGGCGGAGGGGACGACCGCTAACGTCTTATGCGGGCCAGACTGGTGCGGCGGTGCCTGCGGCTGTTGCAGGCTGGTCCCAGCGCATCTGGGTTTCACCAACCTTCAATGGCGACAGCAACCGGCGCCCCGGCCCCCAGCTCGTTAGCTCAATCTGGTTGGCGTAATCGGCATCAACCGCGCCCATGAGCGGGCCAATCGGGGAGCTGTCGTCACCGTGATGCTCTGTCAGGGTCGCAAGCGCATGAGCGGTGCGGGCCAGGGACAGGCGGGCATCCCCGACGGGATCGCCCTGGCTGGCCTTGGTCAGTGCATTCAACACAGCGGCAACCATCAGATAACCGGTGGCGTGGTCCAACGCCTGAACGGGCAGTGGTACTGGCTTGGCGGATGTATCAGGCGAGATTTTCCCACCCGCCATCCAATGCTGTCCGCGCTCCGCGATGCCAGTGCTCATCTGTACGAGGCTGTCAAAGCCTCTGCGTTTGGCCCACGGGCCGCTCCAGCCATAGGCATTGAGGCGCACATCAATCAGGTTCGGAGTAAGCTTTCGCAGTTTTGCATTGTCGTATCCCAGTCCCTCAAGCGCGCCGGGGCGAAAGCCATGCACCAGCACGTCAGCCTTTGCCAATAAGGTTTCGAACTGGTCACGCCCCTGTTCAGAGCGCAGGTTCAGGGCTGACATCTGTTTACCCAGTGAAATATCCTGAAGAACACCAGGCTCATCCCAACCCGGCGGGTCGATCCGCAGCACCGTCGCACCAAATGCGGCCAGGGTTCGCGTCGCCACTGGACCTGCCAGAACACGGGTGAGGTCCAGTACCCGAAGCCCTGCCAAAGGTCGCTCCGGTGTGGCTTCGGGCCGCTCCCGCATGTGAATAGGGCGGGCATTGCTCCATGCGATCAGTGGCTCCGATGCGACAGCCTGCCCTTGCGGATGGGTTTGCCACTCTGCGGCGCTGCGCATGGCGGCGGCAACGCCGCCTGCGGTGACAATAGCCTGTTCCAACGTATCGCCCGGCTGCTGTGCAACTGCGTCGCGAACGGCTTCCGGCTCGGGGGTGCAGCCCAGAACATTCAGCGCAGCAGCGCGATGATGGGGCAGGTTGGTGTGAAGGCGGATCCATCCATCAGCGGTGCGATAGTCACCTGCCAAAGGATCCCATAGATTGGGCATCTCCCAGCCCTCAGGACGAAAACTGTAGCGAAACCACAGCGCGGCACGGCGTTGATCTAGGGTGATTGGTAGTGCACCTGTGGTGAGATTTGTGGCCTTCATCAATTCTGCGAGGGCGACCCCGACCGCCGCCAGCGAGCGGTTGGCCAACTCCGAAACAGCATAGCAGCTTGGCCAGTGATCGCCGGGGATCACCCGAAACATGTTATGGTCGGGAAGATCGCGCATTGCCGCCTCCTAGTGGTGGTTGTAAGACTGGCGTGGCTTATTGCTGATAAGGGTCCAGACTGTCACGCAGCCCATCGCCTAGGAAGTTGAACGCCAGCACAACAACGATGATTGGGAGCATCGGAATAGCGGTCCAGGGGTAGATTTCTATCGAGGCAAGGTTCTGTGCATCGTTAAGCATAACCCCCCAGCTTACCGCGGGTGCGCGCAGACCAAGGCCGAGGAACGACAGGGCCGTCTCCCCCAGGATCATCGCCGGGATCGACAGCGCGGCTGATGCAATCAGATGCGACATGAAATTCGGCAGCAAATGCTTGCGAATGACCCGCCCTGACGACGCGCCCATCATTTCGGCTGCGCGCACATATTCTTCTTCTCGCAAAGACAAGAATTTTGCCCTGACCGAGCGCGCAAGACCTGGCCAGTCGAGAATGCCCAGAATGATAGAGATCACAAAAAACACCGCAACAGGTGACCAGTTGGAGGGCACAGCAGCCGAGAGCGCCAGCCACAATGGCAGCTCTGGCAGGGACCGCAGGATTTCGATCATACGGTTGATCGTCCAGTCCAGTTTGCCACCGAAATATCCGGCCAGAGAGCCAAAGAAGATGCCCAGAATGAAGGAGACGGTGATACCGATCAGACCTACGGTGAGGGAAAGCTGTGCGCCATAGAGAATGCGGCTGAAGACATCGCGGCCCAAACGGTCGGATCCCCAGATGAAGAGCGTGGCCCCTTCGGGCGCGCAGAAAAGATGCGTGTTGGAGGGGATCAGCCCAGCAATCTTGTAAGTCGCGCCCTCACAGAAATACCGAAGCGACTGTGGGTTCTCCAGATCGGGTTTGAAGATCCATTGGAAGGTTTCGAGATCCGCCTCCGAGGTCATCGGATAGATGAACGGCGCGCGAAGACTGCCTTCGTGAAACAGATTGATGGACTGCGGAGGCGAATAGATATGCTCACTGTCGCGATCGTTTGGCCCATATGGCGCAATGAAACCAATGACCGGAAGCAGCAGATAGCAGACCAGCAGGAAGATACCTGAGGTGAGGCCCAGTTTGTGTGTTTTGAATTTGCGCCAGATCAGCACCCAATTGGGGGCATCCAGATCCTTGCGCTCCAGCTCTTGCAGGGCTGCATCCGGATCATAGGGGGTGGTGTCGACATAGCGATTGTCGGGCTGTGTGCTCATCGCTTGCGCTCCTCATAACGGATGCGGGGATCCAGCATGACGAGCAACACATCGGAAATCATGGTGCCGATCAGCGTCAGCAGCGCAACGAACATCAGGACAAACCCGCTGAGGAACATATCCTGTGTCTTAAGAGCAGTCAGCAGGGTTGGGCCGATGGTCTGCAGGCCCAGAACGACAGAGACCAGAACCGAACCGGAGATCATTGCGGGCAGCAGATTGCCAATATCCGCAACAAAGGGATTGAACGCCACGCGCAGGGGATATTTGGTGAGCATTCGTGCCGGAGCCATCCCTTTTGCGATGGCGGTTTCCACATAGGGTTTGCCCAGTTCGTCCAGCATATTGGCACGCAATCGCTGCATCATGGCGGATGCACCAGAGGTACCGATGACGAAGGTTGGCACGATCAGGTGGATCAGGATGGACTTCACCTTGTCCCAGCTCATGGGTTCGCCTTCATAGGAGGGATCCATTAGCCCGCCTATGGGCAGGTCGAAATATTTATGCCCGTAATAAAAGAGGATCAGTGCCAATAGGAAGTTTGGTGTGGCAAGCCCAAGGTAGCCCACGAAGGCAGAGGTGTAGTCAACCCAGGTGCGTGATCGGGCCGCTGCCAGAACGCCCAAAGGAAGCGCGACAAGATAGACAAACAGCACTGCCGCAACATTGACCAGAACCGTCAGCCAGAGGCTCTCACCAACGATTTCGGCAACCGGCCGGTCAAATTCAAAAGACCAGCCAAAGTTGCCCTGTATCATACCGGAAAACCCGTGTGGGCCGGGCATGAATCCCATCCAGATCATATATTGCTGCCAAAGGGGGCGATCGAGCGCATACTCTTTTCGCAGAAATTCGGCTTTTTCGACGCCAGAAGACTGACCAGAGGCGCGCAACTCAGCGATTTGGTTGGATAGGTAGTCACCCGGAGGCAGGTTGATGATGATGAAAATCAGCACAGACACCACCAGCAGCGTCAGCAACATGGTTCCGAACCGGTAGATGGCGTAGCGCAGGATCTCCATTAATGCGGTTCCTCAGCCCTTGCCATCTTCGAAGAAGAACTCATCCGGGCGGTAGATGCCAAAATGGGCGCCGGGATCCCATGCCCAGATCCCTTTTTGCGGTACATTGCGCAGTCGGTTGCTGACCACAACCGGTTGCGGTGCCGCAGCGACGAGGCCGATAGCGTAGACCTCATCAGCGTGGATCTTCAGCATTTCCTGCCAGACGCGTGTTCGCTCTTCATCGGTCTTTGCCGCTTCCCAGTCATGCCAGAGGGCCATGAGCCTCTGCGCCGGTTCAAGGTCGGGAGCCTCGCCAACATCGCCACTGGTCTGGTGGTACTGGCCCCATTTTGGCCAGGACAGAAACACCTGATCTGTTGGTGCCAGATACGCAGGCGAGGTGTAGGTCTGTGGCAGGCCATTGTCCCAACCATACCAGACGGACGCCATGGTGGTGCCGGAAAACACCCGGTTGCGCAGGATGTCACGATCCAGCGGACGCATCACCAGTTTGACACCGACATCGCGCCAATCGTCCGAGATGATCTGCAAAGCGTTCTCGACCTCCTGCCGCTCCCCGGCCGTTTCCACAACCAGTTCCATCGGTCTGCCATCGGGGAGTTTGCGAATGCCATAGCCGTCGCGCTCAGTCAGACCAGCCTCATCCAGCAGTTGATTGGCCAGCTCAGGATCATATTGTGCCCAAGCCTCGCGGAGGGCGGGGTCAAAGAAAGGGCTGGCCTCCAGAACCGTCATGGCACCAGGTTTTGCCAGCTTGAAATACAGCGCCTTGTTGATGCCTGCGCGGTTGATCGCCACGGACAATGCGCGGCGAACACGGGTGTCGCGCAGCACCTGGCGCCACTGGGCGTCGTCTACGTTGAGATTGGGATAGATGGCGATTTGCGACGCGGTGCCATTGCCCCAGAGGTAGGTCTTGTAGTCGGCGCCATCGCTTTCGCCCTTGCGCAGGATCGGAATGTCGCGAAAGCCAAGGCCGCGGGCCTGAAGATCTGCCTCACCGGCATTGGTTTTTGCCGCGACCAGCCCACCTGCCACGATTTCCATCTCGACCGTGTCGATGTAGGGCAGCTGAATGCCATTGCTGTCGAGGCGATGGTAATAAGGATTGCGGACAAAGAGGTGTCGGATTTTCTTGCCCGAGGTGGCGTTGATCCAGGGCTGAAGAGTCGGCAATTCGTGATTGTCGAACTTGTACATATTGTCGAGCTTGTTGTGCAGCGCGGCCCAGCTTTTGACCCGGGCATAGTCGACCTCCTCGGCAAGTTTTGCGGGGTCCGCATAGTCTGCGTGAAATTGTTTTAGATAGGCGGACGGGCGATAGATAAACGGCGGGCTGGCCTGTGCGAGGCTGTGCAGGAAGCTTGGATTGGGGGCCGCCCATTCGTAAATTACGGTTGTTTCATCGGGGAAGCTAACGGTTGGTAGGGCGCCATCCACCTTCAGGTAGTCTGGTGCGCCTGTGGGATTGAGCAGCAGGTTATTTGCCACGTCTTTCCACCAATACTCAAAATCGGCTGAGGTAAACGGGTCTCCGTTCGACCAGCGATGACCGGGGCGCAGTTTCAGCGTGAACCGTCGATTGTCCTCGACCTCGAAGTCCAACAGTATATCGGGCTGTAGCTGGTAGTTTTCGTCGTAGCCCGCCAGCCGGGCGTAACCATAGACAACCATCTGCCGGATGTCCTTGGACCGAGTGACCATCGTGTTGAGGGTACCGCCCTGAATACCGGGCTGACGCCCCTTGGCTTCCAGATCGACCACCAATGGCACCTCGGGCAGGCGCTCGGCAATCGGTGGCAGGTCGCCGGATTTGACCTCCTGCTCCCAAAATCCGCTTTCGACTAACGCTGCCGGATTGGCGATAGCAGAAGAGGCTATGGCAAGGGGCAGAACATGGGCCAAAAACGCGCCAGTTGCGAGGGTCTTCAGGGATTGGCGCAGATTAAACATGACATCGTACCTTATGTCCGGGTTCCACATGCACCAATGGCGGGGCCGTGATGCCAGAGAATTTGAAGCGATCGGGCCAGCTGTCGGGTGATCCGGCACCCTGTGCGACCAATTTGAGGTTGATCGGGCGCGTAATGCTTGGCTCTGGTTGGGCGGCAATCAGTGCCTTCGTGTAGGGATGCTGCGGGTTATAAAACAGCGTTTCAGGCGGTGCCTGTTCCACCACCATACCACGACGCATCACCGCAACCTCGTCGGCAATGCGGGCCACAACAGCGAGGTCGTGACTGATAAAGAGGTAGGAGAGCTGCTGTTGGTCACGAATATCCTCCAAGAGGCGTAGGATCTGTTCCTGAACCGAGACATCCAGCGCCGAAGTCGGCTCATCGCAGACAATCAGTGACGGGTCCAGCATCAGCGCACGTGCAATGGACAGTCGCTGCCGCTGACCACCGGAGAACGCATGCGGATATCGCAGCAACATCTCAGGCTGCAGCCCCACCAATCGCAACATCTCAGCAGCGCGATCCCGGCGACTGCTGCGGTTGCCCAGACCATGGATCTCCATCGGCTCGACCATAGCATCCTGAACCCGCATGCGCGGCGATAGGGACGAATAGGGGTCCTGAAACACCATCTGAGCCGCTTTTTGAAAGGCGGTCCGGCTGCTGCGGTTCATATCGTGAACGGCAATCGGTGTCGCGTCGGATGCAGACCGGAACAATACCTCGCCGCCGGGATCAGGCATTTCGGCACCCAGTGCGATGCGCGCAGCAGTGGTTTTTCCGGAACCGCTTTCGCCAACAATCGCCAGTGTTTTGCCGCGTGGCAACGCCAGGTTCAGTTCCTTGCAGGCGTGAATAAGGGTCGGGGCAGACCAGCCTTTGCCCGCGCGCAATGCATAGGTTTTGGAGACGTTTCGCAACTCAAGGATCAGGTCGTCGCTCGGCACCGGGGTGACAGGTTCAGGCGTCTCGGGGATTTGCGGTGCTGCCTTGAACAGAGCTTGGGTATAGGGATGCGCTGGCGCGCCAAGAACGGTTTCCGCACTGCCGGCCTCCATTACGCGGCCCTTGTGCATGACAACGACCTGTTCGGCCATATTGGCGACCACACCCAGATCATGGGTTACCAGGATCATGGCCATGCCCGTGTCGCGCTGCAGATCTTTCATCAGTCCTAGGACTTGGGCCTGTGTTGTCACATCCAGCGCGGTGGTCGGCTCGTCCGCGATCAGCAAATCAGGTTTGGCCACCATAGCCATCGCAATCATCGCCCGCTGGCGCATCCCGCCGGACAGCTCAAACGGGTAGGATTTGTAGGTGCGTTCGGGATCGGGGAAGCCCACTCGTTCAAAACAGGTCAGAACCTCCCGCTTGGCCGCGCTTTCGCTTTTTCCGCCATGCAGCCAAAGGACTTCGGCAACCTGGTTACCAATCCGGTGCAGCGGCGAGAGCGAACGCATGGGTTCCTGAAAGATCATCGCGATCTCATTGCCGCGAATATCGCGCATTTGCCGCTCGCCAAGGAGCCGCAGATCCCGCTCTGCACCGCCATTGACACCGCGCCACAGCATCCGGCCATGCCGGATCTGCGCGGCCTTTGGCAGAATGCGCAGAACGGCGCGGCAGGTCACAGTTTTGCCGGACCCACTTTCGCCGACAAGGGCAACGGTTTCTCCGGCAGCGACGGAAAAATTCACGTCCTGTACAACCAGGTCGCCCTGGCCAAATCCGATACTGAGGTTTTCGACAGACAGCAGAGGCGTCATTTAGCCTAAGCCACCAAGCCGTTGAGGCGCTTGCATCGCGGTTCCATATCCCCTGTTTTTTCGCCCACTGTCGCGCGCCACTGGGGCAATAGTCAAATCCCATTTCCATCCGCTAAAGATCGATGTCGAAAATTTGAGCGTATGAGAGCGGCCAAACCTCGTGCTGTAACGCCCGGACACCTATCGATAGGATGCTACACATTCACGACAAACTCTGGCACAGCTGTCGCGGCAGGCCGCCTTCTGGCGCCAATCTTTACCCAAGGGGAGAATGCCATGAGCGAGCAGAACACCACCACCCGTCTGGATCTCTTTATCGACCGGATGGTCTCCCAACGGGCCTGCTTGGATGCGGCGATCACGCAGACAGCGGGCAGGAGCGAACCGGTTTTCGAACTGGGCCTGGGCAACGGGCGCACCTATCACCACATGCGGGAGCGTATCCGAGATCGTGATGTCTATGTGTTTGAACGGGCGGTGGCATCGCACCCGGACAGCACCCCTGCGGAACATTTGACCATTCTCGGTGATGTCCGCGAGACTCTGCCTGCGGCGCGTACCCGGTTTCCTGCGGGCGCCAGCCTGATCCATGCGGATCTGGGCGGGCACAACCGGGAAAAGAACGACGCCTTTGCTAGGATGATTTCACCTTTGATCGAACCGCTGCTGGCGATTGATGGTTTGATGGTGTCCTCTGACCGGATGTATTTCGACGCGCTGGCGGAACAGCCGTTGCCGGAGGGAGCTGTACCGGGGCGCTGTTTCATCTACCGTCGAACTGCCTGACACGTCTTCGCCTTGCCGCACTGCTCTTAACGACGTTGGGTTTCTCTGGCCTCATCAGCAAAAACCAACCTAGGCTGATCCGGGATGATGGGCACTGGCAAGAGGTGACACGATGATATTCTACGACTGCAGCACTGCACCCAACCCGCGGCGGGCGCGGATGTTCATCGCGGAAAAAGGTTTGGACATCGAAACGCGGGACATCTCCATCGCCAAGGGGGAGCAGATGTCCGAGGAATTCCGCGCCATCAACCCGCAGGCGACACTGCCGGTGCTGGTGACCGACGGTGAGCTGATCTTGACCGAGAATCTAGGGATCGCAGCCTATCTGGAAGCGCTGCACCCTGAGCCCCCCTTGATGGGGCGCACCCCCGAGGAAAAGGGGCAAGTCCTGATGTGGCATGCGATTGTCGAGGCGCAGGGTGGTCTGCCTATTGCCGAGGCATTGCGCAACAGCCACCCGGCCTTTGCCCATCGGGCCATTCCCGGCCCGGACAACCATGCTCAGATCCCTGAGTTGGCAGAACGGGGTCGTAGTCGAACGCAGAAGTTCTTTGATCTGTTGGAGGCACGATTGCAGCAAAGCACCTTTGTGGCGCTGGATCATCTGACTCTTGCCGATATCGCTGCGTTTGTGTTTGTCGATTTCGCGCGCGTTGTCAAAATGCGTATCCCTGAGGGGAATACTGCCACCCGTGGATGGTACGACCGGGTCGCCGCGCGACCCAGCGCTCAACTGTAGGCGTTCTCTCGAAGAGGCGTCTGGCGCATGGATGGACAGTGGCCGAAAACAGCGGCAGATTGAGGGCGCTTTCTGTGGCTGCTCTGCCGCGTTCTCGATCCAATAATTCAGGGGCCTGATATGGCAGATAAACCCGTTCTGCATCGTGACGATCCAGATGCCGCTCCGCTGGTTGGCAACATCAAGGTCACCCGCGCGGATTGGCTGAATGTTGCCATGGATGTTCTTATCACCGATGGGGTAGAACAGGTGAAGGTGCTGGCCCTCGCCGAGCGGATGGGCGTGTCGCGCTCCTCGTTCTACTGGTACTTCAAATCACGCCAGGATCTGCTCGACGCGCTGCTGACCAGCTGGGAACAGACCAATACGATCGGCATGATCGGTCAGGCTGAGGCGCCGGCTGAAACCATTGCGGCGGCAGTGCTGAATGTGTTTCGCTGCACCGCCAATCCTCAGCTGTTCAACACGGCATTGGATTTCGCGGTGCGTGACTGGGCGCGTAGATCCGGTCATGTACGTAATATTCTGGATATGTCTGATGCCCGGCGGATCGACGCGCTGACGGCGATGTTCCGGCGCTATGACTACGCGGAACGCGACGCGGAGACGCGGGCGAAGGTGCTCTACTATATGCAGCTGGGATACGACATGGCAGGCCTGAATGAGCCCTATGACCAGCGGCTCAGTATGACCGGTGCCTATTTGGAAGTGTTCACAGGGCAAGCAGCCAGCCCCGAAGAGCTGGCCGAATTTGCGGGTTATGCCAGAGAATTCTGGCGTCCTTGACCGGTGATATTAAAGTGACTCCAGCTGGGTGTTCACCGCGGCTTTGACCTTTTCAGCCGCTGCCATCCTTACAGGACCATAACCCCGTATATCCATGGGGGCGCTCAGCACTTTCAGCCAGACGTCATGATGCTCAGGTGAATAGCGCTCCGTGGCAGTGGTGATGATGGCCTGATACCACGTCAGCAAGTCGCGGTGCAGACGCGCCTCTTCGTGGCGCCCAAATGGGTTCCAACGGCTGCCACGCATGCGGCGTCCCTTGGCGAGAAGGCGCAGCGCGGGGCGCATCCAGGAACCGAACTGCATTTTCTGAGGACGTCCGCGTGCATCGGTCTTCCGGCTGAGAAGCGGCGGCGCGAGGTGATAATTCATTCGGAAGTCGCCATCAAACTCGGCTTCGAGCTGATGTTTGAAGCTTTCGTCGCTCAGCAGACGGGCCACCTCAAATTCGTCCTTGTAGGCCATCAGTTTGAACAGCGATCGCGCCGCGGCGGTCAGCAGGGTGTCTGACCCGCTTGCGTGAAGCGCGTTGCGCAGCGCCTCCAGCAGGGCGGTATAGGACTGTGCATAGGCGACGTCCTGATACCCGGTCAGGAAGGTGGCGCGCCGGTCAATCAGTTCTGCGAGCGTTTCCTCAGGGGCTTCTGCTTCATCATAAAGTTCGGACAGGCGCGTAGGGTCGTGGGCAAATGCACGCCCGATGGCGAAGGCCAGGCGGTTTTTCTCGATGGCAACCCCGTTGAGCACAATTGCCTGATCCAACGCGCCGAGGCTCACGGGCACCAACCCGTTCTGCCAAGCAAAGCCAAGCATCATTACATTGGCCAGAACCGCATCACCAAGGAGGGTCTCAGCCGCCTCGTTTGCGTTGAACCCTGACAGGTTGTCCGCACCGATGACATCTGAGATGGATTTCTCACGGAGATTGGCCATAAGGTCTGCATCTCGACGTAGGACCAGATCGCCTGTCGGCATTTCGGCGCGGTTCAGTACCATCTTGGTGCCCGCGCGATAGTGGGCGGAGGCTTTGGGCGCAGAGCTGACGACCACATCACAGCCGATGACGGCGTCTGCGGCACTTTGGTCGATGCGCACCTGATGCAGGGCGTCCGGTGTATTGGACAGGCGAATATAGCCCAACACTGTGCCAAACTTCTGCGCAAAGCCGGTGAAATCCAGCACGCTGGCACCTTTGCCCTCCAGATGGGCCGCCATTGTGATCAGCGCACCTACGGTGACCACTCCGGTGCCACCAACACCTGTCACCAGAAGATCGAACGGCTCTTTCAGTGACGGTAGGGCCGGGGGTGGCAGATCTGCGGTCAACGCCGAAGCATCGAGTGCAGCGACCTCCTTCTTGCGTCGCGTTGCGCCCTCGACGGTCACAAAGCTGGGGCAGAAGCCGTTCAGGCAGGAGAAATCCTTGTTACAGCTGGAGAGGTTGATTTTACGCTTGCGACCAAAGGGTGTTTCTTTTGGCTCAACGCTCAGACAGTTGGATTCCACAGAGCAATCGCCACAGCCCTCGCAGACCAGATCATTGATGAAGGCAAAACGCTTGGGGTCCTCCATCGTGCCGCGCTTGCGGCGGCGGCGCTTCTCAGTGGCGCAGGTCTGTTCGTAGATCAGGACGGTGACGCCCGGGATCTCGCGCAGTTCGCGCTGGACGCTGTCCATGTCGCGTCGATCATGAAAGCTGGTGCCTGCCGGGAACTCCGACTTAGAAAACTTCTCAATGTTGTCCGACACCAATGCGATCCGGTCAACGCCTTCGGCGCGGCAGGTCTGGGCGATGCCTGAGACACTCACCGGGCCATCCACGGGCTGACCGCCCGTCATTGCAACGGCGTCATTATAGAGAACCTTGTAGGTGATATTCGTATCGGCCGCGACCGCCTGACGAATGGCCAGTGAACCAGAGTGATACCACGTCCCCTCACCAAGGTTCTGAAACACATGTTTGCCGCCATTGAATTTGGAGGCGACTGTCCAGGGCACCCCTTCGCCGCCCATCTGGGCGTAGCCAGCGGTGTCGCGGTCCATCCAGCTCGCCATAACGTGGCAGCCGATACCAGAATTCGCCTTGCTGCCTTCGGGCAGTTTGGTCGAGGTGTTGTGAGGGCAGCCCGAGCAGAAATACGGCGTACGGGTGGCACCCGGCACATTCAGCAATCGGGGTGGTTCCGCGGTCAGGGCATTCGCCCGATCCAGCAGGTTTTCCTCCGGGAAAAACCGGTTCAGCCGTTCTGCAACAATCGGCACCAAGGTCAGAGGGGACAGCTCACCCGTCCAAGGGATCAGCGGGTTGCCCTGGCTGTCATGTTTGCCAACCATCCGCTCCGGTTTATCGCCAGGCCAGTCGTAGAAGTATTCCTTGAACTGGCTTTCGATAATACCGCGCTTTTCCTCGACAACCAGAACCTCCTGTTTGCCCTTTACAAAACGCAGCGCCTCCGTTCGCGCAAGCGGCCAGACCATGCCAACCTTGTAGATATCAATGCCCAAACGCTTGCAGGCAGCCTGATCAAGGCCAAGCAACCGCAGTGCTTCCATCAGGTCGAGGTGACCCTTGCCAGTGGTCACAAACCCGAACGTCGCTTTTGGCAGGTCATAGATCCGGGTATCAATCGGGTTGGCCTCGGCAAAGGCACGTACCGCACGCAGTTTGGCATGGATCCGGGTTTCGATCTCGGGAGAGGGGAGATCGGAGCGGCGGATATGCAGGCCACCTGGGTAGTCCGGCAGCTCCGGGTAGGTGAAATTGCGGTCCGGGCGCAGGTCCACCGAACGGGCGCTTTCCACGGTTTCCGAAACGGCCTTAAATCCGACCCACGTGCCGGAATAACGCGAAAGCGCAAAGCCATATTCGCCGAATTGCAGAAACTCAGAGACATCGGCAGGGTTCAGGACCGGCATGAACCACGACATGAAGGCCACATCGGATTGATGGGGCATTGAGGAGCTGACACAGCCATGGTCATCGCCCGCGACCACCAGCACGCCGCCCTTTTCTGATGAGCCATAGGCGTTGCCGTGTTTCAGCGCATCGCCGGATCGGTCGACACCCGGTCCTTTGCCATACCACATGGAAAACACGCCCTCGACCTCACAGTGAGGGTCGAGAATGGCTTGCTGCGCGCCCAGAACAGCGGTTGCGCCTAGATCTTCGTTGACGGCAGGCATGAAGGTAATGTTGTGCGCATCCATGCGTTTGCGGCTGCGCCAGAATTCCAGATCAACTCCACCCAGTGGTGACCCACGGTACCCGGAGACAAAACCCGCCGTGTTCAATCCCGCAGACTTATCGCGCCGGGCCTGATCCAACATGACCCGCGCGAGTGCCTGTGTGCCGGTCAGGAAAACGCGGCCTCTGGTATACTCATATCGGTCATCCAGCTGGTAGCTGCGGAAATCATGGCTGAGCTGGGTCATGGAGGCATCCCTTGCATCAAAGTGGCTATCATCTGAAAGAATAACCCGGTCATGTAGAAAATGTGTGCCAGATTGTGTGTTCGCAGAGGTAAAAGTGAATATATGTACCATCAGGCGAGGTAATCTGGAAAATATTGCCATGAGTGATGAATTGGTGCTGGATGACCGTGACCAGCGCATCCTGACACTCCTTCAGCAGGATGCGCGGATGTCGAATGCGGATCTGGCTGACGCAGTCGGCATGTCCACCTCAGCGCTGTGGCGACGGGTGCGTATGCTTGAGGAGGCTGGCATCATCGAACGTTACGGTGCCGTGGTGAATGCAAAGGCGATGGGGCTGGGGTTTCATGCCATCGTTCATGTCCAGCTGACACGCCATGATCGCGATAAGCTGGCGGATTTCATCAGGGCCGTGGAAACCAGCCGTCTGGTTCAGGAATGTTATGCGACCACTGGGCAGTCAGACTATCACCTGCGCGTGCTGGCGCCTGATCTGGACGCCTACAACCGATTTCTGGAGGAGTTTCTGTTCCGCTTGCCTGCGGTGGCCAGCGCGCAGACAAATGTGGTTCTGCGGACGATTAAACGCGACGAACCCGTGGCGCCCTAGGACGGGCCGAATTGGTGACGGGGTCGCGCCGCTCGTCTCCGGGGGGATCTATCCGAAACTCACATGAGCCCAGGCCGCTGCCATCGCCAGATAGGTAAGCTGGTGCAGCGCCTGATCGGTCCCCATTGCACGCCAATAGACAGCCATATCGGGCGCCAGCTCCTTGCGTTTGGAATAGCAGGCCTTGCAATAGTCGATATTGAAATGGGCGACCCATTCCAGTGCGCAGATAATCAGAACAAACCCGACCGGTGCCCCCATAATCACAAAGGCGATGATCGATCCCAATACATGAACCCCGGCATGTTGCGCGCGCCCCGCATGCAGATATTCCCCGCGGCCTGACAGCATTTTAGGCGTCTGCAGATAAAAATCGGCAAACATGTGCTTGATCTGAAGCAGGCAGAGCAATCCCAACAGGGATGCGAGAGGATCTGACAAAGGAACGGCCTCATTTTGTGTCGCGAGCTCTGAAAGCTTACGTATTTTTTTGATGCAGGCAAATGGCCTGTAACAGTATTCGTCACGACGCACCGTCAACTGTGCCGGAACTTAGTGTTGTCATGAGGCTTGTGAACGAACTTCGATGGGGGGATCGCCCTGTTGCCATTGCCTGCAACAGGTAATCCGGGCTAGGCATATCAGGATCCGTTTCCGCAACTGTCGCCATTTCGGAGCCGTCCCATAGAACGCACTCTCTTTCGGTTTATCTGGACTTACTCCAAGCGCGACCAGATGGTCTTGCTGGTGGTTACTGCCTGCCTGTTTCCATTACTGTATCTGACGCTGGAACTGCCAAAGCGCATCATCAATGATGCTATCGGTGCTCAAAGTTCCAGCATTGATCTGTTTGGATATGAGCTGACCCAGCTGCACTACCTCTGGCTATTGTGCGGCGGGTTCCTTCTGGCGGTGCTGGCCCATGGCCTCTTGAAGATGCGCATCAACACGATGAAGGGTATTCTGGCCGAGCGGATGTTGCGACGGTTTCGTTATCGGCTGATCTCACGTGTGCTAAGGTTTCCGCAGCCGTATTTCGAGCGGGTCAGCCAGGGTGAATTGGTCTCCATGATCACATCCGAGAGCGAGCCCATGGGCGGGCTTATGGGGGATGCGGTCAGCCAGCCGGTTCTGCAGGCGGGTCAAATGCTGACCATCCTGTATTTTCTGTTCATGCAGAATGTCTGGTTCGGGCTGGCGGCTGTTGCGCTTATTCCGTTGCAGGGCTGGTTGATTCCGATGTTGCAGCGCCAGATCAACCTGCTGAACAAGAAACGCATTCGCCAGATCCGGGCCTTGGCCTCTGAAATAGGAGAGAGCGCGGCGGGGGCGTCGACCCTGCGTCTGAATGGCGGCTGGCGCTACCGGATGGCTGTGATCACTGACCGGCTTGGCTGGCTTTATGACATCCGGTTTGAGATCTATCAGAAGAAATTCTTCATGAAGTTTCTCAACAACTTCATTACGCAGTTGACGCCGTTCCTGTTCTACGCGGTGGGCGGCTACCTGGTGCTGGAGGGCAAGGTCTCGCTTGGCGCGTTGGTTGCAGCTCTCGCAGCCTACAAGGATTTGGCGTCTCCCTGGAAGGAGTTGCTGGCCTACTACAACCAGACGCAGGATATGGCGTTGCGTTGGGATGTCATTCTGGAGCGGTTCGATCCTCCGGGAATGGTTGACGAGGCGTTGATGACTGGCGCACCGGATGAATTGCAGCGCCTGAAGGGTGATATCGTCGTTGAGGGGGTCAATGTTCGTGACGCCAATGGCAATCTCGTTCTGGAAGATCTGAACGCGCGGTTCCCGGCAGGGAAGGTGATTGGCGTCGCCGCCCCGTCGGAGGAAGACCGCCGCGCCTTGGCGGGGCTGCTGACCCGGGAATTGCTGCCCTCGGCCGGTGAGGTTTTGATTGATGGCCAGGATATGCGCGACATTCATCAGGCGGTGATCGCCGCACGTATCGGACATGCCACCTCCCGACCGGTGTTGTTTCAGGGGTCGTTCGGCGACAATGTGATGATGCCGATCCGACAGCGGCCACTGGGAGCCGCACAGGATCTGCGGCGGTATGATGTGGCGCAGCGTGCAGGCAATAGTCCCGATCCGCTCGACGCGTCGTGGCTGGATCCGGCCCTCGCCGGGTTCTCCAGCGAGGCGGAGCTGCGCGACTGGTGGCTCAGGCTGGTTTCAGGCATTGGATCCGACACCGCGCTGTTTCGCCGTGGGGTCGAGCAACGCTTTGAGGCCTCAAGCCACCCGGAACTGGCGCAGCAACTCGTCGATCTGCGGGGTACCGTGCAGCAGGCCGTCATCGACGCGGGCCTAGATGACTATGTGCATTTCTTGGCACCTGATCGCTACAACCCGGCACTGCCAGTGGCGGAAAACCTGTTATATGCGACCACACAGGGCCGCATGAGCGAAGACGTGCTGCGCCAACAGGACGATTTCCTTGATCAACTGCGTGACCTCAATCTGGACGCGGATCTTGTGGCCCTTAGCCGTGATGTCGTGGAAATGCTGCGGCAGATCTTTGGTATCGATGGCACCGATCATCCGCTGTTCCGCAAGCTGGGTCTGGAGGCCTCGGCCTATGAGGGCGCGCTCGCGCTGGTGGACAAGACCCGTAACGATGGTGTCTCCGCGCTGAGCCATGAGGAGCTGGCGCGGTTGCTGATCGTTCCTTTCAGCATTTCAGCTGAGCAGATCGGCGCGGCGTTCAGCAGTGAGATAGAAGAGCGTATTCTGGCCTTCCGGCAGAGTCATTCCAGCCAGTTGATGGCGACGCTGGATGATATTTTCGAACCGCTTGATGACCGGGCATTTGCACCTGGCTTGACGGTTCTGGAAAACGCCCTGTTCGGCAAAATTTCCGATAGCGCCGGCGGGCGGGCGGAAGAGGTGCAGAAACTTGTCTCGGATGTGCTGGTGAAGAACGGTGTCCGTGATCACGTGGTTGAGCTGATCTTTGATCTGCCGATTGCGCTGGGCGGGCAGGGGCTTGCAGCCAGTTTTGCGGAGCCGCTTGCGTTCTCACGAGCGTCCATCAAACGTCCCGATATCTTGATCTTGGATGCCGCCATGGCGAGTTATGACCTCGACACTCGGATCGCGATCCATAAGAATCTGCGCCAGCTGTTGCCGGACACCACGCTGATTTACCTTGGCAGCAGCTTCGAAAGCCCGGATGTTTTCGACGGCTACTATGAACTGCGTCAGGGGCGACTGGTCAGCGACAGCCCGGTTGCGGATGCGGTCAGTGATGGCGCGGGGAGTGCGGACCTTGCGCGCAAACTCAGAGCGCTGGAGCAGACAGAGCTGTTCTCCGAACTCAATCGCCGTCAGCTGCGTCTGCTGGCCTTTGGCGCGCGCTGGTACACGGCGAAGGCTGGTGACACCGTGTTTCTGAAAGACGATGAGGCCAGCGATGGCGCGTATATGGTGCTGGAGGGGGAGGCAGGGCTATACCTGCCGCAGGACGGGGAGGCACATCGCTTGGTTGCCAAGGTCGGCGCAGGTCGTCTGGTCGGCGAATTGGGTCTGATCCGGAAGGAACCCCGTGCCCTCAGCATGATTGCGGAAACCGACTTGACCTGTTTGAGGATTGGTGAGGAGGAGTTCCTTGCGGTTGTAGAAAACGATGCGGCGACCGCGTTTAAACTGTTGCAAGTCGTTGCAGGCTATGTGTCGAGCTGATCGCTTTTGAGGCACTGTTTACGCGTCCATGAGAGGCGCGGGCGTTTGGGATCGAGGGGAGGCGACTGCCATGAAATTACTGAGATACTATAGTGGCGCCGGTATTCGTCCGGGTCTCAGAGCCGATGATGGCACTCTGAGAGACCTTGGCGAGCATATCGCGGATCTCACGGGCGCAGAACTAGGACATGACACGCAAGCGAAGCTGGCATCGCTTCCGCTTGCAGATTTGCCGATCGTTCAGGGAGAGCCGAGGTTGGCCCCCTGCGTTGGCGACGTCGGCAAATTCCTCTGTATCGGCCTGAACTACCGGGATCATGCTGAGGAGGCGGGACTTGCGATCCCACAGCATCCGATCCTGTTTCTAAAGGCGAATTCAGCCATCAGTGGCCCAAACGATCCAGTGGTATTGCCGCGCGACGCGCAGAAAACCGACTGGGAGGTGGAGTTGGGCGTGGTGATTGGGAAAACAGCCAAATACGTCGAGGTTGAAGACGCGTTGGACCATGTGGCGGGCTATTGCGTGGTCAACGATGTCTCTGAGCGATCTTTCCAGATGGATCTGTCCGGGCAATGGACCAAAGGGAAGAGCTGCGACAGTTTCGGCCCGATTGGCCCTTGGCTGGTAACACCCGATGAGGTTCCCGACCCGCAGCAACTTGCGCTTTACTGTGATGTGAACGGCAAGCGCATGCAGCAGGGGCACAGCAGTACGATGATCTTTTCCGTCGCCGAAATCATCTCGCATCTCAGCCAGTTGATGACACTGCACCCCGGTGACCTCATTGCAACCGGGACACCGCCAGGGGTTGGGATGGGGCAGAAACCCGACCCGATCTATCTGAAGACGGGCGATACCCTGCGGCTAGGCATCGATGGGCTGGGTGAACAGCAGCAACATATCGTCGAAGATAACTGACTGTATTTCCTCGTTACATGCACTCCCGCCGGTTGCCAGATTTTGGCCAAGATCCGGCCCCGTTGAGCCACGCCGCGCGCGTCTCCTACGTGGCGCTGGTTATTCTTCGATAGGAGGGGCGCCGCCTACAAAACTGTTGCCCTCGGCATAGTTGCATGGGGCATCCTGCATGTTGAGGTGCAGATCATCCCCGATAAAGGGATGGGCGCGGGCAAGGACTTCGTCGACCTCAATGCCAAGACCTGGCGCGTCTGACGGGATCACGAAACCGTCCTCCACAGTGATCCCCTGCTTAATCAGCGCCGCATGAAACGGTGTCTCGATTGTTTCGATCATCAAGAGGTTGGGGATTGAGGCTGCAAGCTGGATATTGGCCGCCCACTCGACAGGACCGGCGTAGAGATGAGGCGCCATCTGTGCGCCGAAGACTTCGGCGATGGCCGCAATTTTCTTGGTCTCCCAGATACCGCCGGATCGCCCCAAGGCCGGTTGCAGGATTTCTGCCGCACCTGCCCGCAAGATGGCGGAGAACTCCGCTTTCGTTGTTAGCCGTTCCCCTGTCGCGACCGGAATGCGGACCCGATCTGCGACCCGAGCCATATCTGCGATTAGATCAGGAGGTGTGGGTTCCTCGAACCACAGGGGCTCATAACGTTCCAACGCTTGGCCGAGCCGAATAGCCCCTGCCGGTGTAAATTGACCATGGGTGCCGAACAATAGATCTGCTCTATTGCCGACGGCCTCCCGGATGGCGCGGCAAAAGGCGACGGATTGGGTGATGTCAGATTGGACCGGCATATGCCCCCCCCGCATCGTATAGGGACCGGCGGGGTCGAATTTGACCGCAGTGTAACCTTTTTCCACGGCTGCGATTGCGGATTCGGCCGCCAGTTCGGGCGTGTTCCAGAACGCATCAATATCGTGATGGGGCAGTGGATAAAGATAGGTATAGGCGCGCAGCCGATCGTTCATTCGCCCGCCAATCAAAGCGTGAACTGGCCGGTCACGATGCTTGCCGAGGATATCCCAACAGGCGATCTCAAGGCCAGAAAAGGCGCCCATGACGCTCAGGTCGGGGCGCTGCGTGAAACCCGATGAATAGGCCCGCCGAAACATCCATTCGATATTTTCGGGATTCATGCCCTGCATATGCCGCTCAAAGACATCGCGGATCACATGCGTCATTGCGTCAGGGCCAACGGAGGCGGCGTAACATTCACCCCAGCCAGTAATGCCGGTGTCGGTGGTCACCTTGACCAGAATCCAATAGCGCCCTCCCCAGCCAGGAGCGGGGGGAGCGGTGACAATGATGTCCAGATCTTGCAGTTTCATGTCAGGTTCTTCCGTGTCTGCTCTGAGGTCTATTGGTCAAAAAGAATGACGTTGCGGCGCGCCGATCCTGTTTTTGTATCGGCAATTGCTGCATTGATGTCTCCAAGGCTCCAACGCCCGGAAATCAACTCGTCCAACTTCAGGCGCCCCTGCTGATAGAGGTCCACCATCCACGGAATATCGCGCTGAATTACCACGTCACCCATTTTGGAGCCGATCATGCCTTGCCCGATGGCGGCCATGATGACCGGCTCATAGCTGGCTTTCGCGCCTGAGTGCGGCATGCCGATCATCACCATGCGCCCACCGATGCCCAGATATCGCGTGGCCTGCTCATAGGCCGGGATAGCGCCAACCGTGACCAGAACAACATCAGCCCCTCTGCCGCCAAGAGCCTTGTATGACGCCTTCCATGGCGCATCGAGGCGGCCGAGGACTGTGTGGGTCGCGCCAAACTCCTTGGCAATCTCCAGCTTTTCCTCGCTCAGATCGACGGCAACGATCCGGCGCGCACCTGCGATGCGGGCGCCCTGGATCGCATTGAGGCCAACGCCCCCCGCGCCGATCACAACAACATCCTCGCCCGCGCGCAGCTTTGCGGCGTTCACTGCGGCACCAACGCCCGTGATGACGCCGCAGGAGATAAGCGCGGCGACATCTTTGGCTATTTCGCTTGGGATTTTTACGATCTGGCGTTGATCCACAACCACTCGCTCTGCAAAGGCACCGCAGGCCATTGCCTGCATCAACGGCGCACCGTCAGTGGTTTTGAGCGGGCCGTTGACTGCATCATAAGGGGTTTCGCATAGGGTTGGCGCACCGCCTGCGCAGCTGGGACAGCTGCCACAGGATCGGATCAGAGTGACGACAACGCTGTCCCCTTCAGCAAAGCCCTGTACATTGTCGCCGACGGCGCTGATCACGCCAGCGGCTTCGTGGCCATAAACGGCAGGCAAAAACCCACCCCAAGCGCCCTCTGCAAAGGAGATGTCGCTATGGCAGATCGCAACGGCGTCCAGCGTCACCTCAACTTCTCCAGTGCGAGGCGCGGCGAGCTGGACATCTTCGATCACGAGAGGGCTACCAAACTCGTGGCAGACGGCGGCTTTGATGATTGGCATGCGATCTCTCTCCCTGTTTGCAGGCCACGGTGGACCGGGGGGCGGAGGGCTGCAAGTCTGAAACCGTCAGTGAAACGTCGTATCCCGAGGCACATAGGCGCAGGGAGAGCAGGATGGGCCCGCCTAGATCGCTGATGAGCAGTGTATCACGTCGATTCTTGGCGGCCTTTCAGAGCGGCCACTGTTTTTACAAATCGTTGTGCCTCGTCCGGGGCTGACCCAAGTTGCCGGGTGGCGTCAAAGAGTGTTGCGTGATCCAGCTCTGGAAACTGCACGGCAGCAACCTCTTGCAGGGGTACATCCTGCTGTGCAGCCTTGGTGCAGAGATCCTTGACCGCGGCCTGCGCCTCACCTCTCCGCATCTGTTCTGCCAAGGCAAAGCTCAGCGCTTCTGCATAGATTGTCCCATTGGCAGCGTGGAGGTTGGACAACATTTGCTTGGCGTCTGGTGCCAGCCCTTTGGTCATGGAGACAGCGGTCCGGGCGGCAGTTGCGGCGCAGAAAACGATCTGTGGAAGGCTCAGCCATTCGCCAAACCAGCTGGCGCCGTCGCGTTGGTGTTGATGCGCGGCGGCATGATGCAGAGCCGAAAGCTGTGCGGTCGCCTGCGATGCCAGCGCGATCAGCGCTGAGGTGGCAACTGGGTTCTGTTTCTGCGGCATGGTTGAGGACGCGCCTGCCGTGCTGGTTGTCAGCTCGTCAATGCCGCTTTGGCGCAGGGCCAGGCAATCGGTCCCCAATTTTCCCATTAAAGTGCAGGCGCGGGTGAGCCAGTCTGCGATCCGCAGAACCGGACTGCGATCCGTGTGCCAGCTGCGATGCGGATCCGCCAGCGACAGTCCCGCAGCCAGCTCGGCGCGCAGCTCACTGGCCTTGGATCCCAATGCGCTGGACGTTCCAGCAGCACCGGAAAGTGACACGAGCAGACAGGTTTGGCGGAGCACTGGCAGCTCTTCGAGCAGTGCCGCCAGAGGCTGCCCCCACGTGGCCACAACGGCCCCGAAGCTGGTCGGGGTGGCCAACTGACCATAGGTGCGTGCAGCCATCGGAAGGTTGGCATGAGTGCCCGCCATATCGGACAGTTGCGTAAGCAGGGTGAGCAGATCAGTCTCAACTGCTGCAAGTGCCTGCCGCAACCGAAGCATCAAGGCGCTGTCCATAATGTCCTGCGAGGTCGCGCCCCAATGCACATATTGGGCGTGCTCCGGCGCGTTCATCTCATTCCTCAAGGCATTCACCAGACCGGGAACCGGGACGCCATTCTGTCCGGCCGATTGGGCCAATGCGCCGGGGTCCAGAGCGACCTCCATCACCGCGCGGCCAATCGCTGCAGCACTCTCCCCCGGGATCAGGCCGAGCTTGCCCTGCGCCTTGGCCAGTGCCCCTTCGACCAGCAGCATGGCACGGATTTCGGCACTGTCTGAGAACAGCCGGGAAATATCTCCGGCGGAAAACAATGAGGCATAGAGCTGGCTGTCGAAGAGAGAAGCGGCCATCAGAGATCTTTCACTAGGGGTGCGATAGCCGCTGTTATCTGATTGGGGCAGTAGTGGGCGGCAATTGGGATATGTTCAGGTCTGTTATCTTATCATGGGATAAATCGGCTACCGTGTGTGCCACATATTGGGGTGAGTTCGTGCGTTTCCGAGCAAGCACCGGCCTGCGGTTTATTGGCTCATCAAATATGGCCTTGCTCCGTCAGGAAGGTGATCAGACGATCCGCAAAAACCTCGGGCTGTTCGACACAAGGTATATGGCCGGCGCGGCGGATCAACTCAAACTTGGAACCGGGGATGAGATCGACCGTTTCGCGTACAAGATCCGCCGGTGTCGCGCCGTCGTCTGAGCCCGCAATGCCTAAGGTCGGCAATCGTAAGCCGCTGGTGGGGGTGTAAAAATCCGTCCCGGAGATCGCCGCGCAGCATCCGATGTAGCCTTCGACCGATTGCTGGAGCAGATGGGCGCGCCAATGAGACAGCTCGGGCGACTTGCGAAATGCGGGGGCAAACCATCTCTCCATGATGGTGTCTGCAACGGCGTCAATCCCATCACGTTTGATCGCCTCGATGCGCTGCTGCCAGGCGGCGGCGGTTCCGATCTTGGCGGCGGTGTTGGACAGCACCAGCCCACGCATCAGATCCAGCCGCTTGATCGCCAGCCCTTGCGCAATCATGCCGCCGATTGATAGCCCGACAAAGATGCAGCCCTTCACCTGCAACTGGTCCAGTAAGCGCTCGGCGTCGCGGACCAATGTTCCCATGGAGTAGGGCGCTGGTGTTGCGGGTGTGCCGCCATGGCCACGCAGATCGTAGCGGATAATGCGCAGTTCTTTTGGAAGTCGTTCCACCACCAGATCCCAGACATGCAGATCAGTGCCAAGAGAATTGGCAAAGACCAACGGAGGTCCATCGGCGGTTCCATCCAGTTGGTAGTGTAGCTGGACATCGCCCAGGTCAGCAAATGGCATAGGGGGCTCCGGGGTGTGTTCAGTCGCGCTTATTAACGCGGGCTATCCGTCAGGTAAAGTCGGCCAGACCGTGAAGAAATACGCAAAACAGACCCTAATCGGCAGATTTGAGCCGCATGTGGGCCATGATCTGCCCGTGATCAGAGGCGAGTTTATTGTAGGGAGCTTCGGGGTGGCTGCCATCGGTCAGATGGTCATTGAAGACGCTGAAATATTCCATCTCTCCGATGCGGCCTGCCCAGTCCGGATCAAAATGACGGGACATATAGATCTGATCGATGCTTTCATGAACGCCGCCAAATGCGGTGGTGTAGACCACATCGCGGAGTGATTTTTTGAGGAATTGCTTTTCTGCCGACCGCAATCGAAACTTGTCGATTGTCTCGCGGATGTGCCGATCCTCCTCTGCACTGTAACGGTCGCCGGTGTGCCGGGCATCATGGCGCAGCATCCAGGAATAATTCCGAAACGGTGTCTCGCCGCTGATGATCTCGGAGCTGACGGCGTTTTCCCCGTCGTTGAAATCTCCCAATACCATGACCGGTCGGTTCTGTTCCAATTCGTCCAATATCATTCGCCGCAGCACCCAGGCTTCAGCCATACGGCGCAGAGCTGCGCGCAGCGCGCCCAAGGCGCGACCACCCGCATCATAGGCCGTGAGCACGGTTTCAGGCGGGTAGGGTGCACCTTGCGGGGTGATGAACTCACCCAGTTTGGATTTCAGATGACAGTTGAAGACGCTGACAATCTGACCGGCAACGGGGATCCGGGCCCTCATGATCGGGCGCGACAGCCGTCTCAGCGTGTAGTAGCCCGCGTCCTCTTCGCCACCAAGGCAGGCCATCGGAATATCCAGAGGTTGCGGCAGGTCCTGAATAATCTCGACCGGTTCAGCGAAGCCATATCGTGAAAGGATCGCGAGGCCAGGGCGCCGTTTCCCTGGTGTTTCGCTGTCGTTTATGTTGGGCGCAAAAGCCAGCTCAGCCTCAGTGTAGGGGGTATAGGCCAGTTTGCGGAAAATCGCCTTTCGATGATAGCGTTTGGAACGGTCAGGCAGGCTGGCGGCATTTGCCTCCTGCCCGCGCCGGTCGGTCTCAGCGATAATCTCACGCAGCGGCGCTTCCTCGAAAATCTCCTGGAAACCAACGATATCGGCATCCAGCGTCAACAACTGATCGGCCATCCAATCGGCCTTCCACGCGTATTCTTCAGGCGTGTAGCTTTGAAATTTATAGTATTCCTGATCCGGACCTATCAGGTTTTTCACGTTGAAGGATGCGATGGTGAATTCGGTCATGTGGTACTCCAAACTCGATAAGGGCGGTCATTCGGAGTCAGCCGAACCGATGCAACGCCTCGGCAAAAAGGGCTGCGTCGACATTGCCGCCTGTTGCGATAGCGATTGTGGCAGGGCCGCTCAATTGGTCACCATGGAACAGGGCCGCTGCGAGAGACACCGCGCCGCCGGGTTCCAACACGATCTTCAGCCGTGAAAAGGCCAGCGCCATGGCGCGCATCGCGTCCTCTTCGCTCACCACGATGCCGGAGCTGCAGAGACGCGACAGAATAGGGAAGGTGATGTCGCCCGGTGCGGGTGTCAGGATGGCATCACAAAGTGAGCCCGCAGAGGCCTCGTTCCGGCAGATTTCACCTGCAGCCAGTGATCGGGCGACATCATCAAAACGCTCAGGTTCACAAGGGCTGACTGTCATCTTTGGCGCGGTCTGTTCCAGAGCAAGCGCGACGCCGGCGGTCAAACCTCCACCACCGCAGCACACCAGAACATCCGCTTCGCTCACGTCAAGGTCCGCAGCTTGGCGGGCAATCTCAAGGCCAACAGTGCCTTGTCCGGCGATCACCTCGGCGTCGTCGTAGGGTTTGATCAGGGTAAGGCCGCGCGCCTCTGCCAGTTCTGCTCCGATGGCATCACGGTTGTCTTTGGCCCGGTCGAACAAAACCACCTCCGCGCCGAGCGCGCGCGTATTGGCAATTTTGATGGCTGGCGCATCCTGCGGCATCAGGATCACGGCGGGCGTCGCATGTGCGGCAGCCGCAGCGGCCACGCCCTGTGCATGATTGCCACTGGAATAGGCCAATACGCCGCGGTGTCGCTGGTCGTCGGTCAGTGCCGAGAGGGCAGCCCAGCCGCCGCGAAACTTGAACGAACCAGTGTGTTGCAGGCACTCGGCCTTGATCAGCACACGGCGTCCGGCAATGTCGTCCAGAAACGGCGAAGATAGCAACGGCGTCTCCCGTGCGTGACCACTCAGGCGGTCGGCAGCTGCGGCAATCGCGGCAAAGGATGTCATTGAATAATCTCCAGAATGCGATGGATAAGCGCCAGCGACTTGGGCTCATCAAGGAAGGGGACATGACCCCGGTCCGGGACCTCCACGGCGAGCAGCTCCGGCAGGTGGCACTGCATTTTTTGGTAGGTATCGGCGCTGAGAATATCCGAATTGCCCCCACGGATGACGCCCGATGGCACCCCCCTGAGGGATTGGAACAGCGGCCACAAATCCGGCGGCGGCCCGGCGGCGGCCTGTGCCAGTAAGGCGTCGCGCAACCGCGCGTCGTAGCGTAGGGCCAAACCGTCCTGTGTCTGGGTGTAGAAAACCTCCACCTCCTCGCGCCAACGCGCCATTGGCACATCGGGAAATGCTGGGGCCATATGTGCCGCCAGCACCGAGGCGGCCTGTTCATGAGTTTTGGCCGCAGGGCGATGCCCGACATAGGCCATGATCCGCGCGATGCCATCCGCAGGGATTTCTGGCCCTACGTCGTTCAGGATCACGCCAGCTAGCCTGTGTTTGTGCAAGGCGGCCAGCGCCATAGCAACCAGTCCACCGCGAGAGGTGCCCAGAAGTGTGACGCGATCAATATTCAGATGATCCAGCAGCTCAATCACATCCTGTGCTTCACGCGGGACTGAATAGCTGTGAATGTTCTCGGCGTATTGCGACCTGCCTCTACCGCGTGCATCCAGCGTGATCATGCGATGCCCACGGATATGCGGCCGAAGATATCGAAAATCCTGCCCGTCGCGGGTCAGACCGGCCAGACACAGCAAGGGGGGGCGCCCCTCCATGCTTGTTTGGTCGGGATCGTCATAGGCGAGCTGCATCCCATCCGAGGTGGTGAAGACTGAAAGCGGTCCTGATGTAAGCGACACAGGGTTATGTCCCAAGCAATGTCGGAATACTGCTCAGGTCGCTCAGGATATGATGTGGCGTCCAAGGCAGGCGATCCATGGGCTCGCCGCTCCGATTGACCCAGGCGGTGGTGAATCCATACCCCGCCGCGCCGGCGGCGTCCCAGCCGTTGGAGGAGACAAACAATACCTCGTCGCGCTGACAGTTGAACCGTTCCTCGACGAGGTCGTAGACCTGTGCATCGGGTTTGAAGACCCCGACGGCCTCGACAGACAAGACATCGTCCAGCAGCCCGCTCACCCCGGCCGAGTTGACTGCACCTTCCAGCATCTTGGGTGATCCATTGGACAGGATCGCTGTCTGCAGCCCAGCCGTCTTGAGCGCGCGCAGCATCTGCGGCACCTCCTCATAGGCCTGAAGCTGCCAATAGAGATCGAGCAACCGTTTGCGGAGTTGCGGATCCCCACTGAGGCCGGTGGCGTCCATCGCCCAGTCCAATCCATCTTGGGTGACCTGCCAGAAATCGGTGTGGGCGTCGGTGATGGCGCGCAGCCAGGTGTATTGCAGCTGCTTCAGTCGCCAGTGGTTGGCCAGCTCGGCCCAATGGTCGACCAGATGCGGGAACTCTGGTTCCTGGGCGGCTTGCCGCGCGGCCGCCGTCACGTCGAACAATGTGCCATAGGCATCGAAGATACAGGTTGTGATCGCCATGGGGTCTCCCGTCCGGTGTCCTGCGGTTGCGTCAGCCTAGGCGCAAAACGGGCGTCAATTCCAGCCACAATGCGGTGCATCCCGTGACAAACAGCTACCAGTTCTGGGCGCTGGTCGGTTGGGTTTACATCAGGGGTGGGTCCTATACTGTGCGCGCCTTTGTAACGTGAAACCAACTGGAGGTCCCATGACCGAGGTAAAAAGCGGCGATACCGTACGCATCCACTACACAGGCAAGCTGACAGACGGCAGCGTCTTTGACAGCTCCGACGGGCGCGAGCCGCTTGAGTTCACCGTTGGCTCCGGTCAGGTCATTGAAGGTATGGACGCAGGTCTGGCTGGCATGACCGCAGGCGAGAAAAAGACGCTCAACATTTCTGCTGATCAGGCCTATGGCCCCAGCCATGATGAGGCGCGTCAGACCATCCCGCGCGAAGGCATTCCCGATGACATCCCGCTTGAGGTCGGCACCCAGCTGCAGATGCAGGCGCCAACCGGGGAAGTTCTGCCGGTAACCGTGGTTGAAGTGACCGAGGCGACCGTGACCCTTGACGCCAACCACCCGCTGGCGGGCAAGGATCTGATTTTCGATATCGAATTGGTATCAATCAACTAAGACCGGATGAGGTGGCGCCTCTTGCGCCGCCTCATCAAACCGGCTCTTTTGCGCAATTAGGATTTGTGGCGAAAGAGGGTGAGATGAGCGGGATTTCCACGTCAGCAGCATTGATGGATCGCTTGGGGATATCCGTGCCGATCCTGCAATCTCCAATGGCGGGTGTCAGTACGCCCGAAATGGCGGCGGCCGTCAGCAATGCGGGCGGGCTCGGTGCTCTGGGCATCGGCGCGGCACGTGTCGAGCAGGCCGAGAAAATGCTTGTTCAGACAGCAGCGCTGACCGAGCAGCCCTTCAATGTCAATGTGTTCTGCCATCAACCTGCGACCGCAGACCCTGTGCGAGAGGCGGCTTGGCTTCAACATCTGTCACCTGTGTTTCAGGGCTTCGGCGCGACGCCACCGCAGGGTTTGCGCGAAATATACACCAGTTTTTGCGTAGATCGCGACATGCAGGACATGTTGATCGCGCAGCGCCCGGCGGTTGTTAGCTTTCACTTTGGCCTGCCTTCGCAGGATGTCATCGCGGCACTGAAAACCGCAGGTGTCGTAGTGCTCGCCACCGCAACCTCGCTGACTGAGGCCCGTAGCCTGGAGCGCGCTGGCATCGATGCCATTGTTGCGCAGGGGTGGGAGGCGGGCGGCCACCGGGGCATTTTTGATCCCACCGGTGAGGATGAGCGGCTGCAGACCTTACCGCTGGTCCGCGAATTGGCGGCGGCACAGACGCTGCCAGTGATCGCCGCAGGCGGGATGATGACCGGGGCGGATATCGCCGATGCTCTGGCCGCAGGCGCTGCAGCGGCGCAGCTCGGCACCGCCTTCATTGCCTGCCCGGAGAGCAGTGCCGACGCAGGATATCGGGCAGCCTTGTTGGCCGACAATCCCGAAACGGAAATGACCGCGGTGATCTCAGGTCGCCCGGCACGCTGCCTGAGCAACCGATTTACCGATTGGGGGCGCCAGAACCGTGATGTTGAGATCCCGGATTACCCCATCGCTTATGACGCCGGGAAGGCGCTGAACGCGGCGGCAAAAAATCGTGATGAGGTTGGGTATGGTGCGCAATGGGCAGGGCAGGGTGCCGCCCAAGCGCGGACGATGCCAACGGCCGAGCTAGTCGCCACGCTTGCACGGGAATTGTCGGTAGCGCAGCGGGGGAGCCGTGCGCCGGAATAAGAAAAGGGCACCGCTGCGGGTGCCCTTCGGTCTTTTGGTCGCGAATAGTCGCGATCAGAGATTGTCCTGCTGGGGCATTCCAAGGACGTGAAATCCCCCGTCGACGCGAATGACTTCTCCGGTGGTGCAGGCTCCGGCGTCAGAGGCGAGGTAGACAGCTGTCCCACCAACGGCTTCCAGCGTTGCATTGTCCCGCATCGGGGCGTTCTGCGCCGTATGCTTGAAGGTTTTGCGCGCCCCACCGATGGCCGCACCGGCCAGTGTTTTCATCGGGCCGGGCGAGATCGCATTGACGCGGATCCCTTCGGGGCCGAGGTCATTGGCCAGATAGCGCGTGGCGCTTTCCAGGGCTGCCTTGGCGACGCCCATGACGTTGTAGTTGGGGACGACACGGTTTGACCCCTGATAGGTCAGCGTCAGTAGAGTACCGCCCGCATCCTTCATCAGCGGATAGGCCCGGCGGGCCACCTCGACAAAGGAATAGGCCGAGATATCCATCGAGTTCTTGAAGTTCTCGCGGCTGGTATCAAGGAACCGCCCGGTCAGCTCCGCCTTGTCCGAATAGGCAATAGCGTGAACGACGAAGTCGATGCTATCCCAACGTGCAGACAGCTGTTCGAAGGCTGTGTCGAGTGAGGCATCGTCAGTCACATCGACATCGACCATGAAATCGCTGCCAACGCTCTGCGCCAGCGGCTCAAGACGCTTGCCGAATGCCTCACCCTGATAGGTAAAGGCCAGGTCCGCTCCGGCCTCAGCCATGGCCTTGGCGATACCCCAAGCGATCGAGCGATCGTTGGCGACCCCCATGATCAGGCCACGCTTGCCCGTCAATACTCCTGACATCCGCCGTTATCCTTTGTACTTGCTCAAGACCATTGAGCCATTGGTGCCACCAAAGCCGAAGCTGTTGGTCATCACACTGTCCAGACCGGCGTTTTCCACCAGCTGGGTCGCGACCTCTGCGGGTTCAATACCCTCGGCCAGGGTGTCGACATTGATCGACGGGGTGATGAAGTCGTTGTCCAGCATCAGAAGGCAGAAAATTGCCTCCAAGGCGCCAGCCGCGCCCTGTGCGTGACCGGTCATTGATTTGGTGGACGAAATCGGAGGGACATTGCCCGCACCGAAGACGCGGCGGGCCGCTTCGACTTCGCCGACGTCGCCAACCGGGGTCGAGGTGCCATGGGCATTGATGTAGTCTACTTTGCGGCCGTCCGGCAGGGACTGAAGGGCCAGACGCATCGCGCGTTCGCCGCCTTCACCAGAGGGGGCAACCATGTCGTGCCCATCGGAGGTCGCGGCAAAACCGGTGACCTCAGCATAAATCTTGGCGCCGCGCGCCAAGGCGTGATCCAGATCTTCCAGCACAACAATGCCGCCGCCGCCGGAAATCACAAACCCGTCACGATCCTGATCGAAGGCGCGCGAGGCTTTTTCGGGCGTGTCGTTATATTTCGACGACATCGCGCCCATCGCGTCGAACAGGCACGAAAGCGTCCAGTCCAGTTCCTCGCCGCCGCCGGCAAACATAACATCCTGCTTGCCCATCATGATCTGCTCGGCTGCGTTGCCGATGCAATGCAGCGAGGTCGAACAGGCGGACGTAATGGAGTAGTTGATACCCTTGATCTTGAACGCCGTCGCCAGGTTGGCAGAGATCGTGGAGGACATGCATTTGGGCACTGCAAACGGCCCGATACGCTTGGTCGCGCCGGTTTTCAGAACGGTTTGATGCGCTGTCAGCATGGCGGATGTAGATGGCCCACCTGAGCCTGCAACAAGGCCCGTGCGCTCATTCACCACCTGATCGTCGGACAGGCCGGCATCAGCAATCGCCTGGCTCATTGCGATATGAGCATAGGCCGCGCCCGCGCCCATGAAGCGCAGGGTGCGCTTATCTACATGATCCGCCACATTCAGCTTGAGCGTGCCCGCGATCTGGCTGCGAAAGCCATGTTCCGCCATTTCAGGGCTGGCTTCGATGCCAGATTTCCCTGCTTTGAGAGAGGCAAGGACCTCTTCGGCATTGTTCCCGATGGACGAGACGATGCCCAGACCGGTGACGACGACACGACGCATGCTGCGTACTCCTATGCTGTTTCAGGGGGCCAGAGGAAAGCTGCGGATCAGCTCTCGGACAGGGCCACCTTCATGTCTTTGACCTGGTAGATGACTTCGCCATCTGCCTCGACGATCCCATCGGCAACACCCATGGTCAGGCGGCGGGTCTTGATCGCTTTGGTGAAGTCGATCTTGTACGTCAGCAGCTTGCGATCCGGGCGTACCATACCGGTCAATTTGACCTCACCGACACCCAACGCGTAGCCGCGCCCCTGCCAGCCGCGCCAACCGAGGTTAAAGCCGGTCAGCTGCCAGAGACCATCAAGACCAAGACAGCCGGGCATGATCGGGTTGCCGGGGAAATGGCAGTCAAAGAACCACAGCTCAGGGGTGATGTCGAACTCGGCTGTGATGTGACCTTTGCCGTGGGCGCCGCCATCTGCGGACACATCGGTGATGCGATCCATCATCAGCATGGGGGGGGCGGGCAGCTGCGCATTGCCAGGGCCAAACAGCTCGCCTCTGGCGCATTTTAGCAAATCGTCTTTGTCAAAGCTGCTGGGGTAATCGGCCATGCTGGCGCTTCTCCTGCCTATGTTATCATCGTCTATCTGGCCCCCTGTAGCACCCGTTTCGACTCTCCTGCAAGGGTTCCGGGCGCAGCGGGACAACCGGCATCCCGCCTGTGGCCTTCGGGTTTTTCAACTGTAACAGTCTAGGAGGAGATACTGACGCCGCGCAAATTGAATTGAATACAGTGACCCTTTCGGCCTATAAATGCGTCCAGCAACGCTATGCAGGACCTGCTTTATGACGCCAACACCCGCAGATATCGCTACCAACTGGCTGGAAACAGCCGGATTGCGCCCGACTCGTCAGCGGGTGGCGCTGGCAGAATTGCTCGTGGGCGATGGCAAACACCGCCATGTCACCGCTGAAAGTCTGTTTGACGCTGCCAAGGATAAGGGGGCCGCAGTGTCCCTTGCCACCGTCTATAATACGCTTCGCGCCTTTTGCGATGCCGGTGTGTTGCAGGAAATCACCGTGGATGGCTCCAAAAGCTATTTTGACACCAACACCCATGATCATCCTCACTTCTATTGGGAGGACGAGGGGCGTCTGTCAGATGCGCCATCCGACCAGTTGGTGATCAAGAGCCTCCCGGCGGCACCGCAAGGCGTCGAGATTGCCTCTGTGGATGTTGTGATCCGGCTGCGCAAGATCTGAAGATCTTCACTGATCCGGTGAACCGGCCGGTACCACGTCTGCCAAAATGCCTTGTGCGCGCTGGATCACGCTGCCGAGCGCAGCGCGGCTGTGGCTGATCAGCACAAGAGGCTCCTTCGCAGACGCGTCACTGATTGGAATCGAGACCAATCCGGGCCCGTCGTAGGAATTTGTGCCGGGTGGTCTGCTGTAGGTGATGCCAATGCCCTCGCCGTGGGCGGCCAAGCTGCACAACAGCTCAACCGATGCGGCGCGATGGGTGATACGGGGCAGGGTGCCGATAGATTTGAACAGCCCAAGCATATGGCGCACGGAGTGCCCCTCTTCTGATAGAATCAGCGGTTGCTCAGCCAGATCTGCCAGCGCCAAGTGATCCCGCCCTGCCAGCGGATGGCAGCGCGGCAGCAGTGCAACGGGCGACCTGCGTACCAGCTCCTCGCGCATAAAACTGGCATCCACGCCAAGGTCGTAGCTGACAGCCAAGTCAATATCCCCAGCGATCATCGCGGCGATCAGTGGTTCAAAATGGTCGACCTTGTAACGGATCGCGACACCCGGGAGGGCGGTGCGAAGACGCTTAAGAGCGGGGGCGAGCAGAAAGGGCGCGAGGTCAGTAAACCAGCCAACCGTCAGCTGCTGGCCGGTCGCATCCTCGCTGCCTTGGCGTTCCAACCGCGAAGCCTGCTCCAGCAGCGCTTGCGCACGTGCTGCGAAACTGCGTCCCTGCGGTGTGAGAACCACCGCGGCGCCACGACGGCGCAGAAACAGGGTCTCCCCCAACTGCGCCTCAATCCGCGCGAGGGCGGTGGACAGCGCAGGCTGGCTGACATGCACCGCCGCCGCTGCGGCGGAGAGGCTGCCGTGCTGCGCAATAGCGCAGACGTATTCGTAGTGGCGCAGGGTTAGATATAACATCAGATTATTTTTTGCATATTGAGATATTATTTGAGCATGCTCAACCTCTGTGCGCAAGATCGGGGGCAAGCGGGCCGCAGCGCCCGCCGTCGCAGCCCAGATTTCGACCCCAAGGACAATCCCCATGCCTCATCCCCTCATCACTCAGGATCATATCGATCAGTTCCAACGCGACGGCGTGGTGCTGATCCGCGGGCTTTTCGCGGATCAGGTGGAGCTGCTCCGTGACGGCGTGGAGGCCAATATGGTCGAGCCGGGCCCCTATGCCTCTAACAACGAAAAGAAGGGCCAGACAGGGCGCTTCTTTGACGACTATTGCAACTGGACTCGTATCCCTCAGTTCGAAGGGGCGATCAAACACTCGCCCGTCGCCGAGGTGGCGGCAGATCTGATGCAGTCCAAACGCGTTCAGATGTTTCATGATCATGTCCTGGTGAAGGAGCCCGGCACCTCCATGGCGACACCCTGGCATCAGGATGGTCCCTACTATTTTGTTGAAGGCCAGCAGACCATAAGCTTCTGGTCGCCGCTTGACCCGGTCACGGATGCATCACTGCGCTGTGTCGCTGGCTCTCACCGGTGGGAGAAAGAGGTCCTGCCGACACGGTGGGTGTCTGAAGAAGGGTTCTTTGCCGATGAGGGGCAGTACATGTCGGTTCCGGATCCAGATGCTGAGGGCATGACAGTCAAAGAATGGGAGATGCAGCCGGGTGATGCGGTCGCATTCAATTATCGCACCCTGCATGGAGCGCGGGCCAATACCAGCAGCTCCCGTCGTCGTGCCTTTTCGCTGCGTCTTGTCGGAGATGATGCGCGCTACATCGAACGCCCTGGGCCCACATCGCCGCCATATCCCGGCCATGAGATGACACCGGGTCAGATCCTGCGCGAGGATTGGTTCCCGGTTCTGTTGCAGCGCTGACGGATATCAGGGTCTGAGCCGATGTGACGGTTCAGACCTTCAGAACCACTGCCCCGGTTCCATCAGCCCCAGATCAAGAAGCTGGCGCGAGTGCCAGTCAAACGGCGCAGAATTGTGCCAGCGAAAGTTATCAATCTCAAAGGAGGATCCGGGATTTCGCTTCAGCGCTTTTGCCGTCCGAAAGGAGCAGATGGCCGCCGTCAAATTATGATGCCAGGGGCAGGCATAGGTGTTGTACTCCGGCTCGCTAAAGCGGTGATCGTCGAACAGGTGCAGATCAGGTTTGGCGCGAAATAGCGAAATCCGGTCGATCTTGCGACTGGCGGCCGGAATGTGTTCCTCATACCGCCAGCGCACGCCGCCGTAGAAATCCAGCTGACGGTCCAGCGGGTGACCCGTCTGCGGATCGTTGCGCGATTGGGCGTAATAGCCGGATTTGTCCAGATGTGCAGTGTCCAGAGAAACCCCATTCGGCGCCGCCGCAAGATCCCCGGCATAGAGATCGATGACATAGCTCAGCATCGCGTCACGGCGTTCTTCAGCATGAAAGCCTAGCAGTTCCACAACGTTCCGGGTCTCGCAGAAGGGATAGAACAGGTATTCGGCGTTGTAGCAGTAGTAGAGCCAACATCCGGGTGCGGCGGCTGCGATGACTTTGTTTATGGCTTCAAACACGGTATCCCGCCTGCTGCAATCATACGGCACACGCTCGATACGTGTTTCCAGATCATAGGGGATATCAAAGGCATCGGGCATAAACACCACTACAGTCGCAAAGCCCAGATCAAGATGGTGGCGCAGGGTTGTTGCGATCTCAACCTTGTCCTCGACAAAGATCAGGGCGACAGGCCCTTTTGTCAGGGCCGTTTTGGCATGTTCGAGAAATCCCTCGAGTGATGAATGCATCATATCCGATTGCCTGCTGCTCTCTGCCGACGCCCTTATCTGGCGGTTGCTGCTAAAATCGGGTAATCGGGGCGGCATTGCAAGCAGAGCCGTTTCCGGCTATGCCACGCCGCTGTTGCGACCCCTCCGCTGAAAAGGTTGTCCCCATGAGCGCCCCGAAGAAGCTGTTTATCAAGACCTATGGCTGTCAGATGAATGTCTATGACAGTGAACGCATGGCCGAGGCGCTGGGCGGCGAAGGCTATGTTGAAACCAAATCGCCCGATGATGCGGATATGATCCTGCTGAACACCTGCCACATCCGGGAGAAGGCCGCGGAAAAAGTCTATTCCGAACTGGGCCGCTTCAAGGGGCTGAAGGCGGAGAAACCGGATCTGAAGATCGGCGTCGCAGGCTGCGTTGCGCAGGCCGAGGGACAGGAAATCATGCGCCGTCAGCCGCTGGTTGATCTGGTGGTTGGCCCGCAAAGCTATCACCGCCTGCCGGAGATGGAAGCCAAGGCGCGGACCGGCGAAAAGGTGCTGGACACCGATTTCCCTGAGGAAGACAAATTCGAGAAGCTGAAGAACCGCCCCAAGGCCAAGCGTGGCCCGACCGCGTTTCTGACGGTGCAAGAAGGCTGCGACAAATTCTGCGCCTTCTGCGTGGTGCCCTACACCCGCGGTGCCGAGGTCTCGCGTCCGGCGGACCGCATCCTGCGAGAGGCACAGGATCTGGTCGAACGCGGTGTGCGAGAGATCACCCTGTTGGGCCAGAACGTGAATGCCTACCACGGCGCCGGTCCCAATGGTGATATGACGCTGGCACAGCTGATCTGGGAGTTGGACAAGGTCGATGGGCTGGAGCGCATCCGCTTCACCACATCGCACCCCAATGATATGCAGGACGACCTGATCGAGGCGCATGGCACCTGCGCCAAACTGATGCCCTATCTGCACCTGCCGGTGCAGGCGGGATCGGACAAGATCCTGAAGCGCATGAACCGTGCGCATACCGCCGAAAGCTATCTGCGGCTGATCGAGCGTATCCGCGCCGCGCGGCCTGATATCCTGATCTCCGGCGATTTCATCGTCGGCTTCCCGGAAGAGACCGAAGAGGATTTTCAGGCAACTTTGGATCTGGTGGAGGAGGTCAAATATGGCACCGCCTATTCCTTTAAATACTCCACCCGCCCCGGCACCCCGGCAGCAGAGCGCGCGCAGGTCGACCCTGCCGCCGCTGACGATCGGCTTCAGCGACTGCAGGCCCTGCTGACGAAGCAGCAGCGTGAGGTTCAGGACAGCATGGTAGGCCGTGACGTCACCGTGTTGTTTGAGAAGGCAGGGCGCTTCCCGGGTCAGATGGTCGGGAAATCCGATTATCTGCATGCGGTCCATGTCGCGGATTGTGACCGGGCTATCGGAGATCTCGCCCGCGTGCGGATCCTGTCCTCCGGTGCCAACTCGTTGGCGGGTGCGCTGATCGAAAAGTAACTGGCGGTGTGGTAACGGCTGGTGTCGCGTCGACCGCGCCATGGTCTCAATCGTGCTACGGTGGCGTGAAACTTCTGATTTCCTTAAGCAAATGATTGCAATTTGCGTCCTATACCTGCGAATATTGCGAGACGGATCTGCAAGTGGCTCTTGCCGCATGCTTGAGGTGCGCCTGCGAACGACTGGTGAAGGGAATTTGGGTGTGTTGAAATCACTGACGAAACAGCTGGGCGGAGTTCTTTCTGCTGCTGCCGCGACCATTTGCCTGAGCGCTGGTGCGTTGATGGCGCAGGATGCAGGCGTCGGCGTTGTGATCGGCCAGAGCTATGTGCCAACCATCTGGGTGGATCCCGACGGTTGCGAACACTGGGTGATGGATGATGGCGCCGAAGGGTTCATGACACCGCATGTTACCCGCGACGGAAAACCGGTTTGCCGTCGTGGTGATATCTGCGGCGTGATGCCCAGCGATCAGTTCTTTGCCACCAACAGGCATCACATCAGCGCAGCGGGACAGCAGCGCCTGCGCGAGTTTTTCCAGTCCGCCAATGCGCGTTCATTCATCATCACCGGCCATACCGATAGTCGCGCATCGGATGAGTACAATATGCGCCTGTCCCAGCGCCGGGCAAATGCGGTTGCTAAGGTCGGCCAATCGGTTGGCGCGCGCATCCTTGAGGCGCGGGGATACGGTGAACGGGATCCGCGTGTCCCCAATGATTCTGCCGCCAACATGGCGCAGAACCGCCGCGTTGAAATCATCTGCCTGCGCTGAGGAGCACGTCTATGTCATTCATTAAAGCAGCGTTGCTGGCATCGGTGGCGATTGGTCTCGCGGCCTGTGGCGAAAAGGTCGACAAGACCGTGGATCGCGGTTTCGACAGCAAGGATCTCTCTCAGTTAAAGGCTGGGATTTGGGTGGATCCTACCGGCTGTGACCACTGGATCATCGACGACGGTGTGGAAGGCTATTTGTCGCAACGTCTGGCGCCGGATGGGCGTCCGGTGTGTTCTGGCGTTGCACCACCAAATACTGCAGTTGGTCCGTTCAAATCAGGCTCCAGCGTTGAGGATCCGATCTGATCGGATCAGCCCGGATGTTCAGAACCCAGGCTGTTGGCCGCCCTCCCGGGGCGGCCATTTTGTTTCAATCGCGTGAAATTGCGGATGCGCAGCTTGCGCCGGGACGAGTCGAGGGGCACACTGAGAGAACATCGTCAAAGACAGGAGACCGGATTGGCCATTGGCACTTTGACCCCATCGCAGGAGCAGGATGCCTCCCACGAGGCGCTGCTTGAATTTCCCGATAACCGACTGCTGATTGATCTGTGCGGCGAATACGACCGCAATCTTGCGACGCTTGAGCAAAAGCTCGGTGTGCAGATCGTCCGGCGTGGCAACCAGCTTTCGGTGCTGGGCGAAGAAGCTGCACGCGACCAGGCGGCAGCAGTTCTGGCCGCACTGTATGATCGGTTGGAAACTGGTCGAAGCGTAGAGGCCGGTGACATTGATCGCGAGTTGCGGATGGGGCAGGAGCAGGTCGCCGACCCCGGCAGCCAGCTGGAGATGTTCCGGGGCGGCAAGGTCGAGATCAAGACTCGCAAGAAGCTGGTCGAGCCACGCACCGATGCGCAAAAAGCCTATGTTCAGTCTCTGTTCGAACATGAGCTGGCATTTGGCATCGGTCCGGCCGGTACCGGTAAGACCTATCTGGCCGTCGCGGTTGGGGTCAGCATGTTCATCACTGGCCATGTCGACAAGATTATCCTTAGCCGTCCCGCCGTAGAGGCGGGCGAGAAGCTTGGGTATCTGCCTGGCGACATGAAAGACAAAGTCGATCCGTATATGCAGCCGCTCTACGATGCGCTGAACGATTTTCTGCCGGGTAAGCAATTGGCGAAGCTGTTGGAAGAAAAGCAGATCGAGATTGCCCCGCTGGCCTTCATGCGTGGTCGCACGCTGTCCAATGCCTTTGTCGTGTTGGACGAGGCGCAGAATGCCACAACGATGCAGATGAAGATGTTTCTGACGCGTCTGGGCGAAGGATCGCGTATGGTGATCACTGGCGACCGCAGCCAGGTCGATCTACCTCGTGGCGTAGCATCAGGGCTGGCAGATGCCGAGCGGTTGCTAAGCAGTATTCCCAAGGTGAGCTTCAATTACTTCACATCGCGCGACGTGGTGCGGCATCCGCTTGTGGCCGCCATCATCGAGGCCTATGAGGCGGATGAGAAACCCGCCTGATCACATTCGTCACGGATTGATCTTGTTGGATGGTATGAGGCCGGGTTCCACGGTGTTGACATATGGAACCCGCGCCGACATCGGCATGCGACTGCGGACAGCCTTGGTTGTGAGATTTGAACAATGACCCTCGACATCTCCCTAGATGACAGCCGTTGGCAGGACGCCGACCTCATCACATATGCGGAACAGGCGATCCACGCGGTGCTTGGGCATTTTGGTCTGGATGTTGACGATTGCGAGCTGTCTCTGCTGGCGTGCGATGACGCACGGATCATGGAGCTGAACACTGAGTTTCGCCAGAAGGCGAAGCCTACAAATGTGCTTAGCTGGCCCGCAGTGGATCTTTCGCCAGAGGAGGCGGGCGACGAGCCACTGCTGCCTGAGGCGGATTTTACTGGCGAAATCCCGCTGGGTGATATTGCGATTGCCTATGAGACCTGTGCACGCGAGGCAGAGGATGCAGGCAAGCCTTTGGCGGATCATCTGCGCCATTTGATCGTTCACGGAGTGTTGCATCTTTTGGGTTACGATCACATTCGTGACCCTGACGCCACTTTGATGGAACGTCTTGAGGTGCAGATACTTGGCAAAATGGGTATCGATGACCCATATACTTTGGATGACAGCCCCAATCAGGGGCGTATCGGATAGGAACGATGGACGATATAGACGGAAGTTCTAACGCAGCGCAGGGCGCGCTGGAGAACAAGGGCAGCGCTGACAACAGTGTCGCGGCTGCACAATCAACGGGGTTTCTGGGTCGTATTTTCGGCTCCTTCGCCCCGGCAGAGACTGAAGAAGACGTGACTGCCGGTCCGGACACGCGTCTGCCGAACCAGCCGCATGGGATGATCAACCTCCGCCGCCTGCGGGTCGAGGATGTGGCCATTCCCGCAGCGGAGATTGTCGCGATCCCGGTTTCCACACCCAAGGATGAACTGGTTCAGATTTTTCGCGAAAGCGGTTTTACCCGGATTCCCGTCTATGAGGGCACGCTGGATACGCCCATCGGCTTTGTCCATCTCAAAGATTTCGCCCTGATGCATGGCTTCAACGGCACCGAGGCGGATTTCGGTCTCGAAGGCATGGTGCGGCCGCTTCTGTTCGTGCCGCCGTCGATGACAATTGGTGTTCTGCTGACCAAGATGCAGGCCGAGCGGCGTCACATGGCGCTGGTGATTGATGAATATGGCGGAGTCGACGGCCTACTGACCATCGAGGACCTGATTGAGCAGGTTGTCGGCGAGATCGAGGATGAACATGATGCCGGTGAGGATCAGACCTGGTTTCGCGAGAAGCAGGGCTGCTACATCGCACAGGCCCGTACGCCACTGGATGAATTCGAGAATGAAATCGGGCGGTCACTGACCAGCCATGAGGATGTGGACGGCGAGGAAATCGATTCCCTGGGCGGGTTGGTTTTCATGCTGTCGGGACGGGTGCCGGCACGGGGCGAAGTCATTCAGCATCCCGATGGGCCTGAGTTCGAGGTCATGGACGCCGATCCGCGCCGTATCAAGCGATTGCGGGTGCGGCTGCCGGATTGTTCAGGATGACCACTAAGGTCTGGTCGGTGACCAGCCTACGGTCCGCGTTCCTACCTGCTGCTACCGTTGTCGCGGCGGGCGGGTTGCTGGCGTTTGCGCTGGCGCCGTTTCACGCGCTTTGGTTGGTGCCGCTTTGTCTTGGCATGGTCGGATATCAGCTGCTTCAGGCGTCTTCGCCTCGCCAGGGCGCGCTGTTTGGCTGGTTGCTGGGAACGGCCTATTTTTCCGTCGGCATGATCTGGATCTACGAGCCATTTCAGATTGATGCAGACCGCTATGCCTGGATGGCGCCTTTTGCAGTTCTGGGCCTCGCGGGCGGGTTGGCGCTGTTTTGGGGGCTGGCATTTGGTGTTGCCGTGCGGTTTGGGCAAGGGGCAGCTAGGCTGTTGTTGCTCATCGCAGTGCTGTCGCTGGCGGAGTTCGCGCGGGCCTATATCCTGACCGGTCTGCCTTGGGCCGCTTTCGGGCAGTTCTGGATCGATACCCCGGCTGCGCAGTTGCTGCCTTGGATCGGACCACATGGCCTGAGTCTCCTGACCTTGGTTGCCACCGTGCCACTTGGCTTGATCCGCCACCGCCCGGTGGCTGCGCTGTTGCCGGTCATTGCAGTGGGCGCCGTCGTGGTGTTTCTGCCCAGACCCCCTGCTGCCGTGCTGACCGAACATACGCTGCGCCTTGTGCAGCCAAATGCGCCTCAGGATCAGAAATGGCACCCGGACCTGCGCTGGTCGTTTGTCGAACGGCAGTTGGAGTACTCGCGTGCGCCTGCTGCTGATGGATCGAAGGTGGATCTCATCCTCTGGCCGGAAACGGCGATTCCCCTGATGTTGAACTACGCCGAAGATGTCTTGGATGAGGTTGTGTCTGCCGCTGGGGAGACGCCGGTGATGTTGGGCATCCAGCGCAGAACAGACGGGCAATATCACAACTCGGCGATTGTACTGGAGGGCAGCAACGTTCCTGCCCAGATCTATGACAAGGCGCATCTTGTCCCCTTTGGGGAGTATATACCGGCGGGCAATCTGATGGCGCGCTTTGGCGTGCATGGTTTTGCGTCGCAGGCCGGGGCGGGTTATGCGGCGGGGCCGGGGTCTCGGCTTTTGGATCTGCCTGTGGGAAAGGCGCTGCCGCTGATCTGCTATGAGGCAGTGTTTCCGCAGGATGTGAATGCCGCACCGGGGCGGGCCGATTTACTGATCCAGATAACCAATGATGCGTGGTTCGGCACCTATTCCGGCCCCTATCAGCATCTGGTTCAGGCGCGGATGCGCGCGATTGAGCAGGGCTTGCCAATGGCGCGCGTCGCAAATACCGGGATCTCGGCCATGATTGATCCATATGGCCGGATTTTGGACGCCCTTCCCCTGGGCGTTGCGGGCTATCTCGATGCGGCGCTGCCCGCACCCCTGCCGCGAACCCTTTATGCGAAGACCGGAGATTTGCCGGTGTTTCTTTTCTGCATCGTCCTTGGCGGGCTGGCGCTGCGACGCAGCACCACAGTTGCACGCGGGTCATAGCTGTTTAACCTCTGGGCATTATAGATTGACGACACACGTCTCCCCGCGTACTGCGGATCGATTACTGCCACAACGGCTTCCTGGCGTGGCAGGCTAAACCCAACGGAGCACCTTTCATGACCCGCACGAATTATACTTTCACCTCGGAATCGGTTTCCGAGGGACACCCGGATAAGGTCTGTGACCGTATTTCGGACGCCGTACTGGACGCCTTTCTGAGCGAAGAGCCCGAAGCCCGCGTCGCGGCTGAAACCTTTGCGACCACGAACCGCGTGGTCATCGGGGGGAAGTGGGTTTGTCGGATCAGGACAAACTGCACGATTACATGGGCCGCATCGATGAGATCGCCCGCGCCTGCATCAAGGACATCGGCTACGAGCAGGATAAGTTCCATCATGAGACGGTGGAGATCACCAACCTGCTGCACGAGCAATCCGCCCATATCGCCCAAGGCGTTGATGCCGCAGCCGACAAGGAAGAGGGCGCAGGCGATCAGGGCATCATGTTTGGTTTCGCGACCAATGAAACGCCTGCATTGATGCCTGCACCGATTCAGTACAGCCATGCAATCCTGCGGCGCCTCGCCGAGGTGCGCAAGAACGGCACCGAACCGACGCTGGGCCCGGATGCGAAATCGCAGCTTTCGGTGGTCTATGAGAATGGCAAACCGGTGCGGGTCAGCTCGCTGGTGCTGTCGACCCAGCACCTGGATGAGACGCTGACCTCCAACGACATCCGCGCCATCGTAGAACCCTATTTCCACGAGACCCTGCCTGAAGGCTGGTTGACCGATGAGACCATCTGGCACGTCAATCCAACCGGTAAATTCGTTATTGGCGGTCCCGACGGGGATGCGGGTCTGACCGGGCGCAAGATCATCGTCGACACCTACGGCGGTGCAGCCCCTCATGGTGGCGGAGCGTTCTCCGGCAAGGATCCGACCAAGGTTGACCGCTCAGCAGCCTATGCGGCGCGCTACCTTGCCAAGAATGTGGTGGCGGCGGGGCTTGCAGATAAATGCACGATTCAGCTGTCTTATGCGATCGGCGTTGCCAAACCGCTGTCGATCTACGCCGATACTCATGGTACGGGCGATGTGGATGCGGCCAAAATTGAGGCGGCGATTGATCGGATTATGGATCTGACGCCGCGCGGTATTCGCCATCACCTTGGGCTGAACAAGCCGATCTATGAACGCACCGCGGCCTATGGTCATTTTGGTCGCGAGCCGGATGCTGATGGCGGTTTCAGCTGGGAGCGGACTGATCTGGTTGAGGCGCTGACAAAAGCGATCTGACCCAGTTCGATATTTCCAATATGTGTTGAGAACAGGCGGGGGTGTCCCCGCCTTTTTTCGTCTGGGCGTCACATCCGGCGGTTTCAGATGCGAAAAGCACTTGGAGATCCGGGTATTTTGCGGTCAGTATAGTTCTGTAATTGCACTGTTATGGAGCTGACTTGGATGGAGTCTCGCTGCTGGTTCATCCTGCACCTGCGCGTGTGTCGGCGGCTTGCGCTGTGGGGATTGGCCTATGTGCTGGCAGTCTCGTTGATGCCGCATGCGGCGCAGGCCCGGCAGACGCTTCCACCCAAGTTCAAAATTGATGGGACAACGCTGATCTACGACACAGACAATCTGGTTGCGCAAGAGGTTGACGGCACGCAGCACGCTGAAACCGGTGAAATCAGCGATGATGATATCGAACCTTTTCGCGATATTCTGGATGCCAACCCGGCCATAACGCGGCTCCAGCTGAACAGTGGGGGAGGCAGTGTCTATGCGGGTGAGTCGATCGCGGATATTGTTCAGGATCACGCGCTGGATACTTGGGTGGTCGGAGAATGCATCAGCGCCTGTGTTGATATCTTCTTGGCCGGCAATCGACGTCAGATGACCCTCGGGTCGAAGATTGGCTTTCATCAGCGCGACTGGGCACCGAAAGCGGTGCAGAGCTATTATCGCCTGTGGCGCAAGGACGAAAACTGGGCCACACCGTTTGAATTCGGGACCTGGATTTACCGTGACACGCAGTCAGAAGTTTTTCGTCATCTAAAATATATGATGCAGCGCGGTGTGGATCCGGCCTTTGCGATTGAGACGCTGAAAACCAACCCCGAGGATGTCTGGTACCCGACCCGGCTGCGTCTGATGGCGGCGGGGGTGCTGCGCGAGACCCCCTAGAGCGGGGGCGTCGCGGTGGCTGGCTTGACCCAGACGGCTGCATCGGGCAGAGGGGCGGCCAGGTTTTGAACGCTCGATAGGAAAAATCCCCGATGTCTGATGACACCAAACCCAACCAGGCGCCCTCCGGCGATAGTCGGCCCAACGCGGTTGATAAACATCAGAGTGGTGCGCCTTGGCGTAACTTCTACGGGCGCCTGAAGGGCAAGCAGCTCAAAGACAGCCAGCAGCGCTATATTGACGAGGATCTGGCCTCGCTCAGTCCCGGCGCGGTGGGTTGGGATGTGAACCCGGATCGTACACCCTTGGATCTGCAGAACATGTTTGGCGGGCGCGACGTCTGGCTGGAAGTTGGCTTTGGCGGTGGCGAGCATCTGGTACATCAGGCCAAATCGAACCCGGATGTCGGCATCATCGGTGCGGAACCCTATATCAATGGCGTCGCAATGCTGCTGGGCAAAATCCGCCGCGCAGGGGCGGATAATATCAAAGTCCATCCCGGCGATGCCCGTGACCTGATGGATGTCTTGCCGGAGCAGTCGATTTTGCGTGCGTTTCTGCTCTACCCTGATCCTTGGCCAAAGGCGCGCCACCATCGGCGCCGTTTCGTCACGCAGGAACATCTGGCACCACTCGCAAAATGCCTGAAACCGGGCGCGATCTTTCGGGTGGCTACGGATATTCCCGACTACGTTCGCCAGACCATGGAAGAGGTGCCGCAGGCCGGGTTCGAGTGGCTGGCCGAGGGACCGGATGACTGGCGCGTGGCTTGGGATGACTGGATCTCGACCCGCTATGAGCAAAAGGCCCTGCGCGAAGGCCGTACGCCTCACTATATGACATTCCGTCGCCTCTGATCCTGCTGCGTGGTGCAATATCTTGCGGGGCGTGGCGCCAATGGGAAAACGCGCTGGACCGACACCAAGCGATTGGGTAGTCCAATTGTGAACGCTAGCATTTCGAAAGGCTCCTCATGTCCGGACACGGTACGCCCATCCCGATGACCTCGCACCGCGCGGATCCGCTGACCGGCATTGCCGAGGTTCCGGGCGATAAATCGATCTCTCACCGCTCGCTGATCTTGGGCGCCCTGGCCGTGGGAGAGACCAAGATTTCGGGTTTGCTCGAGGGGGAAGATGTACTGGACACCGCCAAGGCAATGCAGGCAATGGGCGCCGAGGTCATCAATCATGGCGGTGGCAATTGGTCTGTGCATGGTGTCGGCGTCGGTGGTCTGGCTGAGCCGGACCAGGTGATTGATTGCGGCAACTCCGGCACCGGTGTGCGGCTGATCATGGGGGTCATGGCGACTTCTCCTATCACGGTTACCTTCACGGGGGATGCCAGCCTCAACAAACGACCAATGGCGCGGGTGACCGATCCGCTGGCCCTGTTTGGGACCCAATCTGTTGGTCGGTCGGGTGGGCGTCTGCCAATGACAATCGTCGGAGCTGCGGAGCCGACACCGGTGCGTTACACAGTTCCGGTGCCCTCCGCGCAGGTGAAATCCGCGGTCCTTCTGGCGGGACTGAATGCTCCGGGGCAGACAGTTGTGATCGAGAAAGAGGCCACCCGAGACCATTCTGAGCGCATGCTCGCGGGGTTCGGCGCCGAGATCACTGTTGAAGATACGGACGAAGGCCGGGTCATCACACTGACTGGGCAGCCTGAACTGAAACCGCAGGTCATTGCGGTGCCACGTGACCCCTCAAGCGCGGCTTTCCCGGTTTGCGCAGCATTGATTACGCCAGGGTCCGATGTGCTGGTACCGGGTATCGGCCTGAACCCGACGCGGGCGGGGCTGTTCTATACCTTGCAGGATATGGGCGCGGATCTCACTTTTGAAAATATGCGGGAAGAGGGCGGTGAGCCGGTTGCGGATCTGCGCGCGCGGTACTCGCCTGATATGAAGGGGATCGACGTCCCACCGGAGCGCGCGGCTTCGATGATTGATGAATATCCGGTGCTTTCGGTTGTGGCTTCCTTTGCGACGGGCAAAACCATGATGACCGGCGTCAAGGAACTGCGGGTGAAGGAAAGTGACCGGATCGACGCGATGGCGCGCGGTTTGCGGGCAAATGGCGTGATGGTTGAAGAGGGTGACGATTGGTGGGCCGTCACCGGTCTGGGACCGGAAGGTGTGCCCGGCGGCGGCACCTGTGAGAGTTTCCTGGATCATCGGATCGCGATGTCTTTCATGGTGATGGGTATGGGGGCCCAGAAACCCGTGACTGTCGATGATGGCACGCCTATTGCCACGTCCTTCCCGATCTTCACCCCGCTGATGACCACGCTGGGGGCGCGGCTAGAGACGACGGCATGAGCTTTACTGTTGCAGTTGACGGCCCGGCTGCCGCTGGCAAGGGCACGATTTCTCGGGCGGTTGCGGCCCATTTCGGATTTGGCCATCTGGATACGGGCCTGCTTTACCGTGCGGTTGGCGCGCGGATGCTTGCCGGGGACAAACCGATAGAGGCCGCCCTTGCACTGCTGCCGGATGATCTTGAACGGCCAGAATTGCGCACCGCGCAGGTGGCGCAGGCCGCATCCAAAGTGGCGGTGATCGCTGAGGTGCGCGCGGCGCTAGTTGATTTTCAGCGGGCTTTTGCCCGCCGTGCAGGCGGGGCGGTTCTGGACGGGCGGGACATAGGTACGGTGATCTGCCCGCGCGCGCAGGCCAAGCTTTTCGTGACAGCCAGTGCCGAAGTCCGTGCGCAGCGCCGCTTGCAGGAGTTGATGGCAGCGGGCAATCCCACCAGCTATGCCGAGGTTCTGGAAGATGTGAAGGCGCGGGACGCGCGCGACACCAACCGCTCGGAATCGCCGTTGAAACCTGCCAGCGATGCAGTGCTGATTGATACCAGTGCTCTCACGATTGGTGAGGCCGTGGCGATGGCCATCGCGGCGATTGATGCGCGGCGCTAGCCTGATCCGGTCGCTGTAACGGCTCCACGGCCCGTGATCACGCGCCGTCTGAACCTGCTGCGAACTCATGATCGTTCGCCGCTCCTCGGTGCCTGATGACGGTTTCCCTTGCGCCGGAGCGGGAATCCGCATACTAAGCGCGCTGTCACTATAGAGGCGGTTAACGCACGGACGGCATTCTGAGCAGGGTCGGGGCATACCTCGGCCCTTTGTGTTTGTTTGATCAGACCGGCCTGTGCTGCGCCTCATAAGGACCAATCTTCAAGACCGGCGGAAACAACCGCCCGGCCAGATAAAACCGATTTGTAAAGGAAACCTGAGACCACATGGCTCAAGACACATCGATGGAGGAATTCGAAGCCCTCCTGAACGAAAGCTTCGAAATGGACACCCCCGAAGAGGGTTCCGTTGTTAAAGGCAAGGTCATCGCGATCGAAGCGGGCCAGGCCATCATCGACGTCGGCTACAAAATGGAAGGCCGCGTTGAGCTTAAAGAATTCGCAAACCCTGGCGAAGCTCCCGAAATCTCTGTTGGCGACGAAGTAGAAGTCTACCTGCGCGCTGCTGAGAACGCCCGTGGCGAAGCTGTTATCTCCCGTGAGATGGCGCGCCGCGAAGAAGCATGGGATCGCTTGGAAAAAGCATACGCAGACGACCAGCGCGTCGAAGGTGCTATCTTCGGTCGCGTCAAAGGCGGCTTCACTGTCGACCTGGGCGGCGCAGTTGCATTCCTGCCCGGTTCGCAGGTTGACGTTCGCCCCGTGCGCGACGCTGGCCCGCTGATGGGTCTGAAGCAGCCGTTCCAGATCCTGAAGATGGACCGTCGTCGTGGCAACATCGTTGTGTCCCGTCGTGCAATCCTCGAAGAATCCCGCGCCGAACAGCGTGCCGAAGTCATCGGCAACCTGTCCGAAGGTCAGGCAGTGGATGGTGTGGTCAAGAACATCACCGAATACGGTGCGTTTGTTGACCTGGGCGGCGTTGACGGCCTGCTGCACGTCACCGACATGGCATGGCGCCGTGTGAACCACCCCTCCGAGATCCTGTCGATCGGCGAAACCGTCAAGGTTCAGGTCATCAAGATCAACAAAGAGACTCACCGTATCTCCCTCGGCATGAAGCAGCTGCAGGAAGATCCGTGGGATCTGGTTGGCGCCAAATACCCGCTGTCCTCCGTGCACAAGGGTCGCGTCACCAACATCACCGATTACGGTGCATTTGTTGAGCTGGAGCCGGGCGTCGAAGGTCTGGTTCACGTCTCCGAGATGTCCTGGACCAAGAAAAATGTCCACCCGGGCAAAATCGTCTCCACTTCCCAGGAAGTCGACGTCATGGTTCTGGAAATCGACGGTGCCAAGCGCCGCGTGTCCCTGGGCCTCAAGCAGACCATGCGCAACCCGTGGGAAGTGTTTGCAGAAACACACCCCGAGGGCACTCAGGTCGAAGGCGAAGTCAAGAACATCACCGAATTCGGTCTGTTCATCGGCCTCGACGGCGACATCGACGGCATGGTTCACCTCTCCGACCTCTCCTGGGACGAGCGCGGCGAAGACGCGATTCAGAACTACCGCAAAGGCGACATGGTTTCGGCCGTTGTCTCCGAAGTGGACGTCGAGAAAGAGCGTATCTCCCTGTCGATCAAAGCCCTAGGCGGCGACAAGTTCGCTGAAGCCGTTGGCGGCGTGAAGCGTGGGTCCATCGTGACCGTGAACGTCACCGCCATCGAAGAAGGCGGCATCGAAGTGGAATACGAAGGCATGAAGTCCTTCATCCGCCGCTCCGATCTCTCCCGTGACCGTGCCGAACAGCGCCCTGAGCGTTTCTCGGTTGGTGACAAGGTTGACGTGCGCGTGACCAACGTGGACGGCAAGACCCGCCGTCTGGGTCTGTCGATCAAAGCACGCGAAATCGCGGAAGAAAAAGAAGCCGTCGAACAGTATGGCTCCTCCGATTCCGGCGCGTCCCTGGGCGACATTCTGGGTGCCGCGCTGAAAACAGGCGACTGATTTCAGCAGCCAGCCTAGGCTGAAGACTTTGGAACGGTCCTGCCCCTTGGGGTGGGGCCGTTTCTTTTTGTCGCAGGCTGCTCTGCCCTAGCTTGGGAGCGGGCAGGGGCGAAAAATCACTGCGAATCATAAATACAATTGCGACCGCTTGCAGCGGAATTGAGGGGATCCCATCTCGGCTTTGCGGGTCGAAGTCGCCAGAACTCGCCTAATGATAGGCAAACGCTGACTTATTTGCGGGGCAGGCCTGCATCCACTGTTCCCGGTTTGAGGTTTTGTACCTATAGTCGTGGGATAGAAACTGTGCCTAGCTTGGCTTGGGAGGGCCGAGAAATGATCCGCTCGGAATTGATCCAGAAGATTGCAGACGAAAACCCGCACCTGTATCAGCGTGATGTGGAGCGGATCGTGAATACGGTGTTCGAAGAGGTGACCGACGCAATGGCGCGCGGCGACCGTGTGGAGCTGCGGGGCTTTGGTGCCTTCTCAGTGAAACAGCGGGATGCGCGGGTTGGTCGCAATCCCCGCACGGGTGAAACGGTCCATGTTGAGGAAAAACACGTGCCGTTCTTCAAGACAGGTAAACTCTTGAGGGACCGCCTGAACGGAAAAGCCTGATGCGCTATATTCGCTACGCCTATCTTGGGGTGATTGCCATCGCCCTTATTTCTGTCTCATTGGCAAATCGGAGTCTGGTTGAGCTCAAGCTGATGCCGACAGCCTTTGCCGAGTTCTTGGGCTATAATTTCCGCATTGAACTGCCCCTGTTTGTGGTTGTTTTGGGTGGCATCGCTGTTGGCCTGATCATTGGCTTCATCATTGAATGGCTGCGTGAACACAAACATCGTCGTGAGGCAGATCTGAAGGCCCGCGAAGCCAAGAAGCTCTCGCGGGAGGTCAATCGTCTGAAAAAGCAGAAGCACGAGGGCAAAGACGAAGTCCTTGCTATACTCGACGAAGCAAGCTGACGCTCTCATGATGGACATTCGGGTTAAGATTTGCGGGCTGAAAACGCCGCAGGACATCGTCGCCGCGGCTGATGCTGGCGCGGCCTATATCGGCTTCAATTTCTTTGCAAAATCCCCTCGCTCAGTGACCGTAGAGGAAGCCACGGCACTCGCCGTCGAGGCGCCGGTCGGCTTGTGCAAGGTGGCGTTGGTGGTCAATCCGGATGACGCCATGCTGGATGAAATCATCACCGCAGTTCCATTGGATATGATCCAGCTGCACGGGCAGGAGACGCCGGAGCGCGTGGCCGAGGTGAAGGCGCGCTATGGTCTGCCTGTGATGAAAGTGCTGGGGGTCTCCACTCTCGAGGATATTCAAAGGATCGAGGCCTATGAGGCCGTTGCCGATCAGATTCTGGTGGACGCCAAGGCGCCGAAGGGCGCTGTCTTGCCGGGCGGAAATGGCGTTACCTTTGATTGGGGGCTTCTGGCGCGCAAGAAATACTGGCGCACCCCTTGGATGCTGGCCGGTGGGCTGACGCCCGAGAATGTCGCGGAGGCGATCCGCGTCACGGGTGCGCGTCAGGTCGATGTCGCCTCCGGTGCCGAAAGTGCGCCGGGTGTAAAGGATCCTGCCCGCATTCGCGCGTTCTGTGCAGCCGCTGGCGCGCCGCGCCGCTGAAGCGGGCAGATCGGCGTTACACGACTGACCTTACTTACACACCTGACCTTAGCGCCGCGACATTGCGCATCAGACCCTAGAATCCGCTGCACCTCTCTTTACCCGGAGCAGGCCGCGCTATACTCATATCGAGCGCCGCGAAGAAGGAAAGAACCATGGCCGAAGATCTATTCAACAGCTTCATGAACGGTCCCGACGAACAGGGGCGGTTTGGTATTTTTGGTGGGCGGTTCGTCAGCGAGACTTTGATGCCGCTGATCCTCAGCCTGGAAGAGGAATATGATCGCGCCAAGGACGACCCTAGTTTCTGGGCGGAGATGGATGATCTCTGGAAAAACTATGTCGGTCGCCCCAGCCCGCTCTATTTCGCCGAGCGGCTGACCGAGCATCTGGGCGGCGCGAAGATCTATTTGAAACGGGATGAGCTGAACCATACTGGCGCGCATAAGATCAACAACGTGCTTGGGCAGATCCTTCTGGCCCGCCGCATGGGCAAGGATCGGATCATTGCGGAAACCGGCGCTGGCCAGCATGGCGTGGCGACAGCTACGGTTTGCGCCAAGTTCGGCCTGAAATGCGTGGTCTATATGGGCGCGCATGATGTGCAGCGTCAGGCGCCCAATGTGTTCCGCATGCGCCTTCTGGGGGCCGAAGTCATTCCGGTGACCTCTGGCCGTGGTACGCTGAAGGATGCCATGAATGATGCTCTGCGGGATTGGGTGACCAATGTGCACGACACGTTCTATTGCATCGGCACAGTGGCCGGGCCGCATCCCTATCCGGCCATGGTGCGGGATTTCCAGTCGGTGATCGGCAAAGAGGTTCGCTGGCAGCTGGCCGAGCAGGAGGGCGAGGGGCGCCTGCCGGACACCGTAATCGCAGCTATTGGTGGCGGCTCCAATGCGATGGGTCTGTTCTATCCGTTCCTTGACGATAAATCGGTCAATATCATCGGTGTTGAGGCCGGCGGAAAAGGCGTCGATGAAAAGATGCAGCATTGTGCTTCGCTCACTGGAGGGCGTCCCGGCGTGTTGCACGGCAACCGGACCTATCTGTTGCAGGATGATGATGGCCAGATTCTGGAAGGCTTTTCCATCTCTGCCGGGCTTGATTATCCCGGCATCGGCCCGGAGCATGCCTGGTTGAACGACATCGGCCGCGCCGACTACTTGTCCATCACCGACAAGGAAGCGCTGGAGGCGTTCCAGCTGTCTTGCGCTATGGAAGGCATCATTCCGGCGCTTGAGCCGAGCCACGCGCTGGCCCATGTGATGAAGATCGCGCCCGACCTGCCCAAGGACCATATTATCGTGATGAACATGTGTGGTCGTGGCGACAAGGATATCTTTACCGTCGCGCGTCACCTTGGGTTCGATATGTCGGATACCGAAGGTCGCGACAGCGACTGATCCCGGCAGAGCGAAGAAAACAAAAGGCGCCTGGCATCGCGGGCGCCTTTTTTCGTTTCTGGTAACGGGTCACGACCTCAGATCGCATCTCCCGGCAATGCATGGTTTTGCAGCACGCTGAGCGGTACGATCTCCAGCGCGCGTTTATGTGTCGCTGCCAGATTGACCTGCGGCGCGCAGCCCTCGTCGGCGGCTTGCAGGAAGCGTCCAGCGCAGAGGCACCAGCTGTCACCCGCTTTTAGCCCTGCAAAGCCGAATTCAGGTCGTGGGGTGGACAGATCATTGCCGACGTATTTGGAATAAGCCAGGAATTCGTCAGTCATCACCGCGCAGACCGTATGGCTGCCCTGATCCTGCGCGCAGGTGTTGCAATGGCCGTCCCTAAAGAACCCGGTCAAGGGTGTGGTGGAACAGGGGGCCAGTGCCTCCCCGAGTACATTTATGCTGTCGTCCTGATCCATAGGTCTATCCTACAGTGATTTCGCCAATGCGCGCAGCATTTTGACGTTTTCATCCGCAACACCGGGTTTGCGAAATCCCCGATCAGCGCTGGTGACCACAACAACCACGTCACGGCCTTGGTTGATGTAGATATATTGCCCATAGACGCCTCTGGCCAGAAATTCACCCGGAACCGCGTTCTTCGGGATCCACCATTGAAACCCATACCCGATCCGGCCTGCCTTGGTCGGCGCGGATGGGCGGGTCGAGGCCGCGATCCAGGCCTGAGGCACAATCTGTCTGCCGTTGTAGCGGCCGTTCTGGGCGATCATCTGGCCGAAACGCCCGTAGTCGCGTGTGGTTTGATTGATGCCGCCAAGAACAAACGCAACGCCTTCGCCGTCCGTCAGGTAGTAGCCAGCGCGTTCCAACCCTAGATGCCGCAGTACTTTCTCGGACAGCAACTCGGGGACCGGGCGCCCCGTTGCACCACGAATAACCATGCCCAGAACATGGGTGTCGATGGACACATATTGCCAAGTTTCGCCCGGTCCTCCGATTGTTTCCGTCAGGCCTGCGGCGAAATCATCCAACGTCCCACCAAGCGCGAGAGTACGGCCCATCCGGTTGATATCGGAATCGTAGTCCAGATAGTCCTCGTTGAACTTCACGCCGCTGGCCATATTCAGCACGTTGCGGATGCTGGCCGTTTCATAAGCGCTCCCCTTCAGCTCTGGCGCATAGTCGATGACCAAATCATCCAGAGAGCGGATCTTGTCCTCTCGCAGCAGTACGCCGAAGAGTGCGGAGAGATAACTTTTTGCCATCGACCAAGAGATCCGCAAATCATCGGGCCCTGTGCCCTGATAGTAGCTCTCGTGGCGCATCTGGCCGCCTTTCAACACCAGCAGGGAGGTCACTGTGCGGCGGTTGATCCAGTCTTGTGCGCCAGGGGGTAAGGTCATCTCCACCCCGGATTGCAGGGCGCTTACCGCGGCGTCGCCACGATCAAGCGGTGCAGTCAAAAATGCACCGTCCATATTTGAGAAATTGGAAACAATGCGATCTTCGTCAAACAGCGAGTTAACGGCCATCAACCGGCTCAGTTGCTCGCGCTGCCAATAGGCAAGAGCCCCTGCGAAGATCAGTAAGATAATGAGAAAATAAGAAAATAACTTTAAATATCGACGCATAATAATCCTCCTCGGACACGGCTGAGCCTAGCCAGCCGCAGTCCGTACGCGCAAACAGGACGCAACGGAAACTTTGGTTACTTGAACTTGTTTAGAAGCCGCTCAATAGCCGACGGCGGGGTGTCATCGGCGCTCTCAGCAGCGGATGCCTCTGCGGCAAGGCGAGGCGTCTTCTTGGTGCCGGGCTGTGCTGCTTTTTTTGAACTGGTGACAGCTTTACGCTCTTTGCCTTCTGCGCCGGAACCAGAGCTGCGCGGGGGGGCGACGCGCAGCGCCACGGCATTCATGAATTTTCCACCGTCCCCTGCGGCCAGCTGGGCGGCACCGTCGGAGATTCCGCGCATCAGGTCATCGAGCCAGGCTTCATCTGCCTTGGCAAAGTCACGCAATACATAGCCTGCGACAGCGTCCTTGTGACCGGGGTGGCCGATGCCTAAGCGGACGCGGCCATAGTCGGCGCCAATATGCGAATGGATCGACCGCAGCCCGTTGTGACCCGCATGTCCGCCGCCTTGTTTGACCCGGGCTTTGCCCGGTGCCAGGTCCAACTCGTCGTGAAGGACGGTCACATCAGCAGGGGTCAGTTTATAAAACCGCATCGCCTCGCCAACGGATTGGCCGGACAGATTCATGAAGGTCTGCGGTTTCAGCAGCAGCACTTTGGTGCGCCCAAGAACGCCTTCGCTGATCTGTGCCTGAAACTTGGATTTCCACGGCGAGAACCCATGGTCGCTGGCGATCTGATCCAGAGCCATGAAGCCAATATTGTGCCGGTTGCCTGCATATTTTGCACCGGGATTTCCAAGACCAACAAATAGTTTCATGCACACTTCAACGATGTGTTTGGGATGGGGAACTGTCTTATGGCGCTACATCGCGCGTTTCAGGGAAAAAATCCAGACCCTGCATATCATTCTGTGGTGAGCAGGTGGTCGGCGCGACAGGCCCTCGCTCACGTACAGACAAAAAAAGCGAGGCCAAAACCGGCCTCGCTCTCACGTTCCAAACCTTTCGGTCGGAGCTTATTCTTCTGCGGCCGCTTCGGCTTCGGCTTCGTCTTCAGACTCTTCGTTGTCTGCGGACTTGAGGCCCGACGGAGCGGAGATGTTGGCCACAACGAAGTCGCGGTCGATGGTCGGCTTTGCACCTTCAGGCAGCTTGATTGCCGAGATGGTGACGGTGTCGCCAACGTTCAGCCCTGCGAGGTCAACAACCAGCTTCTCAGGGATGTCACCTGCGGTCACAACCAGCTCTACCTCAGGACGTACGGCGGTCAGAACGCCGCCACGCTTGATGCCGGGCGCTTCTTCTTCGTTGATGAACTCAACAGGAACGAAGAGGTTCACCTTCGAGGTGCGACGCAGGCGCATCAGGTCGAAGTGGGTCGGCAGGTCCTTGACAACGTCACGCTGAACGTCGCGGCAGATCACGCGCACGTCTTCCTGACCTTCCACTTTCAGGTTCCACAGAGTGGACTTGAAGCGACCGGCTTTCAGTTTTTTCAGCAGTTCGTTGAAGGGGATCTGGATGGATACGGGATCCGCATCGCCACCAAATACAACACCAGGAACCATGCCAGCACGACGTGCTGCACGAGCGGCGCCCTTGCCCGACCCCGTACGTTCTTGGCAAACAAGATCAGGAATCTGACCAGCCATGATAATTCTCCAATTTGATAATGGGGGTGCCTCCAAGGCTGTCACCCCGCGTGAAGCCGTGCGCATAGACCGGATTGGCCGATATTGCAAGTCGCAAACCGGATCAGGGCTGGCGCGGTGCCAGCTATTCCTGCCAGCGTCCGCCGAAATCTTCCGGTACCAAGAGGTTGTGGCGGCCAAGATCAGCCACGGATTTCTCGCCGCACAAGGCCATGGTGGTGTCCAGCTCCTTATGCAGGACCTCCAGCGCGCGGGTAACCCCCTCCTGGCCCATCGCACCAAGCCCATAGACAAAGGCGCGTCCGATCATGGTGCCCTTGGCCCCCAGTGCCAGCGCTTTCAGCACGTCCTGACCAGAGCGGATACCGCTGTCCAGATGAACCTCAATCTGATCACCAACCGCATCCATGATTGCAGGCAGCATCTGAATTGAGCTGAGCGCGCCGTCGAGTTGGCGGCCACCATGGTTGGACACCACGATGGCATCTGCTCCGAGCTTGGCGGCCATCTTGGCATCTTCGACGTCCAGAATACCCTTCAGGATGACCTTGCCGTCCCAGAGTTCGATGAGCTTGGCGATCTTGCCCCAGTCAAGCGAGGGATCGAACTGTTCTGCAGTCCAGGCGCCAAGTGATGAGGCGTCGGAAATACCCTCCACATGGCCGACGATATTGCCGAAATTGCGCCGTTTGGCGCCTAGCATTTGTAGTCCCCAGGTCCATTTTGTCATCAGATTGGCAATGGTCTTGGGCGTGAGCTTTGGTGGGGCTGAAAGGCCGTTCTTCAGATCCTTGTGGCGTTGGCCGAGGATCTGCAAATCCAGTGTAATCACCAGAGCTGAGCATCGGGCATCCTTGGCCCGCTGGATCAGGCGGCGCACATAATCATCATCCTTCATGGTGTATAACTGGAACCAGAAAGGCTTGGTTGTGGCGTCGGCGACTTCTTCGATCGAATTGATGGACATGGTCGACAGCGTGAAGGGCACGCCAAAGGCTTCAGCCGCGCGCGCGGCTTTGATCTCGCCATCGGCGTGCTGCATGCCCGTCAGACCAACCGGGGCGAGGGCAATGGGCATCGAAACGTCCTGCCCAATCATCTGACTGGCTGTGCTGCGCCCAGCCATATCGACGGCCACACGCTGGCGCAGACGGATTTTTTCAAAGTCGTTGGTGTTGTCGCGAAAGGTCTGCTCGGTCCAGCTGCCACTTTCCGCATAGTCATAGAACATCCGTGGCACGCGGCGTTCGTAGATGCGTTTCAGATCGTTGATATTGGTAATGACCGGCACGGCTTTGTCCCCACCCCTGATTTGGTAATAAATTCTTACCAATTGAGGAGCGAAAGCGCAATCCATGATCTCGACACAGCAAAAAGGCCGCACCAACCCGGCGCGGCCTCAGTAAAGGGTGTTACTGAATAATGACTTAGGCGGAATGCGCGCCATCAGCGAGGGATTTGACGAAGCTGAGGACCTCGCCCACCGGTTTGCCGGCACCGATCTGGCTGACGATGGCCGAGCCGACCACGGCGCCATCTGCAACGGATGCGATGGCTTGTGATTTCTCGGGTGTGTTGATGCCGAAGCCAACGATGACGGGCAGATCTGTCTGTGATTTGATCCGGGCCACTTCGGGGCCGACATTGGTTGCTTCGGCTTCGGCGGCACCGGTGATCCCGGTAATTGAGACGTAATACACAAAGCCAGAGGTGTTTTGCAGCACACGGGGCAGTCGTTTGTCATCTGTGGTCGGGGTCGCCAGGCGAATGAAATTCAGCCCCGCTTCCTGTGCAGGTAAGCAGAGTTCGCTGTCCTCCTCCGGAGGCAGATCCACAACGATCAGCCCATCGATGCCCGCCTCTTTGGCGTCCTTGAGGAAGGTGTCGACGCCGCGGCTGTAGATTGGGTTGTAGTAGCCCATCATGACGATGGGGGTGGTGTTGTCTTCGGCGCGGAAGGCACGCGCCAGCTCCAACGTGCGCTCCAATGTCATGCCAGCTTCGAGCGCGCGCTGACCGGCCAGCTGGATGGTTGGACCATCCGCCATCGGGTCGGTGAAGGGCAGGCCCAGTTCAATCACGTCCACGCCCGCCGCAGGCAGGCCCTTGACCAGTTCAAGCGAGGTGTCGAAGTCAGGATCGCCCGCCATGACATAGGCGACGAAGGCCTTTTTCTCGGCGGCTTTCAATTCGGCGAATTTGGCGTCAATGCGGGTCATGATCGGGCCTTTTAGATGTGTCCGCCCCGGTGTGCCGAATGTTTCGGCGGAAATCAATCCCGTGCGCCTCATTGTCCCCACAGTGCCGCAGAAGATGCCGCTTGTTGACCGGTTAGCCGTTGAACGGGACGTGCCAGCGCAGCAGCAGTGAATTCACCCCCGGATTGATGTCCGCTGTTGACGCGTTGGACTTATGGGTCAGAGCCAGCGACAGCGATTTGCCATTTGCAAACTCCTTGCCGACGGCGATGGCGCTGCGAATTTCAAAGGTGGATCCCAAGTCGTTCAGCCTTACGCTTTCGGCGTAGGCGCCGGGCATCACGCTGGTTTCGACAAACCAGCCACGTTGCAGGTGCCATTTGCCGACTGCGCCAGCACCAATGAACAGATCGCCGGTGGTCTGAACGTCCAGCGCCGCGCCGAAGGACGCATCAAAATTGCCGCGTTGCCAGAACGCATCGTGCTGATATTCAACTGACACCAGCGCACTGTCCTCGGCGCCCTCGCGGGAAAAGCTTGAATAGCCTGCGCCGAATATCCAGTCACCAGCCGTGGCGGGCAGGGCGTTGGCCAGCATCAGGGCGCAGGCGAAGGGGGCTGCTGTAACGAAGGTGCGTAAAGTCATATTCGTAATCTCGTGTTGGTCAGCTTGATTGAAATGATCTGCGAAATCAGGGAAATGTCCACTGCCCAATTGGTCAAATGCATCACGCCCTGTTCAAAGGAACGCGAGTGTCGCCAAATGGTTGCACCTCCTGCTGACTTTTTATGTGCTCTGCATCGGTGCCGACAATCTCAGCGGTGATCATGCAGCGCAGAGGTGCCGGTGGATTGGAGCCAAGGCGTGAGCCGGAGATGCGCGCTTGCGTCACCGCAAAATGCTGCCTAGAAGCACCTCCCAAGTGGCATCAGGAGGCCGAAATGGGCTTTAAAATGGGAATCGTGGGTCTGCCGAACGTCGGCAAGTCGACCCTGTTCAACGCATTGACGAAAACCGCATCGGCGCAGGCGGCGAACTTTCCGTTTTGCACCATCGAACCAAACGTCGGCGAAGTTGGCGTGCCGGACGCCCGGCTGGACAAGCTGGCGGCGATTGCCGGGTCCAAACAGATCATTCCGACCCGGATGACTTTTGTGGATATCGCAGGCCTCGTCAAAGGCGCCTCGCAAGGTGAAGGCCTGGGCAATCAGTTCCTGGCCAATATCCGTGAAACCGATGCTATTGCCCATGTGCTGCGGTGTTTTGAAGACGGTGACGTGACCCATGTGGATGGCCGCGTCGATCCGGTGGCCGATGCTGAGGTGATTGAGACTGAGCTGATGCTCTCTGATCTTGAGAGCATTGAGAAGCGCCGCGCCAATCTGGTGCGCAAGCTGAAGGGCAATGACAAGGAAGCGCAGCAGCAAGATCGCCTTTTGGCGGACGCGCAAGCAATGTTAGAGGAGGGGAAACCCGCCCGTCTGGTTGAGGTCGACGCCGAGGACGCCAAGGCCTGGAAAATGCTGCAGCTGCTGACCACCAAACCAGTGCTCTACGTCTGCAACGTCGGTGAAAGTGAGTCCGTCGAAGGCAATGAATATTCTGCCAAAGTGGCAGAGATGGCGGCCGCCCAGGGCAATTCCCACGTGATTATCTCCGCCCAGATTGAGGAGGAGATCAGCCAGCTTGAGCCGGAAGAAGCGGAGATGTTCCTCGCTGAAATGGGTCTGGCCGAGGCGGGTCTGGATCGCCTGATCCGTGCAGGCTACGAGCTATTGCATCTGGAAACCTACTTCACCGTCGGCCCCAAGGAGGCCCGCGCCTGGACGATCCGCACAGGTACCGCGGCACCGCAGGCGGCAGGCGTCATCCATGGCGATTTCGAGAAGGGCTTCATCCGGGCAGAAACCATCGCCTATGAGGACTTCATCGCCCACAACGGTGAGCAAGGCGCCAAAGAGGCGGGCAAAATGCGCGCCGAAGGGAAGGGCTATGTCGTGAAGGACGGCGACGTTCTGCACTTCCTGTTCAACACCTGATCACTTGCAGAATATAGACAACGTTCAATGCCCGTCTTCTAGCGAAGGCGGGTACTTTCTTGATAGAGTTGTCCCCTATTCCTGAAAGTGGCAGGCTTGAGTTATCGCTAACGAAGATGCTAAACCCCCACGATTAATCAGTCGGAAGGATAAAAATGACAAAGCTGATCATCGACACGGATCCCGGTATCGACGATGCCATGGCGATTTTCTACGCAGCGGCAGCGCCTGACATTGATCTACTGGGGCTCACCACGATCTTTGGCAATGTGACCACCAAAACTGCGACCCGCAACGCGCTGCGTCTGCTGGAAGCCGCTGGTCTGGACCTGCCCGTTGCGCATGGCGCGGAGACTCCGTTGGTCTTGCCGCCCTTCACGCCATCGGCTCATGTGCACGGTGCCGAGGGCTTTGGTGATATCCCGGCCAAGACGCCCAAAGGAGAGGCGCTGGACGAAGACGCGGCTGATTTCCTGATCCGCATGGCGCGTGAACATAAGGGTGAGCTGGTGGTTTGCCCGATTGGTCCTTTGACCAACATCGCCCACGCGATCCAGCGCGACGCTGAGTTCGCAAAGAACGTGAAACGTATCGTCATCATGGGCGGCTCGCTTGAGGAGGGTGGCAATATCACTCCGCATGCAGAGGCCAATATCTATCATGATCCCCATGCGGCTGACGTCGTCTTTGGCTCCGGTGCGACGGTTGAAATGGTGGGCCTTGATGTGACCCACCGTATCCTGTGCACCAAAGAAGATTTCTCCGCTATTGCGGCGACATCACCGGAACTGGGTGGCATGCTGCAGGAAATGTCAGTCTTCTATCTGCATTTCTACGAAACGGTTGGAAAGTTCGACGGCTGCTCGCTGCATGATCCGGCGGCGGTCATCGCCTGTACCCATCCGGAGTTGTTCACCGCACGTGCTGTGGCAATGGAAGTGTCCTGCGAGGGCGAGACATCGGGCGAAACCCGCCTTGCCTCTGACAGCGCCCGCCAGCCCATCGATGTCTACATGGGTGTTGACGCAGACGCTGTGAAATCTCTCTTCCTGAAGCGGCTCGCCATCCTGCCGTAAGCTGCGCGAGCGGCCCTCCGCAGATCATTGCAAACAGAGTAATATATCGCCCTGCCGCATCACATCGCGGCGGGGCGATCTTGGTTTTGGATCTCCGACTGAACGCGCGGAAATTTTTTCCCAAAAAGCGCATTTCGCCCTTGTTCTCAGCTTGGTTGCGCTGATAGACGGGTCAGCGGAGACGTGGCCGAGTGGTCGAAGGCGCTCCCCTGCTAAGGGAGTAGGCCCGGAAGGGTCTCGAGGGTTCGAATCCCTTCGTCTCCGCCACCCACCATTTTCATTCAATTCTGTTGGCACTCATTCAACCCTTTATGGGGCTGTTTTTGTTGACCTATCTGAATTCGTTGTTGCCATTGAACTTTCTTCGATTAATCTCGTTTCTGTTCATTGCGTGGTATGAAGTGTGGTATTTATTATGGCCCTGCATAGCGGAAAGCTGACTAAGAATCTGGTTCGAACGCTCGGCGCTGGGAGGCATGGCGACGGAAACGGCCTTTATCTTGTGGTCGATCCGTCTGGAGCGCGCAGGTGGATTGTGCGCGTCACCGTGAAAGGCCAGCGTAATCGCGAAGGTAAACCGTTGCGCACAGACTTCGGCTTGGGCGGAGCTGATGTAGTGACCCTGAACGAAGCGCGTGACCGAGCTCTAGAATATCGACGGCTTGCAAAGCAGGGCATCAACCCGCGCTACAACGGGCGACAGGAGATACCTTGCTTCGAAGAGATTGCGCGGCAAGTTCACATTGAACGCTTGCCGACGTGGAAGAATCCTAAACACGGCCAGCAGTGGATCAATACTCTAGCCGACTATGCATTCCCCAAAATAGGCCGCCTGCCTGTTTCTGAGATCGGTCAACCCGAAGTCCTGCAAGTGCTATTGCCAGTCTGGACTGAGAAACATGAAACTGCAAAGCGGCTTGCGCAGCGGATAAAGGCCGTTCTAGACGTGGCGAAGTCAAAGGGCCTTCGTGACGGTGAAAATCCCGTGACTACGATCCGCGATGCTCGTGTTCTGCCGCAAGTTAAGCAGAAGGTGCAACACCACAAAGCCATGCACTGGAAAGATGCTCCCGCTTTCTATGCGGAACTTGCGACGAAAGACGCGATGGCCGCAAAGGCGCTCATGTTTACCTGCCTCACAGCCAGCCGAACAAGCGAAGTGCTTCATGCTCGCTGGGAAGAGTTTGATTTTGACCAACAGCTTTGGGTTGTTCCGGCTGATCGGATGAAAGCGGATCAAGAACACCGCGTCCCCTTAACGCCTGAGATGTTGGAAATCATTGAACCACTAAAAGCCCTTCGGTCTGACGTCGTTTTTGAAGGTCAAAAGCGCCACAAACCAATGAGCAACATGGCCATGCTGATGCTGCTTCGCCGAATGAAGGTGGAGGGCATTACGGTTCATGGTTTTCGCTCGACGTTTCGGGATTGGGCTGCCGAGCAGCCGGATGTTTCCCGCGAGGTGGCTGAGCTGAGTTTAGCCCATAAGGTGGGGTCGGACGTCGAGCGCGCCTATGCGCGGTCAGACTTGTTGGGAAAGCGGCGAAAGTTGATGGAAAGGTGGTGTGAGTATGTTGCCTCGTGAGATCTGGGATGATGGACGCAAAACAAAACTCCCCGCCCTGCGACACGGTGCGTCCAACTACGACTACATCATGTATCGTGCTGCCTACGAGATAACGCATTGCCTGGAAAAATGGCTGAAGGCACCGATGGACTACAATCAGACGTTTTTGCCAGCGGCTTTGATGCTGAACCAGTTTGAAGGCCCGGTTTGGATGCATCGCGATCAAGGTCAAGAAATCGGTGACATCCGCAAAGTAATCAAAGAGACGCGTAGAGCCAAACAATTGGTCAAAGCGGTCATTCACCTCGAACAGGCCGGGGAAGAAAACGCATCAAAAGTTGAACTGGATCGCGCACTGTACCGGATGAAGGCTCTCCCGCCACCCATCTCGCTTTGGGTCGAAAACGCCGCCTGTGAGGCACCTTCGGAATGGATGGAACTATTGGAACACATCCATGCTCTGTTCTCTGAATACGCCAAAGAGCGCAGGGGCAATTCTGGGCATCAACGGGCGCGCACCGTGGCGATTGTCGTGCGCGCACTGTTTGAAGTTTACTCTGACAAGCCTATTTCACTTGGCATTACTGAGCAGGTTCCCGAGGGTGATTTTGGTAAATGCCTGCAAGAGGTTTTTTCACAAGCGGGCATTCCGGTCAACTTTTACCGCTACGCAAGAGAAGCCCGAGCGCTTGAACGGGATGACTACCAACTGAAAAAGTACGTAGATGTGCTCCAAACGCACCGTCCTGAGGAACCTCCAGCGCCTAAGGGGCCCATAATCTACGAAGTTTGACAGACCATTCGACAGCGGCGTTGTCGTCAATTTGAATACGGCTCGTCGTGGGTTCTTAATAAGAACGCGTGGCCGCGAATTTTGAAAAAATTGTATTGTCGGTTTTGCGAGAGGATGCGTCCTCTTTCGTTCTTGTTCGATTTCACACCAACATATTGGGAGAAGTCGGATGTCATCCACTGATGTCGAAGTATTCGATCCAAAAAAGAATCTATGATGATTCTGACCCGGAATTGAACATCATCGCAGGCAAGTCAAAACGCGCTCAATGGAGGCATCGACGCATTGGCCCTGCATTCATCAAATTCGGGAGGCGTGTAAAATATGCAGGCGCGGACCTGAACGCCTGGATCGAGCAAAATCGTGTTTTACCAACGGGTTCTGGCTCTCATGTTTGAACCCGATTTCCAATGGCGCATAAACACGATCAGGGTTGATTGAAATGAGTTGGGAAGTCGCCAAGCTCTGTTCCGAAAGGAAATTCGGCAGTCCTGTCCGAAAGCAGATCATAATGTTCTTGGCCGACAAGGCCAGCGACGATGGGTCGGGAATTTGGTGCTCTAAAGGCACAATTCACAGGCACACTGAGCTGGGTGAAAGCACGGTCAAGCGCGCAGTAAACGAGCTGGTTCAAGAAGGTATCTTGATCGAAACTGGGCAGCATCGACGATGTAAGCACGGCTATACCGTCGTCTATCATTTGAATCTATCAATCGTCCAAACGCTGGAATTGATCTCAGAGCCAGCAGAAAAGATCGAATATCCTACGGGGTCCAGAGCGGACGGGGTTCACATTGAACCAGGAACCGGGCCCAGAGCGGACGGGGAACCGGGTCCAGAGCGGACCCCAAACAATCCTAAAACCATCCCCAAACCACCTACGCGCGCGAATGCATCTGAAGGTGAGGACACGGATTTCGACGCGGCTTGGTCTGCTTACCCTGCAGATCGGCTGCGCAACAAAGCGTCATGTCACCAAGAGTTTCTGCGCGGTGTTGAGGCTGGCGTAACGGCTGAAGAATTGATCGAGGCGGTAGGATCATACGCGTCTGAAACGGCGGGCTACACGCGCTCGAAAGTCTGTTTTTCGGACAATTGGTTTCGTGAGCGACGCTGGCAGCGATATGTCGAAGAAGCGCGCAAAGCACAAATTGAGAAGAGTGAGCGCGAAGTAGCATATTTGGTTCAGCTTGCTGAGAGCGTGAAAGCCTGCGACTGGATGTGTGCACATATCTCAATCGCACAAGCGGGCAAGCTCCTGTTGCGCGGATTGGTGTCTGAAGATGATTTGCGGCTGGCTGGGGTAGCATATTGATGGCTTGTTTGTGCTACTCGATGGCAGGAGCAAGGTTACGCATGTGGCTACGCCACGTGCACCTTGGAAGGGAATGGGCAAGCCCTTTCCCCTTCACCCCAAGCCCGGCGCACGAGTGCGCTGAAGGTGGCTGTCATGGTTAGATGTGATGCCAAGAAACGCCCCAAACGTGAGTGTGTCCTGCGCGTCCGTTGCAGCGAAGAGGAGCGCGAAAGCTGGCTTCATAAGGCGCGAGCCGAGGAACGCTCGCTTTCTGACTACGCCCGTCATCTGTTGTCCAACGAACCAATGCGGCGGCGGGCGCGTCCCCCCGAGGTCGATCCTTCGCTGTTGGCGGCGGTCGGGCGTGTGGGCAGCAATCTCAACCAGATTTCGCGCGCGCTGAACACTGACCGCAAGGCCGGTCGTGCCCTTGACCTGATCGCAATTCGTACGCTGCTTGTAACGCTTGATCGCCAGCTTGCTGACATCATCGCGGAGCATTCCCGATGATGGTTCGCTTCTTTGATCACGGCGATGGATCGGGCGCTGCAGCAGTGGATTATCTGCTTGCTGAAGAGGTCGCCGCTTACACCGAAGATCGTAAGCGTCTACCCGATCAAACCGTTAGGCGGCAGGTGTTGCCAGAACTGATCTACGGTGATCCCAACCTGACCTGCCACCTGATCGACAGCAACACCCGCAAATGGAGGTACACGTCCGGCGTGGTGGCGTTCCATGCGGATGATGATCCCTCGGATAGCCAGCAGGCGGCAGTCATGTTGGATTTTGAGAAAGCCGCCTTCGCAGGATTGGAGGTGGATCAGGCGAATATCCTGTGGGTCCGCCATCAGCATATGGGCAATGTCGAGCTGCACTTCCTGATCCCGCGCGTTGAGCTTTACGGTAACCGCTCATTCAATCCCGCCCCACCCGGTTCAGAACCCTATTTCAACGCCTTCCGAGACTTTTGGAATGCACGTGAAGGCTGGGTCAGTCCGGAAGAGCCGCGACGAAAACGGATGGTCAAACCGGTTTTTGACCTCGATGACCGGAAACAAATCAAAGAAGCCATCCAGACCCTGATCGCCCAGAAAATCGAAGCGGGTGAAATCCGCAACCACGCTGATATTCGTGCTGGCCTGGGCGAATTGGACGACTTCGAATTCAAACCCCTGACCGAAAAACAAATCGAAAAACGCCTCAAGGCCGATGCCCTTGAGGCCAAGGGCGGCAAACCCAGACGACGCGACACCCGGATCACCATGCGTGTGGCCGGCATGTCAGGCAGCCAGCACACATTCCGACTGGAGGATCGCATATTCCATGAAGACTGGACCGCAGATGAATACTTTGCTGCAAACCTGCAAGCGAAGATCGAGAACCAATCCCAGGAAACCGAAGAGCAGACGAAGCAGATGTTGCACGACTTCGAGCTGCATTTGACGCAAGCGTTGAACGCCGCGCAGCGAAAAATCGCGCAAGATTTGGAAAATCTAGAAAAGCTGAGCGCCCAAATCCACAGGCGGACAGCGGCGCAAATCGAGGATCAGGCGGAGAAAATACGGGAGGCAATGAGCGACCTGGACGCGAGCCGGACCGAGTGGCGGACGGTCACCTGGAAGACGATGTTGCCGACCTATCTGGTGGGGGTCTTGCTGACCTCATGGATACTTTTGATGGCTGTGCAGCTAACGTTTCCGACACCAGAAACATCCTCCCCGCAGATCAACCTGGCGACATTCGGGCTGGAGGGGACGAGGGTATCCCGTGGCCTTGGCGGCCTCGGGCGAGTCCTGAGCCTTCCGGAGGGCGTCGAGATCGCCGATTGTCCGATTCCCAATCCCGGCGGCGGAACGATCTGTATCGAAACGCGCATGACGAGGTAAATCATGAGCCATCCCCAACTGACGCCCTTCGAGACCGCACTCTTGCGCGCTGTCGAAGAACTGAACACCACCTTCGAAGCTGGTTTGAAGAACGCCAGCGCTTCGCCGACCGACTTCGCGAATTTGAGGCGCGAATTCAGTCAGTTCGCCGACGAGTTAGAGGCGCGCTTGAACGCTTTGCAGAAGCAGCAGGACGAATTACGGCAGATGTTGGGGAGTGGATGAGCAATCGTTTTGGCCAACAAACTCAGAAACTGGAAAAGAGGCCAAAGAACACGGTCGCACCCGCCCGTGTTTCATCAGGCCCAGGATTGTGACTGAATCTATTGAGCATCGCGCTTGAAATGAAAACAGTTGACATTTGTTCCCTTTGCAGAGAGAGGCGGGAACGAGCCCACTCCGTGAATTCGATTTTCGCGCTGCATGCGCACCAGCACGAATTCTTCTGCATCGGTAAAATTTTTCGCTCTACAGCGCGGCTCCAAAACCGGTCACCGGAGATAGCCGCAGCATTCATCCGGAAACAAGTTTACACATCGCGGGACTTCGCCGCCTTTTTTTCACGCCGTCATCGCTGGCGCGGCAATTGCTCGCAGGTGCGGCGCTCGTCGCCAGACCGGGCATTGAACGGCTTGACATTGGCCCGATCCAGGACCGAACTTTCGCCGCAATCCTTTCCGACTACTTGGTCGCGAGACGATACAGTAATTCGTTGCAGATGCGCCAATGGCAGCTTACCGAAGTCGAGAACTGTCAAAAACTGTGGTTCTTGCAAGTGACAAGAACGCATGAGTTTTGAGCCGGACCTACCTTCCAACGCAACGGATTGGCTTTGCCAGATTAACCCGGTTTGAGACGGGCGGAGCAGGAAAGTAGCGTTCAACCATGCCCAAGAAGTCCCCACTTCGCTGCTTGAAGATCAACCCGAAGTCATCCGCTTGGCCGTGATGCTGTACGTCCGGTTTCCGTTCTCAACCATTTCGACCAGGATCGCAGCCACTCAAAACGCCGCCTAGATGAAAGTGCCAGGCTTCGCCCGATGTGACGGGATCGGGCGGCCCTCAGAGTTGCCGGGTGGCGAATTGTGCTACGGCGTAAACAGACATGCAGGTATTGCCGCTGACAGGCCCCGGGAATACGGATGCGTCAATGACACGAAGGCCCGAAGTTCCGATGACCGAGAAGTGCTCGTCAACAACAGCCTGTGGGTCGGTTTTCTGGCCGAGAACACATGTGCCCATGGGGTGATAAACCGTCTTGGTAAACTTCCGAAGGTGGTCGGTAAGCTGTTCGTCGGTCTGGCAGGCGGCACCTGGCAGGGCTTCCGATTTGATCATGGTTTTAAGCGGTTCCCGCTGCATGATTTCGCGCATTTTCTTTAGCCCACGGATCATCGTGTCCATATCGTAGCTGTCCGACAGGAACCCTGTGCGAATGCTGGGCAAATCTTCGGGGTTTGCTGATGCCAGACCAACGAACCCCCGGGACTTGGGCCGCAGGATACAGGCGTTCAGAGTGAGGCCATAGGATTCCTCGATATTTGTAGCGTCTTTGTCCAGATAGATGCCGGGGACGGCAAAAATCTGCATATCGGGTCGGTCAACCTTGGGGGACGACTTGAAAAAGCCGCCCGCTTCGACACCGTTTGAAGCCGCTGGGCCGGTTTTGAAGGCAAGGTATTGAACCCCCGCCAGCATACTCTTGATGCCGCGATCCATGCCGAAATAGCCAAGCTTGTCGTGGGTATATGCTGCGATAGGGGCTTCGCAGTGATCGATCAGATTTGCGCCGACATTGGCGTTGTCATGGACAACATCAATTCCATGGCTCTGCAAAGCCTTTGCCGGACCGATTCCTGACAACATCAGGATTTTAGGAGACGCGATGGCCCCGGCCGAAAGGATGACCTCTTTGCTGCATTTGATGCTTTGCGATCGACCTGCTTGCGAAACACGCACGCCCACCGCCTTTTTCCCCTCAAATTCAATACGTTCAACCAGTGAGCTGTGCATGATGGTCAGACGTTTGTCGTTTTTGAGCGGACGGATGAAGGCATCCACCGCGCTCCAGCGGCGCGATTGGGTCGTATTCGTCTGGTAAAAGCCCACACCTTCGGGATCGCCGGAATTAAAGTCCGGATTGTATGGCAAACCTGCCCCCTGGGCCGATGCGACATAGGCATGCGAAAGGGTATCCACCGTGATCTGGTTCGAAACATGCAAGGGGCCGGAAACCCCGTGCCCTTCGCCACCAAATGTGTTGTTGGCTTCCAGTTCGCTATAGATGTCCCAGAAGGTTTCGCCATTCAGGTCGTTGATACCGGTCGATGTCCCCCAGTCATCAAAGTCCTGCTTTTGCCCTCGAATATGAACCATTGCGTTCACCGAAGAGCCGCCACCCATGACTTTGGCGTTTTGCATTCTGGGGCCACGATCGCCTAGCTGGGGTTCATCCTCGGCGCGATAGTCCCAGTAGTGCTTGTTCTTGACATAGAATTTGAGAAAGCCAGCGGGTATGCGAAACAGGGGGCCTTTGTCTTCGGGTCCGGCCTCGATCAACAAAACACGTGCGTCGCGCTTCGTGACCAGATGGTTGGCGATCAAACACCCGGCAGGCCCTGCGCCCACGATAATGTAGTCATACATGTTAACTGCGCTTTCTTGTGTTAACGCTTGCGACAATGGACGCCGCAAAGATCACGAGACCTTGCACAATGAGTTTCGAAGGCTCGTCAAATTTCAGCGCTGTCATGAGGTTGAAAATGTAGGCAAGCGCATAGGCCGCGAGGATTGCGCCTAAGATGCTCTTGCGCCCACGTCCAAAAGTGATGCCCCCCAGAATGACGCCCGCGATAGAGGTCATCACAACGTCGGTGCCGATCTTGACCGATCCCATTCCAATAAACCCGGCCAGAAGAATGCCGCCCAGCCCGGCAAAGCCCGCAGCCATCACATGTGTAACAAACAGGGTTTTGGCGACCGGAATTCCGGACAGTCCAGCAGCATTGGTGTTTGAGCCGATCACGCGGACAAACCGACCATAGACACTCCTGCGCAGGAACAACTCAAGAAGCAGGGCCAGTGATATCCAGATCATCGCGGCAATCGGAAAGAAACCAACCTTGCCGACCCCCAGCCATCGTACAAAATCACCCGCAGACCCGGGTGGGCGGCCAGAGCTGAGCAATAACACGACGCCAACCAGGATGGCCCCCATAGCAAGGGTGACGACGACGGATGACGCGCGCAATACTGCGATGAAAAAGCCGTTCACGCAGCCAACAAGCATCGCCGCGATTACCGTAAGGATCAACGCAAAGAAGTCCGGTACACCTGACAATAAAGTGCTGGTGACGAGGTAATTCATCAGGATGAACACGCCGCCGACGGACAGGTCGATGGAATTGGCCCGCATAACAAGCAATTGCGCGCAGATCACCAGCCCGATGGGTGCCGCCTGACGCAGAATGACCATTTGAAACGGCAGCTTTGTCAGGATCGGAACAATCGCAATAGAAACCGCCACCAGGCAGGCGACAACGTAAATCGAGGGTGGCAATTGCAGCAGCCCCACCCCGATTTTTGCAATCGGGTTATTGCCGCGCACCTGGTTTGTAGTGTTCGTCATGGTCATCGTCTCAGATCCCGATTGTTTTGCGGCGGGTAAAGCCAACTGCCAAAAGCAGGAGCAGCCCCGACACGATGGACTGAAGGAAAGGTGACACGTTCAAAAGGTTCATGCCGTTGCTTAAAATGGCGAGCAGCAGGCAGCCCAGCAGGGTACCCTTTGCGCCCCCCAATCCGCCGGTGAATTGTGTGCCGCCCAGAGCGACCGCAGTGATGGATGCAAGCGTGAAGGGCAGGCCAATCAGCGCATCTCCGGAAGAGATCCGGGCCGCCAGAAAAAGCCCGGCGGATGCGGCAAAAAGCGAACAGGTGATGTAGGACATGATTGTCACCCGCGTGACATTGATACCTGCCAGTCGGGCGTTCTCGGCAGAGCCGCCGATGGCAAAAACATAAAGGCCAAACCGCGTGCGCCCCAGAAGGTAAAGGGCCGCCGCCATCGCAAGCACGCACCAGGCCAGTTCGGACGGTACGCCCGCAAATCCGGATCCGACACTCAAAGCCAGCCAGCCCGGGACATCTCCACCAGGCGTGGGGCGGATCAACAGGGCTATGCCGGTAATAATCGTGCTGGTCGAAAGGGTCGCAATAATCGGGTGGATGTCCAGAAAGGCGATCGCCGAGCCATTGATCGTGCCTACAACAATTGCGATCCCCAGGACCAATAGAATGCCGACAGCGGGATCAATCGGGAGAGTGATCGCTGCGGCCACCAGCCCGATCAAGGCGCCAACCGAGACGTCCAGCCCGCCGGTCAGAACGACAATCGTCTGACCCAAAGCCACCAACAGAAGCGGCGTAACCTGAACCACGAGGTTCTGGGCGTTTTCGGCGGAGAGGAATTGCTCGGTTGTCACGGTAAGACCGACTGCAACGATTAGTACAATCAGAAGAGAAAGGTTTTGCCCGCCTTTGCGGGAGGTTCGGGAAATCCCCAGATTTCCCGGCACGGATTTAAGAAGCGTATTCATGCCGCTGCCTCTGTTTCTGTCGTGTCGGTAATGGCGGCGTGCAGAATGCCTGCCTCTGTGGCGTTGTCGGCGTCCATTTCGGCGACAATTGCCCCGCCCCGGACAACGAGAATGCGGTCGCACATGCCGATCAACTCGTTCATTTCACGGGAAAGCACGACGACGGATTTGCCTTCGGACACAAGTTCACGCAGCAAGACATAGATTTCGGCCTTGGCGCCGACATCGACACCGCGTGTGGGTTCTTCAATCAGATAGACATGCGCCCCCGAGGCCAGCCATCGACCGATCATGACTTTCTGCTGGTTCCCACCCGACAAGGTGCCGACAACCTGTTTGTCGCTTGAGGCAGCAATGTTCATGCTGACCATCATTTCCGTGACAATGCGGTTGGTGTTCTGAACCAGACTCCAGAAACCGCGTTTCTGGTGGCATCCAAGCAATATGTTCTCGTTGATGGGCAGGGTGAGGTACAGCCCTTCGTTCTTTCGATCCTCCGGAACAAAAGCGACGCCTGCATCAACCTGCTCACCCACGCCGGCATTAAGCCGGTGCTTGTGGTCCACGCCATTTGCATGGCTGTGCATTTCACCCGAGTATGCGGGTTCGGCCCCGGCAAGCGCACGGATGATTTCCCGCTGTCCCTGACCTTCGAGACCGGCGATTCCCAGGATCTCACCCTGGTTCACCTGGAACGAAACGCCCTTTTCCTGATCTCCACAGACGAGATCGACGACCTTGAGGGCCATTCTGTCGGTCTTGGTCTGCTTTGGTGGAAACCAGTCGCCGAGTTCGCGTCCGACCATCAACGACACCAGAGCATCTACCGTCAGGTCCGAAATGGGGCGGGTGGCAACGTGCTGGCCGTCTTTAAGAACGGTCACGGTGTCGCAAAGGTCAAAGATTTCGTCCAGTCGGTGCGACACGTAAAAAATGCACTTACCAGCTGCCTGCAGTTCACGGATCAGTCGCTTGAGCTTGGTGACATCTTCATCGCCGAGGGCGGCAGTTGGTTCGTCGAAAATAAAGACGCTGGCGTTGGCAGAGATGCCACGCGCGATTTCAACCATCTGCTGTTCCGCGACAGTCAGGGTCGAAATCATCCGGTCCGGGTGAACCTCAAGACCGACGTGGCTGAGAACTTCACGGGTTTTCTTTTCCATCTCGGAGAGGCTCAGCCCCGCCCGGGTGCTTTGTTCGTGTCCCAGAAATATCGACTCTGTAATTGTCAGGTTCTCGATCAGGGAAAATTCCTGAAAAACGGTGGAAATGCCCCCGGCCAAAGCGTCACGAGGTGTTTTGAACTGAACGATCTCGCCGTTGAGCGTGATGCTGCCTGTGTTCGGATGCGTGACGCCGCCAATCAACTTCATCAGCGTTGATTTTCCTGCCCCGTTTTCACCGGTCAGTGCGTGGACCGATCCATCGCCACAGGTTAGCGAAATTCCCTGCAAGACCGTCACGGGTCCGTAAGATTTTGAAAGTTTTTCAACCTGAATCATGCGTGTCTCCCAATGCAATGAAGCAGGCGTTGTTTGACAACGTATGCTTCGCTTTTGCTCAAGTTTTCTACTTGCCGTAGATTTCCTGAAGCTTCTCTTCCGGGAGGGAGGAAGGGAACCAAAGGTTTTCGTTCAGATCTTCGCGGAGGTAGTCATCCATCTGATCCTGCAGGATAGGATCGGGCTGACCGACATAGCGGTGCACCATTTCCTCTCCCTCCAGCAAAGCCATTGCTGCGCGAACGGCAGCAGCACCCTGTGCCGGCGGGAACACGGCCGCCATAGATTTGGCGCCCGAGGCCTTCCAGACTTTGAAGAAGCCGTTGTTGCCTTCCCCTGAAATCGGAGGAATCGGCAGGCCCAGTTCGACAAACACGTCCATGCAGGCGTGGGTCATGGCCGCACCAGACGACCAAATACCGGCGGGGTTCGGATCGCTCAGCGCCAGGCTTTCGCAAACCTGCTTGCCCTTGTCATAGGCCCAGTCACCGTGCTGCTCTGAAGAGATAGTGATGTCGGTGCCTTCCAGCGCCATCAGCAGACCTTCATAACGGAACAGGTCTTCGGAAACCCCGGCTTGTCCGCGCAATACCCAGATGTTTCCCTTACCGTCCAGCTCGTCCACTAGGAACTGACCCATGACACGGCCAAAGTGGTGTGGATCGCCCTGGATGTCGACGGTGTAATTGTCTGTGTCGACGGCGGTTGAGTGAACCACCACCGGAATGCCAGCGGCGGTCGCCTTGTCAATTATGGGGGACACAGCGCTGAGCGACACGGGCGCAATCACGATGGCGTCAACGCCCTGCGCGATCATGTCTTCGATATCAGCAATCTGCTTGGCCGGGTTCGAATCTGCGTTTGTAAAGATAAAGTCGCCGACATTTTTATTGGTCGAAGCGGCATGGCGTGCCTCTTCTGCCATTTGAATCATCCAGGTGTTGCCGAAGCCCCAGATACTGAAGCCGATCTTCCACGGGCCGTCCTTATGGAAAGCGCCCGCTTCGATGGTGCGGTTTTCGCCGTCGCGCGGAACCATACCGTCCATAAGAAATACATCTGCAAAGCTTGCAGAGGCAAACATGGCAAGTGCTGCCGTCGACATCGTTAGAAATTTCTTCATGACTCTGACTCCTCCTATAGTCGGGATAATTACTGCCATCTGATATCTCAGATGTCAAACTGTTAACAATATTCTTTGCACATCACGGGCACAATGAAACTCTTGGTGAAATCAGCTTTTATCTTGATTACAGAGGGTTATGAGAAGTTTAGGGGATGTCCGGGACGTCACTCATTCCGAGCCGGCAGCCTGAGTGCTGCCAAAGCAGGGGCACCTTGCTCGGGCACGGAATCCCATTGAACTGTCGCTTGTGCTCAGGCGGCACATGCCGGCCAAAGCGGTCGCAAACTGGGCGCTCAGCCCCTGGCCGGTTTGATAAAAGTGTTCAGGCGATCCTGCGCGCCGTGGAATGATCCCCCCCGCTGGCACAACAAGAAATGTGGCGCCCTGTGGCGCAGAGAAGCGCTGTAACGCCAAATAGCGCTACGTGACAAACCGGAGTTGCCTTCGAGGCGGACCTGCCAATCGGGATTACTTCACAAAAGCCAGACGTGTCCGGTCAAGGGTCAGAGCAACAGCGAAGATGACAATCATACCAGTAAAGATGGTCTGGGCATAAGGATGCACCTGAGCGATGTTCAGCCCGTTTTTGACAATGGCAATGACGGCAACGCCAATGATCGTGCGGTGTATGCCACCGCTGCCTCCGGACAGGGCGGTTCCCCCAATGACCACCGCCGCGATGCCATCCAGAAGCAGGTCTTCGCCCATGCGGATTGTCCCTGCCGAGGTGCGGGCAACCATGAGAACGCCACCAACCCCGGCGGCAAGACCCGAAAGGACAAAAGCCAGGATCTTGATCCGGCCGACGTCAAAGCCAGACAGCATGGTGGTTGTGGGCGCGGCACCGGTTGCGATGATCGCCCGGCCAAGATGTGATCTAGCACCCACAAAAGCGGCAATGACGAAGAAGAGCAGGGCCCAGAGCGCGACGTTCGGAATATTGCCGATGATCTTGCCAGAGGCAACCCAACGCATGAACTCGTCCCGGAACAGCACATTGCGCCCGCCTGTCAGCCACACGGTTGCGCCCCCTAAAATCGTCATCGTGCCAAGGGTGGCGACAAATGAGGGAATGCGGCCCACCACAACAAGCAAACCGTTCAAAAGCCCGACAAGGGTCGCGGCAGAGATACCGGCGATCAAGGCTACTGCGGCATGCATATCGGTCTGTTTGAGCAACAGCGCCGCAACCACTGCTGCAAAGGTCACGATCGCGCCGATAGAAAGATCAATGGACCCGAGCAGAATGACAAATGTCAGACCCGAAGAGACGATCAGCAGTACAGCGGACTGTCGCAGCAAGTTCAGGATATTCGGGGTCGACAGGAACCTCGGGTTGATCGAATAGAACACCACGAGCAGCACTGCGATGACCACAAGAGGGAGAAAGGTGCGGATAAGCGCCCTTTGACTGTCAGAGAGCGGAATCATGTCATAAACCTTACTATGTCTTGCTCGGTTGGCTTGGTGCCGACAGGGGCGTCAATTTCGGCTGTAACAGCGCCTTCGCGCATAACCAGAATACGGTTCGACAGCCCGATCAGTTCCAGCAGATCGTCAGAGACCAGCAGAACCGAGACACCGCGCGAAGTAAGATCCCGGATGATTGCATAGATCTCGGATTTTGCGCCTACGTCGACGCCGCGTGTCGGATTATCCAGAACCATGACCGAGATGTCGCGCGCCAGCCATTTGGCCAGAACCAGTTTCTGCTGGTTGCCGCCGGACAGATAGACGGCATCCTGGCCGGGGCCGCGCGCCTTGATCGACAGTTTTGAAATAAAGTCTTCTGCCTGCTTTTTTTCGCGATTGGGGGAGATGACCCCACCTGCCAGCGACACGAGATCGAGCGAGGGCAGCGAAATGTTCTGTGCAACTGACATATAGCCGATGATGCCTTCGGTTTTGCGTTCCTTGGGAACATACCCCAGACCCAGAGATTTTACGCGCGTTGTGCGTCCGCGAAGGGGCAGGGCCTCGTTCATCACGGTGATTTGGCCATTTTCGGGGTGCGGCCGGTGCCCGACAATCGCGCGAACGACCTCTTCTTTGCCGCAGCCGATCAAACCGCCGATCCCAAGAACCTCGCCTGCTGCGATCCCGAAACTGATTTCGGCCAGGTCCGGTCCTTGCAAATGTTCGACCCTTAGGCGCGTGTCGCCGAAATCGGTGCGTTGCATATCTTCATGATAGAGGGCTTCGTCACGAATGCGGCCCACCATCAGCTCGTGAACATGCGTGTCCACTATTTGATCGCCGCTCAGTTCGCCCGCCATTTCACCGTCTTTGAGGACATAGATGCGGTCGCAGAGATCGATGTACTCGGACAGTTTATGCGTCACGATGACGAAAGACGCCTTTTCGCGCAGACGCCGGACGGCCTCGAACAGAATGGCAACCTCACGCTCGCCAATGGCGGCTGTCGGTTCGTCGAGCAGGATCAACGGATGTGCGATCCCGGAATGCTCGGACAGGATGAAAGCGCGCGCGATCTCGACCATCTGGCGATCATGGAACGGCAGATCATCGGTCAGGGCATTTGCGTCAATGTGGCCAAAGCCAAGTTCAATCAGCTTTTCCTGAGCAACGCGGCGCATTTTGCGACGGTCAAGGATCAGCTCCCAGCGTTGAAACGCGTCCTCGAACCCATAGTAGATGTTCTCAAATATTCGCAGGTTGCCGATCAGCGCCTGTTCCTGAAACACCATTGCGACGCCTTTGGTCACTGCATCGCGGTAATCGGTCGGCACATAGTCGGCCCCGTCGAGTGTCATTGTCCCGGACGAGGCTGCAATCACACCGGCCAGCAGTTTGAGTGTTGTCGATTTGCCTGCACCATTCTCTCCGGCAATGCCGACGATCTCGTTTTGGCGAATTTCCAGAGACACGCCTGACAGAACTTTTATGTCGCCGTAAAACTTGGACAGGTTGTCGATCTTCAGAAGCGCTTGGGTCATTTCACGTCCTCGGCAGTCAGATGGCGGGACGTGATGTAGACCGCAGCGAGGATCGTCATCCCCTTGATCGCCGTCTGAATATAGGGGTGCAGTGAAATGATATTCATGCCGTTGGACAGCACAACGATGATCGCGACGCCCAGAATTGTCAGCCTTACGCCGCCAGAGCCGCCTGTAATGGCAGTTCCACCGATGACAACAGCGGTGATTGTTTCGAGCATGAGGTAGTTCCCCATGCTTGCCGCACCGGTGCCAAGGCGGGACATCAAAAGTGTACCCGCGATGCCGGCAAAAAGGCCGGAAAAGCAAAAGGCGATGACTTTGACCCGATCAAGAGGAGCACCCAGAAGACGGGCGGTCGCTTCGTCGCGTCCGATTGAAAACAGGATACGTCCGGCGCGCGTTTTTTCATGCAGCAAGACACCGACCAGAAAAACGCAGAGCGCATAGACAAGAATGATCGGCAATGCTTCAAATGGGCCCGCTTGGGTAAAGGCTATGAGGCGTTCATCGAGCACGGGAATGGACTGCCCGTCGGAAATATAGAGCACAAGACCAGAGAGGGATGTCGCCATCCCGAGCGTCACCAGAATGGAAGGGATCTTGAGCCCGACAAAAAGCGCGCCATTGATCAAGCCACAGGCCAATCCAACCACAGGTCCGACCAGAAACACCCAGAATCCGAGTTCCGGTGCCAGCCAGGCCGCAACCATGCCCGAGATGCTGGCGATTGCGCCAACAGACAGATCAATCGACCCCATCAATATGATCAGAGTCGCTCCGATAGAGGCGACCAATGTCACGGATAGGGCAAAAGCGATGGAGCGCAGATTGCCTGATGAAAGAAAATTCGGTTCAAGAACGGCAAACAGCACAACCAGCAAGACCAGAAAGCCCGCTGTCAGCATAGAGCGATTTTGAAACACGGGGAGGCTCTCTGTTTTCAAGACAGTGCTCCTGATCTGGGTTTAGCCGTTTGTTGTAGAGTAGTTTATTGAAGGATTGGCGGCAGGGGTTTCTGCCGCCAATCCCCAGTAACTTAGAACGGCAGCTTCATCTGATAATGGTCGGCATACTGTGCTTTTACCTTGTCCAGATCACCTGCGGCAACCGCATCGCGATAGGCTGCAGGAAGCTCGTAGCCTGCTGGCTTGTCAAACGGAGCCCACATGTCAGCAACATCTGCTGGCCACACGACGTTCTGCGGATCCCAGTCGTCGGGGTGCAGCGTGCGGGACATCTTGCGCCAGTCAAACGGCAGCTTGCCGTTGTCGCCCGCAAGGAAGGTCTTCAGCGCCGCAACATTGTCTTTGGTTACAAGCGTACCGCCCGTGTACATCATCCGCTCGACCGGCGAAGGTTCGAAGCCCTGGATAACGTCGAACGCCCGCACCAGTGCATAGCCAGCCTGATACTGCGGCATGTAGCTGATGGTTGCCAGATAACGGCCTTCGGCAATCATATCGAGGTTGTCGGCGTTGCCGTCATGTCCAACCACGGGGATCTCGATTCCAGCTTCTTCCAGCGCCTGCACGACACCAAGACCGATCGAGTCGTTCTGGGCGTAGACACCATCGATCTGGCCATGCGCAACAATGGCGTCCTCCATCACCTGACGACCATCGATGGGGTTCCAGTTGCCGGGCTGGCGAACGACCAGTTTGATGTCGGGGAACTCAGCCAGAGCTTTGTCCAGACCGCGCGTCCGTGCGATATCGGGCGTCGCACCCGGGAAACCGGTCACGTGGACAAGGTTACCTTTCCCGCCCATGGCTTCGAACAGAACCTTGGCAAGATTATAGGCATTCACCACATCGTCAGCAGTGAAATAGCTGCCGTAACCCATGCCCTGATCAATCGGGTGCATCCAGGGCAGCGTATCCCAGACCGCGATGTTGGTTGCATCATTGGCACCTGTCAGGTTGGTGATGTTGCGCACATTTGCGGTGTCGTTGCTGTCGCCGAAGAAGCCTTTGACGCCGTTTTCCAGTTGGCTTTCGATGATTTCGATATGCTTTGCAGCGGAACCTTCGTATTCCAGAATGTTGTAATCTACACCCAGAGCTTCGGCAGCCTGCGTTGCACCGACGTTCCAGTCAGTAAAATAATCATTGGCGAGACGGGTTACTACCGAAGTGATCTTGATCGAGCCTTGCGCAAATGCAGGGCGGACAAGGCCACTTGCAACGGCCCCGGCGGCAGTTGCAGACGCCAAAAAAGTCCGACGATTAAGTTTCATACGAATTTCCTCCTATTGCGGCCAAAGATTTGCATATGGGAAAGCCGGCCTTGCTTCCTCACGTGTTTGCAGTTTGAAATTTGTTGCCCATAACCAGATCGCTGGCCTTTTCGCCAATCATGATTGAGGGGGCGTTGGTGTTTCCCGATGTAACCACGGGCATCACCGAAGCATCAGCAACGCGGAGCCCATCAATGCCACGTACGCGCAGTTGCGGATCCACAACGGCCATTTCGTCCGTGCCGATCCGGCAGGTGCCCGCCGGGTGGTAAACGGTCTTCCCATACTCGCGGATGTGCTGGCGCAAATGTTCGCGCGTATTCTGCGAGGGGCCCGGCATCTCTTCCTGACTCACAAATTCGCGCATTTGGTTGGACGCCATGACCTCGCGGGCAAGTTCCAGACCTGCAATTGTCGTCTCCACATCGTGCGGGTCAGACAAATATCGGGGGTCGACTTTCGCCGGGTCCTTGGCGTTGGCGCTTTGCAACGTCACCTGTCCTCGGCTTTTCGGGCGCAGGACACAGGTGTTGATGGTTGCGCCGGCCTGGTTGATGATGGGGCGGTCCATCAGGTCGAGATAGACAAGTGGCAGAAACTGCATCTGAACATCGGCGCGATCACCGTCCAGACCTGTGGCGGCAAAACAATGGCCTTCGACCACGTTTGAAGAGGCAGGCCCAGTCCCTGTTAGCAGAAACTGAAGGCCATTGCGAATCATCCTCCACCCCTTGTCTTGTCCGAAATAGCCATGCCGTTCGCCGGGGCGACAAAAGGCGATGACCGGGACTTCGCAGTGATCGTGGAGATTCTGACCCACTCCGGGCAAATTCAGCCGGGTTTTTATGCCATGCTTTTGCAATTCGGCTTCTGGCCCGATCCCTGACAACATCAACAGCTTTGGTGTCGCAATGGCTCCGGCGGAAAGGATGACTTCGCTCTCAGCTCTTACGCTCAAGGTTTTGCCGCCCTGTTCGTACACGACGCCGACAGCCCGGTTGTTCTCAATTTCAAGGCGTAGGGCAGTGGCTCCGGTGAACAGCTTCAGCCGGGGGTTCTTGAGTTGCTGATGCAGAAAGGCCCTGGCCGAGCTGGATCGCCGGTTGTCGCGGATCGTCGCCTGGCAGAAGCCGACACCCTTTTGGCGCGCACCGTTGAAATCGGGGTTGTATTCATGGCCAACGGATTGTGCCGCCCGGATAAATCCCTTGGTCATCGCATTGATGTGGCCAAGGTCCGAAACACCCAAAGGGCCATCGCTGCCGTGGTATTCATCCGCAAAGCGCTGGTTGGTTTCGGAGCGTTTGAAGTAGGGCAGTACATCATTGTAGGACCAGCCTTGGGCGCCCATGTCGGCCCAGTCATCAAAGTCCTGCGCCTGACCGCGGATATAGACCATCGCGTTGACCGACGATCCGCCGCCAAGTACCCGACCCTGTGGCAGAATACGCGGACGCCCATCAAGTTCGGGTTGCGGCTCTGTTTGATAATGAAAAAGGTGACGTGTCGGCATGAGCTTGGCAAAGCCCGCCGGTAAAGGCATCAGCGGATGAGAGTCGCGTGATCCGGTTTCAATCAATGCGACACGTGCGTCGGACTCTGATAGAAGTCGCCCAGCCAGCGTTGCGCCGGCGGATCCTCCTCCGACGATAACGTAATCAAATGATGCCATTCAACGAACCTCCGTTTTGGCATCTGATATATCAGACGTCAGATTGTCAATCTTCTTTTTTATACAAAGAAATTGCTGGCCGGTAGGAATTTGCGGGATGGGCAGAAAGCGGGGCGGAAATCCTGTCCAGCGGCACCGGAAGCGACAACGCAGCGGTGGTACAGGGGCGAAAGCGAGGAAACTGGCACTTTACCTGTGCGGTCGGCCGGAACTCTCCCGGAACTTTTTGAGACAGTCAGCCGCCAGATTGTGCGATGTCCTAGGGTGGCACCGGGCGAAAGCCAAGGGGCCGGTTTGCAACCATGACGATTGTGGGGCCATCATGTGGTTTGCATAAAGCCTCGAACACTACGGCCCTGTCCTGGCGATGGTGTGCTAGCATGTCATCAACAGTAAACCGCGTCATTGACGCAGTGCGGATCGCGCGATAGTCCTGCATGTAGGCAGACACCATCATCCGGGCCAGATATTCGAAGGGCGGATAGAGCCTCAGATCGGTCCAGAGCGTTGCGCCGACGATCCGGACGCCTGCAACTTCGGTCGCTGCACCATGCAGCACGCGAATATCGAGGCCTTTGGCATGCAACTCCTCAAGCTTGCGTTCCTCATCTTCCATCAGTTCAGACCAGATCGAGCCATAGGGTTCGTGATTGCCCCAGATCACGACGACAGGGCAGCCGTATTTTCGGGCGGTTCGTGCTGGAAATTCCAGATGCCGCCCCATCGTATGAGTGTCGCCCGCGATCAGAACCCCGTCCACTGGTGCGGACAGGCCGGGGAGATCAAAACCTTCCAGAACTCATCATGCAAGTCACTCCAGACCAGAAACCGCGCCATCGCTCTTACTTTCGCATGACCTTCGGGAAATGCTTTGGATTGATCCATTGCTTGCCGTCATTGGGTGCACCCCACGGATTGCTAAATTGCTTGTCGGCTGGGGCATCATCAATTTCCAGATCACACGCACTGAGAGCGCGTCTGGCCCGCTTGTGCTCGGCCTTCTTGAAGGCTTTGTCGCTTGCAGCAGAGGTCATGCCACAGATCGGCGTCTTGCGATAAGATAGGGACATCTCAGAACTCCCTCGCATTGTGCTCGACATCAACCCAGTGCTTATTCTGGGGCAGCGATTTGGCGCGTCTTGCAAGATCCTCAAACCGCACAGGCATGTAGTCCCAAACATCAACGCCTGCGTTGACGCTGTTGCTTGAGCCTTTCCAGTTCTTGTGGACATGACCAAAGATCTGCAGCGCTCCGCGCCGGGCGCGGTTCCAAGTGATCAAGGGATAGTGACAAAGGGTGTGCATCTGTTTGTCGGAGCCATCCTTGACCTCCGCCATGTGAGAGATGCTGTCCCATGGCAGGGCCAGAGTCGGTTCCAGGTCATGATTGCCGACGATCAGGTGCTTCTCCGCACCCGGCAGCTTGGCAAACAGTTTGGTCAGCCAGTCCCGATCCTTTGCCTTCTGGCCGAAAGCAAAGTCGCCAACGATCCACAGGGCATCATTGGGGCCCACCATCGCCCACAGGTTTTGCATCAGAACTGCATCCATATGGTTCGCCGAACGAAAAGGGCGGTCACAGAACTTGATGATGTTCTCGTGCCCAAAATGGGTGTCTGCCGTATACCAATTGGTCATGTTTCTAACTCCGTCATGCACGCCCGTTATGTTTGGTGGCGGCGGCGTCAGGACGTTGCAGGGATGGGGGATCATCGCGTGGCGAACAGCTCAAAGCCGCCCGCCTGGCTATCCGGGAAATCACAGATCCATGTCCGAGGCTTCAACCTCCTCACCGGTCAGCGCATCGACAATCTGACGATCCAGTTCTTCGGTGTGCATCCGGCCGAGCTCGTAGTCCTCCAGAGAGAAGTTGATGGAGGTCATACCCGGTTCACCACGATAGCTGACTTTGAAGGTGGCAACGCAGCCCGGTCTGATCAGCTTGTCACGCGGATACTCAAACCGGTACTCAACAGTGTTGCGGTAATGCTGGGCTGAGCCGCACAACTCATATTCGGTGATGAGCTTGCCGCCTGAACTTGTCGTTTCCTCACGCCTGATTTGCCCGAGCGCATCAAGGTCGGAAATGAAGCCGTCCGTACTCCAGGCATAGGTCAGCACTATGTCGCGCCCGTTGATCTCAACGCGTGAGGGTGGCCCGTAGGTCTCCTCAATCTGGGCTTTCAGTTCCAGCGGTTCGGGCAGTTCGTCACTCGGCTGGCGAATGCTGCGATAGATCGCCATGGGGCGCTGCCCCATCACATCCGAAGCAAGCCTTGCCGTTATCTGATTCTGTGCTGCCTTGGCCAGGCGTCCATTGATACCGACATCGCCGATCCGGGTGAAGAGCTGATAGGTGAACTCAAACACCGCGCCATCAGGGGATTGTATCCGCAGACCTTCGCTCTCGCTTGTTGGGGCAGCGTCGCTGCGTTCTGCGTACAAGGCGAGAACATCATCCAGCAGATCGCCGGGTTGCAGGCCAAGAATCTCATAGGGGTAAGGGCGCTCAGCGGGTGCTGGCATGGCCGTCAGGGTATCTTCCGCCAAACCAGCGGAGGCAAATGAAATGCCAAGACCAAGCGCAAATGAAAAACGGATCATGCAACAGACTTTCTGATGTAGGAAAAGGGAGAGGTATCGCCCTCAAAGGCTTCAAGGCGCAGGCCTTTCAGGGCCCACTGGAGTTCGATGGTCAGGGCAAGTACTTCGGAGTAGGCGGCATGCGCCGCGCGATAGCGTGCATACCCCGGTTGGCCGGACTTGCATGTCAGTATGGAGCTAAAATGCGCGATATCGCCATGCAGGATCTGTTCAGCCAGCGCTTCTGAGCCAGGGAGCTCCGAATGGAATACTGGAAGTGCGCCAAAGGCCTCACGTATCTCAGCAGCTTCGGCGGCACCGTGACGATGTCCAGTGATCAGGCCGAAGATATGCTCGGGACAATCAAATTGTTCATTGATGCTCTGTGATGAGAAGCGCGCCTCAATCGAACCTGTAGCGGGCACGACAATCAGATCAGCCTTTGCAAGTGCCATCGACAAGGCGTCTTCGGGATAGGCTTGTGTATCTATGAGAACGATATCAAAGCCGCGCGATGCAGCAGCAGCCAGAGAATCTTCCACGCGCTCGTCTGTGGGGCATTCTGCCAACTCCAATTGAGGTGACCGAAACCGGCAAGCCTCCATTGCCGCTATCCATGTCTGCAATGTGGTAGGTTCCTGACATTTTGGACCCCTGCAGGTCTGGCTGGTGCAATCCATCACCATCACACGCTTGCCCAAAGCCAGAAACCCCGACGCCAACGCCATTATTGCCGTCGTCCGCCCGGATCCGCCCTTAGCCGCATGAATGGTGATGGTGTGCATAACGCATGTCCTCGTTAATTCACAGAATACTTCATTATTCATAAAATACTTCATGGCTGCAAGGGGTCAATTCCTGACCCTTGCGATATGAAGAACGAAACTGAAAATGATGCACTATTGGATGCATTTAGCCGCGAATTGAGACGAGCGCGAACTGAAGCGGGGATTTCTCAAGAAGAATTGGCTCATCGCGCCGGTAAGAGCATTCGGTACATTTCCCTGCTGGAAAGCCGTAAGCATCAACCAAGCTTGGCGACGCTTAAAAGTGTTTGCGATGGATTGGATATTTCGATGTCTGTGTTCGTTGCCAAAATTGAGGCAAACTTGAGTTCTGTCTGACTTATCCGACTAGTTTTATGCTACGCGGTTTTGATCGCGTGATTGTCGCACCAGTACCGAAGGACACAATGAACCCAGCGTAAGCATGAGAGGTGTTTCATGGGCGAAGAAGGTTGAAGCATAGCACAAAAAATGGGCGGATTGTGTTGAAAAACTCGTTATTTTTGACCCATTAGTGTTGGTTACTACGTTGATTTCATTTGGCTGTTCGTAGCCAACCTGCTTTTCACGCCGTGGCCGGTTCCATCGGCTTGAGCTTAGCGAGTTTCCGGAGGTTTTGGGCGGTGGCGGCGAGGGTAAATTCATCATGGACGCCACATGGGCCACGTAGTCGGAGCCTGCCCAATCCAAGGATACGTTTGAGATGTGCGAAGAGCATTTCGACCTTCTTGCGTCGGGCCTGAGCCTTCGGATTGAACTCCGAGGCAGTGCATGCTCGGGCAAAGTCTCTGACAACTTCATATTTCTCTCGATGAACCGAACGCCTTTCAGCGTTAGGGCAGCACTTTGCCTTTAATTCACATTCTGTGCAGTCTGACTTCAGCGCCTGATAATTCCTGGCTTTCCAAACGGGTGCATTTCGGGCCGGATCCGAATAGTTTCGCCTCGTGTGCAACATCTCCTTGCCACCTGGGCAGATGTAGCGGTCGTTCTCGTCGTCCCAAGAGAAGTCGGATCGCGAGAAGGTGCCGTCCTTGCGTTCACCTTTGTCAAAGACTGGGATGAACGGCAGGATTTTCCGCTTCAGTGTCAACCAAACCAGATTGTCGGCGGCACCATACGCGGTATCAGCCGCAATCCAATCAGGCTTTATGCCAAAGCGCTCTTCGGTGCGGTCGAGCATCTTGCGCATGGCACCAACCTCGGCGGTTCTGTTCGAGCGGCTGGCATCCACATCAACGATGATACTGTGATCTGTATCGATCAAATAATTAGTGGAATATGCAAAGAAAGCGGGGCCTTTGCGTGCGGCAGTCCATTGGCTGGCCGGATCGGCATGAGCAGTAAACTTCGGCTTGGTCGTGGTGGCCGCACCAAAGGCCTCGTCGTCCAACGTATCGAGATATTCCCGCACGGCACGTGGTGCATCGTTCGCGTCAACCACTCGGGTTGCCCAGTGTTCGGGGTTGCTGGAGTTCTGTTTTTGAACATCAGCGCTTATCAAACTGGCATCGACGGCAAATCCCTGACCGCCCACGAGCCCTTCCTCCATGCAACGCTCGACGGTCGTCTCAAATACGTGGCGCAAAAGATCACTCTCGCGGAAGCGGCCGTGACGGTTCTTGGAAAACGACGAATGATCCGGGATCCGGTCCGTCAGATCCAGACGGCAGAACCAGCGGTAAGCAAGGTTCAGATGAACTTCCTCGCACAGACGGCGTTCCGACCGGATACCAGAGCAATATCCAACGAGTAGCATTCGGATCAGTAGCTCAGGATCAATTGAAGGACGGCCTGTATGGCTATAGAAATCCGAAAGATGCGCGCGGATGCTGCTCAAATCCACAAACCGATCAATCGACCGCAGCAGGTGATCTTGTGGAACGTGAGCCTCCAGAGAGAACTCATAAAACAACGCCGCTTGCGCCTCCTGCTTTGGTCCCATCATCGCCAAATCCCCCAATCAATAAAGGAATTGAATCAGCAGCCTGTGCTCCGATCAAGGAATAGTTTTTCAACACAATCGGCGGGAAGCCGAGTTTCGCTACGTTCGCGAAAAGAGTCCAATTTGCAGGTAATGCTGACATTCAGCGCACTTTGTATTCGGATAACCTAACCCTCACAGGGCATGAATCACACAATCACAGCGCACTCTGTTACCACCCCGGAAAGTAGGTTTCGAAAAAGTTTGGGATCCGAACAGTGAACAAACGCTTTAGCGCTGATTTGGCGGCAATGATTGCAGTTAGTTTTGCAGGGCTTCCGTCCTTCGCAGAATAGCCAATCACTTGCCGCGTTTCAGAAATATCCCAGCGCATACCCGGGTTATCCGACATCAAGTTTAGGGCGGCAAAAGACACATCCTTCGCATCAATTGCTGCCTTCATTCCGCCCAGAAAATCGCGATCGCTGAGCCACATTTCTTGGCCCCAACGACCCATCGCCATGTGTGGGCCGGGTTGGTTGTCGTGTGTCCATTGCGTCCAACCAATGCGCAGGCAGATAACTGACAGCCCATGGTGTTCCGCAAAATAAGCGCCCGTGCGTTCGCAGAACAGCTTTGACACGCCATAAGCGTTCACTGGTCCCGGTGGCGTCGAGCTATTGAGCACATCTTGTGTGAATCGCTTGTCGCCGTGGATCCAATTGGAACTGGCAAGTACAACGCGGCTGACACCCCTAGCCGCTGCATGGTGGTAGAGCGCGAGCGTTGCTTCCATGTTATGCGTGATCGCCGAGGGCCACGTGGCGGCAGGCTCTCTATCGCCGGCCAGATGCACGATCACATCAACGCCATCTAGAAGATTCACCCAATTGTCACCGTCGCTGGACAAATCGGCCGTGTGAATGTTGGGGTGATCGACGGCTCGAATGTCGATACCGGAAACTGTGTAGCCGGGATCGCTTTCGAGCGTGTCAAATAGTTTGCGGCCAAGATGTCCGCCGGCACCTGTGATCAGGACATGCATGACAGGAGCTCCTCATAGTCTGATTGGGTACTTGGTGTGCGTAGGATCTCGTCATTCGCCCAGACGCGAAATGCTTGATGAAAGCTCATTGTTTCACCAGATTCTAGGTGGCGTGTAGGGGAGTGCCACTCGGCTTCGCAATAGGCGTAATCACCTGAGTTGAAAATTTCGAACGGATACTGATGGGCAAATTGGTCACCTTGTTCAGGCGGTGACACCGAGCAACTCATCCACGGGCCAGCCTCACCACATCGGATCAGCGAAGTTCCGTTTGGATTTGGCACTCCTATTTTGAACTCCTGCAGGCGCGCGCAATTCGCAATAACGCTCGTTTTGCTTGAGGTGACTATGCCATTTGGTTCACCGAAAACGGTGTTGAATTCCGGTTTGCCCGTTACGACGCCAATCATTGAGGGAGCATCAAGCATTATGACAGACCAGATCCCGGTCGGGCGCGGGCGCGTACCATGATTGGTGGCGTTATGCTCAATGGTCCAACTGTTGTGGGAGGTTAGGGTGACCCGTCGGGATACTGACAGCTGAGAGATGGGGCAGATGGAACTGGCCATTACGATCTGTGAGCCACTCATAGAAGTGATGTGATAAGACCCGCTGTCCAACGCGGGAAATGGGGCGCCGTTTGCCCAGGAAGTGTCTGGCGCGATCCATGTTTTTTCCCCTCCCCAGAGCGGAAAGCCGAATTGTGGAGAACGCGTTGGCAGGTCGGAGGGCTGCGTGCCTTCTAGTGCCAGTCCATCGAGGTCAGGGTTTTGGAAGAGGAGTGAGTTTCCTTGGAAACTCACATCCCACAATCGTCCCCCGATACCAGGTAGAAGGGTTAGTCGCAGATCACTCTGCTCAAGGTGATGAACGCGCCATCTGAACGACATTTTGGCCCCTTCCGATGGTCGTCTCGGCACACGCAAACGCGCCGGGACACCTATTTAAGTATGCTTGAACTGCGCGACGTTCTCAGCCGTGATTGGCATCACGCCGGTTTCAACGCGTTCGGGCAGCGGGTTGATCCCGGCCGCTTTCCAATCAGGCAACACTTTCAGCGCATCCGTGTTCTGCCAATGCATCATATGGAAAGCGAGGAAGATCTCCAGATAGGATTTCTGCGCCACTGCGCCGTGGATCGTGCCGTCCTCGATATACGGCAGCATGTCGTCATTGCGGTCCATTGCGACAATTTTGATGTCTTTACGACCCGCCTCATTGACCGCAATCGCAGCGCCCTTGCCGCTATCACCATCAGTGCCACCAATGCCGACAATGTCGGGATTCGCCTGAATGGCCTGCAAGTAAGCAGTCGGCGCATAGGACGGGTCAGCCTTGTCGTTGACGACATCGACGACTTCGATGTCAGGGTATTTCTCGGCGAAGATCTGTTTGTAGCCTTCAACCCGTTCCAAGGTTGAGGGTGCAGGGAACGTACCGAGGATGACTTTGCCCTTGCCACCAATTGCTTGTGCCAGCATTTCGCCGCCAACACGTCCGGCCTGAACGCCGTTGATGCCAAGGAAGGTGGACCGGGGGCTTTCGGGGATGTCACCAATGCAACAGGTAACCGGAATTCCGGCTTCAACTGCGCGTTCAACGCCGGGGGCTAGTGTTGCGGGGTCTCCGGGGAAAATGAGGATGCCAGCTGGGCGGCGTGCGATAAGCTCGTCCAGTTGACGCGCTTGTGCCGCGGTGTCGAAATCAAGCGGGCCGGTAAAGGTCGCCTTGATCCCCATCAGTTCTTCAAGGTCTTCCATCGCATTGCGATAGTCCACCCAGAACGGCACCTGCGTGACGATAGACAGGAAAACATATTCTTTGCCCGCCGCTTGCGCCATGGCCTCTTTGGAAAGAATGGGTAGGCCAAATGCAGCCGCCATTCCAGCGGTGGTCCCCGCTGTCAGAAGCTTGCGCCGGTTTACTTTCAATTCAGTCATCGTGATCTCCCTGTGTTGGATCATTGGTTGTTATTGATTTGTGGATTTACGGGTTCACCCCCGCTTGCTTCGGATCAGCATGTCCAGTGCAACCGCCGTGACGAGCACGCCGCCGATAACGATCATCTGCCAGTAGATGGATACGGCCAGCATGGTCATGGTGTTGTTGATCAGGGCGACGAACACGACGCCCAAGAATGCACCGAGGATCGTGCCTTCTCCTCCACGCAAGGATGCGCCGCCAATGACGGCCGCCGCCAGAACTTGAAGTTCGATGCCGTTACCCGCCGTCGGCGTGCCGCTCATCAAGCGAGATGCCAGCAAGACACCTGCCAAAGCTGCAAGCACACCCGTTAATGCGTAAAGGATGATGCGCACACGAGTGACATGAATGCCCGATAGCATCGCAGCATTTTCATTGGCACCAATGAAATAGACCTGCCGGAAAAAGCGCGTATGACGCACAGCCAGATCAAACAGGACAACCAGAAGAACGGTGAATAGGACGATCACTGGTAATCCTCCGAATTCGGCTTTGCCGATCCAAGCGAATGAGGTTGGCAAGCTGGATACTGAAAACCCTTCGGTCAGAACAAGCGCAATGCCGCGCGCTATAGACATAGTTCCTAGGGTTGCGATCAGCGGATTGATCCCGAGACCCGTCACCAGCACACCGTTCACGACACCCACAATTCCCCCCAGCACAAGGCCGCAAACCACGGCGGCTGGAATGGGCATGCCGGTCAGAAGCAGCATTGCGACGACGGTTGAGGAAAGAGCCATCACAGAGCCGACAGAAAGGTCGAATCCACCTGACGCAAGCAGGATCGCCATCCCGATTACGATGATTGCGGTGGGTGCCATCCCCACGGCTACGGCCCGGAAATTCGAGAAGCTAAGGAAGTATGGATTGACATTCGACATCACGATGATGATGGCGGCGATCAAAACAATCAGTGTCAGCTCGCGTATGTCGACAAAGGCTTGAAGGACGCGGCGCAGCAGCGGCCGCTTCGTGGGCAAGTTGGCTTGAGCGGTCATGGTCACGTCGTTATTCCTGATTGACTAGGTTGCGGTGCAGCTGCTGGTGGATTTGTATTTCCTGCAGCCAATTGAAGGAGAGTGTCCTCGGTCGCTTCAGCCGCCGCCACATCGCCCATAAGGCGGCCTTCGTGAACGACAAGAATGCGCGTTGAGAGCGAAACGAGCTCTGGGAAATCTGATGACACGACGAGGATGCCCATGCCTTCTGCTGCACAGCGCAGAAGTTCGGTGTGGATTTGGAATTTGGCCCCGACATCGACGCCCTTGGTGGGTTCTTCGATGATCAGAAGTCCGGGAGCACGTTTGAGCCATTTGGCCAACATGATTTTTTGCTGGTTGCCCCCTGAAAGGTCGCCGACAAATTCGGAGATGCCACTGGTTTTGACACTGAAGGCGTCGATGGCTGCCCGACTGGCCGCCCTAATTGAACCTGCGCGCATGACTCCCAAGGAGGAGTGTTCGTCAAGGCTGGCAGCAATCAGATTGTCGCTGAGTGTCTGTTCAAGAAAGAGGCCTTCGGTCTTGCGCTCTTCAGGAACAAACCCGACTCCAGCGCGCATCGCCTGCCGCAAAGAGGTAAAACTAACAGGTTTGCCATGCATCTCAATCTCGCCGGTTGAGCCGTGCAACAACCCGGCGATAGAGCGAACGATCTCGCTGCGGCGAGAGCCCATCAGCCCAGCCATGCCGACGATCTCTCCGGCCTTAATTGAAAACGAGATGTCTTCAAATTCGCCGGGATGCGTAAGATTGCGGACACGCAATACTTCGTCGCCGCTAATCTGTCCCGAGCGGTTTACATCGCCGGGATGCGCGCCGCCGATCATCTCGGCAACGACCTGCTCCTGAGACGTTTCTGATACCGGCAATGTGCTGATATGGCGCCCATCGCGCAAAACCGTGATACGGTCCGAAATCCGAAAGATCTCGGTCATGTGGTGACTGACATAAACAATGCCAATCCCCTTTTGAGTCAGGGATCGAAGCACGTCAAACAGCGCATCAACTTCATCCGGTGCCAATGCTGATGTTGGCTCATCCAGTAACAGGACGCGCGAGTTAAGGGATAGCGCCTTGGCGATTTCAACAATTTGACGAGAGCTGATTGGCAGGCTGTCCACGGGCATCGAGACGTCAATGTTCAATCCAAATTCTGCCAACAGTGCTTCGGCACGGCGGCGCAGTTCGGGCCAGTCGACGACACCCATTCGTGTGGGCGCACGACCCGCATATATGTTCTCTGCTACAGACAGGGCACCTGCGAGGCTGAGCTCCTGAAAAACACAACCAATGCCAAGGGATTGGGCGTGTGAGGGGCTTTCGATCCTCTGTTCCTTGCTGTCACAAAGGATGCGCCCAGCTGATGGCTGGTGAAGTCCGTAGAGCAACCCTAGGCAGGTGGATTTCCCAGCGCCATTTTCACCACAGAGCGCGTGAACTTCGCCCGGCATAACTTCGAAGTCGACACCGCCTAAAACGATATTTGCTCCGAAATTCTTGCCTACCCTATCCAGCTGGATAAGCGGCTGCGCGTTTGTTGGGTCAGGTTTCGTCGACACCGTCATTCAAATCTCCTCTCGCCTCCTGATTGGCATCTGATATCTCAGATGTCAATTGCAAAAGCACATTTTGGACGCGGCATGAAAAAGGGCAGACCCAAATTTGGTCCGCCCTGACAGGAGAAAATCAGCGTGTTACGTCAAGGTGTGAGGGCCCCCTCAAGGACGATGGCTGCATTTTGGTAGGTCTGTCGCGTACGATCGATATGTGCTGTGAGTAGCGATTTGATTTTGTCCATGTCCGCTTCACGAACCGCTTGCGCGATCTTCGTATGCTCGTCGAAAGAAAGTTCGGTGTGTTGGGGTAGTTTGGCCAAATGGGTTCGCAATGCTGCAATCTTACCGATGTAGCGGGTGTAGCTGGCCGTAAGGTAATCGTTCCCCGCATGTTCGAAAATCAGCTGGTGGAAAGCAGTATCAAGCGAAAGATATCCCTTTTCGTCGTCGCGGCTGCGCTCTCGCTCCATGTCTTTCACCACGCGCTGCATGTCTTCAGCTAAGCCCTCAGGATCACGCGAAAGTGCCAATTCAAATGCAGCGGTCTCGATCGCTTGCCGGAAATCACAAATCTGGGCCACTTCTGGCTCGGACAGCGAAAACACACGGGCACCTTTTTGCGGTTCGATGCTGACAAGTCCTTCATCGCGCAATTGTGCAAGGGCCTCACGGACTGGCGACTTCGACACACCTAGATCCTCAGAGATTTTTCGCTCCGACAAGATCTGACCCATCTTTAACGAGCCGTCGACAATACTGTTCCTTAGATGCTCCAGCGCGAGTTCTCTGAGAGATTTAGGTCTTTCAATGGCCATGAGCGTGATCTCCAAAAAATGTGTTGCACGGTCGAAGATATCTGATACACCAGATAAGGCAAGCTGGTATATCAGATATCAGAATATGACTGTGGGAGGTCCAAAAGTGCGTGCTGAACTGGTGGTTGATTGTATAAACCAACACGGTGAGGGGATCTTTTGGAATCCCGCAGACGGGCTTGTCTGGTGGACTGATATTGAAGGCTGTACGCTTTGGTCCTTTGATCCGTCGACGTTAAAAAGTGCCTCTCGCAAAATGGCCGAACGCGTGTGCTGTTTTGCTCCGCGTGCATCCGGGGGGCTGATTGTGGCCTATGCGGATCGCGTCGTTTTGTTTGATCCTGACACGGGCGAAGAATCACTCGTGACAGAATTTGAGTCGGGCAACCCCGAAACGCGCCTGAATGATGGGCGCACAGATCGGCAGGGGCGGCTGATTGTTGGCGGAATGAACGAAGTTTCGGGCAAAGCCGATTCGTCCGTCATTTGTATCGACACGGACTTGAAGGTGCGCACGATCATCGAAGGCGTATCCTGTGCCAACTCGACATGTTTCTCGCCGGACGGCGCAACGATGTTTTTTGCCGATACACCGGACCGAGAAATCGTTGCGTTCGATTACGACACCGCAAGCGGCTCCGTTTCAAGCCGCCGGCAACACGCCTCTTTCAAGGAAGAACCTGGCCTACCTGATGGCTCCTGCGTGGATGCGGAAGGCGGCGTGTGGAATGCCGAATGGGAAGGCCACCGCGTCGTGCGTGTGGCGCCGGACGGCACGATCGACCGCGTGATCGACGTGCCTGTTTGGAAGCCGACTTGTTGTACGTTTGGCGGCACTGATCTCGATACGCTTTTCATCACGACCTCGCGGCTGATGAGTGGCGAAGAAGACCTAACAAAAGAACCGGAATCTGGCGGCCTCTTTGCCGTGAAACCCGGCATTTGCGGCGTTATCGATGCGCCATTCAACGGATAACCAACACACTTCTGGAGGAAATAACTATGTTTAAGACGCTTATGACCACTACGCTTGCTGCGGGCTTTGCCGTGGCAGCCACGGTCGCTTCGGCAGACAACTATCCGGCACCTGTTCCGCTTCAAGATGGCGCTCAGGCATCAATTGATGCAATTGCCCCCAAGAACGACACGTTCCGGATTGCCTACATGCCGCCGGCAACCGAGTTCAACTACTACATTGCCATTGGCGAAGGCATCAAAGCTGTAGCGGCCGAAGCGGGGGTCGAAGTCTTCATGCTGGCGCCCCAGTCTGGTGCAGACATCAACGGTCAGATGGGCATGATCCAAGATGTGCTGACACAGGATGTAGATGCGATCATCTTCGGAACCCACGACGAATTCGCTGCCGCACCTCTGCTGAAGCAGGCCGTTGACGGTGGAATGGCTGTCATGATGATCAATTCGGATATTCCTAACTTCCCGACACCAATCCATGGTGTGGTCGGCTATTCGCAACGCAATGGCACCCACAACATCGCAGATTGGGTCATCGAAAACTACGGCGACAAGCCCCTGAAGGTCGGGATCATCGAGGGGCAGCCCGGTTACCATTCGACCGAACGCGTGGGCGGTTTCCTTGATGGGATCGAGGGCAACGAAAACTTTGACGTTGTGGTATCGATCGACGGTAAATGGAATGTCGAGGGCGGGAACACTGCTGGCATGGATATTCTGCAATCGAACCCGGATCTCGACATGATCTTTGCGGCAAATGACTACATGATCATCGGCGCATCTTTTGCAGCCAAGGCGCTCGGCCGTTCGGATATCGTGCTGCTTGGCAATGATGGCGACACCTCTGGCCTTGAGGAAATCGCTGCTGGAAACATCACCGCAACGGTGAACACATCGCCGTTCCTGATGGGTAAGGCTGCGATGCACGCGACCCTGGATGCACTGAATGGCACTTATCCCGGCGGCTGGATCGAAACCCCGACCACCATCGAAGATCAAGCTGGCGCGATCACGGTGCTGCAAGAGCCCGAGAAGCTCTTCCCGCAGCCGTCCAAAGAGTACTAAGCACTCTCCCTGCTTCCCGGTGGTGCGTGTGCACTGCCGGGGATGCAAATCAATCACTAATCACGCTCATGTCGAGGTAACCGCGATGAAATCCGCGACGCCCCTTTGGGAATTTGTCAATATCACTAAGGCCTATCCAGGTGTCTTGGCGAACGACAAGGTCTGTATCCGGCTTATGCCCGGCTCGATCCATGGTCTGCTGGGTGAAAATGGATGTGGAAAGTCCACAATGATCAAAACGCTGTCCGGTGTGCAGCAACCCGACAGCGGTAAAATCCTGCACAAAGGCGAGCAGGTTACGATCACCGACCCGCAGGCAGCGCGTGATCTGGGGATTGCGACGGTTTTTCAGGAATTCTCAATCGTGCCGACCTTGTCGGTTGGCGAAAACATCTTCCTTGGTAACATGCCCCGCTCGCGGCTGGGTGTGATCGACTGGGCCAAGGTGCATGCCGATGCTGCCAAGGTTTTGGCAGAGATGGATGTTGATGTATCGCCAGACACCATCACCGGAACATTGTCCGTTGGCGAGCAGCAATTGGTCGAGATTGCAAAAGCCATCGCTATGGATGCGCGCATGATTATCCTTGATGAACCGACGGCTGCACTTGGTGAGGATGAGATTGAACGCCTTCACCAACTTCTGCGCAACATGCGCGAACGTGGCACCGCGATCCTCTATGTGTCGCACAGATTGGATGAGGTCGAGCGGATCGTCGATGAAGTGACAATTCTTCGCAACGGGTGCGTTGTTCGAGCAAGCGGCGAAACCAAAATCAACGTCTCCGAGATTGTCAGCGCGATGGTTGGCGAAGATATTGGCGAGCATTATCCCAAGGAACACAATTCCAGCGATGAAGTCGTGCTGGAAGCAGCCGATCTGGCAACGAAATCTGGTGTGAAATACGTTTCGTTTTCGCTGCACCGCGGGGAAGTTCTTGGGTTGGGCGGCGTCCTCGGCAGCGGTCGCACGGAAATTGCCCGCGCCCTGTTCGGCACAGATGAACTGACGGCCGGGCAGATTACGCTGAACGGAAGCCCAGTTCGCTTCCGCGGGGAAATCGATGCCATCCGTGCCGGACTGGCCTTGGTCCCCGAGAACCGAAAATTCGATGGGTTGTTCTTCAATTTCCGCGCAAGTGGAAACGTCACCGCGGCTTCCCTTGGGGGGTTGAGCCGGTTCGGCGTTCTGAATTTGAAGGCCGAAGAACAAGCCACTCACGACCTGATCCGTGACCTTGAAATCTCGACCCAAGCCGAGGAAAAGACGGTTAACTTTCTGTCTGGAGGCAACCAGCAGAAAATCGTGATCGCACGATGGCTGTTTTCGGATTCAGACATACTGATCCTTGACGAACCCACACAAGGGATCGATATCGGCGCGAAGATTGCGGTCTACAAGCTGATCAACAAGCTTACCCGCGCTGGCAAATCCATCATCTTGATCAGCTCAGACCATGACGAGCTGTTGGCGATGAGTGATCGGATTGCTGTTGTCCATCACGGCACGATCGCGCGCACGGTAAATGCATCGGACCTTACACATGATGATTTGGTCCGTGCATCCGCCGACATCCCCCATTCCAAGTCTAAGGAGGCGTTCGCATGAAGCGGATCTTTGACACTCAGCTGATCGGGCCATTCGCGGCGATGGTGATCGTTGCCTTGATTGTGGCACTCACGACAGAGCGGTTCCTAAACCCCGGCAACCTGTCGAACCTATCCTTGCAAGTGAGCATCGTGGCGTTGATTGCAATCGGGTCTACCATTGTAATCTTCGCGGCCGGCATTGATTTGAGTTCTGGGTCAATGGTGGCTTTGTTGACCATGATCCTTGCGCAGATGTTGAAATTCATCGGCATCCCGTTGGTTCTGGCATTGCCGCTAATTCTCTTGATTGGCGGATTACTGGGCCTCTTTATCGGTTTGATTACCGCTTATGGGCGCATCCCGTCTTTCATCACTACGCTGGCAGCCCTGATCGCTTTCCGGGGGCTTGCGTTGACCTTCAACAACGGTTCGCCGATCTTCTCTCTTGATCCGGCGCTGGAACCGATTTTCTACGGCAAACTGTTAGGCGTACCGTTGCCCTTCTTCTACCTCGTGTTTTTCTATGCTCTTGCTGCGTTCACGATGAATTTTACCAAACTGGGCCGTGAAATCTATGCAGTTGGCGGCAATCCCGCCGCCGCCGTCTTGACAGGTATCAATGTGCGCAAGGTACAGACAACGACGTTTGTCATCGCTGGTTTCATGACGGCAGTCGGCGCGATTCTGATGTCGGCGCGCCTGAATTCCGGTTCGCCGAACTATGGTCAGACACTTGAACTTCAAGCTATTGCCGCAGCCGTAGTTGGTGGGGCTAGCCTTGCGGGTGGGCGGGGCAACATCCTTGCCACGCTAATGGGTGCAATGACGATCGTGATTGTTCAGAACGGTCTGAACTTGAATGCAGCGCCGTCCTCGGTTCAGAACATTGTGCTGGGGCTGATCATTCTGCTGGCTGTTGGCATCGACATGTGGCGAGCCGAAATCTCGGCGCTTATGGGGCGCATCTTCGGCCGCTCATCAACAAAGCAATCATCAAACGTAAAGAAGGAGGCCTGAGATGGATCTGGGGCTAAAAAATAAACTGGTCTTGGTAACCGGTTCAGGGTCAGGGATCGGCAAAGCGACAGCCAAGGTCTATCTGGAAGAAGGTGCACGGGTCATCGTGCATGGCTTGACCGAGGCGGAAGTGGTCGCTTGCGTCGACGATCTTTCTTCGCTGGGTGAAGTGGTAGGCATTGCCGCTGATCTGACTAAGACCGCTGATGCCGAGGCGCTGGCGAACTTTGCTCAGGCACGCGGTGAGGTCGATGTATTGGTCAACAACGTGGGCATTTTCTCGGTTAAACCGTTCGAGGATCTGTCCGATGAGGACTGGTTGCATTACTTCAATATTAACGTTTTGTCCGCTGTTCGGATGAGCCGGATTTTCCTGCCCGCTATGCTGAAGCGAGGGGAGGGGGCCATTATCAACATGGCCAGCGAAGCCGCCGTTAAACCGCTTCCACAGATGGTGCATTACTCTGTCACCAAAACTGCCATGTTAGGTCTGACCCGTGGTATGGCAGAATTAACTAAAGGCACGAAGGTACGCGTCAACTCGATCCTGCCCGGCCCGACCTGGACCGAAGGGGTCGAGGCATACTTTGACGGGCTCGCCGATCAAAAAGGTGAGCCGCTCGACACAATTGTCGACAACTACTTCAAATCGGATGAGCCCACATCGCTGATCCAACGCTTCGTCCAGCCGGATGAAGTCGCCCGCATGATCGTCACCATCTCGGCAAGCACGGCCTCGAACGGCGCGGCACACCGGATCGAAGGTGGCATCGTTCGCAACATTCTCTGACACCAGCACAAAGGAGCCAGCCATGGCCGCACTTACATTTTCTCATATCGGCATCACAGTTCCGGATCTGGAAAAGGCAGTGGAGTTCTACTCCAAAGCGTTCGGTCTTTACGTGTTGATGGAGCCCACCGAGATCCTGCATGACGAAAGCGCCATCGGTCAGATGTGTGACGACGTTTTTGGCGAAGGGTGGGGCAAATTCCGTATCGCGCACCTATCAATGGGTGACGGCGTCGGGATCGAGCTGTTCGAATTCCCGAAAACTATCGAAGAAGAGCGCCCATTTGAATACTGGCGCCGCGGTTTGTTCCATTTCTGTGTTCAAGACGAAGACCTGGAAGGGCGCGTCAAGATCATTGAAAGCCTGGGCGGTAAGCAACGCATGCAACAGGTGCGCAAGTACTATCCTGGCGAGAAGCCATATCGCATGGTCTATATGGAAGACCCGTTCGGCAACATCTTCGAGCTCTACAGCCATTCTTACGAATTGACATATTCGGCGGGTGCCTATGACTGATCGCGCCAACTTCAACCCCCGAACGGACAAGCCCAAGGTCGTGATCACCGATTACGACTTTGGAGACGTCAAAGTTGAGACGGAAATTCTTGAAGCCGCCGGCGCCGAGGTGATCGCGCTTCAGGCAAAGCGTCAGGAAGATCTGTTCGACATCGCTCCTCACTGCGCTGCAATGATCAATCAATATGCCCGGATCGGGAAAGAAACGATCAAACGGATGCAGAAATGCGAGGTCATTGCACGCTACGGCGTTGGTGTGGATATCGTGGATGTCGGCACAGCGACGGACAAAGGCATCTTGGTCACCAATGTGCAAAACTATTGCACGGAAGAGGTCGCAGATCACGCAATTGCCCTTTGGCTCACACTAGCCCGCAAGCTGCCAGAATATGACAGGGCCACGCATTCCGGTGTCTGGCAGTGGCAAAGCGGGCAGCCCGTTTACCGGTTGCGCGGTCGTACAATGGGTGTTGTGTCGCTGGGCAAGATCGGACAAGCCATTGTCGCGAGGGCGCAGGCCTTCGGGGTCACGGTCATTGCGTATGATCCGTTTCTTCCAGCAAAGATCGCCACGAAGATTGGTGTCGAATTGGTGAGTAAGAAGGATCTGCTTGCGCGGTCCGACTACATCCTGATGCAGGCACCGATGACGCCAGACACGCATCACTTCCTGTCCGATGCCGAATTTGCAGCCATGAAGCCGGGTGCGATCCTCGTAAACACAGGTCGTGGGCCGACGGTCGACAACAAGGCGCTGTTCCGGGCGCTAACCGAGGGCCATCTGGCAGCAGCTGGGCTCGACGACCCTGAAGAAGAGCCCGCCAAGCGGGCCAACTGGACACCGGATGATAACCCGCTTTTCACATTGCCCAACGTCCTCGTGACACCCCATGCGGCCTACTACTCTGAGGAGTCCATTCTCGCAGCGCGGGTTACAGCAGCCACGCAGGTGGCCAAGGTCCTGACCGGGCAAAAACCAGACTACACCGTCAACGCCGAAGCGTTGGCCGTATCAACCGCATAACAGGAGATAGAAATGCCAGACGTGAGCACGGACTTGAGGGTCTTTAACGATTTTGAACGCAACCCGGACCTGCTGAAGAAATTCGACAATGTGCTGGAGGCCTATTCTGCCGCCGCGATATTCGCCGATGTTCAATACCGTACGGGTGTAATGGACAGCGCCATCAAACCAGCTTTCCGCTCGAAAGTGACGGGGCAGGCCGTAACGGTTCAGCTGTCAAAAGGCGATCTTGTTGATCCACTGAAGGCGCTTGAAATGGCGCAGCCCGGCGACGTGATTGTTGTGGATGCGGGCGGGGATCAGCAAACGTCGGTCTGTGGCGGTTTGATGGGTGGACTGGCCCAGAACCGTGGCATCCGCGGTATGATCGTTGATGGTACTGGGCGCGACACGGATGAATTGGAAGACATCAATTGGCCGATCTGGACACGGGCAATCACGCCGCGTGGCACACACACAATGTTCTCTGAACGCAAAGAAGAGCTTTCGATCAACGTGCCTATCGCCTGCGGGGGCGTCGTCGTTAACCCGGGTGATTTCATCGTGGCCGATCTGATGGGCGTCGTCGTGATCCCACAGGAAATCGCTGAAGAAACTGTGCGCCTTGCTCAAGAGCAAGCGGATCGTGAGGAGAAGACTCGCGAATGGGTAGCCCAAGGCAAAACCGTAGAGGACCTGCTAAATGAATTCGGTCGCATCTGAGCCTGCCCTGATCGGCGTTGATTGGGGCACGTCTTCGCTTCGCGCGTTTCTTATCAGCGCGGACGGTGACGTGATTGACGGCGTGTCGTCTTCTGAGGGCATTATGAAGGTTGAAAGCCAGACTTTTGAGGCGGTTCTTGACCGCCTCATCAGCCCTTGGACTGTCAACGCCGATTTGCCGATCCTTGCCTCTGGTATGATCACCAGTCGAAATGGCTGGGTGGAAACACCCTATGCCGAGATGCCGTTAGGTGCTGGTGATCTAGCGCGGGCTCTGGTCCCGCATGAAGCGATGATCAATTCGCAAATCCACTTTGTGACGGGGGCCTCAACCGAGCACGCCGGAGGGCCGGATGTCATGCGGGGCGAGGAAACTCAGATTATTGGTGCTTCTTCGCTTGGCTTAAACGAAGGCACATTCGTGATGCCGGGAACGCACAGCAAATGGGTTCAGGTTGCTGACGGACAGATCTTGGACTTCTCGACCTACATGACGGGCGAAATTTTCGCCGCTTTGAAAGGGCACACCATCCTCGGCACCTTCATGAAAGACGATGCTTTCAACGAAGAAGCGTTCGTGATGGGGGTTAAAGCGGGGCTTAAGGGCAGATCAAATCTATTGCACAGCCTTTTTCATGTCAGGACGCTTCCACTTATGGGAAAAATCCCGAAAGTTGCCACGGCCGACTACATGTCAGGCTTGCTAGTCGCCACCGAGATCGCAGCTGCAACTGACGATGCTGAAGATCTTGGTGCAATCACAATTGTCGGACGAAACGATTTGTCAGACCGATACGAAATAGCGCTCAAAACTGCCGGCTATGAAAGCAGACATGCGCCTGATGACATCGTTGCGAAGGGTCATTTCCTTATTGCCCGGGCCGCGGGGTTGGTCGGATGATCGATCTTGCGACTTCTCTTTCTCAAAACGCGCTAATTGCGATCCTAAGGGGGCTTGAAACGAAAAATGCGCTGCCCGTAGCAAGAACGCTTGTCGAGGCTGATTTTCGGATCATCGAGGTTCCCCTGAACTCTCCTGAACCGCTTTCTTCGATCGAAGTGATCGCGCAACACCACGGGCAAACGGCCATTGTCGGCGCAGGCACTGTTTTGACAGTAGACCAGGTCGACGCTGTCGCAGATGCAGGGGGGCGTATCATCGTCTCACCGAATATGAACCCTGACGTCGGGCGCGCAGCAGTTGCGCGCGGGCTGTATTGGTGTCCAGGCGTCATGACCCCGTCCGAGGCATTTGCCGCTTTGGACCTTGGTGCATCCGTGCTCAAGTTCTTTCCAGCTGAACTGGTGCCGCCAGCAGCCATCGCCGCCTTGCGGGCCGTTTTGCCTAAAGATGCTGTGGTGGCGGCGGTAGGCGGGATCACGCCGGAAACCATGGCCGCGTATCACGCTGCGGGTGTGGACGGGTATGGTCTTGGGTCAGCACTTTTCAAACCGAGCTATGCATTGGATGATATCGGTAGGCGCGCGCGCGCCTTCACCAGCGCATTGGAGGAATTAGATTGAAACAGGTCCTTGTCACGGGCGGTACACGGGGTATTGGCGAGGGGATAGCGCGGTCGCTCGCCAAAGCTGGATGGTCCGTCGTCGCCGCATCCGTGTCCCAAACCGAACTGGACAGTTTCGAGCCTCAGGGTGGGATTACCGTCCGGCTTCTCAATGTTACAGATCAGACCTCTGTTGATGCGGTATTTAGTGACCTGACGCGTCTCGACGCATTGGTGAATTGTGCAGGCATTCTTTTGCGGGGTGAGGAATACGACATTGACGTGTTTGCCAAGGTTCTTGATGTGAACTTGACCGGTACCATGCGCTGTTGCCTTGCTGCCCATTCTTTGTTGGCAGAAAGAGGCGGGGCCATCGTCAACACGGCCTCAATGCTCAGTACGTTTGGCGGGCCCTTGGTGCCGGCTTACTCCGCTTCAAAAGGCGGTGTCGCTCAGTTGACGAAGGCACTGGCTGGCAAGTGGGCAGAGGATGGTGTGCGGGTCAACGCGATCGCTCCGGGCTGGATTGAGACGGAAATGACCCAAGGCCTGCGCGACGATCCAGATCGGACAGCAGAGATCATGGCGCGAACTCCTATGAAACGATGGGGGAAACCCGATGAAGTTGGCGCGCTTGTGCAATGGCTTCTGAGCGAAAACGCCGGCTTCGTCACCGGAGCTGTCTATCCGGTCGACGGCGGCTATCTTGCAATGTGAGGAAGAACCGATGAACGACAACGATACATCCCGTATGCCTTATCAACTGCCGTTCCCGAAGGACGCGCAAGAAGAAATCGTGATCCCCGACGCGATGAGCGAAGATGAAAAACTCTGGGTGCCTCAAGCGGAAAACGTCTGGTTTCGGCCTCTCTGCTTGAACCGGTCGCAGGGCTATTGGATGAACCTTCTGAAGGTCAAAAAGGCAGGCGTACTGTCGCGCCATCGACACCCCCAGCCAGTCCATGGCTTTGTCCTGAAAGGGCGTTGGCATTACCTGGAACACGATTGGGTCGCCGAAGAGGGCGGCTATGTCTACGAACCACCGGGCGAAACCCACACGCTTGTTGTCCCGGACGACGTCGAAGAGATGGTCACCTATTTTCAAGTCAATGGCGTGATGTGCTATGTCGATCCGTGGGGCGAAGTTACCGGATACGAAGATGTCTTCACCAAGATAGATCTTTGCCGGAAACACTTCGCCGAAGTCGGGCTGGGAGAAGACTACGTTGAACAATTCATCCGGTAATGGTCTGCGCTTTGCGCTGGTTGCACATGATGCAAGAAAAGATGAGCTCGTAGCCTGGGTAGGGCGCAAACAGGCCTGTCTGTCGGATGTGCGTATCATATCCACCGGCACGACTGGCGGACGTATTAACGAGGCCTACCCGGAGCTTGATGTCACCTGCCTTAAGAGCGGCCCACTTGGGGGCGATCAGCAAATTGGCGCGTTGATCTGCGAAGAGAAGCTTGATGCGCTCATCTTTTTCGTCGACCCGCTGTCCCCCATGCCGCATGACGTTGATGTCAAAGCACTGACACGCCTTGCGACCGTTTACGATCTGCCAATGGCCTGTTCGCAATCAACTGCAGACCTGATTGTGAATGGCTTGTGCGGGTGACGCGCAGATTAACGTGTGTGAGTCACTGGGCTTCATGCGATCAGGTCACCCATCGGGTAAAAGATGTTCCGCCAGCTGGTTCAATTGCTCAACACCCAGTTGGCTCATATTGGCCGTGATGTCGGCTTTCAGAACATGTACGAGATGATCAATGCCCTTGGCTCCGAACGCAGCGACCGCATACTGAAACGCCCGACAGACCATTACGAAATCCGCGCCTTTGGCCAAAGCGCGCATAATATCTAGCCCCCAAGCGACACCGGAATCGTAGATTAGTGGGACGGCTGGCCCGACAGCTTCACGAACTTTTGGCAGCTGGTTGATGACCGCGGGGCCGGCTTCAAACTGACGCCCGGAATGGTTGGAAACCCAGATGCAATCGGCGCCCATATCAACCATGCGTTTGGCGTCCTCGGGTCGCAAGACGCCTTTGACGATCAGGTGCCCGCTCCATTCCTCGCGCAACTCTTGCAGATACTGCCAGTCCGGGATGCCCCAGATAAGCGCTCCGGCATGGGTGAAATTCTCCCGACCGCGTTGCGGTACATAGTCGTCAAAAAAGCGCATTCGCGGTATGATGCCTTCGCGTAGAATCACGCAGCGCGTTAAAGATCAATGCATCCTGACCCTAGGTAGTATCGGAACCAGCGGAAACTGGCAAAGCTTTGATGTAAAAACACTATAGAGCGCCCGCAAAGTCAGCCATTGTATTTTCTCCTGCATTGGATGGCCGCTTTTGCACTTCGCAACAGCGCAATTGCTGCCATAGGATAAAGTCGGCTTTGGGCCGAATGGTGGAGAGCTATCCTTTTTAGTCAGGCGCTGCTAGCTCTGCTTTCTCGACAGTCTCAGTCGCGACACATTTTGCAAAATCCCGCGAACAGCGGGCATGTGCACACGTTCAGAATAGATGGCTCGCAGCAAGCCGTCGCGCGACAGGGGTTCAACCAAACGGCCACCATGCACTGTACCAGGATACAGGAGAAATAGTAGCGTCGGTGCAGTCTCAGTTTCGGCATTTGGGCCCAAGTAGTCAAAACAAATTGGAACCGGGCTTTGCAACCAATCGCTTGGAAAAAGCTCGTTGGCATCGCTATGTAAGAACAGATTTGTTCACTTGCTGCCTTGAATAATCTCCGTGAGCGAGTCCCGCGATCCTGGGATTTTTTTCCTGTCGCCTTTAAGCCGAGATCCATCAACCACCCAAAGCATGTTTTTATAAAAATCCTCGCGGGCTCGACGCTCTTTGGGATCGAGATGGGAATGTTGGATCTCCAAAGTGAGGCCTGCCAGCGCGTAGACGTCGGCGATGTGCCTCTCACCAGTATCTTGATCAGTAAACACTTGTTCTTGCCAACGAAGTGGAAACTCATTTTTCCAGTTCCGATGCCAATCAGTTTCTGGTTCCCACCAAGGATCACATTCCGCTTTGCTTTTATGCGCCCAATGATGAACCCTAACTTCGCCACAACGCGGAATCATTTCAGACTTGCAGAATGGGCATTGCTCTACAGTTCCAAGGATCGGTCTACTTCGGTTGCCATCTATGATTGCTGTTAACATTCCTGCGCCTGGAGCCTGTGCTTTTGAGATCAGCTAACCGTTGCAGCGTTTCATATCCATCTCGAACCGTTTCGCGAGGCTTTGTGCCATTGGCGTCAAAGCAGCGTATTGCGAAACGATGGGCCCGAGCCTGGCTCAGTGTGGCGCCAAGTCCGCTTTGGGGAAGCTGCGATGCAGCAACGGATGGTTTTTGCAGAGTCTGGTTTGGGCCGATTGCTCCAACTAAATTTGTGGAATTAGGCGCGGGAGCGAAGCTCACTTGTTTGGGTCCTGCACAGAACTTTTGGCAAGCTTCTTGAGCGTGTGATCAGGGTACATGGCTGGATGAAGCGGGGATCAAAATTCTGCAATTTGCTTCAGGTCCTCCGACCAGTTGTGAGGTATGGAATGAGGTATGTCTGATTTAGTTTAGAAAATAACTATTGTATTACATGTGATTGGAAAATTTAATATACTCCCTTCGTCTCCGCCACCGACCCATAGATCGGGCATTGTTACTAGTTTGATATTTAAGGGTTTTGCGTGCGATCGTGGCCTGTCTGCCCGCAACTTTAGTGATTTGCTACACATTTTGCTACACATGTTGTCTGACCTTTGATGCCACGACTTTCAGCCACGGCTTGGAAACAACTGCGGGTAGAGCGAGAGCTTCCGTCGGGTCAGTTTTCAATTATGCAGTCGCCCCGGGCCTCGGTGTGATCCTCAGATAGACCCTCTGGCCCACACCTTGGCAGTACCGATCAGATCGCGGCGCTTAAGGAGGGCCTCCCTCTCGAGAAGAAGACGCTCGAAGATCGGCAAGTAGCTCTGATCAACTTCCACGAGCGTGGCGACCTTGCGCAAACCTGCCTCCACCCTTTCCAGGGTGTCTGCATCGGTTGGGATCTGGTCGCGCGAGGTCATACGCAGTGTCGGTTCCATCTGAGGCGCAATTGCCGCTTTCAGGCTGACCTATGCGCCGGATTCTCGGGCGCGCTTGGTTATCCACACTTATCGAAGACATTAGGGAAGCCGCCCCTGAGGAGGGTGTGACCTTTAGAGATGGTTGCTGCATTGCGTCTGCATTGGTTCTGTAACCTGCATTTGCTGAACGCTGGACTGCGGTGAAGCAATTATCAGTAGCCCTCACGGAGCGGTTGATCCCAAGGGCTAGAGCAACTCAGCAAGATGAAACTCGGACGAATTTCGAAACGCAAGATGGTCAGTGCGACGATTGCTGGAGCTTTGCACTTGCTCTGATCCGTTGTCAGCGGAGTGAACCGAAGCGTCTCCAGCTAGTCTCGGCAAGCTGACGAGCCGCTGCCGGCATCGCGCGCATGCGGAGCAAAGGTCCGCGATAGCTTTGGCACGTCACCCCCTATACGATGCTAGGTAGCCAAGTGTTAGGTGCGCGACAGTCTTCACCTTAGTTCACGGAAAAACTGAGATACAAAAACAAGGCCGGAGGCGAACGGGTCCAGCAGGCTGCTGGTCGGGGGCTTCCGGAACAAAGGTGACCGAGGCCCTTCGAGGGGTTTCGAAAGGGGTACATCCCTTCGGTCGGGGGTTTCGAAAGGGGCGCGCAGCGGGCCCCTTCGCCGGAGAGCCATAATCAGATTTCCACTCGGAAATTTGGTTATGGCTAGTAGGTTCAAGCGTTGTTTGAGCGTCGTCCTGCAGAGTCACGTAATCCTCATCGAAACCGGACGGGATTGACTAGGGTGCGAGCCGCCTTTGGCGCGGTGCCCAAGGCAGAAGACAATCCCGTCCGGGGAGCGTTGCGCCGCTCCACCACGCGGCAACGATGCCGGGGTTATCCACATCGAAACGCGTGTCCGGTCCGACTTGGATAGCGGGACTTTCAAGACGATCGCCGATCCTCATTCGATGACAAACTCACAGAGCGAAACGGCAAACTCGAACACTTGGGCGGCCTCCGTCCGGATCAAGGCAAAATCTCTATCCCGAGCCTACGGGCAGCGCCGACATGACTATCGCGTTGGGCGCCAGCCCAACTACGTCGACGGCGAGCGGTCCGTCTTCAATCGCGCGCTTGTCGACCCTCGACCGCTCCCAGTGATCCGCAACGAAATCGAACGCCTCCGAGAAAAGGCCGGCGCGAAGCGTGCGTTGAAATCCAATGCCGCCATCGTGACGACCGGGATCATAACGTTTGGCTTCGAAGCCGCTAAGGTCTTCGACCTCCTGCCCGCGATTGATCAGGACGGCGCGTTCCATGAGCTTGCCGATGCCATCGCGCGGAAGCTGGGCACGACGCTGGAAGGGCTCGTCGTTCACCTCGACGAGACCACGATCCACGCCCATTTCGAGATGCGGGCCTACACGGATGATGGCGTGCCCGTCAGCAAGGTGGCGACATCCAACCTGCTGTCCGATCTTCAAGACCTGACAGCTGAGATTATGAGTGCCGCCTGCCCGGAGATCGAGCGTGGTCATCGGAAGTGGGACCGGATTGCCGCGGGGGCGGACTATGCGGATACGCTCAATCGTTCGGTGAAGTAGTTGCACGAGGATCTTCCCCGGGAGATTGCGGAGAAAAAGGCCGCTATTGGGACTCTTGAACTGAAGATGGTCGATCTTGAAGCGTCCATCGAAAAGACGGAGGACCACATCCAGAAGCTGCGAGATAAGGAGGCACTGAGCGAACGGGAAACCAAGAGGCTTGCGACCTACGAGGCCCGATTAGCAAAGAAGAAATCAGCACAGACTGAACTGGCGGGGACCTTAAAGGAAGCGCGGGCGGATCTGCTGAACCGGACCAAAGCGGTGGAGACGCGTGAGTTGGTGGTAGAAGAAGCGGCGTCTGCGGCCTCGGCAAAATCGGCCGAAGCAGAGGCCAGCCTGATGGCTGTCGAAGCGGTTCTGGAAGAGATCGCGGACGGGACAGCCCGGCTTGAAGACGGGGTGATCACGATGAACAACAGTCGTTGGACCCAGCTTGCACCGCAACCGGTGGTCTCACAGCTAAAGAAGATGCTTACGCAATACTAAAGCTCGAAGCGTCACTTGTGCGGAAGCGCCGAAAGTTCGACATCATGATTGAGAAGATGAGCACTTGGTTGCGTCGTCCAGACCTGACGAAGGAGGCAAGTGAAGAAGCGAAGTCCATTGTCGCCGACGGCACCCAGATGGATCAGTCATAGACGATTGCTGAAGAAGAAGTTCGGACTCCAGGGCCTCAGATCCGCATCGTCGCCAGATGGTTAGTCAGCGGGTGCGTCTCGTGAAACTGTCTTGAGATGCAGGTCTATGATCCGCCGAACCATTTCCGGTCGGGACGGTAGGTCCGGTTCCATTTTTCGCAAGTCATCCAGCTCGGCAATGGTGTCCACATGCAGCCTTAGCGACATCTGCTCGGTTTCTTTAGATGGTCGTCCAACTTTTCCCACTAGGAAGGCCTTGAATTTATAGGTTTATAAATTAATTGTATATCACGTGAGGGACGGAGCGGCAACTCCATCCCTCACGCTGACCAACATGATCTGAAAGGAGATCACTATGGCTGATAAAGGCCTTACCACACTGCCTTCGGCGGCGAAACTCGAAGCGTCGGACCGCGTCGCGCTTCAGACGGCGAATGGCCTGTTCGAAGTTGCCTTACGGGCAGATTGGAAGCTCCATGCGAGCCGGTTGTCCCAGGATAACGCTGAAGGAGCGGAGCTGGCCCATGAAGCGGCTTGCGCCTGGGCGAGCTGTACCGAGGCCTTGCAGGAGCTTGGGCTAATGACGGATGTCGATGACCGGATCGTCATTGCGGCGCGTCATCTGCAGGCGATGTTGCCTCCCTACATGCCGGAAGTGTCCGACATCCGCACGCGGTCAGTGACGTTGTTGCAGGACGCGAAGCCGATGTGGAAGCATGACCCGGAGCTGGCGGAGACCCTACAACAAACGGGGTGCCTTCTTCACGTCCATGCCGCCAACCTGGAGCTGATGTCGGTACGCAAGGCGGCCTGACGCCGGTCACCAATGCGATGAGGTCGGCCGAGCCCTGTTAGGGCGGCTGACCTCACACCCGAACCCCTTCCCGAACAAATACCGTCGTTCCGATTTGGGATGGCGGAAGCTGGCTGCTGCCCGGAGTTCAAATGCCAACCACGAACATGACCTATCCCTTCAAAATTGGCGGTGAGCATCCGCGCCTCTTCATTGGCCCAATTCGTGACAACTGGCGCAAGAGCGCTGAAAGCAAGGGCTTCGTGGTCCTCGGCCGCGGCGGCGAGGGCCATCAAACGCTGGTACTGGGATGTCGCGCGTGCGGCGAGCCGCTCCTCCGTCGGACCAATGTCGTTCTCGGTAACCGGATCGAGTGTCGTTCTTGCATCCAAAGACCCTATGAAATTGCGGCTGAGCGTATCGGTGCCCGAATGATCGCACACGATCCGGAGGGAGATCGGCATTACCGTATCTGGCAGCTCTCCTGCGGCCACACAGTCCGGCTGCAACTCGGCCAGATGCTCAAGGTGGGTCAAGGGCTAGTAGACGTCGACTGCGTGCCGTGCAGACATAAACGATATGCCAGTGAAGCCGCAGCCCACGGCTGGAGTTTCCTGGACGCGTCATCGAGCCAGCAAAGCTATGCCCGCTATCGGCACAAGTGCGGCTTCGAGCACGAAGTTCACATCGGAAACATGCGCGTTGGCCAATGCGCCTGTCCGGAATGCGGGCCCAGGACCGGCCCTGTATCTTCCGGAATTTACATCTTCAGGATCGACCTGCCAGGGCTCCCCGTTGTCAAACTCGGCCACAGCCATAGGCACCTTGATCGGCTTCACCGCGACCTGAAGATCGCCCCCAGCGTCCATACCGAGGTTCTTCGGTATCATCCTATGCGGACCAAGTATCTTGCCCGGACGCAGGAAGAATCCGCGCATGACTTCTTGAAGTCTCAGCACCCGGAGTGGGTCGTTTCCAAACACCTCTACGGTGATGCGATCGCCGTTAAATCGGAAATTTACCGTCCCGAAGCACTGCCCACGATCCACCGTCTGCTCGACGAGATCGCGGCACGCCATCTTGCCCCTGCACCGTCCCCGGACACCCCCGCGTAGTCCTGACCTTTCCTCTTTATCGGAACCTTAGTTATGGCTTCATCATCATTGAACACGTGCGCCAGCACGTCCTCGTCGCATGCCCGGACTCGGGCCATGACTCACCGCCTCACACGGGCGATCATGAATCGCCATCGGGAGGGCCACGGCGACGAGCTCTCCAAGTCCTGGGGCGCGGACAACGCGCCCCGGCCATCCCGCCTGACGGACATCGCGCGCCTGCTGGCGATCTCTGGACAAGGCGTGCCGACGGCGACCCAGATGTCGCCGGAGGAAATCACAGAAGCGATCGAATCCGGCATCGATCCCTACGCTGTTGCAATAGACGGAACGGCAGTTCGGCAAGCCCTGCATCCGCCGCTTACTGACCTCCTCTGCGCGATCCATATGGCGAGCTGGTTCTCAGACTGCGATCCGGCGGTCGGACCCTTTCCGCCTGGCGTCACGCTGATCCGCGTCGCCGATCTCGCGCTGCTCGACCGGCTCGAGGACGCGCTGGAATTTGTACTGCCGTTTGCCTGGGAAGCGCTAACGCCCGGACCGAAGACATTCCCGGACAACGCCGTCCTCGTGACCCTCGAGAAGGCAAGCAGCTTTAGCAAGTCGGACCCGCGGGACAAGTTCCGTGAGAGCCTCGACGAGGCGCTCTCGAAAGGCCTCGGCGTTGTCGCCCTGGCAACGGATCCGTCGGATCTCTCCGAGGGCGGACGCATGCTGCTTGTCCGGGATGTCATATGGCCCGCGTTCGACGGCGAGGCGGTGATCGACCTCCTCCGCGCGACCCACAGCGCCACGGGCGAGGTTGCTGAGGCCGAACTCCGGAAGCGTTTGCCCGGGAATGACCAAATTGCCAATCTGCCTTGGCCCGTCGTAAACCATGCGTTTCACGCAAGGACGACCCTGACGGTCGCAGACCGCTTGGCCAGCGCCCGTATCGCCGCCAACCCGACGCTGCACCGCACGCTGGACGACGTCTGCGGGCTGCCTGAAGTCACCGGCGAACTCCGGCATCTGGTGGAGGATGTCCGGGAATGGCAGGCTGACCAGCTGGACTGGTCGGATGTCTCGGCCAGCATCCTGCTCCATGGGCCACCCGGCGCTGGCAAGACAATGATCGCGGAGGCACTCGCCGGGACCGCAGGCGCGACTTTCGTTGCGACGTCATACGCCGAAGCGCAACAGGCCGGACATCTGGGCGATTATCTCCGGACAATGGGGCAGCAGGTCGATCGCGCCATCAGCAACGCTCCGTCAGTCTTTTTTCTCGACGAGCTGGACAGTTACAGGGCTCGTCAGAAGTCCGGAAACCATTTCTCCGGCTACATGCACTCGGTGGTCAACGGTCTGCTAGAACAGTTGACGAAGCTCAACGAAGCACCTGGCGTGATCGTCATTGCAGCGACCAACCACCCCAGCATCATCGATCCCGCCCTGATCCGCGCGGGCAGGTTCGATCGCAAGATTGCCGTCGGGCTCCCAGACAAGGATGGCATCGCAGCCATCCTGTCCGGGCATCTCGGAACGGACGCGATCCCCCTCGGAGACTTGTCGCCCCGTCTCGTCGGCCTGTCCGGCGCAGAGGTCGCGGCCATTGCCCGCAACGCCAAGGGTCTCGCGCGGCGGGCACGCGAGACACTCGACCTACACCACGTCCGCTCCGCCGTCGATCAGCGCGTGTCCCGGCCCGACCCCGAACACATCCGGCGCAAGGCGATCCACGAGGCGGGTCACGCCGTCGTCGGCCATGTTCTCGGCCTCAAGCCCGGACACCGGATTTTCGTGGGGGCGGTCGGCGGAGGCTACGACTCGCCGGTTCCCCCGGTCATGACGCCGGACATCGCCGATCGCGAACTCGCCATGAGGTTCGGCGGACGAGCGGCGGAAGTCGCTTTCCTCGGAACAGTCTCGACCGGCTCTGGTGGGAGCGAGCATTCCGATCTCGGCGGCGCAACCGCCCTCGCCATCGACCTCGAACAGGAGTACGGATTTGGCCCGTCTGTCCTCTATAACCCGGTGGCCCCTGGGGATCGCTACCAGATGCCGGACGAACTGCGCGACCGGGTCGAGCGGCGGCTACGTCAGGCGGAAGACCGCGCGCGGTCGGTGATCGATGGCAATCGGCACCTCGTCGAGCGCGTTGCCGAAGCACTTATCGAGCACCGGGAACTGGACGGTGACGAGCTGCTCCGGCTCCTCACCCGCGACGAGGTAGATCGCCCCATCCGGGAGTTGTCTTGATGCTCGACCCGCGTCCTTTCAAAAGCCAGGATTCGCTCCTCCGAATGCATGACTGGTTCACCGATCCTATGCCCGACGATCTGTCGTCAGCGCCCGCTTTGTCGGACTACACCATTGCGATTGACCAAATGGGCCTACTACGCCTCGTCGGCCAGGTCTCCGGCCACCTGCGCCTTGGCGAGCGATGGATCACTACTAGCCCGATCTGGCAGATTGATCCGCAAGGCACACGGGCCCGCACGTCTAGCCGTTGGTATCGGCTATCAGCCGGTTTCCGTGAAAGCATGGAAGCCAAAGCAGATCCCAAGGCTGCCGCGATGGCCGAGCAGTTCCTTTCGCCTGCTGATGCGATCGTCCATTTGGGCTACATCCGATCAATCGTCGAACGGGAGCTCGGAAAGCACGCTCATTGATGAAGGGTAAGTGAGCCCACAGGCTCCCTGACGCTGTTAGATCAATCGCTGAATGTCGAGTGTCTGCCCTCCCTCCCAAAGCAGGGACGGCCCAAGACCGACCTTCACCGACAGTTCAAGATGCTGCGGCGCGGCCCGTCGAAGGAGACATTCGCTGCAAGGCAGAAGACAGGGCGTCAGAAAATTCGCAGTCGTGGGACAAAAAAGCCGTTGGCCGCGCTTGCTCCAATTACCGGTTCAATCCGTGCCTAACTGAGAAATGAGAGTACGGATGCATTGAAAAAATCCGGCGCATCACGGTTGGCGATGTGGCTGGCTGCAGGAATGACCAAAAATTCACTCTCTGGAATTACGTTAGCCATCTTTTGAGCTCGCTTATGCGTTTTTCTATTTAGAGCCCCAACCATGATCAGCGTTTTCGCAGTAATGTTGGGAAGGCGTTCGCGTCCGTCATATTGGGAAGCTGCGTGCATTACAGTGTAGTTATTCTTTGCGGTCATTTTGGCAATCGCGTCCTGAACGTATTTGCCTGCATCCTGCGATTTTGCGCCCATCGCACTTGCTGGAAGTGCCATGAATATTGAGGGTGGTATAACTTTGAAGAGCAACATCGCCCAACCTGCTAATTCTTTCCCAAAAGCGCCTTCGAACACAGTCGCAACAGATTCAACCGTCACCAAATGCGAAACTTCGTCAGGCCAGCGCCCTGCCATTTCTATAGCGACCATGCCCCCCAGAGACAGCCCGACAATTGCATACTGCGCGATACCTTTCTCTTGCAGCATGGCCCGCACGACATAGGCCATTTCTTCGACGCTTTGGACGGGAGCGCTCCGCCCATGGCCCGGGAGGTTGGGCGCAATCACGTGATACTGCTTGGAGAACAGATCTATCTGTGGCTTCCATAGCGCGGCGTCAACGCCTGCACCATGCAGCAGCACCAGTACAGGCCCGTCACCCTGCTCGATCACTTCAAGCCCGCATCGCATAACAGTTCCCTTTCCGGCAGATTACTTCATGCCTACTGACCGCTCCAGCAGTGACTTTCAAGGCTACATTCCGAAAGCAGACACTCATGCCGTGAACAGCATCAAGTAATTCGGGCTCGTTCCGGACGTCGAAGGCGGCGCAGCATTCTGTGATATGCTGGCCTAGTCAACGTCGGGTTGTCGTTTTGGGAGGGCATGGCGGATCGGAGGATCAGTCATGGAAACACCAAACTTACCTGCCATTCGCGCGCTTCGCCCTGCCTGGAACAAGGGCCGCATAGTTGGTCAGAAACGCCCGCTCAAACCGAAGCATGTCTGGGCGATCCGAGTGAGGCTTGAGCTCGCGGAGAACCATCGCGATCTGGCGCTATTCAATATGGCAATCGACAGCAAACTCCGAGGCTGCGACCTGGTCAAGATGAAGGTCGTAGACGTGATGGCTTCGGGTCAAATTAAAGAGCGCGCGTCCGTTCTGCAAAGCAAAACCCAGAAACCGGTACGCTTCGAGATTTCGGAAGGTACCCGCGCTTCGGTAGAGAAGTGGATGAAAGACGAGTTGATGGTTGGATCCGAGTATCTTTGGCCCGGCCGCTTCCACGAGCGGTTGCACATCTCAACACGCCAGTATGCGCGGATCGTCCGGGATTGGGTCACATCGATCGGACTGGAGGCAAGCGCCTATGGGACCCATTCGATGCGACGGACCAAAGTTACTCAGATATACAAGAAGACGGGCAATCTACGCGCTGTGCAGCTCCTTCTAGGCCACACCAAGATGGACAGTACGGTCAGATACCTCGGCGTCGAACTTGAGGACGCCCTGGCCATAGCCGAAGCCATTGAAATCTAACAACTGCGGGTCGCCTTCACTGGCGGCCCTTAGCGGAAGTTCGTGACACGGCTGGCCGCTACAGTGCAGCGTCACCGAACCAGTCATTCGCTGCACCCGCGAGAGTGACGCGTCGCCCGAGGACAGGAGTGCAGAACCCAGTGACCTTTGCGCTATTCAACGCCAGCGTCTGATATTCAGTCGCCAAGGTGAATTCCATCGCGCATTAACTCGAACGAGCGTAGCTGCCTATCTGACGAAAGATTTGGCTCCGAGGGATGACAAACTCGGTCTTTACACATCCTCCTAGAGGCATCTCGCATGAAATAGCACCATCCTGCCATCTCATTGCGCACCTTTGCAGCTTCCATCGGGACGTAAGAAATGCGCAGCTGGCTTGTCATTTCCGTAGAGGGTCTTCGCTCGTGCACGCATCCACTTTTTGATACGATCTTTGCGCGCACGCGTGAACATGCTCGCATAAACACTCCATTTGTTTTCTGGCCGATAAATGCTCGAGTCATAGTCGAGACGGGCATCCATGATTTTTGCCGCAAGGTTGAGGTTCAGCCAAAAGTGCTCCGGACTCTCGGCGGTCCACATTTGATCAACCCAGTGTTGCGCCCATAATGCCTTCTCATGTGCTATCTGGGCAGCTTTGGCTGCACAACCGACAAAGCCGGCGGACGGTTCGGTGCTGTTCAAAATTGGTTGAAAATGTCTGAACTGCTTGGAGAAACCGGCAATTGTGATCGCGAGCACCTTATCGATTGGGCGTTCTGAGGATAGAAGTCGGTCTGCGTACTCACGGATAAACGCATCAGCGCCAAACCTTTCAGCCGCCAAGACTTCTAACGCAAGGCGGTCGTCTGAAACGCAACCCTCGAGACGTTTTTCCCAGAATGCTTGAACAACTTTACTACGTGGACATGACCAGATGGCTTTCTGCTCAAGCGAGAGCCCATCCGGGTACATGCGACGTACAAATGCGTCACTCGCAACTGCTTTTGTGATCAAGCTCATAGCTTTCGGTTCATCAACCCTGATCATGTTGGCGGAAATCACAAGGGCGAAATCCTTGAACCAGGGCATCTGGCTTTCGGGGAGGTTAATTAGCATTTTCAGCCACTCGAGCCCAAGCTTCGGGTAACTAGCAAGAATGTCGCGGAAGCTTTCGAAATCGATCTGTTGGACGATAAGGAGAATATCTTTTCCTGACATGGCATTTTCCATGTCTGAAAACAGGCGGTGGTTGCGCCGTTGACGTTTCCGAAAGTCCTCGTCGCTCTCGACGTCTCCAAAGATTGAACCGCCGTTCTCTGAATCTGACGGCGGCTCCTTTTCTGCAATTGATCGGAAGCTGTGCAAGACGTGATCATTCGGTCCTATGTTGACCTCGATTTCTGGTGGGTTCAGCTCGGATGAAAATTCCGTGGCTCTTCTCAGCCTCGAATCTAGAAGACCAACGATTGCATCTGTTACTTCTCCACCAATCCTACTTTGCGCCAAAGCCCAACTCTCATAGGAGATGCGCGGCAACACTTCTACGAAAGTGGACTCTCCGGCTACGACAGCATCGATCAGCAAAGCAGAGCCATAAGTATTCTCGTAGGCCGAAGCTGTTGCATCCTCGTCCGCTCTCCATTCGCCTATTAGGTGAGCACCCCTCAGTTGTTCGTTTCCCGTTGCGAGCGCGATTTCAAACACCGTACTTCGAACGAGTTTGTTCTCGTTGCTCATGAAGCTGGCAACCACACGCTCAAGGCTTTCGCCAAGGTTTTCGAACGTATGCGCAACAAGAGACAAAGCGCCAAACGCAGCAAAGCTGTCATTTCTCTCAGCGCAAAGCTTCAGACATTCCGAAACTGCTGGTTGGCTTGGCTTTTTGAAGCTTGGTAACGCGTCCAGCGAGTAGTTGCCTGCAAGCGGCTCACTGGTCATCAGTTCAAGTTGTTCATCACCAGTAAGGTGCGGTAGAGCGAAGTTCGTCATGTAGCATTTGACGATCTTGAGATCGCTTTCTGGAAGCGTTTCCAGCCCTTTGCTCTGTTGAAGGCGCGCTGATAGCTCAAGCGCAGCTTGCCGACCTAACAGCGGCGTCAAAGTCGTCCCGCAGAGCGCAATCTGTCTTAGCGGCGTACGCTCACGGCTTACAATCGAACGGCAGAGTTCGGAGGCCTTGGAGACAGCGGTTTCTGGTCCGAAACGACAGACTGCACATAGCGCTTCGTTGTAGTTTAGGTCCTCCGAAGTCCTCCCCATGGCGGTCATGACAGAGGCAACGTCCAACGTGGCAAAACGCTCTATCGTTTCTTCGACGTTTTCAGGTTTGGCTGACTTTGGATCGCAAGGATCGTTAGCGCACAGCTGTTCCAGGCGCGAGACGAAATGCTCTGGAAGGTTCTGTTCTTCACGAAGGGCGCGCCCCAGAGTGAAGGCCTCCTTTGCGTCTTCTTCGCGACCAGACGCATACAACAGCTTAACGAGACACCACTTTCCTGCTTTCGACACGTCAAGGGCTCGGAATGGCTCTGCTTGCGCTAAGTAAGCTTTGCCCGCTTGAACAGGATCAACGCGATTGAATTGAGTAAGCTGAAAGAATGATTTGGATGCATGGTGGAGGCTGTGATCTAAATGTATTCCGAGACCAAAAGCCGCGAACTCCGGCGCCCAAGAGGCCAGCGGCGCTCCTGCCAATAGCTCTAGGGACTGGGTAAGAAGAGCGTCGTTGTCACCTCTCGTAATGTGGCAACTATCAAAGACTTGCTTCTCGTATGGCGAAAAAGCCGCAATCGCTTCATTAATTTCTGTCTGACGTTTCGCCGCTCTTTCTTTGTCCTTGTTCTCGAGGCGTCCATACTTCGATTGCTGATCAAGTGCATCAATATTGACATGCTTAAGCCAATCAGCAATCGCCCCCATGACAACCGGCCTTATCGGTGGATGCGCCAACATCTGTCTTACAGATGCAACCAGCCATTTTTCGTTGATTGGGCTGCGCCATTCTAGGAGCTTATCCTTCGCAGCGGCTAATGCCGCCTCAGGGTTTCGGCGTACAATCTCAAAGAACTGCGGGTACGCATTTTCATCCAGATTTTGCAGCTCACAGAATACTCCGACGAGGACCTTGAAAAGAAAGGGATCCGTTCTCTCAGGATCACAGGCACACACATGCATTGCTGCCAGCACGACGCGGCTCGTCTGGTCTAGCGCTGCGATGGGTTCAACTAGTTCCTTTGCTCTTTCATTGAGCTGAGCATCGACAGGGGAGTTCGCTAGAAGTCTATCAACAAGCGCAAACCCGAGGGCGAGTGAAAGGCCCTCGTTCCGAAGCATATATCCACCCTTTGGGCCCTTGGTTGACTGGAAGAATCTTGTTTCTTTGACGGCCAGAAGACTATCCTCAAAGACAATCTCAGAACTGATCGTAGGGTTGGCTCGCAGTGCATCTAGAACGCTCCCAGCCTGAGTGCTCAGCGCTATAATGAGTTCCGCCGGGGACAGCTCCTCAAACCCATCACTTTGCGTTTTGTTGATGTGCTCGAAAAGGAGGCTCTCGACGGTAAGGCCAACCCAGGCCAGAGGGTCGTCTTCAGGGAGCACTTCAATTGCAATCCCTAGGAGCCGCGGATTTAAGAGGCTTTGAAGCGTGGTTTGATCGAGTGTCATCGGATCAATGCCGGCTTGGCCCAAGATGGTGTTTCGCTCGTCCGGCATCCAATCTTTTACCGAGATTCGTTGCTTGCGATTGAAGCCTCTTTCCACGTGGCGCTGGTAGAACTGAGGACGACTAGTGACCAGCAGTTTCCCACCGCGATCTTCGACCAAGCTCTCAACCGCATTGAGCAACTTGTCCCAAGGAAGATCAGGTCTTTGATTGATGCCGTCAATGATTACCAAAAAACCTGCACTTGGGCGTGATGCTTCCCATGCGAGAAATCGGCGTTTCCAGCGCTCTGCGTTTCCCGGGGCGTTCTCCGTTTGTATTGTACATGCTTCGATAATGAGCGACTCGAAATCTCCAGATTTGACGCCCTCCAGCTGCTCTGCACTGAGCGCAATGGCGAGTCCTGGAAATTGAAGAGCGGCCCCTGCGGCAACCCAACTCTTGCCGACACCTTCCAATCCTAAGACTAGGCAGGTTGTGTTTTTGTCCAAGCTTTCTGAAATCCTCTCCAGGGCAGCCTTGCGGTGCAAAAAAGGTTTGTCAGGGTCGCAAGGTGCCGTTGGTTGTCCAAGCCGGTAGCGGGCCTTCGTGGCTGAAGAGAGCGTTGCTTGCAGCCAAGACTTGTTGGCTTCAATCGCCTGCCTGCCTGAAATCTCTCGAGCACGAAACTCATTCCGAAGTGACTGCCAACGTGCTTTGACGGCGTCACTTTGCCTTAGCCTAAGGAGATCCTTTTCGATCTCTTCCTCTGAGACTTTCGCCTTGGTTCTAGACGCAATCCAAACTGCAATGCCGTCTCCGCCGTTGGCGAGCAAGACTCCAAGGGATGGGATCTCCTGATCATTCCAGTCCAAAACCAGCGTTGCTATGCCGTGCTTCGCACCATCGGTTTCCAAGTCCTGCGCAAGTTGGTTGGGCACCTCGACAGTCGCTCCCAGCACCCACAGGATCTCCGCTTCAGTTTTGCGCCGACCAAGGTCCGCGATCTTTGCAAGGACCAGCTCCCGTGAAAGGTTCGACGAATATCTCTTTGCCTCAAAACAAACTGGTTCTCCGCAATCCTCACCTTGCCCATCCACACCAAACTGATGCCCGCTAGCAGCAAGGCGCATTGGACTTCCGGAGATGCGGGCAAGGGTCAGAGCAAGAAGGCCCTCAAAGCCATCTTTGCCAGTTGGCGGAAGCTCCCTTAGCGCGCGAAGTAACGAGTTCAAATTCATGATCGAGATTGCATGTAACTGTCGAGGCACAACATCTAGCATAATCTGAACTTCAAATCCCAGAATGAAGTGTCAGTTTTCTCAGAAACAGAGTAAGTTCGCGTGCACGATGCCAGCGTTGTTACAGAAACGGGCGTGCAACCCTGCTCGCGTAGGCCGTTGAAGGGGTTCAGTTGAGAGAAATGGCAAGTCAACCACGGAAGCCCTTGCCCCCAAATCCGAGGCGACAAGCTGCCCATGTGATTGGCGCGTTTCGCTTCCAGCTGTTGGAAACTGCAGTCGCCTGGCTGAACCTCTCCGAAACCGAAAGCTTGCTGATCGAAATCTTTGAAGATTTTGATATTGAGAGCGACAGCGGCGGCATCGAGCAGACCCAGGTCAAGCACAGCGCCAGCGATCGCACCCTGACGCTCGCAAGCAAAGACTCTCGTGACGCACTAGAAAACTTCTGGGCTACGAGCCGAGAAGGTGAGGTAGCCGACGTATCTTTGGTCGTTCATACCAATATGAAAATTGGGATCGAAAGCGCCGCAAATTTGCCGGGCGGGGTCACCGGGATCGCATATTGGCACTCGGTCAATGTCGGCGCAGACGCTGCTCCTCTCAAAGACCTTTTGCTGACCACACAGCAGAGCGGCAAACTCAGATCTTGGCTCGAGAGTAACCCAGATGAAGACGCATTGCGTTCAAGACTCATCGCGCGCGTCCGGTGGCGAACAAGTCAGCCTAGTGGCGCGGCGCAAAACGCATTGCTTGCAGAGCTCATCACTGGACGCCTTACTGCCCTTGAATTGCCTGTGGGGCTGGCATCGCGGGTCTCGGCCCAAATTATCGAGCGTGTCTTTGCAGTCGCCAGTGAAACCGACCCCGCGCTTCGGCGCTTAACCGTGACGGACTTACACGAGTTTTTGCATGAAGTTGCACGGCCAGGCCAACCTGGCCATGAGGTTAGTTGGACACGTGCTAGTTGGACTGCCCAAGTCGACGAGATCGATCTTCCCGACTACCTTGCTTCCCGCACAGCTCTGGTTGATGAGATGTCTGTGCTTCTCAAAGAGAACCAAGCGATTTGGCTCCATGGTGCGAGTGGCACCGGTAAGTCGACACTAGCATCACAGGTTGCACAGGCGTCGGGGAAGAATTGGCTCGAGGTTGATTTTCGCGGCCTGACGAAGCCAAGTGAAATGCTCTTGCGTTTGGATCGAGCTTATACGGATATCACTCTTGGGGACGACGTTCGCGGCGTCGTCCTTGACGATATGGATAGTGACTCTGTCGCTAAGCATGCAGGCCGCCTTGGTCGTTTCGTAAACTGGATGCGCAAGCGCGGTGGGCACGTCGTCGTCACCTCGACGCGCATGCTTAGTCCTACTGCCTTCCAAGCTGCACAATTCAACGCAAGCGCTGAAAAGGATGCGCCCTACCTTTCGATGCAGGAGGTAGTCGAGCTTGTCTCGCAAACGAGCGCGCCTTCAGATCAAGTAGACGCCTGGGGTCTTTTCATCCATATCACTACGTCTGGAGGTCACCCACAACTGACCGCCGCGAAAGTCGTTTCCCTCAACCATCGCGGTTGGCCAAAGGACTCGTTGATCGAGGATTTCTCCGGCACACCAAGCGAAGCGATCGAGCTGACCCGAGCAGAGGCTCGTCGCCGCCTGCTTGAGGACGCAACCGAACACGGCCGTGCTCTCCTGAGGCGCCTTGGTTGCATAATGTTCAAGTTTGACCGAGCAACAGCGATCACCATCGCCGACCTAGCTCCAAGTCTTAAGGAGCCATCTGCAAGCCTCGACATGCTTACGGGCCCCTGGATCGAAAAAGTACCAACGGCACCGGGCTATTTTCGTTTGTCTCCGCTGCTTACCGGCTTGCAAAAAGATCTCGCACCAGAAGCCGTTATAAATATCCAAACTGGATATTTAGTATCGACATTGAACCGCGGACCTATTCCCTATGAAGCGCTCGACTCTGTGTTCTGGACCGCTTTTCTCTCCAAACAAAGCTGGTTCATCGCAAAGTTCTTTGAGACCTCGCTGTCTTTCGATGATGATACTCAAAAGGCGGTCGCCGCAAAGCTAGGCGGTTTGGTTTACCTGCGCACCGATCAGATGCTTCTGCCAGAGGAGCCAGGCACGTCTCATCTGCTACGCTTACTGCAGATAGATGTTGCTGTTCTGAATGGCGAGAAGGAGCATTTCCAATCAATAGCCCTTGCCTCGATGCGAGAAGCTCTAGCGGTCGAGCATAGTGAGCTTAAAAACTCTCTCGCAATTATGGCGCTGCTCAAAATCCTGTTGGCTCAGGGCACGCGCTTGGATTGGGGTCTGCGCTTATCTTACATTGCTTTTTTCGAAGCTCTGGCAAAGACAGAACCCGACCTAGTTCAAAGCAGTCAAAGTTCTGCAGTTCAACTAATGCAGGAGGAGTTCGGCGAGACCGCCGACGTAAGCGGTTTCATGCTGCAGATCGGCGCTTCCGCAAATGAAAATCCGGCCGAACTAAAGGCTCTCTTTGTTGCGCTAGAGCGTTTGGAACCCGATGTGCGGACGAGGCGCCTTTCCCAGCTCAGAACCTTCTTCAAGGGATATAGCCTGCATATTCAGTCGGCCTGGGCGAACGCCTGGTCGGCCGGCAAGCTCGATGTGCCCTCCTCAATTTACGACTACGAGACAATAGCTGGCATGGCAGAGAACTGGGAGGAAACCGATCTCGTCGCTGAATGCATTGTCGCGCAATCTGTGCTCTGGGATGAATTCCAGAACGATCGATCAAAGGCCCTGGAGATCGTCGATGCGGGCCTTGAAGCTCTGCCTGATAGTCCAGAACTGCTGCGGCAAAAGGCCAAAGTTTTGGGTCATGATCATCAATATGAAGAGGCACGCGCATTACTCGAGAGCATTCGCGCGCACACCGATCAAAGCTCTGATATTGAGCGCATGTACGCTTTAAAAGAACAGGCCGTCGCCTCTGCCAATCTTGGTGACCCAGGTGCTGCGCGGACGGCCTTTCTGGAGGCTGCCTCCGCTGCCGAAACAGTTCAGTCTGAGGTAAAGTCTGCGCGCGCCCACGGAGTGGCGCTCCGCGCGGAAGCGGCGATGTGTCTCTGGCGGAGAGGCGATGTTGAACCAGCATTGCGCGAACTCGCGCCGCTTATCAATATGCTGGACGATATCGATCCGGAGAGCAATGACGCGGCGCAGACTCTTCACCTGAAGTTGCGCTGGCTAGTTGGCTGGCTGCATGAAACGACCGGTGGCCCAACCGGTCTAGAACGCGAGCTTCACTACGGCGCCCTCGCCGCTCTCGACGCCGACTATCCGGAAGAAAAAGAGCGCCTCAGCGGGCGCATCGAAGACATCAAATTGCTGTTGATGATCGTGGGCCTCCGCCAAGACTTACACGACCTGTTTCCAGACCTTAACTGGTCCAAGACCACATTGGGCTTTCATATCTTCTTGGGCGCCGCCGAGTTTGATCTTGCTGTTGAAGACGGCACGCCCGACCAAATCGCTCATGCCTTACTCCAGCTCGCTGCCGCGTTTAATGTTGCTCAAAAAGAGAGGGCGGGAACACCAGTCTCTCAAATCGAAAAAGTCAAACAATTGGACTCCCGTGATCTTGAGGATCCGGGCGTCGAAGCAGTGTTCGTTCACTCATTGGCACTTGCCGCATACTTTGGCGCACGGGATCAGGCAGACAAACCTACCTTTTGTGAATCCCTATTGTTGGAGATCCAAAAGCGCCTGAAAGCGACCACACCTGAGCTAGACCTATGGAGAGAGATTCTGGTTGGCACGTCGACAGCAAATTCCGCGGACTATGCTACGCAGATTTTCAGCTACGCGCTGGCTCCAGATGACGAGGTGCTGCACCCGACCAATATCATCAATCGGCAACTCTCTCTTCTTCAGTGCTCGGCTGCATGTGGTTGCGGTGCGCGCATGATCAAGCAACTCCATACCCTGTTCGCTGATGAATGGGCTTTTATCGTTGAGCATCAGCGCTTTCTGTTATCGCATCCAAGTTTGCATGTGCTCGCGCTCGAAGCCGCCATCAACTGCGCAAGGCAAGAAGAGGCTGGTGCGCTTGCCGACCTACTGCAATGCGGAGCAAGAGCGCTTGGCAGCCGATTGCCAATAGAGTGGATTGAGTTGGCTGAAAGACTTGGCGGAAAGACAAGGGACTAAGCCGAGAAAACCGCGCTCCTAGGTATCTCAACTGCCGATCTCGCGTAGTTTCTTCTATCCTTAAGGTCTGCTTTTCGCTCGACAGACTAAACCGTTCGCAGGTGCAGTGAACTTCCGCTTTCCGCCCATTCTGTGGAAAAACAACGTGTTGCGAGCGCAGAAAGTGATGTTCTGAAGCGAGCACGAGGGCCTTTCTGGCCAGGCTTCTCGCGGTTGCTGCGGTGCAGGAAAGATCTTTGCCAGTTTGCGGAGGTTCTGGGCGGTGGCGGCGAGTAGGAATTCGTCGTTTGCACCGCATGGACCACGTAATCGAAGTCGTGCCAGGCCGAGAATGCGTTTGAGGTGGGCGAAGAGCATCTCGACCTTCTTTCGGAGCTTCATCGAGATGTCGTATTGGCGGGTCTTGGCAATTTCGCGGGCAACCTGACGGGCATCTTCATGTTCCTCCCGGCTGATCTTGCGTGCATCGGTGTTCGGGCAGCACTTGACCTTGGATAGACAGGCCTGGCAGACCTCCTTCAATGCGCGGTAGCGAGCTGTGCCCTTGCCGGTCGGCCCCCGGTTCGGGTCTGAGTAGTTGCGACGGAACTGCTTGAGGGCGTGACCTTCCGGGCAGATATACTGATCGTTTGCGGCATCCCATTCGAAGTCAGCGCGGGTCCAGGTTCCGTCGAACCGGCCCGCTTTGTTGAACACCGGAATGCGCGGCGCAATCTTGCGGTCGACCAGCCATCCCAGCATAGGACCGGTTCTATAAGCCGTGTCCGCGATCAAGCGCTCAGGGTGCAGATCGAACTTGGCCTTCACGCGGTTCAACATCGTCTTGGTTGAGCCGACCTCGGCCTGGCGGATGGACCGGGTGGCCTCCACATCAGCAATGACACCATGGTCTGTGTCGATCAGATAATTGTCGGAATAGCTTGAGAATGCCGGCCCCTTACGCGCCGCGGTCCACTGGCTCGCCGGATCGGAATGGGATGTGAACTTGGGCTGCACCTCGCTCGCGGCACCGAACGCCGCCTCATCCAAGGTGTCGAGATACTCGCGCACGGCACGCGGTGCTTCAGTTGGATCAATGGTCGATGCGTCCCAATCTTCCTAGGGCGTCGAGTTCTGTCTGTTAGCATCCGCTTCGATCAGGCTGGCGTCGATTGCCATGCGCTGACCGCTGACGAGGCCTTCTTCAATGCAGCGAGCAACGGGCGTCTCAAACAGATGGCGCAGCAGTTCGCTCTCGCGGAACCGCCCGTGCCGGTTCTTTGAGAAGGTGGAATGATCAGGTACACGGTCGTTCAGATCGAGACAGCAGAACCAGCGGTAGGCGAGGTTCAGATGCACCTCTTCACACAGACGTCGTTCGGACCGGATGCCAAAGCAGTACCCAACCAGAAGCATCCGGATCAGCAGTTCCGGATCGACAGACGGGCGCCCAGTGTGGCTGTAGAAATCCGCGAGGTACGACCGAATGCTGGTCAAATCAACGAAGTAATCAATCGACCGTAGCAGGTGATCTTGCGGAACGTGATCTTCCAGCGAGAACTCATAGAACAACGCCGCTTGCGCTTCCTGCTTCGGTCCCATCATCGCCATCGATCTCCTGCCTGCCTACAGGAATTGAATCAGCGGCAACCCCTCCGATCAAGGAAAGTTTTTCAACAAAATACGCCCAATCAAGCGAGATGTTCTGGTACTTCAAATGCCACTCGCAGCATAAGCACCCGCTTCCTCACAAGGCTCATAGGATCACCGTAGACCTCACGGTTTCTTGCTGCGCCGACAGAATGGCCCATCATTTCGGCGCGGTCATCGGAAGGCAGGTCTTGCATCTTCCAGCGGCTCTCCCAGGTATGCCGCAGACCACCTGCGGTATAACCCTTAGGCGGCACCAGACCGTTGTCGCGAAGGAACCCGTTCACTTCCGCCGAGTAACTGCTCTTCCCTCGATACTTCGGGAAGCCGTTGGGATGCCTGCGCGCTGCAGCAAGTGCGAGGCCGACCAAGGGCATCTGCCGGAGGGAGGCGACATTTTTAACTTCTCTCCGATGCGGACCGGTCTCGAACGCAATTTCAATGTGTGGGACCGGCGCATCTAGCACAATCCCAGCCGGTGGGAGATTGTAGATCTCTGACTGACGACACCCTGTCTCGAGTGAGATCAAAAGGACGTCACGAGCCTCGGGCTCGAGCCCGTCGAATGCCCCGGGTTTCAGCCATCGGTCACGGATCCATGCGACCGGAATCTCAGCTTTCCGTTTCTTAGGGGCATGCTTGTCGACGATTGAGATACGCGAATAGGGTTGCGCCGGGTCCGGGAAGTCGAGGCTGTCATAGTATCGTGCGAGCATCGAACCCATGTTAGAAAAGTCCTTATTCGCCGTCTCATGAGATTGGTCTTCCTTCGCACGCCGCTCCTGCCACCATTGCTTGTGACGGCGTGCAGCAGCGGCATCGATTGACAGGACGGGCCGGTCTTCGCCAAGTGCCGTTGTCAGGTTGGTGACCGCGCGCAGTCGCGGATTTCGCCAGAGCCGCATCTGCTCTTCGCTTTTGAAACGGTTGTCGTGGGACGAGATGCGTTCGATTTCTGCTACGAGTTCCGAGAGCATCAGACTCGGTGCCTCGACCCCACCCAGCATCGCCTTTGCGACCTCTGGTCCGTCTTTCGATCCGATCTGGTCCAGGCGCGACAGGATTTGCTCGAGTGGCTCCTGAGCAACGTCCACGGCTGGTTTGTATTGAGCACCCCGCGTAGCGGCCATGGCAACAGCGGCAGAGAAAAGCTCAGTGTCGTGATCTTTGCGGGCTGCACCTACCGCAAGGCGCGCATCCAAATCCGCGAGGACGATTGCTTCGGCTGCCGGCATACGCACGAGAGCTTCTTTGCGGCAGCCCGTCTTTAATGACCGAGTGATCTCGCCGCGTTTCTCAATCGGCCTGTACTGACGAGGGACGCGCATTCTGAGATGCCAGCATTTATCGTTTCGCAATACAAGTCCGGCCATGGAAATCTCCTTCCACGCCGAGCTATGTCAGGTTTCTGAAAGTGCCAAATCGTGCTCCACGTTTTGCTACACAACAGCCGAAGAGCATCGCTTGCTGTAAATTCTGTAAGCTTCTGTTATTTAAAGAGTTAGCTGAGTTTGTGGGGCTGCTATCGAATCCCTTCGTCTCCGCCATTCATACATTTGAATGCTATTGCGAATAGGCGCTAGCCGCACCCCGGGGCGGGCGCGCTTGGGCTGTTGCTGACGTGTTTGTTGAGCGCTATCCGTAACTTGGCAGGTTGTGGTATGAGGTCGCTTTGAAAAAGAATATTCTGATCGTTGGAGGCTCTTCGGGGGTTGGTCTGGAATTGGCCCGACACTATGCCTGTGAGGGGCATCGCGTTACGATTACTGGTCGGGTTGATCCGGGGTGCGCTGGCGTGCAGTTTCACGCGCTGTCGATCACCGATGATGTTGCAGACTTAGCCGCTCAGCTTGATGAATTGGCAACTCAGCTTGGGGATGTGCAAACTCTGATCTATTGCGCCGGATTTTTGCAGCGGGGATCGATTTCTCTGCTGGAGGATGCGGCGCTATCGCAGATGACAAATGTCGGGCTGCTTGCGCCGATGATGGTGATCCAGCGCCTTGTTCGGCAGGCATCGGGCCCGCTCAAACTGATGTTGGTAACCTCCAGCTCGCAATATAAACCGCAGCCCGAAATGCCCGCTTATTGCGCGGCCAAGGCGGGCTTGGGAATGCTGGGCGCAGCGCTGGTCCGGGGCGAGGGGATTGGCAAGGTGCTGATTGTTGCGCCGTCCGGTATCCAAACGAAGTTCTGGGCGGGCAGCGGCGCGGATACGTCGACCATGCTGGAGCCGCGTTGGGTCGCGCAGCAGATCGTTGCCCTGTCCAGTGGTGCGTTCAAATACAAATACGCCAAGCTGCTGCGCCAGCCGCCCAGTGTGGAGGTGGTCGAGCACCTAAACAATGATTTCCAGCCGATCACTCCCTGACGGCGCTCAAGGTGGGGCGCTCAGGCCAGCTGTCTGAGGCTCTTGATTGCATGATCGATCTGCGCAGTGTTCAGATGCGGGCCGATAGGCAGGCTAAGCACTTCCCGCGCTAAGGTAGCCGCCAGCGGCAGCGCCTCATCCGTCAGGCCCATATCGCCGTAGGCCGCCTGAGCATGCGGTGGGATAGGGTAATGCACCAGCGTCTGAACGCCGGTCTGCGCCAGATCGACCGCGAGCCGGTCCCGCTCCGGGTGACGCACCACGAACAGATGCCAGACTGGATCGGCCTTTGCGGCGACATACGGCAGGGTTAGGCCCAGTCCGTCCAGCTCTGACAGATAGCGGGCTGCGATCGCCGCGCGCCTCGCATTCCAGTCGTCCAGCACCGCAAGCTTGACCGACAGAAAGGCGGCCTGAACCGGATCGAGGCGGCTGTTGAAGCCTGCGACCTCATTGCGGTATTTCTCCCGCGAGCCGTAATTCCGCAGCAGCGTCAGCCGCTCTGCCAGAGTGTGGCAATTGGTGGTGACCGCACCGCCATCCCCCAGTGCGCCGAGGTTCTTGCCCGGATAAAAGCTCCAGCAGACGATATCGCCGGCACCGCCGATGCGGTGTCCATCCCAGCATGCGCCATGCGCCTGGGCTGCATCTTCGATGACCTTCAGCCCAAGATCGCGCGCGGCTGCCATGATGGCGGTCATATCCGCAGGTTGCCCGTATAGGTGGACTGGTATGACGGCCTTGGCTCCGGGAACCATGGCGGTCCGAATACCCTCGGCGTTGATATTGTGGGTCGCGGGATCAGGCTCCACCGGAACCGGGATTGCACCACATTGGGAGACCGCGAGCCAGGTGGCGATATAGGTGTTGGAGGGGACGAGGACACGGTCGCCCGGCCCGATGTCCAGCGCCACTAGGGCGAGCCTCAGGGCATCCAGTCCATTGGCCACGCCAAGCGCGTGTGAGACCTCGCAGTAGCGGGCAAAATCCTGCTCAAACCGGGAGACGTCAGGGCCGAGAATGTACCAGCCGGACCGCAGGCTCTCCAGCATCTTCGGTTCACTCTGCTCTGCCAGCTCATCATACGCGGCCTTCAGGTCGAGGAAGGGAACCTGCATCACTTGACCCCGACTGCTTGGCGGAAGGCGCCGTAATCGCGGATATAATCCCCCTCGTCATAAGGCGCGGAGGCCATGACCATGCAGACCGCGCCCGACGAGAAATTGTCGAGATAGCGCCACATCATCGGGCAGATGTAGATGCCAAAATAAGAGCGATTGAGATGGAAGCGTTTTTCGTTGACCCCGTCATCCAGAACCACATCAAAGCTGCCCGACATCGCAATCATGAACTGATGCAGGCCCTTATGGGCGTGGGCGCCGCGATCGGACCCGCCCGGCACATCATAAAGGTAGTAGACCCGTTTGATATCAAACGGGATGTGGTTCATCCCCTCGACAAACGTCAGGTTGCCGCGGGCGTCTTCGATCTTGGGCAGGTCAATAAATTTGCAGTCGCTGAGGGGCAAATCCGTACTCCGGTATTGTGACATCGACCCGCTGTCGCAGCTGATCGGAACAGGCGTCGGATTTCCCACCACAAGAGTGCGATCCGGTCTAATCTATTGGCTCAGTTGTCTATCATATTGTCGCCCCCGATCAATCGAATTGGACAGACTGCGGATGGGCTGCGGAACTTGGCTGCGGCAAGGGCACGCCTTGCGCAGGATGCCGTTCTCTAGTTCGGGCCATGCCGCTCAGCTCCAAGGGAGAGAATGGGCGGGGCATGACACGGCAAGCGACGTCTTCCATGGAACCGCAGAGCGAACTGTTCTATTGTTGGGTCACAGCTTCAGACCCCTGGTTGGCGTCACGCGCAGACCGCAAACAGGACGCGCCTGACCATGGGTCCAGCGCGGGAGGCGGCGGCAAAATGATGGATTTTCTGCGCGAGCGTGCAGGTAGGATTAGGTTGAAATGAACAAATACCGCTATTCAGTTGTGCTTCTCACCTACAATCAGCAGGACTATGTGAAAGAGGCGGTTGAGGCGGTTCTTGCGCAGGAGAGCGATCCGATCGAGATCCTTCTGTCGGATGATTGCTCAATGGACGAAACTTTCGAGGTAATGGAGGCGCTGGTCGCCGATTACAAAGGTCCGCATTCCGTCGTGTTGAACAAAAATCCGCAGAATTTGGGCGTGAACAAACATATCGAACGGTGTTTTGAACTTAGTTCCGGTGACGTAATCATTGCGGCCTCTGGTGACGATATCTCTTTGCCGGGTCGTGTGGCGCGTACCATTGAGGTCTTTGAGCGCGACGACCCGCTTCTGTCCTTCTCACATGGTCGGGTTGAGACGTTGGACGGCAAACCAATGCCGAAATCCTACGCAAAAGCCACCTTCTATACCCGAACCGATGCGATGTCTGCCGCCTGTTCCATGCAGTTGTTCCTCGGTGCGACCTGCGCATGGCACAAAGATCTGTTCCGCAAGTATGGTCCCATTCAGTTTGCGGATTGCTACGAGGATCTTGTTCTTGGTTTTCGTGCAGCGCTTGAGGGCAGGGTGGCGTTCATCGACGAGGAGCTCATTGTGTATCGCGTCGGTATGGGCCAGACCAGCACTGCCCGGCACATTGCGGATGCGGAGGCCTTTCGAAACAAGCGTTTGATTGAGGTTGGTCGAGAGATTTTCCTTCTGCGTCAGCGCCTTGCAGATGCGCAGGTGTTTGGCCTCAGTGACCAAGATCCAATTGTAAAAGCCATGCGTCGCCGACTGGAGGAACGACAATTGCGCCGATCCTATCTGGAAGGAGGGTTGCGAAAGCTCGGGGTCTCAGCTTGGAGACATCCCTCATGGGTGCTGGGATTTGCCCTATCCGAACGCCGTCGCCTCAAAAAGGCGCTCAATACCGCCTGAGCGCCGCCTAGGGTATCGATCCGTAGGCCTCAACCAAGGTCTTTCAGAGTGTCCAGCAGGGTTCTGCAGGCGCCGGTGATGTGGTCGCGTGTGAGCGCCGCTGCAAGGTCGGCATCTCCGGCAACACAGGCTTCCCAGATTGCGAGGTGCTCGGCATTGGCGCGTTCGTTGCCGTTGGACAGTACCAATTGCGCCCGCAGATAACTGTCGACGCGATCCATCGCATTGTCGATCACATCCATATGATACTGCAGCCCGCTTTCCCGGTAGAGCGTGGAGTGGAAATCGCGGTTCAAATCACCCCAGGTCATCGGGTCTTCGGATTGCGAAAACGCCTCCAAGCAAGCTTTCGCGGTGGAGATAGCGGTGGGGGACATGCGCGGGACCGCGCGGCGGATAACTTCAGATTCCAAAACGGCCCGGAAATCGAAGATTTCCTGAGCTTCCTGGGCTGACAGGCCAGAGACCACGGCGCCTTTATAGCGTTGGGTTTTTACCAGTCCTTGCTCTTCCAGACGCGAAATTGCTTCGCGCACGGGGATTCGGCTGGTGTTGAACATCTGGGCGATTTCATCCTGCCGCAGTGGTTCGCCTTCCTTCAGGTCGCCTTCGATGATGGCCTTGCGCAGGGCGTCAAAAACGATCGCCGAGGCGGAGGCGGTCTTGGATATATCTACGGATTTCAACTTCATATCTGCGCTCCCTGCCGTCGTTATATCCCTGATCATGGTCGAGGGGGAAGTGTGCATAAATCAGATATTGAATATTGGATCCAATATGCATTATGAAGACATCATCAGCGCCGGGCGCGCCTTGCGGGCTCAGGTTCAAACCCATTGGAGAGGATCCAACCATGACAAACCCTGTGTTCTCCGGCTGCATTCCGGCCCTGATGACCCCCTGTACCGCTGATCGGCGCCCCGATTTTGATGCGCTGGTGAAAAAGGGGCAGGAGCTGATCGCCAAAGGCATGTCCGCGGTGGTCTACTGTGGCTCCATGGGTGATTGGCCACTGATCAGCGATGCAGAGCGGATGGAAGGGGTCGCCCGACTTGTTGCGGCTGGCGTTCCGACCATTGTCGGCACTGGTGCCGTCAACACGATGCAGGCCGCAGCCCATGCTGCCCATGCCGCAGAGGTGGGGGCTGCCGGTCTCATGGTGATCCCGCGCGTCCTGTCACGAGGCAGCTCGGTTGCCGCACAACGTGACCACTTCGCCGCTGTGCTCTCTGCTGCGCCAACGTTGCCGGCGGTGATCTACAACAGCCCCTATTATGGGTTTGCCACCCGGGCGGATCTGTTTTTCGATCTGCGCAAGGATCATCCGAACCTGATTGGGTTCAAGGAATTCGGGGGCGCTGACGATCTGCGCTATGCGGCTGAAAATATCACCTCTCAGGACAGCAGTGTCACCCTGATGATCGGTGTCGATACCACTGTATTCCACGGGTATGTCAACTGCGGGGCCGGGGGCGCGATCACGGGGATCGGGAATGCGCTGCCGGATGAGGTCCTGCACCTTGTCGCTCTTTGCCAACGCGCAGCGAAAGGGAACGCAACCGCCCGGCGCCAAGCTCTGGAGCTGGAAGCGGCGCTGGCGGTTCTATCTTCCTTTGATGAGGGGGCGGATCTGGTTCTTTATTACAAGCATCTGATGGTGCTGAATGGGGATAGCGAATACCGCCTGCACTTCAACGAAAGCGACCGGTTGAGCGCCAGCCAACAGGCCTATGTCGAGGCCCAGTATGCGCTGTTTCGCAGCTGGTATGCGGATTGGAGCCAGCAGCCCGACATCGCCGCCCTATGCGCGTAATCGACAGCCATACCGGCGGCGAGCCGACCCGCCTGATCCTGTCTGGCGGGCCGGATCTCGGCGGTGGATCACTGGCAGAACGGGCGCATCGGCTGTTTCGGGATCACCGCGATTTCTGCAGCGCAGTGCTGTCCGAGCCACGCGGTCACGACGCTATGGTTGGTGCCTTGTTGGTGCCGGCCACCGATCCGGCTGCTGCGGCAGCGGTGATTTACTTCAACCCGATTGGACCATTGGGCATGTGCGGTCATGCCACCATCGGCACCGCCGTGAGTTTGCATCATCTGGGCCGTCTTGATCTGGGGCGACATCAACTCGAAACGCCGGTCGGCACCGTTGGCGTGCATTTGCAGACAGCGAACAGGGCTGCCGTCGAAAACGTCGAGAGTGATCGGTATCGCGCTGATGTTGCGGTGGAGGTGCCGGGGCAGGGGTGGATTTCCGGCGATATCGCCTGGGGTGGCAATTGGTTCTTTCTGACCTCTGATGTCCCGGCACCGCTAGCGCTGGCGCATGTCGACCAGCTGACCACCAGTGCTGTGGCCCTGCGGCAGGCGCTGGCGGAGCAGGGGATCACTGGCCGCGATGGGGCAGCGATTGACCACATCGAATTTGTCGGACCACCCCTGACCCGCGTCGGTCACGCGCGCAACTTCGTTCTTTGCCCCGGAACGGCTTATGACCGGTCCCCCTGTGGTACCGGGTCTGCGGCGAAGCTGGCCTGTCTGGCCGCAGATGGTGATCTGGCGCCGGGTGTGACCTGGATCCAGGAGAGCGTGATCAGCAGCACCTACGCGCTGCACTATCGGCTAGGCCCGACCGGAGGCGTGATCGCAACAATTGCCGGTACGGCCTTTGTGACCGGCGACACTGTTCTGAACTTTGACCCTGCCGATCCCTACCGGGCGGGGATCACCAGCCAAGAGGTATATTGATGGAATATAGAAACCTAATCGCAGGCGACTGGTCAGAGACCGCCGCCGCCGCCGCCAATATCAATCCCTCCGATACGCAGGACGTCTTGGGATACGCTGCCAATAGTCCGGCGGAGGATATGGAGCGCGCGATCGCCGCTGCCCGCGCCGCGGCTTCCGGATGGGCGGCCAGCACGCCACAGCAGCGATTTGATGTGCTGGACGCCATCGGCACCGAAATTCTGGCCCGCAAGGCTGAACTGGGAAAACTGCTCTCTCGCGAGGAGGGCAAGACCCTGCCGGAAGGGATTGGCGAGGCCGCGCGGGCCGGGCAGATCTTCAAATTCTTTGCAGGCGAAACCCTGCGCCAGGCGGGGGAAATCCTTGGCTCGGTACGGCCCGGTGTCGGCGTCGAGGTGACGCGCTCTCCTGTGGGGGTTGTCGGCTTGATCACGCCTTGGAATTTTCCCATCGCCATCCCCGCCTGGAAGATCGCGCCGGCGCTGGCCTATGGCAATGCGGTTGTCCTGAAACCAGCGGAGTTGACGCCGGGGTGCGCGCATGCCCTGGCGGAGATCATCAGTCGCTCGGGTTTGCCGGAGGGGGTATTCAACATTGTGTTCGGCACAGGCAGTACGGTTGGTCAGACGCTGGTGCAAAGCCGCCATGTGGATGCCATCTCCTTCACCGGTTCGGTTGAGACCGGCAGCGCCATCGCGGCAGCCTGCGGGGCGCAGCGCAAGAAGGTGCAGCTGGAAATGGGCGGCAAGAATCCGATGGTGGTATTGGATGACGCGGATCTTGAGACGGCGGTGGACGCCAGCCTCAACGGTGCGTTTTTCTCCACGGGCCAGCGCTGTACTGCATCCTCGCGGCTGATCGTGACCGAGGGCATTCACGATCGTTTTGTTGCAGCACTTGGAGAGCGGATGACGGGCCTGCGGGTTGGCAACGCTCTGGACGACAGCACTCAGATCGGCCCGGTTGTGGATGAGCGGCAGTTGGAGAAGGATCTCTACTATCTCGACGTGGCCGCCAGTGAGGGCGGGCAGGTGCTTGGGGGGCAGACACTTCAGCGCAGCAGCAAGGGATTTTATCTGGCGCCCGCGCTTGTCACCGAAACGTCAAATGACATGCGGATCAATCAAGAGGAGGTCTTTGGCCCGCTCGCCTCTGTGATCCGCGTGGCGGATTATGATGAGGCACTGGAGGTGGCCAATGATACGCCTTTTGGCCTCAGCGCAGGAATTTGCACCGGATCTTTGAAATATGCCACGCATTTCAAGGCACATGTCGAGGCTGGCATGGCGATGGTGAACCTGCCCACTGCGGGCGTTGACTATCACGTGCCCTTCGGTGGCACCAAGGGGTCCAGCTTTGGTGCCCGTGAACAGGGCAGCCATGCGAAAGAGTTCTATACCAAGGTCAAAACCGCCTATACCCTAGCGTAAAGACGGTCAGGTGGCGGGGTGAAAGCCTCGCCACCGTTACGAAGGCAGGGCAGATGTCAAAAACGATTGTGGTTATCGGGGCGGGTGTTGTCGGTGTCAGCACGGCGTTGCGTTTGCAGAGTGAGCTGGCGCCAACGAACGGACAGGTCATCCTGCTGGATCGCAAAGGCGTCGCCGAAGAAACATCTGCGGGCAATGCCGGGGCCTTTGCATTCACCGACCTCGAACCACTGGCCACACCGGGGATCATGAAAAAGGCACCGGCCTGGCTGCTGGACCCGCTTGGCCCGCTGTCGGTGCCACCGGCCTACGCTCTGCAATTGACGCCTTGGCTGATCCGCTTCTGGCGCGCCAGCTGGCGGGACCGCTATCAGACGGTGGTCAGCGCCCAGGCGTCCTTGATGCAGCTGGCCCAGTTGGCGACCGAACGCCAGATTGCCGACACCAAGGGTGAGGCGATGATGCAGCGCGACGGTGCCCTGCAGCTCTACGAATCTGAGGCTGAGTTTGCCGCCAGCCAGCGCGGCTGGCAACTGCGCCGCGATCACGGCATCCGGTTCTCGCTGTTACATAGCCCTGCCGAAATTGCCGAGATTCAGCCGGGGCTCAGCCCCCGGTTCACGCATGCAGGCTTCACCCCTGACTGGATGAATACCTGCGATCCGAAAGCCTGGGTCGAACATCTCTTTCAGGTTTTCATGGCGCGGGGTGGCCAACTGCGCCGGGCAGAGGTGCGTGATCTGGAAACCGGCGGTGAGAAACTGCGTCTTCTGACAGACGGGGAGGACGTCCTGGCTGACGCTGTGGTCGTGGCTGCAGGGGCGTGGTCGCATCAACTGACCCGCCGTCTGGGCGACCCGCTGCCGCTGGAGACAGAGCGCGGCTACAACACCACCCTGCCCGCAGGCTGCTTCGATCTGCGCACGCATATCACCTTCTGCCGTCATGGCTTTGTGGTGAGCCGTATCCGCGGCGGTGTTCGGGTCGGAGGTGCGGTTGAACTGGGAGGGCTGAAACGGCCTGCAAACTTCAAACGCGCCGACACGCTGTTGGCGAAGGCCGCGCGGTTCATGCCAGAGCTGGACACCGCAGATGGCACCCGCTGGATGGGGTTTCGCCCATCTCTGCCTGATAGCCTGCCGGTGATCGGCAGCGCCAAGCGTGATGCGCGGGTGGCCTATGCCTTTGGTCATGGTCATGTCGGGCTAACCCAATCGGCCGCCACGGCGGAACTGGTCGCAGATCTGGTGCTGGGACGCGATCCGGCAATTGATCTGGCACCGTTTTCACCGGACCGTTTTTAGTGTCTTGTGCCGGCTTCACCTCTGATACGGCTGTAGGGCAGGGCGGGGCGTTGCCTTCGCGCGCAATGTGCGCAAACCGACCGTGAACGAAATCGAAGGAATTGCATGGCTATCTCTTGGGTCATTCGGTCGCATGGCGACAGAATCGGCACTATCAAGGAGAAGACATGCGCGTCCTGCCCAAGACCCCGAAACTCTCGCTCAAGCTGAAATTGCCTCTGATCATGGTGGCCCTGACAGCAACGTTTCTGGTGACAGTCTCATTTCTTGTCTACTCAATGGCGGAAAAGAGTATTCGCGATTTTGTCTATGCGTCGAAGGAGACCACGGCCCGTTCCGGTGAGCAGGCCCTGACGTTCATGATGGAGGCCGCGCGCCGCGATCTGTCAATCAATGCCTCCCAGCCGACCGTGTTCCGCGCCATCAACAACTTTGACCGTGTTTATAAGATGATCGAGGAGGAGCCGACCGGCTTCTTGCGGCGTCACTACATAGAAGAAAATTCCAATGCTGCGAATGAACGTCATTTGCTGAGCGATCCTGGTGACGGCTCATATTACAGCCAGTCGCATGCCACCTACCACCCGACGTTTCTGCAGTCGTTGCAGGTCAACGGCTATGAGGATCTCTATCTTCTGAATGCCGCTGGACAATTGCTCTATTCGGTCAAGAAGCGCGAGGATTTCATTCAGCAATTTGGCTCTGGGGCCAATGCGGATAGCGGTCTGGGGCAGGTCTTCAATGCCGGGCTCAATGCCGAGGCGGGTCAGGTGGTAACCGCCGATTTTGCCGCCTACGCGCCGGGTGGCGGTGCGGCTGGTGCCTTCATGGGGGTGCCGGTTTTCAACAAGAAGAAAGAAGTCATCGGCGTGATGGCGGTGCAGATTTCCAGCGCGTCAGTTGTGACGGCGCTGACCTCCAATATGAAGGTTGATGGCCATCAGAACATCTTTCTGGTGGGCCGCGACGGTATCGCGCGCAGCCCCTCCGTCATCGAAGGCCAGTTCGCCACAGGCGACCAATTGCCCGACAGCGCGGAAATCAAAGCCGCCACTGCCGGTGAGGCCGGGATGTTTGAAGGCTCCACTTCCGTGTCCGGCGAACAGGTGATCGCCCTTGTCAAGCCTTTGAATATCAAAGGGTTCGACTGGTCTTTGGTGCTGCAGACTGATGAACATGAAGCCTTTGCCGAGGTGACCGAGATCCGGCTGGTTGCAATGCTTATGATCGGTGTTTCGGTTCTGATTGCGATTGTGGTGTCTTTTGTGGCCGCGCGTCATGTCACCCGCCCTATTCTCGCCCTGCGTGAGGCGACAAATGCGCTGGCCGAAGAAGACTATGCGAGTGAGATCAGCGGACGTGATCGCGGTGATGAACTTGGCGATCTGGCCCGCAGCCTGGATACCTTCCGCGACAAATTGCTGATCGCCGATGAGGCTGCAGACCGCGAAGAAGAGGCGGCCAAGCAGACCGCCGCAGTGGTCGAGGAGATGAGTGGCGCCCTGGCCGAACTGCAACAAGGCAATTTGGCCTGTGATATCGGGCAACCTTTTGTCGAGCACTACGAAATTCTGCGGGAGAATTTCAATCGCAGCCTTGTCAACCTGCGTGACTCGCTCGCGGAGGTGGTCGATGCCGCCCACAACGTCGATAAGTTCTCGGAAGAGCAGCGCGCCTCTGCGGAGGAAATGGCGCATCGGACGGAATCTCAGGCCGGGACGTTGGAGGAGACGGCCTCAGCACTTCAGGATCTGACCAACAGTATACGCGAGACCGCTGACCGGGCCGGGCAGGTAGATGAAACCATGCGCGGCACCCGCAATGAGGCCGAGCACAGCAATCACATCGTCACCTCGGCGGTGCAGGCGATGGACCAAATTCAAGAGGCTTCGCAACAGATTTCGCAGATCATCAATATGATCGACGATATCGCGTTTCAGACCAACCTGCTGGCCCTGAACGCAGGCGTGGAGGCGGCGCGTGCGGGTGAGGCTGGCGCAGGCTTCGCGGTTGTCGCCTCTGAGGTGCGTGCCCTTGCAATGCGGGCCTCCAAAGCTGCGGGTGAGATCAAAGGGCTGACCACGGCCAGCGAGGAGCATGTCGCAAACGGCGTCGCCATGGTTGGTCGCGCAGGCGATGCACTGAGCGGGATCATCGACAAGGTCACAAATGTCTCCGACCTGATCACCGAAATCGCAGAGGGCGTGCAGAAGCAATCCAAAGGGTTGGAAAACATCAACAATGCCGTTGGGCGCCTGGACAGTACCACCCAGCAGAATGCGGCGATGTCCGAAGAAGCCTCCGCAGCCAGCCAGCTGCTCCAGAACGAGGCGCAGGCGCTTACCGGCGTGGTATCGCGGTTCCAGCTTGGAAATGGCGCCGGGCATGACAGTGTCGACGGCTGGGCAGCAGCTGATGATGCCGGAAACGGGAGCCACTCTTATGGCTGATCTGAGATCGGCTCATCAAAACGGATAGGCTAGTCAAAATGCTTGATCTGATTATCAGGGGGGAACGTCGACTGCAGTCGCGCCTCCGCCCTATCAGACCGGGTTCTACCCAGTCACACATCTGACAGGCTTACTTACTCAGGGTCATGAACCCGCCCTGCAGTGCCGTTACCGCCGTCTGGCTGGTCTCAGGCACGGCGTTTCGATGGGCCATACGCTCAAGATTGACGATCGTCGACAGCATGATGCGGTCATGGCTCCAATCGCCGGGCCGCTGCATCAGCAGCGCAGTGGCCAGCACTCCAGTCGCCAGCATGGCGGAAACCAGCATCCAGCCGAACAGATGCGTGTCCTGTGGTTGTGCTGCGGTGACCACATCAATCCGCCGCGCCAATGTTGCCCCGCGGCGCACCTCGCGACGATCAACCAAGGCCACCGATGGGCTGCGCTGGACAAAGCGGATTGGATCCTGCGCCGCCAGTGCGCAGGCCCGGACCAGGCATTCGCAATAGGCACGAATATCGCGTTGGCCTCGGGTCATCAGCGCTTGATCGCAGGCAAATTCCCGCAGCATGCGGACTTCGCGACGCCAGAGGTGATAAGCCGGGTTCCAGAACAGAAGCGGCCGCAGCGCCTCCAGCAGGAATTCGCATTCGACGTCTCGCTGGCGGAAATGCTGCAGCTCGTGGGCTACGCTCAACCGCAGGTCCGACGGGTTGGTGATCAGCGCGGATGGCAGTACGACGTAGCGAGTGAACAAGCCGCGGGTGGAGAAGGCAACTGTGCTCTTGTCACTGATGCGAATCTGAACGCCGCCCAGATGTTTCCAGACGTAGGCCTGCTGCAGCGATGCCCGCAGCCGCAGTGCCGCCAATGTCACCTGTGCCACGGAGACTACGGCGCCGACGATCAACGCAGCCACGGCAAGCTGAGCCCAAAGGCTGCTCTGCGCCATCAAGGCCCGCACCAGATCCTCGCGCAGGCCAAGGATACTCTCAAACCGTGTGGCGCTCATGTTGACATTGCCCTGCAGGTACTGCGCGACCAGCATGTCCGACAGGGTCGGCGGCTGCGACACGACATAGGTGGTCAGCGCCACCACCAGCATCGGGGACAAGGTCAACAAAAGCGTCATGCCATTCAGCAGCCGCAGCTGTGGTCGAAACGCCGGGCCCAATCGGCTCCGGGTCAGGATCGCGCGCAACGCCAGCCAAAGCGCGGTGCCCGCAAACAACAGTAAGTTCAGGTCAATATAGGCGTTCAGAAAACTCTCAGCGTTCATCGTCCCCCAACCTTTCATTCAGCAAGGCCCGTATCTCCACGAGCATCTCGTCGGTGACATCTTCATCATCCACCAGGCGGGCTACCAGGGCCGCCGGGGCGCCGTTGAAGAGCTTGCTCGAAAGGTTCTTGAGAGTGGTTTTCTGATAATCCGCCTTGGGCACCGCTGGGCGGTAGACCAAGGATCTGTCAGCCCGTTCGCTGGTCAGAAACCCTTTTTGTTCCATAATTTTCAGCACGGTTGCGACCGACGTATAGGCGCGTTCCTGACGTTTGTTCAGTTCCGCCAGAATATCGCGCACCGTGCCGCCGCCGGTTTCCCAAACAACGGTCATGAACTCGAGTTCAACCTCTGTCAAAAGCGGGTTGTCCTGTTTCTTACGCATCATGTGGTGTCCGGTTCTCTTAGGCTTTGATCATGCTAGGGGATCGCAGGCGCGTTTGAAAACTATTTTTTTAGAAGTTCAGCACCCAAGCCGCGGTGTCAGGCCAAACGGCATGTAAAAAGGGGCCCTGCAGACAGGACCCCTCGTGTTTTTGTTTCACACTTTCCAGAAGGTGAAGGCAAACCAGACAACCGACAGGCCCAGCGGCCACCACAGCGGCATTCCCACCAATCCCAGCCAGGCCAGGAAGATGTAGGAGGTGCCCAAAAGGCTGATGAACAGCCGGTCGCCGCGGGTTGTGACAAGCCCCAGCACACCTTTGCGGGCGTCACCACCGGGGCTGCGGATTTCCAGAACGATCATCAGGCCAATGGCCGAAAAGATCCCGATAAAGACCAGTGCCGTGGGCCAGGTCCAAGCCATCCAACTCAGCATTATACCCTCCCCATCGCAAAGCCTTTTGCGATGTAGTTACGGACGAAGTAGATCACGATCGCGCCCGGAATGATTGTCAGTGTGCCAGCCGCCGCCAGCAGGCCCAGCTCATAACCGGCGCTTGAGGCGGTTTTGGTCATAGTGGCCGCAATGGGTTTCGCAGCAACAGCGGTCAGGGTCTTGGCCAGTAGCAGCTCCACCCAAGAGAACATGAAGCAGAAAAACGCCGCTACGCCGACACCAGCCTTGATCGACGGGATGAAGACTGTGGCAAAGAAGCGCGGGAAGGAATAACCATCCACATAAGCGGTTTCATCCAGCTCTTTCGGGATGCCGCCCATGAACCCTTCCAGGATCCAGACCGCCAGCGGAATGTTGAACAGGCAATGCGCCAGAGCTACCGCGAGGTGGGTGTCAAACAGCCCCACCGCCGAATAAAGCTGGAAGAACGGCAGCGCAAAAACCGCAGCAGGCGCCATCCGGTTGGTCAACAGCCAGAAGAACAGCTGCTTGTCACCCAGAAAACGGTAGCGCGAGAACGCATAGGCAGCAGGCAGGGCAACAGCGACAGAGATCACCGTGTTGATCGACACATAGATGATTGAGTTGATGTAGCCCCAGTACCAGCTCGGATCGGTGAAGATCGTGGCGTAATTTTCCAGCGTGAAGGTCTGCGGAAACAGCGAGAAGCCGGACAGGATTTCATTCGTCGTTTTGAAACTCATCGCGACCAGCCAATAGATCGGCAGCATGAGGAACAGGATATAAACGATGGGGACGATGGTACGTTTTTGCATCGAAGTATCCTCCTTTAGTTTTGATCGTCTTTGGTCATGACGGTGTAGAACAGCCAGCTGACCAGAAGCGTAATTGCAAAGTAGATGAGGCTCATCGCCGCCGCCGGACCAAGGTCGAACTGTCCAAGCGCGATCTTAACCAAGTCGATGGACAACAGCGTTGTCGAGTTGCCGGGACCACCGCCGGTCAGAACAAACGGTTCGGTGTAGATGTTGAAACTGTCCATGAACCGCAGAAGGATCGCGATCGTCAGAACGGTTTTCATCTTTGGCAGCTGGATGAAGCGGAACACAGCCCAGTTGGAGGCACCATCGATCTTTGCGGCCTGATAATAGGCATCCGGGATCGACACGAGGCCGGCATAGGACAACAGCACTACAAGCGAGGTCCAGTGCCAGACGTCCATGGTCACGATGGTGATCCAGGCCGCAACAGGATCTTGGGTCATATCATAGTTGATGCCCAGTGTGTGGTTCAGGAAGTAGCCCAGCAGACCGATATCGGGCAGGGTGAAGATGTTCCACATCGCGCCAACCACGTTCCACGGGATCAGCATGGGCAGCGCCATCAGCACCAGACACACTGGCACCCAGAACCCCTTGCGTGGCATCGACAGCGCAATGGCGATGCCCAGCGGGATTTCGATGATCAGGATCAGGAAGGTGAACATGAACTGGCGGCCAAGCGCCGCATGGAACCGGTCTGACCGCAGGATCTGCTGGAACCAGTCCAGCCCCTGCCAGAAAAAAACGTTATCGCCGAATGTCTCCTGAACGGAGTAGTTGACGACGGTCATCATCGGGATCAGCGCGTTGAAGGCAACGAGCAGAAGGACAGGCAGGACAAAGAACCACGCCTTTTGGTTTTCGGTTTTCATTATGCCTGCTCCTCGGTCTCAGTCTTGGTCTCGGTGGCAGATTGGGCGGCCTCTGTCGCGATCCAGCCATCGACGTAGAGCCGGGTCTGATCCTGACGGAAGGACAGGTGGACAGCTGCCCCCTTGGCTGGGCCTGCGCCTTCGACCACAGCGTTGATCCGCTGACCTTCGGCCTCGCATTCCACAACTGTGTGGCGGCCAACATCCGAAACCTTGGTCACGGTTGCGGGCAGGCCGCTGTTGGCGAGGGACACAAACTCAGGCCGGATGCCGACCTCGGTCTTGCCTGCGGCGTCCCCTTTGATCGGGCCTTCCAAGGCAATTGGGTGGGCACCGATATAGGGCTGGCCCGCGCGCAATTCGCATGGCAGCACGTTCATACCCGGTGAGCCGATGAAATGACCCACAAACGTATGGGCGGGGCGTTCAAACAGCTCGACCGGCGTACCGATCTGAACCACTTCACCCAGCTGCATGACAACAACCTGATCAGCAAAGGTCAGCGCCTCTGTCTGGTCGTGGGTCACGTAGATCATTGTGGCTTTCACGCGCTGATGGAGTTCCTTCAGCTTGGAGCGCAGTTTCCACTTCAGATGCGGGTCAATCACAGTGAGCGGTTCGTCGAACATCACCACGTTCACGTCTTCACGGACCAGTCCACGCCCCATGGAGATCTTTTGCTTGTTGTCCGGTGACAGGCCAGCGGCCCGCATCGTCAAAAGGTCGGTCACTTCCAGCATCTCGGCGATTGCCATGACGCGTTCCTTGACCGTCGCCTCATCGCGACCACGGTTGCGCAGCGGAAAGGCCAGGTTGTCGTAAACGGTCATCGTGTCGTAGATCACCGGAAACTGGAACACCTGCGCAATGTTGCGCTGATCCGGCGGCAGTTTGGTGACGTCCTTGCCATCAAACAGGATCTGGCCTTCGGATGGCACCAAAAGGCCGGAGATGATGTTCAGTAGGGTGGATTTGCCACAGCCGGATGGACCAAGCAGCGCATAGGCCCCGCCGTCCGTCCAGTCGAGGTCGATTTCCTTCAGGGCGTAGTCTGACGCGCTTGACGGGTTCGGCATATAGCTGTGCCGCAGTTTTGAGAGTGTAATCTTAGCCATTTGCGCCTCACGCCACGCGGGAGCCATCAGGGGCAAACACATATGCCGCCGACGGATCCATATAGAAGTCATGCTGCTCACCCACTTCATAGGGGTGAACGCCTGCCGAAAGGGAAACCCAGCTGCCGTGGTCCACATCCAGCCCCATGTCGAAATGGGCGCTGCTTTCGGACCCGGACAGCTCCGTCACCTGCACCTGACCGGAGAGCTGCACCGTGGTGAGCGGTGTCGCCACGGGCAGCACATGGTAGGGCCGGATCGCAATCGTGTAGGGGCCATCCGCCAGATCGGCTGCCGCGCCGGTCAACGACCAGCTGACATCCTGGCCAAGGCGCGCCGTGCTGCCCTGTTTCACGATGGGGGCTGTATTGATCGGCGGATCCGAGAACACCCGCGCTGCGGCGACGTTTTCGGGATTGCGATAAATATCAGCGGTCGTGCCAAACTGGGTCACGCGCCCATCCTGCATCAGGGCGGTTTTGCCCCCTAGCAGCAGCGCTTCTTCCGGTTCGGAGGTCGCATAAACCACGACGGCGCCACGACCGGCGAACAGCTCAGGCAGCTGATCGCGCAGTTCCTCGCGCAGTTTGTAGTCCAGGTTCGCCAGCGGCTCATCGAGGAACACTGCGCGGCTTTCCTTGGCAATTGCACGGGCCAGCGCGGTGCGCTGCTGCTGACCACCGGACAATTCATGCGGGCGGCGATGCAGCATCGGGCGCAGCTGCAGGATATCGGCGGCTTCTTCAACCCGGCCTTCAATCTCGGACTTCGCCATGCCAGCCACCTTCAGCGGCGAGGCGATGTTCTCGTAGACGGTCATATGGGGGTAGTTGATGAAGAACTGATGCACCAGGCTGATATTGCGTTTCTGGGTGCTGAGCGCGGTCACGTCCTGGCCATCCATCACCACCTGTCCGCTGGCAATCGGGTCGAGGCCGGCCATCATCTTGATGAGAGAGGTCTTGCCAGACCCGGTGGCGCCCAGAAGGACGTTGAAGTGACCCGGTTCCAGCACAAGGGAGGTTTCCTTGATATGCAGCTGGGCGCCGACGCGTTTGGTCACATTTATGAGTTCGAGTGCCATCTTGCTTTGACTTTCCGGCGGACGGCCTGTTGCGCGCGGCATGCGCGATCATTTTTTAGGGGAAAGGGGTGCCCCGGAGCGGGCCAGCCAGGCTCCGGGGCGAAAGTAGGGAGCGCAGCGGACAGATCCGCACGCTCCCCACGGGAGGAGGGGTTACTCAGATGCCCAGCGGGCAACCAGCTCGTCGTAGTTGACGGTCTGGCCCTGAGGCTTCTCATTCTCCAGTTTCGGCTTGGCGCCACCGTTGGCATACCACCAGTCGGCGTCTTTCTCTTCGTTCAGACGCGGGCCGCAGCCACCGTAGACATTTGCCTGCTCGTCTGCACGCTGCATACGGGCCATGGTGATGTCCATTTCTTCGGCCAGACGGTCCATGGCTTCCTGCGGGGTGAAGGCGCCGGAGTTGACGTCACCAATCTGCTGCCACCAGATCTGGGCCAGCTTCGGATAGTCAGGCACGTTCACGCCGGTCGGGGACCATGCAACGCGGTCAGGCGAACGGTAGAATTCGACCAGACCACCCAGCTTGGGTGCGCGCTCGGTGAAGCTCTCGTGGTTCACAGAAGAGTCCCGAATGAAGGTCAGACCAACGTGGGATTTTTTCACGTCGACGGTCTTGGACACGACAAACTGAGCATAGAGCCAGGCCGCCTTGGCGCGATCCACCGGGGTGGATTTCAGGAAGGTCCAGGACCCAACGTCCTGATAGCCAACCTTCTGGCCTTCTTCCCAATAGGGACCGTGCGGGCTGGGGGCCATCCGCCACAGCGGGTTGCCTTCACCGTCAACGGTGTTGTTGCCTTCGGACTGCGGCTTCACCATGTCGGCGGTGAATGCAGTGTACCAGAAGATCTGCTGAGCAACGTTGCCCTGTGCGAGAGCAGGCAGCGACTGGTAGAAGTCATAGGACGCCGCACCCGGAGGGGCGAATTTGCGCAGCCATTCATCCCACTTGCGGATCGCATAGACCGCAGCCGGACCGTTGGCAGCACCACCGCGGGTTACGCTTGCACCGGCAGGGTTACAGGAATCCGCTTCCATGCGGATGCCCCATTCGTCGATCGGCACACCGTTCGGCTCACCTTTCGAACCAGCACCAGCCATCGACAGCCAGGCATCGGTCATACGCCAGCCAAGGTCAGGCGCGCGCTTACCATAGTCCATGTGACCATAGATTGCGGTACCGTCGATTTCCTTCACGTCATTTGAGAAGAATTCGGCGATGTCCTCATATGCGGACCAGTTGACCGGAACGCCCAGATCGTAGCCGTATTTTTCCTTGAACGCGGCCTGCAGGTCTTCGCGGTCGAACCAGTCCTTGCGGAACCAGTAGAGGTTTGCGAACTGCTGGTCGGGCAGCTGATACAGGTCGCCATCGGGACCGGTGGTGAACTGCGTGCCCATGAAGTCACCCAGATCGAGTTCCGGGTTGGTGACGTCAAAGAAATCACCTTCCATCATGTCGGTCAGGTTATAGGCCAGTTGCAGGCGCGAGTGGGTGCCGATCAGGTCGGAATCGTTCACGTAAGCGTCATAGAGGTTCCGCTTGGTCTGCATCTGGGTCTGCACGGCCTGAACCACTTCGCCCTCGCCGAGGATCTGATGGTTCACCTTGATGCCGGTGATTTCCTCAAATGCCTTGGTCAGAACTTCGGACTCATAGCTATGCGTCGGAATGCCTTCGGACAGGACGTTGATTTCCATACCCGAGAACGGTTCGGACGCTTTGATGAACCACTGCATTTCCGACAGCTGTTCGTCCTTGGTCAGAACCGAGGGCTGGAATTCTTCGTCGATCCATTTCTTGGCAGCTGCCTCATCGGCATGGGCTGCATGTGCCGCGACCACGGCAATAACCGCGGCTGCGGACAAAAGATACTTACGCATCTTTCTCCTCCCTAGTGATTTATTGTGGCCAGAGATGCCTCGTTGCACCCGGCTGACAAACAGGTTCCACACCGGGGTCTGCCTTGTCAAACTAATTTTTTAGTTTGACGTAACGATATGATTTTAAAGTACAATGAATTCACCCTAAGGGAGAGTTTCTTGATCTTCTCGCAGTGGCCCCCTGTGCTGCATCGCGGCAAATGCCGCAGGAATCCCGTTGTGCGGGATCTGAACCAAGTTGCAGGCGGATGCTGAAGACCGGGGAGGGCAGGGCAGCGGGTACACTTTGGCGTCGCTGACAATGGTTTTTATCGCTAAGGAGAGGTCATGGACACAAGCGATACATTCGAAATCTTCCTGACCGCCCCGCCGGGGATGGAGCAGACCCTGCAGCGCGAAGCCGTGGAGGCCGGGTTTACAGGTGCAAAAACCGTGCCCGGCGGCGTCACATTTGAGGGCGCTTGGCCGGATGTCTGGCGTGCCAACCTGCACCTGCGGGGCGCGGCGCGGGTTTTGGCGCGGATTGGGTCATTTCGGGCCTTCCACCTTGCCCAACTGGACAAACGGGCGCGCAAATTCCCCTGGGCCGACGTGCTCCGCCCCGATGTCCCGGTGCGGGTTGAGACCACCACCAACAAGAAGTCGAAGATCTACCATGCCGGTGCCGCCACGCAGCGTATCGAACGGGCGATAACCGAGGAGCTGGGCGCGCCGATCAGCGCCGATGCCCCGATCACGGTGAAGCTGCGGATTGAGGATAATCTCTGCACCTTCAGCGTCGATACCTCGGGCGAGGGGCTGCATAAACGCGGCCACAAGACAGCAGTTGGCAAGGCGCCGATGCGCGAAAACCTCGCGGCGCTGTTCCTGCGTGATTGCGGCTATGATGGCGAGGAGCCGGTGGTGGATCCGATGTGCGGCTCCGGTACCTTTGTGATTGAGGCCGCGGAGATCGCACTTGGCCTGCTGCCGGGACGCAGCCGCAGTTTTGCCTTTGAGCAGATGGCCAGCTTCGACCCCGAAGGATGGGCAGAGTTGCAGGCTAAGGAAACACCGCGCGCAACCCGCGCCCGCTGCTATGGCTCAGACCGCAACGCAGGCGCCGTGGAGATGGCCGCCGCCAATGCAGAGCGCGCAGGTGTAGCGGATCTGGTCCAGATCACTCAGCAGGCAGTCAGCGATCTGACGCCGCCGGATCTCGGCCCGAATGATACGCCGGGACTGGTGATCGTGAACCCGCCCTATGGCGCACGTATCGGCAACAAGAAGCTGCTCTACGCGCTCTATGCCGCTTTGGGGGAGACGCTGATGGCTCGTTTCAGCGGCTGGCGGGTTGGTATTGTCACCAGCGAAACCTCATTGGCCAAGGCCACTCAGTTGCCGTTCAAACCCTTTGGCCCTCCGGTGGCCCACGGCGGGTTGAAGATCCGCCTGTTTCAGACGGGTCCGCTTCCCTAGGAGTAAAGCCCGCAGTGAGGAGGGGCCGGGGTTAGGAGGTCATCGCGCGCCAGGCGCTGACAAGGCCCGCCAGGGCCATGCGGTCGGCATCCGTCTGCGTCACCGGCACCCCTTGGTGGTCAAGTGCCGCCTGATAGAGTGTATCGAGCGGTGCGGGCGCAATCAAGGCGATATTCTGCCCCAGCCAATAGGGGCGCGCTGCCGACAGCTCAGCGCCAAGAAGAACCCCCCACAAACGGGCGGCACCGGTGTTGCCGTGCGCCCCCTGCGTGGCTTGCAGCTCCGCCAAACGCGCCGCCAGCGCCTCCGGCTTTGATTGGATGGTGTCCATAGCTGCGGTCAGTTCAGCGCGTTGTGCGTCATCATATGCAGGTCTGTCGCCGAGGTTGAGGCTCGCCGCCAGCCCCTGCCAGAGCTGCGGCGTCATGAAGCTCTGAAAACTGACAACCTCCTTCGCACTGATCAGCGCCCAATGGGTTGTCGCCCCGGCGACACAGATCACGCCGTCCCAATCCGGATTAAGACTGAGAAACCCGGCAATGCGATTGCAGGCACCGCGCATCACTGCGGGTGGTGTGGCCTGCGACAGCCCGCCCAGCACGCGCAGCGGATGACCTCCCAGTGTCGCATCGCCCATGGGCCGCTCGGCGATCTTTGCCGGTACCGTGATGGTCCCGGTATCGCCGCCGCGCAGACTGTCGTCGCTGAGCAGGATCGGCGTATCAGCCGCGCAATCGTGCAGCTGGCTGATCACCGCAGTGACATCCGCCATCAACTCGCCGCTTGATCCGCCGGAGACCTGCTGTCGCGCTTCGCCCTCGTGCATCAGCCAGGCCGTGATCCGCCCGTCTGCATGGTCCGCTGCGATCCAGTTGGCAGACTTGATCGCGGAGTGTCCGGCGGGAGATGCGGAGGATGGGTCGGCAGATGCGGCGCACATGGTCTCGTCCTTTGGGTCTGATTACTAGATGGGGTGCCCGCGGTATTTCGGGAACACGGCGGCACCAGATGGCGGGACAGTCCCGCTCTCCTTGCCAATTTTTGGGCCGATGATCAACGCTGGTCCTGACGCCCTCAGATGTGCTCGTGGAATTGCCCGTTTGATGCGCCAAAATAGGTTAACAAAACCTATGGTGTGGAAGATATGATTAACATCGCCTTTGGGCTGTGTTCTTGTTTGACTTGAATTTATCGCTGAATCTCTGTTGATTCCTTATACTTTTGGGTAGGCTGCGCGGATAGTTCCTATCCTTTTGAGGAATTGTTTCTCAGCCGGCGCCCTGATTTACTTAAATTTGAGCAAATAGCGCCCTCTCTCGGTTTTTACTGAGATTTGTCTAAAATTGCTTTATTAAGAAACTGCCGCAACTGCGGCTTGGATGGCGACCTAAAAGGGCCGCCTGATTGGGACGAAGGTTCCAGCTGCATGGGGGTGTGGCTGGAGGAAAACCATCGATCTTATTGGACTTGGGACCCGGGGCGCTGCCGTGTCGGGATACTCAAATTGGTGCGAGTGCACCCGCCGTTCGCGGGGGCAAAGACGCTGTTGTTTCAGCGCAGAGGTAAGGGCCGCGGGGGCGGCTCTAGATTGGGGTTGGAGATGAAGGATTTCGCGCAAGAGGGGGCTGCACGCCCGTCCGGGGCTGTGACCGGTCGGGCCAATTGGTCCCGCTGGCCGTCACTCGGCAACGGCTGTCTGGTTGCTCTCGTGGGTGACGCTCCTCTCGTCGGGATGGGTGTTGCCAATATGAACGCAGCGGTTTCTGCGCCGCCATCTTCGTCGAAGCGGAGCGCATCCGGTTCTCTGAAAATGTCGCCCGCTGTGGCTGGCGCAATCGGCGCGGGGACGGGGGCTGGATCACTGGGTGGCTATGCCACTTTTGGAAAGCGTTGCCTGGACATTGCCTTGGTCCTTCTGACGTTGCCGATCAGCCTGCCTCTGATCCTGATGGCCGCACTTGCGCTGTGGCTTGAGGGGGGCAATCCGTTTTACACGCAGGACCGTCTTGGCCAGCGCGGTCGGGTCTTCTCAATCCTGAAATTGCGCACCATGGTTCGCGACGCAGAACAGCTGCTGGAGCGTCATCTGGCCAGCGACCCGGCGATGCGGCGCGAATGGGATGAGACGCAGAAACTGAAAGAGGATCCGCGCATCACCCCGGTTGGTCGCTTTCTGCGCACGACCTCGCTGGATGAGTTGCCGCAACTTTGGAACGTTCTGATCGGCGAGATGAGCCTTGTTGGCCCGCGCCCAATGATGCCGGATCAGCTGCCGCTCTATGGCGATGCCACCGCCTATTTCGATCTCAAGCCCGGAATTACCGGATTGTGGCAGGTCTCCGTTCGCAACGAGAGTGGTTTTGCCGTGCGTGCCCGCGCGGATGCCGACTATCACGGCGATCTTTGCCTGCGCACCGATGTTGACCTCATCTGGCGCACCGTTGGTGTCGTGCTGCGAGGTACCGGATATTAACCGTCCTGGGCTAACTGTGATGGCCGGGCTATAGGCGGGTTCTGCCGAACGTGGTAGAACGGCGAGGGGGTTTCATGAAAGATGTGATGACCGGACCGGAGGCCCCTGGCAGCTGTGCACAGAAACTGGAATGGGACGATCCCTTCGCGATGACGCAACAAGGCTTCAAGAGATTTCGCCGCCGCAAGGGGCGCGACCCCTCGGCACCAGAGCATGACTCTGCTCTGCCCGAGCGGGCCGACTCTGGATCACCGACATCGCGCAGCAGCGAAACAAGCGCCCGCGATATGGCGGCTTCATCCGCCAAAGCAACCGCGCGCCTGTCGCAGGATGGGGAGCGTAACCGCTTCGCGCGTCGCCCCAAAACCGGCAAGAGCCAGCCGATTGAAGGGCTTGCGGACACCGACCCCCAGCCCCAGCGCCTGCCGGCGCCCCTGCCTGAAGTTTGGGAGCGGCTCCACCGGGTGCCACTGGACATTCGCGGGCATCAGGTCGCGCGCTCTCCGCTGGTCAATTTCTTCCGCAACTCACCGACAGCAAATGCCTTTGATCTGCTGCGCACGCGGTTGCTGCACAGTCTCAAGGTGCAGGGTTGGAAACGCGTCGCCATTGCGGCACCAACAGCGGGTTGCGGTGCGACATTTTCTGCGGTCAATCTTGCGCTTAGCATGGCGCGGGTTCCCGGCACTCGCACGGTGCTAATGGATATGAATTTCCGCCGTCCTGGCATTGCTGCAGCGCTCAAACTGCCGCCATCGGGAGACATGCCCGGATTTTTGGCCGGAGAGCTGACGCTGCCTGAACACCTGATCCGGCCGGCCGCTTCGCTTGCGGTCGGGCTGACGGCGGCGCCAGATCGCAACGCCGCTGAAATCCTGCATGACGGGCGTTGCGCCAGCGTGATTGATGACATGGTGTTGAGCACCGGCGCCGATGTTGCATTGTTCGATCTGCCGCCGGTTCTCGAACATGATGACGCCGCCGCCTTTCTGCCGCAGGTGGACGGGGTTCTGCTGATCGCCGACGGCACCCGCACCACCGCCAAACACCTTGCGGCCTGTGAAAAACTGATCGACGGCCAGACCCAGCTGCTGGGCGTCAGCCTGAACCGGGCCCGCGGTGCCGGTCTGCTGCAGTATGGCCAGTAGATGCCGCCACGCGCCCCGTCGCCGCCCTGTAACCTGACATTCACCCAACCGTAACCAACGACGAGCCAAGACATGGGACCTATCCGCACTCTGGATGACATATTGGATATGCTGCGTCGGCGCGCGTCGGTGATTTTCTGGGTCATCCTCCTTGGCGCCATGGTCTCGCTGTGGGTGGCGGCCAAGCAGCAGCATTTCTACGAAAGCTCGGCAGTCCTGCAGATCACCCGACCAAAGATCGCTGATGATTTGGCCAAATCCACCGTCGACGGGTCGTCCGCGCGTCGCTTGCAGCTGATCGAACAGCGTCTGATGGCCCGCGGGTCGGTTCTGGATATCATTGAGAAATTTGGCCTCTATCAGGACCTTCCGGGTCTGGTCCCGTCGGAGAAGGTGGCCCTGTTGCGCGAATCTGTATCGCTCACCGGGGTGGCCGCCGCGCGGGAGGGCTTTGCCGATGATGGCACGATATCGGTGCTGACCATCTCCGCCCTGATGCCGACGCCGGAGCAGGCACAGGCGGTTGCCAGCGAATTTGCCACCCGCACGATCGAACTCAGCCAAAGCTCCCGGATTGAGCAGGCCCGCGAAACCCTGACCTTCTTCGTGGATAAGGAAACCGCCCTCATCAGCGAGGTGGCTGAGCTGGAGAATGAAATCACCGCTTATCGCAATGCCAATAACGTCGCCCTGCCCGGCGGGATTGAGATGCGGCGGGAAGAGATTTCGACCCTGAACACCGGCCTGCTGGAGATCGAGCGCGAGCAGATCGAATTGCGCAGACAGGCGGACCAGACCACCTCGAACCAGCGACAAGCAACTGCACAGCGGATGCTCGAAGTTTTTGAAGAGAAACTTGCCACGCTTGATGCACAGCGGGAGTTGCTGTTGAACCGTCGCAGCGCTCTGGAGCGTTCGCTGGAAACCACCCCGGAGGTGGAGCGCCAGCTGGGTGTGTATGAGCGCCGGATGGGGCAGTTGCAGACCGAGCTTGAATTGATCTCCCAGCGCCGGACCGAGGCAGAGGTCGGCTTCCGTCTGGAGGCATCGCGCCAGTCGGAGCGTCTGACGGTGATCGAATCTGCACCGCTGCCGGATTATCCGGCCACCGGCGGGCGTAAGAAAAAGGCGCTGATGGGCGGGGTTGCCAGCATCGGATTGGCATTGGGCATCGCGTTCCTGCTGGAACTGCGGCGCCCGGTGTTGCGCAGCGTGGCACAGATGGAGCGGGAAACCGGTCTGACACCTGTTGTCGCCATCCCCTTTCTCGACACGTCCTCTAAACGCCGCGGCGTCTTTGCGCGGCTGCGCATGGCTTTGGGCGGGCGACGACGGTCCGGGACCGAGCCAAGCGGGTGAACTCAGCCACGCACCGTCGTCAGATGGCAGGCGTCACCCGACCGCGTTGATCATCTCCGCCAGCCGTCCCCAGTGCCACCAAATCGCCGACAGCCCAACGGTCGCTGCCAGGCCGGTGAACAATAGATCGTGCATCGGGTCCCAGACATGATGCTTGGTCGCCAGCCAGATCATCACCGGATAGGCCAGCACCATCGCCAGTGCGAGTGCGGCAATCCCGCCCGTTAGGCCAAACAGGATCACCCCGGCCAGAAACAGCCCCGTCTGCGCCAGCGCCCGCGCAGCGGTAAAGACAAAGAACGACCGGCTGTCCCCAGCAGCCAGCGCGGCCTGATCATAGGTCATGGTGATAACCGCAGGCACCATCGCAAGCGCAATCAGCACCACCATCGGGCCGGCATAGCTATAGCGCGCATCGTAGAGCAGATCGACAAGCCAAGGCCCCAGCCAGGCCATAGCCAGCAGGATAGTCAGGATCATCGCGCTAAGTCCGGCCCGCAGCTGTCGTTGTTTGCGACGGTATTCAGGCGCCGCATGCGCAGGCTTGTCCCGATAGACCGGGATCATCAGCCGCTGGTTCACCGCATGGCCCAGTGCCATCGGGAAACTCGCCAGGAAAAACCCGATATTATAAATGCCCAGCACATCCAGCGGGACAAATTTGCCCAGAATGGCCCGATCTCCTTGAGAGGTCAGAAACCAGAAGGCGGTGGAGAGAAAGATCCATTTGCCAAAATGCAGCAACTCCTTCAGCGCCTTGGCCTCCCAACGGAACTGGCTGCGCCGCCCCGGCAGTCCCAGATGCACAGCCAGCAGAAACGCCGCCGCCTGCAGAACGCTGCCCAGAACCAGCGCCAGAACCGACTGCGTCCACCAGGCCAGGAGGACCATGGCGCCAATGCCAATGGCCTGGCTGAGCAGCTCCAGCGCGGTCAGCCGCCCGACCAGAAGATGTCGATGCGCAGTCTCAACCCGGATCGGATCAAAGCCGTTGATCACCAGCGCGATCCCGGCAATCGGCAAATACCACAGCAGTTCGGGCGCCTCATAGAATTGCGACACCGGCCAGGCCAACAGAAGTGTCATCCCCCAGAGCGCGAAGCCGCGCGCCACCTGAACGCTCCAGGCCGTGTCGAGGAAATCCGGATCGTCACCGCGTTTGCTCTGGGCGATGGACGGCCCAATCCCCATGTCCGAAAACAGCGCCAGCCCGGTGATCACCACGCTGACCAGCGCCATCAGGCCAAACGCCTCTGGAAACAGCAGCCGTGTCATCACCAGATTGGCCGCCAGGCGCAGGGCCTGGCTGCCGCCATAGCCCATCATCAGCCACGAGGCCGAACGCAGCACGCGCGCTGCGAGGCTTTCACCTTGAAAGAGCGACAGGACTTGCTGCATCAATATCCTCGAAGTTTTGCGGTACACTTGCGACACTGATCCTCAAAGGCGTCAATTCCACGGCGCCTTCGCGGCAATGCTGGGCAAGCGCGGCAACTGACGATACCCTGCGATAACTCTTGCATAAAATGGGCCGTCGTCCTCGTGAAAATAGCGTATATTTTGAATACCTATCCGCAGCCGTCGCATAGTTTTATCCGGCGTGAGGTGCAGGCGCTGGAGCGTCAGGGGCACGAAATTCACCGGATCGCCATGCGCCGGTCCGGCGCGCCTTTGGTTGATCCCGGTGATCAGGCTGAGCAGGGCCGCACCACTTATGTGCTTGAGGCCGGAGCGCTGAAATTGGCCGCAGCCCTGCTGCGGTCCACCATCCGGGCGCCCGGTTCGGTGATATCTGCATTGCGTATGGCCTGGCGGCTGGGCGCTGCCTCGCAGGTTGGTCGATTGCGTCACCTGATCTATCTGGCAGAGGCGGCCTATGTCGCCGAGTATGCGGCCCAGCATCAAATCGCCCACCTACATGCACATTTCGGCACCAACGCCACAGCAGTGGCCATGCTGGCAGAGGCTCTGGGTGCGCCGGGTTACAGTTTCACCACCCATGGGCCGGAGGAATTCGACGCGCCCGTGCCGCTGTCGCTGGGGGAGAAAGTCGACCGCGCCAGGTTTGCCGTCGCCATCAGCAGTTTTGGCCGCAGTCAGCTGAGCCGCTGGGCTACCTTTGGCAGCTGGGAGCGACTGAAGGTGGTCCATTGCGGGATTGAACCTGCGCGCTTTGCCGATCCCACGCCTGTGCCTGAGGGGCCGCTACGGCTTGCTGCGATTGGTCGGTTTGTGGAACAGAAGGGCCAGATGGTGCTGATTGAGGCGATGGCGCAACTGGTCGCGGATTACCCCGACCTGCATCTGGCGTTGATCGGTGATGGTGACATGCGGCCCGATCTTGAGGCGGCGATTGACCGTCACGGGCTGGGCAATCACGTGACGCTGACCGGCTGGCTTTCTGAAGCCGACGTAAGAGGCGAGCTGGCGCGCGCGCAGACGCTGGTGATGCCGTCTTTCGCCGAAGGCCTGCCGATGGTGGTGATGGAAGCTATGGCCTCCGCGCGCCCGGTGATTGCAACCTATATTGCCGGAACCCCTGAACTTGTTCTGCCGGGGGAAACCGGCTGGCTGGTGCCAGCGGGGGATCCGGGCGTTCTGGCGCAGGCCATCCGGGATCTTGCCGCCACGCCCCATGCTGAGCGGGTTGCCATGGGACAGGCCGGGCGCGCCCGTGTGCTGCAACGTCACGACAGCGATGTCGAGGCAGCGAAACTGGCGCAGCATGTCCAAGCCGCCCTGCCACGGGACTCGGGCTAGGCCCTCGACCAGATATACCTATCGCCCACGGGTCCAGCGCGCCTCATTTCGGGTGCGAAACAGCGGTGATTTCACAGCCAGCGCCACGGCAGCATAGGTCATGAACCCCGCCGGATCACGTAGCGCCAACCGCAGGATTGCAGCTGGGTCAGGGCGGTGGACATCCTCATTGGCCAGCAGAGCGGGAAATCGTTCGGCAATCTCCGCCACTCCGGCATTCTGGCGCCTCCGCACCCGCACCAGATTGCGAAACCCCTCGATCAGCGGCCATTGGTAACTGGCCTGCACCCGGACCCGATCCGCCGGAGCAAAGCTAAGCCGGGCAAAGATATCGTCAGCAATGACATCCGGCCATTGCCCCCAGCGGGCCCGCCCGGCGCGGTTCATCGCAAAGAGGCCGAACCCCGGCACCCCTTCGCGCACAAAGGGCAGCTTTGCCCAGAACCGCCCATACAGACGGCTGACCTGGCTGCGGGCAGGGAATAGCTGCGGCGTGCCGCTGGCATAGCGTGGCTGATCCCCGGTCAACGCGGCGCAGATCTGCGCCATCAACGGGGGGGATACGATCACATCTGCATCCAGATAGACCAGAACAGATCCGGCGGCGCGCAATTCACCCTCTGCAAGTGCGCCGATTTTTCCGCCCTCGGGCCGGTCGATCACCGCACAGGTCCACCCCAGCGGCACCGCCACAGCACGCGCCTCCGCGACGGTGCTGTCGGTGCAGCCATTGGCGATCACCAGCACCTCCGCCTGTGCGCCCTTGGGCAACGGATCGCTCGCAAACAGCGCCGTCAGGCAGGCCCCGATATAGCCCGCCTCATTGTGGGCCGGGATCAGCACGCTTATGAACGGTGTCATTTTGCCGCCTCCAGCGCGCGCCAACGTGGGTTATCATCGCTCACATAGCGCAGGCTGCCCCAGCTGCCCCATTTACCGGGGGATGAGACATCCGAATAGGCGGTGAACAGGCGGCCGCCTATCTCCGGCCAGCCTGCCAGAAGACTGCGGTACAACGCGCCCATCTCTTTGGTGTAATTGAAGTGACTGAAGAACCCGGTCAGCATTTCATCATCCACCATCGCGCCCAGACCCACCACATGGCTGCCGCCCTCATACATGATCAGGTCAAGCCCATGCGCCTCAGCGACCTTGGCATGATAGGGCAGGACCCGCCCCAAAAGATCGCTGACAGTATCCTCAGAGCTGCCCGAGACAAGCCCGTCGTGCAGCTCTGCGGCGGCCAAGGCGCTGGCGGCATCATATTGGTGAGCTTCCACAAATGCCGCAGCCGCAGCTCCGCGCAGCCCCTTGGCCTCAGCTGTCGCCGCAGCCTGTTCCCGGCTTTGTGCGATCCAAGCGCGCAGGGTGGCCGCGCGGTCGGGCAGGCCAAGAATACCACCAAAGTAACCAGTCACCGCATAGGCATCAAAGAGGCGCGCGGGCGGGCGCCGTGCTGGGTCTTCGGCCACCCAAAGGGGCGCCGCCAGTATCTGCTCTTCCAGCCCCAACCAGCCGGTCTGGGTGGAGACCACACGCACCAGACGGTCCTCTGCGGCGTCGCCGAAGACATCGGTCCAGATCATCGCAACTTCGGCGGCGCGGCCCCCGTAGAACTGCATCCATAGATCCTGCCCACCCCAACGCGCACGCGCCTGATCATCGGCCCAGACCGCCTGTTCAAACTGCCAGTTCCAGACCTCGTTGGAGTATTCCACATAGGCGGTCAGGCCGGGGTCCAGTTGATCGCGGACCAGTCGCGCATAGTTGCGAACATAGATATCATCGGCCATATGCGGCAGCGTGAACCACGGATCGGCTTGCAGGTGATTGGCAAGTGCCACCAGCACCTCCGCCGGGGCACCCTGCGCGGTCCAACTGTAGTCCTCCACCCGCGGGCGGTCCTCCCATCCCACCTGAGTGCTGTCGTTGGTGGCCATCCAGTCCATGAAACGCAGCGCCGCAAACCCGCGCAACCGGGCGATCCAATCCGGGTTGAACAGCGCCCCCGCCTGCCAGTCGGGCAGGTGTTTTTCCATCACCACGGTGATGTTGCGCACATAGTCGCCGACCCCTTGCCGGTCACTGCGCTGAATGCGGATTTCAACCGCGCCGGGCCCCGGCGTGTAGTCAAAGCGGATTTCGCTTTTGCCGTAGCGGATGTTCCTTGCCCGACCCGTAACCTCAACAATCCCGTCGCCTTCAAACTGCAGCACATAGCGCCCGGTGAGGCTGCTGGCCTCTTCCGGCAGATCCGTGAGGATCAGGGTGCCGACCGAACCCAGTTCCGGCGGGATCGCAGTGGGCCAGCCGTCCGGATCGAGATATCCTGCTGCCGCCAGATCAGAGTAATCCGCGCCCCCCCATTGGCCTGCGATATGTCCAATCCAGGGGCGCGCGGTCTTGAAATGGTCAAGGAAGGGCGCCTGCGGACTCCAATCAGCGATAGAGGCAAGGTTCATCGCAATCGGCTGCTTGGGTACGTCGATCAAAGCAGGTTCTGCCCGCGTCGTGACAGCGTCGGTCGCAACGCTCTGGCTGGCCTGCACCGGCTGGTTCAAGGTGGGCAACACCGGATCCGAGGGCAGGGGCGGCGGATCCAAGGGCAGGGAAGCCCGTTGCACCCGCTCCCGTGCCGCATCCCAGGCGATCTCCTGCAGCCGTCGCGCCAGTGCGGGCGCGGGCGCCTTATAGCGACCGCCCCATGCTGAGCGCAGCTGATGCGGCAGGCCGACGGGCGACTGGCCGGTCAGCGCCGCATATTGCAGGGCAGAGAGGAAATAAAACCCCAGATCATTGGGGTGAATGTCGTCGGCGAAGACCTCCTCGATCCGGCTCAGGCCCGGCACGGTTCCGGCCTGAATGGCGTCATCCAGCCGGGCCATCGCCTGGCCCGCCTTCAGCAGCTTGATCTTGCCGCCGGTTTTGCGGTTCACCGTATCGACAACGCTCTGCCAGCGCGGCAGATCCGCCGACAAACGGTCGCGCCATGGCGTCGCCGCGCCCGCGTCAAATGGCACCTCAACCCCGGTGCCGCTGCTCAGACTGTGCCAGGTCTCCTGCAGATAGACCTCGACCTCGGGATTGGCACTATGGGCGAGGGTGTAGAACTCTGTCAGCGCCCCCTCGGTATCGCTCCATTTCAGATGGTTGGCGAGCGGGATCGCTTCGGTCACGATCAGAACATCTATGCCGTCGGCCAGCCGTGTGCGGGCGTTGATCCCCTCGGCCTGATCAGCATGGGCCCAATTATAGCTGAGCGGAGCGCCGTTGATGATCTGCGCCTCGACCGTGATGGTGTCCCCTGTCTGCCCGGCGGCAAGGGCGGGTTGCTGCGTCAGCAGCTGATCCAGCATCACTGGATTGTCGGGGCCGAACAGGGAATGGCCAACCATGACCACACTGGCGACCAGATCCGCCAGCGTCATGAGGACACACCGGTGCGCGGGTGGCTGGTGACCACCTGCCAGACGATGTTTTGCACTTGCCGCGCGGCTTCAGCACTTAAGGCATCGGCCGGCGTGCCATCGGCGCGTTGCAACTGATGGGGCAGGCCAACCGGGGAGCGCTGATAAAGTGTGCTGACATGGGTAAGGGCAACAATATAGGCCCCCAGGTCATTGATATGGATCTGATCCAGCGCCCCCTCCTCGGTGCGGGCAAAAAGGTCTTCGCGGCGGGTCAGCCCGTCGATCTGTCCGGCCTCAGCAGCGCGGACAACCGCCGCCATCACCTGGCCCGCAGGGATCAGATAGGCAGGGCGCTTCGGGTTGCGACGGCTGTCCGATCCAGCCAGCCCGCCAAGCCACAGCTGATCCAGATCGCCGTCAATCCGCGCCAGCCAGCCATCAGCCGTATCCAGCGGGTGCCAGGTTTCATAGAGATAGATCCGCGTCTGCGCGGCACCGGCGCGCGCCAGATCTGCCCAACGGCGAAAATACCGCGCACCCTTGAAGTAACGCAACGCATCGCGCAGCTCGACCATTTCGGTCAGCACAACGGCGTCATAGTCGCCCGATCCAATCGCCTCGCGCGCATCGCGCCAGACCGGAGGCGTGTTCACCTGATCGAAATGCAGGATCTCCAGATCCGGCTCCCAATGATCCTGCAAGGGCGTGCCGGAGCCAAGCTGGCTGTTATACCGATGCCCCTCCGGCGCCAGTTGTTGCACCATATGCGGCATATCCGGCCCAACCAGTGAGTGGCCAAGGTGGAACACCCGCATCGGCCCCTCCGGCGCGGTCAAAGGTGGCAGCGCGAAGGGGGTCGCCTGCGCGCCGATTGGCAACAGGGACAGAAGTGCCAGAAAACCACGCCGTCCGATCATCGCACCTGCGGCAGCTGTGCGGCGGTCGCGATCAGCCCCTCCCCGATGACAAATCGCCCCTCAATCCTGTCCCCTGTCAGGAAGGGCAGTTGATCAGCCGTAAACCGCGCAGAAAACTGCCCGCTGATCTGATCGGTGTCGTTTGCCATACGCATCTCCAGTTCCATCCCGTCAAAGCCGAAAAACCGCTCGCTCAGGCGATATTGGCATTTATACGCGGCTTCTTTGGCAGAAAATATCACTTTGGCCAGTTGGCCGGGGTTGGTCTGCTGTGCCAGCCAGAGACGTTCCGCCGGGCGGCAGATCTGCGGGATCAGATCATCGGCGAGCGGCGTGTCCTCCTCGACGTCAACGCCCAGTCCGCGCATCTGCTGCGGCAGGGCGGCGACGGCAACGGCGGTGCTGCGGCAATGGCTGATCGACCCAACCAGCCCGGGCGGCCAGATCGGCGCGCGTTTGGGGCCGACGGGAATTGCGCTGGGTGTCAGGCCCAGCGTTGCCATCGCCTGATGCGCCGCGGCACGGCCTGCTGCGAACTCCCGCCGCCGCTTCTCCACCGCGTTCGGCGACAGGCAGGCGGCCTCCTCAGGGAAGGGCGCGGGTGGATCGGCCTGCGGATCGCAGATCTCCACTGCAACGCCATCGTCAAACAGCGGGTGGATCAGCGCCCGGTGCTGCGCGCTGCGCAAGGATGGCTCAACCAGGGTCATCCGCTGCGGGCCTTGCGGTTGGCGCGCATTGCGCGGCGTTTGGACATCATGTCGGATTTCGCTGCGGCGTCGACGGCGGGTTCGGCCACGTGCTCCTCAGCGGGACCAGCGCCGGTCAGCGCGTCAACGTGGCCTGCCAATCCCGACAGGGTCGGGAAGCGGAAGATATCGGTGATCGACAGCTTCGGCACATCCAGCGCGCCGCGAATGTCGCGGTGGGCCTGTACCGCGAGCAGGGAATGGCCACCCAGGGTGAAGAAATTGTCCTCAGCCCCGATGCCGCTGACGCCAAGGATACCGCTCCAGATTTCGGCAATCTTGCTCTGTGCCCCGGCGCTAAGCGGCGCGTCGGAAGTGGGCACGGAAATCTGTACGGGTTTTGGATCGGGCAGCGCCTTGCGGTCGATCTTCTTGTTTGGGGTCAGCGGGAAGGCGTCGAGATGTTCGATATGGCTCGGCACCATGACCGCAGCCAGTCGCTGCGTGAGTGCGGCCTTCAGCGCCGCCTGATCCGGTGCCACAGGTCCGGTTACATAGGCGATCAGCCGGGTGTCACCAGCGGTTTCGCGGGCGATGACAACAGCCCCAGTGATTCCGTCTAGCGCCGCCAGTGCGGCCTCGATTTCGCCCAGTTCGATCCGCTGGCCGCGGATTTTGACCTGATGATCGCTGCGGCCCAGGAATTCCAGTTGCCCATCGCTGCGCCAGCGCACCAGATCCCCGGTGCGATAGAGATGGGTTGAGGGCACATGCGTCCCCGCATCGGCAAAGGGATCAGGAACAAAACGCTCCGCCGTGAGATCTGGGCGCTGCCAGTAACCGGCGGTCACACCGGCGCCGCCGATCAGCAATTCGCCGGGCACCCCAATCGGCTGCGGAGTCAGGCTGTTATTGACGACATAAACAGTCGTATTGGCAATCGGCGCACCAATTTGGGCTGTGCCCAAGGGCACCTCCGCAAGGGTCTGCATGGTCGACCAGATGGTGGTCTCTGTCGGGCCATACATATTGTGGATGTCGGCATCGGTTGTCGCGCGCAGGCTGGCCACCAAGTCGCCCGGCAGCGCCTCCCCCCCGATGAACAGATGCGAGAGCCGCCCCAGCACCGGGCGTGCATCGGCGTCCGCGGTGATCATCCGGGCCATCGACGGGGTGCATTGCATATGGGTGACGCCGTGGCGCAGGATCTGCGCCGCAAGCGAGACATCCTCCGCCGCCAGCTGTTGCGGGGCGTTGGCAAGGCGCAGCACCTCCGCAAGGGGTTTCAGCCCCTCCAGCACAATCTCCGGTGCAATGCCGTAGTCGATCAGGCAGGCGATCTCATCAACGCCGATCTGCTTGAGCTGCTCCACCCGCTGCAGGGCATCGGCAATGGTGCCAAACAGGCCAGAATCCTCAAAATACCGTTCAAAAGCAAAATCAAGAATGGCCTCCAGCTCCTCTGCCGACAGCATGCCGAGGTCCATTTCAAACGGGTTTTTCACCCCTTCCGGTTTTTTGAACGCAGGAAAGGCCCAGGCGTATTGCTTGATCAGACCAGCCGCCGCGCGCAGGTAATCCTTCATCGGTTCTCGGGCTGTGGCGCGGGCGTCTTCGCGGGTGCCCGCGAGATAGCTGTGCAGCATCAGTGTGACCTTGTGATCGCGCGGGTCATGACAGGCGGCGCGCAGGGCATCATGATAGATGGTGATTTTGCCCGCGACCTCCTCAATGCTTTGTCCCAGCAGATGGGTCAGCACATTAGCCCCGATACTGCCCGCCTCACGCCAGGTTTCGGGGTTGCCTGCCGTGGTGACCCAGACCGGCAGCTCCTTTGACACAGGGCGCGGCTGGGTCAGAACCGCGTGTTCGCCACCGTCCTTGCGCGGGAAGGCGACCTCCTCTCCGCGCCAGAGTTTCCGCACCGTCTCAATAGCCTCGAACAGCGCAGGCTTATTGGCGGGGGGCGTATTTTCGGGGCGCAGGATGAAGTCATCCGGCTGCCAGCCAGAGGCGAAGCCTATACCTGCGCGTCCGCCGGTCAGATTGTCGATCACCGACCATTCTTCGGCAATGCGGGCCGGGTGGTGCAGCGGCGCCACGCAGGACCCCGCGCGTACGCCGATATTTTTCGTCACCGCAGCCACCGCCGCGCCGGTCACTGCCGGGTTCGGATAGGGCCCGCCAAAGGCGTGAAAATGCCGCTCTGGCGTCCAGACCGCGTTGAACCCGTGCTGATCGGCGAATTTTGCCCCCTCCAGCAGCAGTTCATATTTGCGCGGGCCGGGGCCGTCGTCATTGCCCCAGTAAAACAGGTTGAAATCCATGCCGCGATCACTGGTGGCGACCGGGCCATTGGATAGCTGCAACCGCGCCTCATCACTGGACAGCACCAGTTTGAAGCCGCGTGACAAGGTCCAGAACAGTTCCAGCACCGAAATGTCGAACGACAGGCTGGTCACCGCCAGCCAGCAGTCCCCCGGCTGATGCGGGATGCGGTCATCCATGGCGGCAAAGAAATTCGCGACATTGCCATGCCGGACCATCACGCCCTTGGGCGTGCCGGTGGAGCCGGACGTATAGATCAGATAGGCCAGATCCTGTGGTCTGGGCGCTGTGGCAGGCGTTTCGGCCACAGTTTCGGCAACGGCGGAGACCTCGGGCAGGGCGTCAAGGCACAGGATGTCGGCTGACAGTTTGCCGGGCAGCTGGTCGCGGTGTCCGGTGTCGGTCAGGATCACGCTTGCGGCGCTGTCGGTGATGAAATGCGCGATGCGATCTGCCGGATAGGCCGGATCCAGCGGCACATAAGCCCCGCCTGCCGCCATCGTGGCGAGGGCGGCAATCACCAGATCAGGCCCGCGCCCAAGGTAGATACCGACATGGCTGCCCGGCTTCACTCCACGGCCACGCAGGAGGGCGGCCAGATGATCAACGCGAGCAGAGAGCTCGGTATAGGTCAGGCTCTCGCCCTCATAGACCAGCGCCGTAGCCTCCGGGGTTCGTGCAACCTGGGCTGCAAACTCCGCCGGTATGGTGCTTTGCCCGATGTCGGAACGGGCGGTGCTGTTCCAATCCACCAACATCTGTCGCCGCTCGGCCTCCGGCAGGATCGGCAAATCGGCGATGGTGCCATCGGAGGCCGAGGTCAGCGCGTCGATCAACAGTTCGGCCCGCCCCACCAGCAGCTCGGTCGCTTGCGCATCTACTCGGCCTGTATCGATGTGGAGGGCCAAAGCGCCCTCCGACAGGGACAGGGTCGCTGCACAACCGTCGATATGCTGCGCACGCCCCAGCATGCAGCCAATATCCGGACAGAGACCGCTGCCCCCGGTCTGTCGCAACTCCGGCGCACGGGCAACAAGATCAGCAGGAAAACCGCCGCTGCTTCGGGTGCTGCCCAGCTCCGCAGTCAATTCGGACCGCAGATCGTCCAAGGGCGCATCGCGGCGGGCCTCCACCGGCACCCAGTGACAGATCAGCCCCGCGATGGCAGTCTCCTGCAGCGCATCCGTGCTGAGCGCGATGCCAGCAGCCTCCGCCCCGGAGCTGGATAGCATGAGGGCAAGGGCGACGCTCAGCACATCGACCTCTGTCAGGGGCGCGTTGTTGGACAGCGTGAGGTGGTTGATTTCGGCTGCACCATCAGCTGCCGGACCTGCCAAGGGCAGATCCACAGCGGGCAGGGCCGCCAGCGCTTTGCGCCATTTACCCTCGCTGCCCTGCGTCGCGGCCAATTGCCGGGTCAAATCGCGGCGGGCCGCTGCATCAAGGGACGGAAGACTATCCCCGGTTTTGACGTGATCAGCAGCGCTGATCGGGCGCCCGTCGCAGTGGTGCAATCCGCCAATCCGCAGCGCGCCATGGCCGCAGGCCAAGGTCATCGTCGTGCCGTCCACGCTCAGTACGGTGCCCGGCGCGCCGGATCCCTCTACGATCTCTGCGGTGCCGATCAACGCTACTGGCGCATCGCTGTTCTCAGGTAGTTGGACCTTGGCAGCACAAAGCGGGTTCCAGTACCCGTTGAAATCAAGGGCGCGCACCAGCCGCTGCAAGTCCGCTGCGGATTGCGACAGATCCAGCAGTGCACCCGCTTCGGGCCGGTCAGCGCGTGTATAGAGCGTGCGGGTGCTGAAATCCTGCGCCTGCCGCGCCAGCGTGCCGGTTTCTAGCTGCCCCAGCACATCGCCGAAGCTGTCCATCGCGGCGGCATAGCATTTGGCGTTGAGGCTATAGGCGGTTTCATCCCCGGCAATCGCAAACAGGCGCTGGGCGAGGATATCACCCTCGTCCACGCCGCCCTCGATCATGTGCCAGGTGATCCCGTAACCCTCCGCCCCTTCAATCAGGGCCCAGTTGGGGGTGTTGAGACCGGCATAACGCGGCAGCGGGCCGTCGTGAAAATTGACGCCGCCCTTGCGCGCGCGGGCCAGCACGCTGTCGGGGATGATCTCAAGGTTGGCGATGGACAGCAGCCAGTCCACAGACCCATCAAAATCGCGCGCGTCTTCAAGCACAGTCAGGCCCTTGTCAGCGGCCCATTGGCGGATTTCGGCGTCTTTTGTGACCACGGCGGCGATGCGGTGGCTGCGGGCCAGCAATGTGTCCGCGCAGGCGACAAGCAGCGATTTATTGCCAAGAACGATACAGGAGAATGGGGTCATTTCTGCTCCTCCGGTTGAGACGGGGTCTGGCGCGGTTCCATAGGTTGGTTTTTTCGACGGCGAAAGATCGCGCGGCTATGATGAACGATCAGATCTCGCAGAAAATAGGGTGGATCGGAGGCGGGTTTGTCCGACACCAGCCGCCGCAGCCCGTAGAGCAGGCTGCCGCTGATCAGTGCCAATGTGGCCCCGACCGTGTAAGCGCGCCCATGGGTGCTGAGAAAGTAATGCAACCGGCTGTCGAACCAGTATTGCGGGGTGCGCCGCCAGTCTTTCATCCCGGTTGAGGCGGATCCCACATGGGCCACCTCGCTTTCCGGCAGGTAGTGCGTGCTCCAGCCAGCGCGGGCGGCACGGTGGCACAGTTCAGTTTCCTCAAAGTAGAGAAAGAACGTCTCGTCAAACCCGCCTACCGCATCAATCACTTCGCGCCGGATCATCAGACTGGCACCAGCGGTCCAATCCAGCTGTGTCGGGGTGGTGGGGATTTCCATCGGCACCACGGCATCTTTCAGCAAGCGCGTCACGATGCCGGTTCGCACCGAGGATTCAAACTCCCCCGCGATGGTGGGAAAGCGAAAGGCGGTACAATGGGGCGTTCCATCGGTGCCGCGCACGTAAGAGCCGACCAGGCCGGCGCCGGGGGTCACTTGCAGAAAATCTCGCAACGCGCGGATCGCGCCGGGTTGCACAAAGGCGTCCGAGTTCAGCAGGTAGTAGAACTCCGGGGCGCTGCCATCGCATAGGCCAAGGCGAAAGCCGATATTCATGCCCGCGCCAAACCCGCCATTGCGGTCGCTGGCGATCAGACGCAGGCGGCCGCTGTCGAGCCAGCCGCGCGCCTGCACCGCCGTGAGCAGCTGCTCATAAGAGCCATCGGCGGAGCCATTGTCGATGATCACCACTTCACCGGGCAGCTCTTCCATCTGCTCCAGCGCAGCGGCGGCGCAGTCCAGCGTCATCTGAGGTGTTTTGTAGTTCAGGATGATGGTCAGAATGCGCGCATTTGTATCGCCGGAGACGACGTCTACAGGCGGCGCGGCGGAGGGGGCGGTGGTGTTGGTCATTCCGCCGCCTCCGCGGTGCTGCGGGCCAGCGCTGCGGCGTCGGCGGCATCCAGTCGCGCCTTCACCTCTCCAGCCAGCACACTGACATTGGGCACCAGAACCATACTGTCGTGATCGCCGGGCACCTCGACCACCTCAACGGCAGGGGCCCAACGGGTCCAGTCGTTGTCATCAAAGACATATTCCCGCTCGCGGCTGACCCAATTCCCGGCAGAGACCTGCCAGTGCCGGTCAAGTGGCGGGCGGAACAGTGTCAGTGGCCCGGACCACGGACGTAGATCATAAGCGGGCAGGGCGGCGCGGAAGGCCAGTTCGACCTTGCGGTTGTTGAACACTGGTGCGGCGCTGTCGCCGCTTGCAGCATAGCGGCGTTTCTCGATCTCCCAGGTGATGCGATTGGTGATCCATTCGCCCAGATAGCCGATCCCCTTGCTGCGCAGTTCGGCCCATTTGATCAGCGCCTTGTCGCGGCGCGTCAGCTCTGGACGCAGCGGGAGCGGCGTGTCCAAGAGGATCAGAGCGGCCGTCCCTTCACCTTCGGCCTGCAGTTGCTGGGCCATCTCATAGGCGGTCAACCCGCCGCCGGAGAACCCGCCCAGCAGATACGGCCCCTCTGGCTGGACGCTGCGGATCTCCGACAGATAATCACGTGCCGCTGCATCCAGACGATCATGCGGCGCATCCTCGCCGATCAACCCTCGGGCCTGCAGCCCGTAAACGGGACGGTCCTTGCCAACCATCAGGGCCAGATGACGCAGGTTCAGCACGTTGCCAAACATGCCCGCCACCAGGAAGAACGGTCGCCGCCCTGTGCCATCACCGGGGTGTAGCTGGACCAGATGGGTGTAGCTGGGGGTCTCAGCAGCGGTGTCACCCGCGCTCTCAACCGGGGTCTCGGTGGTGAGACCGCCACCGGTGCGCGCAATCACCAGCTCTGCCAGCTTGGCAACAGAAGGGGCCTCAAACAGGGTGGAGATCGCCAGATCCACACCAAAGCTGCGCTTGATCTGCGCAAACAGCCGGACCGCGATCAGAGAATGGCCGCCAAGGTCAAAGAAACTGTCCTCGACCCCGACCTGCGTCACGCCAAGGAGACGCGCGAACTGAGCGGCGATATCTTCTTCCACCGCATTGCGCGGGGCGAGGTACTCGGTGTCCAGCTGTGGTCGCTCAAAGCTCTGGTTGGTGTCGGCATTCTGCGGGGGCGGCTGATCGGCTTGCGCCATCAGATCCGGCAGCGCCAGTGACGAGACCACCACCTGCGACAGCCCGGTGGCGAGCGCCCGGCGCAGCGCCTCGGGACCGTCCTCGGCACGGATCCCTTGGGCGATATTGCGGTGAAGGCGCCGTTCCTCCAGCGACAAGGGCTGCGCGCTGCCGGGGGTGGTCAGGCCCAGATCCTCAGCGCTGGCGTCTGCGCCCTCTGCCAGGGTCAGATTGGTCGCACCGGGCAGCTGCTGCATTTGAAACCCACGCATTTCTGCGACCACAGTGCCATCCGTAGCGGCCAGCGTGATGTCGAACCGCGCGCTATTTGCAGAGCTGTCGACCAGCCGCATATGGCTCAGCAGCTCAATCGGCAGCGGCGCGAAGATTTGGATGCTGTCATAGGACACCGGCACCCAAAGCGCGCTGCCCCGATAGGTGGGGACCAGATCAATGGCCCAGCCGGTGGCCAGATCCATCAGCCCGGGGGGCAGAAGGGTGCCATCTTTTTCGGCAATCTGCGGTAGCTTCAGTCGGGCAAGACCTTCTGCGGTTCCATGACGGACCTCTTCCAGAACGTGCCAGCGTAGACCGAATTTCAGATGTGCTTCCTGCGGTGTTTTCAGCCGCTCCGCCGGAGTGGTCTCCGATACCTCCGGCATCCGAAGCCTCAGTTTAGGGATATCGACCAGCGCTTGCGTGTCCCTGTCAAGATTGGTGTCCAGCAGCGCCTGTACATGCAGCGCATAGCCTTCCGCCGTACGGCTGTAGACCGCAAAATCGTACCCCCGCTCCACCGGAGTCAGCCGGACGATCATATCGCAGGGCGTTCCTGCCACCACCAGAGGCCGCAAGAAATAGAGATCGCGCAGCGCAAAAGGCGCGTCATGGCCCAGCTCTGCCAGCGCCTCAGCGGCATATTCGATATATCCGGTGCCGGGGATCAGCGCGGTGCCATCCTTGGTGCGATGCTCATCCAATATCCACTGATCACTGCTCAATCGGCGGTGAAACAGCAAACTGCCGTCACGGGCAAACTGGCGGCTGTCAAACAGCGGTTGATCGCAGGGGATGGGGTCGCTGTCCGCCTCGGGCTTGTGTGCGCCGAGGGCCTCCGCCGCCATCCCGACGTCCGCCCAGACGCCCCAGTCCACGGCCACCACATGCGTTCTCTGATCTGGGGAGGCAAGGGCGCTGCGATGTTTGGCAAAGGCATTGAGGTATTCATTGGCAGCCACATAATCGACCTGACCAATCGGGCGCGTCACCGTCGAGGAAGAGGAAAACAGGACCATCAACTCCAGCTGATCTGCGCCGAAGATGGCGTCGAGCACTCTGAGCCCGCTGACTTTGGGAGCCAGAACTTGAGCGATATCCTCTTCTGTTTTGGCCAGAACCGGCGCATCGTTGATCTGGCCGGCGCCGTGGATGACGCCGGTGATCGGGCCAAAGATCTCCTCGGCCGCTGCAACAGCGGTGCGCATTTGCTCGCTGTTGCAGACATCTGCGGCCAGCGGCAAGACGCGGCCTTTCCCAAGTGCGTCCAGCGCCTTCACGGCGCGGATGCGTTGCGCGGTTGTATTGGCCGGGCTGTGACGATTGAGATAGCTGTCCCAATCGTCGCGCGGTGGCAACCCGCCGCGCGAGATCAGCACCACATTGGCGTCAAAGCTTTGCATCAGATCCGCCGCAATCGTGCGTCCGATGCCGCCATAGCCACCGGTGATCAGATAGGTACCACTTTCGCGGAAGCCAGGATGCGACGATGCAGGCGCACCGTCTGGCAGTGCCACTGGGCGCCACCGCAAGGCATAACGCTTGTCACCGCGCCAAAGTGCCGTGTCATTCGCAGGTTCCGCCAGCACCTCCTCCAGCAGGCGGTCAGTGATTGACATCGGAGCCTGATCCGACAGCCAGCGACGCAGGCCATTGGGGCGGGTTGGCAGTTCGATATCGACCGTGGCGCAGGTCAGGCCGGGGATCTCGCGCGGCAGCACGCCCACAGGGCCGGCAATCATCGCTTTTTCCGGGTAGGGCAGCGGCTCATTGCGCAGCTGTGCCGCCCCGGTGGTAAAGACCGTCATATGCAGGGGATGCGACAGGTCGATCTGGGCCAGTGCCTGCCCCAAGGCGGTCAGCGCATAAAAGCCCATCTCCAGATTGCGATCAAAAAAGGAAGCGCCGGGGCGGAAGCTCTCGCCCTCAGTGACCAGCCAGAAATGGCCGATGCGACTGGGTAGCAGATCCGCCAGCGCCAGATCGGCAAGCAGCGCATCATAGCCCGCGCGCCCCTGTTCCGGGGCCAGCATATAGCGGCTCTCGCTCAACTGGGCATAGGTGTCGCCGGGGGTGACCCGCACCACCCTGTGCCCTGCCTGTTCCAGTCGCGGGGCCAGATCTGCGCAAAGCCCGGTGTCATCCTCAAACAGCAGCCAGGTTTCAGGCTGCTGATCCAGTTCGGTGGTAACATCAAGATCGCAGCTGGCCAGCGCCGGTCGCCAGCTGGGGCGCGATCCCCATTGTGACATGTCTTCATGGCGCTGCGGCGCGCTGACTGCTGTGTCCGCAGCGGCCGGGGCGGCGGGTTCGATGAAATAGCGGCTGCGCTGAAACGCATAGGTTGGCAGCGGCAGACGCTGGCGGCGGGCATCGCCCCAGATCTGATCCCAGTCCGCCTCCAGCCCAGCAGCCCAGAGCCGTCCGATCACGCCAAAGAAATAGGCATCATCGGCCATCATCTGGTCGGGATGACGCAGTGAGCTGAGCACCTGACCGGGCTTGATCGCCGGGGCCATCTGCGCCAGCGAGGACAAGGCCTTGCCGGGGCCAACCTCAAGATAAAGCCGGTTCGGTTGCTCGGCGAGCGTGTCGAGGCAGGCGGAAAACATCACCGTATTTCGCAGCTGACCGACCCAATACTCGGGGTCGGTGGCGTCGGCGTCACTCAGGATCTGGCCGCTGCGGTTGGACAGGATCGGGCGGTCCGGTGCTGTCAGGGTCAAACCGCGCAGGAATTGGCGATACTCCTCCAGAATACCTTCGAGCATGCGGCTGTGGGCGGCAATGTCGATCTGGATGCGTTGGTGATCCACCTCATCTGCCGTCAGCTGCGCCGCCAGCGCATCTAGTGCGGCCTGTGGTCCAGAGACAGCTGTGAGGCGGGGGGCATTGACGCTGGCAATGTCCAGATCCGGCGACAATCTGGCCTCAACCTCCTCCACCGGCAGCGAGATCGACAGCATGCCGCCGGCGGGTACCTTGTCGAACAGTCGCCCACGCAGCAGCACCAGATCGATGCAATCCTCAAACGACAGCACCCCGGCCAGACAGGCTGCGGTGTTCTCCCCCATGGAATGGCCCACCAGCGCGGTAGGGCGCACGCCCCAGCTGATCCACAGTTGCGCCAGCGCAAATTCAACGATCATGATCAGCGGCAACTGCACGGATGGCTGTTGCAGGCGCGCATTTGCGGCGTCCTCCTGCCCCGGCTCCGGCAGCCAGAGCGCGCGAATGTCATAGTCCAGCTGGCTCTCAAGGTGATCCAGACCCCGGTCCATCCAATCGGCAAAAACCGGTTCGGTTTCGTAGAGGTCCCGCGCCATGCCCGCATATTGCGCGCCGCCGCCGGGGAACATGAAGACCACCTCAGGGGGGCGTTCGGCGCAATCATGGTCAAACACCCGCCTTGGATCGCCCGCGTCCAGCAGGGCGGCGGCTTCCTCAGGGGTTTCGGCGACCAATGTCCGACGCTTGGCAAAGCCGCGGCGGCCTTCCTTCAGCGTGTAGGCCACATCCGCCAGTGGCAGATCGGGATTGGCGCGCAGATGGGCGGCCAGGGCCGAAGCATTGGCATTGAGCGCTGCTTTTGAGTGGCCAGACAGACAAAGCACCTGAAACGGGAAATCGCTCTCATCCGAGGCGGGGCGGGGGGCGGCTTGTTCCAGCACCGCATGGGCGTTGGTGCCGCCGACCCCCAGCGCGTTGATCGCAGCACGGCGTGGACCTTTGGCAGAGGTCCAGTCGCGCAAGCGGTCGTTGACTACAAAGGGTGAGGTTTCAAAATCAATGGCCGGGTTGGGCGCCTCATACCCCAGGCTGGGTGGGATCTGGCCATGGTGCAGCGCCAGCGTTGTCTTGATCAGCCCGGCCACACCGGCGGCCGTATCCAGATGCCCGATATTGGTCTTCACCGAGCCGATGCGGCAATAGCCGACCGCCGGCGTGGTCTCGCGGTAGGCTTCGGTCAGGGCCGTGACCTCAATCGGGTCACCCAGATAGGTTCCGGTGCCGTGGCATTCGACATAATCGATGGTATCCGGCGGCGTCTCTGCCGCGCGCAGCGCCTGTCGCACGGCGCTGGCCTGCCCCTCGACCGAGGGGGCGAGATAGCCGGCCTTATCCGCACCGTCATTGTTGATCGCCGAGCCCTTGATGACGGCCCAGATGTGATCGCCATCCGCCAGCGCGTCCTCCAGGCGGCGCAGCGCAACCGCCCCCGCGCCGGAGCCAAAAACGGTCCCCTGTGCGCGGTGGTCAAACGCATGGCAGTGGCCGTCCGGTGACAGGATCTCGTTCTCCTTGAACAGATAGCCGCGGCCCTGCGGCAGCTCAATCGTGACGCCGCCGGCAAGAGCCATCTCACACTCGCCCTCGCGCAGGGCCTTACTGGCGTAATGCACTGCCACCAGCGAGGTCGAGCAGGCGGTCTGGATGTTGACGGACGGGCCTTTGAGGTCGAACACATGGCTGACGCGCGTGGATAGGAAATCCTTGTCGTTGCCGGTGTGGCGCAGCAGGAACATACCGACATCATCGACCAGCGGCCTGTTGGAGCAGATGTTGAAGTAGAAATAGCTGCCCATGCCGCAGCCGGCATAGACGCCGATCGGACCATCAAGGCTTTCGGGTGGATGACCGGCATCCTCCATCGCGCCCCAGGCAACCTCCAGGAATTTGCGGTGTTGCGGGTCAAGGATCGCGGCTTCTTTCGGGCTGAAGCCGAAGAAGTCGGCGTCAAACTCAGCGTAGCCCTCCAGCGCTGCGGTGGCGGCAACATAATTGGGGTCGGACAGTGTCTCAGGGTCTTCGCCTGCGGCTAAGAGGTCGTCTTCGCTGACAGGGCGGATCGATTCCACGCCGTCGCGCAGATTTTGCCAGAATGCGCCGTGGGACTGGGCGCCCGGCACGCAAAGTGACATGCCCACAATGGCAATATCCCCGCTGTAACGCGCGGCATCAAACGGAGTGCGATCCGTGGTTTTCCCAGATGTCTTCAATTGCCCCAATCGTCCTCAAATCATGTGCCCGGCCGTGAACGCAGCACCGGACATAGCCCCAACCAATTAACAACACTGACCACCCTATCTGGGCGGCCCTGCAACAGTGGCACGAATTGGTCCCCAATCTGTGAACAGGGCGTTCGCCCGCTGGCCCCCAAGCCGACGGAAAACCCTGTTCGCAATGTGAACCCTGCAAAAGATATACGGTATCGTTAGGGACGGATTGTGTCCAATCCCGCCAAAATTGCGAAGAGAATGCGGCATCATAGCACGCTGCGCCTTTTGCGCGCTGGTGGCGCGGTGGCCAGTGCCTGATTGCCATCGAACAGCTGCCGTTTGGGCGTAAAGAGACCCGGATATCGCAGCCGTTCAGCATAGCCCAGAACCGACCCGGCACAAAGCCATGTCACCGGCGTCAGCGTGGCGTTCAGCAACATGTCCACCAAGGTTGCGGCCAGCATCAGCGCCAGAGGGGCTGCAAAAGGCGACAGCGTAGACGCCGCATGACGGCGCACCTGCTGCCACAGCAGAACCAGCGGTCCCGCCAACAGGCCCATTTCGGCGATATAGCCGACCCAGCCAAAGGTGCCGAACACCAGAATCCAGCGCCCGTCAGGGATCGACTCGATCTCTCCACTTTCCAGATTGCGCACCAGATTGCGGCCCCAGCCGCCCCAGCCAAACCAGGGCTTGTCTGCGGCGCGGTCCAGCATCAGCGCTTCATTGGTAAACCGAAACCCCAAGGATTGCGCCCGTTCCGGGCTGAAGGCCTGCGCCTGCGCCAGAATCGCATCCACCGGTACCAGCCCGAGATTGCGCAGCATCGGATAGACAATCGCCACCACGCCCAGTGCCAAGGCAAGCCGCATCTGCATCCGGTAAGACGCCATGGCGACAAAGGGCGTGAAGACAAGACCATAGACCAGCGATGCAATGCTTTTGCAAAGCACCAGCACCCCAAAGAGATAGACCGCCGCAATGGTATATCGGCGTTTATCCGGATCCTTTGCGCTGCGGGCCAGTGCTGTGGCGGCCAGAACCGACATCAGCATGAACAACGCCAGCCACAGACTGTGTGGCAGGAACACGATGGGGCGGAACCCGCCCTGGCGCATCGTCTGGCTGAAATCATGCTGGAAAAAGCCATAGATCCAGGTGTTCAGCTGCGGGCTGAAGCGGATCTCAAACAACGAGGGGACGGAGTAGACCAGCCCTGCCATCATCAGCACGATCACCAATTGGCGCTGCTGGTCGGGATGCGACAGGTAGCGCCGTGCCAGAAAGAACGGCAGCAGCACAATCATCTGGTTGATCATCACGGAGCCGAGATCGCGCCAGCGCAGGCCGGGCAGGGCGTAGGTCGGAAAGACGATGGGTTCGGCGTTTTCGATCACCCGGAACACAATCGGGTCGCCATTGGTCACCACGGTGGCAATCACTGATCCCAGAAAAATCGCCACAAGCGCACGCATCACCGGATGGCGTGGCCAGATCTCAACCCGTTTGCGCAGGATATAGGCACAGATAACAAAGGCAACGACAGCCGGAATGGAATCCTTGTCCATATCCGGCACCAATGGCAGGTCGAACACGGCAAGGGGGGGCAGGAACAGATAGCCGCCGATCACGCACCACAAAATCGCCTGCTGCAACGACAGGCGCTGAAACATCTTATGAGCGATCACCGGCCAGGCGATCAGCATCAGATAGGCCAGTGCATTTGGCATTGCGTGCGGACCCTACGCTCCTATTTGCCCCCTTGATCATGACTTTAGCTCCAGATGTCTGTGCTGTCGCCCGCATTCGTATTCTGAGGTAAACTCTTGAAACGAAGACGGGGCCATGTGATCGAGGAGGAGGCTGGTTCTGGCGCATTGGGGGGAAGCGGGTGTATTTTGACATAAAGGACACGCGGATCGATGTGAATATTGCCGATCCGGCGCGGCTCGAACAGGCGGTGATGGGGCATTTCCAAACCCGCCGCGGCTTTGCATTGGCGACGGTCAACCTCGACCATCTGGTGAAAATGCGCAGCTCGCCTGCGTTTCTGAAAGCCTATGCCGCGCAGGATTTTGTGGTTGCGGATGGCCGCCCCATTGTCTGGTTGTCGCAGCTGGCCCAACGGCCCGTGGCATTGATGCCCGGCTCGGACATGGTGGTGCCCCTGTGTCGCTGGGCGGCCCGCGCCGGGGTGCCAATCGCCTTGGTGGGCAGCACCGACCTGGCACTTAAGGATGCTTCGCGCGCCTTGCAGGCTGAGGTGCCGGGGCTTGAGGTGGCGTGGTGTCACGCGCCCTCGGGTGTGTTTGATCCCAGCAGCGCGGAGGCGGAGAAAATTCTGTCCGAGTTGGCGCGCAAACAGATTGGTTTGTGTTTTTTGGCCCTTGGCGCGCCGAAGCAGGAAATCATGGCTGCCCGTGGCCGCGCCCTGGCGCCGGAGGTCGGCTTTGCCTCGATTGGGGCGGGATTGGATTTCCTCGGTGGGCACCAAAAACGCGCGCCTGCCTGGGTGCGCGCACTGGCACTGGAGTGGTTGTGGCGCGCCCTGAGCAGCCCGCGCCGTCTGGGGCCGCGGTATTTGCGCTGCATGGCGATCCTTCCGAGCCAGCTGCTGCATGCGTTGCGGCTGCGCCACCCCTGATCAGGTTGGCGTTCAGAGGTTACTTATATTCCAGCAGCCCGCGATTTCGTCCGCGCAGCCGCAGCCAGTGATATTCCAGCGCGCCCTGTGCTTCGGCAAATTTGCCAAGCACGGAATAGAGGGCACGGGTGCGGCCCATCCTGCGCGAGAGGCGCAGACCCTGCGCGGGATAGATCAGCAGAAGCAGCAGCGCCCAGCCTGAAAACGGCAGGAGTATCAGGATCAGTAGCGGGATCCCGGCCCCCCAAAGCAACGCACGCCGGGTTTCAGCAACCCAATGGCGTTCGGGACCCGCGCCATGCAGCGCGGCACCTTCGGCAAAGGCAAAACCAGCACGACGACTGCGTTGCCACCATTGCGAAAATCGGTGCATCTGCGCGTCATGCAGCGTCATCTCCGCATCCAGCCGCCAGATGCCCCAGCCGGCCCGCGCCAGACGCAGACACAGCTCCGGTTCCTCACCCGCAATCAGATCGTTGCGATAGCCGCCGACCTCCTGCAGGGCGCGCAGCCGCATCAGCGCATCCCCGCCACAGGCCTTGGCCGGGCCGATGGGCGTGTCCCATTCGTTGTCGCACAGTTGATTGTAGATTGAGGCCTCAGGCTGGCGTTCCCGCCGTCGCCCGCACACGACCGCCAGCTCCGGGTCAGCCTCCAGCCGTGCGGTTGCGGCGGCGATCCACCCGGGTACCACCTCGCAGTCGCCGTCCACCAGCTGCACGTACTCACAGTCGCCATCCAGATGGGCCATACCCGCGTTGCGGGCGCGGGCAGCTGTAAACCGTTGGCTCATGTCGAGGCTGATCACCTTGATCCCCATCGCCTCGGCTGCGGCAACCGAACCGTCAGTTGATCCGCTGTCGACATAGATCACTTGGCGGACCTGCCCTTGCAGGCTGTTCAGGCACGCGACCAGCCGTGCGCCCTCGTTGCGGCCAATCACCACCGCGTCAACGATGGGGGACGTGGGAGCCGGGGGTGCGGGAGAGGACACATCAGGCATTAGTCTGCGATCTCCGCCAGATAGCGCGCCGAAACTTGCAAGAATCCGGCCGTGCGCAGCGCTGCAGGTCCGGTTTCGGGGCCATCGTATTTCTGCGCAGTTTGCGACCACAAGGTCAGATCAGGCCTCTTGGCAAAGCCCGCAACCCGCAGCGCATCCTCGCCATGAGGGATGGCGTCCGCCGCGAGCGAGGCCTGATCCCGCGCCATCGGATCATTGGCAAATTTATAGTGTTTCAGCACTGCCATTGTGTCGGCTACGCGGACGCCGGCCGACACATGCGGATGCACCGCCGGGTCGATGTCCGCGCCGATAAACACCAGCGGGTGTTTACTCAGGCAGCAGCGCTCCCCGAAGACAGCACCGCGTATGCCGCCAAACTGCATCTTGGGCGGGGGCGCATCGGGGATCTGGTTTTGGGACAGGAAAAAACCCAAGCCAGTCGCCGGATCATGATAGGGCAGGGCGCGAGCGGCGCTGATATCGTAATGGCAAAAACTTCGCTGTACCTCAGGGTAGGATTGCTGCGCCACCGACCGCAGCGGCGCCTGCGGGAACATCTCCAGCATCTGGGCCATCATCGCGCTATACCCATGCCGGTTGAGGTAGCGCAGAAGCCCGCTCAGGCCGAGCTGGGCTTGTCCCTCGAAGTCAAGAATCTCGTCCATATCGGCAAAAAGGCACCAGCGATCCGCAGAGAATCTGCGCGCTGCATAGCCGCGAAAGATATTCTCGAACCGCCCCCAGGGGAGGCGGGATTGCAGCACGGAAACATCTGATTCCTGCGCCAGTTGCGCCAGCGTGCCATCGGTTGATCCGGTGTCGCAGAAGACAAAATGCGACACCCCAAGCGCGCGGTAGTGGGCCAGGAACACATCAAGATAATAGGCGCCATCCCGGACCAGCGCGACCACGGTCACAGCCTCACGCGGCAGGTCAATTTTCCGGGGTCCCGACAGATGCCGGAGTGAGACGCGAAAGCGCAACCGGTCAAACGGCAGGCCGATCTTGCTGTCGACCCAACCCGCAAGGCGCGACAGCACCCGGCCAGCCATTGGGCCGGACGGGACCGGGGCCGCTGTGCGGGAGGGATCTGTCGTGCCGGTCATCGGAGCTCCTGTCTGACAACTCCAAACTGTGCAAAACAACCATCTGTGGCAAGCACATTGCGGGGAGGCGCTTGCAATGTTAGCGCTAAAATTATGACTGTCGCAGAATTGCATTTCGGCTCTGAATACGGCAGTGTCTCGCAAAATTCGGACATTCAGAAAGGCAGAGCACATGGGCTCGGATATGACAGTGCTGGTTGGCGACGTGGGCGGCAGCAATACCCGGCTGGCCCTTGCCGGGCCTGAAATCGGGGTCACTGCCCTGCAAAGCTTTGCCAATGATAGCTTTTCCAGTCTGGATGATGTTCTGGCGGCCTATTGTGCCCAGCCGGATCTGCCGCCGCTGGCTGGCGCTTGTATTGCCGTGGCAGGGCCGGTTTACGGCAATGAATATCAGCTGACCAACCGCAACTGGCAGGGTACCGCCGCGGATCTTGCGCAGCAGTTGCAGCTGGGTGCGGGCGCGCGGGTGGATGTGATCAACGATCTGGCCGCGCTTGGCCATTCGCTGCCTGCACTGATCCCGGGCCAGCTGTCGTCGCTGCGGGCGGGGCATCAGCGGGGCACACAGGCGCTGGTGGCGGGCATCGGCACCGGCTTCAACGTGTCGCTTTCCGTGGATGGCCACACTGCAGAGGCCGAGATGGGCCACACCAGCCTGTCGGCCCCCGTTGCCCGTGGGCTGACGGATCTGCTCGGCGCTCGGGCAGGTGAATTTGCCACCAACGAAGACCTGTTCTCGGGGCGGGGTCTGGTGCGGTATCATCAGGCCTTGCACGGTGTTGCCGCTGAAGGTGGCGCGCAGATCGTGGCGGATTATCTCGCCGATGGTGACAGCCCGGCGGCCAAAACCGTCACCAGTTGGGCGCGACTCTTGGGGGATTTTGCCCGCGAGCTGGTGCCGACTTATATGCCGGGGCAGGGGATCTTCTTTGCGGGCAGCGTAGCGCGGGGCATTCTTGGCACCCCTGCCTGTGAGGTGTTCCTCAACAGTTTCCTGCAACCTGCCACCGGCGTGCAGAGCCGCTGTGAAACCACGCCGCTCTGGCTGATCACCGATGATGCCGCCGGGGTTAGCGGTGCAGCACGTTTCGCGATTGAAAGAGCCGGTCGCGGCAGCTGACGCACCTCAGCGGGTGAGAGCGCGCGTCAGTAATCGCGCTTGAAGAACAGACCAACGCCGGTTTCGCCCTCGCCATCAACCTTGCCCGTGACGGTCAGGCTTTTGCTGACATCCAGATTGATGCTCAGCTCGCTGTCGCCGCGGGTATTAACGTTGAAATCGGTATAGACGTTCTCCGAGACATAGCCGCCGATATCCAGAAGCCCGGCGCCGATGTTGTCGAGCCCGAGTTCCACATTGCTGGCCCCGGTTTCGTCCCGCAGCTTGCCCTCGGCGCGGTTGCTGCCACCTCGTCCGCTGAGGGTGGCGACCGATCCGGCCAGCCGGGCCAGCGCCAGCGGTGACAGATCCTGAATATTGTCCCCGAACAGCAACAGCGCCAACGCCTCCTCACTGGGACGTTCGGGGTCGGACGTCACTTTGATGGAGGGGCTGTCAATCAGGCCGGAGAGTTCCAGCGTTGCGGTGCCTTCGGAGGTCGCAGCCGAAGAGCGCAGCAGCAGATATGGCCGCAAATCGCCCTGCAGGGTGATCTGCCCCTCATCAAGCGCCAGCCGCTGTCCTAAAATGTCGAAGGTGCCCCGGATCAGGCTGATCTGGCCAGCGGGCGCGAGATTGGCGGTGCTGCCACGCAGCTGGATCTGGCCACCCAGTTCGGCGCGCACACCGCGCCCACGGGCATTGATGCGATTTGGCGCGCTGATTAGCACATCCAGCAAAGTCCGGCCGGACCCGCCGCTGCCACCATTGCCGCTGTCGATCAGACCGGCCCGGGCACGGGTGCGGCGCACCTCGGCGGGTTCGCCCTGATGCCGTATGTCGGGGATTGGGGCGGCGGTCACAGACCCGCCAGCGGTGGCCAGGTTGATATTGGTCTCGCCCACATCGATCCGCCCGGACAGGCGGTTGGTGCCGATCAGACCACCGGAGAGCGTCAGCGCACCGGATAGCTCGGTTTCATAGGAGAGTTGATCGCTCAGTCCGATATTGGCCAGGGCGATCTGCAACTGCGCATCAAAGGGCGCGATCAATCCGACCGGTCCGTTGACACGCAGCTGGCCACCATCACGGGGCGCAGCTGTCAGCTGAATATTGGCTCTGGACCGCGCGATAGAGACTGTTGCGTTGATGGCATCGATCCGCTGCGCTGCGGCTGGAATGGCCAGTGAGGTACCGCTGGTGCGGATCTGACCGCTCAGATTTGCCAGCGATGGCTCGCCCTTCAGCGACAGATCAAATTGTGCCGGGCCGCGGATCAGATTGGGGGAAATGAACGGGTTCAACCCTTCCAACCGCAACTGCCCCTTGGCATCGATATCAGCGCGACCTTGCACCTCGTCCCAGCTGCCTGCGACGGTGCTGGTGACACCTGCAGGGCCAATGGCGCGGCTATTGATCTGCCAGACCCCGTCTCGGCGGCGTGCGGTGCCCTCGGCGGTCAACCGTCCCGGCAGTCCGGGCACAAACCGCTGCACTTCGGCCACCAGCGCGTCAAAGGTGATATCGGCGTCGCCCTTGTTCTCGGAGACCGTGCCATCAAGATCCGCAGATAATCCTGCCGGTCCTTCAGCGGCGCCATCAAATGTCCAGACCCCGGCGCGACGGCTGGCGGTGCCCTTGGCGCTCAGGGTGCCTGCAAGGGTGGGCACAAAGCGTTCCAGCGCGTTGATTGCCGCATCGAACTGAAGATCGCTATCGCCGTTGGTCGTCATCTGACCGGTCAGCTCTGCACGTGAGGATTTGGGCCCCCGCAGCTCTGCAACGCCAGAAAACGTCTTGTTGTCACGGGTGATCTCGGCGCTGAACGCTAAGGGGCCGGGGGCCTGTGGCAGGATTTTCTCCAGCTGTTTCAAGGTTGCCCCCAGGGAGAGCCGGCCAGAGGTGCTGCCCAATTGCCCGTTGGCTTGTGCGGTCAGCGCCTTTGCGTCCAGATCAAATCGGTCAATCCGCAGCCCAGCCTCATCGCGCGCGGCCTTCAGTGCGATTGTGGTGGTGCCGCCGATCAGGTCGTCAACCGGTTTCAGCCCGGCGGAGAGATCCTGCCCCAGCACCGACAGATCAATGTCAAACGCCCCCGAAAGCGGGGTGGCAGAGCCGACAGCGGTGGCTGTCATCCGCCCGTTCAGCGATTGCCCGGCGAGGTCTGAGAACCGGGCGAGGTTCTGGGCGTTGGCTTCGATATCGGCCGCAATCCGCAGCCCGCTTTCCAGCCCGTCGATGGTCACCGCGCCGGTGGCACCATAGTCTGTGCCCAAAAGCAGCATATCGGTGATGCGCAGCGCCCCCGGGCCATCCGTGGTCACCCGCCCGTCAAAGGTCAGCGCGCTGCCAAGAGCCTCAGCCAGCGCGGGATCTGTTGGCACCAGTCCGGTCAGGGCAGCTGCGATCTGCCCATCCAGTGAAAGGCCCTGACTTTGATCCAGGGTGCCGGTCATTTCCAATTCAGCACGGGTAATCTGCAGGCCCGGATTGTTGAGCCGTTCCATTTGTGCGGCCACGGTCCAATCGCGCCCCGCCGGTTTTTCCGCGCGCAGGGACAGGTCCGTGACGGTGGTGGAGCCGCCCGCCACCGGCAATACGACGGCCTCCTGTCCGGGCGGCGGGGTCACATCGGCGCGCAAATCGGCGCTTTCCAACGCCCCACCGGCGGCAACCTCTACAAAGCCTGAGATGTCCAGCGCCTGCGTCGTGAGGGCCAGATCATCGATCATGACACCGCCCATGGCACGGGTCTGACCGCGCAGCCGGGCCCGCATATCGGGGCCGAAAAAGGGTTGATAAACCGGATCAACCAGTTCTGTGATATCGCCGCTCAGGTCGGCGCGAAATCCGATCGGGCGGCTGCCTTGGGTCGGGTCCGCAGGGGGATCGCCCGCCGCCGCAAGCACCACGGTGCCGCCGATGCGGCGTGTCCCATCGGTGTCCAGCGTCAGATCGGCGCTGAAATCCTCAACCGGGCCGCTGCCTTGCAGGGCAAGACGGATGTCGGGGCCGCCGGGTAGGGCCAATGCGGTGGAAACCAGCCCGCCGTCGTTCTCCTCCAGGATCATATCAACGGTGATGGTGCCGGTGTCATTGGCAAACCCCGCCTTGAGGTCGAGCCGGTCGCTGTCACGATCAAGGCGGGCAATCTGCAAGGCGCTGTCGAGCGTGCCATCGGCCAGGCTCATGGAACCATCAAGGCTCAGCACAGCTGCCACCCCGATCAGATCCTGCCCAAGGGTGAGACGCCCCACCTTGATTTCGCCGATATTGATCGACACCGGCAGCTCGGGCAGCTGGAATGGCGCTGCTTCGGGGGTTGGCAGATCGGGGTCTTCGAGCGGTGCAGCCGGGGCGCGCGCAACATGGATGCGATCTGCCTTCAGAGTATTGACGGAGAAATCGCCACGCAGCAGGGCCAGCCGGTTCCAGTCCAGCTCAGCGCCCTCAATGGTCAGCCAGATGCCCTCGCTATCGGCCACCGTCAGCTTTTCAAGCGTGGCCTGCGAGGACAGCGCCCCCTCCAGTCCTGTGACGCGGATGGCGCGGCTTTCACCGGAGAGTGTGTCTTCCAGAAAATCGACCAACAGGCCGCCGGACTCTTCGCGCTCCTGCGCCAAGGTTTGCGTCGGGACGAGGGTCAGCGTGGTCGCAAATAGCAGTGGCGACAGCAGGGCGGCAGGGCGAAGGGCTGCGAGGAGATGTTTCAAAATGCCTGTCCTATGCCGATATAGAATTGCAATCCATCGTCGCTGCCACCGTCCACCGGATAGGCAAGGTCCAGACGAATGGCGCCAATCCCGGCCACGTCGTAGCGCAAGCCAACACCGGCCCCGGCATGGCGGGCCGAGTCCGAGGAGACAAAACTATCCGCGTCTACCAAGCCGACGTCATAGAACCCCACAAGAGTGAACTTCTCACCGATACGGCCCCGTATTTCGCCTGACAGGGCCAGATACCCGCGCCCGCCTGAGGTGCCACCCCCCGCAGGCACACCCAGCGATTGGAACTCCTGCCCGCGCACGGAGCCCGCACCGCCTGAGTAAAACAGCAGGGTCGGCGACACCTCGGAGAGCGACGGGCCGATCACCGATCCCATCTGCAGCCGTCCCGCCAGCACGATACGGTCATCACTGCCAAACCCCTTGTAGGCGCGGGCGTCGAATTTCAGCTGCAGGCCGGACTTGCTGCCATCAAACCCGATGAAGGGAACAGCGCGGGCATCAAGATAATAGCCGCTGGTGGCGCTCAGGCTGCTGTCGCGCCCATCGTATTCCGCCCGCAGCTGCCCGACCAGATATTTGAACCGGCGCTTGCCAAAGACATCTTCGGCCAGGACGCTCTCAAACCCCAGGGCCGCCTCGGCAAAGAGTTCATCGGAATAGACCCGCCGGACCCCCACGGCGCCCAGTCCACGGGTCGCGGTATAATGCTCTTCGTCCAGCTTCTCTGCCTCAAGCAGGTAGAACTGGCTGTCATCGGGGCCAAAGGCGGCAGGCCGATCCAGACGCACAGCGACACGCCCGTCGAGGTCATTGGCGCTGCCAATCCCGGACAGCCGGGCCTCAAACCTCAGCCGCTCCGCGCCACCAAAGAGATTGCGGTGCATCCAAGAGCCGCTCACCTCCAGCCCGTCGGAGGAACTCAGCTCCGCCCCAAAGGTGAAGCGCCGAGGCGGTTGATCTTCGATCCGGGCGACGTAATCGAGGGTGCCGTCAGAATTGGCGCGTTCAGCAGGGCGAATGGTGACAGCGGAAAACGCGCCCGTGCGGCGCAGCCGGGTTGCGGATCTGGACAGAAGATCGGGGTGAAACACCTCACCGGTCGGGAAGCCAGCGATCCGCTGAATCGCCTCCGCCCGCACGGCGGAGGGATTGGCCAGTTGTAAGCGGCCAAAGCGCAGTTGCGGTCCCGGCGCCAGTCGCAAACGGGCATCAAGCCGTGCCGCAACATGGTTGGCGGTGATTGACTGGCCGCCGACCTCTGCCTGCGGGTGCCCGGCATAGCGCCAGTTCTCAACCCCTGCGTTGGCCGCATCGCGCAGCACCGCGGTGGTTGCGGTGCGCCCGGTGGCAAAATCTTCGGGAATATCGACAGTGCGTTTTTGCGGCAGGGGGGTGATCTCGGCGGTGCCGAAGGTAAATTTCTGCCCTGCTTTCACTGTGATCTCAATGGATTTGATCTCGCGCGGCAGGTTCAGCGGCTGGATCCTTGCCGCCTCGCGTCCGTCGACGCGGATCTGCACCACCGGCGAGAAATACCCCTGATCATAAAGCACCTGAACCAGCGTCCGGTAATCCGACAGCGCTGCGGCCATCAAGGGTTGAACGCCGGTCTCTCCCCGGGCGCTGGTGGCCAGCGTCGCGGAGGCATCCTGCAAAAGATCACGCAAATCACCGTCTGATCCGGGGGCCACCAGCCGCGTCTCCGCTGCCGACAGTGCCGCAGCGCTGCCAAGGCTCAGGCTCGCAGCGCAGATCATGCCGCGACCAAACCGGCCCAAACGGCCATGGCGGGAGATATCAAGAACGGAGCGGAGGAAGGTGCGGCAGTAGAACATAGAGGCTCCGAACAGACAAAATCGGCCCTGAGCCACCGCCGGATATCTGGTGCCGTTGGTAAGCATGGGGACCGGGATCACACCTAGCATAGGGCAAACCCGGAGTGTAACGTCAATGGAGCATGAAGAGTTCCCGGATATTTTCCATTCAACTCTCTGAAAGCGGGCAATGTGTTCCGGCCTGTGGATGTGAGCGCAGGGTCAATGGCCCGGATCAGGCGCTGCAGGGGCAGTTTACATTTGTGCTGCGCGGAACCAGGCCCGGATTGCGGCGCGGTCCTCTGGTTCCATATAGGTGATATTGGCCGGCGGCATCGCGTGGGTCACCCCGGCCTGCAGGTAGATCTCGCCCGCACGGCGCGCCACATCCGCTTCGGTTTCCAGCAGCACACCCTTGGGTGCGGTGCGGATGCCGTCCCAGAAGGGCTCGCGCGCGTGGCACATGCTGCACCGCCCCATGACGATCTCATGCACCTGTTTAAAGCCCTCGGTGTTGGCCATGGCCAGCGCTGTGCCGCTCAGCGCCGCTTCTTCCCGCGCATCGTCGCCCTCATGCTCAAGCCCGAGTGAGGAGAGGATGATCACGCCAAGGAACAGCAGCGCTGTCGCCAGCCAGGTCCAGGTGGGATCCCCGGCGCGAGCATGGCGGGTGTTGAAGTAATGCCGGATGGTCACGCCCATCAAGAACACCAGCGCCGCAATCAGCCAGTTGTATTCACTGGCAAACGCCAGCGGGTAGTGGTTCGACAGCATCAGGAAAACAACCGGCAGCGTCAGATAGTTGTTGTGGGTTGAGCGCAGCTTGGCGATCTTGCCATATTTGGCGTCAGGCGCGCGGCCTTCCTGCAGATCCTTCACCACGATGCGCTGGTTCGGCATGATGATAAAAAACACATTGGCTGTCATGATGGTGGCGGTAAAGGCACCGAGATGCAGCATCATGGCGCGACCTGTAAACACCTGATTGAGACCCCAGCCCATCGCCACCAGCATCACGAACAACAGCACCATCAGCAGGGTCGGACGCTCGGCAAGGCCTGATTTGCACAGCCGGTCATAGACCAGCCAGCCAACTGATAGCGTCGCGGCTGAAATCAGGATCCCCTGCCACAGCGCCAGATCTGCCTTGGACTGATCAATCAGATACAGCTCTCCCCCGACCCAATAGACCACCATCAACAGGGCAAACCCCGAGAGCCATGTCATATAGCTCTCCCATTTGAACCAGGTCAGGTGATCGGGCATCTCGGCCGGGGCCACCAGATACTTGCGTATATGATAGAAGCCGCCGCCATGGACCTGCCATTCCTCGCCATGGGCGCCCACCGGCAGGTCCGGTGCCTTGCGCAGCCCCAGATCCAGCGCGATGAAATAAAACGAGGAGCCGATCCAGGCGATGGCGGTGATCACATGCAGCCAACGGATGGCAAAGCCCAGCCAATCCCACATCATCAACAGCTCAAACATTCAAATCCGGTCCTTTGTCGCCTCTCATGGCCAATATCAGCCTGGGCAGGGTAAAAATCATCGCCGACGATTGGATGAATGCCAAAGACACCAGGGACAATGCGGCCCAGCCACACTAGGCAAACCGGGGTTTCTTCGGTATTCCCATATACTGCCAAACTGTATCAAAAATTCTGGAACAATCGCAGGCCTCTGTCATGTCTTATCTCGACAATATCCGCACCTTTGTCCGGGTCTATGAACTGGGGTCGATGTCGGCGGCTGGCCGTGACCTCCGGGTGTCGCCTGCTGTGACCTCAGCGCGGATATCGCAGCTGGAGGAATACCTCGGCGTGCGTCTGTTTCAGCGCACCACCCGCAATCTGACCGCAACCGAGCAGGGACGCGCCTTCTATGACGGGGCTGTTGCGGTGCTGGACGCGGTCGATGTGGCCGAGGCCAAGGTGATGCATCTGACCGATACGCCACGTGGCACCCTGTTTGTGGCGGCGCCTCTGGGGCTTGGGCGGCGGTTGCTGGCACCGCAGACGCCGGAGTTTCTGGCGACCTACCCCGAAATCAACCTGCGTCTGCGCCTGTCCGATCGGGCCGTGGATCTGACCAGCGAGGGACTGGATCTGGCGTTTTTCCTTGGCCAGCCCGAGGACAGCAACCTGCGGATCCGCAAAATTGCCGACTGCCAGCGCGTGCTGTGTGCAGCACCCGATTATGTGGCCAGACGGGGGATGCCAGAGGACGGCGCCGCATTGTTGCGGGAGGATCACGACTGTCTGAACCTGCGCTATCCGGGGGCGAGTGAGTTTCAGTGGCTACTGCAGACCAGCGAGGGTCCGCGCCGCTTTGCGGTCAGCGGTCGCTATGAATGTGACGACGGCGATGTGTTGACCGATTGGGCGCTGGCAGGTGAGGGCGTGGTGCTGAAACCGCTGTTCGAAGTGGCCGAACATCTGGCGGCTGGGCGGTTGGTGCCGGTTGCCGAGGCAACACCGCCGGTGCCGGTGCAGCTGGCCTGTCTTTATACGCACCGTCGCCATCAGGACCCCAAGACGCGCCTGTTCATGGAGTATATGACCGCGCGGCTGGCTGCGGCACTGCGCGCCGATGGGGCCCAGTCGGATCGCACCATGGATGACGGTTCCGGGGCTGATCAGGCGGAGACGCCACCCGCCTAGGGCAACAGCCCCTCCCGCCCGCTGGCGCCCTCCTGCCGGAGGGCCGCTGCCGTTGGGCGTGGCCGCGCCAAGGCGCGGCGGCGTTTAGCTGCCGCGGTAGGTGGAATATCCAAACGGCGACAGCAGCAGGGGTACGTGGTAATGCGCGCTATCATCTGTGATGCCAAAACGAATGGGAACTTCATCCAGAAACAGCACTTCACCGGAGGCCTGCCCGCTGGCCCGCAGGTACTCGCCGGCCTCAAACACCAGCTCATAGCTGCCGGTCACAAAATCTTTCTTTGGCAGGATCGGGCTGTCGGTGCGCCCGTCAGCGTTGGTCAGCATGCTGGCCAGCTCCGTCCGTCCGCGCCCGTCCAGCCGATAGAGCCGGATCGGCAGCCCGGCCGCCGGGCAGCCCCGGGCGGTGTCCAGCACATGTGTGGTGAGATAGCCGGGCTCGGTCCTTGTGGTCATTCTGTATCCTCCTGCTGTCGCGCTACCTCTGCCCGATGGGGCCGGGGGCTGCAAACCTGTGAGATCTGATAGTGTATTCGGGAATATTTGAAAAATCGCGATGATCTTCTGCCATATTAATGACTGATAGTCGTTTGCAAAGAGGCCCCCGGCAATGAACAGATATCCCCGCAATATGATCGGATATGGCGCGACGCCGCCCGATGCAGCCTGGCCAGGCAAGGCCAAGGTCGCGGTGCAGTTTGTGCTGAACTTTGAGGAGGGCGGCGAGAACAATATCCTGCACGGCGATGCGGGGTCGGAGGCGTTTCTGTCCGATATCGCCGGTGCGGCGCCCTGGCCGGGACAACGACATTGGAACATGGAGTCGATCTACGACTATGGGGCGCGGGCCGGCTTCTGGCGGCTGCACCGCATGTTCACTGCTGCGGATATTCCCGTCACCATTTACGGCGTGGCCAGCGCCCTGGCGCGGGCACCTGAACAGGTCGCCGCGATGAAGGCCGCCGATTGGGAAATCGCCTCCCACGGGTTGAAATGGGTCGAACACAAAGACATGGCCGAAGAGGAGGAGCGCGCCGCCATTGCCGAGGCGATCCGCCTGCATACGGAGGTTGTCGGCACGCGGCCGCGCGGCTGGTACACCGGGCGCTGCAGTGAAAATACCGTGCGTCTGGTGGCTGAAGAGGGCGGCTTTGACTACGTGTCCGACACCTATGACGACGATCTGCCCTATTGGCTGGAAGTGGGCGCGCGGGATCAGCTGATCATCCCCTACACGCTCGAAGCCAACGATATGCGCTTTGCCACGGCGCCGGGTTACATCACCGGAGAGCAGTTCTATCAGTATCTGAAGGACGCTTTTGACCTTCTTCACACCGAGGGCGAGGCGGGCGCGCCCAAGATGATGTCGGTCGGGCTGCATTGCCGTCTGATCGGCCGCCCGGGCAAGGCGGCGGGGCTGAAGCGGTTTATCGACTATATCCGGGGCTTTGACGGCGTGTGGTGTCCGCGTCGCATCGATATCGCCGACCATTGGGCCAAAACCCATCCGCATCAGCGTCGCGAGCGACCCAGCCAGATGACCCGCGCACGATTTGTCGAGGCGTATGGCGGTATTTTCGAACATTCGCCGTGGATTGCTGAACGGGCCCATGATCTGGAGCTGGGGCCCGCGCATGATCGTGCGATGGGGCTGCATAATGCGCTCTGTCGGATGTTCCGCTCCGCCAGCGAGGAGGAGCGGTTGGGCGTGCTGACGGCGCACCCGGATCTGGCGGGCAAACTGGCCGCTGCCAAGCGCCTCACCGCCGAAAGCACGAATGAACAGGCCTCCGCCGGGCTGGATGCGCTGACGGACGCGGAGCGCACACGGTTTACGCAGCTGAACACGGCCTATGTGGAAAAACACGGCTTTCCCTTCATTATCGCAGTGCGCGACCATGATAAGGCGTCGATTTTGGCCGCCTTTGAGCGACGTATCAGCCATGATCGGGCCTGCGAATTTGCCGAAGCCTGCCGACAGGTCGAACGTATCGCGGAATTCCGGCTGAAGGATCTGCTGCCATGACCTGCCTATCGTTCTTTGGGTGCCCAATATGCGGGGACCCGCGATGAAAACCGTTGCAATCCAACCCATCAGCGCTGAGGGGTTTGTCCCCTTCGGGGATCTTGTCGATTGCAGCGGGGCACCGGACAAGATCATCAATCAAGGGCTCTGTGGGCGATACCACGACCGCGCGCAACTGGACTTCAGCACCGGCCACGCGGGGCTGAGCCTGTTCAACGCTGAACCGCGCGCGCTGCCGATGCCTTTGTTAATGGTAGAACGTCACCCGCAGGGCAGCCAGGCCTTCATCCCGATGAGCGAGACCGGATTTCTGGTCATCGTCGCGCCGGACACGGGCGGCGCACCGGGGGAGCCGCTGGCCTTTGAAACGCGGCCCGGCCAGGTCATCAACTTCCATCGGGGCACCTGGCACGGGGTGTTGACGCCGCTGACCGCACCGGGGCTGTTTGCCGTGGTGGACCGGATCGGCGACGGGGCCAATCTGGAAGAGCATTGGTTCGACACCCCCTATCAGGTGATCCGACCGTAACCGCACAAACAAAGGCGCAGCGCCCCACCGGGCCTTGCGCCTTTTTCTTTCCCATAAGGCACTCCGCCGAACGAGAGTGCTGACACACCGCAAACCAAGACGGACCAACAGACCGCATATCAACAGAGAGGGACAAATCCATGGCCGACGGCTCAATCGGAACGCCAGCCCAGCTGCGCGATCCCAACTACACCCCACCGCTGGCAAAGGCGGTGCCTCTGGGCATCCAGCACGTGCTGGCGATGTTCGTATCAAACGTGACCCCTGCCATCATCGTCGCCGGGGCGGCGGGATTTGGATTTGGCTCGAACTCTCCGGATTTTCCCGAGTTGTTGTATCTGATCCAGATGTCGATGCTGTTTGCCGGCGCGGCGACGCTGCTGCAGACGTTGACCCTCGGGCCGGTTGGCGCGGCGCTGCCGATTGTGCAGGGCACCAGTTTTGCCTTTCTGCCGATCATGATCCCGCTGGTTGCGGGCAAGGGAGTTGACGCGCTGGCCGCCCTGTTTGGCGGCGTGCTGATCGGCGGGTTGTTTCATGCGGTATTGGGCCTTTTCATCGGGCGCATCCGCTTTGCCCTGCCGCCGCTGGTCACCGGGCTGGTGGTCACCATGATCGGTCTCGCGCTGGTCAAGGTCGGGATCCAATACGCGGCCGGCGGCGTGCCTGCGATTGGCACTCCGGAATATGGATCTCTGCTCAACTGGTCAGCGGCGCTGGTGGTGATCATCGTCACCTTGGGGCTGAAATTCTTCGCCCGTGGGATGCTGTCGATCTCGGCGGTGCTGTTGGGGCTGATCGTGGGCTACCTCTATGCAATGACGATGGGGATGGTCACGGTTGAGGCGATCGGCAACAGTTGGTCGCGCGCCAGTGCCTTTGCGCTGCCGGTGCCATTCAAATACGGGATCGAGTTTTCCGCAGCGGCGATCCTCGGCTTTTGCCTCATGGCGCTGGTCTCGGCGGTGGAAACCGTCGGGGACGTCAGCGGCATCGCCCGTGGGGGTGCAGGCCGGGAAGCCACGGATAAGGAAATCGCCGGGGCGACCTATGCTGATGGTTTCGGCTCTGCGCTGGCGGGTGTGTTTGGCGGTCTGCCTAACACCTCCTTCAGCCAGAACGTTGGCCTGATCGCCATGACCGGCGTGATGAGCCGCCATGTCGTGACAATTGGCGCGCTGTTCCTGATCCTCTGCGGGCTGGTGCCCAAGGTCGGCGCGATCATTCGCACCATTCCGATTGAGGTGCTGGGCGGCGGCGTCATTGTCATGTTCGGCATGGTGGTGGCCGCCGGGATTTCGATGCTGTCGGATGTGGACTGGAACCGCCGCAATATGGTGATTTTTGCGATCTCACTCTCCATCGGGCTGGGGCTGCAGCTGGAGCCGGGCGCGGTGCAGCATCTGCCGGACACGCTGCGGATCCTGATGACCTCTGGCCTGCTGCCAGCGGCGCTGATCGCCATTGTCCTGAACCTGGTGCTGCCACATGAGCTTGCCAGCGAATCCACGGAAGAGGTTTCCGGCGGCCTTTCCGGTCAGGGCCGGGGCAGCCTGCCGGGGGAATAACGCTACTGGCCTAAGTCAGAACAGAAAATAGGGGCCGCAGCAGATTTGCGCGGCCCTCATTCTTTGTGGAGAAGATACCAAACCGGTCTGGTAGGGCTTTGCTTGTTATGTGTCCCCAGCCATCAGCCGAGCCATATCCAGCATCCGCGCGGAGAACCCCCATTCATTGTCGTACCAGCCAAACATCCGCAGCTGATGGGGGCCCGTCACCCGGGTTTCCGGTCCGGCAATAACCAGAGATTCCGGGCGCGCCCGCAGATCAGACGAGACCAGCGGTTGATCGGTCCAGCCCAGCACCGGGGCGGCCTCAACGGCGGCGCGCAGGATCTTCTGAACCTGATCACCCTGCATCGGGCGCTCTGTCTGTACCACCAGATCCACGGCGGATACGCTGGCAGTGGGGACCCGTACAGCAGCGCCGCTGATCCGGCCCGCCAGATGCGGCAGCACCTCGTCGATCAGGTGGGTCGCCGAGGTCGTGGTCGGGACCATCGATAGCGCGCCACCTCGCGAGCGGGCAAAATCCCCCCGCGGTGCATCGACCATCGGTTGTGAATTGGTATAGCAATGGATCGTGGTCATATGGGCGCTGGTGATGCCGAGCTCTGCGTCCAGCAGTTTGACCAGCGGTGCCAGCCCATTGGTGGTGCAAGAGGCGTTGGAGATGATCCTGCCATCCCCCAGATCCGCCTCGTTTGCGCCCAGAACAACCGTACGTTCAGCCGCCGGGGAGGGGCCTGAGATCAGCACCTTGCGCGCCCCGGCAGACAGGCCGCGCCCGGCCACATCCGAGGTTCGCGCGATGCCGGTGCATTCCAGCACCACATCAACACCCGACAGGTCCAGTTTGCTGAGATCAGCGCTCTGGTGAAAGCGGATCACGCGGTCGGCAATGCGCAGACTGTCGCCGTCGATCTCCACCGGGTCAGGATAGGGGCCAAAGGTGCTGTCGTATTGAAACAGATAGGCGCACATGTCCAAGGGCGCGATATCGTTGATGCAAACCAGCTCAATCCCGGCACCGCGCGGCGTCGTCAGGATCTGGCGCAGAATAGCGCGGCCGATGCGGCCGAATCCGTTGATGGCAAGTTTCATGGCCAAGCTATGACAGGGCGTGGCATCCTGCTCAATCCGCAACAGCGGCAATCGGCCCCCCGTTTCGGTCACATTTTCCCGCGTCGTGTTTCAATGGGCCGCTGCCCGTCTGACCGGGGCCTAATGACAGACCAGATTTGCGAAATATGTCCCGTTGATCGAGCGGACCATGGTGTCGATCCGTGCGCGGCAACCGGTTGCCGCGTAAAACGCACGGACGGCCTGTTTGGCGGTCAGAACCGCAGGTGGGCGCAGCGGATCAAGCTCTGCATTCTGGCGCTGCGCCATGTAGCGCCCGGAGCTGAGACGACCGCTCTCGCTTTGCATTTCAGCCATCGGGGCGACATGCCAGCTGCGACCCAGAACCTGAACCACGCTCACCTGCGCCGTCGGGTCTGATCCGGCACCGGCTGCGGTGGGCAGGGTCAGCATGGCGGGGCCGAGGGCGGCCACGAGGGCGAGACCAACCACGCGCCGCGCTGATCGTCTGCGCGGGGGTCCGGGCCTTGGCCGGGCAGAAGCGACAAGAGATGCTGATTGTCTGTGATGGCTACCGAGACCCGCCAGCAGGGCCGATAGCCCCAGAGCCAAGACTGTGAACGCGGCAGATAAGATCGACATGGGCGCAGGCTCCATCTGGGCGGGCCGGGACCGGCCCGCGTTCAAGGGTTCAGGTTCTCCTGACACCTTAACGGTGCTGCGCATTCTGGCAATGGTTGTGCGTGCCCTTGGTTAGCGCGGTGGGCTCAGCGGCATATGCCGGTTGACGTCTTTGTAAAGCAGATAGCGGAAGCGCCCCGGCCCTCCAGCGTAGCAGGCTTGCGGGCAGAAGGCGCGCAACCACATGAAGTCACCTGCCTCCACCTCAACCCAATCCTGGTTAAGGCGATAGACGGCCTTGCCCTCCAGTACGAAGAGTCCGTGTTCCATCACATGTGTCTCCGGAAACGGAATGACGCCACCGGGTTCAAAGGTCACGATGGTGACATGCATATCATGGGACATGTCCGCCGGATCAACAAAGCGGGTGGTTGCCCAGCGGCCTTCGGTGTCCGGCATCACTGTCGGGGCAATGTCGCGCTCGTTGGTGATCAGCGGCGCGGGCCTCTCGACACCCGGCGCCGCCTCCCAGCGTTTGCGGATCCAGTGAAACCCTGCCGCGTTGCTGCTGTTGTTGTGCAGGGTCCAGCCTGCGCCTGCTGGAATATAGGCATAACCGCCCGGCGTCAGGGTGTGCTGTGCCCCGTCTAGGGTCAGACTAATCTCGCCCTCTGTCACGAAAAGCACGGATTGTGCGGCGATGTCATGTTCGGGGGCGTCGGACCCGCCACCGGGCTGCAGCTCGACGATATATTGCGAGAAAGTCTCGGCAAAGCCGCTCAAAGGGCGGGCGATGACCCACATGCGCATGCCCTGCCAACCCGGCAGATAGGATGTGGTGATATCGCGCATCGTTCCCTTGGGGATGACCGCATAGGCATCGGTGAACATGGCGCGGTCGGTCAGCAGCTGCTCCTGACCGGGGTGGCCTCCCTGAGGGGTGTAATAGCGCGGCGCGGTCATCGGCGGTCCTTTCGTGATGCACACCGCATTTATGCGGGCTTGCGCGGGGCGCTCCAAGGGGGGCGCTGCGGATAACATCCTTCGCGAAATTTTGAATATCGGACGACAGGCGCGTGACTGGCGGCAACAGAGGCGAATCGTGAAACAGGGCCGCGCGCGCATCTGCCCCCATTCGCCGCATCTCTGGTTAGAGGTCCGCCAACGCCTGGCTCTGGCGCAGTTCGGCGGCGCAAAGTTGCAGGGCCCGCAGGGACTGTTCGGTATCCTGCGCCGGGTTCACCCCACGCGGAGATGAGCTGCCAACAACAATCGGCCGTTGCTCCGGGCGCGACACTGGCACCGCATAGCCGATAATGCCGGTTTCAAACTCGCTGTCGGTGACTGCATACCCCTGCTGTCGCGCCGTTGCGACCCGCTCAAGGATCTGATCCGGCTGGGTTAGCGATTGTTCGGTATGGCGGGGTATATCCGCAGTCGCCAGCGTTTCAGCGTCTTCTTCTTCCGGCAGGCACCCCATCAGCATCCGGCCCAAACTGGTGTGAACCAGCGGGATATGTGCGCCGGCCGTAAATCCATAAGTGACAGGCGCATGTTCGACAGTGGACTGTGCGAGCAGCAGTACGCGCCCCTGATCCAGCGTTGCAAGGGTGATTTCCGCACCCAGACTGCGCGCATGACGGTTGAGCACCGGCTGCACCTTGCGGCCAAACTGATTGGCCTGAAGAAAGCCGCCCGACAGCGCAAGCACCTGTGGCGTCAGCGACAGGACACGGCCCTGCTGGCGCAGATAACCCGCCTGCACAAGCGTCAGCGCCCCGCGCCGCGCGGTGGCGCGGTCCTGACCCGTGCGCCGGGCAATATCAGCCAGCGTCAGCGTTGGCGTTGCAGCATCGAATGCAGCCAGAACAGCCAGCCCCTTGGCAAAGCTGGAGGAAATATTTCGGTCTTGTTCACTCATTGTCTCTTCCACAAATACGCGGCAGCGCGCCCCTCCGGTCACCGAAACATGCACTCAAACAGGCTCACCGCGCTGCCTCTGGGCCTATGGCGCGACCGCCAGTGGACCTGCGCCATGATCGGCGTGTTTCTGATGTTCCTGTTTTCGCCACTCTGGGTAGTATGTTTATTCCGGTCTTCAGCTACATGCGGAAATCCTTGCGAAATTTGCAGTTTTTCCGTTTGGCTCCTGATAAGAGACTGGACCTGAACTAGTTTTTTAGTTCAAGCTTAAATTATCCAGTTGCATAACAAAAGCAGTGCAACAGGTGGGCAATAGCGGACACTGGACGCAACGTCACAAATGACGGCGGTTCAGCAGTAGTGCCCGGAGGCGTGAACAGGAAGAAGGCCGGATCACAAGATGACAACATCGCTCAACAGAGGCGCGCTGGCGCGCAACGGGCTGCTTTCGGACCAGGCCTGTCATGATGCGGAGGCGGTATTGGCGCAATGCGAGGCCGCACGGGTGGAAACTGTGCGGGTGCTGTTTGCCGATCAACACGGCATTCTGCGTGGCAAGACCTTGGTTGCTGCCGGTCTGCGGTCGCTGTTCGAGCAGGGGATCGCGGTGCCCTCAACGCTGCTGCTGAAAGACACCGCGCATCGCACTGTCTTCCCGGTGTGGAGCGAAAACCCGGAGGAGGTGGTGACACCGATGCAGGGTGCCAGTGACGTTCTGCTGGTGCCGCGTCCTGAGACCTTTCGGGTGCTGCCATGGTCGCCGCATTCGGCCTGGATCTTCTGTCATGTGGCCTTTCACGACGGCGCAACCGTGCCCTTCGGTTCAGCCCATGTGTTGGAGCGTGCGGTGGCAACGCTGGCGGAGCAGGGGCTTCAGACGGTGGTCGGGCTGGAGGTTGAGTTTCAGATTTTTGAACGGGTCGACCCTGCGCTGGGCCATGCCCAGCAGGGCATGCCAGGGGCACCTGTTGAGACGCGCAACCTCATCCAGGGGTATCAGTATCTGACCGAAACCCGCTACGCTGAGGCCGAGGGCATTCTGGATGCCCTGCGGCGTCATGCGCAGGCGCTGGGCCTGCCGGTGCGCACCGTGGAAATCGAGATGGGGCCGAGCCAGTTCGAGTTCACCTTCGATCCCGCTGACCCGATGACGCAGGCCGACGCCATGGTGATGTTTCGTACCATGGCCAAGGAGGTCTGCGCTGCCAACGGGCTGCATGCCAGTTTCATGGCCAAGCCCCGGCAGGACCATGCCATGGCCAATGGCTGGCATATCCATCAATCGCTGATCGACACCCAGAGCGGGCGCAACCTCTTCATGCCAGAGGTTGCGGGCGTGCTGACCGCCGAAGCCAGCGGTTGGATTGCAGGATTGCTCACCCATGCGGAGGCCGCCTCAATTCTGGTGGCGCCAACCGTGAACAGCTACAAACGCTATCTGCCCTATCAATTGGCCCCCAATCGGGTGCAATGGGGGGAAGACAACCGTGGCGCGATGCTGCGGGGACTTATGCGGCCCGGTGATCCCACCAGCCGGATCGAAAACCGGGCGCCAGACAGCACCGCCAACCCGTATTTTGCACTGGCTGCCCAGATTATCGCGGGCAGTGAGGGGCTGATGGCGGGCAGGCAGGCGCCGGCCCCGACTGCGTCGCCCTATTCTGATGACGCGGAGAAGCTGCCGCGCTCGCTGGGTCAGGCCTTGCAGGCCTTCTCCTCATCGGAGCTGTTTCGCAGCGCGCTGGGGGAGGATGTGGTCGACTATCTCACCCATCTGAAAGAGGTTGAGTGGGCCCGCTATCTGGATACCGTCAGCGAATGGGAGCAGGCTGAATATTTCAATCTTTACTGATACTTATTCGCCCTCATCTCCCATCGCTTGATGACTGTCGGATTCGGCGATGTCACCTGTCGGAAATGCCACCAGACGGCGGCATTGCAGCTTGAAGAGAAACGATATTATTGCTAGCGTATACAGGCGTATGCGGGAGAACCAGCGCGGTGGCAATTGACCGCCGACTTTGGTGCCGAAGGAGCAACCGCCCCGGAAACTCTCAGGCCACAGGGACCGCAGGCGCAACACACTCTGGAGAGACCCTGACCACATCGGGGCGCCGAAGGGATAACGATCTCAGGCAAAGGGACAGAGGGGGCATCACATCGTGCAGGCATGGCCTGCGCGTACGATTTGATGCCGGGACCATGCCACCACAACGGATCGGACCGGCCCTGAAACGCATGGGATGGATCGGCATGGCTGCTGAGACTTCGGGACAACCAGACATCTCCCGCGCCGATGTGCGCGGGGTCCCCGGCGCTGGCCCGCCTTGCGTCGACCTGCCCTGCGTCGACCTGTTCGGTCGGGACGGGGCAGAGGCCGCCGATATCACTCCCATGATGCCGCAGATCACCACCACCAAACCGCGACCGTCCAACCGGGCGGGCCGCTGCAGACGCTGACGCCAGCGCCACCTCCAAAGGAAGAGACCGATGAAATTTACCGAAGAACACGAATGGCTGCTGCCGGAAGGCGACGATCTGATCACAGTGGGCATCACCAGCCACGCAGCCGAGCAGCTGGGTGATGTCGTGTTTGTGGAACTGCCCGAGGTCGGCACCGAAGTGTCCAAAGATGATGAGATCGTCGTGATCGAATCCGTCAAGGCCGCCTCCGATATTCTGGCGCCGCTGGACGGTGAGATCGTCGAGGTGAATGAGGCGCTGGCCGACAACCCTGGCAAGATCAACGAGGATCCGCAGGGCGATGCCTGGTTCTTCAAGATCAAACCCTCCGATCTGTCGCCGATGGACGATTACATGGATGAAGCCGGGTATAAGGACTTCATCGGTTGATCCTTCCACCCCGCCTGCGCCTCTCGCGCGGCGGGGTTTTTTGATCGCTGTTCCCGCATAGATCGCGGCAACCAGCCGCAAGATTGGGCCTGCCCGCAGCCTCCTGCTGCCTTAACCTCCTGTTGCTGAAGAGGGCGACATATGTCTTTTGAACCCACGGATTATCTGCCGTACGACTTTGCCAACCGCCGTCATATCGGACCGTCACCTGAGGAGATGGACGACATGCTCGCCGTGGTCGGCGCCAAGAGCCTGGACGCGCTGATCGACGACACCGTGCCCGCCACCATCCGTCAGGCCGCCGCGCTGGAGTTTGGCCGCCCCCTATCCGAACGCGAGCTGCTGCATCACATGCGTGAGGTCGCGGGTAAGAACGTTCTGAAGACCTCGCTTATTGGTCAGGGCTACCACGGCACCGTGACCCCGCCCGCGATTCAGCGCAACATTCTGGAAAACCCGGCCTGGTACACGGCCTACACGCCCTATCAGCCCGAAATCTCGCAGGGCCGTCTTGAGGCGCTGCTGAACTTCCAGACCATGATCTCAGACCTCACCGGACTGGAAATCGCCAATGCCTCGCTTCTGGATGAGGCGACCGCCTGCGCCGAGGCGATGACTGTGGCGCAGCGGGTCTCTAAATCGAAGGCCAAGGCGTTTTTTGTCGATCGCGACTGCCACCCGCAGAACATCGCCGTGATCCAGACCCGCGCCGCGCCGCTGGGGATTGAGGTGATTGTAGGCAACCCGGATAAGCTGGACGCCTCGGCGGTCTTTGGCGCGCTGTTCCAATATCCCGGCACCTATGGCCACGTGCGCGATTTTACCGATCACATCGCCCAGCTGCACGCGCATAAGGCCATCGGCGTTGTCGCGGCAGATCCGTTGTCGCTGACCCTGCTGAAGGAACCCGGCGCGATGGGCGCCGATATCGCTGTCGGCTCGACCCAGCGCTTTGGCGTGCCGGTTGGCGCCGGTGGTCCGCATGCGGCCTATATGGCCACCAAGGATGCCTATAAACGCGCGATCCCGGGCCGCATCGTCGGCGTGTCAGTCGATGCCCATGGCAACCGGGCCTATCGCCTGTCCCTGCAAACCCGCGAACAGCACATCCGCCGGGAGAAGGCGACCTCCAACGTCTGTACCGCGCAGGCCTTGCTGGCGGTGATGGCGTCTATGTATGCAGTCTTCCACGGCCCCAAGGGTCTGAAAGCCATCGCACAACGCATCCACCGCAAGACCGTCCGTCTGGCCAAGGGGCTGGAGGACGCGGGCTTCAAGGTGGATCCCAGATCCTTCTTCGACACGATCACCGTGGATGTTGGCCCCTTGCAGGAGGCGGTGTTGAAATCCGCCGTGGACGAAGGGCTGAACCTGCGCCGGGTTGGCGAAACCCGCGTTGGCATCACCCTGGATGAGGTGACCCGCTCTGAAACCATCGAAGCGGTCTGGCGCGCCTTCGGCATCCGCCGCGGCGACGATGATTTCACGCCTGAGTATCGCGTGCCAGAGAACATGCACCGCACATCTGATTACCTGACGCATCCGATTTTCCACATGAACCGGGCCGAGACCGAGATGATGCGCTATATGCGCCGTCTGGCCGACCGCGATCTGGCGCTGGACCGCGCGATGATCCCGCTGGGGTCCTGCACGATGAAGCTCAACGCCGCGGCAGAAATGATGCCGCTCAGCTGGCCGGAATTTGCCAATATCCACCCCTTTGCGCCTGCTGATCAAATGCAGGGCTACGCCGAGATGGTCAGCGACCTGTCAGAGAAACTGTGCCAGATCACCGGCTATGAGGCGATTTCCATGCAGCCGAACTCTGGCGCGCAGGGCGAATATGCGGGCCTTCTGTCCATCGCGGCCTACCACCGCGCCAACGGGCAGGGCCATCGCAACATCTGTCTGATCCCGATGTCCGCCCATGGCACCAACCCGGCCTCTGCCCAGATGGTGGGGTGGAAAGTTGTGGTGGTGAAATCCGCAGAAAACGGCGATATCGACCTCGACGATTTTCGCGAAAAGGCAGAGAAATACGCCGAAAACCTTGCAGGCTGCATGATCACCTACCCCTCGACCCACGGCGTGTTCGAAGAAACCGTGCATGAGGTCTGCAAGATCACCCATGATCACGGCGGTCAGGTCTATATCGACGGTGCCAATATGAACGCGATGGTGGGCCTGTCCCGTCCTGGCGATCTGGGCGGCGATGTGAGCCACCTGAACCTGCATAAAACCTTTGCCATCCCGCATGGTGGCGGCGGCCCTGGCATGGGTCCGATTGGGGTGAAGGCGCATTTGCAACCACATCTGCCCGGCCACCCGGAAACCGGCGGTCAGGAAGGTCCGGTCTCGGCCGCGCCCTTCGGCTCTGCCTCCATTCTGACCATCAGTTGGGCCTACTGCCTGATGATGGGCGGTGCGGGCCTGACGCAGGCGACGAAGGTGGCAATCCTCAATGCCAACTACATCGCCAAGCGCCTCGAAGGCGCCTATGACGTGCTCTATAAGGGCCCCACGGGCCGCGTCGCGCATGAGTGTATTCTGGACACCCGCCCGTTTGAGGCCAGCGCCAATGTCACCGTGGATGATGTAGCCAAGCGACTGATCGACAGCGGTTTTCACGCACCGACCATGTCCTGGCCCGTCGCGGGCACCCTGATGGTAGAACCCACCGAGTCCGAGACCAAGGCCGAGCTGGATCGCTTCTGCGAGGCGATGCTGTCGATCCGCGAGGAAATCCGCGCGGTTGAGGCAGGCGAGATGGATGCGGACAATAACGCGCTGAAAAACGCCCCCCACACGATGGAAGACCTCGTGAAAGACTGGGATCGCCCCTATTCCCGTGAACAGGGCTGCTTCCCTCCGGGGGCCTTCCGGGTCGACAAATACTGGCCGCCGGTGAACCGCGTCGACAATGCCTATGGCGACCGCCATCTGGTCTGCACCTGCCCGCCGATGGAGGACTACGCCGAGGCGGCAGAGTAACCGCTTACGAAACGGACCCTTCGGGGTCCGTTTTCTCTTGTCTCGCTGCGGTCATACTCCCGTGACGTCCCGTCACGCGGCTGGACAGCGCCACAACCCCCGCGCCATGCTGCACCCAAGGGAAACAACACAAAGAGGCGCCGGGATGGACATGAACTTGGGAATGCGGAGCGAAAACCGCGCGCTTCTGGACCGGGTGGCCGCGATGATCCGAGATGAAATCATGCCGCTGGAGGCCGAGTATCACGCGGAAATCGGCAAGGGCGACCGCTGGCAGTACACCGACCGGCAGGCCGAAATCCTAGAAGGTCTGAAAGCCGAGGCCAAGGCGCAGGGCCTGTGGAACTTCTGGCTCACCGACAGTGACAAGGGGTTTGGCCTCTCGACCGTCGAATATGCCTACTTTGCTGAAGAAATGGGAAAAACCCCGCTGGGGGCAGAGGTCTTCAACTGCTCAGCACCCGACACCGGCAATATGGAAGTGTTTGAGCGTTACGGCACCGAGGCGATGAAACAGCAATGGCTCGCCCCGCTCCTGCAGGGGCAGATCCGCTCGGCCTATCTGATGACGGAGCCGGACGTCGCCAGCTCGGATGCCACCAATATTGCCATGTCCTGCGTGCGCGACGGCGATGACTATGTGCTGAACGGCGAAAAATGGTGGGCCTCAGGCGCTGGGGATCCGCGCTGCAAGGTTTATATCGTCATGGTGCGTACTGGCGACGACGACCTGCCCAAGCACAAGCGCCAGTCGATGGTCGTGGTGCCTGCGGATGCGCCGGGTATCGAGGTGCTGCGCCCGATGGAGGTCTACGGTCACGATGACGCGCCCCATGGTCATATGCATATCCGCTTCTCAGATGTGCGCATTCCGGCAGACCATATGCTGCTGGGAGAGGGGCGCGGATTTGAAATCGCGCAGGGTCGCCTTGGGCCGGGGCGTATTCACCATTGCATGCGCGCCATCGGTCAGGCCGAAAGCGCGCTGGAACAGCTCTGCCGCCGCTCGCTGCGCCGAGAGGCCTTTGGCAAGCCGCTGGCCCAGCTTGGCGCCAACTACGACATCATCGCCGAATGCCGGATGGAGATCGAAATGGCCCGTCTCCTCTGTCTCAAGGCGGCATGGTATATGGATCAGGGGGACGCCCGCGCTGCGGCGCCCTGGATCAGCCAGATCAAAGTGGTTGCCCCACGCGTCGCGCTGAAGGTGATCGACGAGGCGGTGCAGATGCATGGCGGGCAGGGCATCAGCCAGGACACGCCGCTGGCGCAGGCCTGGACCCATGTGCGCACCCTGCGCCTTGCCGATGGGCCGGATGCGGTGCACCGCCGACAGGTCGCACGGGCCGAGTTGAAAGCCTACAGTCAGGAAAATCTCGGTTAACGGTCTGCCCCGGCCCCTTGCGGAGTGCTGGGAAAACGGACGTCCAAAAACCACGCTCAGGCGCTCTCCACTAGGAGGGCGCTTTTTGTGTTTGGGCTAATGTGCTGAAAAGAAATCAAAAAATTACGTCACACCAAAGTCGATCACCGCAGATCCTGACGTAGCGGAAATTTCCTGTGGATATCTTGCCGTGGTTAACGACAGTCGCTATACGCACGCCTTCCGGTCGCAGCCTACCCGGATATCAAAACAAGGACTGAAAACTTGAAAACACTTGTCATCTGCTCGGGCGGGCTCGATTCCGTGTCCCTTGCCCATATTCTTGCTGCCGAAGGGCAGCTCTCGCGCCTGGTGTCGTTCGACTACGGACAGCGTCATCGCAAGGAACTCGATTACGCCGCCGCCTGTGGGCAACGGCTTGGGGTTCCGCATGAGATCATCGACATGCGTTCGATCGGCGCCGCGCTCAGCGGTTCTGCATTGACCGATGATATCGATGTGCCGGACGGGCATTACGCCGAAGAGACCATGAAGGTCACGGTTGTGCCAAACCGCAATGCCATCATGCTGACCATTGCCTACGGGATTGCCGCCGCCAAGGGCGATACGGCCGTGGCAACGGCGGTGCATGGCGGCGATCACTTTATCTACCCGGACTGTCGCCCGGCCTTCACCGATGCCTTCGACGTGATGCAGCGCATGGCGCTGGATGGCTATGCGGATGTGGCGCTGGTGACGCCTTTCGTGCATCGCTCCAAAGGGGATATTGTCGCCGCAGGCGCGGCAGTGAACACCCCCTTTGTCGAGACATGGTCCTGCTACAAAGGCGGTGAGCATCACTGCGGGCGCTGCGGCACCTGCGTCGAACGCCGCGAGGCCTTTGATCTGGCGGGGGTAGAGGATCCCACGGTCTACGCTGACCCGGATTTCTGGCGCACCGCCATCAAAGAGGGGGGCGCATAATGTTCCGCATCACCAAGGAATTCCACTTCTCCGCATCGCATCAGCTGACGCATCTGCCAGCAGATCACCAATGTGCCCGGCTGCATGGGCACAACTACATCGTGGTGATCGAACTGGCGGGCGCTGAGCTGAACAGCGATGGTTTTGTCCGCGATTATCACGAGTTGGCGCCGCTGAAGAATTACATCGACGGAAGCTTTGATCACCGCCATCTGAATGATGTGATGGAGGGCCCCTCCACCGCAGAAAACATGGCGCGTCATTTCTATGACTGGTGTGCTGCCCGCTGGCCGGAAACCGCCGCGGTGCGGGTGTCTGAGACGCCCAAGACCTGGGCGGAATACCGACCATGACCGAGGTTCTAATACCGCGCGCCGTGCGCGCGACCGGTGACACATCCTCCCCTGCGCATAGGCAGGGGACCTGCCGTTCGGCGCCGACCACGCTGCGTATCGCGGAAATCTTTGGCCCGACGATCCAGGGCGAAGGGGCGCTGATCGGTGAACCCACCGTATTTGTCCGCGCAGGCGGCTGTGACTATCGCTGCAGCTGGTGCGACAGCCTGCATGCGGTGGACAGCCGCTTCCGCGACACCTGGGCGCCGATGGCCACGGATGAGGTCTGGCAGGAGGTGACCCGCCTCAGCGGTGGTCAGCCACTGACGGTCTCGCTCTCAGGTGGCAACCCGGCAATCCAGAACTTCGCGCCGCTGATCGCTTTGGGCAAGGAGGCCGGCTATCGCTTCGCCTGCGAGACACAAGGCTCCATCAGCCAGCCTTGGTTTGCGGCCCTCGATACGCTTGTGCTTAGCCCGAAGCCGCCCTCCAGCGGCCACCGTGTGGACTGGCAGAAATTCGACCATTGTCTGGCGGCCGCCAGGGGCTGCGATCAGATCGTGCTGAAAATCGTGATCTTCGATGACTGCGATTACGATTGGGCCAAGGCGGTGGCACATCGCTACCCTGACCTGCCGCTCTATCTGCAGCCTGGCAACCCGGAGGTTGATCCCGAAACACCGGTGGATCTGACCGCCGCCACCGAACGGCTGCATTGGCTGATTGAAAAAGTGACCGCCGACCGCTGGTTTGCCCCCCGTGTGCTGCCGCAGCTGCATGTTCTGGTCTGGGGCAACAAACGTGGCGTCTGAACGCGCGGAGTGAGGAGACGACAAAATGACTGATGATATCTACAAAGACCTGAAACAACTGGGCGGGGCCACGGTGATGCCCGCAAGCCCCGAAGACGCCGAGCTGGAGCGGGTGCCCAATCCACAAGCTGATGTGGCTTACAACATACGCTTCACCGCGCCGGAGTTCACATCGCTCTGCCCGATGACGGGCCAGCCCGATTTTGCCCATCTGGTGATCGACTACGTGCCGGGCAAATGGCTGGTGGAGAGCAAATCGCTGAAGCTGTTCCTGGGGTCATTCCGCAACCACGGCGCATTCCACGAAGATTGCACGGTGTCGATTGCGCGCCGTCTGGCCGATTTTCTTGAACCACAGTGGTTGCGCATCGGCGGCTATTGGTACCCGCGTGGTGGCATCCCGATTGATGTGTTCTGGCAGACCGGCCCGCTGCCCGAAGGGGTCTGGATCCCAGACCAAGGGGTGCCCCCCTACCGCGGTCGCGGCTGACCCGGTGCCACAGGCGTAGTATCCAGAGATCAGGCCGTCAGGCCTGATTTTCACGCGGCCCCAGCAGCGGATCCCGCATCATTGCAGCCGCGTCAATATCGGCACTATCAGCGCCCAACAGATTGCCGCGATGGCGGTTGAAATAAAGGTCAATCCGGCTGTAAAGCGTATTGCGCCGCATCTCCAGACAACGCAGGAGCGCTTTTCGCGCATAGTCCAGCAGTTCGTCCTTCTGGGTCTCCAGATGATGCAGTTCCGCCGCGCGCTCCGGCTCTGGCTCGGGACCGGTAGTTCCAGAACCGGTAGACCCATTGGCCGATATCTGATCCGCAATATCCTCAGCGTCCGCAGGGGTCAGCGGCGGCGCGGACGACAGCTCTGCTGACAGCATGAAATGGCAGCCCAGCAAGACGACCTGACCGGGTGTGACGGTGATCGGATCGATATAGGTCAAGCATTCGAAGGGGCGCCCATGGGCATCATAGTTCCACAGGGTGCGCGCGATGCTGTCGAAGCCATCGCGGGCGACTTTCAGCTCGCTGAGCGTGCTTTGCATCACCGCGGGTCCGTCAAACAACGGGCAGGGGCGGTCAATCACATCCTCAGCCTTATACCCGGTCGCCTTCTCAAAGGCTGGGTTGACGAAGGACAGTTCCAGCTCTTCCGCTTGTGGGTTGATCAACGACAGTGGCAACGTGGAATACCGCAGCAGACTGCCCAGAAGATCCATTTCCTTGTTCATGTCGCCGCCTGCCTGTTCTGGACCCAAATCTGGAAGAAAAACGCACGCATCCGCGAATGGTTCCCCGAAATCGAAGAAAAAATTCGTGCGTCTGATCCGGACCCGTCCGGTGCGCTCAAGCGTCGTTCAATTTGGAGGGTTATTCAGCAATCCCAAAGGGATCGTCAGGGTATCCGACGCGTGCCAGATAGAGCCCGTGACCGGGGCAGACCGGCCCGCAGGCGGCGCGATCCTCGGCCTCTAGCGCGGTTTTCACATCCTCGGGCGCCCAGGCTCCCGCGCCGACCCGCTCCAGCGTGCCGACAAAGCTGCGCACCTGATTGTGCAGGAAGGACCGCGCGCGCACATGAAAATGGATTTCCGGCCCGGAAAAACCCGGAACCCGCTCAACCCGTAGTTCGTCCAGCGTCTTCAGCGGGCTGGCGGCCTGACAGATCGATGACCGGAAGGTGGTGAAATCATGCTGACCAATCAGATGATTGGCCGCTTCCTGCATCGCCTCGGCGTCCAGATCGTGATTGAGCTGCCAGACCTGTCCGGCCTCATGGGTTGCCGGGGCGCGCCGGATCAGGATGCGAAACAGATACTGCCGCTCAACCGCAGAAAATCGCGCGTGCCAGTCACCGTCGACACGGGCGCAATCGACAATCGCCACGGGCGCGGGTTTCAGGTGGAAATTCAACGCCTCGGACAGGCGGAACGGATCCCAATCCTTCACCATGTCGCAATGCGCAACCTGACCCAGACCATGCACGCCGGTGTCCGTGCGCCCCGCCGCTGCAATCGTATGCGGGCCGGGTTCCAGCCGCGCAAGCGCATCCTCGATCGCCCCCTGAACCGAGGGCTGATCTTTCTGGCGCTGCCACCCAGCGAAGGGCGCGCCGTGATATTCGACTTTCAGAGCAAAACGCGGCATGGGCGGGCAAGTAACGCGGCCGGAGCTGCCGCACAAGTCCCTGCCACTACTGCGCCGGGGTGGTATCGCGCCTCGCCAACCCCTATCTTGGTCAAATTGAACAAGGATCCGGTCCAACGCAGGGGCCGCAAGGCGGGGCAGACCTTTGGGACTATCATCACTGGCAGACGGGGTTTTGCGCAGCGTCGAGGGGGCGGGCGCCTCCCTATCGGAGAGCCTGTTTGAGCCCTCAATCCGTCTTGGCGTCACCGGTCTGGCCCGCGCGGGCAAAACGGTGTTCATCACCTCGCTGGTGGCCAATCTGATGAACCGGGGCCGTATGGTGCAGCTGTCCGCCGCGCGCGAAGGGCGGATCGAGACGGCGTTTCTGCAACCCCAGCCGGACGACACCGTGCCCCGCTTTGACTACGAAAATCACCTTGGCGCCCTCACAGGTCCGCGTCCCTATTGGCCCGACAGCACCCGGGCTGTGTCTGAGCTGCGGCTCAGCCTCAGGGTTCAGCCCAACGGGCTGCTGTCGGGCTTGCAGGGGCCGCGCACGCTGCATCTGGATATCGTGGATTACCCCGGCGAATGGCTGCTGGATCTGGCGCTTCTCGACAAATCCTATGCCCAATGGTGCGATGAGGTGCTGACCCGCATTCGTGGTCGCGCGCAGGCGCAGACGTTTCTGGATCTGGCGCAAAAAGCCGACGCCACCGCCCTGCATGATGAGCCGCTGGCGCAGGATTTGGCCGGGGCCTTTGCGGCCTATCTGCAGGCTGCCCGCGCCGCGGGCTATTACGACTGCACACCGGGGCGCTTCCTGCTGCCCGGCGATCTGGCGGGCTCTCCGGTGCTGACCTTCGCGCCGATCCCGCTGTCGGATACCGCCCCGCGCCGGTCCCTGCACCGCGAGATGGAGCGCCGATTTGAGGCCTATAAATCAAAGGTCGTCAAACCCTTCTTTCGCGATCACTTCGCCCGCATTGACCGGCAGGTGGTGCTGGTTGATGCCCTGAGCGCCATCCATTCCGGCCCCCGCGCGGTGGAGGATCTGCGCCACGCGATGACCGATATCCTCGCGGCCTTCCGTCCGGGCCGCAACGGCTTTCTGCGCCAGATCCTGCGCGGCAAGCGGGTGGAGAAAATCCTGTTTGCGGCGACCAAGGCTGATCACCTGCATCACCAGCAGCACCCCCAGCTGACTGCCATCATCGAGGCGCTGACCCGCGACGCGCGGGATCGCGCCCGCTTTGCCGGGGCGGAGACGGCGGCCCTGTCGCTCGCCGCGCTGCGCGCCACAACAGAGGAGCTGCGCAGCCACAACGGCAGCGATCTGCCTTGTGTGCGTGGCACCCTTCTGGACAGCGGCAAACCGGCCGCGTTTTATCCCGGTGCCCTGCCGCAAGACCCCTCGCACCTGCTGACCCCGGCCCGTCAGGGCGCCGAAAGCTGGCTCGATGGGGACTATCAGGCCATGGCCTTTGCACCGGCCCCGCTCACCCTGCGCCCCGGCGATGGCCCGCCCCACATCCGCCTGGACCGGGCGGCGGAATTCCTGATCGGAGATCGCCTATGACAACCTCATCCCCGCCCATCCTGCGTGTTGCGCGCAGCACCGATGCCGGCAAGATCGCCGAGATCCTGCATCGCTTCGAGGTTGATACCCCCTGGATGCCCAAGCAGCACACCGGGGCCGAGGCGATCAGCTTTTGCGGCACTATGATTGATCGCGGCTGGGTCACCATCGCGCAGATCGACGGACGGGTAGAGGGGTTTCTGGCCCGCGACGGCGTGGAGATCTGCGCGCTTTATGTGCGCGACACGGCGCGCGGGCAGGGGCTTGGCCGCTTGCTGCTGGACTATGCCAAATCGGTGCAGTCGCCGCTCCAGCTCTGGACGTTTCAGGCCAACGAAGGCGCTCAGCGGTTCTATCTGCGCGAAGGCTTCGTCGAACAGACCCGCACCGATGGCGCGCGCAACGACGAAGGGTTGCCGGATATTCAATACATCTGGCCCGCACCCTCGTCGAAGCCAGAACCCAAACCCCGCGCCGCTGCAGTGACAGCGCCCTCAGCCGACAAACCGGATCGCCCGAAGAAGGACACGCCATGAGCCGCAAGGATGCCGTCCTCTTCGACCTCACAGACAGCGCCACCGCAGACGAAACCCCGGATGTGGCCAGCGCGCCGCCGGTCCCGGATCTGGAGGGCGCCAGCAGTGACCTGCCGCAGCCCGCGCTGGCGCAGGCCGCCGCGCTGGCCAGCCGTCGCCCATCGCGACTGGCCCGCTGGTTCTGGGCCTGTCTGACAGCACTGATCGGCGCTGTCATCTCGGTTGCGGCCTGGGATTTCGTCACCGGGCTGATTGACCGCGTGCCGCTCCTTGGCTGGGCGATCACCGCAGGCTTTGCCGTGGCCGTCCTTCTGGCCCTTCTGATGGGCCTGCGTGAACTCGCAGCCCTCTCCCGCCTGCGCCGGGTCGAGAGCCTGCGCAACGCGCAACCGCTGCTTTCAGCGGACCCGACCGACCCCGCCGGGGGGCAGGCCGCTGATGCCACCGCTGATCTGAAGGCCGCCCGCAGCTATGTTGCGGGATTGGAACGGTTTTACCGCGGGCGCAAGGATCTCACATGGGGGTTGGCCCGACTGGACGAGCGCAAGAGCGACATCATGGACGCCGACGCGCTGCTGCATCTGGCCGAGGCGGAGCTGCTCGCGCCGCTGGATGCCCGCGCCCAGCGCGTGGTTGAGAGCGGCGCCCGACAGGTCGCAACCGTTACCGCGCTGGTGCCCTTGGCGTTGGCCGATGTGGTGACGGCGCTGGTGACCTCGCTGCGGATGATCCGCCGCATCGCCGATATCTACGGCGGGCGCTCTGGCTTCTTCAGCTCCTGGCGGCTTACCCGCGCGGTGCTCGCCCATCTGGTGACCACTGGCGCTGTCGCTGTTGGCGATGACCTGCTGGAACCGGTGCTGGGTGGATCGATCCTGTCCAAACTCTCCCGCCGTTTCGGCGAAGGTCTGGTGAATGGTGCGCTCTCCGCCCGCGTTGGCATCGCCGCCATGGAAGTCTGCCGTCCGATGACCTTCTCCAAGGCGCAGAAACCCCGGACCCGCAAGGTTATCCAGCGCGCCCTCACTGGCCTGTTCACCAAAGACACCTAGCCACACGCCCTAGGCTCATGCCCGGCATGAGCCACGCCGAAGGCCACAAGGATGCGCTGGCCCCGCCAGGGCATCTATGGGCGCGGGAGCACCTGTGCCTGCGCGGATCAGAATAGCTTTGGTGGTGCGTCTTTTGGCTGGCGCATGGCGACGATTCCGGTGCGGAACCCTTCGCCGATCCGGTCCGCCAGAGCGCCCCATTGCAGCGCGGTTCGTTCCGGCAGCTCCGCTTGCAAGACCTCGTGAAACAACCCCAACCAGATCGCAAAGTGCTCGGGCTTTACATCGGGTCTACTGACATGCACCCGCATCGGATTGCCGCTGTAACATTTCTCCCGCAGGATGGCATTGCGCCAGAACCGGGTGATCAGCGCCTCATGCTCCGGCCAATCCTCCACATGCGCCGAAAACACCGGCCCCAGTACCGCATCGCCGCGCACCCGCGCATAAAATATATCCACCACATAGGCGATCTGCTCTGCCGTAATGTCAAACCGCGCGAGGGACGTCTGGACCATGTGAACTCCACCTTTCCACCCGTCGCTACACCAGAGCGCCCCGCCGGTACACCCGCCGCGCGGGGCAATCCCTGCGACCAATTGTGCGGCGGGTTGGTGCGTCTTTATCGCTGTTAAGAGTCGTCGGGCACTTCTTCGTAGGTTTCGCCCCATGCCTCCACTGCTGCGTCAAATGCAAAATCATCAAGTGTTTCGTCGATCCAGTGATCCGGCCTTTGGCCACTCGTCAAAGTGACAGAGCCATCCCCAAAGGTACGATAAGGGTCAAAAAAATGCAGCGTAGCGGAGGAAACCGTCGCATTCCTGTAAACAACGGCGCTCCATTTGCGCGGTACATGTTTATGGACTGGTTTCATTTCTCCACTAAACGTGTAACCCATCGTGCCTTGAAACCGCGCAGAGTATAGATTGGACTTTATAAACCAAATGGCATTGACCGCTCCCGACTTTAATTCGATATCAAAGACTGTGTCTTCAATTTGTGTTTGGTCGAAATACGTAAAGGAGAAGTCACATCTCCTCAGGGAAGCTGAGTGTAGTTGGGCGTGGCTGAAATCCGCGCAGGACAGCTTTGCGAAGTCGAGTGTTGTGTCGTTCAGAATTCCTCGAGTCACAACCGCTCCTGTCAGGTTGCAGTGAGAGAAATTGGCTCCGTTCAGATAGGCCCCTTCCATACGCGACTCGAAGAAACACATGTATGAATAATCGCCACCGGTAAAATCCGCACGTTGAAGATTGCAGCGTGATAGCGTCGGGCGGTAGTCGTGCAGTCTTTCATGTAGGATCTGTTCAGGGGTACGGCGCCCGAGAATCTTGATTGCAAAAGTGATGTCGGAGCGAGGGCTTGGTATCTCGAAAACTCTCTCGTGGATATCCGTGTACTCAGACTCGGGCAGATCATCCGGAGGTGAAATCACATGGTTGTTTTTCATGCGGATGAAACGCCCTTCGGCAACATCCTTGGCGGTGCTCAGCGGCGAGTTATTGCAGACATAGGCGCAGAGAATGTCCATGACCAACAGGTGGTCCCGGCCGCGATCATATGTGATCGAATCCCGTGATATTCGCTCCAATGCAAGCAACCCACCAATACGGACTTCGATGTTTGGCTCGGTAACTTCCTCGATGACTGGTTTTGGTGTTGCTAGCATCTGCGAAAGCGCGGATCCGACTTCACTAGCCTCATTACCTATGACGCGTTTGATGGTTTTTTCTGCACCAAGCTGTTCCACAGCTTTGGTGATGCGGTCCGTCATATGGTTCTGTTCGGCGGTTCGGGTCTGACGCTCATTTGCCCAGACGCGCAATAGTGCCAAGGGGGCGCCAACCAAGCCTCCGGTGGCAGTCACCAGCCCCACAAAGGCAAGCACATGCCAACGCAGATCGACGCCAGTATCTGGCGGGAAATTCCCCGATAAAAGCCATAGTGCGGAAACTGTCTGGAACAGGAGAAAGGCCCAGATTGGCAGCACGCAGAGTCCATAACTCAGCAGAGCACTGTTACCGGTCCAGCGGTGTTTCTTTTGTTTGTAGGTCGGCACGGATATGGCGTACCAGGCTAGCAGCAGCAGACCAACAAGGCCGACTGTCGCCAGAAGCAATGTTAGCTGATGATGCGTGAAGGGGAGCGAAATAGTAACGGCATCAGTTGAGGGCATACGTTTGATAGCTCAATGATTTTGAAAGAATGTTGATAGCATTGCGCATTGATATGTGTCTGCCAACCTCGATCTGCCGCTTTACCCTCCTGCCGTGCCGCCCTATAAGGCCTCCATGTCCCATGTTGCGGCCATCATTATTCGAATTATATCCCCGGCGCTCTGACCACGTGAGCCGCCGGGCAAAGGTGCTTGAGCCATCGCACCGAACCGAATATCCCAAAACACGACCAGATCATCCAAAGGACGCTGCACATGTGTGCCGACACGCCTCAGACGCCTGAGTACAAAGACACCCTCAATCTGCCCAAAACCGATTTCCCGATGCGCGCGGGCCTTCCCAAGCGGGAGCCGGGCTGGCTGGAGCGTTGGGCCCAGATTGGCGTCTATGACAAACTCCGCGAAAAGGCCGCCGCCGCCAAGGGTACGGACGCGGAACGCAAGCCCTTCACCCTGCACGACGGCCCTCCTTACGCCAACGGTCACCTGCACATCGGCCACGCGCTGAACAAAACGATCAAGGACATGATCGTGCGCTCGCACCAGATGATGGGCTTTGATGCGCGCTACGTGCCGGGTTGGGACTGCCACGGCCTGCCGATCGAATGGAAGATCGAAGAGCAGTACCGCAAGAAGGGTAAGAACAAGGACGAGGTGCCGGTTGTCGACTTCCGTCAGGAATGCCGCGCCTTTGCCGATGAATGGGTCGGCATCCAGCGCGAGGAGTTCAAGCGTCTGGGCATCACCGGCAATTGGAATGATCCGTACCTCACCATGAACTACCACGCCGAGGCGGTGATCGCGGGGGAATTCCAGAAATTCCTGATGAACGGCACGCTCTATCAGGGCTCCAAGCCCGTGATGTGGTCCCCGGTAGAGAAAACCGCCCTGGCCGAGGCGGAGATCGAATATCACGACCACAAGTCGCATACCATCTGGGTGCCGTTTGGCATCCATAAGGGATCGTTTGGCGCGAACAGCTTGGTCGAGAGCGAACAACAGCAGCAATCGTTTGCAGAACTTGCGAAAGCCCGCGTTGTCATCTGGACCACCACCCCCTGGACCATTCCCTCGAACAAGGCCGTCGCCTATAACCCGAAGGTGGCCTATGGCCTCTACCGCGTGGATGCCACGCAGGAGGAAAGCTGGACCACTCCGGGTGAGCTGTATCTCTTTGCCGATGCGCTGGCCGCAGACGCGCTGGAGAAATCCCGCGTGACCGAATTCACCAAGGTTCGCGATGTCGAGGCCTCCGAATTCGATGGCCTGATCCTGAACCATCCATTCAAAGGCATCGAGGGCGCGAACGGCTTCTGGGATTATGACGTGCCGATGATCGACGGCGATCATGTTACCGATGATGCGGGCACCGGTTTTGTGCACACCGCGCCCAGCCATGGTGCCGATGACTACGAGTGTTTCGTGGCGCGCAACTGGATCGACCGCATGACCCACAATGTGGGCGAAGAATCCGAGTTCTTGCCGCATGTGCCGTTCTTTGCCGGACTTCAAGTCTTTGACAAAAAGGGCAAGGAAGGCAAAGCCAACACCGCTGTGATCGCCAAGCTGGTTGAGGCCGGTGGCATCATCGCCCGAGGTCGCGTCACGCATAGCTACCCGCATTCCTGGCGCTCCAAGGCGCCAATCGTATTCCGCAACACGCCGCAGTGGTTTGCCTCCGTCGACCGCGAGCTGGACGACGGCATGGGCGAGATGGGTGACACCATCCGCACCCGCGCGCTCAATTCCATCGATCAGCTGGTGCAGTGGACCCCGCAGACCGGTCGGAACCGTCTCTACTCGATGATCGAAAGCCGCCCGGACTGGGTGCTGTCGCGCCAGCGTGCCTGGGGCGTGCCGCTCACCTGCTTCACCAAGAAGGGTGTACTGCCGACCGATCCCGATTTCCTCCTGCGCAACGAGGAACTGAACGCCCGCATCGTGGCCGCGTTCGAAGAGCACGGCGCCGATGTCTGGTACACCGATGGCTTCAAGGAGAAGATGCTCGACGGCATCGTGACCCCCGACGACTATGATCAGGTGTTTGACGTGCTGGACGTGTGGTTCGACAGTGGCTCCACCCACGCCTTTGTGCTGCGCGACCGTGAAGACGGCACCGAGGACGGCATCGCCGACGTCTACATGGAAGGCACCGACCAGCACCGCGGCTGGTTCCATTCCTCGCTGTTGCAGGCCTGTGGCACCAAGGGTCGCGCGCCCTATCGCAATGTGGTCACCCATGGCTTCACGCTGGACGAGAAGGGCAACAAGATGTCCAAATCGCTCGGCAATACCATCGTGCCTGAGAAAATCGTCCAGCAGTATGGCGCTGATATCCTGCGCCTCTGGGTGGCGCAGACCGATTACACCGCCGACCAGCGCATCGGGCCGGAGATCCTGAAAGGCGTCGCCGATGGCTACCGCCGCCTGCGCAATACCATGCGCTATATGCTCGGCAGCCTGGCGGATTTCTCCGAAGATCAGCGGGTCGAGCCTGCGGATATGCCGGAGCTGGAGCAATGGGTCCTGCACCGTCTGGCGGAGCTGGATCACAAGGTCCGCACCGGCTATCAGGCCTTTGATTTCCAGGGCGTCTTCTCGGCGGTGTTCAACTTTGCCACCGTGGATCTGTCGGCCTTCTACTTCGATGTCCGCAAGGATGCGCTCTACTGCGATGGTGACACGCTGAATGCGCGTGCGGCCCGCACCGTGCTGGACATTCTGTTCCACCGCCTGACAACCTGGCTGGCGCCGATCCTGGTCTTCACCATGGAAGAGGTCTGGCTGGAACGCTTCCCCGGTGAGGACAGCTCACTGCATTTGCAGGACATTCCCGCGACCCCGGCGGATTGGCTGAATGAGCCGCTGGCCGCGAAATGGGCCAAGGTCCGTCAGGCTCGCCGTGTGGTCACCGCCGCCCTGGAGGTGCAGCGCGTGGACAAGGTGATCGGTGCCTCGCTGGAGGCCGCGCCGGTGGTGCATGTGCGCGATCCGGAGGTGCTGGAGGCGCTGAAATCGGTGAATTTCGCCGATGTTTGCATCACCTCCGATATCGCCCTCAGCGGCGATCCGGCCCCGGCAGAAGCCTTCCGCATGCCCGAGGTGGACGGCGTGTCGGTGGTGTTTGAAAAGGCCGATGGCGACAAATGTCAGCGCTGCTGGAAGATCCTGCCCGATGTTGGCAACCACAGCCACGCAGGTGTCTGCGGGCGCTGCGATGCGGCGCTGAGCTAAAATAGCGATGGGTAGCCGGTGCTGCCCCGGACAGCGGTGATCTCAGATCCCCAACGGGATCTGCGCGCCGCCCACCCCTCGATGGGGCGGGCGGCGCGCTTCTTTTGACGTCTTTGACGGGGGTATGGTGTCAAAGAACGCCGGGGGTTTTCTGCTCAGCGCAAGGCAGGCAATCGGGACCGGATCAGCCCATCGCCCGCAGCGCCGCGCGATAGTTGTTCTGGGCAATCACTTCGCTGGTCGGAAGTGGCCCGGCGTGGCAACCCGATTGCAGATCCTGCAGGGTCTGTTGCACCACGGTGCGCAGATGCTGGGTGCCGGCAGCCATTAGGCTTCCGCCCTCACTCGGTCCGGTTATGGCGGCCTGCTGGGACACGGCCTTGGCCGTCTTCGCCAGGGAGGCGGCAGTTTCCAGCCCGCCCGGCAGCGTTCCGGTCTGCTGGGCCTGCGCCTGTTTCGTCGCCGCCTGCCCACTCATGTGGCCATTCAGCATGCGGTAAACGCTGATATTTCCTTGGGAGGTGATATGCATGGCGACTGACCTTCTTCATAACTTGAGACCCAGTTTTACTAAAATTTAGTGCAATTGCATGGGCACCTGAGGTTAGCCGACCCTGCCGAAGGCATAGCCTCCTATCCCAAAGGTTAGGTCCAGGGGCCGGATCAAGGTTCCGCCTTGACGCTGAGCAGGATCCCGCAGACGCTGCCCAGGGTGTGCAAGCATCAAGCGTAAGGACCACCGTACCCGTGCAGCCTCCTGAAACCGCGACCCATCAGATGGCAGAGGCCAGTCTTGAAACGCCTGTCGGCACGCTGTGCGTGGGGGAGCAGGATGGCGCAATCGTACGCCTGACGTGGCAGGCCGCGCCCGCCGGTGTCGCAGGCTCGGCGCTCACGGCTGAAGCTCTGGCCCAGCTGCGTGCCTATTTCGCCCATGAGCTGACCGCATTCGACCTGCCGCTGGCGGTGGCAGGCAGCGATTTTCAGCGCGCCGTCTGCGCCGCCATGTCGGCAATCCCGCTGGGCGAAACCCGCACCTATGGCGACATCGCAAAGGATCTGGGCGCAGCCGCCCAGCCCGTTGGCAATGCCTGCGGCGCCAATCCGATCCCGGTGATCATCCCCTGCCACCGGGTGCTTGGCGCCTCAGGTCTTGGGGGATTTTCCGGCGCGGGCGGGGTTGAGACCAAGGTCGCTCTTTTGCGTCACGAAGGGGCGGCGGGACTGTTGATCTGATCGGCGTCTTGCGAAGGGGGTATCTTGCCGGGGGAAGGTGGACCACGGGGTCCGCCGCATGAGATCTGTCTGATCCGACCGTGCGGGTGGCTGTCCTCACCCGGTGAAGCCGCTGATCCGTCGCCGGCTGCCACGGGCCCGCCTGAGCAAGCCCGCCATTGGAAACGGTCACTTTAGGTGGCGGCATATCGCGCCATCACGCGACAGGCCCGCAGCCCGGTTTCGGGTCTCACGGAGAGACCCGCAGTCTGGTGATATCGGCCTGAGACGGCCCGCTCAGCCCTTGCTCTCGGGGATGATCTGCTGCGCGATGCCGACAAAAATCAGATAGACGGAAGTCAGCACCAGCCCCCAATGCGCCCAGCTTGCCGGGTGGAAATCGACCCAGGCGGCCCAACCGGCAAAAAACGTCCAGGCCAGTGCCATCGGCAGCGACACCTTGCGCCAGCGTTCGGTGCGCACCGGGTGAATGAACTTCAGCGGCAGGAACATCGCAATCGCCAGCAGGGTGACCAGTGCCAGACTGGTCCAATGGCTCGGCTCCAGCGCAAAGATCACCAGAACCAGCATATTCCAGCATCCGGGAAACCCGGAGAAGGAATTATCCTTCGTCTTCATCCGCGTGTCGGCAAAATACAAGGCACTGGCAAAGGTGATCACAATCAGCGCCACCCAACCGGTCCACCCCGCCATCAACCCGGATTTGAACAGCGCAAAGGCCGGGATGAACACATAGGTGAGGTAATCAATGATCAGGTCCAGCAGCACACCGTCGAACTCCGGCGCGTAGCGCTTCACCTCATAATGCCGCGCCAGCGGCCCATCCACCCCATCCACGGCAAAGGCCACGACAAGCCAGACAAACATCAGGCTCCACTTGGCATCAGCCGCAGCCAACATGGCAAGGATTGCAAAAACCGCGCCGGTGGCGGTCAGCAGATGAACGGAGAGGGCACGATACTGAGGTGTCATACGCCCCTGATGGCGAATTTCCCGCACCCTCGCAAGTGGTCAATGGAAAAACGTCTCGGCTATGCGCGAAAATTCGGGTCTTTGGCGGTGGTCATGTCACCGGCGTGAAAGCAAACGCTTAGCCGCGGATCACCTGCCACAGCGACATCGGGCCACCGTTTTACTGGTCGGCAGGATCTTCCATCAGCGCCTTGCGAAACAGTGTCTCTGTCAGGCTGCGGCTGTCCACGACCTGCGGCGCCTCACCGGAATCAGATGGCCCCTGTGCGGCGACAAATTCACCGCGTGCAGCCTTGCCCGCGCGATAGGCCGCCCATTCCTGATCAGAAATCTCACGGTCGCCATCGCTGTCCAGATCCGCCAGAAGCTGCTCATAAAACTGGCTGAAATCCACATCGCCGATATCGGATGTGCTGGCATTGGCAGCACTGCGATTGGCGGGATTATACGGCGCGCCAAGCGGCGCGGTGTCGGTGGTCTGGCTTTGGGCAACGATACTCATCACGGGGGGCTCCTTCTGGATTTGACGCCAGCAATCTGGCGCAGGCCCCTTACTACCGGGTTAAATCCAGCCCTTTGACGGCATGTTTTGCGCAGGCCTTACGCTTTTGGATGGGCGCGGTTGTAGACATCCATCAGATGCGCCGTATCGACCGCCGTATAGGCCTGCGTTGTCGACAGCGAGGCATGACCCAACAGCTCCTGAATGGCGCGCAGGTCGCCGCCGGCCTCCAACAGATGGGTGGCAAAGCTGTGCCGCAGCGCATGTGGCGTGGCGCTGGCAGGCAGGCCCAGCTGCGCGCGCGCCTGCGCCATGGCGCTGCGAATAAGCCGCGCATTCAGCGCCCCGCCACGGACACCGCGAAACAACGGTGCGTCCCGCTCCTGCGGATGCGGGCAGAGCCGCAGATACCGGTCCACCGCCTGACGCGCGGCAGGCAGCACCGGCACGATCCGTTCTTTGCCGCCCTTACCGGTGATCCGCAGAACCGCCGGCGGCGGCGCGTCTGCGCCGGTCAGCCCCAGGGCCTCGGAGATCCGCAGCCCACAGCCATAAAGCAGCGTCACCACCGCCACATCACGCGCCGCCACCCAATCGGTGGTGGACTGAAACTCCACCGTTTCGATCACCGCCCGCGCCGCATCCTCGGCCAGCGGGCGGGGGAGTTTTTTCTGGAACTTGGGACTGCGCGCCGACAAGACGGCGGTGGGCTCAAACCCCTGCCGCTCAGCCAGCCAAGTGTAGAAGCTTTTGACCGCCGACAGTTTGCGCGCCAATGATCGCGCCCCGGTACCTGTGGCGCGGGTGGCTGCCATCCAGGCGCGCATATCACCGGTGGAAATCTCCGCCAGCGCCCCCAGCCCCTGCGGCCCGCCAAAATGTTGGGTCATGAACGCGAGAAACTCCACCACATCGCCGCGATAGGCGGTGACGGTGTTCTCAGCCGCCCCCTGAAGCGCGGCCAGCCCGGCCAGCCACTGCTCCAGCGCGTCCCGGCATGCCGGGGAGATCAACAGAGGTGACGGCGGCGTCACGACAGCCAGTGGCGCATCGACCGTTCAAAAACGCCGGCAAAAAACGCAAGCAGATCGGTGCCATGTTGCGGGGTGAACTGATGCGGATCCTCGGACCCCAGAACCAGCAGACCGGGCAGGCGGCCTTCGCCCAATTCCAGTTTCAGACAGGCCTCGGAGCGGATGAAATCAGCCTTGGCGCCATGGGTGCGGGCGTGGCCGGACTGCATCTGGCGCAGGGTGACCTGACGGTCAGGGCCATTGCGCTGTGGATTGATGTATTGCTCCACGAATCCCGGCTCGACCACCTTCAGCACCTGATCCATGCGTTGCACGGCGGCGTCCTGTTCGGGATGGGCGGTTTCCAGCACCAGCGTCACCGCGTCCACCCGCAGGATTTCCGCCAGCTCACCGCCAAGATTGCCAAGATAGCTCTCAAAATCCATCGGATCAAGAAGCCGCAGCACCGCGCGGTGGATCTGGTTGGTCCCGGCAAGGTTCTCATATGCCGCCGCAATCACGGACCGATGGGTATCCTCCAGCCGGTCCAGCCGGGCCTCCATCCGCTCCATCGCGATGCCGCGCAGGTCCACAATATTGGACCCCATTGCGCGCTCATTGGCGCTGACCAGCGCGTTCATCACGCTTTGATCTTCCAACAGGGCGTCGGGTTTGGCCAGGATCGCCTGGCGCAGAGTGTCTTCCAGTTCTGCCGTCGTGCTCATGTTCTGCTCTTTGTGACCTCTGATGGGTTTTGCCGGAGTTATAACACGGGTTTCGCGCAAGCGTGGTAAAAAATTCCCGGCCACCGGCGCACTGCCGCCGGCACCGGGGGAGGGGCATCCGCCAATGAAAAAGGGGCCGCCCACCGGGCCGCCCCTCCTGAAACCTGTCCGGTGCCCTGAGGCTTACAGGATCTTGATGTTCGCGGCCTTGATGTCGGCGAGGAAGGCATCCAGACCCTTGTCGGTCAGCGGGTGGTTGATCATGCCCTTGATCACGGCGGGCGGCGCGGTGATCACGTCGGCACCGATGCGCGCGCTTTCCAGCACGTGGTTGGCGCTGCGGATGGAGGCGGCGAGGATCTCGGTGCCGAACCCGTAGTTGTCATACACTGTGCGGATGTCTTCGATCAGGTCCATACCATCGAGGTTGATATCGTCCAGACGACCGATGAAGGGCGAGATGAAGGTCGCGCCGGCCTTGGCCGCCAACAGCGCCTGATTGGCAGAGAAGCACAGCGTCACATTCACCATATGACCATCGTCGGTCAGGGTTTTGCAGGCCTTCAGACCGTCCCAGGTCAGCGGCACTTTGACGGCGATGTTTTCGGCGATCTCGACCAGCTTGCGGCCTTCGGCAATCATCGTGTCAGCATCGGTTGCGGTCACCTCGGCAGACACCGGACCATCCACCAGATCACAGATCTCCTTGGTGACTTCTATGATGTCGCGGCCGGACTTCTTGATCAGCGACGGGTTGGTGGTCACGCCGTCCACCATGCCCAATGCGTTCAGCTCGGCAATGGCGTCGATTTCAGCGGTGTCTACGAAGAATTTCATCGGCTAGGGTCCTCTGGATGGGTTGGCCTTGATTGCGCTAGCCTTTACCTGATGGCGGAGGCTTTAAAAACCCCCCGTGCGCCCGGCGTCGATTGCCGGGCATCGCTTTGGGGTCATCATCCCCACCGGGCAAAAGAGGCAAGCAGCGTGCAGGAGCAGGCATTTTTCAACGAGGGCGAGCGGGTTGGCGTGCTGACAACACAGCCGCTGGACCGCGTTCTTGACTACCGCGCCCCCGAAGGCGGCTGCCATCTGGGCGCCTATGTCGAGGTGCCGCTGGGCCCGCGCCGCGTTCTTGGGGTGATCTGGGGGCCGGGGGCCGGGGATTTCGATTCGGCCAAGCTGCGCCCGGTGAACCGGGTGCTGGACGTGGCCCCGATGCGCGACGAGATGCGCCAGTTCCTGACCAAATCCGCAGATTACACATTGACCCCTCTGCCGGCGATGCTGCGGCTGGCCACCCGTGCGCCCGGCCTCTCCGATCCGGTGTCCATGCGCAAGGTGCTGCGCCCAACGGGCCAGATGCCCGACCGCATGACAGACCCCCGCGAACGGGTGCTTGCGGCGGCGGATGAATATCGCGGGCTGGCGTTCACGGCGAAGGAACTCGCGGATCTGGCCGGGGTCACAACCTCGGTGATCAAAGGGCTGGTAAAACAGGGCGCCCTGCGCGAGGAGGACGCGCCCCGCGATCTGCCCTATCCCCGTCTGGATCCGGCTCTGCCCGGCAAGACCCTGACCGAAGATCAGGCCGCCGCCGCCAACACTCTGGGCGAGGGCCTTGCCAGTGGCCGCTACGGCACCACCCTCCTGAAGGGCGTCACGGGCTCGGGCAAGACTGAGGTCTATCTGGAGGCGGTCGCCGCCACCCTGCGTGCGGGCCGTCAGGCGCTGGTGCTGTTGCCAGAAATCGCGCTGACGGCAGAATTTCTCAAGCGGGTCGAACAGCGTTTTGGCGCGACGCCCGCGGAATGGCACTCCGGCGCGACGATGACCGAACGCCGCCGGGTCTGGCGCATGGTGGGGCAGGGCAAGGCGCAGCTGGTGATCGGCGCACGCTCGGCCCTGTTTTTGCCCTATCAGAATCTCGGCCTCATCATCGTGGATGAGGAACATGACACCTCCTACAAACAGGACGAAGGCGTCTGTTATAATGCCCGCGACATGGCGGTGCTGCGCGCGGCCATGTGTTCGGCGCAGGTGGTGCTGGCGTCTGCAACGCCCAGCTTGGAAACCTGGGCCAATGCCGAGGCGGGCAAATACAAACGGCTCGATCTCGCGGCGCGTTTTGGCTCAGCCGTTCTGCCGGAGATGCGCGCGATCGATATGCGGGCGGAAAAACTTCCCGCGTCGACCTGGATCTCACCAACGCTGAAGCAGGCGATGACCGCGCGGATCGAACGGGGTGAGCAATCGCTGCTGTTTCTCAATCGTCGGGGCTTTGCGCCGGTCACCATCTGCCGCGCCTGCGGCGGCCATGTGACCTGCGACCACTGCGATTCCCGCATGGTCGAACACCGCTTCATGAAGCGCCTGATGTGCCACCAATGCGGCGAGACCAAACCGGTACCGGACGCCTGCCCGACCTGTCAGGTCGAGGGCAAGATGGCCCCTGTCGGCCCCGGCATCGAACGGCTGGGTGAGGAAACCGCCGCGCTGTTCCCGGAGGCGCGAATTGCGGTGCTGTCGTCTGACCTCTTTGGGTCTGCCCGCGCACTCAAGCAGCGGATCGAGGAGATCGCCGCAGGCGAGGCTGACATCATCCTCGGCACCCAGCTGGTGGCCAAGGGGCATAACTTCCCGCTGCTCACATTGGTTGGCGTGATCGATGCGGATCTGGGCCTGCAAGGCTCTGACCTGCGCGCGGCGGAGCGCACTTTCCAGCTGATGCGGCAGGTCGCAGGCCGGGCCGGGCGCGCCGACAAACCGGGTGAGGCGCTGATGCAGACCTTCCAACCCGAACACCCGGTGATCCGGGCGATCCTCTCCGGTGATGAAGAAGCCTTCTGGAAAGCCGAAGCCGCCGAACGCGAGGCCGCAGGCGTGCCGCCCTATGGCCGCATGGCCGGCATTGTCCTCTCCGGGCCGGAGCTGCCTGCCGTTATGGATCTGGGGATAGCACTGGCGCGCAATGACATGCCGCTGCGCCAGATCGGCGCGCAGGTCTTTGGCCCGGCCCCGGCACCAATTGCCCGCATTCGGGGCCGCCACCGGGTGCGCCTGCTGATCAAGGCCAGTAAGGGCACCCCCCTGCAGGACGCCATCGCCCGCTGGATCAAACCGGCGCGCCTCAAGGGGGATCTGCGGCTGTCGGTCGATATTGATCCGCAGAATTTCTTCTGAAGTCCGATCAAAAACATGGCAGATGAAAAAACCATGGCAGATGAATCAGGGCAGCGCCTCGCGCCCTGTCTAGGCGGGGGTCGCCACGCCGCGCTGATCCACTAGCAGATCTGTCAGCACGGCCCCGACCCACATCGAAAACAGCGCCACCCAGGCGGTGCCGACAAAGATCGACCCGCCGGTGACACCGGCGCCGATTGCGCAGCCTCCGGCCAGCATACCGCCAAACCCCATCAAAGCCGCGCCGATCATGGCCTTGCGCATGGTGACCGCCCCGTCAAAGGCCTGAATCCGCATCTCGCCCGCCAAAGCTGCCGCCAGCATCGCGCCACCAAACACCCCGGCGACCAGCCCGATATCAAATTCCAGCACCGAGGCGCGATCCAGAAAGAACATCAGCATCCGTGCCGATGGGCCAGTAAAGGTCACGCTTTCGATCTGCACCGGATCAAACGCCACCTGCGCCAGCGCCGATGTCAGCCCCCAGCCAAGTGCCACCGCAAAGCCGACACCAGAGGCAAAGATCAGCCGCGCCGCGCCGATGCGGTTTTGCAACGCGACCCCAAGGGCGAGAGCCGCCATGCCCAGCCCCAACGCCAACCCGGACCAATCCGGCAGGCCAAAGGCCGCCAGCAGATCCAGATTGCGCCCGCCCGTGGTGATCCAGAGACCGGCCAGATAGTCCCGCAGCGGTGCCAGATACCCGGCGAGGCTCATCTGTGCGACCACCGCAAAAATCAGCCCGGAGACCACACTGCGCAGATTGCCGGTCGCCGCCAGCACCAACAGCCGCCCGGAACAGCCCCGCGCCAGCACCATGCCAATGCCAAAGATCACCCCGCCGAGGATGGCCCCGGACCAGCTGCCGGGCACTGCCATCATCCGCGCCTCATCGGTGTCGATCCAGCCCTGCAAGCGCCCGGCCTGGACCCAGACCAGCGCGGTGGAAAAGGTCAGGAGCCAGACCGCCACCCGGTCCCCCAGACGGCCGCGGGCAAACTCCACGGTGGCCGCGCGCAGACAGAACCGCGACCGCTGCGCCGCGATGCCAAAAATTCCCCCGGTCAGCAGGCCTAGCAGCGCCGCTGTCAATGGCTCGCCTGCCCAGTCCATGATCTCAACCAGTTCTGGCATCGCATCAGCCTCTCATTGTCATTCGAAAACCTGAATATGAGGCCGAGCTGCTCCGTGCATTGATACAGATCAGATGTGCGCGGCGCTTTTTCCCTCGCCTGATGGGGCGGATGGGCGTATCTGCTGGGGCATGTTCAAACCTGTCCCCACCGAAGCTGCCGCTTCCATGCCGCTCTGGCGCCGCCCCACAACTCTGTTGTTTGTGATGGCGCTGACCATGCCGATCGCCTTCAACACCTGGAGCGCGCTGCTCAACAACTTCGTCATTGAGGCTGCGAATTTCGACGGGGCAGACATTGGCCTGCTGCACACGGTGCGGGAGATTCCGGGTTTTCTCGCCATTGGCGTCATCGCGGTGATCCTGTTTGTGCGCGAACAGGTGCTGGGGCTGGTCTCCTTGATGATGCTGGGCGTGGCGACGGCGGTCACCGCCTGGTTTCCCAGCCTTGGCGGGTTGCTCACGATCACGCTGCTCAGCTCCATCGGGTTTCATTACTATGAGACAGTGAACCAGTCGCTGCAGCTGCAATGGCTGCCAAAGACCCGCGCGCCGCAGATCCTAGGCTGGCTGGTGGCGGCGGGATCGGCGGCTACGCTGGTGGTCTACAGCCTGATCGCGCTGCTGTGGGAACCGCTGGGCCTCACCTATAATATCGTCTTTCTGCTGGCCGGAGGCACCACCACGGTTCTGGCGATCTTCTGCCTGCTGGCCTATCCGCAATTCGACGCCCCGCATCCGCAGACCAAACGCCTGATCCTGCGTCGCCGCTATTGGCTCTATTATGCGTTGCAGTTCATGGCCGGCGCGCGGCGGCAGATCTTCGTTGTCTTTGCCGGCTTCATGATGGTGGAGAAGTTCGGCTTTGCGGTGCATGAACTGACCAGCCTTTATTTGATCAATCTGGTAATCAATATGATCGCCGCACCGCTGCTGGGTCGTGCTGTGGCCCGCTTTGGTGAACGCCGGACGCTGATTTTTGAATACACCGGGCTGGCACTGGTTTTTGCCGCTTACGGCGGGCTCTATTGGTTCAGCTGGGGCGTGGTGCTGGCCGGGGTGCTTTATGTGGTGGACCATATCCTGTTTGGGCTGGCGCTGGCGCTGAAGACCTATTTCCAGAAAATCGCCGACCCGTCTGATATCGCGCCGACAGCTGCCGTGGCCTTTACCATCAACCATATCGCGGCGGTGGTTTTGCCGGTCACACTGGGCCTGCTGTGGGTGGTTTCCCCGGCTGCGGTCTTTGCGCTGGCGGCCTGTATGGCGCTGATCTCGCTCACCCTGTCGCTGCTGATCCCGCGCCATCCGGAGCCGGGCAATGAGACGATCTTTGTGAAATGGCGCAGCGCCGCCCCGGCGGAGTAAGCCTTCGCGCATCAGATCTGACCCTGCATCAACGCGGGCGCTGCCCCCGGTTGGCCCCGGCCAACCTGCGCCGCCAGCTCTTGACCTGCGCCGCCGACGGGCCTAGGCGCTGTGCAACCATTGCCCGGAGACCGCCATGCCCACCTTCACCGCCCTCACCACCCTGACCGGAAAAGCCCCCGCCGAAGCACTCGGCGAGGCGATGGAGCGCCTGACGCCGGAGCCCACCGGCCTTGGCGTGTTTGAGGTTGAGGATGGCTCCGGCCTTTGGGAGGTTGGCGGCTATTTCACCGAGACCCCGGATGAGGCCGGTCTGGCGCTGCTGGCGACCATGTTCGACGCCCAGCCTTTTGTGATCTCCGAACTGCCGGAAACCGACTGGGTGGCCCATGTGCGCCGCGAACTGGCCCCGGTTGAGGCGGGCCGGTTCTTCGTCTACGGCAGCCACGATGCCGACAAGGTGCCAGCGGATCGCATTCCGCTGCTGATTGAGGCGGCGATGGCCTTCGGCACCGGCCACCACGGCACCACATTGGGCTGTCTGAAGGCGCTGGACACGCTGATCGACGATGGCTTCGTCGGCGACAAAGTGGCTGATATCGGCTGTGGCACAGCTGTGCTGGCGATGGCGGCCGCGCGCGTCTGGGACGGGCAGATCCTGGCCAGCGATATTGATCAGGTCGCTGTGGATGTGGCTGAGGCCAACCTGAAGGCCAACGACATGGAAGGCCGTGTTCACTGTCTTGAGGCGGCGGGCTTTGACGCTCCGGCCCTGGCTGAGGCCGCGCCCTTTGACCTCATCTTCGCCAACATCCTGAAGGGCCCTCTGGTTGCATTGGCGCCGGATGTGGCGGCGCATCTGCGCAGCGATGGCTATGCGATTCTCTCCGGTCTTCTCAATGAGCAGGCGGATGAGGTGCAGGGCGTTTATGCACAAAATGGCATCAATCTGGCCCAGCGCAGTGAGATTGGTGACTGGACGACGCTGCTTTTGCAGAAAACAGGCTGAATCATTCAAGTTTGTTGAGCATTTTAACGACCCGCCCCAAAATGGTCTCATTACCTACCTAAGCATTAAGATGTGGATGGTGGGAGCCATTGCAGGGTTTTGGTTATGGGTGAACAGAGTAACAATTTCTACGCTCGGCTTGACCGACTGGAGCGCAAACACGGGGCCATGGCGCGCGGCTACACCGCTAAGTTGCGCGCGGATGGGTTGATCGTGGTGGCGCCGCGACGGGTACAGTCGCGGATTTCCGGCCGGTCGGTGATCTTGTTTGTCGCGGCGTTTCTGCTGTTCAAGGGGTTCTTGATGGCAGCGCTGGGATTTGGCAGCTACGACCACCGTGTCGATCAGCTGCGGGCAGGAACCGGGCTGGAGAAAGCCGGTGCATTTGTTATGCAGCGGGATCCCGTGTCGCAGTTCCTGGCCGAGAAGATCGGGCCTGTGCTGCGGTAGAGGGGCAGGCTGGCGGGCCAGGTGTCGGGCGCTGGGGGGCATCCGACATAAAACGGTCGCGCAGTCATGTCCGACGCAGCAGGGTGTCGCCGAGGCGCAGATCTGCAAACCAGACCTATAGAAAACGCCGCGCTCCGTCGGGAGGCGGCGTTTTTCATATTCCGAATGATCGACCGCCCGGCAGCACCGGGGCGGGATCAGACCTCAGAAGACCGGCTTGCCCTCGGCAATGCGGTCGATGTCCGCGCGGCACAGACCAATATCGGCCAGTTCGCGGTCGTTCAGCTGACCCAGAGTCTGGCGGGTGGTGCGGGCGTCGTTCCAATCGACGAACGCTGCCAGCAGGCTGGCGGTCTTGGCGCTCAAGCGGCCAAACAGGCTGCTGGTGCCATAGGTGGTGCGGGTGGTGTCAAATGCAGCCATGTCCTCGTCCTTTCGGAGGTTGAATGAATCTCTTCGCCATGGGGCGATGGACGGCACTTAGTGAGGAGGAAAGCCGCTGACAATCGCCGAAATTGCATGTGTCCCATGCGCAAAACGCATGGCTTATTACCCATAAAAACAAGGGAATTCTGCGGATTTTTCATGTGCAGCGCGGGAATGTCGGTTTCAATAATATGGGTGGTCGTTTTCAGAACAGGATTGGGGCATTCCGCCGAAAACCGGCAATCCGCACGCGGTCTCAAGCCGGATATTTGGTGCCCGATCCAGGGGGAAAGCGGTTGGATATGTTCGCGTTTTGTGCTAATCCTGCGACAATAATGACCACTCGGCCATCTGCCGGGGCAGGCAGGGATAGGGCAGACATGCGAATATTGGGCATCGATCCGGGGTTGCGGAACCTCGGTTGGGGCGTGATCGAATCACAGGGCACCCGTCTGAGCCATGTCGCAAACGGCGTCTGCACCTCCGATGGCGATGATCTGGGGGAGCGGCTGCTGTCCCTCCACAATCAGGTGATCGAGGTGATCGCGGCCTACCGTCCCGATCAGGCGGCCATTGAACAGACCTTCGTGAACAAAGACGGCGCCGGCACGCTGAAACTGGGTCAGGCCCGTGGTGTCGCGCTGATGACGCTGGCACAGGCCGGTCTGCCAGTGGGCGAATACGCCCCGAACCGGGTCAAGAAAACCGTTGTCGGCGTCGGCCACGCGGCCAAGGAACAGATCCTGCACATGGTGAAACTGCAGCTGCCCGGATGCCTGCCCAAAAACGCCGATGCGGCAGATGCTCTGGCCATTGCCATCTGTCATGCGTTTTATGGGGGCACGCAGGCCCGCCAGCTGAAGGAGAAGCGCGCGTGATCGGAAAACTGACTGGACGACTGGAATACCGCAGCACTGACCATGTGCTGATCGACGTGCGCGGTGTCGGCTACATCGTCTTTTGCTCTGACCGCACCCTCGCCACGCTTCCCGGCGCGGGAGAGGCGGTGGCGCTTTATACCGATATGGTGGTGCGCGAGGATCTGATGCAGCTCTACGGCTTCCCCTCGCTGGTTGAAAAAGAATGGCACCGCCTGCTGACCTCGGTGCAGGGGGTGGGGGCCAAGGTCTCGCTGGCGATCTTGGGCGCGCTTGGCCCCGATGGTGTCAGCCGCGCCATTGCTCTGGGCGACTGGGCAGCGGTGAAGGCGGCCAAGGGCGTTGGTCCAAAAACGGCGCAGCGCATCGTGTTGGATCTGAAGGACAAGGCGCCGGGTGTGATGGCCATGGGCGGCACCATCGCCGATGCCATGGACGGCCCCGGTCTGGATGTCGTTGAATCCGTCGCGCCGGTGGAGACCGGCAAGACGCCCCGCAAGGCACCGCCAAAGGCCCCCTCCGGTGCGGCTGCCGCCTCAGCAGGGGCGCTCTCAGCACTTGGTAATCTGGGCTATGGCCCATCGGATGCCGCCGCCGCCGTGGCCGAAGCTGCCGCCACCTACCCGGACGCCAATGAGGCCGAGCTGATCCGCGCCGCCCTACGCCTTCTGGCGCCGAAAGGGTGATGATGACACGGAAAGAGCAGCGCCTGAGCCTAGGTGGGTGCGAAGCGCCCTCCCGTGGGGAGGGTCGGGCGCTGCCCGGCCTTCAGCCGGACAAAGCATATGCCAGAAAGCGGGACCATGATTGACGCCGACCCCACCCTGCGCCCCACACCGCTGCCGGAAGACAGCGCAGGCGACACCGACCGCGCTCTGCGTCCGCAGGGGCTGGGCGAATTCATTGGTCAGGCCGAGGCCCGTGCCAATCTGCGCGTCTTTATCGAATCCGCCCGCCGCCGGGGCGAGGCGATGGACCACACGCTGTTTCATGGTCCCCCCGGTTTGGGCAAAACCACGCTGGCGCAGATCGTCGCCCGTGAACTCGGCGTGAACTTCCGCATGACTTCCGGCCCGGTGCTGGCCAAGGCCGGCGATCTGGCGGCGATCCTCACCAATCTTGAGGCGCGTGATGTGTTGTTCATCGACGAAATCCACCGGCTGAACCCGGCGGTGGAGGAGGTGCTCTATCCGGCGATGGAGGATTTTGAGCTGGATCTGGTGATCGGCGAAGGGCCGGCCGCGCGCACTGTGCGGATCGAGTTGCAGCCCTTCACGCTGGTGGGCGCCACTACCCGCATGGGTCTTTTGACAACACCGCTGCGCGACCGTTTCGGCATCCCGACGCGGCTGCAGTTCTACACCATTGATGAGCTGTTTGAGATTGTCAGCCGCAATGCCCGCAAGCTGGGGGCCCCCGCCGAAGATGACGGCGCCCGCGAGATCGCGCGGCGCGCGCGCGGCACGCCCAGGATCGCCGGACGGCTCCTGCGCCGCGTCGTGGACTTCGCGGTTGTCGAGGGTGATGGCACCATCACCCGGGAGCTGGCCGATGGCGCGCTGACGCGGCTCGGGGTGGATCAGCTGGGTCTGGACGGCGCCGACCGGCGCTATCTGCGGATGGTGGCAGAGAACTATGGCGGTGGGCCTGTGGGGATCGAAACCATGTCCGCAGCCCTCAGCGAAAGCCGCGACGCGCTGGAGGAGGTGATCGAGCCTTACCTGCTGCAACAGGGCCTGATCCAGCGCACGCCGCGCGGCCGAATGCTGGCGCATAAGGCCTGGACCCACCTTGGATTGACCCCGCCACGCGGTCAGGGCGACCTGCTTCTGTAACGCGTCACCTGTTGCCGGTTGGCGTCAGCCTTTATGCGGGTTGGCGTCAAATCCGCCGCAAAGGGTTAAGGTGGATTTGAAGAATTGGATTCAATTTTAGCGTATGTTTCGCACGCGAAACATTTGGTCACGGCTGCTGACCTACGTGGCAAACCCTGATGGACGCGCCGCGCCCTGCGCGTCACGGCCTCCGGCGGGGATATTTCAGGTCAGCAGATGCAGGGTGGCAGCCGGTCGCAACCCTTGTCGTTGATCCCGCAAGCGGGCATTAAGCGCCCACAAGACCGCAGTCCGAGTGGAGAGCCGTATAATGACCCCAGCCGAGATCGAAGCCCTGTTTACCCGCACCGATGGCGCTTATGCCTTTGCCCGCTGGGGGCGACCGATTGCACCGATTGTCTTTGGGGTGGAGGACTGCACGCTGGCCACCGTCAAGGGCGCGATCGAGGCGGTGGTGACCCTTGCAGGCCATCAGATGGCCGAGACCGACCCCGAGCTGGGATCGAACCTGATGGTGTTTTTCTTCCGGGACTGGGGCGAGTTGAGGGGCGTGCCGGATCTGGACCGGCTGATCCCGGATCTGGACCCGCTGGTGGCGCGGCTGAAACAGGCGGATGCCAGCCAGTACCGCGCGTTTCGCTTTGACGATCAGGGCGGCATTCAGGCCTGTTTCGTGTTCCTGCGCATGGCCGGTGCTATGGCAAAACTGCCGGCCGAAACCCTCGCGCTGACGCAGGCGGTGCAGATGATGCTGACCTGGGGCGACAGCGCCTTTGCCGAGACCTCGCCGTTGGCGGTGCTGCCGGAAACGGGCGCCACCATTCTGCGGCCTGAGATTGCCGGGGTGATTGCGGCTGCGTATGATCGGATGATGCCGGTTGCTGCCGCCGACAGCTCCCATGCGCTGCGCCTGTTTGCGCGGCTGCAAGCGCCGGTAGCGCCGCCCGCAGATGACGCCAACCCGACCCGGCACTGAGCCGTCGCCAGAGAGGCCCAGACAGATGATCCACCGCTTCCCGGTTCGGGTATATTACGAAGACACCGACATGGGCGGGATCGTCTATCACGCCAATTATCTGCGGTTCATCGAACGGGCGCGCAGTGACTGGGTGCGCAACCTCGGCAATGATCAGAACGCCATGCGCGACGCCGGGCTGATCTGGGTGGTGCGCCGGATTGAGGCGGATTACCTCGCCCCTGCCAAATTCGACGAGGCGCTGCGGATCGAGACCGAAGTGCAGAAGGTGACACCAGCGCGGCTCACCATGTCGCAGCAGGTGTTTCGCGGCGAGACCGAGCTGTTTCGCGCGATTGTCACGGTGGTTTGCGTCAATGCCGAGAGCGGTGCGCCGATCCGCCTGCCGGCAGAGATTCGCGCATTGCTGTAACAATTGCTGCTCTCACAGCTGTTTCATTGGCTTTTGGCCTTGAACTGCGATAGCCTTTTGCCAAATGAAAGCCGGAAAACGGCTGAAAGACGGCCAAAAACATAGAGCAGGTCCATGGAAGCAGAAACTCTGGCGTTGGCGCAGGAGATTGATTTCTCCATGTGGGGGCTATTTGAACGGGCGACCCTGACGGTCAAACTGGTGATGCTGATGCTGGTTGGCTCGTCGATCTGGTCCTGGGCCATTATCCTGCAGAAACTGATCAATTATCGCCTTGCCCGGCGCGAGGCGGCGGAGTTTGATCGCGCCTTCTGGTCCGGTGAGCCGCTGGATGGTCTGTTCGATCAGATCGGTCCGCAGCCCAAAGGGCAGTCACAACGCATCTTTGCCGCTGGCATGACCGAATGGCGGCGCAGTCACCGCAACGACGGGGCGCTGATTGCCGGCGCGCAGGCGCGGATCGAACGGTCGATGGATGTCGCCATCGCCAAGGAAAGCGAACATGTCCAGAGCGGCCTGTCGATCCTGGCCACTGTTGGCTCCACCGCGCCTTTTGTTGGGCTGTTCGGCACCGTCTGGGGTATCATGACCGCCTTTATCGAGATTGCGGAGCAGCAGAACACCAACCTCGCCGTTGTGGCGCCGGGCATTGCCGAGGCGCTGATGGCGACCGGTCTGGGGCTGCTGGCGGCGATTCCGGCGGTGATTTTCTACAACAAGCTGAGCGCGGACAGCGACCGGATCATCGGCAGCTATGAGGCCTTTGCTGATGAGTTTGCCACCATCCTCAGCCGTCAGTTGGATTCCTGATCCATGGGGGCCTCGGTTCAACCTTCCGCCGCCAACGGGCGACGCCGGGGACGGCGGCGCAGCCGTGCGCGGCCGATGGCGGAAATCAACGTTACGCCCTTTGTTGATGTGATGCTGGTTTTGCTGATCATTTTCATGGTGGCCGCCCCTTTGATGACCGTGGGGGTGCCGGTGGAGCTGCCGAAGACTGCCGCCGGGGCCTTGCCCGGGGATGAGGAAGAGCCGCTGACCGTGACCATGACCGCCAGTGGTGAAATCCAGATCCAGACCACGCCTGTGGCCCCGGATGAGTTGATCGCCAAACTGCGCGCCATCGCGGCGGAGCGGTCCTCCGATCAGGTGTTCCTGCGTGCCGACGGGGCAATCCCCTATGAGGCGGTGATGCAGGTGATGGGCGCGCTGAACGCCGGTGGGTTCTCCAGTGTTGGGCTGGTGACCGATGTGGGTGGTCCGAGCCTTGACGGGCGGGCCGTCGACGATACCGGGCAATAGGCGGGGCACGGGTGTGCAGACCGGAACCAAGATCTCTCTTGCAGGCCACGGATTGCTGGCGGGCTGGGTTGTGTTCGGCGCCTGGTTTCCGTCTGAACCACTGCCATTGGCGGTGCAGGATGTCGCGATCATCTCGACCGAGGAGTTCGCGCGTCTGAGCCAGCAGCGCGCGGCACCGGTGGTTGCGGATACCGCACGGGATCTGAGCCAGCCAGACCCGGATCCCGCGCCGGAGGTGACCCCGCCAACCCCGCCCGCGCCAGAGCCGCAGATCACCCAGCCCGAACCGGTGACTGTGCCTGATCCAGATCCTGAACTGACGGAGCGACCCGAACCGCAGCCGGTCGAGCCGACGCCACCGGTGGCCGCGCCATCGCCACCGGATGTGCCGGATAGCACCAGCGTGACGCCCCAGCTGACCGAACGCCCGCAGCTGCGCCCGGTTGATCGGGTTGCGCCAACACCTGTCGCACCGCCGGAACCGGACACCCAGATTGCTGATGTAGCACAACCCGAAGTGTCCGATGAGGTCGGGACCGAGCCTGCACAGGAGGCCCAGCAGGCCACCGCCGAGGCGGCGGCCAACGACCGGATCGTGACCGAGGAAGTCGAGGCCGAGACCGAGCAGGTGGCCAGCGCCGCCCCCGCGCAGTCCCTGCGCCCGCGGCGGCGCCCGGATCGGCCCACGCCAGCGGCCCAGCCCGAACCTGAGCCCGCATCTGAGTCTGAAACTGGGCCAGAACCGGAACCTGCTGACCCCGCAACAGATCCAACCCCGGACCGCGCGGATGCGGTGGAGGATGCTCTGGCAGCCGCCCTCGCCGGTGGCGGCGAAGTGGAAGCGCCGGAACCCTCCGGCCCGCCGCTGACCAGTGGGGAGAAGGACGCGCTGCGGGTTGCGGTGCAGCAATGCTGGAACGTTGGCTCGCTCTCGTCGGAGGCGCTGCGCACCACCGTTGTGGTCTCCGTCGCACTGACACAGGATGGCCGTCCTGAGGAGGGCAGCATTCGGATGTTGTCCAGTACCGGGGGATCAGGATCGGCGGCCAATCAGGCCTTCGGCGCGGCGCGACGGGCGATTTTGCGCTGTGGTGCGCGCGGCTTCCAACTTCCGTCTGACAAATATGCCCAATGGCGTAATATCGAAATGACCTTCAATCCCGAAAGGATGCGGATCAAATGAGGACATATCTGGCAACGCTCGTGATGGGCGCGACCCTGCTTGGAGCGGCGGTGATGACGTCTGCTCTGCCTGCGCAGGCACAGGATGGCCCCTTGCGGATCGAAATCACCGACGGGGTGATCGAACCCTTGCCCTATGCGGTGCCCGGCTTTGTGCCCGAAACCCCTGCTGCGGCTGAACTGGCGCGCGATATCTCGCGGGTGATTGCAGCGGATCTGAGCGGCACCGGCCTGTTTCGCGAGGTGCCGGCCTCGGCCCATATCTCCAAAGTCACCGATTTTGACGCCGCCGTGTCCTATGCCGACTGGAAGGCGGTGAATGCGCAGGCGCTGATCACCGGCGCGCTCAGCGTCAATGGCAACCGTCTGACAGTGCGGTTCCGGGGCTATGATGTCTTTGCGGAGAAGGAACTGGGCACCGGGCTGCAATTCTCCGGCACCACCGATGGCTGGCGGCGCATGGCGCATAAGGTGGCGGATGTGATCTACAGCCGCATCACCGGCGAGAGCGGCTATTTCGACAGCCGTGTGGTGTTCGTCTCCGAAAGCGGTCCGAAGAATGATCGGCGCAAGCGGCTGGCGATCATGGATTACGACGGCGCCAATGTGCAGTATCTGACCAACAGCGCCTCCATCGTGCTGGCGCCGCGGTTCTCCCCCACCGGTGACCGGGTGCTTTATACCAGCTATGAGAGCGGCTTTCCCCAGATCCACGTGCTGGATGTGGGCAGCGTTCAACGCCGGGTTCTGTCGGCGGACAATGGCATCATGAGTTTTGCGCCGCGCTTTGCCCCGGATGGGCGCACGGTGGTCTATTCGCAGTCACAGGGCGGCAATACCGATATCTTCACCATGAATATCGACACTGGCGCCCGCACCCGCCTGACCAGTGCGCCGTCGATTGAAACGGCCCCGTCGTTTTCGCCGGATGGCAGTCAGATTGTTTTTGAAAGCGACCGCTCCGGCGCGCCGCAGCTCTATGTGATGGCGGCCACCGGCGGTGAGGCCCGACGGATCAGCTTTGGCGCGGGGCGCTATGGTACGCCGGTGTGGTCGCCGCGCGGCGACATGATTGCCTTTACCAAACAGAACAAGGGCCGGTTCCACATTGGTGTCATGCGCACGGATGGCAGTGAGGAACGTCTGTTGACGGCGTCCTTCCTGGATGAGGGGCCAACCTGGTCGCCCAATGGTCGGGTGATCATGTTTACCCGCGAGACCCAGGGCGCCAGCGGTCGGGCGCTGCTTTATTCGGTGGACGTGTCAGGGCGCAACCTGAAACCGGTGCGGACGCCAGATGGCGCATCAGACCCGGCGTGGTCACCGTTACAGAACTGAGGTGTCGCGCGCCTGCCATGCTGGCCCGGCGCGCGCGCCAGAACCAAAGACCAAAGTGGCAGCGGCACCAGCGCTGTGATAAATCTGGTGCAAGATATGGAAACGGGACGAGGCGGACATCATGAGTGGTTTGACAAAAGCAATGCTGGTGGCAGCGGCATTGGGACTGAGTGCCTGTGCAGGCAATCCCTGGGACGACACGGCTGGGGGCAATGGCTCCGGTGCGGGAGCGGGGGCAGGCGCCGCGGGACAGCTTGACCCCAGCAGCCCGGCCTATTTCCAGCAAACCGTTGGCGATCGGGTGTTGTTTGCCGTGGACCAATCGACGCTGTCGCCCGCCGCACAAAGCGTCCTGCAGGGGCAGGCGCGCTGGCTCACTGCGAACCCGGATTATGTGGTCACCATTGAAGGCCACGCGGATGAGCAGGGCACGCGGGAATATAACCTCGCCCTCGGCGCGCGCCGCGCCAATGCCGCGCGGGAATATCTGCTGTCGCAGGGGGTGGCGGGCAACCGTCTGCAGGTTGTCAGCTTTGGCAAGGAACGCCCGCTGGAGATCTGCTCGAACGAGGCCTGCTACACCAAGAACCGTCGCGCGGTCACCGTGCTGGCGGGTGGCCTGACGGGGTAAACGATCATGCAACTGCGTCCTTTAGCGATTGCCGCCCTTGCGCTGGTGCTGGCCATGCCGCCGTTGATGGCGCGGGCACAGGATGACCAAACGCTTGCTGATATCCGTCAGGAGCTGACGGTTTTGCACGTTGAGATTCAGCGGTTGAAGCGGGAAATGTCGACCACCGGCAGCCCGCAGACCAATGTCGCAGGGGACAGCGTCCTGGACCGTGTCAGCGCCATTGAGGCGGAGCTGCAGCGGCTGACCGCGCAGACCGAACAACTGTCGTACCGGGTGGACCGGGTGGTGCAGGATGGCACCAACCGGATTGGTGATCTTGAGTTCCGGCTGGTGGAGCTGGAAGGCGGCGATATCTCGCAGCTGGGGGAGACCACCACGCTTGGCGGTGGGGACTTGCCCGAAGGTGGCGCACCGGCCTTGCCCGCGACGCCGGGCACCGCAGTTGATACCACCTCTGAACTGGCGGTCGGCGAACAGGCGGATTTCGATGCCGCCAAAGCGGCGCTGGATAGCGGCGCCTATCAGGAGGCGGCAGAGAAATTTGCAGCCTTCACGCAGGCATATCCCGGCAGCCCACTGGCGGCTGCGGTGGAATATAACCGTGGCAAGGCGCTGGACGGCCTGGGCGATACCCGCGAGGCGGCACGGGCCTATCTGGCGTCCTTCTCTGGCAATGCCACGGGGGAGACCGCGCCAAAAGCGCTGTTTGAACTGGGGGCGGCACTGGGGCGGCTGGGGCAGACCAGCCAGGCCTGCGTGACCCTCGCCGAGGTGGCCAGCCGGTTCCCCGGCGCCGCTGAGACCGCCGCAGCGGAGGCCGAGCGCGCCAAACTGGCCTGCAATTGACCCGCCCCGACCGGGATATCCTGGCCATCGTGCAGGAGCAGTTCCGATCTGCCCTGCCCGCAAGGTTGGGGGTCGCGGTTTCGGGTGGCGGTGATTCGATGGCGCTCATGTATTTGCTGCATGAGTGTTTTTCCGATGTTGGTGTTGAGATCTGTGTCGCGACGGTGGACCACGGGTTGCGCCCGACCTCCGGCGCGGAGGCGCAGATGGTTGCGGGCGCCGCTGCCAAACTGGGCATGGCCCATGACATCCTGCAATGGTGTGACCGCCCGACAGCAGGGCAGGCGGGCAATCTGCAGGAACAGGCCCGCAATGCACGCTACACGCTGCTGACCTCCTGGGCGCAGTTGAATGACATCTCCACGGTGGCGCTGGGGCATACGGCGGATGATCAGGCCGAAACGCTGCTAATGCGGCTGGGTCGGTCGTCGGGCGTCTCTGGCCTGTCGGCGATGTCGCGCAGCCGGGCCATGGAGGGGGTGACGCTGCTGCGCCCGCTGCTGGAGGTCACACGCGAAGAGCTGCGCGCGTATCTGCGCGCCCGCGAGTGCTGCTGGGCCGAGGATCCCAGCAATGAGGATGCCCGATTTGAACGGGTGCGGGTGCGTCAGGCGATGGAGGCGCTGGAACCGCTGGGTCTGACGGTGGAGCGGCTTGCGGCGGTGGCGCGCAATATGGGGGCGGCCCGTGAAGCGCTGGATTGGTATACGTTTCTGGCCGCCCGGGATATGGCCGAGGTGCGCGATGGCGCGATTGTGATCGACCAGCGCCAGTTCCGCACCCTGCCGGATGAAATCGCCCATCGGCTGCTGGTGCGGTCGGTGCAATGGGTCAGCGGGGCGGTGCATCCGCCACGCCGGGAACCGATGGTCAAGGCGCGCGATGCGGTGCGCCACGGGGGGTCCTTCACCCTTGGGGGGTGCCGGATGATCACCCGCAGGCAGCGCACCTGGATTTGCCGCGAATATAAACCGGTCGCCGAAGAGGTGGCGCTGCCGGGCAAAATCTGGGACCAGCGCTGGCGGGTTTTTGGCGGTGAGGTGCAGGATCACGAGGTGCGCGCGCTGGGGCCGGCGGGGTTGCTGCATTGCCCTGACTGGCGCCGGGCTGAGGTGCCGGGCGCCGTTTTGCAGGCCACCCCGGCGGTGTGGAAACAGGATCAGCTGATTGCCGCGCCATTGGCGGGAAATGGCAATGGATGGACCGCAGAACTGGTCCAGAACAGCGAAGAGTTCTTCACAGCCCTTTTATCGCATTGAACCTCAGTGAAGTATCCCTATTTTAGAGGCAACGAAGGCGGCCTGCCAGGTGCGCCTCGCATATTGGGAGACTTTCCTTGGGCAACGTACGCAATATCGCCTTTTGGGTTGTTCTGTTTGTGCTCGTCTTGGCGCTGTTCAACTTGTTCAGTGGTTCCGGCAGCACCATGCAGAGCCGAGAGAAGACTTTTTCTGACTTTGTCAGCGCGGTTGAAAACGGCAATGTCAGCACTGTGACGCTGGATGGCGAACAGGTTCGCTACACCACGTCGGACGGCCAGAACTTCATGACCATCAAACCCGGCGATGCCGAGGTGACCACGCTGTTGATCGACAACAACATCCCGGTGCGCGCTGAAAAGCAGCAGCAGTCCGGGTTCCAGTCATTCCTGCTGACGCTGTTGCCCTTCCTGCTGCTGATTGGTGTCTGGATCTATTTCATGAACCGGATGCAGGGCGGCGGCAAAGGGGGCGCCATGGGCTTTGGCAAATCCAAGGCCAAGATGCTGACCGAGAAGCATGGCCGCGTGACCTTTGACGATGTCGCTGGCATTGATGAGGCCAAGGAAGAGCTGGAAGAGATCGTTGAATTCCTGCGCAACCCGCAGAAATTCTCCCGTCTGGGCGGCAAAATCCCCAAAGGCGCGCTGCTGGTGGGCCCTCCGGGGACTGGTAAAACCCTGCTGGCGCGGGCCATTGCGGGTGAGGCAGGTGTGCCGTTCTTCACCATCTCCGGTTCCGACTTTGTTGAGATGTTCGTCGGTGTCGGTGCATCCCGTGTGCGCGACATGTTCGAGCAGGCGAAGAAGAACGCGCCCTGCATTGTTTTCATCGATGAAATCGATGCTGTCGGTCGGCATCGTGGCGCGGGCTACGGCGGTGGCAATGATGAGCGCGAGCAGACGCTGAACCAGCTGCTGGTTGAGATGGACGGCTTTGAAGCCAACGAAGGCGTGATCATTCTGGCCGCGACCAACCGTAAGGACGTGCTGGACCCTGCGTTGCTGCGTCCGGGCCGCTTTGACCGCAACGTCACCGTCGGCAACCCCGACATCAAGGGCCGTGAGAAAATCCTTGGGGTGCATGCGCGCAAGACGCCTCTGGGCCCGGATGTGGATCTGCGCATCATCGCGCGCGGCACCCCCGGTTTCTCCGGTGCGGATCTGGCCAACCTCGTGAATGAGGCCGCTCTGATGGCCGCCCGCGTCGGTCGCCGTTTTGTCACCATGGAAGATTTCGAATCGGCCAAGGACAAGGTGATGATGGGGGCGGAGCGCCGGTCCATGGTGCTGACGCAGGATCAGAAGGAAAAAACCGCCTACCACGAAGCGGGCCACGCGGTTGTGGGTCTGGAGCTGCCGCTGTGTGATCCGGTCTACAAGGCGACGATCATTCCGCGCGGTGGTGCGCTGGGGATGGTGGTGTCGCTGCCCGAAATGGACCGGCTGAACTATCACCGTGATGAGTGCCAGCAGAAACTGGCAATGACCATGGCCGGCAAGGCGGCTGAGGTGATCAAATACGGTGAGGATCATGTCTCTAACGGTCCGGCGGGCGATATCCAGCAGGCCAGCCAGCTGGCGCGGGCCATGGTGCTGCGATGGGGTATGTCGGACAAGGTCGGCAATATCGACTACGCCGAAGCGCATGAGGGCTATTCCGGCAACACCGCTGGCTTCTCGGTCTCTGCCAACACCAAAGAACTGATCGAGGATGAGGTGAAACGCTTTATCCAGCAGGGTTATGATCAGGCCTTGCAGATCCTCAAAGACAAGAATGAGGAATGGGAACGGCTGGCGCAGGGGCTCTTGGAGTATGAGACCCTCACCGGTGACGAGATCAAACGCGTGATGAAGGGCGATCCGCCGCAGGCGGGCGAGGATGAGGGCGACGATGCCGATACCGGCGGCGCCTCGGTCACCGCGATCCCGAAGGCCAAGCCGAAGAAATCCGCATCGGATGATGGCCTGGCGCCGGAGCCGTCTTCCTGACGGTAACGCGTTCAGAATACTGCAAAATCAAACCCGGTCCCCAACAGGTGGCCGGGTTTTTTGATACGCTGGGTGTGATGCACCGACGCTGAGCCACAGAGGCTGTTGCAGGGCTGGTCAGACACCGGGCGCGTGCCTATGGTGGCGCTGATTTGTCAGGTTATTTGCAGTGGAGAAGCCCCATGCCAGTGATGCGCGAAACCGAGTTTCAGGGAGAGGTGACCTGGATCGGCTATGTTCCGGCGGCCACCGGGGGGCTGCGATCAGAGCAGCAGGATCAGCTGACGCTGAGCTTTGACGGGATCGCGGGGGAGCGTCACGAAGGCGCCTTGCGGGCGTCCTGTGTGCGGGTGCGCAATCTGCATCCCGAGGGCACGGAAATCCGCAATCTGCGCCAGATCAGCATCCTGTCGGAGGAAGAACTGGCGCTGATCGCTGCGGATATGGGGATGGAGCGGATCGACCCGGTTCACCTTGGGGCGACACTGGTGCTGCGCGGTATTCCCGACCTCAGCCATCTGCCGCCCTCCAGCCGGTTGCAAGGGCCAGACGGGGTGACGCTGACGGTGGATATCGAAAACCGGCCCTGCATTTTCCCGGCCAAGGAGATCGAGAAAGATCACGCAGGCTTTGGTCCGAAGTTCAAACCGGCGGCCACCGGGCGACGCGGGGTGATGGCCTGGGTGGAACGGCCCGGCGTGCTGAAAGCGGGCGAACCCCTGCGCCTGTTTGTGCCGGATCAACCAGCCTGGGCGCCCTGAAACTTGACTGAGACCCGACTGAAGTCCGGCTGAGGCACACCTGAGGCCCGGCTTGAGTCGGGCCAATCTCCCCCTCGCGGTTGCGTATAGGCGTCGGCCTGACACAATTGGCAATCTTTGGCTGCCCTAGGGTGAGTGAACGCCGTTTCAATGCCTGATCATGTCGGAAATCACGCGCATCGAATGTCGCAGAAGGGCTAAGTCTTGCGGGAAACCGGCACGGCTGTGCCTGTACATTCGCGACCTCACAATTCAGGAACCCGGCCATGAGCTACAAGAGTGACATCGAAATCGCCCGCGAGGCGCAGAAGCGTCCGATCCAGGAAATCGGTGAAAAGATCGGCATCTCCAGCGACGATCTGCTGCCCTATGGCCACGACAAGGCGAAGGTGAGCCAGGACTTCATCAACTCGGTGCAGTCGAAGGAAGACGGCAAGCTGATCCTGGTGACCGCGATCAACCCGACCCCTGCGGGTGAAGGTAAGACCACCACCACCGTGGGTCTGGGTGATGGTCTGAACCGCATCGGCAAAAACGCGATGATCTGTATCCGCGAAGCGAGCCTCGGCCCGAACTTCGGCATGAAGGGCGGCGCCGCAGGTGGTGGTTACGCGCAAGTGGTGCCGATGGAGGAAATGAACCTCCACTTCACCGGTGACTTCCACGCGATCACCTCTGCCCACTCGCTGCTGTCGGCGATGATCGACAACCACATCTACTGGGGCAATGAGTGCGAAATCGACATCCGTCGCGTTGCATGGCGTCGTGTGGTCGACATGAACGACCGCGCCCTGCGCCAGATCACGGCGTCCCTGGGTGGCGTGTCCAACGGTTTCCCGCGTGAAACCGGTTTTGACATCACCGTGGCCTCGGAAGTGATGGCGATCCTCTGCCTCGCCAACGACCTGAAGGATCTGGAAAAGCGTCTGGGCGACATCATCGTGGCCTATCGCCGCGACAAGACCCCGGTTTACTGCCGCGACATCAAGGCAGAAGGCGCAATGACCGTGCTGCTGAAAGACGCGATGCAGCCGAACCTGGTGCAGACCCTGGAAAATAACCCGGCGTTTGTCCACGGCGGTCCGTTTGCGAACATCGCACACGGCTGTAACTCGGTCATCGCAACCAAGACCGCGCTGAAAGTGGCTGACTATGTTGTCACCGAAGCAGGCTTTGGTGCGGACCTCGGTGCCGAGAAGTTCATGAACATCAAATGCCGCAAGGCAGGCATCGCACCCTCCGCAGTGGTGCTGGTTGCCACCGTGCGCGCGATGAAGATGAACGGCGGCGTGGCCAAGGCGGATCTGGGCGCTGAGAACGTTGATGCGGTCAACTCCGGCTGTGCCAACCTTGGCCGTCACATCGAGAACGTCAAATCCTTCGGCGTGCCGGTTGTGGTTGCGATCAACCATTTTGTCACCGACACCGATGCCGAAGTGGACGCGGTCAAAGCCTATTGCGCCACCCACGGTGTCGAAGCGGTTCTGTCGCGCCACTGGGAGCTGGGCTCCGAGGGCTCCGCACCGCTGGCTGAGAAAGTTGTCGAAATCGTCGATGCCGGCTCCGCCAACTTCTCGCCGATCTACCCCGATGAGATGCCGCTCTTTGAGAAGATCGAAACCATCGCCAAGCGCATCTACCGCGCCGACGAGGTTCTGGCCGACAAGAAGATCCGCAACCAGCTGAAAGAATGGGAAGATGCGGGTTATGGCAACCTGCCGGTCTGCATGGCGAAAACCCAGTATTCCTTCTCTACCGATCCGAACCTGCGCGGCGCGCCCACCGGCCATTCGGTCCCGGTTCGCGAAGTGCGCCTGTCGGCGGGGGCTGGCTTCATCGTGGTTGTCTGCGGTGAGATCATGACCATGCCGGGTCTGCCGCGCAAACCCGCGTCGGAATCGATCCGCCTGAATGACGCAGGCCAGATCGAAGGCTTGTTCTAAGGCCTGAAATAGGCAATCTGCGGCCCGGGGAGCCTCCCCGGGCCGCAGGAGTTTGAAGCGATGACTGAACGACACCCGCCGCAGGACTGTGCCGATATGGCCATGCTGCGGCAGCAGATCGACCGGCTGGATCGTGACTTGATCGCGCGTCTGGCAGAGCGGGCCAGCTATATCGACCGCGCGATCGAGCTGAAGACGGAAAACGGCTGGCCAGCGCGTATTCCGGCCCGTGTCGAAGAGGTGGTCATGAATGCCCGGACCACGGCAGAGGCCACGGGGCTCGACCCGGATCTGATCGAAGCACTGTGGCGACAGCTGGTGGACTGGTCGATTGCCCGTGAGGCACGGGTGATCCGCGAGGAGTAACGCGCAGCCCCATGTGGCGCGCAGCAAGAGGACAGAAGCAATGGCAGCGAATATCATCGACGGGAAGGCCTTTGCCGCCACCGTACGGGAGAAAGTGGCAGGCCACGTGGCCCGGCTGAAGGAAGAGCATGACATCACCCCTGGTCTGGCGGTGGTTCTGGTGGGGGAAGATCCCGCAAGCCAGGTCTATGTGCGCTCCAAGGGCAAGCAGACCGTTGAGACGGGCATGAACTCCTTTGAGCACAAGCTGGATGCCGATACGTCTGAGGCAGATCTGCTGGCGGTGGTCGATCAGCTGAACAAGGACCCGGCTGTGCATGGTATTCTGGTGCAGCTGCCGCTGCCCGGCCATCTGAACGAAGATCTGATCATCAACTCCATCGCGCCGGAGAAAGACGTGGACGGGTTCCACATCTCCAATGTGGGCTTGTTGGGCACCGGTCAGAAGTCGATGGTGCCCTGCACGCCGCTGGGCTGCCTGATGATGCTGCGCGACTATCACGGCTCGCTGTCGGGCATGGACGCGGTTGTGATTGGCCGGTCGAACATTGTCGGCAAGCCGATGGCGCAGCTGCTCTTGGGCGACAGCTGCACCGTGACCATCGCGCATTCCCGCACCAAGGATCTGCCGGATGTTGTTCGCCGCGCCGATATCGTGGTTGCTGCCGTTGGCCGCCCGGAAATGGTGCCCGGTGACTGGATCAAGGAAGGCGCCACCGTGATCGACGTGGGCATCAACCGGATCGACGCCCCGGAAAAAGGCGAAGGTAAGACCCGTCTGGTGGGCGATGTGGACTACGCCAGCTGCGCCGAGCGCGCAGGCGCGATCACCCCGGTGCCGGGCGGCGTTGGTCCGATGACCATTGCCTGCCTTCTGGCCAACACCGTGACCGCCTGCTGCCGCGCCAATGGGCTGGCAGAGCCGGAAGGGCTGACAGCTTAAATCCCGCGTAAAACCACGACGATAACGTTTGATACTCCCGTCGGATGCCTCCCCTTTCAGCGGCAAAGCCGCCTGCCGGGCATTGGGCGGGAGTATTTTTTGGAAAGGTGACAGGCGGGAAACGCCCGCGGATCAGCCTGCGGCGACCGGCACCATTGTGCCCTGCAGAAGGGCGATCAGTTTTTCCTCATTGCCGGTGATCGCGTGGACCTCGGCGGTGACAATCACCAGACTGCGGCCGGGTTTGATGACCTTGCCCGTGGCGCGCAGCATGTCACCTGCGCCCGGTGCCAGAAGGTTGATCTTCATCTCGGCGGTCATCACTTCGCTGTCTTCGGGCATCAGGGTGAGGGCGGCATAACCTGCGGCGCTGTCCCCGATGGCAAAGCTGAGGGCGGCATGGGCGACACCGTGCTGCTGGCGACTGCCCGGCAGGATCGGCGCGGTGAGGGTGACGGTGCCTTCGCCGACCTCTGCGATTTCCGCGCCCAGCGTCTGCATCATGGTCTGTTTGGCAAAACTGTCGCGGATGCGCTGTTCGATCATGGCGGTCCCTTTCACATGTGCGGCCAGCATAGACCACGCGTATTGCGATGGGGATGTGACGCTGCGCGCAGATCTAGGAAAAGGGTCAGCGCGGCATCGGGCAGGGCAGGGCGCGTGGCCCGGTGAGGATCGCGAGGGCGCGTGGTGACATCAGATCCCGCAGCGCGCTATGGGTGGTGCAGAGGCCGCCGGTATAGGTGCCGAAGGCGGGCAGGATCAGGCGCTGGTGATCGGCCAGAAACGCCGGTCGGGCGCTGCCGCGCAGGCGGGCCTTCGGGTGGTAGTGGCCGGAGAGTTCGGCGGCGACCCCTGTGTCGGGCTGGCTGGTAAATGCCGGGTCGGCGATGTGGCGAAACAGCAGCGGGCCAAGGGTCAGGCTGTCCAGCGCGGCCCCTGCCAGCCCGGTCAGGGCGGGATCATGATTGCCGGTGATCCAGACCCAGCGGGTGGCGGCAATCAGCTGCTCAAGACGTGCACGATCCGTCGGCGACAGCGCGGCAGCGGCGGCATCATCGTCGAAACTGTCGCCCAGACAGACGACCATCTCCGGCTGCGTCTGCTCGATCACCGCTGCAAGACGGTCCAGCGTATCGCGGGTCTCATAGGGGGGCAGGGCGGTGCCACCGCGCCTGAGCTGGCGTTCGGATTTCCCCAGATGCAGATCGGCGACGCAAAGCAGCCCGCGCGCCTGCCACCAGAGCGCGCCGGATCCAAGTGCTGTCAGGCGCTCGCCTGCGAGGGAGAAATCATAGCCGGTCATTAGGGGTCTGATCGCTGGTTTTGCGGGCGGGTGCAAGTCCCGCATGTCGCTGTCAGAGGCCAGGTTCCTGCGGCGGCGTCAGCTCGGCCAGCCCGGCACTCCGCATCAGTTCCTCGGTCTCGCGTTGCAGCAGTTTTTCCTGTGCCGCGCCTTTTACCGGGACCTTGCCGACCTCAAGCAGCAGGGGGGCTGCGAGGGGGGAGATCCGCGACAGGCGGTTGAGGGTGATGCGGCCCTTGGTGCGCGCCAGCATCTCCTCAATGCGGCCGAAGTCCACCAAGCCGCCAAGCGCCTCCTGCCGTGTGATGTCCAGAAGCAGGTGATCGGGATCATATTTGCGCAGGGTGTCGTAGAGGATGTCGGAGGAAAACGTCGCCTGACGGCCGTTTTTGCGCTGGCCGGGGGTGTTGCGTTCGATGAGGCCTGCGATATTGGCCACCGCGCGAAAGCTGCGTTTCATCACCGCGTTGTCCGCCAGCCAGCCATCGAGACCGGCGCGCAGTTTGTCCGGGTCGAACAGCGGGGCGGGGTCGTCAACCGGGCTGAGTCCCCAGATCAGCGTGGCATAATCCGTGGCGACAAAGCCCAGTGGGTCGAGCGACAGCTCCTCCATGCGCTTGGTTAGCAACAGACCGAGGGTCTGCATCGCGTTGCGCCCGGCAAAGCCATAGACGCAGAGATATTCGCGCCCCCGGAAGGGAAAGCTCTCCAGCAGCAGCTGGCCCTGGCGCGGCATTTCAGAGACCTGACGCTGCAACGCCAGCCAGTCGGCGGTATGGGACGGCAGATCCGGCCAGCTGTCGCGTTGCAGAATGTCCAGAATGCGGGTGCTGAGCTGGGTTGAGGTGGCAAATTTGGTGCCGGAGAACACAGCGACCTTGGGTGTCTTGCTGGCGTTGCGACTGACCTCCACCGTCATTTCGCGCAACCCCTCATAGCGCACAACCTGCCCGCCAATGAGAAAAGTATCTCCGGGGGTGAGGGTCGCGGCAAAGGCTTCCTCAATCTCCCCCAGAGGTTTGCCGCCACGGCTGCGTTTGAGCCTGACTTTCAGGAGGTCCGCGTCCTGAATGGTGCCGATATTCATGCGGATACGGCGGGCGGCGCGGGGGTCGCGCAGCTGCCACAGCCCGTCGGGGCGCTGCAGCAGCCGCTGCCATTGGTCATAGACCCGAAGCGCGTAGCCACCGGTGGCGCAGAAGTCGAGGCAGGCGTCAAACTCTGCGCGGGTGAGGCTGGCATAGGCGCCAGCGCCGGTGACCTCAGCAAACAGATCATCGGCAGCAAAGGGCCCGGCGCAGGCGCGGATCAGGATGTGCTGGCAGAGGACGTCGCGGGGGCCGGGATGGCGTGGCGTGCCGTCCAGCGTGCCAGCCTCAACCGCCTCAAGGGCGGCGCGGCATTCCACCACCTCAAACCGGTTGGCAGGCACCAGTAGCGCCTTGGACGGCGCGTTGTAGCGGTGGTTGGCGCGGCCGATGCGCTGCACCAGTCGCTTGACGTTTTTTGGCGCGCCGATCTGGATCACCAGATCCACGTCGCCCCAGTCGATGCCCAGATCAAGCGAGCCGGTGCAGACCACGGCGCGCAGCTCTCCCCGGACCATCGCCGCCTCTACCCGGTCGCGCTGCACCCGATCAAGCGAGCCGTGGTGGATGCCAATCGGCAGGCCGTCCTCATTGGCGAGCCAGAGGTTGCGAAAGAAGATCTCGGCCTGGGCGCGGGTGTTGTGGAAGATGAGCGTGGTCTTATGGGCCTTGATCTGCTCCAGCACGGCGGGGATGGCATGGGCAGCACCGCCACCGGCCCAGGGTGGGGCCGCGTCTGTGTGCAGCATCCGGATGTCGGGGGCGGGGCCGGGATCGGCCAGGACGATATCACAGGGGTCGGGATGGCGCGCGAGGTACTGCGCGATGGCGGCGGGATCATCGACGGTGGCGGAAAGGCCGACTCGGCGCATGTCGGGGCATATGGCTTGCAGCCGGGTCAGGGCGAGCATCAGCTGGTCACCGCGTTTGCTGTCGGCGAGGGCGTGGATTTCATCCAGCACCACCCGTTTCAGCCCGGCAAACATGCGCGGCGCGTCCTCGTAAGAGGTGAGCAGGGCGAGGCTTTCCGGTGTGGTGAGAAGAATATGCGGTGGATCGGCGCGCTGGCTGCGCTTGCGGCTGGCGGGGGTATCACCCGTGCGGTCATCAATGCGGATGGGCAGGCCGATGTCGTCAACCGGGGTGCGCAGGTTGCGTTTGATATCTGCCGCCAGCGCCTTCAGCGGTGAGACATAGAGCGTGTGCAGCCCCTGATGGTCGCCTGTTGCCAGATCAGCCAGCGTCGGCAGGAAGCCGGCCATGGTCTTGCCGCCGCCGGTGGGGGCAATCAGCAGGGTGGCCGGATCTTCGGCACGGTCCAGCATCTCCTGCTGATGGGGATGGATGGTCCAGCCACGGGTGCTGAACCAATCTGTGATAACATCGGGAAGCCTGCTCATCCGACTTATGTAGGCGCGTCGGCAGCACTTTTCTAAAAGTTCTGACCCAAGTTTCCAAAAAACTTTGGGGTGGCTTATTTGACGATGTGTTCGTCCTTCACGAACATATTGGCCCAGGCGCGGTCGATGAGGTCGGGAGACATCTGATAGGGGATGCCTTCGAAATCGCAGATCGCCTTCATCTGGTCGATCAGGAAGACCGGTTGGTAGTTGGCGTAGATGTTGTCGATGGTCGGGTATTTGTGCTTGAGCAGGTGGACCAGCGCGGCCTCATCCAGCGGGATGCCTTTCTTCTGCGCCACCATGGCAAAGATCTTGAGGAAGTTTTCCTGATCCGGGCCGTCGATTTTGATCTTGAAGAAGATCCGGCGCAGGGCGGCCTGATCGAAGATCTCATTGGGGTGAAAGTTGGTGGAGAAGATCACCAGCGTGTCAAACGGCACCTCGAATTTTTCGCCTGATTGCAGGGAGAGGATATCGCGGCCCTCTTCCAGTGGCACGATCCAGCGGTTGACCAGCGCCTGCGGTGATTCCGCCTGTCGGCCAAGGTCATCGACGATGAAAATGCCGCCGGTGGATTTCAGCTGCAGCGGGGCCTGATAGGTGCGCGCAGTGGGGTTGTAGACCAGATCCAGCATCGACAGGGACAGCTCACCCCCGGTGACAACCGTGGGGCGTTCACACATCACATAGCGACTGTCAAAGCGGCGCGCGCGGCGCAGGCTGTTGGGGTCATCCTCCGGCAGGGGGACGGCAGTGTGTACGATCGGGTCATAAACGGTGATCACCTGACCGGCATATTCGATGGCGCGCGGCACATAGACATTGTCGCCAAGGGCATCGCGGATCCCGTTGGAGATGGAGGATTTCCCATTGCCGGGGGGGCCATACATCAGGATGGAGCGGCCGGCGCTGACGGCGGGGCCAAGGTGGTCCAGCAGGCTGTCGGGCAGCACCAGATGGCCCATCGCACCCAGAAGCTGCTGACGGGTGACCAGAATATTGCGGATCGACTGGCGTTTGACCTGCTCGCGGTAGATGTCCAGCGGCACCGGCATGGCACCGTAGTATTCCGACTGGCTGAGGGCATCCAGCGCGCGGGCCTTGCCTGCATCGGTCAGTTGATAGCCCATTTCGTTGCCGGAGTTCGCATTCAGCGTGCCGGTGGCCTCCAGCAGTTTCTGTTCGCGGGCAATATCCACCAGTTCCTGTGTCACCGGGATCGGCAGGCAGATTGCGGCGGCGATTTCGCTGACGTTTTCGCAGGTCTTGCGGAAGATCGTCTTCAGCAGGATGTCCCGCATCATCACCATGGGGAGCTGCATCTGCTCCAGACCACGCGGAGAGGGGGGCGCCATTACGGCGGAGGTTTCCATATTCATGCTGCGGCCTGCCTGTCTCGGTTGCACAAGGGCACGCCGGATGGCGCGCGGGTGTTCCAGACAAGAGTTTATTCAGCACTGTGGCACAAGCGGGGCAAAGCTGGTGCATTTCCGCGAAGCGGCGGCGCGGATGCGGCGCATTTTAGGAAAGCTGCGGGAAGACCCGGAGGGGCCTAGACGGGGGCGGTCTGGCCCAGCTGGCTGCCCAAGACCAGATAGAACACCAAGGTGCCGCCAAGGCAGAGGCCCATCGGGAATTTGCTGCCAACATCCCAGCTTTTCCACTCCGGCGCGAGACGGCGCAGGGGGGTGTATTTGGCAATCCGATGCGTCAGGAACCCGGCCAGCAACATGGCGGAGAAGATGATCACCACCACCGAGAGATCACCAAAGACCACAAAGGGGGCTGCGGCACCTGCAAATTTGGCGTCGCCCGCCCCAACCATGCCGGCGCTGTAGCACAGGAAGCCCAGGCCGATGCCGATGGGCAGATGTAATAGCTGCCAGCCGTAGTCTGTCCAACTCATCAGGAAGGGGCCGACAATGACAAAGATTGCGGCCAGAAGATCCACTGTCCAGTTGGGGATCCGCATGTGGCGCAGGTCATTGAGTGCGACCACGCAGCAGAGCGGCACGACAAAAGGCAGGAACCATAGGGCGACATGGGCCGAGATCAGCATGGGACGCAGGCTCCGGTGGTTAGCCGTTTTCCAGCGCAGCAAGCGCGCGGGCGGCGGCATCGAAATGCTGCGGGTGGGTCGAGATCGCCTGACGCAGCAGGCTTTCTCCGGTCTGGACGTCGCCCTGTTTCACAGCCGACAGCGCCAGCGTGTGCAGCAGCTGGGCGCGTTCAGTCTGGTCCATCGGGATCACCGGCAGGGTGTAGTTGCGCTGTGCGCCACGGGCCAGCACCAGATTGTTTTTGGCGGTGAACAGCGACTGATCCTGACGGATGGCATCGCCAAACAGGCGCTCGGCCTCGGCATAATCGCCACGGGTCAACTTGGAGTAGCCCCAGTTGTTCATCACGCGCGCGGGCTGCGTGGTGAGGCCAACGGCGGTCTGGTAAAAGCTGTCGGAGCGTTTCCAGTTCTGCTCGGAGTCGGCCACCATCGCCTCCAACCGGTAGCGTTTGAAGGTCTCATGGGTGGGCGGCACCTTGTCGAGCGTGGTGCGGGCCTCGTCCCAATTGCTGGTGCGGATCAGCGCGTCGGCCAGTTCGACGCGGTCCTCATCGGTGGCCTCGGGGAGGGAGACGACTTTTTTCCAAGCGGTGACGGCCTCAGTGTTGCGCTTGGCGCGGATCAGCGAGAGCGCCAGCCCCCGGTTGAGGTCGATCCGCTCGGGGGCGGATTTCACGGTGCGCTGGAAATAGGTGACGGCCTCATTCGGGTCGGCAACGGTCAACATCACATCGTTGAGGTTGCTTTCATCGACCACGTTCACCTCCTGAAAGGCGCGGTCCACGGCTTCGGTGTCGTCCTTGGCGCAGGCCGACAGGGCAAGCCCACCGACCAGACATACGGATACGAAAATCTGCTGGCGCATTTTTTGCGTCCTCTGTGCTGCTCTGCCTCTAAGCCTTGCGTCACCGGGACGTGCGAATCAGGTAACTGCCCCCGCCGCGTTGCACCAATGCGTAGCCTTTTTGTTGCGGATCACTATGCGTGCTCTGGTCAAGTTTTGCGAGAGCAAGGCGGAAATTTTCGCGGATTGCGTCACTTTCGCCATTATCAAGCGCGAAGGCGCGGCGCAGGATCTGCTCGGCCTCGGGATATTTTTGCCGTTCCATCAGCACCACGCCGAGGTTGTTCATGGCGGCGGGCCAGTCGGGATCACGCTCCACCGCGCGGCGCAGATGGGTTTCGGCCTGCCCCAGACGCCCCAATCCCAGATTGGCGGTGCCAAGGCCGGAGAGTACTTCGGCGCTCAGCCCGTCCTCCAGTGCGGCACGGGTAAAGGCGTCCAGTGCCAGCTCATATTCCGCGGCCGCCATCAGCCGGTGGCCGACAATAAGGCCGCTTTCGGATGTGCCACGGGGATCAATGCCGGGCAGGGCCGGGGCGCCAAGGGGATCGTCGGGATCCGATTTGCCGCCCGGCGACATGCAAGCCGCCACCAACGCAAGCGCGAGGGTGGCGAGGATCAGTCGACAGAGACGGGAGGGGGTGGCCCAACCCAGTGTCATCATGTGTTATTTGCTCATATTGCCCAGATTGGCGATGCCCTGCGCCGAAGGTCCGACCAGAATGATCAGCAGCGGCGGCACCGTGAGGGTCATTGTGGCAAGGGTCATTTTGGTTGGCAACTTGTTTGCGGCCTCTTCGGCGCGCATCACCCGTTTGTCCCGCATTTCCCCGGCATAGACCCGCAGTGCCTCGGCAATCGAAGTGCCGAAGGTGGCCGATTGGATCATCACGGTGACAAAGGAGGAGACATCCTGCACGCCGCAACGGGTGCCCATGTCGCGCATGACCTTGTCTTTGTCCTTACCGGCTTTCATCTCCTGGGCGACGACGTCGAACTCCTCCGCCAGAGCAGGGTAGGAGGCATGGAGTTCCTTGGCGACGCGCACGATGGCCTGATCCAGCGACTGGCCGGCCTCAACACAGACCAGCATCATGTCGAGTGCATCGGGGAAACCGGAGGTGATCTCTTGTTTGCGTTCTTCGATGCGGCGGGTGATCCAGTATTTCGGCAGCATATAGGCGGCAGCACCGGGGCCAATGATGCGGATCACCATCTGCTGGCTGTCATACTCCATATCGGCGTTCAGCACGTAGACATAGAACAGGCCCAAGGCGAGGCCGATCAGCCCCAGGGCGAATTGCGCAAAGTGGAAGAAACGCACCGAATCCTTGGACTGGTAACCGGCCTGCCGCAGCTTCAGCTCCATCTTGGAGAGTTCGGCGGCGTCCTGTGGTTCCAGAAAGGAGGCGAATTTCTGCAACTGTTCGTTGCGATCGGCCTGCCGCAGGCGTTCCTTCTTGGGTTTGGTCTGGGTGCTGGCCGACATGCTTTTCTGCAGCTTTTTCAGCGGATCCTCGGGCTGGTTCAGCAGCAGCGGGATCGCCAGCAGGATCATGAAGAGGCCGATCAGCCCAACCACCAGAAGTGGGCCGAAGGGGCCGAGGTGTGTCACCAGCAGGTCATTGATATCGCTCAGAGATGTCATGGATTTGGCCTCACACCTTGATGTTCGTCAGCATGCGCATGACGAAGAGATTGACGGTCAGCATGGCGCCAACGACGAAACAGGCGGGGATGAACCAGGGATGGTCGATCACGCTGTCGTAGTAACCGGGATCCTTGGCCAGAATGCCGCCCAGACAGAACAGCGGGAAGCCAGAGAGGAACTTTCCGGACCACTGCGCCTCGGCGGTGATGGCTTTTACACGGCGGAACAGGCGGAAGCGGGCGCGGATCACCTTGGCCAGACCGGCCAGCACCTCGGCGAGGTTACCGCCCGATTGCTGCTGGATGGTCACGGCCACGGCGAGGAAGCGCATATCCTGCATGTCCAACCGTTCGGCCATTTCCTTCAGCGCTTCGCCGACATCGCGGCCATAGGCGCTTTCGTCGGCGATGACGCCAAATTCGGTGGCCAGCGGGTCCTCGACCTCATTGGCGACGATCTGCACGGCGGAGGAAAACGGATGACCAACGCGCAGCGAGCGCACCATCAGTTCGACGGCATCGGGCAGCTGCTCTTCGATCATGGCCATGCGTTTGGCAGCTTTTTTGTTGACCCAGAAGAACACGGCGCCGACGCCGATAATGACCGAGGCCAGCAGGCGCAGCGGCAGTTCGGCACTGGTGCCGACGCTGAGGCCGACGAAGGCGATGGCCGCGACGCCGCCCATGATCAGGATCAGCTGGCGCGGTGAGAAGGCGATGGCCGCCTTCTGTGCGCGTTCGGCCAGCAGCGAATAGAGCGGGATCGACTTGGCGCTCATATGCTGGCGCATTTCCTTGCGCAGCTGTTCCAGCACCTGTTCGCGGTTGCCGCCCTTGTCCATCATCTCCAGGCGGCGGTTGACGCGGCTGTTGAGGCTGATGGATTTGCCAAATGTCACCAGATAGAGACCTTCGACCAGCACCAGAACGCCGATGAAGATCAGACCATAGATGATTGGTTCTGCACTCAGTTGCATCAGCGGGCCTCCATCACGGTGGGTTCATAGATCGCGGACGGCAGGTCGTACCCCCAGAGGCGGAACCGCTCGGAGTAGTGGCTGCGCACGCCGGTGGCGGTGAAATGGCCGATGATCTTGTTCTCAGGCGTGAGGCCCACGCGCTGGAACCGAAAGATTTCCTGCATGGAGATCACATCACCTTCCATGCCGGTGATTTCGGTGATGGAGGTCATGCGGCGGGAGCCGTCCTGTAGACGCGAGGCCTGCACGATGATGTTGACGGCTGATGCGATCTGGCTGCGCACCGCCTTGATCGGCATTTCGATGCCGGCCATGGCGATCATATTTTCCAGGCGCGAGATGCCGTCGCGGGCGGAGTTGGCGTGGATCGTGGTCATGGACCCGTCGTGGCCGGTGTTCATCGCCTGCAACATGTCGATGACTTCCTCGCCGCGGGTTTCGCCCACGATGATCCGGTCCGGGCGCATCCGCAGGGCGTTTTTCAGACAGTCGCGGGGCGAGACCTCACCGCGACCCTCGACGTTGGGCGGGCGGCTTTCCATCCGGCCCACATGGGTCTGTTGCAGCTGAAGTTCTGCCGTATCCTCGATGGTGAGGATACGTTCGGCATTGTCGATGAAGGATGACAGCGCGTTGAGTGTTGTGGTTTTACCGGAGCCGGTACCGCCGGAGACGATGACATTGAGACGGGTGGAGACAGCGGCCTGAAGATAGGCGGCCATTTCCTCGGTGAAGGCGCCGAAGTTGACCAGATCGTCAATGCCCAGCTTGTCCTTCTTGAATTTACGGATCGAGACCAGAGAGCCATCCACGGCCACCGGCGGCACCATCGCGTTGAAACGCGAGCCGTCGGCAAGACGGGCGTCCACGTAAGGGTTGCTTTCATCAACACGGCGCCCCACGGCGGAGACGATCTTGTCGATGATCCGCATCAGGTGCTTTTCATCCTTGAAGGTCACATCGCTGAGCTGGAGTTTGCCATCGCGTTCGACAAAGACCTGCTGCGGGCCGTTGACCAGAATATCGTTGACGGTGTCGTCCTGAAGCAGGGTTTCCAGTGGGCCAAGGCCGGTGACCTCGTCATAGAGTTCCTTGGTCAGGGTCTGGCGGTCCTCACGGTTGAGAACGATGCCTTTTTCCTCAAGGATCTCGGTGGCGATAGAGGAGATTTCGGCGCGCAGCTCAGCCTCGCTGGCACGTTCCAGCGCGGCGAGGTTGAGGTTGTCCAGCAGTTCGCGGTGCAGCTGGATCTTGATCTCGCCCATCCGCTCTTTGCGTTTGCGTTCCTTGTCCGCCGGGGTTGCCTCTGCCGCCTTGCGGGCCATGGGTTTGCGCATGTTGGCGGCCGGGGCGGGGGCCTTTTGCGGCGCAGGTGCGGCCGCAGGGGCCGGCTGCGCGGCAGCGCGCGGCGTGGCAGACTGTTTTTTGTACTTGGAGAACATGGAAAGAACGCCCCTGGTTAAATCTGGGTTCAGGCCGCCGCAGCGTCGCTTTGACCGAGGTCATGCAGCGATTGGGCCAGTTTCAGAATTTCCTTGCGCAGTGGGTTTTTGGCCGCTGAACTGGCCAGTGGATTGCCATGATCAGAGCTCTGCGCCACCTGCTTGCCGCCATCTGGCAGTTGCAGGTCGATGGAAATGCCCAAGGATTCCGCCATGCGTTTCACGCGGCTTTTGCCACTCAGGTCCGTGAATTTCGGAGCCCGGTTCAGCGCAAACCGCAGTTTTTCAAACGGCAGGTCCTCGGATTGCAGCGCCCGTTTCAGGCGCAGCGCGTTCTGCGCCGATCGCATGTCCAGCTCCACCATGGAGAAATAGACATGCGCCATATTGAGAATGGTCTCCGACCACTGCACCAGCGTGTGGGGCATGTCGATGACCACAAAATCGAAGTGGCTGCGCGCCAGCGTGACCACCCGTTCGATATCTTCGGGGGTGATGAACTCCAGCGGGATCATATCCACCGGCGCGGTCAGCACCTGCAGCTTGTCCTCATAGGTGACCAGCGCCTGACCAAAGACATCTTCGTCGAGGTTTTCGGTGTCGCTGAGCATCTCCATCACCACTTCGCGGCGCGGCAGGTCGAGGTAGGTTGCGACCGAGCCATATTGCAGATCGAAGTCGAGGAGGCAGACGCGCGGTGTCTCGCTGGTCGACAGCTGCGCCAGCTCCCAGGCGAGGTTGACGGCCAGAGTGGTTGAGCCGCTGCCGCCGGCCAGACCATGACAGACGATGACGGCGCCATCGCGCTGACTGCCGGTCTTCAGCACGTGCTGGGGTTCGGCTGTACGCTCGGCCTCCGCCAGGCGCAGGCGCTCAATTGCGGCCTGCAGCTCCCCTTCCGGCAGAGGATAGGGGATGAATTCATCGGCGCCCTGACGCAGCAGGTTGTGCAGCGCGGCGGGGGTCACATCCTCGGCGATCAGGATCACCTTGATATTGCGGGCCTTTGCCTCGGTGATGATGGTGCCCATCAGCGGCAGGTTGTCCTCGTCGCCGCTGTCCAGGGCGAGGGCCACAAACTCCAGCGCTTCGGCTTCGCTTTGATTGAAGAAGGCCAGCGCCTCGGTGAAGCCGAGGTCGCCCCAGGATTCGCCCATGGTTGCTTCCATGTCTTCGATCAGCAGGTCGAAGTTCTGCACGTCCCGACTGATCGTACAGGCAACAATCGCATTCGCTTCTGTCTGCGGCATACCGCTGCTCATTACCGTTATCCTTCTCTCGGGGCGTGTCGCGCCATCTTGGCCGGAGCACGCTAGCACGTGCATCCGATTGATGGACGCACATTACCTCTTGAGAACAATGTCGGGGAAGATCTGGGCGAGATTGGGGCCAAGGCCGCCCATTTGTGGGGAATTCCTAACAAAGCCTGAACAGGGTTAACCGCAGGCAACCCTGTCCTGCCGTGCTTATTCCAGGGTGGTTTTGATCGACCGCTCACTGGTGAGCGAGGTTCGTGGCACCGCGCTTTCGATGTACTCACGGTATATAATCTGCGCGTATTTTCCATCCAGAACAGTGGGATGGCGCTTCAGGAAGCCGCTGACCTCAGTGACGGTGCGGCGGTTGCGACGCTCGCGGTCTGAGGTCGGAATCAGGGGCTGTGTCTCGCCGAAGGAAACCACGGCCTGCAATCGGCTGCGGCTGATGCCGCGCCCGACAAGGTAGTTCACAGCTGCGCGCGCGCGACGCAGGCCAAGGGCCTTGTTGTAGCTGGCGGAGCCGACGGCATCGGTGTGACCAAAGACACGGAATCGCACCTCGGGGAATTGCCGGATCCAATGGGCCTGCTGATCCAGCACTGCGCGGGCATTGCCATCTAGCTGGGCACTGTCAAAGGCGAAGGTGATGGTGGTCGGCACCTCCTCGGCAAAGCGGGTGGCGAGCTGGATCGCGAAATCGCGTTCCCCAGCCATCACGGCAGCGTTGGAATTGGTGGCATTGCCAAAGACCGAACGGTCCAGCGGTTCGCCCGCCTCGTATTCACAGGCGGCCACTGTCAGGGACAGGCCAAAGAGTGCTGCATATCTGATCATCTGCCCCATATCCCTCTGCTTAATCCATCACATAGCCGTAAGAGCCATTGAAGTCCTGCTTGGCCACTTCGCTGGCGGGGCCTTTCTGGCCCTTGGCCACCCGGCCCATCAGGAACAATTCACTCTCACTTGGCGGGCGGATACGATCGGTCGGCAGGCTCAGTGCCTCGCCGCGTGTCGGGGTTACCAGATGGGCGCTGACGATGATCACCAGTTCGGTCTGCGCGCGCTGGTAGTTGGCGCTGCGGAACAGCGAGCCGAGGACGGGCACATCGCCGATCCAGGGCAGCTGCGAGGAGTTGTCGCGGAATTCATCGCGGATCAGACCGGCAATGGCAAAGCTCTCACCATCGCGCATTTCTACTGTTGTGACGCTTTCCCGGCGCGAGAAGGCTGCGATGCTGAGGCCGTTCAGCTCAATCGAATTGGTGGGATCGATGGCGGAGACAGCGGCCTTCATTTCGAGATTGATCACATCCGCATCGACCACGCGGGGAATGAAGTTCAGCTCAATCCCGAAGGGTTTGAACTCAATTGTAATGACACCGTCTTCCTGGGCGACGGGAATGGGATATTCACCGCCGGCGAGGAATTTGGCCTCCTGTCCCGAGAGGGCGGAGAGATTGGGCTCTGCCAGGGTGCGGACGACGCCTTTCTGCTCCAGCGCCTCCAGCAACAGGTTCACCTGAAAGGCCCCGGCATTGAAACCGAAGACAAAGGCACCGGTGTTGTCATTGGCCGCCGGAATATTGCCGGACAGGCTGTTGGTCAGCGCGCCTTGGGTGTTGAGGGTGCTGGTGCCGCCATTGACGCCGACGCTGTTGCCGCCCTTCACGCCGAGCGAGGCGCTGAGGGATTTGGAAACGGTGCGCTGCATTTCGGCAAAGCGCACTTTCAGCATGACCTGCTGCACGCCGCCGACGGACATCAGGTTGCTGACCCGCTCAGGCGCATATCGTTCGGCCAGATCCAGCGCCCGCTGCAACCGGGCAGAGCTGGACACGACGCCGGACAGGACGATGCCATCGTTGGCGGTGCGGACTTCGATTTTTTCGCCGGGCAGGATCTGCCGCAGACGTTCCTTGAATTCGCTGACATCGGCGGCCACGCGGACATCGACGTTGGTGATCAGGCGACCGGAGGCATCCAGCAGGGTCAGGGTGGTGAGACCCGGCGCCTTGCCCAGAACGTAGATCGTGCGATCCGACAGCGAGGAAATATCGGCGATGCTGGGGTTGGCGATGCTGAGTTCGGAGAAGGGCACGTCGCTTTCGACCACCACCGCCCGGTTCATCGGCACCTCAAGATTGGCGGCGGTGCCTTTTTTGACCACGCGCAACCCATTTGCCCAGGCTGCATCTGCAACCGGGAAACACACCAGCGATAGCCCCGTCAGGGCCGCCGCAACATACCGTCTAAAAGCCATGTGACCTGCCTTTCCGATCACGCCTCAATACAGGGTCTTTTTGCCCATTGTTTGCGCCACTCTGCGCGCATCGGCGAATTTTTGCAAGAATCAAAGGCTTCTGGGGTGCAGCTACAGTGGCTGACCTGTGGGGTGTCGGCAACAATCACATAAAAACACCGCCCGCGGAGGGACGGTGTTTGATATGTTATCCACCTGAAACCTTTGCAGGAATGTGCGATCGGGGATCAGTTGGTGCAGGGAATCGGGATCTCGACCACCTCAGCGCCGCGACGGGTGCGGATGGTGCAGACCTTTTCCTGTTCGGCCTGTTGTGGTGCCTCGATCGCGCCGAGACCCAGCAAGCTACGCTGATCGACCTCAATCACCGAGGCGACGGTGTCATCGCCCGCGCCCACAAGTGACAGCGACAGTCGACCGGTGGATTGCGCCTGCGCCAGTGCGGCGACCTGTTCGGGGCGCACAGCGGCAGTCACGGTACGCGCGATCACGGCGCCATCGAGATCGCCACCGGCGGTCTGATCAACGGCAATCAGTTCGATATTGGTCTGGATCAGACGGGTGAATTCGCCATTCCGCCCACCGTTCTGATCATTGAGCGAGCCAGTCCAGTAGACGTCCACATGGTCACCGGGGCGCAGAAAACCAGATACGCCGGAGGAGACGTCAACCCGGATCGCAAAGGCGCGCATTCCCTTGGACAGGCGCGAGGTGATGCCCGCGTCTTCACCGGGTTTGGTGACTTTGACCGCCAGAATCGCCTCATCCTTTTCCATGCGGCGCAGCACCACGCGATGATCATCGGGGTATTGCGGCGGGAACAGCGCATCCATGGTCAGGAAGGCGCCTTCGGGAATGGCGTTCTCGGGCCAGCGAACGGAGCGGATATGCTCCTTGGTCAGCCGTTCGCCGTATTTCAGTTGCGTGTTGGCGATAAAGATGTCGACCAACGGAATATTCTCTCCCCGCGAGGCGCGCTCACGGGCGAGTTCGTTTTGGTAAGCGGTGATATAGTTCTTGGCCATCATCACAGCCCCCCCGGCGAGGGCGACTCCGACAATGAGGACAAGTCCGAATACTGCACGCATGGTGGTACCTCTCATCAAGGGCTGCCGGCGTTGCGGATGCAACACCGGTGCCTGGGTCGGTCAAACCGTTGCCTGAACCGGGCGTTCTGTCCCAGTGCTGCCGCCGATGCCATTCGCCACCGGCGGACAAGACGCGTTGCCGCGCCCCGATCAGCTAAACGACCAATTGGTCATATAGGCTGCCAGCAGGTCGGCCAGTCCCAATGCGCCATCCTCCATAGAAGCGGCGATGAGCACAACCAACCCAACGATCGCAGCGGTCAGAACCACCCAGTCAACGGTGACTGCGCCGTCGTCTTTGGCAATGAATTGCTTGAACCTGTTCATACTGGACCTCGCTAACCGAAGGTTCCTTGGGCAAAGGGCCGCACCTTAGGCAAAAGGCGCGGCCCTCAAACTCGTCAGGTCAAAAGCGACTTAGGAGTCGGACGGACCTTTGGTGCCCAGGTAGGAGCCGGTCGCGGATGTCAGGTTCGACGCGCCGTTTTCGATCGAGGTGTAAACAACACCTGCCAGAGCGGCCACAGCGGCGGTCAGAACAACCCAGTCAACGGTCACGGCGCCGGAGTCGTCTTTACGGAAGTTTTTGATGAATTTGATCATGGTTCGTCCCTCCAAAGGATCTAAAAGTGTGTTTCAACCTTGCCGTACGTTTGTGAGCCTGCTCTCTCCTGCTCGGCTCTGTTCGACTTGGTGTGAGGCTATATAGCCAGCGGAGCGTGGCAGGATTTGGGCTGAAACGCGGACTCATTTGCCCTACTTTAACTTTTCGCCAATGATCTATCTAAGCGTTTGATTTTGATGAATTATTATTTTTACTTCTTGTCAACATTCGTGGCTCAGGGGCGGCAGATCTTGGTAAATATGGCAAATCTGCCAGAATCTGGGGCGCGAAACTGGATTTTTACCGGCGCTTCGGCGAGTCTCGGTGGCGAAAACAGAGGCAGAGCAGCCCCATGAGTCTTTGGCGATCCATTTCTGGCCGTGTGGCGGCCATTCCGTCGGCGAGTCGGCGCAGGCGTCCCAGTGTTGGGGGCAACGGTGGTAACGTGGACTGTTGGTCGCGCAGGGCTGCCGCAGCGCTTATGGCCTCGGCCGTGATCTGGACCACCAGCGGCGGCGCGAGCGGCGCGCAGGTGGTTGAGAAAGCCGCACCGGCGCCCTTCCCCAAATTTGAGGCAAAGCGGATACGCCCGCCCAAGCCCGGCACCAAACAGCGGATCAAGATACAGATCGAGACGCCCGCCAATATCCCCGCGCCGCCCGCCGCCACGGAGGCGGTCGAGTCTGCGGCACCGCATAAGGGGCGCTATACCGGGTTCTGGGCAGAGATCTCCGACAGTTTGGCAGACGGCGGTCCCGGTCGACTGGCCAAGGCGCTGCGGGCGCTGGATGGGGACACGCCGGTGGCGGCGCCCCGGCTGCAACTGATGCAGGAGATTGCCACTGCGCGCGGCGTGCAGATCCTGACGGCCAGTGTGGGGACTGATGTCTCTCCGGCATTGGTACTGGCGGTGATTGCCGTGGAATCGGCAGGCAAGGCCGAGGCGGTCAGCAGTGCAGGCGCGCAAGGATTGATGCAGCTGATGCCGGACACCGCGGCGCGGTTTGGGGTCAGTGACGCCCTGGACAGTGGCGAGAACATCGCGGGCGGGGTGCAATACCTCAACTGGCTGATGGGAGAGTTCAACCGTGATCCGGTTCTGGTGCTCGCGGGATACAATGCTGGCGAGGGCTCTGTGCGCAGCCATGCGGGCGTGCCGCCCTTTGCCGAGACGCGTGATTACGTGCCCAAGGTACTGGCGGCGTTTCAGGTGGCGCGCAGCCTGTGTATGACTCCGCCGGAGCTGATCACCGATGGCTGTGTGTTTCGCCGGGTGAAGTAGACCAGAAGCGTGCCAAATCCGATGGCGCTGCGATTTTTCGAAAATTGTTAAGGTTTCACCGCCGGGATCATGTTTCTGCCCGATTTGGCTGATTTATCGCGAACATATTCTACCTGAAGTGATTTTGGAGACTGGCATTGGATTTAGGGATTGATCCGTCGGCTTTGGCCGCAGGTTCGCATGCGGCGACTGACAATATTATCATGTTCGGCACCATCGCATTTGTTGGCTTTTTCGGGCGCTTGCTGTTCGTGGCCTTCGGGCCGGGGCTGGCGAATGCCAACCCGCTCGGCAATTTTTCCGGCTACGGGCATATTCTGGTGGCGGTGGCGCTGTTTGCCGGTGCGCTGCATCTGTCGGGTAAGACGGTGAAAGCGCAGGTGCTGTTCAACCGCCATCTGGTTGATCCGGTACTGGTCACTGTGTTGGGACGCGACAGCTGCGATCAGAATGGTGATGACTACTGTGTTATCGTTTTTGAGCAGGACCGGGAGATGAGCGTCAACTGGTACGACAAACGCGTTCATATGTATGAGCTGCTGAATGCGGCGGAGTTGCCGCTGTGGTCCTCCTTGCGGCCACGGGGGCGGCCAGGTGGGCGGCCGACTGCGACGCCACCGGCCCAGTTTTCAGGTGCGTGACAGAAAAACGGCCCGTCAGATGATCTGGCGGACCGCGTCGTTTTGAGGGTGCCTTGCGGCGATCAGTTGACGATGGTCGCCTGGGTTGCGGCGCGCAGCTCATCCTCGCTGACGCCCTCGGCGGTCTCAACGATCTTCAAACCGCCCTCGACCACGTCCAGCACGCCAAGGTTGGTGATGATGCGATCCACCACGCCTTTGCCGGTCAGCGGCAGGGTGCAGTCTGTCAGCACCTTGCTGTCGCCGTGTTTGTTGGTGTGGTCCATGACCACCACCACGCGGCCGACGCCTGCGACCAGATCCATCGCGCCGCCCATGCCCTTCACCAGCTTGCCGGGGATCATCCAGTTCGCCAGATCACCGTTTTCGGCGACTTCCATCGCGCCGAGGATCGCCATGGCGATCTTGCCGCCGCGGATCATCGCGAAGGACTGCGCGCTGTCGAAATAGGCGGTCTGGGGCAGTTCGGTGATGGTCTGCTTGCCGGCGTTGATCAGGTCGGCATCCTCTTCGCCCTCAATCGGGAAAGGGCCCATGCCCAGCATGCCGTTTTCGGACTGCAACGTCACGTTGACGCCGTCGGGGATGTGGTTGCTGACCAGCGTCGGAATGCCGATGCCGAGGTTCACATACCAGCCGTCCTGCAGTTCCTGTGCCGCGCGGGCGGCCATTTGATTGCGGTCCCATGCCATATCGCGGTCTCCTTACTGTGCTGCGGGGCGCGTGGTGCGCTGTTCGATGCGTTTCTCGTGATCGCCTTGGATGATGCGATGCACATAGATGCCGGGCAGGTGGATCGCATCGGGGTCAAGACTGCCGACGGGGACGATTTCCTCGACTTCCGCAACGCAGATCTTGCCGCAGGTGGCGGCAGGCACGTTGAAATTGCGGGCGGTCTTGCGGAACACCAGATTGCCGGTTTCATCGGCCTTCCAGGCCTTGACGATGGCGAGATCGGCAAAGATGCCTTCTTCCATGATGTAGTCTTCCATGGCGCCATTTTCGCCGGTGGGGAACTGTTTCTCCATCTTGCCCTCGGCAATGACGGTGCCCACGCCGGTCTTGGTGAAGAAGCCGGGAATGCCTGCGCCACCAGCGCGCATACGTTCGGCCAATGTGCCTTGCGGGTTGAACTCCAGCTCCAGCTCACCGGAGAGATACTGGCGCATGAATTCAGCATTTTCGCCGACGTAGGAGGAGATCATCTTCTTCACCTGCTTGGTCTGCAGCAGGATACCGATCCCGAAATCATCAACGCCCGCGTTGTTGGAGGCGAAGGTCAGATCCTTGGTGCCTGCGTCCTTGATCGCATCAAGCAGCAGTTCCGGAATACCGCAGAGCCCGAACCCGCCTGCGGCGATGAACATGCCATCGTGCAGCACACCGTCCAGCGCCTCGGCAGCGTTGGAATAAACCTTTTTCATATTCATCTCCCATGATCATCAGCCAGGTTGGCAAAGTTCTGACGCCCGCCGGGGACAGAGTCAACGATACGGAGATAGACACGTATTTCTACGGACGGGGGCATAGGGTATCGGATGGGGCGGCACAGCGCGCCGCGTCAGCGGCGCCATGCCCAACGGGTCAAGGCCCGTCGTAAGACGGGGCTGACCGGGCGGGAGTTCGCCGGGCGGGAGTGGTTGGGGCCGGAGCAGTTTGGGAGAGGCGGCCAGAGGCCAGCGGGGGGCGGATTACCCCTCGTCGCTGCTGGTCTCGGCCTTCTTTTTCGCTGCGGGCTTTTTCGCGGCGGGTTTCTTCGCCGCTGTCTTTTTGGCGGCGGCCTTTTTCGGGGCGGCCTTCTTTGCCGGAGCCTTCTTCTTGGCACCGGATTTGCCAGCTTTCTCGGTGATCAGCTGCACGGCCATCTCGACTGTGACATCCTTCGGCTCAACGTCCTTGGGCAGGGTGGCGTTCACCTTCTCCCATTTGACGTAAGGCCCGTAACGCCCGTCCATGATGCTGATGGCACCGCCGCTTTCGGGGTGATCGCCCAGCTCTTTCAGCGCCTTGGCCGCGGCACGGCGTCCGCGACCGGGGTTGGCGCGCTTCTCCGCCAGCATTTCCACCGCGCGGTTCATGCCGATCTCAAAGACGTCGAGCGTTTCCTTGAGATTCACGTAAACCGGCTTTTCCTCGTCGGGTTTCTGATGCGCAATATAGGGGCCAAAGCGGCCCAGATTGGCCTGGATCGCGCCGCCCTCGGGGTGCTGGCCGATCTCGCGGGGCAGGGTCAGCAGGGTGACGGCCTGTTCCAGCGTGACCTCATTCGGACCCCAGCCCGGCAGGAAATCCTTGCCTTGTTTGGGCAGCGATGAGCGTGGCGGCTTCTTGTTCTCGGGCGTGGCTTCACCGCGCTGCACATAAGGCCCGAAGCGACCGGACTTCAGGTGGATCTCATCACCATCGTCCTCGCCCAGAACACGCTCGTAGCCCTCCGCGCCTTCGCCGGAGATGGGGCGGGTGTAGTTGCATTCCGGGTAGTTGCCGCAGCCGACAAACCCGCCAGTGCGCGAGGTTTTCAGATGCAGCTGACCGGCGCCGCATTTCGGGCAGATGCGGGGATCGGCGCCATCTTCGCGCGGCGGATACAGCTGCGGGGCCAGCGCGTCATCCAGCACATCCAGCACTTCGGTGATGCGCAGGTCGGAGGTCTCAGAGATTGCGGCGGAGAAATCGCGCCAGAACCGGCTCAGCAGATCCTTGTAGTCGCGGTCCCCGGCGCTGACGTCGTCCAGCTCACCTTCCAGATTGGCGGTGAATTCATACCCCACGTAGGTGCGAAAGAAGTTCAGCAGGAAGATGGTGACGATCCGGCCCTTGTCCTCAGGGAACAGGCGGTTCTTGTCCTTACGGACATATTCGCGGTCCTGAATCGTGGTGATCACAGAGGCATAGGTGGAGGGGCGACCGATGCCCAGCTCTTCCATGCGTTTGACCAATGTCGCTTCGGTAAAGCGGGGTGGCGGCTGGGTGTGGTGCTGCAGGCCCAGAACCGCCTTGTCGTCTGACAGGATGGCGCCACCTGCGTCGGCTTTCTCCGCCTGCGCGGCCAGCGATGCCGCGAATTTCAGCGACTCGCCCTGCATGATCTGCGGCAGGCGCTTGTCGTCATCGTCAACAACATCATCGCGGCCTTCTTCGTAGACACGCAGGAAGCCGTCGAACAACATCACCTGACCGGTGGCGCGCAGCACCACCTGACGGTCGTCAGAGCCGATATCAACCGTTGTCCGCTCCAAACGGGCGCCTTCCATCTGGCAGGCGAGGGTCCGCTTCCAGATCAGATCATAAAGCTTGCGCTGGTCATCCTCGGAGACTTTCAGGCTCTTGGCGTCGCGGCTCATGTCGGTGGGGCGGATACATTCATGCGCCTCTTGCGCATTCTTGGCCTTGTTCTTGTAGATCCGGGGTGATCCCGGCACATATTCGGCGCCGTAGCGCTTGGCGATTTCGGCGCGCGCCTCCTGCACGGCCTCTGGCGCCATGTCGATGCCATCGGTCCGCATATAGGTGATGTAGCCAGCCTCATAGAGGCGCTGTGCGGCGTTCATACATTGCTTCGCGCCCATGCCGAATTTGCGGCTGGCTTCCTGCTGCAGGGTGGAGGTCATGAAGGGCGCTGATGGATTGCGGGAGGCGGGTTTTGCCTCGACCGACTGCACGGTCAGGGACCGGCTGGCAACGGCCTGCACCGCCAGCTCGGCCGCGGTGGAATTGGCCAGCGCGTATTTGTCCAGCTTGTCACCGCCGAGAACCGTCAGACGGGCCTCGAACTCCTGTCCGCGCGGTGTCGCGAGGCTTGCCTTCACGGACCAGTATTCCTGCGGATTGAACGCCTCGATCTCCATCTCGCGCTCAACAATCAGGCGCAGGCAGACCGACTGCACACGCCCGGCAGAGCGCGCACCGGGCAGTTTTCGCCACAGCACCGGCGAGAGGTTGAAACCGACGAGGTAATCCAGCGCGCGGCGGGCCAGGTAGGCCTCCACCAGCGGCAGATCAACCTGACGGGGGTTCTTCATCGCCTCGGTCACCGCTTCCTTGGTGATGGCGTTGAAGGTCACCCGGCTCACCGGTGTGTCTTTCTTGATCGAGCGGCGTTTGGTCAGCGCCTCCTGCAGGTGCCAGCTGATCGCCTCGCCTTCGCGGTCAGGGTCAGTTGCGAGGATCAGGGCGTTGTCGTCTTTCAGCGCATCGGCGATGGCCTTGACGTGTTTGCGGCTGTCGGCGCCGACCTCCCAGGTCATTGCAAAATCATCGTCGGGTTCGACCGATCCGTTTTTTGCAGGCAGGTCGCGCACATGTCCGTAAGAGGCCAGAACCGTGTAGTCGGAGCCGAGATATTTGTTGATTGTCTTGGCTTTAGCTGGGGATTCTACAACAACAACGGGCATAAATTCGTAAACCTCTATGGGACGGGCTGCGGGCGCTCTATGGCGGGGCAACATGTGGGGTGCAAGGGGAGATTGTCAATCCGGCTTCGAATGACAATGGGCTGTTGCGTCAATCAGCGCTGGGATTTGGGGGCCGGTGCGCCCTGTGGCTCCCGGTCGAAATCCCCCCGGATCAGAAGGCCACCCGCCGCGCGGGCGACGGCGCCGGAGAGCTCCAGATCGGTGAGCGCCGGGGCCAGATCGCGTGACGTGACTGCCAGGTCGCGGACCAGCTGATCCTCCGCCGTGGGGGCAGGGCCAAGCCGGTCGAGGATCCGCTGGTGCAGCGCTGCGGTTGCGCGCAGATCGCGCTGTTCCGGCGGGGGAGGGGGCAGATCCGTGAGGAGGGCGCTGGCCGCCGCCTCCGGCGGGGGCACCGGGCGGTCGGAGAGGCCAGCCACCACGCGGTGCGACAGATCCATCGGAGGCAGCGCCTCGATCACGTCCTGCGCGTTGCGCACCAGTTGGGCGCCGTCGCGGATCAGCATATTGCAGCCCGCAGCACGGGCATCAAACGGGTGGCCGGGCACCGCCAGCACATCGCGCCCCAGATCCAGCGCGTCGCGCGCAGTAATCAGTGACCCCGATTTCGCGGCACCTTCCACCACCACCACAGCCTGAGCGGCGCCGGCAATGATGCGGTTGCGGGCCGGAAAATGCCGCGCACGGGGGGACATGCCCATCGGGTGTTCGGAAATCATCACGCCCTGGTCGGCGATATCCGTGGCCAGCCGGGTGTTTTCGGTTGGGTAAATCACATCGACGCCACCCGCCATCACGGCGCAGGTGCCGGTGCGCAGGGCGGCCATATGGGCGGCAGTATCAATGCCGCGCGCCAGTCCTGAGATGATGCAGTACCCGGCCTCTCCCAGTTCCCGAGCCAAAGCGCGGGTCATGCGTACCCCCAGTGAGGAGGCATTCCGCGCGCCGACGATGGCGATTGTGGGCTGGTTCAGATGCGCCGGATCTCCCACCGCCCAGAGCAGGGGCGGGGCGTCGCGCAGCGCCGCCAGATAGGATGGATAGTCGGCCTCCCCAAAGCACAAAAGCCGCGCATTGGCGGCTTCTGCGGCCTTGATTTCGGCCAATGCCGCATCGGCAGAGCATATTTCATACCCTTTTACGCCAGCGGCGCGTGCCATTTCAGGCAACGCGGATAGCGCGTTCTGCGCTGATCCATATTTCGCGAGGAGACGGTGAAACGTCACCGCGCCAACACGTCTTGAGCGCAAAAGACGGAGCCAGGAAATCCGAATATCTTCCGTGGTGGGTGGGAGTGGGGGGTGAGTGGAAGAATGTGCTTCTTCGGTCATCCTGCGCTCCGCCTTGTTGCAAGACTATGATTAGCTCTTGAGTGGTTAACAGGTGATGAACGTGGAGAATGAAAGGAAATATTTTAACAAACTCAAATCTAACTCATTATACCATAAGCGAAAATTCGCCTTCTCTGTCCGGTGCGGTCAAAAACACCCCCCGCGCGCTGTCGCTCTGCGGGGGGCAAATATCGTCAAAACATCGAAAAATGCCGCCGAGTCGGCAGTTTAGCGACACGGCGGCGATTCTTGTGGTGAGTGCGGCTTCGGGTCTGATGGCGAAACCACGACCACCTCTCGCGAAGGCTTAGGTGGCGGAGCCGCCAACCGTAAGACCGCCCATCAGCACCGTGGGCTGGCCAACGCCCACCGGCACCCATTGGCCCTGTTTGCCGCAATTGCCCATGCCGGGGTCAAGCGCCATGTCATTGCCAAGCGCGCGGATCTTGTTCAGCGCGGTGGCGCCATCACCGATCAGGGTTGCGCCTTTGACCGGGGCGCCGACCTTGCCATCCTTCACCCGGTAGGCCTCGGTGCAGGAGAACACAAATTTGCCGTTGGTAATGTCGACCTGACCACCACCAAAACCGACGGCCCAGATGCCATCCTTGATGGAGGCGACCAGATCGTCAGGGTTGGCATCGCCGCCCAGCATATAGGTGTTGGTCATCCGTGGCATTGGCGCGTGGGCGTAGCTTTGGCGGCGGCCATTGCCGGTGCTCTCCACGCCCATCAGGCGCGCGTTCTGGCGGTCCTGCATAAAGCCCACCAGCTTGCCATCCTCGATCAGGGTGGTTTTCTGGCTGGGCGTGCCTTCGTCATCGACGGTGATGGAGCCGCGCCGGTCGGCGATAGTGCCGTCATCCAGCACCGTTACCCCCTTGGCGGCGATCTGCTGACCCATAAGGCCTGCAAAGGCGGACGACCCCTTGCGGTTAAAATCCCCCTCAAGCCCATGGCCGATGGCCTCATGCAGCAGGATGCCGGGCCAGCCGGGGCCAAGCACCACGTCCATCTCACCGGCGGGGGCGGGGACGGCCTCAAGGTTGACGCAGGCGATCCGCAGCGCCTCACGGACTTTGCTCTGCCAATCGGCGGGATCCACCAGACCGTCCAGCCCCACGCGCCCGCCGCCACCGGCAGAGCCGCTTTCGCGGCGGCCGTCCTGTTCGACAATCACCGAGACATTGAGCCGGGTCATGGGGCGCACATCACGCACACGGGTGCCATCGGCGCGCAGGATCTCAACCTCCTGCAGGGAGGCCGCCAGCATTGCTGAGACCTGCACCACCCGCGAGTCCTGTGCGCGGGCAAAGGCGTCGATCTCGCGCAGGGTCTCCACCTTCACGGCAAAGGGCATCGCGCCAATCGGATCATTCTCAGTATAAAGACGGGTGTTGGTGCGCGGCGGTGGCGGGGCCATGGTGCCGCCGCCATCGCCCACGGCAAGACGCGCGGTTTCAGCCGCACGCTTCAGCCCGGCAATGGAGACATCGGTGGAATGGGCATAGCCGGCGACCTCGCCGTTGACGGCCCGCAGGCCGAACCCTTCGGCGGCATCATAGCTGGCATTGCGCAACCGGCCATCATCAAAAACCAGCGCTTCCGACTTGCGCCGCTCGACAAAGATCTCCCCATCATCAGCCCCGGCAAGGGCCGAACGCAGGACCCCCAGGGCCTCGTCTTCGGGCAGGGTTGTTTCAAACGGGCGGAAGGCTGCGGTATCCATGGTTTGACCTCGGTTTTTTTGATCTAAATCAAGAAAGCGACGCTTTGACGCGAGCATTCCTCTTTAACTGCACGATGGAATATGATTTTTAGCAGCGTCAAAGACAACGGGTCCGGCGCGTTTTGTGGAATCAAAGTTCCGACATAGGACGTCGGCGCAGGAACAACTCGATCAACCGATCAACTGATCAGGACATGACATGAAGAACGCTTTGATGCTTTCAGGCCTTTTCTCGGGCCTCTCGAGCCTTCCAGCTATGGCGCAAGAAGGTCTGGAAACCATTGGCAAGCCGGTTGACGGCGGCCTTGGCTTTCAGCCGGCAGCGACCGAGCTTGCCGAAGGCATCCATTCTCTGGACTACATGATTTTGGTGATCATCACCGCTGTTTGTGTGTTTGTCGGGGGGCTGCTGCTGTATGCAATCGTGCGGTTTAACCGTCGCGCCAACCCGAATGCGGCCCAGTTCACCCACAATACGCCGGTTGAAATCGCATGGACTGTTGTGCCGATCATCATCCTGGTCTTTATCGGTTCCTTCTCTCTGCCGGAGCTGTTCCGTCAGCAGGAAATCCCCGAGGGCGACATCACCATCAAGGTGACCGGCTACCAGTGGTACTGGGGCTATGAATATGTCGATCACGGCTTTGGATTCGACAGCTACATGTTAGGTAGTCCTGCTTCCCTAGATGAAGATGAGCGTGCAGAGGATGCTGATGTAACGCCCTTTGTTCTGGACGACGCCATGCGCAAAAAGCTGGTTGATGCCGGCTTCAATGAGGATGAATTCCTGCTTGCTACCACCACGTCAGTTGTCGTGCCTGTCGGCAAGACCGTCGTGATGCAGGTGACCGGTGCGGACGTGATCCACTCCTGGACCATCCCGGCGTTCGGCGTGAAGCAGGATGCGGTTCCCGGCCGCCTGGCGGAGCTGTGGTTCAAGGCTGACAAGGAAGGCATCTACTTCGGTCAGTGTTCCGAACTCTGCGGCAAAGACCACGCCTACATGCCGATCACCGTAAAAGTGGTGAGCCAAGAGGCCTATGATGCCTGGCTGGAAGGCGCGATCGAAGAATACGCCGGTCTGCCCCAGTCTTATCAGGTCGCCTCCAACTGAGCGATACGATTGGCGCTTGCCTCCCGGCGGGTGTCACCTAGCTATCGCGTGAAAACGGATCGGGCCGCGCAGTCGCTGCGCGCCCGCTTTCGCTAAGACAGATCACGACAGAAGAGAGCACCATGACTGACGCAAGCATCAACGCCAGCACCGTCCAGCAAGGGGACGCGGAGTTCGGGGATTACTTTGCCCTGCTCAAACCGCGCGTGATGTCCCTTGTGGTGTTCACGGCGCTGGTTGGTCTTCTGGCCGCGCCGGTTGGCGTGCACCCTGTCATCGGTTTCAGCGCCATCCTGTTCATTGCCATCGGTGGCGGTGCCTCCGGCGCACTGAACATGTGGTGGGACGCCGATATTGATCAGGTGATGAAACGCACCAAGAGCCGCCCGATCCCCGCAGGCAAGGTTGAGCCGGGAGAGGCACTGTCGCTGGGGCTGGCGCTGTCCGGTCTGTCGGTGATCATGCTGGCGCTGGCAACCAATGTGTTTGCCGGGGCGTTTCTGGCCTTCACCATCTTTTTCTATGTGGTGATCTATACCATGTGGCTGAAGCGTGCGACGCCGCAGAACATCGTCATTGGTGGCGCTGCTGGGGCCTTCCCGCCGGTCATTGGCTGGATTGCGGCCACAGGCTCCATGGCGGTTGAGCCCTGGCTGATGTTCGCCCTGACGTTTATGTGGACGCCGCCGCATTTCTGGGCGCTGGCGCTGTTCATGCGCTCGGATTATGACGATGCGGGCGTGCCGATGCTGACCGTGACCCATGGTCGCCGCTCCACCCGCAAACATATCCTGATCTACACGGCCCTGCTGGCCCTGCTGGCGGTTGGCACGGCCTTCTCCGGCGTGGGTGGCCCGATCTATCTGGGCGTGGCGCTGGTGTTGAACGCGCTGTTCCTGCAGGGCGCCTGGAAGATCTCGCGCCGTGATGAAGACGACAGCGAGGCGGACAACTTCAAGGTCGAGCGCAGCTTCTTCAAACTGTCGCTGCTGTATCTCTTCCTGCACTTCGGCGCGATCCTCGCTGAGGCTGTGCTGAAACCCTACGGATTGGGAGGCTGGTAAGATGGGCCTGCGCAAAGAGCATGAGCTGCACCAGAGACGGAAGGGCCGCAACATTGGCGTTGGGGTTCTGCTGGGATCCTTCGTGGTGCTGGTTTTGGCCCTGACCATCGTCAAGGTCACATCGGTAGGGTTCAAATTCCCCAACACTGCCGCCGCTGTGGAACAGACCGAGGAGCAGAACTGATGGCATTGCAGGGACCACAGAAAACCGTCGTACAGCTGGTTGGTGTTGTTGTCCTGATGGGCGGGCTCGCCTGGGCATCGGTGCCGTTTTATGATTGGTTCTGCCGGGTCACCGGCTTTGGCGGCGTCACTGGCGTTGCTGATCAGGCTTCTGATACGGTGCTGGATCAGACCATCACCGTGCGTTTTGACGCCTCCAAGGAACGCGATATGCCGTGGCAATTCACCCCGGTTGAGCGCGAGATGGAGATCAAGATCGGGGAAACCGGGCTTGCCTTCTATGAGGCCTACAACCCGACCGACCGCCCCGTTGCCGGGCAGGCGTCTTACAATGTGACGCCCTATTCGGCCGGCGCCTTCTTTGAGAAAATCGCCTGTTTCTGCTTTGAAGAGCAGGTGCTGCAACCGGGGGAACGGGTGGAAATGCCTGTGACCTTCTTTGTCGATCCTGAAATTGTCGAGGATCGGGACGGAAAATACGTGCATACGATCACGCTGTCGTACACATTCTATGAAATCGATCTGCCAGAAGGGTATGCCGCCCTTGAAACCGGTGATACAGCCGGGGCAGGCACAAACACGAACTAGGCCGCTTTGGTGAGGGACACTTAAATGGCGCACGCTAAAAATCACGACTATCATATTCTTCCGCCGTCGATCTGGCCGCTGCTCAGCTCGCTCGGGACCTTCATCATGTTGTTTGGCGCGGTTCTGTGGATGCATGGCGTTACAGCCTATGCGTTCTGGGGCGGCCTCATCATGGTGGTCTACAGCGCCTATGCCTGGTGGGCAGAGGTTGTTGCCGAGGCGCGTCAGGGCGATCACACCCCGGTTGTTCGCATCGGTCTGCGCTATGGGTTCATCCTCTTTGTGATGTCCGAAGTGATGTTCTTCTTCGCCTGGTTCTGGTCGTTCTTCAAACACGCGATCTACCCGATGGAGACCTATGTCGGCACCGAATATGTGGCGCCGAGCATCTATCCGGTTGATGCCTTCCACCTGCCGCTGATCAACACGCTGGTGCTGCTGCTGTCTGGCTGTGCTGTGACCTGGGCGCACCACGCGCTGGTCCACAACAATGACCGCAAGGCGCTGATCCAGGGCCTGTCCATCGGTATCGTGCTGGGTGTCTTCTTCACCTTCCTGCAGGGCTATGAATATGTTCACCTGCTGCACGAAGGCTGGGAGTTCGGCGGCGATGAGTTCTACTCGAACTTCTTCATGGCCACTGGCTTCCACGGTTTTCACGTGATCATCGGCACCATCTTCCTGACCGTCTGCCTGATCCGCGCGATGAAAGGCGATTTCACCCCCGAGCAGCACGTCGGTTTCGAGGCCGCTGCCTGGTACTGGCACTTCGTTGATGTGGTCTGGCTGTTCCTCTTCGTGGCGGTTTACGTCTGGGGCACCGCAGGTCTGGCCCACTAAGGGCATCCCGAATTGTAACGGGTACAGGTTTGTGGTTTCGAATCCCGACCTGACCCCGTAAGACATGCAGCGCGCGGAGCCATGCTCCGCGCGCTTTCTCATTCGCAAGGACAGCGTGATGCGACGGTTGATCTTTCTATCCCTTGTTGGCGGTCTGGGCCTTGCGGCGCTGATGGCACTGGGGATCTGGCAGATCCAGCGACTGGCCTGGAAAGAAGACCTGCTGCGCACCATCGAGGCCCGGATCGCGGCGGCCCCGGTTGCCCTGCCAGAGACCCCGACGCAGGCGGAGGATCGCTACCGCGCGGTGTCGGTCACCGGCGAGGTCGAAGCGGCGGAACTGCATGTGTTCTGGGTCACCAAGACGGCTGAGACCGGCTACCGCATCATCTCACCCTTGCTGACCGAAGATGGCCGACGGGTGCTGTTGGACCGGGGTTTTGTTCCCGCCGCCGCGAAGGAGCGCGCGCGTGCCACCGGCGCCGCCGCGATCACCGGCAACCTCCTGTGGCCGGATGAGGGCGACTGGACCACTCCGGCTCCCGAGGTCGATACCAATATCCTCTATGCGCGCGATGTGGCCTATATGGCCGAACGGCTGGGCACCGAACCGGTGCTGATCGTCGCCCGCAGTGCCTCTGCCGACGCGGATGTGACACCGCAGCCGGTGACCACAGCAGGCATCCAGAACAATCACTTGCAATACGCGATCACCTGGTTTTCGCTGGCCTTGATCTGGGCCGCCATGACCACCTATTTCCTGTGGCGCTCGCGCCCAAAATCCGAAGGCTGAAGCGATGAAATATATCTCGACCCGGGGCCAGGCGCCCGAGCTGACCTTTGAAGATGCCATGCTGACCGGGCTTGCCCGTGACGGCGGGCTTTATGTTCCGGCCGAAATCCCGACCATGTCCAAGGCGGAGATCGCGGCCCTTGCCGGTCTCTCCTACGAGGAGGTCGCGTTTCGTGTGATGCGCCCGTTCCTTGGCGACTGCTTCACCGATGAGGAATTTCGCGGCATCATCGCCCGGGCCTATGACGGCTTTGGCCATGCCGCGCGCGCGCCGCTGGTGCAGTTGGCGCCGAACCATTTCCTGCTGGAGCTGTTCCACGGCCCGACGCTGGCGTTCAAGGATTTTGCCATGCAGCTGATTGGTCAGCTGTTTGAAACCGCGCTGAAGCGGCGCGGCGAAAGCGTGACCATCGTGGGGGCCACCTCCGGCGATACTGGCTCTGCGGCGATTCAGGCCTTTGGTGGTTTGGATGCGGTCAATGTCTTCATCCTCTACCCCCATGGCCGGGTGTCGGAGGTGCAGCGCCGTCAGATGACCACGCCCACCGATGCCAATGTGCATGCGCTGGCCGTGGATGGCGATTTTGACGACTGCCAGGCCGCGCTGAAGGATATGTTCAACGACTTTGACTTCCGCGATGAGGTGCGTCTGGCGGGTGTGAACTCCATCAACTTTGCCCGCGTGCTGGCGCAGGTGGTCTATTACTTCACCTCTGCCGTGTCGCTGGGCGCGCCGGAGCGCAAGGTGAGCTTTACCGTGCCGACTGGCAACTTCGGTGACATTTTCGCGGGCTTCATTGCCAAGCAGATGGGGCTGCCGATTGACCAGCTGGTGGTGGCGACCAATCAGAACGATATTCTGCACCGCTGCCTGAGCGGGCAGGGCTATCATAAGGGCGAGACCATTCCGTCAATCTCGCCGTCGATGGACATTCAGGTGTCGTCGAACTTTGAACGCGCGCTGTTCTATGCCTACGGGCAGGATGGCGCCGCCGTGGCCCAGCTGATGGACGAGCTGAAGTCGGGTGGTTTCGAGGTAAGCCAGGGCGCCATGCAGGCCTTGCAGGAGCATTATGTCTCCGGGCGCTGCTCGGAAGCGGAAACCTCCGCCACCATCACATCGGAACGCGCGGTCTCCGGCGAGCTGCTGTGCCCGCATAGCGCCATCGGCGTGAAGGTCGCCAATGAACAGCGCAACCCTGCGGTCCCGATGGTGACGCTCGCCACTGCGCATCCGGCGAAATTCCCGGCGGCTGTAGAAGAGGCCAGCGGCATTCATCCGCCTCTTCCCCCGCGCATGGCAGATCTGTATGACAGATCGGAGCGGGTGACCCGGATCGCCAATGATCTGAGCACCCTTGAGACACATATCAGAAAGCACATCGCGCATTGACAGTTCAACAACACCAACTCGCCAACGGGTTCAGAATCGTCACCGAAACCATGCCGGGGCTGCAATCCGCAGCCATCGGCGTTTGGGTGACCGCAGGCGGGCGGAACGAGCGGATCGAACAGAACGGGATTGCTCATTTTCTTGAGCATATGGCGTTCAAAGGCACCAAGCGGCGCAGCGCGCTGGAGATTGCCGAGGCGATCGAGGATGTGGGCGGCTATATCAATGCCTACACCAGCCGCGAGGTGACGGCCTATTACGCCCGCGTGTTGCAGGAAGATGTGCCGCTGGCATTGGATGTCGTTGCTGACATCGTGCTGAACCCGGTGTTTGACCCGCGCGAGATTGAGATTGAGCGCGGCGTGATCCTGCAGGAAATCGGCCAAGCGCTGGATACGCCCGATGATGTGATTTTCGACTGGTTGCAGGAAGAAAGCTATCATGACCAACCCATCGGGCGGACCATCCTTGGTCCGGCTGAGCGGGTGCGTGCCTTTGACCGTGAGGATCTGGAGCGGTTTGTCGGTGAACACTACGGACCGGGTCAGATGATCCTCGCCGCCTCTGGTGCGGTGGATCACGACACGATCGTGAAACTGGCCGAAGAGCTGTTCGGCGGTATGGCGCCCAAGACGCTGGTTATGCCTGCGGCGGCAACCTTCACCGGTGGTGAGGCGCGGCAGGAGAAGGCGCTGGAACAGGCCCATATCGCGCTGGCCTTTGAGGGGCCGGGGTATCGCGACGATGCGATCTACACCGCGCAGATCTACTCCAGCGCCTTGGGCGGCGGCATGTCGAGCCGCCTGTTCCAGGAGGTGCGCGAAAAGCGCGGGCTGTGCTACACGATTTTTGCCCAGACCGGTGCCTATGCTGACACCGGCACGCTGACGCTTTATGCGGGCACGTCCGGGGATCAGCTGGATGAATTGGCCGGCATCACCCTCGACGAGATGAAGCGTGCCGCCAGCGACATGAGCGATGCCGAGGTGGATCGTGCGCGGGCGCAGATGAAGGCGGGGATGCTGATGGGGCTGGAAAGCCCGACCAACCGCGCCGAACGGCTGGCCCGTCTGGTGCAGATCTGGGACGAGGTGCCGCCATTGGAGGACACCGTGGCGCGGATTGATGCGGTGACCACCGCCGATGTGCGCGCCATGGCCGAGGATATGGCCCACCGCGCGTCCATGGCCTTGGCGCTCTATGGTCCGGTGGGCGATGCCGCCCCGCTGACCGCCCTGCAGGAGAGGCGCGCCGCCTGATGCTGCTGACCGGACGCAAGGTGCGCATTGAGACCGAACGCCTGACTCTCAGGCCGCCGATCCATGCGGATTTTCGCGACTGGGCCGCGTTGCGCCAGCACAGCCAGGGCTATCTCACCCCGTGGGAGCCCAGCTGGGCGGCAGATCATCTGAGCCGCAAAAGCTTCACCAACCGGGTGTACTGGGCGCGCCGGGCGGTCAGCTCTGGCTCGGCACTGCCGCTGTTCCTGATCCGGCGCAGCGATCAGCTGCTGGTCGGGGCGATCACGCTGGACAACATCCGGCGCGGGCCTGCACAGGCGGGCACGCTGGGGTATTGGACCGGCCAGCCCTTTGCCCGCCACGGCTATATGCGCGAGGCAATTGGCGCGGTGGTGCATCACGCCTTTACCAAGCTGGATCTGAGCCGGATCGAGGCGGCGTGTTTGCCGGAAAACGCCGCCTCCCGCGGGCTGTTGGAGAGTGCCGGCTTCAAATATGAAGGCGTGGCGCAATCTTATCTGCAAATCAACGGGCGCTGGCGGACACATGTCCTATATGCTTCGTTGCGCCATGATCGGCGCGGGCGCACGCAGGTCGGGCAAGCCTGACGCTCTGATGGGCGCGATCGACCATAGCACGGCAATAGGAGAGACGCGCATGACCCTGAACCCTGCTGACACCGGTTTTATCGACCATCTGCGCGCTTTGCTGCCCGAGGATACCCTGCGCGCGGCGGACCCCCGGTATCTGGAAGAGCCGCGTGGCCGCTATCACGGGCAGGCGGGTGTTGTGGCCTTGCCGCGCAGGACTGAGGAGGTCGCGACACTTCTGCGGGCCGCCCATGCCGCCCGTGTGCCGGTGGTGCCCTATGGCGGCGGCACCGGGCTTGTCGGCGGACAGATCATGGGCGCGGAGGGGCCGGCACCGCTGGTGATCTCGCTGGAGCGGATGACCGCCCTGCGCGGAGTTTACCCGCAGGAGAACGTGATCGCGGTTGAGGCGGGCACGATACTGGCCGATGTGCAGGCCGCCGCGCAGGCGGCGGGTCGGTTGTTTCCGCTGTCACTGGCGGCAGAGGGTACGGCGCGGATTGGCGGCACGCTGGCGACCAATGCCGGCGGCGTCAATGTTCTGCGTTACGGCAACGCCCGCGATCTCTGTCTGGGGCTGGAGGCGGTGCTGCCCACTGGTGAGATCTGGCAGGGCCTCAGCCGCCTGCGCAAGGACAACACCGGCTATGACCTGCGCAATCTTCTGATCGGGGCTGAGGGCACCTTGGGCATCATCACCGCCGCCTCGCTGAAGCTTTCGCCGATCCCGGCGGAAAAGGGCACCGCGATCCTGACGGTGGCCTGCCCGGCGGCGGCGATTGACCTTTTGACGCTGGCGCGTGATCAACTGGGCGAGACGATCAGCGCCTTTGAACTGATCCACCGGCAGGGGCTTGAGTTCCTGCGCGAGACCCTGCCGAATCTGCGCCTGCCGTTTGACGATTTGCCTGAATGGTGTGTGCTGATTGATCTTGGTCTGCCCAGCGGGCGCAGCCCGGCGGAGGCGCTGGCGGCAGTGTTCGAGCGCGCATTTGAGGCCGGGCTTTGCGCCGATGGCGTTATCGCCCAGTCAGAGGCGCAGCGGCAGGCGCTGTGGTCGGTGCGCGAGCATATCCCCGAGGGCAATCGCCGTATCGGCTCGGTCTCCAGCCACGACATTTCGGTCCCGATTTCGAGTATTCCCGATTTCATTGCCGAGGGCGGCAAGCGTCTGGCAGCGCTGGGGGATATGCGGGTTAATTGCTTTGGTCATCTGGGCGATGGCAACCTGCACTACAACGTCTTCCCCGCACAGGGGCAGGATCGCAGCGCCTATGAGCATCTGCGCAGCGATGTGAAGCGCTGCTTGCATGATCTGACCCATGAGTACGGCGGCTCGGTCAGTGCTGAACATGGCATCGGACGGCTGAAGGTGGCGGATCTGCAGCGCTATGGTGATCCGGTGAAACTGGCGGCGATGCGGGCGATCAAACAGGCGCTGGATCCGCACGGTATCATGAACCCCGGTGCCGTGGTGCCGCTCGCCGACTAAGAATAGGTAGGACAGGTAAGGCAGCTCAGGCTGGCTGCATCCGTGGGCGGGCGGGTCGACTGCGCATCAGCAGCAGCACCATGATCGCGATATTGAGCCCGTTCCAGAAGATCCCGTTCACAAAGGCCAGCTGATAGGATCCGCTGACGTCGTAGATCCAGCCCGACATCCAGCCCCCCAGCGCCATGCCAAGGATGGTCATCATCATCACGAACCCCACGCGGGTGCCTGCCTCCTGCGGGGGCATGTATTCCCGCACCACCAACGCATAGCTCGGCACGATACCGCCCTGTGCCAGCCCGAAGATGGCGCTGACCAGATAGAGCGAGACCATACCGTCGTACGGCAGGTACAGAAACAGCGCGATACATTGCAGGATGGACCCCACCAGCAGTGTCCGCACGCCGCCAAACCGATCCGCCACCAGACCGGAAATCACCCGGCTGACCACGCCGCCCAGCAACATCAGCGACAGCATTTCAGCCCCCACCGTCGGGCCATAGCCAAGACCAACGCAATAGGCGACGATATGAACCTGCGGCATCGACATGGCGACGCAGCAGCCGATGCCTGCCAGCCCCAATATCCATTGCAGCTGACGCGGAGAGAGCCCCACCCGTGCGGCATTGCTGGCGGAGGTCGCGGCACTGTCACCCTGCGCGCTGAGTGCGATGCGGCGTCGCAAGACCACCGACAGCGGGATCACCACCAGCAGCGTGACCCCGGCAAGGGTGGCATAGACGCTGCGCCACCCGCTTTCGGCCAGCATTCCGGCCAGCGCCGTGGGCCAGATCGCACCGGAGAGGTAATTGCCGCTGGCGACCAGTGCCACCGCAATGCCGCGCCGTCGTTGAAACCAATGGGAGATATCGGCAATCAGCGGCCCAAAGCCGGCCGCCGTGCCCAGCCCCAGAAACAGATGCGCTGCCGACAGCCAGATCATATCCGGCGCCAGCATCGCCAACCCGTAGCTGACAGCACTGAGCAGCGCCGCCGCGCAAAGCGCCAGCGTAATGCCGAACCGGTCAACCAGCCGGCCAATCACCAGATTGCCCACGGCAAAGCCGATCATCGTCAATGTATAAGGAAGCGAGGCCGCAGCGCGATCGGCGCCGAATTCGACCTCGACCGCGGGCATGACCACAATCACCGCCCACATGCCGACATTCGCGACCGTGGCAATGGCCAGCGTGACCAGAAGTCTGGTCCAGGAATAGCGGCTGTCGAGGATAGCAGAGGTGGACATGTCGGCACGCTATGAGACGCGCCGACATGCTGCAATGATTATCACCCCTTCCAAGAGGGGAGAGGGACAGCAGGGGTGTCAATCACCGCAGGTTATTTCGGCGGCGGTATCTCGGGCCGTCGCCGCCGACTGTGGCCGCGCCCCTATCCCGTGGTCCGAAAGGAAAAAGGCCGCAGGAGCAGGCGCGCCACTCAGGGATGGGGCCGCGCGAACCGCTTCGCTGGCCATCCCGCCTGAATATTAGGGCATGATCACGGTGTCGATGACGTGGATCACGCCGTTTTCAGCCTCGATATCTGCTGTTGTGACCGTTGCCTCATCCACCATCACGCCGCTGTCCAGATCAATGGTGACTTCGCTGCCCTGGACGGTTGCGGCCTTCATGTCATCAACCAGATCACCGGACATCACCTTGCCGGGAACCACGTGATAGGTCAGGATCTCGACCAGCTTGTCCTTGTTTTCCGGCTTCAGCAGCTCCTCTACAGTGCCTGCGGGCAGAGCGGCAAAGGCAGCATCGGTCGGGGCAAAGACAGTGAAAGGCCCGTCGCCCTTCAGCGTGTCAACCAGACCAGCGGCCTGCACCGCAGCAACCAGTGTTGAGAAATCCCCAGCACCCGCGGCAGTGTCGACAATGTCCTTGGCATGGCCACCGGCGAAGGCGGAGGTGGCGAGCGCCATGGTTGCGGCGGCGGTCAGAAGTGTCTTGCGGATCATGAGTACATTCCTCTGTTTTGATTGCATGCCCAAGCTGGCATTGACGGTGTTACGGGGAGGATTGCGGTTTGGATCTGGCGGGTTTTCGCCGGGCGCAAGTTGACAAGAAAGGCGCGCCGCCTAAGCCACGCGCCCTTATAATTTCCACTCACATTTATGTGATTGAGAAGATAGGTTTGCCAGCAATTTTCAGGTGATCCACCCCTGTTTCCAATGTGTTCAGGGACGGATCACAGCCAGTTTGCTGCGGGCGGGCGCGGTATCAGGCGCCCTCAAATTCGCAGAGCACGGTGACATCCATGCCAAGATCTTCAAGCACCTTGCGCCCGCCGAGTTCCGGCAGATCAATGACAAAGGCACAGGAGACGATTTCGCCGCCCAGACGCTCAATCAATTTGATGCCTGCTGCCGCCGTGCCGCCGGTGGCGAGTAGGTCGTCCACGACCAGGATCTTCTCGCCGGGCTGGATGGCGTCGTCATGCACTTCCATGATCGCCTCGCCATACTCCAGTTTGTATTCCTGGCTGATGGTGGTGCCGGGCAGTTTGCCCTTCTTGCGGATCGGCACGAAGCCAACGCTCAGCTGATGCGCAATGGCGCCGCCGAGGATGAAGCCGCGCGCCTCTAGCCCCACAACCTTGTCGATCTGCTCGCCCGCATAGGGGTGCAGCATCTGGTCAATGGCCATGCGAAACCCGCGCGGGTCGGCAAAGAGCGTGGTGACATCGCGGAACATGATGCCCTCATGAGGGAAATCGACGATGGTACGGATGTAGTCTTTGACTGCGGTTTTGCGGGCCATGGGGTGTCCCCTTTTTGGTCGTCTCTATGGATCGCCTTTTGGGCGGTGTCTTTGCCACGGCGGCCCATAGGCAGCGGCGCGGCCAAAGATATGTCGCTGATGGGCGCGGTGCAGACAAGGGCAGGGTCCGCCCGTGCCCGTTGTCTTTTGCGGCTGTGACCTTTCAGAACCAATCAGGGTCATCAGGGGCAGGGCGCGGGTTTTAGCCCAGAACGCGGCCAGCGACAGCATCCAGCTTTGCAAGCAGGGCGGGGTCGCGTTTCTCCGGCGCGGTCATGATGGCGTATTCCAGCGCGGTATCGCAGCCGTGCGGGCAGGCGGCGCGGGTCTGACCCAAGAGCGCAGGCAGGCGCTGGACCAGCGCGCGGCCCTTGGCGGAGTTGCCGGTGAGGGTGGCGATAATGTCGGTGATTTCCACCGCACCATGTTCAGGGTGCCAGCTGTCGAAATCCGTCACCATGGCGATGGAGGCATAGCAGAGCTCCGCCTCGCGGGCGAGTTTTGCCTCGGGCATATTGGTCATACCGATCACGTCACAGCCCCAGCTGCGATACATCTTGCTTTCCGCCATGGAGGAGAACTGCGGCCCCTCCATACAGAGATAGGTGCCGCCGCGGTGGATCTTGATGCCAGCATCTTTGCCCGCCGCCTCCGCCGCGTCCGAGAGCCGTTCGCAGGTGGGGTGCGCGACGCTGACATGGGCGACACAGCCGGTGCCAAAGAAGCTTTTCTCGCGCGCGAAGGTCCGGTCGATGAACTGATCAACGATGACAAAATCCCCCGGCGCCATCTCCTCGCGGAAGGAGCCGCAGGCGGAGATCGAGAACACATCCGTCACCCCAAGCTGCTTCAGCGCGTCGATATTGGCGCGGTAGGGGACTTCGGTCGGGGAATGCACATGGCCGCGCCCGTGACGGGGCAGGAAGGCCATTTTCACGCCGTCCAAGCTCCCGGTCAGGATCTGATCGGAGGGCGCCCCCCAGGGAGTTTCCACCGTGACCCACTCGGCGTCATTGAGACCGTCGATGTCATAGAGGCCCGAGCCGCCGATAACCGCAATCATTGTATCCTGTGTCACGTGATCTGTCCCTTGTGCTGCTCACTTGGTTGTGCATGAGCCGGGGCTGGTTTGACAAGCGTCCGGGGGGAAATTGATTGATCCCGCCCAATGGGCGGCACCGCGATGATGTGATTGATACCGCCCCTTGGGCGGCATCAAGGCCTTCGGCGAGAGTATTTGGGGAAAGATGACAGGCGGCGGTCACTCGCGCCGGATAATCCCCGTCAAAGCCGCCGCGCCAAGGGCGGTAACGATCCAGCCCAGGGTGGTGAAGACCCAGCGCAGCCACCATAGCTGCTTGCCCCACCAGCCCCGTTCGGTCGAAGGTGCCCAGGCGTCGGTCTGGCCCAAGTCGATGATCGGAACCACAACGTCAGCGGCGTAGGCGATGGCAGAGAAGCTTTCCCAGTCGCGGCCAATGCTGGAGGTCAGGCTCCAGTCGTTGGCTGGGTTGGGATGAGGCGGGTGGTTGTTGTCTGCGTCGTATATCGCCCAGCTCTCTGATTGTAGCGCAACTGCCGAATTGGGGGCAAAGCTGCCTTCCTCCCAGGCAAGGTGGGCGGGGATGGTGGCGAGCACCCACAGGAGCACCAAGGCGATCAGGCTGCGTTCTGGGCGAAAGCCATGGCCCGTCAGGAGCAGGGAGAGGCTATGCCAGATCCAAAGGGCGGGCGTTGTTGCCATGGTACACAGGCGGTGAATGGGGTGTTTGGCGTTTGCGATGCGCTCTTTGCGGGCGTGGTGTCGCAGCTTTTTTCCGAGTGCGACCCGGATTTTGGTTGCATCCGCCTCATGCCCCATGTCGTGCAGAACCTTGGCGAGTTGTTTGTAGGGGTGGGGTGAAAAGTGATGCTGCCAAGTGTCACCCTTTGCCAGCCACGTAAGTCGGTTCTTGGCATCTTTAGGTGCTGCGCCGCCGAGGCGATTATAGGTAAACCCAGCGAGGATATATTGTGCTTGGCCGCTACAGTAATGGGCATCATCAATGAGAGAGCCGACCGAGGCCGCCGTTAAATCAATTACTCCGGAAACAGTGTTATTGGTGTCGGATTTTCGAATGATGAGAGCACCACCAACGCATATGTTCTGAAGCCGTAGAGAGCGACCGTCCCGGTCGTGACTGCCTCTTGAATTTAGCCCTTCGAAGCTGAGGTCTCCCGCGATTTTTGCGCCGCTGAGATCCAGATATTGAATATGGCAATTTTTGAAGACGAGGTCGCCATCGACTTTGAGGCGTGGAGCTTCAATGTCTGCTTGAAAAGTGCAGCTGTCAAAGATGATTGAAGCCGCTATTCTGCTATCGGCGAGAAACGGAAGTTCACCAACAATTTGGGCGCCTGCAATTTTGAACAAGCGATTTCGCTGAGACCAAGTTTCAAAGAAATCGTAGAGACAATGCAGCAGTATTTCTGTTCGGATTTGCCTGCCGGGTTCTAAGTTCGCCTCTCTTCCGCCGTCAACTGGCCCACCGAAATCGTATACAGCGCCTTTTAGCGACGGTTGGGAACAGATAATAATGAGTTTTTGTTCCGCCGGCGAAAGGTTGGCCCCAAGCATTGCTTCTAAATCCTCAATGCTCCGAAATCGCTGCATCACAAATCCCCTAATCCCAATGGAAGGACAGTTCACTGGATCGTCGGGCATTTCAAGGTGGGCGAGTGGCTAAGTGTTACCAACCGCTTAAGTTTAATGTCAGCAGCGCTGCCGCAATGTTTCGCGTGCGAAACAATTGGGCAGGAGGGGTGACCCAATCAGCGGTTGGGCCTCATGGAAAGCGGCGCCAAGGGCCGCGCCCTTGCCCCAATGGCGGAATTCCGCTAGGGGCGGCGCTAACATGACCCTTTCCCGATCACAGGTGACCCCATGACACGCGGCATTATGGCGACGCTCGCCAAGCAGATTTCACCGCCCAATCTTTCCATCATGCAGGATGAGGGCTTTACCGTCTCCCGCGTGCGCACGGAGCTGCTGTCCGGCCTGACCGTGGCGCTGGCGCTGGTGCCCGAGGCGGTGGCCTTTGCCTTTGTCGCCGGGGTGCATCCGCTGGTGGGGCTTTATGCGGCCTTTATGGTGGGGTTGATCACGGCTGTGTTCGGCGGCCGACCGGGCATGATCTCCGGTGCGACGGGCGCCTTGGCGGTGGTCATGGTGGCGCTGGTCGCACAGCACGGGGTTGAATACCTCTTTGCCACCGTGGTGCTGATGGGGATCCTGCAGATCATCGCCGGTGTCATGCATTGGGGCAAGTTCATCCGGCTGGTGCCGCATCCGGTGATGCTGGGCTTTGTGAACGGTCTGGCGATTGTGATCTTCCTGGCGCAGCTGACGCAGTTCAAGGATCCGAGCAACACTGAGGCCTGGCTGGCGGGTCCGCAGTTGATGATGATGCTGGGGCTGGTGGGGCTGACCATGCTGATCATCTGGGGCACGCCCAAGATCACCGCAATCATCCCGGCGCCGCTGGCGGGGATTGGCATTATGGCGGCGCTGGTGATTGCCTTTGGGATCAATGTGCCGACCGTGGGGGATATGGCCTCAATCAAAGGTGGTTTCCCGTCTTTCCACAACCCGTTTGGCACGGGTGAGGGGCTTTATGGCACTGCCCTTGCGCCCTTCACGCTGGAGACGCTGTGGATCATCCTGCCCTATGCGGTCATTCTGGCGGCGATTGGTCTGATTGAGAGCCTGCTGACGCTGAACCTGGTGGGCGAGATCACCGGCAAGCGCGGCGGGGCAAGTCAGGAGTGCATTGCGCAGGGCGCGTCCAATGTGGTGACTGGTTTCTTTGGCGGCATGGGCGGCTGCGCGATGATCGGCCAGTCGATGATCAACGTGAAATCCGGCGGCCGGACGCGGATTGCGGGCATTACTGCGGCGCTGTTCCTGCTGGCGTTCATTGTCGTGGCCTCGCCGCTGATCGAGCAGATCCCGCTGGCGGCGCTTGTGGGGGTGATGTTCATGGTGGTGATCGGCACCTTTGCCTGGAACAGCTTCAAGGTGATGACCAAAGTGCCGCTGATGGACGCCTTTGTCATTGTGCTGGTGACCGTGGTGACAGTGATGACCGACCTGGCGATTGCCGTTGTGGTGGGGGTGATCGTCTCAGCCCTGGCCTATGCCTGGAACAATGCGCGCCGCATTCACGCCTATACCCGCGAGTCCGCAAGCGACAAAGGCGCCAAGGTTTATGAGATCGAGGGGCCCCTGTTCTTTGGCTCTACCGATGGGTTCATCGAGCTGTTTGACGTAGCAGGCGATCCGGATCATGTGATTGTGGACTTTGCCCGCAGCCGGGTGGTGGACCAGTCGGCGTTGCAGGCGATTGAGGCACTGGCCGGCAAGTATGAGGCCGAGGGCAAGGCTGTGGTGCTGCGCCACCTGAGCCGCGACTGTCATCAGCTGTTGACCAAGGCGGGCCATCTGATGGTCGATAGCGATGACGACCCGGACTATCAGGTTGCGGTCGATTACTCGGTCAAGACCGGGATCCTGGGCGGCCACTGACGCGTGCCGGATTGGCAAAAACAAAACCCGCGGCCCCAAGGGGGTCGCGGGTTTTGTCGTTTTTGGGGGTGTTCCGGCTGGGTGGCCGATCCGCGATCAGCCCCGGTTCGATCCCGGTTCAATCCGGGGCCAGAGCCTCCAGCATGTCGAGATCCCCGGCCAGAAGGGCCGGTTCTGCGCGGCTGATCAGATCGGCTGGCCAATCCCACCACTTCAAAGCCAGAAGCCGGGCAATCTGCGGCTTGGAAAACCGGTGCCTTACGGCGGTGGCGGGATTTCCGGTGGCGATGGCATAGGGCGGGATGGAGCCGCGCACCACGGCGCCTGCGCCGATGATCGCCCCATCGCCGATTTTTGCACCGGGCAGGATCATCGCGCCATAGCCGATCCAGACATCATTGCCCACGATAGTATCGCGGGTATCGGGTTGAAACCCCGCCATCTGGGTCTGGTCAAACACCGGAAAAGGATAGCAGCTGAGCCCATCCTGCGCGTGATTGGCGGAGGCGGTGATGAAGCGCACGCTGTCGGCGATCTGGCAGAACTTGCCAATCACCACCCGTTCACGGGATCCGGCAAAAAGATAGGGAGCCAGGCGGCTGGCCCAGTCCGATGGCGGCTCAAAGGCGGAGGCATAGGTATAGGCACCGATGGTGAAATTCGGGTGGTCAATCGCCTCGGCCAGCATCACGGTGCCTGCGTGCGCGGTGCCGTCGGGCAGAGTGATGGGATTGCGGCGCCTTGGATCGGGAAGGGGCATTGCAGGGCCTCATTGGTCGGGGCGGGTGAGGGAGAAGAGATCTCGGACAACAGAGTAGTCGCGATAGCCAAGGCGTGCCAGCGGCTGGAACCGGGTGACATCAAAGGTGCCGTCGTTCAGACAGCTGTCATCCAGATGGACGCCGACCACCTCGCCGAAGACCACCTTGTTGGCAGCGCCGGGCAGGGTCACGATCTGCGTCAATTTGCATTCCAGCGCGGCGGGGGCGGCGGCGACGCGGCCACAGCTGATGGTCTCGCAATCGGCCATCTCAAGCCCTGCATGTTCGAACTCATTGATGTCCTTTGGCAGCGGTGCAGAGCTGGCGTTCATCGCATCCCGCAGCGCATAAGACACCACATTGACGCAGAACACGCCGGTCTCCTCGATATTGGCGACGCTGTCCTTGGTGCCGTCGCGATCCGCCTTGGCGGAGGTGGAGGCAAACATCACCTGCGGCGGTTCATAGGCGACCGCGTTGAAAAAGGAATAGGGCGCGAGATTGTTGCCGCCGTCCGCCCCGCGTGACGAGATCCAGCCGATGGGGCGCGGGGTCACAATGGCGTTGAACGGGTTGTGCGGCAGGCCGTGGCCATCTTCTGGGCGGTAGAACATCTGCGGGTCTCCTATGTCTTGGCGAAGGCGGTAGCGCGCTGGTTTTGCTCGCGGATCCGGTCGCCGGGGTTTGCCCAAGGCTTACGCCCGTGTTAGGCCGATGACCAGCCTGCCGGGAGAGATTGCCGCGCGCTGTGGGACAAAGCCCGCAGGTGCGACAGTCACGATCCGTGTCGGCAGGGACGGCGACGGGCGTGGAGGCAGGGCGGCGTGATTGAATTGAAGGCAGAGCAGCCCGAGGACCGGTGGGAGGTCGAGGCGCTTTATGATCTGTGCTTTGCGCCGGGGCGCGAGGCGCTGTCGTCCTATCGCCTGCGCGAAGCCGTGCCGCCGGTCAACGGGTTGAGCCAGGTGGCGCGGGACGAGGGCGGCATTCTGGCCGGGGCGATCCGGTTCTGGCCAGTGCGGATCGGCGATGCGGCATGGCCTGCGCTGCTGCTGGGGCCGGTGGCCGTTCACCCGACCCATCAGGGGGAGGGGCTGGGCGGTGCGCTGATCCGTGACAGCCTTGCCAAGGCGGCAGAGCGTGGCTGGAGCCGGGTCCTGCTGGTCGGGGACGCGCCCTATTATGTCCGCTTCGGCTTCACCCCATTGTGCGGGGTCGACATGCCGCCGCCGACAAACCCGGACCGGGTGCTGGGGCTGGATCTGGTGCCTGAAAGCTGGGCGAATGTGCACGGTCAGGTGCTGCGCTGGAGCGGGTCGCAGACGCCGGGCTGAGGGGTTTGGTGGCGGCGGCGAACGGTTGCTATCTTGAAATACGGGGCGGGAATACAAACATTTTCTGCAACAAGAGGTGCGCTATGAGTGAGATCCTGACCCCTGATACGGCCCTAAACACGGACCTGACCAAGCCGCTGGACGCTGCCGCCGTGGAGGCGGAGCTGACGGCGTTGGCGGAGCGCTATCGCGCGGCCGGTGGGCTCGGGATCCAGATCCTGAACCTTCTGGGCGGCTCTGTCGACGGGCTTTTGGACAAACTGCCCGCCTCGGTGCGGAGCCGGTTGGATGGTGCCACCGAGCAGGCGCTGCAATTGGCGATGCAGGGGGCCAGCGGGTCTCGGCGGGTGTTGCCGGACCAGCCCTCCGGTGTCAATCGCGCGGTGAGTGCTGCGATGGGCGCTGCGGGGGGGATGGGCGGTCTGCCGGGCGCGCTGGTGGAGCTGCCTGCAACAACGGCGTTCCTGTTGCGCAGCATACAGGGGGTGGCCGCCGAAGAAGGTTTTGACCCCGAGGCAGATGGCGTGCGCTTTGACTGTATCCGGGTGTTTGCCTCAGCGGGGCCGCTGGCGGCGGATGACGGCGCTGACCTGGGGTTTCTGTCGCTGAGGCTGGGGCTGACCGGTGGCGCGGTGCAAAAGCTGATTGCCCAGGTGGCGCCCCGGCTCAGTGTGGTGCTGGGCCAGAAACTGGCGGCACAGACCGTGCCGGTGTTGGGGGCTGTTGCCGGGGCCACGACCAATTTTGTCTACGCGGGCTACTATCAGGAAATGGCGCGGGTGCATTTCGGGTTGCGCCGGCTTGCTGTTGCGGCGGATCAGCCGCATGAGGTTCTGGTTGCGCGGCTGCAGGACCGGTTGCTGGCCCCGCGTTAGATCGTCCATCGCGGCCCGAACCTGCGGCACCGATGTGACGTGAACTGTGGCGCGGGCGCTTCTGCCCTTGCACTTCGGGGGATTGAAGATTTAATCATCCCCTCCTGATAAGAGTGATGGTGATGATACGATACGCTCTGAAATGCGCCGAAGGGCATCGTTTTGACAGCTGGTTCCAGTCGGCTGCCGCTTTTGATAAGTTGGCAGCGGCAGGGATGGTGTCCTGCGCGCATTGCGGCTCCAGTCAGGTTGAAAAGGCGATCATGGCACCGCGGGTGCGCCCCGGTCGCAAGGCCGTGTCCCCGGTCGGGGAGGCTGAGCCAGGCAATGCGGCTGCGCCTGCTAAGATGTCGCCACCTGCGCCAGCCACCGCTGCGCCGTCACGCCCCCCGGCGGCGGTGGCACCTGGAGCAGGCGCGCTGAGCACCCCCTCGGGAGAGTTGGAGGCGGCGGTGGCCGAGCTGCGGCGCAAGGTCGAGACAAATTCAGATTACGTCGGTAAGGATTTTGCCAGTGAGGCGCGCGCCATGCATTTGGGCGACACACCAGAGCGGGCGATTCACGGTGAGGCCAAGCCGGAAGAGGCAAAGGCCCTGATCGAGGAGGGCGTGCCGGTGCTGCCGCTGCCCTTCCTGCCCAATAGAAAAACCAATTGAAGGAAGACCGTTTATGCATGTCGTCGTGACAGGAACCAGCCGGGGCATTGGCCGTGAATTGGTGGCCAAGCTGCGGGAGGAGGGGCACGAGGTGACCGGCACCTCGCGCGATCATTCCTCTGGTGTGCGACTGGATGTGACTGATCCCGGTCAGCAGGCGCGGTTTGCCGCGCAGCTGAAGGGGCGTCCGGTGGATCTTCTGGTCTGCAATGCCGGGGTCTACCTCGATAAATCGATGGCGCTGGAGGATTACTCGGCTGAGGTCTGGGGCAAGACGCTGGCGGCCAATGTCACCGGTGTCTTCCTGACGGTGCAGGCGCTGTTGCCGAACCTGCGGTTGGCGGCGGATCCGAAGATCGCAATCATTTCCTCGCAGATGGCAAGCCACGCCCGCGCGCCCGGCGGCAGCTATGCCTATCGCGCCTCAAAGGCGGCGGCGCTGAACATCGGGCGCAATCTGGCCACTGATCTGCTGCCCGAAGGAATTGCCGTCGGGATTTATCACCCCGGTTGGGTGCGCACCGATATGGGTGGCGATGAGGGCGATATCTCGGTGCAGGAATCCGTGGCTGGGCTGATGCATGAATTTGATGTGCTGAGCACGGAAACCACCGGCTGTTTTCACACCTGGGACGGGCGTATCCACGCCTATTGAGCCACGCTTCATACTCCTTTGCGCAGGCGTGTCTAGATATATGAAAAAAGGCCGGAGTAGAAGTGCTCCGGCCTTTGTTGATTTTTTGGAGTGCCGTGGCAGCGGCTGATCACTCCCAGCAGCTGACCAATACGGTCATACCGCTGGCCTGACGGGTGAGGGCCCCAACGGGCAGGGCCGTGGCCCCGGCGCTGGCGTCTGTGACGGTCACCCCGGCGCTGCTCAGCGCGCTGCGCAGACTATCGGCGTTGGCGGCGAAGCTGACGCCGTCGGGCAGCTGCGTGGCGCCTTTGCTCTGGCTCAGCAACATGCCTTGGACGGCGCCATCCGTGGTCAGCACCGGACCGCCTGCATCGCCTGGCTGGCTGGTCAGTTGCAGACGCGAGACACCTGTGTTGCCGCTGAGGTCTTTTACATCCTGCAGGCTGCCCCAGCTGAGGCTTGGAGCGCCCAGAACGCCCTCATAAGAGAAACCGGACACGGCGATATCGGACTGGAGGCGCGCAGAGGCGCTGGCGAGAGTGGCAACGGCCATCGGAGCGAGCGGCTCAACCGGGCGCAACACGGCAATCCCCGCGGCACTGTCGTTGAAGGCAACCTCGGCCTGATATTCGTGATCCAGCGTAACCCGCGCGCAGCCCGCAACCACATCAGAGGTGGTCACAACGCTGCCCTTGGCATCGACATAGAAGCCCGAGCGCGACAGGCGCGGTTTGCGCACGTCGAGACCGGAGACCAGATCGACATTCTGCGGTGCATCGGCCCCGGCGGCGGGGTCAAGCACGCCATCAATACGTTCGAAGCTGTTTTGCATCTCGGCCAGCACACGGGCGCGGCGATCATCATCGCCCATCGGCCAGACCAGCGTGAAGCCTTTGATCTCCCCGTTGGCCAGCCGGGCCTCGGTGTAGGAGACGATACCATTGCCACGCCCTTCAAGGGTGAAGCTGTTGCCGCTGCGCTGGCGCGGGCCGTCCAGCGGCACGATCTTCAGCGTCTGCATGATGTCATAAAGACCATAGAGCGTGCGTTTGTCGCCGGGCTGGCTGATCAGGAGGACCTGCGCGCCGAGATCACCGCTGCTCTTGAACAGGGCGAAGGGCGATTCATAACGGTCAAAGGTGACCTCACCAGCGGGGATGTTCAGCGCGATCCCGGCCTTTGTATCCGTAAGCGGGGCCATACCGACGGAGATCAGCGGCGCGTTGTATTCATCCATCAGGGCCTGACGCTGGGCCGTGGTCAGCACACCGGTGGGCGCATAGCCACGCGCCGACTGCCAGTCCGACATGGACCCACGGGTGCCACGACCAAAGGCCCCGTCGATGGTGGAGGTGTAGAACCCGGCCGCCTTCAGCGCGATCTGCAGATCCTTGCGCTCTTCGCGGGTGAGGCGGGATTCGCTGCGGCGGGCCTCGGCGGGGGTTTCATCAGGCAGCAGTGTCTGGGCGGAGGCTGCCGGGTCTGCCGGCGCCTCGGTCACCACTGCGGGGTCGATGGGCTCCAGAACCGGGCTTTCGACGGAGGGCTGCGTTTCGGTGTTTGCGCTGGCCGCTGTCGGGTAGAACTGATTGCCAAGGTTGCGGCCAAAAGCGATGAAACTGTCGCGCGGGATCTGACGTTCGGCGCGGTAGACCTGCAACACCCGATCCGCATCGTTGCGCGCATAAGGGCCAAGCACGATACCGTACCAGCCACCGCCGAGTGCGAAACCGGAGACATCGGGCAGGCGGGCGGCAAACTCCTGCGCCTCGGACTGGGCTTCGCGCAGCGAGGCGCGGGCGGCGATTTGGATCCAGACGGTGTCCTGTGCGGATTGTTGGGGGCTGGTCTGGGCGGTGGCAACGCCTGAAAAGGCGGCTGCCAGCGCCATCAGGGACAGTGCCAGCGTAGCAATCAAAGTCTTCATCAAAAGGCCTCTATCGGGTGATCGATCGTTGGCGCGCACATAACCACTTTCGCGGCGCGAAGGGAACTCCTCTTCGCAGGGGGAAAACCGGGGCGCTGATGCCAAATTCGGGCTTTGACGCTGGCCTGACGGCCGTTTGCCGATGGTCTGACTGGACGCTGACTGGCCGCTGACGGGGGTAAGCGGGCCAGTGGGGGCGCTTCGGGGCGGTTGGACGGGCCTGTGCCGCGATGTGCCGTTGACCCTAGGCCGGGGCTTGCATAGGAAGAACCCCGGATTTGCTGCCCCCATAGGGAAGAAACATGACCGACACCAAAGGCGCCCCGCGCTCATTCCAAGAGATCATCCTGAGGCTTCAGACCTACTGGGCTTCCAAAGGCTGCGCCATTCTGCAGCCCTACGACATGGAGGTGGGTGCCGGTACCTTTCACCCGGCGACAACGCTGCGCGCGCTTGGCACGAAGGCCTGGGCCGCGGCCTATGTGCAGCCCTCGCGCCGCCCGACGGACGGGCGCTATGGTGAAAACCCCAACCGGTTGCAGCACTATTACCAGTATCAGGTGCTGATCAAACCGTCGCCGCCGAACCTGCAGGAGCTGTATCTCGGCTCGCTGGAAGCGATCGGTGTCGATATGGAGATGCACGACATCCGTTTTGTCGAGGACGACTGGGAAAGCCCGACGCTGGGCGCCTGGGGGCTGGGCTGGGAAGTCTGGTGCGACGGTATGGAAGTTTCGCAGTTCACGTATTTCCAGCAGGTTGGCGGCCACGACTGCCATCCTGTATCGGGTGAGCTGACCTATGGTCTGGAGCGTCTGGCGATGTATATCCTTGGCGTTGACCACGTGATGGACATGCCGTTCAACGACCCGGACGCGCTGATCCCGCTGTCTTATGGCGATGTATTCAAGCAGACCGAGGAAGAATACGCGCGGTGGAACTTTGACGTGGCCAACACCGAAGTCCTGCTGCGCCATTTTGAGGAGGCCGAAGCCGAATGCGCCGCCATTCTGGCACAGGAGCATATCGACCCGAAGACCGGCAAACGCATCGTCATGGCGCATCCCGCGTATGACCAATGCATCAAGGCCAGCCATGTCTTCAACCTGCTGGATGCGCGCGGGGTGATTTCGGTGACCGAACGTCAGGCCTATATCGGTCGGGTGCGGGCGCTGGCCAAACAATGCGCCGACGCCTTTGTGCAGACCGCAGCCGGCGGCCACGCGGCGTAAGCCGCGCCGCGCTTTCACGAGGAGTCCACGGATATGGGCAAGTTCCTTTCGCTGATCCTGATCCTCTCTGGTCTCGTGGCCGGGGCGGCGATGTATTACCTTCAGGTCTATGGGTTCTACGAGGACGTCGCGCTGCAGCCGGGCCGCGATGTGATGTTGATGCCGCTTGGCGATGGAGAGCCATTGCCGATCCGTTACAGCGGGTTTGAGGCGATTGACGCCGAAAGCTCTCCCATTCGTTACCGCGCCTGTTTTGCCACCGATCTGAAGCCCGAAGAGCTGGCGCAGCTGTTTGTGCTGTCGGATCAAAAGGAACCGCGTAATGCGCCGGGTTGGTTTGACTGCTTCGATGCCGAAGCCATTGGTGCAGCTCTGGCAGAGGGGCGCGCCGAGAGCTTCCTGTCGGTCAAGAACATCTCCTACGGCGTGGACCGGATCGTGGCGGTGACCGACGCAGGGCGCGGCTATGTCTGGCACGAGCTGAATGACTGCGGCCAGAAAGCCTATGACGGCACCGTTGTGGGCGAGGAATGCCCGCCCCGGCCCGAGGCTGGCGAGGGGAACTGATGACCACCTGCGCCCTGTCTGCCCTTTCTCTTCTTATTGCTGCGCCCGGATGCGCGGCCATCCGTAAGGACATCTGATGCCTGATCTTCTGATTGAACTGTTTTCCGAGGAAATCCCGGCCCGTATGCAGGCGCGTGCGGCGGAGGATCTGAAAAAGCGTATGACCGATGGTCTGGTTGAGGCGGGTCTGACCTATGCCGGCGCTCATGCGCTGTCGACGCCGCGTCGTCTGACGCTGGCCATGGAAGGTCTGCTGGAGCATTCCCCAACCGTGCGTGAAGAGCGCAAGGGGCCGAAAGTGGGTGCGCCGGACAAGGCCATCGAAGGTTTTCTGCGTGGGGCGGGCCTGACCCGTGACCAGCTGGAGGAGCGCGACACCCCCAAGGGCGCGGTCTATTTCGCGCTGATCGAAAAGCCGGGCCGCCCGGCGGCAGAAATCATTGCCGAGGTGCTGGAAGACACCATCCGCAATTTCCCCTGGTCCAAATCGATGCGCTGGGGCACCGGAACTTTACGCTGGGTGCGCCCGCTGCAGTCGATCCTCTGCATTCTGTCGAAAGAAGACGGCGCTGAGGTGGTGCCGCTGGATATCGACGGTATTCAGGCGGGCAATACCACCTATGGTCACCGTTTCATGGCGCCCGATCAGATCACTGTCACCGGGTTTAATGACTATGCTGCCAAGCTGAAGCGCGCCCATGTGGTGCTGGATCCGGCGGAGCGGGAAGCGGCGATCTGGCAGGAGGCCACCAATCAGGCCTTCGCCAGCGGTCTGGAGGTTGTCGAGGACAAGGGGCTGCTGGCGGAGGTTGCCGGTCTGGTGGAATGGCCGGTGGTGCTGATGGGCGCCATTGACGATGAGTTCCTGGCCCTGCCGCCGGAGGTCCTGCAGACCTCGATGAAAGAACATCAGAAGTTCTTCTCCGTGCGCAATCCCAAGACCGGGCGGATCGAGAAATTCATCACCGTTGCCAACCGCGAGACCGCCGACAATGGCGCGACCATTCTGGCGGGCAATCAAAAGGTGCTGTCGGCGCGTCTGGCCGATGCGAAGTTCTTCTGGGAGAACGATCTGCGCACGGTGACCGAACACGGGTTTGAGCCTTGGGTTGCGAAGCTGGGAAATGTCACCTTCCACAACAAACTGGGCACGCAGGCGGCGCGGATTGACCGCATCGCTGCACTGGCGCGGGAAATCGCGCCGGTGGTTGGCGCGGATGCGGATCTGGCAGAGCAGGCGGCGCGGGTGGCGAAGGCCGATCTGTCGTCTGAAATGGTTTATGAGTTCCCGGAACTGCAGGGCCTGATGGGCCGCTACTACGCCGATGCAGCTGGCCTGCCGCAGGACGTCGCCAACGCCTGCGAAGCGCATTATTCGCCGCTTGGCCCGTCTGACGATGTGCCGACAGAGCCGGTGTCAGTCGCCGTGGCGCTGGCGGACAAGCTGGACACGCTGACCGGCTTCTGGGCGATTGATGAAAAGCCCACCGGGTCAAAAGACCCCTTCGCCCTGCGCCGCGCCGCGCTGGGGGTGATCCGGCTGGTGCTGGAGAATGATGTGCGGATGAGCCTGCTGGGTGTCTTCACCATGAAAACGGAAGACTCTTCTGAGTTTGAGAAGAAATCGCAAAACCTGCTAGGTTTCTTCCACGACCGCCTCAAGGTCTTCCTGCGCGATCAGGGTATCCGCCATGATGTGATCGACGCCTGCATCGCGATGGACGGCAATGATGACCTGACGCTGCTGGTGAAACGGGCGCGTGCGCTGGAAGACTTCATGAAATCCGAGGATGGCCCCAACCTGTTGCAGGGCTTCAAGCGGGCCAACAATATTCTGGCGCAGGCCGAGGAGAAGGATGGCGTCGAATATTCCTATGGCGCGGACAAGAAATTTGCCGAGGATGACAGCGAGATTGCCCTGTTTGATGCGCTGGCGACCAGCGAGGGGGCGATCTCTTCGGCCATCGAAGCCGAAGATTTCGCGGCTGCCATGGGCAGCATGGCGGCGCTGCGCGCACCGGTGGATGCGTTTTTTGAGGCGGTGCAGGTGAATTCGGACAATGAGGTGGTGCGCCGCAATCGTCTGAACCTCCTCAGCCAGATCCGCAAAGTCTGTGGGCAGGTTGCCGACCTCAGCCGCATCGAAGGTTAAGGGCGCCGTAATAGGCCGCGCGGCTGCACCCGTCGCATGAATGACAGTCTTAAAACCCGGCGCGACCTGAGGGGCGCGCCGGGTTTTCTGCTTTTTCGGGGGGGTGCTGCGTGGCGGCCGTGCTTTTTCTTGCGGGAACCGGGGACGCGGCTATGCTGCATGGCAAAGGAAAGGCGCCGCAGTGCAGAAAGATGATCAGGACATGGCCCAGACGCCACAGAATGAAGCGCCGGATTCGCTGTTGATCACCCCGGTGGCGCCAATTGCCAATTCCACCCATGGCGGGCGGGCGAAATGTCTGCAACGGCTGGTGCGGTTGGATCTTCCGGTGCCGCGGACCGTGGCGTTGTCGTTTCAGGCGGTGCATGGCATTGCCCAGGGCGAGATGCCCGATATGGCGGCGATTGTTGAGGCGTTTCCAGCGGATGCGCTGCTTTGCGTGCGGCCCTCGTCACAGGACCCGGATTGGGGCGGACCCGGTGCGATCCTGAACATTGGCATGAATGACGCGCGCTATGTTGACCTTTGCGACAGTCTGGGGCGTGACGGCGCGGCGGCGCTCTATCTGCGGTTTGTGCAGTCCTATGCGGTGCATGTGGCGCGGCTGGACCCGGATGTGTTTGACGATGTCGAGGACGGCGGGCCGGATGCACTGAGTGAAGTTCTGCATGCCTATGAGGCGGAGACGGATGAGCCGTTTCCGCAGAATCCGGCGGAGCAGCTGGCGGCGGTGCTGCGCTCCATGGCGCGGGCCTGGGAGGGCACCTCGGCGCGGTTGTTGCGACAGGCCAAGGGCGCGCCTGCAGATGCGGGGCTGGGGCTGGTGGTGCAGGAAATGGTGCCGGGGTTTGGTCAGGGCGAATGCGGCTCGGGCGTGTTGCAACTGGTGAATACCAAGACCGGCCAGCCGCAGATCACCGGGCGCTACCTGAGCCAGAGCCAGGGGCGCGATGCGCTGGGGGCTGGGGCCGAGGCGCTGTTTCTGGAGCAGGATCCGCGCGGGCCCTCGCTGGAGGACTCTGCGCCGGAAGCCTTTGCCGATCTGAAATCCCACGCGCGGCTGATGCGGCAGCGCCTGCGTGAGGAAATGCAGGTGGAATTTGTGATCGTCAGCGGCGCGGTGCATATCCTTGACGGGGTGCGCGTCACCCGGTCGGCGCAAGCGGCGGTGCGGATCGCGGTGGCGTTGGCGGAGGATGGTATCATCCCGCGTGCGGAAGCGATCATGCGGGTGGATGCCCATATCTTGACCGAGCTGCTGCACCGGCAGGTGGCCCCGGATGCGACCCGTGACGTGATTGGCCATGGCATTGCCGCCAGCCCCGGTGCGGCCACCGGGCGGCTGGTGTTTACGGCGGCGGAGGCGCAGGCCAGTGCGGCGCGGGGCGAGCCGTGCATTCTGGTGCGGCGCGAAACCTCCCCCGAGGATGTGCGCGGCATGCACGCCGCGGTTGGGGTGCTGACGGAACGGGGCGGCATCACCAGCCATGCGGCGGTGATTGGCCGGGGGCTGGGGCTGCCCTGTATCGTGGGCGCCTCCAACCTCAAATTTCACAGCAAACGCAAACAGTTGGTTGCGACGGACGGGCGTGTATTGACGCGTGGCGATACCATTACGATTGATGGCAGCAGCGGCGAGGTTCTGGCCGGGCAGCCAGAGATGCTGGAGGCGGCGGAAGATGGGGCGTTCCAGACATTGCTGACCTGGGCAGATGAGGTGCGCGACATTGGCATCCGCGCCAATGCGGATACGCCGGAAGATGCTGAAACTGCGCGCAAGTTCAATGCGCAAGGGATCGGGCTGTGCCGTACCGAGCATATGTTCTTTGATCCCGGTCGGTTGACGGTGATGCGGGAGATGATCTTTGCCGAAACCTCGGAGGGGCGGGCGGCGGTGCTGGCGCGGCTTTTGCCGATGCAGCAGGAGGATTTCTTTGCGCTGTTCCGCATCATGGAAGGGTTGCCGGTCTGTATCCGGCTGTTTGACCCGCCGTTGCATGAATTCCTTCCGACCTCCAAATCCGGACAGCGTGAACTGTCTGAGGCGCTGGGCATCCCGGTGAGCGATGTGACCCGGCGGGTTGAAGAGATGGAAGAATACAACCCCATGCTGGGCCTGCGCGGCGTACGGCTGGGGGTGACGGTGCCGGAGATTTACGACATGCAGGCGCGCGCCATCTTTGAGGCGACGCTTGATGCGTCCAAGGAAGGTGAGCCGGTGGTGCCGGAGATCATGATCCCGCTCGTCTCTGCCAAGCGCGAGGTGGAGCTGGTGAAGGCGCGCATTGATGCGGTGGCGCTGGCGGTGAAGGCCGAACGGGGTGAGGATTTCGCCTATCGTCTTGGCGTAATGGTGGAGACGCCGCGCGCGGCGCTGCGGGCCGGTGAAATTTCACCGCATACGGCGTTCCTTAGCTTCGGAACCAACGATCTGACACAGATGACCTACGGCATGTCACGCGATGACGCCGGGCGGTTCATGTCGGCCTATGTCAATCAGGGGGTCTTTCCCGAGGATCCGTTTCACGTGCTGGACACCGATGGTGTGGGCGAGCTGCTGAAACTGGGGGTGCAGCGGGGGCGGGCGGAAAACCCGGATATCACGCTGTCGATCTGTGGGGAGCATGGCGGCAACCCCGAATCGATTGCGTTTTGCCGCGAAGCAGGGTTCGATTACGTCTCCTGTTCCCCGTTCCGGGTGCCTGTGGCGCGGCTTGCTGCAGCGCAATTGGCGATTTCCAGCCAAACCGGAAAATCTCCACGCGAATCCTTAAAGTCCTAAGGAAAACAAGGGGCTTTCTCAGTCGCAGGATATGCGGGCGGATTGACGCCTACCCAGCGGTCAGCGGGGTGCGCTGTCCCGTCGCTGGACGTTTGCAGGGATTTCCACTAGGAGGTGCGATCGCGTGACGTTGGGATGGCCGTGCGCGACCTTTCTAGTGGGGATACCCTGATGAAGATTCTGACAGTAGCTGCCGTGTTTGCTGCCGCCTTGGCAGCGGCCAAAGATGTATATGCGGATTCTGGTTTGGACGCGCTGTTCAAACGTGAGCAATCCACCCTGAACGCCGTGCCAACGGGGCGTTTGAACAATTTTTTCAACTTCAGCCGCTCGGACAAGAAGTCCAAGCCGACCGAAGTTAAATTCACCACGGCCTGGCTGGACAGTGTTCCTGCCGCCAAAGGGGGCGACAATTTCGCCTGTCTTGCTGAAGCGCTCTACTTTGAGGCGCGGGGCGAGACCGTGAAGGGGCAGTTTGCCGTCGCCGAGGTGATCATGAACCGGGTCAAATCCTCGCAGTTTCCCAATAGTCTCTGCGCGGTGATCAATCAGGGCACAGGTCGCAAATACCAGTGCCAGTTTACCTACACCTGTGATGGCCACAAGGAAGTGATCCGCGAAAAGACGGCGTTTGAGCGGGTCTCAAAAGTGGCGCGTCTGGTAATGGACGGGGCAACCACCGGGATCACCGATGGCGCCACCTATTATCACACCACGGCGGTGCGCCCGCGCTGGAGCAAAAGCTTCACCAAGACCGCGCGGATCGGCGTTCATCTGTTCTACCGTGATGACCGGTTCCGGACCGCATTGAACAACTAAGGCGTGTTTTGGGGCTTGGCTGCCGGGGCGGAAATCTCGGCAGCGCCGCTTTCGGCCACTGGTATGGCGCATGAAGGCCTGTTATGCGGGCGCCGCATGTTTATGCTGGAACCTCACCGCCAGATAGCCAGTTCAGGGGCCCGTTCGTCATGTCGTCAGAAATTCGTCTCGCATTTGCGCACCCTTCGGAACGGTCGGAGGCCACGGCCTCGCGTGGACCGTTGGACCGGATTTCGCTTCGGGATCATACGGTAGAGGTCGAGATCGGCGCCTTTCAGGCGGAGCGCGGCACGACCCAGCGGATCTGCTTCAACGTGGTTGTCGAAATTGCGCCGCTGCCGGCGGATCTGGACGACGATGTCGACCGCATCCTGTCCTATGATCGTGTGACTGAGGCGATCGCGCATGAGTTGTCGGAAGAGCGGTTGAACCTGCTGGAAACTCTGGCGGAGCGGGTTGCGGAGCGGATCCTTCTGGAACCGCAGGCGGTGCGCGCCTTTGTGCGGATCGAAAAGTTGGACCGAGGCCCCGGTGCGTTGGGCGTCGAGATTGTGCGCGCGCGCGATCAGGTTGCCAGCGAGGTGGACAGCGAAGAGCGCCCGCATCCAAGGCTGATGTATCTGTCCAACAGCGCCATCGACAGCGACGGGTTGAGTGGTTGGATTGACCAGATGCAGTGCCGCCAGCGTCCGCTGATCCTTTGTGTCGGCGCGCATGAGCTGGCAACACCGCAAACGGGTCACAAATGGACCCAGCGGCGGATTGATCTGCTGGCCATTGAACAGAACGCTTGGCGGCTGGCCGCAAAGGATGACCGCTGCGTTGTGGTTTCCACGCGGACAGAGCTGGACTGGGCCATGAAAAACGGGCAGATTTGCGTCTGGGCACCGTCAAAAATCGTTTTGGATGCGGTAGATGGCCCTTCGGCTGCGCCTTCGGAAGCGGTGGCGTTGGCTGCGTGGTTCGCCGCCACATTCGAGGCTGGCGAAATGATCGTGATTGGCGCTGCACTGCCTGACAATCCGGGGGTGCCACTGCGCGCTGTGGATGTGGAGCAGACCCAACTGTGAGTTATTACCGACCGCTGGTTCAGCACGGGGAAAACCGCCCCGAGGGAGCATTGTCGCTGATCAGTGGCGCTCTTTGGTTTACCCAAGTCGAAGTGCTGGACCGCGGCGCACCGCCACGGCTGATGCCCGCGGGGCTGCTGCCCGAGGATGTGCGGCACAGGCTGACGGCACGGCGGGCGACGATTGCCGGGCTGGATATGACCCAGCCACAGATCATGGGCATTCTGAATGTAACGCCAGACAGTTTTTCCGACGGCGGCCAGCATGATGAAGTCGGCACGGCCTGCGCAGCTGCGCTTCAGATGGTGGCGGATGGGGCCAGTATTATTGATGTTGGCGGCGAATCCACCCGTCCCGGCGCCGAGCTTGTGCCTGAGGAGGAGGAAATCCGCCGCACCGCGCCGGTGATTGCCGCGATCCGTGCCGGGTCGCAGGTTCCGATTTCCATCGACACCCGCAAGGCAGTGGTGCTGGCCGAGGCGCTGGAGGCTGGCGCGAGCCTCACCAATGATGTGTCCGGCTTTACCTTTGATCCGGCGCTGGCGCCACTGACGGCGCAGGCCGGGGTGCCCGCCTGTATCATGCATGCGCAGGGCGATCCCGCGACGATGCAGGACAGTCCTACCTATGATAACGTGTTGCTCGACGTTTATGATTTCCTCAAGGCGCAGATTGACCGGCTGGAGGATATCGGCGTGGTACGTGAGCAGATCGTGATCGATCCCGGCATCGGCTTTGGCAAAACGCTGGAGCACAATCTGACCCTGTTGCGAAACCTTAGTCTGTTTCACAGCCTTGGCTGCCCGATCCTGCTGGGCGTTTCTCGCAAGGGGTTCATTGGCAAACTGGGTCATGAGCCGGATGCCGCCGCCCGTGCGCCTGGATCCATCGCGGTAGGGCTTGCAGCCCTGGCCCAAGGCGTGCAATTCCTGCGGGTGCATGATGTTGCTGAGACGGCGCAGGCGGTTCGCCTGTGGCAGGCCGTCCGATAAGACCCCGACCGAAAGGGCTGATATGCGCAAATTCTTTGGCACTGATGGCGTGCGCGGCACTGCCAATATTCATCCTATGACTGCAGATATGGCACTGCGCATCGGCGCTGCCGTGGGCCGGTATTTCCGGCGCGATGCCTCCGGTGTGCACCGGGTCGTGATTGGCAAGGATACCCGCCTGTCCGGTTATATGTTCGAAAGCGCGCTGACGGCAGGGCTGACCTCGACCGGGATGAATGTGCTGCTGCTTGGCCCGGTGCCGACCCCGGCCGTTGGCCTAATGACACGGTCGATGCGGGCTGATCTGGGCGTGATGATTTCTGCCAGCCACAATCCGGCGGCGGACAATGGCATCAAGTTTTTCGGCCCCGATGGGTTCAAACTGTCCGACACCGTTGAGATGGAGCTGGAAGCCCTGATCGAAGCGGGTGTTGAGCCTGCGCAGGCACAGAACATCGGGCGCGCCAAACGGATTGATGATGCGCGGTTTCGGTATGGCGAGCGGGTCAAGAGCTCCCTGCCGCGTGATATCCGTCTTGATGGGCTGAAGGTCGTGATTGATTGCGCCAATGGGGCGGCGCACCGGGCCGCGCCTGAGATCCTGTGGGAGCTGGGCGCGGAGGTGATCCCGGTGGGGGTTTCACCGGATGGCACCAATATCAACCGCGATTGCGGATCGACCCATCCGGGCACGGCGGCGGAGACCGTTGTCGCTCATGGTGCCCATGTTGGCATCTGTCTGGATGGTGATGCGGACCGGGTGATCCTGATCGATGAGACCGGCAAGGTGGCTGACGGTGATCAGTTGATGGCGCTGTTGGCAACACGCTGGGCTGAGGACGGTGTGCTGGCGGGGGATGCGCTGGTGTCGACCGTCATGTCGAACCTTGGGCTGGAGCGTCATCTTGCGGCGCGGGGCATCGACCTTCAGCGCACGGCTGTCGGCGACCGCTATGTGGTGGAGCGGATGCGCGAGGGCGGGTTCAACCTTGGTGGTGAGCAATCCGGCCATATCGTGATGACGGATTATGCCACCACCGGTGACGGGTTGATGGCTGGGCTGCATTTCCTGGCCGAGATGGTGCGCGCTGATAAACCGGCCTCTCAGCTTGCGCAGCAATTTACACCGGTGCCGCAGCTGTTGAAAAACGTCCGCTTTGCCGCCGGCCAGACGCCACTGGAGAGCGATCAGGTCCAGACGGCGATCAAGGTGGCAGAGGAAACGCTGGCCGAACAGGGTCGTCTGTTGATCCGTAAATCAGGCACTGAACCGCTGGTTAGGGTGATGGCTGAGTGCGAAGACACCGAGATGCTGACGGCAACGGTGGATAGTGTGGTTGCTGCGGTTGAGGCAGCGGTCGCGACCTAGAACGGTCTCTGGATTGCGATACGAAACACAGGAATGGCCCGCCGCTGATTTGTCAGCTGGCGGGCGTTTTTTAGTCTGTGGGCTATTTTCCTGTGCGCCCGAATAGCCGTGTCAGGGCGCCAAACTGGCTGATGCACAGGCCGCTGAGGATCAGCAGCAGCGCGATCAGCATCGCGGGCGGCAACTCTTCGCCCAGAAAGACGGCGCCCAGCACCACGGCCCAGACCGGCACCTGATAATTCGTCAGTGTCATGAAGGTGGGGCCCGCCTCGCGGACCACGATCACGCGCAAGAGATTTGCGGCGGCGGTTGGGATCAGGCCGAGGACCGCTGCGATAAACAGCGTGCGGGTGTCAGGGATCACCGGCGGCCCCTCAGCCAGCCAGGCGACGGGGATAATGAGCGCGGACCCGATGAGCAGCAGGATGGCCGCCAGCCCCAATGGATCCACCGGCGGCAGCCGACGTGTCAGGATGGAGCTGACCGAGTAGCAGGCGGCCGCCGCAAGACAGGCGGCACGACCATAGCCTTCAAGTGCTGCGCCGCTGCTTTCAAACGCGGTGCTGCCCAGCAGGACCGCCACCCCGGCAAAGCCGATGGCAAACCCGATCACGCGGCGCAGGGTCATTTGCTCACCCGGGATAAAGACATGCGCCAGCGGCAGCACCATCAGCGGAATGGCGGCCATGCTGACGCCAGTGAAGCCAGAGGAGACATGCTGCTGTCCCCATGAGATGAGCATGAAGGGCAGGGCGGTGCTGAGGATGCCGATGAGGGTCAGCGAGGGCCAGTTTGCCTCGGATTTGAACAGTTTGAAGCCGCGCACACCCCAGATCGCCGTTAGCAATAGGGCGGCAAAACAGATGCGGCTGGCGGCCAGCCAGAATGGGGTCGTGCCCTCTAGCGCAAGCTTGATCAGCAGGAATGTTCCGCCCCAGACAAAGCCGAGGATGGCGATCATCAGCCAATAGCGCGGTGCGATGTTGGGCATGGGGTCCTCCGCCGGTTCACCGCGCGACAAGACCCCGCCGGGCAGGTGGGGTCAATGGCAATTGCTTTGTTATCTATCGAAGTGGTTTCACGGGCAGGCCGCGCGCACGGCGGTTGCGGCTGAGAAGGAGACCTCCGAGGATCAGCGCCAAGGCGGCAAAGAGTTGCGGCGGCAGGGTTTCACCCAAGAGGGCCGCGCCGAAGACCACCGACCAGACGGGCACCTGATAGTTCACGGTTGAGAGGAACGCCGGGCCTGCGCTGCGGGCGACCTGAACCAGCAGCACCTGAGCAAGGGCGGTGGGCAGCAGGCCGAGGTAGATCACGGCGGCGAGCGGCTGCATGGCGGGCAGCTCCGGCACACCTTCGGCCCAGAGCGCGGCGGGGGTCATCATTGCAGCACCGCAGAGGAGAGCCGCAGCGGAGAGGGACAGCATGTTCACCTGCGGACAGAGCCGGGTGATGATTGAGCCGATGGCGTAGCACAGCGACGCGCCGAGGCAGGCCAGCCGGGCAAGGGATTCAAAATCTGTGCCAGCAGAGCGAAAGGCATCAAGGCCAATCAGCACCACCACGCCGGCAAAGCCGATCAGGAAGCTGATGGTACGACGCAGGGTCATATATTCGCCGGGCACCAGAAGGTGTGCCAGCGGCAGCACAAACAATGGCACCACAGCCATGCACACCCCGGCAAAGCCGCTGGCCACGTAGGTTTGCCCCCAGCTGAGCAGGGTGAAGGGTAGGGCGTTGCTGAAGAACCCCATGCCGAAAGCGCAGGCCCAGATAATCCGGCCATCAGATGTGCGCAGCGAGGGCAGGGCGATGCCCATGGCCCTGATGACAGCGAGCAGACACAGCGCGCCGATCAGGATTCTGAGCGCGGCGATGGTCATTGGCGGAAAGCCCCGCAGTGCCAGCGACACCGCCATGAAGGAGGCGCCCCAGATCACACCAAGAAACAGAAGCTTGGCCCAGTTGGTGGTGCCGGGGGAGTCGCTCATCACAAAACCTCAATCACTGGCAGCTTGCCGGTTTGCCGGAAAACTGCGCTGCTGCTGACAAGTCGGGGAGGGCGGCGCCTGACCCTGGGAGGGTGCGAAGCGCCCTCCCGTGGGGAGGGTCGGGCGCTGCCGGGCCTATCGGCCGGGCGGCAGGATTGGAAAATGATTTTCTGAATAAAAAGGGCGCCCCAAATCGGAGCGCCCAGCAGAGGAAAAGGCTGCGGAGGGTTCCGCGGGCGCCTTAGTTCTTTTCTTTGTCGACCATCTTGCCGGCCGAGATCCACGGCATCATGCCGCGCAGCTTGGCGCCGGTTTCTTCGATCAGGTGCTCGTCATTGGCACGGCGGGAGGCTTTCAGGGTGGGCTGACCAACCTGGTTTTCCAGCATGAAGTCGCGCACGAATTTACCTTGCTGGATGTCGTCCAGAACCGCTTTCATGCGGGCTTTGGTTTCGTCATACTTCAGGATGCGCGGACCGGTGACGTACTGGCCGTACTCGGCAGTGTTGGAGATCGAGTAGTCCATGTTGGCGATGCCGCCTTCATAGATCAGGTCAACGATCAGCTTCACTTCGTGCAGACATTCGAAATAGGCCATTTCCGGGGCATAGCCGGCTTCGACCAGGGTCTCGAAACCGCAGCGGATCAGCTCAACCAGGCCGCCGCAGAGAACGGCCTGCTCACCGAAGAGGTCGGTTTCGCATTCTTCACGGAAATTGGTTTCGATGACGCCGGAGCGGCCACCGCCGATGGCGGAGCAGTAGGACAGACCGATTTCCAGCGCCTTGCCGGTGGCGTCGGTGTCAACAGCCACGAGGCAGGGCACGCCGCCGCCTTTGGTGTATTCGCCACGCACGGTGTGGCCGGGGCCTTTCGGGGCCATCATGATGACGTCGACGCCTTCTTTCGGCTCAATCAGGCCGAAGTGGACGTTCAGGCCGTGGGCAAATGCGATGGCCGCACCCGGCTTGATGTTGTCGTGGACGTATTTCTTGTAGGTCTCTGCCTGCAGTTCGTCGGGCATGGTGAACATGATCACGTCACACCAGGCCGCCGCTTCTGCGATACCCATGACCTGCAGGCCTTCGCCTTCGGCTTTCTTGGCGGAGGGGGAGCCTTCGCGCAGAGCAACGACGAGGTTTTTGGCGCCAGAGTCGCGCAGGTTCAGCGCGTGGGCGTGACCCTGGGAGCCGTAGCCCAGAATGGCCACTTTCTTGTCCTTGATCAGGTTAACGTCGCAGTCGCGGTCATAGTATACACGCATGATATCATCGTCCTTTTGTTTCGTGTTTGAGGGCATCATAAGGCGTGTTGGCAGGCAAAGTAGCCCTGATGTGAGTGAAAATCACCAAAAATGTGCAATGGTTATTCGTCAAAAAATGATATAGCATAAGATTCATGCTTGATGACCTTGACCGACGCATACTTCGCCACCTGCAGGCGGACCCGGAACAATCGCTGCCGGATTTGGGGGACCGCCTCGGCCTTACGGCCTCGCGGCTGTCCCGGCGGCTGGAGAAGCTGCGCGAGAGTGGGATCCTGCTGGGGCAGCGTGCAGTGATTGACTGGCGTGCCTTGGGCTATGAGGTCGAAGTTTCCCTGCGGATCACGCTGGACAAGACCAATTCACGGGCCTTTGATGAGTTTATCCCCGCCGCACGCGAGATTCCTGAGGTGCTGGAGATCCAGACCTTTCTGGGGCAGGTGGATGTGCGGCTTTCGGTGATTGCGCGGGACATGCCGCATTACCAGCAGATTTACCGCGCTGCGATCCTGACCCTGCCGCATATCACCGATATCGAGGCACTGATGCATGTGGCGCGGATCAAATCGGACGAGGCGCTGCCGATATGATGGCGCTGGATGAGATTGATCACGCGCTGTTGCGCGCGCTTGGGCAGGATGCGACGCAGTCTGCGGGTGCTTTGGGGCGCGAGCTGGGCCTTAGCCAGCCAGCCACGTGGCGGCGCATTCGCCGGTTGCAGGAGGCCGGCATCATCACAGGGCGCAAACTGGAGCTGGATGCAGGCAAGCTGGGGTTTGGTGTGACAGTTTTTCTGGGCATCAAGCTGGCCACCAAGGGGCGCGTGTCGCTGGAAGATTTCGAACGCGCGGTGTCCGCCATTCCTGAGGTGCAGACGGTGGAGCATATTCTGGGCATGTATGATTACCGCCTGCGGGTCACTGCCCGCGATATTGCCGATTTTGAGCGGGTGCTGCGGCGGCGGGTGATGACCCTGCCCGGCGTGGGCAGTGTGGATGCAAACGTCCTGCTGAGCGAGGAACGCAGGCCCGGTCCGCTGGGCTAGCCTAGAGGCTGCGGCGCAGGGAGATATTGCTGGATCGACCAAGCCCGTATCGAAGCGTCACGCCAATCACTGCGAGGCTGATCACCAGCCAGAGACCACCCCAAATGACGGTCGTTCCGCCGATTTCCTCCGCCATCATACGGGCGTCGGAGCGCAGGTAAGAGCGCGCGATTGTATCGTCCCAGATATCAAGCGGCGCATAAATCATGCTGCTGATGCCGATAATCCGCAGGATCAGGTCATTGACGGCAAGGCTGAGATAGCGCGCGGTGGCCAACATCAACACGCCTGTCGTCAGGGTGAAGACCAGCGCGAAGAGATCACGGATATAGATGGCCGCAACAAGCAGCGTGAGTGCCCCAAACAGAGCGAGGATTCTACGATCCCAATCGGTGCGCAGGGCGATGACAAACAACGCAGCCCCAATGAGCAGCGAACCGGTATACCCGGCTGACAGCATCAGAAAGCGGTTGCCACCCCGCGCGGTCACGCTGCCGCCCTCATAGGGGTCTATGGTGAGATTGAGAACCTCACCGCCGGTGGCAAGGGTGACAATGGCATGAGATGTTTCATGCAGGAAGACGGTCAGGATACGCAGCGGCAACACAGCTGGTGTGGACCAGAGCAGCACGATCACCAGCGTCAGGCAGATCAGCTGCCAATGTCCTGTGATCACACGCCGAAGAACTTGCATCCTATTTGACACCCAGCCCCATCTGCATGAGCGTTTTGCGCACCGGTGCCATGGAGTAGAGCGCATTGAGCCCAAAGGCGCGCAGATCACGCAGCGGACGCGGGGTCAGCATGGAGGTCCGGTTCAACAGGTCGATCCCCTTCACCCGCATCAGAATATCGCTGTGGCGGGCCTTGTGGTAGCTGTCGAGCATGGCAGCATCACCCAGCCCTTCGGGACGGGCCTGCGCCAAATCCAGCAGCACGCGCAGATCGCCCAGCGACATGTTCAGACCCTGCGCCCCGATGGGCGGCACCACATGGGCGGCCTCTGCCATCAGGGCCAGGCGTTCGCCAGTCATGCGGGCGGCTGATTGGCTGATGATGGGCCAGATGCTGCGGCGGGAGGCAAGCCGCAGCTGTCCCAGGACGCCGCAGCTGCGCCGGTTCATTTCAGCCTCAAAAGCGTCCACATCCATGCGCCGCAGCGCCTGCGCCCGTGGGCCGCGTTCCATCCAGACAATGGCGGACGAGGGCTGGCCGTTGTGATCCGGCAGCGGCACCAGTGTGAATGGTCCGCCAGAGCGATGGATTTCGGTCGAGACGTTTTGATGTGGCTGCGCGTGTGTGACGGCAAACGCCAGCGCTTTCTGCCCGTAACGGGTTGTTCGCACGGAGATGCCCGCCGCGCGTCGCATGGGGCTGTCGCGCCCATCACAGGCCAGCACCAGGCGGGCGGTGACGCAGGTGCCGTCACTCAGGGTGACCTGTGCGGCGTTTGTGCGCGTGAACAGGTTACTGGTACCAAGACCGGGGCGGAAATCCACGGTATCGAGGTCATCAAGACGCGCCAGAAGTTCGCGGCGCAGGAGCCAGTTGGGCAGGTTCCAGCCAAACGGTTGATCGGAGATGTCGGCAGATTTGAAATCCTTGGTGACGCGGGCCACGGGCTCAGCGCCGCCTGCATCAATGATCCGCATAATCTCCAGCGGGGCGGCGTGGCTGTCGAGCCGTGCCCAGATCCCCGCCTTTTGCAGCAGTGCCTTGGCCGGTTGCAGGATCGCGGTGGTGCGCAGATCGGCCCCGGCATCGTCGCGCAGCGTCACGGGCGGCGTCGGGTCGACGCAGATCACCTTGAAACCGGCAGCCCCCAGTGTCGCCGCAGCGGTCAGCCCAGCGATGCCGCCACCGGAAATCAGAATGTCGCAACTGTCAGCCATGGAACCTGCCTTTCGTCTCTGCTTCTGAGATAGGCTGGTGATGATCGGAATGACAAGCGACATACTGTCCCTTTTGGCGGCGCCGTCGACTGCGTCTGCGCAGATCTAGCCGCGGGTGATGCTTAGCAGGATCACGAACATGATCGCTGTTTTGGCGACCGCAGGCAGGAACAGCGCCGGCAGGCCCCAGATGGCGACGGCCAGCCCCCAGAGCAGCACATAGAGCAGAATGGCCAGCAGGGCCTTCGTCGCATTGGCCTGATCGCGGCTGTCAGAGGGTGTCACAGGGGATGGAGCAGCGGGGGCGGCCATCGTTGGCGCAGTTTGCTGCTGGGCGTGGTCAAAAGTCATGTCGTTCATTGGGCGGCATCCTCAGTCTGAGCAATCCGCGCGGATCGTGGCAGCGGGACGCCACGGACGCGCATCAAAGATGCCAGCCATATATACCTTATCAGCCCCGGCAAAAGAGCGGTGCGGCGGCGCGCCACAGGGGTGCGACAGGATGCGCAGCCGGGGCTGTGTGTGGTGGCACCGGTGCTCAGAGCAGGCCGAGAAACCCGGTCAGATCATCGGTATGATGGTGGATATGCGCGCCGGGTGTTGCCTCGGGCGCGACATGGACGGTCCGCATGCCCAGATCATGCGGGGCCTGCAGGTTGCGTGGATCATCCTCAAACATCGCGGCCTTTGCTGTGTCGATGCCGGCCTTGGCAAAGATGATGTCAAAAGCCTGGCGCTCCGGCTTGGGGCGATAGTTGGCGTGTTCAACGCCGTAGATGTCGTCAAAACAGCCCTCAAGCCCCCGCGCGGCCAGCACCTGCTCGGCATAAGGCGCGGTGCCATTGGTATAGATGATCCGTTTGCCGGGCAGGGTCTTGATCCGCTCAGCCAGCAGGGCGTCCGGCTCCAGCTGATCGAAGTTGATATCGTGGACCTCCAGCAGGAACGGATCTGGATCCAGATCATGATGTGCCATCAACCCCGCAAGGGTGGTGCCATGCTCGCGCCAATAGTCGTCGCGCAGCTTGTTGGCCATTTGCTGGTCAACGCCAAGGGCGGACATGACATAATCCGTCATCTTGACCTCAATCTGGTCAAACAGCCGGGCAGATGGATGATAGAGGGTGTTGTCGAGGTCGAACACCCAGTGGCGGACGTGAGAGAAAGATTGCGATACCATGGCGAGGGACCTAGGCCGCGACCTATGCGATTGCAAGCATCGCCGGTGGAATAGATGTGGTCGAAACGCGATCCTTGACTGGAATACACCACGCGATCTTAACCGCTTGGCCGGGGCGGGGTTGATTGCACAGCGGCGAGGCCTGTAGACATCGGGGAGCAACAATCCAAGGATCGACATGAGCCTTCCTCGCAGTACCAGCCAGACCGACGCTTATGCGCTGATCCTTGAAGCCATTGATGTCGGGGTCTATCGCCCCGGTGACCGTCTGGTCGAAAGCGACCTTGCGGAACGATTTGGTGTGTCACGCACCCCGATCCGGGAGGCCTTGCAGCGGCTGGAGACGCAGTCGCTGCTGGAACGTGACGGGCGGTCGCTGATTGTTGCCTCGCTGGACCATAACCAGATGGCGGAGCTGTATGTGGTGCGGCGTGAGCTGGAAGGGCTGGCCGCCAGCCTTGCGGCGCGGCATGCCACCGAAGAAGAAATCCGGGTGCTGCAGGAAATGGTCGCCTCGGATGATGCCTTTGTCGACAATCCGACGGAGCTGGCCAAGGCGAACCGTCGCTTTCATGAGCAGATCCATCTGGCCTCCCACAATCGGTATCTGGTGCAGCAGCTGAACCTCGTGCATCGCACCATGGCGCTGATGGCAACCACATCACTCGCCGCGGAGGGGCGGGGTCGGATTGCGCAGGCGGAGCATAAGAGCATTGTGAGCGCCATTGAGCGGCGCGACGAAGAGGCCGCCGGCCGGGCGCTGAAGGATCATATTTCGGTGGCCTTCATGACACGGTTGAAACAGGACGCTGGCGATCGCAGCAAGGGGTAGGGCGCCCGCTGCCCTCACCCTATGTTCGGGGGAGCGGTGTTTTGCGGGATTTCTGTGATTGCCCATGCGCCGTCTTGTCCCAGAAAAACGGTTTGAAGATCAGCTCATAAAGCGCCTTGTAAACGGCGATCACCCCCATCGGGAAATACAGGATCATGCTGGGCGCCCAGAGCGCCAGCCAGCGCCGTCCGCTGGCGAAGGCAGCGGTGATCCCGATCGTGATGCCCAGCAACTCGAAAAATACCAATACGGCAGCAGCCAGATAGGGCCCCCCGGCAGGCAGCAGTGGCGTGCTGGGATGGTCGAACCCCAGGGTGATCAGCCAGAAGGTCCAGAGGCAGGGCGCCAGCAGGAACTGACCGACCGTGCCGAGGAAGAACGCCTGCAAGCCAAGAAATTGCCGCCAGCCCAGTTGCCGCGCCAGGACGGCGGGGCGGCGCATATGGACCAGATAGGTGACCATGAAGCCCTTCAGCCAGCGTGATCGTTGCTTGACCCACGCCCAGGGACGGCAGTTTGCCTCCTCATAGGTGGTGGTGGGCAGCATCTCTGTGCGGTAGCCAAGGCGGCAGAGCCGGACGCCAAGATCGGCATCCTCGGTCACGTTATGGGCGTCCCAGCCGCCCAGTTGTTCAAGTATGTCGCGGCGAATAAAAAGTGTGGTGCCGCCCAGTGGGACCACCAGACCGAGGCGCGCGATGCCCGGCAGCACGATGCGGAACCAGCTGGCGTATTCAAGCGTGAAGCAGCGCGATATCCAGTTTTGACCGGGGTTGTAGTAATCCAGCGCGCCCTGCAGGCAGGCCAGATCATTGTCCCCTTGGGCAAAGGCGCGGGCGACCTGCTCCAGCTGCTCAGGGTCCGGTGCATCCTCGGCGTCCCAAACGCCGATGATTTCACCCCGGCAGTAGTTCAGCGCGTAGTTCATGGCCCGCGGTTTGGTGGTGAGGCCGCCGTGGGCGGGCACCTCGATCACCCGGAACCAATCCGGCAGATCGGCGCAGCGAATGGCATTGCGGGTGACCTCGTCTTCCTCTTCCAGGACCAGCAGAATCTCCAGCAGGCTGCGCGGGTAGGTCAGTTTACACAGGCGTCGCAACAGGGCGCGGCCAATCTCCGCCTCCTTGTAGAGGGGCACCAGAACGGAGATCCGCGGCAAGCGTTGCTGCGTTGCTGGCCCCCCCAGTACCTGATCGGAGCGGAGCGGTGTCTTGGGCTGTGATCGGGTCTTTTGATGCAGGCGCTGCCGGTGTCGATCCTGAAGATGGGACAAAAATCCGGCACATTTCAGCAGCACAAACAGCAGCAGTGTCAAAAGGGCGAGACCGCACAGCAGGGTGAAAACCACCCTCGGCATGATGGTGACAAGTGCAAGGGTCGCCAGCCCGATGAGGAGCGGCACACCAAGCCAGTTCGGCTGGCCAAGGGTGCGGCAACTGTAGGCCAGCGGCACGCAGGCGCTGGCATGGCGGGCGAGATCATCGCGAAAATGAGCGGTCAGCAACTCGGTGATCTGGGCCTCGCTGGCGAGGACCGGTCGGATGTCGCCAAAACTCTCCGCAAGATCGCGCTGTAGCTCAGCCAGACCGGCCGGATGCGCAACCGCCACCACAAGTGTCTGCCCCAGTTGCATATATGGCAGCGCACAGCGACGCAGCCAAAACTGGGCGGGTTTGCGCGCGAGCAGACGCGCCTGGGGGCGGTGACCACCCAGATCAACCCGTTGCAGCCCATGCTCGGACGATAGCGCATCCAGAACCTGTTCCTGACTGGCCCACCCTTCGGAAACAAGGATGTGATCAATCGGAACACGCTGATGCTGGCGCAGAACCAGCGCCCGCATCAGGTGGTCCTTGCTGACGGCGTGATGCTCAACCAGACGCCGTTCAAACGACGTTTGGCGCTCTCGCCGGATCAGGGGCCGCGCGGCCTCGATCAGTCTGAGGTTGTGTTCAACCATAACTGCACAGTTTATGCGGTTATGGATTCGGACAAGAGATTTTTTGGCAGGGGGCTGTCCAAATCCCTGTTATCCATGGCAAAACATCGCCATGGATCGGTGTTTTTTGCGAAGGCTTATCTAAAGCTGTGCCGATTTACGCGGATTTACGCGCGGCCATTGCCTCGGCGAAACGCTCAAACAGATAGAAGCTGTCCTGCGGGCCGGGGCTGGCCTCCGGGTGATGCTGGACGGAATAGACCGGACGATCCGAGATGCGAATGCCGCAGTTGGACCCGTCAAACAATGAGACATGGGTCTCCTCAACGCCGTCGGGAAGGCTCTGACCATCTACGGCGAAGCCATGGTTCATCGAGGTGATTTCGACTTTGCCGGTGGCGTTCTCTTTCACCGGGTGATTGGCACCGTGGTGGCCGTGGTTCATTTTGACGGTCTTACCGCCAAGCGCCAGTGCCAGCATCTGATGGCCGAGACAGATCCCGAACATCGGCAGATCGGTTGTATCGAGGATTTCCTTGATCATCGGCACGGCATATTCCCCGGTGGCGGCTGGATCGCCCGGACCGTTGGACAGGAAGACACCATCAGGGCTATGCGCCAACACGTCTTCAGCGGTGGCGGAGGCAGGCAGCACAGTAACGTCGCAGCCCGCAGAGGCGAGGCACCGCAGAATGTTGCGTTTCGCGCCATAGTCGATGGCGACGACTTTGTGCTTGGGCGCCTCCTGCCGGGTGTAGCCCTCAGGCCAGGCCCACCGCATCTCGTCCCAACGGTAGCTTTGGGTGCAGGTGACGTCTTTGGCCAGATCCAGACCTTCCAGACCGGACCATTCGCGGGCCTTGGCGACCAGGGCTTCGATATCAAAGTTGCCGTCAGGATCATGGGCCAGCGCCACATGCGGCGCGCCGAGCTGGCGGATTGCACGGGTCAGACGACGGGTATCAACGCCGCCGATGGCAATGCGATTGGTCCGGGTCAGCCAGTCCTTCAGCTCTTCGGTGGCGCGCCAGTTGGAGGCCAGTGTCGGGTCCCATTTCACAACCATGCCCGCGGCGACCGGGTCAGCGGTTTCGTCATCTTCCGGGGTGACGCCGGTGTTGCCGATATGGGGGAAGGTGAAGGTTACGATCTGCCCCGCATAGGAGGGGTCGGTCATGATTTCCTGATAGCCGGTCATGGCGGTGTTGAAGCACAGTTCTGCAACTGTTTCGCCATATGCTCCGAAGCCGTTTCCGTAAAAGATGGTGCCATCTGCGAGCGCCAAACATGCGGTGGGTTTGGGCGTGACGGTATCGGCCATGGCGCGACTCTCCAATCTGGGCAAAATTCATGGGCTTTTAAGGGGAGGGCCGCAAGGCGTCAAGCCTGCCTAGGCGTGTTACGGCCGTGTTTTGACCGCGTTCGGGCGGTCTTCTTGCTGGGCTAAGGCCTTTGATGGCCGCTGGGGAGTGCCCCAACGTCATTCGGAGGGCCGCAACTTGAATTGCCCTACCACTTTAGGTAAAGATCCGGTTTCCGACTCCGTGGGAATGGACAGATAAATGGATACGCGAACTCGGGTCAATATGGCCCTGAAACAGGCCATGAAGGACCGCGCAGCAGCCCGACTGGCAACCCTGCGTCTGATCAATGCCGCGATCAAGGACCGCGAAATTGCCGAACGGGTGGATGGCGAAGCCGGGGGAATTGGCGATGCTGAGATCCTCGCGATTCTGGGCAAGATGACCAAGCAGCGCAACGAAAGCGCGCGCGCCTATGAAGAGGGTGGGCGGCTGGATCTGGCAGAGCGTGAATTGGGTGAGATTGCCATCATCGAAGAATTCCTGCCCAAGCAGCTGAGCGATGATGAGGTGGCAGAGGCCGTGAAGGCCGCTGTTGTCGATACCGGTGCCCAGTCGATCCGGGATATGGGCAAGGTGATGGGCGCGCTGAAGGGCAAATACACCGGCCAGATGGATTTCGGAAAGATCGGTCCGCTGGTCAAGGATCAGCTGTGCCAAGGGGGCGATTGCTGACCTGCCACTAAATGGCGGATATCGTTGCAGAGATCAGAAGCCCGCCGCGTTTGGCGGGCTTTTTTGTGTGCACGGCGTGATTGGGTTTCGGCACAGATCGGCGGCGTGCACCAGGAAGCTGTCCCGTATGTCTGCTGCAAACGGATTGTCGCGCAGGATTGCCTCCAGCACACTGGGGGCATCTCCCGTCACCATGCGGCTGGCCTGCTGCATCAGCTCGAAACTGGTGGTGGTCATCCGAAGGGTCTCCGGCGCGACCTGATTGAGGGCCTGAGCGATCAGATGGGTGAGCCCCTGTACCGTCGCCAATTCACGGTCATGCGCTTCGGGTGTGGTCCAGATCACCTCAAGCTGGAAGATATGCCGCAATATTGCTGCCAAGCGTAATGGGCGACCGCCGCGCAGGGGGCAGAGGGCGATTTTCTGACCCGCGAGTCCCTGCCGGGTGCTTTCGGGACCAAAGAGCGGATGGGTGCCAAGCAGATTGACCTCTGGCGGCAAGATCCGTTGCATCAAATCGGCCGTCGCCATTTTCACGGATCCGACATCCAGCACCCATGTGCCGGGCCGAACCAGCGGCGCGAGCGCGCGACACAGCGGCTCCATCGCGCTGACAGGCACGGCGAGGATCACCAGGGGGCAGGCGGCGGTCTCAGCAAGTGAGCCGAACCGGAGCGATGGGTGGCGTGGCCCCTCATCGGTCTGTGCCGGATCATAGACGCAGATCGGCACCAGCGGTGACAGCTGACGGGCGATTAACTGCCCAAATGCGCCAAAGCCAATGAGGCCAACACGGGAGAATAGAGGAGGTTGGGGCATCGAAATCGGGCTCCGGTCTGTGCCGCGATGCCGATGGAAAGGATGGGAGATGATGTCTCAGACCGCCGGATCGCGGCGGGGTAAACATCAAAGAAATGAGAATGCGTCCGCCGTTATGGAAACAGCGGATAATAGACGGTCGAAAAGATCAGGCTCGCATTGGTCATAAGTCAGCCATAGCCGGGCTGGGCGTCTATGTCAAAGGGCAGCACGTCAAGGGGCCTCATGCCTTGCGAAAGGCGGTCTGTAGCTCGTCATAGAGTGCCTTGCGCTCATCCTCTGACAGGAAGGCACCAATTTCGACCTCGCGACCGCTGCCGCGCAGGGTGACATAGTTGGGCACCGGGCCATCATCGGTGTGCAGCTCGACCTTGGTCCAATAGCGATTGCAGCTCCAATTCTGGCGCGCGCATGTTGGATTGATACGCTCCAGATGCGCTTCGCTGGGGTCCAGCGTCAGAACCTCCAGCACGTGGCGGTCGCGGCGGCTGCGGTCCAGCGCCCATTTGACGGCAAAAAGCGTGGCCGTCACAAAGGGCAGAACCCCCCAGAGAGCAGCGCTGCCCAAAAGCGGGATCATCGGAATGGTGATCAGCGCGGCGAGCACCCCGAGAAAACGCACATACCCCCCCGGTGGCAGCGATTGATGCGGCCAAAGATGCAGCTCCTGATAGCTGTCGGTCCGGGCGGTGATCCATTGGTAGGGCATGGCGTGAATTTAGCGTCTCGGTGAGGGCTGTCCAGCACTCTGGCGGCTGACAAGTTCACAGATGTGCCAAGACCTGCTGATACAAAGAAGAAGGCCCCGAAGCGGGTGCTTCGGGGCCTGTCTGTGTTTCAACTCATCTGCACCTTAGTGCGAATGGGAGCGATCCCAGTCTTCCTGCTTGGGCAGGATTTCGAAGGTGTGCTCCGGCGGCGGAGAGGGCAGGGTCCACTCCAGCGTGTCGGCATATTCGTTCCAGTAGTTGTTCTGGGTGATACGAGCGCCACGCAGCAGCGAGTAGATCACAACACCAAAGAACAGCAAGAAGGAGGCAAAGGACAGGAACGCGCCATAAGACGAGATCTTGTTCCAGTAGGCGAACCCTTCCGGATAGTCGATGTAACGACGCGGCATGCCCTGACGGCCCAGGAAGTGCTGCGGGAAGAAGGTCAGGTTGGCGCCGATGAAGAACATCCAGAAGTGGATCTGGGCGCCCAGCTCGTTGTACTGGCGGCCGGTCATCTTGCCGAAGTAGAAGTAGATGCCGGAGAAGATCGCGAACACTGCGCCCAAGCTCATCACGTAGTGGAAGTGCGCAACCACGTAGTAGGTGTCGTGATATGCACGGTCCACGGAGGCCTGCGACAGAACCACACCGGTCACACCACCAACGGTGAACAGGAACAGGAAGCCGAAAGCGAACATCATCGGTGCTTTGAACTCAATGGAGCCGCCCCACATGGTGGCGATCCAGGAGAACACCTTCACGCCCGTTGGAACCGCGATGACCATTGTGGCCAGCATGAAGTAGGCCTGCTGGTTCAGCGACATGCCGACGGTGTACATGTGGTGCGCCCAAACGACAAAGCCCAGAACACCAATCGCGATGATCGCCCAGACCATCGGCAGGTAGCCAAAGACCGGCTTGCGCGCGAAGGTCGCGATCACGTGAGAGATGATGCCAAAGCCCGGCAGGATCACGATGTACACTTCCGGGTGGCCGAAGAACCACAGGATGTGCTGGTACAGGATCGGGTCGCCGCCGCCTGCAGGATCAAAGAAGGTGAAACCGAAGTTGCGGTCCATCAGCAGCATGGTGATCGCGCCCGCCAGAACCGGCAGGGACAAGAGGATCAGCCAGGAGGTGACGAAGATCGACCAGCTGAACAGCGGCACCTTGAACAGTGTCATACCCGGCGCGCGCATGTTCAGGAAGGTGGTGATCATGTTGATCGCACCCAGGATCGAGGACGCACCAGAGACGTGAACGGCGAAGATCGCCAGGTCCATGGAGAATCCGCCTTCGTTGGTGGACAGCGGCGGGTAGAGAACCCAGCCGACGCCGGAACCGGCCTGATCGTTGCCGCCCGGTGCGAGGACCGAGGCAACCGCCAGCGAGGTACCCGCGACATACATCCAGAACGACAGGTTGTTCATCCGCGGGAACGCCATGTCCGGCGCGCCGATCTGCAGCGGCATGAAGTAGTTGCCGAACCCGCCGAAAAGCGCGGGAATAACCACGAAGAACATCATCAGGATGCCGTGGCCGGTGATCAAAACGTTCCAGAGGTGCCCGTTGGGGGTACATTCCGCAGACGCATCTGCAAAAAGACGTGCGCCTTCGAGGCACATGTACTGAACGCCGGGATCCATCAGTTCAAGCCGCATGTAAACGGTGAACGCGACGGAGATGAAACCAACGATCGCCGAAACGATCAGGTAGAGAATGCCGATATCCTTATGGTTCGTGCTCATGAACCAGCGGGTAAAGAAACCGCGCTCGTCTTCGTGGCCGTGACCATGAATGGCTGCATCTGCCATTAAGGTGCCTCCTGTTGCATAACGATAGGCCCAAAAAACCGTATAGGTGGGCCTAGACTCATCTTGCGTTTTAGTTCGCCCGCAACAGGCCTTCAATGGCGGAGTTTGATATGGATCAAGAATAATTGTCGCGGGCAGTCCCGTTTCGGGCTGCGCGGACTCCCGACGGGTGTCACGGTCGAGGGCGGGACCTCGCTTTGGCGCCCGCCGAATTCAACGCCAATACCGCAAAGCGATACTGTTTTGTCAATCAAGATGCCGTGGCGTGCTTGACCCTGATCGCCGGGGGCGCGAAAGTCCGTCCGACGACCTCACGGAGTGCAGATAGTGGCGCAATACGATCCAAACAATATCTTCGCGAAAATTCTGCGCGGAGAGCTTCCCTCCTACAAAGTGTATGAGGATGAGGCGACCTTCGTCTTCATGGATATCATGCCGCGATCTGACGGTCATATGCTGGTCATCCCCAAGACGCCGTGCCGCAATCTGCTGGATGCCTCAGCTGAGCAACTGGCCGCCGTGATGGCCACGGCGCAGAAGATGAGCCACGTTGCGATGCGCGCGTTCGATGCGCAAGGGGTTACGGTACAGCAGTTCAATGAGGCTGAAGGCGGACAGGAGGTTTTCCATCTCCATTTTCACATCCTTCCGCGCCGCGGTGGTGACACCGTGCGGCCGCCCGGCATTATGGCCGATCCCAACATCCTGTCTTCACATGCTGAGAAAATGCGCGCGGCACTTGCCGCTGAGTGAGGGGGACGCAGGGCAACCCAACAGGTGGCGCCCTGTGGTTGAGACACCATTGGCTGGTCGGGGTCGCAGGTTATTCCACCTTGGCGCGAAAAAAAAGGATTGATATGTGTGGCCCGTTTATCCTAGGGTCGCCGAAATTTTCACGAAGTCCTTAAAACATTGGGGTTTGACCGCGTCGGTGAGACACGGAGCGCATGGTTTGCGCGCTCCGGTGCTGACGGGGTTTAGGTATGGGGAATACCTACAGCAGCCGCTGCTGAAGCGTCGGGCCATTGAGGGATGTACCCGCAGGCGAGGCAGGGTGACGGCCCTGATTGAGGTCAGGGCTGATTGTGTTCACACCGCGGGTGTTTGTACGCTGCGGGTTTGCAAAGTGACGGGCGTTTGCCTGTGTATGTTGCTGAGGAGGGGCCGTGGGTAGGACGGCAGAGGATAGTGGCGATTCAGATGGTTTGTCGGATGAAACGGTGGCAGCCGCTGTGTATGCCTCGGTTCTGGGCACAGCCAACGCCGAGGCCTGGCGCGACCGGTTGAACCGGGCCGGGTATGATGATGTTTCCGAACTGGCCTCCCGGTCTGCGATTGGTTCGGGCCTTGCCAGCAGGCAGACTGCGGCTAGGGCGGGCTGGAATGGCCCTGCGACGCAGGCGAGTGACATAGATCTCAACTCTGTTCTTTTGGCGGAGGGGGAGGGAATGGGCCCTGTGCTGATCGGGCGTCACTTCGACCGGGCAATCTACCTCAGAAGCCGATTGGCAGCAGCGCAGAATCATGGCTGTTGGCCAGAACTTCAGACCGTGCTTCCTTGCGGTGATCGCAACTGGGCGCTGATATCGCACGAGGCCGAGGTTTTGGCCGCAGGGGGCGACTGGCCTGGCAGCGGGCGGGTCACCGAGCCGTTTATGTCCAACAAGTTGCAGATCACGGATGCTGACCTGCCAAAATGGCATCACCTGTTCGACGCCGGTGCGCGGCGCCCTGCGCTTGTGCTGTTACGGGCTGCCGGGGGGCATCTGCTGATGTGTCAGCCACTTGGAGGACGTGCGGTTTTCTCCAACATGGCGGAGGGTGATGTCGGCGCTGATCAAATCGGCTTGAGGCACACGGATCTGTCACGGCGATCCCCCAGCACGGCAGATCTGGCCGCGCCTGCATTTTTGGTGGAGCAGGTACGGACCGCCTGGTCGGACACGGCGGCAACCCTGATCGCAAAGCGGTTTGGATTCGACCCGCAGGAGATGTCGCTGCTGCGGCGTTTGCTGACCGGTGACAACTGGGTCGAATTGCGGATAGGCACGGGGGGACAGCGTGGTCCTGAACTGGCTGTTCTGGGCAGGATGCTGACCAAGACAGCCGCACCGAGCTGCCCGGAAATGCTGCGATTTCTGGCGTATCTGATTGCCCAGACGGTCGAGGATTACGAAGTCGCGGCAGGGGTCGCATCGCCGCCGCAAAAACGGCTTTCTTTGCCTTGCGGGCTAAGCTCGCGCTATCTGCGTTTTGGCGCGGCGCGTGGGCAGGCGGTGATCTTTGTGCACGGCATCTTCGACGGTATCGCCGGGGTGCAGCGGTTGCAGCCCATGCTGCGTGCGCGCGGCTTGCAGGTGTTGGCGCCATTGCGCTGTGGATACGGCGCGTCGGACCGATTGCCGCGCCAGGCCGATCCTGTTGATCTGTTCATCACGCAGCTTGAGGCGCTGATTGATACCGAGGGGTTGGAGCGGCCTATCCTGCTTGGACATCGCAGTGGCTGCATGTTTACCGCCGCTGCAGGGCGCCGACTGCGGGACCGTCTGGGCGGGGTTATTGGCGTTGGCGCGACGCTGCCGCTGCCCAGTATGGGGCAGGCGGGCGCTTTGCGAGGACATCAACGTGCCATGGCGCTCAGCGCGGTTCATGCCAGGGCAGTATTGCCGTTGGTGGTGCGCAGCTGGTCCCGGTCGGTGCGTCAGAAAGGGTCGCAGGTCTTGGTCTCGCGCCAGATTGCAAAAGACAGCGCTGATCGGAGATTGCTGGCGGATCCCGAATTGAGCGCTGTGCTGGAGCAGAGCCACAGGATGATGATGCAACATGGGCGCGGCGGATATGAGACGGATCTGCGGCTGGCGGCGCGCCCGCGTGAGACACGCCACAGTGCCAAAGCGGCGCCGACCATCTACCTGCATGGCGGTGAGGATACCGTGACCCCTGCGGAACGGTTGCAGGCAGCGCTTGGCCCCGGCAGTGCGGATCTGCAGATCCGGATCAGCAAACGGGCCGGAACCATGCTGCTTTACGCGCAGCCGGAACTGGTGTTCGCAGCGATCGAGGATTTGCGGCAGCGCATCCCCTCGTAAGCGCGAGCTTACCGTCGGTCTTTGACGCTGGCCTAATCCGTGGGGCAGGTGTCTGTTGTGGCGAAGGCCACATCGAAGCACTGTTTCAGCGCGACATCGACGTCGGTCATGGTCACCGGCAGGCCCAGATCCACCAGGCTGGTGACGCCAAATTCTGTGATGCCACAGGGCACGATGCCGTCAAAATGGCTGAGATCGGGTTCGACATTGATCGAAATGCCGTGAAAGCTGACCCATTTGCGCAGGCGGATACCAATGGCCGCGATCTTGTCCTCGGTCTTCTCACCATTGGCACGCAGGGGCTTGTCATCACGTTCGACCCACACACCAACCCGACCATCGCGGATATGACCGGTCACGTTGAAGCGATCAAGCGCCAGGATCACCCAACGTTCCAGCTGGCGCACGAAGCACCGCACATCCCGGCCACGTTTGGCGACATCCAGCATGACATAGATCACGCGCTGCCCCGGCCCGTGATAGGTATATTGCCCGCCGCGCTTGCTCGGATAGACAGGAAAGCGATCAGGATCTGTCAGATCTTTGGGCTGCGCTGAGGTGCCTGCGGTGTAAAGCGGAGGATGTTCAACCAGCCAGATGCATTCCTCTTGGGTTCCGGCGGCAATCCCGGCGGCGCGGTCTTCCATGAAAGCGACGGCCTCGTCATAGCCGGTCAGGCCTGAGGTGGTGATCCATTCAACCATCGACGGTATCCTTTGTTACGACTTTTGTAACCAGTATAGCGCGGCGCGCCGAATTTTCTGGCCTGCCTGCCGCATGGTGCGCTACCGTGATTGCATGTTTTCATCAATAGGGGGGCGCGTAATATGTTCTCAAAATCACTTAAAACGACATTAGCCGCATCAGTTCTGGCAACCTCAGGGGCGGCACCCGCCGTTGCCGATAACCTTGGCGCAGCGCTGGTCGGCAGCATCATCGGCGGTGTGATCGTCAACGAGGCGCATAAGAACCGCGCGCGCAAACAACCGGTTACGCGCAAACGCACCTATTCACCGGCGCGTGCCCAAAACCGTGAAACGCAGACTGCACTCAATTATTTCGGCTTCCCGGCGGGCTCTCCCGACGGTGTGATGGGCCGCAAATCCCGCGCCGCCGTCGCACAATATCAAGGCCATCTGGGCTTCCCTGCGACGGGCCAATTGACCCAATATGAACGCGATTTTCTGGTGTCATCCTACAGCCGGGCGCAAATCGGCGGTCCGCAGGTGATCAAAGCGATGCAGGGGCCGAATGGTGTGCGCGGTCTTCTGCGCACCTGGCGGGATGAGGCCACGGGCACCCGCAGTGCCAGCGCTGGCGGCTATGGCAGCTACGGGGGATTGCCCTTCGAGGTCAGCGAGGCGGTCGATGAAATCGCCGCCAGCGCTGATCCCAGTGCTGAGCAATTGTTGCAGCGATCCGGATTTATGCAGCTGGCAGATCTGAATGGCGACGGCAAAAACGACTATATGATCGACACCTCGGTGTCGGGCAGTTCCTTCTGGTGCGGGGCGTCGCATTGCTCTGTCATGGTGTTTGCCTCAACCCCGCAGGGGTATCAGCGCAATGACTTCATGGCGCGCGGGGTCACTACGGCGAATTTTTCCTGCCATCAGGGCGTCTGCCGAATGAGCGATGACCCAGCGCCCGGTACGGTCCAGGCTGGCGCGCCAACGCCGGCACCAGCACCAGGTGATAGCGTGGGCGGTACGGTGCTCGCTTCCGCACCGCAGGCCGTGGCGCCTGCGCCAGCGCCTGCTCCTGCGGCTGGTGGTCTCGCGGCGCTTCAGCTGTTCCAGCAACCGGCACCAGCGGCCAATACGGCCTCGCTGACCAGCCATTGCAGCAAAGTCAGCCTGCTCACCAGCTCCAACGGCGGCTATATGACGGTGTCCAATCTGCGCGATCCCGAATTGGCGCTGGGTGAGCAGTTCTGCCTGACACGCTCTTACGCAATCAACTCCGGCGAAGCGCTCGTTGCCAAGGTGCAGGGTGTGAGCCAGGCGCAAGTCGACAGTCAATGCGACGCCTTTGGTCCGGTGGTGCAGCCCTATCTGGCCAAGCTGGGGAGCACAGGCAGCGACACGCTGGTCTCCGATCTGCAGAAATTCGTCTTGCAGTCGAATATGTCGATTGAACAGCTCTCCAATACGGCGGGCATTTGCCTGTTTTCCGGATATCGCCGGGACAATATGGAGGTGGCCCTCGGCGCGGCCTTGATCATGGTGGGTGTCGGGCAACGTCCCTACGCCGAGTTGATCGGTCACCATCTGGCGCAGGGCTTCGGTGTGGCAAAATCACCGGAACAGGCACAGGGCTGGTACCAGACAGCTATTGCAGCCCTGGAAGCGGGGGCCGACCCTGTCTTCGCTCCGGGTCAGCCGGAACGTCTGGCGCTGATCAAGGCGGCCTCTGCCGGGCTGACTGGTGGGCTGGCACAGCCGGTTCCGGCCGCCAGCACGGCAGCCGCGTTGCCAAGCTTCTCGACAGACTGAGAAATCTGACGACCAATCAGGCTTGTAGACAGGGGCGGGAGCATCTTCCCGCCCCATATTTTTGGCGACTGCCGAAAACCCTGCGAAATGATCATTTTGCATCTTCACAACTCCGCCATGCTCGTCTATACGCCGCTACACCAAGTCAAGACAGTGCGGTCGTGGCGGAATTGGTAGACGCGCAGCGTTGAGGTCGCTGTGGGGTAACACCCGTGGAAGTTCGAGTCTTCTCGACCGCACCATTTCACATTTTGATGTGAACACCCCCCCCCTTAGAGAAATACTCATTTACCCCAGATAATTGTGGATTTCGACAAAATTTTTCCAGCAATATACCAAGGGTGCTCTGATTGGCGTTTTGAGGATGGTTTTCTTTACCGCCAAAGACCCTTTGTCGTAGATATTCCACGGGTTTGACAGGAACTTCCGCAAAAGCTTCGAAAATCTGACCTATGCTGGCTTTCGGTTTCGAGTGCTGCGATGACCTTGCGATTAGACGTTTCGACCCATCTCTCCATTAGGGTGTCTTGTTGCTTATCCAGCTCAGTGACAATCAACATCGGTGTTGGTCAGGTAGTTCGCGGAATATACAAATAGGCAGGTCCGTCCCGCGCGCAGCTCCATTGCGAGGCCGGAACAGAATGCGATGTGAACTTCGGCTTCACCGGGTTGGCCGCGCCAAAGGCTGCGTCGTCAACTGTGGCCAGATCTTCCCTGACAGCGCGCGGGGCATCCGTTCGGTCAAGCATCGCCGACTCCCAATCGTCCAGCGGCGGGGAGTTCTGCCGATTGGCATCGGCCTGGCTCAGGCTGGCATCTGCGGCAAGCCGCTGGCCGCTAGCTAGCCCCTCCTCAATGCAAAGCGCGACCACCGCTTCGAAGACATGCCGCCGCAGATCGCTGTCGCGGAAAGGGCCGTGCCGGTTCTTCGCGAAGTCGTGGCTCGGATCGGATGTCCATAGCGGATCCCACCAAATGTATCCGGATGATCAGTTCCGAATGCACCGACGGCCTGCCGGTCGCATTGTGATAGGGAGCTAAATGCTGCGTATACCGGACAGGTCGACAAACCGGTCAATCCCTTGGAGTACCTGGTCACTCAGCACATGATTCTCAACGGAGAACTCATATAGCAGCGCACCTTGCACTTCCTGCCTCGGCTCCATTATCGCCATTAATCCCAGATACTACTGCGAAGATTGAATTAGCGGTCAGGCAACAAGGCGACCAGATTTTCTGAACGGAGTAGGCCTTTCTTGAGCATTGAACTCTTAAGCAAGGTCGTGCTGACAGCAGGAGGTCTTACTGGGTTGAGCCGCGAACAAGGTGAAGTTTTTGAAATTGCGCATGACTGCGGCAAGCAATCATGTTTCGCATTTCCCACCCGGAGAGCAAAGAAGGCGGGGCACAAGCTCCGCCTTCTCTTATTGGTGAGGTACTTTGCTGTCCGAACGGAGAGACCTGCAGCACCGAAGGGGCTTAGATCAAAAAACCGTTTTTTGTCGCAAAGACCTAGTTCCGCTGTTGGGCGTCAGACACCAAGCAGAAACCGCTTGCTTAGCCGCATTTGGAGTGGCCGCAGCTGCGGCAGGTCATGCAGCCTTCGACCATTTGCAGGTCATACTGGCCACAGCTTGGGCAGGGTTTGCCGCGTGGGGCGTTGAGGGAGACAACCTCCGCTTTTGGATCTGATTTCAGGCCCATCCCTTCGCCTTCGAGAAAACCGGTGGCAACCATATGTGTTTCGATCACGCCGCCGATCGCTGCGAGAATGGAGGGGATGTATTTTCCCTGCACCCAAGCCCCGCCGCGGGGATCGAAGACCGCTTTCAGCTCTTCCACGACAAAGGACACATCGCCGCCACGGCGGAACACGGCTGAGATCATCCGGGTCAGGGCCAGCGTCCAGGCGTAGTGCTCCATGTTTTTGGAGTTGATGAACACCTCAAACGGGCGGCGGTGGCCGTTGATGATAATGTCGTTGATGGTGAGGTAGATCGCGTGCTCGCTATCCGGCCACTTCAGCTTGTAGGTGTGACCTTCCAGTGATTGCGGGCGGTCCAGCGGCTCGGACATATAGACCACTTCTGCCGCGCCGGACTCGCTGATATCGGCCTCATGGGGGGCATCGGCGGTTTCACCTGGTGCCGTGTCTGCGCTTTCGCTCACGGAGAGAACGGAGCCGGTCACGTCATTCGGGCGGTAGGTGGTGCAGCCTTTGCAGCCCAGATCCCAGGCCTGCATGTAGACATCCTTGAAACTGTCAAAGGAGATATCTTCGGGGCAGTTGATGGTCTTGGAGATGGATGAGTCGATCCATTTCTGCGCCGCAGCCTGCATTTTGACGTGCTCGGACGGGGAAAGTGTCTGGGCGTTGACGAAATATTCGGGCAGCTCTTTGTCGCCGAATTTGTCGCGCCACATCTGTACGGCGTAGTCCACGACCTCTTCCTCGGTGCGGCTGCCGTCTTTTTGCAGAACCTTACGCGTGTAGGCATAGGCAAAGACCGGTTCGATACCGGAGGAGACATTGCCCGCGTAAAGCGAGATGGTGCCGGTGGGGGCGATGGAGGTCAGCAGTGCGTTGCGGATGCCATGCTCGCGGATGGCGTCGCGCACGTCCTCATCCATGTCCATCATCGTGCCTGATGCCAGGTAGGCGTCCGCATCGAACAGCGGGAAGGCGCCTTTTTCCTTGGCAAGATCCACCGAGGCCAGATAGGCCGCGCGGGCGATCGCGTGCAGCCAGTCTTCGGTCTGACGCGCGGCCTCGTCTGAGCCATAGCGCAGGCCAAGCATCAGCAGGGCGTCCGCCAGACCCGTCACGCCAAGGCCGATGCGGCGCTTGTTCTGGGCCTCCTGTGCCTGTGCGTCCAGCGGGAATTTGGAGACGTCGACGACATTGTCCATCATCCGCACGGCAGTTGCGACCAGGTTCTTCAGCCCCTCGGGATCCAGTTCGGACTCCTTCTCGAACGGGTTTTTGACCAGACGCGCCAAGTTGATGGAGCCAAGCAGGCAGGCGCCATAGGGGGGCAGGGGCTGTTCACCACAGGGATTGGTGGCCGCGATCTGTTCCACGTAGGACAGGTTGTTGGCCTTGTTGATGCGGTCGATAAAGATCACGCCCGGTTCGGCATAGTCATAGGTGGCCTGCATGATCTTGTTCCACAGATCGCGCGCTTGCACGGTCTGGTAGATCTTGCCGTCAAAGATCAATTCCCATGAGCCATCAGCCTTGACCGCTTCCATGAAAGGATCGTTGACCAGAACCGACATGTTGAACATGCGCAGGCGGGCCGGATCGGATTTGGCGGTGATGAAGGCTTCGATATCGGGGTGATCGCAACGCATGGTCGCCATCATCGCACCGCGGCGGGAGCCTGCGGACATGATGGTGCGGCACATGGCGTCCCAGACGTCCATGAAGGACAGCGGGCCGGAGGCGTCTGCGGCGACGCCTTTTACATCTGCGCCGCGCGGGCGGATGGTGGAGAAATCATAACCAATGCCACCACCCTGCTGCATGGTCAGCGCGGCCTCTTTCAGCATGTCGAAAATCCCCGACATGCTGTCCGGCACTGTGCCCATGACGAAGCAGTTGAACAGGGTTACCTGCCGCGCGGTGCCGGCACCTGCGGTGATGCGGCCAGCGGGCAGATACTGGAAATCCTCAAGCGCACCGTAGAATTTGTCTTCCCAGGTCTTGGGGTCGCTCTCCGCCCGCGCCAGATCGCGTGCGATGCGGCGCCAGCTGTCCTCAACTGTCTGGTCGATGGGGGTGCCATCGGCCTGTTTGAAACGGTACTTCATGTCCCAGATCTGTTCGGCAATCGGGGCGGCAAAACGGCTCATATGGCGAATCCCTATGGTCGGTCGTGGCTAAGGTGGCGGCCTGCCTACACCAGCCGCGCGGCGATCCTCAACGCTGAAATCACATTGAGGCGTAAATTTATCCTCATCATACCACAACACCTTGTCGATCGGCCAGTCTGACCTACAATATAGGGTTCATACTCTGGACGACTCTGTGGGCATCTTGTGGATAACTATATCAATCTTGTGAAACTTTCTGTTGGGACTGAAACCGTTGACGGGCTGGCGGCCTGGCAGGCGGAGTACCGCAAGCAACTGCCTGAGGGGTTGCCGCGCCATGTCACGCGGATGTGGCCCAAGCGTGAGGCGGAGATCCTCAATGGCGGGTCGATCTACTGGGTGATCAAGGGGCAAATCCAATGCCGCCAACGGATTTTGCGATTGGATGAGGTGATCGGTGGCGACGGTGTCCGGCGCTGTGCCATTGTTTTGGAGCGGGAAATCCACCGGACCCAGGTGGCGCTGCGTCGTCCGTTCCAAGGATGGCGCTACCTGAAGCCGGAGGATACGCCGCCAGACCTGCCAAAAGGGCGAACGGCGGAAAAGCCATTGCCGCCCGAACTGTCACAGGCGCTTGCCGAGATCGGGGTGATCTGAGCAAGCGGGTTTTGTGCCTGCGAGAACGCAGAGGCCCCGATTGGGGCCTTTGTCTGGGCGTCAGGTCTGATCTTTGAGGGTAGGCTGACCGGTTATGAGCTTTCTTTGCCGACGTTTTCTTCAAATGCGGTTTTGAAGGCGGCTTGTTTTTCTGCAGAGGCGTCGGTCTGATAGGTCGTCTTCCACTCATCCATGGTCATGCCGTAGAAGATTTCGCGGGCTTCTGCTTTGCCCATCTCGATGCCGCGCTCATTGGCCGCTTCCTGATACCAGCGCGACAGGCAGTTGCGGCAGAAACCGGCGAGATTCATCATGTCGATGTTCTGAACGTCGGTGCGATCTTCCATCAGATGTTGTCGCAACCTGCGAAAAGCGGCGGCTTCGAGTTCGATCTGGGTTTGCTTGTCCATGTCGGGCTCCATCTGTGAAAACACCCGATTGACTAACAGCTGCGCCTGGACTGGGCAACTGATGACAAGGCGGGCAGGGGGGATAGATCAATCGGCGGGTCGCTGGGGTGCTCGAAAACTACGCGCCATATGTCATCTGTCCGTCGTCATTTGGTGATGAAGCGTTAGGGGAGTTGCGGCAAAATGGGATTTAGGCGATAAGCGCCGCAGCAATGTTTGCGATAACACCGTTCCAGCCGATGAAGAGGATGACCCCATGAGAAGATCGCGCAATGTAAAGATTGTTGCCACCCTTGGGCCGGCATCCGAAACCTATGAGACCATTCGCGCGCTGCATGAAGCGGGCGCAGATGTGTTTCGTCTGAATATGTCCCATGGCAGCCACGAGGAAATCGCGGCGAAACATGCGATCATCCGCAAGGTCGAGGCCGATCTGGACAGCTCCATCGCCATTCTCGCCGACCTTCAGGGGCCGAAGCTGCGGGTAGGTGTTTTTGCCAGTGGTTCAGAAGAACTGGTTGAGGGCGCGTCCTTCCGTCTGGACCTGGACGAGGCCGAAGGTGACGTAAACCGGGTCTGCCTGCCGCATCCTGAAATCTTCGAGGCGCTGCAGGCCGGTGCTCATCTTCTGGTCAACGATGGAAAGATCCGCCTCAAGGTTGAGACCTGCGGCAATGATTTTGCCAATTGCACTGTGACCACCGGCGGAACCATCTCAAATCGTAAGGGCGTGAACGTCCCCGATGTGGTGCTGCCGCTGGCCGCGCTCTCGGAGAAGGATCGCGGCGATCTGGAATTTGTCTGCGGGCTGGGCGTTGACTGGCTGGCGCTCTCCTTTGTGCAGCGCGCGAAGGATGTTTATGAGGCCCGTGGGCTGGCTGATGGCCGCGCGGCGGTGCTGTCGAAAATCGAAAAACCAGCCGCCGTCGACAACTTCGACGAAATTCTGGATGCCTCCGACGGGATTATGGTTGCACGTGGTGATCTGGGTGTTGAGTTGCCTGTCTCTGCCGTGCCGCCGATCCAGAAACGTCTGGTGCGCCGCTGCCGTGCGGCCGCAAAACCTGTGATCGTGGCCACCCAGATGCTGGAAAGCATGATCGAAAGCCCGATGCCGACCCGTGCAGAGGTCTCCGACGTGGCCACCGCGATCTATGAAGGCGCAGACGCTATCATGCTCTCTGCTGAATCAGCGGCGGGCCAGTATCCGATCGAGGCCGTGCAAACGATGGACAACGTCGCGACAGAGGTGGAGGTCGATCCGACCTATGTACAGATCATCGCGGCATCACGTTCTGCCAAGGGCGATACCGTTGCGGATGCCATCGTGGCTGCGGCGCGCGAGATTGCGGAGAAGACCGAGATCAAGGCGATTTGTTGCTACACCCAGAGCGGCACGACTGCGCTGTTGACCGCGCGGGAACGTCCTGGTGTGCCGATCATTGCGCTTACACCATTGGCGCGCACCGCCCGCCGCCTGGCGCTGAGCTGGGGATGCAACTGTGTTGTGACCACAGATCAGGACCGGTTTAAAGGCGCTGTTGTTGGCGCCGCCCGCGCCGCGCGGTCTGGCGGGTTTGCCGGCGAAACGGATCAGATCGTTGTCACCGCCGGTGTGCCGTTCAATGTTCCGGGCACCACCAACATCCTGCGCGTGGCACCCTGTGATGAACGTTTGATCTACAGCACCGACCCGGAGTAACCTAAACGCGTCTTACCTGAATGAGGACGCGCAGCATGGATACGGATCTGGCACTGGTGCTTGGGCTCTTGCTCGCCTTTCTGGCAATCCCCGCTCTTTTGTCTGCCGCAAGCGACCGCCGCACCCCCAGGGTGTCGGCGGTTTTTCTTGTCTTGGCGGTTGGTCTGCTCCTATATGCGTTCAGCACCAAATCCGGGGGCTACCAGGTCGATGATATCCCTAAGGCAATTTTCCGGGTGATTGGCCGATTTACCTGACCGTCGCGGCGGGGTGATTGTCGCAGCGGGTCCCGTCAGGCCTGAATATGAAATCTTGGTGTTTCAGATGAAGAATCCGCTTGCCCTTACGGCCCGGCTTGCGTAAACGGCACCCCTGTTCGCGTGGCCGGCCCAGAGTGGCATGCCGAGTCGCGCATAGACCGAACCCGCATTGAAGGAGACGGAAATGCCCAAAATGAAGACAAAATCGAGCGCCAAGAAGCGCTTCAAAGTGACCGCGACCGGCAAGGTTCTCGCAGGTCAGGCCGGCAAGCGCCACGGCATGATCAAGCGGACCCGTAAGTTCATCCGCGACGCCCGCGGCACCACTACCCTGTCGGCACCCGACGCAAAGATCGTCAAGGGCTTCATGCCCTACGACCGCTAAGAGGAGATCTGAGATATGTCCCGCGTTAAAGGTGGTACCACAACTCACGCCCGTCACAAGAAAGTCATCAAGGCCGCAAAAGGCTATTATGGCCGCCGCAAGAATACCTTTAAGGTAGCGCGTCAGGCCGTTGACAAGGCAAACCAATACGCAACTCGCGACCGTAAGAACCGCAAGCGGAATTTCCGCGCGCTGTGGATCCAGCGGATCAACGCAGCTGTGCGTAGCCACGACGAGGCTCTGACATACTCCCGCTTCATCAACGGCCTGACCCTGGCCGGTATTGAAGTGGACCGCAAAGTGCTGGCCGATCTGGCTGTCCACGAACCCGAAGCTTTCGGTGCGATCGTGAAGCAAGCACAGAGCGCCCTGGCTGCCTAAGTTCAGGCACAGGATCATCTCAAGCGGGCCGTTCTGAAAAGAGCGGCCCGTTTTGCATGTCGCGCCCCCATTTGCCTGTATTCGCCCGGTCTGTGGAGCCATGGCGGGCGTCGGGTGCGCGTGGGGGCTGCCGGATTGCCGCGATTGCGTTCAGATTGGCTGCGAGCCGGTGCAAATGCTTGCTTTCAGCCTCTGCTGTGATAGCAGAGCGGCAGCATTATTCAGGGGACCGTCATGGACGATCTTAAAGCAAAATATCTCGGGCAGATCGCCGATGCTGCCGATGAGAACGCGCTGGAGGCCATCCGGGTCGCAGCTGTTGGCAAAAAAGGCGAAGTGAGCCTTAAGATGCGCGAGCTGGGCAAGATGACGCCCGAAGAGCGGCAGGTCGCAGGGCCGGCTCTCAACGCGCTGAAGGACGAGATTAACGCGGCACTGTCTGCGAAAAAAGCAGGGCTTGCGGATGCCGCACTGGACGCGCGTCTGCGGACGGAATGGCTGGATGTCACGCTGCCGACCCGCCCGACCCGCAACGGCACGCTGCATCCGATCAGCCAGGCCAGCGAAGAGCTGACGGCGATATTTGCCGAGCTGGGGTTTTCCGTTGCCGAAGGTCCGCGCATTGACACCGACTGGTACAATTTCGATGCGCTGAACATTCCCGGCCATCATCCGGCCCGCGCCGAGATGGACACCTTCTACATGCACCGCGCGGAAGGCGACAACCGCCCGCCGCATGTGCTGCGCACACACACGTCGCCGGTGCAGATCCGGTCGATGGAGAAGATGGGCGCGCCGCTGCGCATCATCTGTCCGGGTGGTGTGTACCGTGCCGACTATGACCAGACCCACACGCCGATGTTTCATCAGGTCGAAGGCCTCGCCCTCGATAAGGACATCTCGATGGCCAACCTGAAGTGGGTGCTGGAAGAGTTCGTGAAATCCTACTTCGAGGTGGACAGCGTCGACCTGCGGTTCCGGGCCTCGCATTTCCCCTTCACAGAGCCGTCGGCAGAGGTTGATATTCGCTGCTCCTGGAAAGATGGCACGCTGAAGATCGGGGAGGGCGATGACTGGCTTGAGATCCTCGGCTCCGGTATGGTGCACCCCAAGGTGATTGCGGCCGGCGGGATTGATCCCGATGTCTATCAGGGCTTTGCCTTTGGCATGGGCATCGACCGGATTGCGATGCTGAAATACGGCATCCCCGATCTGCGCGCCTTCTTCGACAGCGACCTGCGCTGGTTGCGCCACTATGGGTTCCAGTGCCTGGACGTGCCGACGCTGCACGGTGGTTTGAGCCGCTAAGATTTAAACAATTTAGATCGCGCATTGCCCACCTATCGTAGGTGGGCGTTGTGCGTTTTCGAGTACATCTCCCGGTCCTCAGGCAGGGCAGGGCCTACGGTCTTTCGGTAGAAAGAAGGGGGCCCTACAATAAAAGTGGGCGCAGCGGCGCCTGCTAAGGGAGCGAGCACGACTGCGAACGTTCCCGCTCTCTTCCCGCCCCACAAATATGTGACGTGACAAGGCGCTAACGTTGGTTAGTGTCGGGGAAATGATGCGATTTCTTCTACCCCTTGCTGCCGTCCTGACTGCCACCTCTGCTCTCGCGATGGGGCCATGGAAGGGCAATGCTGCCCCTTGCGGCGCAGATGTGGCCTGTGCGTTGGGCGAACGGTCTTATCACGTTCTGGAGCCGGAGGGCTGGGACGGCGTCTCGCCTCTACCGGTTTTGCTGCATTTTCACGGATGGTCCCGGACGGGCAAACATGCGCAACGCTCTGACAGGGTGGGGACCTCGGCAAAGCGGCGCGGGGTCCTGCTGGTGACACCCAACGGTCGCGGCAAGAGCTGGAACTTCTGGACTGCAGGCACCGAAGATGTGCCTTTTGCCGATGCGGTGCTGGCCGATGTGAACAAACGCTATCCTGTCGATCAGAAGAAGGTCTATGTGTCCGGCTACTCATACGGGTCGGCAATGGCCTGGCGCTATGTCTGCCAGAGCGGCGCGGATGTCGCGGCGCTTTTGGCGGTTGCCGGGAGCATCGATCAGACTGAGACCTGTCCGCAGGCCCCTGAGGAGGTGCGTCATGTACATGGTCTTGCCGATCAGGTTATGGATTTTCCGATGGGGCCGGGGGAGGATGTGACCTATCCGGTGGCTCTGTGGCGGCGGGCATTTGGTTGCGAGGGCGCGGGCGCGCCGCAGAAGGACTGGCAGGCGCGCAGCTTTCTGACCTTTTCTCGCACCAGCTGGAGCTGCGCGGGGCATGATGTCACGCTGGATCTGCATCCCGGCGGGCATTTCATTCCACACGGTTGGATCGGGCGGCAGCTGGATGAGCTTTTGGGTCTCACCCCCAGCTATCCTTAGGCTCTGAGCCGCGCCAAGGCTTGCACATGGGGGCAATCTTTGTCATTGCCTGCTGCAACATGCATGGCTTGCCATAGGAAACCGGACCGATGAAATTCACTCTTTCTTGGCTGAAAGACCACCTCGAGACCGACGCATCGGTCGAGGAGATCACAGAAACCCTGACCGATCTTGGTCTTGAGGTGGAGGGCGTGTCCAATCCCGCCGACCGGCTCAAGGACTTTACCCTGGGCTATGTGAAACATGCTGAGAAACACCCCGATGCGGACAAGCTGCGGGTGTGTAAGGTCGACACTGACGAAGGCGAGATGCAGATCATCTGCGGCGCGCCGAACGCACGCGAGGGCATCACCGTGGTGGTGTGTAAACCGGGCATGTATATTCCGGGCCTGGATATCACCATCGGTGTTGGCAAGATCCGCGGTGTCGAGAGCTTTGGCATGATGGCCTCCGAGCGGGAGCTGGAGCTGTCGGATGAGCATGACGGTATTATCGAACTGCCCTCGGGAGAGGTTGGGGACCGGTTTGTTGACTGGTTGGCACAGAATGCTCCGGCCAAGGTCGATCCGGTTATCGAAATTGCCATCACTCCGAACCGCCCGGATGCATTGGGTGTGCGCGGCATCGCCCGCGATCTGGCCGCGCGCGGTCTGGGCACGCTGAAACCGCTCACGATTGAACCGGTTGAGGGCGGTTATGACAGCCCGATCAAGGTGGCGATCGCCGAGGATACATTGGACGGATGCCCGCTGTTCACCGGCCGCCTGATCCGGGGCGTGAAGAACGGCCCAAGCCCGCAGTGGCTGCAGGACCGGCTGAGCGCCATCGGCCTGCGCCCGATCTCGACCTTGGTGGATATCACCAACTACTTCACCTTCGATCAGAACCGTCCACTGCATGTGTTTGATGCAGCAAAAGTGGCTGGCAATCTGCGGGTTCACCGCGCCGCAGGTGACGAGACGCTGACGGCGCTGGATGAGAAGGATTACACCCTCTCCGAGGGTCAGATGGTAATTTCTGATGACAATGGCGCAGAAAGCATTGCCGGTATCATGGGCGGGGCTGCGACGGGCTGCACCGAGGAAACCACAGATGTATTTCTGGAGAGTGCTTTCTGGGACCATGTTCAGATCGCGACCACCGGCCGTGCGCTCAAGATCAACTCTGACGCGCGCTATCGGTTTGAGCGGGGCGTTGACCCTGAATACACGCGTGATGGGCTGGATCATGCCACCCGGATGATCCTTGATCTCTGCGGTGGTGAACCGTCGAATGTGGTGACCGCCGGCGCCGTGCCAGACCATGCGCGGGCTTATAAGCTGGATCCCGAGCGGGTTCAGTCGCTGGTCGGCATGGATATCCCGGAATCCGAACAACGCCAGACATTGACGCGGCTCGGCTTCCGCCTGGAAGGCAATATGGCCCATGTTCCCAGCTGGCGCCCCGATGTGATGGGGGAGGCCGATCTGGTTGAGGAAGTGGCGCGGATCGCCTCTTTGACAAAGCTGGAAGGCAAGCCTTTGCCGCGGCTCACCGATGGTGTGCCCGCGCCGGTGATGACACCCCAACAACGTCGCCAGCAGATCGCGCGCCGGACCTGTGCCAGCCTCGGCTACAATGAGGTGGTGAGCTACACGTTCATCGACAAGGCCTCTGCGGCGCTGTTCGGCGGTGGCGATGATGCCACCATGCTGGCCAATCCGATCTCGTCCGAGATGTCGCATATGCGTCCTGCGCTGCTCCCGGGTCTTTTGCAGGCTGCGGCGCGCAATCAGGCGCGGGGCTTCATGGATCTGGCGTTGTTCGAGGCAGGTCCTGCGTTCCACGGCGGCGAGCCGGGTGAGCAGCATAACCTGATTTCTGGCCTGCTGGTTGGACGGACCGGTCCCAAGGATGTGCACGGTGCCAGCCGCGCGGTCGACACCTTTGATGCCAAGGCTGATATCGAAGCGGTTCTGGCGGCGATCGGCGCCCCTGCCAAGGTACAGATCCTGCGCGGGGCACAGTCTTGGTGGCATCCGGGACGGCATGGCAAGATCTGTCTCGGCCCGAAGAAGGTACTGGGTGTCTTTGGTGAACTGCACCCCAAGGTGCTGAGCGAAATGGGCATCAAAGGGTCCGCTGTTGCGTTTACCATCTGGCCCGATGAGGTGCCGATGCCGCGCAAATCCGGCGCCAACCGGGGTGCATTGGTCCAAAGCGATCTGCAGGCGGTGGAGCGTGACTTTGCTTTTGTCGTGGCGGATGATGTCGAGGCGCTAACCCTGGTCAACGCAGCGGCTGGCGCGGATAAGGTCCTGATTGACGATGTGCGTGTGTTCGACGAATTCATCGGTGGCAGTCTGGGGGAGGGCAGCAAATCGCTGGCCATCACCGTGCGGTTGCAACCGACCGACAAGACCCTGACCGAAAAGGACATCGAAGCGGTCAGCGCCAAGATCGTGGCCAAGGTCACAAAGGCGACCGGCGGCACATTGCGCGGATAATTGCGGACTGAGGGCAATTGGTCCGATCTGACCGTATGACTTGGAAAACCCGCCCGGTTTCGGGCGCGTTTTTATATGTGGCCGAGGAAGTCGGCGAGCAGATCAAAGACCAGCCGGATTTTCCGGCTGGTGTGCAGTTCCCGATGGGTGGTCAGCCAGATCGGAAAGGTGATTGGTGCCAGACCGGGCAGCAGTCGTTCGATCCCGGGCGTTGGATCTGCCACAGCTGTCATCATCGGACAGATGCCAAACCCCTGTTTGACCAACTCCCAGGAGGCAAGGCCGCTGGTGGAACTGATCCGAAAGTTTTGCGCTGTCAGGTGGATGCCGAGTGGGGCCATGAACTCAATCGACCGCTCGAGATCGGCGAATCCCACAAAATCATGACGCGACATCTCTTCGGGTGATTGCGGGCGGCCCCGGCGCTCCAGATAACTGGTGGCAGCGTAGAAATGGGCGTGTGACTCTCTGACCAGACGGGCAATCAGCTCGGGCTGATCCGGGCGCACGTGGCGGATGGCGATATCCGCCTCGCGCCGCATCAGATCGCGAATGTCATTTGCAGCCACCACATCTATCGTCAGCCGTGGCGCGCGTTGTCTCAGCTGGTGGAGGACCGGCGGCAGCACATAGGCCGACATAACGTCGCTTGCGGTTATTCGGACCGTGCCCTCAATAGCTTGCGCCTGCCCGGTGGCGGCGAGCGACAGTGCCTCCGCGGCGTCTCCCATTTTGCGGCTGTGGCTCAGCAGGTCATGTCCGGCCGAGGTTAGCGCGAGACCGCGCCCCAATCGTTCGAACAGCAGAACTCCGAGGTCTGCCTCAAGCGCTGCAACCTGTCGCGACAGGGTCGGTTGGGTCAGGCCCAGTTTGCGCGCCCCTGCAGACAAAGAGCCTGTCTCAGCGGTCGCCAAAAAGGCGCGAATGTGGTTCCAGTCCGGATCATCCATGCGGAAATGTATAGCACCCTTGCGAATTTCAGCAATTTATTGCTGGTTCCTGTATGGGTAAACCATCCTCATTCAAGGAGAAGACTGATGACAGCCGACGCGCGCTTCTGGAACCGGATAGCCCCAAGATACGCCAAATCAAAGATCAGGGATGAAGCCGCCTATCAATACACATTGGAGCGGACCAGATCCTATCTCACGGCGGCGGATCATGCGTTGGAAATCGGCTGTGGGACTGGGTCGACAGCAATCGCACTGTCAGATGCAGTTGGAAGGATCACCGCAACCGATCTGTCGGATGCCATGCTTGATATTGGCCGCGACAGGGCTGCCGAGGCGGGAGCAGATAATATTCGGTTTGAACAATGCGCCGATGATGGGTTGCCCGCCGGACTGTTTGACGCCGTGATGGCCTTCAACCTGTTGCATCTGGTGCCGGATTTGGACGCTGCGCTTTCGTCGGTTGCCGAGCGCCTGCCCAGTGGCAAGTTATTCATCTCCAAGACGCCCTGTCTGGGTGAGGCACGGGGCAGCTTCAAATATTGGATGTTCCTGACCGCGATCCCGCTTATGCGGCTGGTTGGACAGGCCCCGAGCAACGTGCGTTTCCTCAGCGTAGCAGATCTGGAGGGCGCGGTTGAACAGGCAGGGTTCGAGATCGTTGAGACGGGCAATTATCCGGCGTCCACCCCAGGTCGCTACCTGGTGGCAAGGCGCCGTTAATCCCGGCGCTGGACGAAGGTCCTCGGCTGGTGAATACTCCGCCTGCTTGCCGACCGGGTTTTCTGTCCGGTTCAATGGCATCCATCAATGAGCGACCCTAGCAGTGAGGCGGATTCGACGGCGTGGCCGCGCCTGCCCATTGCTGGCGCAGGAAAGGACATTTCGTGACGTTGAGCATATATCTCTCAGGTGAAATTCACACCGATTGGCGCGATCAGATCATCGCCGGGGCCAAGGATCTGGACGTGCAGTTCAGCAGCCCCGTGACCGATCACGACGCCAGCGACGATTGCGGTGTTGCCATTCTGGGGGCGGAGCCGAACAAATTCTGGCATGATCACAAGGGCGCCAAGATCAACGCGATCCGGACCCGCAAGGGGATCGAAGAGGCCGATATCGTCGTGGTGCGATTTGGTGAGAAGTATAAACAGTGGAACGCGGCTTTTGATGCCGGTTATGCGGCAGCCCTTGGTAAGTCGTTGATCGTGCTGTCACAGGATGAGCATCAACACGCCTTGAAGGAGGTTCACGCAGCCGCACTGGCCGTGGCGAAGGAGCCAGCACAAGTTGTCGAAATCCTGCGCTATGTGCTGAAGGGGAGCCTGCCTGCGTGACAGGACCAACTCTGACAACGGACCGCCTGCGTCTGCGACCGCACCAGCTGGATGATTTCGAGGCGCTGCTGGCGCTATGGATGGATCCTGTGGTGGTGCGCCACACAATCGGTCGCCCAGCCAGCCGCGAAGAAACCTGGACCCGGTTGTTGCGCTACATCGGTCACTGGCAGGCCCTTGGCTTTGGCTATTGGGCGGTGACGCTGCAAGAGGACGGGCGCTATATCGGGGCAGCAGGGTTTGCGGATTATCACCGTGACATTGATCCACCGATTGGCGCGGTACCGGAGGCCGGTTGGGCCCTGATGCCTGCTGCCCACGGGAAAGGGTTGGCAACAGAGGCGGTTGACCGGATGCATCGATGGGCTGCGGAGGCCACGCAATGGGATCGCACCTGCTGTCTTCTGGACCCTGAAAATGCAGCTTCGGTGAAAGTCGCCAAGAAGCTTGGGTATCAGCCCAGCCACGATGCGCTCTATCGTGAGGAGCCGACTCTGGTGATGACGCGCACGATCACGCGCTGACCGATGTGACGAATAAGCCGCCCCGCAGGCTTGGCGGGGCGGCTGTTGCCGGATCAGGCCTCTTTCTTGATTTCGACGCTATGAGGATAGGGGATTGAGATCCCCTTGTCGTCGAAGGCTTCCTTGACCGCTTGCGTCATTGCGAATTTCAGCTCCCAGTAGTCGGCCGCCTTGCACCACAGACGCGCTGTCAGATCGACCGAACTGTCGCCGAGATTGGTAACCCGCACCCAAGGCGCAGGATCTGCCATGACGCGCGCATCTGCGTTCGCAAGATCGAGAATGATCTCCTTCGCCGCGTCTGCGCTGTCGCCGTAATCGATGCCAAAGACCATATCAACGCGACGCGTATCATGCGCTGAGTAGTTGGTGATGATCGCGCCCCAGGCCTGGCCGTTGGGGATAATGATCTGAACATTGTCAGGTGTCACCAGCTCTGTCACGAAGAGGTTGAGATCCACCACTGTTCCCGAGGTGCCCCCAATATCGACGTATTGGCCCAGCTTATAGGGGCGGAACATGACCAGCATCACCCCGGCAGCCAGATCGCTCAGTGTGCCCTGCAGGGCCAGGCCAATGGCAAGTGTTGCAGCGCCGAGCATTGCAACCAGGCTGGTGGCTTCGATCCCGAATATGCCCAGAACGGCGACCAGCACGATGGCCAGCAACACCCAACGCACTGCACTGGCGGCAAAGTTGCCGAGTGTTTGGTCAAGGTGCGGGGTGGCGTTGATGCGACGACGTACTGCACCGCTGATCAGGCCGGCTGCAATCCAGCCGACAACCAGTACGACCAGCGCTTTGGCAGCGCTGACGAGCAGGGGCCAAAGGGCACCCAGCTGTTCAATCCATTGTTCCATAGTGTTGTTTGGTCCTTGTCACGATCTCATAGAAATACCCATCACCGGCAACAGACGGTTGCCGGTGCGTTCGCTGCGGGCATAGTCGGACCCGGCTGGGCTGTCACCCGCAGATCAGATGTCAGCAGATCAACGTTTCAGGGAGTCGCGGATTTCCAACAGCACATCCAGTTCGGTTGGGCCAGCGGGGGCTTCCTCGGCTGGAGCAACGTCGTCCTGCTTGAAGGCGGCGTCTTTGAGGCGGTTGACATAGCGCACGAGCATGAACACCACGAAAGCAATGATCAGGAAATTGATGACGGCCATCAAAAAGGCACCGTGGGCAAAAACGGCGGCTCCGGCTTCTCGTGCCGCCTCAAGGCTGGCGCCTTCAGGGACAGTGCCCGCCAGTACAAGATAAGAATTGGTGAAATCGACGCCGCCGGTAAAGACACCGATGATCGGATTGATCAGGTCGCTGACCATGCTTTTGACGATTGCCGTAAAGGCTGCGCCGATGATGATACCTACGGCCATGTCCATCACATTGCCCTTGGCAATGAAGTCTTTGAATTCCTGAAGCATGCTACTTGTCCCTGTTAACGAACCACTTTGTTATTGAGCAGCCAACGCGGGCACCCGCGCGCTGCCTGGTGGCAGTCTAGTCCGGTTTTTGCGGCTAGGGCTATTGATTTTGCGTTGTAAATTCGAGGGGTAGGCACGTCGAACCACCCTTGAGGCTGCTGCTGGTTGCGTCCTTCGCCACATTCTCAACGCAAAATGGACTTGCGTCGACCCCAGAGTGGTCCCGCGTCTGGCGTCTTTGCGGGTTAATCGTTCCGTAAGGGATGTGTTGTGACCTGTGCGCCAGGCGGCTGATTGCGTCGTGGGACGGGACAACATGTCAGACGGCTCCTTTGGAAGGGGCGGCGGTAAGGTATCCGCAGGCTTTGTCACTGCGGGGTGAGTGTTAGGCACAAGGTAGACGTGAGATATGGCCACTCTTGACAATGCGATCTGGTTGACCGGTGCCAACGGTGCTGCGCAGAACGGTTCAACAACGCTGAGCGAAGGCGGCAACTCCACCGTCGTGACCGGGACCTTCACACCGGGCAGCTGGGACAGCTCCCAGAGCGGCTACCAAGTGTCCGATTTCGGTGCCTTTGGTGTCAGCGAGCCGATTACCGCAAGCTATGGTTTCTCCAATCCGGTGAGCGATCTGCGGTTTGACCTGCAGCATGTGAATTCCAATGGCAGCTCCCACGACGACAAATTCACCCTGCGGGTTCTGGATGCCAGCGGCGTTCTGATCCCTGCGGCACAGGTCATTGCGGGACTGACCGGGGTGACCCACCATCAGGTGACGATCAATGCTGACGGGACAGTCTCCATCGAAGGTGAGGGCAGCACAGCTGCCAATATCGGCGTCGCGATTGACGGGCCGATTTCGCAGCTGGATGTGACTTTTGACAATGGCAGCGATGCGCCGATCTCCGGTGGTGCCGGGCTTTCGGACTTCACCTTCTCCATTCCGCCCGCACTCGACTATGTCGTGGAAGGCACGGATGCAGGCGAGAGGATTGATATCGATTATCTGGGCGACCCCGAAGGGGATCGTGTCGACAGCGGGGATGCAGCTGACGGCTCTCAGGATGATGTGATTATAGCCGGGGGTGGCGACGATACGGTTCTGGCCGGTGAGGGGAACGACTTCGTTGATGCTGGTGCAGGCAATGATTCTGTTGACGGTGGCGCAGGCAGTGACACGCTCTCCGGTGGTCGCGGACGTGATCTGCTGCAAGGCGGGGCTGGCAATGACCTGCTGCAAGGGGGTAGTGACGGCGACACACTTGAGGGTGGTGCGGGACGCGACACTCTGGAAGGTGGCGCGGGCAATGACTCACTGAGTAGCGGTGACGACAACGATCTCCTATTGGGCGGCGATGGCGATGATACCATTACTGCAGGCCACGGCGATGACACGCTCTACGGTGGCGACGGAAATGATCGGCTCGAAGGGCTATATGGCAATGATCTGATCTATGCCGGTGACGGCGACGACCATGTTTTTGGCCGTGATCAGGATGATCTGATCTATGGCGAAGATGGCAATGACACGCTGATCGGCAGCATGGGAACGGATACCGTATGGGGCGGCGCCGGGAATGATATTCTGGCGGGCAGCCAGGGCAATGATGAGATCCACGGCGGCGACGGTGACGATCTGGCCTTCATCGGTGTCTATGAGGATTCCGATCGCATTTTCCTCGACGATGGCAATGATTTTCTGGACGGAAGCTCCGCCGGATCATCCTTCTACGGGGAAGGCGGTCGCGGCGACGATGTGATGAACAGTGGCGTTGGCAATGACACGCTGCTGGGGGGCGAGGGATATGACCGGCTGAGCGGCGGCGCGGGTGGTGACTCACTTGATGGCGGCAGCGAAGATGACATCATCGAAGGCGGCAGCGGGGCTGATACGCTGATCGGCGGAACCGGCGATGACAGCCTTTACGGTGACGACGATCGGGACTTGTTCGTTGGTGGGGCCGGAGACGTCGTTGATGGCGGCGAAGGTGGCGATGACTATGATCGCCTAGATATCAGTGAGCTGCGCGCGCTGGGCGATACGCGTGTGGTCTACACCAGTGCCGACCGGGAAGACGGACGGGTTGAGGTCCGAAATGATCAGGGGGACTTTGTCAGCAGGCTGAGGTTCTCCAATATCGAAGAGGTCATTCCCTGTTTCACTCCGGGCAGCCTCGTTTTGACCCCCGGTGGCGCAGTGCCGGTGGAAGCGCTTGAGGTGGGCGACCGGGTGGTGACGCGCGATGGCGGACCGCAGACCTTGCGCTGGACCGCGCGCCGCACCGTGACCAACAACGATCTTGCGCGGCGGCCGCAGTTCCAACCTATCCTCATCGAGGCAGGTGCGCTGGGTTCTGATGGTGGCGAACCTGTGCCGAACCGGGATCTGATGGTGTCACCGCAGCACCGGATGTTGCTGACCGGAAGCCGCGCCGAATTGCTGTTCGGGTCCAACGAGGTGCTGGTGGCGGCGGTGCATCTGCTCAATGATCGCGATATCCGCCGCGCGCGGACGATGGATGTAACCTACATCCATCTGCTGTTTGATCAGCACGAAATTATCTGTGTGGATGGCGCCTGGAGCGAGAGTTTCCAGCCGGGCGATCTCACGCTGTCGGGCATGGATGCGGCCCAGCGGTCCGAATTGTGCCATCTGTTCCCGGAGCTGGAGAGCATGGGGCGCGCCTTCCCAACGGCGCGGCGATCCCTGCGCAGCCACGAGGCACGTGTGCTGTTGTCCTCAGGACATGGCAATATCAGGTAAGACCCCAACAGAGGAGGAGGACCCGGCCACTATTCGCAGCCGGGTCGATTTCGTTACTGGTACTTCTTGATTTCACCAGTTTTGAGGCGGGCCAGATAGCTGTTCAGCTCGCCTTTGACGATGGGCATCAGGAAGTAGAGTGCCACGATATTGACCACTGCCATGGCAAAGATAGCCGCATCGGAGAAGTCGATGACCGGACCCAGGCTGGCTGCGGCGCCGATGATGACGAACAGGCAGAAGATCACTTTGAACACCAGTTCAGTGGTCTTGCCTTCACCAAACAGGAAGGTCCAGGCCTTGAGGCCATAGTAGGACCAGCTGATCATGGTGGAGAAAGCAAACAGGATCACTGCGATGGCCAAGATGTATTTGAACCAGCCAAATGCGGAGGAGAACGCCGCAGATGTCAGTGCCACGCCGGAGTTGCCATCGACGGTCTGGATGGCGCTGCCTGCTTCGTTCAGCACATAGAGACCGGTTTCAGGATCGCTGACCAGCTGACCGGTGATGATGATCACCAGCGCTGTCATCGTGCAGATGACCACAGTGTCGATGAAGGGCTCCAGAAGCGAGACGAAACCTTCGGTGATCGGCTCTTTGGTCCGCACCGCGGAGTGGGCAATCGCCGCCGAGCCAACACCGGCTTCGTTGGAGAAGGCCGCGCGTTTGAAACCCTGAATCAACGCCCCGACCATACCGCCTGCAACGCCGAGACCGGTAAAGGCACCGTCGAAGATCTGGCCAAAGGCCCAGCCGATTTTGTCGAAGTTCAGCAAGATGATCACAAGTGCGGTCAGCACATAGAGGACACCCATGAACGGCACCACCTTCTCGGTGACACTGGCGATGGATTTCAGGCCGCCGATGATCACGGCGAAGACCACACCGGCAAAGATGACGCCGGTGATCCAACCGGGATAGTCGCCAAGCACATTGGTCAGCTGCGCATGTGCCTGATTGGCCTGGAACATGTTGCCGCCGCCAAAGGCGCCGAGGATACAGAAGATCGAGAAGAGAACCGCCATGAACTTACCACCGGGCAGGCCCCGTGCGGCAAAACCTTTGGTCATATAGTACATCGGACCACCGGAGACGGTGCCATCGGGGTATTCATTTCGGTACTTCACACCCAGCGTACATTCGGTGAATTTCGACGCCATGCCCATCAGGCCTGCGAGGATCATCCAGAATGTCGCACCGGGACCACCGATGCCAACGGCAACCGCAACACCGGCGATATTGCCAAGGCCGACAGTGCCAGAAAGAGCCGTGGCCAGCGCTTGGAAATGGCTCACTTCGCCTGCGTCATTCGGATCCGAATAGTCGCCTTTGACCAAGGAAATCGAATGCGGGAAGGCGCGGAACTGGATCAGTCCGAAGTAGATGGTGAAAATGGTTGCCGCAATCACCAGCCACGCAACGATCCAGGGAAAGCTGGTGCCGGGGAATGGGCTGAAGATGAAATTGACAAACCAGCCGGTGGAGCTGGCAAACAGCTCATTCACCTTTTCGTCGATGGTCTGTGCCATCAGCGGGCCCGAAAGCCCGAGGGCGCCGGGGGCGGCCAGAGCAGCCGCTTTTGAGAGAGTGTTCATGATGACCCCTGTCGATCAGTTATGGGACAATGGTGACCGGAACCGGCGCAGCCTGCGCCAGGCTGCCTGCAACCGAACCAAACAGCCGCGACGAGAGCGCGGAGTGGCCGGTGCGTCCGATAACGACGTGATTGGCGCCTTCGGATTTGGCGATGGTCACCAGCACTTCGGCGATATTGCCGTATTTCACCGTGGCGGTGACATCCACGCCGCTGGTTTCCAGATCCTTGAGAAGCGGCTGAATCAATGCGGTTTCGGCGCGCTCAAGCTCTTCCGTACGGCGCTTGTGGCGCTCTGCCAGCTCGGAGGCGGACAGAAACGAATACGGTGACCATTCCAGGACATGCGCGACAACAATGCTGCCGCCCTGTGCCTTTGCCACGTCCAGCGCAAAGTTGAGCGCGGTGCGCGCGCTTGTGCTGCCGTCGTAGCCAACTACGATTTTTGAGGCCATCTGCCCCTCCCTTGGTTTACGTCATCCCTGTGACGAAGTGTCTCAATTTTAAGACGTTGTTGATAGGAAAGGTTCTCGATTTCCTTGCGTATTGGGAAAATTTCGGAAAAATGTGCGGATAACGATTAACTATTGGGAAAAATTCCGATGGACTTGCTGGATTCGCGCATTCTTTCCGCCTTGCAACAGGACGGTCAGATCTCCATGGCCCGCCTGTCGGAAAAAGTTGGGCTGTCTTTGTCCGCATGTCATCGTCGTGTCAAGATGATGGAAGCCAATGGCATGATCGAAGGCTACGCCGCGCGGCTGGATCGCAAGAAGGTTGGTCTTGAGCTGCAGATTTTTATCGAGATCAAGCTGGTCAGCCAGCAGCGGGAGAATATTCAGGCGTTTGAAGATGCCATTTCGCATATGCCCGAGGTGCTGGAGTGTCATTTGATTTCAGGGGAATTCGACTATCTGATGCGCGTTGCTGCACGCAATACGGATGCTTATGAGAAACTCTATCGCAACCGATTGTCGGAGATCCCGTCGGTTGCGCAGATGAAGACGCTGCTCGGGGTGTCCACCGTGAAAGAGTTTCGCGGCTACCATCTGGACTAGCGCTTCATGGCTGGCGGGCATCTGCCACCAGACAATCCAGTCCCGAAGAGGTCAGAGTGCTGAGAAACGCCAGAAGATCAGATTTCTCCCGGTCGCTCAGGCCGAGTGGTCGCACACGCGGATCTTGACCCGGCAGCCCTGCGCCACCGCTGTCGTAATAGTCAATCACCTCAGCCAGCGTGCTGAACCCGCCGTCGTGCATATAGGGGGGCGAGACAGCGAGGTTGCGCAGCGTTGGCGTTCGGAACCGCCATCGGTCCTGCGGCTCCTCGGTCACCTCATAGCGCCCAAGATCAGCATCCCGCGGGCCGCTGACCGCGCGGACCAAGTCATAGTCCACATGATGGATCACGCCGGGTGCGACCTGAACGGGCAGGGTTTTCGGTGGGTTTTGACGTTCCAACTCCCGCATCTGACCATATCCGGTGTCGTGAAACTGTTGATCGGTGAAGAGTGCATGCTCCGGGCCAAGGCTGTGGCAGGACACACATCCCGCCTTGTCGCGAAACAGTTCGAACCCGCGTTTTGCGTTGGGTGATACAGCAGAGGGATCACCGCCATAGAACCACTGGTCAAATGGGCTGTTCCCGACGGTCAACGCCCGTTGGTAGGCGGCCAGCGCCATGCCGATCCGGTCTAGCGAGGCGGGCGCCCCAAACGCCTCATGAAACAAGGTATTATAGGCATGGTCGGTTTGAAGGTGGGAAACGACCCGTCCGGCAGATGGGTTGGCCATCTCGTTTCGGGCGGTGAGGGGCCCGATAAACTGGGTTTCCAGCATGGGATCGCGGCCATCGTGAAACAGCGGTTTCAGCAGGCCTACATTGATCAGGCTTGGCGCGTTGCGTTTCACGCTGCGCCCCTCCACGCCGACCGAAGTCGCGAGCTCCCAGTTGGCAAACCCCTGTTCCGGCACATGGCACATTGCGCAGGACATGGTGTTGTTGATCGACAGCGCGCGGTCAAAGAAGATCTGCCGCCCCAGCGCAATCCGCGCCGCTGTCGGAGGATTGTCCGCCGGGTAGGCCAAAGGTGGCAGACCCAGCTGCGGTGTCAGGCTGCGTTTGGCGGCTCTCTCCGCCCAGTCGTCATCTGCTGGCCGTGGGCAGCTGTCAGCTGAGATTTGCACCGGCAGATCGCTTGGCCCGGCCAGAGTATCACCGTCGGCAAGAACTATCGACGCGTCGAAAACCAGCGCTAGCACAGCGGCTGCATTGAACGACATGAAATGCCGCAGAAGGGCGGGGAGGCGGATCACTTTCCGACCTCTTCCAGTAGCAGTGTTTCCACATCCGTCATCAACAGACGCGGGTCAATCAGGCCCAGCCCGTAAACATTGCGGATCATGCCGTGTCGGTCGACCAGATACATGCGCAGCAGATGGTTGATCTGGTCGTCTGCGCCGCCACGGTCCACGACCTGCCCAAACCCGTCCAACAGGGGCTGCAATGCCGCGGCATCCGGCGTGGTCAGCACCTGCCAATCCAGTTTTTGGGCACTGGCAGGATCGCTGCTTACCGGATGGGCGAAGGCCGCGATGGCCTCGACCGTGTCGCGCTCTGGGTCGAAGCTGATGGTCATCAGTTGAACGTCCTGTCGCAGATCCGGAAGCTGTGCGCTGGCGTCGTGAATGTCATAAAGCGTCGAGAAGGCTAGCGGACAGCCATCAACATCGCCGCAGGTCAGATAGACAAAACTGATCAGCGTGATCTTGCCATCGATCAGTTGGTGCAGCCGATCCCTAGTGCCATCAGCAGTCAGCACCGTGCCATCCGGTGCAGGTTTCAATCGGTTCAGCCGATAAGATCCCGGTTCCGGCGGGCTGAACTGGAAGGCAGGATCGCTTGGGAATACCTCCGAAAGGCGGGCAGGCGTGGCCCTCAATGCAGCGGGCATCAACCGTGCCATCAGATCCGCAGGGCGCCAGGTTCCGGCCAGGGCCACGACACCTGTCAGCACCACCGCAGCAGCGGCTATGGAAACGGCGAGAGTTTTCTTGCGCATGGAGTTCCTCCGGCAAGGTGAGGTCCGCGAGGGGAGATCGGGGCGGCAGCATACCGCCCCAAAGCAGTCTCTTAAGCGGAATAGAGCGCGGCGCTGCCAAAGCGCATGATGTGCGCGCGACCCAGGCCTGCGGCGTAGAAGTCGATGTTGAAATCCTCGACCAGTTCTTTGCCGTCCCAGTTGTAGGCCCTCAGGTATTGCACATCGTCCTCGCCCTTCTTGTCCCAATTGGCGAGCAAGGAAGAGGAGAAATAGACCCGTTTGCCGTCCCAGCTCTGGCTGACCATATTGACCTGTCGGTCAATGGTTTTCTCATAGATCTGTGCCGGGTTATGCGGGTCGGAGATATCAAACAGCCGGGTCTTTCCATCCATGAAAGAATTGACCCAAAGCGTTTGATCATCGGCGGCGATGGAGATGTCGACGGGCAGCGGGATATCTTCGGGGTTGCCGATGTCTGCCACCGATTTGGCCTGCCATTCGCCATCTTCATCCTCATAGATCAGCCAGAGCTGCGAGGTGAGTGCGGTGGTCGAGAAAGCGTAATTGGCATTTGGCCCCCAAGGGAAGCGCACTTCGAGCGGCGCGCCGGGCACGTTGAATACCTTGCGGGGCTGACGGGTGTGCAGATCCCAGAGCACCATGCTGTTGCCAAAGCGTTTCATCGCCTCGGCGTCCTGCAGCATCTGCCCGAAATCCATCATGTAGTTTGACCAGCCCGTGAAGGACGAGGTGAGCATCACGTTCTTGCGGATCAGGGCGCGAATGTCATAGCCATAACCATCCGCAACCGCGCCATCGACCGCGACGGCCCCTTGCATGTCATCAGCAGTGGGCATCCAATAGGTGGCGATATAGTCCCCGTCATCATTATATTCGACCAGCGCCGTTCGGCCGCCGTGGTCGTCCTGATTGCTCAGCCCGGTGATCATCATGCTGCCGGGCAGGGCAAAAAACGTGTGGGGACCAACCACACCGCCGGAATCCGCAACAAATGTATCGATCACCTTATGCAGCTTGGGCGCTGCAGGATCGCTGTGAATATCGAAGATGAAGATGCGATTGGTATCAAGCCCGCCAGTCCAGAAATAACGACGATCAGCTGAGAAGCCGCCATGATGGGCCTCGTTCCGACCACCGACTGAGAGACTGTGTATGACCTCCCCGCAGGTTGGCGAGCCGGGGCGCAGGTCAACGGTTACCATTTTATCTTGCTCGTCTCCCATTCCCTCCACTCCGAGGGTCCAGACATAGACGAATTCTTCCTGACCCGTAATCTTGGGCATGTAAGGGGACTGACAGGTCTCATCCGCAAAGGCGCGAAACGGACCAGCCATGGCCAGCGCAGCGGCGGATAATCCGCCGAATTCTCTTCTGTTCATGTTCTCTCTCCCTTCAAAAAATCAGTGTGGTTGGCTGGCCCGTTCCTGTGCAGCCGCCAGTGAATTGACATTTGTGGTTTCCGCATGAGCGACCGAGCAATGTTGAATGGCCGCCGCGGCATGAATGGCTTGTTTTGTGAGAATGGGTAAAATTCTGGGCTGGATGGCAGGTGTGATACGGCTGGTTGGACCGACCACTCCCATCGAAAAAATGGCGCCAAGCCGGTCGACAATGATTGGCACCGCAACGCTGGTGACCCCGTTGTCAATCTCACCATCGCAGGTGGCATAACCGTAGAGACGCACCTGCTGTAACTCGCGGGCAATCTGCTCCGGCTCAGTGCGTGTCTTGTCGGTAAAGCGCATCGGCAACGTGTCGATCAGGTCTTGCTGAAGCTCCGGCGCGAGAAAGGCGGCAATTGCCTTGGCCGAAGAGCAGGCATGAACCGGGCGGACCCCTAACCCTGGATAGATATAGGGAACCGAGGGATCCGCCGGCACCTGCGTGTGGATCAGATCAACGCGACCGCTGCGATAGCGCGCCAGAAACGCGGTCTCTCCCAGATCCTTCACCACCCGCTGCAACACGGCAGAGACCGCGTTAATGACATGGGTGTCGGACTTTCCCGTCAGCGCGATCTTGATGAGTCGCAGTCCCAGAATATACCGGCTGCCGGTCTCGGTTTCCTCCAGAAAGCCGCATTCAAGCAGCGCGGCGATATGGCGATAAAGGCTGGCACGGGGGGTCGCTGTCATCTGGGCCAGTTCGCTTGCGCTTACCGGTGAGGCGGAGGAGGCTACCGCTTCCAGAAGAAGGATCTGTCGGTCCTGCATGCGATTCCCAAGATACGGACACTTGTATCGTAATTCGGGAAAATTGACTCTGGCAAGAGGTTTCACAACCTTATGATGTGTCAGTAGGTCTTGATACGCGCAAGAGTTCGTCCGGATCAGGGCCGGCTGCAGACAGAAGGCGGCGGTAAGTCGCCGCCTTTGAAGGGGGCCAGCGCAGAGGGTTTATTGGCCCGCGCCGCCAGCGCGACCAGTGGGGATGATCTCGTAACCGGGTTCCTCAGGCTCCTCATCCGTCATCTCAGGCGGAAACCCGGGGGCCGTGATCTTCAGGCCGGTGGCCTCTTCCAGCCGTCTGATGATGTTTGGGGACAGCTCCCGGCTGCCAAACCGGGCCTCGCCGTCTTTGAAGATCTTGATCATCAGAGGGTTGATCTCCAACGGCACCTCATGGCGATCAGCAACGGCCTGAAAGAGGCCAATATCCTTTGAGACCAGATCCATGGTGAAGGAAATATCGCGGGATCCGTTCAGGATCACCTGGCTTTCGGTTTCATGCACAAAGGAGGTGCCGGAGGAAATCTTGATCGCCTCATAGGCGGTGTTGAGATCCATTCCAGCGGCCTTTGCGGTCACCAAAGCCTCGCAGCAGGTCAGAAGATTGGCGGTTGCAAGATAGTTGGTGATCACCTTCAGGACCGAAGCTGAGCCGATTGGCCCTGTATGCAGGATACGCCGTCCCATGGTTTTCAGCAGCGGCGCGATCCGGTCAAAGGTCTCACGGTCGCAGCCGGCGAAGATCGAGATATTGCCGGTGTCCGCCCGGTGACAGCCACCGGATACGGGGCAGTCCACGGCGGTTCCCCCCGCCTGTTCGACCATGGCGCCAAGGCGTTTGACCTCTGCCTCATCCGTCGTGGACATCTCCATCCAGATTTTGCCGGGCCCAATCTCCGGTAGCATCTGTTGCATGACCTGATCGGAGGCTGTGGGCGAGGGCAGGCAGGTGATCACCGCGTCGCAATTGCGCATCAGCTCTGCCGGGTCATTTGCTGCAGTGGCGCCCGCCGCCGCTGCCTTCGCAACCAGCGCGGCATTCAGGTCATAAACGCTGAGATCAATGCCATTGCGCAGCAGGCTGCCACTCAGCTTGCCACCAACGTTTCCCAGACCGATAAATCCTACTTTCATGCCGCTCTCCCTGCTGGCTGTTTCAAGGAGCATTCCAAGAACCAGGGCAAAGAGGAACAAAAATTGCAGTTCTTCGAGTGAAAAACAGCTGTTCGGCGCGCAGCTCTGACAGGTTCCCGGTTGGAGTGAGTGGTCAAAAGGTCATATGCGGCTTGGCGCCACCGAAACCCGCCAGATGGCGATTTTATTTCTGAGGGGAGATGCGCGCAGAAACAGCATACCCCGATCAGTTTTCAGCACAATCAAAGGGCGTGACCATGGACATGCGGCTCTGAGTCGCGACGGGCGGTGCCTTCAGGATCTGGTTGGCGTGGAGCAAGCTGAGGAAGGCATTGCGCATGTCGCTGGCAATGTCGTGCTGCAAGGCAACGGTAATGTTTCCCTGCCGTAAAAGTGTTCGGTTCTCACTATCCAGATCATGGGCGACATAGGCGTGGGGGTGGTGACCATAACCTTTCAACAGTTCCGATATGGTGCGATTGGCCCCGCCCATCGAATAGACGCCCAATATCGGCCCAAGGCCTGGAGCGGACAGTTGCTCCTGCAGCACCGCTCGGGTCTCAAACGCGAGCCCGGCCCCGGCTGAAACTGTCATCAGCCGCAGATCAGGGCGGCGCTCTGAGATCAACCTGAGGAAGCCACGTCGCCTTTGAACCTCGCCGTGAAAGGCCAATTGGCTGAGTGTGGTCAGGATGGTTGCCCCGGATGGAGCGCTGTCCGGCAGACAATTGTCGATCATATAGGCCGCTGACTGGCCGGCCGCGTAGTTGTCCGGACCGCAATAGGCGCGGCGAACACTCCCTGGCAGGTCGGTAAAGGCACAGACAACCGGAACGCCCTTACTGTCCAATTCAGCGACCATCGCGGTGATCTCAGGCAGATCCCGCACCTTCAGCACCACCCCGTGACTGCCACGTTTGAGGATTTGCCGAAGCAGAGCAACGCAGTCAGGCGCGGACATGATCTGGCGAAAACTATACCGCGCGTGGATCACCGCCGGGCCAATGGTGGGCAGGACCGCCTCAGTTGCGTGCCGAATTTCCCGGCTGAACCGTTCGGGTGCTTCCACCACAACGTCGAAGTAGAGCCGCCGCCCCCGTGCCGAGAGTTGCTGTTCTTGTCCCTCCAGTTCGGCGATGGCTGCGCGAACGCGCGCCTGGCTGCGGGGGCTGACATTGGCGCGTGCGTTCAGAACGCGGTCCACAGTTGCCGTGCTCAGCCCGGATTGCCGGGCGATATCCTTGATCGGGAAAGGATGACTCATTGATGTATTTTTGATGGATTTGCGCGCTGACCACAAGAGCCAGACCCGGCAATCTCATAGCGAGAGACAGTAGAGAGGAGGCTCTGATGACAGCTGCTGCGACACCGATGGAGCAGGCCTATTTTGATCCTGATGGATGCGTGTTGAGTGACTTCACCGCGCAGGTTGAACGGGAACTGACACCCGACCAGGTTCCGCTGGCCGACAAGATTGAGAAGAATATCCCGATCTATGACATGGTAGCCCTTAAGGCGATGCTCAGCGCGCCAGAGGCGCGCCGCCATCTGATGGCAGAATGGGCGCAGGGATTGCGATACGGGGCGGGTGTTCTGGTGCTGCAAGGTGCCTATCAGGACGTGGCTCCGATTGATGCCGCAAGCGCTGTCTTCGACGAAATCATCTCACAGGAGCGGCAGGCAAATGGCGGCGGGGCGGACCATTTCGCTGCAGCGGGGTCAAATGACCGGGTTTGGAATGCGCTCCAAAAGCTCTGCGTCGCTTCGCCTGATGTCTTCGCGCGCTATTTTGGCAACTCATCAATCGCGGCCGTTTGCGAGGCCTGGCTTGGACCCAACTACCAGATGACGGCGCAAATCAATCTGGTGCGTCCGGGCGGAGCTGCCCAGCAGGCGCATCGTGACTATCATCTGGGCTTTCAATCAGCGGAAACCTCCGCGCAGTATCCGGCCCATGTGCATGACCTATCGCCGGTTTTGACGCTGCAGGGGGCGGTGGCCCATACCGATATGCCGGTGGAGAGCGGCCCGACCAAGCTGCTGCCGTTTTCGCAACAATACCGTGCGGGCTACGCAGCTTGGCGGCGCGAGGACTTCCGGGCCTATTTCGAAGAGCACTGTGTGCAGTTGCCTCTGGCAAAGGGCGATGCCGTGTTCTTCAATCCGGCGTTGTTTCATGCCGCAGGAGCCAACCGATCAAAGGGTGTTCAGCGGATGGCAAATCTGTTGCAGGTTTCGTCTGCCTTTGGCCGCGCAATGGAGACTGTGGACCGGCGCGGCATGTCGGAGCGGCTTTTCCCGGCACTAACTAAGCTGAAGCGTGAGGGTGCCATGACTGACGCTGATCAGGCCGCAGCAATCGCAGCCTGCGCAGAGGGGTATTCTTTTCCAACCAATCTGGACCGGGACCCGCCGGTGGGCGGTTTGGCCCCACAAACACAGGCCGGGCTGTTTCATCAGGCCCTTACCGAGGGTTGGACATCCGAGCGTTTCAATGATGCGCTAGCGGCACAGGACTTGCGCCGCCAGGCATAAGGATCTGATCGTTTACAATGCGACTGGTGCCCCCGTCTCAAGCGACTGGGCGGCGGCGTCGGCCAACATCTGGGCGCGTAGGCCGTCGTCGATGCTCGGGGAGGGGGTGCTGCCGGTTTGTACAGCTTCGACAAATCGCGCCATTTCGTTGCGATAGGCCGCTTCGTAGCGTTCAAGGAAGAAGTGCTGCGCAGGGGCGGTCTGGAAACCGTTGGTTCCGGCCACTTCTACCGTGTTTTCCAGCATGTTCGCCGCACGGAGCATCCCCTTGGATCCATGCACCTCCACCCGTTGGTCGTAGCCGTATGTGGCCCGCCGGGAGTTGGAGATTTGGCAGATCTTGCCGCTGGCCGTGGTCAGCGTAACGGCGGCTGTGTCCACGTCGCCTGCTTCGCCAATGGCGGGATCGACCAGCGCTGAGCCAACCGCAAAGACCTGCACCGGTTCCTCGGCCAGCAAAAACCGCGCCATATCGAAATCGTGGATCATCATGTCGCGGAACAGGCCACCAGAGGTCTTGATATAGCTGACCGGCGGCGGGGACGGGTCACGTGACAGGATCGAGACAATCTCCACATCGCCAATCTCACCGGCCCGCAGGCGTTGTTGAAGATTGGCAAAATTGGGATCAAAACGACGGTTGAACGCTGTGAGGAAGGCAACACCAGCCTCGGCCACTGCCGTTTGGCAATCGCGAATGCGGTCAGCCGACATATCGACGGGCTTCTCGCAGAATATTGCTTTTCCTGCAGCCGCAGCCTGATGGATCAAGTCGTAATGCGTATCAGTTGGGGTGCCGATAACGACCGCGTCGACGTCCGCGCTGGTGATTAGCGCGGAGGCCTCGCGCTCATCCGCGCCGATCTTGCTGGCCAGTGCATTGGCGGCATCCGGCATCGCATCTGCAACTGCAGTGACGCGCACCCCGTCCAATTGCCCGACAGACCGCGCATGGACCTGCCCGATGCGCCCGCAGCCCAAAAGGCCGATATTCAACATTGTGTCTCTCCCTTGAAGGCGCGAAGAACGCTGCGCGCCGCAGCAACGACCGGATCGTGGGTTTCGGCCAAGATGCTGACCCTGTCGAACCGATCCGGATCGCTATTCACCGCATCGCGCAATGCGGTCCCAAAGGCCATGCGCAATTCGGTGCCGATATTGAATTTGCAGATACGTGACTGGCGCGCCAGCATTTTGCGCTGCGCGACTGGCACGCCGGAACCGCCGTGGATGACCAGCGGCACTTCGGTGATCGCCTCAATGGCGCGGATGCGGTCGATATCCAGCCCGCCTTCCTTATCCTGTTGCAGATGCACATTGCCAACTGAAATCGCCATCGCATCGACGCCGGTATCCTGCGCGAACTGCCGGGCCTCTTCCGGGTCGGTACCGGCTGACCCCTCGCCGCCGGAATACCCGACAAAGCCGATTTCTCCCTCGCAGGAGACATTTGCAGCATGGGCCATCTCTACGATGGCTGCGGTTTCGGAGATATTCTGATCCAGCGGTTTGCGCGAGCCGTCGAACATTACCGAGGTAAAGCCGCTGTCGATGGCGATACGGCAGTCCTCAAAGGTGTAGCCATGATCCAGATGGGCGACCACAGGAACCGATGCACTTTCGGCCAGATGTCGAAACATCTTGCCCAGGATCGGCAGCGGAGTATGGGCGCGGCAGGACGGGCCGGCCTGCAGGATGACCGGCACGCCTTCAGCCTCAGCGGCGGCCACATAGGCGCGCATGTCTTCCCAGCCCAGTGTGACCAGCCCCGCAACGGCATAGCCATTGCGCAGGGCTGGCTGCAGGACGTCAGCCAATGTTGCAAGAGTCATTTGAACTTAGCCACCATATCCTTGATGCCGGGGATGGTTTCGACCTGATAGGCATGGGTCGGCTGGAAGTACTGGATCAGGCTGCGCTGGCTCAGACCGCCAAGGATGGTGAAGTAATACATCTCATATCCGGGCATCACCGCGCAGGGGTGATACCCCTTGTCGATCATGATCGTGGAGCCATCCATCAGTTGATAGGCGTCCCCGGGCTTGCGCTCTTCGCGTTGCAGGATCTGCACGCCAGAGCCGTGGTTGGGACGGAAGCGGAAGTTATACGTCTCATCATGGCGCGTCTCAATGATGTTGCCATCCGCATCCTTGCGGTCGGTATCATGTTTGTGCGCAGGGAAGCCGGACCAGCCGCCCTGTCCCACGGTGAACAGTTCTGACACCAGCAAGCGGCCGACCTTGTCGTGCTGTTTCTGGCCCAAGATATGTTTAATCTTACGATGGGTCTTGGTGTCGTCAGAACCGTATTGCACCAGATCGATACCGTCGGCGCGCACGTCAAATGGTTCCAGCACCTTGTCGTATTTGGCGCCCGCAATGAAGGTTTCGGTCGCATCCGTTGTGCAGGTGATGGTCACCTTGGCCCCGACGGGAATATAGACGCCTTCCGGCTCGCCGTCCCAGACGTCGGCGGTGCGGGTGCCGATGCCAGAATAGCTCAGGCCCTCGACCTCAATGTCTACGGTGCCGGTGGCCGGAACGATGCAGGTCTCATAGCCGGGCACCTGATATTCAAAGGTCTGGCCCTTGGTCAGTTTGACGATGTTGAAATAGTTCAGCGGAACAAGCTCGTTGTCAGCATCGACAATGGCTTTGTTCTGGTTGTCATGAGGGGCGATATGCATTTGCGGGTCCTTTCAAATTTCGGTGGCGCCGGGGTGCGTTGCAAGAAACGCCTCCAGCGCGGCAAGGTCGGGCATGGCGGGGGCGCAGCCGGGTTTGGCCACCACGACGGAGGCACAGGCTGAGCCGCGCAGAATGGCATCCTTCATCGGACGCCCTTCGGAGAGTGAGGCGAGGAAACCGGCCATGAAACTGTCGCCGGCGCCGGTTGGTTTTAGCGCATCTACGGGGTAGATACCGGTGCGGACCTCCTGGCCATCGGCAAAGGTGACGGCGCCCTCGGGTCCCATCTTATAGACGACGATGGAGGCTGAGGTGTGCGCCAGCGACCGTGCTTTGGCGAGGCCTTTGTCGATGCCACCGGCCATAAAGCCGAATTCCTCATCATTGCCGACAATGATATCGGAGATGGCGCCTGCGCGAGACAGGACATCCGCCGCAACCTCAGGCGAGTGCCAGCTGTAAGGGCGGTAGTCCACATCAAAGATGATCGGCAGCCCGGCCGCGCGCGCCAATTCAAAGGCACGGAAGGTGGCGCTGCGTGATGGCTCGGCCGCAAAAACTGTGCCGGCGGTGATCAACGCGCTGTACTGGCTGTAATCCACCGCCTCCACATCAGCGCCGGTCATCTGGAAATCGGCGGCATTGTTGCGGTAGATGACGCTCTGGTGATCCTCGACCCGGCTTTCATAGACCGCCAGAGAGGTCCGATATTCACCGGTGATGCGTTTCACGTGAGTCCGGTCAACACCGTAGTGATCCAGCTGGTTGAGGCAGTACCACCCCACCGCATCATCAGAAACGCTGGTGACCAGAGCGGCGCTGCATCCCATTTTGACCAGACCTGCGGCGATATTGGCGCTGCTGCCACCCATGGCGACCATCATGTCCTGTGCATCAGCCGTGGCGGTGCCAGCAGGGGTTGGACACAGATCCATACCCACCCGGCCAAGGACGAGGAAATTGCGGCCTGCCAGATCTGAGCTGGCCTTGCTTGGCTGATTCATCACACGCCCCGCCGTTGTTTGATGCGGCTGGACTCCCAGTCGATATGGGCCTCGCGCACCTTGTCATCTTTGGTGATATGCGGCGTGCCAACCTCCCACCAGGCGTGGCCTTCGGTGGTCCAGCCTTCATAGGCGTCAACCTTCATCACGATGACGGTTGTCCGATCGTTGCCTTGCGCGCGTTTGAACGCTTCGCCCAGCTCTGCCGGATTGGCGGCGGTTTCGGTAAGTGCCCCCATCGAGGCCGCGTGACTGGCAAAATCCACGCCAAAGGCTTCAGGTATAGTGGGGCAATCCTCAAGCAGATTGTTGAAGCTGGTGTTGCCCGTGTTGTTCTGCAGCTTGTTGATGACCGCAAAGCCGCCGTTGTCCAGGACCAGAATGATCAGCTTCTTCTGGCTGAGCACGCTGGAATAGATGTCAGAATTCAACATCATGTAGGAGCCGTCGCCGACAAAGACGATTGTGTCACGGTCTGGCTCCCGCTCGGACTGGGCGATGCGAGCTCCCCAGGCGCCGGCAATTTCATAACCCATGCAGGAAAAGCCGAACTCCACATCAACTGTGCCGGGCTCCAATGTGCGCCAATTGGCGGTGACTTCCGCCGGAAGCCCGCCAGCCGCCGCGACCACACGGTCCTTCGGATTGCAGAGTGCGTTCACAACACCGATGGCCTGCGCATAGGAATTGGGCCGGTTGTCCCCGTAAGAGACGTTGTCTGCGACATAGGCCACCCAGTTACGGCGGCTCTCCTGAGCACGGGCGACCCAGCTGTCAGGGGCCTTGTAGTCACCGCTTGCAGCGCCAAGTTCCAGAAGCCCGCGCTGGGCGTCGCCGACAACCGGCAATGCGCGGTGTTTGCCTGCGTCATGGCGCGCTGCGTTGATCGAGATGAACTGGGCATCCTGCGCAAAGGCGGTCCAAGATCCGGTGGTAAAATCCTGCAATCGTGTGCCAACCGCAAGGATCACATCTGCCTCGGCGGCAATCGCATTGGCGCTGTCCGATCCGGTGACTCCGATGGGACCGATATTCAGTGGGTGGGTGTCACGCAGGTTGGCGCGACCGGCGATGGTTTCAACAACCGGGATCTGATGTGTTTCGGCAAAGCTGGTCAGCTCGGCCACGGCGCGGCTGTATTGCACACCGCCACCCGCAATGATCATTGGGCGTTTGGCGCCGCGTAGGGCTTCGGCAGCATCTGTGATTTCGGTCGAATCCGGCGCGATGCGGCGAATGCGGTGGATTTTCTTTTCAAAGAAAACCTCGGGGTAGTCATAAGTCCATCCCTGCACGTCCTGCGGCAAACCGAGGAAGGCGGGGCCGCAGTCGCCGGGATCCAGCATGGTGGCAATTGCGGCAGGCAGAGATTGAATAATCTGCGCCGGATGCGTGATGCGATCCCAATAGCGCGACACGGGCTTGAAGGCATCGTTCACGCCAAAGGTCGGATCGTTGAAATTCTCCATCTGCTGCAAGACCGGATCCGGCAGACGGGTAAGAAAGGTATCGCCACAAAGCATCAGCATCGGCAAGCGGTTGGCATGCGCCAGAGCCGCAGAGGTGAGGAGGTTTGATGTGCCCGGGCCGGCACTGGCGGTGCAGAACATGAACCGCTGGCGCAGCCATTGCTTGGCATATCCAGCTGCCGCAAAGCCCATGCTTTGTTCATTCTGGCCGCGATAGAGCGGCAGCGCGTCACGCGCCTCGTAGAGCGCTTCGCCCAGGCAGGTCACATTGCCATGACCGAAGATGCCAAAGCCGCCGCCACAAAGGCGCAACTCCTCGCCATCGACCTCTATGAACTGATTGGACAGCCATCGGATGATGGCCTGGGCGGTGGTCAGTTTAACTGTTTTCGGCGGCGTCGTCATAAGCAGGGATCCCTGGGATGGTCTGTGGTCGGGTCGATTTGATCTTGCGAGATGTCGAATCCCAAGATACAAGTTTTGCAACCGGTTGCAAATTGAATTTGATGGTTTGGGAGGCCAGAATGACCGAAATCGGTATCGGAATTCTCGGCGGGGGCTACATGGGCAAAGCGCATGCCGTCGCGATGGCTGCGGTGGGGGCGGTGTTTGACACTGCTTTGCGCCCGCGTCTGGAAATGGTCTGCGCCACGACCCCAGCCAGTGCGGAGCGGTACCGGCGGGCTTATGGGTTTCAACGCGCAACGGACGACTGGCAGCTGCTGGTCAACGACCCCAAGGTCGAGGCGATTGTCATCGCATCTCCACAGCAGACCCATCGTATGGTCGCAGAGGCAGCCTTTGCGCTGGGCAAACCCGTTTTTTGCGAAAAGCCGCTGGGTGCATCGCTGTCTGATAGTCGTGCCATGGTGGCAGCGGCGGGGACATCGGGCTGTCCCAATATGGTCGGGTTCAACTACATTCGAACCCCTGCCAGCCAATATGCGCGGCGTTTGATTGCCGATGGTGTGATCGGAGAGGTGACCTGGTTTCGCGGTGAACATACCGAAGATTTCTACGCCGATCCCGATGCCCCCGCGACATGGCGCACGGAGGGCGAAGCCAATGGGACCATGGGCGATTTGGCGCCGCATATGATCAATGGTGCGATGGCGCTGATCGGGCCGATCACGGAGCTCATCGCAGAGGTTGAGACCGTTCACAAGGATCGCCCCGGTGGACGTGTCACCAATGACGACCAGGGGCAGATGATGTGCCGTTTTGCCAATGGGGCGATGGGACAGATGTTCTTTAGCCGTATCGCGACCGGTCGTAAGATGGGCTATGCCTATGAAATTACGGGAACAAAGGGTGCGATCCGTTTTGACCAAGAGGATCAGAACGCGCTGTGGCTCTATCTGAGCGAGGGCGACGAGGCTACTCGCGGCTTTCGCAAGATCCTGACTGGCCCTGCACATCCCGATTATCTGCCGTTTTGCCAGGGGCCGGGGCATGGCACCGGTTATCAGGATCAGATCTTGATTGAGGCGCGGGATTTCCTGCGCGCGATCGAAACACAGACACCGGTTTGGCCGACATTTGAGGATGGGATGGCGGTAAATCAGGTGATTGCTGCAGCCATGGCCGCCTCAAAGAAGCGGTCCTGGCAAACCGTATCAACGTTCTAAATATCTAAGAAAGCACTGCAAAATGACGATCAGAATTGGCAATGCCCCATGTTCCTGGGGGGTAGAGTTTGCACAGGATCCCCGTAACCCGGACTGGCGCAGCGTTCTGAAGGACTGCGCCGAGGCCGGCTATAAGGGGATTGAGTTGGGGCCTGTGGGGTACATGCCCGAAGATCCCGCAATTCTGCGGGATGCGCTGGCGGAGCATGATCTGGAACTGATCGGCGGCGTGGTGTTCCGGGCGTTCCATGATCCTGATCAATGGGACGACGTCCTGGACGGGGCACACCGCACCTGCAAGGCGCTGAAGGCGCATGGCGCGGAACATTTGGTTCTGATCGATTCCATCTCGCCCCGCCGCGCGCCGACTGCCGGGCGCGCGTCGGAGGCTGAACAGATGAGCCAAGCAGAATGGTCGACATTCCGCGACCGGCTGGCCACAGTGGCCCAGATCGGGACAGAGGAATACGGTCTGACCGTCGGCATCCACGCCCATGCCGCGGGCTTCATGGATTTTGAGCCGGAGCTGGAGCGTTTGCTGGATGAAGTTGACGACAAGATCCTGAAGATCTGTTTCGATACTGGCCATCATTCCTATGCCGGATTTGACCCGGTTGCCTTTATGAAACGACATATGGATCGTATCAGCTATATGCACTTCAAGGACATCGATCCCAAGGTGAAGGCAGATGTGATCGCCAAGCGGACAAATTTCTACGATGCCTGTGGGCAGGGGATTTTCTGCAATCTTGGCGAAGGCGATGTTGATTTCCCAGCCGTTCGGCAACTGCTTGTTGATGCTGGGTTTTCTGGCTGGTGCACGGTGGAGCAGGATTGCGATCCGACGCTGGACCCTGACCCCGTTGGTGATGCGCGGGCGAACCGCGAATACCTCGAATCTATCGGTTTCAACTAGGGAGCGGCACCATGGCAAAACTGAAATGGGGCATGATTGGTGGCGGCGAAGGCAGCCAGATCGGACCGGCTCATCGTCTGGGGGCAGGACTGGATGGTGCCTTTGATTTCGCGGCGGCGGCCTTGGATCATCGCCCAGAGGAGGGGCGTGCCTATGGTCAGCGGCTGGGGCTAGCGGCGGACCGCGCCTACGGCGACTGGACGGAGATGTTGGAGGGGGAGCGCAATCGCGCGGATCGGGTTGATCTGGTCACTGTCGCAACCCCGAATGCCACGCACTTTGAGATCACCAAGAGGTTTCTGGAAGCTGGCTTTCACGTGCTCTGCGAGAAGCCGATGACGATGACTGTGGAAGAAGGCGAGGAAATCGTAAATATCGCCAAGGCGAAGGGCAAGATTTGCGCCGTGAACTATGGCTATTCCGGCTATTCCCTGGTCCGTCATATGAAGGCAATGGTGGCGCGCGGCGACCTTGGCAAAATCCGGCTTGTGAAGGCTGAATTCGCCCACGGCCACCATGCGGACGCGGCTGATGCAGACAATCCGCGGGTGCGTTGGCGCTACGATCCCGCGCAGGCCGGGGTCTCTGCCCAGTTCGCGGATTGTGGTATTCACGCGCTGCATATGGCGAGTTTTGTCATCGGTCAGGAGGTGGAACGCCTGTCAGCTGATACGGTCAGCTGTATTGAGAGCCGGGTTCTGGAGGATGACGCCATGGTCAATATGCGCTTTGACGGCGGGACTGTCGGGCGGCTCTGGACCTCTTCGGTGGCGATCGGACGCCAGCACGGGCTGACTCTGCAGGTGTTTGGAGAGACTGGTGGCCTGCGTTGGTCGCAGGAGCAGCCAAACCAGCTTTATTGGATGCCCCTTGGTGAACGGCTGCAGGTGATTGAGCGTGGCGAGGATAATCTCAGCCCCGAGGCAGATCGCACCAGTCGTGTGACCATCGGTCATGCCGAGGGGATGCCGTTGGCCTTTGCCAATATTTACAGTGATTTGGCAGAAGCGATCAGGGCTGAAAAGGCCGGGCGCCCAATCGATCCTGCCGCAGATCTATATCCGCGGGCCGAGGACGGATTACGCTCCATGGCGGCAGTTTTTGCGGTCGCGGAGAGCGGCGCAACAGACGGGGCCTGGGTGGATGCGCGTCCGCCTATGTTTCGCTGATTGAGCCTGATCTGAAGCAGGGCAGGGGCGTCGGTATTCTGGCGCCCTTCTTCGATGCCGGGTGATTCAGGTTTCTTGCGGTCGCAGGGTTCCGCGCTCTACCACATGACAGGGGAAAATACGGGCCTCTGGATAGCGATCAGGTTCGTCCAGCATCGCCGCGACCAGCTCAATCGAGGAATTGACGATCTGTTCAATCGGTTGGTGGATGGTGGTGAGGTCAATATTCTCCCACCGTGCCATCTCCATGTCGTTGAGGCCGATAACCCCGATGTCCTGCGGCACCTGCAGACCCTTTTCGCGGATCGCACTAAGTGCCCCAATCGACAAGACGTCATCGCCGCAGAAATAGGCCTCAGCCGGGTCATCGCGAAGCAGGCGCAGCATTTCACGGCGGCCCGCCTCGAACGAGTAATCCTCGGCAAAACTATGTGTTGCTGTGATATCTGGGTGGGTCTCCATCTCCGACGTGAAGCCTTTGCAACGGTCCTGAGTTGAGGTTGCGGTCTGCGGGCCACCCATGAAAGCGACTGTTTTGTATCCGCGGGCTACAAGCGTGCGTGCAGCCATCCGGCCACATTCGACGTTGTCGATCCCCACGACATGTACCTGCGGGGTGGAGGACGAGCGGCCAAAGCTGTGCACCACCGGCACACCCGCATCGCGAAATGCCTTGGCAAAGCCTGGCGGGAGAGTCGAAGAGGCTACGACTACACCATCCACGGAATACTGTCGCAACATCCGGACCGAGTTCTCGGGATCGGTTTCGTCAGAGAGATTGACCAGCAGTGGCCGCAGGCCCCGATCTTGCAGGCGGCGTGTAAACCGGTCGAAGACCTCAAGGAAAATCGGGTTGTGAAAGTTGTTGGAGACAAGGCCAATCAGTTTGGTGCGTCCGGTTGTCAGAGAGGAGGCCAATGCGTTTGGACTGTAGCCAAGTTCCTGCGCTGCCTTCTCGACCTTGCGCCGCATCTTTTCGGAGACGGATGCGCCATCGGTGAATGTGCGCGACACCGCTGATCGTGAGACCTGCGCCCGTTCTGCCACCTCTTTTAACGTTACAGCCATTCCTGGTCTTCCTCTTGTCCGGGCCATCTGGGGCCCATCCACCTGTGCAACCGGCTGCGCACCGGATCAGAGTATCTATCGCGGATCCAAATCGAGTTCAGCAGAAAAAATGCTGCCACAAATTGCAACCGGTTGCAAAAAAAATTGATTCGTGGTTATTCTGATCCCCGACGCGAATGGGACCGCCCGGACGCGATCGTGACGGTAAAACTTTGGGAGGAAAGAATGACGTCAATCTTCAAGACATTCATGCTCGCAACAACGGTTGCAGCGGCGCCGATGATGCTGGCAACAACAGCCTCTGCCGAGGGTGAAAAATATATCCTCGTCAGCCACGCCCCCGACAGCGACAGCTGGTGGAACACCATCAAGAACGGGATCGCCTTGGCGGGCGAGCAGATGAACGTGGAGGTGGAGTACCGCAACCCGCCGACCGGTGACCTCGCCGATATGGCGCGGATCATTGAGCAGGCCGCGGCCTCAGGGCCCAACGGCATCATCACAACCCTGTCCGACTATGATGTGCTGTCCGGCCCGATCAAAGCGGCCGTGGACAGCGGCGTGGATGTGATCATCATGAACTCCGGCACCCCGGATCAGGCCCGCGAAGTCGGCGCCCTGATGTATGTTGGTCAGCCAGAATACGACGCAGGCCATGCTGCGGGTATGCGCGCCAAAGCGGACGGCGTCGGCAGCTTTCTTTGCGTGAACCACTACATCAGTTCGCCATCTTCAACAGAACGCTGTCAGGGCTTTGCCGACGGGCTGGGTGTGGATCTCGGCGATCAGATGATCGACAGCGGACAGGATCCGGCGGAAATCAAGAACCGCGTTCTGGCCTATCTCAACACCAACCCGGAAACTGACGCGATTCTGACACTCGGTCCGACCTCGGCGGATCCGACCCTGCTGGCGCTGGAAGAAAACGGCATGGCTGGCGACATCTATTTCGGCACCTTCGATCTGGGTGAGGAAATCGTCAAAGGTCTGAAAGCCGGTGTCATCAACTGGGGGATTGATCAGCAGCCGTTCCTGCAGGCCTATCTGCCGGTCGTGGTTCTGACCAACTACCACCGCTACGGCGTGCTGCCCGGCAACAACATCAACTCTGGCCCTGGTTTTGTAACCAAGGACGGCCTGGAAAAGGTCGAAGAGTTCGCGGGCGAGTACCGGTAATCATCTCCCCAAGTGCGGGCGGCTGAGACACATCAGCCGCCCCTTATTTCAGAGAGAGCACTATGTCTGACGCACCTACCCAATTTGCGGAAGACGAGCGGATCAAAACCCGTTCGAAATTCCGCGAAGCCATGATCCGACCCGAATTGGGCGGCATTATCGGCACCATCACCGTATTCGCGATGTTCCTCATTTTTGCTGGTGACAGCGGCATGTTCAACAGCCAGGGCGTGATGAACTGGAGCCAGATCTCCGCCCAGTTCATGATCATCGCAGTTGGGGCCTGCCTGCTGATGATCGCGGGCGAGTTTGACCTGTCGGTCGGGTCCATGATCGGGTTCGCGGGAATGTTGATCGCCATTTTCAGCGTAACGCTGGGCTGGCCGGTCTGGTTGGCTATTCTGGTGACCTTCGCAATCGCCACAGCCATCGGTGCGCTGAATGGATTTATCGTGGTGCGCACGGGGCTGCCCAGCTTCATTGTCACGCTGGCCTTCCTGTTCATCCTGCGCGGCTTTGCAATCTATTTGCCGCAGACCATTGAACGTAAGACCATCATTGGCGGGGTGGCTGACGCGGCCGAGGGCGATTGGATGGCGGCGCTGTTTGGAGGCAAAATTCTGACCGGCCTGTTCCAGTGGTTGGGCGACAACGGTTGGATCGCCGTTTTTGAACGCGGCACCCGCAAGGGGCAGCCGGTGGTCGAGGGGCTGCCCATGCTCATCGTTTGGGCTATTCTGCTGGTGATCGTTGGTCATGTCATCCTGACCAAAACACGGTTTGGCAACTGGATCTTTGCGGCGGGCGGTGACGCTGAGGCTGCGCGGAACTCCGGGGTGCCTGTCAACCGCGTGAAAATCCTGATGTTCATGTTCACGGCTTTCTGCGCGACCGTCTTTGCAACCTGTCAGGTGATGGAGTTTGGCGGCGCCGGGTCGGATCGTGGCTTGCTGAAAGAATTTGAAGCCATCATCGCGGTGGTGATTGGTGGCGCGCTCCTAACCGGTGGCTATGGCTCGGTTCTGGGGGCGGCGCTCGGTGCGCTGATCTTTGGCGTGGTGCAGCAGGGGCTGTTCTTTGCCGGGGTCGAGAGCTCGCTGTTCCGGGTTTTCCTCGGTCTGATCCTGCTGTTTGCGGTCATCCTCAACACCTATATCCGCCGCGTCATCACAGGGGAGCGCTGATATGACTACGTCTCAACCCTTGATCCGCATGCAGGGTATCGAAAAGCACTTTGGCAGCGTCATCGCGCTGGCCGGTGTCTCGGTTGACGTATTCCCTGGGGAATGCCACTGCCTGCTTGGCGACAACGGCGCCGGGAAATCGACCTTCATCAAAACCATGTCCGGGGTGCATAAACCCACCAAGGGCGACATCCTGTTCGAAGGTGAGCCGCTGCATTTTGCGGATCCTCGCGATGCGATTGCCGCAGGGATTGCCACGGTGCATCAGCATCTCGCGATGATCCCGCTGATGTCGGTCAGCCGCAACTTCTTCATGGGGAATGAGCCGATCCGCAAGATCGGTCCGTTAAAGCTATTCGACCATGATTACGCCAATCGCATCACCATGGAAGAGATGCGCAAGATGGGCATCAACCTGCGTGGGCCGGATCAGGCTGTTGGCACCTTGTCGGGGGGGGAGCGTCAGACTGTGGCCATCGCCCGTGCGGTGCATTTCGGCGCGAAGGTGCTGATCCTGGATGAGCCGACATCGGCACTGGGTGTGCGCCAGACCGCCAATGTGCTTGCCACCATCGACAAGGTGCGCAAGCAGGGTGTGGCCGTGGTGTTCATCACCCACAACGTGCGTCATGCCCTGGCCGTTGGCGACCGGTTCACGGTGCTGAACCGGGGCCAGACCCTCGGGACGGCAGAGCGCGGCGAAATCTCCGCTGAGGAGCTGCAGGATTTGATGGCAGGCGGGCAGGAGCTGGCAACGCTTGAGGGAAGCCTTGGCGGCACAGTCTGAGGCGATACCAGATTCCTTTAAAAAAAGCCGCCGGGGTAGTCTCCGGCGGCTTTTGTTTTAGACCTCTTGGCGTGCCCTGCGCAGAACACCTGCGGGCGGGAGCGTGCCGACCTCGGTCTCTACCGGCTCGGTGAGATGGTTGAACCAGAATTCCTCCGTCGCGGTCTGTCGCATACGCACACCCTCGGGCATTTTGCGGATGGTCACGCCCGCGCGGGCGCAGAGCGTTGCGACCAAGCGATCCAGGCCCGCCGGATCCAGCCACCCGGCACAATAGACCTGATTTTCCGAAGCGACAGCGACCGGGTGACCGGTTGAGGTTTCGATCAGAACATCCGCCTCACCCTCCAGCGTTTCCAGATAGCCGACAACCGCGCCATCGCCGTTTGCGAGTGACAGCGGCATATTCGGTCGGAGGCTTTCGACCGCTGCGATGACCACATCCAATCCCTGAAGAGCCGGCGGCAACGGGGCGGTTGGAATCTTGAAATCCGCATCCCGCGCAGCCGTGCGCGGACCATAAAGACGCAGACCAGTCGTCTCGGCCAGTGCCTTTCGCAGGTCATCCGGGAGGTGCATCAGGCCGGGGGCAAGGATCAGCTCATATCCGGTGAAGTCACTTCGAGTCGGTGGGACGATGTCAACAGACAGACCCGCGCGACGCAGGGCACGGTAGTGATCCAGTACAAGGTCGAAGTAGCTCAGACCTTGACCATGCGGCTGCACCTGCCAGGCCCATTCGGCGTCATAGTCGAAGATCAGCGCGACAGGAGCCTGCGATGGTGCAACCTCACCCGCGTTTGCTAATTCCTCCGCCACCTGACGTGCCTCGGAGATGGCGGGGGTCTCTGCACTATCGGGGCGCAGTAGACCGGCATGGAGTTGCTCCTGCGCAAAAGGCGCCTGCCGCCAGCGGAAATAGCAAACCGCCTCTGCCCCATGGGCAAAGGCCTCCCAGGTCCAGAACCGCACCATGCCGGGCAGGGGCGCGGGATTGTAGGGCGCCCAGTTCACCGGGCCGGGTTGCTGTTCCATCACCCACCAGCGCCCACGCCCCACAGCACGGTAGAGGTCATGGTGAAAAGCCTGAAAATCCGGGTCACCCTGCCGCGCATATTGGCGCTGATCTGCTGCGCTGGCCCCAACCCGGTCCTCAAGAAAGCCCAAAGGGTAGCTGTCCCAACTGGCGATCTCCAGATCCTCTCCGACCTTGTAATGGTCAAAGTCGGTCACCCGTCCCATGTAATTATGCGCAATCGGCGCGTCGGAATGGGCGCGCAGGATCTCCACCTGATCGCGGTTGAAGCTGACAACTTGGTCTGATGAAAACCGTCGGAACGCCTGCATATGGGCCGGGTTCGGTTCGGTCACTGTGAGGTTCGGGAGCCCGATCTGGTCAAAGCGATCATACTCCATCGACCAGAACACATTTCCCCAAGCGCTGTTCAGCGCGCAAATGTTACCGTCGTACCGCTCTTCCAGCCACCGCACGAATGCCACACGGGCTGCGTCAGAGTAGCTAATCGTGGTGTTGTGGCAGCCGTATTCATTGTCCGTCTGCCAGGCGGCGATGCGCTCGCCGGGTCCATAGCGTTCCGCCATCAGTGTGACGATCCGCCGGGCCTCTGCGCGGTATCCCTGGTGGCTGAAGCAATAGTGGCGACGCGAACCGAAGCCGCGCGGCTTGCCATCTGCATCCAGCGCAAACATGTCAGGGTGGCGGTCCACCATCCAGCGCGGCGGCGTTGCGGTCGGGGTGCCCAGTACCACCTTCAACCCGGCCGCGACCAAGATATTGATGGCGCGATCCAGCCAGTCCCATTGCAGATCACCGGGGGTAGGTTCTATCTGTGACCAGGAGAATTCGCCAATGCGGACCCAGGTGAGCCCCGCCGCGACCATGCGTGCGGCGTCCTCTTGCCAGATATCTTCAGGCCAGTGTTCGGGATAGTAGCAGGTGCCAAGCGTGCGCTGCATGATTGTCCTCAAAGAATGACGCGGTGTTCGCGCTGGCCCTTGGCCGTCGTGTGAATGCGGTAGGTCTTGCCCGCTGCCGGATCATCCAGCCCATCTGCGGCGGTGGTGATGAACAGGTCTGACAGGTCTTCCCCGCCCAGGGCTGGGCAGGAGGCCTGCGCGGTCGGGACCGGATAGACTGCTGTCAGCTCTCCCGTTGGGGTGTAGACCGCGACACGGCCTGCGCCCCACTGCGCGTTCCAGAACCGGCCTTCCGTGTCAACAATGGCGCCATCAGGGCCGAAATCTTCGCCGCTAAGATCGATAAACACCGATGGCGCACCAATCGGCCATCCATCTTCCGCAGCAAGTGGCTGCCGCATGATCTTGCCCGTCTTGGTATCGGTGAAGTAAGCGCAGGATTTGTCCGGGGCAAAACAGATCGCATTGGTGATGGTCTGGTTTGTTATCAGTTGGCGCAGTTCGCCCCGGTAGTAGCGATAGATCGCGCCCAGGCCGAACTCCGCCTTATAGCCCATAGTCCCGATCCAGTACCCGCCCCAGGGATCTGCCCGACCATCGTTCGAGCGGGTCAGCGGCTGATCTGCCTCCAGATCTACTAGATGGATCCGCGCGCCGCTTTCGATATCAAACCGCCAGAGCGCGTTGGCGCTGGCCATGATCAGTGTTGTTTCATCGACCCAGCCAGCGGCGGACACGCAGTCGTCGAACTGCCAGTGGATCTCCGTTTCCCCAACAACGCTGAGCAGCCGCTTTTCGAGGATATCGAACCAGAACAGCTGCTTGCGGGTCGGGTGCCACAGCGGCCCTTCGCCAAGGGTGCAGCGGGTTTCGCTGAGGACCTGAGCCGCCGCTGCATGGATTTTTGGGTCATCTGCCATCAAAGGCCTCATCGTAAGCCGCAACGGTTTCTGTCGCAAGACGGGCGACGTCTTCGACTGAGCGGCCGGGTTTATAGAGAGAGGACCCCATGCCGAAACCGGTTATGCCAGCCCTCTGCCACGCTGAGAAGTCGTCAGGACCGACACCGCCCACAGCGTAGGTTTCAGCGTCCGTTGGCAATACCGCCTTCAACGCCGAAAACCCGTCCAGCCCCAGTTTGAAGGCGGGGAAGAATTTCAGACCATCCGCCCCGGCACGGAGAGCAGAAAAACACTCTGACGCGGTAAAAACCCCTGGATAAGACAACAGACCTGCCGCTTTCGTCGCGCGGATCACATCCGGGTTGCAGTCGGGCGACACCACCATCTGCGCCCCCATGGCTGAGAGCTGAGCAACCGCATCGGTATCGAGAACGGTACCTGCACCGACTGTGGCGCGCCCCTTCGCCTGATCCAGCATGGCGGCGATGCTGTCGTAGGGCTGGGGAGAATTCAGCGGGACTTCAATCTTGGTGATACCTGCGGCAATCAGGGCCTCGGTCATGGGGCGTGCCTCGTCAGGACGCAGGCCGCGCAGGATGGCGATAATATTTCGGCTCATGGAGTTTGGCTCTTTTGCAATTGGTCATAGGCGGCTGAGAGGCCGGCAAGGGTCAGGGTTTCGGCGTCAACGCGCTGGGGCACGCATCCCAGCGCGGACAGGGCTGTTTCATAGCAGCGGGCCAGCATATCGGTGCCCAGTATGGTGACGGGTTGGCGGGACCAGTCGTGTTGGGTCGCCGCAAGCTCGGCCCCGATCAACAGGCCCGACAGGCGGGCTCTACCGGTTTCTGGTGGCTGGCCGGTCAGCAACGCATCTGCGCGTAGGCGAAACAGCCGCGCCGAGATCGAGGCCGGAGCTGCGAGGCTCTCACTGATGGCCTGGGTAAAAGCGGCGTCATCCCAACCCTCCTCAGATACGCAGTGTCGCAGCACGGACTGTCCCCGGAGCAGGGCAAACATCTCACCGGTCATGAAGGTGGAGAAGCTGGTGACCTGCCCCTGATCAAGCCTGACCCATTTGCTGTGGGTGCCGGGCAGGCAGATGACCTGGGTTTCCTGTTGATTGCTGCCTTGGGAAAGAAACCCTGCGATTTGGGTCTCCTCTCCGCGCATGACATCAGCCGGATCCGTGGTTTTGATGCCAGGCAGCAAATAGACCGCGAGGCGTGGATCCGTGATGGCCGGCTGGGTGGCCTCGGCAATGCCTGGCGGCGGGCAGGGGGCGCTGGCATAGGGGGCCTCGGCCCAGCCTTGGCGCGAGCCTGCCATTCCGCAGCAGATAACGGGGAGCGGGCTACTTTCGCCCGTTGGGAGATGATCGCCCAAGAGGTCCAGAAGTGTGGGTTCATAGTCCTGTGGGCTCAGCCGTGACATGCCACGGTCAGAGGTGAGGCGGGCGATCACTTGATTTCGGGCATCCATCACCCAAAGCCGCAACTGGCTTGTCCCCCAGTCTGCCGCGATCCATGCAGGTGCAGATGTGTCTGACGTTCTATTTGGGGAGAGGTCGGGCGGAGCTGTCATCCCGTCACCACAACCCCGCCGTCCACCACCAGAGTCTGGCCGGTGATCATGCGGCTTGTTGCAGAGGCCAAAAACAAGGTGGAGCCGACAATGTCCTGAGGGGCCAGATGGTCCTTCAGGCACTGGCGTTCCAGATGGGCCGCAAGTGCCTCTGGTGTTGCCCATTGATCCAGCTGCTTATCCGTGAGCACCCAACCCGGTGCCAAGGCATTGACCCGTACACGGTCAGGCCCGAACTCGCGGGCGAGGCTCCGGGTCATTCCATTTATGCCTGCATTTGCAGTTGTGTATGCAGGATATCCGCTGTTTCCCATCATGTAGCTGATGGAAGTGAAGTTGACGATCGAGCCGCCTCCTGCGGCCTGCATCCCCGGCAATACTGCCTGACAGGCAAAGAAATAGGCCTTGAGATTGATCGCCTGCGCCCAGTCCCAAAACTCTTCGTCCACATCCGATGTGGCGTGGCGCTGATCATTCGCCGCGTTGTTCACCAGTGTGGTGATCGGGCCATGTGCTTCGGCTGCCTGCTTAATAGCCGCTTTCAGCGCTGGAATATCAGTAATGTCACATTGGATGAACAGGGGACGGTTGCCAGTCTCGGCCTCCATGCGCTCGACAAAGTCGGTGGCGTCAGAGCGCCCGACAAAGGCGACCTTGGCGCCTTGCCGCAGAAACCCTTCGCTCAGCGCGGCACCGATGCCAGAGCCACCGCCGGTGATGAAAACCGATGCGCCCTTCAGGTCCGGAAAGATTGCGGTATCGCTCATCAGTGGCTCTCCCGAGTGACGGGGCGGGTATCTTTGCCCACCAGGAAATCAAGGTCAGCGCCTTTTTCGGCCTGAAGCACGCTGTCGACATAGAGTTTTGCATAGCCGCGTGTGTAATGCGGCGGATCCGGCTTCCAGGCCTCTCGCCGCGCTGTCAGCTCTTCTGCTGAGACCAGAAGGTCTAGCGTACCATTCTTTGCGCTGACCCGGATCCGGTCGCCGGTCTGCACCAAGCCAAGGGGGCCGCCAGCCTGTGATTCTGGCGAGACATGCAGAATAACTGTCCCAAAGGCCGTCCCGGACATGCGACCATCGGAAATGCGGATCATATCACGCACCCCTTCGCGGACCAGTTTACGCGGGATCGGCATATTGCCGACCTCGGGCATGCCGGGATAACCCTTGGGGCCAACACCTTTCAGAACCAGAATGCTGTCTTTGGTGACCGGTAGATCGTCGCGGTCAATGTTGGCTTTCATGTCCTCAATGGTTTCAAACACATGGGCGATGCCTTCGTGTTCCAGCAGATGATCGGTCGCGGCTGAGGGTTTGACGATGGCACCGTTGGGCGCGAGATTACCGCGCAGAACACGCAGGCCGGCTGCAGGTTTTACCGGGTTATCAAAGCTCTTGATGACGTCGTTGTTGAAACACTCTGCTCCATCAGCGTAGGCCATGATATCGCCGCCCAGAACGGTGGTGTTACTGCGCAAATGCCCCTTGTCGGCCAGTTGTTTCAGCACGACCGGCATACCGCCCGCATAGCAGAAATCTTCCATCAGGTATTTGCCAGAGGGCATGCAGTTGACCAGGAGCGGGATATCACTGCCAAGGCCGAAGTCATCCAGCGATAGCTCAACGCCAACGCGGCCAGCCAGCGCAAGGAGGTGAACAACCGCATTGGTGGAGCCGCCAACCGCCGCGTTTGCCATGATCGCGTTGATGAAGGCATCACGGGTCAGCACGTCGGAGGGTTTGATATCCTCCTCGACCATCTCGACGATTCGCTTGCCGGTCAGATGCGCCAGCGCCATGCGACGGGCATCCACTGCGGGCAGGGCGGCATTTGTTGGCAGGCTCATCCCCATCGCTTCAACGAGGGACGCCATGGTGGAGGCCGTGCCCATTGTCATGCAGACGCCCTTGGACCGGCTCATGCCTGATTCTGCCGCCATGAAGTCCTGTAGCGTCATTTCCCCCGCACGCACCGCTTCGGAGAATTTCCATACATCCGTGCCAGAGCCGATATCCTTGCCCTGCCATTTGCCGTTCAGCATCGGCCCGGAACTGACCACGATGGCGGGCAGATCGACAGAGGCGGCGCCCATCAGCTGGCCGGGGGTCGTCTTGTCACAACCGCCGAGCAGGACAACACCATCGATGCCGTAGGCCCTGATCGATTCCTCCACATCCATCGCGAGGAGATTACGAAACAGCATCGCGGTTGGCTTCATCTGGGTTTCGCCCAGCGACATGACCGGGAATTCCACAGGGAACCCGCCCGCCTCCCAAACGCCGCGCTTCACCCCTTCGGCAAGATCGCGCAGGCCGGAGTTGCAGGGCGTTAGCTCGGACCATGTGTTGCAAATCCCGATAATCGGACGGCCGTCAAAGGCGTGATCGGGAAACCCCTGATTTTTCATCCAGCTGCGGTGGATAAATCCGTCTTTGTCCAGTTTGCCGTACCAGGCGCGATTTCGTCTGTCTTTGGTCATAGGCGTGTTCCTTCAATCACCCAGATCGACTGTGGGAAGGTCCAGGGCAGGGTGATCCCTTGGTGCATCAGATATTGGCCGCTGAGGGGCGCGGTTTCGGTTTTCAGGAGTGGAGAGCCACGCGACAGGCCGGGGGCGTCGTCGCGGTTCAGTAGGCGGATGTCGTAGGTCGCATCCGCATCCAGTCCAGTGAAGCGCAGCGGACGGGGCAGGATCTGCGCACTGGCTTTTGAGAGGCCGACAAAGGCGACAAACCGACTGCCATCCTCGGCGCGTTGCAGCTCTGCGATCACTGCCGGATCGTCACTGTCGAGGCGCAGAATATCCGCCCGCTCGGTCCAATGCCGGTTATCTTTCCACCAGTTGGTTACATCGCGCACGACCTTGGCCTCATCCACGCTCAGCTCTCGCGGGTCCATTTCAAAGCCCATATGCCGCTGTGCCGCGACCCAGGCGCGGAGGCGGATGTCGGTTATGCGACCGGAGGTGTGGCACTTACGTGGCCCGATGTGACTGCCCGTCACGACCATGGGCAGGAACAGCGCGGCTTCGTGCTGGATCCGCAGCCGCTCCAACGGGTCGTTGCTGTCAGAGAGCCAGACGCGATGGGTGCGTGACAGAATGCCAAAGTCGATACGCCCGCCGCCGGATGAACAGCTCTCAAATTCCACCGTGGGGAAGTCTGTGCGCAGCCGATCAAAAAGGGCATAAACTGCCTCAGCTTGCGCGCTGTCTGGTTCCGGCAGCACACGATTGTGATCCCATTTCACATAGTCGATAGGATGAGCGGCCAGCACAGCTGCGATACGTTCGTAGAGATAGTCCTGAACCTCTGGTCGGGCGATATTCAGCACCATCTGTTGTCGGCCCAGGACCTGATCAGGATCGCCCAGAACCCAGTCGGGGTGGGCGCGAAACAGATCGCTGTCCGGGTTGATCATTTCCGGCTCAAACCAGATGCCGAATGTCATGCCTTCTGCATGAACATGGTTGATCAGAGGCATCAGCCCATCGGGATATTTGCGCGCATCGATTGTCCAGTCGCCGAGGGAACTGGTATCGTCATCGCGTTTGCCGAACCAACCATCGTCCAGCACGAACCGTTCGGCTCCCAAAGCTGCGGCCCGGCTTGCAATATCGCAGAGCGCGGCGTGGTCGTGGTCGAAATAGACCGCTTCCCAGCAGTTGTAATGCACCGGTCGCGGGCGCGTAGGGGCAGGGGGCTGCAGGATCTCGTCACGCAGATGACGCTGAAAGGCAACGGCGCAACCGTTTATCCCCTGATCCGAGAACACTGCATATAGCGGCGCGGTTTCAAATTTGATGCCGGGGGCGCGTCGGCTGCCGGTTGCGTGCCCCCATTGGATCTGGCGCCGCCCGTCGGGCAGTTCCTCAGCCAGCATTTTGTGGCCTCCGGACCAGCCGTAGTGGAAGGCGTAGGCGGATCCTTGGCTGTTCGTGGTGCCTGTGCAGGGCACGATCAGGCCGGGGAAATACTCATGCCCGGTGCGACCGGTGGGATTGTCCCTGAGCCTCGCGCCGGCGCTCCAGGGTGTCCTGCTGGTCTGAAACTCCCCGATCCAGCGACCATGAAAATCGATCATCTCGTGACTGTTCTGAGGCCCCGGAAAGACTGGTGCAGAGAGCCAGTTCACGCTGATCGGCTGTTCGGAGGCGAGCGAGGCCTGCGCACGGATCATGCCGGTTGTGGGCGTCAGTTCAAACATCGCCTGATAGCGAAGACCGTTGCCGGTGTCGTGGTAATGTAGGATGAGGCTCAGGTCGTCTTCTTCCGCTCGATCAAACGCGAAGCGCGGCAGCAGCGCCTTGCCTGTGCTGTCTGTCAGCGACAGACCCGGCTGTCCGGAAAAGGACCGCCGGGCCTCGGGGCAGATCGACAGCGGCGGCACGGCATCCAGCATGCCCCCCGTCACATCCATGCGCGCGGCGGCAACAAGCATCTCCAGATCAGTCCCATCCGGCAGGCGCGGCCCCCAGTAGATGATCTCGGCCAAATCTGTGCCATGGGCGGCGAGGATCAGGCTTTGCCTCTGATCCTGAAGCGCCCAACAGCGGATACTGGTGATCGTGCTCACTTCACGGCCCCCAGAGTCAGACCAGCGATAAAGTGGCGCTGCATCAGGAAGAACATTGCAACCGGCGGCAGGGCCGCGACGATGCTGCCTGCGCTCATCAGATGATAAGCCGCTCGGTATTGCGCGTTGAAAGAGGTGATGCCTGCTGTCACCGGCTGGCTCTCGGCGCCCTGAGTCAGGACAACCGCCCAGAAATAATCGTTCCAGATGAAGGTAAAGATCAGTACGCTCAGCGCCGCAATTGCGGGTTTCATCAGCGGCAGGACCACGAACCAGAAAATCCGCCACTCCGCGACACCTTCGACGCGGGCCGCCTCTATCAGCTCATAGGGCAGGGCGCGGATGAAGTTACGCATGAACAGCGTGCAGAAGCCGGTCTGAAAGGCAATGTGAAACAGCACCAGACCCGTCTTCGTGTTGTAAAGCCCCATGTCCAGCGTCAGATCGCGCACCGGCACCATCAGGATCTGAAACGGGACGAAGTTGCCCGCCACAAACATGAAGAACAGCAACAGATTGCCGCGGAATTTATACACGCCAAGCGCAAAGCCCGTCATGCAGGACAGGGCAACTGCACCGATCACGGTTGGTACGGTGATCAGGACAGAGTTGAGCAGGTAGCGCGGCATGTCGGAGCCAAAGAAGACCCGGCCGTAATTGCTGAGCCCTTCGAAGGAGGAGGGCACCCCCCAGTAGTTCCCGGTGGTGAAATCGGCCTCTGGTTTGATCGAGAAGATGGCCACAGCGATCAGCGGCAGCAGCCACATGACAAGGGCCGCAGGGACCAGCGCCTGATAGGTTGTCTGCCACGCGCGCGAGCTGTTCTGGATGGGTTTCGGAAACATCAGCGGCCCCCTTTGTCGTCTTGGTACATGGACCACAGGAAATAGGCGATGAAGCAGAGCATGATCAGGAACAGAAGCACAGCAATTGCCGCGCCATAGCCCATGCGGAAGCCATATTCGGACAGCGCCTTCTCAAACATATAGAACGACAGCACCCGGCTTGAGCCAAATGGGCCGCCGTTGGTCATGATGGAGATGAGGTCAAAACTGCGCAGCGCGCCGATGATGGTTACGACAAACGCCACGAAGGTCGCCGGACGCAGCTGCGGGATGATCACATACCACAGCATTTTGGCGCCTTTTGCGCCATCCAGACGCGCCGCCTCGACCTGTTCGGGGTCAACCGCATTGAGGCCAGTGAGGTAGAGGATCATGCAATAGGCTGTCTGGGGCCAGAGGCCGGCAATGATAATGCCATAGGTCACCAGCGTCGGATCGCCCAGCACATTGATCGGACCAAGGCCGACCCAGGCCAACACCTGATTAAGGAGGCCGAATGTGGGGTCATAGAACCAGCTGAACACCAACCCGACAACAACTTGGCTGATCACAAACGGAAAGAAGAACAATGATTTGTAGAGGCGGATACCTGTCATGGTCTGATTGAGGAACAAGGCGATGAACAGGCCTGCCGGGATCGCAAGGAGGTAAAGCAGCAGCCATTTGAGATTGTTCCAGAGAGACACCTCGAATGCGCGGTCATCCATCAATTCCCGGTAATTTTCCATCCCGATGAACTGCGGGTCACCCAGACCGTCCCAGCGATAAAACGACAGGTTGAAGCTCTGCAGAATTGGGAAAATTACATAAAACAGAAAGAAGATCACGCCGGGTGCGAGAAACAGCCAAGGCGCAAGTGCTTGTCGGTTGCGCCTGAGCCAGCTGTCACTGACACCGGGTGAGGTGGCAGACGATCCGGTTTCTGGAGCGAGGTTCATCTCAGCCACGGGAAATCTCCCTTGTTATCATAAATAGCGTGGTTTGATCACCGGTCCTGACAGGCGGATGGCGATCTGGCGTCAGGGCGCCGGGAACTCATGAGGTGGGCAAGGCCGGCGACTGTCGGCCTTGCTGTTTGGGAAAATGGCGCTGATCAGTAGACCCGCTCGCGTGCCTTCTCCAGCCGGTTCAGGATGTCATCCAGATTGTCCGGGAACACCATGAACTCCTGGAACCCTTCCATCGCGACCGAGGCCATTTCGGCAGGCGCATCGCGATCAAAGAATTGCGCAATACCACCCGGGGAATTGGACGACAGCATCTCAAACCCCTGGTTCAGCATCTCGTCATCATCGACCGAAGAGCCAGAGTTGACCGGCAACTGACCAAGGGCTGCGCCACCGTTGATTTTGGTCTGATTGTCAGCTGACACGACAAAGCGCAGGAAGGCGCGTGCGGCCTCCTTGTTCTGTGCGCCGGACGGAATGTGGAAGGTGTCCGTTGGTGCGTCCTCTGCCAGCTCGACATCGGGGTTGATGCTGGGGAACTGGTAGAAGTCCAGCTGATCCGTGCCAAGGCCCGCTTCGCGCAGCGGCGCCACAGCAAAATTGCCCATCAGATAGGCCGCGGCCTCGCCCTTGACCATAAATGGCAGGGCTTCCTGCCAGCTGTAGGACTGGTGGTTGTCGATGAAGGCCCCCATATCGATCAGTTCGCGCCAGTTGGCGAAGGTCTGCTTCACGCGGTCATCGGTCCAGGCGACTTCGCCGTTGGTCAGCGCCATGTGGAAGTCATACCCATTCGTGCGCATGTTCAGGTAGTCAAACCAGCCGCCCGCGGTCCACAGGAACTTGGTGCCGATCGTGAAGCATTTGCGTCCCGAATCGAGGATCTTCTGGCAGTTCGACTTGAAGGTTGCCCAGTCCTTGGGCTCTTCGAGACCGAGCTCATTGTAGATGTCTTCGCGGTAGTAGACACCCCACTGGTAGTAGGTATAGGGCACGCCCCATTGCTTGCCATCCAGCGTCATCGCGCCTTTGGTGGAGGCCAGCGCATCGGCGATGTCAGGTTCTGCCCATAGATCACTGATATCCTCGAAGAGGCCGGCAGAGACGTAGGGCCGCATACGGTTCGCGGCATACCAGTTGGCCACATCGGGCGGATTCGCCGACAGGAAGTTGCGGATCTGTGTCTTATAGGCTTCGCGGTCGATCACGGTCAGTTCAACTGACAGATCGGGATGCATGGCGTCGAATTCCTCCGCCATCTGCTCCATCACTGCGCGGGGCGCAGGATTGGACATGTCCGAAAAAATCTTGAGCGTGCCACTCAATTCAGCCTGTGCCGCAGTAGCCAGGCCAAGGCTGAGAGCGAGACCCGCAACCGTTCCTTTCAAAGTCTTCATGACGTCCTCCCTGTTGACGTAGGTTCTTTGGTTTCATATAGTGGAACCAAATTCCAACTATTGAAACTATGAACGCGCTCGGCTAAGGATGTCAACAGTTACATCGGCTGGGTTCGGTCAGAGAAAGGACAGTGATGGCGAAAGCTGCGCCCCAATCACGAGAGGCGGATGGTACCGTCGGCAAGGCGCTGGCGGTGCTGGATCAGATCGCCGAGGCTGGCCGCCCGATGCGGTTTGGCGAGGTGCTTGCCGCATCCGACCACCCGAAAGCAACGCTGTACCGGCTGGTCCAGACCCTGACCAATCAGGGGATGTTGGCCTACGACGAAACCAATCAGACCTACGCACCGGGCCTGCGGTTGGTACGCTTGGCCCATGCTGCGTGGCGGCAAAGCGCATTGGCACCCGTGGCACGTCCCTATCTGGATCAACTGTCTGCGGATGTCGGGGAAACCATTCATCTGGCGCAGCTTGATCGTGGGCAGGTGCTCTATGTTGACAAGCGCAATGCCGAAACGCCGATTGAAATGTTCAGCCAGGCTGGAAAGATCGGGCCGGGCTATTGCACCGGTGTTGGCAAGGCCATGATTGCGCATCTGTCAGCTGATGCACAGGCCGACGCCATTCGCAGGCAGGCGTTTTTTGCCCACACCGCGCACACCCTTGCAACACCTGAGGCGCTGCTGAACGAGCTTGCCGAGATCCGCCGTGATGGTGTGGCCTTTGATCGGGAAGAGCATGAACCGGGTATCATCTGCATTGCCGCCCCGATCCTGTCGGAGGCGGGCAAAGTGATGGGCGGGCTGTCGATCACATCATCGCTGCAACGTCAGTCGCTGGAGGGGCTGACGGCTCTGCGCCCGGCATTGCTGCAAACGGCCAAGGACATCGCAACCGCTGCCGAGACCTGGCAATTTCCAAGTTAACCCAAGGGGAGAAGACGCATGACAGGGGTCACTTTGGCCAAGGCCGTCAAGAAATATGGAGATGTGCAGGTGATCCATGATGTGGATCTCAGCATTGACGACGGCGAATTTTGTGTCTTCGTTGGTCCTTCAGGGTGCGGGAAATCGACATTGTTGCGGATGATTGCCGGGCTTGAGGAAACCAGCAGCGGTAATATTCATATCGGCGATCGGGACGTGACCCGCCTAGATGCAGCAGATCGCGGCGTTGCGATGGTCTTCCAGTCCTATGCGCTTTACCCGCATATGACGGTGGAGGACAATATGGGCTTTGGCCTCAAGATGAACGGTCACCCCAAGGAGAAGATCCGGGAGAAAGTGGCCGAAGCCAGCCGGATCCTGAAGCTGGACGACTATCTCAAACGCAAGCCCAAGGCCCTATCGGGTGGTCAGCGTCAGCGGGTTGCGATTGGCCGTGCGATCGTGCGGGGGCCTGAGGTGTTTCTGTTCGACGAACCGCTGTCCAACCTTGACGCCGAACTACGGGTCGACATGCGTGTTGAAATCGCGCGCCTGCATAAGGAAATCGGCGCGACGATGATCTATGTGACCCATGATCAGGTCGAAGCGATGACACTGGCGGATAAGATCGTGGTGCTGCGCGCTGGACGTGTGGAGCAGGTCGGCAGCCCGATGGAGCTTTATGCAGACCCTGATAATCGCTTTGTGGCGGGCTTTATCGGCTCGCCCAGCATGAACTTCCTTCAAGGAACCGTGCAGGGCGATGGTGTCGTTGTGCCCGCGCTTGAAAACCGTCGTGTTGCGACCTCAGTGGCCTTGCCAGCAGATGGCAGCAAGGTGCTGTTGGGTTTGCGTCCGCAGCATCTGAGCGTGACAGCCGCGGACAGCAGCTTGGTTCTTGACCTCAGGGAGCGACTTGGCGGTGTGTCCTACGACTATCTGAGCACACCAACCGGTGAAAAGCTCATAGTTGAGACCCGCGGTGACGAAGCCTTGCCTGAGGGGACAGCCGTTGCCCTGGGCTTTGATGATGCGGATGCATATGTCTTCGACGGGACGACAGAGCAACGTCTGCGCTGAAATTGAAAAACCCCGGTGCTGATGCGCGCCGGGGCTTCTTTCGTGTTTTGTGGCCCCGCTAAAGGGCTTACAGGGATTGCATCCGCGCGGCCTTGCCTGTCCACGCCGGATTGCTGGCCGCATCTGCGAGTGTTGCAGCAACATCGCCACGCGCGGCGATGCCTTCGGGATCGACCTCCTCACCAAAAAGCATGTCGCCGCTGCCATCGCCATCGGTCAGACGCACCGGGCGCAGGATTGCGTAGTCCAGTCCCGACTGCATCAGGTGTGTGTCGGCGTCATGTTTGGCCTGCAAATAATGGGCAAGGTCTCCGTCCGGGTCAGGATCATCCGCGCCGATGGAACTGAGCATGACAAATTTGGAAACGCCCGCGTGTTTGGCCAGATCAATCAGGGCTTTTGCGCCATCGCGGTCAACTTTCTCTGTCATCTCCGCTGATGTGTCGCCGCCGGACCCAGCTGCAAAAACGACGCTATCGCATCCCGCACAGGCCTCTGCAGGCAGATCTGTGAGGTCTCCGTGCCGCGTGGTCGTGCCGCGCGGCAATGTGCTTGTGTCGGACCCTTCGCGGATCAGGGCGATTGGGTGGTGGCCGAGACGCTGGAGTTTTTCAACGACCCGGCGACCGGTATTGCCTGTGGCGCCGGCTACGAGAACTTGCATGGTGATCTCCTTAGTTCCTGTGAATGATTTTGGTGATCGATAGCTGACGGCTCAGAACGAGGGCGCCATCGGACCCACCTTGGCCACTGCGGCTTGATAGCCAGGCTGGTCCTGCAGATCAGCCCAATAGCGCGCCACCCGCGGCGCGTCCTCTAGCGCGCCGATAGCTGCCAGATTGGCGAGGATGTAGGAAAACTGGATATCTGCCAGTGTGGCGGTGTCGCCAAACAGCAGCCCCTGTTCGGGCAGCTTCTGGGTAAGATAATCAAGGTGTTGAGCCATGGCACGTCTGGCCGCCTCGGTGGCCTCTTCACCCTTCAGGGCAGGCAGTAGCACGCCCATGGCGACTTCGGCGAAGGAGCTTTCGACATAGTCGAGCAGTTCCTCGTGATGAACCGCCTCGGCGCTGCCGGGGGAGGGATGATGATGCGAATCTCCGTACCGGTCGGTAATGTAGCGCAAGCAGGTTGCGGATTCTGCGATCATTGTGTCGCCATCCTCGATCACGGGGGATTTGCCCAGCGGATGTACCTTGGCGAGACTTTCGGGCGCCCTGAAAGACGCGGTGCGGTCATAGGTGACGACAGTGTAGGGTTGCCCCAGGTCTTCCATCAGCCAAATCAGGCGGATTGCGCGCGAGTAGGCAAGGCAATGTATCGTCAGCATGGGCGGCGTCTCCTTACAGAGGGTGTCGGTCGCAAAAGGAACGGCGGCCTTTTCGCCGCCGTTGTGTATCCAACGGTTGGGGTCGCGATTTTGTTCCTGAGGCCTGCCGCAGCTGCGCATCGAAGGACTCAGAGAGTGGAACCAGCATGCCCAGTCAGGTGTTCTATCCACAGCGATCGCGTCACATCAGGGGCAGTTGCAGCATATGCCTGCCGGATGTGGTACGATGTAGCCTTACGAGAGGAGATGGACCATGGCTGGAGGATGGGCGCGCGATGGCGCAGTGAGCGAGCAGATCGAGGCGTCAATCAGTGACGAGCTAGCGCGTCTTAAGTCGCGGCCTGCGCCGGTGGGCGAAAGCCTCACCCATTGCGCCGATTGCGAGGAACCGATCCCGGAGCCGCGCCGCAAGGCCATTCCGGGAGTGAAGCTCTGTATCGAGTGCCAGCAGGATCGCGACAGTGCCTACAGCGCGCGGGGTGGTATCAACCGGCGTGGCAGCAAGGACAGTCAGCTCAAATAACCGCCGACAAAAAGCAAAGGGCGCAGCCGATTGACCACGCCCTTTCTCTGTTCGGTGATGTGCGTGAGGATCAGTCCTCCATCGCCTCCAGCTCGTCGATCATATCGGAGATCATGCTCAACCCCTTGTCCCAGAACGTGGGATCAGATGCATCAAGGCCAAAGGGCGCCAGCAGCTCCTTGTGGTGCTTGGATCCACCGGCCTTCAGCATCTCGAAATACTTGTCTTCAAACCCTTCAGCCCCCTCGGCATAGACCGAGTAAAGCGCGTTCACCAACCCGTCGCCAAAGGCATAGGCGTAGACGTAGAACGGGGAATGGACGAAATGCGGCACATAGGTCCAGAAGGTTTCGTAACCTTCCATGAAGTCAAAGGCCTCGCCAAGGCTTTCGGCCTGCACTGACATCCACAGCGCGTTGATATCGTCTGGTGTCAACTCCCCCTCGGCGCGGGCGGCGTGCAGTTTGCACTCGAAATCGTAGAATGCGATCTGGCGCACGACCGTGTTGATCATATCCTCGACCTTGCCTGCCAGCAGGATCTTGCGCTCGGTCTTATCCTTGGCGTTTTCCAGCATCTTGCGGAAGGTTAGCATTTCGCCAAAGACCGAGGCGGTCTCGGCCAGTGTCAGCGGTGTCGATGACAGCATCTCGCCCTGATCCGCCGCCAGCACCTGATGCACGCCGTGCCCCAGCTCATGCGCAAGGGTCATCACGTCGCGCGGTTTGCCGAGATAGTTCAGCATCACATAGGGGTGCACGTCGGTCACGGTCGGGTGGGCAAATGCGCCGGGCGCCTTGCCCGGTTTCACCGCGGCATCAATCCAACCCTTGTCGAAAAACGGCTTGGCCAGATCGCCCATGCGGGGGTCAAAGGCGCTGTAGGCATCCATCACCATCTTGCGTGCCTCGTCCCAGTTCACGGTACGCGAGGTCTCCATCGGCAGCGGCGCGTTGCGGTCCCAGACCTGCATCCGGTCCAGCCCCAGCCATTTGCGCTTCAGCTCATAATAGCGGTGCGACAGCTTGGGGTAGGCCGCAACCACTGCTTCGCGCAGTGCCTCCACGACCTCCGGCTCGACGTGGTTGGAGAGGTGGCGACCCATTTGCGGCGACGGCATCCCACGCCAGCGGTCGAGAATTTCCTTTTCCTTGGCCTGGGTGTTGTGAACACGGGCGAAGATCTTGATGTTGTCGGAGAAAACCCGCGCCAACTCCCGCGCGGCGGCTTCACGCTTGCTGCGGTCCTGCTCAGTCAGGAGATTGAGCGTGCCCTCAATGTTCAGCTCTTCGCCATCCACGGTGAAGGTGAGACCGGCAATCGTCTCGTCAAACAGCCGCTCCCAAGCATCCCCGACCACACCGAGATCATGCAGGAATTTCTCCAGCTCATCCGATAGCTGGTAGGGTTTCATTGCGCGGATCCGGTCGAAGATCGGTTTGTAGCGGGCCAGATCGCTGTTGGCGGCGAAGTGGCCGTCCAGCACGGTGTCCTCAAGCCGGTTGATCTCCAGCGTGAAGAACACCAGCGGCGTGGTGAAGATGGTGATCTTTTCCTGCATGTCGGACATGAACTTCGCGCGACCCGCATCGGTGGTCAGCTGGTAATACCGCAATCCGGCAAAGGACATGATCCGGCCAGCAATCGCGTTGATCTTTTCATTGCGCAGGACACAATTGAGCAGGCCATCAGCATCCAGATCAGCCAGCTTGCCCTCGTAATCAGCCGCGAAGCTTGCGCATTCCTCTTCCAGCCAGGCCAGATCCCGGTCCAGATCAGACGCATCCTCAGAGGTGTAGAGATCGCTGAGGTCCCATTCAGGCAGATTACCCAGCCCGTCCGGCCCGGCCCCACCTGCGGCATTGGCGTTGACGTCTCGCATCAGGTCGCGGTCAAGGAAGGGAGCGTTGATCATCAGGGCACCTCAGGCTATTTTATGTCTGCTTCGACATCTAAGCGTGAGGGCAGGGGATCACAAGCAACCGCCCTGTGTGTTGCAGTGATTTATGCGCAGCATCAGGGCGGTGCGCTCAATCCAATCTTACGGCACAGGGCAGCCTAGTCTGCGTATTGGTCAAACAACCGGGTCATCTTGTCAAAAATGCTGCGGCGTGTGTCAGCCCCTTCCATCATCACCTCGTGCTGCGCGTTCTTGACCAGATCCAGTTCCCCGCCTGGCCAGCGGGCCATGCGATCATGGATGGCAGCGGTGTTGACGATCTGTTCTTGCGTCCCGAGGAAGGTGATGCAGGGCAGCGCGGGAGAGGGCATTTTTGCAAGGTCGGCGCATTCACGCAGACTCTCACCCAGCCACCGGACCGTCGGCCCGCCGAGCGACAGGTCCGGCTGTGCCGCCAACTGATCCTGCATGAGACGATACATCTCCGCATCATTGGTGAGCGAATTGCCCTCAAACGGGCTGGCCTGCACATATGGGGCAAGGGTGGTTGTCGGGGTCCGCATCGCGCCAATGCCGAACCGGTCGCCCATCGCGCTGAGCAACCGCGCCACAGGACGCAGGGCCGGGGGAATCTGAATGCCCCACATCGGGGCGGAAAACACACAGGCCTTCACCGGAAGCCCCTCCATCACGGCGCGCAGCCCTATGGCCCCGCCCATGGAGTGGCCAAGAACAAACCAAGGTTTCGGCAACGCCAGTCGCTCGGCCAGATCCACCGCAGCGTCGACATCTTTCTGAAAATCGCGAAACGCCCCGACATGACCCAGAAGGCGCTCGGGCAGCATCCGGTCAGCAAGCCCCTGGCCGCGCCAGTCAACCGCCAATGTGGCATAGCCGCGATCGGCCAGGTCCTGGGCTGCGGCGCCGTATTTCTCGATATATTCGGTGCGTCCCGGAAACAGCAGCAACGTGCCTTTTTCGGCGCCGTCCGGACGCCAATGGCCCACGCGGATGCGCAGGCCATCGCTGGTGGTCACCCAATGGGCCTGCCCGCCGTCGGGTCCTCGCGCGATATCGGCAAAGAATGGAGCGGGGGTCAGATCCATCAGGTGCGCGTCCATCAGGCCATCGCCGATGCCAGTTTCATCGCGGTGCCCATGTCACCATCAATGGTCAGCTTGCCGCTCATGAAGGCAGTTGTCGGGTTCAGTTCCCCTTCAATGATCGACTGGAACGTCTCGGCGTCGGCGGTCATGGTGACTTCGGCCTCTTCGTCAGCGACGCGCGCACCGTTCTGGTCGAGCATGATTGTGCCCATGCCGGTGATGTCGAATTTGGCGGAGCCATCAAAGCCGCCGTCCATTTTTTCGTTCAGCGTTTCTGCTGCTTGGGTCAGCGTTTCGCTCATGTTCAGTCCTCATATTTGGTCCGCAGCCGCAAATTTATGTGAGGGAAGGCCCCCAGGCTCTGGAAAACGCGGGCTGCGCGGTTACACTTAACCCATCATGGTTGCAAAATTCTCCAATCTCAAAGCTATCGTGGCGGCAACGTCTTTGACAGTCCTGTTTTCCGTGCCTTTGCAGGCGCGCGCGGAGGACCCCGTGGATGAGGCGGGATTGCTTGCGGCGCTGGCCCAGGCCGACCCGGGCGAGGCGATTGGCCTAGACAGGTCATTGCAGGCGCTTTGGGGGAGCAGTGGTTCTCCGGCGATGGACCTTTTGCTGAAACGAGGCAAGGACGCTCTGGAACGGGGCGACACCCGCATTGCCATTGAGCATCTGACCGCGTTGACCGATCATGCGCCCGGATTTGCGACCGGTTGGTATGAACGTGCGCGGGCCTATTTTACTGCGGGGCTTTTCGGGCCTGCGGTGGCGGATCTGGAGCGAACGCTGATGTTGAACCCTAATGACTACAACGCGATCTTTGCGCTGGGAGCGATGTTCGAACAATTCAATGATCCGCAAAACGCCTATGAGGCCTACCAGAGGGCGCAGGCTATACATCCGCATCACGAGGCGATAACCAGCGCGCTTGATCGGCTGAAGACCACAGTCGAAGGCAAAGAGCTGTAAAGCGGGCAATTGAGCGCGGTTCGGGCGTTGAGGGCACTATCATGACAGGCATGCAGAGTTCCGGGACCTCCCGGGTCCTGGCGGTTCTGGGACCGACCAACACCGGCAAGACGCATTATGCAATCGAACGCATGTTGGGGCACCGCACCGGTGTAATGGGGTTTCCGCTCCGTCTTTTGGCACGGGAGGTTTATGACAAGGTAGTGGCGGCCCGTGGCCCCTCTGTGGTGGCGCTGGTCACCGGGGAGGAGCGGATCGTTCCGCCGCGTGCGCAGTATTGGATCTGCACGGTTGAGGCGATGCCCGAGGGCATGGGCTGTGATTTTCTGGCGGTCGATGAGATTCAGCTCTGCGCCGATCCGGAACGCGGACATGTGTTTACTGACCGTCTGCTGCGGGCGCGTGGCACGCAGGAGACACTGTTTTTGGGTGCGGATACCATGCGCGGCCCGATCGCTGCACTGGTTCCCGGTGTCCAGTTTCTACGCCGGGAGCGGCTCTCGGATCTGGTCTATTCTGGCTCAAAGAAGCTCAGCCGGATGCCCGCCCGCACAGCCATCGTCGGGTTTTCCATCGACAACGTCTATGCCATTGCCGAACTTCTGCGCCGTCAAAAGGGCGGCGCGGCGGTGGTCATGGGCGCGCTCAGCCCACGGACGCGCAACGCCCAGGTGGAGCTATACCAGAACGGAGAGGTGGACTATCTGGTCGCGACCGATGCCATCGGCATGGGGCTCAACCTCGATATTGATCACGTTGCCTTTTCCTCCCTGACCAAATTTGATGGGCGCCGGATGCGGCAGTTGGTGCCGAATGAGCTGGCGCAGATCGCCGGGCGGGCAGGGCGCGGCATGAGCCACGGCAGTTTCGGGGTGACCGGCGACGCGCCGCCGCTGGACGATGGTGTGGCGCAGGCCATCATGGAGCATCGTTTCACGCCGCTGAAAAAGCTGAACTGGCGGTCCTCCAAGCTTCAATTTGGCACTGTAGAGGCGCTGATCCGTTCCCTCGAATCAGCACCGGAGGATCAGAATCTGGTCCGCGCACGCGAAGCGGATGATCTCATCGCGCTGAAATCGCTTTCCCAACAGGATGAAATTCTGGCGCGGACAACCAACGCCCCCTCGGTGCGACTGCTGTGGGATGTCTGCCGGGTTCCCGATTTTCGCGGCATCTCTCAGTCGGAACATTCTGGCCTTTTGGGCGTTTTGTTCCAGTATCTGCACGGGTCCGGTGTGGTGCCGGATGATTGGCTGGCACGACAGATAAAACGGATCGACAGGGTTGATGGCGACATTGACGCATTGTCGAAACGTTTGGCCTTTATCCGGACCTGGACCTACGTTGCACAACGGAACGGCTGGGTCCGTGATGAAAGTCATTGGCGCGGAGAGACGCGCGCTGTAGAAGACAGATTGTCGGACGCCTTGCACGAACGTCTGACTCAGCGATTTGTGGACCGGCGCACATCCGTGCTTTTGCGCCGGCTCAAACAGAAGGAGGCCCTTTTGGCCGAAGTGAATGACAAGGGTGAAGTGACCGTCGAAGGTGAATTCGTTGGTCGTCTTGAAGGGTTCCGGTTCTCGCCGGACAAAAGCGCTCAGGGCGCCGAGGCAAAGGCGTTGAAATCCGCCTCCCTGCAAGCACTCGCACCGCATTTCCATCTCCGGGCTGACCGTTTTTACAACGCGCCGGATACTGAAATTGATTTTACCGATCAGGGCGGCCTGATGTGGGGCGAACATGCTGTCGGCAAATTGGTGGCCGGCGCAGATCCGCTGAACCCACGTATCGAGGTTTTCGTCGATGACGCTGCTGGGGCAGACGTCGCTCAGAAAGTCGAACGCCGCCTGCAGCATTTCATCTCCCGCAAGGTCAACGCGCTGTTTGAGCCGCTGCTCAACCTGCAGCGGGACGAAGAGCTGACCGGCCTTGCGCGTGGCTTTGCCTTCCGCATGGTCGAGGGGCTGGGTCTTCTGCCGCGTGGAGCCGTCGCACAAGAGGTGAAGGATCTGGATCAGGACGCCCGTGGCGCGCTGCGCAAGCACGGCATTCGGTTTGGCCAGTTCACCATCTTCATGCCGCTGCTGCTGAAGCCGGCACCGACCCGCCTGCGTCTGGTGCTCTGGGCGCTTGCCGAAGGTCTGGGGGAGTTCCCGGATGCACCACCAGCTGGTCTGGTGACCGTGCCGGTCATCAAGGATGCACCGCAGGGGTATGATACCATGTGCGGGTATCGCAATGCAGGCGAACGCATGATCCGTATCGATATGCTGGAACGCCTTGCAGATATGCTGCGGGCCGAAGACAGCCGTGGCGGTTTTGAAGCCAAGGCCGACATGCTGTCGATCACCGGCATGACGCTGGAGCAGTTTGCCGATCTGATGCAGGGACTTGGCTACCAGGCTGACAAGGGCGAGCGGGTGAAAGCCAAGGCTGTTGATGCCGTGGTGACCGAAACCGGCACGCCCGAAGCCGACGTTCCTGTTATGGATGCCGCTCAGCAGGTTGAGAACACGCCTGCCGCTGCGCCGGATGAGGCTGATACCGCTGCAACCACCGACGCTGTGGTTACCGACCCGGTTGCGCCTGCTGACGTTCCGGTTGAGGTCACCGGGATCGAAGATGCGGGCGTTGCGCCCGTGGCGGAAGAGCTCGCAGATCCGGTTGCTGCCGATCCGATCCCGGAAACCGCAGAAATTGAGACACCTGTCGGCGATGCGGCGGATGCGAAGGTTGAGGAACAGGAAACCGAGGTTTTCTATACCTTCACCTGGGGCCGCGCCCGCAAGACCGGTGGAAACCGCAACGGCAATCGGCGCGGTCAGGAGGCTGGCGGCGACCGTGGCGGTGCCAAACGCGGTGGTGATGCCCCGCGTGGCAAGGGCAAACCGCGCGGCGGTAAGCCGGGCGGTCGTGATGGCAAACCCGGCAAAAAGGGCGGCCGTCAGGATCAGGGCAGCAAGACCTATTCGGCGCGCCCGCCGAAGAAGGAAAAGCAGATTGACCCCGACAACCCCTTTGCCGCAGCGCTGATGGGGCTGAAGCAATCCGATTGATCGGCTGCTGAAACCGAAGAGGGTGCTGGTGAGCGAAAAGATCAGAATTGACAAATGGTTGTGGCAGGCGCGGTTCTTCAAGACCCGCAGCCTGTCCGCCAAAATGGTCAGTGGTGGTCATCTTCGTCTCAATGGCAACAAAATCGCAAAACCGGCTCAGAACGTCTCTTCCGGGGATGTTCTGACCTTCCCGCAGGGCCGCATCATCCGAACCGTGCGGATCGAAGCCCTCGGAACACGGCGCGGACCAGCCCCAGAGGCACAGGCGCTGTACTTTGATTTGACCGAAAAACAGGACCCCGTGCCGCGCAACCCGCGCTACGAGGGAAAAGGTCGCCCGGATAAGAAAGAGCGCAGAGCGCTTGATCTTAGTCGCCGGGATGGTGCGTTTTGACATCTTGAAGCCGGCGCTTCGGTGATTTAGCTACAAGCCAAACAGCTACGGGACTCGGCCAACCATGACTTATGTCGTTACGGATAACTGCATCGCCTGCAAATACACCGACTGCGTCGAAGTCTGTCCGGTCGATTGCTTCTATGAGGGTGAGAACACATTGGTGATCCACCCGGATGAATGTATTGATTGCGGTGTTTGTGAACCGGAATGCCCGGCGGACGCGATCCGCCCCGATACCGAACCGGACATGGATAAATGGGTTGAGTTCAACCGCAAATATTCTGAAATGTGGCCGGTCATCGTCTCCAAGAAAGACCCGCTTCCCGAGGCGGAAGAGCGCGACGGCGAAGAGGGCAAGCTGGAGAAGTACTTCTCCGAGGCCCCAGGCGAAGGCGGCTGAGCCAAGGCTCCTGGCAGGACTATCGCATCATGTGAGCGGCGACTCACCTCCGGTGTTCTTGGCGCTGCTGCCAGGGATGCGCTGGAAGGTGAGCCCGTTTTGCGGTGTTTTCTATGGTCCGATAGCCCGCCACCATGAGGTTTCACGGGTCCTCGCCTTTTTGTAAGGCAAAAAATGTGATATACTCAGTCAGCAAATGACCAATCACGGATGTCCGCCTTGGCTGTGCGCCTTATGTCGCACGGGTCTGTTGGCGGTTTTCCTGCGACATGTCTGCGACGCGGATCTTCGGATCATCGCGCGTGTGGACCTGTGGCAGCCCAGCCGATCCTGACATCGGCACATAGCGAGGAAAGACCTGTATGACTAAATCGAAGAAGCCTGAATTCCGCCCCGACGACTATGTTGTGTACCCCGCCCATGGCGTTGGCCAGATCATTTCGATCGAGGAGCAGGAAGTGGCCGGCTTCGCGCTGGAACTGTTTGTGATCACCTTCGAGAAGGACAAGATGACCCTGCGGGTGCCGACCAACAAGGCAACCGAAATTGGCATGCGGTCGCTCAGCTCCCCCGATGTGATCGCCAAAGCGATGACCACGCTCAAGGGTAAGGCGAAAGTAAAGCGCGCGATGTGGTCGCGCCGTGCCCAAGAGTATGAGCAGAAAATCAACTCGGGTGATCTGATTTCCATCGCGGAAGTGGTCCGCGACCTGCACCGCACCGATGACCAGCGCGAGCAGAGCTATTCGGAGCGTCAGCTCTATGAGGCCGCGCTTGAGCGTCTGACGCGTGAGGTCGCAGCCGTTTCCGGTGGCGATGAAATCTCTGCTGCGAAGCAGGTTGACGAGGTGCTGACCTCCCGCGCTGCGGCGTGATCTTTACCCGAAAACAGCGGTGATCTAGCCAGCTGATATTCGGAAAATCAAAAACAAAGGCTGCGCTTCAGAGCGTGGCCTTTTTGATTTTTGGGCTATGATTTAGCCCCTCCCGATGTCACTGCGTATCTCTGACAGGATGATGCGCCCGACCACGGCCAAAAAAAACGAGCAGAGAATACCCATGACGGATCTAAAGACTCGCCTGACCGATCTCTATCGGGGCACTGACAGCGCATCCGTCCGCTTTCGCTACGGGCTGATCGGCTTTGATGCCGTGACCATCCTGTTTTTCATGTCCACCGCGCATATCCCCCACGGGCCATGGTTGATCGGGCTGAGCTGGCTGGTCGGGCTGGTTATCGCGTTGGATCTGGCAGCACGGTTTTGGATCAGCAGCAACCGGCGCAAGCTGTTCTGGCGCATTTACACGCTCGCTGACATCATTGTGCTGGTGTCGCTGTTGTTGGAGACGATTCTGCCCGGCGGGCTGGCGTTCCTGCGCATCTTGCGAGGGTTGCGGCTGATCCACTCCTACCATCTACTGCAGGATCTGCGGCGTGATAGCCGGTTCTTTCGTCGCCATGAGGATGCAATCATTGCCGGGATCAACCTATTCATCTTTGTCTTTGCGACGTCGATGACGGCTCTGGTGTTCTTCATGGACACCACAGGCAGCGACTATCCTTATATTGACGCGCTCTATTTTACGGTCGCGACGCTGACCACCACCGGTTTTGGCGATATCACCATGGCGACGCCTGCTGGCAAAACCTTCTCTGTATTTGTGATGGTGGTGGGGGTGACCCTATTTGTGCGGCTGGCGCAGGCGATCTTCAATCCGCAGCGTGTGCGTTATACTTGCAGCCAATGTGGGCTAACCCGCCATGATGTGGACGCTGTCCATTGCAAGCACTGTGGCGGACAGCTGAAGATCCGCACCAGCGGCGTGGAGTAAGCGGCAGCGGGCCTCAGCTGAGGGTGGCGGACAGGCAGAGCAGCGCGACAAGCTCACACAGCTGCTGCGTGGCCCCCAACACATCTCCGGTCTGTCCTCCAATCTTGGTGCGGGCAGTGGCAGCGAGGACGGCAGCGACCACACACATCGCCAGCAAGGGTCCCCAGACGGCCCAGCCAAGGGTCAGAACGGCGGCCAGGGTTGCAATCGCCAGCCCCAATCCGCAGTTGCGCCAGGGAGGGCGCCCGACGGAGGAGGACAGGCCGGTGCCGCGCGCATTCGGCAGGGCCGCCATGACGACTGGCATCATAGCGCGGCTCAGCATGGCCACAGGCAAGAGCGCCCATGCCGCGTCAGCCGCCAGCAGGCTCGCATAGGCGACCCAGCGCAGACCAAGTGTCAGGATCAACGCCAGTACACCATAGGTGCCGATTTGGCTGTCCTTCATGATCTCCAACCGCCGCTCACGGGTGAAGCCACCCCAAAACCCATCCGCGGTATCTGCCAGCCCATCCTCGTGCATGGCGCCCGTCAGAACTGTCTGTGTGAGCAGCGCGATCCCAGCCGCCAGCATCGGAGATAATCCTATTCCCTGCGCGATGACCGCCAACAGGCACGCCGGTACCGCGACGGCAACCCCGGCAAAGGGAAATGCCCACACTGCGTGCGCATGTCGCGCAAACTGTTGTTTTTGCAACCTTGGCATGGGCAACCGTGTCAACAAGATCAACACGAGCAGAAAATCTACACCAGATATGTCGTTTTTTCGCATTTGCGGGCCTCACGGAGGGCTTGCGGTGTCAAGATGAACCGGTACATACGGATGATCCGCTTTACCTGCGACGACCCCTTCGATGCAATGAGGCTTTCCATGCTATCACCGCTCTTTTCGCTTGATCACTTTCGTGCGCAGCTTGCGCAGGCTCCGGGCGTGGACGAACGGGCTGAAACGGCCGCAGCCGAACGCAACAGCCAATTGACCAAACCGCCGGGCTCGCTTGGGCGGTTGGAGGATCTGGCGATCTGGTACGGCAGCTGGCGTGGGACCGACCGCCCGGTGATCCGGGCGCCGCAGGTGATCGTCTTTGCCGGCAACCACGGCATCGTGGAGCAGGGGGTCTCTGCCTTTCCGAGCGAGGTGACCGCGCAGATGGTCGCCAATTTCAAACACGGCGGTGCCGCGATCAACCAGCTGGCAAAGCTGGCGGGCGCCCGTCTGGATGTTCATAGCCTCGATCTGGAAACGCCAACGAAGGACTTTACCAAAGACGCCGCCATGGATAGCGCCGAACTGCTCATGGCGTTGCAGACCGGGTGGAAATCGGTTGATCCCTCCGCCGATCTGCTTGTGGTAGGTGAGATGGGTATCGGCAATACGACACCGGCCGCAGCGCTGGCCTGCGCGCTGTTCGGCGGTGACGCCGGGGATTGGACCGGACGCGGGACCGGTGTTGATGACACCGGCCTGGCGAATAAAACCCGGGTTGTGGCGGAAGGGGTGGCGCTGCATGGCCCGGCCATCACCGACGGTGTTGAGGCGTTGCGCCGTCTCGGCGGGCGCGAGATTGCCGCCATGGCCGGGGCCATGACCGCGGCCCGCATGATGAAAATCCCGGTCATTCTGGACGGGTTTATCTGCTGTGCTGCGGCCGCCTGTTTGATGCGAACTCATCCGGCGGCATTGGATCATGTCGTAGCCGGTCACCAGAGCGCCGAAAGCGCCCATGCCGCATTGCTGACCCATCTTGGCAAGCCGCCATTTCTGTCGCTGGATCTACGCCTCGGAGAGGGGTCTGGCGCGGCCCTGGCCATCCAGGTGCTGCGGGCGGCTGTCGCGTGCCACAGCGGTATGGCGACCTTTGAGGAAGCGGGCGTTTCCGGCAGTTGAGCTGGCGCTATGTGCCACTGATGCCGCTTTGCCGTCCCGCTTTTTTGACAGGCGGGGCGATGCAACGGAGGATCAGGCTGATTTCTGATCTGAGGATTTCTTGGCCTCTGCTAGCTCCAAGAGCGCTGTTTCCAGATCTTTTTCCAGTTCGCGGGCGCGGGCGATATAAGCCGGGTTTTCGCTAGCCGGCGTTCCGGGAATCCAGAGACTCGCCAGTTCGCGCACGGTCTGACGATCATGGGCATAGAACGTCTGCTCCGCCTGCGCCGCCTCATATTCGCTCAGCCCGATCTGCTCCAGAACATAGCGGCCGGCGCGCAGGGAGCTGTCGAACATCTCACGCACAATATCATTCGCTCCAGCCTTGTAGAGCTCAAACACATGGTTGCGATCAAATGCGCGCGCAATGATGTGCAGATCCGGATAACCGCGACGGGCATGGGCAACCAGCCTGAGGGCTGCCTCTCTGTCGTCAAGTGCCACAACAAGAACCTTGGCCTTTGCAATGCCAGCGGCTTTCAGCAGTTCGGGGCGGGTCGGATCACCGAGGAAGCTCTTGACGCCAAACCGCCGCATCAGCTGCACGGATGCCATATTGCTGTCCAGAACCACGGTGTTGAACCCACTGGCACGGACCAGGCGATTGACGATCTGACCAAAGCGCCCAATCCCGGCCACAATGACCGGGCCTTCTTCGTCGATTTCGTCGGCGGCCTGTTCCTTGGGGCTGTCCTTGCTGTATTTCGACAGCAGGTCATAAAGAATGAACAACAGCGGAGTGATCAGCATCGACAGCGCGATCACCAGAAGCAGTTTTTCGGACAGTTCAGGTGGCACCACATTGAGCTGCCGGGAAAATGCCAGCAGGACAAATCCGAACTCACCCGCTTGCGCAAGGCCCAGCGTAAACAGCCAGTGGTCACGTTTCTTCAGGCCGAATGCTTTGCCCACAAAGTAGAGCACAGCGCCTTTTGCGATGATGACCAACAGGGCGAGGCCGATAAGATCGCCCGGTTCGGCCAGAAACAGGCGATAGTTGATACCGGCACCGACCGTTATGAAGAACAGCCCCAGCAGCAGCCCTTTGAAGGGGTTGAGGTCGCTCTCAAGCTCGTGCCGAAATTCACTGTTGGCCAGAACCACCCCGGCGAGAAAAGCCCCAAGCGCAGGCGAGAGACCGACCAGCGTCATCAGGAAAGAGATGCCAACAACGATCATCAGCGCCAGGGCCGTGTACATTTCGCGCAGGTTAGAGGCATGGATGAACCGGAACACTGGCCGTGCCAGATAGACACCGGCCAGCACAATCGACGCAATAGCTGCAAGGGTGACCAGGGTCACAGCCCACCCCGGCAGCCCTTCGACCAGCGACAGTGTGGCGTGGCTGGATGCACCGTGGGCGTCATCCGCGGCGCGCGCAATGGATCCATTCCCGGTGATCTGCGCGCCATGTTGGGCCGCCAGCAGCGGCAGTAAGGCAAGGATGGGAATGACCGCGATATCCTGCGTAAGCAGAACCGAAAATGTGGCCCGCCCCCCGCCGGTCCGCATCAATCCTTTTTCAGAGAGGGTTTGCAGGACGATGGCCGTTGAGGACAGCGAGAGCGCCAGGCCAATGGCCAGTCCCACCTGCCAGGTTTCACCCGCCAGCATGGCAGCCCCCATCAGGGCCATCGTACTGACGAGGATCTGCAGGCCGCCCAGACCGAGCAGCTTATGACGCATCGCCCAAAGCGCGCGCGGCTCCAGCTCCAACCCGATCAGAAAGAGCATCATGACGACGCCAAATTCGGCAAAATGGCGCAGGTCTTCGGCTTCGCTTCCAACAAACCCGAACACCGGTCCGATAATAATTCCGGCAGCCAGATAGCCTAAAACCGAGCCAAGCCCGAGACGAGCGGCAATCGGAACGGCAATCACCGCGGCTGCAAGGTAAATCGTCGCCTGATAAAGAAATGCATCCATAAGTTTTGGTATCGCAAGCGGTGCCCGGCTTGGCAACGTTTAACATGCGATGACGGCGTGGGTCGGTGTCGCAGCGCCTGCCTTGGCTCGCCGGGGCATCATATCTGTCCGAAATCAGGCAATCAGCGCTGACCTGTCGGAACGTCGAGCGCCACTGGTCTGGGCCGCAGGCCGACCGAGGCAGGTGCCCAACCGGAACTTGGAAAGGGGCCTAGGGTCGAGATCCATCACTGCAGAGTTGGCATGCGAGGCGCCATAAATCAGAGGCTTTGAGCGCGCAGGGGCGGGCGGTCCCAGCTCCCAAAAGCTTTGTAGCCCTTCGAATGTTTCGAGCAGCCTGTGTCACCCCTGCGGTGTCATGGGCCGTTGAAACAGAACCGCTCTTCTTGCGGTTCTATTTCTTGTCAGGGATACTAACAGCAGACAAAACCAGCGCTGGCCGATTAGCGGGTCCCAACCCTGGCTTGTGTGCAACCTGTGCGCCTGACGTCAGCGTTCCAGAGAGCGGATCTCATTGCTGAGTTTCGCAATACGCTCCAGCCGTTGGGAGATGCGCTCCTGAAAGACGCCAAGCTGGTCGATGATATCCGCCAGTGTTTCGCCCGACTCCGGTAGGCGGGCACTTTCGATTTTACACAGAACACGGGTTGAACTGAGGCCCAGAAAATGGCGGTGCATAACCTGGCAGGCATGCATGATACGCGAGGCTTCGCGCTCCACCTGGTCCAGCCCCTTGCCTGCGCGTTCCAGCTGCTGGGCCACCAATTGGGCCAGCACATCGCGTTCCCCCTGCATGTCAATGTCCCCCAGACCGCGCCGTTCCTTCTGCAGCTGGATGTCGCATTCCTTCAGGACACGAACCATGCACTCGACAAACAGGGAGTCGTCCACGGCAGCCTCAATCACCGCAAAATTGCTGTCCTTGCCCATGACATGCGCTGCAAACCAATCAGACATCTCGCGCGACATCGCGCCATAGTTCTGCGACAGGACAGTGACGGGCCCGCCTGAGGGCTCGATACGTGACGCAATGACCCGCAGGTTATGCGGGATCGTGTGCATGGCGTCGAAATCCTTGATTAGGCCTTCGGTCTCACTGACGAGTGTCTTGGCATTGTCCAGCATCTGGCACAGATCGATAATCATCTGATCCGGCTCATTGTCCAGACCGATGTCGCGCGCGATCAGTTCCTCACTCATCGCCTTGATTGCGAATTGGCGATAGTCGTCAAACCCATGATCGACAATCCAGCCCTTCAGGCGTTCGGCGCTTTCCTCCGGTGTCAGATCCTCGTTTTGCTCCGCTGCCAGCAGCTTGGCGTAGAGGCTTCGGGCATCGTCGAACATCTTGCTGGTGGGTTTGATCCGCGCCGACAGGTACCCGTCGGCACAGGGAACCACGACCGCATACACCCAGTAATAAAGCCCATCCTTGGCCTTATTCTTGACGTAGGCGCCCATGGTTTGGCCGCTCTTGATGGTATCCCAGAACAATTGGAACACACCTTTGGGCATATCGGGGTGGCGAATGGTGCGATGCGGCGCACCAAGCAGTTCGTCCCAATCGTAGTCGGACACCCTGCGGAACACATAGTTGCCAGCGATGATGACCCCGCGGCTATCGGTGCGGGAGAAAAACACCTCGTTTAGCCCAAACGGAGCCTCGCCGCGGGTGGGGCGGCTTTCAATGCGACGATCTACAAAGGACACGGTCTCTATCCAATCTCTAAGTCTGTACCCTGTTTGTATAGCGCACGAGTGTTCACGGAACCTTAAGTCGGCAGCGGTCCATCGCTTTTTAATTGTGCCATCACAATCTGGCTTTGAACCCGTGCGACCGTCGGATGCGGCAGCAGAATTTCGTGCAAAAGCCGGTTTAATGCAGCAAGATCAGTGCAGAATACTCTAAGTAAATAATCGGCTTCGCCGGTCATGGTCCAGGCTGAGGTGATTTCAGGGCGCATCCGGACCAGCCGTGAAAATCGTTCAGATTGTTCAGGTCCGTGACTCTCCAGATGGACCTGCACAAACCCCTGAACACTCAACCCCAGCTTGTCAGGATCCAGCCGCGCCTCGTAGCTGCGGATGTAGCCGTCAGCCTCCAGACGTTGTCGGCGCCGCCCGGCCTGGCTGGCTGAGAGGTTCAGCAATTCCCCCAGCTGCTGTGCGGTCAGATGGGCGTCTTTTTGCAGTGCGGAGAGCAGTTTCTGATCAGTTGTGTCTAACATATGCGGGACTTTCACAAATATACAGCATCATGCGCGTGATTTACGCGTCTACACACTGGCATATCCTAAACTATGCGCAAAACAAGCATCTGAATTGCGGTATTCTAAATGCAGCTACACTATTCCCTATCTGGAGGAAGCCGCATGGGTCCGTTCCCGCATAATGCCCCGAAATCCGTCATCAGCGCCGAAAATCCGGCCGGGACCGATGGGTTCGAGTTCGTCGAATTTGCCCATCCCGACCCGCAGGAGCTGCGCGATCTTTTTGCGCGCATGGGGTATGAGCTGGTGGCGCGCCACAAGAACAAGCCGGGCATTGAGCTGTGGCAGCAGGGCGATATCACCTATATCCTGAACGCCGAGAAAGGCAGCTTCGCCGAGCGCTTCGTTGCGGATCATGGTCCATGCGCGCCGTCTATGGGGTGGCGTGTTGTCGATGCGCAGAAGGCCTTCGAACACGCCGTCGCCAAAGGCGCAGAAGCTTATGAAGGCGACGACAAGACGATGGACGTCCCTGCGATCAAGGGGATCGGCGGCTCGCTGATCTACTTTATTGATCAGTATTATGACACCTCGCCGTATAACACTGAGTTTGAGTGGCTCACCCAGTCGAAACCGCGCGGTGTTGGCTTCTATTACCTCGACCACCTGACCCATAATGTTTTCAAGGGCAATATGGACAAATGGTTCAGGTTCTATGGTGAGTTGTTCAACTTCAAAGAAATCCGTTTCTTCGATATCGAAGGAAAATTCACCGGACTGCTGAGCCGCGCACTGACCTCACCCTGCGGGCGCATTCGCATCCCGATCAACGAAGATCGTGGCGAAACCGGGCAGATTGTCTCCTATCTGAAAAAATACAACGGCGAGGGTATCCAGCACATCGCGGTCGGTAGCGAGGATATCTATGGCGCGACGGATGAGATTTCCGATCGCGGGATCAAGTTCATGCCGGCCCCTCCGGCCAGCTACTATGAGATGAGCCACGACCGTGTGGTCGGCCATGAGGAACCGCTGGACCGGATGCAGAAACACGGAATCCTGATTGACGGCGAAGGTGTTGTTGATGGTGGGGAGACCAAGATCCTGCTGCAAATCTTCTCCAAAACCGTGATCGGACCGATCTTCTTCGAATTTATCCAGCGCAAGGGCGATGATGGCTTTGGCGAGGGTAATTTCAAAGCGCTATTTGAGTCGATTGAGCGTGAGCAGATTGCCAACGGAGAGCTTGCAGGGGCTGAGTAAGCAACCATTCGCAGACCAAAGCGACAAAAGCCGGGCCCAGGGTGGTCCGGCTTTTTCGATTTGGTTCGCAATTTGGGGCATCTTCTGCGCCGTGGTCGTATCGTTCCGGCTGAGTTGGCCTTAACTGCTGGGAATTTTCAGCGTTAGATTGCGATTGCCCTTTTGGTATTGCAGCTGGCTGTCTCCAATGGCCACAACACGCCCGCCATCGATCCGATCTCCGACTTTTACCTTCTTGTAACGGCCGTTGGGCATCAGGATCAGCGCGCGGCGATTTGACGGGGTGCCATAGACACCGATCAGGTTCAGGCGCCGCAGATTGATCGCGTTGTCGACGGTCGCTTGCCGCGCAACCGAGGCGCTGGATGGGATCCGTGGTGTAACTGTCCGGGGCGGGGCGCTGGCGACCGCTTCTGAGATGCTGGCCTCGGCATTGCGCTGGCGATTGCGCTGCGCACGGTCGACCAGATTGGCGAAATTGGCTGGCCGCCCACGGGGCACAACGGAGCGGGCAATCGCCTGTGCGGTTGCGGGCAGACTGTTTTCCTCTGGCGGTTTCAACCCCGGTGGACGGCTGCGAGGGCGTAGCGCGCCCAGTTCAGCCCGGCTCAATCCGCCAAGCTGCGCGCGTTCATTCTGTTCAACCAGATCGTTGGGGCGCTGTTTAGGGCGAAGTTCCGACAGGATCGCCTGACGCGCGGCTTCCTCCGCTGCAGCTGCAACATCCGGGTCTGGGCGGGCAGGGGTCGGTGGAGGGATCTTTTCAGGGCGGCCGAGGAACACCATGATCCCATCCGGGTTCAGCGTCCCGTTCGGGGTGGCCTTGACCAATCCGCGCTCATCCAGCTCAAACTGCTGTCCGGCGGCGGTGGGGGTGCTGATCGCGCCCAGTTCCAGATCCGTAGCGAACAGGGTCTGATCGGGTAGGGCTGTTGCATCTTCGGAGATATCGGTCGGGTCAATTGACGCCACATAGAGGGTCTCAAGCGTATCTGTTCCCGGGGTCTCGGGCGTTTCAGGTGCGTGTTGCCAGATGCCGGTTGCGGCATATTGGGCCGCGCGTGTCAGCGACGTGTCCTGATCTGCCGTCACCGCTGGTTCATCCGTTTCCGGGGCCAGCTCGGCGCGATCCAGATCCTCCGTGAGCGTTTCATCTGCCGTTGGCGTGGCGTCCTGCTCCAGCCGCAGCGCGTCCAGAACCGCAGTATCCGTACTGGACAACCCTTCATCACCGTCCGCAGGGGCAGCCGTGTCATCGGGCGCTGTGCCGTCTGGCTTTGCGTTCAGCGGCAACAACGCCCCCTCATCAGGTTGATCTGGTATCGCGCTGACTTGGGGTGCGATATAACCGGGACCGCTTGTGTCTGGGCTGTCCAAAGGCGTTGTGGTTGCATCACTGACGGCGTTGCGGGACTGCCTGTCGGCAAGGATGGCCCAGGCCGCCACAATCGCCATGAAAATCAGCAAGCCGCTCACCAGGGCCAAGCCGAGGAACCGTGGCTTGCCGCCGACCTTCTGGTTTGAAACACCAGCGAGCAGAGAAGCCTTGCCTGCCTCATGCAGAGATTTCTTGTCCTTGGGCGCCTCCGGGAGTGAGATGTCCGCGATATCATCACGGGGCAGAACCGGCGCCGGACTTGCTGCTTTTGGCGCGGGGGGGATTACGCCCTTGGCGGTGGGGGAGGGTATGACCGGCCCGGTCGTCGGAGCAGCCAGCGGCTGCGCTTTGGTGGTGCCGCCTCCCGGTGTCGTCGGGCTGTCGGACAATGCAATGGAGCCGAAGGCAGCATGAGGCACCACCCGCTGGCCATCGTTAGGCTTAGTCTCCGTAGGCGCATGAGCCTCGGCAACGGCTTTGGTCGCTGCAGGCGCTTTGGGCGGTACTGGCGAAGCTGTTGCTGCAGAGGTTTTCTGCGCGCGCAGGTCGCCATCCTTGCGCCGCCGCGTCGAAAACCCGCTTGCAGCGATAGCTGTTGGCGCCGTTGGCGTATCTTCGGTGTCGGTGTCGGTGTCGGTGTCGGTGTCGGTGTCGGTGTCGGTGTCGGTAACGGGCGCGGCGTCTGGGGTATGATCCGGCTCAGCTACGATCTGTTCGGCCTCTTTGCCCTTGGCTGTGGCAGTGTCAGACACATCGTCGGGAATGTCATCGGCAGATGCCTCCTCGGGGTCTGACGGGGCAGGGACCGCGGAGGCAGCATCATCAGCGGTGGTGGTCAGCGTCGCCGCAGTGGTGGGGGACACCTCGGGTGATGCGTTTTCGTCTAAGGGCGTGTCTGCATCGTCCTCAGCATCCACATCAGCGTCAGCAATAGCGGGCGGCGCGTCGGCGGGGCCGATGTCAATCACCGCGACGCCGTCAGGCTCAACCGGGGCTTCGCCGGATTGCAGCAAGGTTTGGGACGCACCAAAAAACGGCTCTCCCAGGAAATTCATCTCCTGCGGCATCGCAACAAAGCTCACCGGCAGGAAACCATGTGCCAGCGCAAAATCTTCGGCCTCTTGCAAGGTTTCGCGGGCGACGGCGGCCACATGGGTCTGTGCGCTATCCTCACTCAGGTCGAAGACCAGCTCATCCACCTGATAGGGCGTGGCCCCATCGAGGCCCTGCTCAGCAGCGGCGCGGCGGCTGTCGGGATCGGTGACCCCGGTCTCAAGCGTCAGATATCGAATTTGATCGTTCGGGATGATCAGCTTGCACGCGATCGGCCCCTGCGCATGGCGTTCGCCCAATTGGCGCAGATCCGCTAGCGCGGCGCTCAGATCGTCGACATCCAGCGAGACTGTGCCAATCTGGCGCCAACCACCGGCGGCACGTTGCAACAGGCCAACGCCGGTGGAGGACAGAGAGAGTGCAAACCCCGGTTTCATGATGCAAACACGCCTTCAGCTTTAGTATGCCCATACCCCTGTGCGGCAGGGCGATCTTGGCGCAGACCATAAGGCAGAGCGCGCGCAAGGGAAAGGAAAAGACACGATTTCCCCCTTGCAGGCGGTCAATTGCCATCCCCATGTTACACCCAGAAAAAGGAGCAGTTCGATGAAAGCTAGACATATCTTTGCCTCGGCGCTGGCGGTTCTGCTGGCAACAGGGCTTGCCCATGCGCAGGAAACCCCGGTGGATCGCCAGATCTCGGTCACCGGTGAGGCGCGTATCGCCGTCACCCCGACACTGGCGACAATCACCCTGGGCGTCACCGAAGAGGCCGAAGAGGCCGCGCTCGCCATGTCCGCCGTCTCAACCAAGATGGTCGCGGTTGTTGATGAATTGCGGGCTGCTGGTATCGCAGCGGAGGATATGCAGACCCAGCAGATTTCCCTAAATCCTGTCTGGTCTCAGGACCGCAGCTATTCGGATGGCCGCCGCAAAATCACCGGGTTCAACGCCTCCAATACCCTGTCCCTGCGCATCCGCGACCTGGATCAACTCGGCGAGGTGCTGGATCAGGTGCTAAAAGTCGGCGCCAATGATTTCCGGGGGTTGAGTTTCGGAGTCGCCGATCCGGCGAAAGTGCAGGACCAGATCCGCGGCGCCGCAGTGAAAGACGCACGACGCAAGGCGGCCCAGCTGGCAGAGGCCGCCGGGGTTGAGCTGGGCCCTGTGCGGTCAATTCACGACCGCGACACCGGTGGTGGCCAGCCGATGATGGCGATGGAGATGGCCCGCAGCGCTCCTATGCCGATCGAGGCAGGAGAGTTGAATTTCAGCCACAGCGTTTCCGTGGTTTACGATATCAAACTGCCGACAAACGACTGAGAACTAAAAAAGGCCGGGATGTCCCGGCCTTTTCCTTATGACGTAACACTGGCGGGGGATCAGCGGATTAGCTGCTCGCCTTGCTCAGGGCCTGATCCAGATCGCCAATCAGGTCATCGGCGTTTTCAATCCCGATAGAGACGCGCACAACATTCGCCCCGGCGCCAGCCGCCTCCTGCTGCTCAGGCGTCAGCTGGCGATGGGTGGTTGAGGCAGAGTGGATAATCAGTGACCGGGTATCGCCAAGGTTGGCAACATGGCTGAAGATTTCCAGCGAGTTCACCAATTTGACACAGGCGTCATACCCGCCCTTCACCGCAAAGGTGAAAAGCCCGCCAGTGCCCTTGGGATACTGTGCGTTCGCACGATCATGATAGGGCGAGGATGGCAGCCCTGCGTAGGTCACATAGTCCACGCGCGGATCCTGCTCCAACCACGAAGCCACGGTTTTGGCATTCTCGCAGTGGCGTTCCATCCGCAGGCTGAGGGTCTCAATCCCCATCAACGTATAATGCGCGGCCTGTGGGTTCATGGTCATGCCCAGATCGCGCAGGCCGATGGCAATGCCATGGAAGGTGAAGGCCAGCCCGCCAAAGGTCTCGTGGAACTTCAGCCCGTGATAGGCCGGCTCGGGCTGCGACAGCGACGGGAATTTGTCATTTGCCGACCAGTCAAATGTGCCGGAGTCCACGATCACGCCACCGGTCACAGTACCGTTGCCAGTCAGATATTTTGTTGTGGAATGCACAACCAGCGTCGCCCCATGAGCAATCGGATTGCAGAGGTAGGGCGTGGCAGAGGTGTTGTCGATGATCAGCGGTACACCCGCCGCATCGGCAACATCCGCGATGGAGCGGATATCCGTGACGTAGCCGCCAGGGTTTGCAACAGATTCGCCAAATACCGCCCGCGTGTCGTCATCAATGGCTGCGGCCACCGCCTCGGGGTCGTCAAAATCCACGAATTTGGCCGACCAGCCAAACCGCTTGATGGTCTGGCTGAACTGGGTGACGGTGCCCCCGTATAGCCGGGTTGAGGCCACCACATTGCATCCCGGTCCCATCAGAGGGAACAGCGCCATGATCTGGGCAGCGTGGCCGGAGGAGCAGCAGACCGCCCCAACGCCACCTTCCAAGGTCGCAATGCGCTCCTGAAGTACGGCCACTGTCGGGTTGGTCAGACGCGAATAGATAAAGCCAACTTCCTGAAGGTTGAACAGGGCCGCCGCATGATCTGCATCGCGAAACACATAGGCGGTGGTCTGGTAGATCGGCGTCTGCCGCGCACCGGTGGCCGGATCGGGCTTGGCGCCGGCATGAATTTGCAATGTGTCGAACCCGTAGCTTGGCGCTTCAGACATTGAATGTGCTCCCCTTGAATGGTCGACCCTACTGGTCGGAACTTGTTTCGCGCGTAAGAACACTCTGCCACGACCGGTAAGGCAAGCTGCAATTTGGCGCGGCCCTCGCGTGGCGCAGGATCCGGCTGGGCACACAAGGCACTCTTCCGCAGAGAGCGCATGTCGAAAACGCTGATTATCGCATCCAGAAACCGGCGGATTTGATCCGGTTGCGCAAAGCCTGCTCCTTACGAGGCAGGTTCTCTCGATCAAACATCGCGCGTACCTTGGCGCCGCGACCCTGATAGATCATGCGCTTCATCGGCTCATATTGCTTCAGAACTTTCTTGATCTTGTTCGGTCTGGCGACGGCCTCCAGCGCGGCGACCACATCATCGCTTTCCCGCGCGTATAGCAGCGGCAGACTGCGGTAATGGCAACTCATCTCTCCATCAAGATAGCCCTCGGGCAGTGTCGCCCGCCCACCGCCAAGGCTGTGAATGACCAAAGGCAGAGCGATCTGATCCAGCCAGGGATCCAGCGACTGGCCGATCAAGGCCTTTGGCAGATCGTCGCGGATGGAGACTGCATACTCAAGAAACCGCTGACCAAAGGCGCGGGGACAGGTCCCATAATAGTAGCCGGCATTGAAATAGAGATAGCGGCGCCAGAAATTTTCAGGCTGGCTGTGATCAAGGCTGCTGTCGAAATCCAGACCAAAGCGATCATATAACGCGCGCCAAATCCCGGTCATGTCAGGACCATAGAGCGTCGGCTTCGGCCAGGTCCCCTCCCGGCGCAGTGACGCCGAGGGGTGGGCAAAATCTAACGGTATCTGGTTGAGCGGGCCGGTGATCAGCGTGTCGGTGTCAAAGAATACAAATGGTTCGCCCTCTGGCATGGCCAGAAGCGCCTCAATCTTGTTGCCATAGGGGTAGCTCTCGCCAAAGGCGACGGATTGAAACGGTAGAATCTCCGCTCCCAAGGCTTCCAACGCCTCCAATACCGGTTTGTTGCGAATGCTGGGATCCTTGGTCCAGAGCGCGCCTGACTGCGGGACCGCCACATAGAGCTGCCCTGTAAATTCAGGGGCGTATTCGCGCAGGGAGGCCGCAAACAGCACCGCCTCATATTGCAACCGCCCTGCCTGACCGACGATCATGATATTGAAACGTGTTTCCGTCATACGGCTGCTTCCGGTTGCTCGGGGTGGTCAGCACGTTGCCTGCGCTGGCACGCAACAGCCCCTATCATCTTGTTGATGGCATGATCATATATTTCTGCACCGGTCACCAGCATGTCTTTGGATCGATTTGACATTTGGGTCCCGACCGCAACGCAGACCCGTGACCACGCAGGGATGACCGAGAGCCCAGTGAAGATGGCCGCCGCCGTCAGCCCTGCTGACGGCGCAAACCGGTGGAGTGCAGAGATCGGCGATCCTGCTGGCAGACTGCAAAGGGGGCGGGATTGGTTACGGCAAAATATGCACGATCCGCGATTCAAATGCCGCTATGACATTCTAAGCCACAAGACGAATTTTTCGTCTTGCACCCCTTCGCGAGAGGCGCTATCTCGCTGCTCAAGGCCCCTATAGCTCAGCTGGTAGAGCAACTGATTTGTAATCAGTAGGTCCGCGGTTCGAGTCCGTGTGGGGGCACCATCAACAAAATCAATGACTTAGCTGTGTTTTGAGTGTTTTTCGAATAATCGAGAGGCGCAATGACAGTCCGCGTTGCTTTTCATATATTGTTTAAAATCAACGTATTAGGCAGCACCCTGCCACCCAAAGACGACCCCATTTGCATGGACTTGGACTCACTTTGACACTGTTGGATCAACCTGACTAACCCCCTGTTTTATATTCACTTTCCCAGAAACGCGTTGTACGGATTTAGCCTGAGTTGGAAGCCGTTTGCTACGTATTTGCTACAAACTTTTGGGAAGGAGTTCGGATCATGGCTGGAACAGATAGAGTGAGGATCAAGATGACCACAGCGTCGGTCGCTAAACACTTGGTGGCCCCGGATGATCCGCGCACGCCGACGATGATCTATGACACTGAACTGTCCGGTTTTGGTGCCTATCGCGCGTCCACCCGCCCGGGTAGCTATTTCATTCACTACCGAGTGAAACGCCAACAACGCAAAAAGGTGATTGCTCGTGTGAATGAGATCAACGTGGCTGATGCCCGTGACGAGGCAGCTCGAATCAAACTGGCCGCACGGCAGGGAACAGACCTGATGGCCGAGCGCAAACTTGAAGCAGATCAGGCCAAGACTTTGGGCGAGGCCTATGCGGAATATCTTGAAGTCCTAAAACGTCGGAACGCGTCTCGCAGAACCTTTGAAGGTTATGAGATGAACTGGCGTTTGTGTCTCAGCGCCCACGCCAGCAAATCCCTGAAAGACATCTCCAAGGCGAACCTGCGCCGTTGGCATTCGAAGTGGGGGCAACGCGGTGCGACCACCGCCAACCACGTCGCGCGGCTGTTCCGGGCTGTCTACAATCACGCGCTCAAAACCACCGATGGCCTGCCACCAAATCCGGCAATCGCAGTGGATTACTTCCCTGAGAAGAAAACTCGCAAGCGGTTGGAATGGGAAGATTTACCGGATTGGCTCGTAAAGGTCCGGGCATTGGATAACCCCACGCGCGGCTGTTTCTGGCGCTTCCTGCTCTATACTGGTCTACGACGTTCAGATGCCTGCTCCGTGCGCTGGGATGACATTGATGGCGACTGGCTCCATCGGCCTTGCCCCAAAGGCGGCGAAGACTTCGCCTTTGACCTGCCCATATCCCAGAAACTCCACGAGATCATCCTAGAGGCCCGCAGGGTGCGCGATGTGATGTTTCCTGACAGTCCGTATGTGTTTCCAGCAAACAGTGCCTCTGGCCATCTCTCTGCGCCCAAGGAAAAGACGTTCCTTGAAATCACCCCGCACATGTTGCGTCGGAGTTTTGCCACGGCCTGCGTCGAGGCTGGGCTTGATCCGTATACGACCAAACGATTGTTGAACCACCGCGTGTCGGGCAATGATGTGACATCGCTGTATGTGCAACCATCAAAGGCGTTCTTGCTGGATAAGATGCAGGTTGTGTCGGAGTATATCGCTGAGCAAAGCGGGGAGTCGAAACCGTTGTTGCCTGCACCTCTTGAAGTAGACCACGGACCAACGCGATGATGGAATGGGAAGAAATTGAAGAGGCTCGCAGGAAGGCCCTTGAACAACGCTTTCGCGCTAGTCACGATTTGGATTTTGCACGCGCGCAAGCGGCGGCTGCATATGGGCGCACCCTTCAAATTGCTGTTTCAGCTAAAAAGAACGGGGCAGAGCTCAGCACCTTACTCGATGCCTTGAAAGGCCTTAGTCCGTCGTCAATCGCCTTCCTTCAATGCATCGGTGCGGCGCTGGATACAAAAATCAAATGGAACGACGTAGTTGGTGTCACCTATGAGGCGGTTGACTTGATTGAAAAACCGGGCCGAAAACCGAGTCATCTAGGTGATGCTGTTTGCTGGTTGTCGTATTGGTGGATTGGTCAGGGCAACAAAGTCAGCAATGTTCTGCGCAATTCAAAAAGCTCAGAAACAGGGATCAAACCTTCACGGATGCTCACATTTCTCCACGAGGAGATGGCTAAGATAGACGATGACATCCCAATTGAGACCATTCACAGCACTCGACGCCGGGATGATGTGTCCAAAGCTCTGAAAGATTTTACGGAGGTGCTTCGGAGTTTGCAAAAATAGACCTCCTATAGCCATCGATTGTTGCAAGGCCCAAGTTGCCGAAAATCGGCTTCTTTCTGGATACAACTAAATCCAAGGAGGCCCTGATGGCTTACGTGAAATTACCTCCAACAGACCCAGCAAGTGAGCTTGCCAAGATGAGCGACATCGCCTTCGGCGAATGGCTGAATACCGGGCATGTTGCCCGATTGCTCAAGATATCCCCGTCCTCGCTAGAGAAAGCCCGTTCTTTGGGTCGCGGCCCCTATGCCGCGCTGCCCTATCACAAGATTGGTCGGTTGGTGCGGTATCGCCGCACGGACATTGAGAGCTTTCTCAGTACCCAAAGGATCGTGGGCGTAACACGCCGCTGATCTGAAATCCCAACACATCACGAAACTTAAAAACCGCTTTGGCGGAATGGAGAAACTATGTCTGTTATCGACTTCAAGAAATTGGAGGCGCGTATCGCGCATGACCCAGAAACTTTCCTCAGAGCCGAGGGCTATCATGGCGAGGTGGTGAATGGCGAATTCATCACCGGCGACATTCACGGTAATCCCGGAAAATCCTTCGGTGTCAATCTGGTAAAGGCCTTGTTCAACGACCTGAACGATGCTGAAGGCCGCACCTCTGGCAAAGGTTGGATCAATCTTATTGCCAAGAAACTGACGATGGATCGAAGAGCCGCAGCAGCGCATATCGTGGAGATGATGTGCTGGAACGCGGATGACTTCGAGCCTGACGAAAAACCACCGAAACGCAAATCCGGTGATCTGGTCATGCCAGTGCCATCGGACGCACCCGAAATTCCTTACAGGGTTGGTGATGCGCTGAAATCCGGCTCGGATATCATGCTCACTAGCATCTACGTCTACCGTAATGCCGAGGGCGAGTTGTTGCATTATGTCCTGCGCTTTGAAGAGCCAGCCACAGGAGATGGCAAGCCCGTCAAGGAAATCCGACCACTGTACTATTTCGGGCCTGAAATCGGGTGGAAGATGAAAGGGCCTCAAAAGGCGCAGCCAACCACTCTGTTTGGGTTGGAAGAATTAGAACGCCGCCCGTTTGATCCGGTGCTACTGGTTGAAGGCGAAAAAACCGCGCTCGCCGCTCGGGACCTATTCTCTAGTCATGTTTGCATCACGTGGCCCGGCGGGGCCGGTCGGTTGTCCAAGGCGGATTGGTCTCCCTTGTCCGGTCGCCACGTCGTGTATTGGCCTGATGCTGACGATGCGGGGCATAAGACCATCGCTCCGATTCAGCGCGCTTTGGGGTTGATTGTAGCTGCTTCGCTCAAGGTGGTTCAGGTTTCGAGCGCGATGCCGAACAAGTGGGATTTGGCTGATCCGCCTCCCGGAGGTGTCGAGCTAGCTGCAATGTTGTCAGAGGCAAAGCCGTTGGATCTGACACCCTTAAAACTGTTGTTGGAGATGAGCTACTCGGATCTTGCAGAACAGTGGTATTTTATCGTTGAGACCGAAGAGTTCATTCACTTGCCCACCGGGTTAACACTCACCAAGCAGGCATTTGACGCGATGTACCGGCATCTGTCAGAGGCGCAGCGCGGGTCAATCGGAAACCGCTTCCTTGAAGACTATCGCGACAACAAGCTTGTGAAACGCGTCTACCACCCCGGCGAAACAGATGAGATCGTTGTGGTCGAGAAATTCATGCGCGCACTCAACACATGGCGCCCATCAGAAGTCGCCCCCGTGGAAGGCGATGCCAGTACCTTTGTTGATCACCTGCGATACCTCGCAGGTAATGAGCGAGATTTTTCGCACTTAGCCGACATGCTGGCCTTCATGGTGCAGAAGCCCGGAGAGAAGCTGAAATCTGCGGCAATCATCGTCGGTAAACAGGGCACAGGGAAAAGTTATGTCGGCGATGTCCTTCGAATTCTCTTAGGGGAGCATAATTGCTCGGTCATCGAAACCAATGAACTCAAGAGTGAATACAGTGGCTACATGGAGGACAGGGTGTGCGTGATAATTGAGGAACTGATGGCCCCTGGCCGTCGGGATGTCCTCAACAGCCTCAAACCCAAGATCACGCAGTTGCTTATTCCGCTTCGTAAGAAATACGCTAACAAGCGGGACATTCCGAACACCGTCAACTTCATTGCCTTCAGCAACTTCTTTGATGCCTTGCCTTTGGACTATGATGATCGCCGTTACTTTGTTGTTGGTACGGATGCAGAAAGACGAGACGTGGCATATTACAACCGGCTTTGGGGATGGACCGAGAAAAGCTATGGCGTCATCCTGAATTGGCTGCTGAAGCGCGATTTGAGCAAGTTCAACCCCAATGCAAAGCCCCCGATGACCGCAGCCAAGCGTGAAATGACACAGTCTTCACGCCCGGTCGTCGAAGCCGAAATCGCTCGCATGATCGCAGAGCGTGAACCGCCTTTCGATTTGGATCTGGTCGAGATCAAGCGCGTGTTGCAGGTTTTGAGCGACTATATGCGCGAGGCTAATTTGTCTGCTGTTCAAAAGGGGCTGAAGGCCAATGGTGCAAAGAACCTCGGCCAGAAAAAGGCGCTCATTCAAGGGCGTGAACAGAAGGTGTCACTTTGGGTGGTTCGCGATGTCGCAAAATGGGAGAGAAAGCCCAATGCCGCCATCGCGCGCGCCTATTTTGAACGACAGTCCGGTCCTGACGCCGACCCTGATTGTTTGGATCTGTTCGTGGAAGACTAAGGACTAAGCAAGGATAGGCCAATTTGACGAACTTTTGGCTCTGATACTTCTCCCCTCGTGCCAAGCGGTGCGAGGGGTTTTCCATTTCTGGGTTAGTCTTGCTTAGTCCCTAGTCTTTTCAAACAACCAACCCGTCTGCTCGATAATGCGGGTGGTGCGATTGTCGCGGTTTTGCACCTGCGCTTCCAAAATTTGGCGGATATTGCCTCTCGCGTGCATGGTGTCGGCCCAGATCAGATCATCGTATGTGCGGGGCTTGTCGGGCTGCTTCTCTGTTTCTGGATGCCAGCCGTACAGATCGAATGACCGATACCGCAACAAGGCCTGTATCTCCTTATCTGTATCGGTCAGCTTTGCCAGAAATGACGGAGAAATACAGAGATTGGCGAGGTTGGTGTAACAAGCCGGGTCTGAGCTGAGGCTATAAACGTGGTTGAATTGCAGGTCGCGTGGTCGCCGTGTCAATCCGTTGGCCCATGAAAACGCCTCGGTAGGCGAGGTGTTGTCGTCAAATCCAACCAACCGCCCATCCAATTCGCTCACTTCGCCACGGCGCTTAAAATTGCGGATGATCGGAAAGATTGCCCTCGCACCAGTTTGCGCCACCGTGTCGGGATGGGAAAACAGGGTCAAAGATGCTACTGCTTGTGCAAGGCTTTGGTACGCGCTGGCCTCAATCAACGCTTGCAAAGCCTGAAAGCCATCAAATTCCAGTTGCTGCAAAGTCCGCAACAAGCATCCCCGATCTGCAAGCGCCCTTGCGGTTGACTGGTGATCGGGGTGTTAGTAATCCGCGAGAACACGGACCCTGCGCCTTTAGCCGGGGCCTGTTGTATAACACAGGCACCCCGACCATAGGTCAAAGGTGTTCAGCCGGTTTCCCAGCCTAGTTCTCGAGGGGTTACTAAGCCCCAACGCAGATGCGTCGTCTGCGTCAATCGCGAGACTACCCGCGCATCGCAGAAAATGACAGAGGCGAAATTCGGTTGTTGGTGGCGTCGAAGGGCGAAGGCAACCTTATCGGGTTTTTAGGTAGTATAGATCGGGCAAATCCGACATTGATCTGATCACTCGGATTGCCCGATTTGACCCGGATTGCACCCGGTTTGCTACGGGGAATGAGGTTTGAGGCATGCTGCCATCGGTTATGCGGTTGTTTTCAAATCGCAAACCTCTCCTGAGACTGTGCCGGAGTTCACGCTGGATAGTTAGTGGACCACAACTTGCTTTTTAAACTGGTAAGCCGTGGCTGGCTTGGAGGGTTCATGCAAATATCTATTGGAAGAGAGGTATGAAAACCAATGTGCGCCCTTGGATTTTGGAGCCAATCGTCATTGACCCTACAGTTTGAGCGTGAACTTTGTTAACTAAGCTGCTATCTTTGAGTGACTTTAGTTGAAAAGTTTGAGTTGAGGTCAAGTACCTAATTTAATTGAGAGATTTGTACACAGAATGGCCAAAGAAGTTGCTGAATTTGCACATGATCTACACTCTGGATTGTCGTCTTACACAGTTCCTGAGTTTGACGATCTACATACTATCGGGATGGCCGCCACCCTAGCCATTCATATCAGAGGGCTCGGGGAAATTGAGTATGAAATTCTACGCAGGGTTTCGGATCACTTCATGTCCATTCCGTCTATGGCTCTCGAAAAAGTTTTGGCGGTGCTTGAAGAGGTTGGCTTCGTACAGCTAGTGAGAAGCGGTCGAAAGATTTCGAAAGTCATCCCCAATATTCCGATTTTTGAAGATGTGTACGAAGGTATTGGTGGGTACGCGCAATCTGAATGCACATTAAACAGTCACGAGGAAGCGACCCTGCAAATTCTCGAAACGTTGCAGAATGCACCTGCCAACAAAGATGCGCTCTTCAATAATCTAGGTATCGAAAAGCCAGTTTTTGACCGCTGTCTAACTTTGGGCGGTGAGAGCGGTATCATGTCCGAGCACCAAGCGCGTGGTCGATCCATATTAATCAGCCCGTTCTATTTTTCAGATAACCTTGACGGTCTTGCTGATGCAGCAGCGGCTGTTGGTTCAAACGCGATAAAATCGACACTTGAAAAAGTGAAGACAAACCAAGGTTGGCCGATTGGTCTGGTCAAGAGCCAAGGTGAAATTGGAGGAGTGAAATTAGATGCTACCGAGCAGGCACTTATTGATAAGCTGTCAGCAGAAGGCATTATTAAACCTCCGACGATCAAGTTTGGCCAAAAGACACAGTCTTTTCTGTTTACCCCGAAACCCGGTAGCACGCGTCTAAACGCTGCTAACCGTGAAGTGTACGAACGTGCGATGGCTTTGATTTCTGCCGTGCGTAAAGGACAGCTTCTTGCTGATGCATATCGAATAAAGATGCCGGTTCGACTTTTGGAGGCATTTAGGGATCGAGGCTATTTGGGTGCGAATTCGGAGGCATGGGACCAGTACAGCAACCTTGTATTCCTGAGAGTGGCTTACCTCGAACAGGTTTCCACTGACAGATGGCGGTTACGGTTGAACAACACACATGAAAACGTAGAGGCACTGAACTTAGCGATCAATTTGCTTCGGACCGGTGATTTGGCTGGTATGGAAGTCAATCAAGATGCAAAAATCGCGCTGAGTAAAGATGAGACCTATATCCAGTCACTTATCTCTGCCAGTGAGATGAAGAAACGCGCAAAAGAGATTGCTGATCCAGAAGCAAAGCATGAGTTCGAGCAGCTCTTGTTAAAATTTTAGCAGGAGTGTTCATGGGAAAGTATGACAAAGACAGATTTCAAAAAGAGCTTTCAATTCGCTTTTGCTTGTCGCGCAAGATGGTTCCCTTTCTGGAGGTCGTAACCAGTAGTTCGGCTGATCTAAGTGACAACGCGGAAGTGCTAACTGACCTAGATGTCGCTGGTGTTGAAATCGCTGGAGACGGCGGTCTCAGATGGGCTTTTTTTGATTGCAAGTCGGGGAAGATGAGCGCGATCAATCGCGCATTTTGGGCGGCAGGGGTGAAAGACTACGTAGATTTCGATAAGGCATACGTTCTCCTCAAGAACAAACCAGTCCATAACCAAAGGCTTTCTGCCTTAACAATGAATGTTGATCTTCATTACGAGGATTCATTCCGAGAGCTTGGAACCACCAATGATCAGGCCTTTGCAGATGACCTGTTTTACCAGTCTTCGGTAGATCGTTGGGAACGGGTTTTCGATGCTTATGCGAAATATTCTTGGTCAAAGGCAACTTTCGAACTGGCAAGAAATAGTGTGCCGCTGACGAAGACACCGTGGACCACTTTCCGTTGGATCGTTGCGGAGCTTAGAAATGTCCGTGGAGAATATGACCCCAAGAAACCTGAACACAAAGCGATCTATTTGGACTTGATGGCGTCTGCCATGGTCCTCTGGGCGTCACTAAGCCGAGATATTCGCCGGTTTTATGAACCGGCAATGAGTAAAGATGAGTTTGAAAAAATCCTGCGCTATTATCTATGGGGTGGGAGAGAAAATTATGAAATCAGGCAGAAGATGAAGGTTCTTTCTGGTGATGGAACAGGTCAAGCCGATATGCCTGCATGGTCCAAACTGATTGCTTATGCTGGAATTACTGTGGCTGCACCAAATTGTGTCCTTGAATGTGCTCATATCTGCCGTGAACTATCGATCCGGTGTCTGGCAGAGGAAAACGACGACTTCGATAAGAGAATTAAACTTCGCATGTCGGAAAACAATCGAATTCGACAATTCGTCTCCGGCATGAACGGTTACTTAATTGATGCAGGTGCTCTCCCAAAGGATATGGCAAAGACAATTGATGACCTGTTGTTCGGCTTTTGAGCCTTGATTCAGATTAACCAGAATAACAGCTGCGAAGGGCCGTAAGCACTTTATTTCAACTTCGATGACCTGATCCCTTTTTTTTGAGAAGCGATTTTACCGCTCTTGCTTAAGAAGGGGACTGGCACCTTGGAAAGCTGAAGTTTCAACCGATGAAATGCCGCGATCAGCACAAATGTCTGAGATGAGGGTTGCTGGCACAACATTACAATATCAGGTGCGCGATCTGCTTGGGGCTGCAAGCAGTTTGTTGAGTAGTTTGCTTGATGTTTTTTCTGAGAAACCTGGAAAATGATCAATGAGGGAGAAAGGTAATTGCTGCAAGCTGAATACCTTGACCAAATTATTTCCATCACGCGAGAAGACTTCACTTCCGGGATTGATTCTTCCATTGTGGATTGTTTAATTGCCGATGATGGCGAACTTTGGGTCTCCGATCTTTGGCGGTTGTGCAGATCCGCAGAGTGCGCCTTTCATGCAGGCCAGCTAGAGGTTGAAGTAAGCGAAGTTCTCGGCAATATCGTTGAAGCATTTAGACAACATCCTGATCCTGTTAAAATTGTTGCTCCGAGTGCAGCAGATGCATGGCGAAACGCGATCTCACTGGCGTGGAGAAGCCCAAGCCCCTTTCCACTGAAATCGCCAGACAAGACACGATCCCAAGTGGTTGGCGAAGCTTGCAAGCGGCTTAAAGCCAAGGGCTACACGCTACCCATTCGTGCATTTGGGGCCGATTGGAATGACCGGAGCCTTCAAAATGCTTGTCGGACTGTTGAAAGACATATTTCACGATTGGGCGGGGAAGCCGTCGTCAATCAACTTGGCGGTGTCATAAGTGACACAAATGGCATCTATGAGGGCATATGGCTATTCGGTGATCGCGGACTGGGTATTGGTCAGCCAAAAGAAGCTGCAATACCGTATGGTTGGCTCATCGGCCTTGCAGCTAAACACATGCACAGACCCAACACGTGCCGCAATCCTTCTATCGCATGGCGCTCAATGATTGAGCTATCGCGAGATATTGCAGCGTCTTTTGATTGCCAACGATACAGCCAGTTTGAGGATATAGGGGGTATCGCTATTGGTCAGATTGCCTCCAAAATGTCTGAGGCAATCGGCTGGCGAGCGTTGTTTTTCACCCCACAAGCCCCGAAGCTCCTCCTGCCACGCTTACAGAGTGCTTTTCGAGAGGTTCTTGACGACAAAGTGGACTGGAAGGTCAAGCCAACGGTCTTGGGCCTCATTCGTGAAGCGATTGAATTGGTAGAGTTGTTGCGCGTCGACGGCTGCACTTCGATCCATACCGCACATGCGCAGCGTGTGTTTCCAAGATTGCTCGAACTTTCCAGCACTGTGTCGGGCAAAGTTAACCGAGGATACCATAAGCCCTTCGGGGGAGCGTCGCGTGAGGATACGAAATTTATCATGTTCTCTGGTCCTAAGAATACTCTCGTTATTTGGCCTGTAGGTATGACCGTAGAGGCCCTTTGCGAAACAGTGTTTGAGTTCATTTGGTCCAACCTGCCTTCAAAGCGTGCAAAAGAAATTGTTGGCAAAGTCATCGAGTTGGCGATTTCTCAAGCCTGTGAAGGCAAAGCTGATCGCGTTTGGCACGATGTTTCGTATGGATCAAAACGCAAACGCCTTCAGATCGATGTGGCGACGCGAACTGACCAAGATATTACTCTTATTGAGGCGAAGGCAAAGAGCCTGACACAAGACGGTCAGTTTGGTGTGTCTGGTAAATTCTACAAGGACTATGCACAGAGCTTTTTGCCAATGGTAAAGCAGCTTTCACGACATGATCAACACCTACAGCAGGGCGCAACTCCGCTGGCTTCTAAAGATGATGCTAGCAGCCTTTCTGTTGAACGCATCGCAGTTTCCCCCGTTTCGTTCGGCCCGATAGGTGATGGCTTAACGACAACTGCGCTGATGACGGCATTGGCGTCTGCAAAACTGAACTCAAGCAACGGGGATGACACGCTGGGAGCGTCGCTTTCAGAGTTTAACAAAGCCGTTTCTGAAGCAATGACAGAAATTGCACTTGTTGCTCCGAAGGACGAGGAAGGGCGGCATGATTTTTTCGACTACTTTCTATTTACGCATTGGCTTGATCTTGGTCAGTTGATCTTTGCTTTGGATCGGTCGGAAAATGTTAGAGACGCACTACGGCCGGTAAGACATGTCACAACAGGCTCTCGAGATTTTTGGACGGATTATTCCCATATGGCCAGTTTGAGAAACGAATAGCAAAACACCCGTAGCGCAGTTGTCTGGATCTTGGATCAAGCTGGAAACGTTTTGTTACATATTTGCTTCGAGCAAGTTGAGACAAGTAAGGATTTGGGCTTAGAATTATGATATCAAACGAAAAAAATTTCGTATTTCGGATTTCATCTGTCGCTTTGTAATCAGTAGGTCCGCGGTTCGAGTCCGTGTGGGGGCACCATTTTCCAGATCAAAGATCTCAGGGATACGCTGGTTGGACGCGCTCTTGAGCCCGCCTCTGTTAACGCGGATCGCAATGGTCGCGGCTGGCGTCCATCATAGGGCCGTGGGTCCTATTCTACCGATCGATATCGTCATGATTGAAGTGCGGATGGGTGATTATCCCTTGCCGTGTTGACGCTGTTTTTCTCGCTAAAAGTTGAGCTTGATCGGCCTGTCGTTAAGGTCCTCTCGGCAATATTAAGTCATCTGTCACCATTTGACCGCAATTTATCGGTACGAGCGAATCGGATAGCTGTTGTCAAATTAGGTGATGCTCGCCTTTGACGCGTGAACGCGACGGTGGGGAGGTGGCCAGGTAAAACCGGAAAGGAGGATGCGTTTGTTTTCATTATCGCCAGACCTCGTGAATTCCGTTGCCAGTCAGAACAAGCTTGTTTGGTCGGACCTTCCCTCCCGATTTGCCTCGATCACCCTGGTGTCGCTGCTGTCACTCTATTTTCTGTCCTTGCAGACCATTGCCGTTGTCTACGCGGCTTACGTTCTGGTCGAATTGGTGGGTCTGCGGGTCTACCGGCGGCTGTCTTCTGACGTGACGCTCGGCGGTATGGTCCTCTTCGCCGGTTCCGCGCTTGTTGGCGTCTGCGTTTTCAATTCTTTGTCGCTGCTGCTGTTCCTGCATCCTGAACCCTTCCCCAAACTGATGGGGGCGATGCTGCTGATCATTGCGCTCAATCATTCGGTGGTTGCCCGATCGGCATGGTTCTATTTTGGGATCATCACTGCGGTGCCGATTATCCTGACCGTAGGCTATATGGTTTGCGCGACGCTTCTCCGTGTGGCGAGTCCCGGCGAAATGATCATCGCCGCGGTCATTCTGTTGTTGGGGGCCGCATATATGGTGCACGCCATGTGGGTGCAGCACCAGTTGACCGCACGGCTGCGCGAGGCGTTGAGCGCGGCGGAGGCCGCGAGCCGCGCAAAGAGCCGGTTCCTCGCCGCGATGAGTCATGAGATCCGCACACCTCTGAATGCGATTTGTGGCATGTCCGAATTGATCGAAGAGGAAAATTCCGGGTCTGATACGCTGCGGGAGCAGACACAGCTTTTGCGCAAATCGTCTCAGGCGCTCACCGGGATCCTCGATGATGTGCTTGACCACGCCAAGATCGAGTCGGGTCAGTTCGAACTGAACCTGGCCACGGCCTCCCCGCGGGAAGAAATCGCCAGTGCCGTTGAAATGTATCGCGCGCGCGCGGATGAAAAGGGGCTCAGGCTGGCTGTCAGCCTGGGGCAGAACATCCCTGACTATGCGGAATGTGATGCATTGCGGCTGCGGCAGGTGATCGGCAACCTGGTCTCCAACGCGGTGAAATACACAGAAACCGGTCAGGTTGAGGTGGCTGCCGATTGCGAAGATCTCGACGGGCGCGCGATGCTGCGCGTCGCGGTTTCCGACACCGGTCGGGGCATGACGCCAGAGCAAAGCGTCAAACTCTTCACAGATTTCTATCGCGCCAAGGACAAGAACGCCCCCAACGTCCCCGGCACCGGGTTGGGATTGGCAATTGCCCGCCATCTGGCCCGCATAATGGGCGGCGATATCACTGTGCAGACCGGCCGCGACTGGGGCAGCTGTTTCACTTTCTTCTGTCCGATCACCGCGCTGGATGCCTCAGAGGTGGAGGTCCTGCCGCAGCAGATTGCCCGCACAGAGGCAAGCGAGCTTGGCGATCTGTCTATTTTGCTGGTGGATGATACGACATCCAATCGGCTGGTGGTCCGGGCGTTTCTAAAGAACAGCGGGGTGCGGATCACCGATGCAGAAAACGGCGCCGAGGCCTTGGACGCCTTGGAGCGACACCCGTTTGATCTGGTGCTTTTGGACATGAAAATGCCTGTGATGGATGGCCGCGAAACCCTCACAGAAATGCTGCGGCGTGGCGGACGGATTGCGGCAACGCCGGTGGTCATGCTGACCGCGAACGCGGCCCCGGAAGAACAGGAGCTGTTCCTGCGGCTCGGCGCGGTGAGTTACCTGTCTAAGCCGGTCAAAAAATCCGTGCTGCTTTCGGAAATTCGCAAGGTTACATCGGCACCGGCGGCGCGCTCAGCCTGATCGCGTTGCAACCTTCCGGGCAGAGAGTGTGGTCTGGTGTCGGGGGGTCGCCGCGATTTGTGACTGATGCGATCCCAATGTGAGAAGCGGCCGCAAAAAGCGGAGCGGCTTTTCTGAATTAATTCAAAATTTACGCTTTCCGGATAGGTTGAGTCGAATTTTCGATAAATTGCCGGAATGCAGGTTTGCATTCGGGCTGGAACAGCTGACCGGGCCTGCGATGCAGTCGACAGAAATTACATTCGACAACTTTGCGGAGACCGGTGGGCTCTTCACTGAGATGCTGCGCGCGCGCTATCGTCATTTTGTTCAGTTGCGACGCTGGAATCTGCCCAATGTGCGTGGCTTGGAGTTTGACCAGTACGACACACCAGAGAGTATCTACTGCACTGTTCATGAGGGGAAAACAGTCCTCGGCGGTTTCCGGGTGACCCCCACCACTGCGCAGTGCATGACCACCAGCTACATGTTGCGGGATGCGCAATTGGGTCTGCTGCCTGGCCTGCCGTCAAATGTCCTGGATCATTCCGCGCCGCAGGATGCCGCAATCTGGGAGGTCAGCCGGTTTTTCGTCGAAGATACGCTGAGCGCGCGGGAACGCAGAGATGTGCGCGGACATCTGGAGCGCGGTCTCTCCCGGCTCGCGCAGGAGTGGAACATCAGCGCCTTTTTGTGCATCACCTCGGTCACAGCTGCGCTGCTGATGCGCAGGGCGCGCCTGTCGATCACCTCCGCCGGGCCTAGGTTTGAAGCAGGCGGCGAAACCTGTCAGGCCTACCACCTGACGGTCGATGCAAAAAGCCAACGCAGCGACGCAGACGCAGCATAAGCGCGCTCAACAGCGGCAACCGCGCGGCGCTATGTCTGACGATGAACTGCGCTCTCAAGTGGCAAGCGAGACGCGCCCGGTTTGTGCCATGGCAATGCTCAGCTCTTCGCTTAGCGCATCCCACAACTGCTCCAGCCCAGCCTCGCCCCTCGCAGCAATCGCGTATTGCAGGACACGGCCCAGAAACACGAAATCCGCGCCCATTGTGATCGCCTTCAGAACATCCTCGCCCGACCGGATGCCGCTATCGTAGAAAACCGGAAACGTCGGCCCAAGATCTGCACGGATCTTTGCCAACATCTCTATCGGGGCGGGTGCGGCCTCCAGTTGTCGCGCGCCATGGCTGGAAATCTGAATGGCATCAACTCCAGCCGACACCAGCGCACGGGCGTCTTGGACGTCCAGCACGCCTTTCACCACCAGTTTTCCGGGCCAAAGGTCGCGCAGCCGGGCCAGCGTGTCCCACGTGGCGCGCGCCCGGCTTTCGGTGCGGTCGAAGTCATAGCCGTCCATTTTGAAGTTCGCCATGACAGGCTTGCCCTTCAGCAGCGTCGCCAGCGACCAGCGCGGATGCAGGGCGAAATCAATGAATTGGCGCGGACCGATGCGGAACGGCATCTTGAAGCCATGCCGCAGTTCGCGTGGACGGCGGCCGACCTCCGGCACATCGACCGTGAGAACCAGCGTCTGATAACCGGCTGTACGGGCGCGTTCGGTCAGCTTGAAGGTGCCGCTGCCGTCGCCGCTGAAGTAAAGTTGGAACCAAGCGTATCCTTCAGCCGTCTCGATGATCTCTTCCAGCGGGGTTGAAGCAACGGTGGAGACCCCATGGGGCACCCGGTGGCGGGCGGCCAACCGGGCCAGCATCAGATCCGCATCCGGAGCTGCGAGGTTGCACATCCCCATGGGGGCAATGCCAAAAGGGCGGTCTGCCTCGGCGCCAAATATGCTCTTGGCCAACGACCGCTGACTGACATCGCGCAAGATACGGGGTCGCAGGGTGATGGCATCCAGGGCTGCGCGATTGCGCGCCGCCCCGGTTTCCTGCCCTGCTGCCCCATCGATATAGTCAAACACCATCCAAGGCAGCCGCCGCCGGGCCAGACGGCGGGCGTCCTCAGCCGAATGAATGGCGCCTGCGCCCATCAGCGGGCGACAGCCGTCATAAAGCGGTCGCGGATCACCACCGGATCCATCGTGATCACCGGCATCTTGGCGTTGCCGCTGTCGCATTTCACCACCAGCACCGTGGCCTCGCCACTCGCCAGCGTCTGTTCGAGTGCAGAGCCGGTGTCTTTGTCCTGCACCTCGATCACCCGGCCACAGCCAGCGGCGCGCGCCATCGCAGCCAGATCGGTGCGCTGACTGGTATAGGTCGGCTGATCGCCGGTTGAGCCATAAGAGCCATTGTCGATGATCATCAGGATGTAATTACTGGGCGCGTTGTTGCCGATGGTGGGCAGGGTGCCGAGATTGGTGAGGATTGAGCCGTCTCCGTCAATCACGATCACTGGCTTCGGCTGTGCCAGCGCCAGCCCCAGCCCGATGGAGGAGGCAAGGCCCATGGTGCCCAGCATGTAGAAATTGCTAGGCTGATCATCAATGGCGTGCAGTTCCTGCGACGGAATACCGATATTGCAGACCACCAGTTCGTTGCGCAGGATGGGCGCGATCTCTTTCAGGATTTCAGAACGGATCATTGGTCGCCATAGCCTCCCCAGAAATTGGCATCGGTCAGGATGGCAACAGGTTTGTTGCACATGAAGGTGTATTTCAGGATGTTGTCGAATTCCTCGACGTCCCGCTGCCAGTGGAAGTGGTAGGTCGGGATATTCATCTGCGCCAAAAGTGCCTTGGTATGCACGGCCATTTCCACCTGGCAGGCCACCGGCTCGCGCAGCTCGCCGCGGTAGGAGATCAGCATCGGCAGCGGCATCCGGTAGTATTGGATCAGCGTTGCAAGCGTGTTGATGGTGACCCCAATGGCGGTGTTCTGCATGATGATCGCGGGGCGTTTGCCCCCCATCCAGGCGCCGACGCACAGCCCCATGCCCTCGTCTTCCTTGTTGGAAGGGATGTGAAAAATGTCATCGCGCTGGTCAATTTCCTCAATCACGCCCGCCAGTTGCTTACAGGGCACGGTGGTGACGAAGGACACGCCATTGGCCGCCAGATCGTCAGCGATCCTCTTGTCTATTGTCATGGTCGATTGCCTTTGTTTGAGGTCTCGGTGTTGGGGATCAAAGGGGGCGGCAGACATGCACCGCGCAAGGCGCGTGGCGCACCACACGGGCGGCGGTCGAGCCGAGGAAAAAGTCGCTGAGCCCGGGTTTATGTGAGCCGACGACGATACAGTCCGTACCGTTCTGTTCGGCATATTCAACGATGGCCCGGTATGAGCGACCTTTGACGATTTCAGCTGCCACATCGCCATAGTCGGCGGTCTTCTTGGTTAGCTGCTGACGGGCCTTTTCGAGCCCTTCGCGCACGGCGTCCTCATCCAGATAGGCACTGACAGAGCCTTGCGGGGCCTCATAGACATGCAGTGCGGTGATCTGTCCGCCGGGGTTGCACAGGGTCGCGGCGGCTTTCAGTGTTGTGCCGGACACCCCGTGGTCCAGGGCCATGGGAACCAGGATCTTGTCATACATGATGCTCTCCGTTTGCTCAGCTCAGGGCCTAGGCCCAGGGATCCAGAATGATCTTTGGCGCGGCCACTGCGCCGGATCGCAGGTCGTGAAATGCGGCGGCGCCATCTGATAGCGGCCGCTGTTCTGGCCAGTCCAGCGGACCTAGGCAGCCGTCAAAGATCGCTTGCGCGGTGTCGCGAAAATCCTGCGCGGTATAGGTATAGGTGCCGATGAAGGTGATTTCCTGCAGCGTCATGCGGCGGATATCCAGACCGCCCGCATCCTCGCCCAATCCGACGTGAGTAATCACGCCGCCAGGCGCGGCCGCGGCAGAGGCGGCGGCGCGGGTGGCGGCATAGCCCGCGGCGTCGACCACCAGTGGTACAATGCCCTGAAACTCTGCCACCGCCCGCTGGCCGCAGTGGTCTGCCAGAAAAGCCCGGCGTGCGGCGTTGGGTTCCTGAACCGCGACGTCCTCCACCCCCATTGCGCGCAGTGCCAGCGCAGCGGCCAAGCCGATGGCACCTCCACCGATCACCAGCGCGCGGCGCTCCATATCCGGGTGCAGCGCCTTCAGCGCGAGCCGGGCGGTGTGCCAGCTGACCGCCAGCGGCTCGGCCAGCGCGGCCTTTGCCAGCGGCACATCATTCGGCACGGTTACAAGGTTGCGCTCCGGCATCGCCACGAACTGGGCAAAGGCGCCCTCGCGCGGCGGCATGGAGATGATCTGTCGGCTGGCGCAGAGGTTTTCACGCCCAGCCGCGCAGGCCGCGCAGCTGCCGCAGGTCACCAAGGGGTTGATCGTCACCCGGCGGCCCGCTTGCGGTCCGTCCTCAATCACGCCCGCGGCCTCATGCCCCAGGATCAGCGGCGCGGGCCTGCGGGCATCGTGGCCCAAATAGGCATGCATGTCCGAGCCGCAGATGCCAGAGGCACGGATGCGGATCAGCTGCTCGCCCTCTCGTCGCGCAGCCATCGGCACATCTCGGAATGCCAGCGTCTCAACCCCCTCATAAACCAAGGCTTTCATTTCGCTGTGAACCCTCCATCGACCATCAATACCTGCCCGGTGACATAGGCGGAGGCATCGGAGCACAGAAACAATAGCGGCCCGTCCATATCCTCCAGTCGGCCGTTGCGGCCGATGCAGGTCTGCGCGGCGTTGCGCGCGGCGCGGCCCCCATCATCGAACACGGCCTGCGTCAGCTCGGTCGGGAAAAACCCCGGTCCGATGGCGTTGGCGGTGATGCCATGGGGCGACCAGGCCTCAGCCATGGCGCGGGTCAGTTGGGCGATCCCGCCCTTGCTGGCGCCATATGCGACGCCGCCGGGGAAGGCGCGGGTGGTCTGGAGCGAGGCGAAATTGACGATCCGCCCCCAACCTCTGTCCTTCATCCTGGGCATTAGGGCTTGGCTCAGAAAGAATGGTGCGGAGAGGTTCAGTGCGATGGTCTGGTCCCAGCCCTCGGCGGTGACGTCATCCGCCGTTTGCCGGGTGTTCACACCGGCCGCATGGATCAGAATGTCAGGTGCCCCGAAGGGGGCCGTGACAGTGTCCCGCAGCGCCTCCAGCGCGCTGCGGTCCGCCACATCCGCCACCGCATAAGCCGCGCTTGGCCCGATCTCAGCACAGACGCTTTCCAAAGCCTCGGCCCGGCGCGCCACCGCGACCACCTGCGCACCGGCAGCGGCCAACGCAATCGCTGCGCGACGCCCCAGCCCGGAGCTGGCGCCGGTGATACAGGCGGTCCGGCCTGTCAGGTCGAAAAGCGCGCGCGGGTCAGCCATTTGCAGTCAGGTCAAAGGTTTCATCCGGGAAATACTTGGCCAACCGCACGTCAGCAGCGCGGGCGTGGCCTTCCATCCCCTCCAGCCGGGCAATCCGTGCGGTCGCCTCTGCCACCGGTTTTGAACCTTCGCGGGTGGCGCGCTGCCAGGTGACGATCTTCATGTATTTATGGACTGACAGCCCGCCGGTGTAGCTGGCCGCGCGCGAGGTTGGCAGCACATGATTGGTGCCCGCTGCCTTGTCACCGTAAGAGACCGTGGTTTCCTCGCCCAGAAACAGCGAGCCGTAGCAAGTCAGCTGCCCCAGCCACCAATCCAGATCCTCGGCCTGTACGGTCAGATGCTCTGGCGCGTAGGCGTCGGAACAGGCGGCCATATCCTCGCGGTCGGCACAGAGGATGACCTCCGCATAATCGCGCCAGGCCGCAGCGGCATTTTCGCGGTTCACCTCGGGCAGATCGTCGATCAGCCCCGGCACCCGCCGCATCACCTCCTCGGCAAGAGTGCGATCATCCGTCACCAGCCAGACCGGAGAGTTGTAGCCATGCTCGGCCTGGCTCACCAGATCAGTGGCAACGATATGCGCATCCGCCGTGCTGTCGGCCAGGATCAGGCTGTCAGTGGGGCCCGCGATCATGTCGATACCGACACGGCCGAACAGGATACGCTTGGCCTCCGCCACGAATTGATTGCCCGGACCAACGAGGATATTCGCCTTGGGCAGTCCGAACAGGCCGAATGTCATCGCCGCAACGCCCTGCACGCCACCCATTGCCATGATCTGATCTGCGCCGCAGATATGGGCGGCGTAGACGATGGCCGGCGCCACGCCGACGCCGGGGCGCGGCGGGGAGCAGGCGGTGATGTGTTTGCAGCCGGCCACTTTGGCGGTTGTGACGGTCATGATCGCGCTGGCGATATGGCTGTAGCGCCCGCCGGGCACGTAGCAGCCCGCTGCATCCACCGGGATCGCCTTCTGTCCGGTGATGAAACCCGGTGAAATTTCCGTCTCCACATCATGCACAGTGCTTTTCTGTAGTTCTGCAAAGCGGCGCACGTTGTCATGGGAGAACCGAATGTCGGCCTTCAGCTTTTCCGGCACCAAGGCGCAGGCGGCCTCAATCTCCTCATCCGTCAGCAGCACGTTGCCCTCGTATTTGTCGAATTTGGCCGCATATTCCAACGCTTTGGCGTCGCCTCCGGCCTCGATCTCATCAAGGATCTCCTGCACAATCTTATGGGTCTCGGACGCATCCGACTTGGGGGTCAGGGCCGCCTTCTTCAGGTACTCACGGGTCATGTCCAAAGGGTCCTATTTATAGATGTCAGGGAGCAGCGTGGTTGAGATCGCAGGGAGATACGCGATCAGCAGCACCACAATCAGCATGGTCAGAACAAACGGTATGGCGCGGGCGGCGATCTTGAGGATGGACTCACCGGTGATGCCGGAGACAACAAACAGGTTCAGGCCCAGCGGCGGAGTGATGAACCCCACACCCAGCGCGGTGATCATCATGATGCAGAACTGAATTTCGTTCATGCCGATGTTGTCGGCGAGCGGCTTCAGGATCGGCGCCAGGATCACGATGTTGGGGGTCGTCTCCATGACACAGCCCGCAGCGATCAGAATGCAGATCATCAACAGGATCAACATAGACGGGTCATCGGTCAGCCCGGTCACCGCTGTGACAAACCCCTGCGGCACGCCCATGATGGCCAGTGCCTCTGCCAGCGGCGCTGAGAAGGCGATGATCGGCAGGATCACCCCGTTCACCTTGGCAGAGCTGACCAGCATCGCCGGGAAGTCCGCCAGTTTCAGCGTGCCCAGCAAAAAACCCATCAGGATGGTGACAACAACAGCGGTGGCGCCGGCCTCGGTCGGGGTCAGGCGGCCGGAAAAAATTCCATAGAAGATTATCCCTGGCACGATGAAGGCATACCAGCCGGATTTCAGTGACTGGCCCAGATTGCCCAGCCATTCTCCCAGCCCCATATTGCCGCCGGTCTCATAGGTATAAAGCCGGTTCATGATGATATTGGTGACAAGGATCGACACCAGAATGGCAATCCCCGGGATCAGCGCCGCCAGAAACAGGGTGGAGGCGGAAATCCCCAACACCAGACCGATGATAATATAGGCTATCGACGGCGGGATCAGGATGCCGGTGCAGGCACCAGCAGCCACCAGCGCGCAGGCGTAGGGGCGGGGGTAGCCGCTTTCGACCAGCCGGTTGATGGTCATCCGTCCCACCGCAGCAGCGCCAGCGGCGTCTGAGCCTGAGATCGCCGCGAACATGCCGCAGACCAGCACCGTGGCGGAACCAAAACCACCCCGTGTCCAGCAGGTCAGCGCCTCGGCCACATCCAGGAACTTCTTGCTTAGCCCGGTTCTGACCAGCACATCACCGGTCAGAATGAACAGCGGCACCGCCGTCAGCGCAAAGGCATCAATGCCGGTGAACAAGCTTTCGCCAATTGCGCTGAGCGGCAGGTCGCCCGACATCACCAGCATGGTGATCGCGGCAGCCCCGATGGCCGCCCAAACCGGCACCGCCAGCGCAATCAGGGCCACAAACATGATCACCGGCAGGTAGAAATCCCAACCCAGTTCCACCGTTTGATTGAGTGAATTCCACAGCATCTCTCAGATCCTTCAATCAAACAGCTTGTCGCCTTCAAAGACGGGCGTGCCGTCTCGAAGACTGCGAAAATCGCGCAGGAAGGATTGCAGCAACCGCCAGACCATCAAGGCGAACCCGGCTGGCACCGCCATCAGGAACCAGACCATGGAAATGCGCAGTCCGTGGCTGACAGAGCCGAATTTGGCGGAGACCAGCACCGTCTCGAACGACCAGTAGAGCGCCACCAGCGCGACCACGAACATCACCAGATCGCCAAAGATATACAGCAGCGCCTTAGGGCGCGGCCCGAGGTAATGCATCAGTACATCAATGCGGATATGGGCGCGCTCCTTCACTGCGGCGGCGGCACCGATCCAGGCGAGATAGATGAAGGAGTAGCGCACAATCTCCTCACCCCAGATCGAGGAATAGGCAAAGAGTTCGCGCCGGATAACCTCAACCGCCATAGTGATGACCAGCATCACGTAGAAGGTCAGCAACAGCCAGCGCTCGGCGTTCTTGTCAATTTTCCGCAAGAGGTCCATCGCTCGTCCCGAGGGTTGGGCGCGCCTTATGAATCAGCCCGAACCGGGCTGTCGCAGGCGGCTAGAAGAGAAAGGGAACGTGGCACCGGGTCCCGGAACCACGTGGTGCGACAGCTTACGCGTCGTGGACGTAGTATTTGCCCTGCGTGCCTGCGGCCTCTTCCAGCTTGGCGAAACTGTCCATCGATCCGGCCAGCTCAGTCTTGAACGTATCCCATTCGCTGCGCTGATAGCCGCCGGCCTCCTGCCACTCGCCCAGCTGATCGTCGCTCAGCGTATGGAAGGCGACACCGGCCTTGGCCAGCTCTGCCATGGCATAGGCGCGGGCTGACGGCACCTTGGAGAGGTTCTGATGCGCGGTCATCTCCGCCCCCCACATTACGCCGTCCTGCACATCAGCAGGCAAGGAATTGAACCACTCCAGATTGCACGAATAGACCTGACTGTCCGGCACCGCCTGGGTGAAGGTCACATGGCTCAGGATATCCTTGAAGCCAAAGACATAGAGCGCTCCCACAGAGGGGTCGAGCGCATCTGCTACACCTTGTTTGATCGCCGACGGCGTCTCGCCCCAGGCCACTGGCGTCGGGTTGGCACCGACCATACGGTAGTACTGCTGCAGCATTTTGGAGCCCGGAACCCGGAATTTCACACCCGCCATGTCGCCCGGGGAGGTCACCGCATTGCCGCCCTTGCGCACAGCCACGACGCGGGGATCAATGTTCACATAGAACAGCGCCTTGAAACCGTTGGCCTCCACCTTGGGGTGCACCTCAGCGTTCCAGAAATCGGAGGTCACCAGATTGGTGAACCGCTGATTGGAGCCACAGAGATAAGGCATGTTGATCAGATCAACGGTGGAGGCGAAGGGGGCGAAATTCGACAGCGAATGCTGTGCCGCCTGAATGGTGCCGCCCTGCACCTTCTGCACCAACGCACCGCCTGCGCCCAGCTGCCCGCCGGGGGCCAGTTTGACGTAGATCTTGCCATTGGTGGCGTTCTGGATGTTCTCCTTCAGGTCCAGCTGCATGATTGGGTAGCTGCGTGACGCGCCCAGCACATAGGCGGTGGCCACCGTCATGATGTGCTCGGCCGCACGTTCACGCTCCTTTTCTTCCTTGGCGGTTTGCGCCACTGCCTCAGTGGACCAAAGCACCCCACCAGCCCCCGCGACCAACGCCGCAGTAAATGAGCCGGCCGAGGCCAGTTTCAGAAAATTACGGCGCTCTGCAGATTTGAGCCCATCCTTGCCATTCGTCATTGTCTTCCTCCCTTGGAAATCCATCAGCTGCCGTCTTGGTTTTTTTGGTCAGCTTCTTTTTTGAGAATTGCAGCCACAAACAGAATGGACGCTGCAAACAGGATCACCATCTCGCCGACGTCGCTCAGAAAACCGCCGCTGCCAAAGGCGCCGAGGGCGACATTGGCAAAGAACACGGCAAACACGCAAACAGACGCCATCAGAAACATCGAAAGATCCCCGTTGTTATCTCATCACCATTTGTAAGCGCTTACATCAATAATGCAAGCGCTTACATTAAACGCTGGCAGCGGTCGGGAAATCTGCTAAAATGAGCCCGGGAAATGACAAGGTACGACATGGGAAAAAGCCCCTCCGCTCCAACACTTAACGATGTTGCCAAGGCTGCAGGCGTCTCGACCGCCACCGTGTCGCGCTGCCTGAATTCACCGGATCGTGTTATCGAAACGACCCGCCAGCGTGTGATGCAGGCGGTCGAATCACTGGGCTATACGCCAAACTTCGCCGCCCGCGTTATGGCGGCCAAACGCAGCTTTACCATCGGAGCGATTATTCCCACGATGGACAATGCGATCTTCGCGCGCGGGTTGCAGGCGTTTCAGGATCAACTGCGGGAGGATGGCTACACGCTGCTGGTGTCCAGTTCCGCATATAGTCCAGAGGTGGAGAAGGAACAGATCCGTGCATTGGTTGCGCGTGGCGCAGATGGCTTGCTGCTGATTGGTCATGAGCGGGAGGAGCAGATTTACCAGTATCTGGAGAAACATCGGGTACCGGTCCTTGTCGCTTGGTCTTATGCGCCTGAACGGCTGCAGCCGTCAGTGGGTTTCAGCAACAAGGGCGCGATGCGGGATCTTGCCCACACGGTTGTTGATGCCGGGCACCGCCATATTGCGATGATCTCCGGTATCTTGCAGGGCAACGACCGTGCCCAAAATCGCGTCAGCGGTGTTCGCGATGCCATGCGCTCCAGAGGTCTCGACCCGGCTGCGCTCACATTGATCGAAGCCCCCTATGAGATTGAAAAGGGCGCCTCAGCCTTTGCAGAGCTGATGTCACGCGCGCCCCGCCCAACCGTGGTGATGTGCGGCAATGATGTCTTGGCAGCAGGGGCGCTCCGCGAGGCGCGAAGCAAGGGCATCGCCGTGCCTGACGATGTCTCCATCACCGGGTTTGATGATATCGAGCTGGCAGAAATCGTCAGCCCCGCTCTCACAACTGTGCATGTCCCGCACCGCGAAATGGGGCGCAAGGCGGCGCAAGAACTGATTGCAATCGTGGAGGGGCGGTCCGAAGGGCAGTCGGTCTGCATTAATACCACACTTGTCACGCGTCAGTCCTTGGCGCGGCCGTCCGGCAGATAGCAGCCCGTTCTCACCGGCCAATCCACCGGCTGACAAAAAAATCTGTTGCCTTGGGCAGACCCGCTATGCTCCAACAGTGGCACGACCCTGGCAATAAAGGCATTGCGCGCTGCTGTCCGGGTGAGCGGAGCCTTTTCTGCTCAAAAACGGACCACCTTCTGGTCTGTCGCGTGCAACCGGCTCCCTTCATGTGACCAAAGGCGGCGCGCCGCCAAAGCCAAGGACTGAGCCATGCTTCACAATGACCAACTCGACCAGTGGGATCGCGACTGTTTCTTCCACCCTTCAACGCATCTCGCGGAATTTGCTCGCGGAAATCTGCCACAGCGCGTGGTGACCGGCGGCAGCGGCTGCCATATTGAGGACCGCGACGGCAATCGGCTGCTGGATGCCTTTGCCGGGCTTTACTGCGTGAACGTCGGCTATGGCCGACCTGAGATCGCCGAGGCCATTGCCGATCAGGCCCGAGCGCTGGCCTATTATCATTCTTACGTCGGGCATGGCACCGAGGCCTCGATCACCCTGGCAAAGATGATCCTCGACCGCGCCCCCGACCATATGTCGAAGGTCTACTTCGGTCTTTCCGGCTCTGACGCCAATGAAACCAACATCAAACTGATCTGGTATTACAACAACATTCTGGGCCGCCCTCAGAAGAAGAAAATCATCTCCCGCTGGCGGGGGTACCACGGGTCCGGGCTGATGACCGGCTCGCTGACCGGGCTGGAGCTGTTTCACAATAAATTCGACCTGCCGCTGGCACAGGTGGTCCATACCGAGGCCCCATATTATTTCCGCCGCAGTGATCGCAGCCAGAGCGAGGCCGACTTTGTTGCCCATTGCGTGGCCGAGCTGGAGGCGCTGATCGCGCGGGAAGGGGCCGATACCATCGCCGCCTTCATCGGGGAGCCGGTACTGGGCACCGGGGGCATCGTCCCACCGCCCGCAGGATACTGGCCCGCCATTCAGGCGGTGCTTGAACGGCACGATATCCTGCTGATCGCGGATGAGGTGGTCACCGGATTTGGTCGTTTGGGCACGATGTTCGGCTCCGATCACTACGGCATGCGCCCCGATCTTATCACCATCGCCAAGGGGTTGACCTCTGCCTATGCGCCGTTGTCGGGGTCCATCGTGTCGGACAAGATGTGGCAGGTGCTGGAGCGGGGCACGGATGAGAACGGCCCGATTGGCCATGGCTGGACCTATTCGGCGCATCCCATCGGCGCCGCTGCCGGGGTGGCCAATCTCACCCTGATTGATCAGCTGGGTCTTGTCGAAAACGCGGCGACCGTTGGCAGATATCTCAATGGTGAGATGCGCAAGGCCCTCGGCGATCACCCGAATGTCGGGGATGTGCGGGGCGAGGGGATGCTCTGCGCGGTGGAATTCGTGGAGGATCGTGACGACCACCGCCTGTTTGACGCCAGTGACAAGATCGGCCCGCAGATAGCCGCCAAACTTCTGGAGCAGGACAGCGTGATCGCGCGGGCCATGCCGCAGGGCGATATCCTCGGCTTTGCGCCCCCCTTCTGCCTGACACAGGATGAGGCCGACCAGGTGGTCTCCGCCACCCATCGGGCGGTCACCGCGGTTGTTGGTTGACGAAGGATGCAACGATGACAGATCCAAACATCCCGTTTGCACGGTCCGAGTACCAGCAACGCCTGGCCAAGACGCGCGCCGCGATGGCGGCTGCCGGGCTGGACGCGCTCTTTGTTACCGATCCGTCCAATCAGGCCTGGCTTACCGGCTACGATGGCTGGTCGTTCTACGTGCATCAGGGGGTGATCGTCCTGCCGGATGGCGATCCGATCTGGTGGGGGCGACATATGGATATGATGGGCGCGCGCCGCACCTGCTGGATGCCGCAGGATCATCTGCTGGGCTACGGCGACCACTATGTCCAATCCACCGACTGCCACCCGATGCAGCATCTGGCCAAGCAGCTACGCGCCCGCGGGTTGGGCCATGCCCGGATCGGGGTCGAGATGGAGAATTACTACTACTCGGCAAAGGCCCATGCCGTATTGGCGGCAGAGCTTCCGCAGGCGGTTCTTGTGGATGCCACCGCGCTGGTCAATTGGCAGCGGCTTGTGAAATCCGATGCAGAGCTGGGCTTTATGCGCAAGGCCGCGCGGATCACCGATAAGGTGATCCAAACCGCCATCGAACGGGCCGCGCCCGGTGTGCGCAAAAACGATCTGGTGGCCGATATCCTGCATGCCGGTGTGACCGGTGTGGAGGGCGATTGGGGCGACTACCCGGCCATCGTGCCGCTGACCCCGTCCGGGCTTGATGCGACAGCGGCGCATCTCACCTGGGACGGCACCCCGATGCGGCAGGGCGAGGCAACCTTTTTCGAACTCTCCGGTTGTTATCGCCGCTACCACGCGCCACTGTCACGTACGGTGTTTCTGGGCACCCCCTCGCAGGAGATGCTGCGGATCGAGGCGGCGCAGATCGAAGGCATCGCCGCCGGGATCGAGGCGGCCCGCGCAGGCAATCGCACCTGCGATATCGCGGATGCTTTCATGGCCGTAATGGCCAAACACGGGATCGAGCGTTCGGGCCGCATGGGCTACCCGGTTGGCCTGTCCTATCCGCCGGATTGGGGGGAGCGCACGGCGTCGATCCGCAGCGAGGACACCACTGTGCTGCAACCCGGCATGGTCTTTCATTTCATGCCGGCCCTCTGGATGGACACATGGGGGCTGGAGACCACGGAGACTCTGCTGATCCGCGACACCGGCGCTGCCGAGCCGCTCTGCTCGATTGAGCGCAAACTTTTCGTGAAAGGGTGAGGGGATGATGGAGCAGACCACTGGCATTCTCTCAGACCTCATCGCCTTTCCGACGGTCTCCGCCGACAGCAATCTGGAGATGATTGCCTATCTGGCCAACCGGCTTGAAGACTGCGGCGCGCGGGTGGATGTGATGTTTGACGACAGCGGGCAGAAGGCCAACCTTTTTGCCACGCTTGGCCCCGAAACCGATGGCGGGATCGTGCTGTCGGGCCACAGCGATGTGGTGCCGGTGACCGATCAGGACTGGACCAGCGACCCGTTTGCAATGGTGGAACGGGACGGGCGGCTCTACGGGCGGGGCACCTGCGACATGAAGGGGTTTATCGCTGCGACACTTGCCATGGCGCCAGAGTTCGCCGCGCAGATCAGCCGCAGCCCCATCCATTTCGCCTTCACCTATGATGAGGAGGTGGGCTGCATTGGTGCCGGTCACCTGGTGCAGGCCCTGCGCGAGCGTGCGTTGAAACCACGACTGGCACTTATCGGCGAACCGACCAGCATGCGCGTCGTCGAAGGGCATAAAGGCTGCAACGAATATAGCACTCGATTTCAAGGTCTTGAGGGGCACGGCTCCGATCCGGGCCGGGGCGTAAATGCGGTGGAATACGCCGCGCGCTATGTCAGTCGCCTGCTGGATCTGCGCGGTGATCTGCAACAGCGCACCCCGCCGGACAGCCGCTTTGATCCGCCCTGGACAACGCTGAACATCGGTGCGCTCAACGGCGGCAACGCCCATAACGTCATCGCGTCAAAGGCGCAGGTGGATTGGGAAATGCGGCCGGTGCAGCCCTCGGACGCGGATCATGTCAAGGACACGATGGCGCGCTATTGTCGCGACACGCTCTTGCCCGCGATGCAGGCGATCTACCCGGAGGCCAGCATCGAGACGGAGGTGGTGGGCGAGGTGGCCGGTCTCACCCCCACCAGCCAAAATGAGGCGCGTGAACTCATGGCGGAGTTGCTCGGCAGCAATGCTGCTGAGCTGGTGCCCTTCGGCACCGAGGCGGGGCTGTTTCAGGCGCTTGGCCTGGATGTGGTCGTCTGCGGCCCCGGATCCATCGCGCAGGCGCATAAGGCGGATGAGTACCTGTCGCTTGATCAGCTGTCGGACTGTCTGAGGATGCTGGAGCAGTTGGGAGACCAGCTGGCGAACTGAAGCCAGCCCTTTAGCGCGCGCCCGATAGTGCAGATTGCAGCGCATGGTAAGATGCCTTGGGCGTGCGTTTCAGCGTGTCAAAATCCACATGCACCAGCCCAAAGCGTTTCTCATATCCCAACGCCCATTCGTAGTTGTCCAAGAGCGACCACAGAAAATAGCCCTGCACCGGCACCCCGTCGGCGATGGCGCGGCGCAGGGCATCCAGATGGTCGTCCACAAAGGCGACGCGGGCGCTGTCCTGCACTGTGCCATCCGTCACCACATCCGCATTGGCCATACCGTTTTCCGTCACCAACAGCGGCAGATCCCCCGTATACTCGCGCGCGGTCCGCGTCAGAAAATCATAAAGCCCCTGCGGATAGACTTCCCAGCCCATCTGCGTTTTCGGCAGCGGGCCGTCCACTTCGGCATAATGCGGCCAAGGGCCAGTGTCGGGGGCAATCCGCTTGCGGGTGTAATAGTTGATCCCGCACCAGTCGACCGGCGCGGTGATGGTGGCAAAATCATCCTGCCATCCCTGCGGCAGATGCGGCTCCAACCCCTCCAGCGCCAGATCCGGGTAACGTCCGTGAAACGCTCCACCAAGGAAAAAGCCATTGTAGATCGCATCATAGCGCGCGGCGGCCTGCTGCGCGGCTGCGCTGTCATCAGCGGGCGTGGCCCATTCCAGATTGAACACACCGCCCAGATTGCCCATGCCGAGGGCGCGCATCACCTGAATGGCAGTGCCATGGGCCAGCATCACATGGTGCATGGCCCGTGCGGTGGCGCGAATGTCGCGCAGACCCGGCGCGTGATGGCCAAGAAAATGCGACAGCCAGCCCACGCACCATGGCTCATTGATCGGGGCAGCGGAATACATCCGGTCGCCGATCCGGCTCATGATGACCTCAGTATAGTCGCCAAACCACTTGGCAATCTCGCCGTTGCGCCAGCCGCCCAGATCCGCCAGGGCCTGCGGCAGTTCCCAGTGATACAGCGTCACACAGGGCTGCAACCCGCGCTCCAGCATCGCATCCGTCAACCGGTCATAGAAATCCAGCCCCTCAGGGTTCGGCGCGCCGTGCCCCTCTGGCATAACCCGCGCCCAGCTGGTCGAAAATCGGTAGCAGTCAAACCCGGCTGCCGCCGCCAGATCAAGATCCTCAGCGTAGCGATGATAGTGGTCGCAGGCCCGCTGGCCATGTTCGGCGCGCACCACATTGCCCGGCGTGGCGGCGAAACTGTCCCAATGGGTGGGCCCCGCGCCACCAAATCCGTGGCCTTCGATCTGATAGGCAGAGGTGGCAGTGCCAAACAGGAACTCTCTGGGGAAATCAGCGCGGCTGTTGCGAAACATCGGGAAGGGGCTCCTGTCGGGGGGGCAGTCAGCGAGGAGAGGGCGCAGGCCCGGTGGAGCGGCCAACGGTCAGCTGCGCTTCTAGCAGACGTGTCGGAAGCGGCAGGCCGGGGTTGCGGATCTGGTCCAGCAGCAGATTGGCCAGTTGGCGGCCTGCCTCCTGTACGGAGGAGACGGTGGCGGTGAATTGCGGCACCTCATCGCCGTTGCGCAGATAGGACAGATCATCGTCATGGGTGATCACCGAAATATCGCGGCCCATCTGACGCCCTGAATCCTCAATCGCGCGGCGCACGCCCATTGCGGGGATGATCGACGACACCAGATAGGCGGTGGGTGGATCCGCCATCGCCTGAGTCGTCACAACCGTGCGATACCCATAGCTCTCGGTCATTTCCTCCGCATACATCAGCGCGGGATCCAGCGGCAGGCCTGCCGCCTTTAGCGCGTATTCATAGCCCGCCCGCCGACGCCAGGCGAAATCCATACTCTCCAACCCGTTCACCAGACAGATCCGCCGGTGCCCAAGGTCGATAAGAAACCGCGTCGCCCGGTCAAAGGCGCTTTTGTTGTTCACATCCAGCCAGCAATAGTCCCCCGCCAGATCGGAGGCGCGGCCATGCACGGCAAAGGGCAGGCCGATTTCACGCAACAGCCCGATCCGGGGATCCGACATGCGCGGCGCATGCAGGACGATGCCGTCAACATTCCGCTTGGAGGCCATTTCGCGATAGGCTTTTTCCTGCTTCTTATCCTCAACCAGCGACAAGACCATGTCATAGCCCGCCGCGGCGTAGCTCTCGCCGGCACCCGCAATGAAGTCGCCGAATATCGGGTTCACCATCTCATGCTGCGACGACAGCGGGATCACGTGACCAATCGCCATTGCCCGCCCTGTGGCCAGTGCCTTGGCACGGGTGTTGGGGCGGTAGTTGTGTTGCTCTGCGGCGGCTGCGACGCGCTTGCGGGTTGCTTCGCTCACCTCGGGAAAGCCGTTGAGCGCACGGCTCACTGTCGTTTGCGACAGGTTCAGATATGCGGCCAGTTCCTTCAGGTTCATTCGCAGAAATCTCCAAAGCGCTTTGATTCTAATATATGCACCCAGGGCAATCACGGGCCATCTGCGCAGTTATGGCAGGGCAGGGGATAGGCTGGCAAGTCCCGTGTTTTTTATAGTTGTTTGATGTTCGGACGGGAAATTGTTGACAGTTCCACCCGAATCCAGGATTTTGCTGATATCCAAAGCGCTTTGAAAACTTTGAAACCGTGACAAGCGGCGGGCGCATTGAACACTCGGGAGGAAACATCATGAAACGCAGTCTTTTGGCAGCAGCCGGCGTCTTTGCCCTGTCTGCAGGTCTTGCGCAGGCCGAAGGCGCGCTGACCTTTCCGGTCGGCGAGGGCGAGTTTAACTGGGAAAGCTTCGAGGCGCTGAAGGCAACCGATCTGTCGGGGGAGCAGGTCACAGTCTTTGGCCCATGGCTTGGCCCGGATCAGGAGGTCGTCGAAAAGGTGCTCGCGTATTTCGCTGAAGCCACCGGTGCGGACGTGCGTTACACTGGATCCGACAGCTTCGAGCAGCAGATCGTGGTCGATGCGGAGGCAGGCTCCGCGCCCAACGTCGCCGTTTTCCCACAGCCGGGTTTGGTATCGGACATGGCCGCGCGCGGCTTTATCGCACCCTTGGGCAGTGAGACCGCAGACTGGGTGCGTGAAAACTACGCGGCCGGCGACTCCTGGGTTGATCTCAGCACCTTCACGGGGCCGGATGGCAATGACGATGTCTTTGGTCTGTTCTACAAGGTGGATGTGAAATCCCTTGTCTGGTACGTGCCTGAAACATTTGAAGATTTCGGCTATGACATCCCCCAGTCGATGGAGGAGTTGAAGACACTGACCGATCAGATGGTCGCCGATGGCAACACGCCTTGGTGCATCGGTCTGGGATCTGGTGGTGCCACTGGCTGGCCTGCAACCGACTGGGTTGAGGATATGATGCTGCGCACCCAGGATCCGGGTGTCTATGACCAATGGGTGTCCAACGAAATCCCCTTCACCGATCCGCGCGTTGTGAATGCCATCGAGGAATTCGGTTACTTCGCCCGCAACGATGATTACGTCTCGGGTGGTGCGGGCGCCGTGGCCTCCACCGATTTTCGCGACAGCCCCAAAGGTCTGTTCGCCAGCCCGCCGCAGTGTCTGATGCATCGTCAGGCGTCGTTCATCCCAGCGTTCTTCCCGGAAGGGACCGAAGTAGGGCTGGATGCTGATTTCTTCTACTTCCCGGCCTACGCGGAGAAGGATCTGGGCAGCCCGGTTCTGGGTGCTGGCACCCTTTGGTCGATTACTAACGACAGCAAAGGTGCGCGCGCGCTGATGGAGTTCCTGAAATCCCCCATCGGGCATGAGGTCTGGATGGCGCAGCAGGGCTTCCTGACCCCGCATAAGGGCGTGAACACCGATGTCTACGCCACGGACACGCTGAAGAAGATGGGGGAGATCCTGCTCTCTGCCGATACCTTCCGCTTTGACGCATCTGACCTGATGCCGGGTGGAGTAGGCGCGGGATCCTTCTGGACCGGTATGGTCGGCTATGCCGGCGGCACCCCGGCGGAAGAGGTCGCGGCCGAGATCCAGTCCTCCTGGGATGCACTGAAGTAAGGCTCCGATAGGGGTGGGTCGGCCCCGATGGGCCGGCCCGCATCATCCCTCCCGTGTCATCGCTGTTTTTCGTCCCTCGTGACACGCCCATCTGCGCGCCCCCGTGACCTGCCGAACACCTGTCCGGCGCCACGCTCCACCACCAAGGGAGATATCCCATGCATCCAGCCATTCAGGGCCTGCTCACAATCGCCTTTGGCGTCGGAGGGTGTGTCGGCTATTTCTACTTTTCCAATCTCGTGCTGGACCGGGTGATTTTTCCGGCGCGCGGCGTGCATATCGCCCGCAATATCCGCCGCGCCAATATGATCCGGCCTTGGCTGTTCCTCTTGCCCGCATTGCTCGCGCTGGGGCTTTATCTGGCCTATCCGGTGGTTGAAACCCTGCGCCTGTCGGTCACCGAACGGGTTCCCGGCGGTGGATCGGAATTTGTCGGCCTTGCCAACTACCAGCAGATGCTGGCAGAGGCGAAATTCTGGGAGGCGCTCCAGAACAACTTCTTGTGGCTCCTTGTTGTGCCTGCGGCCTCAACCGCCTTTGGTCTGCTGGCCGCACAGCTGACCGACCGGTTGGCCTGGGGCAATATCGCAAAATCGCTGATCTTCATGCCGATGGCGATCTCATTTGTCGGCGCTGCGGTGATCTGGAAACTGGTCTATGACGCGCGCCCCGAAGGCACCGATCAGATCGGCGTCCTGAACGCGGTCTACATCTACTTTGGCGGCGACGGGCCGATGCAATGGCTGACAATCCCATTCTGGAACAGCTTCTTTCTGATGATGGTGCTGATCTGGATCCAGACCGGCTTTGCCATGGTGATCCTGTCGGCAGCCCTGCGCGGCATCCCAGAAGAAACCGTGGAGGCGGCCATCGTGGATGGGGCCGGACCGTTTCAGATCTTCTTCAAGATCAAGGTGCCGCAGATCATGGACACCATCGTTGTGGTCTGGACCACCATCACCATCGTCGTGCTCAAGGTCTTTGATATCGTCTTTGCCATGACCAATGGCCAGTGGGAGACGCAGGTTCTGGCCAACTACATGTACGACAAACTGTTCCGCGCCAATGACTGGGGCGTCGGCTCTGCCAGCGCCATGGTCATCATGCTGCTGGTGCTGCCGATCCTGGTCTGGAACGTCTATAACGCCCGCCGCGAAATGCGCTGAGGAGACCGCGATGACTGTTATTGCCGGAGAAAAACCTGCGCTGATCTGGGCCTTGCGCCTGTCTGTGGTGCTGCTTGTGGGGCTGTGGCTGTTCCCGACGCTGGGCCTCTTGGTGTCCTCCTTCCGCACCTCGGACCAGATCGCGACCAGCGGCTGGTGGCGCGCGATGTTCCCGAGCGAGCAGAACCTGACCCTGCGCACCGATCCCCCCAGCGCACAGGTGCAGGAGGGCGACCTCTATGTGATTGAGGGGCGTCTCTTTGCCGACGGCACCGAGAGCGAGATCTCCGCCTGGGGCACCTCGGCACGCGAACCCGCCGCTTACCAGCCCGGTGAAACGGCAGAGCTGCGCCGTGGCGGCACTCTGACAGTCACCGAGGATGGCGCCTACCGGCTTGAAAGCACCGAGGAAATCAGTGGCAAACGCGGCCCCCGCGTGTTCGTCACCGCAACCGTGCCGCCAGAGTTCACGCTGGAGAATTATGAGACCGTACTGGTGTCCGGCAATGCGACAGACAATATGGCAAAGGCGTTTTTCAACACGCTGACCGTCACCATTCCGGCCACCATCATCCCGATCCTCGTCGCGGCCTTTGCCGCCTATGCGCTGGCGTGGATGGAATTTCCGGGCCGTGCCCTACTGGTGGCGGCTATCGTCGGTCTGTTGGTCGTGCCCCTGCAACTGGCGCTGATCCCGCTGCTGAAGTTCCACAATGAGATCGGCATCGGCAAGGGTTACATCGGCGTCTGGATGGCACACACGGGCTTTGGCCTGCCGCTCGCGATTTACCTCCTGCGCAACTACATGGTCGGCATTCCGCGCGACATCATCGAAAACGCCCGCGTGGATGGCGCTACGGATTTCATGATCTTTGTCCGCATCATCCTGCCGCTCTCCTTCCCGGCACTGGCCTCCTTTGCGATCTTCCAGTTCCTGTGGACCTGGAATGACCTTCTGGTGGCGATGGTGTTCCTGATCGACGCGACCGGAGAAACCACGGTGATGACCAAGCAGATTGTTGAGCTGCTGGGTACCCGTGGCGGCAATTGGGAGATCCTCGCAACCTCCGCCTTTGTCTCGATCGCGGTGCCACTCGCCGTCTTCTTCGCGATGCAAAAATACCTCGTCCGCGGCCTCCTTGCAGGCTCGGTCAAGTGACCTGATCCGCAGGCCGGATCAGACCGGCGCTGCCCCTTACTCTAAGACTATGGAAAACAGCTGACATGAACGCTCAAGCTCAACTCGACCCGGCCCAGGTTCTCGCCACTGACCCCGATTGGTGGCGCGGTGCGGTGATCTACCAGATCTATCCGCGCAGCTATCAGGACAGCAACGGCGACGGCATCGGTGACCTTCGGGGCATCACCCAGCGCCTGCCGCATATTGCCTCGCTTGGGGTGGACGCGATCTGGATTTCGCCGTTCTTCACCTCCCCGATGAAGGATTTTGGCTATGACGTCTCCGACTATTGCGACGTCGATCCGATGTTTGGCAGCCTGTCCGACTTTGATCAACTGGTCGCCGCCGCCCATCGTCTGGGCCTGCGGGTGATGACCGATCTGGTGCTGTCGCATACCTCTGACCAGCACGCATGGTTTGGCGAAAGCCGTCAAAGCCGCGACAATGCCCGCGCAGATTGGTACGTCTGGGCCGACCCGCAACCAGATGGCACGCCGCCCAACAACTGGCTGTCGATCTTTGGCGGCTCCGCCTGGCAGTGGGATCCCCGGCGTGAGCAGTATTACCTGCACAACTTCCTTGTCTCGCAACCTGATCTGAATTTCCACTGCCCCGCCGTGCAGGACGCGCTGCTGGATGTGACCCGCTTCTGGCTGGAGCGCGGAGTTGATGGCTTCCGCCTTGATACGATCAACTTCTACTACCACGATGCAGAGCTGCGCTCGAACCCGGCCCTGCCGCCGGAGCAACGCAACGCCACCATCGCCCCCTCGGTGAACCCCTATAATCATCAGGAACATCTCTATTCCAAGAACCAGCCGGAAAACCTGGCCTTCCTTGGCCGGTTCCGCGCGCTTCTGGATGACTACCCGGCCAAGGCGGCCGTGGGCGAGGTGGGCGATGCGCAGCGCGGGCTTGAAATCATGGGCAGCTACACGGCGGCCAACACCGGTGTTCACATGTGCTATGCCTTTGAGCTTCTGGCCAAGGACGTGTTGACCGCCTCCCGTCTGGCCGAGGTTTTTGCCGAGGTGGACCGCGTTGCCGCCAATGGCTGGGCCTGCTGGGCGTTTTCCAATCACGATGTGATCCGCCACAGCAGCCGCTGGGGTCTCAACCCGGCGGCACAACGTCTGTTCACCACCATGATGATGTGCCTGCGCGGCACCGCCTGCATCTATCAGGGCGAGGAACTGGGCCTACCGGAGGCAGATATCGCCTTTGAAGACCTTCAGGACCCTTATGGCATTGAGTTCTGGCCCGAATTCAAAGGGCGGGACGGCTGCCGCACGCCCATGGTCTGGGAGCCGTCGAATGGCGCCGGCGGGTTCAGTGAGGGCAAGCCATGGCTGCCCGTCTCGCCCGAACACCTGACCCTGAGCGTGGCCAGTCAGGAGGCTGACCCAGAGGCGATGCTGCACCACTACCGCCGCGCCATTGCCCTGCGCAAGGCGCATCCGGCGCTGGCGGTGGGCACCCATGATCAGCTGCGGGCAGAGGGCAACGTCGCCTTCTTCACCCGTCAGGACCGCGACGAGGTGATCTTCTGCGCCTTCAATCTGGGGGACACCCCGGCAGAGATCACCCTGCCGCAGGGCACATGGCAGACGCCCGACACCGACATCGCCTTGGCCGATCTACCACCGAACGGCGGGCGCGTTGCGCTGGCACCGTGGCAGGCCTGCCTTGCGGTGCGGGTCTGACAGAAACGACGAGCAGGGGAGGGACCAGTAGATGGCAAACCTGAAATTGACCAATGTGGCCAAAACCTACGGGGGCGGCGTCGAGGTCCTGAGAGACATCAACCTCGATATCAAACAGGGGGAGCTGATCGTCTTTGTCGGCCCTTCTGGCTGCGGCAAATCCACCTTGCTGCGGATGATCGCGGGGCTGGAACGGATCAGCGGTGGCACGCTGGAAATCGACGATGCGGTGATGAATGACATCCCGCCCGCCCAGCGGGGCATTGCGATGGTGTTCCAGTCCTATGCGCTTTATCCGCATATGACGGTGCGCGACAACATGGCCTTTGCGCTGAAGATCGCGAAGAAAAGCAAGGACGAGATCGACGCCGCCATCGATCGTGCCGCCAAGATCCTGCAGCTGGAACCCTATCTGGATCGCCTGCCCAAGGCGCTGTCGGGCGGGCAGCGGCAGCGGGTTGCCATCGGTCGCTCCATCGTGCGCGATCCGAAGGTCTATCTTTTTGACGAGCCGCTCTCCAATCTGGACGCGGCGCTGCGGGTCGCCACCCGGATCGAAATTGCCCAGCTGAAAGAGGCGATGCCCGACAGCACCATGATCTATGTGACCCATGATCAGGTGGAGGCGATGACGCTGGCCAGCCGCATTGTGGTGCTCGCCAACAAAGGTATCGCGCAGGTCGGCACCCCGCTGGACCTGTATCAGCGACCGGAGAATGAATTTGTCGCCCAGTTCATCGGCTCACCTGCCATGAACCTGATCCCCGGAACGGTGATCGCCACGGGGCCGCGCACCACGGTGCGGCTCACCAGTGGGGAGGAGGTCGTGGCAGAGATCCCGACAACTGACGCCGATCAGGGGCTTGCCGTGAATGTCGGGGTTCGGCCCGAAGATCTGGTTGAGGAGGGCACAGGCGGCGCGTTGATCGACAGCCGCGTTGATATCGTCGAGGCCCTGGGCGAGGTTACCGTGCTCTACATCGCGGCGGGCGAGGGGAAGGATCCGCTGATTGCCAAACTCCCCGGCATTCACAAGGGGCTGCGCGGCTCCTCTGTGCGGCTCTATGCCGACCCAGCCAAGCTGCATCTCTTTCACAAGGGCCAGTCGCTGCTCTATCGCTAAGCGCTCGCGCTACTTCTGCAACACGGTGCTGCGCCATTCCTCAAGGAACCGCGCCCGTTTCAGCCGGTCCAGAAATACCAACAGCCCCGGTCCCATCTGGATCGGGCGCAAGGCGGCGGTGGGGTTGGTCTCGGCGGTGGCGTAGCGCGGGAAAGGATAGTCCGGATCGCGCCCGTTGCCCCAAGCGGCCCGCAAAAGGTGGTCGATGAACGCCCCCGCCAGATCGGGGCGCTCCGCTCCTCTCAGCACGACAGCCGTGCGCAGCATCATATTGGTATAATCCTGCGGATCGACGATCTCGATCCGCTCTGCCAGATCGTCGCGCGCACGGGCATAGCTGCCCAGCACATTATAGGCGATGGCCAGCTCCCCGCGCGCCACCGCCTCGATCATCTCGCCGGAGCAGCAATAGAGCCGCAAATCAAGGCTGCCGAAAATCTCCATCATTCGCCAGAAACTCTCCGAGGTGCGCAGATCCTGCGTGGCAAACAAATAGCCAAGGCCGCTTTTCTCGACATCATATGTGCCGATGCGCCCCCGAAACCGGTTGGGGTAGCGACGCAGGAGCGACATCAGCGCCTGACGGCTGCGCGGCATCTCCAGCCCGTCAAAGGCGGCGGGCGACAACACAATCGATGCAGGCTCCTGCGAGAAGGCAAAGACATGATCGCGCCAGACCGCCCAATCCGGGATCCGCAGCCGCCCAGCGGGGGAATGCGCGCGGGTGTACCCATCATTGGCAAGCTTGGTCTGCAGATCCAGCGCCGAGGAGACGGCAAGGTCAAAATCCGCGCCATCCTCCACCACCGCGCGCATCAGCTCTGAACTGCTGACCGTGACGTAATCCACCACCACCGTCGGACGGGTGCGCAGAAAACTCTCAACCAGAGGCGCCAGCAGATCGGTGTCGGTGGTGGACAGCACCCGCAGGACATCAGCGCCAGCCGCACCGGCAGCGGGCCCAAAGCGGCGCTGGTCCTCGATCTCGAATGCCTGCGTTGGCCCACCGAGAATGACTGCAAGGCAGATCAGGCAGAGCACACGCAGAGCTGCTGTCAAAGCACTGGAAAACATAAGGAAACGCATGATCCCTCCCGTCTTGGAGATGCCGCCGGTGGTCCGCTGGTGGCCTGGCTCGGCGCGATGGTCAGGCGCCCGCCATGGGCCTCCACCACCTCTCGCGCAATCGTAAGCCCAAGGCCCGAGCCAATCGTCCCTTCGGCATTGGCGCCCCGCGCAAACCGCGCGGTCAGCGCCTCGGTGTCACCGCTGGGAAATCCGCCTGCTTCATCAATGATGCTCAGCCGCAGCTCTGCCCCCTCCTTGCGCAGGATCACCTGAATGTCGCTCTCGGAGGGCGCATATTTGATCGCATTGTCCAAAAGGTTGCGCACTGCGTTTTGGATCAGGATCGGATCGCCGGACAGGGGCGGCGTTTGCGGCAGGTCGGAATGCAGCGCAATATCTTTCAGCTCCGCAATAGGGCGGAGCCGGTTCAGCAGATCGCGCGATAGCGCCCCCAGATCCACCTCTTCGCGCAGCAGACTGTCGGTGCGAAAGGTCACCATCGCATGATCCAGCAGTTGCCCCGCCGCGCGGGAGCTCTCATCGATGGCGCGGATCATCTCGCGCAACGAGGCGCGGTTTTCGTCCCGCTCGACCCGTCTCAGCGTGATCTCGGCCTGCGTGCGCACCGTGGCCAGCGGCGTGCGCACCCGGTGCGCGGCCTCTGCGATGAAATCCTCCGACCGCGACAGGGAAATCCGCAGCCGCTCGATAAAGCGGTTCAAAGATGTGACCAGCGGGATCATCTCCGACGGTACCGGGCGGCGCACCGGGCGCAAATCCTTCGGTCCACGCCGCGACACCGCTTCGGCCAGTTCGGCAAGCGGTCGAATACTGGACTGTGCTGCCCAGATTGCCAAAAACGCTGCAATCATGAAAAACCCCAGACCAAGCTGCAGCGCGGTGCGCGTCAGCTCCGCCAATTGCGCCGACTGCCCTTCGCGGGTCTGCGCCACAGAAATCACCACATCGGAGACCTGACCGTTCAGCGACACCCGACGCGCCAGCGTCACCATGCGGATGCTATCGCCCTTGTAGGGCGCAGTATCAAATCGCGGCTGCCCTCGCTGCGGCAGCAGATCAGGCAGCGGCAGATCGCCGTAACCAGTGAGCAGCCGGTCATTTTGCGCGACCCGGTAAAACACCCGATCATCGCTGACATTGCCCAGCATCGACAGCGCCGAATAGGGGATATCGACCGTCACATCGCCCGACCGTACAGACACCGAGTCCATGATCGACGTGGCCGAGGCCTGCAGAATACTGTCATGGGTGCGCTGCGACACATCCCGGGTGAAGACCAGCACGATGAAGAACAACAGCGAGGCGAGAAAAGCGGCACTGCCCACCAGCTGCAACGTCAACCGCCGCCGGATTGACCCGCTGGTCGGCAGCGCGCGGCTCATGCAAGCGACATCCGATAGCCCAGCCCGCGCACCGTGGTGATTTCCACATCCGCCCCGGCCAGATGTTTGCGCAGCCGTGCCACATAAACCTCAATCGCATTTTCCGAGACGTCTTCCTCATAGGAAAACAGCCGGTCCACCAGTTTCGATTTGGAAAAAATCCTGTCCGGCGCATTGATGAAAATTTCCAGCAGCCGCAGCTCCTTGTTGCGCAGGGAGACGGTTTTGTCGCCCACCACCAGCGTGCCCGCCAAGGGATCAAACACCAGCGCGCCGAATCGTTTCTGGTTGGAACTGCCGCCACCATGGCGCCGCAACACGGCCCGGCAGCGCGCTTCCAGTTCGGAAAAATCAAAGGGTTTGGTGATGTAATCATCCGCGCCCAGATCCAGCACACCCACCCGGTCCGACACCTCTGACCGTGCGGTCAGCACGATCACCGGCGTTGTGCCCTCGCGGCTGCGATGGGACTTAAGAAAGCTGCGACCGTCCCCATCCGGCAGCATAATATCCAGTAAAATCAAATCGTAATCCGCCGTCGCCGCATAGTCATCCGCGACCGCCAGATCCGGGGCATGATCCACCACATGGCCATCCATCCGCAGCCGGTCCTCGACGGCGGCAGCCAGGCTCAGGTTGTCTTCGACCAGCAGAAAACGCATGGGGATCTATCCGTGGGAAGGGCAACGCCCGTGGTGGCAAAATGCGATGTGACAGGTTTGTGTCAGCTTGACGTGTTCCCTTTCAGTCATGAGCGGCCAAGCCGCCATTTGTCAAATGGGAGGACAAACAGATGAAAACGACTTTGACCCGGCGCGCCCTGATGGCGGTGACCGCTGCGACACTGGCCTTTGCTGCGCCGGTTTCTGCGGATGAGATGGTGGACAGCATCCACTTTCTGATCCCCGGCGGCGCAGGCGGCGGCTGGGACGGCACCGCGCGCGGGACTGGTGAGGCGCTGACCAAGGCGGGCCTTGTGGGCAACGCCTCCTTTGAGAACATGTCCGGCGGTGGCGGCGGCAAGGCAATCGGCTATCTGATCGAGAACGCCGAGAGCAACCACGGCACCCTGATGGTCAACTCGACCCCGATTGTGATCCGCTCGCTCACCGGTGTCTTCCCGCATAACTTCCGGGACCTCACCATGGTGGCAGGCACCATCGGCGACTACGCGGCCATCGTTGTGGGCAAGGACAGCCCGATCAACTCCATGTCGGATCTGATCGCAGCCTATCAGGCCAATCCGCGCAAGACCGCCATCGGCGGTGGTTCGGTCCCCGGCGGCATGGATCACCTCGTTGCCGCCATGGTGATGAAGGCCGCAGGCGAGGAGCCGACAGCGGTGAAATACATCCCCTATGATGCGGGCGGTGTGGCCATGGCCGCACTTCTCTCCGGTGAAATCGCCGCACTCTCCACCGGCTTCTCCGAGGCGATTGATCTGGCCAACGCAGGCGAGGTGAAAATCATCGGCGTCACCGCCGAGGACCGCGTACCTGCCTATGCAGACGCCCCCACAATGAAAGAGCAGGGGATTGACGCAACCTTCGTCAACTGGCGCGGCTTCTTCGGCGCGCCGGGACTGCCAGAGGAGAAGGTCGAGGCCTACCGCGCCGCCCTAGCCAAGATGTACGACACCCCCGAATGGGAAGAGGTCCGCGCCCGCAACGGTTGGGTGAACATCCACAACAGCGGCGACGACTTCGTCAGCTTCCTGGAAGGTCAGGAAGAGGTGATCAAAAGCCTGATGCAGGAACTCGGCTTCCTCTAAGTCTGGCAGAGCAGACAGGCGTCCGGTCCGAGTTGTGCCGGGCGCCATGCCTCTGACACCAGAAACCGGCGGCGCGCATCTTCAGGAGGGGGCCGCGCCGCCCGCCCGGTTTCACGCTCGACATATCTCATCAAAGGGGGGAGAGCCTCATGGCGCTCGACCGATGGATCGCGCTGGTCATTCTTATGATCAGCCTCGCCTATGGCTATACGGCCTTTTTCACCATGGACGAAGGCTTGCCGCCGTTCATGAAATTCAATGCCATCTGGCCCAGCACCTTCCCTAAGGGGTTGTCCGTTATGGCGGTGATCTGTGCGCTGATCATCCTGCTGTCACCGCAGAAAGCCGATGCAGGCCCCAAGGCTGGCGACATCGATTACCGCCGCTTGCTGGACTACAAACTGGGTCAGGCGATGGCACTTCTCGCGATGATGGTGATCTACGCGCTGGCACTGCGTCCGGTAGGCTTCCTGATCTCCACCATCGCATTTCTGGTGATCAGCGCCATGGTCCTTGGCGAACGCAAGCTGCATATCCTGATCCCCATCGCGGTCATTGCGGCGGGTGTGGTCTGGTATCTGGTGCAGCAGGTGCTGGGTATCTATCTGCGCCCGCTGCCCTTCTTTATGGGGACTGGGGGCTGATATGCTGGACGGTATTCTGATCGGCCTCAGCACGGCCTTTTCCTTGAGCAACATCCTGATGGTGATCGGCGGCTGCCTCATCGGCACCTTCATCGGCATGTTGCCGGGCCTCGGCCCGATGAGCATCATTTCCATCATGATCCCGGTGGCGATCTCCATCGGTGATCCCTCTGCCGCTCTGATCTTGTTGGCGGGTGTCTACTATGGCGCCATCTTCGGTGGCTCGACCTCGTCAATCCTGATCAACGCGCCGGGCGTGGCCTCAACCGTGGCGACGTCCTTCGATGGCTATCCGCTGGCGCGACAGGGCAAGGCGGGCAAGGCGCTGACCGTGGCGGCGATTTCGTCCTTCTGCGGCGGCAGCATCGGGGCGATCCTGCTGATGATCTTCGCGCCCGCGCTGGCCAGCGTTGCCCTGCTGTTCCACTCGGCGGAATATTTCGCGCTGATGGTTGTGGGCCTCTCCGCCATCGCCGCCTTTGCGGGCACCGGTCAGGTGGTGAAGGCGCTGTTGATGACCGTGCTTGGCCTGATCATGGCCACGGTGGGTGAGGGCGCGCTGTTCAATATGCCCCGCTTCACCATGGGCATTATGGATCTGCAATCGGGCTTTGGCTTCATCACCTTAGCCATGGCGATGTTTGCTCTGCCAGAGGCACTGTATCTGGTGCTGGATCCCAGCCGCTCCAAGACCGAAGGGGGCAGCAATGAGATCAAGGATCTGCGCATCACACGCGAGGAGGCCAAATCCATCGCGCCGGTGATTGGCCGCCAGTCGATCCAGGGCTTCCTGATCGGTGTGCTGCCGGGGGCCGGGGCCACCATCGCCTCCTTCCTTGGCTATGCGGTGGAGCGCAATATCGCCCCGAAGGAGGAGCAGAAGGAGTTCGGCAAGGGCGCCATCAAAGGCCTCGCCGCGCCGGAAAGCGCCAATAACGCCGCCTGCACAGGCTCCTTTGTGCCGTTGCTGACGCTGGGCATTCCCGGCTCGGGTACCACGGCAATCCTGCTGGGGGCGCTGATCGCGCTCAATGTCTCGCCGGGGCCGCGCCTGATGGTGGATGAACCGGAGATCTTCTGGGCGGTGATCATCTCGATGTATGTTGGCAACCTGATCCTGTTGATCCTGAACCTGCCGCTGATCCCCTATATCGCCAAGGTTCTGGCGGTGCCGCGCAACTACCTGATCCCCTTCATCTTCTTCTTCACCTTGATGGGGGCCTATATCGGGCAGAACAATGCAACCGAACTGCTGATCCTTGTGGGTCTGGGAATCTGCGCCACGGTGCTGCGCTTTGCCGATTATCCGCTGGCTCCCTTGCTGATCGGCTTCATTCTGGGGTCGATGCTGGAGGATAATTTCTCCCGCTCGATGCAGCTCTATGACGGGCTGGGTTTCCTGATGGAACGCCCGATGACCATTGGCCTCTTGGGGCTGGCCGCGGTGTTGGTGATCCTGCCCAGCTACCGGGCCCGCCGCGCCCGGCTGCGTCAGCGCGGGGTGGCAGACGGCGATTGATCGTCGCCAGGGATACAGATCACGGGGGGCGCTGCGGCGCCCCTTTTGCGTGGCTCAGCCCAGGATCAGGAGCCAGAGCCAGACCGTCAGGATACAGGATCCCGTGGCAATCAGCACCGAGGACGCCGCCACCCGCTTTGCGCGCCCATACATATTGGCAAAGATATAGGCGTTGAACCCCGGCGCCATCGCCGCATTCAACACGGCTGAGCGGAACAGATCCGGCTGCACCTTCAAGGCGCTGCCCATGCTCCAGACCAGCGCCGGATGCACCATCAATGAGATCGCACAGACAAAACCGATGGTGCGCAGGTCTCCTTCGGGGCGGTATTGCACCAGCACGCCCCCCAGCGCAAACAGCGCTGTCGGCAGCGCCGCCCGAATGACCAGCGACAGGGCCTCATCCACTGCCTGCGGGATCCACAGGCCCGAAAGGTTCACCACAAACCCCAATGCGATGCCAAGGATCAGCACATTCTTGAACATCGCGCTGAACACCGATTTCACCGTAGCGATGCCGCCCGCGCCCTTGTTGCGCACGATCTCCATCACCGTGATCCCCAGCCCGTAGCAAAACGGCGAGTGAAAGGCGATGATCGCGTAGTTGCCGGTCAGATTGTCGGCCCCATAGGCGCGCTCCGTGATCGGCAGACCCAGCAGCACCGAATTGGAGAACAGGCAGCAAAAGCCGATCGCCACGCAATCCTCCCAGTCGCGTTTGAAAATCAGCCGCGCACCGGCCATCCCCAGACAGAAACAGGCCGCCGCGCCGGTGTAGAAACTGATCAGCAGACGCGGGTCAAAACTCGCCGACAGATCCAGCGTCGCAATAGCGCGAAACAACAGGCAGGGAATGGCAAAGCTCTGGGTGAATTTCATCAGCCCATCCACATGGCTGGCCTGAAAATACCCGCGCCGCGTGGCGACATAGCCCGCGCCAATGACCAGAAACACCGGCAGGATGACATCAATCAGGCTCTGAAACATGATGTGCCTTCCTATGGGCGGGGTCGCGGGCGCCTTATGTGGCGGCTCAGATCGGGTATTCGATCACCATCCCATCATAGGCGGGATCAATATGATCAGGGGTCTCAGCGGCGACCTGCGCGTAATCCAGATCAATATGCATATTGGTCAGTACCGCGCGCTTTGGCGCCATCCGCTCGATCCACTGCAGCGCCTCGTCCAGCGACAGATGGGTGGGATGCGGCTTGCGGCGCAGCGCATCAAGGATCCAGCAGTCCAGATCCTGCAATTCCACCAGCGCGCTGTCGGGGATCTTGGCCACATCCGGCAGATAGGCGACATCGCCAATGCGGAACCCCAGCGCCTCAATGGAGCCGTGATTGACCTCAAACGGGCGCAGGGTGATATCGCCACCGGGGCCGGAAATCGTCAGCGGGCCGTCAATGCTGCGCAGGTCCAGAATGGGCGGATAGGGGGAGCCTGCGGGCTGCACAAAGGCATAGCCGAACCGCGACAGCAGCGCGTTCTGCGTGTCGCCATCCGCATAGACCGGAATGCGGTCGCGCATGTTGAAGACGATCATCCGCAGATCATCGATGCCATGCACATGATCGGCGTGGGAATGGGTATAGACCACCCCGTCCAGCCGCCCGGTGCCGGTGTCGAGCAGCTGGCTGCGCATATCAGGGGAGGTGTCGATCAGCACCGTCGTGGTGCCCTCGGGACCGTCCCGCTCCACCAGAAGCGAGCAGCGGCGGCGGCGGTTGCGGGGATTATCGGGGTCGCAATCGCCCCAATGCCCGCCCAGTCGCGGCACCCCACCGGAGGACCCGCAGCCCAGAATGGTAAAGCGCAGCACGCCCATCAGGCGGCGGCCTCATATTGGGCAGCCTTCCAGAACAGCCGGTCAAAATTGGTCTGTGTCTGGGCGGCGAAATCGGCGTAATCCACGCCAAACACCTCTGCGCCCACGCGGGCGGTATGGGCGGTATAGGCCGGCTCATTGCGTTTGCCACGATAGGGCGGCGGCGCCAGATAGGGCGCGTCGGTCTCCACCAGAATCCGCTCCATTGGGGCAGCGGCAAAGATATCGCGCAGCTCCTGACTCTTGGGAAAGGCGGCGATGCCCGACATTGACAGGTAGAACCCCAGATCCAGCGCCGCCCGTGCCAGTTCAGGCGAGGAGGAGAAGCAATGCATCACACAGCTATAGGCGCCCTTGGCCATTTCATCGCGCAGGATCATCGCCATATCCTCATCCGCTGCGCGGGCGTGGATGATCAGCGGCAGGCCGGTTTCCCGCGCCGCCGTAATATGGGTTCTGAGCGAGGTCTTCTGCACCTCCACACTGTCGGCGGTATAGTGATAATCCAGCCCGGTCTCACCAATGCCGACAAATTTCGGATGCTGCGCCAGCGCCACCAGCTCGTCCACCGACACCAGCGGCTCGTCTGCGGCGCTCATCGGGTGGGTGCCCGCCGCATAGAAGATCGGCGCATGCGCCTCGGCGATGGCGCGCACGGTGGGCTCATTGCGCAGTTTGGTGCAGATGGTCACCATGCGGGTCACACCGGCCTCAGCTGCCCGCGCAATCAGCGCGTCCAGCTCACCCTCGAAATCGGGAAAATCCAGATGGCAATGGCTGTCCGTAATGGACGGGGGCATGGGGGAAAGGCTCTCGGTCATAACTGCTCTCTGTCGCGTCCTGCGGGGGTCCGGTGCTCCGGATCAGCGCGCCGCAGTGTCCTGCATCTTGAAAACCGTATCTAGGACAAGTGCTGCGGGGTCAAGGTTCACCGCCTGACCGTGGCGCATCCGGGCTGTCACCTGCGCTGCCAGATCCGCCCAGGCACGCGCCTTTTGCGGCGTCGGCGAAAGCCGGGACAGCACCGATGCCTCCTGCGGGGCGGCCTCCGGCTGTGGGGCTGTTCCGGTGGCCCCGGTGCGTGCCAGCCGGGCCAGCGCCGTATCAATCAGGGTGAGCAGCAGCTCGAATTTCTCTGCCCCACCTCGTGCTGCGGCCTGTTCTGCCAGCGCCATGGCGCGCTGTCGATCCAGCCGGGGCAGGCTGTCCAGCAGCCGCACCACATCGCTATAGGCCTGCAAGCCACCGAGGTTCAGCAGCCGCAGCGCCGCCCCGACCGAGCCATTGGACAGCGCGGCCAGATGGTCGGCTTGCTTTGGCAGCTCAGCGCCTGCCTGCGTCAGCGCCGCCTGCATGTCCTCAGCGCTCAGCGGCGCGAACCGCAACAGCCGACAGCGGGAGCGGATCGTCGGTAACAGTCGCGAGGGCTGATGTGACACCAGCAGCAGGGTTGTGCGGGCAGGCGGCTCTTCCAGCATTTTCAGCAGCGCATTGGCGGCACTGGTGTTCATATCGTCAGCGGCATCCACAATCACCACCCGGCGTCCGCCGTCGGTGGCCGAGAGGCCAAAGAATTTGTTCAGCGCCCGGATGTCATCGACCACGATCTGATCGCGCAGCTTGCCCTTGTCGTTTTCGCTGCGGGTAATCGACGCCAGCCCCGGCTCCGCCAGCGCCTGAATGCGGTGCATCACCGGATGATCCATCCCGATATCCAGCGAGGTGGCAGGCGGCGGCGCGCCGAACAGCCCCGCATCCTCCGCAGGCGGCTGCGATAGCAAAAACGCCGCAATGCGCCAGGCCAGCGTTGCCTTGCCCACACCCTGCGGGCCGGTCAGCAGCCAGCCGTGATGCAGCCGGTCCGAGTTGAAGGCGGTCAGGAAATCCTGCTCCGCCTGCGCTTGCCCAAACAGTTGCAACGTCTCGCGCGGATGGGGCGCGCCCACTGTCTGATCCGCGCGCAGAGGGGCATCATCCTTGCTCATGCGCCTGCGTCCCCATCGGACGTGGGCAGGGCGGTGGAGACAACTTTCAGTACATCGCGCGCGACGCTGTCCATCGGGCGATCCCCGTCGATGACGCGAAACCGGTCGGCAAATTCCTGTGCCAATGCCAGAAACCCGGCACGCATCCGCTGTTGCAGATCCAGACCAAAATCCTCGAACCGTTCTTCGCTGCCCTGACGGCCCTTGGCCCGCGCCAGCCCTTTGGCCGGGTCCATGTCGATCAGGATGGTCAGGTCCGGTTCATGGCCAATCATCAGGCGATGCAGCTGATCTACGCTGGCGCGCAGATCCCCGCGCGACAGCCCCTGATACATCCGCGTGCTATCGGCAAAGCGATCACAGACCACCACTTTGCCTGCGGCCAGCGCAGGCAGGATCCGCCGTTCCATATGGTCGCGCCGCGCGGCGGTGAACAGCAACAGCTCCGTCTCCGCCGACCAGCGATCGGGGTCCCCCTCCAGCACCAGACGGCGGATCTCCTCCGCGCCGTCTGACCCGCCGGGTTCACGGGTCAGGACAACCTCAACCCCCTGCGCCTGCAAGGCCTCCGCCAGCAGCCGACATTGCGTCGATTTGCCGGAGCCATCGATCCCCTCAAATGTGACGAAGAGGCCGGAATAGGAGGCTGCGCCATGCGTAGCGGCGCCGGTCTTGGCCGCTGTCACTGGCTGGCCTCAGGCCCGCTGAGGAACCGTTTCACCAGCACTTCGGCGGCGGTCTTCACCCGCACCTGAAAGCCACCCGTGGGAATGTCCTTCTCCGCCACCAGCGGCAGCCGCACCTCCGGCAGCTCATCCGGTTGCAGCACCAGTTCGGCCAGCTGCTGCCCTTTCTCGATGGGGGCATCAATCGGCCCGGTATAGACCACCTCGCCAGTGATCTCGCGACCGGCAAGGGCAGGCAGCAGCACGGTCAGATCCTCCGCGGGCACCAGCCCTACGGTTGCCTCTGCGCCGCGCCAGACCTCGGCTTCTGCGACCGGAACACCCGCTTTAGCCACCGTTTTTTTGGCAAATTGGCGAAACGACCAGTTAACCAGGGCCTCAGCCTCCTCTGCGCGGGCGGTGGTGCTGTCCAGACCGGTGATCACAAAAATCACCCGCCGGTCGCCTTGCGCGGCGGATCCCACCAGACCATAGCCCGCCTCGGAGGTGTGGCCGGTCTTCAGACCATCCGCGCCGATGCCCAGACCCAGCAGCGGGTTGCGGTTGCGCACATTGGAGGGCGCGCGGCCATCAAATTCAAACTCCCGCTCGGCAAACAGCGGGTAATACTGCGGGAAATCCTCGATCAGCTTTTCAGCGAGGATCGCCAGATCCTCCACCGACATCCGGTGCCCGGCGGCGGGCCAGCCGTTGGAATTGGCAAAGGTGGAGTTCTCCATCCCCATTTCCTGCGCCCGTTTGGTCATGTAGCGGGCAAACCCCGCCTCAGTGCCATCCGGGCTCAACGCTTCGGCCAGCACCACGCAGGCGTCATTGCCCGACAGCACGATAATCCCGCGCAAGAGATCCTCCACCCGGACCCGATCCTGGGTGTTGAGGAACATGGTCGAGCCCTTATAGCTCATGGCGTGTTCGCTGACCGGCAGCCGCTCATCCAGTGTCAGGCGGCCATCGCGGATCGCTTCAAACGCCACATACAGCGTCATCAGCTTCGACATCGACGCAGGCGGCAGCGCCAGATCGGCGTTCTTGGCCAGCAGCACGGTATCGGTCTCCTGATCCAGCACATAGGCGGCGCGCGCGCGGGTATCAAAGGCCGCAGCCGACAGCGCCGAAAGGCTGACCAACAGGCCAGCCGCACAGGTCAGTTTCAAAGCAGAGCGAAGCGGAGAGGGGAGAAAGGTCATGACAGAAGCGTCTTTCCGGTTGGTCACGTCAAGCAGAGCCGCACAAGCGAGGTCAATTGGTGACCGCATAGGCATCGGAGAAGCCGACGGCCTTGACGCTCTTCAGCAGCTGACTGCGTTCGGATTTCGATTGGGCCGGCCCGACCAGCACCCGCCAGAACGGTTTTCCGTTGCTGGACTGGGACAGGACTGAGGGCATAAGCCCGGCATTGCGCATCTGATCGGCGGTGCGTTTGGCATTGGCCTCAACACTGAAAATACCGATCTGAATATAGGGTTTGTTCAGAGAGGAACTGGCTGCTGCAGCCTTAGTTGCGGTTGAGGCCACGGCGGGTGCGGCTGTCTGCGCAGGCGCAACAGCGGTCGGGGCCGCCGCGTCAATGGCCGCCGCAGCACCGGCAATCGGGTCCAAAGGCTGCGTGTCGATATCGCCGCCATCGGCAAGGGCGACATCGGCCTCTTCAAGGATGACCTCCGCTGCCTGCTCCGGATCGGCAACTTTTTCGCGGCGCAGCGCGGTGACATTCAGTTCAACCGGTGCACCCGCCAACATGCCCAGAGCCTCGGACGCATCGGAGGACACCTGCAGCCGGGGACCGGGAATTTCCCGCTCACGCCGGAACAGCGCACCGATCACAAATTTGCCATTGGCCTGATTGCGGATGATCACCTGTTCGGGATCTTCGGCATCCGGATGCGCCACCCAGACCCCGCCCAGCGAGGGGCGCCCATCCCAAAGACCCGCTTCGGTTACCTGAAATACCTCCGGTGCCTCTACCTCGCGTTCAACCAGGCGGGTGCTGCTGGAAGGGGTGACGGCGCCGTCTTCCTGTGGCTTTGGTTTGAGGAAGGCCAATCCGGGGCCTTCTTCGCAGGCGCCGAGGATCATCAGCCCGGTCAGTGCCGCCGCAAGCCGTCGGCCCCGGCGCGAAGACCCTTGGCCTTTGGCGCTGTGTTTGCGTGTCGACATAGCGTGAACCATGTGTGCTTCCTTGCCCGTATCTGACGGCGCTTTGCGCCTTCTTATGCGCGCTGTCCTGCGCTCCGTGCCGATTGCTTCGGCGTCAGCTGTTCCTGTACCGGTTGTTCCGGCGCCCTTATGATGGGCGCAGCATAGCCGCCACGCCAACGCAAGGAAACCCTGCCACAGCGCGCTCGGCAAGTTTTCGGCGATCCCGGTTCCCTGTGGCAGCCCGTCACGCTCGGCCCGCAGCGCAGGGTATCCGGGACAGGTGGCGGACACTGTGAAACGGGATAGGGTGCAATTCCCTCTTGCCAGACGGGCAACCAGCGCCTAAACCCGGCGCCGACCGGGGAGGTGGCAGAGTGGTCGAATGCGGCGGTCTTGAAAACCGTTGAACGTGAGAGCGTTCCCAGGGTTCGAATCCCTGTCTCCCCGCCACTTTATCAAGTAGTGAGCCGCCACCTTGACCGCTCACCCCGAACGGGGAATGTCACGGCTGACCCAAAAATTTCTACGTTCACGATCTGTTTTTGTTTCGGTCTCTGAGGCTTTGTGCCTCTTTCGCCAGGGGCTTTTGGCTGCCCCTTTCGAATACTTTTGAACCAGGATAGGCTCTTTTGCCCTGTGATCGCGACAACCTGCTGATCTGTGCAACCGACTTCAACCAATTAACCAGCGGTTTTTAAAGCAGACCGTGCAGTGAGTATTCAGCCAGGCTCGCCGTTTTTCGCACAGCCATGACTTTCTTCTGCATCTGGTCGTAATTCAGCTGCCTGCCTCTCTTCCCACTGGGGCGACGGCTTGTCGCTCTTGATGAGCTTTTAGAATGTGAAGCGCTGAGCAAGCGCACCGCCACCGCGCATCAGTCGCCAATACTTGCGGCCATATTCTTCGCAGTTGGAATCCGTGCGTGTCGCACCTCGGCACTGGCGAAAAGCCATATCTTGAAACCCCGATGGTGCGGGGTAGTGACTACCTGTCCTATCGGGCCGCGTTGAGGCGCGAGATCGCCCGGTGCCTTGGAGTTTTCTTCGTCTTTCCCGTCCGTTACGCGCAGTCACGTGCTGATCGGTGCCGTTTCTTTCGCGGGAGACGGCACCGTGTCTTCGGGGAGCAGTTATTCCACGGCCTGCATTTCAGTGTCGATTTCGATGACCGTGTCCCAACCGGGATGGTCATGCCAACACCAAAGTCTTTCGGCTCGATTTCGGTTCGCGCATAAAACGCCGCCCAATCGCCCTTGTAGTACTCTAGGAACTGCCCCAACGGGTGCTCTCCGATATGGGTCAAAGTGGCCTGAAGCGTCACGGGTTTGGTCACGCCGTGCATGGTCAGGTTGCCTGCTATATCAGCGGTCTTGTCACCGGTGCGGGTCACTGAGGCGCTTTCAAAGGTGATTTCCGGATATGTTTCCACTTCCAGGAAGTCGGCATTCTTGATGTGATCATCCAGCGCAGCGACACCGGAATGGATGCTGGTTGCATCCACAACCGCTTTCAGGCGTGCGCCTTCGACATTGGCTTCATCCAAAACCAGCGTGCCTTCAGCCGTGGTGAACTCGCCATGCTGCATCGAGACGCCTGCGTGGCTCCATTTTACGCGGACTTCGGTGTGACCCTGTTGGGTTTTATAAGTTACCTCAGCCAAAACAGGGGTTGCCAGAGCAATGGCGGTCGCGGTCGGGTTGAAGAGCTTTGAGAACAGCATGGTATTTCCAATCTTTGCAGTTAAGAAATTGAGGCAGAGGGCAAAAATGCGTGTGTTCTACGCACGCCCAGCTCTGGCCAGGACCTGAGCCACTCCGGGTTCAGGCCCCAGTCAGACAGGGTCAGTCATCAGGGCTGATAGGGCTCTTCCCGCAGCGTGTGGCTGACGAGAAGCTTGAAGAAGAGGATGGGCAGGAACCATTCCAGATGTTCAGGATTCTCGAAGACATAAAGCGACAGAAGCAGCGCGATGCAGTAGATGAGGGCCGCAAATGGGCGCTGCAGGTACAGAGGTGTCAGAAGGATCGCCGCACAGGACGCAAGGGTGAAGCCATAGACCATGGCAATCCAGCCCAAATCAAAGCCCAGAAATGCCCAACTGAACAAGGTGATCTGGATCAGGTGGATCGCAATGAAGGTCATGTGGGCCTTGAAACCCTCACCTTCACGGAAGAACCAGCGCTTGGCGGCGGAGGTCGAATTTGTGATGGCACCGCCGACCATATCCACAGCCATCAATGACACCAGAATATACTGCCAAACATTCCAATCAGTGTTCTGATAGAAGCCGAAGACAATAACGCCGGCGGCAAAGATGAACGGCGGATAAAGCTGCAGGTTCTTTTCTGCTTTTGTTGCCCCTGGGCCGATCAGCGTGTCGATAAAGCCCCAGAAGCCAACCCGTTTGTCGGGCAGCGTCCAATCAATTCTCATGGTCGTGTCGTTTCCTTGAAGAGTTTGCGGTTTAGGAAAAAGTTACGCCGTTCTCAGTCATCGGCAGTGTGCTGACCATCGTGCCAGCCAAGGCTGCGACAGCATTGGCCAGAGCTGGCCCAGCGGGGGGCGTTCCGGGTTCGCCGATGCCGCTGGGGGCTTCAGCCGAGGGGATGATGTGGACATCAATGGCTCCGATGTCGCCGATGCGCAGCGGCTCATAGTCTGGGAAATTGAACTGGTCCACTTTGCCGCTGCTCAGGGTGATCTGATCGCGCATGATGTGACCGATACCGTACCCGACGCCGCTTTGGATCTGGGCGTCTACGATGTCCGGATTGACGGCAATGCCGCAATCCACGGCGCATGTGATTTTCTCAATCTTCACGCCGTCCTCCACATTGCCCGAGACTTCGACAACAAGCGCAACAAAGGTGCCAAAGGACATATGGCCCGAAATCCCCTGCGCATGACCGGCAGGCGCCTTGCCCCAGCCGGCCTTGTCTGCGGCCAGTTTCAGAGCCGCTGACTTCCTCTGCTGGTTCTTGTTGTTCGCGCCTGCCAGATACATCAGCCGGTACTCCAGCGGATCGGCTCCGGCCGCCTTGGCCGCCAGATCCATCATTGTTTCCATCACATAGGCCGTGTGGGCGTGGCCGATGGAGCGCCACCACAAGACTGATGTTGCCTTTTGAGTGTCGGTTAGGCCGAGGGCAAATCCCGGAATGCTGTAGGCGGTATCAACAGCCCCTTCCACGGAAGTGTGATCCACGCCGTTATGCACGACGATTTGTTCAAACGGGGTGCCTTTCATCACCGATTGGCCAGCAATTTGATGCTGCCAGCCGATGATGGCCCCCTTGGCATCTAGGCCAATCCGCACCTTGTGGCCGAAGGCAGGCCGGTAGTAGCCACCCTGAATATCATCCTCGCGCGTCCAGACCAGTTTCACCGGCCGCGTCCTATCCGTCATGATAAAGGCCAGCGCCGCTTCGACCTGATAGTCCGCCGATGGGGTTGCCCGGCGGCCAAAGGACCCGCCTGCGAACATCGACTTTATGTGAATTCTTTCCTGGGGCAGTCCGAAGATTTCCTGATAGGCCAGATGGGTTGCCGTCGGCATCTGCGCCCCATCATGGAGCACGATGTCGCCATCCTCGGTCTGTTCAATGGTGCAATTCAACGGCTCCATCGGGGCGTGCGCCAGCAGTGGGAAGTAAAAGGTTTTTTCAATGGTTTTTTCCGCCCCCTTGATGTCGGCCGCCACGGCGTCCGGATCCGTGCCGTTCGCCCGGAACTCAGGTTCGGCGTCCAGCGCCGCCCTGATTTCGGCTTCGACCTCATCAGAGCTGCGGGTCTCGGCGGCGGAGAGATCCCACTCGGCCTCAACCGCGTCCCGCGCCTGAATTGCGCCCCAGGTGTTTTCTGCATAAACGGCGATGCCCGCCTTGTTTGGCAGAACTGCAGAATGCAGGTAGCCTTGCACGTCCTGCGCGGCGCTGTCGTCAAAGCTGACGGCCAGGGCACCCCGCGACGGTGGGCGCTTGATCAATACAACCATTTGATTGGGCAGATGCACATCCATGGCGAATTTTGCCTGACCGTTGCCTTTGCTTGCGGAATCCAGACGGCGGGCGGCAGGTGAGCCGATCAGCTTATAGTCTGCCGGATCTTTCAGGCGCGGGTTTTCAGGTGTCGGCAGTTGTGCGGCCGCCGCCACAAAGTCGCCGAAAGGGGCAGAATGCCCGGCAGCACTGATAATCCCCTCGTCGATTGTGATTTCCGAAGCATTAATTCCCCATGCCGCAGCCGCGGCCGCGATCAGCATCTCACGGGCTGCCGCACCAGCCTGGCGGTACTGATCCCAGGAGTTGACGAGGGAGGTGGAACTGCCGGTGCCCTGGAAAATCCCGAACCTGAGGTTGGCATAAAGTTCAGGGTTAGATGGCGCGAACTCGAATTCGATCTGATCAAGACGCAGGCCTATTTCTTCTGCAATCAGCGTGGAGAGCCCGGTGCTGATGCCCTGGCCAGCCTCATAGTGCTTGACGATTGCTGTCACTGCACCGTCCGACCCGACTTTGACAAACGGGTTGAACTGAGCCGTGCTTTCCCCGGCAGCGGCAAGACCGCCGCTGGGGTTTACTCCGACAAAGAGAACAGCTGTGGAAGCCGCAGCCCCCTTCAGAAAGTTACGACGGGACGTATTCGCGGTCATCTTCAGCCCTCCAGAATTTCAGCAGCGCGCAGGATGCCCGCCCGGATACGCTGGTACGCAGCACATCGGCAGGCATTCCCCGACATGTAGTCGTCGATCTCTTCCGCGTTGGGTTTGGGGTTCTCGGCGAGCAGGCCTGTCGCAGACATGATCTGCCCGGATTGGCAGTAACCGCATTGAACAACATCCAGCTCCAGCCAAGCCTGCTGCACAGCCGCACCGATCGCTCCGTCACCGACGGCCTCGATGGTGGTGATTTCAGCGCCCTCTGTATCTTCGATGTATGTCTGGCAGGAGCGCACAGGCTCACCGTCCATATGCACCGTGCAGGCGCCGCATGAGGCGATGCCACAGCCGAACTTCGTTCCGGTGAGTTTCAGTTCGTCCCGTATCACCCAAAGAAGCGGGGTCCCCGGGGCAGCTTCGACGGTATGCGTTTGGCCGTTCAGTTTCAGCTTGATCGTCATCTTGACTTCCCTTTGGCCGAGCCACCCTGCCGCTGCTTGGCAATTGCACGGCTTGGCAGAAGTGTCTTGAAGATGCCTCCCTTGATATTGAGAATCATCAATCACTGTCAACATCTGTTGACTGCTAGTGGTGACAACGGGCTTGACTTCCCGTCAAAAGCGATCACATTCGCGTCATGACTTCAGAAAATTCAACCATCCAAACCAATAACTTGATCTTCAAAGCTGGAACCAGTCTCAGCACGGAACTGATCCTGGACACCGCCCTCACCTTGGCGGAGGAGGTTGGAAGCCTTGAAAAACTGTCGCTCCGGAAAATTGGCAAGGCCTTGAATGCGGATCCTACGGCGATCTATCGCTATTTCCGCAGCAAGAACGAACTGCTGCAAGCGATGGCAGACCGGATCTACTCACGAATGCTGCCGGCGATAGATGTAACAGACGAAGACTGGGCTACTCAGCTTACAGAAATCGCATCCTCCGTCCGCAGCGTTTATCTGGTCTTCCCGACGATTGGACTGGAAGTCACCAATCTGTCTGAGTCTGATGCTCGGGCTGCCAGTTACGTGATTGACGCAATCTATCGTGCATTGGAGCACTCCGGCCTCCCGGAACGGCAAATCCCAGTGTTCGGAGAAGTCCTGCTTTCCATGGCGATTGGTGTTGGCACCGGTGAAAATCTGTTCGGTTCTAATCCGGACCGAAGTAAGGCGTTGGTCAGGGAAAAACAAAAAAAGCTCGATCCGGCTCAATACCCGAACCTGACCCGCCATCTGGGCAGCCCGATCCCTTCCAACGAAGAGGTTTTCGACCTTGCCGTTCAAATGCTGATCGAAAAGATATCGGCAGTCGCAAGTGCCAGCAGCAAAAGCTGAACACACATGGGAAGGCCAATCAATCCACTGCCAGGAATGCCATGGTGCCTTGTTCATGCGCCATGGCATGCGCCGTGAGAAGGGCCGCCAGGTCAGGCAGGCAAGCTTGGGTTGGCAACCTCGGGCAACGAACATGAAATTGAGGAGTACCGCTCTCCTCACAGCCGGAATTTTTGCGCTGCTAGGCGCATGTACTTCCTATGAAACAAGAGACAAGATTCAGACCATGAGCAGCTCAACACCCAGCCATCACACGGCCAACCACAGGTTCCGGAACCCTCCCGGCAGCCCGGTACGCGAAGGGTCCGCCGGAGAAATGCTCGGGTTCATCATGAACCAGCTGTTCTCTTCTTTCAAAACACCTATTCCCAGCGATCATGTCCTGGGAGGTGATGAATTCCGTCGGCAATTGGCGCAGGCCCGCAATCCAAGCGTCACATGGCTGGGCCATTCTGCATTCATCATTAGGCTGGGTGGCAAGATCATACTGACAGATCCGTTCCTCGGGGAAACTGCCGGTCCTGCGGGCTTTGGCCCCAAGCGGTTTGTCGCAGCTCCGATCACCGGAGCCGAGTTGCCCAAGGCAGATGTGCTGCTGGTTAGCCACAACCACTATGATCATCTCGATGCTCCGACAATCGAAGCCTATCCCTACAAGGCGGACATCCACGTTATTGTTCCATTGGGTCTGGGAGCATTCTTTACCAGCCGCGGCTATTCAAAGGTGATCGAACAGGATTGGTGGGAGAGCTGGCGCTCCGGCGCCCTCACGATCTCCACCTTGCCGGCACTTCACAACTCCGGTCGCGGTCTCCGTGACAAGAACAAAACGCTGTGGGCCAGCTTTGGCATCTTCACCGACGAAGGCCGCATCTGGTTTTCGGGGGGCACAGCGAGCGGACCTGTCTTTGACGAGATCGGCAAAAGGGCGGGGCCTTTCGATTTGGCGTTGGTGGCTATCGGAGCATATGAGCCGCGCAAACTGATGAAGGGAGCCCATGTCACCCCTGAAGAAGCTGTTGAACTGGCAATGAAAGTTGGCGCCCGAGCCGCAATCGGTATGCATTGGGGAACAATTGCGTTGACGCCGGAAAACCCGTTTGAAGCGCCAATAAAGTTCCGCAAGGCAGCGGAAAAACTAGGCCTGGGCGCAAAAAAAGCTGTTGTGATGAAAATCGGTGAAACCGTAAACCTGTCTGCCGGTGACCTCACGCTGCCGCACCTTGTGCAGCGTTAGACAAATATGGGCGGCAGAGCCTGCATTAGTTCCTCCGTCTCGTTGTGACTGATTGTCCGCCGCCCGGCGGTCTGACACGCTGCCAACCTCTGAAGCGAGATTTTGGCATAATCTAGCTTCGCCCTTTCCAGCAGAGTGTAAACTGCCCCGTTTAGACCGGCCACCTTGGCTTGACCAAGGTGGTTTATCCAAGCTTCACCTGAAACCTGTGAATTCGGGTGGCAGAACGCGCTGTGGCGCACGCGCAGCGAAACCATCCAAGATACAGGTTGGGTTCAGGGCCACCCAATGCGTCTGCGTGCCTTCAGCAAGATCGCCGTGCAGCCCAGCTACTCGAAGACCGCACGCAGCCCGAAGCGGAACTCCGTCAAGGCACCGAGAGTGAGGACTATCAACCGCTGCTAATAATGTATGGCGACAAGGCTTCACTCTCATCTTTACGAGAAGGTCGCTTGTAGCACGACGTGGCTTTGGGAGCGAAATGCTCCATGTTGTGTTTAGCTCAAATTATGGCGCTAGCTCACTATCAAATATATCGCGTGAAGTCGCCTGTACGCGTTTGAAAGCTTCGACATATAACACTGTTATTTCGAAAATTGTCTGTGAGGGGCGTGCAAGGTCCACTCAAGCGGGGTGGCTTGGCTGGCCTTGCTGTTTTTACGCGTCACCGTGGAGGGCTGGAGACAGCCCGCCGCAGCAGATAGATATCCATGATCCAGCCATGATCCGCGCGGGCGTTGGCGCGGGTTTCGATGATCTGATCGCTGACCTCTCCCAACGGGCCTGAGATCGAAATCTCGTTTTCCATCCCGGCATAGGCCGTCCACCAGATCTGAAGGCCTGCGGGATCAAGCGAGCGGAACGAACAGGCGCCATCCAGCATCACCACCAGCGTCTCGGTCCCCTCCGGCCAGCCCGCATCGCGCAGCTGCCGCCCGGTGGTGATGGTGAAGGGGCCGTTGATGGTGTTGATCGGGATCGCATGCGCCGCCGTCAACGCCTGAATGGAGGTGATGCCGGGAATGACGCGCAGGGCAATCTCGGCCCGCGTTTTCAGCCGGTCAGCAATGCGCATCGTGCTGTCATAAAGCGACGGATCCCCCCAGACCAGAAACCCAACCGCGCCACCTTCGGGCAGATGGGTGGTGATGGTCTGCCACCAGATCTCAGCAATCGCGTCATGCCAGTCATCGACCCGCTGACGATAGTCCTGCGTCGCCTCATCCCGCACCGGCAGGTCGAATTCCACGATGCGGGGCGCGGGATGGTCCGGGCCGCCCTCGCGGATCGCTGCGGCGCAGATGGCTTGGCGCAACCCCGCCAGATCATCCTTCCCGGCGCCCTTATTGGGAATCAGGATCAGATCCTGCGTATTCAGCGCCTCCACCGCCTGCAGGGTCAGATGCTGCGGGTTGCCGGTGCCGATGCCAATCAGGGTAAGGTCAATCATTGCGGGCCTTTCAAATGAAAACACGGCCCCGAAGGCGGGGCCGTGCCGGTTCAGTCATGTGCCAAGGATCAGGCGTTGTTGTAAAGACGCGGTGTCACCAGCGCGCTGCCGTTGAGGCCACGCATTGCCTTGGCACCGGCCAGAACCGCCAGATCGGCAATCGGCTCAATCAGCACCACCAGCATATAGGCGCCACCAAAGGTCAGCACGGAAGTTACCGTTTCGCCACCAAACCCCTGACCGTAGAAGGCCCAGAATGCCACCCAGGCCACCACGCCGCCCTGATAAGCGGTGCTCAGCGCCAGCGCTTGGCTGTACTTGAGGTCGACATAGGCGGTGCCCGGCGCGATGATACGGGCGGCTAGCGCTTGCAGGGCAAACAGCGGCACCAAGAGGGTGGTCAGGTTGATGAAATACATCGGCAGATCAAACGGCGCAAAGAACACGCCCTGGATCAGCAGACCCGCCGCCAAACCAAAGGCCGCAGGCGCGGCCCCTAGGATCAGGAACAGAGTCGAGCCGAGAATGAAATGCACCTCTGAGACGCCAACCGGGAAATGCGGCAGCACCTCGAAAAACAGGAACACGCCCACGGTCGCGATCATGGCGCGCAGGGCATAGGATACGATATTGGTCTTTTTCAGATCCGCAAAGGTTTCCTTGGCGGCATAAGTCGCAGCGCCAGCTGCGGTGGCATAAGACAAGCCGATTTTGGTGGCATCAACGATGCCTGGTTCGATATGCATTACTGTCTCCTCTCCGTCTCACCCGACGGGTTGATTATGTGGCATGGCCGGTCTCCTGACTCGCGGGTCGCTGCTTGCTCTCCCCCTTCCCAGCCCGTTGGCCAGTGGGTGTTGGAAAGCTGCTCGCCGCTCACAGTCGCGGGGGCGGTTGAGGCTTCGGTGCCGCGATTGGGTCCACCGTTCCTCATTCCCGTTTCAGTCCTGACGCTTAGCGCCGTTGGAACACCATATGCCGCCTATGTGCCCGCTGGCGCCTGACTCGGTCAAGTTTGAATCCGGCTCCGCAAGAGATGTTAGCGACGCGCCCTCGGGTCAGCGGGACCCTGCGCGCACCATAGCAGGACGTCCCATCCGCACAGCGCAGACAGGAGCATCAAAGAGGGCGCAGCACCCGCACAGGCGAGCAGAGGGTCTGACGCGTATCGCGGCCGACCGCCTGATGCGGATCAGCTGGTCTCGGGGGCATCCAATCCGGCGTGGGCCGGATCTGCGGGCTGATCGGCCAGCGGGCCATAGAGGATCAGCACCGGCGCGGTGGTCCGCATCGCCCGCAATGCGGCCGGCAGGTCCCCCACTGTATGGCAATGCAGTTCCTGCTCCGGTGTCGACACCCCCAACGCCACCAGCGCATGTGTCTGGGGCGGCAACCCCGCCTCCATCAGCTTTTCCGCCAGCGCCGCAAAGGTGCTCTTGCCCATGTAGACAACCGTTGTGGCCTCACCATCGGCAAGGGCGGCCATATTCAGATTGTCCGGCAGGCCACCGGTGACGTCATGGCCGGTGATAAACTGCAGCCGCCGCGCCGTCATGCGCCGGGTCAGCGGGATGTTCGCCGCCGCCGCCGCCGCCGAGGCGGCCGTGACGCCCGGCACGATCTCGAACCCGATACCGGCCTGCCGCAGCGCGGTGATCTCTTCTTCCAACCGGCCAAACACACCGGAATCCCCGGATTTCAGCCGCACCACATGCAGACCGCTCTGGGCGTAATCGACCAGCAGCTGGCTCACATGGTCCTGCTTGGGGGAGGGGCGGCCGGCCCGTTTGCCCACGCCCACCAGATCGGCATCCGCGCGGGCATGGGTCAGGATCGGCCCGGAGGACAGATCGTCAAACAGCACCGCATCCGCCGCCTCCAGCCGCTTCACCGCCTTCACGGTCAGCAGCTCCGGGTCGCCGGGGCCAGAGGACACAAAGGAGACAAAACCGCTCATCCCTGCTCTCCGGTGATCAGATGGAAGAAGGTGCCGGTGACATGGCCCTTGATGGAGCCAGTCTCTGGCACCGGGTTGCCGTCAGCGTCCATGACATTGGCCAGCGGCGCGTCGGGTTCTTCCAGAATGGTGGAATAATGGAATTCATGCCCGCGCAACGCCGTGCCTGTGTCAAAACCCGGCATACCGGCCTGCAGGATCGCGCGGCGGTAGCCGAGGTGGAACTTGCGCTTTTCGTAAGACGTCACCAGGCCCAGCAGTCCCAGCATCTGGTGGCGGGTGCCCGCCTTGTCGATCAGCGCCTCCCCCAGCGCCATATAGCCGCCGCACTCACCATGCACCGGCTTGGTCTCGGCATGTTTGCGAACGCCCGCACGGAAGGTCTCCGCCGCCGCCAGCGTGCCGCCATGCAGTTCTGGATAGCCGCCGGGCAGCCAGACCAGATCGGCATCCGCCGCCGGCGCCTCATCCGCCAGCGGTGAGAACGGCAGGATCTCTGCCCCCGCCGCGCGCCAGCCGCTCAGCAGATGCGGATAGGTGAAGGAAAACGCCGCATCCCGCGCCAGCGCAATCCGCTGGGCGGGCGGCGTGGGCAGGCTGGCAGCTGCAGGGGCCGCCCCCGATAGTGCCGCCGATTTGATCGCCTCCAGATCCACATGCTCACGCAGGAAGGATGCATAGCCTGCAATCGCGGCTTCCAGATCCGGATGTTCCACCGCCTGAATGAGGCCCAGATGCCGCTCCGGCAGCGCCAGATCGCCACGCCGGGGCAGGGAACCCAGCACCTTGATCCCGGCCTTCTCCATGCCCAATCGCGTCAGCCGTTCATGGCGCGGGCTGGCGACACGGTTCAGGATCACACCGGCAAAGGGTACTTCGGTGTCATAGTTCTTGAACCCCAGCGCCGTGGCCGCCGCTGATTGCGCCTGACCGCCCACATCGACCACCAGCACCACCGGCCAGCCCATCCGCTTGGCGGTTTCGGCAGAGGAGCCAAAGCCCGACTGTCCGCGCGTCGCCACGCCGTCATAAAGCCCCATGGAGCCTTCACCGATGCAGATTTCCGCGCCCGCCGCCTGTCCCGTGACCGCATCCAACAGGCCTGCGTCCATCGCCCAGGTGTCCAGATTGAAGCTCGGCCGTTTGGCGGCTGCCAGGTGAAACGCCGGGTCGATATAATCCGGCCCGCTCTTGTAGGGCTGCACCACAAGGCCATCCTCAGCCAGCGCCCGCAGAAGGCCCAGCATCACGGTGGTTTTGCCGGTACCCGAGGAGGGCGCCGAAATCATCAGTCCGGGAGGGGTCTTATCAGTCATCGCCATGGCTCCAGCTCGACCACGGGCTGTCTGCGCTTTGCGGCCTGTAGCGGCGGTCGTAATCGGCAGAGTAGAGGCAGCTTTCGTCAAAGCCTTCGCCCTTCAGCACCGGCCCCACCAGAATGAGCGCCGTGCGGGAGATCTTCTCGTCCAGCGAGTCCTTGAGGGTCTCCAGCGTGGCGCGGTGGATCTGCTGATCCGGCCAGCTGGCGCGGTAAACCACCGCCACCGGGCAATCCGCGCCGTAATGCGGTGTGAGGCTGTCGACCACATGGTCCAGATTGCCGATCGACAGATGGATCGCCAGCGTGGCGCCGGTCTTGGCAAAATTCTCCAGCGACTCGCCTGCCGGCATTGAGGACGCCCGCCCTGGCGTGCGGGTCAGCACCACCGACTGGCCAAGGCCGGGCAGGGTCAGTTCCGTTCCCAGCGCCGCCGCAGCAGCGGCAAAGGACGGCACACCGGGGGTGACACTGACTGGAATGCCCTCGGCTTTCAGGCGACGCAACTGCTCGCCCATCGCCGACCACACTGACAGGTCGCCGGAATGCAGGCGGGCGACGTCCTGACCGGCCTCATGCGCCGCCTTGATCTCACCCACGATAGCCTCCAGATCCATCGCCGCCGTGTTCACTATCTTGGCATCCGCCGGGCAGTGACTCAGAATTTCCTCCGGCACCAGTGACCCCGCATAGAGGCACACCGGACAGGACGCGATGATGTCGCGCCCGCGCAGGGTCAGAAGGTCGGCAGCGCCGGGGCCGGCGCCAATGAAGTGAACGGTCATGGCTCAAGTCTTTCTGCTATGGCCGCGGTGGCAAGCCCATCCGCGGTGACGACTCTGGGGGCGAACAAGCGCGATTTTGCGCCCTGTACCCCATGGCGCGCTCCAGCCAGCGCCGCAGCTTCCGCCAGCGAGCCGGTGCCGAACCGCGCCTTAATCCGTGGCGAGCAGGTCAGTGTCTGCTCCCCGGCAATATCCTGTTCCTGAAGCGCAATCACCGGCAGGCCGGTTTGGCGTGCAAATTCCTGCATGGCAGGGGTATTGGCCTTTTCTGCAATCGATGCCAGCGCATCCACACGCTCCCCGGTCAGCGCCAAAGCCGCCTGCAAATCCGCCGCCGTGGCGCTCTCACGAAATCCGATCCCTGCCACTTTCATCGCGTGACGCTCCACTGAATGACAGGCCGCGCCCGCCGCCAGTCGCGCATGGACCCCAGCGGGCCTGCTTCGGCGATCTCGGCCTTCAAGAGATGGCCCCCGCGTGCCGCATGGGCCTGCATCAGCAGGGTCTCGGTTTCCAGCGTGACGCCATTGGCCACCAGCCGCGTGCCTGCGGGCAGGATGTCCCACAGGTGATCCAGCAACGCTTGGCTGCCGCCGCCACCAATGAACACGCAATCGGGCAGGGGCTGGCCGTCCAGCACCTCCGGCGCCTTGCCCGGCACCGCACGCATCCGGTGATCCAGCCCAAACGCCGCCGCATTGGCGCGGATATTCTCCAGCCGGCCCGCGCGCGGCTCGAATGCAATCGCCCGCGCGCCGGGTGCGACCAGACACCACTCGACCGAGACCGAGCCGGAGCCGCCGCCGATATCCCACAGCAGTTCCCCCGCGCGCGGTGCCAACGCCGACAAGGTCAGCGCACGGACGGGACGTTTGGTGATCTGCCCGTCGCTGGCGAAATGCGCATCCGCCAGCCCCGAAGCCTGCGGCAGCCCGGGCCGCATGGCTTCGATGGCCATAAGGACCGGCGCCCCACCCGGCGGCACATCCCAGCCCTCAGCAGTGGTATGGAACAGCTGTTCCTTGGGGCCGCCCAGCCGCTCCATCACACACAGCCGCGCATCCGGCTGGCCGTTCTCAACCAGCCAAGCCGCCAATTCGCCGGGCGCCGCACCGTCGCGCAGGGTGCAGATCACCCGCATACCCTTGCCCAACAGTGGTCGCAGCTGCGCATAGGGGGCTGCATGCAGGCCGAGGCAAAGAACCTCCTCCAGCTTCCAGCCCAGCCGGTTCGCCGCCAGCGCAAAGCAGGATGGCGTGGGGTATGATACCCATTCCTCCGCCGCCAGATCCCGCATCAGCGACCCGCCGGCCCCATGCCAGAACGGATCGCCCGAAGCCAGCACAACCACGCGCCGCCCGCGCATCGCCAGCACCGGCTCGGTCGAAAACGGCACCGGCCAGGACTGCCCCTTGGCGCCAGCACCAGCCAATTCCAGATGCCGCGGGCCGCCGAAAATAACCTCGGCCTCCGCCAGCGCCTTCCGGCTTGCATCACTCAGGCCTTCCAGTCCATTTTCGCCCAGACCAATGATTGTGAGCCAGTGTTTGGAAAGGCCATCAGACATGACACGCATCCTTCTTCTGGGTGGCACCACCGAGGCCTCCAGCCTGGCCAAAACCCTGGCCGAGGCGGGCGCAGATGCGGTGTTTTCCTACGCGGGCCGCACCGCCATGCCGGTCCGCCAGCCGCTGCCGACCCGTGTGGGCGGCTTTGGCGGCAGCGAAGGGCTGGCGGCCTACTTGCTCGCCGAAGCCATCACCCATGTGATCGACGCGACCCATCCCTTTGCCGCGCAGATGAGCACCAATGCAGTGCAGGCCTGCGCGGCGGCGGGGGTGCCGCTCTGCGCCTTTGAACGCCCGGCCTGGCAGGCGGGGGAGGGCGACAGTTGGCTCCACACGGACAGCATCGAAAGTGCGGTGAGCGCCCTGCCGGATGCGCCCGCGCGGGTGTTTCTGGCCATCGGCAAGCAGAACCTCACCCAATTCGCGGCCAAGCCCCAGCACCACTACCTGCTGCGGCTGGTGGATGCGCCGGAGGCGGATTTGCCGCTGCCGCACACCACGGTCGAAATCGCCCGTGGGCCGTTTGATGTGGCGGGTGACACCGCGCTGATGCAGCGCTATGGCATCACGCATGTGGTGGCCAAGAACGCCGGCGGCATGGGCGCCGCGGCCAAACTCACTGCTGCGCGTGAGCTGAGCCTGCCGGTCATCATGATCGGCAGGCCGCAGGTGCCCGCCCAAGCAGGGCAGCGCCCTATATTGGGCAGCGTGGCAGAGGTGATGGCCTGGCTGTCGCATCCTGCGGATTAACCCTCAGCGGCGTAGCGCGGGGTGTAGACGTAATTGCCCACCCGCCGCGTGTCGCGGTTGCCGACAATCACCACGGTGCGCATATCAGCCATCTCAGGCGTGGCGTCTTTCAGCGGTACGGTCAGCAGCTCCTGTCCCGGCTTGGTCACGTCGCGGGCAAAGGTGATGAGGGTGTCCGCGCCGCAAGCCTCCCGCAGGATGTCCAAAGCGCGGGCAAACTGATGCGGCCGCGATTTGGAGCGCGGGTTGTAAAACGCCATCGCCAGTCCGGCCTCGCCCACCAGCTGCAGGCGCTTTTCAATGAGGCTCCAAGGCTTCAGATTGTCGCTGAGGTTGATGGCCGCGAAATCATGCCCCAGCGGCGCGCCGATGGCGGCAGCGGCGGCCAGCATCGCGGTGATGCCGGGCAGAACCTTGATCTCCAAGTCCAGCCACTCGGGGTGGGCTTCCGCACTGTTTTCCAGCGCCTCGAACACGGCAGAGGCCATCGCGAACACACCCGGATCACCGGAGGAGACCACAACAACGCGCTTGCCCTCGGCGGCCATCTCCAGCGCGTGGGTGGCGCGGTCAACCTCGACCCGGTTGTCAGTGGCGTGCAGGGTCAGGCCGTCGCGCGGCGCGATGCGCTTCACGTAGGGGATATAGCCGACGATATCCGTAGCCTCATCAATGGCGTCGCGCACTTCCTGCGTCACCAGCGCCTCGTTTCCGGGACCAAGACCGGCAATCACCACCCAGCCATTTCCTGTGTTGCTCATGGCCGACGCCCCTGTCCGTGCACCAATACGATGGAGAAGTAAGGCACTTCGCCGTCGATCTCCGACAGCTTCTGCACGGTTTGCCCCGGCATGGTGCCGCGCTCGACCAGCCAAGCGTCATCAGCGCGGCCCGCACGCTCCAGCGCGCGGCGCAGCTTGGGCAGGTTGCGGCCGATCTTCATGACCACCAGCGCGTCGGTTTCCGCCGCGCGCTTGGCCAGCTCTTCCTCGCTGAGGGTGGCCATGGCCACGGTCAGAACATCGTCCCCCCAGGTGATCGGCTGGCCGGAGGCGGTCCAGCAGCCGGACATGCCGGTGATGCCCGGAATGATCTCCTGCTCCGCACGGCCCTGCAAGCGGGTATAAAGGTGCATGTAAGAGCCATAGAGGAACGGGTCGCCCTCGCAGAGCACCACCACGTCCTCATCCTTGGCAATCTCGGCCAGCGTATCGGCCCAACGGTCATAGAATTCCGCCAGCACCCGGTTGTATTCGGGGTCGGAGAAATGGATTTCGGTGGTGACCGGATATTCCATCGCGTGTTCGGTGACGCCCTCGGCCAGCATCCCGTCCACGATCGCGCGGGCCTGGCCCTTGCGGCCGGCCTTGCGGAAATAGGCGATGTGACGCGCGCCTGTGATCATCCGGTGCGAGCGCACGCTCATCAGATCGGGGTCCCCGGGGCCGAGCCCGGCGCAGATCACTTTGCCCTTGGAGATGGTCATGGCTTATTCTTTCCAGCTCGCCAGCGCGTTGACCGCAGCCACCGTAATGGCAGAGCCACCCAGACGGCCCTTCACGATCATCGACGGCACCGGCAGGTCCTGCATCAGCGCGTCCTTGGACTCCATCGCGCCGACAAAACCCACAGGGCAGCCGATGATCGCGGCAGGGCGGGGGCAGTCCTGAACCTTCAGCATGTTCAGGAGATGAAACAGTGCGGTGGGGGCGTTGCCGATGGCCACAACCGCGCCTTCCAGTTTCGGGCGCCAGAGTTCCAGCGCCGCTGCTGACCGGGTGTTGGACATTTCCTTGGCCAGCTCCGGCACCTTCGGGTCGCGCAGGGTGCAGATCACCTCGTTGTCGGCGGGCAGGCGCGGGCGGGTGATGCCTTCGCTCACCATATAGGCGTCACACAGGATCGGCGCGCCTTCGGCAAGGGCTGCGCGGGCGGTCTCAGCCATGCCGTCGGAAAACCGTACATGCTCTTCCAGCCCCACCATGCCGGCGGCGTGGATCATGCGCACGACGACGCTTTCCTCGTCCTTGTTGAAGCGCGCCAGATCGGCCTCGCGGCGAATGGTGGCAAAGCTTTCGGCATAGATCGCGGCGCCGTTGGTCTCATAGTTGTGGAGCATGTCAGCTGCCCTCTGTCAGTAGGTCGGGAGTGGCGCGCAACGCGGCAGCGCTCAGGGAGGTGTTTAGCGGGTGATCGGCGGCAGTGCCATTGCAGATCAGGTCGAATGTATCCGCGCTGGTGGCCGTCAGGACCAGATCGGCCGGGCGGGGATGGGCGCAGCCTTTGGCGCAGCCGGAAATATGCAGGTGTTGACCCGCAGGGACCGCAGCGGCCAGATCGCGGGCCAGATCGCGCGTCACCGCGCGCGCCTGCGGGCAGCCGGGGGCGCCGGTGCAGGCGCTCACACGCAGGCGGGGATCCGTGGCGTCCAGGATCAGGCCGGGCAGGGGCGGCAGGCTGTCGATGCCTTCCACCAGCAGCATCCGCCAGGGGGTCAGCCGCAGTGCGCCGTGATCGGCAAGTTTGGCCAGCGTGTGGGCAGGCATCTGGCCGAATTCCAGCGCCACCAACAGGCCAAAGGGGGTTCCACCCGGTCGCTGTGGTGCAAGCCGCGTTGCGCCGGGGGCGGGGGCGGCATGCGCTGCCGGGGGCGCGCGGCGCGCCGTCAGCTGGTGCATTCTGCCACGCCCCTCAGTCGCGCCGCCCTGATCGAGAAACCAGCGGGCCAGAGCGAGCGCCTCGCCAGCGGCGGCCTCTGCCGTCACTGGCAGGCCGGTGTCTGCCCCATCGGCCCGCAGGAGCAGCCCGTCCGCATTGCTCTGATCGCGCTCAATACGGATATCGGCAGCGGTGTCAGTCAGGACCGGAGCCGCGCCGCAATCCACCGCGAAGCCGAATTTTCCGGGCAACGTCAGATCCGTTGCCTCTGTCAGCGCGGCCGCCAGCTCCAGTGCAATCTGGTGGCTTACGTCCCCCGCCTGCCAGAAGGGTGTCAGAGTGATATTGCGCCGCGCCTCGGCACCCGCGTCCTCATCCAGCAGACCAAGATCACGCAGCCCGGCGATCAGTGCTGCGTGGGCCTCTTCACGGATGCCGCGCAGCTGCAAGTTGGCGCGCGCCGAGATATCAACCAGACCCGAGCCATGCGCCTGCGACAGCTCGGCCAGACCGCGCGCCTGTTCCGGGCTGAGCCGCCCCAGGGGCGCGCGCACCCGCACCACCAGCCCGTCACCCGACATCATCGGGCGCAGCGCACCGGGGCACCAGCCATAGACTTTGGGTGTGGCGGCGGTGCTCACACCGCCCCCTCCAGTTCGGCCATGATCGAGTTGCGCCGGGTGCTCCAGAGACCTGCATCGTGCAAGGCGCGGAAGCGGTCGCGCATGGCGGCAAGGGCGTCGGGGTTTTCGCGGCTCATGAACTCAACCAGATCCTCGCGGCCCAAAGTGGCCTCGAAGTAGAGATCAAAGAGATGCGGCTGCACCACCTGCGCCAGATGCGCGAAGGCGGCCATGTGATCCAGCGTCGCTGCCACCTCAGCCGCGCCGCGAAAGCCGTGGTTCATCATCGAGGTGGCCCAGTCGGGATTGGCGGCGCGGGCGCGGGTGACGCGGGCGATCTCCTCGCCCAAACTGCGCGCCTGCGGCTTGTCGGGGCGGGTTGCGTCCATGTGGTAGAGCGCCGGTGCCTCTTGGCCGATCCGCGCCATGGCGGCGGCAAATCCCGCCTCATGGGCGGCATAATCCGAGGCCACCAGCAGATCGGTTTCCGGCAGATCCTGAAGATGTACGAAACTGTCCGTGGTTTGCAGCCGGGCCTCCAGCGCATCGCGGGCATCGTGGATATCGCCCTTGGCGTCAATCGCATGGGAGGAGGCATTGAGCCAGGCCTCGCCCGCCGCTGCCCGCGCCGCGTCGGTGTAATCGTCCAGATGCGGGGTCATGGACAGGCCGTATTGGCCCGGTTTGGGGCCAAAGACGCGGGGTGTTTCGGTCAGATAGGGGTTGTCTGCGCCGCTCTCCTCGCGGGCAGCCAGCGCGCCTGCGGCGGCCTCGAACATCTGGGCCAGACCGGGGAAGACGTCGCGAAACAGACCCGACACCCTGAGCGTCACGTCGATGCGCGGGCGGTTCAGCATCGTGAGCGGCAGTACCTCGAACCCCGACACGCGTTCAGAGCCTTCATCCCATTTGGGAGCCAGCCCGGCAAGATGCAGCGCCATGGCAAACTCCTCACCGGCGGTGCGCATGGTGGCCGATCCCCAGAGGTCGATCACCAGCCCTGTGGGCCAGTCGCCGTGGTCCTGAAGGTGGCGGCGCAGCAGCTCTTCCGCCAGTTTGACGCCTTGGGCATGCGCCGCCCGCGAGGGCACCGCGCGGGGGTCCGTGGTAAAGAGGTTGCGCCCGGTCGGGATCACATCCGCGCGGCCGCGGAAGGGCGATCCAGAGGGGCCGGGGGCGACCATTTGACCATTGAGGGCCGCGATCAGACCGGCGCGTTCGTTCACCCCACATTGGCCGGTGCCAAAGATATGCAGCCCCTCGCCATATTGGCTTTCCTTGATGTCGCAGACAAAGGCGTCGATCCGGGTGATCGCCTCGGCGGCGCAGCTGTCCGGGGTGAGGCCCAGATCCGCTTCCACACCGGTGCCCTGTGCCTCGGCGCGGATGTCATCGATCAGCCGGTCGCGGCGGGCGGGGTCCAGACCGTCGGCGGTGGAATATTCATCGAGCAGGCTTTCGAGCCGCGCCATGCCGTCCGGCAGATTGGTCTGCGCCAGCGGCGGTGGCAGATGGCCAAGGGTAACCGCGCCAATGCGGCGCTTGGCCTGTGCGGCCTCGCCCGGATCATTGACGATAAAGGGATAGGCCACCGGCAGCGGGCCGGTCAGCACCTCGGGCCAGCAGGCAGCCGAAAGCGCGACGGATTTGCCGGGCAGCCACTCCAATGTGCCATGGGCGCCGATGTGGACGATGGCGTCGGATTGGCTGCGCAGCCACATGTAAAACGCCACATAGGCATGGCGCGGGGTACGGTCGAGATCGTGGTAATCATCGACGCGGGTTTTCACCTCGCCGCGCTCTGGTTGCAGCGCGATCAGCGCCTTTCCCGCGCGCAACGCTTTGAAATGAAACGCCCCATCGCGGCAGTCGAGGTCTTCCTCCGGCTGGCCCCAAGCCTCGGCCAGGGTATCCTGTAGATCCTGCGGCAGGGTTGCAAGGGCGGTTCTGTAGTCCTGTAACGGCAGGCTCAGCGTTTCGCCCATCAGGCGCAGGCCGGTGCTTTCCAGCGGTTCGACCACATAGCCCTGATCCCACAGCTCGCGCAGGATTTCATCGCAGGAGGCCAGTGCATCCAGCCCCACCGCATGGGCCAGATTGTGATCGCGCCCCGGATAGGTCGACAGCACCAGCGCCAGACGTTTGTCATGATTGGGCAGTTGCGCCAGCCGCAGCCAGCCTTCGATCCGGTCCACTGCGGCCTTTACCCGGTCCATGTCGGCGCGATGGGCAAAACGGGAATATTGCAGGTCGGGGTCTTTCTTGCCCGGCGCCTTGAAGCTGACCAGCCCGGCAAAAATCCGTCCGTCCACCTCGGGCAGCACCACATGCATCGCCAGATCGGCCGGGGACAGGCCGCGATCAGCCTCGGCCCAGTCTTTGCGCCGGGCGGTCGACAGGGCCACCTGAAACACCGGGCAGCCGGTGGTCGACAGCGGCGAGGCGCTGCCGTCGCTGCCCTGCGCGGAGAATGCAGTGGCATTGAGGATCGCAGCCGGGGCCAGATCGGGCAGGGCGCTGCGCAGCCAGTCGGCGGCCTCCGGTGCCTTGAGGCTGGCGGCAAAGACGCCATAGGCGGCGTAGCCCCGTCCGCGCAGCTCACCGATCAGCGCATCCACCGGCGCGGTGTCGGCGGCGGTCAGATAGGAGCGATAGAAGCTGACCAGAACCAGCGGTTTTTCCGACGCAGGCAGATCTGCCAGCACCCCGCGATCCGGGTCGTAATAGCCATATTGCGGCACCGATTTCAGCCCTGCCACCGGACCGGCATAGAGCCCCGCCGCCAGCGACAGCTGCGCCAATGCGGCCTGTGCGGCGACAGCGCCGCCGGTGTCGCAGAGATGCTGCAGACGGCGCAGGGTAGAGGCGGGCAGGGTCGACAGCTCATCCAGACGCGGATCTTCGCGCCCGTCAGCAGGCAGGATCGCCAGCGCGATGCCCTTGCGGCGGGCCAGATCCTGCAGGGTGGCAAGCCCGTAGGACCAGTAGCTTTCCCCGCCGATGAGACGCACGAGGACGCCTTTGGCGCCCTCCAGCGTTTGTTCCGCGTAGACGTCGACCGACAGCGGGTGCTTCAGCGCCACCAGATTGGCGAGCCGCAGTGTGGGCAGCCGATCCTTGCCGCGATGCCAGCCCGCCGCGAAGGCGCCGAGATCACTGTCGGAGAAGGACAGCACCACAAGGTCCGCAGGCGTCTGCCCGAGGTCCTGCGGGGTGTCGGTCTCGTCAAGGCCGTGGCTTTCGCGGAAGACGACATGCATGGGTCAGGCCCTTTCAGAAAGAAGAGCGGAGGGCAGCGCCCGGCCTCGGGAGGCAGCGAAGCGCCCTCCCGTGGGGGAGGTCGGGCGCTGCCCGGCGTTGCCGCCGGGCGAAACTGTTGAAGTTTCGCCTTGGCGCATCAGCTTCAGGCCCCCAGCTCGGCGCGGATCGCCTCGGCGTCGATATTGTCATGCTCGGCGATGACCACGAGAACCGTCTTGCGCGCCTGTGCGCCCCAGGGCTGGTCATATTGCGCGCGCAGGCGTTCACCCACGGCCTGAACGAGCATCCGCATCGGTTTTCCTTCCACCGCAACATAGCCTTTGACGCGCAGGATATTGCGCTCGCGGGCGAGTTTCACGATGGCATCCTGCAACAGTTGCGGATCGGAGACTTCGCCCATTTCGACCACGATTGTATCAAAATCGTCATGGCTGTGGTCATGATCATGATGGTGGTCGTGATCGTGGTCATGATCATCGTCGTGATGATGGTGGTGTTCGTGATGCGAGGGGCGCGCGTCCAGATCATCTTCGGCGGCGGCCTCAAGCCCCAGAATGACGCGCGGGTCGATCACGCCTTCGGACATCGACAGGATCGGCAATTTGCGCGGCGCTTCCGCCTCGATCATGCTGCGGGCCTTGTCCAGACCGTCCTCACCGGCGAGATCGGCCTTGGACAACAGGATGATATCGGCGCAGGAGATCTGATCCTTGAACAGTTCCGACAGTGGGGTTTCGTGGTCGATGCCTTCGTCGGCCTCGCGCTGGGCCTGCACGGCCTCCAGATCGGTGGCGAACTGACCCTTGGCGACGGCTTCGGCATCGGCCAGCGCAACCACGCCATCGACGGTGATGCGTGAGCGGATGGCGGGCCAGTCAAATGCCTTCAGCAGGGGTTTCGGCAGCGCCAGACCGGAGGTTTCGATCACGATGTGATCGGGTTTTTCCGGCAGGTCCATCAGCTGTTCGATGGTGGGTATGAAATCATCGGCCACGGTACAGCAGATACAGCCATTGGCCAGCTCCATGATGTTTTCTGCCGGGCAGTTTTCATCGGCGCAGGATTTCAGGATTTCGCCGTCCACACCCGCCGTGCCGAATTCATTGACCACGACGGCCAGACGTTTGCCCTGCGGGTTCTGCATCAGATGGCGGATCAGGGTGGTTTTGCCCGCACCAAGGAAGCCGGTGATGACGGTGACGGGGATTTTATTCAGGTCGCTCATGGGATTAATCCTTGGACAACGAAGGGGGAGTGGAAGGCGCCGCCACAGGTGCAGGCGGGATGCGGGCAATGGATTGCTTGCGGAACACCACAGGGCGTTCGCGCCAGGGCACCAGACCATCCGTGGTGGCGGCATAGGCGGCAGCGCCGGTCAGGATGTCGGGCACATGTTCGTCGGGATCAAGATCGCCGTAGATGTAGCTCCAGCGGGCATCGCCGCCGCTCAGCACCATGGAACAGCCGCGGGTGCAGGCCGACAGGCATTCGACACCGCGCACGTTGACACCCTCGGGCAGGTCGGCCGCCTGCAGGGCGGACAGCATTTGCGCACCGGGGCGCGGGGCCTCCGGGTCGGTCACCTCGCCGCGACGGCAGGTGGTGCAGATCGTCAGTGTTACCTCGGCCATGAGCGCCCTTCACTTGGTTTCAGCGAGGGGGCTGCGGGCCAGCGGGGGCGCGAAGGTCGCGCAGGGATCCCTGCCGGTCGCGGAACACCCCGTCCGCCCGTTGCGTTTCTTGCGCTGGCAGGTCTCCCGGCTTGCGGATGCCAAGGCCTGGGGCCTCGACGGTCATCCGGCCTTCCCGAGTTTCCTCAGTGGCATCGGAGACCTCTCCGGTCACGGTCGCGGGGGCGGCTGTGCTTGGTTTGGCCCGGATGGCCCAACTGTCACATTCCCTCTTCGCCTGCCAAATGGCAGGAACCAACAAAACCCCCTTGCGCCATTGCCCCTGTCTTTGTCAAGACATGGGCGAACCACTAGGAGAGCCCCGATGAGCGATAAGTCCGAGACCGACATTTCCGAAGCAGAAGCGGCACGCCACGCGGCGAAGATGGCCAAGAAGAAGGCCGCGCGCGACCGCATGATGCAGAACAAGGATGGTGAGAAAGGGCTGATCATCGTCCACACCGGCCCGGGGAAGGGCAAATCCAGCTCTGGCTTTGGCATGATCATGCGCTGCATCGCCCATGGTATGCCCTCGGCCGTGGTGCAGTTCATCAAGGGCGCCTGGCAGACCGGCGAACGCACGCTGATTGAAGAGAATTTTTCCGACTTGTGCCAGTTTTACGCGATGGGCGAAGGTTTTACCTGGGAAACACAGGACAAGGCCCGCGATATTGCCGCCGCGCAACAGGGCTGGGAAAAGGCCAAGGAGATGATCCGCGACGAGCGCAATACCATGGTGCTCTTGGATGAGATCAACATCGCCCTGCGCTATGACTATATCGATATCGCCGATGTGGTGGAGTTTCTGGAAACCGAAAAACCGCCGATGACCCATGTTGTGCTGACCGGCCGCAACGCCAAGGAGGAGCTGATCGAAATCGCCGATCTGGTCACCGAAATGGGCCAGATCAAACACCCCTTCCGTGACGGCATCAAAGCCCAGAAGGGCGTGGAATTCTGATCGCTTGTGACGATTTGAGATGGAGCGCCCCCGCTATACATTGCGGGGGCGTTCCGCCGAAACTGCGCCGGTCTGACTGGTCGCGAAATTCTGAGCGCTTACGGCAGGTCATAAAGTCCGAGGGCGTTCCCGTCAGGGTCGGTAAACTCTGAATAGGTCACGACATCTGGAATTTGAATAGCGGCGCCGGTATCAATGCCAGCGTCCGCCCATTTGGCCTGAGAGGCGGCCATATCCTCCACCAGAAATCGGACGACAGCCCCGGATGGCTGGGGGTTTTCGGTTTCGAAGATCTGATACCACGTATCGGGCGCCACCTTGAATTCGACAACGCCGGGAACGGGCTTTAGCACCTCAACCTCAGGGCCGAACAGCGTGAGATACCACGCTTCTGCATCGGTGATCGAGGCCACGGGAACACCGACGGTGATCTCCTTGAAAGGGTCAGCAGAGGCGACACCCGCTGCAAACAGCAGGGCGACGGGTGCCGTGCAGACACGGCGCATCGTCATGCGCCACCGGTCAGATCTTCGGCCAGCATCATCGCGTTGCCGTCAGGATCGTAGAAGGTCGCTGTTTTGACCATGCCTTCGACGACATCGGTTTCGCCGTCAAATTTCACCTTGGCCTGTTCCAGTTTCTGCCGCGCCGTATCCAGATCTGCGATACCGAAGACGGGAACGCAGTTGCCGGGGGCGGGTTTGGTATGCTCACCCAGACCGATTGTGACGCCGGATGTCTTGGTCTGAAGCTCCGACCAACCGGCCTCATCCGCGTGGTAGATCGTGTCAAACCCAAGCATGGTTTTGAACCAATCCGCCGTTGCGTGGCGATCCTTGACCGAAAACGAGATTGTGATGGTGTCTTCCACTGAAATAAGCGCCATGGTCTTTCCTTTTGATCGAAAATATACTAACTATACTTTATGGACATTGAGACGTTTGTCAACACCACCTCAAGGGCCTGGGCGATCCCTATTCTGGCTCATCTGCACGCAGGCGTTGCTGGGCGGCAGGCGCCGCTGCTGACGGCCACCGGGGCAAGCAGGACGGCGTTTGCGCAAAGCGTTGATCACCTGATCTCAATCGGGTTGCTGGAGCGAAATCCCGGCTATGGCCACCCGCTGCGGCCTGAGTTTCGGCTGACCGCGCTGGGCGTTTCTGCCGCCGCCACCGCCAATAAAATCCACAGTGTCACAGCCGAAGAAGATCGCGATTTGCTGCGGCGTTCGTGGACGTTGCCGATTCTGACGGCCCTGCATGAGCCGAGCCACTTCAACGATATTAAGCGCAATCTGCGCAGGATTACGGATCGCGCCTTGTCTCAGTCGTTGAAAACGCTGGAGGGGCGGCAATGGGTGCATCGCCACGTGGATGAGGCTGCCCGGCCCCCACGCTCAATTTACCATGCGGTGAATACCGGTGGTTTGATCAGTCGTGTTGCGGCCAGCGACATCAGCTTTGCCGGATAGCTTCGCCCGCACTCCGAAATCATAAGAGACAGCATTGCCCCTGCAGGGTCGGCTAATGAGCACAGATAACAATGTCAGTCCTTCTGACCAAATGTTTCGCGTGCGAAACAATCGGGCAGTGAGGCTGATACTTTTTATGGGCGTTGCGCAGGGGGCGGACGCATAGGGAGTGGAAGTGTTGCGGAGGGGTTAAGGCGCAGGGGCCTGAAATGGCCCGGCGCCCACCCGTCCCAGAGACCGCACTCAGGCGGCCAGATCTGCGGCCTTGCTGCGGATATATGCGTCGACCGCCGCGCGCTCTTCCTCGCTCAGGCGCAGCGCCAGTTTGGTGCGGCGCAACAGGTAATCCTCGCCGGTGCGGACCCATTCGTGGGCGATGGTCCAGTCGAGTTCACGGGCGGTGATGGTGGCGCCGAAGGCCTGGCCGAGATCGGCAGCTGTGGAGGCTGTGCCCAGCACGTCCCAGGCCTCTGTCCCATAGGCGCGGATCAGGCGGCGAGTCGCGTATGGGCTGAGGAAAGGATAGTCCTGCGCCAGTTTCGCGGTCAGTTTTGCCACGTCCCCAACCGGGAAATCACCGCCGGGCAGGGCAACGCCTGCGGTCCAGTCGGCGGGCAGATCGGGGAATACGGTTGCGATCTTTTCCAGCGCGGCCTCGGCCAGTTTGCGATAGGTGGTGATCTTGCCGCCAAAGACATTCAGCAGCGGCGCGGCGCTGTCGTTCAGGGTCAGCACATATTCGCGGGTGGCGGCAGTGGCAGAGCTGGCCCCATCGTCATAGAGCGGGCGCACGCCGGAATAGGTCCAGACGATATCGTCGCGGCTGAGCGGATTGGCGAAATACTGCGAGGCGAAATTGATCAGGTAATCCTGTTCCTCCGGCGTGCAGGTCGGGGCGGTCTGCGGGTCGGGGTGGTCGGCGTCGGTGGTGCCGATCAGCGTGTAGTCTTCCTCATAAGGGATGGCGAAGATGATGCGCCCGTCGGTGCCCTGAAAGAAGTAACAGCGCCCGTGATCATAGAGTTTCGGGACCACGATATGGCTGCCGCGCACCAGACGGACGCTTTCGCGGCTGTTCTGGCCCAGCTTCTGACGCAGCACATCTGCCACCCAGGGACCGCCGGCATTGACCAGCATCTTGGCACGGCGCTGCGAGGTTGCGCCCGTGGTGATGTCTTCAAGGTCAATCACCCAGTGGTCCGCGTTGCGGGTGGCGCCGGTGACTTTGGTGCGGGTCATGATGTCGGCGCCGCGGGCCTCGGCGTCGCGGGCATTCAGCACCACCAGCCGCGCGTCTTCGATCCAGCAGTCGGAATATTCAAAAGCGGTCTTGAACTTCGGATCCAGCGGGCGGCCTGCGGGATCGCTGGCGAGATCCAGTTTGGAGGTGCCGGGAAGGATGCCGCGTTTGCCGAGGCTGTCGTACATGAACAGGCCAAGACGGATCAGCCAGGCCGGGCGCCGACCCTTCATCCACGGCATGATGGTGGTTAGCAGTTTCGATGTCGGCGTGGTGTTGTCAAAGCGCATGTCCTTGTGGAAGGGCAGCACAAAACGCATCGGCCAGGAGATATGTGGCATCGCCGTCAACAGCACCTCGCGTTCGATCAGCGCCTCACGCACCAGCCGGAATTCGAAATATTCAAGGTAGCGCAATCCGCCATGAAACAGCTTGGTCGAGGCGGAGGAGGTGGCGGAAGCGAGATCGTTCATCTCAGCCAGCGCAACAGACAGGCCGCGACCGGCGGCGTCACGGGCGATGCCGCAGCCGTTGATGCCGCCGCCGATAATGAAAATATCGGTGATTTGGTCTTGAGCGTTTGTGTTAGACATTTTCGCTACTTTCGTTTTCGCCAACCCAGAGGATTTGCGTGCCTGCGGCCTTTGCCGCGCGGGAAAATTCAGCGGGGACGGGGCGGTCGGTGACCACCACGTCGAGATCGGAGATATCGCAGATGCGGACCGGGGCGGTGCGCTCGAACTTGCTGCCATCGCAAACAAGCACACGCTTGCGGGCGTTTTTGAGGATGGCGCGGGCGACGGAGACTTCGCGCGGGTCATGGTCAAGAATGGCGCCGTCCGCATCCATGGCCGAGGCGCCGATCACCGCGATATCCACCTTGTAACGAGCAATGAACTCCAGTGCGTCCTCGCCGACGATGGCGCCGTCACTTTGCCGGATGGCGCCGCCGACAAGCACCAGTTCCTTGCTCTCATCCTCCATCATCATATTGATAATGTTTATATTGTTGGAAAGAACGGTGAGGCCGCGATGGCCGGAAAGGGCGCGGGCGACCTGTTCGGTGGAGGTGCCGATATTGAGGGTGACGGCGCAGTTGTCGGGGATCAGGTCGGCGGCGAGTGTGGCCATGGCGCGTTTACCGCGGGCGTTCAGCTTGCGCCGTTCGGCGTAGTCGCGGCTGGCGCCACTGCTGCTGCGGACCGCGCCACCATGCACACGGGAGAGCGCGCCACGGGCGGCCAGATCGCGCAGGTCGGTGCGGATGGTCTGCAGCGAGACGCCAAAGCGCTGCGCGAGGTCCTCAACCTCGACCCGGTCCTGTTGGGTCAGCAGGTCGAGAATAGCAGCCTGTCTGTCGCTTGCGTCCATGGGGGATCCTTTCGCAGGCCTATCTAGGCCTCCGGTTGCGAAAAGTCACGGAATATTTTCGTTTTGCTTTCGTTTTGCTTTCTTGGCTGATTGATCAGGCAATCGGGATCAGATGGTTGTCCCAGGCAAGATCTGTGCGGGCCCGGATGTGCGGCGGACGATCAGCTTGGCTGGTGCTCAGCTGTGCCAGCAGTCCCTGACCGGTGGTGACAACAAAGCCATCCGCGTCACTGGCCAGCCCGCAGACATCTGTGAGGCGGCGTTCCCGCAGCAGCGCGCCGGTGGTGCAATCGGCGATCTGCACCACACCGCCGCGCGGGGAGGTGACGGCGATCTGTGTTCCATCGCGGGAAAAGGCGACGGAGCCGCCATAGCCATTGAGGTTGCGCAGGCGGGGGTCATCTTCTGCCATCAGACGCGCTGCTGCACCGGGGCGGTGCAGGCCGATGATCGGCAGATCCGCGCCCAGATCGCCCTGCCATTGCATCGCAAACCCCACGGTGCCATCGGTGTGGATCGACAGGTGACGGATCGAGTTCAGGCGCAGGTCTGCATCGAGGATCAGCTGATCCCGCAGGGTGCCCTCAAGGCTGAGGTAGCTGAGGTTGGGTTGCATCGTGGCGAGGTTCAGTTTCGCACGGCCGCTGTCGGGGTGGGTCTGAATGCCGCCGTTGGCCACCACCAGATCGTGCTGGCCATCAGGGCGGGTGCGCAGGCGGATGTCATGGGGGCCAATGCCGCCGGAGGCATGATCGCCGATCCGGCGGTAGCCATCGCTGGCGTCCCAGATGCCGATCCGGCCATCGCCGCTTTCAAAGGCGTTTTCGGTGGTGAAGAGAGACCTGCCGTCCGGGGAGAATACACCATGGCCATAGAAGTGATGTCCGGGTGGTGGCGTGAGCCGGGCCAGGGCGGCACCGGTGCGGCAGTCGATCACATCCGCGAACTGTCCGGGACGGCGGGCAAAGGCGACCGCCTCCGGGCGGGTCGGATGCGCGGCTGCGGCATGGCCCCGCGCGGGCAGCGGGTGGCGAAACAGGATGCCGCCTGCGTGATTCAGACCAGCGAGGAGGAAACGCCCGTCGGGGGATTTCCCCGCTGCGAGATAGGCCGGGTCTCCAATGTCGGCCCAGCTGGCCTGCGGCGCCATGCCTGCGGCCAGAAGACCGGCAAGAAACCCGCGACGGGAGGGGCCGGCCATGGGGTCAGTCCCCGTCGAGGGAGTTGAACCCTGCGGTGACGCCGAGTTTCGGGCCAAGCCGGGTCGTGATCAGGCTGCGCAGGTCGCTGACGTCCTGCTGCACGGCTTCGATGCGGAAGCGGCGGGCGGGATCGGCCACCCCGGCGAGGGAGGGATCGTCCAGCGCGCTGGCGCGGGTCAGCGCCTTGGCAAAGCCTGCGTGGATATCCTGCATCAGCGCGGGGTCGCCTGCGGCGAGGGCAAGGGCGAGCGGTTCCATCGCGGTGAGGGTCAGCACGATGTGGTGCTGGCTGCGGGCGGAGCGGCGGGCCTCGGCGCGGTTGGGGCGGGGGGCGTCGAACTGGCCAAGGGGACGTCCCAACCGCATATCAACCAGCACCTGAAACCCGGTGGTCAGGGTTTTGAACAGCTCCTGTCGGATCTCTGCCTCCGACTGGTAGCGGTTGCCCGGTCCGGGGCTGACCAGTGTCACGGCATAGCTGTTGTGCCAATCGTCGCGGATCGCGGCGGTGGTGCGGGCGATGTCGGCGCTGATGGCCGCAACCAGGGCGCAGCGCTGGTCTGCGGTGCCTTCGGATTGGATCGCCGCATCGAAGAGAAGATATTCCAACGCATAGAAGCCGCGCAGGGCAACCGACTGGCTGGCGAAGGTATCTGCATTGGTGAGGGTATCGCGGGTCGCCTCGGTGAGGGCGCGGCGCAGGGTGCCGGGGATTTTGTTGCGGCTGTCGGGCCAGAAGGCGAGGGCAAAGGCGCGGTTGTCGGTTTCGGTTGGACCAAAGCGCAGGTGGCTGGCAGCAATCCAGGCGTCAAAGGCGCGGGCAAAAGCGTCGCGCAGGGCCGGATCATCCGGGGTGCAGTGGCTGGCGGCGACCTCGGCCAGGGTGGCGCTTTCGGCGGCGAGCCGGTCAAAGCTGGGGAGAATGTGGTGGGTCAGCACCCAGTCCACCCGCTGCGCTGGGTTGAGGGCTTCGGGCGGTTGCTCCGGAGTGGTGACCGCCGAGGTGTCGGTCTGCGCAAGGGCCGCCTGTGGGGGCAGGGTGGCGCAGACCATAGCGGTCGCAACGGTCAGGGCGACAACACGCGACAGGCGCACAGGTGACAGGCGGATAAGCGACGGCTGCATAGGTGACGGGGGCGTGGGCTTGGGCATCAGAGCGACTCCAGAAAGCGGATCAGATCGGCGCGGTCTTCGGGCGCAAGGCCCACCACGGTGTCTCGGGCGGATTGGGCTTCGCCGCCATGCCAGAGGATGGCCTCCAGCAGAGTGCGGGCGCGACCATCATGCAGGAAACCTGCGCGCGGGTTCACTTGCTGCACCAGCCCGATCCCCCAGAGCGGCGCGGTGCGCCATTCGCGCCCGGTGGCACGGGCTTCGGGGCGGTGGTCGGCAAGGCCCTCACCCATGTCGTGCAGCAAGAGGTCGCTATAGGGCCAGATCAGCTGGAAGCTCTGCGCTGGTTGCGCCTCCAGCCGGTTGGTGACGAATTTTGGCGTGTGGCAGCTGGTGCAGCCTGCGGCGTAGAACTGCGCCTTGCCGCGCAGGACGGCGGGGGCGTCCGGGTCGCGCCGGGCAGGCACGCCCAGGTTGCGGCTGTAGAAGGTGACCAGATCCATATTGGGCTGGTCAATCTCGGTCTCGCGGATGTCATCGCCGCCGTGTGGGGCGTTTTGACAGGCGGTCTGCGCGGTGGTGCAATCGCCGGAATGGGCGGGAAACAGCGGTGTGGAGATGCCAATATCGCCGGAAAACGCGGCGGCGGATTGTTCATGCACCGTGGGCTGGCCGGCCTTGTAGCCAAAGCGGCCCAGCATGATCCGGTTGTGTTCCGCTGACCAGACCAGATTGGCGCGCCCGGAGATGCCGTCGCCGTTGCTGTCATCCGCATCCGCGCCTGCCAGAAGGTCTGCGGCGGGGATCGCCTCCAACAGGCCGAGGCCAATCATGCTGGGGGCGACGCGCGGCGACAGCATGGCGTCCTTGTGCAGCGGGCCATAACCGAGGGTATTGGCGCTGTAGTCGGGGCGGTGCAGGGTGGCGGTTTCGCCACCTGCGAGCGCAATGATCTCCTCTCTATAGGTGACGCCTAGGCGATATTCGGGCGCGATACCGGGGGCGGAGAAATCCTGCATCTGGCCGCCATAGGTGGGCTCGGGTGCGGTGCCGATATAGTCGGTGATGGCCTGCATCTGGTCCGGCACCGGGCCGGGGATGGAGACGCGCAGAAACATCGTGGTCGAGACATAATCCGGGCCATCCGGCACATGGCCGCGCCCGTCCTTCAGGTGGCAGCGCTGGCAGGAGCGCGCATTATAGAGCGGCCCCAGCCCGTCGGAGGCGAGAGTGGAGGCGGGGGAGAACACCCAGATCTTCTTGAACAGCCCATTGCCGAGTTTGAATTCAAGCTCTTCCTCAAAGCTGAGGTTGGCGCTGTGCTGGGAAAATGCCTCGTCGTCGGTGCGGGCGCGCACGGTGGCTGCGCCTGCGGGCAGGGCCTCATAGGGTTCGGGCTGGTCGAACTGCGTTGTTGGGCGGGTGACGGCGCGTATGCGGGTCTGTTCCGCGTCGGTGCGCGGCAGGCTGGCGAGATGCGGGTCGGAGAGATCTGTATAGGCCGCCGCCGCCGGTGCGTGGGTTGCATCGCCTTCCGGTGCGTCCCCTGCCAGGGTTTCAGACAGCGCAGTGGTTTGCGTGTCGGCCAGAGTGGGAAACGGTGCGATCAGCGTGATCAGGCTGAGACCCATCAACAGCTGGGACAGATGCGGGCGGTGGGGCGATGGGGAAACGCGCATGCGGGCTGGGATCACTTCTATTGGCGGGGCGCGGGGCCTCCTAACCTTGGATAGGAGGATCCGGAGCTGGCATCAACTCTTGCGGGGTGGACAATTTGTCCGGGTTGTTCGGGCGAATTGGTGCTGCAACCGGGCCGGGCCTGAACGCCAAGAGCAGGGGCCACGCATTGCGCCGCCCCTGCTGTATCTTTGCTGCCGTGGCAGCCCTTGGCCCGTCTTACTGGAAAACGGCCGTCGGGTTGTCGAGCGAGTCGGAGCCTTCGATGGCGACGCCATCCAGATCCAGCGCTGTCACCACACGTTCGATGGAGCGGGTCTGATCGACCAGACCGTTGACGCCGCCCATGACCAGCGCTTCGCCTGCTTCATTGCCCTGTTCCAGCATCTGGTCGTAGGAGAAACCAGCCTCGGCTGCGGTCTTGATCTGACCCAGAGCGCGCATGGTGGTCGAGAGCTTGCTGCGCATCTCGCCGTCCAGTGCGGGGTCGATCTCCTGCACCAGATCGGAGAGCGACGCGCCGGAAACCATGCTGCCGTCGGTGCGGATGTATTCGCCCAGATAGACATTCTGCACGCCCAGACCATCGTAGTAATGGCTGTTGTGGGTGTTGTCGGAGAAGCAATCATGCTCTTCCTCAGGATCGTTCAGCATCAGGCCAAGGCGCATACGTTCACCAGCGGTTTCGCCGTAGGAGAGTGAGCCCATGCCGGTCAGCATGGCGGTGATGCCTGCGTTTTCATCCGACAAAAGCGTGCCGCGGGCTTCGCCTTCGGAGGCCCATTGTGCGGTCATCCACTCCAGATCGGAGATCAGCAGATCGGTCGCCGCCTTCAGGTATTCACCGCGGCGGTCGCAGTTGCCGTTTGTGCAGTTTTCGCCTGCAGCATAGTCGGTCCAGGCGCGGTTGCCAGCGCCGTGGTCGGTGCCATTCAGGTCCTGACCCCAGAGCAGGAATTCGATGGCGTGATAGCCGGTTGCGACATTCGCCTCGACGCCGTCGGCTTCGTGCAGAGTGCCCTCGAGCAGCGCAGGCGTGATGGCGCTGGCGTCGATGGACTTGCCCGACAGCTCAAAGCTGGGGTTGGCAACGATGTTCAGCGCCGCAAGGGTGTTTTCATCGGTCGGACCGCCGTAGCTGGCGTCGACATAATCAATCAGGCCTTCGTCCAGCGGCCATGCGTTCACTTTGCCTTCCCAGTCATCGACGATGGCGTTGCCAAAGCGGAAGACCTCGGACTGCTGGTAAGGCACGCGGGCGGCGAGCCAGGCCTTGCGCGCGGCCTCCAGTGCCTCGGCCGAAGGTTCGGCGATCAGCGCGTCAACGGCGGTCTGCAGGGTCTTGGCCGTGTCCAGGCTGTCCTGATATTTGGCGTGCGCAATGTTTGCGTAGGTGGTCAGCACCTCAGCCTTGTCTGCCGCAAAAGCGGGAGCCGCAACTGTGGCGAGCGCTGCAACAGCGGTACCTGCGAGAAAATGCGATGTCATTAGAGCGTTCCTTAAGGGTTAGTCGAGATGGTATGATGTGAACGGGTTACAGGGGAACGGTGGCTGTCTGGCAGTGGGACCGTCAGTGAAGGGTGGTCGAGAGCGGCTGCAGCTGCGCGGGATGCGCGACGGGGCCAGCTGTCTGGTCGCTCAGCTGATCCAGGATCAGGCCAATTTTGGCGGCGAGGACGGTGGCGCGCTGCGCCTGTTGTGGCTGGACGATCAGGGCGGCGAAGAGATTGGCATCCTCATATTCGCCATGCGCGGCTGCACCGACCAGATTGGCAAAGCAGTTTTCATCAGCACCAAGGCAGGTGCAGGTCATCCCGTGACGCACCAGCGGGCGGCGGCCCTCGGTGACGCAGAAATTGCACAGACGCCCGAAATTCTCATAGGCCTGACGGCCCAGCACCGGACCAAGAGCGGCTTGCAGATCTTGGCGCAGCGCAATGCGGCTGTCCGGGCCATTGAACCAGTGACGCAGGTTGCGCACGGCCATGGCCTCCAGGGCGGGCAAATCTGTCAGCAGGCCGACAGTGGCCCCGCCCCGTGGTGCCGCAGATGCGGCGGATGTGCTGTTGGAAATCATTTTGTCAGGATCAGCTTTCCGGCGCGGGTGATCCGCAGGCTGTAGATCTGGCCATTGAGCAGGATGCGGGCCTGATTGCCACCACGGGCGAGTTCCTCGGCGTGGTAGGTCGGGAAGACTTCGGTGGCTGCGGTTGTGGTGGTGGCGGCGTGGTCAAAGGTCATCTGGTTCATCAGGGTCACCCGTTTCGGTTTTCCGACCGATCCAGATACCATTCCAGGCAAAACCCCTGATCACCGCGCGGCAGCCCGTAGGCGTGCAGGCTGACCGGCGCGCGGGTGCCCTCGGCGGGGCGATGGCGCAGGGAGAAGAATTGCAGAAGAAACGACACTGGACGATCTCGGTTGATTTGCTATCAGTCGGGCTGGCTGCACAATCACAGGTTGGCTGAACTGTCCTAAACCTGACTTATTTAATCAGAATCGTCAACCTGACTTTTTTAGTCAGATTAAGATTTTTTGCCGATTGCCTTTGTGGATGGCTGGGAATGGCTGCCATCAGGAGGCGCTGTAAGCCGCCACCAGCCTGTCAATGAAGAGCCGCAGCCGCTGCGGCAGCGGACGGCGGTCCGGGTAGACCAGATACAGCGTGAGCTGGGTTTCCACGCCGGCAGGTGGCGGGGCAAGATCCAGCTGCCCCGAGGCATGGTCCGCATCGCACATCGGGCGCGGAAAACAACCACGCGCCGCGCCGGAGCGCACCAGTTCCAAGGCGAGCGCAAAGGAGTCACAGGCAATGCGGCCCACTGCGCGCCGGTCCGTCAGGTGCCGCGCCAGCGGGCCAAGAATCGGCAGGTCGTCATTTGCCAGCTGTCCCGGCGGCGCTGCCAGCACCACCGGCGTCTGAGACAGCACACGGGCAATCAGGCTGTCGCTGCCCGGACGGTTGCCGCGCAGCGCCAGATCAATGCCATCGGCCATGAAGTCGGCCGGGGTGTCATCCACCGTTATAGTGATGGAGATCTGCGGATAATCGCGCAGGAAGTCCGACGTCAGCGCCGCCAGTGGCGCCATCGGCAGCGCCGTGGGCACCGAGAGGCGCAGCAGGCCGCTGGCCTTGGCCTCCGCGGCAACCAGATCGCGGGCGGCGTCGATCTCGTCCAGCGCGCGGCGGCAGCGGTCCAGAAACAGCGCGCCGGCCGGCGTCAGCGCCACGCGCCGGGTGGTGCGGTCCAGCAGGCGCACCCCCAGGCTTTGTTCCAGGCTGCGAATACGGCTGGTGACCGTGGAGGCGGGCAGCCCGAGGCGGCGCGCAGCCGCGGCAAAGCTGAGCTGACCCGCAACCTCGGCAAAGGTTTCGATGTTTTGAAGACGATCCATTAAGCGAAATACCCGTTCAAAGTCTTCAGTATTAAACCGATTATCCCGCAATATACGAGCGTTTACTCCTGTCGGATATCACAGGAGAATACAATGAACAGACGTCAAGTGTTGAAGAGCGGCGCGGCCCTGACCCTGAGCGGCGGCTTGCCCGCTGTGGCGCGGGCGGCGCAGCCGGATGTGTCGCTGCGCTGGTTGGGCGGGGCCATGCTGGAAATTGAGGCTGCGGGGCTTCGGGTGCTGACAGATCCCTGTCTGGGCGAGGGGCCTGAGGCCTTTGTCATGGGGGATCCGAATGAGATGTTCGACCTCGCGCGCGGGCCGAACGTCAAGCCACATGCCCGGCTCACCCCGTTTCCGGGGCTGCGCCACGACCGCTATGATCTGGTGCTGCTAAGCCACGCCCATGAGGATCATTTCGATCAGGCGGCGCAAGCCTGGCTGGACCCGCAGCTGCCGATGCTGGTGCCCCAGCATGACCTTGCAGCGGTGCGGCAGAAGGGGTTTGCCGCCAGCGCGCTGGCCCATGGCGAGACGCGGCGGATCGAAGGACCTGAGGGGGTGCTGCGGATCACGGCGGTGCCTGCGGTCCATTCAGAAAACCCGGAGGTGGCGCGGTTGCTGGGGCTCGGCAAGGGCTATCTGATTGAGGTGGAGACGGGCTTCGGCGTGACGCGGATCTATTGGGCAGGGGACAGTTTTCTGGTGCCGCCGGTCTGGCAGGCTCTGCGCGCGGCGCAGGTTGCGGGGGCGGGTCTGCTTGATGTCTTTATCCCGCATCTGGGCGCGGTTGGCGGGGCGGGCGCGCTGGGGCAGATTTCCATGGATGGGGCGCAGGCGGCAGATTTTGCGCAGCGGCTGGCGCCAAAGGCGGTTCTGCCGATCCATCATTCGACCTATGCGCTCTACCGGGAGGGGCCGGAGGTGTTGCGGCAGCACCATGCGGAGCTGGCCCCGCGCTGGCAGCTGCGGATGCCGCCGGAAGGGGCGCCGATCTACCTTTGAACGCAAAAAAGGCCGCTCCCGGTGGAGCGGCCTTGGTCATTGTCAGAGGGCGAGCCCTGAAATCAGTCGCGGGTGCCGGAGAAGCGTTCCTGCCATTCCTCGCGCTGCTCGTCGGTGATCTTGGCAAAGAGCACCTCCGGCACGGTGAAGGCGTGACCTGCGGGCAGCGCGGAGAGGGCGGCGGCCACATCGTCGGGCCAGCTGCGATCCTCGGTCTGGAGGGCGGCCAGCAGACGCTCGGTCGCATCGGGGATGAACGGGGCCGACAGCACCGCGTAGAGACGGATCAGGTTGAGGCCAAGGCGCACCTGAGCGGCGGCCTGATCGGGGTCGGTTTTGAAGACGGACCAGGGCGCCACGGATTGCAGGTATTCATTGCCCGCAACCCAGATCGCCCGCAGCTCCTGCGCGGATTTGCGCACGTCCATAGCGGCCATATGGCCTTCATAGGCGGTGACGCGGGTGCTGATCTCATCAATCAGGGCCTGTTCGGCCTCGCCGTAGTCATTGCCCGCTGGGACTTCCTCGCCGTATTTGGAGCGGCAGAATTTGGTGATGCGGCTGACGAAATTGCCCAGCACGTCCGCCAGATCCTTGTTCACAGATTGCTGGAAGTTCTCCCAGGTGAATTCGGAATCGCTGCTTTCCGGGGCGTGGGACAGCAGCCACCAGCGCCAGTAATCAGCGGGCAGGATTTCCAGCGCCTGATCCATGAACACGCCGCGCCCCTGCGAGGTGGAGAACTGGCCGCCATCGTAGTTCAGGTAGTTGAAGGATTTCAGGTGGTCGACCATCTTCCACGGCTCGCCGGAACCAAGGATGGTGGCCGGGAACGACAGGGTGTGGAAGGGGACGTTGTCCTTGCCCATGAACTGGACGTATTTCACATCATCGGCGCCCTTGTCTGTGCGCCACCAGCGCTGCCAGTCGGCGTCGGATTTGCCGTTGGCGTCAGCCCATTCGCGGGAGGCGGCGATATATTCGATGGGGGCGTCGAACCAGACGTAGAACACCTTGCCCTCCATACCGGGCCAGTCCTGATCGCCCTTCTTGACCGGTACACCCCAGTCGAGATCACGGGTGATGCCCCGGTCCTGAAGCCCGTCGCCATCATGCAACCACTTCTTGGCGATGGAGGTGGTCAGCACCGGCCAGTCGTGTTTGCTGTCGATCCAGGCGTCCAGCTGATCCTTCAGCTGCGACTGGCACAGATACAGGTGTTTGGTCTCGCGCACTTCCAGATCGGTGGAGCCGGAAATCGCGGAGCGCGGGTCGATCAGATCGGTGGGGTCCAGCTGCTTGGTGCATTCCTCGCACTGGTCGCCGCGGGCGCGTTCATAGCCGCAGTTGGGGCAGGTGCCCTCGATGTAGCGGTCCGGCAGGAAGCGGCCATCGGCGTGGGAGTAGACCTGTTTTTCGGTGACTTCGCGGATCAGCCCCTGCTCGGCCAGCTTGCCTGCAAAATGCTGGGTCAACGCGTGGTTCTGCGGGCTGGAGGAGCGCCCGAAATGGTCAAAGCTGAGGCCGAACCCTTTGGCGATGCCGGCCTGCACCTCATGCATTTCGGCGCAATAGTCAGCCACCGGCTTGCCTGCCTTGGCGGCGGCCAGCTCGGCGGGGGTGCCATGTTCGTCGGTGGCGCAGAGGAACATCACCTCATGGCCGCGTGCGCGCTGGTAGCGAGCATAGAGATCTGCGGGCAGCTGGCTGCCGACCAGATTGCCCAGATGCTTGATCCCGTTGATATAGGGGATCGCCGAGGTAATGAGAAAGCGCGCCATATCATCCATCCAACTAAAGCTTTGCTGGCCCGTCTAGCGCATGGCGCTGCTGCCGAAAACCCCGCTGTGGGACTTGTGGCTAATTTCCCCGCCCTGAAGGGGGGGCGCAGACCGTCTAGCGCCGCTCGCGGGAGCGTTTGAGCAGGCGGCCAATGGTGAAGGACGTGCGCGGCGCATAGACGTAGCGGGTGCGGTCCTCGGGTGCGGGGCGGGCGCGCATCCGCGCAAGGCCAAAGACGATCAGCCCGAGATGGCCCACCGCAACAAAGGCAAAGAGCGCGCCGGGGCCGTAGTTTTCGATCAGGGCCGAGGAGATCAGCGGCGAGGCGATGGCGCCAAGGGCGTAGAAGAACATCAGCGCGGCGGCCAGCTCAATCCGCTGCTGCGAGGTGGCAAAATCATTGGCGTGGGCAGCAGAGACCGAGAAGATCGGCATGGTGGTGAAGCCGAAGAAGGCGGCAGAGGCCATCACTGCGAGAGTGCCCATGCCGCTGGCAGCCATGGTGACGCCGCAGGACAGGATCGCCACCACCGACAGCCAGATCAGCACCCAGCGACGGTCGTATTTATCGGCCAACCAACCCAGCGGGTACTGCGCCAGCGCGCCGCCAAGCACGAAGGTGGCAAGGAAGAAGGCGATCTGTCCGACCTCCAGCCCGACCTCTTGGCCGTAGATCGGGCCAACCATACGGAAGGACGCGGAGCTGAGCGCGGCGACGATCACCCCCGCGACGGCGAGTGGCGAGCAGGCCCAGGCCAGTTTCGGGCGCAGGCGCGGGGCGTCCGGGATTTCGGGTTGGCTGGCCTTGGTCATGGTCAGCGGCAAGAGCGCCGCACAGCAGAGGATCGCCAGCAGGTTATACGAAATGTATGAGGCAGGCGGCAGCACCGCGATCAGCAGCTGCGCCACCAGTGAGGCGGAGAGGTCCACAATGCGATAGGTGCCCATGGCGCGCCCGCGGGTTTCATTGGTGACCTTGGCGTTCAGCCAGGCCTCAATCACGGTGTAACACCCTGCGACGCAGAGCCCGGAGGCCATCCGCATCACGGCCCAGGCCAGCGGATCTTCGGTCAGGGTGTGGCCGATCAACCCCATGGCACCAAGGGCCGTACAGACCGCAAAGGCGCGGCTGTGGCCGACGTTGCCCATCAGGCGCGGCACCCACCAGCAACCGATGAAAAAACCAAGGAAATGCGCCGAGCCGAGAAAGCCGATCTGTTCCTTGTCAAACCCCAGCGTGATGCCGGAGAGCGCATCCAGCGGACCAACGCCGCCGGTCGACAGCTGCAACAGGATCACCGAAAGAAACAGCGCCGCAAAGGAAATCATCATCCGCATAATGGCCAGTCATGACCGCTGCGAGGTCAGATTGCACGGGTGTTTCCGACATTTTCCCAATTGGCGTGTCGTATTGTGTCTGGTTTATGCCCGGCGCGGCAGATTTGCCGCGCCGCCAGCGATGGATCGGGACGTGGGGACGGCTCAGTCGTCGCGTTGCGCAATCTCACCGCCCGCTTTGCTCCAGGCGGTAAACCCGCCCTCAAGATGCATCACCGGGGTTAGGCCCATTTCCATTGCGGCCTTGGCGGCCAGCGCAGAACGCCAAGCGCTCGCGCAGTAGAACACATAGGTTTTGTCCTGATTGAACACTGGCTTGTGGTAGGGGCTGTCGGGGTCGATCCAGAATTCCAGCATTCCGCGCGGGCAGGAAAATGCGCCCGGAATCATACCGCTGGCTTGCAGCTCGCGGATGTCACGCAGGTCGATGAAGACATAGGCGTCATCGGACACTGCAGATTTTGCGGTGTCGATGGACATGGTGTCGACGATGGCATTGGCCTCCTCAAGGAGGGTTTTGACGCCTTTGGTGATGGTCTGGGGCATGGTGGGATCCTGTGCTTATTGGCTGGGGTGGTCCGGTTCCTGCGGCAGGCTGGGGCAGGGCGCAGCGCTTGGCAAGGGGGCAGAGGCGCGCAGGTCAAGCTGGCCCGTGGCGGGGCGATCCGGTTGCATCATGCCGGGCCTGCGCTAGTGTTTGCGCTGACAGGGGGCGCAGGCGCCCCCAGCAGCTGCAACAACAGGATCCTGATCATGAAGATGAACCCGCTTGGCCGCACCGGCATGGAGGTGTCGCAGATCTGTCTTGGCACCATGACCTTTGGCACCCAGACGGGGGAGGCGGATGCCCATGCACAGATTGATGCGGCGTTGGCAGCAGGGGTGAATATCCTCGATACGGCGGAAATGTACCCGGTGAACCCGATCAGCGCCGAGACCATCGGTGACAGTGAGGCGATCATCGGCAATTGGAACGCACGCACCGGGCGGCGGGGGGATTATATCCTTGCCACCAAACACTCCGGTGAAGGGCTGCAGGCGGTGCGGGAGGGCGCGCCGATCACGGCGGAGACCATCCCCGCTACGATCGAAGGTTCCTTGCGACGGCTGAAGACCGATTACATCGACCTTTATCAGTTTCATTGGCCAAACCGGGGCAGCTATATGTTCCGCAAGAACTGGCAGTATGATCCGGGCGGCGATGACCGGGCCGAGGTGCTGGACAATATGGCGGGCTGTCTTGAGGCGCTGAAGGCGCAGGTGGATAAGGGCAATATCCGCGCCTTTGGCCTGTCAAACGAAAGCGCCTGGGGCACGGCGCAGTGGTTGCGGCTGGCGGAGGAGACCGGCGGGCCACGGGTGGCGTCAATCCAGAATGAATATTCCCTGCTGTGCAGGCTGTACGATACCGATCTGGCGGAGCTGAGCCTTTATGAGGACGTCGGCTTGCTGGCGTTTTCGCCACTGGCGACGGGGTTGCTGACGGGGAAATATCAGGATGGTGCGGTACCGGAGGCCTCGCGCAAGACGCTAAGCCCGGAGCTGGGCGGGCGTGACACGGACCGGGTTTATCCGGCGGTGGCGGCTTATCTGGAAATCGCCAAGCGTCATGGGTTGGATCCGGTGCATATGGCGCTGGCCTGGTGCCACACGCGGCCGTTCATGGCCTCGGCCATTTTTGGAGCGACCACCTTGGCGCAGTTGCAGCATGTGCTGGCGGGGGCGGATGTGACCCTGTCGCAGGAGGTGCTGGAGGAGATTGACGCGGCCCATCGCGCGCATCCCATGCCCTATTGATTGCGGCGGGGACGGCCTGACTTTGGATGCAATACGGGCGACCCAGAAGGGCCGCCCGTTTGCATAGAGTATTGTCCCACCCGCTCTCAGTAAGAGCCGGTGGAATGGCGCGGCAGCGGGCCGCTTTGGCGCAGCGGGCTTTGGCCTTGTGACAGCGGCGCCTGACTGAACAGCGGTTTGCTGGTGGCAAGACGTGTGGGCGCGGCGCTGGTAAGGCTTGCCTGCCGCAATTCGCGCGCTGTGGTGCCATGGGCGGTGCGGAAGGCACGGGCAAAGCTGGATTGGGAATTGAAGCCGGTCGCCAGCGCCACCTCCATGATCGGCAGATCCGTGTCGGTGACCAGCCTGCGGGCCTCAGCCAGACGCAGTTGCAGGTAGTGGTCCTGCGGGGTGGTGTTCAGGCGCAGGCGGAACTGCTGTTGCAGGCTGCGGGTGCTGGTGCCCAGTTCCTCGGCGATTTCGCGCAGGGGTTTTGGATCATCCAGCGCGGCCTCCATCAGGGCGTTGGCCCGTGCGGTGAGCGACGAATGCTTGGAGCTGCCAAGGCGGCTTTGCGGGCGCTCGGTGGAACCGGGGCCATCGTAGAGGAACAGGCCGGCCACGCGGGAGGCAAAGCCCGCACCATGGCGGCTGCCGATGATATGCAGCATCATCTCAATCGCGGGTGTCGCGCCGCCGGAGGTCATGCGCCCCTCGGAGAGGGTGAAGCGGTCATTGCGGCACTGCACGCCGGGGAAGCGGCTGGCGAAATTGTCCAGATCTTCCCAATGGGTGGTGGCGGGGTGGCCGTCCAGAAGACCGGCCTCGGCCATCAGCCAGGGGCCGCCGTCGATGCCGGCAATGGTCGTCCCACCCGCCGCCAGACGGCGCAGGCCAGCCAGCAGGCTGGGGGTGGCGTGGCGCGCGAGTTGGAAGCCGGCGATCACAATCAGCAATTCGCAGCTTTGCAGGCGCGCCAGCGGGATGCCCGGCACGCTGAGGCCGCTGGTCAGCATCGCAGGTTCGCTGGTGGCGGTGACATAGTCCCAGTCGAAGGCGCCACGACCGGCCAGCCGATTGGCTGCGCGCATGGGATCGACAGCCGCGGCGAAGGACAGGGTGTTGCTCTCATCAAGCACCAAAACAGCCGTTTTTAGCGGCTGATTCTCGGGCTGGAGGATGTTTTTTGCGGATTTCATCAAGTTCGATTCGCATGTTGACTAGTGGGTGCAACAAGGCTGCGGCACTGTCGAAAACAACACAAACAGGAATCTGGGGGCAGGCTTGGGGATAACTCGGGCACAACCCTGTACATCGAGGGGAAAACCAAAATGCCTCTGAATATGGCCAAAAACGTCTTCATCACCTGCGCTGTCACCGGCTCTGGCGGCACTCAGGATCGCAGCCCGCATGTGCCCAGATCGCCCAAGGCGATCGCCGAGAGCGCCATTGCGGCGGCCAAAGCCGGGGCGGCGATTGTGCATTGCCATGTGCGCGACCCAGAGACCGGCGCGCCCTCGCGCGATCTGGCGCTTTACCGCGAAGTGACCGACAGGATCCGCGAGAGCGACACTGACGTGGTGCTGAACCTCACTGCTGGCATGGGCGGTGACATGGTGTTTGGCGATACCGAAAACCCTCTGCCGTTGAATGAGGCGGGCACCGATATGATCGGCGCCACGGCCCGAATGGCGCATGTGGCCGAATGCCTGCCGGAGATCTGCACGCTGGATTGCGGCACGATGAACTTTGCCGAGGCCGACTACGTGATGACCAACACGCCGGGCATGCTGCGGGCGATGGGTCAGATGATGACCGATCTGGGCGTGAAGCCGGAGATCGAAGCCTTTGATACCGGCCATCTGTGGTTCGCAAAGGAACTGGTGAAGGAAGGCGTGTTGGCCAGCCCCGCTCTGGTCCAGCTGTGCATGGGGGTGCCCTGGGGCGCGCCCAATGACCTCAACACCTTCATGGCGATGGTGAACAACGTGCCGAGCGATTGGGATTGGTCCGCGTTCTCGCTGGGGCGTGATCAGATGGCCTATGTTGCGGCGTCTGTGCTGGCGGGCGGCAACGTGCGGGTTGGGCTTGAGGACAACCTGTGGCTTGGCAAAGGGCAGCTGGCGGAAAACTGGCAGCTGGTCGAACGGGCGGGCACCATCATTGAGAATATGGGGGCCAAGCTGATGGGGCCGGATGAGGTGCGCGCACAGCTCGGTCTGGTGAAGCGCGCGCCGGTGGCGAAGTAAGACGCGTTTCAAAAGGGGGGCAAACGTGCCCCCTGACACAGGGCGGCGGCAATTCAGGGTTGAAGCCCAAAAGGGAATTGGATTACTTGGTTGAATGATATTCCTTCCATTCTTCGCTGCCTCGATGCTGTCCCTCACCGCTTTCCTTCAGTCCGAGGCCGCTTGGTGGAAAGGGCCGCTTGCGGCGCTCGTGCTGTTTTTGGCCGGGTTTGGGGTCGCGGTCGGTCTGTCCGACGCTGTCGTGGAAAACAGCATTGCCCCACCTGCCATGGGGATCGCAGCCGGGGCGTGGCTTGGTGCCGGGGTTATCGGTCTGGGAGCAGTTCTTGCTCTGATTTCGCGAAAGTCTCTGTCCCCGGGCCGGATCGCCGGGACCGCCTTCCTTGGCGGTTTTGCGTTCTTCAGTGTTCTGCCTTTTCTCATCTAAAGCAGATCACCAGTTTCGCGCTGCCAGCGCATTTGAATTCAATGAAAATGAAAACTGCCTGCTTGCTAGCGGGCAAGGAAGCCATGCGCGCTTAACCCGCGCGACGTGCCCGTGTGGTTCATGGGCCAATGTCTTTTGGAGAACAATGTCATGACAAAAACAGCAGCAATCATTGGTGGTGGGGTTATTGGCGGGGGATGGGCCGCGCGGTTCCTGCTGAACGGCTGGAACGTGCGGGTGTTTGATCCCGATCCGGAGGCCGAGCGCAAGATTGGCGAGGTTCTGGCCAATGCACGGCGCAGTTTGCCAGGGCTTGGCAATGTGGCGCTGCCTGCGGAGGGCCGCCTCAGCTATCACGCCACGATTGAGGACGCGGTGGCCGGGGCAATCTGGATTCAGGAGAGCGTGCCGGAGCGTCTGGAGCTGAAACAGAAGGTCTATGGCGCCTTGCAGGCGCATGCCGCAGCGGATGCGGTTATCGGCTCGTCTACCTCCGGCTACAAACCATCGCAATTGCAGGATGGCTTCAGCAATGCCGCCCAGATCGTGGTCGCGCATCCGTTCAACCCGGTCTACCTGATGCCGCTGGTGGAGTTGGTCACAACCGAGGCCAACCCGGCCAGCGTGATCGACAACGCCAGGGCGATCATCACAGAGATCGGCATGTATCCCCTGCACCTGAAGAAGGAAATCGACGCCCATGTGGCCGACCGGTTCCTGGAGGCGGTCTGGCGCGAGGCGCTGTGGCTGGTGAAGGACGGTATCGCCACCACCGAAGAGATCGATAATGCGATCCGCTATGGCTTTGGCATCCGCTGGGCGCAGATGGGACTGTTTGAGACCTATCGCGTGGCCGGCGGTGAGGCGGGCATGAAGCACTTCATGGCGCAGTTTGGCCCGGCGCTGAAATGGCCCTGGACCAAGCTGATGGATGTGCCGGAGTTCACCGATGAGCTGGTCGATCTGATTGCAGGCCAGTCGGATGAGCAGTCTGGTCAGCATTCGATCCGCGAGTTGGAGCGTATTCGCGATGACAACCTTGTGGGGATGATGCGGGCGCTTGGCGCCAATGACTGGGGCGCTGGCGCGCTGCAGAACGCCCATGACGCGGGGCGCGAGGGGGATGCCGGTTTGGTGCGGTCGCTGGATGCGCTTGACGATTTGAGCCAGCCGGTGCTGACCCAGAGCCGGATCGTGCCTTTGGATTGGACCGACTACAACGGCCATATGACCGAGAGCCGCTATCTGGATGCCTTTGCGCAATCCACTGACCGGCTGATGATGATCATTGGCTGCGATGCAGAGTATATCGCCAATGGCGGCAGCTATTTCACCGCTGAAACCCATATCCGCCATATCGATGAGGTCCATGCGGGCGACCCTATCCAGGTGCGCACACGGGTGATCATGGGGCAGGGCAAGAAAATGCATCTGTGGCATGAGATGTATTCCGGCGAGCGTTTGCTGGCCACCGGTGAGCACATGCTGCTGCATGTGGACCTGAAAACCCGCCGCTCCGCCCCGCCTGCGCCGCAGATCGAGGCCAATCTGATGAAGCTGGCAGAGGCCCATGCGGGGTTACCAGCCCCTGAGGGGCTGGGCCGCGCGATTGGGGCGCCCCGATGAGCGCTGAAGGGGGGAGCCGGGTTCTGATCACCGCCGGTGGGTCTGGGATTGGCCGCGCCATGGCGGAAGGCTTTGCCGCCGCTGGGCATCAGGTCTGGGTTACGGACGTCAGCGCTGAGGTGCTGGCGGATGTGCCGAAGGGCTGGCGTGCAACGGTGGTGGATGCCACCGATGAGGCCGGGGTCAGGGCGCTGTTTGCGGAAATGTCGGAGGTCTGGGGCGGCTTGGATGTGCTTTGCGCCAATGCTGGCATCGCCGGACCGACTGCGCGGATTGAGGACGTGGCACTGGAGGACTGGCGCAAATGCGTGAGCGTCAACTTGGAGGGCTGCTTTCTGGCCGCCAAATACGCAGCGCCTATGATGAAGGCGGCCAAGGCCGGGGCGATCATCGTGACGTCGTCAACTGCGGGGCAATACGGCTATCCGAACCGGGCGCCATATGCGTCGGCGAAATGGGCGGTGATTGGCCTGATGAAGACGCTGGCGATGGAGCTGGGGCCGTTTGGCATCCGGGCCAATGCGATCTGCCCCGGCGCGGTGGAGGGCCCGCGGATGGAGGGTGTGCTGGAGCGTGAGGCAGCGGCCAAGGGGATGACGCGCGATCAGGTCTATGATGGCTATGCTGCGGGGACGTCGATGCGGTCCTTTGTCGAGGCGCAGGATATTGCCAATATGGCGGTGTTTCTGGGGTCCGACGCAGCGCGGTTGGTGTCAGGGCAGGTGATCGCGGTGGATGGCCATACGGAGAACCCGGATCCCAAGGTGTGAGCCGAGCTGCACAGGCGGCCCGGCTGCAGCGTTCAGGAAATCGCCGCCCTGAGCGCCCTCAGTCGCCCCGGCAGTTGCCGCGCAGTGATATCCGCCTCGCGCACCAGATTGTCGAAATGGCTGGTGAAAGTGGCGATCCGCTCCTTGTCGCGGAAGGCGAGGTAATGTGAGCCTGCATAAAACACGCACAAAAGCGGGCCGAAGATGGTGATCGGTGAGGAATAGAGCCGCTTGGCATCAAACAGATAGATACGCAGGCGGGGGTACAGCTGTTCGGCGAGGCGTTCGAACTGGGTGAGCTGCTCCAGTCGGATCTCAAGCGGCAGACCTTCGTAATAGCCTGCACCTTGGGCAAAGCTGTCCAGCTCATAGATTGGCAGCGCGATTTCATAGTCAGACGCAGATTGGCGCATCCAGGTCAGGCGATCCTCGGAGGCCCCGATGGCCTGATCAGCGGTGCGGCCCAGATGCGGCGCAAATTCCCATTCCAGCAGCGCGCGGGTTTTTAGCATGTCGGGCAGGGCGGCGGGGACGTGGCGGATTTTGTAGCCCTGTGCCTCCTGATGCCAGTCAAAGATCCGTTCATCCACCAAGGCGCGGGGCGCCTTTGTCATCGACAGGCTTGCGGCGACCAGATCGGCAGCATTCTCAGGCCGGTCCGACAGGCTAATGAGCCAATCCGCCGAGACCCCAAGCGCCGCCGCGCAGGCGCCGACCACATGGGCGTTGGGCAGTCGCGCGCCAGCGTCCGTGAGCAGCTGCGAGATGGTTGAGCGATCCACCCCAATGGCGCGGGCCAGCGCGCTTTGGCTGAGGCCGCTGTCGCTGAGCGCGCGATTGAGCCGGGTGCGAAACTGCTCCGCGCGCAGACGTTTGTCCATAATATCAATCATGTGATGATTTTTATCACGATTGCTGAATTTTGTTAATCATATTCGGAATTCTGCATCGCCCGGCATCCGTGTAGGCCGGAGGAAAGGTAAGAAAAACAGGAGGCTGCAGATGGACACGCGGGCGCGATCAGTGGTGAAGGCGGTGATCTGGAACCTGCTGGGACTGGCGATGATGGCGGGGATTGGCTGGCTGCTGACCGGGTCGCTTGCGCTTGGCGGGACACTGGCGCTGGTCAATACGTGCGTCGGCTTCTTGTCTTACCTGCTTTATGAGCGGATCTGGGCCGGGGTGCGCTGGGGGCGGCGTCATGTCTGATCCGCAGGTCAGCCCTCAGGTGCCAAGCCAGCGCGCCATGCTGGACCGGGTGCAGCTGCAACTGGGGCGTGTCGAATGGGGCACGCTGACGCTGATACTGGGGTGTTATGCGGCCTGGGGGGCGGCGCTGGCATGGCTGCCGTTGGTATCTGTCTGGCTGGCGGTGCCGGTTCTGGCCTGTCTGATCACGCTTCAGTCCTCGCTCAGCCATGAGGCGTTGCATGGCCATCCGTTCCGGCTGCGTGTCCTGAATGAGGCCTTGATGTTTCTGCCGCTCAATCTGGCGGTGCCCTATGGCCGGTTTCGGGACACCCATCTGGCCCATCACCATGACGAGCAGCTGACCGACCCCTATGATGACCCGGAGACCAATTATCTGGATCCGGCGCAGTGGCGACGGATGGGAGCCGCGCAGCGGGGTCTTTTGTGGTTCAACAATACGCTGGCGGGGCGGGTGCTGCTGGGGCCGCTGCTGGGGCAGGTCCGTTTTATGGCCGAAGACTGGCGGCTGATCCGTGGCGGCGATGAGGCGGTGCTGCGCGACTGGTTGCTGCATCTCCTTGGCGCGGGGCTGACGCTGTGGCTGGTGGCGCAGAGCGTGCTGCCGTTCTGGGCATACCTTTTGGCGGCCTATCTGGGGCTGGCGATCTTGAAGATCCGCACCTTCCTGGAGCATCGCGCCCATCTTGATCCGGCGGCGCGTACGGTGATTATTGAGCGTGGCGGTCTTCTTGGGTTTTTGTTTCTGAACAATCACCTGCATGTGGTGCATCACTGCCATCCAGGGGTGCCC
>NZ_CP031957.1:0-206689 GCF_003443595.1 Phaeobacter sp. LSS9
GGCTGGCGCACCGCATTATAGTCAATGAAGTTGGGATCATATGGGGCGAACAGCCCCGGCGCGATGGCCAGCAGCGTCGAGACTGTGATAATCGCGACACCAATCATGAAGCCGGGTTTGCGCAGGGCAATCTGCCACCGGCTCTGCTGCGGGCGCGTCGCCTCCGGCGACTGGAGTGTGGCATCAGTCATGTCAGACGCATCCTCGGGTCTAGGGCGCTTTGGATCAGATCGCTCAGCAGGAACACGATCGACACCAGCACGGCAAAGGTCAGGGTCAGCCCCTGAATCAGCGGATAGTCACGGGCAAAAATCGCCTCCAGCATCAACCGGCCCACTCCCGGAACGGCAAAGACCGTCTCGGTAACCAGGGTGCCGCTCATCAAATTGCCGATGGACAGGCCAAGCAGCGTGACCGTGGAAATCAGCGCGTTCCGCAGCACGTGCCGTCCAAGGATCTGCCAGGCCGACAACCCCTTGGCGCGGGCGAATTCAACATATTCCGCATCCACCACCTCAACGATGGCCGACCGCAGGTTCCGCATGATGATCGCAGAGGTATAAAGCGCCACCGCCACCGACGGCAGAAACAGGTGGTAGAGCCGTTCCACAAAGCTGTCGCCATATCCGCCCACCGGGAACCAGCGCAGCTGTGCCGCCAGAAAGGTTAGCAATATCAGACCAATATAAAACACCGGCATCGACAGACCGACCTGAAACACTGTTCGGATCACCGCATCCGGCCAGCGCCCCCGGTTAAGTGCCGCAACAAAAGCCAGCGGCCCGGCAATCAGCACGGACAAGGCCACCGCATAGGTGGTCAGAAACAGCGTCGTGGGCAAGCGGCTGGCAATCACATCCAGCACCGGTGCGCGCATCAGGATCGAACGCCCCAGATCCCCCTGAACAGTGTTCGACAGGAATTGCCAGAACTGGATCACCAGGGGTTGGTTCAGCCCCAATCGTTCGCGAATGGCAGCCAGATCAGCGTCAGACGCACGATCCCCTGCAATGGCGATAGCCGGATCCCCCGGCAACAGGCGCACCAGCAAAAAGATGATGATCATGACCAAAAAGAAGGTCACCGCCATCAGTGCCAGGCGCTTGAGAATATACTGAATAGTGGCCATTTCGGCATCCGTTCATCGGCGCCGTCAACCAGGTGGGCTGACGGCGCTTGGTTGTCCAAAGCAATCGATCAACGGTTGATCGACGCCTCCTCGAACAGGTTGTTGCCCAACGGCGTCTGCACATATCCGCTGACACTCTTGGCCACGGCCACAGCAAACGGCGTCTCATACATGAACAGCAATGGCGCCGCCTCTGCATAGATCGATTGCATCTCGGCGTATTGGCCAGCGCGGGACTCTGCATCCATTTCCGTCGCCGAGGCTTCGAACAGGCTGTTGAACTTCTTGTTCTCCCAACCTGTGCCAACTGCCTTCGCCGTGGGGAAATAGCCCAGCCAACCGGTGACCTGACTGGGATCATTCACGTCATTGACCCAGCCATAGGTGTGGATGTCGAACTCACCCGATCGGTTTTTGGCACCACGGGTGGCATTGTCCACCTGCTCCACCTTCAGCTGGATGCCCAAAGGCGCCCACATCTGCTGCAGCGCTGCAAAGATGGTGCTGTCATCAGCGGAACCGGCCAAAGTGGTAAAGGTGATCTCAGTGCCCGGTGCCAGACCGGCCTCGGCAATCAACGCCTTTGCCTTGTCCATGTCATACCCGTAGAGCGGATCGGTTTCAGTGGCCAACTGCGTCGCAGCCGCCATCAACGGCGAGGTCATCGGCTTGCCAGCGCCCTGCAGCACTAGGCCAATCAGCGCCTTCTTGTTGGTGGCATAGTTCAGCGCCTGGCGCACGCGCGCATCGGCCAGTGGATTGGGCGACCCATCCGCCCGCGTCGGACGCGTGTTGATCGGCGAATAAATGATCCGGGTTGATGGGAACAGATTCATATCAATCTTCGGATCCGCTTCCAGCTCTGCCACGCGCGAGAACGGGATAAACTCTGCCGCGTCCATCTCGCCCGCCTGCAGCTTCAGGATGCGGGTGGCGTCATCCGGAATGATTTCAAAATGCACACCCTCCAGATAGGGCAGCGGTTTGCCGTCCGCACCTGCGCGCCAGTAGTGTTCATTGGCGCAGAAATCCATCGAAGTCCCTTGTTCAAACCCGCAGAGGTAAAAGGGTCCAGTGCCGACGCCGGCATTTTTCGCGGCAAATATAGCAGCGGATTTCTCCTGATCGGTCGCGCCATCGGCGGCCTCGAACCTCGCCTTGGACACAATGCCGGTCGTGAAGGTCGCGAGCATCGACAGGATCGTGGGATCGGGCGCCGAAAGCGTCAGCGTGATCTCACTGCCATTATTGGCAACTGTATCCAATGTACCGAGAAGACCTGCCCAAGGGCTCAGATCGGCATCACGCGCGCGATTCAGCGAAAACACCACATCTTCACCGGTGAGCGGCGTTCCGTCGGAAAATTTGATGCCCTCGCGCAGGGTCAGCGTCACGGTGGTGCCATCTTCTGACACGGTATAGCTCTCGGCGAGGCCAGGTACGACGGAGTTCCCATCCTGACTGGGGCGCAGCAAGGTATCAAACAGGCTGCCAACCATCCAGATATCTGGGTTCCGATCAGCATAGATCGGGTCAATCAGCGTGGAGCCATCATAGCGGGCGAAATTCAGCACGCCGCCGCGATCCTGCGCCAGGGCTGGCGCGGTCAACGCTGTGGTTAGGGCGGCCGCAGCCGCCACCAGTTTTCTTGTCATTTGTGAGATCCTCCCAGATCGATTCTCCGTCTCATGGGAGGGAGCATAGCGCGAGTTTTAAAATTACTAAAATTATTTTTAGCAAAACGCGTTATGAGAGTATCGGGGTGCTCATTCCGCCGATGAAACCAGATCCGAACAATCCGTCAGGGTGACGCGCTCTTCATCGGCATGGTGCTGACCCAGAGTTCGACGGCTTCTTCCTCGCTCAACACAATCGAATAATGTGGTTTTGAGCAGTCATGATGGACAGTGTCCCCCGGCGACATGATATGCACGGCATCGCCCAGATGATATTCGAGCTGTCCCGAAATCAGATAGCAGAACACCTCCCCCTCATGGCACATTTTTTCTGACACATGGCCAGGGGGTCGGTGGATGATGGACGGATAGCACAGCGCGCCTGAGAACCCCGGCCCCAGTTTCTCGTAAAGCCTGCCGTTCACGCCCAACGCGTAGGTTTGCCGATTATCCTTATGAATATATTCGCGGAATTCTTCCTCAACACTCAGCAGTTGCTCCACAGTGGTCTGCAGAGAGGCGGCAATCGACAACAGAGACGACAGCGACGGCGTGCTGATGCCGCGTTCCACCTGTGAGATGAAGCCGGGCGTCAGCTCGGTTTCATCGGCAACCTGCACCATTGTCATTCCCATCGCCTTGCGACGACGGCGGATGGCATGGCCCAACTGTTCAGGGTTGTCTTTCTTCCGGCTTCTTTTGTTGGTGCCTGCTTTGCGCGTGCCTGAGACGTCCATGTCGATATCCTGAAAATTTTGGCGAGCCTCGCATCATACCATCCAAAGCCATCAAACCGATCATCCGGGGTGGCCTGCGGATAGCGGAACCGCGAGTGCTAGGAAAACGTATACTAAAATTTGTTGAAGTGCTACATCAGAAATAGCCTGCGCTTGACCACGCGAGGCGTTTCGCTTGTTTCCAACCTCAGAGAGGCCCAATGCGCAGCACCAAGACCGTACATGTAATTTCTGCTCATGCCGAGGGGGAAGTGGGCGATGTCATCGTCGGCGGCGTGGCCCCGCCGCCCGGCGCCACCCTCTGGGAGCAGCGCTCTTTCATCGCAGAGGATCAGACCTTGCGGAACTTCGTGCTCAACGAACCGCGCGGCGGCGTGTTTCGGCATGTGAACCTTCTCGTGCCACCGAAACATCCGGATGCCGATATGGGTTTCATTATAATGGAACCCGAGTTCACGCCGCCGATGTCGGGGTCAAATTCGATCTGCGTTGCCACCGTCCTGCTGGACAGTGGCATCCTGCCAATGCAGGAGCCGGAGACCCATCTCACGCTGGAAGCGCCCGGTGGGTTGGTCCGCGTCCGCGCCGAGTGCAGGGACGGCAAGGCGCAGCGTATCTATGTTCAAAATGTCCCCAGCTTTGCTGGCGAAATCGGCGTTCCGTTGAATGTACCCGGGATCGGAGCGCTGCATGTAGATACCGCCTATGGCGGCGACAGTTTTGTGGTGGTTCAGGCTGCGGATCTGGAGCTTGAGATCTGCGAGACAAACGCCAAAACGCTGGCCCAGATCGGCAGCCGCATCCTTGAGGCCGCCAATGAGCAGCTGGGGTTTGCCCATCCCACCAACCCTGACTGGGCGCATATTTCTTTCTGCGCATTCTGCGGACCACTCACGCCGACGGCAACCGGCCTGCGCAGTCGCTCCGCCGTGACGATCCAACCCGGCAAGGTTGATCGCTCTCCGACCGGTACCGCTGTATCAGCGCGGATGGCTCTTATGCTGGCCAAGGGGCAGATGACCCCAGAACAGGACTTCGAGGCAATCTCCATCATCGGCTCAAGCTTTAAGGGCCGCATCGCGGCGCAAACCACCGTGGGTGACCTCACCGCAATCATACCCGAAATCAGTGGGCGGGGGTGGATCACCGGCACCCACCAACACATGCTCGACCCTGACGATCCTTGGCCAACAGGCTATCGCCTGAGTGACACCTGGGGGGCGTGATGCGGATCCTCTTGATCGGTCGACCACAAAAGGGCACACCCGGCCCACCCCTGCCGAAAGGCACCAGACGCAACCACCACTGATGAGGTTACAATGGCAGCCAGGCGTGCCATCTCCCGCAACACTCTCCCCGACGTTATCGCCGCTGATCTGCGTGAACGCATCCTGAGCGGCGAACTGGCGGAGGGGGAACCAATCCGTCAGGAGGCTTTGGCCGAGGAATATGACGTGTCGCGCATGCCTGTGCGCGAGGCGCTGAAACGCTTGGACGCCGAAGGTTTGGTGCTGTTCACAAACAATCGCGGGGCCACGGTAACCAAACACTCGTTGCGCGAAATCGCAGAGATCTTTGATCTGCGCATTCTGGTCGAGGTCGATCTGTTCCGTCGCTCAATCCCGGCAATGACGACCACGGATTTTGCCCGATGCACTCAGATCCTGGACGAGATGGACGCCTCCTATGACGCCGACGATGTCGCCACTTGGGGCGCGTTGAACCACCGCTATCATTCCGCGCTTTATGCTGCGGCTGAACGCAAGCTGACCAATGAGATGCTGCAGGGCCTCAGCCTCCACTCCGACCGGTTCATCCGCATGCATCTAAGCGTGATGAAACAGCGCGAGCCCGCCAAGGCAGAGCATCGCGAGCTGCTGGCCCTGGCCGAAGCGCGCGATGTCAATGCCGCCTGCGCCGCCCTGACACGGCATATTTCCCGCACCAAAGAAGAGCTGCTGACATTGGTCGCCGAAAACCGCGCCTAACCCCGGCGCTGCCGTCGACGCCAAACAGTGGGCACTGCGTGAATTCCGCAGGAAGCGGATCTTCTCCTCTTGTGAGTGCACTTAAAACCAATATATTTAGTCAGGAATTATTCAGACCGCCCGACCCGGGGTTTCAGCAGACGGATCCACCACCTATGATGCCAGTGCAGACGTTGCCCCTGCCGCAAGCGCAGGCCCCTGATAACTTGCGCCAGGCGCCCGCATTCGACGAACATGAATATAGCATTCTCAACACCTTGCGTCTTGCCGCGATGGGGTGCCGAGCTGCCGCGCGCACTGACCTGTTCGAGGCCTGCGCCCTGCTCTGCGTTGATGGCGAAGACGCCAGGCGCACCTATATCGACACATTTGTAAAATGCCTGCCTGAGGCAATGCCGCGCCGAATCAAATGGTTTCGCCCCGGCACCACGGAGATCTCATTCGACGAAGCTTGGGTGTTGCGCTGCCTGTCGCGTGTCTCCGCGCAGGATTACGACAGCCTCGGCTTTCTGCTGAGGTCGCAAATTGACCCCGCCCGTCGCCGTTACATCGGGTTTTTGCTGGGGCGTATTTCCGAGCAATTTCCTCAGATTTAGAATCGTTCTAAAAACTCTTGATCTATGCGTCGTGTCGGGTATTGTATGGCTTACAGCAAGCCAGCTTCCTGCCAGCCAGCTATTTTATTACGGAATAATGGGGAACACGATGACACAGACCGCTGCTGCACTTTCGACCGATGCAAAAACCGCAATCGCCGACGCGCTGAACCAATCCGTGGCAGAAACCGCTGTCACCACGATGCTGGCCCAGAATTTTCACTGGAACGTTAAAGGCATGGCATTTGGCCCTCTGCATGATCTGTTTCAGAAGATCTACGAAGATCACTTCCTCGGACAAGATGATCTGGCGGAGCGTGTGCGCGCCCTGGACGTCCACGCCGAAGGGACCTTGGCCGGGATGCTGAAACGCTCCAAAGTGGCCGAGCATGACGGCCATGCAACAGATCAGGAAATGATCCGCATCATGATGGAAGCACAGGAGACGTTGGCCTCAACTCTCGCGGGCTGCGGTGCATTGGCCGCCGATCATGGAGACACGCTGACCGAGGATCTTTGCATCGCGCGCGGTCAGACACATGAGAAATTTGCCTGGTTCCTGCGCTCACATCTTGCAGGCTAAGCCTCAGCAAATCAGGTTTGGCAACACTAGATTGATCGCGGTCAGAGGATTTCCTCGGCCGCGATTTTTCGTTTCTCCAGCTTTTTGCGGTAGGCGATATCCCAATGGGTGTATTTGCCCAACTGCCCCTGCTGCGAGGTCAGCATGGTGACAAAGGCCCGCCGATGACTGTCTTTCTTCAACCCCTTGAAGAGTGATTTTTGCGCTTTGGTCATCGAACAGCCGATGCAGTGACCCTCACGTTTGAATTTACAGACATCAATACAGGGGCTTGGCGTCTTGGGCATATCTGACCTTATGCGTTACCGGGCAATTCGGCACACACATGGGATGACTCCGACGCCACTGCAACCATAAAGACGAGTGTTTTTGTCGATTTTAAGAAATTCTGCTCGGAACCGTAGCAAAATTTGTCAGACGGCCAACGTAATCGCCTTGCTTCTGGTATAGGCATCCAGACCTTCCAGCCCCTTCTCTCGCCCGAACCCCGATTTACGATTGCCACCAAACGGCAGCTCAATCCCGCCCGCCCAATAGTCATTGACGGTCACCTGCCCGGCATCAACCCGCCGCGCCATTCGCAGCGCGGTTGCGATATCCTTGGTATAGATACCCGCCGCCAGCGCAAATTCGGTGCCATTGGCCAATGCCAGCGCCTCTGCCTCGTCGTCAAAAACCTGGATTGCCAACACAGGGCCAAAAATCTCCTTCAGGACGGCATCATCAGTGGCCGCGAGGTTATCCAGGATGGTCGGCGCATAGAACCAGCCCGCGCCCCTCTCAATATCGGTCAGAACCTCACCACCGGTGACAATCTCGACGCCGCGAGTCCGGGCCCGGCTGACGTGATCAGCTATCTGCGCCAAATGCCGGGCGGAGTTTACCGCACCGATATCCGGCCCGCGCAACCCATGGCCCACCCGCAACATCTGCGCCCGCGCCACCAGTTTGTCACGCACCTCGGCATGAAGATTGCGGTGGATCACCAACCGCGACCCAGCCGAACAGATCTGCCCCGCGTTTGAGAAAATAGCCCAGAGCGCACCCTCAACCACGGCATCCACATCCGCGTCACCAAAGGCAACAAGAGGGGACTTACCTCCCAGCTCCAATGTCAGCCCGGTCACATTGGGGGCGACGCTCTGCATCACACCAACGCCGGTGGCCACCGATCCGGTGAAGGTGACATGCCGCACACGCGGATCCCGAACCAGCGGCGCGCCTGCAGCAAGTCCGGTGCCCGTCACCACATTGACGACGCCCGCAGGCAGCCCCGCGCGGATCAGCAGATCGGCGATCATCAGGGCCGTGAACGGCGTTGTCTCCGCCGGTTTAACAACCGCAGAACACCCCGCCGCCAGCGCCGGCGAAATACCACGAACCAAGGTTGAGGTCGGATAGTTCCACGGCACGATATGAGCGGTCACACCCACCGGTTCGCGCAGGGTGAATGCAGCATTGTCATTGCCGAGGTTCACGCTGCGCCCATCCAATTTGTCCGCAGCGCCGGCGTAATACTCCAGCAGTCGGGCAGACCCCGCGATATCACCACGTGCCTCTGCCAGGGTCTTGCCGCTATCGACGCATTCAACAACGGCGAAACGCTCCGCCTCCTGCCGCATCAGCCGGGCGGCTTCGTTCAGGATGGCGCATCGCCGCGCAGGCGGTGTGGCACTCCAGACCTCAAACCCAGCTACGGCGCTGGTCACCGCGTGATCGACATCCGCCGCATCGCCCGCAGCAAAATCAGCAAAGGCCATGCCCCGTCCGGGGTCGAAACTCTCCATCCGCCCGCCGGCCCCGGGTGCAACAGCCCGCCCATCAATGAAATGATCACGCGGCAGATCGGGCAGCGTCCCGGTCTCGAAATAGGCCGCACTCAACTGATCAGCGCTCATCGGGTATCCTCACTACAGGTGTATTTCGACGTGGCCAGCCACTCAGGATTGATCTCGACACCCCATCCGGGCACATCGCGGACCACGGCCTGTCCATCACTGATCACAAACGGGTCGGTGACAAAGAGATCGCGCTGCCAGGGGTAGTAATCCGCGCCCTCAATTGAAAACTCCAGATAACGCCCGGGCAGATCAACGGCGCGCAGCATATGCATCGTGAACAGCGACACCATCGACAGGTTTGCGCAATGGGGCGTGCAGGGAAGCCCGGCCGCAGCGCCAATCCGGGCCACCTCCATGCTCCGCGTCATCCCGCCAAGATAGAGAATATCAGGCTGTATGATATCGACCGCGCGCATCTCGATCATGCGATGCCAGGTCTGCAAATCCCAATCCTGCTCACCGCCTGCCACGTCCAAATCCAGCGCACGTGTCACCTCTGCGGTCTGCTCTAGCATCCAATAGGGGCAGGGTTCCTCAAAATGCTCATAGCCATACTCCTGCAGCAGCTGCCCCACCTCGATCGCGCGTTTGGGCGAGAACCCGGAGTTGCCATCAACCAAGAGCCCCACCCCATCCCCCAGTGCGGAGCGGATCTGGGGAATGATTGCCTCTGTCCGCCCCGGCCATTCGTCGCGGTCTTCGCCACATTCGGCGCCAACCCGCACCTTGAAGGCATCAAACCCGAGATCATCGCGCAGCGCTTTCAGTCGCTCCGCCTCATCTTCAGGCGTGATGTCGCGACGCATCGACGACGCATAGGCACGGATCGGACCGGCTGATCCACCCAGCAATTCCGCAACAGGCTTCTGCGCCACCCGGCCCCGCCAATCCCAGACCGCGGTATCAAGCCCCGCCATTGCGCGCCGCAAATAGGTACCGGGATATTTGTGCTCTCGCAGCGGGATCTCCGCGATCACCGCTTCCATCGCATCCATGCCCCGGCCCAAAGCCCAGGGCGCCACTTGCCGATGGAGGATCTCACAGGTCAGATCGCTGTTGTAGGTCGAAACCTGCCCCCAGCCCTGCTGCCCGTCCTCAGATGTCACTCGGACAAAGCCGACAAGCGGGCTGCAGAAGGTTTCAATACGACGTATCCGGGGGCCGTGATCGTCTTTGCCACGACCGGCCCCAACGGGGACGGCGCCAGATGCTGAATATGGCGTGCTCATGCGGCCTCCAGAATAAGATCAGCGGCCCGATGGGCCAGCATCATGGTTGGGGCATTGGTATTGCCCGACGTGATATTGGGAAAGACCGAGGCATCCACCACCCGAACACCATCGAACCCATGCAGCTTCAGCTTCGGACAGACAACGCTTGTGCCGGTATCTGTGCCCATGCGGCAGGTGCCGATGGGATGAAACACCGTGCCACAGCGCTCGCGGAAATCAGTCAGGATATCCGCATCCTTCATCTGTCGCAGATCCGCCCCCATCGCCGCCTCGATCAGCCCGTCCAGCGCCGCGGTCGTGGCCAGCCGTTGACAGAGCCGCCCACCGGCAATGACCTGCGCGCGATCTTCCTCGGTTGCGAGCGAATTGGGCCGGATCAGCGGTGCTGCGGAAATATCAGCGCTACAAATATCGATCCGCCCCCGGCTTGTGGGACGGCTTGGTTGGAAACCGAGAATAAACCCGGCAAAGGGGTCGGGACGGATCACCTCGCGCTTGCCCTCCGGTGTCGTCGTATAGGTCACCGGGTTGAAGTAGAGTTGCTGATCAGGCCGCGTCAGCGATTGCCCACTGCGGAAATAGCCGCCACATTGGTTCACCGACAGTGACAGCGGCCCGCGTCGCCACAAGGCATAGTGCAGCGCCGCGCGAATCTTGCCCGTCAGCGGTGACAGGACGTTGTTCAATGTTGGCTCAGTGGCGCGGAAATAGTAGTTGATCCCCAGATGGTCTTGCAGATTGCCGCCGACCTGCGGCTGGTCATCAACGATCTCAATTCCATGCCGACGCAACAACTCCGCAGGGCCAATGCCGGATCTCTGCAACAGCCCGGGCGAGGCAACCGCACCGGCAGAGAGAATAATCTCCCGTCCCGCCGCTATCGACATGGACCTCCCCCGCCGGCGCACTTGAACCGAAACAGCGCGGCGCCCGTCAAAGGTGATCCGTTCTACCAGAGCGTCAGTCATCAAGGTGACGTTTTTGCGCTTCAACGCGGGGGTCAGAAACGCCCGCGCGGAATGCATGCGCCGCCCACCACTGGTATTGATCCGATAGGTCGTCGCGCCTTCACCGCTTGCATCATTGATATTATCGGTGCTGGGCAGGCCCAGTTCAGCCGCCGCCGCAAAGAAATGCCGGTTCGCCGGGTGGACCTGATCCGACACATCCTGCACATGCAGCGGGCCGGTTCCGTGACGTTGCCCATCCGGCGCCACTTGGGTTTCCATCGCCTCGTAGCTCTGCTGGACGGACGTCCAGCCCCAGCCTGTGGCGCCTGCGGCCTCCCAATCGTCAAAATCCTGCGGCACTCCCCGCGCATAGACCAGCGCATTGATCGCACCGGAGCCGCCAACACCCTTGCCACGCGGCCAATACCCTGCGCGCCCGGCCAGCGCCTCCTCGCGCTCGCTCTCGTATTTCCAGTTCACCGCCGGATCGAAGAACGTCTTGCCATACCCCAGCGGCAGCGCAATCCAGGGAGAGCGCCCGCGCCCGCCTGCCTCCAGGATCAGCACCTTATGCCGCCCGGATCGGCTCAGCCGATCCGCAAGCACACATCCCGCAGAGCCCGCACCAACAATGATGTAATCAAATCCCGTCACTTGCCTGATCGCCCGCATATCGCCTGTCGTCAGATCGTTACAAAGCACGTGACAAATCCAGAAACGAAAAATAATTCGTCAGCATCTTAAAAAAATTCGCAGCAAAGGTATTCTGGCCGCATGTATCGCGATCTCCCCCCAATGACCTGGCTTCGCGCCTTTGATGCCAGCGCCCGCCACGGCAGTTTCACACAGGCTGCGGAGGAGCTCGGCCTCACCCCCTCTGCGGTCAGCTATCAGGTGCGCGGGCTGGAGGCGCAGTTGGGGCACAAGCTGTTTCACCGCGACCATAAACTGCTCAACCTGACCCGTCTGGGACATGCCTATCTGCCAATCGTGGCCAAAGCATTTGCGGACATCGACGCCACCACCTGGAATCTCTTTGGCAATGGGGTCCAGCAGGAGGTGACGCTCCGCTGTTTGACCTCGCTGAACCTTCTGTGGCTGATGCCACTGCTTGAGGATTACAAAACACGTTATCCCGATAGTCGGCTGCGGGTGCTGTCCTCCTCGTGGAGCGAATTGTCCCAAGGGGAAGCCATCGATATCGACATTCGTTATGGTGATGGCAGCTGGCGCGATGGAGCCGTCCTACCCTTGATGCAGAACAAGGTGATCGCGGTTGCCGCGCCCAGCCTGCTTGGCAGCGCACCTTATTCCGATTTGCACAAGCTGCCGCTGATCGAAATGACCGGTGTCGTCGATACCTGGCGCCATTTCTTTGCGCGCCACACCCCGGAGGCCGCAATTCCCGAACCCGCCTACAAGGTCGATCAGTCGCTGATCGCCCTTGAACTTGCGGATCGGGGTCTGGGGGTTGCGCTGGTCGCTGATGTGTTTGCCCGCCCTTATCTGGACCGTGGCACGCTGCTGCGCGCCAGCCTCACGGAACTTTCGACCCAACATGGTCACCATCTGGTCCTGCCATCTGATCGCAACAGCCACCGCCCGGAGGTTCGAACACTTGTTGGCTGGCTGCAATCTCAGGCCCGCATCAGTGCCGAGCTGGTCCGTGCCGCGATTGCCACCGCGCCGGCGGGCAGCTAGGGTCAGCGACGAGCGGGCCAGATTGGCAAACCGACTCATATCCTGACAATAACGCACCTTGGGTCGGCATGCTCTCTGTTCTCGCAAATCGAACCTATCGCCATCTTCTCGCGGCCCAGATCATCGCGCTGCTGGGAACCGGGCTGGCAACAGTCGCGCTCGGCCTGCTGGCCTGGCAGATTGCCGGGGAGCAGGCAGGCGTCGTTCTTGGCACAGCCCTTGCGATCAAGATGCTGGCCTATGTCGGATTGGCGCCTGTCGCCTCCGCCCTCGCAGATCAGCTGCCGCGGCGCGTCATGTTGGTCATGCTTGATCTCATCCGCGCGGCTGTTGCGCTTGCCCTGCCCTTCGTCACCGAGATTTGGCAAATTTACAGCCTGATCTTTCTTATGCAGGCGGCCTCGGCCGGATTCACGCCGACCTTTCAAGCCACCATTCCAGATGTGCTGCCTGACGAAGCCGAATATACCCGGGCGCTCTCGCTGTCGCGGCTAGCCTATGATCTGGAAAGCCTGCTGTCGCCAATGCTCGCAGCAGCGCTTCTCACCATCGTCAGTTTCCAGGTGCTGTTTGCCGGAACCGTGATCGGGTTTCTTGCCTCCGCCCTCTTGGTGGTCTCGGTGCCGATCCCCTCGCCGCAACCCAGCGCACCACGCAGCATCTGGACCCGGACAACACGCGGTATCCGGCTCTATTTCGCTACCCCAAGACTGCGCGGTCTATTGGCGTTGAACCTGGTGGTCGCAGCGGCCTCCGCGATGGTCATCGTCAACACCGTCGTGCTGGTGAAAGGTCGCTTTGCTCTCAATGAACCCCAGGTTGCCATCGCGCTGGCGGCCTTTGGCGGCGGCTCGATGGTGGCCGCCCTGCTGCTGCCGCGGGTGCTGGACCATATGCCGGATCGCCCTCCGATGCTGGCAGGCGGCGCGCTGTTGACCATTGGTCTGTGGATCGGCCCATGGGCCGACAGCTTCAGCCTTCTGGTGGCGCTTTGGGCCCTGCTCGGCTTTGGTTTCAGCCTGGCCCAGACCCCAACCGGCCGATTGCTGCGCCGGTCCGCCCTGCCCGAAGATCGCCCCGCCCTGTTCGCGGCCCAATTTGCGCTCAGCCACGCCTGTTGGCTGCTGACCTACCCGCTCGCCGGACAGGTTGGCGCACGCGCCGGGTTCGATGCCACGTTTCTGCTGCTGGGAGCCCTTGCTGGCGGCGGGTTGCTGCTGGCCGCACGGCTCTGGCGCGGCGATGCCGGTCTCGCCCACCAGACTGAGGCGGCGACGCATGATCACCCCGACCTGCCCGCCGACCACCCACATCTGGCGGCCTATGGCCATGGGCCGCACCACCGGCACCCAGTCGTAGTTGACGATCTGCACCCTCGCACGTGATGGCGCTGGGGTCTGGACCCTAGATATCCAACGGCAACTCCTGTGTGCTTTTCTCAGTCGACACCACAATTGAGGTGCGGAATTTGCGCACATTGCTGTCGGCAAAGAAAAACCGGTGGGTAAAAGATTCGTAGCCCGCAATGTCCGGGGCCACCACAACCATCACAAAATCTGCGTCACCCGCGATGCAATAAAAATGCAGTACCTGCGGATCAATCCGCGCCTTTCGCTTAAACGCGTCAATCTGCTCAAGCCGGTCCCGTTCCAACTCCACCGAAACAATCGCGGTAACGCCTAACCCAACCTTTTTCTGATCAACCAGCGCGACTTCCTTTTGCAGAACACCTGCCTCGCGCAACCGCCGCAGGCGGCGCTGCACTGAGGCGGTGGACAGACCGCTTTTCTCCGCCATCTGCTGCACCGTTGTGCGCGCGTCCCGCTGCAGCTGCGTCAACAGCATACGGTCCGCGGCATCCACCTGACTTTCCTGCATCATATTATCCATATAAGTGATCAGACATGATCACTATTCACAAAAATGAGCGATAGGGAACATCACGCACCGCTGATAGAACAATGTGATGACACATCCCGCACCGCACATACCGACCGCATCACTGGCCCAAGGCGCGCTGGCAATTCTGCCCTTGGCACTGGGCGCATCGCTTTATGGCTTTGCCTTTGGCGTTTTGGCAGCCCAGATCGGCTTTCCGTGGTGGGGGATCGCCACGATGAGCGGTCTGGTGCATGCCGGCTCCTCGCAGATTGTTGCGGTTGAACAATTCTCCAGCGGCTCGGCTCTTCTCGGCGCGGTGCTGGCCGGTGCCGCACTGAACCTGCGCTACATCGGGATCGTGGCCTCGCTGATACCGCTTTTGCACGGGCTGCCACTCTGGACAAAGCTGCTGGCGATCCACATGACTGGTGATGAAAACTGGGCGCTGACAATGACGGAAAGGGCCAAAGATCCCCAGATTGGCGCCGGTTTCCTGATCGGGTCCGGCTGCGTGATGATTTCGGTCTGGACCCTATCAACGGCCCTCGGCGCGCTGGTCGGGTCAAGTTTCGGTGATTTAGAGCGCTTTGGTCTCGGCTTTGCCTTTACGGCTGCCTTCATCGCGATGGCCCGGGGCCTGTGGAAAGGCACTGGCGATCTCGCCCCTTGGACAGCAAGCTTCGTCGCCAGTTTCGCCTTGGTCACCGCACAGATGCCAACGGCCTACGCCATTTTACTTGGCACGCTGACTGGCGTTGCAGTCCTTCTCCTTAATCCACGCAGAAAGGTACCGGCGCAATGACAGTTAATGAATGGGGATTGATCCTGAGCCTCGCAGCGATGGCGTTCGGGATCCGGGTTCTTGGGCTGGTTGCGGGCAATCGGGTGCAGCAATCCCGCTTTGCCCCCTTGCTGGGCCGCCTGCCGGGTCTGATCGTAATCTCGCTGGTTGCGACGTCCTTGGCCAACCAACCGCCCCAGACTTGGATCGCGGCGGCCATTGCTCTGGGAATTGCCGCACTAACAAACAATGTCATCTGGACCATGATTGTAGGCGTCACAGCCTATGCGGCCCTCTCCCACGCTGCGCTGTTATGATGTGGATCGCCATCGGTCATCGGCAAACACCCGCAGCGATATCAGCCGCTGCGGGTGTCAAAAGACCGAACAGGCTGACGATCAAAATCGTCACCCGGTCATCTGCCAGGCGTCGGGATCTTCATCCCATCCTTCCTGCTGAGTCTCCACAGCAGCAGCCGATGCATTCTCCTCCGCCACGGTAAAGTTTGACACCAGCTCTGCCAGCTTGGTCGCATCGCCGCGCAGCATATGGCTGGCTGCTGTGGACTCCTCAACCATCGCCGCGTTCTGCTGGGTCACCTGATCCAGCTGCGACATGCCGATATTGATCTCATGCAGACCGGTGGACTGTGAGGCAGCACCATCGGCAATCTCTGAGACCTGCTGCGAAATTTGCCCAACCTGGGCCACGATATCACTCAGCGCAGTGCCTGCCTTGCCCACCAGTTCGACACCATAATCGACCTTTTTCGAGCTTTCGCTGATCAGCGTCTTGATCTCCATCGCCGCCTCGGAGGTGCGTTGCGACAGCCCCCGCACTTCGGAGGCCACAACCGCAAAGCCGCGGCCGGCATCGCCGGCACGTGCCGCCTCAACCCCGGCGTTCAGCGCCAGAAGATTGGTCTGGAACGCGATATCGTCAATCACCCCGATGATCTGCGCGATATGTTTGGAGCTCTCCTCGATATCTGTCATGGCAGAAACCGCGCTGTTGACGACGCTGCCGTTCTTTACGGCTTCGCTCTTTGCATCTTGGGTTGTGGCCTCAACAGACCGCGCACCATCGGCCGCAGATTTCACGCTGGCGGTCAGCTCATCCAAGGCGGCGGCGGTTTCTTCCAACGTTGCAGCCTGGCTTTCCGTGCGCCGCGACAGATCATCAGAAGCCTGGCTGATCTCATCCGCACCGTTGCGTATGGACGAAGCCACGTCCACCATATCCACCACAGTGCTGCTCAGTGTTTCGACCGTCAGATTAAAATCCGTCTGCAGCTGCGCATAGCCTTCTGTCAGCTCTTCGGTGATCCGGGCAGAGAGATCGCCCTGCGCCAGCCGTGCCAGACCGTTGCCGATAGCCGTGACGGCAGCAGTCTGTTGGGCCTGGTGAGCGGCCCGCTCCTCTTCTGTGGCTTTGGACAGCGCCTCTTTTTCAACCAGACCATCGCGAAACACCGTGAGAGCCTGTGCAATACGGAAGATTTCATCGCTAGTCCGGTCAAACCCATTGATCGGGCTCAGATCACCATCTGCAAGCCGTTCGGTGGTTCGGCTGATCGCATTCAGGGGGCGTTGAACCAGCCAATGGGTCAGCAGCAATGCCACCACCAACAACCCGGCGGCCATCACCAGCAACCGTTCGATATTGGCGTGGGCCTCATCGACCGTGGTCGCAATATCCGTCGCCATATAAGCAATTTCGCCCCGGCTGCCTGATCCCAAAAGGGACGCGCGGCTCGCAATTTGCAAGACTGCATTCGCGGTTGCATTGGCCTCCTTGGTGGCATCCGCATCCGCCGTGAGCGACGCAATACGGAAAATCGCCAACCCCTGATCCGGCTCCGCCATCGTGATGATCTCGTCGAGCTGGGACGCAAGCCGCCCATCGTCAAACGTCTTATATTCAGCCAAGGCCGCCGCCGCTTGCTCCATTGGTTCTGCCGCAGCACGGGTCTGCGCGATGCCTTGCGCCGTCACCACATCCAGAGCGGCAACCTGAAAATTACTGATCCAAGTGTTGATCTCCAGCAGAGTATTGAGGAAGCCAACCTCATTGGTCAGCAGCCCCTGAATGGCCTTCTTGCTGTCGTCGCTGGCATCTTCAGCCGCCAATGTCACCTCAAACACCATATCATCGACCGCCGTCGACAATTCCGTATCACTGGACAGGCGCGCGCTCAGCACTTCCTGGCGGAGGGCATTGGACTGAAGCCGCCCACGCGACACCGCTTTCTGCAATACAGCGGCGGCATCCCGAATGGCAAAGATCGGCACCACACCGGGCGCCTCCACCTCCAGCGTATCAATGACATCGTTCAGGCGCCCATCCGACGCCTTTGCCAGATCCGTCAGGATCGACTGCATCGCGCGATCCTCGGTTTCGCCAATCGCCAGAGCAATCCCGGAGATCAGGTTGATCTCTGCCCGTGCCTGCAACAGGGATTGCAGAGTGGCGAATTTGACTTCGACCAGATCAACCAATGTTGCGTCAACCGCCGACATCGTCTGTTCGCCGCCTTTTGAGAGGTTAGAATAGGCGTCATCCGCCATCTCAGCGAGGGTGACCTGCATGGCGCTGCTCAAGCCCTGAAGCTGTTCCATCATGGCGATTACCGCTGCGGCATTCTTAAACGCAACGGTGCGCGCCGTGATCGAGGCTTCCAACGCCTCTTCGACCATAGCGACATCTGGTTTGAATTCATCACGCAGCACCTGCGGCAGCTGCTCCACCACGCCATCCAGCGCCCGGACAGCTGCGGTGACATCGCTTTTTGCGAAGTCAAGCGAGCCCGGCGTGTCCGCCAGCATGACCGCAACCATCGCGTCTTTCGTCCGGGCGGCAGCGGCGATCATCTGACCGCTGAGTTCCAGTTCCGGAAGCTTGTCCTCAGTCAGGACATGCACATCCGCAGACACCTGCTCAAACGCCTGTGTCACGGCATATCCAATCGCCGCCGAGGTGCCCGCCATAGCCAGCAGGATAAGAAACATCTTGGCGCGAATACTGGACAACGGGTTCCACCGCCGTGTCGCGCGTTTACGTGTCTGCGTCGTCATAATTAGTCCCGTAAGTCATTAAAACTACTAGGCTCTGCCCGAATACTCGGACAGACGCAGGGCAGTCGAGGCACCGAATGTGCCTCGACCAATTGCTGCGTTAGGATTCACCACCCGCGACGACGGGCTGAAACCCACCCTCTTTGGTGATATGGGTCAGGAACACATCGTCCATGCCCTGATTGTCATCCGGGCCAAAGCGCATGGTAACACCGCCAAAATCCACATCGCGCAGGCCCGCCATGGCCGCGAGATAGCTGGCGCGGGTCAGATCCGCCCCGGCGTCCTCCAAAGCACGGATCGCCAGACGACCGGTCAGATACCCCTCCAGCGTCACAAATCCCGGCTCTGCGTCAGCATCGACCGCTTTCAGCGCTGCCTGGTATTGCGCCACAACAGGCAGCGACTGATCCCATGGGAACGGCACGACCTGGCTGATGATGACACCCTCGCCCGCGTCCCCCAATTCCTTTGCCAAGGCATCGGAACCGACGAAAGAAATGTTCACAAAGGTCGGGTTGAACTTAAGCTTGCGTGACAGCTTGATGAACTCCGCAACCGGTTTGTAGGCTCCGACCATCACCACCGCATCGGGTTTCGCCTTGCGAATGGTCAGCAGCGCTTTTTTCACGGCGGTGGTGTTGCGCGTATAGGTCCCCTCGGCCACCAGCGCCATGCCGCGCTTTTCCAGGGCGGCGGTCACACCGGCCAGACCAACACGGCCAAACCCGTCATCCTGATACAGGAGCGCGATTGATTTCATGTTCTGCTCATCAACAAGATGGGCAATCCAAGCCTCGGTTTCCGCCGCATATGTGGCCCGCACATTGAGGATATTCCCATGGCTGGCATCGCGCAGGAAACCGGCGCCGGTGAAGGGTCCGATGAAGGGCAGCCCCGCCTCGGTCGCAATCGGCTGTGTCGCCGAAGCGGTCGGCGTGCCGACAGCGCCAATCAAGCCGATATGCTGATCACCCTCAATCACCTGTTTGACCAGCGCCACAGATTTGTCCGGTTCGTAGCTGTCGTCCATACTCTCCAAAACGATGCTGCGCCCGTGGATACCGCCTGCGGCATTTGCTTCGGCAAAAGCCGCCTCCAGCCCCAGCTGCATTCCCTGGCCCAGTGCCGCAGCCGGCCCATCAAGCGCGGCAACCTGCGCAAAGCGCACCTCATTTGACGAGACACCCTGCTCAGCCAGTCCAAGCGTCGGGACCGCCAGAGCCAGAACAGCCGCGGTTGTTAGTTTTCTTAGCAACATCGTTTACTCCACGTTCTAATACATCGCAGCAGCCTGTCGCCAAGCCGTTAACAAAGCGTCCCGTCGCCAGAAGAAAGCCCAAGACAATACGCCACGCATTTTAATGATCTCTCAGAAGCAGCGGCCCCCTCGCCGCGCGCATAAACCGTCGACGTCGCCTGAGACCACTGCTAGTTTGATTGCGCTTTACTCTCGGTTAGAACGCAGGACCCGCCATCGTGAAAATCCCTTTGTTTTTTGATGGCTACGACCTCAAGGCCTATGATTTCCCGGGCGGGCAGAACCTGTCGCAGCTGCGCGAACGTCTGCGCTATGGCTATCGCCTGATGAAGGGCGCACAGCCCCGCACAGGGTTTTATGTTGCCTTCACGAACCTCGTCAAAAGCTTGCAAATGCTGGGCCACGACGTGGTCATAAATGACTTTGGCTTTGCGCGCAGGCACCCGGATCACCCCATAGGGTTGAGTGGTTACCTGCCGCCACTGGCTCGATTTGGACTACAAAACCCCGCAATTTACGGCCCCGGGCGTGTTCCCGACCCAAAGGAGCTTGCCGCGATTCGCAGCCAGCTGAACTTGAAGGTGGTGACTTATCCATCAACCTGGCCCATCCAGCTCAATCCGATTGAGACCCGCGCCCAGTTTGCGCCAATGTTCGTCGGGATCGATACAGATGCCTGGCCCGATATGTCCGGCGCGACCAAATCCATTGATGTGCTGTTTTACAACAAGGTGCGCTGGCACCGGAAAACGGCTCGTGAAACCGACCTGATCCAGCCATTACGCGATATTCTGAGCGCCCGCGGTTTCAGTTGGCAAGAGTTAGACTACGGACACCACACCCCCGCGCAATACCGTGACTTGGTCAGTCGCAGCCGTGCGCTGTTGTTTTGCACCGAACATGAGACGCAGGGGTTGGCCTATCAGGAGGCTATGTCGGCCAATCTGCCGGTTTTTGCCTGGGATCAGGGGGAGCTGGTCGATCCCTCTCAGCGCGCGCTCGTACAAGGTGACGTGACCCCAAGTTCCGTGCCCTATTTCGACGACCGCTGCGGGCGGCGGTTTCAGATCAACAATATCGAAGAACAATTCGACCGTTTCTGGACCGCTCTGCCAAACTACCGGCCCCGCGACTATGTGCTCGACACCCTGTCCCTGCGGTGCGGCGGCGAACGGTTTATGTCGCTTTATGCGCCGCTTTTCGACGGCAGTGCGCCTGAGCTGCATGGCTCTACCCCCGCTGAGGCCAATAGCGCCAGCACATCTGCCGGGGTTTGACGGAACACGGTCTCCGGCAGCTCACCGATCCGTTGGCGAGCGGAGGCAACCTTCGGCGGGGTCAGATCCTGTAACAGCGCGATCAGCGCCTCGGTGTCTGCGGTCCGCAGGGTCCAGCCCTGCCCACTCTCTTCGATCTTGCGGCCAGTTTCTGTCCCCGAAAGCGCGATGACCGGGCAACCATGCCAGCCCGCCTCATAGATCCGGTTGGGCAGCAGCAAATCGGAATTGCCACTCCGCGAGGGGTCGCCCATCTGCCAGAGATCTTGCGCCCAGACGACATCGCAAGTGTCATAACAGGCGGCGAGACCATGGGGGTAGGCATAGGGCCCGTGGAACATCACATTGCCAAGGTCAGCGATCCGGGCGTGAAAATCCGGCAGCACATGGTCGTGGATCTTGCCGTGAATATGCACCTCAATTGCAGGACCCATCTGTTTTGCCACGCGCAGCAGCAGCTCAAAACTCGGGCGACAGCGGATGGCCCCGATCCAGCCCAATCGCAGCGCATCCCCCCCAGTCACCCGGTGGGTTGGCACAGGGCGCGGCATATCGTCGGGCACAACCACTTTGTTTTCGACCAGATGCCAGGCGCCCACATAGCCCTGGACAGGCGCAAAATACCCGGTGTGAAATCCGGGCGATGACAGCCACAGAACCTCCGCCCCTGCCAACAGGCGCCGCTCACCCCAGCGGGCTACTCGGGATTTGAGGCGCGCGCCCTCAAACAGCGAATGGATATCCAGCACCTCATAGGCAATTGGCGCGGTAGCGCCACTGCGCAGCCGCAGGGCGGCGGCCAGCGCCAGCATATCGACATTGCGCGCCACCAACAGATCGGCCTGCCTCACCAGTGGTGACAGCCGTGGATCGCGCAGTGCCGTGGCCAGCGCCAGCCGCCCGCGTCGCAACAGCCCATGCTGGCCAATTTCGCCCAGATCAATATTTTGCCAATTCACCACCGGCAAGGGTCCCTTGCGCGACGCGACCGAGATCACCTCATGCCCGAGCGCCTGAAATGACGCCAGCCGCCGTAGCTGGGCCACATCGGTCAGATCAGAGGCAAAGCAGACCAGCCGCGCCATGGCTCAGCCCTGCACCCGCTCGGACGCAGCATCATGATCCGCGTGGGCGCCATAGATCTTGGGTTGTGGCAGGGCCAGGCATCCCGCAAGCACCCCCAGATGCAGCAATCCGCGCAACAGCCAAAAATTGCGGCGTGCTTCGGATGGCAAGGCTGGCAACGCGGCACCGGTGCAATAGACCACCTTCGCCAGCGCAACACCTGCCAGCCGTATCCGCGCCAGTGATCCGGGCGCGACGGTCGCATAGCTCTGCCCCATGCGAAACCGCCGTTTGGCCAGCCACCCCAGACGCAACCGCTCTGGTGCCACTTCTTCAAAAACCGGGGCCTCAGCGCAGACCGCAAACCGGGCGCCCATATGCGACAGCGCAAAGAAATAGGCGGTATCCTCGCCGCCGCTTGTTCCGCGGTCCAGATCGAACACCTGCCCCTCCCAGGGCTGACCTGCAAATCGCATCAGCGCATTGCAGCTATGGGCGGTCTGCGGTTGCTCTGCTCCGGTCGGCTTGGGGCTGCGCAGCTCTGGCCAATTGCTGTGCCAGTCCTGATCCACCATCCAATCCGGCGCATCCGCAGGATAACGCGCGATTGCCGGGCCTGAGATCACATCTGCACCGGTGTCCGCCGCCCGGCGCATCAGCTGTTCGATCCAATCGGCAGGCACCACCTCATCGTCATCGACAAAGGCAATCCAATCGGACTGCCGTTTGCGCGCCGCCGCCAGACATGCGTTGCGCGCAACCGAGATATTGCGCGCAGGCGCGTGGAGATAACTGACCGGCCAGGAGGACGTCGTCCCCCGCACCCAACGTTCTGAGGAGGGAGGCTCGTCATTATCGGCAACGATAATATCAATCGTGTATCCCGTCGGAGCGCGCAGCGCGGCCAGACTCTCCAGCGTCGCCACAACGCTGCGGCGCCGATATGTACATAGCAGGATTGAGATCCGCTCCGTCATTCGCTCATCCTCCATCCCGCTGCATCCGGCTCACCCGACCAGAGGCAGATCGAAGGCCAAACCCAATCATCCTCCGCAGCAGCCCAAGCGCCCAGGCCATATGCATCACCACGAGGGCCACCCCGGACCAAACCCCGATGGCCCCCAGTCGAAGACAGGCCACCACCGTCACCGCCAGAACCGCTGCCAGATAAACCAACGGCCAGAGCAAAGCGACTGGCCAGACAGGGGCGATCGTGAGCGCCGTGGCGCAAAGAATGAGGTTCAGCACCGGCACCATCTGCCGCAAACGCGGTCGCATCCGATGCTTGATCAGCGTCGCCGCGCGGCCGGCACCATAATTCTGATATTGGCGCCACAGGGCTGCGGGCGTGCTGCGCATCACATAGCCAAGCCGCACATCACCCGCCAGCCAGATCCGGCCACCTGCAGCGCGCAACCGCCAGTCCAGTTCCGCATCCTCATTGTGGCTGAAGGCGGCATCATATCCGCCCACCTTGCGAAACCAGGTCAGATCCATCAGCGCGTGATGACCATGGTCAACATAGGCTGAGGCCCGCCCACCACGATGGGCCGCCCCGCCGGACCCGAGCGGCGTATCCACCACCCAGGCCGCCGCCCTGCCAAAGCTGCTGGTCCCTTGGGAATCCATTGCCACCACAACCGACACCGCATCCTCCGCCAACCGAAATGCCGCAAGCAAGGCGGTCGCGTAATCCGTCGGATAGATCGCATGGGCATCACAGCGCAGCAGCAGGTCAAAGCCATCGCCATGCTCTGCCACCGCGCGATTGATCCCCGCCGATTGGATCCGGTCGGGATTATGCAGCAGATGTATCCTGATCGGGCTGGTCTCAGCGTAGCGCCGAACGATGTCCTGTGTCCCATCGGTACTGCCGCCATCCGCCACCACCAAAGTGGCGCGTGCAGGATCGCGCAGCAGTGGGTCACGCAGCAGGCTTTCAAAACAGGGCAGAATGGCCTTTGCTTCATTCAAGGTTGGGATCACAACCAGAATACGCACATCCTTCAGCGCAGACACAGTGCTGGCGCTCATGGCGCCCTCTTTGCCGTTCTGCCCGCTGCTGCCCATGGTGTTTGTTCCATTCCGTGTTATGGACCTGTCTAGCGGATCTGATTATGCTGCGACAGATTGATTTTTGCGCGCAGTCTAATGAACTTGGACCTGCCACCTACTTGCCACCTCTGCGGCGTCGCGCAGCGCAGGGACGGCCGTGGGCAAACCAATAACGATGGGGTCAACCAACGTGTCCACGCCTAAGACGTCCTTTGCCGCTGATGACGGTCAGGAGGTGCTCGATCTCGGCGCCATTTTTGCAATCATCTGGCGCGGTCGCTGGGTCATCGCGGCCTGTGTGCTGATCGGACTGATCGTTGGCATCTGGCGCGCCTATATCGCAGCCACACCCCTGTATGGGGCTGAGGTGCAGCTGGTGCTCGACACCCGCGATGAGAAAGTGGTGGATATCGAAAGCGTGGTCAGCAGCCTCTCCGCCACGGATGAGGTGATCCGTACCGAAGTCCATATCCTTGGTGGGCGTGAGCTGGCCGGACAGGTTGTTGATCGGCTCAATCTGATCTCTGACCCGGAATTCAACATGATGCTGCGCGATCCCGGCTTCAATCCGGTGCAAGCGCTCAAGGACATGATCAAACGCATCCTCGGGATGCAGGTCTACGATACCACGCTTACCCCCGATCCTGCCTTCGTCCGTGAGAAAGTCATCCAGACACTTCTGGCCAATACGCGGGTCGTCAACATCCCGGACACCTATATCTTTTCAATCTGGGTGCTGAGCGAGAATCCCTTCAAGGCGGCGGATATCGCCAATGCCTTTGCCGATACCTATGTCGAAAATCAGGTGGCGGTGAAACTGAATGTCACCGAACAGGCCACCGGTTGGCTGGCCGAGCGGGTGACGGAACTGCGCAGCCAGCTGGAGGCGAACGAGCGCCGGGTCGCCGATATTCGTGCGCAGGCCGACGTCACCAGCCCGGCGCAGCTGATCGGTCTGGAAAACCGCCTGATATCGCTCCGCAGCGCCCTTGCGGAACGGGCCGCAGAGGTAGCAGAGCAACAGGCCCGACAGACCGAATTCACCACTTTGCAGACAGTAGAGGACCAGCGTTTGGCGGCCCGGCGCAATGGCTATGGTGCCATTCTGGCGCGGGCGGATAATCCGCAGGACGGCTGGCGGAGCGTTCTGGCACAACTCACCCGTGACCTGCGCGAGGCCGAAGCCAAGGAGCAGGCGATCCGCCGGTCCATGGCCGATCTGGAAATCACAATCGCCACCCAGAGCGATGCGCTGACCGAGGTGGTGCAGGCCGAACGCGACGCCGAAGCAAGTCGCCTGTTGTTTGAGAATTTTCAGAACCGGCTGCGTGAAACCTCGATGCAAATCGGCCTGCAGCGGGCTGACAGCCGGGTGATCTCCCGTGCGTTTCCCCCCGACCGCCCTGCCCTGCCGAACAAGGGCCAAATTCTGATTTTGTCAGTCTTTCTCGGCGGGTTTCTCGGCACGGTGCTGGTGGTGGTCCTGCAACTCTCCCGCGCGCGTCTGCATTCCGCAGCGCAGATCGCAGGGCTTACATCGGTTCCGGTGATCGCCGTGCTGGATCAGTTTTCACAGAAAATCCGCCCCGAACAGGCCAGCGCACTTGGCCCTCAAACCCGCGATGGCGAGGCCATCCGCAATCTGCGCACCACGCTGCTGATGGCGCGGGGGGATGTCCCGCCGCAAGTGGTTGTCTTCACCTCTGCCGAGAGCGGCGACGGCAAATCCACGTTGTCCGCTGCGATGGCGCATAATATGGCGCAGATCGGCAAATCCGTGCTGCTGGTCGACGGCGACCTGCGCCGTCATTACCTCTCGGACCCATTGGCGGATGGCAACAGCAAACCGGGGTTGTTTGACGTCCTGTCCGGGCGCTGTGACTTGGCAGAAGCCGTGTTGCCGGGTGTGCTGGGACAGGCTGATATCCTGCCTGCCGGGAGTGTCTCCGGCAGTGCGGCAGATCTGCTCAGCCAAGGCGGCCTGACCGAGCTGCTGTCAGTCGCCCGCAGCCACTGGGATATCATCATCTTCGACACCCCGCCGATTTCTGTGGTTCCTGATGCGCGGATCATCGGCCAACACGCGGATCTGTTGATCCTTCTGGCGCAGTGGAACACCACCCGACAGGCGGTCTTTATCGATGCGCTGCGCGCGCTGGAACAGGGCGGACGTAGCCCCGATGGTATCGTCCTGACCAAGGTGAAAGCCGCCGCAAAACCGCTCTACGGGGCGACCAAACGGTCCCGCGACCGCTATTATCACGGGTAAGAGCTGGATGCAGCTCACCTCCCTCCTGCGCAAGGCCCGCATCGCCAGTCGCCGCGGCCTCGGCCAACCGGTCCTGAATTATCAGGTTCTAGGTGAGCGTTGTTCCGGCACCAATTTCCTTGACCAGCTGATCCAGCAGAATTTTGCGGCCGCGCGCCCACGCTATGACATGTGGAAACACGCGTTCCCCAACCTCATCGCGCTGCCTGCCGATGTGCTCTATGTGGTGATCTTCCGTGATCCGTTCCAATGGCTCGAAAGCATGTACGGCAAACCGTGGCACAGCGTGCCTGAGCTGCGCGATCTCTCTTTCTCCGAATTCATCCGCACCGAATGGCGCAGCGAAATCGACGTGCCTGCATGGTTCGATCTACCAAAGACCAGCACCTGCAAGGGCCAGCCACTCAATCAGGATCTGCATCCGATCACCGGCGCGCCTTTTCCCAATCTGCTGGCCTTGCGGCGGGCCAAGGCCGAGGCACTCCTGTCCCTGCCACAGCGCGGCGCGCGCGTGCTCTACACCACCCATGCGGCCATCAGCCAAAACCCCGAAGAGATCATTTCTCGTATCGCTACTGAAAGCCCGGTGCCCCGTAACACGCGGCTGGAGGTCCCGCAGGGGCATTATGGCTGGTCGTGGTCCAATCGCGATGTGAAACCAAAAACGCCGGGCCACCTGATCACACCGGATGACCGTGCCTGGATCAGGGCTCAGCTTGATCCGGCACTTGAGGCGGCGATGGGCCTGCCGCTTGATGAGGTACCCACAACCGCCCCAACTGGCGCAGACTCCCGTCCCTGATCAGATCCGCGGCGGTACATCCCGCCAGCGCCCCAGCGCCCGCCCGGCATAGATCCAGGCCATGGCGATCAGCATATGCCGGATCGAATGTTCGTTATAAATCACATTGTCCGACAGCGCCGCGACCAGGTTGATCAGCACGTAAAACAGGTAGTACCCGGAGGTCACGCTACCATCCTGCAGATACCAGCGGAAACAGCGGATCACGACCGCGATCAACAAACCGAAGAAGGTCACCGCCCCCAACAGGCCATTGCCGACCATCAGCTCAATATAGCTGTTGTGGAACCAGTAAAGCCCCTCATCGACGTAGGCCTCAATATAAAGCCGCGCATAAGACGGCACCGACCAGAAAGCACCAAACCCAACGCCCCCAATCGGCGCTTTGGCGATTTCCTCCAGCCCAAAGGCCCAGATCACCGTGCGCCCGGTCAGGGTGCTGTCCTTGCCCAAACGCTCCAGCAGCAGCCCCAGCGCATCAATGCCCGAGATATAGATCGCGAGCGGCACCAGAAACAGCACCATCAGCGAAAACAGCAGCGCAACCCGCCGCGCAGTCCCGCCCCAGCGGCGGATCCACAACACCGGCACATAGATCGCCAAGATGGCAAAGGTCACATAGGCGCCAGCGGATTGTGCCATGCCCAGCACCGGGATCATCAGCGCCGCCGCCAGCATGCCCAATATAGACAGCCGCCAATAAAACCCCAGCGTCACCAGCCCATGCGCCGCATTCACCGTCGCCTTGGCGAGGGAATTTTTGTGCATATAAATGCCCTTCAACGCCCCATTGGGATGAAACGCTGGCGACAGAAACGTCACGATGGAATTCAGATAGGACAAGGCCACCCCGACGGCCGAGGTCAGGCTGACCACAATCATGGTGTGATGGGCTGGGATGGCGGAGGCAATGCGCACCGCGATCAGTGTGGTCATCGTCAGCTGAAAACTGCGGTAGGCGGTGACCGGCGGGTTGACGCTCCACAGCGTGGAAGCCATCGCGATGACACAGGGCATCAGCACCGGCCAGGCCTGCCACAGGATGGCAGCACTCTGCCGCCAGTCGCGCAGGTACCACAGGATCGTCAGCGCATAGAGGGCCATCCAGCCCGGCGATTGAAACCCCAGCCGATAGACCACCCCGGTGCCAGACATGGCTGCAAGGATCAGATAGGCCATATGCAGGTGGCCCCGCGTCACCCACCAGCGCCCTGCCCCGCGCCGCAGCACAGATGCCGACACCGGCCCGGACTGCCGCTGTGGGTTCTGATGAGGCTCAACCGTCAGTGTCATCTCGTCCTGCGCTGTGCTGTTGATGTCCGCTGCTTTCCACCGCTACCCGCTCCCGGTCTGCCAAACCAGCCATAGCACATGCGGAGCTAAGCGCCCGCGTCCCATTGGCAACATCGGACGCCTCTGGTGCCAGTGCCCGGACGGCCGGCACCATCCAGAGCGCCGATTGTCCCAGCGCATCCGTCGCCTTGGCCTCCACCGGCCTGCGGGAGGCCTCACAACACATCCGCGCCCAGACCGGTGCCGCAGCGGTGCTGAGATCCAGTGCGCCGTCCGCATCAATGGGCAATGTGACATCCCCTGCCCCATTGCTGCTGTGCCCAAGGCGCCAGTACTGTGGCTGTCGCCACAGGCGCGAGGCAGCAGCCTGCATTTTTAATCCCATCCGGTTGTGCAGCACCGATGCCAGCCAAGGAAGGTGATCAGGGCGCATCACAACGTGCCTCAGCGCCCGCATCAGGTGACCGGCCCGCACGTCCCATGCCAGCTCCAACTGCGCATGACGCCGCACCAACGCGCGTCGACGGACATGCGCCAATGTCGCCAGATCCTCGTTGCCCGCCTGCTTCGCCAGATCGTCCAGCACATCGATCTGCGCCGCCAGATCCTGTGGCACATTGCGATAGGAGGTTGAGGCCGCATGGCGACGATAGAGATAGGCCGCCATTGGAAGCACCCACATCTTCGCGCCCGCCAGCACCAGCCGCAGGTAGAGATCGTGATCCTCTCCAATCCGTAGCCGTGGATCATAGCGCAGATTGCTCAGAAAACGTAACCTTATCAATGGCTTGAGATATCCGATATGGCTGATACCTTCAGGATCTACACCACTCAGCACCAGATCTTTCAGATTGAGCATCCGGGCCACTTTCGGGGCGTGCTGACCCAATATTGTCGCGCCCCGCGCCATAGGCTGTTCAGAAAACAGGATCATATCGTCAGCGACCACATCCGCCGCCAGATCCCCCGCTGCGTTCAGCATCAACTCCAACCGTCGCGGGTGCTGGCTGTCATCACTGTCGCAGATGGCAATCCAGTCCCCGCGCGCCAGCGCCAGCGCGTCATTGCGGGCGATGGCCGGGCCGCTACTATGTGACCGCCGCCGCGCCCGGATCCGCGGGTCGGTGGCCGCTGCCGCGCAGATCAGCGCCCAGCTGTCATCCTCCGAGGCGTCATCGACAATAATCAACTCCAGATCTGTCAGCGTCTGCGCCAACACCGCCCCAATGGCCAAGGGCAGATGCCCCGCAGCGTTGCGGCTGGCCATGATCACCGAAACCTGCGGCCGCCGGTCAGCCATCACGCTGACCCTTGGGTGGCGGGAGATCAGACGCCACAGGGCCACGCGCGCGGATATGCACCGCCGCCGGGATCCGCCAGGCCGCCGACACTCCCGCAGCGTCGCCATAGATCAGCGTCAGCGCGCCCCGTGATGCACGATGGCACAGATCGGCCCAAAGTGCGCTGTGGCTGCCATCTTCCTCCGGCGCCGGGACCGCGATCCGCGTGCCCGCACCCTCCCCCATCAGCGCAGTGTCAGCCCCATCAGGTCCGATCAGATGCACCACCTCCGCTGATGCGTCAGATGCCCCCTCAACCTTTCGGCCGGACTTGCGACCGCGTGCCTTGGCCCAGGCCATCCGCGCCAAGTGCGATACCAAAGACGGATCCCGCAACAACTGTGCCGCAGCAGGCGCCAAACGACGTTGCCTCAGGTCCTCTGCCAGCGTTTCAAAGGACAACCGCCGCTGCAAAACCCGCCGCCGGCGGTTTAAAATACTTGTTATTTCAGTGCGTTGATCGAACTGCAACCGATCACTCAAACCCTCCAACGCCGCAAGCGACGCCTCGACATGGGCCCGACTGGAACGATGGGACAAGGACTGCGGATGCCGCCGGTACAGGTAAAGCGCCTCTGGCAGCAGCCACAGACGTCCCCCCTGCAGCAACAGCCGCAGATAGAGATCCTGATCCTCACCAATCGTCAGCGTTTCATCATAGCGCAGCGCCCCCAGCGCCTCGCGTCGGATCACCGGCTTGATGTAACCCAGCTGCGCGCCAGCCTCTCCCGGCTCAGGCACCCGCAGCATATCCGCCGGGCTGATCTGGCGCGGCAGGTCCGGCGACCCCGCTCCGAAAACGCTGCGCGGCGCCGCCATCGGCTCGGTTGCAAAATGGATCATATCATCGGCCACCGCATCGGCGCCCAGCCTCTCAGCCGCCAGCAGAAGGCGCCGCAGCCGGTCCGGGTGCATGATGTCGTCGGAATCGCAGATGGCCACCCACGCCCCCCGCGCAGCAGCCAGTGCCCGATTACGCGCAGCGGCAGGTCCGCTTGAGGTCTCCCACAGCAGCACCCGCACGCGGTCATCCTGCGCAGCGGCGTCTTGCAGGATCTCAACCGACCCGTCGCTGGAACCATCATCCGCCACGATCAACTCCCAGTCATCGTGAGTTTGCGCCAGCACAGACGCCAGCGCAGCGCGCAGATAGCGCGCGCCCTGATGATTGGCCATGATGATCGAAATCAACCGCCCCTGCCCCGCCGGTTCCTGCATTAGCCTGCCCATTCTACCCCGAACATGTCTAACACGCCGCCCCGCAATGAGACCAGATCCGAAGGCAGACCTGCCCGGATCATGGCTCGGCGGGCATTTCCCGTGGCACGGTGGCATCAAACTGCTAAGACTGACGGCCAAGAGACGCCACAGCGCAACTGCCGCCCCTTCGGAAAGACCCGCCATGACCGATACACCCGCAGCGCCTCAGCGCGACCACCAGACAAATGCGGGACCTTCGCGGATCGGTCCAACCTTGGTAGGGATCGGCGCGCAGAAATGTGCCTCCACCTTCATCCACGCTGCCCTTGGCGCCCATCCGGACGCCGCCGTATCCGATCCCAAGGAACTGGATTTCTTCAGCGCCTATTTCGATCGTGGCTATCAATGGTATCGCAGCCATTTCGCCCATGGCGCCGACAAGCCCGTCAGGTTCGAGGCCTCCCCCTCCTATTTCTACGACCCACGCTGCCCCGACCGGCTGAACGCTTTCGATCCCGAGATCAAGATTGTCTGCCTGCTGCGTGACCCGGTGGCCCGTGCCTATTCCAATCACCTGCATGAGGTGATCAAGGGCCACATCCCTCCCCTCCCCTTTCATGAGGGGCTGGCCAACAATCCGGCCTACCTGGAGCAGGGTCTCTACAGCCGTCATCTGGGTCGCTGGCTGACCGCCCTTGGCCACGACCGTGTCTTGGTGATGCTGGCAGAGGAGATCAGCGCGGATCCGGTTGCCGCCGCGCAGAAGGTCTATCGCTTTGCCGGGCTGGACGACAGCCATGTCTCACCGGTGCTGCACGAACGCCGGAACGAGAGTGACCGCCCCCGCCTGCCGACCCTGCGCCGCGCGCTTCGTGCGGGGGGGGATCAACTGCGCAAGGCGGGGCTTGAGGATGGTCTGGCACGGCTGAAATCCACCGGCCCGGTGTCGGCTCTGCTGCGCGCCAATAGCCAGAATATGCGGGATGTGGTGCCGCCCCTCCGGGACAGCGACATCGCCGCGCTGCGGACCTATTTCGCAGATGACCTGCGTCAGCTCCCAGCGCTGCTGAAACGTGACAGCCTGCCCTGGGAGAGCTGGCATGCCTTGCAACGCTAAAGAGAAATGTACACATCTGTCTATTACATCCTGATCAGAACAGGATAGCGTCCTGCGCGATAAGCAGATCCAGCGTCAGCGCCTCTCCCCTGTCATCAATTACCGCAACATTGATCCAGCCATCTTCTCCCTCGACTTGCAAAAGGTCGCGTGTCCCGCGGCCGCGTTCCCCATCCAGCCAGCGCAGCTGTTCTGCGCCATCAAGCTCGAACCGGGTCAGATCCAGAACGTCCCCGTGGGACAGGGTGAAGTCATTGACCCGATCGGCAGGGCCGCCCTGGCTGAAGATGAAGGTATCAGCACCACCCCCGCCCCGCAGCTGATCGCGACCGATACCGCCATCCAGCACGTCCTCTCCACCGCCACCGGCCAAACGATCCTTGCCACGCCCCCCAAATAGGAAATCATCGCCCCCTTTGCCGCGCAGAATATCACGCCCTTTATCCCCATAGAGATGATCTGCACCGCTGTTGCCGACCAGCTGATCCGCTCCGGCGCCGCCATGGATCAGGTCGGCGCCATCGCCGCCAAACAGATCCTCTGCCTGATCGGTCCCCTCCTGCTCGGTTGTGAAGTTGGGCGAACCGTCCCGTTCCTGTCCCGGCAGGGACACATCGGTAATCACGGCAACCAAGGGCGACGCGTCCGGGTCTGGCGTCCCAGCCCATGCCGCCTGATTTTCCGACACAGCCCAGAGGTCCGCAAAGCTCTTGACCGCGCCGGAGTACCACAGCCCGCCCGGCATGTCGGCACCGCTCAGATCGGCAAGAACCTTGCCATCCACCCGGAAAATCGCGCCTGTACCTGTCAGCTCAATCTCGTAGGTGTGCAGCCCCGCCGCCGCGTCAAACCCAAGGTCAACAACCAGTGGCCCCGCAGGGCCGTCCGCGAGACGCACGCGGCTGCCATCCTCTGCTTCCATATGAATGCTAAGTTGAACCTGACGGGTGTTGGCGCCGACAAATTCAAAATCAAACTCCAGCCAACGGTCATTGCGATAGTCCTCCTGATAGAGAAACATGCCAAAAACCGTACCGTCCTGCATCTGCGGCGCCTGCGCTGTCCAGCTCCAGGTGCCGGTCTCATGGGCGGCCTCGGATTGCATCTCCCCACCGGTGAAGGTCCGCTCACCCGCGCCATTCTCAGATGTCAGATGCAGCTCAACCGCGCCCTCGGCATTGATCTGCACATTGTCCTGCGACCACTTGGTGTCTCGTGACTGCCCTGCGTTCCAGGTCGACACCAGCCAGTCGTCGTCATCGCGCACCTGACCCGGAACCCGCAGATCCACCGTTGGGGTCACGTCTGCCTGCGCGCTATCGGTTGATGCCATATCGATCACTCCAAACCTTCGTGCCGCGTGTGGCGGCGTTGCCTTGGGTTTGGTTCTCGGGGCGAACGATGGCAGGATTGTGCCTTAATTATCGCCCATTAATGCCCCATTCATACAGTTTAACGCAAACTCAAGAACAGTTTTAGAGGGTTGCTTTTTAGTCGAATTGCACAGCGCAGCGGGACCGCCCAATAGACAGCCCGGTAGTCCCGACACAGCGCATCCCCCCGATGCACCACCGGTGATAGTCCGGCGGCACCCGTATCGCGACCTCTCTGTCCCCGTGGGGACACTCAGCATGATTGACCCGTATCAGCAGCGAGACGGGTATAGTTAATATGTATTCATATCTTAACGGCTTGAAAAGAAAAAAGGCTGCCCCACTGGGACAGCCTCTGTTCCGCGCTTATCTGGGCGCAGCTTCTACCAATAAGTGGGCCTAACTATTCTCACCATCCAAAGCGTCGAAAAACGCGCTGATCGCAGTCTCCAGGCGGCGCTGATCAACCGCTGAGAAATCACGCTCCATCGCCATTTCGATACGGCCATCCCGCGCAAGGCAGCGCACTGTCCCCGCAGGGACAGTGCAGCGCAGCGTCGTTTTGGCCATGCCAGCCCGCTGGCTGGTGGTGGCTTCCGTTACGTCGGAGGCCGGTGTCTTCAACGCCTGGCGCAGCAGCGACAGTTCTTCCTCGGCGCTTGAGACGCTCCGCTCGCGCAGGCACTGTTTGAGCGCCGACAAGGCGGATGGGGTTTCCACGAGGTGTTTTTTCAGATCCAGTCCCAGCGCCCGCGGGATGGCTTCGGCAAAAGAAAGCTCTGCGCCAATCAGCTCCAGCAGCTCCGCGAAGTGACGAATATAGCTCCGTTTCTGGCGTCCCGCAGAGGCATAAAGCAGCGCAACAGACTCTTCTACAGAGTCTGAACCGGTCTCCGGATCCTGCGCATAAGACAGCGCCAACTGTGCCATCTCGGCAAAAGAGATATCCCGCCGCACGAGGTTTTCATCCACCATCCGGCGGTAGAGACCTTGCAGTGTCTCTCCCCGTGCAACTAGGCCTGCCGGGATCAACCTGAACTGCTCATCCCCGGTCTCCTCATAAAGCGCGCGATAGGCTGACAGGCGGCGAAACCCCTGAACCAGCTGATACCCATCGCCGTCTTCCTCAACCCGGATCGGATTGGAAAGGCCGAGATCGCGAATAGACTCCTTCAACTCCTGCAGATCAGGATCCCGATTTACCGCGCGGTCGCGGATCAGCTTGCTGGTGGAAATCTGATCCAGCGGGATCCGGTCGACCACAAGGCCAAGCGTCTTGAGCCGCACAAACTCATGCGCCAGCCGGTCATTCTCGGCGCGGATATTCTGTTCCACCTCAGCCCGCGTCCGCAACGCATCGGCGTTTTCGCTGATCGCAGTGGCCATCGGCCCGCGCCGGGCCTCGCCTGAGCGGAAGGCGGATTTGGTTTCCGGCGCGCCGGTTGCCGGGTGCGACTCCGAGGCGGCAGGGGAGGGGGCCTCCGGTTTTGCAACTGTTGGCTCCGACGGAAAATCGATGTCGAACATTCTGCGCTTGCTCATGCCTCATCCTCCAGCTGGGCCCATGCGGTCAGGGCGTTATCCTTGAATTCCATATAAGCCTGATCAAACGAGGCGCGCGCCCGCCGCCAGGTTTCCCGCGTCATATCCCGATAGTCGATCTCATAGATTGAGCTGAGGAAGCGCCCGGATTGCTCCACCGCGCGGGTCATCTCGATCGGGTGCTCCGTCATTCTGTCGCCAAACACCTTCACAAATGCGTCGCGCATTGCCCGATGCAGATCATTGCCGGATTCATAGCGGGTCAGCAGGAAGCGCACCTCCTGAAACACCTTCGGCAGGCTGAACGTCCCCGCGGGGACAACGCCATTGAACGCAGAGAGATCCTCCAGCGCCTCGGAGAGCTGACCAATGAAGGAGGTCGTGGAGTCATATTCCCAGTAACCAGGACCCGACGGGATATAGAGCATGTCTGCCGCAAAAACCGCGTTCATCGACTGGTAGCCAATCGCGGGCGGGCAGTCGAAGATCATCATGTCATAATCTTCTGACGGCAGCTGATCGAGGTAACGCGACACCGCCGCAAAAAAGGACCACTCAGGATTGAGGTGCCGGTACTGGGCGGAGGCAAATTCCACAAAGGCGGCATTGGCGCAGCTGGGGATCACATCAATCGTGGGCCAGCTGGTGGGTTTGACAAAGTCGCTGATCCGCAGATCCTGAAGCCCCATGCCGGTGATGGCCTCCGGCAGCCGGCGTTCGGGCAGGGCAGCCCCGGACTCCGCACCACGGGTGCTGGCGTTCATACGCTCAGTCTCGCGCACCAGATCGCGCGCCATGATGCCCCAGACCGTATAATCCTCCGTCACATCACTCAGCCCCATGGAATGGGAGAGCGTGGCCTGCGGATCGAAATCAACACAGAGCACACGGTACCCATCCAAAGCGGCGGCATGGGCGAAATGCAACGCTACCGTCGATTTGCCAGCGCCCCCTTTGAAGTTGGAGATCGCCACCCGCAGCGCCCGCTTTCCGGCGGGACGTTCGGGCAACAACGACTTGCGGTTCACCTTCAGGCGGCGGCGCAGCTCATTGATCTCCTCCAGCGAATACCAGCGCTGGCGGCCGTCTTCCTCAACATGGCCCTGCGGCAGACTGGGGTCCGCTGCCAGACGGCCGCGCAGGGTGGACTGGTTCACCTTAAAGATCAGCTCGGCCACCTCCCAGCTGGAGAACCGCCGCAGCGTCTTTTCCATCTTGGGAGAGAAGGTCTGCTGTCGGATCCAACTCTGCATTTTCAGCGATTGTGCCTGCATGTCTGCCAGGTCTTGATGGGTAAACATCTCTGCTCCTCGATCTCTGTAGTGCGCCCTTATTGATCAAGCGGACGCTTTTCCTACCTGAAAACCCGTTTACGCCGAATTTGCAAAAAACGCAAAAGCTATTATTGTCTGGATGAGCGTCCTGTCCCCGCGGGGACCGCCTGCGAAGAAAGATAGGCAAACCCCTTGTTTTTCAGGGCGCATGCGATTCGGTGGTGGGTGCCGCGCATGGACGAAAAATGGCGTTTCCTTCGCCGATATAGGGGGACGTAATATTGAGCACCGCTGCATATTGGGGGACATTTCTGTCCTAATAGGGGACGCCCAGGTTGTCACCCTATACCATGAATACCAATTTTTGACTCAAAAATGGGATTAGGATCGAGAGGCAAACAACAGCACTCTTGACAGAATCGCATCTCTGGACGCAAATCAGGTACACCAACTTAAAAACGTTGAGTTCGGGTCAGGCTTCACCGATAATCGCTGCTAGCAGCACCACATGACCCTGACCAAGATCAACAGGATCTCATGGCAAACATGAGACGACAGAGGCAGCCATCCGAGAACGGGTGGAGACAAGAGGGCAGCCATGCTTGCCAGTAAACCCGTCGGGCGACAGGCCGCGGCGTTAAAATATGATATCCTCACTGCGTTGGGGACCTATGCCCTCTCGTTGGAGAAGGGCCCCCAGCGTCTGGTTCTGCGTTTCATGACCCTGATGACTGCCCGCTATAATTGGCAACGCAATGAGCTGGCGGTCGGGCAACGCGAGATTGCCCGGATGTGGTCCGTCGATGAACGGACGGTCAAACGGGAGATGGCGAAGTTGCGCGCCCTTGGCTGGCTGGTGGTCAAACGGCAGGGCGCGCGCGGACGGGTCACTGAATATGGGTTTGATCTGGAGTGTATCCTGACGGACACCCGCGGATGCTGGGCGGCAGTTGGCCCCGATTTTGATCACCGGATGCGTGGCAGCGACGCGCCTGAGAAAAACGTGGTTCCTTTGATGACAGGAACAGCGGCACCGGCGCCAGATATCAGCGATGGCAGTGAGTGGAGCCTGGCGAAGGCGGTGTTGCATCAGGAAGACCCGGCCACCTATTCGGCATGGATACAGGCGCTCACCCGGGAGAGCAGGGCAGGGGGGCGGCTGATCCTGCGCGCACCAAGCCGGTTTCACGGCAACTATGTCACCGCACATCTGCAGGAGCGGCTGCTGGCCGCCTGTCATGATATCGACGCGGATGTGGATCAGCTGACGATCCTATCCTAGTAATGTGGGCATGAGGCTCCGCGACGAAAAACAGCCTCCAAGCGGCGGCTCGGAGGCTGTGAGATGAACGGCGTGGGGGTTCTCAGCGGCGCTGTGGCACCCGATCCTCAAATCGTTTGAAGGCCAGTGTGATCACTCCTGCGATGGCCATATAGACCAACGCCAGCAGCAACAGCGGCTCATAGACGATGAACGTGTCCGACCGCACCCGAGAGGAGACCGCGTAGATGTCCAGAACGGTGATGGTAGCCACCAGCGGTGTCGCCTTCAGCTGCAGGATGGTTTCACCGCCAAGCGTAGGCAGAACGTTGCGGACAGCCTGCGGCAGCCAGATCCGGCGGAACATGGTCAGACGGGGCATACCGTAAGCTTTGGCCGCCTCCAGCTGGCCCTTGGCAACGCCTGAGAAGGCCCCGCGCATAACCTCGCCCTCATAACCGGCATAGGAGAGTGTGAGGGCCAGAACGGCATAGGGCCAGGCCTGCCTTAGGTAGGGCCACAGCTCGCTGGAGCGGATCCAGGGGAATTGTGGAAACAGCGAGCCCAGCCCATAGTAAAGCAGCCAGATCTGCAACAACAACGGCGTGCCGCGGATGACGGTGCAGAAGATGCGCGCGGGCGTTGAGAAATACCACGGTCCAACGGCCTGGGCGAGGCCAAGAGGCACCGCCAGTGCAAAGCCAAGGATGCTGGTGACCACAAGGATCCAGATGGTGGTCCACAACCCTTCCAGTGCCAGTGGCGCATAGGTCGGGATCCAGTCCCAGCGCAACGACATCGCACACCAGACCAACAAGGCAGCGAACAGGGCCATCAGAACCAGCCGATGAGGTTGTTTCAAGGCGGTCATTGGCGACCCTCCCGGAGTGAGGGCTGGCCGCGCCTTGCCCAGCGTTCTATCCAGCCGAAAATCACGCCGGAACAGAGCGTTACCATCAGGTATAGCGCTCCGGCCGCAAGGAAGAACGTGAAATAGGCGCGCGTACTGCTGGCGGCCTGTCGGGTTTCCAGGGTCAGCTCGGCAAAGCCGACGATGGCCAGCAGGGCGGTGTCCTTGGTGGCAATAAGCCAAAGATTGGCCAACCCCGGCGTTGCAAAGCTCATCATCGCAGGGATGGTCACCCGGCGCATGGTCATGAACGGTGGCATCCCGTATGACCGCGCCGCCTCAATTTGACCAGGGGGCACCGCCTTGATGGCGCCGCGCAGCACCTCAGTTGCGTAGGCGCCCTGCACAATGCCAAGCACCCAGATACCCGCCACAATCCCGCTGATTTCCACCCGACCGTAGCCGAAACTGCCGGCGACTTTGTTGATCAGATCGGTGCCGACATAATAAAGGATCAGGATCAGCACCAGTTCAGGCACGGCACGGATCACAGTGGTGTAAATGGCGAGCAGATCACGAAGGATCGGCCCGCCATAGAGTTTTCCGTAGGCCCCGAAAAGCCCGATGATCAGCCCCATACCAAAAGCCCCAAGGGCGATCTGGAGCGAATTGGCGAGGCCCCGCAACAGGTTGCCCCCCCATCCCGGCGGCGAGAGCGACAACAGCTGCGCGCTCTCGGCCAGACCAAACAGGTCGAGGAGTCCGGTCACGTTATGTCCTTACTCGGAGTAGATGCTGGTCGTGAAATACTTCGAGGTGATCTCGGCATGGGTGCCGTCGGCCAGGATTGCCGCGATCCCCTTGTTGAGCGCTGCCAGAACGTCGCTGTCGCCCTTGCGCACACCAGCGCCGACACCTTTGCCGAGGATCGTCTCATCATTGGCGACGGGGCCCTTGATCTCGCAGCAGCCACCGGCATCGGAGCCGACAAAGTCCGCCATGGCGATACTGTCGGCCTGGGTGGCGTCGATGCGACCGGCAAAGAGATCCTGATTGGCCTCATCCTGTGTCTGATAGACGCGCAGCTCGGAATCTTTGAAGTATTCCTGTGCATAGGTCTGGTGAATGGTGGAGGCCTGGATGCCAACAACTTTGCCCGCCAGCGATTCCGGTGTCGGTTCGATGTCCATCGACTTATCCGCCACGATCACCGCCGGGGTGTTGTAGTATGGGTCCGAGAAATCAATGGTTTTCAGCCGTTCTTCGGTGATCGACATGGAGGCCATGATGGCGTCGATCTGCTGGCCGGTGAGGGAGGGAATGATGCCGTCCCAGGCCACAGGAGTGATGACACACTCCATCTCAGCCGCAGCGCAGACTGCATTGATCACGTCGATCTCCCAGCCCACCCACTGACCGGAGGAATCCAGTGATGCAAAGGGCGGATATGGTTCTGCGGCCACACCGATCTTGACCTGCTCTGCCTGCGCGACGGCACAGGTTGCAGCCACGGTCGCGGCAGCAAGGACTGTAGATTTGAGATTTGATATCATAGACATAACTGTCTCCCTGTTTTGTTATTTGTATGTGTTGTTATGCGTTAGGCGACCGAACTGAGGAACTGTTTCAGGCGCTCTGATTTTGGATTGCCAAAGACCTCAGACGGGGGGCCTTGCTCTTCGATCCGACCTTCGAAGAGATAGACGACATGGTTTGCGACCTCGCGCGCGAATTTCATCTCATGGGTGACCAGCAGCATGGTGCGCCCTTCCGCCGCCAGATCGCGGATCACGGTAAGAACCTCCCCAACAAGCTCGGGATCAAGCGCCGATGTCGGTTCGTCAAACAGCATGACATTGGGATCCACAGCCAGTGCCCGAGCAATTGCGGCCCTCTGTTGCTGACCGCCAGAGAGAAAGGCCGGAAAGGCATCGGCCTTGTCGCCGAGGCCCACGCGGGCCAGGAGTTCATGCGCACGGTGGATCGCCTCGGAACGGGGCATCTTCAGCACATGAACCGGCACCTCGATGACATTTTCCAGCAGGGTGCGGTGGGTCCAGAGGTTGAACTGTTGAAACACCATTGCGAGACGGGTGCGGATGCGTTCGATCTGGCGGCGGTCGGCGGGACTGCCATCCGGGCGCATCGCCACGGTTTCACCTGCGATGACGATTTCGCCCGAATTGGGTGTCTCCAGAAAGTTGATGCAGCGCAGCATGGTCGATTTGCCGGAACCGCTGCCGCCGATGATGGCCACCACATCGCCCTGTTTCGCGGTGAGGGATACGCCCTTCAGCACCTCCAGCGACCCGAAGGATTTATGCAGATCGCTGACACGGATCGCCTCGGCCTGCGTGTGGGGTTCCACCGGCGTCTCAGCACGCGCCTGTGCAGGGGCAGATGCTGTCGAAAGCGGGGCAGGGTCTGCGGCAGCCGGATCGGGCATTTTCTGATGTCCTCATATTTCGGCTTGTAGTAAGGCTGACTTGGAGTAATTATGCAAGTGTATAATTACTGACAGCGTGATTGCGCAGCACATTGGAGAGCCCCGTGTCAGGTGAACGCCGGAAATTTAAGCGCGCGACCGCACAGGAGCGGAAAGAGGCGCTGATCCTCGCTACTTTGGAGTTGGTGGCCGAGAAAGGTGTGCGCGGCGCAACCGTGCGCGATATTGCTGAGCGGGCGGATGTGACACAGGGGCTGATCCGGCATTATTTTTCCTCCAAGGAAGACCTGATGACCGCCGCCTATGAGCATCACATGGTCTTCATCAGTGATCTCACCTTTGCCCCGGTTGCCGGGATGGAAGGAACCGCCCGCGCCCGTCTGGCCGAGTTTGTCGAGGCGTCTTTGCTGCCACCGGTGGTGGAGCCGACGGCGGTGGCGCTTTGGGCCGGGTTTTTGAACAAAGTGCAGCAGGATCCGCAGATGCGGCAGATCCACCAACGCACCTATGACTATTTTCGCGACAAGCTGGGCGAGTTGATCGCAGCCGCGCTGGACGAGGCGGGAACCCCCGTCGACGCGGCGCGGCTGCATCATTTGGCGGTGGCCTGTAACGCGGTGATCGACGGGCTCTGGATGGAAGGCGGTGCCTTGCCGGAGGCGTTTGAAGAGGGCGAATTGCCGATGATCGGATTGGAATCCGTGGGCGCAATTCTGGGATTGAACTTGCAGCATAAGGCAGAACAGCCATGAGAATGACCGATGTGACCAGGCGGCTGGCGGGGCTTGGCGGGGCCAAGTGGGAGGTGCATCTGACCGCGCGCGAGATGATCGCCGCCGGCGCGGACATCATCGAGATGACCATTGGTGAACCGGATGCGCCCACACCTGAGGCGCTGATGCAGACTGCTGGCGCCGCGATGATGGCCGGGCGCACCGGCTATTCGGACGGGCGCGGCGAAGCCAACCTGCGCCAGGCCCTTGCAACACGCTACAGCGCCAGCACCGGGCGGGCTTTGGGGCCGAACAACGTGCTGTGCTTTCCGGGCACACAGACCGCGCTTTATGCGGTCCTGATGGGGGTCGCCGAGCACGGGGACGAGGTGTTGGTGGGCGATCCCATGTATGCCACCTATGAAGGCGTGATCCGGGCAAGTGGCGCCGACATGGTGCCGGTGCCGTTGCGGGCCGAGCATGGGTTTCGGATGCAGGCCGATGATATCGCAGAGAAAATCACCCCCCGCAGCCGCGTCATTCTGCTGACCACACCGCACAATCCTACGGGGTCCATTCTGACGGTTGAGGATCTCGACGCCATTGGACGGCTGGCGGAGGTGCACGACCTGTGGATCATCTCGGATGAGGTTTACGAGCAGCTGGTGTTTGACGCGGCGGAATTTGTGTCGCCGCTGGCGCGCGCGGCCTTTGCCGAGCGGGTGATTGTGGTGTCGTCGATCTCCAAATCACATGCGGCGCCGGGGTTCCGCAGTGGCTGGTGTATTTCCAGCACGGCCTTCTGTGATGGGTTGCTGCCGCTGTCGGAGACGATGCTGTTCGGCAATCAGCCTTTCATCGCGGATATGACGGAGCAGGCGGTGCGCGAAGGCTCGCCCGTGGCGGAGGGGATGCGCAGACGATTTGCAGCGCGTGCGGCAAAGCTGGCAGAGCGTCTGCACCGCGACACGGTTTTGCGGGTGCACAGCCCGGAGGCTGGCATGTTTGCCATGATTGATGTGGCAGCAACCGGTCTGGACGGTGACGCTTATGCGCAGGACCTGTTGCACAGCGCCGGGGTTGCCGTGATGCCAGGATCATCCTTCGGCGAGAGCTTGCGGGGCTGGGTGCGGGTGGCACTCACGATTGAGGATGACGCATTTGATCGCGCGCTGACGCGTATCGTGGATCATGCCAGCCGCACATCAGCGGAGGTCGCATGACCATGGGGGATCACAAAACCGCGACACCCACAGTTGGTGAGGCGCTGGTTGAGGAACTGGCCGCACGCGGTGTGCAGCATGTCTTTGGCATACCGGGGGTGCATACGGTCGAGCTTTACCGTGGGCTCGGGAATTCCGACCTGCGCCATATCACGCCGCGCCATGAACAGGGCGCCGGGTTTATGGCGGATGGATATGCACGGGTGTCCGGTCGGCCTGGCGTTGCCTTTGTCATCACGGGGCCGGGGCTGACCAATACGCTGACCCCAATGGCCCAGGCGCGGGCAGATTCAGTGCCGATGCTGGTGGTGTCGGGTGTGAACGACAGCGGCTCTCTGGGGCAAGGAATGGGCCATCTGCATGAGTTGCCGGATCAGCATGCCCTTGCGAAGATGGTCGCGCTGAGGTCAGAGCATGTTGCGGCACCGCAGCAGCTGACGCCCGCGTTGGATCAGGCATTTGCACCAATTGCGGGCGCTGCGCTGTCTCGGCCCGGTCCCACCCATGTGCAGATCCCGCTGGATGTCGCAGGGATTGCCGCCGAGGAGGACGCCGGGCAAGAAACTATCCCACCCGATGAGCAGGGCAGGGGGCGTGTATCCCCGGCAGATCTGGCGGCGCTGATGCAGCGCCTGACCGCAGCGGAACGTCCCGTGATCCTGGCCGGGGGCGGCGCGCGGTTCTGTGCGGATCAAGTGCGCCAGCTGGCAGAATATCTGGGCGCGCCCGTGGTCCAGACCGTTAACGCGCGCGGCGTGATGTTTGACCACCCGTTGTCGGTGCCTGCCAGCCCCAGCCTTGGCTCGGTACGCGAATTGATCGAGGCGGCGGATATGGTGTTGGCACTTGGCACTGAGCTGGGACCGACGGATTACGATATGTATGCCACGGGCGTGATGCCGCAGATGCTAGGGTTGATCCGGGTCGACCTTTGTTCGGACCAGCTGGCGCGTCACCGGGCGGAGCTGGCGATCCATGGTGATGTTGCTGCGGTTTTGTCGGCGGCCTTGGCGGAATGGAAACCGGATGTGCATAGCCCAACTGATTGGGGCATCGGGTTGGCGGAACAGACCCGGGCGGCTGCCTGGGACGAAATCGGCGAGAGTTATCGCGCTCAGGTTATGGTGCTGAACGCGCTGCGCGCGGCGGTGCCGGGGGCAATTGTCGTCGGGGATTCCGCCCAGCCGATCTATGCGGGAAACCTTTACTATGACCACGACCGCCCCGGCGGCTGGTTCAATGCAGCAACCGGCTATGGCGCGCTTGGCTATGGTATACCTGCGGCTATTGGTGCGGCCATTGCCTCGCCTGAGACACCGGTCATCTGTATTGTCGGCGATGGTGGCGCGCAGTTTTCGCTGCCTGAAATCATGACGGCGGTTGATGAGGCGCTCTCGATCACGTTCATCGTCTGGAACAACCACGGTTATCAGGAAATTGCCCGGTCGATGCAGGATGTCGGCGTGCCGGTGGTCGGCTGCGATCCGACACCACCGGATTTTGCAGCAACGGCACGCTCCTTCGGGATCTCGCATCGTTCAGTTTCGGCGGATCCGCAGGAGGTTGTCGCCGCAGTGAAGAGCGCGGCGACGGAAACCGGCCCCCGCATGATCGAAATCACCACCCCCAAATTCCTGCCAACACTGGCGACAAAGGACTGAGATATGACCAACCCTACCTATGAATTCACCCGCGCCATCACCCGCCGCCCGGCCTCCAGCATCACGGATGGGCTGCGCGCGGAGGACATCGGCACCCCCGATCTGGACAAGATGCTGGCCGCCCATGCCGATTATGTCGCCGCCCTGAAAAGCACGGGCGCCGAGGTGATCGAACTGCCGCCGCTGAAAGCCTTCCCGGATGCGGTTTTTGTGGAGGACACAGCGCTTTGCCTGCCGAAGGGCGCGGTGCTGATGCGTCCCGGCGCGCCGTCGCGACTGGGAGAGGTGGCCGAAATGGCGCCAACCCTGCGCCAGTGCTATGATGAGGTGCGCGAGATCAAAGGCCCCGGATTTATCGAAGGCGGCGATATTCTGGTCACGGAGCGCGAAATCCTTGTCGGCCGCTCGGCTAGGACTGATGCGGCGGGCGTAGCGGAGCTGGCAGAGATCGTCGCCGACTGGGGCGACAGCCTGCGCGAAGTGTTCACACCAGAGGGGGTGCTGCACTTCAAGACAGATTGTTCGTTGATGGACGGTGAGACCATTTTGTCCACCAAACGGCTGGATGCGTCCGGTTGTTTTGAGGGCTACCGGGTGCTGCATGTGGCTGAGGGTGAAGAAGCGGCTGCCAACGCCATCCGCTACAACAATCTGGTGTTGATGGCGGCGGATTTCCCACGCACGGCAGAGATGCTGGACCGGGAGGGGTTTGAGGTCGTGCAGATCAGCAACACGGAATGTGCCAAGCTTGACGGCGGCATGTCCTGCCTGTCGCTGCGCTTCTGAAGCAGCCCAACCGTGGATCTCTCCCGGTTTCGGGAGGGATCTGGCCGCATATGGTTGAAACTTGGGGCTGAGGCCCCTTATGAAAGGCAATCGGGCGGACCAAGACCATTGAGGCAGCGGCATGAGCGGGACAGAACGGATTTGCGTGATCGGGCTTGGCTATGTCGGGCTGCCGCTGGCGGTTGAGTTTGGCAAATCCCGTCCGGTGGTCGGGTTTGATATCAGCGCCGAGCGTATTGACGCGTTGCGGGCCGGTCAGGACAGCACCCGTGAAATCAGTGCCGAGGCCCTGTCAGGCGCGGCGCATCTGAAACTGACCGCTGACCCGGCGGAGATCGCCGACTGCACGATCTTCATTGTGACCGTCCCGACCCCGATCGACGACAGCCGTCGGCCGGATCTGACGCCGCTGCTGCGCGCGTCTGAAACGGTTGGGCGAGTGCTGAAACCCGGCGATCTGGTGATCTATGAATCGACGGTCTACCCCGGCGCCACCGAAGAGGATTGCGTGCCCGTTCTGGAACACTTGTCCGGTCTAACCTTCAACCGTGATTTCTATGCGGGCTATAGCCCGGAACGGATCAATCCCGGTGACAAGACGCGCCGCCTGCCGGATATCGTCAAAGTCACCTCCGGCTCGACCCCGGAGACAGCGGATCGGGTGGACGCGCTATACCGTGAGATTGTGACGGCGGGCACCCACAAGGCTGAGAGCATTCGCGTGGCCGAGGCCGCCAAAGTGATTGAGAACAGCCAGCGCGATATCAACATCGCGCTGATCAATGAGTTGGCCAAGATCTTCAACCGCATGGATATCGATACCGAAGCGGTTTTGCGCGCGGCGGGGACAAAGTGGAATTTTCTTAATTTTCGACCGGGTTTGGTGGGCGGACACTGCATCGGCGTTGACCCCTATTACCTGACCCACAAGGCAGAACAGCTGGGCTATCACCCCGAAATTCTGTTGGCAGGGCGGCGTCTGAATGACGGAATGGGGTCCTATGTTGCCAGCCAGATGGTCAAGTCCATGCTGAAACGCAAGATGGCGGTTGCCGATGCACGGGTGTTGGTGATGGGGCTGACCTTCAAGGAAAACTGCCCTGATTTGCGCAATACACGGGTGATCGACGTCGTGCGTTGCCTTGAGGAATTTGGCCTGACAGTGGATGTCTATGATCCCCACGCGGACCCTGATGAAGCACGGGCTGAATACGGTGTGGATCTTGTCGCGGAGCCGCAGGCGGGCGGTTATGATGGCATGGTTCTGGCGGTGGCCCATCAGGAGTTTCGCGACATGGGTGCTGCGCAGATCCGGGCCTTGGGCCGGGCTGATGCGCTGCTCTATGATCTGAAGTATGTGCTGAGGCCGGATCAGTCAGACCTGCGGCTCTGAGCGGCGGCATAGTCTCTAATACAGTCTATTTTGGAACCTTCGGCAGCTTGCCCCCGCGCCAATAGGCGCCGGTGTCTTCGCGCAGGGCCTCATAGGTGCGGATCCTGTCCTGTGCATCCTGGCCCCCGGCATCGACGAGATGGGTCAGCAGACAATCCAGAACAGCCATCGCGCCGCCGTAGCCGCCAAAGGGGTGCAACGCGTTATCCGCGATCAATAACAGGTGGTCCGGCTGTAGTCCCGGCGCGATAACTTCGCTGTCGGAGATCAGGATCAGCGTCGCCCCCTTGCTGCGGGCCAGCCGCAGGGCTTGCAACGTTTCGGAGGAATAGGGGGCGAAGGTCATGGCGATCAGGCAATCCTCTGCGTCGATCTCCATCAGTTCGTCAACCGCAGCACCCATGTGACGGGGCACCAGATCCAGACTGGGCAAGGCCATGCGGCCGACGTAGTGAAAATAATAGGCCAGGGCGTAGCTGGCGCGGGTCGCGGTCACATAGCAGCGCCGTGCCGAGCTGAGTGCGGTGACAATGGCGGCGGTCCGGTCCGGAGTCATCAGCCGCAGGGACCTGGCCACGATGTTCACCTCATTGCGGGCAATGCGACCGTGACGGGCCGTGTCGGCGGTCTGTTCCAACCGATCCAGCCAACCAAGGCCCAGCCCGCCCTCGCGTTCGGTGGTCAGTGCGGCACGAAAGGGGGCGCGCAAGGCTTCGAAACTGTCAAAACCAAGATGTTCGGCCAGTCGGACAAGTGAATTGGCACTGACGCCGGCCTTGGTCGCGGAGACACGGATCGGATCAAGCCCGAAGTCGCCGGGCGTGTCGATGATGTATTTCGCCGCCGCCGAGAGGGCCGGGGGCAGGCTGTCGATCTGGGTTTTCAACTGATCGAGCAGGCGATGGGTCTGTCGGGGATCAAGGTGGGGGTCCATTCCGGCAGTTCAGACCATTTGGGTGATGGAGTGCAAGGCGGAACATATGTTCTGCCCCCGCCGGGGGACCATTGGTCGGTTCGGCGGGGGCAGATGCGTTGGTCTGTCAGGCGGATGCCGCCTGCAGGTCTGATGCGTTGCTTTGCGTGATCGATCCATCCTCTGCCACGGTGATCCGCTCACCATGGGCCAGCTGGTCGAGCCCCTTGCAGGCCACCAGCATCAGAATGTCCTTCTCCCGCGCGACAATCGCCATATGGCTCAGCCAGCCGCCAACCTCGCTGAGGACGGCTCCCGACCGTTGCACATAGGGCAGCCAAGCGGGGTTGATCATGCGGCAGGCGAGAATATCGCCATCCTGAAAACCGTCAAAGACATCAGGGCCAATGGCGGTTTCATCCTCGACCCAGAACACGCGGGCCTCAACACTGCCGCTGCCCGCGACGCAGGTGCCGCCGAGGCTGCCATCACCGGATCCCGCCTGCGCTCCTAGGGACAGCAGTTCACAGTCGCGCAGCGTGAGGTTGACGGAGGTTGGCGCTGAGGGTTTGCGCAGCTCCTCACGGTGCTTGCGGGCTGTGGCCTGATCTTTCAGCGCTGTGGGCTGGTCCCAGTTGCCGGTCATGATCTCATCCATGTCCAGATAAAATACCAGATCACCCAGACCGGAGCGGTTGCCAAGTGCCAGCAACGCCCGGCGCAACTCTGCCAGAACCCGCAGGGCCTCGTGCTTGGCCTGCTCCTTCAGATCCTGATAGGCAATCGCCAGATCCAGCGTGTCACGCAGATCCTCGGGCAGGTTTGCCGGGGGAGTGACGGTGCCACTGATTGGCTCTACCGAACTGTCGAGCAGCGACGCGAGCAGGCTGGGGGCTTCCTTGTAGCGTGGTGCCGACAGCTCATAGTCAAAGATTGACCGATGCCCCATCAGAACCTGTGCGCGGCTTTCGGCCATCGGCCCGGTGCAGGACGCCAGCAGGCTGGACGGTGCATTGGGCAGCTCGGCATGCATCAGATGGGCACGCAGCGCAGGGTCACCTGCGGCGGCGGCGCTGGCCTCGCCCATGGTGAAGCCAGCAATAATATTCACCTTCTCGGCTTCGACATAGATGTCCGTGACAAAGAGGTCGCGCAGAGTCGCAATCGCCTCCAGCTGTTTGGGCAGCGGCAGGGCGGCGTAGTCCACGGCCTGCCAGAACGCCAGCTGATCGCTGAGCCGGGGCAGAACCTCCGCGTGAAAGCGGTCGATCATCGGGCGGGCCTGTTTGCGCAGCTGCTTGGCCTTGGTTGCGGTCAGCTTCAGCGTCATCTGCTCCTTGAGGTCGACATCGACGTAGGTCTTGCCAAAGAGGTTCACCAGATGACCAGCGCGGCCTTCGGGCAGATTGTAGGGCACCGACAGGGCGCGGCAGGCCAGATCAACACTGCCACCGGGCGACCAGAGACTGCCCATCAGTGAGAATGACAAGGGTGTCGGGCGCGGCAGAACCTCCGACATTTCGTCCTGTTCCAGAATGGTCTGGTCCGGATCAGCGTCCGCATAGTGGTCCAGCAGATCACGCCATTCGGCCAGACGGGTCTGCTCCTGTTCGGTGCCAAGGGATAGCGTGGTGATGTCGCGGCTTTGTACAATCTGAAACTGACCGTTGGCATAGGCCCATTCGACATCCTGCGGCGCACCGAAGGTCTCTTCGATGTGTTGCCCAAGCGCCAGAAGCGGTGCCATGTCCAGCGTCTGGTCCTGATCCTCGGAGGCAGGCAATCCTGTGTAGCGGCCAAACCGCAGGCTGGTGGGGGTGACGCGGCCGGAGACCAGATCCTCTCCGCAGCCTTCGACCCATTCGATCATGCACATGCCCGGCGCCATGGGATCCTGTGTGAATAGGACGCCGGCATATTCAGCCTGAACCATTTCCTGAACCACGATATTACCCTGATCGGTGCTGTCGCCATCCCCTGCGTAGCTAGCGGCGCGGTCTGAGGAGAAGCTGGTCACCACCTCGTCCAGGGCTGCGCGCATGGTCTCTGCGGTCACATCGAGGACGGATTCGAAAACCCCGGCAAAACTCTGATCAGCGCCGTCCTCATTGCTGGCAGAGGAGCGCACGGCGACTGGTTTGCCGCCAGCTAGGCCGAAGACCTTGGCTGCAAAGGCGTCTTTCTGGGCGTCGGACATGTCGCGGTAGTCGTGGATCGCATCAGAGCGCACGATTACGCCGCCGGGCACCGGCAGGCCTGCGTTGCGCAGGATCGACAGGCGCAGGGCCTTGTTGCCGGCGTGTTCCAGCTCCTCGGTGTAGCCCATCGGGATCACGCCGCGCGGCAGTTTGGCGAGGCGGCGTTTGTGGGCGCGCAAGGCGATGGCGTCGCCAAGCTGGCGGTGCATGCCTGTCACATAGGCACGCTGCACCAGCAGCAGCGTCAGGCTGAAGCAGAGATAGGTATTTGCCGCACCCGATAGGCTGAACACCATGGCAAAGAGCGCAGGCATGCCCAGCACCATCCACAGCAGTTTCTGGCGCTTGGTTTTGGCGACGGCCCACAACAGGTAAACCGCAGCAAGCGCGCAGAACAGCACCGGCATGATGAACAGCGGATCGGGCAGGCCGAGGTCAGCCATCCACAGGAACGGCGTCTGCAGGCTGGCGCTGGCCTCTTGTGCGGCGGAGACCCCCAGCATCATCACCGGTAGGAACAACAACGCGCTGAGGTTTTTCATCGGTGTCAGGCCTTTGTCGGCGTAAAATGCCTGCACTGCACGGGCCTTGCGTACGGGATCATCGGCCAGTCGTTCTTTCAGCGCCTTCATCTCATCCGCGGTTTCGGCGGTGGTGATCTGGTCACGCTCGGATTTCAGCGCGACCGGCAGGATCATGATCCGGGTGATCAGCGACAACGCCAGCAGGCCCAGCAGAATATGGCTGCGTTCATGCACCCAGAGGAGGGCGGTCGCGAGACCTGAGATCGCCTTGTCCCAAAGCCCGCTTTGCTGGTCGGCAAGCCAGGCCTGAACATGCGGTTTGGGCGCCGGTGCGATAAAATACTCCCATGGCAACGTGTACCGTCCCCGGAAATCAAAGCCCTTCTGCGCCAATTCCAGACCCAGAACCTGGCTCATGAAACAACTGCGCCGATCATAGCAGGCGGCCAGCGTAGGTTTGCTGGGGTCCAGCTCACTGATGCGTTGCATCAGGTCGGCGGTGGTCATCTTGCGGATCGGAATGTTGACCGCTCCTGGCAGATGGCCCGCGTCAAAATCCCCGGGATAGCGGGTATCAACGATTTGCAGATCTTCGGTGTTCAACAAGGTGGTGAAATCAGCGGTGCTGAGGAGCACATCGCGGCCGGGGTAGTCCGGGATCGCACGCAGATCCGAAAGGGTCTTCACATCCTTGTCGGAGAAATCGCGCCCTTCAACGATCCATTTTTCGATCCCACCGGCGATGAAGCTGCAATCAATGCCCATTGCCGCCAGTTTGGCGCAGGTCTCGGAACTGCGGTTGCCATTGTGGCAGAACAACACAACCTTCTGACCCGGCTGCACTGGGCGCGACTGCAGGAAGTCGGGGAAGCGGATATGGGTTGCGCCGGGCAGGGTGCCCATGGCGTTCTCACCGGTTTCACGGATGTCGTAGAACAATGTCTGACCATCGTTGAGCGCAGCAGCGGCATCAGCAGTGGACATGGCCAACGGGTGGTCCGACTGGCGCGAGAAACTGGTTTCCTTGAGCGTCGCATCCTTGATCTTGGTGCCGTCGAATTGCGCAGGTCGCACCAGGGTGGCCTGCAAACGGGCCTGTTCAGCGGCGAGTTGGGTTGTGAACTGCCAGTAGTTCAGCATCGCCAGCGCCAGCGCTGCCAGCACCAGACCGGTGATCAATTTGACCGGATAGCGCTTCGCTTCGGTCTTGCCCTTTGGTTGCAGGCCAAGTTTGGCTGCGACCACCGCACCAAGACCGGACACCATTGCAACCCCCACTGCAAGCACCTGCGACAAGGAGGAGACCGACCCGATCACCAGCTCCGGCGAGGGAATGGCCCAGGCCGCTGCGGGTGCCAGCGCCGACGAGAAAAGAACCGCCAGCGACAGGCGAGAAACGGGTGTGTGGGAGCGAATGTATTTTGGTATCACGGGAGGTCCTGCCGGGCTTGTGCCCGATCTTCAAATTTGTGACGAATTTTACAAAAGAGCGCTGAAATCGTTACTTAAACGTTAATATTCAGGCTGCGCCGAGAGCGAGCCGTAAAATTATTTATACTATTTCAGGATCACTTAACCAAATTTTCTCACTATTCAGGGTAAACAAATGCGTGGATTCACCGAACCGGCCCTGTCCGGGTTCAGACTGGAGAACGAGATGCCAACCGCCTGGAAATATCATTGTGGAGCTGCGGGTGTGATGCGCCTGTGGTCGATGATCTGCGTTTGCCTGCTGATGCTGATGACGCCGATGGCCGCCCGCGCCGATATCACGCTGACGTTTGGCACCTATGCTGCGGATAAACCCACCGTGACGGTCAAGAAATACCGCCCTTTTTTGACGTTTCTGTCCAATCGTTTGGGGGAGGCTTTAGGCGAAAAAGTTATCATTCGGATGACAGTTGCCAAGGAATATCAAGAGGGTATCGATCAACTTGCCAGCGGGGATGTTGATTTCGCGCGCTTTGGGCCTGCCTCTTATGTTCACGTGATGAAACAGAATCCGGGCATCCAGATTGTTGCGATGGAATCAAAGAAGGGGCGCAAGCGGTTCAAGGGCGTTATTGTGGTTCACCGTGACAGTGCGATCACTGAATTGTCGGATCTTGCGGGCCTCAGCTTTGCCTTCGGAGATGAGCTGTCGACCATTGGCCGATATCTGGCGCAGAGCCATCTGTTGGAGGCCGGAATCGACAGTGGTGATCTGCACACCTATGACTACCTCGGCCGTCATGATCTGGTGGGGGAGGCTGTCGGCGCCGGTAAATTCACGGCAGGTGCGCTGAAGGAAAGCACCTACAAAAAACTGATCGCCAAGGGTGTGCCGATTCGGATCCTGGCAAGTTTTGACAATGTCACGAAGCCTTGGCTGGCATCCTCGACCCTGCCGGAGAATGTGCTGCTGGCCATGCGTGAGATCATGCTGTCCTCAGAAAATGAAGAGATCGTACGGCGGGTGTCCAAAAACGGCTTCCTTCAGGGCTCTGATTCCGATTACGACCTGATCCGCGACGCGATGGAGCAAAGTCAGGCATTTTAGTGCCTTCACCGGGGACCCTTATGAAACGCACGGGCATACTCTTTCAGATCGTCGTGTCTTTGTCGCTTGCAGCCCTGCTGGTTGCGGCAGCAATTGGCGATGTCGCACGCCGGTACGAGACCAAAAATCTTCAGGCGCAATTGAAAGAACAGGCTGAGCTGACCATCTCGCTGCTGAGCGGGCTGATGCTTGAGTCGATCATTGTTGAGGACGTGCCGGTCCTGGAAACCGGTCTGATTGAGGCGATTGCACGCAATCCCAAGCTGCTGAAGATCCAGATCCAGAACAGCGCCGGCACCCCGATTGCCGCAGCGGGCGAGATCGATCAGGTGGGGCCGGGTGATTTTGTCATGTATGATCGACCGATCACGCTGGATGGCTTTGATTTCGGTCGTATGGTTGTCCATTGGTCGACGCGTGAAGGTCAGGCCATGGTGCAGCACAAGGTCAGTCAGACCATCATGTGGACTGTGGTTGCTGTGGCGATGCTATCGCTACTGGTGCTGATCCTGGTGAGTGTGCTGGCGTTGCGCCCTTTGCAGATCATCCATCAGCGAATGTCGGATGCCATTGCCGGTTTGTCGGGGCTGCAGGCCCGTCTACCGTGGTTCGCCTCGCGCGAGTTTCGGGCGCTCAACTTTTCTGTCGGAGTGCTGGAAGACACTTTCTCCGAACGGGATGAACGCGAATATGCATTGGATGAGGCGCGCAAAGCTGCCGATATCGCCAATCGGGCGAAATCGGAATTCCTTGCGAATATGTCTCATGAGATCCGCACACCGATGAATGGCGTGATCGGGATGGCTGAGCTGATCCTTGAAACCGATCTGGATGAAGATCAGACAATGTATGCCGAGACGATCTCAAAATCGGGATCGGCGCTGCTGACCATTATCAACGATATCCTGAACTTCTCCAAAATCGAAGCTGGAAAGATGGAGCTGGAGCGCGCGCCCTTCAATCTACAGACCGCGATTGAGGATGTGGTAACGCTGCTTTCACCGAAGGCGGCAGAGAAGAACGTTGAGGTGACCCTGCGCTATGACCCTAGTTTGCCGGAATGCTACGAAGGTGATGTCGGGCGTATTCGCCAGATTCTGACCAATGTTGCAGGCAATGCGGTCAAATTTACCGGCAAGGGGTATGTTTATATTGAGGTGTCCGGGGAGACTGACGATGATCGGACAGATCTGCGCATCTCGGTGACTGACACCGGCGCCGGCATACCCGAAGACCGCTTGGATCGTATTTTCAACGCGTTTGAGCAGGCCGATGGCGCCGCCACGCGGAACTACGAAGGGACCGGTTTGGGCCTGGCGATCTCGACCCGGTTGCTGGAATTGATGGGTGGGCGGATCTCTGTGCAGTCGGAACTTGGCAAGGGGTCTGTCTTCACCATCGACCTGCCGCTTCGGATCCGGCCAAGTCAGCCGAAACGGGCGCAGGATGTGCGTGATTTCAAGGGGCTCAGGGCCTTGGTGGTTGACGATCTTGAACTCAACCGGATCATTCTGACTGAACGGCTGGCAACATGGGGCGTGCAAAGCGTCGCCGCAGGCTCAGCCCATCAGGCGCTGGAGCTGCTGCTGGATTCGCGCCACGATGGCACCCACTACGATGTTATTCTGCAGGACTTCCAGATGCCGGGCATGGACGGCAAGGAGCTGGCGGAGCGCATTCGGGACATTCCAGAATACCGTGATTTGCCCATTGTGATCTTATCCTCTGTTGAAAATACCATTGACCGGGAGGCCCGAGAGCATCTGGGGCGCTGTGAGGTCGCCCTGAAACCATTGCGGGCTGCGCAGTTACAGTCGGTCATGAGCCGCGTCTTGGAGACGACAACCGAGGAGGCGCCGCAGGCCGTTCCGGTGCAGGGCGTGGACACACCCGTCGTGCCTGAGGTGAAACTTCTCCTGGCTGAAGACAACCGGACCAATCAGCTGGTTGTCTCGCGCATGCTGAAGGCGGCGCCGATAGAGGTATTGATCGCGGCCAACGGGGAAGAGGCGGTGACGATGTTTCAGGAACACCATCCGGATATCGTGCTGATGGATATGATGATGCCTGTAATGGACGGGATCGATGCGACGGCTGAGATACGTCAGCTGGAAAAGGACAACGGTCTGGGCCGCTGCCCGGTAGTGGCGTTGACGGCAAACGCGCTGCAATCACATCGTGAGGAATGTCTGGCGGCGGGCATGGATGATTTCCTAAGCAAGCCGATCAACAAAAAAGCGCTGCTTGGCGCGGTTGGAAAATGGGTTGATTGTGGACCTTTGCTGAAAACCGGAACCTGACGCCGCCAGGCTGGCGGAGAGATCAGGCAGATCAGCATGTATATTCTTCTGCGCGCGATCTGAGGCGCCTCTGGCAGCTATGATGCCCTACCAGCCTTAGGAATGCGATTTCGTGATGCGTCAGACTTGGCTCATGTCTTGCTCAGCAGCTGCTTGAGGCTCGACAGGGCGAAAAGACAGGCCGCAAGACAGACAATTGTTGGTCCGGTTGGTGTGTCGAACATGAAGGCCAGTTGCAAACCTCCCAGCGCTGAGACTGCACCGGTGACGGCTGCGATGATGGTCATGCGCTCGGGCGTTGCAGCAAAAGGCCGAGCGGTTGCCGCCGGGATGATCAGCAGGGCCGCGATCAGCAACACGCCGACAACCTTGATCGCAACGGCCACGACAACCGCCAGCGCCAGGGTCAGCACCAGCTGCTCACGTCGGGGATCAATCCCCGCTGCATGCGCAAGGTCAGGGTTCAGCGTCGCGGTCAACAGCGCTGACCATCGCCACCACAGCAGCCCCACAACCAAGACGGCGCCGCCCCAGATCACCATAAGATCGTTGGCATTTACTGCGAGGATATCACCAAACAGATAGGCCATCAGGTCAAGCCGCACGCCTTGCAGAAAGGACACCGCCACGAGGCCGAACGCCAGAGACGAATGGGCCAGTACGCCCAGAAGCGTGTCAACCGCGTAGCCTCTGCCGCTGAGTGTCGAGACAACCGTGGCCATGATCAGGGCCATCGCGAGCACGCCGACGAAAATCGAGGTATCGAAACTGAGGGCGAGCGCGATCCCCAGGATTGACGCATGTGCGGTTGCATCGCCGAAATAGGCCATCCGGCGCCAGACCACAAAACACCCAAGGGGGGCCGCGGCAATTGCGACGCCGACGCCTGCAAGCGCGGCGCGGATCAGAAAGCTGTCCAAAATCATCATCAGTGGGGTCCGGTCATATCGGCATTGGCGGTCTGCGGATCATGCGCGTGGTCGTGACCGCAGCGGTGATCGTGCGAATGGTTGTGTTCGTGTCGATAGAGAGCCAGGGCGCCCTGCGTCCCGGTTCCGAAAAGGGCGCGATACTCCGGGGCGGAGGCCACATGTTCAGGGGCGCCTTCGCAACAGATGTGACCATTGAGGCAAATTACACGGTCGGAGGCGGCCATAACCACGTGCAATTCATGGCTGACCATCAATATGGCACAGCCCAAATCGCGGCGCAGCTGTTCGATCTGCTGATAGAAAGCGGCGGACCCGGGCTGGTCCAGCCCCTGCGTGGCCTCATCCAAAATCAGCAGCTGCGGATTACAAAGCAGCGCGCGCGCCAGCAGAACACGCTGGAACTGCCCCCCTGACAATTTGGTCATCTGGCGTTTCATCAACTGTCCGGCGCCAGCTTGCTCCAGCGCCTTCTGCGCAGCGGCATCCGACACCGAATGCGGCAGGCTCAGGAACCGGCGCACATTGAGAGGCAAGGTTGGATCGATATGCAGCTTCTGCGGAACATAGCCGATGCGCAGCCCCTGCGCCCGGAACACAGCGCCAAGCGTTGGCCGCAACGCGCCGATGATCGTCCGCAGAAAGGTGGATTTCCCCGAGCCATTGGGGCCGACGATGGTCACGATTTCTCCGCGATCAATCGCAAAATTAACATTGTGCAGCACGGGGTTGGCGTTGTGCCTTACGCTGACACCGGTAAGTTTGACCAAGCTCATGACGCATCGTCCGCCTGACATTTGGGGCAGAGGCCTTCTGCCTCCATGACCGTGCGTTCAATCAGAAACCCCGCTTCACGGGCGGCGGCCCCAAGGCGGCCGTTGGAGGTTTGGGACGGTGCCTCGGCAACCGCATTGCAGGTGCGGCAGATCATAAAGACCGGGGCGTGATCGTCACCGGGGTGGCTGCAGGCCACAAAGGCATTCAGCCGTTCAATCTTGTGCGCGAAGCCGTTCTTCACCAGAAAATCCAGCGCCCGATAGGCAATCGGGGGCTGAGATCCCAAACCTTCGCTGCGCAGAATGTCCAGCAGATCATAAGCGCCCATAGCGCGATGGGCCTGCAGCAAGATTTCCAGCACCCGGCGCCGCACTGGCGTAAATTGCAGGCCATTCGCACGACAATGTGCATCTGCGACGGCGATCCCATCGCTGATACAGTGGCTGTGGTCGTGTGCGTGAAATCCGATGGGGTCCATCTGAGGCTCCGTTGGGCGATCTCTTTCGGGGTTGATATGTTATGTTATGACGTTTATCAACCGCCGTAATGTTATACAATTACATGGGGCCGTCATGGGACAAATCCGCTTTTTAGCAACTGCCGCAACAGTTTGGACCGCAGCGACGGCTGCCTTTGCCGAGGTGCCTGCCGTCGCTACCGACATTACTCCGGTCCACGGCCTCGTATCGCGTGTGATGCAGGGTGTTGGCACGCCCGACCTGGTGGTTCCGCCCGGCGCGTCGCCGCACAGCCATTCGATGCGCCCTTCGGAAGCGCGGGCGCTGGATCAGGCGGATTTTGTCTTCTGGGTTGGGCCGATGCTGACACCGTGGCTGGAGGGGCCTATTGCGACGCTTGCATCCGATGCCACGGTGATTGCTCTGCTCGACGCCGAGGCGACACAGCAGCTGATGGTGCGCGAGAGCGTTCAGTTCGGGCAAGGGCATCATGACGGTCACAGCGATGACCATCATGACGGTCATGACGACGATCACGCTGATGATGATCACGACGGGCATGATGATGAGCATCACGACGGAGATCACGCAGTTGAACATGATAAGGATCACGACGCCGAAACAGCGCATGCAGATGAGCATGGGCACAGCCACGAGGCCGGTAGTCTTGATCCCCACGCGTGGTTGATGGCGGAAAATGGCAGCGCCTGGCTGCAGGTCATCGCCGAGGCTCTGGCGGCTGCTGATCCGGAGAATGCCGCGCTCTACATGCGCAACGCCGCAGAGGGGCAGGCCGAGATTGCGACAGCCGCTGCCGAGATTGCAACCAAACTGGACGTTGTGGCAGGCAAGCCCTTTGTCGTTTTTCACGATGCGTATCAGTATTTTGAAACCGGGTTCGGGATTGAGGCTGCAGCGGCAATTTCATTGAGTGATGCATCGGATCCCAGCCCGGCCCGCATCGCTGAGGTCCGGACAATCGTTCAGGAAATGAAGGTGCGTTGTGTCCTGTCCGAGCCACAGTTCAACTCCGGTCTGGTCGCAACGGTACTGGATGGAACCGATGCAGGCACGGCGGTTGTCGATCCGCTTGGCGTCACGCTGGAACCGGGACCACAGTTCTATCCGCAGCTTCTGACCTCAGTCGGTGAGGCGATCGCGGGCTGTTACTGATCGGTGGTGGTCGGCGTCTGGCCGACCCGTTCCGATAGGAGATGAACCAGTGTGGCGCCGGTCTCATAATAGGCGCCGCGCACCCCGGCAAAGGGCAACCTGTGGTCGTCGCTCACCGGAATGGGAAGTAGCGATCTGTCTCCATGGATCAGGGCCTCGGCCATGCGTCGGCCGAAAACCGTGCCGGGGCCGATACCGCGACCTGAGTATCCAAAACAGGCAAACCCCTGACCCAAATCAATAATTTTTGGGATGTGTTCGGTTGTCATCGCGATCTTACCGGCCCACTCAGCTTCAAACGGATGATCTGCGAGGGCAGGGAACATGACTGCCAGCTTCCGCCGCAGCCAGTTTCTATGAATGCTGCGCGCCGGGTGGGACAAGGCGCCCATACCGCCGATGATCAACCGTCCGGCGCGGTCGCGTCGCCAGGACGACATGATCAGGCCTGTATCCCAGCAGCCTTCTGCCTCAGGCAGGATCTGCCCCGCAAGATCGGCTGGAAGCGGCGCGGTGGCGGCCTGAAAATAGCTGACGGGGATGGTGGCGGGGGTGGCATATCCCGTGATGGGCAGCGTGTAGGCGTTTGTGGCCATGATCAAGTGACGGGCGCGGACTGTGCCACCGGGTGTGCTGACCCGCCAGCCATCTGTTTCGCGTGTGATCCCGACAACGGATGAGTTTGCATGCAGTTTGGCGCCTTGCGCAGCCGCGGCGCGCGCCAGTCCGATGGCATAGGCCAGCGGCTGGATGGTTCCGGCGCGGGGGTCGAACAGGGCGCCATGAACGGCATCGCTGCCAACACGCGCGATGGCAGCGCCACGAGACAGGAGCGTAACCGGGGCACCTATGGCTGTCAGTTGGCGGTACCGCTTTTGCAGATCTTTCAGTCCCGAATGCGCATGGGCGCAATGCAGGGTTCCGGTCTGGACCGGTTCGCAGTCGATCTGATGGGTCTTGATCATTTCAAAGACCGCTGCGGGCGCGGCTGCAAGGAGAGTGGACAGCTGGGCACCGTTGACCTCTCCGAGGGTGGCGTTGATCTCCTCAGGCGGCAACCACAGCCCTGCATTGACCAATCCGACATTCCGCCCGGATCCGCCCGCGCCAAAGGTCTCCGCCTCTAGCAAGCACACATCAGCCCCCAGCTCCGCCGCGCGCAAAGCCGCCGAACAACCGGTATACCCACCGCCGACAACAACCAAATCCGCTGAAACATCATCTTGCAGGGCCGTAGCGGAGAGGCCCTCACGGCAGGTTGCCTGCCAGAGGCTGCGGTTCCGGTCAGGCGTCATATCCGGGTGTCCTCTGTAAAGGGAGCATATCGCTTCAAAATCTGGTGTTGCCGCATATGCCCCTCCGCAGTTCGCCGGTTTTCATCCGGACCTGTTGTACCGTGATCCACCTGATGATTGATTTTGGCATACCGCAGAGGGCCGCAGTTGCCGAGAGAAATCAGCCGTTTGGTGGTGGTTTCTAGTACGATACGGGGTGCAGCGGCTCAGCCTGTGCGGGTTCCGCCCACATCTTCTGGCGCGATCGATACGGATTTCACAATCGCATGGCAGTCCCTGCCAATGGCCAGATCCAATGCGGCGGCAGATCGCCGGGTGACACGCGCCAGCAAAGCTCCTGCAGGGGTCTGCAAAGAGATCATAATGCCCGGCCCCTCGCCGCTGCGCAGTGCGGTGACGCGGCCCGGCAGAATGTTCAATGCAGAGAGGCCAACGGGGCGCTGGCGTGACAGGATCACCTCATGAGCGGAGATGCGGACACGCACGGCATGGCCCGGCGGATGGGGCACCCGGGGAAGGAACAGGGCGAGGCCACCGGCGTTCAATTCGCTCAGCCCATCTGCGTGATGCTGCTGTACTGTTGCCTGCAAAATAGCACCGGCACCACGCACGCCGGTTGGCATGATGGTCGGATCGGCCAGCACCAGATCAGCGGGGCCGCTGCGTATACAGCGCCCGTCCTGCAGAACAACCACGGTGGTTGCCAGCCGGGCGACCTCAGCAACTGAATGGGTGACATAGAGAATGGGAAGCGTGATTTCGTCGCGCAGCCGTTCCAGATAGGGCAGAATTTCGGCCTTCCGTGCCTCGTCCAGGGCGGCCAGCGGTTCGTCCGCCAGGATCATATCCGGTGCCGACAGCAAGGCGCGGCCAATTGCGACACGCTGTTTTTCACCACCCGAAAGAGTGGCTGGATGGCGGTTCAGCAAGGCACCCAATCCGAGCATATCGACCACGGTGTCAACTGTCGCCACCTCTCTGTTTCGGGGCATAAATCTTTGGCCATACAGAAGATTTTTCGAAACGCTCATATGAGGGAAAAGCCGGGCATCCTGAAAGATGTAGCCAATGCGACGACGGTACGGGGGGGTATCTACCCCGGCTTCTGTGTCCAGAACAACGCGGTTTCTGAGGCAGATTTTGCCGGTTCCGGGTTTCAGCAGACCTGCCACAGCATTGACGACAGTGGTTTTACCGGCGCCGGAGCGGCCGAACAAAACGGTCACCCCGACAGGGGCCGAAAAATCCACATCCAGAGCCAACTGCCCCAGCTGATGCGTCAGCCTGACGTCTAACATGTGGCGCCCCGGACCCGGTCTGCGACCCGGCGTGCCAGCCATTCTGACGCCAGCAGCGCCGCCATGGCGAGGGCAACGGAGATGATCACCAACCGAAATGCCGCTGTTTCACCACCGGGCACCTGCAGAAAAGCATAGATTGCTGAAGGGAGCGTCCGCGTCTGGCCCGGAATATTGGAAACAAAGGTGATGGTTGCGCCAAACTCACCCATCGCCTTGGCGAAGCCAAGGACGGCTCCGGCCAGAACGCCGGGCAGGATCAGGGGCAGGGTGATGGTCACGAACACCCATATCCGCGAGGCACCCAGCGTTGCGGCCGCCTGTTCCAGCCTGGGGTCCACCGCCTCCAGCGAAAGACGTATGGCCCGGACCATCAACGGAAATCCCATGATTGCAGCGGCGAGGGCCGCGCCGGTCCAGCGAAAGGCAAAGACGACACCAACCGTGTTCAGTGCAGTCCCAACCGGGCTGGGGCCGCTGAAGACGATCAGCAGGATGTAGCCAGTAACCACCGGCGGCAGGATCAATGGCAGATGAACCACCCCGTTTAGCAATGCCTTGCCCCGAAACTGCCCGCGCGCCAGCGCCAACGCCACCAACAACGCCAGCGGCAGCGACAGAAGGGTTGCCCAGAACGATACCTTCAGGGACAAGGCCACCGCCTGCCATTCTTCGGGGCCAAGCCACTGCATTCTGTTGGGTCACTCCACTAGCACGGTGAAACCTTGCCCGACAAAGATCTCTTTCGCAATCGGACTGCCGAGGAAGTTCAGGAAATCAATGGCCTCCGGCCCGTCATGGGTTGCGGCGGCGGGGTAGGTGATTGGTGCGTGGCTGTCCGGTGGGAACCGGTCCACAACGGTGACAGCGGGGGTGCCGATCACATCGGATCCGTAGACCACACCCAGACCAGCGGCCCCGCGGGCAACCAGTGCAAGAGCAGCGCGTACATTGTCGGTCTGCGCAACATATGGCTGCAGCTGATCCCAAAGGCCCAGATGTTGCAACGCAGACTTGCCATAAACTCCGGCTGGGACGGCCTCCACCAGGGCCATTGCCAATGGGCGATCCTGTATTTGGGCCAGCAACGCGGATGTATTTAGCAAGGAGAGGGAGGGCACGGTTGCTTGGGCTGCGGTTGGTGCGATTAGAACGAGGGAATTGCCGAGGAGGTCAATCCGTGTCTGCGCTGCAATTAGGTTTCGCGATTGAGCCCAATCCATCCAGGCGGCGTTGGCAGAGATGAAAACATCCGCTGGCGCGCCATATTGCAGCTGCCGAGCCAGCAGGGAGGACCCGGCCAGAGACAGATCAACGGTGGTGCCGCTCTGGGCCTCATAGGTTTCAGCGATTTGCTCCAACGCGGTTTTGAGGCTTGCTGCACCAAAAACGGTAAGGCGGTCGGCGAACACGGATCCCGGCAGGAACAGGGCCAGAACCACAGCGAGACATGCGAGATGTCGGCTTATCCGCGGTCCCAGTCCTATGGGGCAATCCGGTTTGTGTTGGCTTTGCACGCTACATCCTGTCGTCACATGAAATCAGGATGTTAACGGGTCATGCGAACGGGCTGCAAGGTACAATTCTGCGGCTATGCCGAGATGTCTGCAGCGTAAGACGGGTCCGACTGCGCCGGACCCGTCTCAAAGAAATCTGATGTCGTACTTGTACCTGTGTTTCAGGCCGCGACCTCGGCGTCAGCGCGTCTAGAACAAAGTGACCGCACCGACATCTGCTGCCGGTTTGGCCGCAGGAGTCGGCCGCGCGGCAACACGTTCCTGCTCACCCAGACGCCTGTCATCTTTGACCTGCGTTTGCTGTGCAGCCCCCGAAACCGCGTGGAAACGCACCCGCCGCGCCGACGTGCCACCAACGCTGGATGACACCACTGCGATGCCTTCGTCCCGCAGGAACCGCTGGACGAAGTCGGCATTCGAGGCGCCGATATCGGAAAGATTTGCCGACATTTTGGCGCCGCCGAAAACCTTGGCTTTCAGGTTTTCGCGCTGCGCCCCTTTTTTCATGATCCCGTTGATCAGCAGTTCCATGGCATGAATACCGTAGCGCGCATTCACACTGTCGCTGGCGGTTGAGGACGCCAGCAGAAAGTGATTCATGCCGCCGACACCAACTTTGTCATCGTAGATGCACGCGGCAATGCAGGATCCAAGCACGGTGGAAAACACCACGGTTGGGGATGTCGATACGCGATATTCGCCTTGTAGAACGGTCACCGTGGTAGAGTTAGCAAAGACGCTCAAGGTGATTTCCTTCCCAGTTATTTGTCAGGTCTTGCAAGCCTGAATCAATGTTCCGGCCATTCGCGCAAGCGAGACCTGTTGCTGCGCGGCGCCCATTTCCCAGGCAACGCGTGGCATCCCGTAGACGACGCTGCTTTTCTCGTCCTGCGCAAAGGTCTTTGCCCCGGCCTTGCGCAGTTCCAGCAGCCCTTGCGCCCCATCTTGCCCCATACCGGTTAAGATTGTGGCAACAACGCTTTTTGCGATGGGCACTGCAGACATAAAAAGTGCATCGACCGACGGCATGTGACCCGAGATCGGAGGACCTTCCTTGAACCGGGTGCGATACGGCTTCCTGGGGGTCATTCCCATGTGGCGCGGCTGGCCGGCCGCGACATAGACATGACCGGGCGAGAGCGTCATATTGTCGTCTGCTGCCAACACCTTAGCCGGGCAAATGCGGTCCAGAAGAGAGACCAGCCCGCGGCCAAAATTCTTGCCGGTGTGCTGAACGATCAGGGTCGGCGGACAGTTCAGCGGAAATCCGACCAGCACACTGCGCAGGGCTTCCACGCCGCCGGTAGAGGAGCCGATCAGGATAATCTTGTCACTGCCGGGGCCTGCCGCGGCGCCTGCGGTTTGTTTCTGCAAGGGCGAGGCCTGGTCCCGGCGCGGCGCCTTGACCATCATGTCGAAATAGCGTGCAAAATCGCGGGGATTATCAGATTTCGTCAGCTCGAAGATACCAGCACCGACGTCCAGCAGTGGCGAAGAATTGCGCGCTGGCGTTGACCCCTGGTTGTCCATCACAGACACCCACCGGATATCAAGCGCCGAGAAAAGAGCCAGCATCATTTCGAACTCGGGCAGTTTGGTGAACCCATCTTCGACGAAGGCAAAAGTGGGCTGACCTGCCTCTGCCTGATTGTAGGCCATCATCAGATTGTTGGCCAAAAGCACCTGAAGGCCCGGGTAGGTGGCCTCCATATGTTGTTGTAGGGTCTGCGCAAAACGCCGGTCCGTGGTGATGATCAATAGGCTCTGTGACAATGCTCATTCCGCTTGTTGCGTTCGGACAAAGGCCGAAGTGTTTCAGATATAGCGGCCGCCAACCCTGGCTTGGGGTTGGCGGCTTTTGGCGGGATCAGAAATCCTGCCAGATGTCCTTGGCGGCATTGCCGCTGGTGCTGGCGGCTGCGGGGGCCGGCTGTGGTGTGACAGCCTCAAGGTCCCAATCATCGCCATGGGCGCTGGGGGCGGCCGGTGTGGCCTCCTGCGTGGCAACCGCTCTCCGGGTTGGCGCTGTGGCCGCTGCGGGTTTACGGGCCGGGGCCTGCCCGCCGCCTGCTGCGACACGGAAATGGGCGACCAGTTCCGCCAGCTTGCTGGCATCAGCGTTCAACATGTGACCGGCGGCGGTGGCCTCTTCAACCATGGCGGCATTCTGCTGGGTGACCTGATCCAGCTGGGTCACGCCGGTGTTGATCTCATGCAGGCCAGTGGACTGTTCGCTGGCCCCGGTCGCAATGCCGGACACCAGTTGCGAGATATGGCTGACCCGCTCGACAATGCCCTGAAGCGCATCGCCGGTTTTGCCAACCAGATCCACGCCACGCTCCACCTGTTTGGTGCTGTCGCCAATCAGGGTCTTGATTTCCATCGCGGCATCCGAGGAGCGCTGCGCCAGGGCCCGCACTTCGCTGGCGACCACGGCAAAGCCCTTGCCCGCCTCACCGGCACGTGCGGCTTCCACCCCGGCATTGAGCGCCAGGAGGTTGGTCTGAAAGGCGATGTCATCAATCACACTGATGATCTGCGAGATATGGCTCGAGGATTGTTCGATCTCGGTCATGGCAGAAACCGCGCTCTGGACCACTTCGCCGCTGGTTTCGGCCTCCTGTTTGGCCTCCTGCATGATGCTTTCGACGCTGCGCGCGCCTTCGGCGGCGGATTTCACGCTGGCCGTCATCTCATCCAGAGCGGCGGCGGTTTCCTCCAGCGTGGCGGCCTGGCTTTCGGTGCGGTTGGACAGATCGTCAGAGGCCTGGCTGATTTCATTTGCGCCACTGCGAATGCTCTCGGCTGTGTCAATCACCTGGGTGACCGTGGAGCTGAGTGTTTCAGAGGTGCGGTTGAAATTCTCGCGCAGTTTTTCATGGTGCGAGGGGAACGGATCGGAAATGGGCTGAGAGAAATCCCCGGTTGCAAGCCGCACCAGACCCGAGCTCAGCTGTTCGACGACAACCTCTTGTTGTTGTTGCAGCTCTGCGCGATCAAGTTCGGCGGAACGCGCTTGTTTAAGATCATCTTGTAGGCTGATCAGCTGTTTGCCGATGTCACCGATTTCGTCATTCCGGCCCGCTTCGGGCACATCCGAATCGAGATTGCCGGACGCCACCTCCTCGATACGGTTGCAAATACGGTTGATTGGCCGGGTGATCGAACGTGCAAAGAGCCAACCAACAAGCGACATGACCGACGCCACGACCAGTGAAATCAGCAGCATGATGTTGCGCTCTCGTGCGACAGGCGCAAACAGTTCCGCGCGGTCCTGTTCTGCGACAATTGCCCAATTGGCCTGGGGCATGCCCACAGGTTCGGAATAGGCGACAACCGGGGTGCCGTGCGAGTCGACCGTATCGGCGTAAAAGCCGCTTTCACCGGCGAGAGCAGCCGAAATCTGTTCTGTTTCCGGCAGTTGTTCCAGCACTTGGTGCACGTCGTCATGACGCGAGTTGGTGCGCACTTTCAGATCCTGACCGACGATGAATACATCCAGCGTCTCGTTCATGTCGCTCACTGGATTGACGATTTTGGTTAGCATATCGACAGGCACCTGCAGGGCGATAACTCCCTGCAATTCGCCAGCCGCATCAAACACCGGGCTTGCGACAAATGCCGCGGCGGCGCCGTTGCTTGGCGCGTAGGCTTCGAGATCCGCAAAGACGACTTTGCCTGCGGACATGTCGATGGCTGCCCTGAAGGCCTTGCCAAGTCCAGAATCGGCATATGCGCCATTGACCAGGTTCGAGGCGTAATCGGCCTCCTTTGTGACCGAGTAGACGACATCACCCGCGATGTTGATCAAGAAAACGTCGTAGTACCCCTTGTTCTGAAGCACCGCCGTCAGTGAGGGGTGAAAACGGGCGTGGTGCATGTGATAGGGCGAATCCCCAATGCCCCGGTTCAACAGGTGTTTTTCACCGACCGCGTTGGGGTTTGCGTCGATATAGGCGTTTCGCAGTGTTTTCTGCGGATCACCCTCGATCCCTTCCCAGGTCATGGTGAACCATTCAAGTGCGGTCGCCGTTGACGGGATCGCCGCCAGGGTTGATGCGTCTGCACGAATTCCCTCAACAAGCGCTTTCAGCGCCATACTGCGGTCCTCGGTCATGGCATGAAATTGTTCCTCAGCATGTGCAATTGCATTTCGCTGAAATGCGAGCGAGCTGATCGTCACAAAGATCGCGGTTACCAGCACGCTGAACCCTACGATGAAGAGGGGCAGCTTATACGCAAGACGCAGGTTGGGAATAATTTTCATCGGATACTCCATTCACAGGCACAAGAAGCGGGTGATAGCCCTCTCCTTTTCCCTTTGATGCCCGCTAGGAGTTAATTTCGACCTTACGTGAGGTTGGTTTTTCACGGCAATTTCTCGGTAAAATGCAGCAGCTAGGCGTCGGCACGAGTCCGTATAAATATATCACCGCGCGTGGATGCTGTTATTTCGGCAAAGCGGGACGACTTAAAAAGTGACCCTCTGCCTGCAGGTAAAATTTAGCGAAATTCCAGCTGGTTTTTACAGTCAATTCCCCCCCGATTCAGGGCTGCCTGCGGTGGGGCCGGCAATCAAATATTAAGGCCCGCCGTCTACTCCTAGCGTATCGACTTGAAACCTGTCGCCGAATACGGGGGTGCGAATCGCTGACCATGACGACGGAAACGCAAAAACACATTTTGGACCTGCCCAATGCCTTCTCGGATCTGGATCCGCTGATTGCATTCTTGCGCGGGGCGCGCACTCAGGCAGTGGAGATTGATTGCAGCAATGTGGCGGTCATGCCGTCACGCTGCCTGCAGCTTCTGCTGAGTGCAGAACAGCAATGGCGGTCAGAGGGGCTGGGTTTCTCAGTCGCCAAGATCACTGAAGGGTGCCGGAAATCGCTCACTCTTTTGGGGCTCGAGCCCAACCGATTTGAAGACGAGGAAACAGCATGAAGACGAAAGTTCTGGCAATCGACGATTCCCGCACCATCCGGAATCTCCTGGCGGCCGCTCTTGAAGAGGCCGGTTTTGAATACCATTGCGCCGTCGACGGCCGCGAGGGTGTGGACATGTATGCGGATGTGGCGCCGGATGTGGTGATCACCGACATTAATATGCCCAATCTGGACGGCTTCGGCGTTATCGAAGAGTTGCGCGGTGACGGCATCAACTCGAAAGTGCCGATTTTGGTTCTGACCACCGAGAGTGCGCCTGAGCTGAAGGCCCGCGCCCGTGGTGCTGGCGCGACAGGATGGATCACCAAGCCATTTGATGACGCGTCTCTGATTTTCGCGCTGAAGCGCGTCACCGGAGCCGCGGCCTAAGATGGCGGGGTCGATACAGGACACATTCTTCGAGGAGTGCGAAGAGCTCCTTGAAGCAATGGATGAGGGTTTGACCGCTATCGAAGGAGGCGATCACGACCCTGAGGTTGTCAATGCTGTCTTCCGGGCGGTTCACTCGATCAAAGGGGGCGCAGGTGCATTCGGCTTGGACGAGCTGGTCGCATTTGCCCATAAATTTGAAACCGTCTTTGACGAGGTGCGTGCCAACCGGCTTCAACTTGATACCAAGCTTATTCAGTTGCTGCTGCGCTGTAGCGATCATCTGTCTGATCTTGTGGCGACCTCCCGCGATGGTGGCAGCGTTGATGAGGCACATAATGATGTGCTCGTCTCGGCTCTTGAGGAGTATATCGACGAGGAAGAAGAAGAGGTCGTCTTCCAGCCGATGGGTTTGGGCGGTGCCTTTGAAATGGCGCCAATCGAGGTGGAAAAGGAGCGGGTCTATACCATTCGCTTCCACCCATTGAAGGACATGTACGGCACCGGCAACGAACCTTACTTCCTGTTCCAGACCCTGGCCGATCTCGGCACGCTTGAGGTGGCCCTGGACGAAAGTGAGCTGCCCGGCTTTGACGCGCTGGATACCGACGAGAGCTATCTGACCTGGGCGCTGACGCTCACAACGACAGAGTCGAAGTCGGCAATCGAGTCGGTTTTTGAATTCGTGGAAGGGCTGTGTGAGCTGTCCATCGACTCCGATATGGATGAAGAGGACGATGCCAATGCGCTGGCTGCGCTGGAGGCTGCCTTCGGGGCCGCTCCAGAGGAAGGTGGTGATCAGGTGACTGCCCCTTTTGAACCGCCGGTCTCAGCCCCAGAACCGGAGGCCGTGGAAGCCCCGGTGGCCGCCAAAGCGGCGGCGCCAAAAGCTGAGGCCGCGAAATCTGAGCAGCGTGGGCCAAACCCGACGCTGCGGGTTGATCTGGAACGGGTCGACCGGTTGATCAACGCCGTTGGCGAATTGATCATCAACCATTCGATGCTGGCACAGCAGATTGCCAACCTTGATGTTGCAGACCTGCGCGATGTGGAAACCGAGCTGGAGGGCTTCAAAAATCTGGCCCGTGACATCCAGGAAGGTGTCATGTCCATCCGCGCACAACCCGTTAAACCGCTGTTTCAGCGGATGGCGCGGATCGTGCGCGAAGCCTCCGCCGCAACTGGCAAGACTGCCAAGCTGATCACCGAGGGTGAGGGCACCGAAGTTGATAAGACCGTCATCGAGCGACTGTCTGATCCGCTGACCCATATCCTGCGCAACGCGGTCGATCACGGTATCGAAAAGCCTGAGGACCGCGATGCGGCGGGCAAGACCAAGAGTGGTGAAATCCGGCTGTCGGCGTCTCATCGGTCTGGCAGTGTCTGTATCGAGATCAAGGACGACGGTGCGGGTGTTAACCGGCCGCGCGTGAAACAGATTGCCATCGACAAGGGGCTCATTCCCGAGAATGCGGACCTTACCGATAGTGAGATCGACAACTTGTTGTTCCTACCGGGTTTTTCCACGGCAAAGGAGATCTCAAATCTGTCCGGGCGCGGTGTCGGAATGGATGTGGTCAAGAACGCAGTCACGGCCTTGGGGGGGCGGATCAATATCTCCTCCACTCCGGGTAAGGGCTCAGTGTTCACCATTATCCTGCCACTGACGCTTGCCGTGATGGACGGGATGGTTGTGTCCGTTGCGGATCAGACCATGGTTGTCCCGATCACCTCGATTGTTGAGACGATGCGTGGCAGCGACGATATGGTCAACAACCTGGGCGCGGATGGCACGCTGTTGTCGATCAGGGGCAATTTTGTTCCTGTCTGCGACGTCGGCGGCGCGCTGGGACTGGCCAAGGCTGATCACGATCAGCCCCCTGGAGTCTATCTTCTGGTTGAGACAGAGACCGGTCAGCGCAGCGCCTTGGCTGTGGACGATATCCATGACCAGCGTCAGGTCGTCATCAAGAGCCTTGATGGCGTGTGTGGCAACATTCCTGGCGTCGCGGCAGCAACCATTCTCGGTGATGGCAAGATTGCCATGATCCTAGACCCCGAAAGTATTCTTGCGGCTTCGCCTTCTGCAGCCGCTTTCGACACAGAGCGGAGAATAAGCAATGCAATCGCAAGCTGAAGCCAAATATGACGACTCGGAAATCAAGCACGCCCAGCACAGCGAATTTGTCAGTTTCACCGTTGCTGGCCAGGCGTTCTGTTTGAAAATCACCCAGATCCGGGAAATCCGGCGCTGGTCGCCGGTAACGATCCTGCCTCATGCACCTGCGGACGTGCTGGGGGTCATGAACCTGCGCGGCGCTGTGATCCCGATCTATGACCTGTCAGCACGGTTCGGACTGCAGCAGACCGAAGCGAGTGAGCGAAACGTCGTGATCGTCGTCTCCGTGCACGGCAAGCCGGTTGGCCTGCTGGCGGAGTCTGTCTCCGAGATCATTTCGATCAATCCGGATGATATTCAGGACACGCCGCCAGTCGATAGCCGCAACACGATGGACTATATCCAGGGGATCATTTCGCACGATGAAACGATGGTGCGGATCATCAATCTAGATGCTGTCATCACTGTACCGGAACAGGTGATCTCGTGACCATTGCCAATCCCATTGATACTCGTGCGGATGGTTTCACCCTGTCTGATCAGGATTTTGAATCCATCGCCGACTTTGCGCACAAGCACTTTGGGCTGGCTATGTCGAGCAGCAAGAAACCGTTGGTTTCTTCACGCTTGGCGCGGCGGTTGCGCAAGCTGAATTATACCGATTTCAAATCCTATCTTAAGGAATTGAACGGTCCCAATGCGGATGCTGAGCGCAGTGAACTGCTGTCGCTGCTGACCACAAACGTGACGCAGTTCTTTCGCGAACCGCATCATTTCGATACGTTGCGCGATGATGTCCTGCCGCCGTTGCTGGAGAAAGCACGTCGTGGAGATCGTGTGCGCATCTGGTCTGCTGGATGTTCGAACGGCCAGGAGCCTTACACCATCGCGATGGTGTTGAAAGAGCTCTGTCCGGATGTTGAAAAGCTGGATGTGAAAATCCTTGGCACCGATATCGATCCGGTGGTTGTCCGCAAGGCGTCCGCGGGCCGGTACTCCGCTGATGAACTGTCGCAAATCCCGCAGAAATATAGCGGGTACTACAAGATCGAAGGTCAGGATGGGGCAGTCCGTGATGATCTGCGCGCATTGCTGACATTCGGGGTGCTCAATCTGATTGAACCCTTCCCGTTTAAGGGCAAGTTCGATGCGATTTTTTGCCGGAACGTGGCGATCTATTTTGACACTCCGACACAGCAGAAAGTCTGGCATGCGTTCCAACGCAGCCTGAACCCTGGCGGCTACCTGTTTATCGGCCATTCGGAACGCATGTCGGGGCCTGCGGCATCGGCGCTGCAGACCGTTGGCATCACCACTTACTTAAACTCTCCTGCCGGTGGGAACACCTGAGCAGTCCGGCACAATAAGAGAAAATGAGGAACTAAAAATGAGCTTGAAAGACTCTCTGCGCGTGATGGTCGTTGACGATATGTCCACCAGCCGAGGAATCCTGACCCAATGTCTGGATGAGCTTGGCGTCAGCAACTATATGGTTGAAAATAACGGGCAATCGGCATTTCAGAAGCTCGTCGCCAATCCGGTGCACCTGGTCCTGTCCGACTATAATATGCCGGGCATGGATGGGCTAGGCCTCTTGAAGGCCCTGCGCGAACATCGTGTGACACAACGGGTGGGCTTTATTCTGGTGACAGGCAAGCCAACCCCCGAAATTGTCGAGGTCGGCCGCCGTCTTGCGATGAACAACATCATTCGCAAACCCTTCACCGTTGCCACGATGAAGCAGGCTATTGAACAAGTGGTTGGCCGCCTATGAACATGCAATCGACACCACCGCCGAAAGGCCACACGATCAGTGACCTTTGCGATGTGTCGCGCGCTGAGATGAAGCGGCTGCAGGAACAGGTGCAGGTGCTTGAAGATACTGTGTTGACGATCTTCGAACGCGGGACGCCTCCCACACGTGAAGAACGGCAGTCTTTGCAGGATTTTGATCTGGTTGTGCAGACCCTGGCCGCAATGGTGAAGTTCTACGAAGAACTCAGAAAACTTGCGGCGGACACAGGCGGTATCAACCTCGAAGACAGCAGCGCGGTGGTAACACTACACAAACTGCGTGACCGGTTGCGGGATCCTGCAAGCGCAGCTCAGGAGTAAGAACACTTGCACCGCCATTTCGGCGGTGCAAGCTTGTTCCGGATATTGGTTTTTTGAGTATTCTTGCCACTCTGCGGTGTCGCGAGCGTGCCTCTTGCCTTGCGGTGATCGGAAACGGTTACGTCATCGCAGGTATGACAGCGCATTGCCGTCAGTCTTGACCATCTATGACTGGGCCGAGAAAATGAAGTTTACCAAACATAAACTTCCATTTCGTCGGCGGAGATGGAATAGCCGGTTTGACCAAGTTTTGTGGACTGCAATTGCGTTCGCATGGTCCCCGTTACCCAAACAGGATCCCAGAGCATATCGCCCGGCCAAGGCGTTCTGGTGCTCACCATGACCAGCTGGTTTGCAGGCGGCGGCGGGGTGTGGATGCAGGCGCCGACGTAAGGAACCAACATGAAGTCGGTCACGCCGTCGGAGCTGATTTCAAAGGGAATAATGAAGCCAGGCATTTTGATGAAAGCACCGTTCAGCGTTTCATTCAGTATTGTGGCATTGGTGTCGTAGATCGGCGACCATGTATCATTCTCCATGTCCAAATCGCCTTCACCAATAATTTCCGAATAGGGAACACCGGGTGGAATCAAATCCTCCCACATGATTTCGCGGGGGGTCGCTCCAAATGCCATATGCGGCGCGGTGACTGATCCCGCCAAACCCATCATAACCGTTCTGCGGTTTAACATTTGTATTCACCTCACTCAGAGCATCAGGTTTTCACAACCATACCATCAGCGACAGACATTCTGTAGGCTCGCATCGCAGGTATGAGGCTCACAATCACGCCAGCGCAGATTACACCCAGTATGAGCCAGACTTCGCGCAGCGTCGGAGCATCAATCGGTATCCAGAGGCCGAAAATGCTGTCCAAGAAAGGTTGGGCTACCAGCAATCCGACATATTGCAACACCAGTCCAAGAACTGCGCCAACGGTGGCCATCACCATTGCTTCCAGCACCAGTAAGCTGAGAATAGTCAGGGGTCGGGCGCCCATTGCGCGGAAAATCGCCATTTCGCGGCGCCGTTCGTTGAGGCTGGAAAAAATTGTCGCCATCATTCCGATTAAAGCGGTGACCACCACCATCGCAGACACCGCAAGCAAAGCAGTTTCTGCGATGCCGACAATGCTCCACAATTCCTGCAGCGCAACGCCTGGCAAAATCGCCAGCAGGGGTTCTTCGCGATAGTCATTGATGGCGCGTTGCAACGCGAAGGTCTGGAGCGGGCTTTCAACGCCTATGAGGGCTGCGGTTATCGCCTTGGGCGTCAGCTCCATCTCACGGATGACGTCGATAGGCGTTGATCGGCCGGGGATTTGGGCGCCGCTTTTCCAATCAACATGTATTGCTTCGATTGATTCCATACTCACGATGACTGTGCGATCGACGGGTGTGCCCGTTTTCTCCAGTATGCCGGACACGCGGAAAGGTTGGTCTTTATGCTTGGCGAAGGACGCAAGCCCGTGCGCCACGACAATGGGATCCCCAACATGATAGCCCAACGTGGCAGCAACATCGGCACCAATCACGGTATCAAAGAGATCATCCATCCGAGTACCATCCGCCATCTCTAGGGACCGGCCTTGGCGGTATTTATAGTGATCGAAGAATGCTTTGGTTGTGCCCATGACGCGAAACTGACGATGGCTGTCGCCTAGTGAAATCGGAACGATCCAGTCAACATCGGGTCGCCTTGCAATGTCTTGATAGCTCTCCCAGGTCACATTGTTGGTGGCATTGCCAATGCGGAAAACAGAGTAGAGCAGCAGCTGCACAGATCCAGACCGGGCGCCGACGATTAGATCTGTGCCGGAAATCGTATCGGCAAAGCTGGCTTTGGCGCCGGTCCGTATTTTCTCGACACCAAGGAACAGGGCGACAGACAACGCGATGGCAAGGATCGTCATGCCGACGGTCAACGCCCGTGCGAAGAGGGAAGCAACTGCAAGGCGCAATATCATGTCATCGCCCTTTTCATGTGAGCGATTTCTTCCATATGGATCACACGGTCAAAAAATGCGCTGAGCCGTGCGTCATGGCTGACCATCAGCAGCGAGGAGCCATGCGAGGCTGTCTGAGTAAAAAGTAAGTCTAAAAAGGCGCTCTGCACACCGGTATCAAGTGCGGAGGTGGGCTCGTCAGCGATGATCAACGGAGGGGTGCCGATCAATGCTCGGGCCACTGCAACGCGTTGTTGTTGGCCCACGCTCAGGGTCCGGGCCTTGGCGCTGATAATATCCGCTGGCAAATTGAGCGCAGAACACAATCGCGATGCCTCCGCGGTTGCATCACTTACACGCTGTCGCCGTGACGGTGCAAAGCGGAGCGGGAGCAGAATATTGTCGATCACCGTTCCGAATGGCAACAGGTTAAACTGTTGAAAGATAACCCCAATATGATCTGCTCTGAACGTGTCACGCGCGCCACCATTTAACGCAGAGATAGTCCTGCCAGCGATCGAGATCTTTCCACGATCCGGCAGGACTGTGCCGCAGATCAACGACAAAAGCGTGGATTTTCCGGAACCGCTTTCGCCGAGCAACAGCACGGTTTCACCTGCTGCTACCGAAAGGTGCGGGACCGTCAGCGAGAACCCATCACGACCCGGCCAGCGATAGGCCAGATCGTTGATTTCAAGGGTTGTATCAACCACTTGAGGTCAAGGCTCCAAATTTAGGACTGGCGCGTTGCGGTCGACCTGATAGGCGCGTGCACCAGTTGATTTGATCACTTGCACATCAACGCTCTGCGCATGCGGAAAGGCAGTGAAATAGGTAAATGTCATGTTACTCAACGCCTCAGGTTTCGCGCAATCTAGTATGTAGTTTGCATGAAACTCGGAGTGGGCAGCATGCTCTGCGTGACTATCATTATGGTCACTATCATGCTCTTCGTGTTCATGTTCCTCATGTTTGGCGTCATCATGTTTTTCATGATCCTCATGCCCGTGATCATGTGTGTGCTCCTCATGCGCGTGTTCGTCAGCGTGATCCTCATGTTCCTCCCCGCCTGCGAGCGCTGCATGCGCATCCACTATGCTGCAGAGCGCTGAGTCCGGGACAGCGAACAACTGCAAAGGTGAGCTGAGTGTGGCAAGCGCTGTGTTAACTGCAGAGATATCAGCCTCACTTTTGGCGGCGTATTCAAACCCGACAATATCTGCCCCTGGGGCTTCGAATTCCATTGAGACCGTTGTGTCTTCGATCGCAATGTTGAGCGTCCCAACGCCATGTTCATGGGCATCAAGTTCGCGTGTGCCTTCTGCCAATGCAGGCAGAGCGGCGACGACAGCAAGCAATGAGAGGGTTCGTTTCATGATTATGATCCAATATGTAAACAGTCGTTCAGGCAGCACATGCACCGCACAATCCGTGGATTTCGACGATATGACGCACGGCATGAAAGGCATTCTGTCCGGTCAGGGCCGTGAGTTTTGGTAGCAGCTCGCTGCCGTCATGTTCGTCGACGGTGCCGCAATCGTCACATATCGCCAAGACAGGCACGCTCTCGGCGTGGCTGCAACGGCAGGGCACAAAGGCGTTGATCGATTCAAGACGATGAGCGCGCCCCTGGTCGGTCAGTGCCGAAAGTGTACGATAAACGGTCGGCGGCGCGATATTAGGTTCAGCTATCTGAAGTTGCTCAAGAATTTGATACGCGGTCATCGGCTTGTCGCATGCTTTCAGCACGCTCAGTACATCCAGTTGCCGAGCAGCAGCACGCTTTCTCATATCAAGGCTCCTTCTCTACAATTTGTTATTTTATAATGTAACAAATTTCAAGATGTGAATCTTCCTACCACCTCCTAGATCGTCTGCCGAGAGCCGTTGTCGCGATATAGCGCATCCTTGCCGCTCAGCAGGATCTGTCACCTGTCGCGGGTGCTCTCTCAGTCGTTGGTTTCGGTGCGAGGAACCGTAAATAAAAAGTCGTCTGGGAGAGCCTGTTCGGTGAGCTCATTCGGAATTACATCCGGGCCACTTAGAAATACATTGGTGCAAAAATGCGCATGCATTCGGGACAGCTTGCGCAGCCTGTCGCCTGTGATTTCCTGGTACAGCACTCGCATGTCGTCGCGTTTTTTTAACTCATCAATCTGTTCCCGATGCCGCCGACAGACATAGTCGTGCGCAGCGGCTATATCCGGGTCACGCAGCAGCCTTGCCATTTCTGCCTCCAGTTCGGGGATCAGGCGTTGAATGGATCGCTCTTCCTCAGAATTATTATTCATTCGGAACCAGTAGGGTAAGCCTTGATCTCGTTCTGTGTGGTTCACACGGCCACGATCCCGTTTGACCAAAAAACTCTCAGCACTGCGCACCGCATAGTGATTGAGCTGCACCAGATCATATCCGTAGGTTTCAATGGTCGAGCGCCAGCCGCTACGGAACATCTGTTGTGGCATAGCCTGCCCCGATCCGTTCACCCAATGGATATCCCTCCAGTGGTGCGGTCGCAGCCCCTTGGGCCGGTGTACGCCGAGCTTTTTGAAGATGCCCTCATTTCGGAACAGCGTTTTGAAGCCCCATGCCTGGTGAGGTCGGCGCGTGATTTCGCGGGCGCATCGTGTGAACTCTCGTGTGACCAGCTCACCTGAGAATTTCGACACATTATTGTTGCCGAACAGGCGCCACGTCATGGAAATCATATTGGCGCCTTGCATCGCTGCATAAAGATCGCTGAGATGTCCGTTACCGCATTTGATGTTGATGAATTCATCAACATCCATACAGACGATCCAATCAGCGTCGCGGATAAGGGGTTCCTGTTGAGCCGCCTGAAAGGCCGCGTGCTGTGGGGTTATGTCGGTGTCGCGGCAGGGGTTGTCACGATGCTGGACAATTCCCTTGTCCTGCAGAACCTTCAGGAGAGTATCGGTGCCGTCCGTGCAATCGTTGGTGTAGACGAGAAAATCATCGACACCGATGACCCGGTGATAGGCCAGCCATTCCAGAATGAACGGCCCCTCGTTTTTCATGGTCGTGACCACCGATGTCCGGGTTCCCGCGCTTGGGTGGAGCAGGCGTTTCTTTTCGGGCATACGCACCGGATTGCCGCCAAGATGCTCCCGCGACAGCGTCAGCAGTTCTGGCGATTCCAGCAAGCTTCCTTTTGCCACAAGATGCGAGATGTTCCGTGTTGGATGGCGCAGGACCATGTTTCGAAAGAAATTTGAGGGCTGGGTCGGTTCGGCTGTGGCTCCGATGATCTGGCTTTTGTGCCAGATATGGCCGTCCTTGTTGCCGCGAGGCGCGACGCACCAACGTGGATGGCGGATATTGCTATCAAACGCTGTGCAGATGTGATCAGCGAATGAGGCATCTTGGTTCCGGCGGACGCGCCACGGATAGGTTTGCGCTCCAAGTAAGCGGATGTATTTGTCGCCAGCCTGCACCGCGCGATCAAAGATATTCGCCTCGGGTGGCCGGGCTAATAGGTCACATAGATCCATGTTTGCAACGGCGCGCGCGTCGCTTAGGAACCGTCTCCGGATAATTTCATAGATCAGAAATTCGCCCAGAGGTGCTCTCCATGGATCTATGGGCGGCGGCTCTGGCCAATCTCTTTTAGGGGCGTCCCGAGCGTTCGAAGGGTGCGCTTCTGCAGGCAACCCTTTCTGACCCAGTGGGATTTCTGAGTGTATCACGACTACTTGGCTTAGCCCTTTGATCGTGTGCGCCAAGTTGCGCAATTCTTTGATGAAAAGGCGACTTTCGTTGGGTGGTGATTGGTCGAGAATAACAGCGGCCTGCATTCCGTGCTGCCTTGCATGATATTGCATCCAAGTTGCGGCGGTTTCCGGGCTTTCGCCGTTGCGGATCGCAAGCAGCACATTAAGACCGGCAAACAAACTGGTTTCCGGGGGTTCCGCAGTGAGACTGAATGATTGACCCCGTATATTGAGCTTCACCGGCTCAGCAGGGCTCGTCGTTGGAATATCCAGGATCAGAGCCCCGTTTCCCCTCCGACTTGGTGAAACAGTCGCATCCGGTGTTGAGATATCTTCGACCAGGGTGTCAGAGTTGAAGAACAATCTGGCCAGATAGCCGGTGCTTTGGGGTAGGGCAACGCAGTCCAGTAGGGTGGTTCCTGCGAGAGATTGCGCGCCCAACTGACGTTCCAGAACCTTATCCGATGTCATCGCGAAACCTGCATGCGTCATTGAATATCCGTAGCAATTTCTTTTAAGTACCATGGCTTTGTAAATCTGACCTGTCAAAAATGACGATCAATGCTCAGGTGCAAAGCAAGGCGTCCTCTCTCCGAATGCAAACGGATATTCCATATCATTTTGCCAAGAAGCTACCGATACGAACTGGTTGTTCCCCCGGTCCAGCGACGGAAGGCGCGGTGAAAGTTGGCGGCAGACGAAAAGCCAAGGTCATCGGAGATGTCCTCGATGGATTTGTGACCCGCCCGCAGATCACGAATGGCGATATCACGGCGCAAAGCGTCCTTGATGGACTGAAAGGACGTCGCCTCATCCTCCAGTCGTCGCATCAGCGTGCGGGGTGTCACATTCAGCATCGCGGCCGCGTCACCAAGACGGCATTCTTCCCAGTTTGACCGATAAAGAAAATCCCGAATTTGAAGGGACAGCCGATGCTCACGAAAGCCAGTAAAGATCCAGTCCCGCGGCGCCCGATCCAGGAATGCCGCAAGCTCCGCCGGGCTACGAGGTTGCGGGGCGCCCAGCTGTTGCGGATCAAATGAAATCGCAGAACACCACTGAGAGAAGCGCACGGGGGCCGGAAAAATAACCCCGTAGTCCTGCGCAAAATCTGGCTGGTCAAATGCAAACTGCACAGCTTGTACTGGCACCTCGTAGCCTGCGAGCCAAGACAGCAACCCATGCGCCAATTTGAGCAGGAGCATATGCCCGAAACGGTGTACCTCGGGCGAACCACGTGGCATGAGGCTTAGCGTGATTTTTGATTTTTCTGATTTTAGGTCAATGTGATAATCGTCCAGTATCAGATTCCAAAACGTCGAGAACCGATAAAGTGCCGCCGGCAGAGTTCCGGCTTCGCGCACAGTTGTGAGCAGGTGTTGAAGCGCCCGAGGGCGAACCGGGCGGCTCCATAGGCCAGGCATCTCATCGCCGGTTTCTGCGGCAGCAATTTGATAGAGCTTAACGATCTGATCCAGTGTAACGCGCTGAGTGGCCCTGTTCGCCTCGGGCTTCGAGTTGGTAGGCTGGGGAAGCCCGCAGTGGGCCAGGATCCTGTGTATCTGATCCACATCACAACAGGTCTGAAGAGCTGACAGCCAGTCTTCAATGAAAGGCAATGAAACGGTTGCCAGCGTGTCTGGATTAGGGCGTATCATAGAGGCGATAGAATACGTCGATTTGTCACTTTCGGAAAGTCGTTTGTCAAATTCTGGGATGGGCAGGCTATTGGCCATAGCTTAGACAGTCGGCAACAGCTAGCACAGCAACGAGGCGCCAATGACCTATGAAGCTCCGATCCGTGACATGATGTTCAATCTGGACCATCTCTCGCAATGGCCGCAGGTCAGCGCGCTTGAGAAATACGGTGAGATTGATCGCACTGATGCCCGGGCCGCGCTGGAGGAATTGGGTCGGTTTTGCACTGATCTGATCGCGCCGCTATCGGCTGTCGGCGACACCACAGGGGCACAGCTGGATGGAGATAAGGTCGTTCTGCCAGAGGCCTTTGCGGCTGCCTATGCACAGTTCGTCGACATGGGATGGCAGAGCCTGGCCCACCCGGTCGATCACGGTGGAATGGGGCTGCCCCGCGTGGTTGGTGCGGCAGCCACCGAAATTCTGAACGCGGCGGATATGAGCTTTGGCCTCTGCCCGCTTCTGACAGATGGGGCCATCGACGCGCTGCAATTGTCGGGAACCGAGGCGCAGAAAGAGCTCTATCTTCGTCCGCTGGTCTCCGGCCGATGGACCGGAACTATGAACCTGACGGAGCCACAAGCCGGCAGCGATCTGGGGCGGGTGCGTTGCAAGGCCGAGCCGCGTGCAGATGGCAGCTATGGGGTCAGCGGTACCAAAATTTTCATCACCTATGGCGCGCATGAGCTGTCGGAGAATATTATTCATCTGGTTCTGGCCCGGACGCCGGGCGCGCCGGAGGGCCACCGGGGGCTAAGCTTGTTTCTGGTGCCCAAGTTCCTTGTTGATCAGGATGGCACACCCGGCGACCGCAACACCGTCAATTGCGTCAGTATTGAACACAAGCTGGGAGTGCGGGCGAGTCCCACTGCGGTCTTGGAGTATGCCGATGCCACCGGCTACCTGATCGGGGAGGAAAACCGCGGTCTTGAATACATGTTCACCATGATGAACGCCGCGCGGTTTGCGGTGGGGGTGCAGGGCGTTGCTGTTTCCGAACGCGCCTATCAACACGCGCTGTCCTACGCCAAGGAACGGGTGCAGGGCCAGGCGATCGGGCTGGACGCCGACAAGACAACGGCGATCATTGGTCATCCCGATGTGCGCCGGATGGTTCTACGTATGCGAGCACTGGTTGAAGGGGGGCGCTCTCTGAGTATGGCTGCGGCCGGTTGGCTGGATTTGTCCCAAAACGGCGATGATGACATCCGCGCCGAGACCGCGCCGGTGGCTGAATTTCTGGTTCCCTTGGTCAAGGCGTTTTGCTCGGAGCGGGCGGTTGAGGTGGCATCGCTGGGGGTGCAGATCCACGGCGGCATGGGGTTCATCGAAGAAACCGGTGTGGCGCAGTTTTACCGGGATGCGCGCATTCTGCCGATCTACGAAGGCACCACCGCCATTCAGGCCAACGACCTGCTTGGGCGCAAGGTATTGCGAGACGCAGGTCAGACGGCGCGCCGGTTCTCCGCGATGATTGCAGACACCGAGGCTGCGTTACAGACAGGAAGCGCCAAACTGCAGGACATCGCGGTATGCCTGGGTGAGGCGAGGGCGGCGTTTGATGCCAGCCTCTCCTGGTTGCTGGAAACCGCCCCCAATGATCCCCGAGCCGCATTTGGTGGCAGCGTACCCTTCCTCAACCTCACCGGGACGCTTGCTGCCGGCTGGCAGTTGGCGCGCGCCGCGCGCGCTGCTGAGGCAGAACAGCACAGGGGGAATGAGACCGAATTCATGACGCGAAAAATAACCACCGCGCAGATATTTGCGCATCATGTTCTGGTCGACTGCGAGAGTGATCGTGCGCGCATCATGACGGGCGCAACCAGCCTTCTTGATGAAGCCAGCCAGCTCTGACCTCTGATAAAATATATGCCTTCGGGCACACCTCCTAGTCCGAAAGGATCCAGCCATGTTGGCAAAAGACAGTTTCAGCTCATATCAAAACCTCGCAATCGACGTGCGCGACAACGGTGTCTGCGTCGTGAGCCTTGATCGCCCTAGCAAGCGCAACGCGCTGGATACCGCCACGATTGAGGAACTGGTTCAGTTCTTCAGCAGTGCGCATCGCAAGGGGGTAAAGGCGGTGGTCCTGGCTGGGAAGGGCGACCATTTCTGCGCCGGTCTGGATCTGGTGGAGCATTGGAAAGAAGACCGAAGCCCCGATGAGTTCATGCATGTCTGCCTGCGTTGGCATGAGGCGTTCAACAAGATGGAATATGGCGGTGTACCGGTGATCGCAGCACTGCAGGGTGCGGTGGTTGGTGGTGGTTTGGAGCTTGCTAGCGCCGCCCATATTCGCGTGATGGATCAAACCACATATTTTGCCCTGCCAGAGGGTCAGCGCGGGATCTTCACGGGTGGTGGTGCCACCATTCGCGTGTCCGATCTGATCGGCAAATCCCGCATGATCGACATGATCCTGATGGGGCGTGTCTATCAGGGGCAGGAGGCTGTTGATCTAGGGCTGGCGCAATACATCACTGATGGTTCCAGCTTTGATAAGGCGCTTGAGCTTGCTGATCGGGCAGCCGAAAACCTGCCGCTCACCAATTATGCCATCTGTTCTGCGATCAGCCACCTCAACAATATGTCCGGCATGGACGCAGCTTACGCCGAAGCCGTTGTCGCAGGCGTGGTGAACACGCAACCGGCCGCCCGCGCACGGCTTGAGGCTTTCGCCAATAAAACCGCGGCTCGGGTGCGCCCGAACGACTAGCGCGATATTGGTCCCGTCAAGCCGACGAGGGGAGGGCGGGGCCGCGTCTCAGGGGAGCATTGCGGGCGGGTGATGCCGCCTTGACTGGCCTGACCGAATACAGCAAGGCTTGAGGTATGAATAAGGCCAGAACAGGGGCAGCACTGCTGTCCCTCTCCCTTGATCGCGACAGTGCAAACACGCTTCAGGCACAGCTTCTTGCGCAGCTGAGGCGGTTGATTCTGGACAGAATGATCGCTCCGGGATCAAAACTCCCGTCCAGTCGAACGCTGGCCGAAGAGTTGTCGGTCTCTCGGGTGACGGTCTCTGCGGTCATCGATCAGTTGATCAGCGAAGGGTATCTGGAGGGGCGCGCCCGATCCGGCGTCTATGTCGAAGCAGAATTGCCGGACCAGTTGCCAGAGGCGCAATCCGGAACTGCGGCCTCTGTGGATCAGGGCGGGGTCGACATCCTTCCGGAAAAGGCACCCCCTGTCGCGCCCGCGCCCTTGCAGCCATTTGATACCTCCGCACCCGAACTGACGCTATTTCCTTACCGGCAATGGGCGCGTCATCATGATCAGACCTGGCGCAGGCCAGATGCGGCACTGCTGTCGCGTGTCGATCCATTTGGCTGGCCGTCTCTGCGGGAGGCTATCGCGGATCATTTGCGTGAATGGCGTGGATTGCCCTGCACGGTAGACCAGATTTTCATCACATCAGGTGTTGTCGAAGCCATCGGCCTGATCGCTGCTACAACGCTAAGCGAAGGAGACGAGGTGCTGACCGAGGAGCCGGGATACGCCGTGCTGAACCGGGCTGTGCACCACAACCGGCTTGTCTCTGTTCCGTCGCCGGTTGACCAACAGGGGTTCGATATCAAGACGGCGCTTCAAACGACCCCTCGGGCGAAGGCGGCGATCGTGACCCCATCGCGCCATTATCCGCTCGGCGTCACGATGCCACTGTCCCGCCGACTTGAGCTGATCGAATGGGCCGTCGCCCGCAACGCCTATGTTATTGAAGACGACTTTGACAGTGAATATCGGTTCCAAGGTCAACCGCTTCCCGCCATGATGAGCCTCAGCAATCAGGATCGGGTGATCTACGTCGGAAGCTTCTCTAAAGTGATTTTTTCCGCATTGAGGCTCGGGTTTGTGGTTTTCCCGAAGTCAATGTTGCCTAAGGTGAGGTCAGCATCACCCCAGATAGATCAGCAGGCATCGCTGATGCTGCAGCCGGTCCTGGCACGGTTCATGCACAGCGGTGATTTTGCCATACATATCCGGCGTATGCGGCGCCTATATGCCAAACGGCAGGTGGCAGCCTTGCAGGCAATCAAGCTACACGCCGCCGATCTTCTGACTGTCGATCCCGTGCCTGCCGGCATGCATATGGTCGCCAATTTGACGCCAGACCTACAGAGCCGCATGAGCGATACTGAAGCCGCAAAACGAGCCAAATCCGCCGGAGTGACTGTGCAGCCTTTGTCGTCATTTTTTGCCGGACCACCTAAGCGCCAAGGGCTTGTCATGGGTTTCGCCGGCTTTTCGGAGGAGCAGCTGGAGAAAGGTGTTCGAGATCTAGCTGCGGCGTTGAGAGCCTGACGCCTAATGCAGTTGATTGTATTAAAATTAACATAATCCGCATTACAGTATTATAGTGCGAGCCTAGTATAGCACAACATTTCAGTGCGACTCTTACTAGAAAACAATGAGTTATCTAGTAGGAGATCGTGGCATGGGAGTCGTTTAGACGCAACTGAGCTTGAAAGAACGCCGTAGAATTGGGGGGTGGTCCTGATCCTCCCCCACTGAAGTGGTCCGCTCCTAGACCGAGGAAACGCGGGATCAGATATGAGAACCAAGCGACACAAGACGGAAGCGATAGCCACGAAGCTAATGCAGGTTGAGGTGCTCTGCTGCCAAGGCATGCCGCGCATTGATGCGATCAGGCAAGTTTAGATAGAGCTGCAGTTCAGGTATCGATCACACCTATCAACGGTTCTAAACATGTCTCTTGAAGGGCCTGGTTTGCGGCAAGAATATTCGGACAACCAGCGAAATATGTTAGCTAAACCCACACGAAATGTCATGGGCGGCGAACACCTGAGCGTTGAACATAAGGGGCTCGGCAGTGCAAGAAGGCTAATAGCAGGCATAGGCTTTCCCGTCAGGGCAGCCTGAAAGTCCGAATTGTCGATTCTGACATGAATCTTGTCCGAAAGCGCATCGGCAGCCTCAGCGCATTTCACGGCAACTGTTCTCGCAAGAAACAGGAGCCGCTATGCGATATTCTGCGTTTGGACTGATCAAGGAAGCCCTCAGCGGGCACAAGGGCTGGCGCCCGCAATGGCGTGATGCAGCGCCGCAGGCGGCCTATGATTATGTGATCATTGGCGGTGGCGGACATGGTCTGGCGACGGCCTATTATCTGGCCAAGGAGTTCGGCGGCGCCCGGATCGCGGTGCTGGAGAAAGGCTGGATCGGTGGCGGCAATGTCGGGCGGAATACCACGATCATCCGCTCCAACTATCTACTGGATGGGAATGAGCCGTTTTATGAGTTTTCGCTGAAGCTCTGGGAAAATCTGGAACAAGATCTCAACTACAACGCCATGGTCAGCCAGCGTGGTATTTTGAACCTGATCCATAGCGACGCGCAGCGCGACGCGGCTCGGCGCCGTGGGAATGCCATGATACTCAACGGGTCCGACGCCGAGCTTTTGGACGCGGATGGCGTGCGCGCAATGTATCCGTTCCTGAACTTTGATGATGCACGTTTTCCGATTAAAGGTGGCCTTCTGCATCGGCGCGGTGGCACGGTACGCCATGATGCGGTGGCCTGGGGCTATGCCCGTGGTGCAGATCTGCGTGGTGTGGATATCATCCAGAATTGCGAAGTCACCGGCCTGCGTATCGAAAGCGGCAAGGTGCTGGGCGTTGAAACCTCCCGTGGGTATATCGGGGCAGGCAAGGTCGGCGTCTCGGTAGCCGGCAATTCAAGCCGCCTGATGGCCTTGGCTGACATGCGCCTGCCGATCGAGAGCCACGTCTTGCAAGCCTTTGTTTCAGAAGGGCTGAAACCCTTTATTCCCGGTGTGATCACCTACGGTGCAGGGCATTTTTACTGCAGCCAGTCAGACAAGGGTGGGCTGGTCTTCGGTGGCGATATCGACATGTACAACTCCTACGCACAGCGTGGAAATCTGCCGGTCGTCGAAGATGTCGTCGAAAGTGGCATCTCACTGATCCCGGCTCTTGGGCGCGCGCGCCTGCTGCGCAGCTGGGGCGGTATCATGGATATGTCGATGGATGGCTCCCCCTTCATCGACAAGACCCATATCGAGGGCCTCTATTTCAACGGCGGATGGTGCTACGGCGGGTTCAAGGCCACGCCGGCAGCCGGCTACTGCTTTGCGCATCTTCTGAAAACCGATCGTCCGCATGAGACCGCGACCGCCTACCGGCTGGATCGTTTTATGTCCGGTCACATGATCGACGAAAAGGGCCAGGGCGCCCAACCGAACCTGCACTGAGGAATTGTCCAGATGATTATCAACCATCCGCTGCTTGGGCCCCGCGACGCGCAGGAGTTCACCTATTTGGGCGACGCAAGCCTGATGAACCGCCCTTACTGGCTGTCAGAAACGGCTCTGCAGCAGTTCCACGACTATCTGTATCTGCGCAAAAATCCGGCGGGCGAACATCGCGAACTGTGGTTCCATGAACAGGGTGACCGGTCCTGGCTGGTGGTCACCCGTAATACCACGACCCATGAGATCCTGAGGGTGGAACTTGCCCGGGATGTGGCGCTTGCCAACAAGGCGGCAAATACCACGCAGGAGCCGCAGCAATGAGCCAGAGATCCGTATTGAAAAATCGACTCGTGGGCGGCCTTATTGACCACGGTGTACCGCTGTCGTTCCAGTTTGACGGCAAGACTTACGGAGGCCATCAGGGGGATACGCTGGCATCTGCGCTGCTGGCCAATGGTGTTCGGCTGATCGGGCGGTCCTTCAAATATCACCGCCCACGCGGTGTGCTGACCGCCGGCAGCGAGGAGCCGAACGCGCTGGTTGAGCTGCGCTCTGGCGGGCGTCAGGAACCCAATACCCGCGCCACCGTTGTGGAGCTATATGCAAGGCTGGAGGCCCAATCGCAGAACCGCTGGCCGTCGCTTGAACATGACATGATGGCGATCAATGACCGGTTTTCGAATTTCCTGACCGCAGGGTTCTATTACAAAACCTTCATGTGGCCGAAGGCGTTCTGGGAAAAGCTCTATGAACCGATCATCCGCAAGGCGGCCGGGCTTGGCAGTCTGACCGGGGAGGCAGACCCTGATGCCTATGACAAGGGATACCTGCATTGTGATCTGCTGGTCATCGGCGCGGGACCGACGGGGCTGGCGGCGGCGCTGACGGCTGGCCGGGCTGGCGCGCAGGTCATCTTGGCGGATGAGGACTATCGACTTGGCGGTCGTCTGCTAAGCGAACCCAAAGCGCTGTCGGAAATGTCTGGCACCGATTGGGTGGCGCAGACACAGGCGGAGTTGGCTACGCTGCCAAACGTCCGCGTCATGCCACGGACAACCGTGTTTGGCGCCTATGACCACGGCATCTACGGCGCGGTTGAACGCAACGCAGACCATCTGCCAACGCCAGCAGCAGGGAAACCGCGCCAGACGCTCTGGCGGATCTATTCCAAACGGGCGCTGATTGCGACCGGGGCGATTGAACGTCCGATCGCCTTTGAGAACAATGATCGACCGGGCGTGATGCTGGCGGGGGCTGCACGGGCCTATGCCAACCGTTGGGCGGCGACACCGGGCCAGTCTGTGGTGGTCTTTGCCAATAATGACGATGCCTATCACACTGCTCGCGATCTGATGGCGAAGGGGGTGGAGGTGCCCGCAATCGTCGATGTGCGCAATGACGCGCCAACCCTGTCGGGTACCGAGGTTCTCGCCGGGGCCGAAATCACTGACACCAAGGGGCGTCTCGGCCTGTCGTCGGTCACCGTGCGTCTTGCAAATGGCCAAACCCGCACCATCGCTTGCGACGCGCTTGCTATGTCGGGTGGCTGGAACCCCAATTTGGGCCTGACGTGTCATCAACGGGGCCGCCCGGTCTGGAATGACGCGATCCAGTCCTTTGTACCGGGGGATGGGCTGCCGACAGGTCAACTGGTCGCCGGGGCGGCTGCGGGGGAGATGACCACCGCACAAGCTTTGAAGGGCGGTGCAGAGCGCGCCGCTGAGGCGCTTGGCGATCTTGGCATCTCAGCCCGGGCTGCGGACTTGCCGCAAGCTGAAGACGCGCCTGTCTCGCAGACGCCATTCTGGCATGTCAAAGGCGCCAAACGCGCCTGGCTTGATTTCCAGAACGATGTGACCGTGAAGGACGTCAAACTCGCCCATCAGGAAAACTTCACCTCGGTGGAGCATCTGAAGCGCTACACGACCCTTGGTATGGCGACAGATCAAGGAAAAACCTCGAACCTCGGCGCCTTGGCGGTGATGGCGGAGCTGACCGGCAAATCCATCCCGGACACCGGCACCACCATCTTTCGCCCTCCCTACACGCCCGTTGCTATGGGCGCGCTGGCGGGCCGTGCCGTTGGCAAGGATTTTCATCCGACCCGCCTCACCCCCAGCCACAAATGGGCCGAGGAACAAGGCGCTTTTTTTGTCGAGGTTGGCAATTGGCTGCGGGCGCAGTGGTTCCCCCGTGACGGTGAGACCCACTGGCGCCAGTCTGTGGACCGCGAAGTGCTGCAGACCCGCAGTTCTGTCGGCATCTGTGATGTAACCACATTGGGAAAGATTGATGTGCAGGGCGCGGATGCGGCGACCCTCCTCAACATGATCTACGCCAATGGATTTGCCAAACTACCTGTGGGCAAGGTGCGGTACGGGTTGATGTTGCGGGAGGATGGCGTTGCTTATGATGATGGCACCGCCGCGCGGCTGGCCGAGGACCATTTTGTCGTCACAACCACCACGGCCAACGCTGTTCTGGTCTATCGCAATATGGAATTTGTGCGTCAGTGTCTCTGCCCTGAATTGGACGTGCAGCTGATTTCAACAACTGAGGCCTGGGCGCAATACGCCGTCGCCGGTCCCAATGCGCGCAAGCTGCTGCAGAAAATCGTCGACCCTGCGTTCGACATCTCCAATGAGGCGTTTCCCTTCATGGGATGCGGTGAGATCACGGTCTGTGGCGGGTGCCGTGCGCGGCTGTTCCGCATCTCTTTCTCGGGTGAGCTGGCCTATGAAATTGCCGTCCCAACCCGATATGGCGATGCCCTGATGCGCGAGATGATGGCCGCAGGGGAGAAATTCGATGTGACACCCTATGGCACCGAAGCGCTCGGCGTGATGCGGATCGAAAAGGGGCATGCCGCGGGCAATGAACTAAACGGAACCACATCTGCGCTGAACTTGGGTCTCGGCCGCATGGTCTCAACCAAGAAGGACTGCATCGGCAATGTGCTAAGCCGCCGCGACGGTATGAACACAGAGGATGCCCTGAGCCTTGTCGGGGTGCGCCCCGTGAATTCAAGCGACGGTGTTCCTGCCGGGGGACATTTGATGGCAAGCGATGGGCCGGTCGATGCGGCGCATGATCAGGGATATGTGACCTCGGCCGCCTATTCACCCATCTTGCAAAGCGCGATAGGGCTGGCCTTTGTCAAAGGCGGGTCAAACCGGATGGGCGAGCAGCTGCGTATGGTCAACCCACTGGAAAACCAAACCGTTCTGGTTGAGATTGTCAGCCCTCATTTTGTAGATCCCGAAGGGGAGAAGCTCCGTGCATAAATTGGCCCCCCTCACCCCACTTGGCAGTGACACCCCCCGGGTGGACATGATTGGCAACCTGACCGTATCCGAAGTGACAGACCAGGCGCTTGCCTCAGTGGCGGCTCGCAAAGATCAAGAACCGGCGCTGCGGGCAGCTCTTGCAGAGGCCTATAAGATGGAGCTGCCAGAAGTTGGCGGTTCGTCACAGGCTGGTACACTCTCGGTCTTTTGGACTGGACCGGATCAATGGATGGCCTCAGGGCCATATGATCAACACGAGCTGCTGGCCCGCGATTTGAAACAGGTGGCTGGCGCCACAGCATCGGTGGTGGAACAGACGGATGGCTGGTGTCGGTTCGATGTTGCGGGTGCTGCCCTGGGTGATCTGTTTGAACGGCTCAGCAACGCGCCGGTCCGCGACATGAAACCCGGATGCGTCATTCGCGGCACTTTGGAGCACCTCGGCGTGTTCCTGTGGCGCCTTGACGAGGATCGCATGGCTGTTCTGGGGCCGCGCTCCTCTGCTGCATCCTTGCATCACGCGCTGATCACTGCCGCCCGCTCCATGGCCTGAGGCGGGGATCTGGATGTGCTTGCCGCGCCGGGCTTATCCCGCCGGCAGGGCATCCCCGCTTTTGACGCGCAAGGAGTTCTTGGCGCGCCGGTCATTGATCGGCGTGACGCCAAAACTCTCGCGGTAGATCCTCAGGAATGCGCCGGGGGTGCTGTAGCCCACCATATAGGCAATCTCTGTTACCGACGTACTGGAATACAGCACCAGCTGCCGCGCCTGGTTCATGCGCATCATCCGATAGTATTTCAACGGACTCTGGCCTGTGGCCTCCTTGAAGCTGCGTTCCAGCGACCGGGCGGATACCCCAATGGCATCCGCAACATCACTGATCTGGATCGGGTCTTCGATGTGCTCAGCGAAATGCTCGATCGCCTGCGTGACCTTCTTTGGCAGCAAATCCTTGCTCTTGGCCGTTGAAAATGCAGGCGTTTTCTGAGAGGTCGCTGCGCTGCGTACATAGGGGTGCTGAAACCAGCAGGCGACCTCGGCCATGATATCCCCGCCGAGATGCTCCTCGATCAGGGTGAGCATGTAGTCAAACACCGCTGTCGCTCCGGAGATTGTCACAAAGGAACCTTGATCGCAGATCACCGTGCTTTGTCGTTCGATGTCCGGGAACTCCGCCTCAAACGCGGCCTCGTAACACCAGTGAACCGAGAGCGGCTGACCCGCCACCAGACCGGTCCGTGCCAGCGGAAAAACCCCACCGCTGAAGGCACCGAGCCGGGTCTTGCTCCGGGTGATCCGCTGCAAGGCTGCATTGGCCCGTGCGGGTTGGTCGAACCGCGCATTTGGTCCCGCCGTAAAAAACAGAAAATCATGCTCGGCCAGATCCGCCAGCACGGTATCCGGACCGAAACTGACCCCAGCGGAGGAGGCAACCGGATCTGTCGTTTCAGCAACCACGGTCCAACGAAATGCCTCCTTCCCCGCGATTTCATTGGCGGCGCGCAATGGTTCGATACAGGAGGTCAGACAGGCCATGGGAAAGCCGGGGAAGATCAAAATGCCCAGTGTAAGCGGCGTGTCGGTTCGGGTCATGACAGGCCTCCTTCGGTGAGTTCAGCAGCACAGCTGAGGATGTGTTTTTCCAGCAATCGCGCGGCGGGCGACAGGGCGGTATCGGTTTTGCGCAGCAGATGGATCTGGCGTGTGGCCCGCGAATCGGCCAGCTGACAGAACACCAGCTCCGGCGCATTTGCAGCCCGTGCAGCCATTTCCGGCAAAATAGTGACGCCAATTTCCGCCCGCACCATCGCCATGATGGAGGTCAGGTTCTGCGCCTTCAACAGCGCCTTATCATGCAGGATCCGGGACGGTTCGGCATTGATGCCGGCGGACAGGCTGTTGGCGATCAGACGCTCATCGCGCAGCATGTCCCAGTCGATTTTTCCCCGTTCCTGCGCCAATGGATGATCGCGGGTGCAGATCACCCCGAAGGCGTCAGACAGCAGGGGCTGGCTGTGCAGTCCGGAGCTGTTTTGGCCCAGTGTTGCAATCCCGATGTCAATGCGATCTCGGGACAATTCATGCAGCACCGATATGGAATCCATATCGCGAAGTTCGATATCAACATGCTCGAAATCGCTGATATGCCTTGAAAAAACCAAAGGCATCACGGTGCCTGCGACCGATGGGACAGTGGCAATCCGCACATGCCCATGTGTCGCCTTGGCATAGCCCTCAATCGCTTTGACCATTGTGTCGTATTGCTGCAACTCGCGCTCGGCCTGCTCCAGCACAAAGGCCCCCAGCGCCGTCAGGCGGTTCTTTCGGTCGGTCTCGAACAGCGGCTCGCCCAGATGCGTCTCCAACTGTTTCAGCATCATCGACACCGCTGACGGTGTGCGCCCCAGAATGCCTGCCGCGTCACTTAGGTTTCCGCTTCGGGCAACTGCGGCAAATCCGCGAAGCAACTCGATTTTCAGCGTCATGGGTTAGCACTTCAATGTTTCTGAAATGATGTTCAGCTATTTGAGTTTGATTGAAGTGGCCTCTCATGTCCATACCCATGGAAACTGAATTCTGTGTGAGGCCTCTAACCATGACTGATATCCAAAAGAACCTGATCGCCGGTGAATGGCTTGCTGGTGAGAGCGAAGTTGAGAACCGCAACCCGTCTGATTTGAGTGATCTGGTCGGTGTCTTTGCCCAGGCCAGTGCCGATCAGCTGGAGGCGACGCTGGATCAGGCGCAGGTGGCGCAGCGCGAATGGGCCGCTTACGGTTTGGAGCGCAAACAAGCGGTGCTGAATGCCATCGGCAATGAAATGATGGCCCGCGCAGAGGAACTGGGTACCCTTCTCAGCCGTGAAGAGGGAAAGCCGCTGGCCGAGGGCAAAGGCGAAGTCTACCGCGCCGGTCAGTTCTTCACTTATTATGCTGCCGAGTGTCTGCGCCAGATCGGTGAGAACGCGGATTCCGTACGCCCTGATATTGAGGTCGACGTCCGCCGCGAAGCGGTGGGTACCGTCGCGATTATCAGCCCTTGGAACTTCCCCACTGCGACTGCGTCTTGGAAAATTGCCCCCGCGCTGTGCTACGGCAACGCGGTGGTCTGGAAACCCGCAAACATCACCCCAGCATCGGCTGTTGCGCTGGCGGAGATCATTGAGCGGCAGGACATCCCCAAAGGTCTGTTCTCCCTCGTGATGGGATCTGGCCGGTCCATCGGTCAGCGTCTGGTCGAAAGCTCCAAGGTGAACGCGATTTCCTTTACCGGTTCGGTGCCGGTGGGCAAGGGCATCGCGGCTGCCGCCATCCAGAACCTGACCAAGGTACAGATGGAAATGGGCTCCAAGAACGCGCTCGCAGTCATGGACGATGCCGATCTGGATCTCGCCGTGACGCTGGCACTTGGCGGGGCCTTTGGCGGCACCGGTCAGAAATGCACAGCCTCCTCGCGACTGGTGGTCCATGCCGGTGTTCATGACGCCTTCGTGGAGAAACTGATCGCAGGGGCACAAGCGATGAAAGTGGGCCACGCGCTGGAAGCAGGCGTACAGATGGGTCCGGTGGTCAGCGAACAGCAGCTGAACGAAAACCTCGCCTATGTTGACCTTGGCAAGACGGAAGGCGCCGAACTGGCCTGCGGTGGTCAACGCCTGGAGATGCCGCATCAGGGTTTCTACATGTCGCCGGGCGTGTTCCTGAACACCAACAACGACATGCGTATCAACCGCGAGGAAATGTTTGCGCCGCTGACCTCCGTGATCAAGGTTGGCAGCTATGATGAAGCGCTTTCGGTGGTCAATGACACCAACTTTGGCCTGACCTCGGGGATCGTCACCAAATCACTGGCCCGCGCCACCCATTTCCGCCGCAATGCGCGCACCGGTGTTGTGACGGTCAATCTGCCGACCGCTGGCACTGACTACCACGTGCCCTTCGGTGGTCGCGGTGACAGCTCCTATGGTCCGCGCGAACAGGGTAAGGCGGCAGCGGAGTTCTATACCACCGTCAAAACCGCCTATATCAGCGCAGGCCCGGTTTGATGCGGTCCGGGTTCCGGATTGACGGGCTGCAATACGCCAACTGGTCGGAGAAGATCTTTCGCCAGCTGCGCGACGGGGGCGTGGATGCAATCCACGTCACCATCGCGTATCACGAGAATTTTCGCGAAACGGTTCTGAACTTTGAGAAGTGGAACCGTTGGTTTGAGCAGTATCCTGATCTGATCATGAAGGGACTTTGGGCTTCCGACATCGATAAGGCGCGGGAGACCGGACGCACGGCGGTGTTCTTCGGGTTCCAGAACCCCTCACCGATCGAAGATGATATCGGCCTGGTCGAAATCGTGCACACTCTGGGCGCGCGGTTCATGCAGCTGACCTATAACAACCAGTCGCTGCTGGCGACCGGCTGTTATGAGGCTGAGGACACCGGCATCACCCGCATGGGCAAGCAGGTCATCAAGGAGATGAACCGCGTCGGTCTTGTGGTGGATATGAGCCATTCTGCGGATCGTTCAACGATTGAGGCAGCGGACCTGTCAGAACGCCCGGTTGCCATCACCCATGCCAATCCGCATGACTGGTCCCCTGCCCTGCGGAACAAGAAAGATGACGTGATCCGCGCGGTCACGTCCAATGGCGGAATGTTCGGCTTCTCCGTCTACCCGCATCACCTGAAAGACAAATCCGCCTGCACGCTGCAAAGCTTCTGCGAGATGATCGCGCGGACCGCGGATCGATACGGGGTGCAACATCTCGGCATTGGCACAGACCTTTGCCAGGATCAGCCTGACAGCATCGTCGAGTGGATGCGTGTTGGTCGCTGGACCAAGGAAATCGACTACGGCGAGGGCTCAAAATCCGCACCCGGTTTCCCGCCGATGCCCAACTGGTTTGAGGACAACCGCGACTTTGGAAACATCGAAGACGGGCTGCGCAGTGTTGGAATGAACGAACAAGAGGTCGCCGCTGTCATGGGGGACAATTGGCACCGCTTCTTTGAAGAGAATTTCGGTCCGAAATCAGCGGATTGACGGTCGAAAGACTGACAGAAAATACGGCCCGGCACATTCTGGCGGGCCGATCAACGGGAGGGAAAGATGTCCGAGACATCTATGGAGACAACACCTCAGGAAAGCCGGATCAACAAACCGCTTTTCCTGCTTTCGGGTGGCTTTATCGCGCTGTTTTGTGCGGCAGCGCTGATCAATCTGGACGGCCTGTCGGCACTGGTCGATTGGGGTTTCAATATCGCTGCGACCTATTTTGGCCTGTACTGGCAGATCCTGCTTCTGGCGACGTTTTTGATCGGCCTGCTGCTCTGTGTACTGCCTGGAGGGCGTGCCATTCTCGGCGGGCTGGCCACACCTGAGTTCACCACTTTCCAGTGGGGCTCCATGATCATGTGTACGCTACTGGCCGGCGGCGGTGTGTTCTGGGCCGCGGGTGAGCCGATTGCGCATTTCCTTTATTCGCCGCCACTCTATGGCGCGGAAGGCGGTAGCGAAGCCGCTGTGACGCCAGCCATCGCGCAAAGCTTTATGCACTGGGGGTTTCTGGCCTGGGCGATCCTTGGCTCGCTTTCGACCGTTATGCTGATGCATTACCACTATGAAAAAGGCCTGCCGCTGGCACCACGGACGCTGCTGTATCCTGTGTTTGGCGACAAGGCCATCAACGGTCCGATTGGCGTCATTGCCGATGCGTCGTCCATCATTGCTGTGGTGGCGGGCACCGTGGGTCCGATCGGGTTCCTCGGGCTTCAGGTCAGCTATGGTCTGTCTGACCTCTTTGGCATCCCGGATGTTTTTGCCACGCAGTTCGTGGTGATCGGTGCACTGGTCGGGCTATACACAATTTCCGCAATGACCGGGCTGTCCCGTGGCATTCAGCTGTTGTCAAAGATCAACGTGATCCTTGCAGCGGTCCTGTTGATTTACGTCCTTCTGGCAGGACCTACCGGATTCATCTTCGGTTCGTTCTTCTCCGGATTTGCGACCTATCTGGGCAATTTCTTCCATATGGCTCTGTATCGCGGTGATGCGGCCGTCTTCGGCGCCCCCGGTTGGTTGGGGTGGTGGACTGTGTTCTTCTGGGGCTGGTTCATGGGGTACGGCCCGCTGATGGCAATGTTTATCGCGCGGGTATCGCGTGGCCGATCCATCCGCTCGATCATCATCATGCTGTCGATCATCGCCCCCATCGTGACCAACTTCTGGTTCACCATCATCGGCGGCACCGGCATCGCGATGGAACTGGCCGAGCCGGGCACCATCTCTGCGGCGTTTGAAGGTTTCAACCTGCCTGCCGCGCTGCTGGCGATCACCAACAACCTGCCCATGGGGTTCCTGGTCTCCATCCTGTTCCTGATCCTGACCACGATCTTTGTGGCCACAACCGGGGATTCGATGAGCTACGTGATTTCCGCTACAATGACCAAGGGCGACACACCCAGCACAGCTGTACGTGTTTTCTGGGGCATTGCGATGGGTGTGATGGCCGTGATTTTGATCTCTGTCGGCTCCGGCGGCGTATCAAAACTGCAAAGCTTCATCGTGGTCACGGCTGTGCCGGTGTCCTTGATCCTGCTTCCATCGCTCTGGGATGCACTACGCATCACCTTGGCGAAGGGCAAAGAGAGCTAAACATCTGCCGGGCGTCGCTGGCGCCCGGCATCCATTCCAACCGCCCGACCTGTTCAGATCATACGGGATATGACTAACGACCTGATTGCAAAGGCCAATCCGAATGACCGACATTCTCTGCCGTGAACCGAACACTGTCATGCGTCTGGCGCGCCTCGGCTCGATGCACCAATCACGCCTCTCCTTCATGCGGGTGCTGACGCGACGTCTGTCGCGCGAGGGCTGGCGTTTTGAACAAACTGCTTTTGACATTGATGAGACGGGTCAGGGTCATGCGGTTTACACCGCGCATGGGCCAGATCGCGCCTATTCTCTGGTGGCCTTTGCCCATGATCTGCCGCCCGAAAAACGCTCTGACCGCGTCATCGCGGAGGCGTGGGACGCCACATTCACCTTGTACGACGGGGTGCCCACCGACGCGGATATCACACGGCTGTCGCAGAATATTCCTGTTCAGGAAGCCGGGCGTGTCTCCGGTTCGGAACTGTCTGTCTCCCGTGCGAACCGCTCTGTGCGGTTGTGGGAACATGTGGTCAGCGCCTTGGCGTCAGGCCAGCAACCCTCTGCTGAACAGATCGATGCGGTGGGCTATCTGATGCGGACCACCGCCGTTTATGGGTCTGGCAAACTGGGGGCGGCGGATCGCGAAATGATCGCGGAGCGCCCCGAATTCCGCGCGCCTTTTCAGGTCGAGATGCTGTCGGTCTATCTGACCCGTTGGTTTGTGACCGATTTGGTCCAGCACATGGCGGATTGCCGCGCGAGAGCCAATGGGACCACTGCCGCCAAACTGGCTCCGGAGTTGGCGCGGTCGATGGGAATTGGCAATTCTACCGGCCTTGGAATGGCGCCGTTTTTGCTAAATCACCCTGTGCTGTTCAACAATTGGGTGGCCGCGCGGGAAAAGGCCATTCAGGCCGTGCGCAACATTGAAGAAGCCCATCCAGATGACATCGCGCTGTTTCGCTCTCTGGTTGAACGCAGCAAAATGACAATTGCAGACTGGCAATCAGAACACCCGATCCAGATCCAGAAACTGAGCGCGCTGCGGTCGGATGCCGATCAGGTGACGAGCTATCTTGAAATCCAGACGTTGGCCGGACCGAAGCCCTGGAACGTTCTCTATCGCTGGGCTGAGGAGACGCTCTCGCTGGAAGGGCAGGAGTGGATCGCGTCGCTGATGCTGGAACCTTACGGCGGATTGGTCGATGGCTTTGCCGAAGACATGTCGGCGGACAACACTGCCACCTTCCGCATTGCCGGTGCGATGACAATCGGAGATTTGCGCAAGATCCTGTGTGATGTCTACGCTTGGGCCATCGATACCAACTGGCAGACGCCGGCGAACAAGGCCCGCGCCTGGTATGTTTCAGAAGAAAAGCTTGAACCGCGGTTGGGGGAGCGTTTCGAGGAACCGATTGAGGAATATGAGCAGCCGCTGGCACCGGGTCGTGATGCTGCCATGTTGTATCAGGCCCTCGCCCACTGGCCGGACGAGGCTCAGGTCGCCGATTTCCTGCTGCGCCATTCGGAGCATCGCCACGTCCTGCGGCGTGCCCAGATCGTGGGGCGCGCGCCCTATGCGGAAATTCGCGACAACACGATTTCCGATCAGGTGCTCCCCATTGATATGCTGCGCTGCAAGCTGGCCTTTTTCGGGGCAACCAAATTCGACCCTCGGTCGGACCGCTGGGTGCGGATCTGCATGTATGGCAACGCCCCGCTTCCCACTGAGTTAACAGCTGAGAACGCAGAATTCTGGGTGTTCCCCGAACTGGAAGAGGGTGCGGCATGAGCCATTCGCTGAATGAAATCGAGGCCATGAGCAAGCGCGCCGCCCGCGGTGCTGGTCTTTCATGGGGGTTGGCGGAAGAGGCTGCTAAGGGCACCCGATGGCTGTCGTCTTTTGGCTTTCCCGGCACCGAAATGCTGGCGGGTCTTTTGACCATGAATGACCGCATCCCGTCGATTGATGTCTCACCTGTTTCGCTGCGGGCAGAGATCTGGCATGCGCCCGCCCGCAGGATGAGCCCGCTGATTGCCGGCGCGGCGCTGAGCGATTGCGCTGTGCGCCTGCTGGACCGCGGCCGGATCACGATGGAGAATGTGAATTTTCCATTGCTGGCCGTTCCCTTCATGGGCGGGGCCGCATTGCGACTGGGGCGCCCGGTTGCTGCAGAATGGCAGGGCGCGCGGCTTGCCACCGATGGCAAGCGGCTTTGCGTGCAGGGAGAGAGCGACGCCTTTCTGACCCAACTGGCGCATCAGATGGTGTTTTCCGCACCGGCCGATATGACAGGTCAAAAAGAACCCGTCATGCGTGCCAATGTCTCGGAAGAAAGCTGGGACCAGCTGAGCCAATTTGCCCATCGCACCTTTGCGCCTGCCACCGAAGAAAGCCGCCTGCGGGGCGCCGGTGCAGGCCTCAGTGACAACGATTGATCACCCTTTTGGTGTCAGCCTGTCTGGCACCCTATCCCTATATTCAGACGAGAAAGATCGACATGACTGCGACAGAAACCCTAACCCTTGCCGAAATCGAAGATCTGGCCTTCAGCGCCTTGGTTCAGGCGGGCACCTCTGAGGCCAACGCCCGTCCCCTGGCTGTCGCCACAGCCATGACCGAAGCCGATGGCGTTGCCTCGCACGGGCTGGCCTATATTCCGATCTACGCCCAGCATGTGGAATGCGGCAAGGTTGATGGGCAGGCCACCCCGGTTGTCGAGCAGCCCCGCCCCGCTGTGGTGACTGTGGATGCGGCCACCGGCTTTGCCCATAGCGCCATTGATCAGGGCTTCGAAAAACTGATCCCACTGGCCCGCGAGATGGGGGTTGCGGTTCTGGCGGTGAACAATTCCTACAACTGCGGTGTTCTGGGGGTTCACACCCAACGTCTGGCGCAGGCGGGTCTGCTGGGTATCGGTTTCACCAATGCGCCAGCCTCAATCGCGCCTTCGGGCGGGGCCAAACCGGTCGTCGGCACCAACCCGTTCTCCATCGCCGCCCCCGATGCAGACGGCAATGCAGCGCTGCTGATCGATCAATCTGCCAGCACCATCGCCAAGAGCGAAGTGATGAAACACGCCCGCGAAGGCAAGCCCGTGCCGGAGGGTTGGGTACTGGACGCGGACGGCCAGCCGACCACTGATCCCGACGCAGGTCTCAAAGGCTCCATGGTGCCCTCCGGTGGCTACAAAGGGGTCGGCATTGCGCTGACCGTTGAACTGATGGCCGCCGCCATGACCGGTGCGACACTCGGCTCAGTCGCCAGCCCCTTCTCCGGCACTGCGGGCGGCCCTCCGAAGACCGGCCAGTTCTTCATTGCAGTTGATCCGAAGGCAACGGCGGGCGGTGCGTTTCAGGAGCGTTTGGCCGACCTCATCGCCTCGATCCATGATCAGGATGGTGCCCGCCTCCCCGGTGATGGTCGTCGCGCCTGCCGGACCCGTGCCGCAACTGAAGGCGTCGCCGTCAATGCCGCGCTGCTGGAGAAGGTTCGCGCGCTCCTCTGACCTATTGTGGACGAAGTCCATTTTCAGACAGCAGCAGAAGAAGGAGGCCACCACGGCCTCCTTCCTTCATTTTATGGCCTGCTATCCCCGCAGGATTGTCCCAGCTGGGTCAAACGGTGGCTGCTCCAGAATGACGGCACGATGCGGACGACCCAACACCATGACCTGAACCTCGTCACCCGGGGCTGCATCCCGTACAAATCCCAGTGCAAGCGACATCCCCACGCTGTAGCCGTAGGCACCGGAGGTGACCCGGCCAATGCCCTTACCATCCTTAAAAATCGGCTCCCCGCCGGTTGCATCAGCATTTGACGCCTCTGTCTCCATCTCATCCAGATGCAACAGCACCAGCTGTTCACGCGCCGGATTTTCCAGAACGCTTTGCACGCTACCTTTGTTCAGGAAGTCTTTTTGCAGTTTGCAAAGCCGATCCAAGCCGACCTCATGTGGCCAGTATTCCGGGCTGTATTCCCGGCTCCAGGAGCCATATCCCTTTTCAACGCGCAGAGACATCAGGGCCCGGCTGCCAACGGGACCTGCGCCGTATTCCTCACCCGCCGCCAATAGCGTCGCATAAAGCCTCTGCTGATCGTAACTTTTGCAATGCAGCTCCCAGCCCAGATCACCGGTAAAGGACACCCGCAGGGCCAATACCTCTATACCTGCAAGGTCGATCGTCGCTGACCGCATGAAAGGAAAATCCTCCGTCGCAAGCGATGTGTTGGTCAGCCGTTGCAACATCTCTCGCGACTTCGGGCCAGCCACGTTAAACCCACAGGTATCATCCGTTTTTGACTCAAAGACCGTGCCCGCTGGCAGCGGTACCTCTTTGAAAAACCGTTTGTGATAGCGCTCGGCCATGCCGGAGCCGATAATCCGGAATTCGTCTTCCGCGACGCGCGTCACGGTGAAATCTCCGGCAATCCCGCCACGCTTTGAGATCAAGGGCGTCAGGCAGGAACGACCCACAGCCTTAGGCATTGTGTTGGCAAAGACCGCGTTCAGCCAGGCCTCCGCATCTGGCCCGGCACAGCGGTATTTGGCGAAGTTGGAGATATCGATAATGCCCGCGCGGCTGCGTAGCATCCGACATTCTTCACCCACTGGCCCCCACCAATTCTGGCGGGTGAACCCGTTGGTGTCCTTGGCACCCGGTGTATCGGCAAACCACAAGGGATGCTCCCACCCGGCATTAAGACCGAAGACTGCACCCATTTCGGCCTGAAGTGCATAGATCGGACGGGTCCGCGCCGGGCGGCCTGCGCTGCGCTCCTCATTGGGGAAGTGGATGGCAAACCGATGCGCATATTGATCTTGCACCCGCGCCTTGGTGAACTCTTTGGTGGCCCAGCCGTCAAACCGCGCCATGTCCCAGGCAAACATGTCATATTGGGTCTCGCCCTCGATGATCCATTGTGCTGCCATCAACCCCATACCGCCGGACTGAGAGAAACCCGGAATGATCCCGTTGCAGCAGAAATACCCATCCAGTTCCGGGACCGGCCCCATTAGGACATTGGCATCCGGCGACCAGATCATCGGCCCGTTAATGACACGTTTGATCCCCGCCTCTCCGACCGCTGGCAGCCGCTCAATGGCGTTCATCATGTTGTCCTCAATCCGCTCCAGATCGTCCGGGAACAGATCATGGGCGAAATCCAGCGGCGTGCCGTCTTCGGCCCAGAACTTCATGTCCTTCTCATAAGCGCCGACCAGCAGGCCCTGTCCTTCCTGGCGCAGGTAATATTCGCCATCCCGGTCGCTGACCGACGGCAGCCGGGTGCCGTGACCTGCGACATCGGTCATGGTTTCGGTCACGAAATACTGGTGCTCCGTTGGCTGCAACGGCAGCTCAACCCCCGCGAGCGCTGCAACCTCGCGCCCCCAGAGACCTGCAGCATTCACCACCCATGGCGTGCGGATATCCCCCTTGGGGGTTTTGACAAGCCAACTGCGGTCCGCCTGCTGCTCAGTGGCTGTCACGGGGGTAAAGCGATGGATCTCCGCGCCCCGCTGACGTGCGCCAACCGCATAGGCATTGGTCACGCCGGACGGATCCACATTCCCGCCATCGGGTTCGTACATCACACAACGGATGCCGTCATAATTGACCAGCGGGTTCAGGCGCTTGGCTTCCTCAAGGCTGATCTCGTAGAAATTCATCCCATAGAGCTTGGCCTTGGCGGCTTGAAGCTTCAGCTGATGTTCACGCTCCTCAGTCTGCGCCAGATAGAGGGATCCCGGCTGAAACACCCCGCAGCTTTGCCCGGTTTCCGCTTCCAGCTCTTTGTAGAGTGTCATCGTATAATGCTGGATGCGGCTGATATTCGTACTGTCGTGCAATCCATGAATATTGGCCGCTGCATGCCAGGTTGAGCCGGAGGTCAACTCATCCCGCTCCAGCAGGACCACATCGGACCATCCCAGTTTTGTCAGGTGATAGAGGATCGAACAGCCGATGACACCTCCGCCGATGACAACTGCCTGTGCTTCACTGCGCATTTCTGCCCCCTTCAAGAGCCTTATGTCGCGGGAATAGTGATCTGCACCGTCACCGCGACGGGTTGGACCGTTGGGTCCGGTTGAATGGCCTCACACCTTAGGGTGCCAGCCGGGATTGTATGAAAAATGCCCGTTTGCGACATCTCAGAAGACAAGCCGATGCGCCCGCCCCAGTGCCGCCAGCCGGGCGTTCAGCGGGTCAGCCTCCGATGCGCCGCTTTCCAGCGCAAAAACAAAGGCATGAGTGAGATAGAAGCAGGCCCGATCCATCTCGTCTGCGCCCTCCGCCGCGTCCGCTGCCAAAGAGTAGAGCCGTATCAAAGCGGCGCTGTCACCCTCCGCGTGGGCCTGTAGCAGGGCATCATCAAGATCATCACGCTCCATGCCTCAGCCCTTCAGCGAAATTGCGATATTCTTGGTCCGCACATAGTTATACAGCGCTTCCAAGCCTTTCTCGCGGCCAAAGCCAGATTTGCCGATGCCGCCAAACGGGGTGGAAATTCCACCAGCGAACCATTCATTGACAAACACCTGACCGGCGCGAAGTTTGCGCGCAACGCGGTGCGACCGTGCCAGATCACGGGTAAATACCCCGGCGACGAGACCGAACTCCGTGCCATTGGCTATGGCGATTGCCTCGGCCTCAGTCTCGAATGGGGTGATGCAGGTCACCGGTCCAAAGATCTCTTCCTGGGCAACGCGGGCGTTTGGGTTGACGTTAGACAAAATCGTCGGCGCCATGAAATGGCCCTCACGCTCCAGCCGTGCTCCACCAGCGGCTATACGGGCGCCGTCCTGCCCTGCGGTGGCGATCAGCGCTTCGATCCGCGATAGCTGCGTTGCGGAGATCACTGGCGTGTGCTCTGGATTGTCCATGCCGTACCCGACCTTGAGCCCATCAGCCAACGACACCGCACGGGCCACGACCTCGTCATAGATCGAGCGATGCACCAGAACCCGTGCCATGGCCGAACAGACCTGACCGGCATTGAAGAAAATCCCCGATTGCAGGCTTCCCATCAGCCCATCCAGATCCGCATCGGCAAACACCACCGCGGCAGATTTGCCGCCCAGCTCCATCAGGGACGGGGTCACCGTGTCAGCGGCAGCCCGCAGGATCGCCTGCCCGGTAGGTACCGATCCGGTAAAAACGATCTGATCGACCTCACTGCTGGCGACCAGACGCGCGCCAAGATCGCCGCCGATGCCATTCAGGATTGAAACTGCGCCCGCAGGCACCTCGGCGCGTTCCAGTGCCGTGCCCAGCAGCGCGAGCGCGATTGGATCCAGCTCAGGCGACTTGATAATTGTGGCGTTCCCCGCCGCCATTGACGGCGCCAACGACCGAGCGGCGATAGACACCGGAAAATTCCAAGGCACCACCTGTGCGGACACGCCATGTGGCTCATATATCGTATAGTCGACGTAGTCCGGCCCCAGGGGGATCGACTTCCCTTCAATCTTGTCGGCAACGCCACCATAGTATTCAAAATACAAGGCGGCTTCTTCGAATTCGTCCCTTGCGGCATCCAATGTCTTACCGCTTTCGCGGCAGAGGATCTCTGCGCCTTCCGCCTTGATGGCGCGAATTTCACGCGCCACGCGCAGCAGCAACCGCCCTCGGGCCGAGGGCTGCAAATCCGCCAGATCCCCTCGTTCAAAAGAGGCCCGCGCGGCCTCCAGCGCACGGGCCAATGTGGCCTCCCCGGCCATCGCCGCATCGGCAAAATCCTGTGCCGTGCCGGGATCCTCAACCGCCAAACGCGCGCCGCCGTCCCCTTCGATCCAGGACCCGGCGAGGTAGTTCCGCGCCAGACCATCGCGCAGAAAATCGCTCATGCCGCGCGCCCTTTTTGAACCTGCGTTGCGACCCAATGGTGAAAGTTATGCGTCGGCCCGTCCATCGCCGGAGAGAAACGCCCACCATCGAACAATATCCCGTGGCGGCCTTTTTGCATGCCTTCGACGACAAAGACATCTTCCTCAAAAACAGTCTTCCACAGTTGCGCATTGGAGGCGCGCAACCCGTCTAGCTCCGGCGTGTCCCGCTCGCTTTGGGCATAGTAAAGCTCAATATGTTCAACCGTATGGCCGCAATCCTTTGGTTCCAGAACGATCGCGAAACTATGATCACGCTGCACACCCAGCAGGACATTGGGATAGACTGCGATATATTCAGCACCTTCATCCCATTGGTCACTCAATCCCGCAAAATCGGGCAGTTTGGCGCCCCCCTCGTCGGTCAGCTGGCGATAAACCAAGGTGCCCTGACCCGAATATTGCCCGCGTTCCTCAATATTGTAGTGATCTTCCAGTCGGGAGTAGCTGTTGAGACCCGGATGCACCCAAGGCAGGTGATAACTCTCGCAGTAGTTTTCGACCGCCAGTTTCCAGTTGGTTGCGACCTCCAGTTTCAGCGAGGATCCTTCGCCGCCATGATGGATCGGCGTCTCAAATTCCTGCCAGCGCTTCAACAACCCGGCATGAACCTCAGTGAAGTCAGGCGCCTGCCCATCGACATTTACAAAAATCACATCCCGCCAGATATGTGAGCGGATACGGATCAGACCCAGCTTATCCATATCGACATCCTCATGGGTGTTTTGCCCCGGTCCGCCAACATGCGGCGTTGTTCGCAATGCGCCGTTCAGCCCGTAGCACCAGCTGTGATATGGGCAACGGATGGCACCACGGATCTTCTGCGGTTTGTCGACAAGGATCATGCCGCGATGACGGCAGGTGTTCTGAAATACGCCGATCTCGCCCGTACGATCCCGCACCAGCAGCAGCGGCATGCCGAGGAAATCAACCGGCTTGGCGTCCCCTGCCTCCGGTATGTCCTTGCCAAAGCCGATGCCCGACCAATTCGCGAACAGTACGGATTTCTTTTCTTCGTCAAAAACGCGTGGATCGACGTAATGCTCATTTGGCAGGCCGTTGGCAGTGTTAACCGGGGCCAGCACGGACGACAGCGGGCTATGTGTGTTCATCGAACTCTCCATGGCGAAGGTGGCTGCCCTATTGGAGGCGCAGACCGACTGCGCTCAATAGGAGAAAACTTCATTCATGGATGAGAATTACTAAACTGATGCATCGCGCGCTTGCGACAGGATCCATTGTTTCAGTTTGAGCGCATTGGGAGAGAGTTCATCCTCAGGCAACCCGACCAGATAAAATTCCCGTGGTGCCGGAACACTATGATGGCCAACAATCGTAAGCTTGCCGCTGTCCAGCATCGGCTGGATCAGTCGCCGCCACCCAAGCGCAACGCCTGCACCTTTTCGTGCGATTTGCAGCGCAACCGAATAGCTGGTCACCCGGGTGCCAGCAGCAATGTCGCCCTTGTGGCCCAATTCGTGGAACCAGTCGGCCCAGGTTGTCCAACTCTGGCTGGCGCTTTGCAGGTGGATCAGCCGTTGCTGTGATAGCTCCTGCAGGGCAGCCCCGCTAAGCCCCGCCGCAAGATCAGGCCGCGCCACGGGCACCAGTTGATCACGGTAGATTGCGGTATGCGCCAGTGTGGCATCACTGTCCCGTCCATAGCGGATAAAAAAATCAAACTCCCGTGTGTCATGAAATGGGCGGTCCTGCGTGATCTGATGAATGTTCAGATCCGGGTACTCCCGCCAGAACTGGATAATCACTGGAGATAGCCAAAGCGCTGCCACTGCTGTGGTCGATCCGACTGTTACCGCGTCTTCCTCACCCATTTGTCGGGTTTTTGACAGCTGGCGCGAGATTTGCCGGAACGATGTGGCCAAACTCTCATACAGCCCCTGCCCCTCACGGGTGAGTTCGACACCACGGTGTTTTCGCTGAAACAGGGTAACACCAAGCTCTCCTTCCAGCGCCTTGATCTGATGGCTGACCGCGCCTGGTGTGACAGATAGCTCCTGCGCGGCATTCTTGAAACTGAGATGGCGCGCGGCGGTTTCGAAGGCCGCCAATGTCGTAAGGGGCGGCAGGTCATAGTGGCGTCTGGACATGGTGGCTCTGCTGTTGGGCGTGGCTAGGCATTATATCAGTTCACCTGAGTATGAGTATTTTTCGAATTGAATGGCAAACTCAAATGCGGTTCTGAGAGACAGCAATTCACCCCCTTGGAGGATGGACAGCAGATGGACACCCGGATCGCTCGTCTTGTTGGCAAAACTGCACTAAGCCCGGATACCGCCGATTTTTCCTTTGAACTACTTGAGGGGCGGTTTTCCGGTCTGGAACCCGGTGCGCATGTTGATGTGCATCTGGGTCAGGGCCTTGTGCGGCAGTATTCGATCTGGAACTGGAGCCAGGATGGCCGTCAGCTGAATATTGCCGTCAAACAGGAAGCCAACGGCCGTGGCGGATCGCGTGTCATGCACGCGCTGCAATGTGGGGATGAAATCGCGCTCGGCACCCCTCGTAACAACTTCAGACTACAGCCCAATTCGCATGCCGATGCGCAGTATGTCACTCTGATTGCGGGTGGAATTGGTGCAACACCTTTGGTGGCCATGGCGCGTGAGTTGGCGAATGCGCGACGGGATTTTCAGGTTTACTATCTGGTCCGCTCACAGGATCTGGCCGCGATGGATCAGCAGTTTCACGCGCTGGATCTGGGGGACCGTTATCACCTGCATTGTGACGATACCGACGGCCAGCTGGATCTGGCCGAGGTTCTGCGGTCAATGCCGATGGGCAGCGATGTCTACACCTGTGGGCCGGAGCCGATGCTGAACGCGGTGCTGGAGGCAGGCAGCGTCATGCGCGGTGGCACCATCCATTTCGAACGTTTTGCGGCCCTCGCCGATACGGACACCGGTCGCAATGACAGCTTTGACATCGAAATCCAGTCAACCGGCACAATGCTGCGGGTGTCTGCTGACGAAAGCATTCTGGATGTCCTAAAGGCCAACGGTATCGCGGTGGATTTCGGCTGTTCCGAGGGTCTGTGCGGTGCTTGTCTCGTTGATGTGCTCGACGGGGACGTGGATCATCGCGATGGCATCCTCACACCTGAGGAACAGGCGACAAACAGCTATCTCTGCACCTGCGTTTCCCGCGCCAAAGGAGATAAACTGGTGCTAAATCTCTGAAACCTATAGCGGTCACCGCTGCGGATGCAGCGTGAGCCTGCCGCGGGGCAGCGCGGCACCCCTGCCGCGCCACCGATCCGCTAATCGATCTGTGCCGGCAGGCTCAGGTCACCGGATGCAATGTCAAAGACATCCACCACGCAGAGCAATGGAGCATGCACGTTGGCATTGACCCGCAGGGCTGATGTCACGCCATCATAAGCCACGCCGACAAGGTCTACATCGCTGCGAAAGCCAACCGTTACGGCAATTTCCGGCCCGTCGAACAATGGCGTGAAGCCTGGGCTGTCCAGATAGATAGGCAGGCCCGGCCAAGTTGCTGGCAGCTGCGGCGTGGCACCTGCGGGAATGTCACGCACCGCCAATGCGCCGGGGCCGCAGGCCTCGGTCGGGGTCAGGACCACCCAATGGCTGTGCCACAGCAGGCCATCATTGCCCGTATCCCCATCATTGTTCTCATCCACCAGGGGCGTGTCGTCAAAATCAGGATGGCTGGTGGCTGCCAGCGCAAGGATTCCGGTGCCCGCTTCAAACCCGACCGCCTCGGGGTCCAGCGAAGTCGGCCAGACGTATGAGAACACCCCTGCTCCGCCAACCGTACCGACGGGCTCTGGCGTGTCGGCCCCGGCATTGCCATTTGTCGTCATGTGAAAGGTGACGGTGTTACCAGCCCGGTGCGCATGCGCCGCCAGAATGTCAAAGGAGGCCACTTTCTGGGTGTCTGTTTCAGACAGTATAGCCCCCTTTTGGTGCACGGCATGATTGCCATCGGCAACAGCGCTGCCCGCTCCAAGTACAAGGATGGCCGCCGGTGTTACTAATCGTGTCATAGTTGTCTCCAGTCTAATAGTAGCGAGTCGCTACAAATAAACCGTATTGAATTATTGATTTCGAGTCGATACCAATAATTCATGACATCACAATCCCGCATTCGTTCGCTGATCAATCGTCTGGCCCGCATCGACGCCGCTGGCGGATGGTCGGGCAGCCTCAACCCCGCTCAATACGCTGCATTGGATTACCTCGGGCGGGCCAACCGATACTCAAGAGCGCCCTCTCACGTGGCTGAGTTCCTTGGGACAACACGCGGCACTATGTCCCAGACGTTAAAGGCCCTCGCGCGCAAAGGATTTGTTCAGGAGGAACCCAAAACCGGTGATCAGCGCTCTATTTCCTATGGATTGACCGCAGAAGGGGTGGCACTTGCAGAAGCGCCTTCTGTCATCGGCGTGGCCTTGTCAGAGCTGGAGGATCAGGTGGCAGAGGCGTTGGAAAGCGCATTGGCGGCAACCTTGCGGGCCGCATTGGACGCCCGTGGCGGGCGGGCTTTTGGCTTATGCAAAACCTGCCAGTTTCACGATGCCGGCCCTGCCCATGGCTATTGTACCCTGTTGAATCTTCCACTTCAGCCCGGGGACAGAGAGTTAATTTGCGTGGAACATAAGGCGCTTTCAGATGATGCAACCTGACCTTTCAACCCGGATAGCGGGGATTTTCCACGGACCCATTGCCAACCCTTGGGCTGACAAGGCTCCGACTGCCATCCACAAAACCCCCGTTCATGGGCCGCAGCAGATAGACTTCGACGGCTTCACCAGGGATGCGCAGGCAGATCTAACCGTCCATGGCGGCGCGGATAAGGCGATCCATCACTACGCAAGCGACCATTATCGCCTATGGCAGGACGAAGCAGAGATGCCGCTCACCTCGGTGCCTGCCGCTTTTGGTGAGAATATCGCAAGCTTGGGTCTGACCGAGGACACCCTCTGCATTGGTGATATCCTGCGATTGGGCACCGCCGTCGTTCAGATCAGCCAAGGGCGGCAACCCTGTTGGAAACTGGGCCACTATACCGGCAACACACGGATGCCCTACCTGTTTCAGAAAACCGGACGCACCGGATGGTACTACCGGGTGCTTGAACCCGGAACCGCGCAGACAGGGGATGAGATCACTCTGATGGAACGGCGACAGCCAGACTGGACGGTACAGCGTGTCACTCGCGCCCGGCTCACCCGTAAGGTTTCACCGGAAGATGCCGCTGTGCTGGCACAAATGGAGGACCTCGCTGCAGGCTGGCGCGCCGCCTTCACCCGCATGGCAGAGGGAGACACCGGCGAAGATACCCGCGCGCGCTTGATCGGCGCGCGGGACTAGGGTTTGGGCTGCGCCCCATTTCTGGACCTGCCTGATGGCGCCGGTGGTCAGCTAGCCTGGTATTGCGGGGTTGAGGCGAGAAACTGCCCGTAAGCTGTGGCATCCGGCGGCGAAAATTGCTCCACCAGCGGGTTTTTGCGCTTGTGCACCCGCGCACCCATATCCGACAGAAGTTCGTCGAAGTGCTTGAAATGAAAGGGGGCTGAGCACAGCCCGCCGTAGACCTGCGCCGCTGGCCGCTCGCGGCGGCGCCAGTTCAACATCATTTCAATACTGTCGCCCATCTCAGCGCGGTTCGGCTGATGGGCCAATTGCTCGTCGGCATAGCGCACCAGCCAATTGGCTATCAGTTCGGCCGACAGAACTGTGCAGAAACTGGAATTGAACCCCACAAACCCCATGTCTGGCAGCTCCGGGTTCACCGACAGTCGGTAGACGCGATACTGCCCGTCGTCCTCTATCAGCTTGTCTCGGTACTCTTGCGCCAGATAGGGCACGCCAAGCTTCCAGCCAACCGCCAGAATGGCGATATCGCAGGGAACCACGTCGCCAGTGCTCAGCCGCAGACCGTCCTCCTGATAGCTCTCAAAGGTGCCGATGACGGATCTGATACTGCCATCATTCAGCCCCTCAAAGAGACCCGGCGTCACAATCGGCACGGAGCAAGACACCTCCTTCTCAATGGGAGTGGTGGGCACCATATTGTGCTTCTTAAGTCCCAGTTGCAGTTTCAGCAGGGTTTCCAACCCGCGAAAATTGGCCCAGACCAGAGGCTTCAGCGCGGCGGCGATAACGCGCTGTAGGGCGGTCTTGCCCCATTGATTGAATTGCTGTTCTTGCGCTCGCATATAAAGCAGTTTCTTGAAGTTGATGCCGCCAACGAAATAGGGCACGCGCCAGACGTTCTCTCTGTAGACCAGTCGTACAGATTTTGCCCCGTTCTTGGCTGCATTTACAGCAATATCGGTCGCAGACTTGGACCCGCCAAGGACGACAACGTTCTTTCCCGCCATCAGGCTGGGATCCGTGTAATCCGATGAGTGCATCACCTGCCCACCCCGCGCGACAAACTCCTCCTGACCTCGATGGCGGATGATGTTTTTCTCCGAAAACTGACCGGTGCAGATTGCCACAAAATCAAAATCCTGCTGCCAGGTTCGCCCTGCGGCCTCAAGTGTGAGGGTCCATCCGGGCTGGTCGTCCTGCCGTCGATCCATCGCTGTGATCGAGGTATTAAGCCGGAACAGCCGCGCCAGCCGGTGTTTCTCAGCATAGGAGTGCAGATAAGCATGGACCTGCGGTCCCTTGGGCCATTCCGGGTACTCCGCGGGCATCGGATGGTCGGTGTAGCAATAGAGATCTTTTGGCGATTGTGTCTGCACGTCCGGGTAGGAGCGTGACAATTCCCAGACACCCCCAAAATCATGGCTGCGTTCGAACCCGATCACCCGATGCCCGCGCTCGTCAAAGGCTTTGGCTGCGGCCAAACCGCTGACACCTCCTCCGATTACGGCAACTGTCTTTCGTCTTATCATATTGCGGTCTCCCCTCCCGGCCCGCTCTCCCGGCAGGCGGTCCTTATTTGTCGGCCCGCCTCCCCCTGCGGACCGGTCGCTGGCATGTATTCCACGGGTCAGATGGCGATCCGGCCCGTTTCCACCTCAGGCATCAGCAGGGGGTGGCAGGAAATCGACCTCATGCAGGGCAGACAAGCGCACCAGTTCCGCCGGATCAGTGACGCCGTCCAATTCAATGAACAGATCAAACAGCTTGCGCGCGGGCGCCACGCCGAAAACGCAATGCGCCTCTGCGCCGGACCGGTTGAAAATCGCGTGGGCTTCACCCTTTGGCATACGCACCGTATCGCCGGGTCCGGCCTTGTGGACATCGCCTAGAAATTCCACCTCCAGCTCCCCCGCCAGAACGCTGATCCATTCATCCTGCGTGGGGTGGATATGCGGCGGTACAAACGTATCGGCAGGCAAAACCGCATCCCAGATGAACGCATCATTGCTGAGCAATTTGGGGACATAGGTCTGCCCCACCACTGTCCAGGACATCCCCTGGATGCCCTCGCTTGCCTTGGTGATCCCTTTTTCCATCGCGGTTTCCTCCCTGAAACTGTTTTGCGACGATCAGCCTGCACCGAGAGCGAAAATCCGATTATCCAGAAAACGAACCCTTCTGATCCCAGAATGGTTGAGGCTTGAAATATCGTTGCAGCGATCTAAGCTGGAGCCACCAGACGTGGAGGCGAGATGACCATCGCTGCCCAGACAGAGGCTGTTGAATATCTGAAAAATCACCCGTTGCTGCGCACCGGGGATCTGGATGAGGCACGCCATCGGGTCGGGCAGAAATTTTGCGATCACCGATTGGATATTGCGCAGCGGCATCAAGATCTTGCAGTCCGCCACAACCACGTGGCCGGGCGACACAGTTCGATCAACTACCTGCATTATGGTGCCGATGTGACCATTGATCCGGGCATGTTGGATTCCTTCTATTTGTTGCAGATCCCGCTGTCCGGTCAGGCCAATATCCGGCATCGCGGCTCGGATATCGTTGCAAATGCAGGCACTGCGACGCTGCTCAATCCGGACCGGGACACGACAATGCAGTGGGGCGCGGACTGCCGCAAACTGCTGCTACAGATCGACCGGGGCTATTTGGAAACCGTGGCGCGTCAGATCATTCGGGCAGAACTGCCAGGACCAATCCGCTTCGCCAGCCGCGTCGATCTCCACTCCGAAGGTGGGCAGCGCCTGAGGCAGATGGTCTGCGCCTGTGTGCAAGCGGCTGAGGCTGGGGTTCTGTTCCAAGGCGCGCTAAGTGGCTCCGATCTCCGGGTGGAGGAGGATTTGGCACGCGCGCTGCTGACACGGCTTCCCAGCAATATTTCTCATATCATCGAACGCGCTGACCACGGCTCACTGCCACCCGGCATTCGAGCGGCAGTGGAGTACATTCATGCCAACCTGAGCAATCCAATCCAGCTGAGCGATATCGCAGCCCATGTGGATCTGAACATTCGCACCCTGCAAAACGGGTTTCGCCGTGCATTTGGCGAAAGCCCGATGCGCGTGCTTCGCAACGCTCGGCTGGATGCGGCGCATTATCACCTGATGGCACAGACCGACACGCCGGATGTGACCACCGCTGCCTTTTCCAACGGGTTTTCACACCTTGGCCGCTTCGCCCGCGATTACAAGGCCCGCTTTGGCCACTCGCCCAGTCACACCGCCCGCCAGCAGGACTGCGGCTAACGTCCCGGCCTTGCTTGCCTTTGACGGTGGAGCTACATCATGCTGCAGATCGCATGGGTGAGCGCCGATGCGACGGAGACACCAGCCAAGGACACAGATGTCAGACGGCCCGCGCAAACCCACCCGGATTGAGACGACCGCCAAACGACGGCAGCAGATCCTCGAAGCGGCGATCATGTGTTTCCTCGAAACCGGCTACCACCAGACCGGTGTGCGCGACATCGCAAATCGGGCAGGCGTCAGCCTCGGCAATCTTTATAATCATTTCCCGGGCAAACATGATGTGCTGGTGGAGATTGCCGCTCTGGAACGTGCGGAACTTGTCCCCTTTATCGACGGGCTCGGACAACCACGCGCCCCGATGACGCTGCTCGAAAACTTCGTGAAAGCCTATGCGAAATACCTCGCAGTGCCGGAGAATGTCATTCTAGGACTGGAAATCACCAGCGAAGCCATCCGAAAACCGGATATCGCCCGCCTCTTTCTCGACAATCGCAACGCATTGGTCACCGCGCTTACCAAGGTTCTGGAACGCGGGACACATGCGGGTGACATGAGGAGCCAGCTGGCCCCCAATGAAACGGCGCAGATGATTGTCGAACTTATTGAAGGCAGCGCCTACCGCAGCGTGCTGGACAACGTGCCAATGCGACAGCTGCGGGGCAGTCTTCTGGATTTCATCCTCGCGGCGGTGCGCCCGGTCTGAGGCTAAAGCGGAGTATCCCGGACCAGCCTCAGGCCCAGATGTGCTGGCGGCGATCCTACGGCACAGCCGCCCCGTGCCGGGTCGCGGACAAGGAATGGAACGGCTGCCAAATGTTCGCCTGCCACAAAATACGCTGGACAGCGGCTTGAACTGGCGCCGGAGGCACCGGCGTAGCAATCCTGTGTCCACTCCCAGACGTTGCCGTCGAGATCGACAATCCCATCCGGTGATGTCGTATAGCTGCCTTGCGGGCGCAGCGCCCGGCTCTTTTGTTCGCCCAAAAGATAGGTCGACGCCCAGGTTAGATCTGGATCTGTGAAGATCGGATCAGGCTCTTCCGGGAGCACGGGTGCTGCGAGATGCTCCCATTCCGCCACACGCGGCAGGCGATATCCGCCATCGCTGCGGGCGTTGATCCAAGCCAGATATTCGCCCACGTCAAGATAGCTCAGCCCGGTTGCGGGCGTGGTCGCGGCATCCTGATTGGGGCGTGTGCGCAGGTTCAGCGCGCACACGCCGTCGGCATGGCAGCGGTTCCACTCTGCTACCGTGACCTCATGTTTCATGACATAAATGATATGCTGACCGCCCGCCGTTGCAGTCGCAGGCACCAGCTCTGGCTGAAGGATGTCCTCCCCCGCAGGTCCGACAGACACACGGGGAAGGAATATGGCGACCAACAGGACCAGCGCCGCCACAAGGGCGCCCAGACCCAACAGGACAATCCGGTCAGCGGGGCGGTGCAATGTGGCAGCGGTCATGGTGCTCTCCTATGGTCGTTATACGCAGTGCGCCGGTTCAGGTTTCAAAGCTGCGCGGCGCAACCACCTGTTCCATCAGCGCATTATCCCAGGCGCCATCCACGACGAAGTGGGCAGTGGCCCCCAGCAGAACCGCCTCAATCAGATTGTGGTTCACATAGGCATAAACGCCAGGCTGTTCGAAGGTGTACATCGCTGCCATGGCGCTGCCGCCACGCACGAACCAGCTCTCGATACCTGTGAGCGGCGCATCGGTGAATGACCCGGTCTCCCAGACATAATTGCCGTGGCCGCCGATCAGGTGCGGACGGGAGTCGCGGTTGGCCTGATTGTGGATCATCAGAACCGTCTCGCCGACCTTCGCGCGCAGTGCGTTGTCGCCGGTCAGGGCACCGACAGCGCCGTTGAAAACCGAATGGGTCGGCACCAGCGTCCGCATCGCGTCCATACTGTCAGCGTAATCGTCGCCTGCCAGTTCATAGGTGCGATAGTCGCCGTTTTCGTCCATCGGCAGATAGTAATCCTGTTCGCCGATATAGGCGATGCTGTCATAGCGCAGCGGATTGCCCTCACCGTCTTCGAGGCCATCGCGCGGCAGCACCATGATGGCACCATTCATCCCATGGGTAACATGGTAGGGGATCATCGCGCCGCCAGGTGCGCAGTGATAGGTGAAGCAGCCGGGTTTGGTTGCTTTCCAGCGCAGAACAGTTTCTTCGCCCGGGAAAACATGGGTGAGACCGCCGCCCCCCAGCGCCCCGGTGGAGGCGTGAAAGTCGATGTTGTGTTCCATCTGGCTGTCTGTCGGATTGCGCAGGGTGAGTTCGACATAATCGCCCTCATGCACGATGATCAGCGGGCCGGGAACAGACCCGTTGTAGGTCAGCGCCCAGATCTCGGCACCGGTGTCTTCATCCACCACCATCAGCCGCTCTTCGGTGATCAATTCAATCTCGACGATTTTCGGCCCGCCGGATGCTACCTGCTCATGTTTGGGGGCGAACGGCGGCGCAACCAGTTCCTGTTTAACGCGGGTGTATCCCGACAGATCCACCGGGGCAGCCTCCGCCTGTGCCTGCGCTTCGGCTTGAATGAACTGGGGCGCCGCGCCGCGCAATGGCGGCACCGCTGCCCGACGACCGGCCCCGTTTGCCGAGGAAGCCAGCCCACCGGTCATCGCCGCAGCACCGGCCAGAACGGTTCCGCGCAGCACATTGCGACGGCTTGTTTGCGCAAGCCCGGGGTTGAAACGTTTGGTCATTGTCGCTCTCCTTGTCTTAGGCGTGGTCCGCCGTGGGCGAGCCGCGTTTGCTGATGTCGCGATAAATTTAGCTGATCACCAAATTCGAGACGTTGCGGCAGCGCAAAGACAGCGGCGGTTTTTTGGCTGACCAACCCGCGGTCAAAGCACCGCGCGGGTGACGCCCCCCCGGTTTTGTTTTAGGATCATGACAACGCTTGTTCGGAGATGCCGTGCGCAACCTACATGAAAGCCTGCTTCGCCCGCTGCCACCGTTCTCGCAGCTGGCCGACGCGCAGATCCGCACGATCCTTGATCACGCCAGCAGTCGTGGCGTTGAGCCTGGGCAAACGGTTTTTGCCGAAGGTGATCCTGCGGAGACATTTTACTTGCTGCTGGATGGCACCATTCGGGTCGTACGGATCTCCAGCGACGGTGAACAGGTGACCTCCCTGCATATTCCGCCCGGCCAGTTGTTCGGAATTGCACGGGCACTGGGGCGCGACAGTTATCCAGCCACCGCCGTTGCCGCGAGCGAGGCGCTGATCCTCTCCTGGCCAACTGCGCTGTGGGACAGTTTCATCGCCGACTACCCAGGCTTTGCCACAGAGACCTATAAAACGGTCGGCGCCCGTATTGGCGAGATGAACACCCGCATCATGGAGATGTCGACACAACATGTCGAACAACGGGTTGCCCGGGCTTTGCTGCGATTGATCAATCAATCCGGCACCAAGGTCGCGCAGGGGATCGAGATCGGATTTCCGATCACCCGTCAGGATGTTTCAGAACTCACAGGCACCACGTTGCACACGGTCAGCCGCCTGCTCAGCGCCTGGGAGAAGGACGGGATGGTCAGCAGCAAGCGCAAGAAAATCATCATCTGTGACCCTCATCGGCTGATGCTCCTCAGCGATCCATAACGGTGCCACCGGCGCGGAGCAGGCGTGGTGTGCCTCCGCTGCACCGACATCTTCTGATCGGATGGAAAACCGGGATCAGCCCCGGTTCTGGCGCGCGAGTTCAATGGCGTCTGCCAGCGCGGCGCGAAACACCTCTTCATCCAGATGATATTCCGCGCAGGCTTCGCTGACGGAATGAAACGGGCTGACCATACAGCCAACACAGAGCATATCGTGGTCCATGAAGACCCGGACCGTCTCCGGCCAGGTCGTCATAAGGATATCCAGCGGCAGGTCGGGGTCGTCCAGTTTTGGCGGCGGCATGACGGGTCAATCCTCTCTCTGAGGTTAGGCTAGCAGTGGCAATCGCGCCAAACCTTGCGCTTGCACAACCTTTGCCTCTGCTGCCCGGGCTATCACCAAGCGATCAGCAACTGCCGGAAAGGGCCACGCCATGGCTGAATTTCTGACCAAGTCGCGGGCGCGCAATGTGTTCTACGGAGGATCGATTTTCTTCGTCGTGGTGTTCATTGGCATGACCGTGCACAGCCACCGCTATGTGGTGACAACCTCCACCGCAGGAATGCCCCTGACCGAAGCCGTCACACTGGGCAAACGGGTCTGGGAACGACACTCCTGCATCAACTGCCACACGCTACACGGCGAGGGGGCATATTTCGCGCCGGAAGTCGGCAATGTGATGACCAGATGGGGTGTTCAGGATGACCCTGAAGAAGCCTTTGAAATCTTGAACAGCTGGATGGAGAGCCAGCCCAGCGGTGTCGAGGGGCGCCGTCAGATGCCTTATTTCGAGTTGACCGAAGAGGAAACCCGCGGCCTGGCCGAATTCCTGCGATGGGCCGATCAGACCGACACTCAGGGCTGGCCGCCGAATGACGCGGGCTAAGGGAGAGACATCATGAAATATCAATCTCAAAAGGTCGCTCAGGCCTATTTCATCTGCGCGATGGCGCTCTTCGCAATTCAGGTCCTCGGCGGGTTATTGGCAGGTTGGGTTTATGTCTCACCCAATTTCCTGTCTGAACTGCTGCCCTTCAATATCATTCGTATGCTGCACACCAACGCGTTGATCGTTTGGTTGCTGCTTGGCTTCTTCGGTGCGGCCTATTTCCTGATCCCGGAGGAATCCGAGCGCGAGATCTACTCGGTCAAATTGGCCTATCTGCAGCTTGCGATCCTGATGGTCGGCACACTTGGGGCGGTTGGGTCCTATCTGGTCGGCATCCACGGTGGGCGCGAATTTCTGGAGCAACCGCTCTGGGTGAAGTTCGGCATCCTCGTCGCCGCGCTGATCTTCCTCTTCAATGTGTCGATGACAGTGCTGGCGGGGAAGAAAACCGCGATCACCAATGTCTTGTTGATGGGGCTATGGCTGCTGTCGCTGCTGTGGGTTTTCGCCTTTATCAACCCGGAAAACCTCTCTCTGGACAAGATGTACTGGTGGTTTGTTGTCCACCTCTGGGTGGAAGCAACCTGGGAACTGGTGATGGCGGCGATCCTTGCCTTCCTGCTGCTGAAGCTGACCGGGGTCGACCGTGAAGTGGTTGAAAAATGGCTCTATGTTATCGTCGCCACCGCTCTTTTCTCGGGCATTTTGGGCACCGGTCACCATTTCTACTGGATTGGTTTGCCCGGCTACTGGCAGTGGGTTGGCTCGATCTTCTCAACGTTTGAGGTGATCCCCTTCTTCCTGATGATGTCCTTTGCCTTTGTGATGGTCTGGAAGGGACGCAAGAACCACCCCAACAAGGCTGCTCTTCTGTGGTCGCTCGGGTCCAGCACTGTTGCCTTCTTCGGTGCGGGTGTCTGGGGGTTCCTGCACACGCTGCATGGGGTCAATTTCTACAGCCACGGCACCCAGATCACCGCTGCACATGGGCATCTGTCCTTCTACGGCGCTTATGTGGCGCTGAACCTCGCGATCTTTACCTACGCGATGCCAATGCTGCGCGGACGGGCGCCGTATAACCAGGTTCTGAATATGGCCAGCTTCTGGCTGATGACCGGCGGCATGGCGTTCATGACCTTCGTGCTGACCTTTGCCGGCACCATTCAGACCCATATGCAGCGCGTTATCGGGGACTATTACATGGATGTGCAGGACAGCCTGTCGATTTTCTATCTGATGCGGTTCGGGGCCGGCGCTGCGGTTGTGATCGGGGCCTTGCTGTTCATCTATGCGCTTTTGGTGGTGCGCCGGGATGAGGTGATTGCACCCGGACCAGCGCATAAGACCGGCACGGTTGCGGGGGAGTAAGTCATGAACATGCATGCCCCCCGCCCGATCCCGCATTACCATGAAATTGCTCAGGAATGCGCATTGTTCGAAACCGCCCATGCCCAAGGCCTGCCCCTTCTGTTGAAGGGGCCGACCGGCTGCGGCAAGACACGGTTTGTCGAACATATGGCAGCCAGGCTGGATCGGCCGCTTTATACCGTGGCCTGCCATGATGATCTCTCCGCCGCTGACCTGATTGGCCGGTATTTGTTGAAAGGGGGCGATACCCATTGGGTCGATGGTCCACTGACCCGCGCCGTGCGCGAGGGGGGCATCTGCTATCTGGATGAGGTTGTCGAGGCGCGCAAGGATGTCACCGTGGTGCTTCATCCACTGACCGACAACCGCCGCACGCTGATGATTGACCGTACCGGCGAGGAACTGGTGGCGCCGCCCGGCTTCATGTTGGTTGCCTCTTACAATCCCGGCTATCAGAACGTGCTGAAGCGGCTCAAACCTTCGACACGGCAAAGGTTTCTCTCAGCCAGTTTCGATTTTCCCAACCCGCACTCGGAATGCGCTATCGTCGCTCAGGAAAGCGGGCTGGATGTGTCGAAGGTGCAACCGCTGGTGCGGTTGGCCGGTCATATCCGCGCCCTGTCGGGCATGGATCTGGAAGAGGGCGTGTCGACTCGGCTGCTGATCTATACCGCCAGTCTGATCCATCGCGGCATGCCAATTGAGCCAGCGCTGGAGGCAGCGATCATCGAACCTCTCACCGATGAAGAGGACATCAAACAAGCGCTGCGCGATCTGATCGCGACGATCTACGGGTAGCGCTATGAAATTGCTCGACCTGATGGAGCCGGAGGAAACTGTTGGCAACCTCTGGCACGATATGGCCAGCAATCTCGCCGGTGAGGTCGCAGAGGATGGCGCGACGCTATCTGCTGCGGCCTGCCGGTTGCAGGACCTGAGGCCCAGCCTTGCAGTGCTGTTTCGCGCCTTGGGCGGGGCCGCATCGGTCGATCTGGTGGAGGCACCTGCCACGGTGGCACAGCACCGGCGATCCCTGACGCACCGGGTTGCGGCGGATCGGATGCGCGAGTTCATCCCACGTTACGACGGTAGGCGATTGGCCCTGCCCCCCGTGATGGCCTGCTTTCCCCGCTATGAGCTGAACCGGGCTGCCTATTTCTGGCTGGTCGCACAGGCTGCGGTCGCTGATCCCGCAGAGCTGCAACCGCAGCCGACCAAATCAGCCCGCGCTGCCGATCTGGCCCGGATCCGGGCCACCCTTGCCGCCAGCCACCGTGCCGCCGGGTATTGTCCCGGCCTGCGGCAAACCTACCGACAAATGGCAAGCCTGTGCCTGGAACAGCGCAAGGCGCAGCCAGCCCATGCCGCTGATCGGATGGTCGCAGAACAGGTTCTCGCGGCTTTGTCTCAGGATCCGTGGGAGGTCACGACCGACCAACCGCTGAGCACAGATTTGCCAACGGAGGCGGGGCGCTATCTCCCGTTTGCACCGGTACCGTTCTGGCTCCGTTTTGAGGCTCCCGGCCACGCCGCAATGGCCGCAGAAGAATCCGCCGAGCAGGCGACCGCGCTGCCGACTGCGGCAAGTAGCAGTCGCAAGCTGGGCGCGCGCATCGATCAGGATCAGGCGCGTCGTAAGGACAGTTTCATCCTGCATCGGTTTGAATCCATCCTGTCCTGGGTGGAGTCGATGAATATCAACCGCAGTGTTGATGATGATGACCCTGACAACGCCCAAAAGGCCGCAGAGGATCAGGATCTTATCCCGCTTACCAAACATGACCGTCGGCTGGCGTCCCGGTTGCGGCTGCATCTGGATCTATCGCCCGCAGATGCCGAACACGAACGGCTGAGTGCGGAATACACCTACCCCGAGTGGAACCATCTCAGCCAATGTGAGATGACGGATCACTGCCGCGTGCTTGAGGCGGATGCACAGCCTGACGCGCAGCATCCCTTTCGACCCGACCCCCGCCAGATCCGGATGGTGCGTCGCCAGTTCGAAGCGTTGCGTCCGCGCCGCATCCTGCAGCCACGGCAAGTCGACGGCGCCGAGCTGGATCTGGATGCAGTTATCTCCAACCAAGCCGATCTGGCGGCGACCGGGCGTGGCAGTGATCGGCTTTGGCAGAGCGCACGCCAACAGCAGCGCGATCTCTCGGTTGCCTTTCTGATCGACACCTCGCGGTCCACTGAAGCCGCGATTGCTGACAGCAGTGTGATCGACATTGCCCGCAACGCTATGGCGGCGCTGGCTCTCGGGATTGATGTTGCAGGCGACAGATTGGCGATCTGGGGCTTCTCATCCCTGCGCCGCGACCGGGTGTTCTTAACCCGCTGCAAGGGGTTTGACATGCCGATGTCCGATGCTGTCACCGCCAATATCGGCGCGCTGCAACCGGGCCACTACACCCGCCTTGGGGCTTCGATCCGCCACGTCAGCGCCCAGCTGGCGGCAGAGCCATCCAGCCGTAAGCTGCTGATTGTCCTAACAGATGGCAAGCCCAATGATCTCGACCACTACGAAGGCCAGCACGGTATTGAAGACAGCCGCATGGCCGTACGTAGCGCCCGCCGCGCGGGCCAAAGCCTGCATGGCATCATCATCGACGAAGACGGTCAGGACTGGTTCGCCCGGATTTTCGGCCGCGGCGGGTTTTCGCTCCTGCCGAACCCTACCCGACTGTCACGGGCCCTGCCCGACATCTACCGTAGTCTGACACAGGAGAGCTGACATGCGTTATATCTTATCCGGAATAGTCTGCGCCGCGGTCACCGCCCTGCCCGCGCTGGCCACGGGTTTCGACCGCCCGGCCCCGCAGGCGCAGTCTGCAACCGCTGAGTTCTGGTTTGCGCTGGCCTGTATTGCGCTGGTGCTGGCCCTTGCAGCGGTGCATGTCTTGGTGGCAAGGCGATGACATCGCAGGCGGGCTGGTCGCGCAGGCGTATCGCAATCGCACTTTATCCTTTTGGTGTAGGCGCGATGGCCGTCAACGTCTTCTTTGCCTCCCTGATCACCAGCTGGCTTGGGCTGCCGGTGTTGGGAACCGCCGTCTCCATCGCGATCGGCGCCCTGATCGCGGTGCCTGCCACTTACGCCTTCGCCGGACATATCCGACGCCTGATGGACGCAGCGTAGCCCTAAGTATTTTAAGAAACGGATCTGACCTATGACAGTGACAACAGACGCAGGTCGCAAGGATGTAATCGCGCCAACTTGGCCCCCCGCCATTCTCTCCTATGGCTTCCGGCCGTTTTTCTTCCTCGCCGCGCTTTGGGCCGGGCTGGCTATGATCGCCTGGATCGGACTGCTGAGCGGCGCGCTGACGCTCCCGATCATGCTTGATCCGGTCTCCTGGCATGCCAAGGCATTCCTGTTTGGATACCTCAGTGCGGTTCTGGCTGGCTTCCTACTCACGGCGGTTCCAAATTGGACCGGGCGGGCGCCGCTCAAAGGCTGGCCGTTGCTGGGTTTGGTGCTGCTCTGGCTCGCAGGGCGCGTCACCACCCTATTTGCCGCAGATCTGTCTGCTGTCGTTGTGGCCTTTGTCGATCTGAGTTTTCCACTGATCCTAGGATCGGTGATCCTGCGCGAGATCATCGCGGGGCGCAACTGGCGCAACCTTGTTGTTCTACTGTTGCTGGGGCTGCACACATTGGCGCTGCTATTGGTGCATCTTGAAACAGCAGGAGGCGGATACCCGGCGCAAGGCCTCGGGATGCGTTTGGGATTGGCAACGGTGATTGGCATGATCTGCCTCATCGGTGGTCGCATCATCCCCAGTTTCACGGGCAATTGGCTCACTAAGACGGGTGTTGATGCTCGTCCCGCCAGCCCGATGCAGCGGTTAGACAAAGCTGTCTTGGCTATCAGCCTGCCCGCCCTTGGTATCTGGGTGGCGATGCCTGATCATCTCGCGACGGCCGTCGCATTGACGATCTTTGCAATAGGGCATCTGCTGCGCATGGGGCGCTGGCAGGGACACAGCACGGCGGCAGAACCATTGCTCGCTGTGCTGCATCTGGCCTATGCGATGATCCCTATCGGCGCTGTTCTCATGGCTATGGCGCAAATACCGCAGGTGCCACTGGACGCTGCCGCTGCACAGCACCTCTGGATGGCTGGCGCCATTGGCATGATGACCCTTGCGGTAATGATACGTGCCACGCTGGGCCATACAGGGCGACCGCTGGTGGCTGGCCCTGGCACAAAACTGATCTTACTGGCGCTCTTATTGGCAAGCGTCGCCCGAGTTGTCGCCGGGATCGGCCTAGGCAGCGCCGATTGGCTCTATCACCTCTCGGCTACGGCCTGGTGCGCCGCATTTTTTGGATATGTGCTGGTCTATGGAGCTGCGCTCTTCTCAGCCAGACGGGCCGCCGGGCAGGCATAGCGCCTTGTCACGGATCAGACCCACTATCGCACAGCACATGACCCTTTCGGCTTTCAAAGCCCTGATTCCACCTCAGAACCACTCGCAATTTAACCGCAGTCACACTACGACACTCTCTATGCGATTCGCGGTTCATATCTTTCCACGACTGGCCATGATTCTGGCGCTCGTGTTGGCCCTGGCCAGCACTGGTTTTGCGCATACGATTGAGCGCGCCGAAGACTCCCCCGACTACGCAGCCTTTGTCGCGGCAGGCGGTGCACTCAGTGATCTATGTGGCGACAGTCAGGATCCGGGGCACGGCACTCTCGCACAATGTGAAGCCTGCCGACTGGTTGCAGCCGCGCTGATACCCGGCCATCCGGCAATATCCGGCGTCGCATGGGTGCAACGACCAACGGCCTCCGCTCCATTGGTGACGCGACCGCACTGCACGCTTTGGCGTGATCCGGCTCATGGCAGCCGCGCTCCTCCCGCGCTTTTGACAACGCTTCTCTGACGTCAATTGCAACTCAGGTGCTGTGGCAACAACAGCACCCAAAGGCCTGGAGCCAACCCATGAATATGCCCAATTCTACCGCGCAGCCGCAGGGCAGCGCGCAAAAACTCTATTTTGCCGCCTGGCGGTGGCACTTCTACACTGGTCTGTTTGTCATTCCCTTTCTCGCTGTGCTTGCGGTTACCGGCCTCGCCATGCTGTGGATCGCTTGGATCGATGGCCGCGATGGTGAGCGTACGCCGGTGGTTGCGCAAGAACAGGTTCAGCCACTGTCGGTACAGGCGGAGGCCGCGCAGGCACGCCTGCCAGACGGCGAACTAAGACAATATGTGGCCCCCCGCGCCGCCGACCGCGCAGCGCTTTTCCGCGTCGATCACGAGGGCGATGCCATCATGATCGCGGTTGATCCCTATTCTGCGGAGGTCATCGAGACCTTCCCGCGCCGCAGCGGTTGGTACGATTTTGCGGATAATCTGCACAGCGATCTGATGCTTGGCGTCAGTGGTGACCGCATTCTGGAAACCGCAGCCTCATTGGCGTTGGTGCTGATTGCAACAGGCCTTTACATGTGGTGGCCCCGGACGATTGGATGGCGTCGTGCCTTGCTACCCAGCCCGGGACGTGGCCGCAGCCTGTGGAAATCCCTGCATGGTGTTGTCGGCATCTGGATCTCACTGTTTCTTATGCTGTTTCTCATTTCCGGCCTCGCCTGGGCTGGCGTTTGGGGGGGCAAAATGGTGCAGGCCTGGAGCCAGTTCCCAGCCGAAAAATGGGACAATGTCCCGCTGTCCGACGATATTCATGCCAGTATGGATCACGCCCGTCGCGAGGTTCCATGGGCGCTGGAACAAACGCCGATGCCCGCCTCGGGCAGCGATGTGGGACTGGTTGGTGTGACTACTGCTGTTGTCGACCTCGACAGCATCGATGCCCTCGCCCGCCGCATCGGGTTTGAGGGGCGATATCAGCTGAGCATTCCGCGCGGCGACACCGGTGTCTGGACCGTCAGCCGGGATTCAATGAGCACAGACAGCACCAACCCCACCTCCGACCGGACCGTTCATATCGACCGCCATACGGGTAAGATCCTGGCCGATGTCCGGTTTGCCGATTACTCTTGGGCGGGGAAGGCGATGGCGGTTGGCATCGCCCTTCATATGGGGACCCTGGGGCTATGGAGCGTTCTCGCAAACACGCTGGTTTGTCTGTCCGTCCTGTTCCTATGTGTCAGCGCAATTGTGCTCTGGTGGAAACGTCGTCCGACCAGGGCTGGCCGTCTTTCGGCGCCGCCGATGCCAAAGGAAATGCCCATCTGGCAGGGCGCAGTCCTGGTTGGCCTGGCCGTGTCCATGGCGTTTCCGATGGCAGGGCTGGCACTTCTGGCGCTGCTTGTTGTTGACTGGATGTTCCTGTCCCGCCTCCCGGCCCTGCGCCACAGGCTGACGTAACATTTCCTCCGATGCGCGCTGACATGTTTCGGCGCGCATTATCTCCACGGGAATAGTTTTCCAGAGAGTAAGGGGCGAGACATATTGAACTGTCGTGCTCTCTGGCTCTGAACAAAGTACTCCCAGGTGTTTGATCCCATGGTTTGATGGTGTGATCCTATTGTTGGAATGGAAGGAGGCCTTGTAGGATAAGTTTATCGTGGCAGCGCCACGTACTGTTAGCCAGCAGGCGATTTGCACAGCCGATCTGCCGACAGGGCACGCATGCCCACAGAGCAGCAATACCGCACTCCATTGGCTGGCAGGGTTATGCGTAGCATGATCCCAAGAAGCGCAAGCTTTGATCGCGGAGTTGAGCCGGGAACTGGGGATCAATCCCAAGACGGTGGTGAAGTGGCGCAAACGACAGACTATCGAGGGTCAGAGGACCGGGCCGAAAGACCCCTGCTCAACCGTTCTCAGCAAAAGAGAGGAGGCGTCGGTAATCGCATTCCGGCGGTGATAGAGGTTCGACACGTTTGTCATTCACCTGCCAGCCAGCGTCTCTCGGTAGGGCCGCAACCTGGCCAAACCATATCGGCGATCAGGCGTTCCTCGTCTGCACACCCTTGAAGCAAATCGCTGCTTTGTGAACCGATGTTTGCCCAGAACGCGGTAACCGCAACGCTCAGAAACCTTCATCTTGCTGCGAATGTGGTCGATGCAGGCCCGGCGGTGCGAGGGGCTCCGAAGTTTCTCTTTGCGGCCTTGGATAGGATTAATCTGTCCAGTGTCAGGTCCGAAACTGCTCGGCGAAGACGCTCATTCTGCTTCTGCGGCCGCTTCAGTTCGTTGAAACGTCTTGTGCCCATTCCGCCATATTTTTCTTCCAGCGGTAATATGTTTGCTCTGCCGCACCCATCTGACGGTTCGCATCAATCCGGGCATGCCTTGTCCCGTCAAAACTTGGACTTGCCGTAACCTCACGACAATATCTTCGGGTTTGGGCCACCTTGTCGCCAGCTATGGTCCTCCGTTTCTCAATTGCACGGGCGGAACATTTCTTAAAATCGACCAAGTAAGCTGTCTGCCGCAAAAGGCAGAACCATGTGTAATCTTACGAAAGAGGTAGTGGCGGACCGAGGAGGATTCGAACCCCCGACCCCTTGATTCGTAGTCAAGTACTCTATCCAGCTGAGCTATCGGTCCACTGCGGCGGGGTTTATGCGCAGTTATGCGTCGGTGCAAGCTAAAAGCGAAGGGCCGGAGAGATTTTTCTCCGACCCTTCAAATGACCAGTTCCAGCGTAGTTGTCAGAAACCCAATTTCGAGCGGGTCTGCCGAACCTGAGTCTGGAATTTATAACCGCGCACCATGCCTGTGTCTTTTCCCATCGGCCACCATTCTGGATCATTTGGCCAGCTGCGCCACATGACTCCCCAAGCATCAACAACATGGCTAATGCAGGATTTGTCGCTTGCGCTGGCGCCCGCGCGGCGCCCACTGGGGTAATACCAGACAAGATCCTGACACATCTGGCCGTTGGCATCCACGCTCCAAGTCCCGGCACCAAGGTTGTCACTTTGGTCAGCGCACCATGCCCTTGCCTGACCGCCGGGACCAAAGTAGATCCCCCCACCACAATTGTTGGTCCAAAGCTCAGTCTTGCCAGAATAGATCTTGGCGATTTTCTGCGGGCTTGCGATTTTCGCGCTGCGTGGCAGTGGGTCGGCAGCTGCCGCCATTGGCAGGACGCAAGAAAGGGCTGCGGCAACGAGTTTACACTTAACATTCATCATCTTTTACCTCCTTCGATGAGCCGAATTCGGCTCGTTTGTTGCCGCCAGGATGCCCAGAGAGTAGCTCTCTGAGTGCTGCCGCCGGGTGGTTGGCAGGATATCTGGCCCGATCACCACTATATCAGAACAGAAAGTGGTCTGCGCTTTGCAGTTCAGAAAAGGTCGTATCCTCGACCAGAATGGTCACATTGGCAAAATAGATTGCGGCATCGTCGCCAACTTGGGCGAAATCCACATCGTCCATGCTCTCCGCCCCACGACCCAGTTTGATGCGATCAACGCCAACCTCAAAATCAGTTATGCGATCTGTGTGGTCGCCCTCGTTAAACACAAAGATATCGGCCCCGTCACCTCCGGTCATGAGGTCATCTCCGGTTCCGCCGTACAAGCGATCTACACCGGCGCCGCCGCGAATTGTGTCACTGCCTGACCCACCGATCAGGCGATCATTGCCTCGACCACCCCCAAGAAGGTCGGCTCCCACGCCGCCGAAGACGACATCACGGCCTACTCCGCCGCGAAGTACATCATCGCCGCCGTTTCCGTGCAACGTGTCGGCTCCCGAACCGCCGCGAAGAACATCAGCACCCAAACCCCCGGTCAGGAAATCATTACCAGCACCAGCCGCTACGGTATCGTCGCCGGCGCCCAACGAAACCCGATCGCCGCCAGCATAGGTTCGAATTGCTGTTACATTGTCATTCAAGAGTGCGGTGATTTGGTCATCGCCGGACAGCAGCTCCCGTGCGACGTCTTCGGCGCGCAACGATACGAAACGATCAAAGCTCATCGAAATGTCAGAAATTGACACAATCGGGGCGCCATTAAGCGAATGATCCATAGAGAAAATCTGCCAATCGGCCTGATCTGCGCTAGAGAAATCGCCGCCGAGACGCAGAATTGAACCATCTTCGCCGGTCTGCTCAAGCTCAGTAGGCGAGACGATGGTTCCAAACGATGTACGAGAGGTCTCAAACCCATCAAAGGCCAAGTAGTTGCTCAGCGAGGACACGCCTGGAAACGACGCAACGAATACATTTGCCATTGGGGGCTCTCTCTTTCGCATTGGATGGAACGATTTGATTAAAAGCGATAGGGTTTTTCCGAACTGCGCGCAAACTTTTGGCCGACAATCATGGTTAACGGGGCATTAATGGGCGCGCATCACGCACAAAGAGCCTCAATGCCATCGACTGTTTCTTGATCAACGACGAGGGTTCGGCGCGGTTTGCCTTTGCTGCGCTCTGATTCTCGGGGGTGCGACTATTCGGGGACCGCGCGGCTCTAGGCAGAAAGTGGCGCAGATGCTTGCTCGTTGTGCGCAAGTTTCAGCACAAGTCGCCACGTTCGGTTTCGCCGTCGAAGCTGATTCTGCCGCTCTGAATCGGAGTCGGCCCTTGTGATATATGGAATGCGGGTTTGCCTCTGATGAAGAGACAGGATATTCAAACTATTGAAATATATTAATAAATATAGCTATACGCATTTTGCATAGCCGCATTGCAATCGGCATTGGATTGTTCGCCAGCCCTGCGATACCGATGAAATAACAATATCGTAACGGGAGGACGAATAATGAAACATTTTGCGAGCACGCTCGCTGTTGCCACGCTGACGGCAACCCTGAGCACGGCAGCAATGGCAGAAGTGACCATCAAGGTGGCCTATGATGCCGATCCGGTTTCGCTGGACCCGCATGAGCAGTTGTCGGGTGGCACTCTGCAGCTTTCGCATATGGTTTTTGACCCGCTGGTGCGCTGGACCAAAGACCTGCAGTTCGCACCGCGGCTGGCCGAAAGCTGGGAGCAGATCGACGACACCACAATGCGCTTCAAACTGCGCGATGGTGTAACCTTCCATAGCGGCAACGCGCTGACGTCGGCTGATGTCGACTGGACCTTTGACCGCCTGAAGGCCAGCCCCGATTTCAAAGGTATCTTTGCACCTTTCACCGACGTTGAAGTGGTGGATGAGCTGACGTTCGATCTGAAAACATCCGAGCCCTACCCGCTGATCCTGCACACTGCGACGTATATTTTCCCGATGGACAGCCAGTTTTACTCCGGCACCACCGAGGACGGTAAAGACAAGGCCGAACTGGTTAAGCATGGCGACAGCTTCGCCTCGCGGAATCTTTCCGGTACTGGCCCCTTCACTGTCACCGAGCGTGAGCAGGGCGTGAAGGTTATCTTTGACCGCTTTGATGGTTATTGGGACACCGCTTCTGAGGGCAATGCCGACAAGATCATCCTCACGCCGATTAAGGAAGATCCGACACGCGTGGCCGCGTTGCTGGCAGGCGATGTTGATTTTATCGCCCCCGTTCCGCCGACCGACCTGAAGCGGGTTGAGGAGCATGACGGTACCACGCTGATCACCGAGCCTGGCACACGTATTATCACGTTCCAACTGAACCAGAACCGCGTTGAAGCTTTCAAAGATGCACGCGTTCGCAAGGCGATCGACTATGCCGTGAACAACGCAGGCATCGTGGACCGCATCATGCGTGGTTTCGGTACCGTTGGTGCACAGGCCAGCCCGGCCGGCTACCTTGGTTATGATGAAAGCCTGACGCCGCGCTTTGACGTGGAGAAGGCCAAAGCTCTGATGGCGGAAGCTGGCTATGCTGATGGCTTCTCGGTCACCATGATGGCGCCGAACAACCGCTATGTGAACGATGACAAAATCGCGCAGGCCGTGGCTTCGATGCTGGCAAAAATCAACATTAAAGTTGATCTGCAGACGATGCCCAAGGCGCAGTATTGGCCGACATTCGACGAGCGTGCGGCAGACATGATGATGATCGGCTGGCACGCGGATACCGAAGACTCAGCGAACTTCCACCAGTTCCTGACCCATTGCCCGGATGAAACCACCGGCAACGGCCAGTACAACTCCGGTAACTACTGCAACCCGGAAGCGGATGCGCTGATGGCGGAAGCCAATGCGACAACCGACCAGACCAAACGCGGTGAATTGCTGCGCAAGCTGGAAGGCATCCTTTATGAAGAAGCCGCCTTCATTCCGCTGCACTGGCAGAATCTGGCCTGGGGTGCGCGCGATGGTGTCCACGCTGAAAAAATCGTGAACGCTCTGAACTTCCCCTACTTCGGCGATCTGAAAGTCGACTGATAGGTTTCTGGCCGGGGCGGCAGCGCTGCCCCGGCTCTTTCGAAATATTCCCCAGATTTTCACCACTTCTTTATGGGCATGTCCCTGCCGCCCGCCGGGCGTCAACGGCGTTGTGCCCATCAACAAGTGACTGATACAAGGTAACTCAAACATGCTCGCCTACCTCGTGAAACGCGTGTTCCAGGCCATCGCGGTGATGTTTGCCATCTCGCTGATCGGCTTTGCCATTCAGGACAACCTCGGTGATCCCCTGCGGGAACTGGTCGGTCAGTCCGTCTCCGAAGAGGTCCGTCAGCAGCTGCGCGACGAACTGGGCCTGAACGACAGCTTCGTAACCCAATATGTCCGCTTTCTCGGCAACGCCCTTCAGGGCGATCTCGGCACCAGCTACTTCTTTAAGGAACCGGCGCTGGATGTGATCCTGAAAAAACTTCCGGCAACGCTTGAGCTGGTTATGGGCGCAACCCTGATCATCGTTGGCCTGTCCGTGCCCCTCGGCGTCTACACTGCGATCAAACCCAATACCATCCTCAGCCGCCTGATTATGGGCATCTCGATTGTTGGGATTTCCGTTCCGGTGTTCCTGACTGCGATCCTGATGATTTTTGTGTTCTCCGTCGAACTTGGCTGGTTCCCTTCTTATGGGCGCGGCGACGTTGTGCATGTGTTTGGCTACTGGGACACAAATTTTGCCACCGCAGATGGTTGGGTGCATATCCTGCTGCCCTCCGTCGCGCTGGCCTCGATCATGCTGCCGCTGTTCGTGCGCCTGATCCGGGCTGAGATGATGGAAGTACTGCAAAGCGAATATGTGAAATACGCCCGCGCCAAGGGCATTCGCCCTTATCGCATTTACTTCATCCACGCGCTCAAGAACACGTTGCTGCCGGTGATCACTGTTGGCGGTGTGCAGATCGGAACCATGGTGGCCTACACCATCCTGACGGAGACCGTTTTCCAGTGGCCCGGCATGGGGTTCATGTTCCTGGAGGCGGTGAACCGCGTCGATACCCCGCTGATCGTGGCATATCTCATCATCGTGGGGTTCATCTTTGTGGTCACCAACACCATCGTCGACCTGATTTACGGGCTCGTCAATCCAACTGTTAATATCGCGAGGATGGGCGCATGAGCAGCCTTAGCACAAACCAAAGTACACCATCGCGGTTCAGCCGACTTTGGAACTCAAATATGGGCTACAGCTTTCGGCGCAACCCGGTGGCGATGGTCTCCTTCGCGGTCTTCTTGGTCATTACCATTGCCTCGGTTCTGGCACCGGTATTGGCTCCGTTTGACCCCTATGATCCGGCGCAAATCGATATCATGAACAGCGAATATCCACCGGTCTGGATTGACGGGTCGGATTCACAGTTTGTGTTCGGCACCGATGATCAGGGACGCGATCTGTGGTCCACCATCCTTTATGGGACACGGTTGTCGCTGTTGATCGGTCTCTGCGCTGTGGCATTGCAGGCTTTCCTCGGGATTTCCATCGGCTTGGTGGCCGGCTATGTCGGGGGACGGATCGATAGCCTGCTGATGCGCTTTGCCGATATCCAGCTGTCGTTCTCAACATTGATGGTGGCCATCATCTTTCTTGCGGTGACGCAGGCGATGTTCGGCAGCGAGACCTTCAATCAATATGCAATCTATTTCCTCATCGCGGTGATTGGCGTCGCCGAATGGCCGCAATACGCCCGCACCGTGCGCGCCACCGTTCTGGCCGAGAAGAAGAAAGAATACATCGACAGCGCGCGTGTGCTGGGCTTTGGTCCGCTGCGGATCATGGTCCGCCATATCCTGCCCAACTCACTGTCCCCGATCTTTGTGATCTCCACCGTGCAGGTCGCCAACGCCATCATCTCCGAGGCTTCGCTTAGCTTTCTTGGTCTGGGCATGCCGCCGAGCCAGCCGTCACTCGGCTCACTGATCTCCTCGGGTTTTGATTACATTTTCTCGGGCAGCTGGTGGATCACCGCCATCCCCGGCGTGGTTCTGGTGGTCCTCGTTCTTGTCATCAATCTCTTGGGTGACTGGATGCGAGACGTGCTGAACCCGAAACTTTACAAAGGATAAGAGCGATGTCGTTGCTTTCCGTTCGCGACCTGACGGTCAAATTTGCGATGCGTGATCACACCGTCACCGCATTGAACCAGATTTCCTTCGATCTTGGCAAAGGCGAGCGCCTCGGCATCGTCGGGGAATCCGGCGCTGGCAAATCCATCACCGGGTTTTCGCTGATGAACTTGCTCAGCCGACCCGGCTTCATCGACAGCGGTCAGATCCTGTTTGGCGACAAGGATATCGTCAAACTGTCAGACGCCGAAATGCGCAAGATCCGCGGCAATCGCATGGCGATGATTTTCCAGGATCCGATGGTGACCCTCAATCCGGTGCTGACCATCGGCCAGCAGATGGTGGAGACGCTGAAGGCCCACCGCTCGCTGAGCAAAGCCGAAGCGGAACAGATCGCGGTGCTGAAGCTGCGAGAGGTTTATATCCCCTCGCCCGAGGAGCGACTGAACCAATACCCGCATGAACTGTCCGGTGGCATGCGCCAGCGGATTATCATTGCGATGGCGCTGCTGCTTGATCCCGAACTGATCATCGCGGATGAGCCAACTACCGCGCTGGATGTGACCATTCAGGCGGATATCATGGAATTGCTGCTGGAACTGTGCCAGTCCAACAAGGTCGGTCTGATCCTGATCACCCATGACCTGGGCGTCGTTAGCCAGATGACGGAGCGCACTTTGGTGATGTATGCCGGCCGGCTGATTGAGGCTGGTCCGACCCGTGAGATCATCAACGACCCCCAGCACCCCTATACGCAGGGGCTGATCAATGCGCTACCGCAACAGACTCTGCCGGGTCAACGGCTGAAGCAGATCCCAGGAAATATGCCTGGTCTGGCATCCATCCCGCCGGGTTGCCCGTTCAGCCCGCGTTGCGAATATGCGGTCGACCATTGCCGCAAGGTCTTGCCGGAAACAGTCAGCTACCGTCAGGTCGAGGTCGCCTGTCACGAAGTCTCCCGCCTGCAAAATGCCAGCCTTGAGGAGGCAAGCGTATGACCATCCAGACACAAGACAGCAAACCATTGCTTGAACTGAAGAACCTTGAAAAACGCTTTGAGCTGGACAAAGGGTTTCTGGAAACCATCAAGCTGCGCGGCGGTCGCATCACCCGGGAAAAACGCGCTGTTCATGCGGTGAACAATGTCTCGCTTAGTGCTGATCGGGGCGAGGCGCTGTGTATTGTCGGTGAATCAGGCTGCGGCAAATCTACAGTCGCCCGTTTGGTCGCGGGACTGCTGACGCCGAGTGGCGGCGAAATCCACTATGATGGTGAACGGATCGATGATCGCTCGCGCGGGGAGATGATGCCTCTGCGCAAGAAGATGCAGATGATCTTTCAGAACCCTTATGCCTCCCTCAATCCGCGCATGACAATTCAGCAAGCGTTGGAAGAGCCGGTTCGCCATCACAATCCCTCGCTGTCGCGCGGCGAAGTTCGCGACAAGGTCTCAGAAGTGATGCGGTCGGTTGGTGTGGATCCCAGCTGGTCCAGCCGCTATCCGCATGAGTTCTCCGGCGGCCAACGCCAGCGGATCGCCATTGCGCGCGCGCTGACGGTGGACCCTGAGTTCATTATCGCAGATGAACCCATCTCGGCATTGGACGTCTCGATTCAGGCGCAGGTTCTGAACCTGATGCTGGAGGCGAAAGACCAGCGCGGTTTGACCTATTTCTTCATCACCCATGATCTGAGTGTTGTGGAGCATTTTGGCACTCGCGTTGCGGTGCTGTATCTCGGGACATTGTGCGAACTGGCCGATACCCGGACCCTGTTTGAAAACCCGAAACACCCATACACCAAGGCCCTGTTGTCGGCAGTCCCACAGTTGAAAGACCAAGGACAAAACCATATTCGGCTGCAAGGTGAGATCCCGACGCCGATCAACTTGCCTCAAGGTTGCCCCTTCCAAACGCGCTGTGCATTTGCGAATGCTAGATGTCGCGAGTCGCGGCCACGGCCTCTGCGCCAGGCAGACGGCAGCACCGTCGCCTGCCACGCAGTCGAAGAAAATAGGCTAGACAGCTAAACACCGGAACCCCCGGCCCACTGGATGACCCCAGAACGGACCTAGGCAAGTTGGATATTATCTGGCTCAGAGATTTTGAAGCGCTGACAACGCACAAGAATTTTTCGCGCGCGGCGGAAGACCGCAATGTCAGCCAACCTGCATTCTCCAGGCGCATTCGTGCCCTGGAGGATGAGGTGGGCGTGAAGTTGATCAACAGGCAAACTTTCCCGTTGTCTTTGACACCAGCCGGGGATGTATTCCTGTCGCAGGCCAAAATCATCCTGCGCACATACTCTGAGACACTCGAACGCTGCCAGACTATTGATGCTGCAGGTGAAAACGTCATTCGTTTTGCGTCGTCACAGTCGCTTTACATGACGCATTTCCGAGACCACATCGAACCTCTGATGGAGGCTGGCGGGCTGGACGTTGATCTCAACTCAACCAGCTGGGCGGCCGATCAATTTGTGACCGCGCTGCAGCAGAGGTACTGCGACGTTATCTTGACCTATTGGCACCCGGCGATGGATTTCCTGTCCCCGCTGGAGGTCAGCAAATGCGACTACCTCACGCTGTCAGAGGACGAATTCATCCCGGTTTCAAAAACCGATGCTGACGGCAACCCGCTGTTTGATCTGCGCCGGGATGCCAAGCGGCAGATACCCCTGCTGTCGTATGGGAGCGCATCGGCGCTGAGATCGGTATTGGACCACACGCTGCGCCAGCAGATTTCGCCGCCAAACCTGCTGGTGGTGAACCAGAATTCTCTGGCCAACTCGGTTAAGGCAATGATCCTTGAAGGTTTCGGGCTGGGGTGGCTCCCTCGCAAACTCTGCCAGGCCGAACTTACTGAGGGCCGCCTTGCGCTTGCCGGTGGGGAGGCGTTTGTGACCCCCATATCGGTCCGTCTTTATCGCGAGACCGAGAATAGCAAACCCACGTTGAACAGCCTGTGGCGACGGATGGGCGATGGCGCTACGTCGATCAGCTGACGTCCACTCCGTTACGCCGCCGTTACCTCAGTTCGCTATAACGTCGCCTATGTCTCATCAATTCGTTGATGAGCGTGAATGAGCGCATTCTAGCTGGTATTGAGCGCAGGCGGAATGTAGCCGAACTACCGTTTTGCGAGTGTTTATATTTTGACTTCACGCAAAAGGCGCATAAAAGATGGTCTGAGTGCGCTGACCAGGGGTGGTGGCGTGCCATTGTATAGCGGCGCCATGGTCCTTGGCGCCCTATAGCATCTGAAGGGGTAACCATGGATATCAGTCAACTCAAGACCTTTGTCACTGTGGCAAGGGAAGGAAGTATCACGCGCGCGTCAGAATTGCTGTTTCGCAGTCAGCCTGCCGTCAGCGCCCACATCAAGACGATGGAAGACACGCTTGGCCTGACATTGTTCCAGCGTACACCACGTGGCATGAGCGTCACCACCGACGGCCAGCGGCTCTTGGTGGAAGCGCGGCAACTGCTGGACAATCACCAGAAATTTTTGGAGGAAGCCTCTCGCCTGCGTGGTCGTTTGGCCGGTCAGCTACGGGTCGGTGCCGGGCGCAATCTGGGATCAACTGAGGTAAGCCGCCTGCTGGCAGATCTGTCGAAGAACTTCCCTGACCTGGAGGTCGCTTTGCAACATGGCACCTCCTCCAGCGTGCTGGACGATATTCGCAATGGACGGCTGGATGCCGGCTTTTTCATTGATCCGGACGAAGCACATACCGATCTGGAAACGCTCGAAATTTCGCATTTTAGCGTCTATCTTGCCGCGGCCCCGGATCTGGTCCCGGAACGCACAGAACTTGACTGGGCTCGTCTCGAAGCTCTGCCTTGGATCTATCCGACGTATAGTTCATGCTGCGGTCGCATTGCGGAGCGTTTGTTTAAGGAAAACGGCATCCAACCAGCCCGCATCATCAATGTTGACGACGAAACGATCACTCGGACCCTGATCGCAAGCGGTGCTGGGATAGGGCTGGTGCATGTCAGTTCTGCGGGGGCCGAACCGGTGAGCGGCGACATCGCGCTGCTTCTTGAGGTGCGCAAATCCACACGTGTCCTGTTCGCGCATCTCGCATCGCGTGCAAAAGATCCAATCATCAGCGCCGTGCGCGATCTGCTGAACACCGAACAGATGGCGATTCCTGCTTAGCATCACGCCGCAACCACACCCAGAGACTGCCAGCCCAGCGGTGCTATCCACCCCTGCCAGCGCCTCAATACCGCTTTTGTTTGCCGGTTTTTTATTTTGCAATAAACATATTGATGATTTCATTTGCGCGGGTAAAGTTCCGATAACTATTGAAGGAATTGATTCCTGGTTTTCCAGCCAAAGTTATCCCTATAATCTCAATATGGAGCGCACAGATGAACCGCAAGCTGTACAGCCTATGTGGCGAAGACGGAATACGTCACTATTCACCACACGTATGGAAAATTATTATGGCCCTGAATCATAAGGGGCTAGATTACGACCTTATCCCGGTCTCTTTCGCAGATATCCCAAATGTTGAAGACGGAAGCTTTAGCAGCGTTCCAGTGCTGCGTGATGGTAATACGGTATTGGGGGAGAGTTTCGATATTGCCCGATATCTTGACGAAACCTATGCCGATGCCCCGGCCCTGTTTGATGGCAAAGGGGCGGTAGCGTTGACCCGTTTCGTGGAAAGCTACTGTAAGACCGTCCTACACCCCAGTCTCGCAACCATTGCTGTCATGGATATGCACAATCTGATGTCCCCGGATGACCAAGTCTATTTCCGATCTGCCCGTGAACGTCGGTTCGGCATGCCACTTGAGACTATGGCCGAAGGGGGCGAGGACGAACGCGCGCGGCTGCCGGAAAAACTAGCGCCGGTACGTGATCTTCTGTCGACCCAGGACTGGCTGTCAGGGGCGATGCCTGCCTATGCCGATTTTACCCTTTTTGGGACCCTTCAATGGTGTAACGTATGTGCGCCCAACACTCTGTTTGAAAACGATGATATCGTTTCAAACTGGTTTGAGCGCTGTCTTGACCTTTATGATGGCGTTGGTCGGAACCCAGCCCAGTCAAGCTGACACTGGCCATCTTGGTATCCCCCTCTGACTACCCTGCGTGTCATGGCCACGGGCCTCAAAAATATGTGACGCCGCCGGTATGACACACACAGCAGTCCAGCGCCTGTTTCGCCCTCCAAGGAGGGTGAAACAGGCCATCTTTTAGTGCAAACTGACGACCTCAGTGCGTGAGCGGCATTTCGCCTGCTTATCGGGCGACACGCCGGATAAAGTGATCCGCTGTACCGACAATTTCCGCTTTTCCATGACATTTGTGAGTTCATAACCCACTCCTCATCATACCTGAGGAACAGCATCAGGTTTTTCGAATTGTTCCGAGAAGCCTTTACCGTTTCGATGAGATCAAGAAATTAGATTCGTTGGAAACTGTGATGTAGGGCTGGTGCAAACCTAGACAATAACCCACCGCAATAATCATGAAAACTTACCCTTACCTCAATATCCAAATCGAATTTGGATAAACCGATAAGGTATTTCCAGTGACCCTATATGAATTCATTTAGCGGAAGAGACGAGTGATGGATCTTCAAATCGAAAATAACGCCGACGCCGAGTATATTCCGCACCCCGAAACATTCGGCTGGGTGAAACAGGTTCATACGCTAGGTCCGGCTGGTACCAATTGCGAGCGTGCAGCCCTATCCTGGGCATTGCGCCGGTGTCAGGGCGCTTCGGTAAAACTGCATCGGACGATGGAACAGGCCGCAGACAGTGTCGCCTGCCAGGATGGGGCAGTTTTGGTTGGCGTGGTGGCTTACCCGCATCTGCACTCAATCATCTACGAACATATCCAGAAGATGAAGCTGCTGGATGTGTTCATCATGAACACCGACAATATGGTTCTCGCCTCCCGCACCGGGGCGGCGCCCAAGATCTGCGCCACCCACCCTGCACCTGAAAAGCTGCTCCCGATCACGGTTGAGCGACGCTTTGTCTCCAGCAATGTCATCGCCGCGCGTGACTGCGCCGAGGGCCACGCTGACGGCTGTATCACAACGCTCTGCGCAGCCGAGAAATTCGGGCTGCCGATCCTGCGCAAATTCGGTCCCGTTCCCATGGGATTTACCATCCATGGTCCGCTGGAAAAACGCGCCTGCCAGGACTGCACCCAGCACGCCTGATCCTGCCCCGATAATCTACACCAACAGGAGGGACATCATGTCCAACAAAGCCTTCGAAACCCCCGTCGAAATCCGCTACCGCGATACGGATTCCATGGGCCATGTCAGCAGCCCAGTTTACTACGACTACATGCAATCGGCCTACCTGGAATACATGCATGACCTTCTGGAGCTGCCAAAGTCCGAGAAGCTGCCGCATATCATGGTCAAAACCTCCTGCGACTACATCTCTCAGGCGCTCTATGGCGACAACCTCGTCGTTTGCAGCCGGGTGATCAGCTTTGGCGGCAAGAGCTTCGAGATGGAGCATGTGATGCATATCGACGACGCGGATCGGCGCGTCGTGGCCAATGCCAAATCTGTCCATGTGATGTTCGACTACGACAAACAGGCGACCTACCCGGTGCCGGATGCCTTCAAGGAAAGCGTTGCGACTTTTCAGGAAACCGCCTGATCCCTGTTTGCGAGGACGAAGACATGCAATTGAACTGGACAGCCGAGCAACAGCAGACCCGCACTGCCTTTGCAGCGATCGGGAAAATGGCCGACCCGGATGAGCTGCACCTGGGGCGTCGTGCCTTTGATCAGCGCACCTGGGATCGGCTGACCGCAGGCGGTTTGTGGCGGATGATTGTGCCGCGCGACTTTGGCGGTGACGGCCGGGATTGGTGGGGGTTTACTGCCGCGTTGGAAGGCCTTGCGGCCACCTTGCGCACCCCCGGAATGCTGCTGTCGGTGATCGCGCAGGCTGGCATGGTGCGCGCATTGGATCTCTATGGCAGCGACAGTCAGAAGCGCGAATATCTGGGCCGGATCCTCAATGGGGAGCTGAGCGCCACTGCAATCGCGGATCCCGACACTGGCACGGATGTGCGGGCAACGTCGTCACTGTTAACCCCCGGCCCCAATGAGACTTTCCGTCTGAACGGCGCAAAATACAACATTGCTCATGCCCCAGTCGCCAGCTTCATTCTTGTTGTCTGTAAGCTGAGTGACCACGGCCGTGAAGGCATTTCGCTGGTGTTGCTGGATGCCGATAGCCCCGGACTGACGATTGGCGTGCAAGATCGCAAGCTGGGCAATCTGGACCTGCCGACCGGCCAAATGCGATTTGATGATGTGCCGCTCCACTACGGCCATCTTCTGGGCGAACCGGGCGCGGGCCTGCGTAATCTGGTCAACATTGTTTCGATGGGGCGGTTGTACTACGGATTGGCTGCGGCTTGGCTGATTGAACCTATGCTTACTGAGGCCTTTGATTTTTCCAATAAACGGACAACGTTTGATGTCCCGATCATCGAGCATCAGTATATTCAGAAAAAGCTGACCGACATTCGCATCGGCACCGAAAGCGCAAAGTGGGTATCCTACGGCGCGCTGCACCAACTGCTCAGTGGTGCTCCGGAAGCCGCAATGACCTGTTCGATTTCCAAACTCGTCGGTGCGGAAACCATCGTTGAAGGCGCGATGGAGCTGATGAAGCTCTACGGCAGCAAAGGCTACCACGAGGGGCAGATTACCACCTTTCTGCGGGATGCTCTGGCGTTCTGTAGCGTGGGCGGCACCGAGGAAATGCACCGGCGCAACATTTTTGGCCAGATGACCAGGTTGCACGCCAAGTCCAAGAAAGCCGCCAATCCCGCGACGCCAAAAACGCTGGAACCCGCCTAGAGCGAGCCAACCTGAATAAATAATGACTGGAGAGAGACGATGACCTCATCCCCTTGTGCCAAAGCTGCCGGAGTGGTCGCGGCCACAGCTGCGGCGCTCACGTTGATGGCACTCCCTGCCCTTGCGGTAGATAAACCCTCCGACGTGACACGTGCTGTGAACACCATTGACTGGGCCGCCGCCACGTCTGCAATCGACACGGCAAGTGCAGACGACCGAACCCTCACGGCTGCGTTTCTTGCCACCGAGCCTGATGGATTTGATGATATGGCAATGGCTGTCATGATCCTCGGGGCCAATACTGCCGCCGGTCTTCCAGCGTTTCGTGGGCAGGGTAATGCCTACGCGGCCTACTACCAGCTGGAGGGAGTGCAGGTCAGTGTCATGGGGAGCCGAACCCACCTTGTTGACGTGCCTGGCCTGTCTTTCAAACACGAAGCGCGATCCTACGAGTCCACGGGCGACGGGGCTGATCACATGCTCAGCCGCTTTGGTGGGACATACACTCTGCGGATCACCTGCGATGCGCCGACTGAGGATGCGCGCTGTATCAAACCAGACTATCTTGCCGAACTGGCCGGATCCCTCACCGTGGTGAAGGGAGCGGATCAATGACACCACGCGCAACAAGCCTCTATTGCGGTGCTCTCGCTCTCTCGGCACTGATCTCCGTCACGCCCGCAATTGCAGATGACCGCTTCAAAGCGCCCGGCGACCTGATCCAAGACACCGGTATTGGTCTCTCAATCGGGGCGGTTCTCTATCCCGATATGCGCTTCCCGCTGGAAAGTGGGCCAGCCTATGCGAACTCCCACGTTTATGCACCCGGCGGGTTCAAGGGAAATGGCGGAAGCCAATGTGACAGCGTCAATTACAGCTATCCGTGGCGCGACAATTTCTGCGAGCTGCGCCGTTCAGATTTGCCGGTCTGTGCATCGGGCGGCCATCAGGGACAGGATATTCGCCCCGCTACCTGCCAGACTGATACCCATTGGGCAGTTGCGGTTGAGGACGGTGTGATTGCGCATGTAGGCCGCTTCGCCCTGACCTTGCAAACGCCCTCCGGCACGCTCTACCGCTATGTTCACATGAATATGGACGATCTCGCCGTTGCCCCGCTGGACAAGGTGTCCAAAGGGGATCGCCTTGGCAAAGTGTCAAATTCCTGGATCTCGGAACTGCCGATCCATTTGCATTTCGACGTCAAGGAAACGGTTCAGATCGGCGACGAAATGCGTTCAGTCTTCGTGCCCCCTTACAGCAGTCTGGTGACCTCCTATCGCCAACTGACAGACTGATCTGCCTGGCGGGAGAGGGGACCCCTGACCTCTTCCGCCTTTTTTCCGACGGGGGCGCATCCTGACCGCATCAAGGAACTGCATAATGTCCGACACACTTTGGGTTTTTGCTTATGGATCATTGATCTGGGATCCCGGATTTGAACCAGCGGAGCAGCTGCCCGCCCAACTCAGCGGCTATCAGCGCCGGTTCTGTCTGAACTCTCTGCGCTATCGCGGCACCTTTGCGCAACCTGGTCTGGTGCTTGCATTGGACGCCGCAGAAGACGCGGTCTGTAACGGCGTTGCACTGGCGGTGACATCCGGTCAGGAACCAGAGGTCCTGAAAGACCTGCGCGCGCGCGAGCTGTTCAATCCCGCGTACCGTGAAATCACGACGCCGCTTGCCCTCGCCGATGGCCGCATGGTTGAGGCACTGACCTATGTCGTCAACCGGGATCATGAACAATATGACAACCACAGCCTGCCACGACAGGCAGAGATCATCGCCCATGCGGCCGGTGAACGCGGCCCCAACTGCGACTATCTGTGGAATACGGCCGATCATCTGCGCAATCTCGGGATTGCGGATGACAACCTTGATTGGCTTTCAGCAGAAGTGCGCGCGCTGCAGGCAGCACAGGGTGAAGCCGATCACCGCTAAGCTGCAACGCCCGAAGGACTAAGACGCAGCTGCCCTTCCGATAGAAAGCGGATTTCGTGACCCAGGGCCGCTGCTACCTTCGGGTCATGCGTAAACACGATCAGGGCCAGCTGCTCCTCTACCATAAGGCGCCTGAAGAGGTTGAGAATGGTATCGCGGGTATCGCTGTCCAGCGATGCCGTCGGTTCATCCGCAATCATGCAGAGCGGTCGCGATAGCAACGCGCGCGCGATGATCAGGCGCTGCGCCTCGCCCCCAGACAGATCCGCTGCGCGTTGTGATAAAAAGGCGCCGGAATGCGGCAGGCCAACTCTCTCCATCAGCCCCGCAATGTCGATACCGCGACCCGCGCGACCTAGGCGACGAAACAGTCGCTGGGCATCGTGCAAAACCTCGCCCACACTCATATGTCGCGCCATTGCCCGATGCGGATGCTGCGCGACCAACGCCAGCTCATGTGAGTGGCATATCCGAGGATGGGCCTCATCTCGGGGCCGCCACAATACACGGCCCGTCTGCAACCGCTCGTATCCACAGAGCAAGCGGGCCAGCGTAGACTTGCCGCCACCGCTCGGGCCAAAGACCGCCAGACACCGGCCCGGCCGGGCTACGGCTGAGATGTCACGCAACACCTGCGTTCCAGCCTGTTGATGAGATAGATTCTGGATCACCAGCCCCGGCGGGCTCGTCGGCAGCGGTTCGGGCCTCGGAACCAACGGGGCGATGCCCCGTTGCGCCGTCGTGCGCGGACGGCGGATCCCAGCATGCCCGCTTGGTCGCATCAACATCTCGACTGCAGGGCCGCGCTCCACCAGCTGTTTATCATGCAGGATCACCATGCGATCTGCCATCTGGCCTGCCAGATCAAGGTCATGGGTAATCAGCAATTGGCTGCGCTGCGCCCGCCCCTCGCTAAGTGCTGCAACTGCCAGTGTGCGATTGCCGTGATCCAGCGCCGCGGTCGGTTCGTCAAGGATCAGGACCTGCGGATCACGTGCCAAAGCCAACGCGGTCAGAACCCGCTGGATTTCGCCACCGCTAAGGTTGGCAGGATATCTGTGCAGGATACGCTCTGGAATGTTGAACCGCTTGCAGATTGACAAAGCCAGGGAGGTCCGTCGGCGGCTCTGCGGCAGCAGCTCCACCACATGTTGAAGAACGGTCTGATGCGGGTTTAACGCGTCCGACAGGGCCTGCACGATCAGACTTAGATCCGTTCGCCGCAGTTTGCGCTGATCTGCACGCGGCGCGCGCAGCATATCAACCCCCAGAACCTCAGCCCGCCCTGACCAGCTGAATCCATCCCCGTTTTGATCAGCCATATCCACGTGATGGCCTGGCAGCACACCGAGTAACAGCCGCGCCAGCGAGGTTTTACCGCTGCCGGACGCCCCGAGCAGTGCCAATGTCTGCCCTTTGGGCACCTCAAACGAGACATCCCGGAAGATCGCGCGGGGTCCATGCCAGAGACAGAGATCATCGACCCGGATCAAACTGCAGGTCCTAAAACCGCGCCAGAGCGCAAGCGCCGGTCACCCAATGTCAGTGTCGTATGTAACAACAGCGACAAAAGCGCGGCCGGCGGCAGCAAAAGCCAGATCCACGCATCGGTATAAAGCTGATCCATCGCCGATTGCATCATGCTCCCCCAAGTTAATAGCCGAAGGTCAGTCAGGCCCAGAAACGCCAGACCCGCGGACTTCAGCGCGGCCTGTCTGATGTTTTGAACCATTAGGGCACCCAGAAGTGGGCGCAGCGCGGCAAAAAGATGCCAGCGCCAGCAATAGACCCACCCTGCCCCCATCACGCGGGCATATTGAACGTTTTCGCGCAGAGCCTCTCGCCGCAGAACCGCCGCGGCCACCCGCACGTCGTCGCTCCAACCTGTTAGGACCAAAAGAAAAAACAAGGCCATGAAGCCGGGGCTTACCAAGGCTGCAATAAGCAGGAGAAGCAGCATGGTCGGCACTACCTGCAATATATCCACGCACCGCAACACAAGCGCGGATAAGAACGGGCCGCCAAACACCACAAGGCTTGCAGCGCCCACGGCAAGGCTCACCGTTACCAGTGCCGTTGCTAAGGCCAGCGTCAGCGTGGTTGGCGTGGCAAGGATCAGACCCGTCAGCACGTCCTGCCCGATCTCATTTGTGCCCAGCCAATGCCCCTGTCCCGGCGGTGCCAGCACCTCTTTGCTGCTGTGATATTCGAGCAGCCCACTCGCCCCTGCAAGCCAGATGCCAAGGCACAGCAAGATGACTGCCGCGAGAAGCAGCCTCCGTCGCGATGTCAGCTGCATCTAACCACGCCTCGCAAGATGCGCCGACAGGCCATCAATCAGCCAGTTCATGAGCAGGACAACCCCCGCCATAAATACGACTGCCCCCTGCAACAGGTCATAGTCCCGATCCAGGATGGCGCTGTAGATCAGATACCCAGTGCCCGGATAGGAAAAAACGATTTCCACAAAGAACACGGCGCTGACCAACCCGGTCAAGGTATCGCTTAACCGCGACAGGCAGGCGGGTATCAGACTGCGTCCGATATAGGCCCATCGAAGGCGCCAGGGAGAGATCCCGCGTGCCCGCGCATTCACGATGAAATCACGTTGGGCTAAATTGAGCGTTTCAGCCCGCGCTAGGAAGTAGAACCGCGCCAACTCATGCAGCGCCAACGCGAGCATCGGAAGGATCGCGTAACGCAGAACGCCCATTGCCCGCCCCAGGTGCTCCGTCGAGGGGAAAAGTGGCTCTGCCCCACCGGTCGGCAGTACGGGCCATAGAATGCCATACAGAAGGAGCAGCAGTACCGCCCCGGTAAAGGGGGGCAGGCTTGCCAGGATTGTCACAACAGGTGTGACCCAACGATCCACCGTTCCGCCCGGCAGCTGCCCGGCCTCGATCCCCGCCAGAGCGCCACCAATGAGGAAGACCGGCATCGCACCCAGGATCAACAGTCCGGTCCAAGGCAACGCAGTCAGTAACAGCTGCAGAACTGGGGCCGCGTGGGGGATTGAATAGCCCAGATCACCAGAGAGCAGTTTGCCCCAGTAGTCCCAGACCTGAGAGGCGATCCCTCCGCCCAGCCCCATCGTCTCCTGTAATTGCTGCACCTCGCCGGCACCAAGACCCCGCGCGAAATCCGTCGACAGCATGACCTCCAGCGTGTCGCCCGGCATCATCCGCGATAGCACCGCGCAGAGCACGATGACAAAGCAGAAGATCAATAGCCGCAGAACAAACCCGCTGAGGAGGCGCGTGAACCTTTCAACAGCTAGCGATCCTGCTCCTGTGATCTCCGTCGGCACCGGGTGGTCCAGCAGCGAGGGGGAGGCGTTGTCCACCGGATCACTCCAGGAATATGGATTTGTGAAGCGCTGACGGGATCCCAATGGCCACGCCGCCCGACATGAATGGGGCTGACAATTTGTCATTGAAGACGGTTGCCATCAGCGGATTGACCAGCATGTAGGACGGAAGGTTTTCTGCATATAGTTGCTGGAACTGGGCCAGTATCTCTTGGCGTTCAGCCTGGTTTTGAGCAACGGCCAGCGCTTTGATCAGGCCTGTCATTTTGGGGTCCGCAGGGAAACGGTCGCTGTTCCAGCCACGGCCGAAGACCCGGCGACTGATATTGCCCGGATCGCCCAGCGTGCTGGAGGAGAACAACGTCAGATCATAATCGCCATCAGCCACCAGACTGCGCAGGGAGGCCATCTCCATAACCCGCAGATCCACAGCAAATCCAAACGCTTCCAACTGTTCTGCGATCACTTTTGCGGGCTTTACCTCACGCCCATCCGTGAGGAGCCGCAGGCGGATCTCCCCTCCCTGCGCTTGCCAGCGGCCAGCGCTGTTCTGGGTCCACTCTGCAGCCAACAGCAGGTCGCGCGCCCGGGCAGGATCATAGGTGTAACCCTCTGTTGCCTCCTCACTTTGCCATTTGGAGCTGGGCTGAAAATAACCTGTCTCAGCAAGCTCAGCGATCCCGGGAAACGCAGTCGCCAGCAGCGCAGAACGGTCAACAGCGTAGGCAATGGCTTGGCGCACTTCCTTCGTCTGAAACTGTCCACGATGATTGAAACCCAACCGCAATACATGGTCGCTTGGTGAGGTTTCGACAGCGAAACCAGCGCCCAACGCCTCAGGAAGGCGATCTGGTGGCAGGTATGAAATCACATCCACCTCACCGGTGCTCATCGCCTGAAGGGCGGCATCGGGCCCCATCTTAACGATCCAGATCTGCGCAAACCGCGGCCGCCCAAGAGGGTGATCTTCGGTTGCCTCCAACCGATACCGTCCCTGCGCCTTGTCGTAGGCGGCCAATCGATAGGGACCGCTGCCAATTGCGGCGTCAGATGTGGCAAATCGATAAGGGTCTTCTACACCCTCATAAATATGCCGGGGCAGGATAGGAATTGCGTAAAACAGACCCTCGACCAGGCCGTATTGCGCGCGTTTGATATGGATGCGCAGATCATGGGTGCCTTCGACCTCAACCCCGGCAAGCGATTTGACCGATCCGAAAACATAAGGATGCTCAGCCATATAGCGCAGAGTAAAGGCGACATCGTCTGCGGTGACCGGGGTTCCGTCATGCCATTTCGCATCCGGTTGCAGTTCCAGATCGTAACTCAAGCCATCCTCAGATCGCGTCCAAGTCCGGGCCAGTCCCGGCGCCGGATTGCCATCGGCGTCCTGGCTGACAAGCGTATCAAAGATGTAACTGGTATAAAGGTAGGCGATCCCGTTTTTGCGATGGACATAAGGCGCGAGCATGCCACGGTCGCCCTTGCTGTCAGTGATCACCAACTGCCGCTGACGATCCGGTTCTGCCGCCATAAGCGTATCAGCACCCAAACCAAAGTACTGCGCAGCGCCAAGCGCCAGTCCGACAGCCGCAGCATGGGTTAGAAAACGAGGGTGAATAAACCGGTGAACGAACGACATGAGCCTACTTTCTTCGTGACTGGAGCACTGTGATTGGCCGGGCTACCAACCGATGGTGGCATCCGGGCGGGCATCTTCCTGTGGGACGACGGGTTTCAGGTCCACAACCGGGGTGCCATCAATGCAGTCCAGCCCACTGATTGTCAGGACCCCATCGGAATGGTCCAGCAACTGAACCGCACTCAGACCAATGGGGTTGGGACGGTTTGGCGCCCTGCTGGCGAACACCCCACGTGCAACCTGGCTTCCCCGCGCCTGCCGTATCCGTGCGCTGCGGTCGGATTTATGCAGCCAGTAGAGCACCCACAGATGCGAGGCCAATTCGATATTCTGTAGCGCACTGTGATATTCAGGGGCCAATTCAATCCGGCTGGTGGTTGGATTGCGACGTCCGGACATCGGGCAGTCTCTGACCTCCTCAAACCCGGTGCGGATTACACCGATTGGCGTGATTTCAAATACTTCGGAGGGCACTGTCAGAAGGTGCATCGCATCGGTCATGGTGTCTCGCAAACGGTATGTGGGAAGGAATAGGCTGGCTCACCTGTCAAAACAGGTTTGGGCGGGCCACCGTCGAACGGTTGCCCCCTGATATTGCGCAGGCCAGCCATCGTAAAATCGGAAATCTGGAGCTTACACCTCAGTATTTCTGAGGTCTTGGGGGCCGTGACGTTGAAACCCTGAGGACAGCCGAGGGTTTGGATATCATGAGGCCCCATCTCTGATAAATCGATTGGCATCAAACCCCTAACGGGCGGCATATCGGGACCTGACCCAGGATCAGAGGACCTTCAGACGCATGACCGATCAAAGCAACTCAGCCCCGCCAACATCCGCACAGCAATTGACCGGCGCAGGCCGGTCCCTGTCACAAATGCTGCGAAACGGGCGCACTCTCTGGACGGTGGTTCTGATCCTGACCTGCGCCGGGCTGGCGGCTCTTGCGACCTCAATGTACCTGTCCCCCGATCTGGTAACTGTTGCCGCGCTTTCGATTGGGGCAATTGGTCTTTGGGCCACCGGTCTTGTGCCCGAATATTGGACTGCCTTGGCCTTTTTTCTGGTCGCGGTGATATTCGGCGTCGCAGCGCCTGAAACCATCTTCTCCGGCTTTCACTCATCGACGTTTTGGCTTTTGTTTAGTGGCCTGGTCCTCGGCGCTGCGATCAAGCACACCACCCTCGATAAACGGGCTGCCGGTATTCTCGCGTTGCTGCCACTACGCAGCTACGGTGGCCTGCTGACCGGCATCGTCGTCTTTTCGGTGGCTTTGGCCTTTGTGATGCCATCGTCCATCGGGCGGATCATGATCCTGCTTCCGGTGATTTCTGCACTGGCGGAGCGTGTCGGTTTCGGTGCTGCCTCAAACGGTCGGACAGGGATGCTGGCGGTTGCCACCTTTGGCACCTTTGCCCCGGCTTTCACTATTCTGCCCGCGAATGCCCCGAATATGATCCTCGTTGGGATGTCGGAAACCATCTACGGGATCAATATCTCCTATTTTGACTATCTTCTGCTGCATTTTCCCGTGCTTGGCGTTGTGAAATCCGCAGTCCTAGTCGGGTTGGCCATGGTGATGTTTCCAGACCGCATCCCACCGCATAGTGTCAAGGTCGCGCCCACTGCCGCACCGTTTAGCCGTCAGGAACGAGTTCTAAGCCTCGTGTTGGCGTTGTGCCTGTTGCTGTGGCTAACCGATCAGATCCATATGGTGTCCCCGGCATGGGTGGGTATGGCGGCCGCACTGATTTGCCTGCTGCCGGGAGCAGATCTCACGCGCAAAGGCTGCATCAACACTGATCTCAGCTACGGAGCTTTGTTGTTTGTCGCTGGCATCATGGGCCTCGGCGCTGTCATATCCTCCGCCGGACTTGGCGAAGCTGTAGTCGGAGCCATCACCGGGACCGTCGCCTTCGCCGGGGATTGGCCGGTGTGGAACACATCAATCCTGATTGGCCTGTCAACGCTGGTAGCGATGATCACAAATCTGCCTGGTGTGCCAGCTGTGATGACCCCGCTCGCGGGCGAGTTATCCGACGCAACTGGTCTGCCGCTCGAAACAGTCCTGATGACGCAGGTCGTGGCCTTTTCCAATGTCTTCCTCCCGTTCCAGGCGCCTCCACTGATTGCAGCCATTCAGGCCGGAAACCTGCCGGCGGGGGCGGTAATCCGGCTATGTCTCAGCCTCTTCCTGATCAGCCTTCTGCTGTTGGCGCCGCTGGATCTGCTGTGGTGGCATGTCCTTGGAATGTTCTGATCGGGCTGATCCTGTCACGTGAAGGCGCCCCAGAAGAAATACTGAGGGGCGTCTTCGGGACTTTCGATTTGTGCGAACGGCCAAAGCGTTTCTACCTGTAGCTGCACTTTTCACGGACGAGGTACTCCGATGTTCACCCTGACCCCATGGCGCCGCCAGCTGCTCTCGCACACCTGTCTCACCGGTCTGGCCACCGCGCTCTTTTTCACCGCCAGCGGATCAGCTCAGGCCGAACTGGCTGCTGATTGGCAGGAAACCGCAATGCGATTTGTTGTTGAGGAAAAATGGCCCGGCGCACAACGTCAGCGCACGCTGGCATTGCTGCATGCCGCGATGTTTGACGCTGCAAATGCGATTGACGGAAGCTATAGTGCCTATGCATATGATGGCCCTCAGCAACCGGATGCCGATCGGCGCGCTGCGGTAACGCAGGCGGCATTGGTTGTCATGCAGACCCTTATGCCAGAGCGCAAGGCAGACCTAGCTGCCGCTGCCGAGACAATCCTGAGCGAAATCACAGATGATGAGGCCCGGGAGGCAGGTGTCCAGCTTGGCGCCCTTGCCGCAGAGGCGGTGCTCGAAAAACGGGCGGCGGATGGCGCTGATTTTGCAAGCGATTTCACCCCCGGCCAGGCGGATAACGGCGTCTACCAGCCCACCTCTGAGCGGCCGATGGTTGCCCCTAAAATCCGCAAGATGCAGCCCTTCGCTCTGACCTCTGCCAAGCAGTTCGACGTCCCGCCGCCACCGGAGCTCAACAGTTTTCAGTTTCAGCGTGATCTGGCGGAGGTTGCCAAACTCGGCGGCGCAGCATCGCAGAGCAATCCTGAACTGGTCGCCATCGCAAAACTTCATGCCGGGTCCGGATCGGGGGCCTGGAACCAGATCGCACGCGACAGCAGCCGTGCCTGCGCGCTCCCTCTGGTTGAGGAAGCCCGGACACTGGCACTGTTGAATATCGCTCTGACCGACGCATTGGTGGCCGGGTTCAACGCCAAATATACCTATCAGTTCTGGCGGCCAGAAACTGCGATCGCCGCCCTCGGCGACGGGTACGACCACCCGACACTGGACGCGATGGACGGCTGGACCCCCTTGGTGGCTGCCCCCATGCATCCGGAATATCCCTGCCAGCACTGCACCAGCGGCAGCGCCGCTCAGCAGGTCATGGAGACTGTCTTTGGTGCGGATGAGTTTTCCTTCAGCTTTGAGGGGAAAGACGGCTATAGCCGCAGCTATCAGACCTTCGCGCAATTCGCTGAAGAGGAGGCAGAATCGCGCGTCATCGGCGGCGTACACTACCGCCGGTCAAACACGGTCGGCGACATGCTTGGCTATCAGATCGGCAGCCACATCAGCGCTGAATTTCTGGCCCCGACAAACGCCGGTTCGGGCCAAGACAGCGCGGCAGCGACGGAGTGCGCAGGCGTTCTGACTTCCAAACTGTCGCAATAACACCGCCAGGGCAAAGTGGGCCCCGCAGCAGGTTCACCTGTTGCGGGGCGTGCTGCGAATATGCCCACCACCAGCCAAGGAGCCAGACCATGGCGCAGCCTGTCTCTGCCCGCATAGTTCTCGGTCTGAGCATCGGCCTGATCCTGACCAGCGGATCTGTGGCAGCACACGAACCATGGCTGCTAACGCCCCAAGAGGTTCAAACCCTGTCACTGCAAAGCGTGCCCGAGTTGTTTCGCAGCCCGGGCCTATTGCTTGTCTTCGCCCTCTTCGCAACGCTCACCGTTTTCGCTGCCGTGCTCGCGGGGCAACTCTTGCGCCCAACGGAGGACCAAATTTTCAGGCATTTGAGTGATCGCAGTCGCGATTGGGGCCCGTTGTGCCTGCGTCTTGGTCTGGGGACGACCGTGGGCATGAATGCTCTGGGCGGACTGCCCCGGCATGGCACTGAAACATGGAGCACGCCGACACTGTTTGTCCCCGATATGCAGCTGACACTTATCCCAGGCTGGGACTGGCTGGCGTTGCCGGCGCTGATCACATCTGTGTTGCTGGTATTGGGCCTTGGCACACGGCTGGCAGCGCTTGGCATCCTCGGCCTTTTTGGGTTTGGCAGCTGCCTCTTCTCCATCGATTTCATCGCCTACTACGGCTTCCATTTTGCCGCGCCGGCGTTCCTGCTGTTGCATGTTGGTAGTGGCGCGCTCAGCCTTGATCGCCTGTTGCCGCCAAGCCTCCCACCGCTTTTACCCAATGCGCCCACTTTGGTCTGGAGCCTTGTTCAAGTGACTATGGGCGCGACCTTTGCGGCCATTGCCGTATTGGTAAAATTCCTGCAGCCCACCCTGCTGATCGCAATTCTGGAGCATGGCGATATGTGGTTCTTCGGCCTGCCGCTGCCGGTTGTTGCACTGATCATGATGGCGATTGAGCTGATGGCCGGGGTTCTTCTGGCTCTTGGACAATTGATCCGGCCGATCTCGCTGCTCCTGCTCTGCGCGTTCAGCTTCTTCGCAATCAGCCTGCAGGAAACGCCTTTACTGCACGGCAATCTATACGGGGTGTTTCTATTCTTCCTGCTGCACGGCGGCGCCCCGCTTGACCTGTTTCAGCGGCCGCAAGCAACCCTCGTCGAGGCCCAAGGGATCTAGCGGAATGCTGCGAAGAGTGTTCTGTATCAGCATGCTTGCCGCGACCCCGCTCATCGTCATCTGTGCCTGCCTGCCGCAGATCAAACAGGTGGAGGCCCTGCCCGCTCAACTGTTTGTCACTATCCCCTCTCACCATCCGCAGCCGGACCTTCGGGTCAGCAGCATCTACAACGCTGCAGACGGTTGGCGCCTGCGGATCGAGGTCGAGAATTTCGTGTTCACAGACCTTTGCGTCAGCGATGCCACAGATCTGGCGCGGGGGCATGCCCATGTTCATCTTGGTGACAAAAAACTCGCTACTGCTTATCAGCCAGATATCGTGCTCGGACATCTACCAACCGGGCGGCATCAGGTTACGGTGTCCCTTCGCGCACAGGATCATCGGGTTTTCGGGCGGCATGGGGGCGGGATATTTGCCGCTACGGTCACGATTGACGCCCTCTGACGCGCAGCAAAACCGGCGCAGATGCAGCTGCGCCGGATTGTATCAGATCCCTATTGGCCGGTATCAGCGGGCTGTGGGCAACCGGTTTTGCAGGATCTGCACAACCTGCTCCGGATCGGGCAGCGAGTGATGTCCGTGCTGAATCTTCAGCAGCGGGTCATAGTTCTCACGCCAAACCGGTTCAAACACCTCATAGCCGTCTTCGCGCAGCTGGGAAACGTTGCGACGCACCGCCGGCTTCTCCCACATCGGACCGCCCATGACAGGGAACAGCAACACTGGAAAGGTCGCCGCCAGAATTACTGTGGTCAGGCGGTTTTGCGAGGATCCATGCGCTATCGCAGACAGCGTGTTCGCCGTCGTGGGCAGAATGGCCAGAATATCGTGATCCGCAACAATGCGGCCCGGTTTATCAGTGGGCCAATCCTTGGGGTTATCACCGCTGATCACCCGATCCAGGAACAACGCAATCGCGTCCATATTCACGAATTTCGTAGCAGTCGGCGTAAACAGCGCGGTGAGTTCACAGTCGATCTCGTTCTTGATCGCCCGCAGGTATAGCGGCAGCATGGTGGCATCCAGGGACCCCGTAACCCCAATCAGAATACGCGGCCGCGCAGCAGGGCCAGTCGCAGTGACAGTCATTGAAAATATCCTGTTATCAGTTGGTTAATATAGTCTATTCAGCCGGTTGCTGAACCGGATCCTGTGCCCTGTGAGGTGCGGATTCCGTAGGCGGCGCAGCTTTATGTTCACTCACGTTGTCCTGAGGAACCGGCGGCCAACTTTTCATCACCAGTGTCAGCAGATCGAACCGCGCAACCACCGCACCGCAGGTATTCAGAACGCAACAGTCCCAGCGCACATCACCAAAGGGGGCAGAAGCACGCGGTGTGATTTCCTTGCAGGTCACACGCACATGCAGGCAATCGCCGAAATACACCGGCGCGTGAAAGCGCAGATTATCGGAGCCTATATTGGCCAGAACCGGACCCGGCGCAGGGTCAACCAACAGCCCGTTCGCAAAGGAAACCACCAATTGCCCATGCGCGACACGGTCGTCAAAAAACGGGTGCGTGCGCGCGGCTTCCCGGTCCATATGGGCGTAGAAAACATCCCCCGTAAAATGGGCGAACTGCTCCACATCCTGTTCGGTAATCTGTCGCGTTTCCGTGATGAGTTGATCCCCAATCCGCAATGTTTCCAGAGATTTACGGAACGGATGCCCGTTGTGCCTGGTCTCCGCCCCCTCGACCCATCGGCCTGTGAGTGCGGTCAGCAACTGCGGCGGTGCGTGTATCTCCGTGCGCATCATATATGCGGCGACAGCATGGCGAATGTCCTCTGCACCGCAGACCTGTGCGTGATGCGTCGCTGCGAACAGCCGCGGCACTGATGGATCCGGCGACAACTCCAAGGCCTGACGCGCCATATCACTTCCGCAAATACGGATCTGACCTTCCGCCGATGTCAGGCAGGCCGCTGCCTCCTGTGCCAGCGGACTATCGTTGGTGAAGACGTTTGAATAGCGCGAGCAGGGCGCCAGATTGGCAAGCGCGATGGCGTCACATAGGCTGTCGTAGGCCATTACCGTCGCGGCGGGTCCCTGAACAAAGGTATGGTGAACATCAGGCGTGTTGGCAGGCTGGGCGCAATGCAACAGCACCGGCGACAGAAAAGCCCCGCCCGTCTCAACAGGGGTAGAAATCGGTTCGGATAGGAGTTCTGCACCATGACGCAATCCAGCCAGTGCGTTCTGCACCGTCTCAAGATGCCCGCGTGAGACCAATGCCCCCATTTGGGTGGCCACATCATCCGGCATTCCAACGATGGTCTCCCCCAATGTCGTGACCAGATCAGCGAGGACTTCGGCCTCGCGGTGGCGGGGCAGAAGAATACGGCGCACTGCATGGCGCCGCTGGCCGGCCCTCAGGATCAATTCACTGCGGATCTCCCGCAGGAAAAACTGGTATTCTTGGCTGCCGGGCACCACATCACTGCCGAGGATGGCTGCAGACAGACCCGTTTCGCAGGATTGCAACCGCACCAGACCAGCAGCCACCGCGGGGTGCTGCCGTAGTTTCTGGGCCGCGCTGCGGGACCCGGCAAAGCTGATTGCATCTCCGGCGGACAGGCTGTCCAGAATCTCCAGCGGCGGGCTGTATACCAATTGCAAGGCTCCGGTAGGCAGGATCTGGCTGTCGTGGATCAGCTTCACCAGGCGCTCGCTCACACAGGCGGTGACCGGGTCGGGACACACAATACATGGCACGCCAGCGATGAGTGCGGGCGCGATTTGCTCCAGCATCCCCAAAACCGGATTATCCAGCGCAGTCATATGCACCGCAACACCGGACAGCGGAGCGAGGATTTGCTGGCGGCCGGTGGTGCTGCCCGGTCCGATACCATTCTCAACGTGCAGGACTGGTGCATTGGGCAGTGATTTCAACGCCTGCCCCGCCAACGCCGACAGACGCGCAATACCGCCGTCCACGTCCAGTGCGCAGTCATGTCGTGTCGCACCAATGGTCAGGCTTTCACGATAAACTGCGGCGCGATTGTCCTTCAGAACGCGTGCGACAGCCCGCAGCTGCTGCGCACGATCCTGAAACCCCAATGCCCGCAGTGCAGGCCCTCCAACCGCTCGAGCGAAATGAACAGCCTGGGTCCCGTCATCGCGACCGTAGGCAAGCACAGCATTCGGTTGATCGGTTGCCGCATCAGCAAACATCTGCGTCTGCGCGCCGCAGTGATCCCATCGCTCTGCAATCAGACTTTGAAGAAAACGGGGTCGTTTTACATGATCGGTCACTTCAAAGCCCTCTTGTTGCTCAATCGCCGGATGATGCGGTGTCCTGATAACCGGGACTTTGTACGGCGACCTAACGCGCCAGAAGGTTCCGGTCATTTCGCTGCTAGGGTTCATGCAAAGCGTGCGGCACATCCAATCGAAACTTTGAAATCGGCGCCTCAGGATTTCTGAGGCTGCCGGTCGCATAGACCATCAGACATCGCTGATGCCCTACCTCACGATTTTCGATGTGCAATTTTGATCTGCCGCTGCGAGCTTGCCTGCGGATGGAGGGCGCGCCGCGTGTCGGCTCGCCCAGTTTGAACGTATCGCTCTGAATAAGGGGACAATGCCATGACCCGTGCCACCTTGCCGCAAAATCTGAGACAAGCTTCCTTCGGCAGTACCCAACGCAAGGCTCGGCATATCTGTGTGGCGGGTGTTTCCGGACTGGCAGGCGCACATATCGCCCGCGCCGCCCTCGCGTCGGGGTGGTCTGTCACCGGCACATTGCGGGACGCGACAGATACCTCAAAAACAGTTCCGCTCATGGCTTTACCCGGCGCTCGCGACAGGCTCCACCTGGTGTCCGCAGACACCGCCCATCCCGATAGTTTTACCAACGCACTGAAGGGTCGCGATGCTTTGGTCATTGCCTGCTTGCCATCGATTAGGACCGCCCCGGACGGGACCCCTGCAAACGATCTGGATCCGCGCGCCGGGATGGCGCATTGCGTAGCCCCCGCAAAAACAGCCTGCCGAAACCTGATTACAGCGGCGGATCGCAACGGGATTGGTGATATCGTGCTCCTGTCGAGCACCGCCTCAGCAGACCCAAACCCGCCCCCCGCGATCAAGAATGAACTGCAGCACCATTCTGACCTTGAGCATCAGATTGAACATGGGAAATTCATCGCGGCTCAGAAAACCGCGATGGAGATTGCCGCGACACGTCTGGCACAAGACCGAGACTTGCGTCTGGTTATTTTGCTCTCGGGTATGATCCTTGGCCCTGGGCTACTGCCCTGCCATAATCAGGGTCATGTGCTGGGCCATCTTCACGACATGGCCGTCAAGGGGCGCCCCTGGCATCGCAATATGCCCAATGGGTCAATGTCGCTGATCCATCCCGCAGATCTTGCAAGTCTATGTCTGGCGGCTCTGCAAAAACCTGAAGCGGAAGGCCGCTATTTTGCTCTTGCGAAAAGCTGGCAGTGGTCTGATATATATAATGAAATATCTAATTTCGCACCCAAAGACGCCTTGCCCACCGCTGTCCCCAAGGGGACAATCCCCGCAGCAACCACGGCGTTTGATTTCACCAGACGGGACAGCCTTGCACTGCCGCGCAACGGGTTGCCGGAGATGGTTGCCGACTTTTATCAGTGGCTGGATGATCGCACCGAACCAAAGCTGAACGGTCTGCAAATCAACGCTGAACCGGTCGGCGCAGTGGTCAGGTAAAAGGCTTATCTGGACAGGTCAGCCAGCAGTGCAGCACTTGGGAAGCAGGTCGTCCGCCGTCCGGTTGCCTCCTGCCAGCGTCCGATCGAACGCCGCGTTTTGAACCCCGCAAGCCCATCTGCGCCGCCAACATCATGGCCGCGCCGTTCCAACCCGCGCTGCATGGTTGCCACATCAGACCGCAGCATGCCGTCCACCCGGCCCCAAACGCCCCGGAAGTCCTGCACGCCAAACTGGATGCGATCCCCAACATGCCCGACAAACAACGCATAAAGATCGCTCTTGTTGTAGTCCTTCAGCACATAGAAATTCGGTGTCACCAAAAACGCAGGCCCGTTGCGCCCTGCCGGCATCATCAGATAGGCAACGCCATCACGTTCATGCGCCGGAAAGGCTCGGCCCGAACTGCGGCGGATGCCGCGGGCTTCCCACTCGCGAATGCTCAGCCCTTGATCTGGTCCTTCCAAAGAACAGGATACCGACGCGGGCACAGAAACCTCAAACCCCCAGTCGCGGGTCTTGTCCCAGCCGTGTTGCGCCAGATACCCCCCGATTGAGGCGATCGTATCCGCTTCTGATCGCCAGATATCGGCGCGTCCGTCCCCATCCCCGTCTTCGGCAAACTTGAGAAAACTGGACGGCATGAACTGTGGCTGCCCCAGTGCGCCCGCCCAACTGCTCCGCATAACCTGTTCAGGCGCATGTCCGGCCTCAGCGATTTGCAACGCGGCAATCAATTCCTGGCGAAAATAGTCTGCGCGACGGCTCATAAATCCCTTGGTGCCCAGAACTTCAAAGACATTGTGAGGGATCTTTACCTGACCATAACCGCTCTCACGGCCCCAGATCGCCAGAATGATCCGTCCCGGCACGCCGGTCCTGCGTTCGGTTTGCTGCAGGGCGGACGCGTGCCGCTTAGCCATCCGCCTCCCCATGGAGGTTGCCCCGTCAACAGAATTGCGGTTGAAATATCGTCCTGGCGCGCCAAATTCTGCCTGACGCTGACGGCGGGGCGAGGTCGCTTTGCTACCGGGCGGCACCAGATCCGGCAAGTCCCAGTTCAAGCTCACTCTGGAGAAGGCCGCATCAAATGTCGGGCGCTGCACCCCGGCCGCCCGGGCCTCGGGCCAAATGTCCTGTGCCAACCACTGCTGAAACTGCCTTTCGACCTTTGCGCGATCCACAGCCCGCGCTGGCTCATATGGCAGCGCCAAGAGGATCAGCAGCAGGGATAGTAAACGAAACAGCATCTCAGACACTCCGTTCGGTTGATAATTGGGAGGCGGTCCGCATATGTCGGCGACCCCACAACAAGGCACCGCCCTGCCAGACTGATTTCATCCGGCAGAGACCGGAATTTCAAGGCTAACCTTTTTGCGCCCCATCACCACAGAGGTCCGGAAGCGACGCACATTTGAGTCCTCGAAAAACAGCCGTTTGGTCAACTCTTCAAATGCCTCCATATCCGACGCGGTGCAGATCAGACAGAAATCCGCCTCACCTGTTAGATAGTAGCACTGCTGGACCATCGGTTCGGAACCAGCCCGCCGTGTGAAAGCGTCAATCTGGTCCAACCGCTCCCGCTCCAGCTCCACCATCACCACGAATGTCATTGGCATCCCGACCTTAGCCGGATCGACCAATGCGATTTCATCCGTGATCACCTTGCGCTGGCGTAGCGATTTCAGGCGCCGCTGGACGGAGGCCGCCGACAGCCCTGCCTGAGCTGCCATCGCCTCAAGCCCGAGCCGCGTGTTGCGCTGCAGGAGGGTCAGGAGCGTCACATCCGCCTTATCGAGTCTTTCGCCCACAGAACCTCACCAGTATGCAATATTTTTTCGTATGTGGCCCAATATTGACCAGAACACAGCAACACTCTTGCCTAGACTGCCGGTATGAACAAGATCAATGTCACGCTCGACCCCGCCAAGCCACAGCAGATGCTGCAGGCCTGCCCCGCGTATCGCCCTTCACCGTTGGCCGTGCATGAGGTGGCCGGAAAGCAGGTCTGGATCAAGGATGAAACCGATCGGATGGGCCTTGGGGCCTTCAAAGCGATGGGGGGTGTCTACGCCGTCGCCGAGTTGCTGATGCGTGAAACCGGGCTGACGGAAAATGATCTCACCAGTGACGCCGGGCGGGCGGCGGCATCACATGTGACCTTCGTCTGTGCGAGTGCCGGGAACCATGGCATGGCCGTTGCCGCCGGAGCGCGGCTTTTTGGGGCGGCTTGCAGGATCCATCTCGCCGATACTGTCCCTGAGGATTTTGTCCAGCGGCTGCGCGCCAAGGGCTCCGAGGTCGTCCGCTCCGGTGCCACCTACGAGGAGAGCATCGCCGCCGCCATCAAGGACGCTGAGGAAAGCGGCGCTGTTCACCTCGCCGATGGGTCCTGGCCCGGCTATACGGAGCCCCCCCGACTGGTGATGGAAGGCTACACGGTGATCGCGCAGGAAATGCGCGACAGTTTCGCAAGCTCGGGCCAATGGCCGACCCATGTCTACCTGCAGGCTGGTGTCGGTGGGCTGGCTGGTGCGATGGCCTATATGATCCGCACCAATTGGGCGGTTCAGCCCGACATCATCGTGGTTGAACCCGACGCCGCGCCTTGCCTTCAGCATAGTGCACGCGCGGGTGAAATGGTGACAGTCGACGGCCCGGTCTCCAATATGGGGCGTCTGGATTGCAAGACACCCTCGATGCTTGCCTATGAAATATTGTCTAAGGCAGCCGATCAATACGTGACCATCTCTGATACAGCGGCGCTCAGAGGGGTCGAGGTCTCGGCCACGCTTGGGATTGCCAGCACGCCCTCCGGCGCTGCCGGGTTGACGGCTCTGGTTCAGGATCTGGAAGCGGGCACATCTCCTGACATGCGGCCACTGGTGATCCTCTCAGAAGGGGGCGTTGACGATGCCTGAGCTGGATCTCGTCGCCTTTCGGCGTGATTTACACGCGCATCCGGAAACAGGTTTTGACCTCGCGCGCACCTCAGATGCCATTGCTAAAGAGCTGGAAAAGGCCGGGCTGACGGTGACCCGCGAAATTGGTGGCACGGGTCTCGTGGCCACCCTGACACGGGGCCAGTCTTCCGCCGGGGTCGCGTTGCGCGCCGATATGGACGCGCTGCCGATTGAGGAAGCCACCAACCTCCCCTATCGTTCGCGCCATCTCGGCCGGTTTCATGGCTGCGGTCACGACGGGCACAGCACCATGCTTCTGGGTGCGGCCCTGCGTCTGGCGCAGGATCCAGATTTCAATCAAACCGTTCATTTTCTCTTTCAACCGGATGAGGAAAACGGCACGGGCGCTGCGGCGATGATTGCCGATGGACTGTTTGATCGCTTTGATATCACCCGGATTTATGGCCTTCACAACATGCCGGGGATGCCGCTTGGTCACTTCGCGACTGAGACCGGTGCGTTCTGCGCCTTTGAGGATAATTTCGAGATCCGCATCACAGGGCGGGGCGGCCATGCCTCCATGCCGGAGAAAGCCATTGACCCAATCGTGACAGGCGCTGCGATCGTCACCCAACTACAGACAATCACATCGCGCTCGGTGTCAGCACGGGATCATTGCGTCGTTTCAATAACGGATTTCGAAACCGATGGTGCGCGCAACATACTGGCTACCAACGTATTGATTTCCGGAGACTGTCGGGGATTTGAGGCCCGTGTCTCCAACACGATCGAACAGCGTATGCGCGACATCGCCAGTGGCATCTGTGCCGCACAAGGTGCCCGCTGCGAGGTGTCCTATTCAACATCATTCCAGCCATTGGTGAATGACGCGGGTGCAACCACATTAGCCGTTGCTGCAGCAGGATCCGCTGGCAGCATTGATGCGCAGTATGGGCGTGTGGGGTTTTCAGAGGATTTTGCGGCCTTCCTGCAGCACCGGCCGGGTACATTTATCTTGATGGGCAATGGCACTAACGGCGCCCATGCTATGCCGCTGCACAATCCAGGGTATGATTTCAACGACGGCGCCATCGAACATGGCATTGCCTACTGGTGCGCCTTGGCCCGATCAGGCTGATCTGTCGGCCTGATCGCGGGCAAACGGCAGAGTGAACTGCACCCGCATACCATCGGAGCCATCCACCTCGGTTGTGCCTGCATATTTTCCGACCATGCTGCGGATCATACGCCAGCCGAGAGAACCCGACCGCTCAGGCCGGGTATCGCCCTCGGCCAGGCCGCGCCCGTCATCCGCGATCACCAGTCGCAATGCGTCATCCTGTTCGGTCAGCTCAACCAGTATATTTCCCTGCTCACGCCCGACAAAGGCGTGCTTGTAGGCGTTTGTAAGCAGCTCACCCGTCAGTAGGCCCAGATCAATGGCCATCGAGCTGGGGATCTCAATGTCGTCACCACGTACCGACACCGCCACGTTGAGGCTGTCGGAGTTGAACGCCCCCTCGGCATTGGTCGCGACCTCCTGCAGGAAGGGCACTGCCTGTAGATGATCGACCCGCGCAGAACGCTGCAATTGCTCATGCACGCGGATCACCGATTGCACCCGCGCCTCCAGATCCGACAGCACCGAGACAGTTTCCGGTGCCTCGGCCCCTCTCCGGCTCATCCGGATCAGCGCGCCGATCAGCGCCAGGTTATTGCCCGTCCGATGATGCACCTCTTTCATCAGGAGATCCCGTTCCGTCAACGCCTCAAGCAACACCCGGTTCTGTTCTGCAAGTTCAGCAACAGGATCAGCGTCGCGGATCTTGCCGATGGCGTCCGTCGCAGCCTGAGCAGAGGCGATCATTTCGTCGCTTTTTACCGGGCTCAGGAACAGAAGTTCAATCTCAGTGCCCTCTGGCCCGCTGCGTATCGCGTGATGATCCGAAAGACGTGACAACCCACGCAGCCCCAGCCCCAACCCAGGACCTGGCGCCACCCCGCCCCGACGGCCCCGCAGAATGTCGTCGAGCCCATCAATACCCGGTCCCTGATCCGTGATGATGGCCCGCATAGCAACCTTGTCGCCGAGTTCCTGCAGGCTCAACCGTACCCGTCCAACACTGGCATGTTGTTGGGCATTTCGAGCCGCCTCAAGCAGTGCCGTCACCGCCCGCGTCTGCGCAAATGTCCCAAACTGCAAGGCCTTGGTGATCGCCATCGCGATAAATCGTAGCCTCAGAACATCCTGTTCTGTATCAATTTTCAAAGTAATCAGGGCGGTCGACACGAGTTTAGATCTCTTTCGCGATTTTAATGACAGCAAGGCTGGCGTCGTCACGACCCCTGAAGTTCTCGGCCATCAGTTTTCCAGCAATCAACAGCGCCGAGCGCATCAGCAGAGCGGGTTTCTCGTGCAGGTCACGTAATGTCCGCAAACCATCGCTATGCAGAATTACAGTATCACCGGGCTGCAAATTGACCTCGTCCGAAAACGGAGAAAGTGCGGCTCCTCCAAGATGGCCATCGCGGGTCGCAAATCTCTTTGTCTCACCCAGCCGGGCGCGGATCGTCGCAATATTGCCAACGGAGGCATAGGACAGGCGTCGCCCGTCCGCAGCCACCGCGACACAGGCCGCAACAGCACCACGGGTATCAGCGATGTCATCCGATATATCCGCCAAGGCCGCGGCAGGGGTGCGACCCGGCTTGTGCCCGAAGGCCTGCAGAACCCGCTCAGCAGCCTCCGCGGCCCGATGACCGTGGCCAAGCCCGTCGCAGAGGATCAGATCCAGCCTGCCATCCGGGGCGATGTTGGGTGTCACACACGTCATATCCCACGCATCGCCACAGCGGGTTTCGCCAGGGTGGGTCACCAATAGACCGGCAACATCCATTGCGGCTGGCCGGTATGGGCGCTGCTGGAATTCACACGCAACAACTGTGCCTTCATCACGGTTTGAATAGATGTCGAACTGATCCGACAACCGTTGCATCGCACCCAGACCCAGCCCCGCCGAACCTTCGCTGCTGCTCCCGTCCCGCATCATTTTGTCGAGCGTATCAATCCCCGGCCCCTGATCCACGACGACCATCGCCAAACGCGGACCACCGATGCCCGGCATTTGTTGCAACAGACAACGGCCCCGTTTGGCATATCGCAGAACATTGGTCGCCGCCTCGCTGACAACGATGGCGATCTCTTCGGTCCGGGCCTGTGAAAACCCGGCCACCCGCGCCAACTGGCGCGCGTTGCGGCGACAGACTGAAACGTCGCTGGGATCTGAAAGAGGCAACCAATGGGTCATATCCGGGCCATCATTGTCACGCGTGTTCCTTTGCCTTCGTTGGTCTCGACCTCCAGCGCATCGCTCAGTCGCTTCGCACCACCAAGACCACGCCCCATGCTGCCCGCAGTGCTGAAGCCATCACTGAACGCAGCGTCCAGATCCGCAATCCCGGGCCCGTTGTCGACACAGACCACACTGATCGCGAGCGGTTCACTGTGCATATAGATACGCGCTTCGCCTCCGCCACCATGCATCACCACATTTCTTGCGATTTCACTGACCGCAGTGACAAACCGGGTTTTTCGAACAGTGCGCGCTCCGCGCTGGTCCATTTCGCGACCGGCGATCCGACGCACCTGAATAACGTCGCGATCCCTGATCAGCGCGTAAACACCGATCAGAACACCATCCGTGGGTATCATCCCCGAGCTTCACCGCGCAGATCGCGCAGCGCATGTGTCAAGCTGAGCGCCGTTTTGCTCTCAGGTAGGTCCATGCCCAATTCCACCAGTGTCATTGCCACCGCCGGACGCATGCCAACCACATAAGTCTGGGCATCCAACAGTTTTGACACGCTCGCCAGTTGCGCCAGAATCCGGCCCACGAATGTATCGACAATCTCCAATGCGCTGATGTCCATAACCACCGCGCGGGCCGCTTCGTCCACCACACGCTCGGAGAGGGCCTCCTGCAAATCCAGAATATCGGTGTCGGAAATATCTTCCTGGATCGCCACCAACAAAACGCCTTCGACAAAGTAAATGGCCGATGCGCTGGACATGTCAGTGATCCTTCTTCTTGGTGATTTCATACCCTACACGGTTCAACGCATCTGCCAGACCACTGCGGATGGTAGACCGGGTTGTTACCTCACCAACATCCACACCCAATTGCACCATTGTCTGCGCGATGGTCGGGCTGATACCGCTGATGATACATTGCGCGCCCATCAGGCGCACAGCTGCAGCCATCCGTAGCATATGCTGGGCCACCTGGGTGTCGACGGTCTGCACGCCGGTAAGGTCGACGATCACCACCTCTGCCTGACGGCGCAGAATGGTTTCCAACAGGTTTTCCATCACCTCCTGCGCGCGTGCTGAATCCATCGTACCGATGAGGGGCAGGGTCAGTACCTTGTCCCACAGTTCAACCACCGGTGTGGACAGCTCCTGCATCTGGTCACGCTGCTGTTCGATGATGCGGTCCCGTTCGGCGATAAAGACCTCCGCACAATAGACCGCAAAGGCATCGATCACCCGACTGAAGAACCAGATCTCCTCAACCAGGTTGGTCGGATATTTTGCCAGTTTGTCTTTGAGGCGATAGAACACCGGCGCCTTCAGCGCCAACACGAAGGACGCCATATCGCTGGGGCTCACACCACGTGAACTGCGCTCTTTGGTGACATCGACCAACACGCTACGCAACTCCGCCCAGGCGTCGCTCGACAGGTCGAACCGGTCGCCGGTTGCTCCTTTTTCGATACCGGCTATCAATGCGCGCACCAGCACGCTGGTCTGTTCGCGGCCTTCCTTGTGGCTGAAAAGATCCGTCCGCTGCACGCCCTCGTCGCTCTGGGTTGAAATCCAGGCGTCGACGATCTCCTCGAAATCATTCTGCAAAATCGTGAGCACAGTTTCAGTGGCGGTTTCGGACATCTCTACCTCATTTGGGCTGGAGATCCGGCATCAAAGGCGCCGGAGTGCTCTGTGGAATGCTCGATTTGATAACGCTCCACAGCCCCAGCTGTAAACAGAGAGTTTTGAAATCACACACAGAGTGGTGGAAATTTTCCTTTTTTCTTGCAAGGATAGGACGTGATGGCCGTATCGCGACACGCAACATGCATTCCGGCTCCTCACTTGGAAAGGTCCACCATGTCCGCATCCCAGACCGCCGCCATGATCGCCTACGACAGTTTTATTCTGCGCTGCTGTCTCGCCGTTGCTCTGGGCCTGTTGATCGGTCTTGATCGCGAAATCAAAAAGAAACCACTGGGCGCGCGCGCCTATATGCTGATCTGTCTTGGCTGTTGTGCCCTGACAATGCTAACCCTTAATCTTGCCGCTGCCGGGCAGGAGGGAACCGCTGCCGTTGATCCATCCCGAACGATACAAGGCATCGTGGGCGGCATCGGGTTTCTCGGGGCCGGGGCGATCATGTCGACCACTGAGACCGGCAAATTGCGTGGGGTCGGCAGCGGTGCAGCCATCTGGGTTGTCGGCGTGGTTGGCATCGCCGTTGGATTTGGCTTCCTTGCCGAGGCCGCCTCGGTCGCCCTGCTGGCGTTTCTGATCCTCACCATCGTTGATTGGGCACAGCAACATAGACCAGATCTCGACAACGGCCGGGACACCTCCGACGGCGACGATTAGTCCCCGGCCCCAAGGCCCGACCAAAACCGACGCAAATAGCGCGGCAATTCAACAGCGCTGCGACAGCAGCGATTGCATCTGCCCCTCTGCGTCATATCTTGGACCCAGCAACAAGGAGCATCGCACATGACCACGGAACCCAGCGGCCAGCACTCAGATCGTGCAACCGGATCCGCCTCCGGGTTAAGCCGGAGCGAAGCTCGCGCCGCGCAGAACGCCCGCGATCTGGAGGACCACCTCAGCTGGCTTGATAGCATCACAGGTACTGCGCTTGGCGTCCTGGCCGTCGCTTCGGGGATCTACACCTATCTTGGCGTCTCGTCTTTGTTGGATGACACCGGTGCATTCTCGGTGATTGCTGCCTTGGCCTATTCGGTGGCCGTATCCGTCGGAATTTTTGTATTCTGGTCTTATATGATGCGCCTGGTGCCAACCGTACGGACAGCCGCCGCGCGCATCGGCCTTGTGCTGTCGATGGCGCTAGGATCGGTTGCGATCATTGCAATGTCATCCTGGCTGAATGCCGCGGCCCTAGCCGGTGCTGCCGCTGTTGAACAGCATCTGGCCGTGACGGTGCAGGACTACCAAACGGCATTGGAACGCGCGGATGAAATCACCCAAAGCGGTCAGAGCCTGGCGCGGGATGTTGCACGGGTGCGGCAGACCTTTGTTGATCTCTCCGAACAGGAGGCAACCGGTCAACTATCCGGTTTCGCTGGTCAGGGCGCGGTTTTCCGATTGCTGCGTCAAAAATCGGATGAGCTGGCGGCGCTGGAAACGCAGATCACCAGCCAGCAACCCTTGGTGGAGGCAGCCTTCGATGAGGGCAACGCCACCCTGTCACGCATGCGGGCGCTCACAGTCGAACAAGGTCCGGTCGCCCAGCGGTCAGTCCTCTTTTCAGAAGAGGCTGTGCGCCTTGCCAATGTCATCACCCAGCTGCGCCAACTGTCGGTCGCCCCACTGGTCCAAAGGGCCGCGCGCGACCTTTCCGACAGTGTCGTCACACCAGAACTGGACGGTTCGGACGCGGCCACCCGACAGGGACAGCAGGCCACCATCGACAGCGTTCGCCGTGTTCTGGCGCAACGCGCAGATGGGCTTGGCGCAGCGGCCAGCGCGGTACTGAGCATGACCCCGCCACGTGATACCACCTACACTCCTGTTTCTGCTGCGGATGCTGTTATTCTCTATGCTGGCAATTTCGTACCCTCTTGGGCAGGCGCCATTGCGATTGACCTCCTGCCGGCGGTGCTGGTGTTGATTGTAGCCATTACACAAGCGGCAATCCGTGCCGGCCGTGAAGGGGCCGCCACCGAGGACACAATGACGCTGGCAGAGCTGCGCGCCGCCGTGGCCGCCATCCGGGATATTGACACGTCTCTGGAACGCGCGGGCCCCTTCGCCGCGCCCGGCAGTCAGCCCCCGGATATCGCCAGTCTGGACGATAAACGCCGTGCCGACTGATCGCGACGACCCCCAGCCGATAGCCGTCGCGCGCCGTCGAAAAAGGCCAGATACCTGGCGCGTATTGCGATGGGTATTTGCAGCGCAGCTCGGGTTTGCGGCTGTCTTGCTCGGAACGGATCTTGCAAAGCTTATCCCGCAACTGGCTTGGCCCTCTACCGCACCGGAGCTGACAGCACCGATTGGTCCTGGCGATCAGACCCGGCGATACACTCCCACACAGCTGCCAGATCGCCCGCCTGCCCCTGGCAGCCGACCATTGCCCAGCACTGAGAATATGCCCGACAGGCTGACCTTCGCCACACCTCAGTGGCAGGGCGAAACCGTGTTGACCTTGACTGGCCGGATCGCCGAGGGCGACGCGACCCGCTTTAGCGACTATCTGGAGACGCTGGAAACCCTGCCGTCACGAGCCTACCTCAACAGCCCGGGCGGCTCCGTCTCTGACGCTTTGACCATTGGTCGCGCCCTGCGCGCACGAGATATGAACACTGTGATGAGTGCCAGTGACATCTGCCTGTCCGCGTGCCCCTATATTTTGGCCGCCGGGGTCAGCAGAATTGCAGATGCAGACGCCATGATCGGCGTACATCAGCATTATTTCGGCCAAAATACGGTGCTGCCCGCCTTTGTCGCCGTAGAGCAGATCCAGCGCGGTCAGGGTGAGGTCATGAGCTATCTTCAGGAAATGGGCGTGGATCCGCTGATGATGCAACCCGCGCTGATGACCCCATCCGATGAAATCTACCTCCTGACGCCCGCCGAGCGGAGCACCTATCGCCTCACCACCACGGACGGTGATCCAGAGTAGGCGCGCTGACGCCTCTCCATCATGACAGGCGAATAATCGCCAGCCAAAGCCTTGCAGCACCGCAGTGATCCGATAGGATTGTCGTGACAAAAACAAATGGCAGGCAGGCAGATGAGCATTTCACGACGCAGCTTCGGATTCGGACTGATGGCGCTTGGCCTCGGGGCCTGCAGCGAAGGGGTAACCAGGACATCGGCACCGAGCTCTGCCGGCGGGTTACCGGCCGATCTGCGCCCGGTGCCAAACGCGGCCTATGATGCTTGGGTTGCCGGGTTTCGCCAACGCGCAAGCGCCGCCTGGATCAGCAACAGCACTCTCAATGACGCGTTTCGTGGCGCAGGCTACCTGCCGGGTGTGATCAAACGCGATCGCAACCAGACAGAGTTCAAACGCAGCCTTGAGGATTACCTCTCTATTGCCGCTTCCGACGAACGCGTCAGCAAAGGGCGCGCGGCCTATGCCCGCTATCGCGGCACTCTCAACGCGCTTGAGCAGACCTATGGTGTTGATGCCGAAATCATCACTGCGATCTGGGGTCTTGAGAGCTTTTTCGGAGAGCGTCGGGGCGACGTGCCGGTCATCTCCGCCACATCAACCCTCGCTTTTGACGGCCGGCGGGGCGCCTTTTTTGAGAAACAGCTGATAGCTGCCCTTAGAATCCTGCAGAATGGCGATATTTCCGCCGCACGCATGACAGGCAGCTGGGCTGGTGCGATGGGGCACACCCAGTTCATCCCCACGTCCTATCAGGCCTTTGCCGTTGATTTTACCGGCGATGGTCGTCGCGATATCTGGTCCGAAGATCCCAGCGACGCGCTCGCCTCAACCGCCGCCTATTTAGCCCGCAACGGCTGGACCCGCGGGCTGCGCTGGGGTCAAGAGGTGAGCGGAACAGCCGCCCCCAGCGGAACACTCATTCAACCCCAGGCAGGCGGTCCGAAGTTTGCCGTCACGAGCAATTTCCGCGCCATCAAGCGCTATAACAACTCTGACGCCTATGCGATCGGGGTTGGCCATCTCGCGGATCGTATCGGTGGGGGTGGCCCCCTGCGCAGCAGCTTTCCGCCAGACGCAAATGGTCTGACTAAGGATGATCGTATCCTGTTGCAGAAACGCCTGACAGCGAAGGGCTTTGACACTGGCGGTGCAGATGGCGTTATCGGACCAAACAGCGAAACCGCCATCCGCGCCTATCAGCAAAGCCGTGGCCTGCCTGCCACCGGAACTCCGTCACCGGCCCTGCTCCGCGAATTGGGCTAGGTACATGGGAGCGAAACGGCTGACACGTTAACTATGCGCCCCTTAAACGACCATATTAGCGGTGCATATCTATTGCACCGCTAAATCTGGCTGCGATTAGAAGATGAAGTCACCTGCATCGAGATCATTGATATCAACACCAAGCAGCGTGATCGTATTACCTAGACCATCCGCAATAATTGCGTTGCTGCCGTCCTGTGTCAGATGATTATCGCGCAAGTCACTGAGGTCAGAAATTTCTGAGACGCCCCGCAGGTCAATTTTCTCCGCATCACTGAGCGCCGCAAACCCGCGAATGGTGTCGTCGCCAAAATTACCCCGGAAAATGAAATAATCCGCCTGCGCGCCACCAACCAAACTGTCGTTACCATTTCCGCCAAACAACCTGTCGATCCCTGCTCCGCCCAGGATTGTGTCATGGCCCGAACCGCCGACCAGACGATCGTTGCCTGAACCACCATCCAAACGATCGGCCCCGCCTTCTCCATAGACCGTGTCATGGCCTTGGGCACCGATAAGGACGTCTGCCTGTCGGCCACCCTTCATGAGGTCGGAACCCCACCCCCCACGTAGCAAGTCTTCACCACTGCCGCCGAAGAGAACATCCTGACCCGATCCGCCATTGATGGTGTCATTTCCGGAACCTCCGCGAATAGTATCGTCGCCGATGTCCCCCTGCCCCGCGGCAAAAGCGTCATCTCCGTTCATCAAGCGAACGTCATCACTGCCTACGGTGCCCGCCAGTACGTCATTTCCGTCAGTACCAACCGGCGTTTCTTGGCCTGCGATATTCATGGCATCAACGACCAGCGTTCCGGTTGAAATCCCGGCAAATTCAGCCCGGAGCAAATCAAACCCTTCAGTTATGTCAGACGGTTCGATCATCGAAAGCGAATCGAGGATAGTTTGTTTTTCAGCCGCTGTAAGCTGCTCTGAAATGAATGGCGTGTTCAGCAATTCTGCAACCTGATCAACAAGGTCTTGCCAGTTGATCGACAAAATTGCCTGCTCGGCAGCGTCGATGATGGAGAGGAATTCTCCAACGGTCAGCTGTGTTACATTGCTTGCATTGAAGGCCGCGAGCAAATCGGTGTTACCACTATAGGATACCACGCCCCCGATGTATTCGAGCCACTCTTCCAGTTCCAAAATATCGTTCAATACTGCATTTGGCATTTTTACCAATCACTCCACTATCGCCAACAAAGCGCGACCCAAACCAGAAACTTCACCGTAAACCCACCATGAGTAGACGATACTTCACACGATAAGATGTTGATAAAATTTTAGTCAAGGTTCGATTGGCTGTGGGATCACTCACAGTTCCTTACACTTGCGCATTCCCTTTTTAAAGTCGTTTCGAAGGCATTGAGCACGCCCCTCAGTCGTAAGCGGGCGAATACCTCGTCTGAACAACTTGGGATTACTCTACCTATTTGGGTTGAACACAAAGCGACACAGCTCATATAGTGAACGTACGTTCATTCGCTTGGAATAGATATGACCCCCACGCCCTCACCCCGTCTGCAAGGTCTGGACCTTGCACGCTATTTCGCTTTTGTCGGAATGGTCATCGTCAATTTCAAGATCGCCATGGGCGCCGAGGGCGGTACGGGTGTTGTGGCGTTTCTCAGCACCGCTCTTGAAGGACGCGCGGCCGCATGTTTTGTCGTTCTGGCCGGGATTGGGCTGGGCCTTGCATCAAACCGGTCAACCGGTAGCATCGCTGCAACGACGGTACGGCGCGCCGCATTCCTGATGGGCCTCGGAATGATCAACATGCTGATATTTGACGCTGATATCCTGCATTACTATGCCTTCTATTTCATGTTCGCGGCTGTCCTGCTGAGAGCGTCGACACGGGTGCTTGCATCCCTCACAGCCATACTGATCCTGATGTTTCCGGTGCTGCTATTGATCTTCAACTACGACAGCGGCTGGGATTGGGAGCTTTATACCTATGCAGACCTCTGGACGATAACGGGGTTTTTGCGCCATCTTCTGTTCAATGGCTGGCACCCTGTTGTACCCTGGCTTGCATTTCTGCTTGCCGGTATCGTCTTGTCTCGAATGCCATTGCAGAGCCGGAGATTTCAGATCGGCCTTATCCTCGTCGGCGCGGTGATTTACACGGTGACCGAAGCAACCAGCGCAATCGCGGTTCAAAGTCTACAGCAGATTGATCCTGAACTGGCAGACCTGGCGACAACACTGCCAATCCCGCCAATGCCGTTCTACATGATCGCCGGGCTCTCCTCCGCCGGCATCGTGATCGGTGGATGCCTGTTGTTGACGCCGACGCTGCAACGGCTCGGCGTCGTGCAGGCATTGGCCCCCGCGGGCCGCCAGACCTTGACGCTTTATATTGCGCATATTCTCATTGGCATGGGTATTCTGGAAGAAATGAACATGTTGGAAGGTCAGACGCCTGAGACCGCCGTCGCGGCAGCCCTGCTGTTCTGCATCTGTGCGACCGGGTATGCGTGGCTCTGGTCACGATTTGCCAAAACCGGCCCGATCGAAATGGTCATGCGCAAGCTGGCGGGGTGACGGTTGGTATTCTGCGCGGTACCAGATAGACACACACCCCGCGCACCTCTGGCTGCAAGAAGGATGAGGACCTTAGTACAACCCTCATCACTAGAAACGACCTTGATTAGACCCAGTCAAGTCTTGGCCAAGGCATCAACCAGCTCAGATTTGGTCATGTCAGAGCGGCCGGGAATATTGCAATCCTGTGCGTGTTGGTACAATTCGGATTTGGTTTTTGCATTCAGAGCGGCCTTACTGCCTTTGGCACGACCATTGTCATCGGTTGAGTAACGGATCGCCTTCAGCAGATCTTCCTTGGACATCTCAGATCGCCCGTCGATCTCCAAATCCTGCGCCCGCTCGTACAGCATATCATAGGTCGGGCCGCTCTCCTTAATCTGCGCAACCTTGTCTTGGACGTCGTCAGGCTGATCGGAAAACTGCTCACTGCCATCCTGCGTATCGCTCTGTTTCTTCGCAGTTGAGCGTTGGTATTCATCTTCGGTCAGAACCATCCGGACGTCCTTGGGCAGGTAGCGCTCGCCGGTATCGCTGCTTTTGGCGCCGGATTTTGTGCCCCAATCCTCTTCACTCCATTGGTTGAGGTCAGTCTCGTCCTGATCGGGACCGTCATCTGCATAGGTCCCGCCGCGTCGCTTGTACATCTGCACAGCCAGCTGGGCCTTTCGGGCGGACCATTCGCCCGGCTCACCGCCCTTATCGCTTTGCGTGATCTCTTTCTTGACCTCCTGCCAAAGCTCAGGGTCATTCTTCTTGGCTGTTGTCATCAATCGCTCCTCCTGATGCTGTCGTAATCAGCAATCCGCCCGACCAGGAAAAGCGTCTGCCACCCTCGCCCGCCGGCATGCAGGTTTGATGAGAAACGCGCCAAGCGGCTTTCCGTTCCCGGACATGAGAAGATCCATTTCACGTCGAGATAAACGTAACCTCGCCGCGATCAATCTCTGCCGCTGTCAGACGGCCGGTGGCGAATGCGCCAGTATCCAATGCGATCCGCCCCTCGGCGACGGTCGGCTCGTTCACGATCCAGTGGCCATGCACGACCCAAATACCATCCTCACGACGTAGGCGGCGCGTATCAGGGCGGCCCCACACCAGCGCCTGCCGAAACTGAGCCGTCAATGGCGCCTCGGGATCGGCACCGGCATGGGCCATGAAGACATTGCCAGATTGGCAGCAGGCCGGCAGGGTCTCCAGCCACGCAATCATCTCGGCACCCATCACCGCGCGCAGCGTCTGCGCCGCGCTCTCAAGGTCAGCTGCAGAGGATTGTTCCGAAACCCCACCCACACCAAAGCTCGCCAGCGTCTGCAATCCGCCATTGCGCAGCCAGATCTCCGCGTTTGGAATTGGATCCGCCAGAAAATCAAGCAGCATCGCCTCATGATTGCCGGTCAGCGCAACAATATCAGGCCGTGCCATCAGCCGCCGCAAAACCTTCGCGCTCTGCTCTCCCCTGTCGATATAGTCGCCAAGACAAACCACCGGCAGATCAGGATCAAGTTGCCCCAGAAGTTTGGCCAGCAGGTCATCACAGCCATGGATATCTCCGATCACGTAAAAGCGCAGCTCTGGGTTGAGAGCTACGAAATCTTGCGATTTTCCCTGAACTCCGGTAATTAACTTTTTGAACATAATCGCTGCTCCCTGGGGGCCTGACGCTGTTTCAACCGGCAAATCTGCAGGTTTAGTGTTAGGCGGGGTTGGGCGCAGTGTGAAGAAGCACCACCAAAAAAGGTGGGCACGACGAGGCTGGGTGGGAATGCGGGTACACGCAATTCTTCTGATTGGCTGTCTGAGCACGCTCAGCGGCCCGCTGGGTGCAATCCGTGCACCAGCCCAAACTCTGTCGACCTATGGAACCCCGGGCTTGGTTGATATGCCAACTGCTGAGGTTCTGCCGGATGGAACACTGGCGCTGACCACCTCGAACTTTGAGAACACCAGCCGCAATACCCTGACGTTTCAAATGTTGCCGAATGTCTACGGCAGCTTCCGCTACAGTTTTCTGCGGGACTTTGATTCCGGGGTGGGTCTCAGCCGCTATGACCGCAGCTTTGATGTTCACTTTCAGCTGCGCCGGGAAACCGCTGCCGGGCCTGCCATTGCCCTTGGTCTGCGCGATTTCGGAGGCACCGGCGTTTATGCCAGCGAATACCTTGTCGCAACAAAACACGTGACACCTGATGTCACCGTTACTGGCGGAATTGGATGGGGGCGGCTGGCCGGACGCGGTCGGCAGCGCAATCCGCTGACCGCACTGAACGGGCGGTTTGATACCCGTGAAGATTCAAATGCCGGTGGCATCTCGACCACAGGCCAGCTGGATTTCGGCAATTGGTTCCGGGGCGACGCTGCCCTCTTCGGTGGGCTGCGCTGGGATGTGACCCCGCAATGGTCTGTGATGGCGGAATATTCCTCCGACACCTATTCTGCAGAGGCTCAGCGCGGGCTGAGCGATGTTCGCTCCCCTTTCAATATCGGGGCATCCTATCAGTTCGACAATGGTGTGACCCTGGGTGGGTCATATCTGAATGGTTCTGCGCTTGCCGTGCAGCTGAGCTATGCGTTTGACCCGCGCCGCGCCGCAACACCCGGTGGTCAGGGCGCGGCAGCGCCCGCGCTGAAACCAGCCGAACAGGTGGCAGTGGCGAGTTGGAACCTCGCCCAGGGCGGGCCTGATGAACCACAACCTCCCCGCCTGAACGATGTGCTGAAATCCCAGCTGGAGGCAGAGGGCCTTCGCTTGATCAGTTTTGAACGCGAAGGGTCCAGCGCGCGCATCACCGTGGAGAATTTGCGCTACGGCGCGGCGGCGCAAGCGGTTGGGCGCACAACCCGCGTCATGGCCAATACTCTGCCGCCCCATTTGCAGCATTTTGAGGTGACCCTCGCTGAAAACGGGCTGCCCACAACCCGCATCAAAAGCCAGCGTAGCGACCTCTACGAGCTGGAGGGGGATCTGGATGAGGCCTGGCGCAGCCTCGCCCGCGCTGAGATCGAAGATGCCCCGGACCGCATCGCTGTGGATGAGGATGTCGCTGCCTTTCCCCGCTTCACCTATCGCTTTGGCCCCTATACGCAACTTTCCTTCTTTGATCCGGATGAGCCGCTGCGGCATGAGATCGGCGCGGAGCTGAAAGCCAGCTACCAGCCTGCGCCCGGCTGGACCTTTGTCGGTCAGCTGCGTCAGCCAGTGGTTGGCAACCTTGATGCCTCGGCCCGCCCGTCGAACTCAGTTTTGCCCCGGGTTCGTTCGGACTGGGCGCGCTACGCATCAGAATCCGACCTGCGCCTCAGCCATCTGACCGCTGACTATAGCTGGCGGCCCGGTCAGGATCTGTTTGCCCGCGTCACCGCAGGCTACCTTGAGCAGATGTTCGGCGGCATCTCAGCAGAGCTGCTCTGGTTTCCGGTTGGCAGCAGCCTCGCACTTGGAGCCGAGCTGAACTATGCCAGACAGCGCGATTTTGATGTCCAGTTCGGGTTCCAGGACTATGACGTCATGACCGGACATGCCTCCGTCTACTACAAAACCCGCGGCGACTATCATGTTCAGGTCGATATGGGCCGGTATCTTGCCGGCGACTGGGGCACCACGGTTACCGTTGATCGGGAGTTCAACAACGGCTTCAAGGTCGGCGCATTTGCAACGCTGACAGACGCCTCCTACGAAGAATTTGGCGAGGGCTCCTTTGACAAGGGCATTCGTGTTGAGGTGCCGGTTGCCTGGCTCACCGGAAAACCCTCCAGACGCAGCATCACACAGGTCATTCGCCCGGTCTTGCGGGATGGCGGTGCCCGCCTGAACGTACAGACACGCCTCTATGACAAGGTCAGAGACAGCCGTGGGCGGGCGCTTGCGGCACAATGGGGGCGTTACGCCAGATGATGATCGCGCGACGCCTCCGCCGGGTCACCAGTGCCATCGCAGCCCTCGCCTGCCTGAGCACTGCGGCCTGCACGAATGATGAACGCGAGGTCCTGACGGCAGAGCAGCTGACACGAGGTCTTTCGGACCAGACCACTGCACGCGCCGCCATGCTGGCCAACGCCGGTGCCGAGCAGATGCAGGTCCGCTTTCTCAAGACCGGAAGAAGCGGTGTAATGCTGCAGGAAACCCGCCGCGCCGGGCTGGTCACATGGCTGTCCTCCGACGGGGCGAGCCTGCAGACCGACAAGGGATTGCTGCGCGCAACCCGTGGTTTCGGCGCGGGCCTGATGGCTGTGGACCTGGAGCAGTCTCGTCGTCGTATTTTTGCACATGCAGAAGGTCCGGCAGAGCGATTTCACAGCTATCTGACCGGCAATGATGAGACTGAGACCCGGACTTACCACTGCGACATCAGGGATCGCGGCAACCGTACGCTGACCGTTGCAGGCCAAGAAATCGCCACCCGCCTGATCGCCGAGAGCTGCATCAACCCGGACCAGAGTTTCCTGAACCTCTATTGGCTGCGAGCGACCGACAACAGGCTCATCCAGAGCCGCCAGTGGACCGGACCTTATCTTGGTACAATAACAACACGGCTGCAGGTGACACCATGATCCGCGCCTTCAACGCGCCTTTCCAGCGCCATCCCACCCCGACCGGAGGAAAGACCTTGCGCCTGATTTCCATGATCTGTTGCGCCGCCCTTGCGCTGGCAGGATGTTCAACCGTCTATCGCAGCTCTGATGTCATCCCCGGTGCAGGGGATGGCACACAGGTGCGTGTGGTACCGCTGACTGGCGAAACCGTAACGCAAGCCAACCGGGCCGCCTACGCCCCGCAAACCCTTCCGGAGGCTTATGCCCGCACCGCCGGCACCGGCGCGGGTGTGTCTGTTCGCGGGGCGGGGCGACTGCCAGAGGCGCCATCCACTCAGGAGGGCCTGCGCAATCAGCGCCTTGCCCTGAAGCGTCCTCCGGCGGTTCCAGAAATGCCCTATCAGATCGGGGTTGGTGATGTTGTTATGCTGGCAACGCCTACCACACGCAACACGCTGGAAGAGCTGACCGGATTGCTGGCAGCGCAGAACAGCCGCAATGGCTATACCGTACAGGATGACGGATCGGTCAATATTCCCGATGTCGGGCGCGTGCGCATTGCGGGCCTGACGATTGAGGATGCGGAGGAATTGCTGTTCCAGAAACTAGTAGAAGCCCAGTTCGACCCGACTTTCAGCCTCGAAATCGCCGAGTTCAACTCGCGCCGCGTCTCTGTAGGCGGAGCCGTTGGAAAACCCGGTGTTCTGCCGATCACCCTGACACCGCTCTACCTCAGCGAAGCGCTGGCCGCTGCGGGCAGCGTGTCCGTAGCGGATATCGACGTGAGCTCCGTCAGGATTTATCGCGACGGTGAACTCTATCAGATCCCGCTTACAGATTTCTACGCCAGCCCCGATCTACAAAACACACGCCTCATCTCCGGCGATGCCGTGTTTGTCGATACAGATTTCAATCTCAACCGCGCTGAGCGCTTCTTTGAACAACAGATACGCCTGAAGCAGACGACGCTCGCTGCCCGCGCACAGGAACTGAGTGAGCTGAACACTGCGATCTCCCTGCGCCGCAGTGACTATGCAGAACAGCGCAGCACCTTTGAGGCGCGCGAGGTCCTTGGCGCGAATGACCGTGACTATGTCTATCTGACCGGCGAGGTCGATAAACAGACCCGCTATCCCCTGCCCTATGAACGCCAAGCCTCGTTGGCGGATGCGCTCTATGATGCAGGTGGTGGGATCGCGCGCGAAACCGGTGATGTTTCGCAAGTCTATGTGCTGCGCGCCTCCAGCGACCCGCGTGAATTCGGCGCGGTGACCGCCTGGCATCTGAATGCCAGCAGTGCGGCCAACCTGACACTTGCAACCAAATTTCAGCTGCGACCGGATGATGTGATCTTCGTCGCCGAGAACCCGGTTACCAAATGGGGCCGTACCCTACGCCAAATCACCCCTTCCCTGATCACAACACCCGTCGCAGCGGCGGTGAACTGATGGGACAAACGGCGATAGGCTATATCATGCGCCCAACCTTAAGCTGCGCCCTTGCCCTTCTGCTGATGGCAGGTCCGGGTCTGGCGCAGACTGCAAAGCCCGCAGATGACCAACTGGACTGCGAGGATGACCGCAACGCGGAAGAGGACGCATGTCTCTTGTTCATCGAACCGGTTGCAGGCCAATTCGCACCGATGATTGCACCTGCAATTGGTCTTCTGGGTCTGGCGTTGGTCGCGGGCCTTGGCTCCTCAGGGTCGACCAGCACCACAAGCACGGACTAGGGGCGGGGCCTTAGTGGCGTCCCGCATTCAGGCCTGCCCGACGTCTCGCACTGAACCAACCAATCAGCTGCGACCCGCAGGTCTGCCCGCAAATCCTCGGTTGCCTGCGCGCGCAGATGGGGGTCAGGCACCCGAAGCAGATAAGACGGATGCAAGGTGATCAGGACAGGGGTCCCGTCGGTGCGATGCTCAATCTTGCCACGCCGTTGCAGGATATCCTTGCCCGACCCAAGCAATGCCTCCGCCGCTGTCGCGCCTAGCGCAAGGATCAGCTTTGGTTGGACCAGATCCAGTTCAGCCCGGAGCCAAACCTGACAATGGCGGGTCTCCGATCCGTTGGGCCGTTGATGCAGTCTCTTGCGGCCTCTGGGCATGAATTTGAAATGTTTCACCGCATTGGTGACATAGGCCGCCTCCCGCGGCAGCCCGGTCTCAGCCGCCAACTGATCAAACAGCTGCCCGGCGGGCCCCACAAATGGCCGCCCCACCAGATCCTCCTGATCACCGGGTTGTTCGCCGACAATCATCAGATCCGCATCTGTTGGACCTTCACCGGGCACGGCCTGGGTCGCTGGAGCATACAACGGACAGCGAGTGCAGCTATTGATCGCGGCGGGCAACTCAGCTGCCGGACCCTGCCAATAGGGGTTTGCCTCTGGCAAGCGGGCCTGCACCCGCGCGGCGCGTAACGGTGGCAAGGTTGGTGCGGCTTCCGCCATGGCGCGCGCCCGCGCCGGGGCTGTGGCGATCAACTCCGGAATGGCGGCGGCCTCCGGCATATTCTTCCAGTATTTTTTAGGCATCTCCGACTGCATGGCCTGAACCTTCAGCCGCGCCGGATTGAAGATATTGCGGAAATAGGTGATCCAGAGCTGTTCGCTGGCATCCTGCGGCAGTTCAGGCCGGGGATGGCCGGGCTCAAACCGCAGCTCGCCCCCCTCAAATATCGCTGCAACATCCGGCGTCAGTATGCGCCAGTCCATATCGGCAAAGCGCCGAGCGAAGAACGTTGCCGTTGGTTCCACCGTATGATGTGTTGGCTCGAACCACGCCGCGAAGGACCGGCGCGGCGCATCAGCGTCACCCAATTCACGAAACCGGACAAAGGCTTTCATCTTGTGTTGGCAGCGCAACACAGCTTTTTCCATCTGCCGCAGCCGGGCCAAATCCACATCACCGCGATCACTCATCAGACCACGCGCCCCCCGCAGGCGCCAGAGAAACCCATAGAGCCGGGAAAACCGGCTCGGATCGCTGTGCCAGACCACCTTATCCGCCAGGGTGACAAAGCCGCGCGGCACCTGGATATCACCATTGGGCGGCGGGCGGGTCTGTGATGCGAACAGATCCGGCGTCGTGCTATCGTTGTTCCAGAGAATTGCCTCAGGTGGAACACCCTGTGCCAGAAACCCCCGCGCAGCGCGGCGCCAGGCCTCCGCGGTCCCGATTACAGGCATTTCAGCATGGTACATCAGAACAGGGTCAGCTGTTCTGGTGGCGGTGCAAACCGCGCCCGCAAATCGACACTGTCCGTCAGCCGACCCGGTGTCCAACCGCCCGCCACGACAAAGGCCCGTGCCTTCTTCATTGAGGCCCCGATGCGCAGAAGATCCTCATATCGCAGCGACCGGTGCCGACGGGTACTCAGGATGCGGTTCACCGTCTTCACGCCAAACCCTGGCACCCGCAACAGCATCTCCCGGCTGGCACGGTTCACATCCAACGGGAACATTTCACGATGGGCCAGCGCCCAGGCCAGTTTGGGATCTATATGCAGATCCAGATTGCCATCTGGCGCCACCGAGGTGATCTCATCAAGCTGGAAATCATAAAACCGCAGCAACCAATCTGCCTGATACAAGCGATGCTCGCGCTGCAACGGCGGGGAAATCAGCGGTAACTTGGCCGAACTGTCGGGGATGGGAGAGAATGCAGAATAATAAACCCGCTTCAGCTTGTAGCTGGAGTAAAGCCGGGTCGACTGGCCCAGCACCATCGCGTCGTTTGACCCATCCGCCCCGATAATCATCTGCGTCGACTGCCCTGCCGGGGCGAACCGTGGCGGGCGACGGCCTGTGTGGCTGCGCTCCTTGGCGGCCTCCTTGCGCAGGCGCACATCGCCCATCGCCTTGCGGATTTGGCTGGGATCTTTCTCCGGCGCATGTTCGCGCACCGCTGCATCATTTGGCATCTCGACGTTGATCGACAGGCGATCCGCCAACAGACCAGCCTCAGCGATCAGCTCCGGTGCTGCATCCGGAATGGTCTTGAGGTGGATATAACCGCGAAAATTCTCTTCCTGCCGCAGTTTACGCGCAATCTGCACCATATCCGACATCGTTGCGTCCGGCGACCGGATGATCCCAGAGGACAGGAAAAGGCCCTCGATATAATTGCGTCGGTAGAATTCGATGGTCAGTTTCACCACTTCATCCACTGAAAACCGTGCGCGCGGTACATTCGAGGACACCCGATTCACACAATATGTGCAGTCATAGATGCAAAAGTTGGTCATCAGGATCTTCAACAGGCTGATGCAGCGCCCATCTGGCGCATAAGCGTGGCAGATCCCCGTCCCCTCGTTTGAGCCCAGCCCTTTCCCATCGCGTGAGTCGCGTTTGGTCGAGCCAGAAGACGCGCAAGAGGCATCATATTTGGCAGCATCACTTAGGATGGCGAGTTTTTGATCCAGTGTCTGTCGAGTCATATGTTCTATATATGTTCTCACTGAGGGGAAGGCAATCCAAGTTGCGATGAACAGGCCGACCCACCCCACAACTTCGGCTGCGACCTCACGTCCCCGCGATTACTGGGAACCCAATCGTGGACGCTACGTTGTGCCTGCAAGAGACAGGCAGAGGCATCCCTCTCTTGCCGATAGAACGAAAGGCCGATCATGTCCGATACAATCACAACCGTGAACCCCACCACTGGCGAGACGCTCGACACCTATAACGTGCTCAGCAATGCGGCGCTGGAGGACGCTGTGCAAAGCAGTCACAAAGCATTTCTGGAATGGCGGCTGACCCCTGTGGAAGATCGCGCAAAAGTCATCAAATCTATTGGCGCGGCCCTGCGCGACCGCAAGGATGAGCTTGCAGAACTGATGACCAAGGAGATGGGCAAACTGCTCAAGCAAAGCCATCAGGAGATCGATCTATGCGCCGCGATCTGTGACTACAGCGCGGCCGAAGCCCCGGCTGCGTTCGCCCCGGAAGAACGCGATATCGAGGGTGGCGAGAAAGGGCACATTTTCTACTCTCCCATCGGCGTCGTGTATGGCATCCAGCCATGGAATTTTCCCGCTTATCAAGTTATCCGCTATTCGATTGCCAGCTTGATTGCTGGCAACGGCGTGCTGCTGAAACATGCTTCCAATGTGACCGGCTCGGGTCAGATGCTGCAGGAAATCTACGAAGCCGCGGGCCTGCCGAAGGGTTTGTTTCAGGCGCTGGTGATTTCCCATGATCAATCAGATAGTTTGATCAGCCACGATCTGGTGCGCGGTGTCACCCTGACCGGCAGCGATGGCGCGGGCCGCAAGGTCGGTGCCAAGGCCGCAGAGGCGGTGAAGAAAACCGTTTTGGAGCTGGGGTCCAACGATGCCTACATCGTGTTGGAGGACGCCGATATCGAGGCTGCCGTCCAGACCTGCGTCAATGGCCGGACCTACAACAACGGCGAAACTTGCATTGCCGCCAAGCGTTTCGTCGTGGTGGACGCCATCTATGATCAGTTCCGCGACGCCTATGTCGAAGCGATGAAGCGGGTCACCCCCGGGGACCCGATGGGGGAAGATGCCGACATCGGGCCGATGGCGCGAAAGGATCTGCGCGACGATCTTCATCAACAGGTGAAAGACAGCCTCGAAGGTGGTGCCAAACTGCTTTGCGGTGGTGAGATGCCAGATGGCGATGGTTTCTTCTACCTGGCCACCGTTCTTGAGAATGTGACCCCCGGCCAACCCGCCTATGACGATGAACTCTTCGGCCCGGTCGCCGCATTGATCCGCGCGCAGGACGAAGATGACGCCATGCGTATCGCCAACGACAGCCGTTTTGGCCTTGGTGGCGGCATCATGACCAAGGACACCGAGAAGGCACTTGCCCTCGCCCGTGACCACTTCGACACGGGGATGGTGTTCATCAACGGGTTCGGCCTTGCGATCCCCAACATGCCTTTCGGTGGTGTCAAGGATTCCGGCTATGGTCGGGAACATGGCGGCTTTGGCATGAAAGAATTTGTGAACATCAAATCAGTCATGGTTATGAGCTGACATAGTGAGGGCCGCCTGACCTCGGGCGGCCCTCAACCTCATGGTCCATCGTTGTTGAGACAGGGATCAACACAATGAAACTGGTCTACTACACGGATGATCAGCCCGGTATTACCCGTCGCCGTCGAGGCCGCGGGTTTTCCTATTACATGCCCGATGGCAGTCATATCGGCGATGCGACGGAACGGGCGCGACTGAATGGTTTGGGCGTCCCGCCTGCCTACACAGATGTCTGGTTGTGCCCACTGACCAATGGCCATCTTCAAGCCACCGGGCGCGACGCCCGCGATCGGAAGCAATATCGCTATCACCCTGAATGGCAGGCGCACCGCGCCGAACAGAAATTTGCCCAACTCGGCATCTTTGGGGAGCGCCTACCCGTGTTGCGCCGCTGGATCAGCGACAGGTTGACCGGCCCTGTTGGAGACGAAGACACCGCGATCGCCGCCGTACTCGCCCTGTTGGATCGCGGCTCGCTCAGAATTGGAAATCCCAGCTACACCGAGGAGAACGGCAGCTACGGCGCCACCACATTGCGCCCGCGTCACGTCGCCTTTTCGGGACAGGTGATACAGCTGAGATATACGGCGAAGGGTGGCCAGACCGTGGAGAAATCCCTGCGTGGCCCTGCGCTGCAACGCATTCTTGAACGCTCGCAGGATCTGGCCGGTCCCGAACTGATCTCTTGGGTCGACGCCGACGGCAATGCCCGCGCCGTGCGGTCAGAGCAGGTGCAGGAGGTTTTATCCAAACTCTGCGGCGATGGGGTCTCCGCCAAGACCCTGCGCACCTGGAACGGCAGCCACGCCGCATTTACCGTCGCTCTCGATGCCCCGACCCTGACCATCACCGCGATGGCCGAAGCCGCTGCAGAGCGGCTACACAACACCCCAACCATCGCCCGCAACAGCTATATCCATCCGCAGATCATCGCATTGGCCGAGCTACCAGACCCTCAACTGCAGCACGGCTGAGCGCTTTGCCACAGCGCCAAATCAGCGGGCTACGCTTGGGGGAGGAGAGACTGATTGCTTTCCTCAATGCCGGTTGAACGGCGCTCTCAGCGGGCCACTAATCCCGTCCTGCGACCGGTGAAATAAGCGCCCGGAACAGCCGCCAGATTGGCGATCACCGCAGCGCCAAGAATGCCCGCATAACCAAACATCCAGACACCCAGCCAGGCCAGCGGCACATAGATCGCAAAGATCCGCATCAGGCTCAGACCCATCGACCACACAGCTTTGGAACGCGCATTCATCGCGGCGTTGGCGGTCACCAAAACGCCATATCCGAGAAAGCTCCAGCTGACGATGCGCAGGTATTGCGCGGTCGTTGCAGCCGCCCCCTGATCTGACGTAAGGAGCCCGGCAATGTCAGATGCAAAGAGCGTCAACACCAGGGCCATGGCCAGTCCGTATCCGACGCAGAATTGCCAGGATCGCCACACTGCCAGACGCGCCCGCGCCTGCTGATCCGCACCCCAGTTCTGCCCGACAACAGGCCCGATACCCGCCGACAGCGCCAGCAATGGAACAAGAGCCACCGATTGCACCCGCTGTGCAGCCCCAAGCCCGGCGACGACAGTATCACCCAGCGTCGCCGCTGCGGCTGTGACCATCGCCATTCCGGCCGGGTTGATCGCATTTGAAAATGCGGCAGGGAGGCCGACGCGGATAACTTCGCGCACAGAACCGCCAATGCCATCGGTGAACACCTCTGGCGGGCGAATGACCCCGATCCGAAGCGCGTAGCTAAAAGCCCCAATCAGCGTCAGAACCCGCGCTATAGCAGTGGCAAGTGCAGCCCCGGCAGTCGACATCTCCGGCACCGGGCCGAGCCCGTAGATCAGGACCGGGTCCAGCGCGATATTAAGCACGGCTGCAACCAACATGATCATCGCCGAGGTTGCGCCATCCCCATGCGCCCGGAACACCGCATTCAAAAGTGCCATACCGACTAAAAACGGGAAAGACAGCGCCCAGAAAGGCGCATAGGACTGCGCCTCTGCCAGCACATCATCCTTCGCGCCCATCACCGAGAACAGTGCGCCCGCGCCCAGGTAAAACGCCAGCGCCACCAATGTCGCAACCACGGTGCCCAAGACGATGGCGTGGACCGACAGCCTGTTGGTTTCAGCCTCGCTATCGCCGCGCCCCAGACTTTGAGAAATTGCCGCATTTGCACCAGCGGACAGGCCGATCGACAACGATGTCACCGCTGTTGTCACGGGATAGATGAAACCAACAGCGGCAAGCGGCGCCTCTCCCAATTGACCTAGGAAATAGGCATCAGCCAAACCAACGCTCAATACGCCCAGAATGCCCAGCGACATGGGTGCTGACACCGCTGCGAGCGCACGCCAGACCGCCCCTTGCGTCAAATTCTTCTGCGCCACGGGTCGTCTCCTCAGCTGATATGTTGGGATGGCTGCGTCACAAAGAGCAAAACGCGTGACTCCGCAGATGGTTCCAGCCCCCATCATTTAACACTGAAGTTGACAGTCCAAGACGCCACAGCCCTTGTCCAAACATCTGATTGGGTTAGCTTCTTTGCGATACCCGTTGGTTTGATACGAAGGAGCCAATCCCGTGAGCGCAAAACGCCTGCCGGAGGAGTTACTGCATCCCCAGCCGGATGGCCTCTATTGTCCGGCGGGGGATTTCTACATTGATCCAATACGCCCGGTGCCCCGCGCGATGATCACCCATGGGCATGCCGATCATGCCCGCGCCGGTCACGGCACGGTCTGGGCCAGCCCCCAGACTCTGGATATCATGGCCATACGCTATGGTGAGGACTTCTGCGCCACCCGTATCGCCGTTGAAGAAAGGACGGAAGTAGATGGCATCGACGCGCGATTCACGCCCGCCGGCCATGTGTTGGGCTCTTGTCAGATTACCGTCGACGACGGCAATACCGCCATCACCGTTTCAGGTGACTATGCCCGCGTGGACAACCCCGCCTGCGCATCTTTTCAACTGGCCCCTTGCGACGTTTTCGTGACCGAGGCCACCTTCGGTCTGCCGGTGTTCAACCACCCCAGTCCGCAGTCCGAAATCGAAAAACTGCTGCGCTCTGTCGCGTCCCAACCTGAGCGCTGCCACCTTGTCGGGGCCTACGCATTGGGCAAGGCGCAACGGGTCATCGCGCTGTTGCGGCAGGCGGGTTGGGATCAGCCGATTTATATCCACGGCGCCTTGCAGCGCTTATGTGACTATCACATCGCGCAGGGGGTCGATCTGGGAGAACTGCGTCCGGCCACCACCAAGGAAGGCAAAGCGGCATTTAAAGGCCAGATTATTCTTGGCCCGCCTTCCGCCTTTGCCGCGACCTGGGCGCAGCGCTTTCCCGATCCGGTCATCTGTTTTGCCAGCGGCTGGATGCAGGTGCGTGCTCGCGCCCGGCAGCGGGGCGTTGAACTGCCCCTGATCCTCAGCGACCATGTGGACTGGCCGGATCTGACCCGCACCATCAGGGACCTCAACCCGAAACAAGTCTGGGTAACTCACGGTCGTGAGGACGCGCTGGTCCGCTGGTGCGAGTTGAACCAGATCACCGCCCGCCCCCTGAGGCTCGTCGGCTATGAGGAGGAGGCAGAGTGATGCAGGCCTTCGCCGAGCTTTTGGAGCAACTCGCCTTCACACCGTCGCGTAATGGCAAGATTGCGCATCTTAGGACCGCGTTTGACACCATCCCGGACCCGGACCGGGGCTATGCGCTTGCGGCCATCACCGGTGACCTTGCCCTGCGCAACGTAACACCCTCCCTGCTGCGCGGTCTGGTGGCAGAGGAAACGGACGCAGAGCTGTTCCGCCTGTCCTACGATTTTGTCGGTGATCTGGCGGAAACCGTGGCCCTGATCTGGCCGCACTCCGACACGGTGATTGACATGTCGATGGCCGATGCGGTGCATGAACTGACCAGCACCGCCAAAGCACAACTTCCCGCACTCATCGCTCGGCGGTTGTCACAGATGACCCCGACGCAGCGCTATGCTTATCTGAAGTTGGCGACAGGTGGTCTGCGGGTTGGTGTCTCTGCCCGGTTGGCGCGCAGCGCGCTGGCCCAGTTTGGCGATGTTGATGTCACCGAGATAGAAGAGCTCTGGCACGGGCTGACCCCGCCATATCTACCTCTGTTTGCTTGGTTGGAGGGGGGCGAAAAACCCGTGAACCTTGCCGCGGCCCCCTTTCGCCCGGTCATGCTGTCCACCGGCACCGATCTGGAAGACCTCACCAGTCTCTCACCGGCAGACTTCGTCGCGGAATGGAAATGGGACGGCATCCGGGTTCAAGCCGTGAACGACAACGGGACAAGACGGCTGTATTCGCGCACCGGTGAAGATATCTCCGGATCCTTCCCCGATGTGATCGAGGCGTTGAATTTTGACGGGGTGCTGGATGGTGAGCTGTTGGTGAAGCGTGAGGACATCGTTGCCCCCTTTGGCGATCTGCAGAAACGGCTGGGTCGCAAGAAGGCCGGAAAGGCAATGCTGGCAAGCCATCCCGCCGCGCTGCGGGTCTACGACCTGCTGTTCTTGAATGGCGAAGATCTGAGGTCCCGCACATTGGTTGATCGCCAGACCCATTTGCAAGCCTGCGTCACAGATCTGAGTGATCCGCGTATTGATCGTTCTCTGCCGCTTGACTTTGAGACTTGGGAAGATCTGGCGAAACTGCGCGCGGATCCCCCAAACAGCGTGATAGAAGGCGTTATGATCAAGCGCCGCGACAGCGCCTATATTGCGGGGCGCAAGCGCGGCAACTGGTTCAAATGGAAACGTGATCCGATGCTTGTGGATGCGGTCATCCTCTATGCACAGCGCGGGCATGGCAAGCGTTCAGGCTACTATTCCGATTTCACCTTTGGCGTATGGGACGGCGACCAGTTGGTGCCAGTCGGCAAGGCATATTTCGGTTTCACCGACGCTGAGCTGAAGGAGCTGGATCGGTTCGTGCGCAACAATACCATTGATCGTTTTGGTCCGGTCCGCGCGGTAAAACCTGAGCTTGTTTTGGAAGTTGCCTTCGAAGGGCTGAATGAATCATCCCGTCACAAAAGTGGTCTGGCCATGAGGTTTCCCCGTATCAATCGCATACGAACCGATAAACCAGCGTTAGAAGCAGGAACGTTGGCTGAACTGAAGGCGTTTCTTTAACCTCATGTAAACAGAGCGTAATACTGAAATGATAGGCTCTCAAACACGCCGGTAAATTATAGCGGGATTTGAAGATAATGAACAAACAGTCGTTGGCCTATCTTACCTTGGGACTCGCTATCGCCTTTGCATTAGCACCGTTGGCGACGGAGCCTTTCACCGGCTATTCCGCCGATCAGCTGCCCTATCCGCAGCCTGATCCGATCATTCAGCCGATCGGACCCGCGTTTTCCATCTGGATCGTCATCTATCTGTGGCTCATTGCTGGGGCCAGTTTTGGGGCCCTTCGGGCAGCGGATGGCGCAAGCTGGCACGAGATGCGCAAACCGCTGTCGATCAGCCTTGCCATCGGCGTTTGCTGGCTCTGGGTTGCGAATGCTTCGCCAATTCTGGCCACACTCCTGATCCTGGCCATGACGGTCACTGCGATCCTCGCAATGCGCCGCGCCGGTCGCGACAAAAGGATCTGGAAACGCGGCCCCGTAGGTCTTTATGCCGGGTGGCTAACAGCCGCATCTGCCGTTTCGATCAGCATTGTCGTTCCGGGATACGGCCTGATGAGCCCACAAACAGCTGGGGTGATCTGTCTTGTGGCGGCGCTGGCCGTTGCAGTGCTGGTTCAATCACGCCACCCGACGGCGTCGACCTACACAATTGCTGTCTGCTGGGCCATCGGCGGGATCGTCATCAATCAATGGGGCAGCGACAACTGGCTGATCGTCGCCCTTGCAGGGCTGGGCTGGATCGCACTGGCGCTGCGTGGATTGTACGGCGCCGGATTGATAACTACTACTCAGTAGCATAAGGTGAGATCGAAACCCACAGCAACATCAGGTGCAAAATGAGTGTGAAAGCCTCCATCTCCCTGACCGAAGCGCAGGATGACTTTGCCCGCACCTTGGTCGCGGAAGGCCGGTATTCGAGCCTTAGCGCGGTGTTGCAACAGGGTCTTGAACTTCTGCGCGAAGAAACAGAGGCGCGCCGTGCCGATACCGCAGCCCTGCGCGCCCTGATTGCAGAGCGGCGCGATGGTGCGTTTGTCAGTGCATCAGATGGCCGTCAACGCACAGCTGATCTTCTGAAACGGAAACGGATGCAGCATGATCTACCGGGTTGATCGCGCCGAAGCGATCGACCGAGACCTGGAGGCTATTTTCGACTTTCTCTTTGAAGCCGCCATCAGCTTTGGTGAGGATGCAGAGACGGCGTTTGAACGCGCCGCCACACGTCTGACAGTGATTGACGACGCGATTGAGGCATTGGGGCAAGCGCCCCACCAGGGCACGCTGCGCACCGACATTGCACCGGGTCTGCGCAGCGTCACCAAAGGGCGCGCCATCTTCTACTTTGATCTCAACGACGCAGACCACCAGCTGCGCGTGCTGGCGGTGTTCTTCGGCGGGCAGGATCACCAGCGCCGGATGCTGCTGCGTGCGCTTGGCCATGATGAGGCGTGACCAAAGATCTGATCAGGCCCCGATTTCATCGTGATTGGTCAGGCATTCGGAATGATCCCGCAACACCTCCAGAACGCGACATTCGGCGACCGTACCGCCAGCACAATCGCAGATCATTCGCTGCAACTCAGTCTGTAGGGCTTCCAGCCGCGCGATCCGGTCCGCCACTTGCTTCAGCTGCCGTTGCGCAATGGAATCCGCATTGGAACATGATTGACCGGGGTGATCCGCCAGATCCAGTAATTCGCGAATGGCATCCAGCGGAAACCCCAGTTGCCGGGCATGGCGGATAAAGGCCAACCTATCCAGCTCCGTATCGCCATACCGACGTTGCCCGCCCGCGGTTCGGCCCGGTTCCGGCATCAAACCGATCTGTTCATAGTAGCGAATGGTCTGCACCTTGGTCCCGGTGCGTTTGGCCAATGTCCCAATCGTCAGCATGCTGTTTTCCCCAGCGACCATAAAAATCTACATAGACTGTAGAATTCAACCTGCCGCCCCGCAAGCCAGGGAAACCGCAAAAAGGGGCCGCCAATGGCAGCCCCTTTTGTCAAAACCTTGATGCCTCAGGCAGCCGCTTCTCCCGGCCGCTTACCCAGAATAATCATACTCAGCAGGTCGTCATCCGTGACATCGTCAATATCAACGGTGCCAACCAGCTGACCGTTCTTCATGACAGAGGCACGGTCACACAGCTCCATCACCGCATTGACGTCATGGTCGATCAGGAAAATCCCGATCCCCTGTGCCTTCAGCTGCTGAATCAGCTCTGCCACCATCTGCGTTTCATGTGGACCAAGGGCTGCCGTCGGCTCATCCATGATCAGGATTTTGGCGTTGAAATACACCGCCCGTGCAATGGCCACCGACTGGCGCTGGCCACCGGAGAGCGCCGACACCGGTTCTGAGAATTTCTGAAAATTCGGGTTCAGCCGGTTCATGATTTTGCGGCACTCGGCCTCCATTGCGGAGTCGTCGACCAATCCAAATGGCGTCACCAGCTCACGCCCCAGAAACAGATTTGAGGCCGCATCAAGGTTATCCGCCAGCGCCAGCGTCTGATAGATCGTCTCGATATTATGTGACCGCGCGTCCCGCGGATTGGTGATCTCAACCCTGTCGCCATTGACCCGGATTTCACCGGCGTCCATCTGGTAAGCGCCGGACAACACCTTGATCAGGGTGGATTTCCCGGCACCGTTGTGGCCCAGCAATCCGACAACCTCACCCGGGTAAAGGTCGACGCTGACGTGGTCCACGGCTTTGATGCCGCCGAAGGAGATCGAAATATCCTTCATCTCGACCAGCGGGGTGGCGCCTGCGGCGCGCAGCTCTTTTGCGGTGCTCATATCCGGGCCCCCACACGTTTGCGATACAAGATATCAATCCAGACTGCCGCGACCAGCACTGTGCCGACAACGATATTCTGAAACGGTGCATCGACACCAACCATGGCCATACCCGATTGCAGACTCTGCATGATCAACGCGCCAAGGATCGCACCGTAAATCGTGCCAAAGCCGCCAGACAGGGCCGTGCCGCCGATGACTGCCGCCGCAATGACGCGCAGTTCATCCAAGGTGCCGATATCATTTGAGTGGTTCGCCAGTCGCGCCGACGCCACAACAGCAGAGAGCGCACAGAGGAACCCCATGAGGGCGAAAATCTTCACCGTCAGAAGCCGCGTGTTGATGCCAGACAGCTCAGCCGCATCAGGATTGCCGCCAGTCGCAAAGATATACCGCCCCAGACGCGTCCGGCGCGCGATAATTGTCATCACCACAGCGGTAGCAATCAGGATCAATACCGAAATCGGCAGACCATAGCCAACGACCAGCCCCTCAGGCATGGTTTCTCCCTGCGCTTCCAGCATCCGCTTCAGACGGCGGGCGGGAATTTGATAGGCATTGAGGACGGCAACAAAACCAAGGATGGATGCGGCAATAGTACCGGCGATCACCGCTTCCGCCCAGGCTGGCTTCACCGGGAAGCCATGTCCCTGTTTTGCACGGCGGCTGTTCCACAATGCTGCCAGCGCCAGTACGGTCGCAACGATCCCAACCGCCCAGCTCAGCGTGGTGCCCAATGTGCCGGAGGTGCCGCCAAAGACCAGAAAGGTGCTGTCGAGCGGGCCAATCGTCTGACCATCGGTCAGATACCAGGCCACATTGCGCCAGACCAGAAATCCGCCCAGCGTCACAATAAAGGCCGGAATGGTCAGAAAGCCCACCATCCACCCCTGAAAGGCACCGATCAGCGTACCAATGGTGAGGCCCACAGCCACGGTGATAATCCAGGTGGCAGGATGGTTGAGGCCAAGACCCAACATATCCGGCAGCACATCCGTCTGCACCACGGCCATCACCGCCGAGCAGGTCGCCAGCAGCGCGCCAACACTCAGGTCAATGTGACGGGTCACGATCACAAACACCATGCCCGTGGCCATGATCGCCACCGACACGGTCTGAATGGTCAGGTTAAAGATATTGCGCGGCGTCAGGAAACGCCCATCCGTCAGGATGTTGAATCCAATGCACAAGATGACAAAGGCACCGATCATTCCCAATAGGCGGACGTCCAGTTCCAATTGCTGGAACAGGCCACGCTTGCTGTGTTCGGGGATCGGCTGAGACGTGGTTTCGGTCATATCCGAACTCCAGTGATCAGCGGTATTTAAAGGAGGGACGCGCGCCCGATCCGATCAGGACCGTATTGTGGGCGCGCGCCGGTTTGAAACGCAGCAGCCGAGCGTTCTCAGCCGCAGCTTAGTTGCAGGGCGCGGGGCCGTTGGTCACACCCTGGCACAGCGCTTCTTTGGTGATCCATCCAGCATCCACAACAACCGACAGGTTGTCGGCGGTTACCGGGATCGGCTCCAGGAAGCGCGCGGTCAGCTCAGTGCCCGCAGGAGAGGTCCAGGCAGCGCCGCCCGCAACATCACCCATGGCAGCACCTTCGGCCATTTCGACCGCGATGTTTGCCGCAGCCTTGCCCAGATCACGGGCGTCTTTCCACACAGATACAGTCTGCGTGCCCTTGGCAACACGGTTGAGTGCAGCGTGATCCCCATCCTGACCGGAAACCGCGATGCCTTCCATGCCCTGCGCGGTCAGCGCGGCGACAACACCACCGGCGGTGCCATCATTGGAGGCAACGACCGCATCAACCTTGTTGTCATTAGCGGTCAGGATCTGCTCCATGTTGCGCTGTGCGTTGGCGGGCAGCCAGCCATCGGTATAGGCCTCACCAACGATTTTGATATCACCGCTGTCGATTGCCGCCTGAATAATCTCTTGCTGTCCACCGCGCAGGAAATCGGCGTTGGGATCGGTGGGCGAGCCCTTGATCATCACATAGTTGCCGCTGGGTTGCGCTTCCAGCACGGCGCGCGCCTGCATCCGGCCCACTTCGACGTTGTCAAAGGTCAGGTAGAACGCACGGCCGTCTTCGATCAGGCGGTCATAGGCAACAACAGGAATGCCCTCGTCTGCGGCAGCCTGCACGGCCGGGCCGATGGCCTGGGCATCCTGGGCCAGTACGATCAGCGCATCAACGCCCTGTGCGATCAGGCTTTCGATGTCAGAAAGCTGCTTTGCCGAAGATGACTGCGCATCTGCAGACACATAGGTTGCACCTTTTGCTTCCAGCGCGGCCTTGATCGCGGCTTCGTCGGTTTTCCAGCGTTCTTCCTGAAAGTTCGACCAGCTGACGCCAACGGTCACATCTTCGGCAAGGGCAATGCTCGCGGTTGCGGCAAAAGCTAGTGCGGATACGCCACTCAAGAATTTCATTGTTTTCCTCCCTCGGGTCGTTGCGGGCCCGTGCAGCAGTCAGGTCCCCCCTCGCTGCATGCCCGTCCTGATATCCCTAACATTATTTTTTTTGAAACTCAAATTAAATAATGTATCATGAGCTCGGATATCTTGTCGGTCGGTCGTTTCCTGCGATAACCCGCCCGACAATAAGGGGGAAATACGGTGGTCAAATCGGACAGGCTTTCACATTCCGGCGAGTTGCGCGAAAGCAGCCGCCTACAGGTATTTGATACCATACGCGCCGCCGGGCAGATCGCCCGAATCGATATTGCCCAGATCACCCGGATCAGCCCGGCCACTGTCACCGCAATCACCGCTGAGCTGCTGGCCGCCGGGTTAATTGAGGAAGTCAGCCCCGACACGGCGCGCGGCGCCAAACGGGGCCGTCCACGGGTTGCCCTCAAAATTCGGGGCAGCGCACATCATATCGCAGGGCTGAAACTGTCCCATCACGCCATCACCACGCTGATCACCGATTTCGAAGGCACCGAATTGATCAGCCACGAAATGCCCCTGCGTGGCGGTCAGATGTCCCCGGATGACCTGTGCGAGAAAATTGTCGAGGCGCTGGATCAAAGCTGCGCCAAAGGTGGGCTGACCCGGGCGCAGATCTCCGGCGTCGGCATCGGCATGGCAGGTGTCATGGATGCGGAGCGGAACTTCATCTATTGGTCCTCATCGCTCAATGTGCGCAACATTGACCTCGGCAGCGCGCTAAAGTCGCACCTCAGCATGCCGGTGTTCATCGACAATGACGCCAATCTGGTTGCCAAGGCAGAGCATCTGTTCGGCGAGGGCGACACCCGCAGCAACTTTGTTGTTGTCACCGTCGAGCACGGGGTCGGCATGGGCATCGTTATTGATAACCAGATCTATCGCGGCGTGCGCGGCTGTGGTGCAGAGTTCGGCCATATCAAGGTGCAGCTGGAAGGCGCGCTCTGCCAATGCGGGCAACGTGGCTGTCTGGAGGCCTATGTTGGCGATTATGCCCTGCTGCGTGAGGCGAATATCACCAGTGGTGTCGAGCGGCACAAGGATCTTGCCTCGCTTTATGCAGCGGTGGCTGAGGGCGACATGATGGCGCAATCTATCCTCGACCGCGCCGGACGGATGTTTGCCATGGGGCTGGCGAACATCGTCAATATCTTTGATCCTCAGATGATTGTTCTGGCAGGCGCGCAGCTGGCCTTTGGTTATCTGTCCTCCGACAAGGTGGTCGAAGAAATGCGCCGCTGGGTGGTCCAGGTAGATGGCCCCCTGCCCGAGGTGCGCGTGCATGGCTGGGGTAACCAGATGTGGGCGAAAGGCGCCGCAGCCTATGCGATTGAAGAAGTCTCGGCCCTCACCATCCGCGAGGTTGCAAGCCATGCCGGTTAGGGTCCGTCTACGTCTGGCACCGCTGTGCCTTCTGCCGCAGCTTGCATTTGCCAACGGATCTGAGCCGCCCGTTTTCACCCCACGCCCGATCGCCGCGCATATCTATGATGGCGGCTGGGAGCATTTCGTGGGCGGCGGGCTGGCTTCGCTGGATTGCAACGGCGACGGGTTTCCCGATCTGGTGGCCGCAGGTGGCAGCAACCCGGTTCAGCTGATGATCAATCGGACCAAGACCCCCGGTGCAAATGTGCAGTTTACAGCCGATACGCCAGAAGCCTTGGCGCAAACGGGGGTCACCGGCATCTATCCGCTGGATATTGACGGTGACGGGATTCTGGATCTCGCCGTGTTGCGTGTCGGCGCCGACCAATTGCTGCGTGGCACCGGGGACTGCCAGTTCGAACCATTTGATGATTTTGGATTTTCCAGTGGTGATCACTGGACCACTGCCTTCTCCGCGACATGGGAAAATGGGGCGCAACTCCCCACTCTGGCCTTCGGCACCTACGTAGACCGGAGCAACCCGGATGGTCCTTTTGAGGCCTGCGATGACACGCTGCTTTATCGCCCCGAGGGGCATAGATACGGCCCGCCAAACAGGCTCAAACCCGGCTATTGTGCCCTATCCATGCTGTTCACCAACTGGCACCGACGCACTGACGGACCTGTGCAGGGGCGCGCCGACCTGCGCATCAGCAATGACCGGCACTATTACGTCCGCGACGGGCAGGAACAGATGTGGAAGATGACCACGCCGCCCGTGCTGTACCAGCAGGATGACGGCTGGGCCCCCTATCACCTCTGGGGCATGGGAATCGCGTCGCGCGATCTCAATGGCGATGGGTTCTCTGATGTCTATCTCACCTCGATGGGGGATCAGAAGCTTCAGCTTTTTGATCCGGCCGGTATCGGCCCGTCCTACCGCGATGTGACCTACGACTACGGAACAACCGCCCACCGTCCAACCAGCGGCGGCGACGGGCGACCCTCCACCGGATGGCACGCCGATTTCGGTGATGTGAACAACGACGGGCGTGACGATATCTTCGTGACCAAAGGCAATGTTGAACAGATGCCAGACGCCGCCATGCGTGACCCAAATACGCTTTTGGTCCAAGGTGTTGACGGGCGATTTACGGATGCCGCCGCAGCGGCACAAATCGCCGGCATGGCCCGGTCTCGTGGCGCCGTTCTGCGTGACTTCAATCTGGATGGCCGCCTTGACCTCGCCGTGATCAACCGTCGCGCGCCGATGGAGCTTTATCAGAACGCCACTCAAGCCACAGGTAACTGGCTCTCCCTGTCGTTGCGGGGCGCTGCGCCGAACACCCAAGCCATCGGTGCCTTTGTCGAGCTGGATACCGGAACCCGGATCCATACCCGCGAAATCACGGTTGGTGGAGGTCACGCGGGCGGTTCCGTCGGCGATCTACATTTCGGTCTGGGAGAGGCGCAGGGCCTGCGATTGCGTGTGATCTGGCCGGATGGGGAGGCAACCGAGTGGCAGGCGGTGCCACCCAACCAGCATATTACAGTGATCCAGTAGCCCCGTCCGGGCCTACTGCTCGACAGGCAGGCCTGAGGGCACGGTATCAGGTACGCCAAGCCGCCCCGCCGCCGCAGTGCTATCGGTCAGAGCCTCAAGAAAGGCAACAAGATCGGCGATCTCACCGTCACTCAGCGCAACAGGCGCCAGATCATTGGCGGATGCGATACGCTGCACCTCCGCAGGATCGTCCAATGCAGCCCAATCTACCACGCCCGGAAGTGCAGGCAGAACCACCTGACTGCGGTCATATGCCATCAACGCGTCCAGCGGGTCCAGATGATGACGCACAACCGCCTCCAGCGTGGCATAGGCGCCGCTGTGCCCATAGGGCGCCGTCAGCGCCACATTCCGCAGCGAGGGGGTGCGAAACCTATACGCATCATCAGGGGTTCCGGTGACACGTAGCCGACCTTCATCGCGGGCATGCGCTTCAAACCGCGCCGCCTTTCCCGGTCCGAGTTGTGGCATCGCGATTGCGTGAAACCCATTGTCCGTCTGCAACCAGCCGGAATGGCATTGGCTGCAGCCTGCTGCGCCATAAAACAAGCCCTGCCCCCGCGCCGCAACGGGTGGCAGCGGCTCTCCCTCCCTCTGCGCACGATCAAACGGGCTGTCATCGGCCCGCCACTCAAACCGGATAAAGGCGGCAAGCATATTGCCGATATCCGTGAACCGAATGGGAGCCCCAGCGCCTAGCACGCGATCAAACCGCTGCCTGTACTCCGGAATATCCGCCACCCGACCCGCGATCAGGTCCCATGCACCGCCCGGATGGCTCAACTGACCCAAACGCACCGCGCGGGACACCTCGTTTTCGCCGTAGTGGCCCGCCATCTCATCTGCGGAAAGTACCGGAAACATCGCCTGGGCAGACAGCGCCGAGTCAAACCCAGACAGCATATCGCCCTCCAGCGGTGTACGAATACCTGACCCGTAGGCGGGATCTGCTTCCAGACGACCGTCATGAAACATCACATCCATCCCGCGCGCGCCAAGGTTCCAAAGTGCGGGTGCATTGCGCGGGATGCGTTGCTCCGGCAGGTTTTCTGGATCCACCTGTCGTTTGGGGCCCAGCCCGCTGGCCCCCTCACCCAGCGACAACGACACACCATCACCAGTGCCAAACCGCGGATGATGACAGCTGGCGCAGCTGATATTGCGATTGCCTGACAGGATCGGATCGTAGAACAGGAGCTGCCCCAACTCGACCTGTGCCTGATCCATCAGCGCGAAACTCGGACGTGGACCCAGATCCAAGGGCTGATGCTTGGTCTCTGCGATGCCCCCGCGAGCGTAGGCCGCGAGGCTCAGACTAGCGATAACACACCCCAGCAGGCCGCTCCGACGCCAATACTCAGTCATCATAATCCGCCTCATTTGTTGAGAAATTCAATGATAACTTCTGATGATACGGCCGCCCCGGGTGCACCATAACACTTGGAAAATCAGGTTGATTGACCGCATCCGGGAACCCCTGCGGCTCGATACAGACAGCGGCAAAGGGTGCAAGCTGCTGCCCGCCCTGTGCCGTCACCGCGCTGTTCAGATGTGTTGCGGTATAGATCTGCGCACCCGGCTGATCCGAACAAACCCGCATGGCGACCCCGTTTGGAGCAGTCAACTTAGCAACCTCCGGCATATGGCTATCGGCACCCTTGGCAAAGATGACATGAGTGTCGGTCCCACGCCGCTGTGGATCCAGTTCTGCAAAAGACTGCCCAACGGTAAAATCCAACGAGGTCCCAGCGACCGGCGCAATCGCGCCTGTTGGCACCCCGTCCGGGCGAAGCGGAAGATAGGCGGTCGCAGGACAGCGGAGGCGATGCCCCCAAACGTCGCCGGTAACACCCAGCGTATAGTAATTGTGCTGCGACAGATTGATTGGTGTCGTCTGATCAACGCTGGCACTCATATCATAGCTGACACTGGCGCCAGACACTGTGATCCGCAGCAGGAATTCAGCGCACCCGGGATAGCCATTCTCACCATCAGCTGAGGTATATCTCAGCTCCGCCGCATCATCGGCCACCTGCTGGATTTCCCAGAACACCCGCCCGAGACCCGCCGTCCCACCATGCAGCTGATTGCCCTCCTCATTGGCATCCAGTGCAACCCGCCGCCCCGCAAGATCGAAACCCGCGCTGCCAACGCGATTGGCCACCCGGCCAACAATAGCGCCCAGATAGAAAGGGTCCCCCAGATAGGAGACCATATCATGATAGCCCAGAACCATCGGCACCCATCCATCGCCGACGCGCAACTCCAGCCGTGCCGTGACCGCGCCGAAGTTGAGGACCCGAAGCTGCAGAAGATCAGTCTCCAGATCCAGCCATCGCAGCTGATCAGCGGCAGTCTCCGGCAAATGCGCGTGCGGCGGAGCGGATGCTCCAATAGATGACTGGCTGGCTGATGGCATAAATGGGTGTCCTTGGCTACAGAACCCCGACTAGTCCTGATATGGCTATTTATTTCGAATATCAAATTAATACGTTGCTTCAAAGCTGTCAATTCAGCCGACACAGGTGGCTGAGCAGCGGGCAGCAGAGAGGTCGGCGGCGGTGTCAGCACACATGTCATTGGTCACGCCACACACCAGACGCAGCCCCGACATTCAGACACCGCCCAAGCAATACTCTGTTTAAGACAAATTCTTGCCACGAATTTGAATCAAATCTTAGGAAAGGCGGATGAGGTCGCAGCCACCAAGAGCAAATAGCGATCCTGTCGACATTCATGTTGGCACCGCGAGGTTGAAGATCGGGGTAAGACATGAGCGACATTACAAATTTCGACAACCTGCGCTCACCCGTCGGCTGCGAGCAGGCCGCTCCACGGCGTATTGGCCTTTACGCCATGATTGGAAAACGCCTTCTCGATATCCTATTGGCCCTGATACTGTTTCCGCTACTTTCGCCGGTGATTGCCCTTCTGTGGATGATCAGCCGACGCGACGGGGGGCCGGGCTTCTTCGGCCACACGCGCATCGGGAAAGACGGTACCCCCTTCACCTGCTGGAAAATCCGCACCATGATCCAAGGTGCCGAAGACGTATTGGCCGAACATCTGAAAACCGACGCCAAGGCAGCTCAGGAATGGGCGCGCGACCGTAAACTGAGCCGGGACCCGCGGATCACCGGCCTGGGCTTGTTCCTGCGCCGCAGCAGCCTGGACGAGCTGCCGCAGATCTGGAATGTGCTGCGCGGCGACATGAGCTTTGTCGGGCCACGGCCAATCGTGCGGTGCGAGTTGAGCAAATATGGCTCAGCTGCGCCGATCTACCTTAGTCAGAAACCGGGAATCACTGGCTTGTGGCAGGTATCCGGCCGCAATGATGTCAGCTATGAGGATCGCGTCTCTTTTGATATTGATTACCTCGCACGCCGGACATTCAGCTTTGATATCAAACTGATCCTGTTGACGGGCCTGTCGGTTATCGCCCGGACCGGACGGTAAAGACGCCATTAAACCCTATGCGATACTGTCCGGACAAAGGCAAAAGGGATCACAGCCTGTGTCAGCGGCGGAGAGCCGCGCGGCATCAGGTTCCCTCACTGCAATAGCGGGACGACCAGAATGCACGACAGCAACACCGACGCATCAACACTGAGCCATGTATCAAGAGGCCGCGGCCGCCTCGCGTTGCTCGGGGTGTTCTGGTCTTTCGTCAACATCATGGTCAGCAATGGTCTCACCGTTGTTGTTTTCCTCGTCACCTCGCTGCTGCTGGAGCCTGCCGATTTTGGCGCGGTGGCCCTTGCGACATCAATCGTGATCTGGGTGATGACCTTGGTGCCCCTCCCCCTGGGCGACGCCATCATTCAACGCAGCGATCTGAGGCAGGCGCATCTCGACAGTGCATTCTGGCTAACCATGGCCATTGCCTTGGCCGCGATCGCGGTCTTGGTTTTCACAGCGCCGCTGATCGCAAGCTGGACCAGTCTCGATGTGCTGGCAGTCATTCTGCCGGTCTTGTCCCTGCGCATCCTCTTCGTATCGCTTGGAAATATCCCGGCCGCCCTAGTGAACCGGCGCATGGAGTTTCGCCATATCGCCTTGCGCACAACGCTGGCCAACGGGTTGGGTGCGGCGGGTTGCCTGCTGCTTGTCCTACAAGGCTATGCCATCTGGGCTCTGATCATGGCACAGGTCATCACCGCCGTGGTTGGCTGTGTGGTCTCCTACTGGACCGCAGATTGGCGTCCTGGATTTCAACTTTCGCGTGCAGCGTTGACAGATTTGCGCGGTTTTACCCTGTTCACCATGGGCGGGCGGATGATCGAACCGACCAAGATCAACCAGATCCTTCTGGGGATTGTTGCAGGGCCGGCTGTGCTAGGTATTTTCTTCTTCGCCCGTAGGATCTGCGAAATCCTGCAGGAGCTGACCATCGGGACCCTGCTGCCAGTCACCAGAGTTCTGTTCGCCAGCCTGCAAACGGAAAAAAATCAACGCCGCGAGGCGTTTATCCTCAGCAGCTTTGCCGCAGCAACTGCTGCCTTTCCACTCTTCATCGGCTTTATCATCGTGGCACCGACCGCCATCCCCTTTGTCTTTGGCAGCAAATGGCTGGCGGCAATCTATCCGCTGCAATGTTTTGCCATGCTGAGCCTTATGATGAGCATCGGTGTCATGCAGGCGTCTCTGGTTCGGTTCTCAGGTCACGCAAGATGGTGGTTCGGCTTCGAATGTGTTGTCAGCCTATCGGGATTTGCGGCAATTCTGCTGCTGGCACCTGAAGGCCTGAACCGGATCATGTCCGCGCTCGTAGGCATTTCCTTCCTGCTGTGGCCAATCGCAACACGCAAAACCCTGAAGATACTCGATATGTCGGCGGCAACATATATCTTCGATGCCCTGCGACCGGCCCTGATATCCGTGTCCATGATGGCCATCGCCCTGTTTGCGCTGCGCGAATTGGGGCCTCCGATGTATGGGACCTCGCAACTGTTGGCGCAGTTTGCCGTGGCCATTCCCACCTATGTCATCATGATCTTCCTGGTTGGGGGAGGCCGGCTGCAACAAATATTGGACAAAATCCGTAGCAGCCGAAACCATAGCGCACAGTGACGTCGACCATGGTCAAGCAGTCTGCGAGAACAGCAGCGAGCCGGAACCAGCGTAAACTACTGACATAGCGCAACAGTATCGCGGCGCGCGGCGGGGCCAACATCACTCGTCCCAACCCATCGAGGGCGTCTGGCAGCACTCAACCGGGCATTTTCATTGATCATTCATCCTGCACTGCATGCGTGGTCTGACCCGGACGGGATCAGCGGTTATGGTGCTCCATATCCGCTCAGCTTCAAAAACGGGGACTCGCAACATAGTCGACCCCTCTTCGCGAAAATTCAATTCGCCAACTCAGCGGGGTCCACCAACCTTTTGACGATAAGACGATGCCAAAACCCGGCAAAAGCAGCACCTCGACACCACGATCCCCTGCCATGCGCCACTGTCACGGCGCGCAGCTGAGGGGCCGATCAGGACATCGTAACACTGCGCGAAACATGGGCCGTCTGCAGGCTCTATGTCGCATCACCAGTTAAGCCCGGCGCGCCAGAATTCCTACGGGCAACCCCGTGTCAGGCGTATAGGAATTGACAGTAACGGCACGGTGCCCAGCCATTTTCGAGATATCAATCATCTAGCGGCTTCACGGCGCGCGGAACCCCTACACATCCCCGGTGACGGCATCGTAAAATACCACCGCCCCCATCAAGGAGCGGTGGCCTGTTGTCACTGCACCCTCAAGAGGGACGAACCATCGACCGGCGCGCTGTGCAGGAGGGCCGGACGTGTGATGCCAAACACATCCGCCCCACGCCCCCTGACCATCAGATGTCACGCTGTGACTGATCCTGCGACGGCGCGGGCACCTGGTGCTTCAGCACGACTAGGCAGCCGCAACGTAGCCATGCTGGGTCTGCGGTTGCTGGGGCTGTGCGCGGTCACCCGTCTGAAACGCCGTGACCAGTCGGGACAGATTGGTCGTCTCATGATCGAGAGAGCTACAGGCCGCGGCGGTCTCTTCGCACATGGCGGCGTTCTGTTGTTGTGCAGACTCCAGCGTGCTCATGGCCCCATTCAGCTCAGAGATGCCTTTGGACTGTTCGTCCGCCTGCTTCGCAATATCGCCGACATGTTCGGAAATACTACCGATGGCATGCATGATCGTGGTCAGAGAGTCGTTGGTCCGGCCGACCAGATCAACACCATGGGCCACCTGCGCCTCGGACGCGGTAATCAGCTTCTTAATTTCGAGCGCGGATTCAGACGAGCGCAGGGCAAGACTGCGGACTTCCGCCGCCACCACGGAGAACCCGCGCCCTGCTTCGCCCGCCCGCGCGGCTTCGACGCCGGCATTCAATGCCAGGAGGTTGGTCTGGAACGCAATGTCATCAATCATACCGGTGATCCGCGTGATCTGCTCGGACGTCGCGGCAATGGAATCCATTGCATCCACCGTTTCGCGCGCGACGGCTGAACTGTTTGTTGCATTCTGGCTCACAGAGGTGACCAGGGCGTCGGTTTCACGGGCACCGCTGGCGACGTGCTGTACGTTTTGCGTAAGCTCGCTCAGCGAGGCAGCCGTCTCTTCCAGCTGCAGCGCGGATTGCTCAGTCCGCTGGGACAGATCATTGGTTGCAGACGCAATTTCCGTCAGCCCGGTATCAATGGAGTCAGCGGAGTCATTGACCGAAGTGATCAGCTTGCTCAGTTGTTCAACCGTGTTGTTGAAATCCTGGCGCAGCGCCTCGTACTGGCGTGGCATTTCATCGTGGATTTTGACATCCAACCGTCCACCGGCCAATTGCTGGAGCTGCTGTGCAAGTGTTCTGACAACCTCTTCCTGCTGTTGTTTCTCGCGCAATTGAGTTGCCTCCAGCTCCTCCTTGGAGGCAAGGCCCTGACGCAGGGTTTCAATGGAAACCGCCATTGCCCCGATCTCGTCTTTTCGCTTTGGGATATCAACAGGTTCGTGGACTTTCCCCTCGGTCAGGTCTTTCATGACGCCAAGCATCTTTCCCAGAGGGCGCCGGACCAATGAACGTACCGAAAAGAAGATCGTCGCCAGGGTCAGCCCCAGCAACAGTACATTTGCAACCAGCTGTTCATAAATGCTCGCCTTGACGGGGTTGACGAATACGTGACGCGGGACATCCAGAACCACCACCCAGGTCTTGTTCATACCATAGGCGGTAAACGGGTAGAACAGACGTGTAGATCCGTCCGCGCGATCAGAGACAATCTGCACCGCACCCGTTTCAACAGCAGCCTGAAATTCAGCGACTTCCTCACCTTCAAAGGCTTGCACCAACATTTCAGGGTCCGGATGAGAGAGCCATTTCCCCCCCTGCCCCAGCAGCATCACACTACCACCCTCATAGACGGAGAGCCCACGAACGAAGTCGCCCAGATTGTCGAGAACGATATCTACGCCCGCAACACCCACGATCTGCCCCTTTGCATTGACCGGGACGGACACCGATGTCAGCAGCCTGTTTTCATTAGAAAGATATGGCTCGGTAATCACACTCTCACCGCTGTCGATAGGCAGGCGATACCACTCGGATGTGTCATTCGGGTCAACGTTGAAGGTCTCGAAGTTCAACCCGCCCGCATCGGATTTGGTCCAATAGGCGGCAAAGATCCCATCCGCATTACGACCTTCGGGTCCTGTGATGAAATCCTCGGTGGCGCCATCCGGGATTGCGGACATCCAGGAGGAAAACACAAGATCATAGCGCCCGGGTACACCTTCCATGATTTTGATCAGATCGGCGGTGGTCGCTTCGCCATCTTCGATGTAGCCGGATAAGGCTCCACCGAGAGCAGATGCGGCCGAGGTTGCCTCAACCAGTTGCGAAGACAGACTCTGGGCAATGTCCGAGGCGCGTTGGGATGCGCCTTCCAGGACCCGCTCTCGAACCTGTTTGGACTCATTGAGAGCCGTGAAGACGCTGAAGCACAGCATCAACCCGGTGATAGCAACCGTGGTCGCGGCAAGAAGCTTGCCTGAAATTGTATTGAACAGAGCTGGCATTGAAATCTCCACTTGGAAGGCTCGTCTTTAACGATCTCTCCCACATCGGCCTGAACAAAGTGTTGACCCACGCTTTCAAAGCGCAGGTCCAATCAGGTTTACCCAGCAGATTTCAATCAGATTGGAGGTAATTTTAACGCCCCTGCGTTCACCGCTCCAACGGGAGTGTGGACCTTTCAGATCTCCGCAGTCACCGCAGACAGCCACGCCTGTGCAGCCTTACTTAGCAACGGCGCCAGCCGTTGTGACACCTGTTGATGATAGCTGTTCAGCCACAGCCGTTCAGCCGCAGTCAATGCATCGGGGATCAGCATATCGGTCTGTATCGGTGCCCACGTCATATTGCGAAACGCTAAGAAACCATCCGCCTCTTCAACGATTTCAAAGATATTCTCGATGCGGATACCAAACCGATCAGCCTCATAGTAGCCCGGCTCAATCGACACCACCATGCCAGCGGTCAGATTCACCGGGTTAAAGGGCTTACCGATGCGTTGGGGGTGTTCGTGAACCGACAACCGGTGCCCGATCCCGTGACCAGTGCCGTGATCGTAATCAAGACCCAGATCCCAGAGCGGGCGTCGGCAGATCGCATCTATATGATGCCCTTGGGTACCGCGCGGAAACCGCAGCGTGGCAAGCGCATGGAAGGCTTTGAACACCGCAGTATAGGCCCGGTCGTATCCTTCGGGACGCAGATCAAACGCATAGCTGCGGGTGGCATCGGTGGTCCCTGTCTCATACTGGCCGCCGCTGTCCAACAGATAGGGGTGTTCTGGCAGTATCGGCGCGTTCCGACCGTTGGTAGCTGCGTAATGGCACATGGCAGCATTTCCCCCAGCAGCGGAGATTGTCTGGAAACTCTCGGTCAGGAAACCGGGGCGGTCTTGTCGAAAGGACAGGATTTTCGCTTCGACTTCGCGCTCGGTCACCGGATGGCCAAGGGCGGCACGGGCCGGGACGGCTTCGGCGAGCCAGCACGAAAACTCAGCCCAGGCGACACCATCCTGAACATGACAGTTGTGCAGCCCCGTCAGCTCCACCGGATTCTTGATCGCTTTCGCCCGGGTCAACGCGCTGGCCATTGCAACCGGCGTGGCCCCGGCTTCCGCAATCGTCTCGCGGACAGCCACGGGTGAGAAATCAGGGTCGAACAGCACCCCCGCGCCCGCGACGCATAGACGGCGCAGAGTGCTTAGAAACTCTGACATTGGATAGACGGTCACGGCGGCGGGAAGATGATCCTTCACCTCGTCATTCAGCTTGGCTGAATCTACAAACCATTCAATCGCACCGCTCCGGTCGACGATGAGAAAAGACTGTGGCATTGGATTAAACGCGACATCGTCACCGCGCACGTTCAGCAACCACGCGATGTTGTCTGGCTGGGTCTCGACCAGACATTCCGCGCCTTTCTCGTTTAGATGCGCAACCAAATCCGAGGATTTCTCGACACAACTGCGCCCTGACAACTGCACAGGGAACACCGTAATCTTGCCCGATGGCGGGGGCGGCTGATGCTGCCAAATAGCATCCACCGGATTGTCCTGCTGCGGCTGCATAGCGGCGCCTGCCTGCGCGCAAGCCGCAGCAAACCGGTCATACCAACCTGGCGGCAGGTGCATCGGGTCAAACCCTATCTGCCAGCCCTCCCGCGCGACCGAGGCCAGCCAGTGTTCCGGCGGCTGATCAAAGATGTGCAACCGCGAAAACACTGGGCCTGCACATTCATGTGCAACCTGCACACTGTAGCGGCCATCGACGAACACCGCGACGGTCTCCGCCGTCACAATCGCCATTCCGGCGGAGCCGGTGAACCCAGTGACATAGGCCAAACGTTCGTCATGCGGCGCGACATACTCCCCCTGATGGGCATCAAACCGGGGCAAGATGAAGGCATCAAGATTGCGGGCGGTCAGTTTCAAACGCAGATCAGCGATACGGGCCGCAGTCGGCGGCGTGCGCAGTGTGTCAGGCATTTTGGGGGATCTCTTCAGCAAGATGGCAGGCGACCTCACCGTGGTCGCCAAGGGGGCGCAGGCGCGGAACGTCCCGCCTGCAGACATCGGTGGCATGAGCACAGCGCACATGAAACGGGCAGCCCGGCGGTACATTCAACGGCGAGGGCAACTCTCCTTCCAGCCGGATCGCATCGCCCGTATCATCCGGGTCAAGCGAGGGCGCCGCACTCAGCAAGGCCTGTGAGTAGGGATGTGCAGGGTTGGCAAACAGGGTCTCACTGTCGCCGATTTCAACGATGCGGCCCAGATAGATCACCGCCACCCGGTGCGAGACATGACGCACCAGCCGCAGGTCATGGGCGACAAACAGGATGGTCAGATCCAGTTGCTCTTGCAATTCCAGGAGCAGGTTCACCACCTGCGCCTGAACTGAGACATCCAGCGCCGACACCAGTTCATCAGCAATCAGCACCTCTGGCTCCACCGCCAGCGCCCGCGCAATCGCAATTCTCTGGCGTTGGCCACCGGAAAACTCATGCGGCAGTTTCTGAGCCGCATCAGCGGGCAGCCGGACCAGCTCCAACAGCTCTTCCACCTGCGCCGGGATATCATCCGCCGGACGCATCTTATGCACATGCAAAGCTTCGCTCAGGATCTGACCACAGGTCATACGCGGATTGAGCGAGGAATAGGGATCCTGAAACATCATCTGCACGCGCCGGTTATAGCTGCGATCGTTGCGTGCCCCTTCAGCAAAAATATCCTGCCCGTGGTGGCGAATGCTGCCGTTCTGCGGCTGATAGAGACGTACGATACAGCGCGCCAACGTGGATTTTCCACATCCTGATTCACCAACAACGCCAAGGGTTTCGCCCTTTTGCAGTACCAGGCTGACACCATTCAGCGCCCGCACAGCGCGCCCGGGCCTCTTGCGTATCACATCGACCAGGCTGCGCGGCAGCTGAAAGGTCAGGCTGAGATCATCAATCTCCATCACCGGATGCGTCATGCCACTTCTCCCTGAATGGCAGGCACCGGATTGAAACAGGCCGCGCGCCGCCCGGCACTGATGGTTTCCAGCGGTGGACGCGCGCTGAGGCAGGCTTCCGTTCGCCCCTCACAACGCGGCGCATAGGCGCAGCCCCGTGGCAGCATCTCAAGGCTCGGCGGTGTGCCCGGCACGGAATAGAGCGGCGTGCGCGGCGCGATATCCTGCGGCACCGACCGCATCAGCCCGGCAGTGTAAGGATGCCTTGGCGCGCGCAACACCTGTCGCACCGCACCCTGTTCCACGATGCGACCGGCATACATCACCGCAACGTTTTCACAGGTTTGCGCCACCACCCCCAGATCATGGGTGACCAGAATAACCCCCATGTTCATCTCCTGCGACAGACGCAGGATCAGGTCGAGGATCTGCGCCTGAATGGTGACATCCAGCGCGGTGGTCGGCTCATCCGCCAGCAGAAGCTTCGGTTCCGCCGCCAGCGCGATGGCGATCATCACCCGCTGACGCATGCCGCCGGAAAACTGATGCGGATAGTCCTGCAACCGGGAGGCCGCGGCGGGGATCCCGACGTGATCCAGCATTTCAATGGCCCGGTCCCGGCGCGCAGCGCGAGACAGATCAGTATGGGCCTTCAGCGTCTCGGTCAGTTGCAAACCCACGGTCAACAGCGGGTTGAGCGAGGTCATCGGCTCCTGAAAAATCATCGCAATCTCACCGCCGCGTACCCCGCGCAGCTGGCGATCCGTCAGCCGGGAGATATCACGCCCGTTCCAACGCACCTCCCCCGTGACCTCGCCGTGGCGCCGGGTCAGCCCAAGGATCGACCGCAGAGTGACGCTTTTGCCCGATCCGCTCTCCCCAACAAGGCCGAGTACCTCCCCCTGGCGCAGGTCAAAACTAACATCACGCACCGCTGGCAGCAGCACACCACCACGCCGGAAGGTGGTACAGAGGTTGCGAACCTCCAGAACTGGATGTGTCTCTTGCATGGTCATTGGTCCTTCCCCCGCCTTTGTCACGGGTCAACCACGGGGTCGGAGCAGATCAGCCAGCCCGTCACCGATCAGTGAAAATCCGATACCCGTTAATACGATGGCGATGCCCGGCATCAGGCTCAGCCACCAGGCTGTGGTGATGAAATTGCGCCCCTCAGCGATCAGCACACCCCATTCCGCCTGCGGTGGCTGCGCGCCCAGACCGAGGTATCCCAGTGATGATCCCAGAAGGATTGCCAGCGACATATCGGTCATCCAGTAGACAATCACCGGGGTGATCGCATTTGGCAGAAGGTGGCGAAAAATAACCCGCCGGTCGGAATACCCCATCACCACCCCTGCTGAGGCATAATCGTTGCCCATCTGGGTGATCACCTCGGCGCGCATCAGGCGTGCGTAATACACCCAGCCGACCACCGTGATGGCGATATACATGTTGACCAGTCCCGGCCCCAGTACGGCAACAACCGCAATCACCAGAACCAGAAACGGAAAGGTGATGACCGCGTCCACCACCCGGCCAAAAATCATGTCCGCAATACCACGATAATATCCGACCAATGCGCCAATGGTGACGCCAATCAGCATCGCAAAGACCGTGGCCAGAACTGCCATCTGCATATTCACCGAATAGGCCGAGATCACCCGGCTTAAACTGTCCCGGCCCAGCATGTCGGTGCCAAAGGGATGCGCCCAGCTCGGC
>NZ_CP031958.1:0-69135 GCF_003443595.1 Phaeobacter sp. LSS9
CACGAAAAACGCAGGCGCCCGGTTGCCTGCCTCCGCCGCCGCCAGAAAGCCGCGCGCAGTGTCCAGCGCCTCGCGGATGGTCACATCCATATCGAGGTAACGATAAGTGCCCAGACGCCCCACAAAGGTGACGCCTTCGGCCTGTTCGGCCAGCGCCACATACTCTCCCAGCAGCGCTTTCTCCTCGACCTGGCGGATCGGGTAATAGGGGATATCCTCCGGCTCTGCGGCGCGGGAAAACTCGCGGTAGCAGACCGAGCCGTCATGGCTTTCCCAGGGGGCGAAATGCTTGTGCTCGGTGATGCGGGTGTAGGGCACGGATTCCTCGCCGTAGTTCATCACCGCGCAGCCCTGGTAGTCGCCCTGATGGGTGAAGCGTTCGAAATCCAGCGTCCGGTACCCCAGCCGGCCCAGCTGGTAGTCGAAATACCCATCCAACGGTCCGGAGTAGAACACATGGTCGTAATCTGCCGCCTGCGATTGGTCAAAAACAGTCTCTAACTTGACCGTTATGCCCGGATGATCGAGGATTTTTTCAATCATCGCGGTATAGCCGTTCTCCGGCATGCCCTGATATTTATGGAAGAAGTAATTGTCGTCGTAGTTGAACCGCACCGGCAGCCGTTTCAGGATCGAGGCCGGCAGCGCGCTTGGCGCCACGCCCCATTGCTTGATGGTGTAGCCCTTGAAAAACGCCTCATAAAGATCGCGGCCCACAAAGCGCAGCGCCTGCTCTTCAAAGGTCTGCGGATCGGTGATGGAGGTGTCGGCCTGCTCTTGGGTGATGAACTCATGCGCCGCTTCGGGGTGCAGGGTCTTGCCAAAGAACTGGTTGATGGTGTGCAGATTCACCGGCAGCGAGAACACCCCGCGCCGCCCTTCGGGGTCCAGGCTGGTGGTTTTCACCCGGTTCTTATAGGGCAGGAAGGTCTCAAACCCGTTCACATAGTCCCAGACTTCCGCGTCATCGGTATGGAAAATATGCGGCCCGTAGACATGCACCATGACGCCGGTCTCCGCATCGCGCGCGGTATGGCAATTGCCGCCGATATGGTCGCGGCTGTCCAGCACCGTGATCTTGTGACCTGCTTCGGCCAGATGCCGTCCGATCACAGCGCCCGAAAGCCCTGCGCCCACCATCAGTATATTCACCCCGGCACCCCGTCCTGTTTGCGTCCCCTGCCCTTTTTGTCAAACAATCCAAAAGCATACAAGGATCGGTTTCAGCGCCGGCAAAGACCTGCATTTTGATTTTATATCAAGGCGTTACGGGAACACCTGCCGGACATCTCAGCCCCCGTCAGACCGCCATCAGGCGGTGATGCTCGGCAATGGCCTCATCCAGATCGCTGAAATAGCGCAGCCGGCCATTGTCCAGCACCAGGCCGGCATTGCAGAACTGGCGCAGCTGGCGCATCGAATGATTGACCAGAATGGCGCTGGAATGGCGCATCCGGTCGGTGAAGATATCGCGGCTTTTGCGCTTGAAGGCGGCATCGCCCACCGCCGTCACCTCATCCACCAGATAGGTGTCGAACTTGATCCCCATGGAGGCGCCGAATGTCAGCCGCGCCCGCATGCCGGAAGAATAGCTGCGCATCGGCATGTGGTAGAATTTGCCCAATTCGGCAAAATCTTCCACAAACCCCACCAGATCATCGGTATCCACGCCGTAAATCCGCGCGATGAAGCGGACGTTTTCCGCGCCGCTCAGATCGCCGTGAAACGACGCCGCCAGCCCCACTGGCCAGGAGATCGACCCGTCGGAGATGATCTCACCATGATCGGGGCGCATGGTGCCCGCCACCAGCTGCAACAGGGTGGATTTGCCCGCGCCATTGCGCCCCAGAAGCGCCAGCGACCGCCCCGTCGGCAGGGTCAGGTTCAGATTGTCGATGACAACCCGCCGCTCGCCCTTGAGCCAGAAGCTCTTGGTCAGATTTTCAAACCGGATCACCGCCCTGCCCCCTCGACTTAACTGCGATCGCGGATCGAATAGTAGATCAGCGTCAGGATCGACCAGGTCAGCAGCAGGAACAGCCCCGCCAGGGCGGCCAGCACCGCGCGGCGGGGATATTCCGCCTCGGTGGCACGGGTGGGGTTGATATAGGTCGCCAGATAGCGGCTCTGACGGGCGGCATCATCGCGCGCCACCTCCAGCGCCGTCAGCGCGGCACGATAGCTTTCCTCGGCATATTCGCGGTCCACCGTCAGCCGTTCAAACTCGGAAATCAGCGACGGGTAATCCTCCCCGACGCCCCCGGTGTCGGTGTTGTTGGAGGTAAAGGTCTGCCGTTCGATATTGATACGGTCACGAATGACGTCGATATGCTGCTGTGCTTTCTTGATCCGGGGATCTGATGGGCTGACGGAGGCCAGCAACAGATCCTGCTCAATCAGCGCCTCGGCCAATTGCTGCTGGAGATTGTTCATCACCCCCATGCGGCCTTGGATATCCGCCTCGGGGTCGACGATCCGGGTGCGGGTGCGGAATTGGGTCAGCGACTGACGGGCTTCCTTCAGCCGCTCCAGCGCCTCGTCCAGATCGGCGCGGGCATAGCGCATCGCATCGGCGCGCGCCTGTTCGTTCAGCGCATTGATCCGGGTCTGGCTCTCCACCACGATGGCTTTTGTGATGGCCTGCGCAGTCGCCGCATCAAAGGCCAGCGCCTGCACCTCGATCAGCCCCGAGCCGCTGTCAAAGGAGATGCCGACAATGCGCTGCCAGTACCAGGTCAGATCCTCCAGCGAGGCCTCCGGCCAGAGCGCAAAAGCCCAGTCCCGCGGCCAGAGCGCGCTGTAATGCCCCTGCAGATCCACGGCTTTGTCGACCGCGGCCACCATTTCCTGGCTCTGGATGAATTCATAGAGAATATCACTGTCCGAGGCGCTGCTGGTGCCTGCAAACTGTGCCAGACCGCCAAGCAGATCATTGGCGCCGCTGCTTTCCTGGCTGCGCACGGTAAAGCCGGCGGTGGAGGCATATTGATCCTCGGCAAAGGTCCAGAGGTAGATCATCACCGCCAGAAGCGGCGCCAGCACCAGCGCCACAAAGCTGATCACCAGCCCCCAGTGGCGTTTTTTCATACTGGCGGGCCGCGCCAGCGGATAGGCCGGGCGCTGCTCGGCCTCGGCAATGCGCGCCTCCAGCTCGGCCACCGCGGCCTCAGCCTTGCGCGCCTTGCGGCGCACCCGTTTCAGCTGTTTGACGGGATCCGGCACCCGCTGGGCGGGGGCGGCGGCCTCTGCCGTACCCGGGGCGCTGTCTGATGCTGTGGCAGCAGGAGAGGCCGCGGGGATACCGGTCGCTGGGCTGGCTGCAGTCTCTGCCGCAGCCACCTCCTCTGAGGTCGCCTCATCTGAAGCGGGGCGTCCGGTCAGGGCCGACGGGGGCGTCTGTGTCATGATCAACCTGTCCTGGCCCAAAAGCACCCTGCCCCAAGCCGTTTGTCATTGTCTTTTGTTTCTCTCATAATACCGTTCGCGATCCGCGTTTCACAATGGGTATTCATGGGGTGTTCATGGCCAGCCTGTCTTCTTCTGCGCCCCCGGCTCAGCCCCGCCCGTTAAGCCCGCCAAAGACACAAGGCACGGCACAGATATCCGCTCAGACGCCGGCGCAGATCCCCACCAGCCCCGCCGCCAATCCGCACCGCCGGCACCGCCGCAGCATGGCGACATTGCGCACCGTGGCGGCACTGGTGCTGCGCGAGATGTCGACCCGCTACGGGCGCACCCCCGGCGGCTACCTCTGGGGCATTCTGGAACCACTCGCCGCGATTCTATTCCTGTCACTGGGGTTTTCGCTGGTGATCCGCACGCCCTCGCTCGGCACCAGTTTCCTGTTGTTCTACGCCACCGGATTTCTGCCATTTAACCTGTATCAGACTCTCTCCGGCACCGTTGCACGGGCGCTGGCCTATTCCCGCCCCTTGCTGCGCTACCCCGCTGTCACATGGCTGGATGCGATCCTGGCGCGCTTTGTGCTGAACAGCCTGACCGGGATTGTCATCACCACCCTGCTGATCACCGGCATCCTTGCGGTGATCGACAGCCGCACTGCCATCGACCTGCCGCCGCTGGTCGAAGCCATCACCCTCGCCATGGTGCTGGGACTGGGCGTCGGCTGCATCAATGCGGTGCTGATGGGGCTGTTTCCCTTGTGGGATGTGGCCTGGTCGATCATCACCCGACCGCTGTTTCTGGCCTCCGGCGTGATCTATATCTACGAGGACCTGCCGCCGGTGGCGCAGGACGTGCTGTGGTATAATCCGCTGCTGCATATCACCGGGCTGATGCGCACCGGGTTCTACCCCACCTATAATGCCGATTACGTCAGCCATTCTTATGTGCTGCTGATCGGCCTGGCGCTGACCGCCCTCGGTCTGATCCTGATGCGCCGCTATCACCGGGTGATCCTGAACCGCTGATCTGCGCTTTATTCGCGGGCCTCTGCCAGCACGTCGGCGTGGCTGCGCCCCAGTCGGCACAACAGCCCATCCTGCACCGCCAGCCAGGTGAGCCGCAGATAGGCGCGGCGCACACCGGGATGGTGGCGCACTTTCAGAACCCATTTGGGCAGGATCAGCAACAGCACCGGCCAGAACAGCCAGCCCGCCGCCCGCCGGTACAGCAGCAGCAGATTGCGGTGATGGTAATAGACCTTCCACAACGGCCGGAACCGCTGGCCGCTGTCACCCCCGGTGAAGGTGGAGAAATCATGCTCAAACCGCACATCGGCGGCAAAGCAGATGCGCCCGCCCGCCGCACTCAGCCCCAGCGTATAAAGCGCATCATCGCCGTAGATGAACAGCTTTGGATCCGGGTAGCCCACCCGCCGCACCGCCGCTGCTGAGATGAAGAACCCCACAAAAGAGGTCACATCAATCGCGCTCAGCCCGCCCTCATAGGCGCGGCGCGGAATATGGAAGCCATCGCGCCCTTTGCGCGCGGTAGACAGGAAATGCCCGAAGCTCCAGAACGGATTGCGCGAGGGGCGGTTCATCTCGCAGATCTCGCCGCTTGGGAAATAGACCGCCGCCGCCACCGCGTCCCAATGGGCCAGCGCGCCACTCTGCCCCATGGCGTGAAACGCCGCCAGCCCACCGGGTTCCGGCCGACCGTCATCATCCATCACCACCAGCCAGTCTGGTCTATGGGCCTCCATCGCACGGCGCATTCCCAGGGCAAAGCCCCCGGCCCCGCCCTGATTGGTGGCACTTGTGATCACATCAACCCGCGGATGCTCCGCCGCCCAGCCGACCAGCCAGTCACCAGTCCCATCGTTGGAGGCATTGTCCACCACCACCAGCGCCGCCAGGTCCTCAGCGGGGCTCTCCAGCAGCCGCGCCAGCGTCACCTTCAGCTTCTCCAGCCGATTATAGGTGACCACCACCGCCACCAGACGTCCGGCACCAGCTTGCTGCATATCGGCCTGCCGCATATCAGCCTGAAGCGCAGGCTTGGGAATCAAGGGGTCAATCACGGCGACAGCGGCTCCTGCAGGCGGCGGTGGTTTTGGTTCAGAGCGCAAAACTCATAAATAGACCGGGCTGTCAATTCACCTGCCGGTGACAGGTTGGTTTCCCCCGCCGCAGGACGCATTGACACCCCGCGCCCAAGCCGCCACCTAAGGGGCATGAAAACCGCTCTTATCACCGGATCGGCCGGCTTTATCGGCTATCACCTGGCAGACCGGCTGCTGGCCGCAGGCTGGCGTGTCATTGGGCTGGATTGCCTCTCGCCTTATTATGATGTCCGCCTGAAAGAACGCCGCCACGCCATGCTGGCAGCGCACGCCGACTTCACGCCAATCATTGGCAAGCTGGAAGATCCCGGCCGCCTGATGGCACTGTTTGACACCCATAAGCCCGATGCGGTGATCCATCTGGCCGCCCAGGCCGGGGTGCGCCATTCGATTGATGCGCCGCGCGATTATCTTGAGGCCAATCTCATTGGCACCTTTGAACTGCTGGAGGCCGCCCGCGCCCATCCGCCCGCCCATATGCTGATCGCCTCCACATCCTCGGCTTATGGCGCAAATACCCAGATGCCCTTTGATGAGCGTCAGCAGGCCGATCATCAGATGTCCTTTTATGCCGCCACCAAAAAGGCGGGCGAGACGATGGCCCATTCCTATGCCCATCTCTACGGGCTGCCCACCACGATGTTCCGCTTCTTCACCGTCTACGGCCCCTGGGGGCGCCCCGATATGGCGCTGTTCAAATTCACCAGGGCGATGCAGGCCGGTGAGGCGATCGACGTCTATAACCACGGCAGGATGAGCCGGGATTTCACCTATATCGACGATCTGGTGACCGGCATCACCGGGCTGATCGACGCGGTGCCCGGCGATGCCCCCGTGTCCGAGCAGGACAATCTCAGCCCTGTCGCGCCGTTCCGGGTGGTCAATATCGGCGCCTCCAGGCCGACACCGCTGATGGAGTATATTGCGGCGCTGGAAACCGCGCTGGGTCTCCCGGCCGAGAAAAACCTGATGGAGATGCAGGCCGGGGATGTGCCGGCCACCTGGGCCGACACCAGCTTGCTGAGCCAGCTCACCGGCTATGAACCGCAAGTCAGCGTCGCAGAGGGCGTCGCGCGGTTTGTTGCCTGGTACCGGGCGTATTACAGCGACGCGGAAGGCTGATCCGGGGCAGGGCTAATCCGGGGCGACAGGCATCTCTGACCTGTCACCTTTCCCTAAAGACTCGCGCCGCAGGCCTGCCGATTTCTGTGAAATCGGGATCAAGACTCCCTCCTTCAATTAGGTCAGTATGATTGACCAAATGTTTCGCACGCGAAACATTTGGTCCGAACCGGACCTATTTTACCCGCGCCCGTCAGCGGCCCAAAATTCCGGTTCCCGCCCCCCGCGCGCCCGTATATGTCTGATATCCAAAGCCCTCCCCCAAGCGAGGGCCATGAGGCAACAGCAAAGGACCACCCCCATGCGCATTGCAATGATTGGCACCGGATATGTCGGATTGGTCTCCGGCGTCTGTTTTTCCGACTTTGGCCATGACGTGGTCTGCGTCGACAAGGACGCCGCCAAAATCGCCCGGCTGCAGGCCGGTGAGGTGCCGATCTATGAGCCGGGGCTGGAGGATCTGATGGCGCGCAATGTGGCGGCGGGCCGGCTCTCCTTTACCGATGATCTGGCCGCCGCCGTCGCCGAGGCCGAAGCGGTGTTCATCGCCGTTGGCACGCCAACACGGCGCGGCGATGGTCATGCCGATCTCACCTATGTGATGGCCGCCAGCGAGGAAATTGCCGCCGCCCTGCAGGGCTATACCGTGGTGGTCACCAAATCCACCGTTCCCCTTGGCACCAACCGGCAGGTGAAACAGGTGATCGCCAAATCCAATCCTGCGGCGGAGTTTGATGTGGCTTCCAACCCGGAATTCCTGCGCGAAGGGGCGGCGATTGATGATTTCATGCGCCCCGACCGGGTGGTTGTGGGCGTGCAGAACGACCGCGCCGCTGAGGTCATGGCCGAGATCTACAGGCCATTATATCTGCGCGATTTCCCGATCCTCACCACCGATCTCGAAAGTGCCGAGATGATCAAATATGCCGCCAATGCGTTTCTGGCGACCAAGATCACCTTCATGAATGAAATCGCCGGTCTCTGTGAGCGGGTGGGATCCGACGTCAAGGAAGTCGCCCGTGGCATCGGGCTGGACGGGCGCATCGGCAATAAGTTCCTGCATGCCGGTCCTGGCTATGGCGGATCGTGTTTCCCCAAGGACACCGCCGCGCTGGCGCGCATCGGTCAGGACCATGCCTATCCGATGCAGATCACCGAAACCGTGATGCGGGTCAATCAGGAGGTCAAGGCGCGGATGCTGGAGAAGCTGCGCGACGCCTGTGACGGCGGTTTCAACGGCAAGACCATCGCGGTGCTGGGCGTCACCTTCAAACCCAATACCGATGACATGCGCGAAGCGCCGAGCCTCACCATCGTGCCGGCCCTCATTGGTGGCGGTGCCAAGGTGCGGGTGGTGGACCCGCAGGGCGAGGCCGAGGGGCGCGATCTTCTGCCCGGCGTCAAATGGGAAGACGATCCCTATAAGGCCGCGCGCAATGCCGATCTGGTGGTGCTGCTGACGGAATGGAACGAATTCCGTGCCCTCGATCTGAAGGCGCTGGCGCGCAAGATGGCGCAGCCCCGGATGGTGGATCTGCGCAATATCTACACCGCCAAAGCCGCCAAACGCGCCGGGTTTGAGACCTATGTCGGGGTGGGCCGATAAGCCCGCCAAGGCCTCTCCCCCGGAAACGAAAAAGACCCTGATACGCCTGTATCAGGGTCTTTTTGCATGCTCTTGTCAGGCTCCGTTCAGCGGCGGCGCAGCCAGGCCTTCAGATCTTCCATCAGTGTCGTATCCACTGCCGTGCCTGTGAGTTCGATCCGCTGCTGACCGGGGGTGAACCCCAGCCGCACGCCCGCGGCGGCTTGCACGCTCACCCGCTCATCCGCGCCAATACGATCCGCCGGATCCAGGCTGCGCACCCGAGGCGTCAGGGCAGGCTGCTCCGCAGGGGCCGGCGCCCGCTCAGGCGTCGGGGCGGCAGAGGCCGCTTGATCCCCAGCGGGGACGGGCATCTCACTCCCCTCATAGGCGGCCAGAAGCTGGCTCAGCACCGCCTGTTCCGCCTCTGCCGTGGGGCGGGCGGTGGCGCGCAGAGCCGCGACGACCTCATCGGCAAAGCCTGGTGTATGCGCAAAGGCCCGCGCCAGCCCCAGCCCCAGTTTCTCGCGGATGGCAGTGGGAAACAGCAGATCCTCATCCAGCGCCTCAACCAGGGTGACAAAGCTGCCGATCTTGGAGCGCTTGGCGCGGGTGGCATTGGCAAACAGCGATTGCAGCGCATATTTCTGGCTGCTGTAGACCCCTTCGCGCAGCGCCCGCACCGCAATGCGGGCCCGTTCATAGTGGGAGAGGTTCACCCGGATTTCGTTTTCCTCAACCATCGCCACATAAGCGCCCTCAGCACCATCGGGCTGGATCACCAGCGCCTTGATGGTGGCAAAGGCGGGATCATTGCTCTCGGCATATAGCCTGCGCATCGCGGTCAGACGGCGCCAGCCGGAGATCAGACCATGGGTCTTGCCATCTGCGGTCTGGCCCAGCTCGACCACCTCGATCGGGGTCTGCTGGCCACGGGCGCGCAGGGATCCCACCAGCGCCCCCATCTCTTCCTCGTCCTGCTCCAGCCGGTCGCGCACCAGATGGGTCTCGTCGATGGCGCCAAGCGCGATCTCCTCGATCATCAGCCCCTTGGCGCGGGCAGTCTCCAGCACCGCTGTCAGCTCCTGCAGCGCGCCCTCTGTGGCGGCTTCGGAGGCGACCTGCGCAATCGGCGGCGCTGACAGCGAACCGGGACCGCCGAGGGCGGATTTGCTCTCCGGCGCGGTGCTGAGATAGGTCGGCTGTGCCGGGGAAAGCCGTTTGCGTTTTGCCATCTGCCTGTCCTTTTTTGTCGCGCCTGGTCTGATCTCTGCGGTCCTGTCTGCCCTTGGGGGCCGCCGGCCACACAGTATGAGGCGCGGTGTGTTTTTAGCCCGTTACTGCGCCGCGCGCTGCATCTGCAACTCATCCCGGCGCCAGACCGCCAGCAGGAGCCGCTTGAAGGCCGCATAGGTGGCATCGAAGGTCTCGCGCCCCCGCGCATAGGTTTCGCGGTTGAAATCGCGGTAATCGGCCTCGTAGATGCCATTGACCTGCTCGCCGGCCTGACCGATCAGCGCGGTGTAATCCTGCCGGTGCGGCGACAGGGTGGGGCCCAGATAGGCCTGCATCAGGGCTGCCAGCTCCCCCTGCTGGGCGCTGTCATAGCGGGTGATCACCGTACGCACCGCATCCCATTCAAAGGCAATCTCTGGCCGCCCCAGCGCGCGCGCGGCCAGGTTCTCACCCTCCTCGATGGAGGCGAAGGTGGAATGCAGCATATCGAAAAACCGCCCCGTACTGTCGAACTCCAGAAAGGACGCGCCCATCGGCACCAAAAGGATATCCGCCGCCGACAGCCCGTTGATGGTCAGGTAGCCAAGGGCCGGCGGCGTGTCGATGAAGATCACGTCATATTGGTCCAAGACCCCGTCGGCCTCCAGCCGTTCGGTCAGCGCATCCCAGAGCTTCCAGGAGCGCGCAGCCATGCGCCAGACCGGGATCTGGAATTCCGCCCAGTAGAGGTTCAGCTGCGCGCCGATGAGATCGATATTGGGCCAATGGGTGGGCTGGATCACATCCGCCGCCGTCATCTCCATCGCGGCCGACAGGCTGTCGTCCAGTGGCTGGGGCGCATCGCCGCGATCCAGACGGCGCTGGTTTTCCAGCCGCAGGTGATCGCCGTAATGGCGCGCCAAAAGCGGGAAGGCGGTCTGCCATTCATCCTCCACGCGGCCGCCGAAGATCGAGGTCATCGAGCCCTGACTATCGAGATCAATCACCAGCACCTTGTAGCCATCCAGCGCGGCTGACATCGCCAGATGGGCCGCCGTCGACGTCTTGCCCACGCCGCCTTTGAAGTTGGCGACAGCGACCATTTTGGCGGGCAGCCCTTCGGGGCGGTAGGGTTGGTAATCCTTGGTCTTGGACCCTTGTGCGGCGAAATGCGCCCGCAGCCGCAGCACCTCGTCGAGGGTGAACCACTTGGCGCCGCCCTCGGTCTCGGAGCGCCCCTGCGGCAGTTCGGGGTTGGCCTTCAGCACCCGGCGGAAATGGGCCTGGGCGACCGGGATCAGATAGCGGGTGATTTCCCAGGTGGAGAACAGGCGCAGCGCTTTGCGCCCCTCTTCGTTCATGCCCCGGCTGGAGAGATCCGCCCGGCCCCGGGCGCAGGCCTCGGCGATATCGGCAAAGCCACCGGTGCTGGTGGGCGCATCCAGATCGCTGAGCGCGCTGTCGGGGTCGATGTTGAAATAGGGGGGCAGCCCGGCCGCGCCGCGGCTTGGGTCTTTCTTCTGGGTCTCTCGTGCCATTGCTCTCATGCCTCTGCCTGCGCCCCTTCCATCCGGACTGCCCCGAAGGGCACCTCTGATGTGCGGCCTTTTGCGGATGATAGCAGAAAACAGCGCACATGAAAGATATATGCGCATCTCTTTTGAATTTTCTAAGTAAATCCGGGGGTTGCGGCGTCAAAATCGGGTGGCTCTGGGGCGATGCCGGGGGTGATTTTCCCCGCGTCGATTTTTTCTACCTGTTATTATTGAGTTAGATATAAGTTAAGCGCAACACCCATCGGCGCAAAGCCCTTTTTTCATGGGCGATGCGGGACTTTTTTCAGGCCTTTGCGATTCTGAAACCCCGATAGACTGACTCTGATCCCCCGAAGCAGTGACTCTGAACCCCCGTTGAGAACTGGTGTGGATAACTTTAGGGTGGGCGTAATCAAAACCACGAAGACGCGAGTCACCCCGAAAGAGGCCATAAGGCCCGCACAGACGGGGGGCGGCAGAGCAGACAGGACAGTGACATGGCAGGCCAGATTTCAGGCCAGATGACCGCAGGCGGCGGGGCGCAGGGCGGGGATTTTTTCCTCTGCGATATCTTTGATGCGATCCCGAAAAACGATCTCGCCTCGATGGAACACCCGCTGTTCTCGCTTGGTACACGGCCGGACCGGCGCATTCTGAATTATGAGCACAATGGCGCCGAGATCACCGTGGTGCCTTCGGTCAAAGGGCTGGCGACAATCCACGACAAGGACATTCTGATCTTCTGCATCAGCCAGCTGATGGCGGCGGTGAACGCGGGCCGGCAGGTCAGCCGCACGCTGCATCTCACCGCCCATGATTTGCTGGTGGCGACCAACCGCGAGACCTCGGGCGATGCCTACCGCCGTCTGCGCGAAGCCTTTGAGCGGCTGGCCGGCACCCGCATCACCACCAATATCGTCACTGGCGGGCAGGAGGTCACCAGTGGCTTTGGCCTGATCGAGAGCTGGGAGATCGTGCGCAAGGCGCGCGGCGGGCGGATGGTCAATGTGGTGGTGACGCTCAGCGAATGGATCTATCGCGCGGTGCTGTCGAAATCGGTGCTGACCCTCAGCCGCGATTACTTCCGGCTCAGGAAACCGCTGGAGCGGCGCATCTATGAGCTGGCGCGCAAACATTGCGGGCGGCAGGACAGCTGGCAGATCTCGGTGGAGGTGCTGTTGAAGAAATCCGGCTCGGCCTCGCCGCGCCGGGTGTTTCGCAAGATGCTGCGCGACATGATTGCGGCCCAGCCCCTGCCGGATTACGCGATGGAGGAGCTGCCGGGGGATCTGATCCGGTTTTCCCAGAAACATGCGGTGCTGGACAACAGCCAGCGCCCGCCGGTGCTGAGCGCGCGCACGCTGGAGCAGGCCCGCAGCCTGATCCCCGGCGTGGATGTCTATGCGCTGGAGGCCGACTGGCGCACGATGTGGGTGCGCTCTGGCGCGCCACGGCTGCGGCGCCCGGATGCGGCGTTTCTGGGCTGGGTCAGAAAACGCGCGGCAGAATAGGGCAGGGCGGGCGGCCGCCCCCTTTGTCAGAGCCACATATGCCCTCACATATAGGTCAGCATTCCTGTCTAAATGTTTCGCACGCGAAACATTTGGTCCGAACCGGACCTAATTTGCAGCGCACCGCCAGAGGGTGTTTGCCCACATAAAGTCCCGCCTGGCCAGAGGCCAGGCGGGACGAAAGGATGGATGATCAGGTCCCCCCCAGGTATGAAACGCCAGACGTCTTACCGGCCGCGCATCCCTGATCAGCCACTCCCCTCTCTCAAGGCGTTCGACATGCTGCGCAGCACCGGGCTGAGCAGGTAATCCGCCAATGTCTGCCGGCCTGTCTCGATCATCGCCTGCGCGGGCATGCCGGGCAGGGTTTTGACATTGGGCAGCGCCGCCAGCTCTTCGGGCGGAATGCGGATGTGAACGCGGTAATAGGGAATGCCGCTGTTGAGATCGGCGATACTGTCAGCGGCCACCATCACCACCTCACCTTTCACCGGCGGGGTGGAGCGGAAACTATAGGCGGTGAGCTGCACCCGGGCCTGCCCGCCGGTCACCACCTCGTCAATGTCGGTGGGAGAGACGCGGGTTTCGACAATCAGATCGCTGCCCGAGGGCACCAGCTCCAGCACATTCTGGCCGGGGTTCAGCACCTGGCCCAGGGTGTTGATGGAGAGTTCCACCACCCGGCCTGCGTGTGGTGCGCGGATGGTCTGGCGCTCCAGCACATCCTCCGCCGCATCCAGCCGCTGGCGCAGATCCAGAATGCGTTCCTGCACCAGCTGGGTTTCGCTGGAAATCCGGTTCACCGTATCGCGGTGCACCTGCAAGATGCGTTCTTCGGTTTCGGCGATGCGCACCTGGATATTCTCGCTGTCGCTTTCCAGCGCGCCAAAGGTGCCCATCAGCCCGGTTTCCTGCAGCTGCCGGTCGCTGAGCCGGGTTTTGGGCACCAGCCCTTTTTCATAGAGCTTGTGCAGGTCGGCGACCTCGCCCTTGATCAGGGTCAGCTGATCCTCAATTGCGGTGATCCGCGCCTGCCGCCCGTCGAGCTGCTTGCCCAGCTGGGAAATCCGGTCGCGCAGGATCTGCACCTGGCCTTCATACAGCGCGCGGTTGCTGGCAAAGACATCGCGCTGCACCTCAAACAGGGAGATCAGCTGCGGATCTGCGGCCATCAGCTGGTCCAGCTCTGCCGGGATCTCGATCTGATCGGCCTCGGCCAGTTCGGCCTGCAGCCGCGCCTGCTGGGCCAGAAGGCTGGCCATCTGGCTGGTCAGAATGGCGTGGCTGGCGCGCATCCGGCGCCCGTCCAGCACCGCGATCACCTCCCCTTCGGCCACCATGTCGCCCTCGGCCACATTGATCTCGCGGACGATGCCGCCCTCCAGATGCTGCACGCTGAGCCGGTCGCCCGCCACGGTAAACTCCCCCGAGGCCACCACGGCGCTGGTCAGCTCGGCTTTGGTGGCCCAGAACACCAGACCGCCAAACAGGCCAAAGCCGCAGACCAGCATCCACATCACCAATTGGCGCACGCGGGTGGGCGGGGTGCGGGGCAGGGTGAAGCCATCGGGCATCAGGTCCTGAAAGCCCCGGCCCATGTCAATTTCGCTGCCCCTGCGGGGCACCAGATCTCTGCTGTCGCTGCGGCTCATGACTGGGCTCCTTCTGTGGCGCTGGCGTCAGCCCCGGTCCGGGCCTCACGGTGCGGCGTCAAATTGGTCACTTTGGGATCGCTCTGTGTCCGGCTCATCGGCTGGGCGGCGGCCTCAATGATCTGGCGCGCCTCGCCAAAGCGGGCGATGCGCCCCTCCTGCACCAGCGCGGCATGGCTGACCCGGCGCAACAGGTTGAGCCGATGGGTCACCACCACCACGATGGCGCCACGGGCGCAGGCCTCCTCAATGGCGGCGGCCAGCGCCTCTTCGCCTTCGGGATCGAGGTTGGCATTGGGTTCATCCAGCACGATCAGCTTGCGCTCCCCAAAGAAGGCGCGTGCCAGACCGATCCGCTGGCGCTGGCCTGCGGAGAGGAAGCTGCCGCGCGGGCCGACCTCGGCGTTGTAGCCACCGGGCAGGGCCAGGATCAGCTCATGCACCCGCGCCAGTTTGGCGGCGGCCACCACATCCGAGGGTTTGGCGCTCGGATCCATCATGGCGATGTTTTCGGCAATGGTGCCGCGGAACAGCTCCACCTGCTGCGGCAGAAAACCGATGTGACACCCGATCTGTTCAGGGTCCCAATCGGTGAGGGCGGCATCATCAATGCGCACATGCCCCCGCACCAGCGGCTGCAGCCCCACCAGCGCGCGGGCCAGCGTCGTCTTGCCCGCCCCCGACGGGCCGATCAGCCCCAGCGCATGGCCCGGTTGCAGCGACAGGGTAACATCCAGCAGCAGCGGATCCTGCCGCCCCGGCAGCACCACGGTGGCATTTTCCACCGACAGTCGCCCGCTGGGTTCGGGCAGTTCCATCCGGTCGCTGGTGTCCTCGGCATGGGCCAGCAGCAGGTTCAGCCGCTCCATGGCGCTGCGCGCCTTCAGCAGGGCGCGCCAGCCGGCGATGGATTGCTCCACCGGCGCGGCCGCCCGGCCCAGAAGGATCGAGGAGGCAATCATCAGACCCGGTGTCAGCTGGTTGTTGATCACCAGCACCACGCCGACGCCCAGCACCGCGATCTGCAGCCCCATGCGCACGGCCTTGGCCAGCGAGGTCATCAGCGCAACCCGGTCGGTGACCAAGGTGCCAAAGAGGATCGCGGTAAAGGCGCGTCCGCGCCAGCGGCCGATCTGGGCAGAGGTCTTGCCCATGGCGTGGATGATCTCGGCATTGACCATCATTTCCTCAACCGCGGCATTGGTTTCGCGAGCGGCCTCCTCAGAGGTCTTGCCCGGGGCCCGCCCCATCAGCTCACTCATCACCCCCAGCCCCAGCAGGATCAGCAGCCCGGCCACGGAGACCAGCCCCAGGATCGGGCTGAACACAAAGATCAGCGCGATGAACAGCAGCGACCAGGGCGCATCCAGCAGCGCGATGAACACCGGGCTGGTGACAAAGCCGCGCAGATCCTGAATGTCGCGGATCGGTTCCGCCGTGCGTAGCTTTGCAGGCAGGTTGCCGCTGATCATGCCCTGCAGCACCGCCGGACTCAGCCGCGCCTCCAGCCGCGAGCCGAGGCGGGCGACGAGGCGTTGGCGAATAACATCAAAGAGAAAAAAGAACACCAGCGCGATCGCCGCGCCGGTGGTCAAAGCAATCAAGGTTGGCATGCTGCCCGAAGCCATGACCCGGGCAAACAATTGCAACATGTACAGCGGCGCTGTCAGGACAAGCAGGTTAACAAAGATACTCGCTACAAAAATTGAGGTGATGACACCCCGTTGTCCGTCAAAGACCCGTTTCGTCTTCATACCCGTGACCCCCCGGTTGCACGATGTGAAGTTACTGAAGCTGGCAGATCAGCGCCCTGGTCCAAGGTGGCAATCCTTGGCCGGGGACCAAATCGCTGTCCTGAACCAGGGCTAGACCCCCCCGGATGGCGGCCGCCATCCGGGAGGATCATTCCTTATGGCTCAGATGGTGTGACCCCAGATGTTGTCATAGCTGTCATCAAAGCCGTCATCGCTGGCGACAACGCGGATGGCTTCGTAGCTGCCGGCATCACCTGTGGTGATCGCATTGATACCAACACCACCGGAGGGCAGGGCGTCCTGTCCCAGGGAGGTGAAGCCGTTGACATTGGTCAGACCTTTGATGACCACGGTGGCACCACCAACGGAAATCGTGGTGTCGGCGCCATCATCCATGACGCTGGCCACACCATCGAGGGCGGTAAACGCAGCCCCGTCTGAGGTGCCGGTGCCACCACCCACGTTGGTCACGCGGAAGGCCAGCACATCGTGGTCTTCATCAATGTCGAAGTCATTGATGCAGTCGATGCCATCGCCGGAGCTGAAGGAATTGCCATCCCACTCCAGATCGATGATGAAGACATCTTTGCCGTTGCCACCGGTCAGATCGTCATCCCCCGCGCCACCTTTCAGGTAGTCGTTGAAGTTGCCGGCCCCGCCATGCAGCGTGTCATTGCCTTCACCGCCATCCAGGAAGTCATGGCCACGGCCACCATCCAGGTTGTCATCGCCAACTTCGCCATAGAGGCAGTCGTTGCCGGCGTCGCCGTTCAGGTCGTCTTTGCCGTTGCCGCCCAGAAGGACGTCATCGCCATTGCCGCCGTTCAGCTCATCGGCGCGATTGTCACCCATCAGCAGGTCGTCGCCATCATCGCCGTTGACGGTGTCTTCGCCGTCGCCGCCGCTCATGACGTCATTGCCAGTGCCACCATGCATCAGGTCATTGCCATGACCGCCATACATCGTGTCATTGCCGGCATCGCCATAGAGCGTATCGGCCTGGTTGTTGCCATAGATCAGGTCATCGCCATCGCCACCTTTGACGGTGTCGTTGCCGGAGTTGCCGAACAGCACATCATCGCCGACATTGCCGTGGACGCAGTCGTCGCCTTCGTTGCCATAGAGCGTGTCATTGCCCTGGTTGCCATAAAGACGATCCCGACCGGTGCCACCATAGCCGAGGTCGAAGCCACGGCCACCGATGATGACATCATTGCCGGCTTCGCCGTACATGGTGTCATGGCCAGAGCCACCGCGAATGCGGTCATTGCCGGCCTCGCCATAGTCCTGCGGTGTGTAGCAATCGGGGCAGTCAACGCCGCGCAGATCGGTTTCATCGCTGGTGTGCGCTGAAGAAACCGCCGTATTGTCGTCGTCGTCGCAGCAATCCCAATCGATGTCATAGCCTTTGACCCGGGCATGGTCGCCAAAGATCAGGTCACCCTGGGCACCGCCTTCGAGCACGTCGTTGTTGCTGCCGCCGCGGATGGTGTCCTTGCCAGCATCCCCGTTGACGTCGTCACGGCCTTCGCCACCATCCATCAGGTCACGGCCACGGCCGCCCTGCATCAGATCGTCGCCGGTCTCGCCGAACATGGTGTCACGGCCACCCTGACCATCCATGGTGTCATGGCCAGAGCCACCCAGCATGCAGTCATGGCCATCTTCATTGGGGCCTTTGCCAACCGGACCGCTGTCAGCACCAAAGTCGAGATCGTCGCCCTGCGCCTGACGTTCGTCACCGAACATCTCGTCATCGCCGGAGCCACCAATCACCAGGTCGTCACCAAGACCACCGGCCATACGGTCATCACCGCCCTGACCGTTCATCCGGTCATTGCCGCCACGGCCATACATGGTGTCGTCCCCGTCAAAACGGGATTCGCCAGCGCGGCCGCCGCGGTCACCCCACATGCAGTCATCGCCACCTTCGCCGTCCATGCAGTCGTCGCCCAGATCGCCATAGAGGTAATCTTCCGCGTCGCCGTTGGTCTCGTCGCCGTCGCCGTCATCGCCAAAGATCTGGTCGTCGCCATTGCCGCCAAAGACCGTGTCCTGATCCTTGCCGCCGAGCAGCGAGTCATTGCCGTTTTCACCGTCAATGTAATCGCAGCCATCACCGCCATCGATCCAGTCATTGCCGTCGCGGGTCGCATTGGTGCCATTGCCACCATAAAGGGTGTCATTGCCGCCATCGCCATTGATGGCATCATTGCCGCCGCGGCCTTCGATATAGTCCTGACCGGATTGACCATCGAGCCGGTTGTTGCGCGCGTTGCCATAGACAGCATCATTGCCGCCCCCGGCTGCGGCATTGTCGCCGGCATCATGGTCATTCAGGTTGATGACATTGCCATCGCGACCACCACGCTCGGTGGTGCCATCGTTGTAATTGGGATTGAACTTGTCATCGCTGAATTCGATTTCGCATTCAGGATTACAGACTTCCCAGTCGGAACCTTCGTCTGGTCTACCCATCTTAAACATCCTCCTAATTAATATACCGGAAGTCTGATGCGCCCCCCGACGCGACCCCCTTTAGAAATCTGACCAGGAAAAATTGGGTGTGGGACCTGGTCAGTGACACAAGACCGCTTGGGTCTCTGATGGTGATTGCACCGCAAATCGGGCGGGGCGGATGCCCCCAAATGGGGACAAATTTTCGTCAAATTGTCGGTTTTCGGGGGCGCTGTGTCAGAGGCATGGCTGGCTCCGCTGCGAGATCTGTGGGACAGGCCGACAGCCAGACGGGGTCTCTCTACGGCTCTCTGTGCCAGGCAGGGGTTTGGGACAGCGATCCTGCCTGCAAGAGATATGGCGCCCCCGAAAAAGGAAGACTCTTTTTCCTTTATTAGAGTCTATTCAGATGTGCTGTTCAGTGACTGGCCCGGATCAGCCGTTGTGGTTTCAACAAAGGCGACAAAGCTGGACCAATGGACCTGAGCCGCGCTCCAGACGGTGCCTGAGGCTGTGGCGATCCGACTGTGGTAGAGCGTGCCCGCGGCCAGACCGAGGGCCAGGATCAGGGCCAGACCACCACCTTTGGTAATCCCGCGCTTCAGCCGCTGCCCCAGGCTGCGGCGGCGGGCGGCGGTGTCCTTGGCCAGCACTTTGGCAAAGCTGTCGCGCAGCACCGGCTCCAGTTCGATACGCAGCGCGCCTTCCATCCGGTTCACCGCCTCTTCCAGCGTGTCCATACGGGCGCTCAGTGCCCTGCGGTCGGCCTCCGCCTTCTGGGTGTACATCTCGCCCAGCCCGTCATTGAGAGTGGCAAACATCCCGGTGATCCGCTTGTGCAGTTCGATGAGATCGCCCCGGGTGCCCAGCGGCTGGGGACCGCCGCGCAGATGCGCGGCCAGCTGCTCCAGATCGCCCGGCGCCAGAGCCGACCCGGCGGACCCCGTATCTGTCAGGCTGGTATCCGTCTGATCTGCCTCCGTCTGACCCGCTTCCGTCTGACTTGTCTCCGTCTGGCCCGGATCTGCCGGGTTTTGATCTAGGCGTTGATCTGGGCCGTTTTTGTCTGTGCTGTCCGTGGCGCTCTCCATATGTCTGTCTGAATGTCGGTCTGATGGGGCCTCTGCGGTCTGGGGCATCTTGTCCCCGCGCGCCTCGGTCGTGCGGCGGGTCTGAGCAGCCAGAGCTGCGGCGCCGATCGAGGCGGAGGTCGGCGCGACCGGTGCGGGTGGCCCCTGGGTGAGGCTCTCATGGGTGACCTTGTTCATGACGCTCTCCCCAGTGACGCCTGCCAGGTCAGCCGCTGCGCCATTTCGGTGCGCCCGGCGACCTCAAGCTTGGACAGCACCCGCTTGGCATAGGTGTTGAAGGTCTGTTCCTTGATGCCTGCAATATGGGCGGCCTCGCGGTTGGAGAGGCCGAGCTGGATCAGTGCGGCCACCCGGGCCTCGCACGGGGAGAGGCCCATTTTCTGGGCCAGCATCTCAATCCGCTGCTGGTCGGGCTGGCGCGGCAGGATGGCCACCACCAGCGGATGGCGGGTGTCGGCGCAAAGATAACAGGTGAGCGAGACCGGCAGCCGCATGCCGGTGCTGGCATCCTGCAGGAACAGGATCAGCTCCTGACTGGCGCTGCCGCGTGGCGTATGACCGCCGGCGGAGGCCTCAACCGGTGTTTTGGCGCAGTCTTGCACGGCGGCATAAAATGCGCGGGTCTCGCTGCTGTTGGCACAACGCAGCACGCCGTCACTGTTGCGCAGCAGATTGCCCGCCGCCAGCATGTCACAGCCGGCCTCATTGCAATCCAGCAAACGACCGGCACCATCCAGCACCAGAACCGCGCTGTCGCTTTTGGTGGAAATGGTCCAGAGCATCGCCTCGGAGGTGTCGCGCGCGGTTTTGGGCTCCGGTGCGCGGGTCAGCCTCTCGCGCAGCGCATCCTCGCGGGCCAGCGGCCAGATCGCAGGCAGGATCTCGATGCAGTGGGCATCATGCTGGCTGCCCTCCAGATGCAGCGCGATCCGGTCTTCGCTGCCATCGGTAAAACGGCAGGAAAACACCACCCAGCGGCCCGATCTGTGACCAGAGGCATCCGCGCGCAGGGCGGCAGGATCCAGCCAGTCCGGCCAGCTGTTGGGATTTTCCTGCGGATCATGCAGTTGGGTGCAATGGCAGAGCGATCCGCTGCGCAGCAGGGCCTGCAGCGTGCCTTTGCTGCGGCTGTCCTGCGTTGGACCTGTCTGAGCATCACTGGCCTGAGAGCCATTGGCCGTCTCGCAGGTGGTCAGCAGCAAACGGCCTGGCCCGGCAGATGCGGACCCGGTGCAGCCGGTGCAGTCGATCTCAGCTATGGCAGTGGTGGTGATGGATGAAACTTGTCTTTGAAACGATCGCGCAAAAGCGATCTCGCCCGTGTGGATCACGGCGCCCCCGAACACATTCATGTTGCCCCCCGGCATATCAAAACGAATATGTCTCAGCCTAGCATATCGCCGTCGCGGTCAAATTGCGCAGAGGGGGTACCCCTTCGGACGAGGCGATTCCGGGCCATCCGGGGGCTGCCAGATGATCAACCAATAGGAGAACCCACAGGACATTGAGATTTCATCAATATCTAGCAGGATGACCCTAGGTAACCCACAAGTGACAGAGTAGATCACCTTTTGGGATTCCTGTAATGTTTATATTTTTCAATTGGTTGCATTTTGGCGGAGATCCGCCGGTTGTGAGCCCCGGTCTGAGAGACCTACCTCAGAAGAGGTATGAGCGCCGCCCATGCGGGGGCAAAGGGAGAGTGATTCCATCCTTGGCGGGAGGATTTGATCCAAAAAAACATGCTTAGGTTGTTGATTCTTACGAAAACTGGTCTGAAATTGAGAAATTCCCACATCTTTGGATCTGCGCCAGATGAGGATATTCCTGTTGATAAAACAAAAGCCTATATCAAAAACAATACTTTAGGAGGGATGTATGGTGGCGCCAACATCTCTCCAGGAGGTAAGTTTTTTAACAAAAACGGATGGATTCGGGCTATTTTGGAGTGCCGCAAAGCGGTGCAGCGCCGATATGGGCTGCGATTTGGAGGCAGGGGCCAGAGGTATTGGGGCCCGTCATTTTGCAAGTCCCGATCACACCGCTGGTCGGGCCGTTGGCTGAGGGATCACTGAGGGGTTGCTGAGGGATCCCCCTGGCAGACGAGGCCGTAAAACCGGCCGTCATCTGATCGAAAGGACAGGACAGACACATAAGACAAGACCGGGGTGCCATCTGTGACGGGGGTCGCAGCCGCACCGCGAGGGCCAGGGCGGGATGTTCCAAACCCGCACCCAGGGCCCGGTGACCTCCCTGTTCCGGAGATCATTCATTGAGACCATCTGATCGTGTTTGGATCAGATTTTTAAGAGTATGGGGGTATATCATGCCTGTGCATATTGTGGGCGAAAGTCGCTTGTTGCGCGACATGTTTCTGGCCATTTGCCAGAGCAATGACTACCAGATCGGGACCTGCTGCGATGAGCTGTCAACGCTTGCGGGGTTGGGGGTCGACGATCTGGTTTTATACTACAGCCATGAAACGGGACCGGAACTGGTGGAGGAATTGCGCCAGTTCAAAGAGGGCAATGACGCCTCTCTGCTGATCCTGATCATGGGGCGGGAATGTTCCACCAGCATGCAGACTGCGCTCAGCGCCTATGCTGAGGCGGTGATCCCGCAACGCAAATCCGCAGAGGCGCTGATTGCGGCGCTGCGGGTGGTGCAAAGCGGCTATCGGATTGTGCCATCGGATATCTCTGCGGCGCTGCGGGCGGCGGATGTGACCACATCAGGGGGCGACCGCGCGGGTGAAACCCTGGGGCAGGGGGCCGCTTCCGGAACGACCTCAGGGGTGATCTCCGGGGCAATCCCTGGGACATCCTCGGGGCTGGGAGCTGGGGGGGAGACCGCCGGCGGGGTTGCTCGCAAAACAGGCTCTGACACTGGGAAAATGAACGGAACACTCAACGGGGAGGCCAGCCCAGCCCCGGCTGAGGTCGGGTTGGCAGCGCATCCGGGACAGGACCTGCGCCGCATGCCGGCCTCGGCGGCGGCCCGCGGACTGTCCGGGCGCGAATGGCTGATCCTGACCAAGCTGATTGACGGCGCCACCAATAAATCCATCGCCAATGAGCTGGGCATCTGCGAGGCCACGGTGAAGGTGCATCTGCGCACCTGTTTTCGCAAAATCGGCGCCAAGAACCGCACCCAGGCAGCGATCTGGGCGTCGGAGCAATTCCTGTCCTGATCCCGCAATGCGCGGGACTGGGCAGGTCGGGACTGCGTCGGCCGGGCACCCATGCTGGGGGGCTGGGCCTCTGGTCGACGCAGACCACCCCGGGATCGGTCTTGCCAGTCCCGCTGTGAGGGGTCAGATCTTCAGCTGTTTGCTGGCAGGCAGGAGCGCGTTGATCTGGCGGGCGTGCTCGGGCATGCAGCGGGTCAGGAAATCATAGGTTTCCACCACATGGGCGCGAGCATTGGGGCCCAGATGGGCATAGGCGCCGGGATTGGCCAGCACATCCACCACCTGATCGGCCAGCGCGCCGGGATCAAAGAAATCCACCAGCATGCCGGTTTCATTATGGGTCACCGCCTCGCGCACCGGTTCCACATCAGCCGCCACCACAGTGGCCTGCATCGACATGGATTCCAGCAACGACCAGCTGAGCACAAAGGGCATGGTCAAATAGATATGACAGCGGCTGATGCGGATGATCTTGCACAGATCGCCGTAAGGCACCCGGCCGAGGAAATGCACCCGGCTCCAGTCGACGCTGTCGCCCAGCTCATCCTCCATCTCGCCGCGCAGCCCTGCGGGATGGGTACTTTCGCGCCCATATGAGGTCTCATTGCCGCCGATCATCAGGATCCGCGCATTGGGGCGTTCCGATAGGATCTTGGGTAGGGCGCGCATCATCACGTGAAAACCACGGGCGCGTTCCATATTGCGGGCGATATAGGTGATCACCTCATCGTCGCGACTGAGCGGCTTGGGCAGACGGCCGAGACCGATGCTGGCCTTGGCATCCGGCTGCAGCCGGTCGGTGCGGATGCCGTCATGGCTGACATAGATCTTGTCGTGAAAGCTTTTGGGGAAGCGGTCGCGCTGCCAATAGGTCGGGCTGTGGCCCAGATCGACCACATCGATATTGGCAAAGGGCACGGTGTTGCGGGCATGGGCGAAAAACCCGGCGTGTTCGCCGGGGGGATTTTCCGGATCAAAGCCAACCAGCCCGCCACTGGTGCGGTAGAAATATTCAAAGAAGCCAATAATCGGCACATCCGGCCAGACCTCTTTCATGAAGGTCAGCTCCCCCCAGCCGGTATGACCGATGATGATATCGGGTTTGAAGCCGTCTCTGGCCTCCAGTTGGCGCGCGGCGAGGGCGGCGCCAATGCCATTGCCGGCCGCGGCCTCCCAATCCTTGGACAGCCCATAGGCATCGGCGGCGGGCTGGTGGTGGCTTTTGTAGGTCGCGGTGGAGACGCCGGGCAGCTTCACATCGTTCCGCTGGGTCAAAAACACGATCTCATGCTCGCCCTGATCGGCCAGCCACTGGATCATCTCCCGGTACTGGCCGGGCATGTTCTGGTGCACAAAGAGAAATTTCATGATCTATCCATGCCGCGAGAGCGCTGCGGGCGCAACCCTTTCGACAGGTGGGAACAGGCACAGATCGCGGGGCAGGGGGAGCGTCAGGGCGAAACCATGGGCAGGGTTTCACCACCCGAGGTCTGCGCGCGGCTTTCCGGGCTTGTTCCCAGAGGTCACGGCGCTAACATGCGCGCAACGCAGCAATCCCGGGGGCTGCGGCTGCCGGAGGCGCCTTGGCGTGGTTGCCGACCCCCTTTCCCAACAGGCCATGACCCCGGTTTTTACAGGGGCCCATGGTGAGTAACATCTGGTGATATATGAGAATCCTTTTCCACGCTCCCGTGCTTTCGGCCCATCGTCCGGATCCGGCGCTGTCCAGTATCCTGGGCGTGCCACCAACCGTGACGGACACGTTGTTTGGCCTGAAACCGGCGCATAAGCTGACCGGGAATCGCGGCAATATCATTCATGCCGAAGCCCCGGCCCGCAGCCTGCGCAAGGATCCCGAGGGGTCTGCGGTGGGCAATATCGCCAATCTGCAGAAAAACCTCGGCGACGGTTATGCCGAAGTCATGGCCGCGCATTTCGACATGATCGTGGTATCGCTGGCCAATTTCATCCGCCCCAACCACGATGGTATCCGGTTGTTTTCCGCGCTTGAGGCGTTGGATGGGCGGGTGCCTTTTGTGGTGCTGGGCGCCGGGATGCAGGGCAGCCATGCATTTGAGGATCTGATGCCGGGCAACCGCGATCTTCTGGCGCTGCTCAATGAGCGGGCCAATCTGTTCGGGGTGCGTGGCACCCAGACGGCAGAGTGGCTGGCGCAGAACGGGCTGGAGAACACCACCGTGCTGGGCTGTCCCAGTCTCTATGTCTATCCGCAGTCGATCATGGCCATTGACGGCGCCGCGGCCCAGGCCAAGGGGCGTCAGGCCAATGTTATGACCGCTGGCCATTTCTCCATGCGGGAGGGGGCCATCGTTGAACGCGGCACCGAACTGGCCAAGGCGTTCGACAAGATCGAGGCCTCTTATGTGTTCCAGGATGAGATCTTTGCCTATGGCAAATTCATCAAGGACCGGTTTGGTTATAATGAGGGCAACAATATTGCCCAGCCGGAAGAGCTCAATCGCTGGCTGAGCCGCAAATGCGGTCATAAGGTCGATTTCAACCGCTATTACTACTTCTCTGAGGCCGGCGCCTGGCGGCAGGCGGCGATGCTGCATGATGTCTATATCGGCGACCGTTTCCATGGCGGCGTGGCGGCGTTGCAGGCGGGCCAGCCGGCGATTTTCCTCAAACATGACAACCGGGTGGCGGAGCTGACCGAACATTTCGGCCTGCCGGCGCTGAACACGCAGAAATTCATGCGCAAGGGGCTGAAGGCGGTGCTGGATGAATATCTGTCGCCCGAAATGCTGGACAAGATGAAGACGACCTATCGCCAGCGCCACGCAGAATATGTGGCAGCCCTGGCCGAACACGGCCTGGAGGTCGACACCATCGTGCCGGAGGAGCCCCAGCCGGTGCCCGCAGTGGACAGCCGCAGCCATCTGGGCGCGATCCGCAGCCCGCAGGACCCGGATGAGGTGCTGCCGGAGGGGCTGTGGCCCACCACCACGCTGACCCCGTCTTATGCCATGCGGCGGCTGCACCCGGAGGGCGCGCGGGAGCTGGTGGTCACCTTTGAAGGGGCAGGCCAGGCGCTGGACCGCAAGGATCCCCTGCGTCCGGGTTTTGGTGAGCGTTTCCTGATCAAATCCGGCTATGCGGTGCTGTCGGTCTTGCCGCATCAGCAGAACTGGTACCGTCCGCTGGATCTGGAGCAGTATTTCCAGGCACCCGACACCCGCGTCTGGATGGCCGGGTTTGATAAGGTGCATGTGCTGGGCTCCGGCATGGGGGCCTTTGGTGCCATGGCCTTTGCCGATCTGATCGGCGCGGAAAACGTGGTGGCGCTGCAGCCGATCACCACGCTGGCCGCAGATCTGATCCCCGGCGAGACCCGGTTCCCGGCCGCGCGCAAGCTGGACTGGAGCGGCGCTTATCGCGATGCCTGCGCAGGCTGTGATACGGCGGCGCGGATCTATGCCATCCATGGCGACCATCCGCTGGATCTCGCCCATGTGACGCGGTTGCAGGATGCCTTCGGGGCGCGGCTGATCAGCGCTGAGCTGTCCCATGACAGCAAGCGCCCGGTGACCCCGTTGCTGCGCGCCAAACGCCGTCTGCCACGGACCGCGCTGACCTGCCTGCGCGGCGGCGACGCGGCGGCGCTGAACGAGGTGCTGGGCGCATTGGTGCCGCACAAAGCCCCGGCGGAGTGATCCGCACCACGCCCGACCGGAACTGTGAACACCAAAGGGCCGCTTTCACGAGCGGCCCTTTATTGTGCATCTGTCGCCTGCAGATATCAGGCCTATATCCCTTTATTTAACATAAGATAGATTAAGAGGTTTGAGCCATTCACAGGCGCGGGCCGCATGGCTGCAGGTATGAGGCGGCGGGCAGAGATGTGAGTGCAATCCGGTGGTGTTTTGTTGCTTGCCCGTCCCCGGGTCTGGTATCCTTGGGTCTGCGGTTGGGATCATGGGGGTGATCCTGGCCTGAGGGGACCGCTAAAAAGTGGATATTAAGAGTGACGTGATACCCCGGTGATCCGGGGGCGGCACAGCATGAAGAGGTATGGCCCGGGTTGGCCCAAACCCGGTGTCAGGTAGGGGGCATCATGAGTGATCTTTCGCAGGCCCAGCCACAGGTCCAATCGTCGGCCCAACCCGACGTTCGGGTGGCGACAAAGGCCTCCTTTGGACCTGGCTCCGTCCCCCCCGCCGAAGGATCCGGAGAGCGCAACCATGGTCACAGCAGCGGTCAGGAAATCGCGCTGACCCCGATGCAGCAGGGGCTGCTGTATGAAAGCGCCGCCGCGGGCAGACCTTGGGTCAATCTTGAACAGATCGTGGTGCATCTGGACGCAGAGGCGCCAGATCCGGGGGCGATGCGGGGGGCCTGGCAGCAGGTCTGCGCGCGTCATCCGGTGCTGCGCAGTGCGGTGCTGTGGCAGGGCCGCCCGCTGCCGGTCTTGCAGGTCGCGGACATGGAGGAGGTCGCTGATCAGGTCAGGGTGGAGACACAGTACTGGCAGGGGCTGGAGGCGGAGGATCAGGCGGCGCGGCTGGAGCAGTTTCTCAGCGAGGATCGCAATCGGGGCTGCGCGCTGGAACAGGCGGTGTCCTGGCGGGTGATGCTGGCGCGGCTGGGGGCGAACCGGTCGGTGATGGTCTGGACCATTCACCATGTGCTGGTCGATGGCCGCAGTATGGCGGTGGTGCTGGAAGATGTCTTTGCGGCGCTGATCGGGGGCGAGCTGCCCGCTGCGACAGCGCCTGTGACCGGCTTTGAGGCCTTTAGCCCCACCGTGGCGCAGGTGTCCGACCAGCCGGCCAGCCAGGCGTTTTTCCGGGCGCATCTGGACGGGTTTGAAACCCCGAACCAGATTGCCCGGCTGACCGGGCCGGATGATCGACCCGCTGGGACACCGCCGGATGCGGCGGACCATGGGCGCAAGCAGATCCTGCGGCGGCAGCTGCCGGCCGAGCTGCGCCGCGCGCTGGTGCAGCGGGCCGGTGGGGTTGCGACAGAGAATGACGCAGGACCAGCCACCCTGGCCAATATGATCCATGCCGCCTGGGGGCTGCTGGTGGCGCGCTGGAGCGGCCGGGAAAGCGCTGTTTTCGGGGTCACCCGGTCGGGGCGCTATCTTTTGGAGGGCTGCGGGCGCACGGTGGGCTGTCTGATCAATACGGTGCCCCTGCATCTGCATCTGTCCGGGGCCACAACTGTGGACGGGCTGCTGTCGGCGCTGCGGCGCGATGCGGTGGCGCTGCGCCCGCATGAACAGGCCTCGCTGGCGGATATGCGCCGCTGGTGCGGGCTGCCGGGCAGCGTGCCGCTGTTTGACACCATGGTGATGTTTGAACGCGACAGCCTGAATGCGCGGATGCGCAGTCTGGGGGGAGGTGACCCGGATAACCCCTGGCAGCAGCGCCGCGTTGAGCTGCGCGAAGAGGGGGCGATGCCGCTGACGCTGGCGGTCTATGGTGATGAGCAGCCGCTTTTGATGCTGGAATATGACCCCGAAGTTTTGCCGGCCAGCCAGGTGGAACACATGCTGGATCATCTGTGTCAGCTGCTGCAGAGCCTGGCCACGGCCCCTGGGGATATGGCGCTGCGCGATCTGGAGATGTTGCCGGAGGCCGAGGCGACCCAGCTGTTGCAACAGGGCCGCCCGGATCCGGCGCTGGCGCAGGTTCTGGCGCGGGAGATGGCGGCCGCCCCGCCCTGCATGGCAACCCGGCTGGAGGCCACGGCAGCGCGGATGCCGGAGGCCCCGGCGCTGCAGATGGCCCCCGAGGGCGCGGTTCTGAGCCATGCCGATCTACATGCCCGGGCGGATCATCTGGCGGTGGCCTTGCAGGCGCAGGGAGCCATGGCCGGGGATATCATTGCCATCTGCCTGCCGCGCAGCCCGGAGTTCATCATTGCCATGCTGGCGGTGCTGAAGGTCGGCGCGGCCTTCCTGCCGGTGGACCCGACCTACCCGGCCGCGGTGATTGCCCATATGCTGGAGGACAGCGGCACCAGGCTGGGCATTGGCGGGCCGGACTATGGCACGGTATCAGGGCCTGATATTGGCTCTCATAAAGGGCAATCTGCACATAGGCACGATGCCGCCCTAACCCCGGAGGGGTTGGTCTGGGTGGCCCCTGATGCGGGATCTGAGCTATCGGAACAGCCGGACAGGCCGCTGCGGCCGGCCCCGGATCCGGGGCGGCTGGCCTATGTGATCTATACCTCCGGGTCCACTGGCAAGCCCAAGGGGGTGCGGGTGCCAATGCGGGCGTTGCTGGCCCATGCCAGCGCCATCACCGCCGCCTTTGAGTTGCAGAGCAATGACCGGATGCTGCAATTTGCCAGCCTGTCCTTTGATGTGGCCATTGAAGAGGTGCTACCGAGCCTTCTGGCCGGGGCCTGCGTGGTGCTGCGTGCGCCGGATATGATCGGGGCACCGGGGCTGTTTCTGGACCGGGTGGCGGCGCTGGAGCTGACGGTGCTCAATCTGCCGACCGCCTTCTGGCATGTGCTCTGTGATGTGATGGCCGACAGTGGCCGCAGCCTGCCACCTTCGGTGCGGCTGGTGATCGTCGGCGGCGAGCAGGTCAACCCGCAGTCCTTGGCGCGCTGGCAGCAGCTGGTGCCGGGGGTGCGCTGGCTCAATGGCTATGGGCCGACGGAAACCACCATCACCTGTACGCTGCATGATCCGGGTCTGGATCAGGGGCGCCCTGTGAAGGCGCATGAAGATGTCCCCATCGGCTGCCCCACCGCCCATGCCCGCGCCTATGTGCTGGCGGCGGACGGCAGTCTCGCCCCGGCGGGGGTGGCGGGGGATCTGTGGATTGGCGGCCCGGCGGTGAGCGATGGCTATATCGACCGCCCGGAGGACACCGCAAAGGCGTTTCGACCCGACCCCTTTGCGCCGCAGAATACGGGCGGCGGGCACCACGCCAGCTGCCCCGCCGCCCGGATCTATCGCACCGGTGATCGCGCGGCCTGGCGCGGGGATGGCACGCTGGCCTTTCTCGGGCGGCAGGACCGGCAGGTGAAACTGCGCGGCTTTCGCATTGATCTGCGCCATGTGGAGCAGGTGCTGGAGCGCGCCTATCCGCAGCTGCAGGCGCTGGTGGCGGTGCATGGCAAGGACAGCCCTGCGGCGCAGCTCTGCTGTTGGGTGCGGGGCCTTCGGGAGGCCGGAGAAGCTGGCACCGAAGAAAGGGCTGGCGATACCCGCCCGGATCTGGCGGCGCTGCAACAGGTGGTGCAGCGCGATCTGCCTGCCCATATGCGCCCGGCGCTGGTGCCGGTGGCGGCGTTTCCCCGCACCGCCGGGGGCAAGATCGACATGGCCGCCCTGCCCGCGCCGACACAGGCCTCAAGCGGCCTGCGCCTGCGCCGCAACGGCGGCGCGGCGATTGACACCAGCGCCCCGCCCTCGCCACTGGCGCAGCAGCTGATGGCGATGATGGCGGATCTGCTGGGCCAGCCCGATCTGGGCGTGGATGACAGTTTCTATGATCGCGGTGGCCATTCCCTGCTGGCGATGCGGCTGATTGGCCGGATCGAGGCGGAACTGGGCCAGCGGTTGAGCCTGGCGGCGCTGCATCTGACCCCCAGCCCGCGGGCGCTGGCGGACGCGCTGAGCCCGGGAGATGGGGGCGGTGACAGCCCGGAAACACCGGAGGGCCACACCCTGCCCGATCATCTGGTGATCATTCAGGACGGTGGCACGCGCGCGCCGTTGTTTGGCGTTCATGTGCTGGGGCGCAACGAGGAGTTCTATCGCCCGCTGGCTGCTGCGCTTGGCCCGGACCAGCCGGTCTATGGGCTGAGCATCGGCCTGTTGGACAGCCGCACCCCCACCGGGGTGCGCGCCACCGCAAAACTGTATCTGGAGGAAATCCAGACCCATTACCCCAGCGGCGTTGTGCATCTGGCGGCAGTGTCCCTGGGCAGTTATTTTGCCTTTGAACTGGCCCGTCAGCTGCTGGCGGCGGGGCGCGACTTGGGATTGGTGGCGCTGTTTGATGCCGAAGGCCCGGCCGGGCGCAGCCGGGTGCAGGGGCGGGCCAGACTGGGCGCCCATCTGGGGCTGCTCCGGCGCATGGGACCGGCCTATCTGGGCCATGTGGCCCGCCACCGGATTGAGACCTTGCGCAATTCCTTTGAACGGCGGCGGCTGGAATGGACCGGCGGCGGTGGCGCGCTGTCGATCGAGGCGCTGATCGCGGCCAACCAGCAATCGGTGGAGCGCTACACGCCGGACCCGCTGGCCACACCGCTGACCGTGTTCCGGGCCGGCGATGATCTCTTTGACAGCCCCGAGGGGCTGCGTCAGGGGTTGGGCTGGGCGCCGGTGGCGGCGGCAGGGTTTGAGCTGATCGAGGTGCCGGGCTCCCATCTGTCGATCCTGCAGGAGCCGAATGTGCAGGATATGGCCCGGCATATGGCCCGCATCATGCAGCGCCCGGATCCGCATGAAACAGGGATCAAAGGACAGGCCTGACCAAGGCGGCAGCGGATCCACCGTGGATCCTGGACGTTTCTCTGCCCTGATCAGAACAAATCCGCAAAAACACGCCCGCGGGGGGAACAAACTCCCGCTTTACGGCGTCTGTCATGTGAACCGATCCCCCGCCCGTGGCCTGCCTGCGAACAGGCGGGCTTATTTGCCATGGTCAGTGCCGCGACATCTTGGTCCCCGACGTCAGGGGGATTAGGTCGGGGCGGAAAAGAAAAGGAATCTCTGACATGATGAAAACATTTGCCTGGGCCGCGGCCGCCGCTGCGAGCCTGACTGCCGCATCGTCCGCTTTTGCCTCTGACACGCTGCGTGTGGGCATGTCGGGTGGCTATTTTCCCTTCACCTTTGTGCGTCAGGACGTGCTGCAGGGGTTTGAGGTGGATGTGATGAACGCCGTGGCCGCGGAAACCGGCCTGGAGGTGGAATTTGTCACCATGTCGTTTTCCGGCCTGATTGGCGCGCTGGAATCCGACCGCATCGACACCATCGCCAACCAGATCACCATCACGCCGGAGCGCAGCGCCAAATTCGCCTTTACCCAGGCCTATGTCATCGACGGCGCGCAGGTGGTGGTGAAACGCGGCAATGAGGACAGTATCGCAGGCCCGGATGATCTGGCGGGCAAAACCGTGGCGGTGAACCTCGGCTCCAATTTCGAGCAACTGCTGCGGGAGCTGCCGCAGGCCGACAAGATCGAGATCAAAACCTATGAGGCCAATATCGCCCAGGATACGGCTCTGGGGCGGGTCGATGCCTTTGTGATGGACCGGGTGTCCTCGGCCCAGCTGATCCAGGAAAGCCCGCTGCCGCTGGCGCTGGCGGGCGCGCCGTTCTCCGAGATCCGCAATGCGCTGCCGTTCCGTCAGGACGCGGACAGCCTGGCGCTGCGCGACCGGGTGGATGCGGCGCTGAGCACGCTGCGCGAGAGCGGCGAGCTGGCGGACATCTCGCAAAAATGGTTCGGCACCGATATTACGGCGGTTTCCGCCCCGGCCGAGAAGTGAGCCGGTAAATGCAGGGGTTGGACATCGCCTATATGCTGGGCCTGGTGCCGGTGCTGCTGAGCTATGTGCCGCTGACGCTGTTCATGGCGGTGGTGGCGATGGCCCTGGCCTTGGTGCTGGCGTCGCTTCTGGCGGTGGAGCGGGTGCTGCGGATCCCGGTGCTGGATCAGCTGGTGGTGCTGTTCATCAGCTTCTTTCGCGGCACGCCGCTGCTGGTGCAGCTGTTCCTGTTCTACTACGGGCTGCCGCAGGTGCTGTCGGTGCTGACCCAGATCAATGGGGTCAGTGCTGCAATCATGGGGCTGACCCTGCATTTTGCCGCCTATATGGCCGAAAGCATCCGCGCCGCCATTCTGGGGGTGGATCGCAGCCAATGGGAGGCGGCGCAGTCGATCGGCATGACCCGTGGCCAGATGATGCGCCGCATCGTGCTGCCGCAGGCGGCCCGGATCGCGGCGCCGACGCTGGTCAATTATTTCATTGATATGATCAAGGGCACCTCGCTGGCGTTTACCCTTGGGGTCACGGAAATGATGGGTGCCACCCAGAAAGAGGCGGCCGGCAGTTTCCTTTATTTTGAGGCCTTCCTGGTGGTGGCGGTGATCTACTGGATCCTGGTGGAGGCGCTGTCGCTGGTGCAGCGGCTGCTGGAGACACATCTGAACAAGGCCTATGCACGATGAACGACGCACAAGCTGACACTGCCATTTCCATCACCGGCCTGCGCAAGACCTTTGGCGACAGCGTGGTGCTGGATGGCATCGACCTGACCATTAAGCCCGGCGAACGCATTGTCATTATCGGCCCTTCGGGCACTGGTAAATCGACGCTGCTGCGCTGTCTGAATTTTCTCGATGCACCGGACGGTGGGCAAATCCGCATCGGCGATCTGGAGGTGGAGGCTGCCCGCGCCAGCAAGGCGGAGATCCTGGCCCTGCGCCGGCGCACCGCCTTTGTGTTTCAGAACTATGCGCTGTTTGCCAATAAGACGGCAGCGGAAAACATCATGGAGGCGCTGGTCACCGTGCAGAAACAGCCCCGCGACGCCGCCCGTGCCCGCGCGCTGGACATTCTGGCAGAGACCGGTCTGGCGGATAAGGCCGATGCCTATCCCGCCAGCCTGTCCGGCGGGCAACAACAGCGCGTCGGCATTGGCCGGGCGATGGCGCTGGGGGCCGAGTTGATGCTCTTTGACGAGCCGACCTCGGCGCTGGATCCCGAATGGGTGGGCGAAGTGCTGGCGCTGATGCGCAAGGTCGCCGAAGAGCGCCAGACCATGCTGATCGTCACCCATGAGATGCAGTTTGCCCGCGAAATTGCCGATCGGGTGGTGTTCATGGAAGGCGGGCGGATTGTGGAACAGGGCCCGCCGGCGCAGATCTTTGATGCGCCGCAGGATCCCCGCACGCGGGCCTTCCTGCGCCGGGTGGGGTGACGGGTCCTCTTCTGTACCCCGAATATCCAAATGCAAAAAGCGGGCCAATGGCCCGCTTTTTTCCATCCAAGGATGGTCATTCATAAGACGCTGTCAGCGCAGGATCTGCGATCCCGCCCCACCGGTCTGATCACAAATGATCAGTTGGTTGTGGTGGTGCTGGTGCTGGTTTCGTCGTCGTCGTTCAGGATCACACCCAGAATGACCGCACCGGCAACGCCGCCGGCGATCAGAGTGCCCTGCTCAAGGCCGGTCCCGCCGAGCAGGGTCGGGGTGCCTTCATCCTGAGCGGAGGCGGTGGTGGTTGCGGCCAGGGTGGCCAGAGCGAATGCTGCGAAGAACTTGTTCATAATCCAAAACTCCTTTGGAGACCGTTGAGCCGAGAGTAGGTGAGTTACCTCGTGAATTCAACGCAGCTTTTAGCAGCAATATCCCGGCGGCTGGAAATTTTTTTCTGCCGTTGCCGAGATATCGCTCATTTGGGCGGATATGGCCCCAAACCGCCTGTTTTTAACGCGTCAGAACTGGAGTCAGCCGCCGGTGGTCAGCTGGCGGATGCGCAGATAGCCCACATTTGGCCCAGCCCATTGGCGCGATTGCCAGACCCGGCCGCTGCGCGAATCTACCCAGTAGTCATTGACGATCTCCCCGCCGCGTCCCGGCTGGCTGGGATGGCAGCGTTCCTCAATGTGGCGGGTGGGGTAGCGCAATTCAACGATCACGATGGGATCGACGCCCAGATCGCGGCGGCTGCAGAGCATATCCAGCTGCCAGGCGCCATTGTCCAACCCGCGGATATGATAGCGCCGTGCGCCACTGCGCACAGGGCCACCTGTGTCCCCTTCGACCAGCGCTGAGCTGGACAGGATATCATTGCCAAGGTTGCGGGTCGCCACCAGCACCCCATTGCGCAGGGTCAGGCTGATATTGTCCTCGGTGCGCCAGACCGCCACGGTGCCGGGGCTGTCATCGCGGCGCAGCTGCTGGCGCGACAGATAGGCAAAGACATCGTTTTTCTCGATGGTGACCTCGATATAGGGGTCCTTGATTTCATCCAGACCAGCGCGGGTCAGCGGCGGGCGGGCCGCCTGATCTGCATCTTTGCCGCCGGACAGGCGGGCGCTGACTTTATCAGACAGGCTGCGCAGCAGTTCCACCTGCAGGGGCGCCTGATCCGGCCCGCGGCTGCAGGCGGTCAGCACCAGCAGACCCAGGATTGGCAGCAGCCCGGCGAGGCGTGTGGTCACAGGCGTCATCATTCCCAGATCCTTGCCCGCTGTCGGGTCAGCTGTGCGCGATGGGCCTCGCGGATTTGTCCATAAAGCCGACCGGGGACATGCACCCGCTGGCCGCCGTCGCGCTGGGTCGGGCGCACCACCAGGCCGAATGTATTGCGGCTGGGTTTGCCCAGCAGCCAGTCCAGCGGAATGCGGAAGCGGAAGCCCTTGTCAAAGGAGCCTTCGCCAAAATCCTCCGAGGAGACATCGGTGAGGGTAAAGAACCCGCCGACCCGCCAGCCATTGGCAAATTCACGGTCCAGCGCAAAGGTGGCGCCATAATCACCGGCCAGATAACGCCCGGCATCCACCTGCAGATGATAGCCTTTGTCCATCTGGTAATAGGCCGAGGCATGACCGGTGAAGGTTTTGTAATCGCGAAACGACAGCCGCTGATCATAATCGCGCTGCACCACGTAATTGCCCTCGACCCCCAGCGCCAGACGGCTGGAGACCGGTTTCCACAGCACCTCGCCCGAGACCCCGCCAAACATGCTTTCAAACAGGCCGACGGTGCTGCGGGCATAGAGATCGCGCCCGATCTGCCATTGCCGCGTGACATAGAGATTTTCCAGCGTGGTGCTGAACTGGGCATATTCATTTTGATCGGTTCGCACTCGGGGAAGCACCGAATTGGAGGCGCGCCCATCCTTCACATTGCCCCAGACGCGCTGACGGATGGTGCCCGCGATGCGCCAGCCGGGGGCCGGTGCATAAGAGGCCTTCAGATCCACACCCACATCCAGCCGGAACGGCAGCTCAGGATCAAAATAAGAGGGCGCGGTATAGGGGCTGAGCGAGGTGGAAAACGCCGGGTAGAGATCGCCTGAGATCAGCGCGTCTTCAGCCAGCGGTTCGGCGGCCTGCAGGCCGGTCACCGCCCAGAGCGCTTCGGTGGCGTCGGGGTTATGTTCCAGCGCCTCCAGATCGCTGCGCCGGATCACCACCTGCGACAGCGCCAGCCCGCCGCGCATCGGTACGATTTTCAGCGTCTCCACCGAGGGCGGCAGCAGCCGCGCCATGGCGCGCGCACTGCGGCCAATGGCCAGAGTCTGGGCGCGGTAGCGCGGATTGCGATAGCGCAGTTCAGCCTCGGTGCCATTTTCAGGCAGGCTCAGCGCCTCCAGGATCAGCCCGTCCTGCTGCAACGCCTCGGCCAGCGCATCCCGCAGGGTTGTCTTGGCGCGCGTGCTTGTGGCCCAGTCGCGACTCCAGTGGCGCTCGTCGGTGGCCCAGCTGCTGCGCGGCGCCACCGGCACCGGCGCGTTGACCCGCATGGGCTGGGTGGGGTGTTTGGGATTGAGCTGGATCTGTGCGGTGACGCCCAGTTCCGAGCCATAAAGATAATAGGCCCCCAACCGCAGCCCCGGTCTGGCCTGATATTCGGCGCCAAAGTTGAAGGAGGATTTGCGCTCAAACACATTTGGGGCGCCAGTTTCCAGCACATAGGCATCCGAGGAATATTCCGCCTTGAACCCCCAGCGGTCATTGGGCTGCCATTCGATGCCCGCAAACGGCGCCATCTCGCCGCGGAACCACTGATCATAGGACAATTCGCCCCCGGTGGTGCCAGCAACAAACCCCGGACGGGTGCCGGAGATACTGCCGATGGAGCCGTTGGAGCCCAGGCGTCCCCAGCCCAGACCTGCGGTCAGCTTCAGCCGGCCTGCGCCGCCGCGATGGCTGAGCGCGGGGGTGTCAAAATTCTTGGTCGCGACGATATATTCGCCGGCATAAATCCCGGTGCCGGCAAAATCCTGCAGACCCAGGGTTACGGCCGGGCGATAGCGCCCCTCGCGCAGGAGCCGCAGCCGCACGTCAAAGCCGCGGTCGTAATAGGTGCTGAACCCGGCAATCTGGGCGCCATTGGTCTGGATGCCATTGTAGCGGAAGGACGCGCTGAGCCAGGGGGTGGCCTGAAAGGTCAGATTGTAGCGCGCCTGACCGCCAAACCAGGAATAGGTCGAGGTAAACTGCCCGTCCGGCAGCATCTCCGCACTTGGCATATCCACCAGACCGGGAGAGCCGTAGAAATTGAGGCTGGGGGCGGGCAGCGGTTTGAAGCGCGGCGCCTCCGGTTTGGGCGTGGTGAGCGCGTCTTGCGCCTGTGCGGAGAGTGCCACCGAGGCCATGACCACAGAGGTTGCCAGGATACGGGCGGCCGGCATATGGGCCATTGGCAAAAGCCGCGCCACATGAAGAGATCGAAGACTGGGGATCACGGGTTCGGACTGCCTTGTTGTCTGGCTTGTGGTCTGGTCGAAATGCCGGAGCAATGAAGGGCGGATCGGCCGCCCCGCCCCTGCGGCTGGTGTTGGTCCGGTTAGACCACAAAACCCGCAGGCGGATCAACGATCTGGCCTGCCCTGATACCGCTGCTGGCTGGGCTGTGACCCGTAAACTATAGTGCCAGCTGCAAGACCCCATCGCAGGTCTCCTGCTCCTCCTGTTCCTGCCAGCAAGGCGGATCCAAGGGGCGTTCAGGAGGTCTTACGATCCTCTTCCGGGGCGCGATAGCCCTCGACCCAGCGTTTGATCAGGACCCGCGCAACCCGTTCGTCGCCGGCGGCCACGGCCTGACGCAGGCCCCGGATCAGGGTTGCAACCTCGATTTCCGACAGCACCGCTTCGCGGGCGCAGAAAATCTTCTGGTGGCCGGTGGTGATCAGATCCGAGCTGAGCGTCAGCTCTTCCTGCATCTTTTCTCCGGGCCGCAGGCCGATGATATCGATGGCGATATCGCCGTCGGGATGATCGTTGTCCCGCACGGAATAACCGGCACTTTCAATGACCTGACGGGCCAGTTGCAGGATTGAGATCGGCTCGCCCATATCCAGTACGAAGACCTCCCCCCCAAGCGCCTCGGCGCCGGCCTGCAGCACCAGCTGCACCGCCTCGCGGATGGTCATGAAATAACGTTTGACGCGCGGATCGGTGACGGTGACCGGACCGCCGCGGCTGATCTGTTCCTGAAACAGCGGCACCACGGACCCCGAAGAGCCCAAGACATTGCCAAAGCGCACCATGGTGAAAACGGTGCCGGGATTGCGGGTGGCCAGATCCTGCACCACCAGTTCCGCCATGCGTTTGGAGGCGCCCATCACATTGGTCGGGCGCACCGCCTTGTCCGAGGAAATCAGGATGAAGCGTTCCACGCCGCTGCGCGCGGCGGCCCGGGCCAGCGTCTGGGTGCCAAAGACATTGTTGGCCAGACCGGGCAGCGGGTTGGCCTCCACCAGGGGCACATGTTTATACGCCGCCGCATGCAGCACCACCTGCACGCCGTGATGGGCCAGCACCATGCGCACCTGACGCGGATCTGTCACGGAGCCGAGCACCGGCACCAGCTCAATCCCGGTGCCTTCGACCTGCTGCTCCAGCTCCTGATGAATGGTGTAAAGCGCCAGTTCCGACAGCTCATAAAGCACCAGTTTGCGCGGGCGGCAGGCCAAGACCTGACGGCAGAGCTCGGAGCCGATGGAGCCGCCGGCGCCGGAGACCAGCACCACCCGGTCCTGATAAGATCCGCTGGCCTCCTGCAGGGGCACATCGCGGGTGGCGCGGCCCAGGAAATTCTGCGGCGCCACCGGGGTCAGCTTGTCGACCAGCGCCTCTTCCCCGATGAGCTGGGCAAAGGAGGGCAGCGCCTGCACCTCCAGCTGCATCCGCTGCAGTCGCTGGATGATCTGGGCCTGTTTCGGCTGGCTCTGCGACGGCATCGCCAGCAAGACCCGCTTGATCTGGCGGGCCTCGGCGATTTCGGCGATGCGGGCGGGCGGGAACACCGGCAGCCCCACCAGGGTCACCCCCTGCAGCGAGGTATTGTCATCCACAAAGGCAACAGGATCGATGCCATCATGGGCCTTCAGCGCCTGCGCCAGCTGGGCGCCGGTGGTGCCGGCCCCATAGATCAGCACCCGGCAGCGGGGCTGGGCGCGGCGGTAAATCGCCACCACCACCTGATAGAGCAGGGCACGGGCCGCCAGCAGGCAGAGAAAATAGGTGGTGGCAAAAACCACATGGGTGCCGGGCGGCAGATCAGGACCAAACAGCAGCGTCAGCCCGGCCGTGGCCCCGGCGGTGATTGAGGCCAGCAGCGCCGTCAGCCCGACCGCATGGCGTTCATAGGCATTGAGCTGCACCTTGGGCAATCCGAGCCACAGCGCCACCGCCGCCGCCAGCGCCAGCACATAAGGCAGCACCGGCAGCATCGCTGCCAGCGTGGCCAGAGCGGATCCCGGCAAGGGCAGCACCAGAAAGGTCAGGAACAGCGCCAGCGGGATCAGGGCCAGATCAATGGTGAGAAAAATATAGGATTTCTGTTTGCGTGACAGCGCACTGATCAGATTGAACATCCCTGGCCGTCCCCACTTCCAGTCCCCGGTGACCGCCTCGCAGTCCGGGCGGCCTGTTTATATGTCACGATGTGGCGCCAAGATCTTTCTGGCGCGCATCGTTTCAAATGCGTTTTTATCAATTCCCCGCGCCAGACCCCCGGACCCGCATGTGGCGGCTCTCTCTGGCATCGGGATGTGTCTCGCGTCGTCTATCCCTCCGGGTGCCCCCTGGTCCCTCCGGAGCAGGTGTGACAGGCCCTACGCCGGGGGTTTCATGGGCGCCCCGAGCATCACTTTAGACGTATTTCGGGGCTAATACAAAACCACGGGCAGCAAAAAAGCGCCGTCTGACGGTGATTTGCCCGTTTTGGCGCCCCCAGACGGCGTCTGTGCAGGCCTGACGCAGGGTTTGGCCGATCCCTCTGCGCGCGGGCACGCCCCAGGGGGCAGCTTGGGCAGGACACACCCGACCGGACCCGCCCGGACCGGGGCGAATCGCCGAATCGCCCCGCAATCTCATCCCTCAGCCGCGCCGGAACAGATTGCCGATGGTCTGAAACACCAGATCAAAGTCGTAACACATGCTCTGGTGACGCTGGTAAATGAGATCCAGCCGCGCCTTCATCGGCACGCAGAGGCGGGAATAGACCTGATCGGTTTCTGCGGAGGTGGTGCAGCGCGCCAGCAGGGCAGCCTCATGTTTGTGATAGGTGATGGAGGCCAGCCCGGTGACCCCGGGGCGCGATTTCAGCACCCGGGCATAGAGCTCGGGATTGGCCTCAACATATTGGCGCAGCGGCGGGCGCGGCCCGACAAAGGAGAGATCCCCCTTCAGGATGTTCCACAGCTGCGGGAATTCATCCAGCCGCTTGCCGCGCAGCCAGGCACCGGTCTTGGTGATGCGGGCCGATTTGTCGCCGCCGGAGACCCCGGTGTCCTGCGCCACCACCTGCATGGTGCGCAGTTTCCACAGGGCAAAGGGCTGATCGACGCCCTTCATCCGTTCGGCCACGTAAAACAGCGGGCGGCCTTCCTTCAACAGCAGCCAGGCCATCAGCCCCAGCAGCACCGGGCCCAGCACCACCACCAGAAGGCTGGCAAAGAAGAGATCAAAGAGGCGTTTGCGCCAGGTCATATGCGGGTGTCCTTATCAGGGGCGGATTGGGGCAGCAGGCTGAGCGCGCGCGCCTCAGCCACCAGATCCTGCGGGCTGGCGGCGGGCAAGGCCGCAGGCTGATCCGCCAAAAGCCCGATCAGCCGCGTCACGTCAAGCTGCACCTCGGCGATGGCCTGCGCGGGCGCGGGCCTGCGGGCACAGTCCAGCCCCGCCGCCTGCAACAGATCGCCCATCGCCACCGCGCCCGGCTGGGCGATGTTCAGCACCTGCGGCAGATCGGGACATTGGATCAGGGTCGCCAGCACCTCCGCCAGGGTCCGGGGGCCGATATAGCTGCGCCGGGGCGTCTGCCCATCGGCAAATTGATCCAGACAGAACCCCGCCCGCCAGCCGCCCAAGATCGCATCAATACCGGCAATATTGCCGATCCTGAGCAGGCTGATCTCCAGCCCCAGCTCAGCGGCACGCGCCTGTGCGGCCTGTTCCATCTCGGCCTTGGCCACCCCGTAAGGGGCCATCGGGGCCAGCGGGATGTCCTCGCTCAGGGGGCCGGGGGCCGCGCCATAGACCGCCGCCGAAGAGGCCAGCAGCAGCCGCGGCGCGCCTGTCCCTGCCCCTGTCTCTGCCTCGCGCACACGCGCCGCCGCCTCAAGTGTGGCCAGCGCCAGATCGCGATGTTGCACCAGCTGGCGCGCGCTCAGTTCCCGGCCCGCCGCACCGCCGGGCACCGGCCCCGCCAGACAGAGGATCGCCGCCGCGCACCGCGCCGCCTCTGCCAGCGCATCCGGGTCCGTCAGCGGATCAAGGACATGCCAGCCCTGTGCGCCAGCCTCTGCCCCCTCAGGCCGCGCCCGCCGCTGCCAGCGCAGATCCGCCCCGGCAGAGGCCCATTGGTGGCGCAGGAGCCCGCCAATCCGCCCGGAGGCGCCCAGGATCAATGTGGGTCTCAATGTGGGTGGAAAACGCATCAGCCCCCCTGTTACCGTAGTGCTTGCGGTTGACGCAGACTGCATGCCCAGTATCTTGCGGGGATCAAAAATCAAGCCGTTTTCGGATGTTTTCGAACTAAGGATCCCCATGCGCCGTCTTTCCCTCCTGCTTGCCGCTCTTGGTCTCGCCCTGCTGCCGGCAGCCTGTGGTCGCCTGCCCGGTGGTGCCCCCGCCAGCGAAGAGATCCTGAAAACCGCCGATGATGCGGATGCCGATTTTGCGCTTTATCCCGTCACCCGCGCCTTTCTGCCGACGGTGGGCCATTGGCCTGAAACCGGCCCTGAAAGCGGCGGTGCCCATAGCGGCAAACGCCCGCTGAAATGGATCGGCGCCACCCAGGGCGCCAAGACCCAGATCATCCAGCCCGGGGATCTGCTGACCCTGCGGATCTGGGACAGCAGCGACAATTCCCTGCTGACCACCCCGGATGAGAAAATGGTGCAGCTACAGGATGTGACGGTGGCGGCCAATGGCAGCATCTTCATGCCCTATGTGGGCAATGTGAATGTGAACGGGCTGACCCCGGATCTGGCGCGCGAAAAACTGCAAACTGCCATGGAAGAAATCGTGCCCTCGGCCCAGCTGCAGCTGGACATGACCGAAGGGCGCGGCAATTCGGTAGATCTGGTCAGCGGCGTTGAGACCCCCGGCACCTATCCGATGCCGGATCGCAATTACACGGTGATGGGGCTGATTGCAGCGGGCGGCGGCATCAGCGCCAGCCTCAACAATCCGCAGATCCGTCTGGTGCGCGGGCGCAGCATCTATGGCACCTCGGTGGAGACCCTGCTCAATGATCCGCGCCGCGACACGCTCCTGCGCGGCGGCGACCGGGTGTTTGTGGAAGAGGACGCGCGTTATTTCCTGTCTTTCGGGGCCACCGGCCGTGAGGATCTGCACACATTCACCAAGGATCAGATGTCGGCGATGGATGCCATGTCGGTGGCGGGCGGCTTTCAGGACAGCCGCGCCGATCCGCAGGGGCTTTTGGTGCTGCGCGAATACCCCGACAGCGCCCTCGCGCCGGGCCAGCGTGGTCCGCGCCAGCCCCGGGTGGTGTTCACGCTGGATCTCACCTCAGCTGACGGGCTGTTCTCGGCGCGCCGTTTCAAGATCAACTCCGGGGATCTGTTGATCGCCACCGAGGCGCCAGTGAATGATGCGCTGACCATCTCCAATATCATCGGCAACTTCTTCGGCGTCTTCAGCCGCGCAGGCGCGCTCTGATCCGAAACAACCTGACGGTGCTGCCAGCCATCACGCGCCGGACCAGCCATAAACCGCAGCGATCTGATCCGCAGGCGTGCCGGCCCTGATCGCTGCGGCCTCTTCTGTTTCAAGACAAGAAGAACAACCCATAGCAGATTGTTTGCACTGGCCTTCCCGGTCTGCAGGCGATAGATATGCGCGCGTATATTGCCCCGGTTTCCAGTCCTGACCCGTCTTCAGCCCTGTCTTCAGCCCTGTGGCCGGTTCTGTCTGATTTTCTCATTGATAGCCCTTATTCAGAGTCCTTATTTCTGCAATGAAACCCACCACAATTCGTGTCACCGACAGCCTGCGCGCACTGCTGATCGACTCTCATGTGATGCCGAAGCCTTGGCGCGTAGATAGTGATTTTGCCACGCTCAAGCGGCTTAGCTTCACGCCGGATGTGAAACTCTCGGTTGTCACCCGGCACGGGCTGAAATCGGGTGGCTTGCTGCCACTGAACAGCATCGGCTACATGAGTTACAGCCACTCCCCCTCCCGCAACTGGTCGGCCGGAGCCTTCTGTTCGATTGCGGCCGGGCTGCGGGTCCTGGGGGATCGTCACCCGATCCGGCGGGTGTCTTCCCACCCGTTCAGCTATGGTCCTTACTATCAGAAACTGGCCCGCAGCCTGGGCGTGGAAACCTATGCACCACATGCCCGTTTCAACACCAAATCGCCGCCCGTGCGCATTGGCAATGACGTCTGGATCGGGCGCGGGGTGCAGATGGCCGGCGGGATCACCATCGGCAATGGCGCAGTGGTGGCCGCAGGCGCCATCGTCACCAAGGATGTGCCCCCCTATGCCGTTGTTGGCGGCGTGCCGGCCCGCGTGCTGAAATACCGCTTTGTCGCCCCATTGGTGGCGCGGCTGGAGGCCTCAGCCTGGTGGGACTATTCGCTGGAAACGCTGGCCGCCTTCACCATGGGACACCCGCGCCGGTTCTGCAAAGCCTTCGAAAAAGAGAAAGACAACCTACCCAAACGCGAGGATCGCTGGATCACGGCCGAGGATCTGCTGTCCCGGGCCGCCATTGCTGCCCCAGACAGCCTCAGCCACCTTGCCAAGGGCGGTGGCACAGATACCCCAACATCACTGCCACAGAAAAAGAGCCGCCCGCCACAGCCGGCCTCCAGCCGGATCGCCCGTGTCTCCGGACAGCTGAAACAGCTGCTGCGCTCGACCTGAGGCGGAGCCGTGTCGCGCTTTGATCAGTCCAGCAGCCGTTCCAGATAGGCGCCATAGGCGTTTTTGGCGAACATCTCGGCGCGGGTGCGCAGCTGGGCGGCATCAATCCAGCCGGCCTCATAGGCGATTTCCTCAGGGCAGCCGGTCTGCAGCCCCTGACGCTCCTGCAGGGTGCGCACGAAATTGCCCGCGTCCAGCAGCGATCCATGGGTGCCGGTGTCCAGCCAGGCATAGCCGCGGCCCATGGTCTCCACCCGGAGGGCGCCTTGGTCCAGATACATCTGTAACAGATCGGTGATCTCCAGCTCGCCGCGGGGGCTGGGGGTGACCTGCCGCGCCCGTTCCGGCGCGCTGCCATCCAGAAAATACAGCCCCGTCACCGCATAGTTCGACGGCGGCACAGCGGGTTTTTCGATGATCTCGCGGGCGCGGCCCTCGGCGTCGAAATCCACCACGCCATAGCGTTCGGGATCGGCCACGTGATAGCCAAAAACGGTGCCGCCGCTGGTCTGCGCATCCGCCGCCGCCAGGAGTTTCGGCAGACCATGGCCAAAGAACACATTGTCCCCCAGCACCAGCGCCGAGGGCGCGCCATCCAGAAAGTCTTCGGCCAGCACAAAGGCCTGCGCCAGACCGTCGGGGCTGGGCTGCTCCACATAGGTAAGAGAGATGCCCCATTGGCTGCCATCGCCCAGAAGCCGGGTGAACTGATCCTGATCCTGCGGCGTGGTGATGACGCAGATCTCGCGGATACCCGCCAGCATCAGCACCGACAGGGGATAGTAGATCATCGGCTTGTCATAGAGCGGCAAGAGCTGTTTGGAGACCGCCATGGTGATCGGATAAAGCCGGGTGCCGGAGCCGCCTGCCAGAATGATGCCTTTGCGGCCCGCGCCGGATGTGCCTGTGGTCATGCCCGCTCTCCCAGATCTTTCAGAATATCCTTCAGCCCGGCCTGCCAGTCCGGGCGCGTGATGCCAAAAACCCGCTCCAGCGTGCTGCAATCCAGCCGCGAATTCAATGGCCGTGGCGCCGGGGTCGGATAGGCGGAACTGGGGATTTCCGCCACCGCACAGGGGATGGCCGCCGCGGTGAAAATCTCGGTCGCGACCCCGGCCCAGCTGGTCTCCGGCTCGCCTGCAAAATGATAGGTGCCGGATTTTTCAGGGTCTGCGATCAGCTGGCGGGCAATCTCGATACAGGCGGCGGCGATGGCGCGGGCCGGGGTTGGTGCGCCGATCTGATCGGCCACCACGCGCATCCGCTCGCGCGCCTTGCCCAGACGCAGCATGGTCTTGACGAAATTGCTGCCATGGGCCGACACCACCCAGGAGGTGCGCAGGATCACATGCGTCCCCCCCGCCAGGCGCACGGCCGCCTCGCCCACCTGTTTGGAACGCCCATAGGCATTGAGCGGCGCCACCGGTTCATCCGGATGCCAGGGGCTGCTGCCCTTGCCGTCAAAAACATAATCGGTGGAGAGGGTGACAAAGGGAATGCCCAGCGTGGCGCAGGTTTCGGCCATGACCCCGGGGGTGGTGCCATTGATCAGTGTCGCCAGATCCTCCTCCGCCTCGGCCCGGTCCACAACCGTATAGGCGGCGGCATTGATCACCGCCACAGGCGCATGGGCGCGGATCACCTCGGCGCAGGCCGCAGGATCCGTGAGGTCCGCCTGATCCCGGCTCAGGCAGGTGACGGTTTCCTCCGCCGCCAGCTCCCGCGCCACCTGACCGGTTTTGCCAAAAACAAGGATCATATGCGGCTCCTTTTACGCCATAGGTACAAGGCCAGAGCCCAGATACCCAGTTCCAGAATAAAGGTCCAATGCAGCAGGAAAGACAAAACCCAATGGGACTGGGTCGCAGGCACATGCACCAGCGTATAGAGGTGATCGCTGAACGGTGCCCCCCACAGGATGCCGCCACCGATTGTGTCCAGTACCATGTGCAGGAAGAGAGCGGCAAAAAATATTCCCGCAGGGGCCAACAGCGACCGAGCAAAACAAGCCAGCCCAACCAGCACCGGCACCGCAATCATGGCCCAAAAAGCCGGAATATGCACCCAGTAGCGGTGATGATGAATGCTTCCGTGATCTACGAAGTGAAACCACAGCATGTCAAAATCTGGTAATACAGCACCGATAAGCGCGGCAGGCAGTAAGAGCCCGTGGCCCTCAGGCACCAGCCGCGCCAGCACATAGCCCGATGGCAGATGCGCTGTCAGCATTAGGACAACGACCCCATAGAAGAAACTGCCCGGCGGCACGCCGGGCGCGCCTGACCTTGGGAAGGCGCCCTATGTAGCCGGTTGCAGATCACGCCTTGACCCCCAGCCGCTGGCCAACGCCGTCGCGGTTTTGCAAGGCCTGCCACCAGGCCTCATTGTCCAGATACCATTGCACCGTGCGCGCCAGACCTTCCTCCACGGTGACGCTGGGCCGCCAGCCGAGTTCGTCGCGGATGCGGCTGGGATCAATGGCATAGCGCGCATCATGGCCCGGGCGGTCGGTGACAAATGTGATCTGATCCTTGTAAGACCCCCCGTCCTCCCGCGGCCGTTTCTCGTCAAGGATCGCACAGAGCGTCTCGACCAGCTCCAGATTGCTGCGCTCATTCTCGCCGCCGATATTGTAGCTGCGCCCGACGCGCCCCTTGGCCACCACCAACAGCAGCGCATCGGCGTGATCCTCCACATAAAGCCAGTCGCGCACATTGGAGCCATCGCCGTAGATCGGCAGCGGTTTTCCTGCCAGCGCATTGAGGATCACCACCGGGATCAGCTTTTCGGGGAAATGATAGGGGCCGTAGTTGTTGGAACAATTGGTCAGCACCACCGGCAGGCCGTAGGTCTCGCCCCAGGCGCGCACCAGATGGTCGCTGGCGGCCTTGCTGGCGGAATAGGGCGAGCGCGGATCATACCCGGTCTCTTCGGTGAACATCACACTCGGGTCCGCAGGCAGGCTGCCATAGACCTCATCGGTGGAGATATGATGGAAGCGAAACGCCTCGGGACGCCCCGCCTCGGCCCAGTATTTGCGCGCCGCCTCCAGCATCTGATAGGTGCCGGTGATATTGGTCTCGATGAAATCCCCCGGCCCGTCGATGGAGCGGTCGACATGGCTTTCGGCGGCCAGATGCATCACCACATCCGGGCGGTGGCGGGTAAAAACAGTGTCTAATGCGGCGCGATCGCGGATATCGACCTGTTCAAAGGCATAGAGCGGGCTGTCCGCCACAGCCGCCACATTGTCCAGACAGGCCGCATAGGTCAGCGCGTCCAGATTGACCACCTGATGGCCCCGCGCCACGGCCAGTCGGACGACGGCCGAGCCGATGAACCCAGCGCCACCTGTCACCAAAATCTTCATCTCTTATCCTTCCCACACGAAGGGGCTGTCGAAGTCTTCAAACCGGGGCGCCGCAGCATCCTTTTCAGAAAGCACCGGCAGGCCCTCAAAGCCCCAGTCAATGCCGCAGCTGTCCCAGGCCACCGCACCATCACAGTCCGGCGCGTAATACGCATCGCATTTATACAGAACTTCGGTGCCGGGGCTGCGGGTGATGAACCCATGCAGGAACCCCGCCGGGATCAGCAGCTGGCGACCGTTTGCCGCCGACAGTTCCACCCCGGTCCAGCGCCCATAGGTGGGCGAGCCTTTGCGGATATCCACCGCCACATCAAACAGCGCTCCCTGACCACAGCGCACCAGCTTGGCCTGAGCCTGGGGCGGCGCCTGAAAATGCAGCCCGCGCAGGGTGCCAACCTCCACCGACAGCGAGTGATTGTCCTGCACAAAATCGACATCCAGCCCCGCCTCGGCCATCCGCGCCTTGTTCCAGCATTCGGAGAAAAACCCCCGCGCATCGCCAAACCGCGCCGGTGTCAGGATCTTCACCCCTGGCAGGTCCGTGTCTTCAATCTGCATGCCCTCTCCCCCGATCTGCTGCCGTGGTCCTGTCTTCTGTCCTAACGCCCAGACGCGCGTGACGCCACGGGAAAGGCACATTTTGCCTGTTGCTCTGCTCTGCGTGGGTTAAACAATGCGACGACATATGATTTCATGAGCAATTAAACCTATCTCCGCAACGCCCTGCTAAGCTGTCCGGAGCCACAGGTTAGACCTAAAAACAAGGGATACGCAGATGCCAACCTATCAGGATTACCGGGCGCTTCTGGTAGACGGAGCCGACGGCTGGCATGAGGGCGGCGAGGTCATTCGCTATCACTTTCTCTCTTCGGTACCGGACTATTACGACTATGATCCGGATTTTGGCGATTATGACGTCGGCGGAGAATACCTGCCCGAGGGGGCGACGGTGAATATGGACCCCGCCGAGCGGCAGATGATGCTGCAGGCGGTTGCGGCCTGGAATGAGGTGGCCAATCTGAACCTGATCCCGGCCCGGGGCGGGGTGGTGGATCTGACCTTTGCCAGCGCGCATTTTGCGGATGCCGGGCTGTTTGGTTTCATCGCCGATTTTCCCGCGCCTGCGGATCTGGGCACCCGTCCGTCAGCTGCGGGGGATCTCTGGCTCAACAACAGCAACCCCAATCAATATGTGCCGGGCATCGGGCCGATACTGGGCCATACCAGTTGGAACACCTATCTGCATGAGCTGGGCCATGCCCTCGGGCTGCATCACCCCAATGAGATGCCGGAGAACCCCACAACCCCTGGCCAATTCACAGTGATGTCATACCTGCCGCACCCCGGTGAAGCGGATCTGGACACGGAGGCGCAGGGCTGGGCGCTGACACCAATGCTGTGGGACATTCAGGCGATGCAGGCGCTTTATGGCGCCAATACAGAGACCCGCACCGATGCCACGGTCTATCTGGGCGCCGGCGACGGACGCGGCACCCTGGCCTATCAATATGGCGCGGATGGCATGACCGTGCAGGGCGGCGACGGGGTGGCGCGCAATGTGAGCCTGACGATCTGGGATGCCGGCGGGCAGGATCTGATGGATGCCTCCGATATTGAGACCAACAGCCGGATTGATCTGCGCCCGGGGCAATATTCCAGCATCGGGGCGCTGGAGAACAATGTCGCCATGGCCGCCGCCGTGCGCCTGGAGGGCCGCACCCTCAATCTGATCGAAGACGCCTGGGGCGGGGCCGGCCATGACCATCTGATCGGCAATGGCGCTCCCAATGAGTTGCTGGGCAACGCCGGGCGCGACACGCTGGCCGGGGCGCGCGGCGGGGATGAGTTGAGCGGCGGTCAGGGCAGCGACCGGCTGCAAGGCGGCAAGGGCCATGACGCGCTGACGGGTGGGCGCGGACGCGACACGCTGAAAGGTGGCGCCGGACAAGACAGGCTGGACGGCGGCGACGGCAATGACCGAATGGCCGGCGGGCGCGGTGCGGATGTCTTTGTGTTCTCGCAAGGGGCCGATGTGGTGATTGATTTTCAGCGCGACGACCGCCTTGATATGCGCGCCACCACCGGGATCTCGGATTTTACCGATCTGCGCGATGATCACCTTGAGGTCCGGGGCACAGATCTGGTGATCCGGGATGACAACGGCTGGTCCCTGACCCTGCAGGACATCGCGCTTGACGCTCTCAGGGCGGATGACTTTCTGTTTTGAAGGCGCCGGAGTGTCGCGACCTTATTGTCTGATCTGATCCCGAAACGCCTTTCGGATTGGCCCCGGAAGATGGGCCGGGATCAGAAGATAAAATCATCCGCACTCAGCTCTGCCGCACTCTGATTGAGCAGCAGGATGTCCCCGGCCCCGGTCTGGATCCGCGTGTGATCTCCCTGCTGCTGCAGGGTCAGATCGCTCATATCCTCAGAGATGCCCGCCCGCGCCAGACGTCCCAAATGGATCACATCCTCGCCTTGGGTGAAATCACGGATCCGGTCACTGCCATGACCCGCCCCGAACACAAAAACATCCGCGCCTGCGCCGCCGGTCAGCGTGTCATGCCCGCCGCCGCCATCCAGCAGGTCATTGCCCTTCTGGCCAAACAGCTTGTCCCGGCCACTCTGCCCCAGCAGGCGATCACCTTGGGCGCCGCCGCGCAACAGGTCGTTCTCCCCGCCGCCGCGCAGCAGATCCGCATCCGCCCCGCCCAATAAGCGATCCCCGCCGCGCCCACCATCCAGCGTATCACGCCCGAGGCCCCCCACCAGCAGATCGCGCGCATCCTGCCCCAGCAGCACATCATTGCCCGCCTGCCCGCGCAGCCGGTCGACGCCCTTGCCACCGATCAGCCGGTCATGCCCCGCATCCCCCCAGAGGCTGTCGCGCCCGTCGCCGCCCAGCAGCGTGTCATTGCCGCCCAGACCGTTGATCTGATCGCCAGCACTGCGCGCGGTGAGCCGGTCGGCGCCGCCGCTGCCATAGCGCATCGGATCCGGCGCCTCCGCCGGGGGCAGCATGCGATCGGCAAAGACAAAGCCATCCGCAAAGAGATCCGCCGTATCCAGACTGTCGCCATCGCGGCTTTGCACCACAACCTCGGTGCGGCTGCCATCCGCCGCCTGATGGGTGAGCGTGGCGCCATCACTGCGGCTGCGGATCTGCAGCCCCTCAAGACTGCGCAGCCCGTCAAACCCCGACAGATCCAGACTGTCCTGACCCACCTCGAAATCCGTAATGCGCAGGCTGCCACTGCGCCCCTCCTCGGCGGGGCGCAGCACAAAGACGTCCGCCCCCGCCCCCCCGCTCAGCACCGCGCCGATGCCGCCCGCCAGCACATCCGCACCGCCAGTGCCGCTGATCCGACCGCCTGCGGTGGTGATCACATCGCCCAGCTCTGCCAGCGACAGGGTGAACTGCGACAGCCCTTCGGCACTGCCGGAGCTGGCAAAGATCTGCAGATCCCCCCCCACCACTGCTGCCGCCAGCGCGGTGACATTCTCCAGCCCCAGCCCGGCATCCTCCGTGCCACTGGCCTGGGCCAGGCTCGTGACATGCACCAGCTGCCCCTCGGGCAGGATCCGAAACAGCGCCAGCCCGTCGTCGCTGCCCGCCGCCAGCACCAGCACCTCGCCTGCGACCTCCACCACCTCCAGCGCGGTGATCCCGCCAAAACGGGTGGCGGCCGTGTCCAGCACGTGATCGCGCAGGCTCATCTGGCCATTGGCCGCCAGCGCAATCAGGCTGAGCGAGCCGCTGCCCGCCGCCGCAACCACCACCCAGCTGCTGCCAAAGGCGGTGAAACTTTCCAGCACGGTGGGCTCCGCCAGCCCCAGCCCATCCGCCGCCCCCAGACTGTCCGCGACGCTCAGCGCGCCAGTGGCAGCATCCACCCGGTAGCTCTGCACCCCCTGTTCGATCCGGTCCGCCAGCAAAAGCAGCTGCGCGCCGCCGCCCAGATCCGCCAGCTCCAGCGCCACCGCGCCGGGGCGGGCGTAGGCCGCCGCCGCGCCAAGGGTGGCGACCTCTGCGCCGGGGGTGCCGCCCACGCCCAGCTGCCAGCCGCTCAGCTGGCCCTTGGCCAGACCGTAGATCACCGATCCGCCACCGCTCAGATCCCCCGCCACCGTCGCTGTCAGCCCGGCAGCACCCGCGCCCGGCAGGCTGGCCTGCTGCTGCGCCGACAGCTGACCATTGCCGCCGATCTGGTGAAACGCCAGCGCGCTGCGGGTGCTGCCCTCCACCAGCAGACGCGTCTCGCCGCCGATCTCGGCCAAGGTCGCCTCGCCCCCCGTCAGCCCCAGCGCGCGGTGATACAGGCTGTCGCGCAGCACCGGCGCACCGCCACCCAGACTGTAGCTGGCAATGCCGCCATTGAGCCCGCTCACCGCAAATAATTGCACCGCGCCATTGACCCCTTGATGGAGTTCCAGATCGCGCAGATCGCTGTCCAGCAGTTGATCATTGGCCCCGAACCGTCCTGCAAACTGTAGATCCATCCTGATGCTCCCGCGCTGTGTCATCACCCGACCCGCCGGGGCGATTGCCCGGGGTCGAGATCAACCCTCACGGGTGGTCACGGCGGTAGAGCGGGCGGGAATGGGGCAGAAACGCGGAGATTGTTTACATATTGAAGACAATCCCTGTGGTTCCGGCATGAGAGAAACAATCCCCGCGCAGGTGTTGCGCAGGCGGCGCGCGCGCTCTTAGGGGGTGGGTGATGTGGTTGCGGCAGGATGGCGCCATCCCCCCGTGATCAGGAGCCGCCAGAATGTCAGAGAGTTTGCCACAGACCCTGCCCGAAACCTCGCCCCGCCTTGCCCTGCCCTATCTGATGCCCGCGCAGGCGCAGAAACATGTGACCCATAACGAGGCGCTGCGCATGCTGGATGCGCTGGTGCAGCTGCGCCTTGAAGCGTTTGACGCCACCACCCCGCCCACCAGCCCGGCCGAGGGCGCCACCTATGGGCTGGCCGACAGCCCGGCGGATGCCTGGGCCGGTCAGGGTGGCCGTCTGGCGATCTGGCAGGAGGCTGCCTGGCAGTTTCTGACACCGCAGCCGGGCTGGCGCGCCTGGGTGCCGGCGGATCAGGCGCTGCGGATCTGGGATGGCACCGCCTGGGGGCTGCCGCCTCTCACCGGCGACCGGCTGGAACGCCTGGGCATTGCCACCGATGCCGATGCCAACAACCGCCTGTCCCTGCGCAGCCCCGCCAGCCTGTTCAGCCATGATGGCGGCGGCCACCAGCTGAAGATCAACAAGGCCTCAGGCGGTGACACCGCCAGCCTGCTGTTTCAATCCAACTGGGCGGGCCATGCCGAGTTGGGGCTGGCGGGCAATACCGATTTCACCGTGAAACTCTCCCCCGATGGCAACAGTTGGGAGGCCGCCATGGTGCTGAAATCCGCCACTGGGCGGGCCGGCTTTGGCACCTATGATCCCGGCGCCCGTCTGGAAGTGCAGGGCGATGACAACACACTTCTGGCGCTCACCGCGACGGGCAGCGGGCAGGATTACCTGACCGCCGGCGATGGCAGCGGCGCGATGTTCCGGCTGAGCCAGAATGGCAATGGCTATTGCGATGGTGCCTGGAGCGGCGGCGGCGCAGATTATGCCGAGTTTTTCGAATGGCTGGATGGCAACCCGGACGGGGAGGACCGGCGCGGGATCTCCGTGGTGCTGGAGGGCGACCGGATCCGCGCCGCCCAGCCCGGCGAGACACCAATGGGGGTGATCTCCACCACCCCGTCCATTCTGGGCAATGATGATGGCGGGCGCTGGCAGGGCCGCAGCCTGCGCGATGGCTTTGGCGCCATCCTGCGCGATGCCGGTGGCGCGCCCTGCCTCAATCCGGCCTATGACCCCACCCGCCCCTACCGTAGCCGGGCTGAGCGGGTGGAATGGGATATGGTCGGGCTTCTGGGTCGGTTGCGCCTGCGCGCAGGCCAGCCCACCGATCCCCGCTGGATCCGCCTGCGCGCGCTGCCGCCCGGCAAAACCACCTCGCCCGAAGGTCTGGAAGACTGGCTGATCCGCTAGGATCAGGGCGTGCAGGGGCAGACCCAACCGTCACTTGCGGGCGTAGATGTCCTCGTAGCGGATGATGTCATCCTCGCCGAGATAGCTGCCGGTCTGCACTTCGATGAGAACCATCGGCACTTTGCCGGGGTTCTCCATCCGGTGCACCGCGCCAAGGGGGATGTAGACCGACTGGTTTTCGCTCACCAGCTGGACGCTGTCATCCACCGTCACCTTGGCGGTGCCTTCCACCACGATCCAATGTTCCGACCGGTGGTGATGGCTCTGCAGGCTGAGCGCCGCCCCGGGATGCACATGGATACGTTTCACCTGGAACCGCTCGCCCACCACCAGGCTCTCAAACCAGCCCCAGGGGCGGTGATCCTTGGGGAAGGCCTCGGCCTGGCGGGCGGATTGTGCCTTCAATGCGCTGACCGCCTGTTTGACGTCCTGCGCGCGGGAGGCATCGGCCACCAGCACCGCATCCGGCATCGCCACGGCGATCACATCCTTCAGCCCGATGCCCACAACCTCCAGCCCGTCATCCTCCGAGCGCAGCAGGCTGTTGCGACACTCAATGGCCGTCGCGCGCCCCTGGGTGACAATGCCATCGCCATCAGGACCGCTTTCACGCCAGACCGCATCCCAGCCACCAAGATCGGACCAGCCGCCCGCATAGGGCACCACCGCGAGGTTATCGGCCCGCTCCATCACCGCATAGTCGATGGAGATATCCGCCGCCCCGTCCCAGGCGTCCGGGTCCAGTCGCAGAAAGCCGAGATCAGGTTCACCCTTGTCCACCGCGCCCTGCACCGGCGCCATCAGATCCGGCGCATGGGCCTCAAAGGCGGCGATGATGGCTTTGACCGAAAACAGGAAGATGCCGGCATTCCACAGGAACTGCCCGGAGGCCAGCATATCCTCGGCGGTGGCGAGATCCGGTTTCTCGACAAACCGTTTGAGCCCGATCACCTGCGGTGTGAAATCGCCGGGATCGCCATCCAGTTCAAGATAGCCATAACCGGTTTCAGCCCGGTCCGGTTTGATCCCGAAGGTGACCAGCTGGCCTGCGCGCGCCGCCGGCTCTGCCGCTGCCACCGCCGCGCGAAAGGCCGCCGCATCGGGCACCACGTGATCCGAGGGCGCCACCAGCATCAGCCCCTCCGGATCGCGCGCCCGCAGCCAAAGCGCCGCCGCCAGCACCGCAGGGGCGGTGTTGCGCCCGGCCGGTTCGATCAGAATGGCGCCGGGATCAATGCCCGCCTCCGCCAGCTGTTCGGTGACGATGAAACGGAAATCCGAATTGGTCAGCACCATCGGGGCGGCAAATCCTTCGCCCGACAGGCGCAGGGCGGAGGCCTGAAACAGCGTGGTCTCCCCCACCAGGGGGACAAATTGCTTCGGATAGCTCTTGCGCGAGAGCGGCCACAGCCGTGTGCCGGAGCCGCCGCACAGGAGAATGGGGGTGATCATGAGCTGTCCCTTTCCGACCGGTCTCTGGGTTCTAGTCTGACCCGTTTGAGGCAAATGTCTGCCCAGTTTTCGGGCCATCTCCCTGTCTTTTCTGGACCTTTTTTGCGGCGATGGCCAGCGGGCAGGTTATTTGCTGCGCAGGCTGGCCTGATCCTGCGCGCGGTACCACGCATAGGTCTGGGCGATCCCGTCGCGCAGCGCGATCTTCGCCTGCCAGCCCAGACGCGCCAGCCGCGAGACATCCATCAGTTTGCGCGGGGTGCCGTCGGGCTGATCGGGATTGGTGCGGATCTCACCGTCAAAGCCCACCACATCGGCCACCATCCGGGCCAGCTCCAGGATCGAGATATCCTGCCCGCAGCCGACGTTGATATGGCTCAGCATCGGGCTGGTTTCACGCCGGTAGGTCGCCGGATCCAGATCCAGCACAAACAGCGAGGCCGCCGCCATGTCATCCACATGCAGGAATTCGCGCCGGGGCGTGCCGGTGCCCCAGATCGTCACATGATCCTCGCCGGCCCGCGCCGCCGCATCAAACCGACGGATAAGCGCCGGCAGAACATGGCTGTTTTCGGGGTGAAAATTATCCCCCGGACCATAGAGATTGGTCGGCATCACCGAGCGGTAATCGCGGCCATATTGGCGGTTGTAACTCTCGCAGAGCTTGATGCCGGCGATCTTGGCAATCGCATAAGGCTCATTGGTGGCCTCCAGCACATCGCTCAGCAGGGCGGCTTCGGCCATCGGCTGGGGGGCGTGTTTGGGGTAGATGCAACTGGATCCCAGCTGCAACAGCCGCTCAACACCCTGTTGATGGGCGGCATGGATCACATTGCATTCCATCATCAGGTTTTCATAGATGAACTCCGCCGGATAGGCGTTGTTGGCATGAATGCCACCCACTTTGGCCGCTGCCAGCACCACCTGATCGGGGCGTTCTGCGGCAAAAAACCCCTGCACCGCCGCCTGATTGGTCAGATCCAGTTCGGCGCTGGTCCGGGTGATCAGCTGAATGTCTGCCCCCGCATCCTGGCGCGCCTGCAATCGGCGCAGGATGGCGCCACCCACCATGCCGCGATGGCCGGCCACATAGATTTTCACAGCGCTGGTGCCCATGGTCTCAGCCCTCTGTGCTGACCGGCAGGTCCATGCCGTGGTCTTTCAGCAGGGCGTGGCGGCGGGCGGTCTTGAGGTCTTCGCGCACCATTTCGGCGCACATCTCTTGGGTGGTGATTTCCGGCTCCCAGCCCAGTTGCTCCTTCGCCTTTGACGGATCACCCAGCAGCGTCTCCACCTCAGCGGGGCGGAAATAGCGCGGATCAATGCGCAGCACCACATCGCCCACTTTCAGCGCCGGGGCCATATCGCCCGCAATCGCGGTCACCGTGGCAATTTCCTCGACACCTGCGCCCGAAAACGCCAGCGTCAGCCCCAGTTCTTGCGCCGACCAGGTGATGAACTGGCGCACCGAATATTGCTTGCCGGTGGCAATGACAAAATCCTCAGGCGCCTCCTGCTGCAGCATCATCCACTGCATGCGCACGTAATCTTTGGCATGGCCCCAGTCGCGCAACGCGTCGATATTGCCCATATACAGACACTCTTCCAGACCTTGGGCGATATTGGCCAGACCGCGGGTGATCTTGCGGGTCACGAAGGTCTCGCCCCGGCGCGGGCTCTCGTGGTTGAACAGGATGCCGTTGCAGGCATAGATGCCGTAGGCCTCGCGGTAATTGACCGTGATCCAGTAGGAATACAGCTTGGCCACCGCATAAGGCGAGCGCGGGTAAAACGGCGTGGTCTCGCGCTGCGGGGTTTCCTGCACCAGACCATAGAGCTCAGACGTGGAGGCTTGATAAAACCGGGTTTTCTTCTCCAGCCCCAGAAAGCGGATCGCCTCCAGCAGGCGCAGGGTGCCGATACCATCCACATCGGCGGTATATTCCGGCGCCTCAAAACTGACCGCCACATGGGACTGCGCGCCGAGGTTATAGACCTCATCCGGCTCAATCTCGCTCAGCAGCCGGGTCAGGTTCGACGTGTCGGTCAGATCGCCGTAATGCAGTTTGAACCGGGCATGATCCACATGCGGATCCTGATAAATGTGATCCACCCGCTGGGTGTTGAACGACGACGCCCGCCGCTTCAGCCCATGCACCTCATAGCCCTTCTCCAGAAGAAACTCCGCAAGGTAGGACCCATCCTGACCCGTTACACCGGTGATGAGGGCTTTTTTCATCTGCTATCCTTAAATCTTATGCGGTCGGCCGCGGTTTGGCACCTGGGCGCGGGGTGGTCTCAGCTTAAAACATGTTGCGGCGGAGTGGCAGCCGGTTTTCGCCCCAATCCCCCCCCCGGCATCCCCTCCTGTCCGGATCGGCAGGCGGGGTGCGAAATCCAGGCCGGCAGGCTCAGCTTTCGCGGAAGGCCCGGTTGAGATAATCGGTGAAGGGCTGCACCAGATAGGCAAAAGGCGTGCGGCTGTTGGTCTGGATGAAGGTCTCCACCGGCATCCCCGGCACCAGCACATTGCCCTCGGGCAGGCGGGCGGCCTCACCCTTGTTCAGCCGCACCTCCACCACGTAGTAGCTGCGCCCGGTCTGCGGATCGATGAAGGAATCTGCCGAGATCGTGCTCACCGAGCCAAACAGCGTCGGCGTGGTGCGCTGGTTGAAGCTGGAGAAATTCAGGCTGACCTTCTGATTGAGATATACCTGATCAATATCCGAGGGCGCCACCTGCGCCGAGATCACCAGAGGCTGGCTCTGCGGGATCAGATACATCAGCGGATCCGCCGCCCGGATCACCGATTTGCGGGCAAAGACATTGAGGTCATAAACCACCCCCGCCACCGGCGCGCGCACCTCCAGCCGGGACAGCCGCTGCAGGATCACATTGCGCCGCTCGATCAGCTCCAGCTCACGCACCTGAAGGTCACGCAGGGTGGTGATCGCCTCTTCGCGCCGCGCGCTTTTCTGGTTGAGGATCTCCAGACCCAATTCGGTGACCTGCCCTTCGGCCTGGGCCTTCTGGGCGGTCAGCGCCCCGGCCTGACCGCCCAGCCGCGACTGTTCACGCTGCAGGGACAGCACCCGGCTGGACTGCGCCAGCCCCTGCGACAGCAGGCTCTGCTGGTTTTCCAGCTCCTTGCCGATCAGCACCAATTGTTCCTGCAGGGCCGATTGCTGCGCCTCGATCCCGTCGATCTGGCTCTGGATCTGACCGATACGTTCCTGCAGGCGGCTGATGCGGGCCCGCAGATTGACCAGGCGCGCCTCAAACAGGCGTTTCTGCCCGTTGATCAGTTCTTCGGTCTGCACATGGGTGCCCTTCAGCTCAAACAGCAGCTCGGCAAAAGTGATCTCCTCGGCCTCATCCCGTTCAGCGCTATAGCGGCTGCGCCGGGCCAGGGTTTCGGCCAGCTGGCCTTCGACGATCTGACGGTCGGCCAGCAGCTCCGACGGCTCCAGCCGCAGCAGCAGCGCGTCTTCCTCAACCAGATCGCCCTCGCTCACCAGCACCTCATCAACAACACCGCCATAGGGGTGCTGCACCACCTGCCGGTTCTGCTCCACCTTGATGGAGCCGGAGGCAATCACCGCGCCGGAGATTTCTGCCGTGGCGGCCCATTGGCCAAGGCCGCCGACCAGCAGACCCATGGCCAGCAACCCAGCAATGGTCAGCCCCCGGATCGGGTAGGATTTGGATGTATCGCTCATGATTTTGCCTCTGCCTGCTTTGGGGCTGGCTGTTTCTGGGGGGACGTGGATTGCGCCGGTGTAGACGGTGTCGTTGCGGACGGGGCGGCAGCCTGTTGCTGGGCCGCCGGCTTCGAGGCCTGTTGCTGGGCCGGTTTCTTCTGCGCCACCTGCGGGTTCTGCAGATGCTCTCCCAGAACCGCATCCTTGGGACCAAAGGCGCGCTGGGTGCCATTGTCCAGGATCAGGATCAGATCACAGAGCTGGATCGCCGCCGGGCGATGCGCCATGATGATCACCGCGCGCCCGTCCTTCTTGGCATGGGAGACCGCCAGGTTCAGCGCCTGGCTGCCCTCATTGTCGAGATTTGAATTCGGCTCATCCAGCACCAGCAGCACCGGATCGCCATAAAGCGCGCGCGCCAGCCCGATACGCTGCACCTGCCCGCCCGACAGCCGGTTGCTGGCCACCCGCACCGGCGTGTCATAGCCCTGCGGCAGGGTCAGGATCATATCATGCACCGCTGCCTTGCGGGCGGCCGCCACCACCTGATCGGGATCCGGCATCATCGACAGGCGGGCAATGTTTTCGGCAATGGTGCCGTCAAACAGCGTCACCTGCTGCGGCAGATAACCGATATAGCTGCCCAGATCATCCATGTCATATTGATTGAGCGCCGCCCCATCGAGCCGGATCTTGCCCGAGACCGGATGCCAGACCCCGATCAGCGCCCGTGCCAGCGATGATTTCCCCGCCCCAGAGGCGCCGATCACCCCCAGCGCCTGACCGGGCTGGAGATTGAAATTCAGCCCCTGCAAGGCCGGCTTGGCCACCTGCCCCGGTGCCACCGGCGGCACCAGAGCCACGCCCTGCACCTCCAGTTTGGCCGCCGGGCGCGCCAGTTTCATCGGCGCCGGGCGTTCCGGAGTTTCGGTCAGCATCTGCGCCAGACGCTCCTGCGCCTGCATGGCCCGCTGCACCAGCGCCCATTGGCCGATCAGCGTCTCGATCGGGGCCAGCGCCCGCCCCATGATGATCGACGAGGCAATCATCACCCCCGGCGTCAGCCCTTCGGTCAGCACCAGATAGGCACCCGTGCCCAGCATCGCCGATTGCAGCGCCAGCCGGAAGGTGCGGGTGGCCGTGCTGAAGCCGCCGGTCATATCCGCCGCACTCAGCTCGGACCCCACCGCCTGGCTGCGCAGCATCCGCCATTTGGCAAAGGCCGCGCGGCGCATCCCCAGCCCCTGGATCAGCTCCGCATTGTTGCGCATCCCGTCGGAAACCTGATGCGCCGAAGCCGCCATCATGCTGGCGTTTTCCACCGCCGCCTTGGAGATCATCTGATTGGCCAGCGCAAAGACCACCAGCACCGCGCCCCCGATCAGCGCCAAAAGTCCCAGCAGCGGATGAAACACCGCAATCAGCCCCAGAAACAGCGGCGTCCAGGGCAAATCAAAGAACGCCGAAACGATAGGGGAAGACAGCGCCTTCTGCATCGCTTCCAGATCCCGCAGCCCCACTTTGGCGATGTCGTCATTAAACCCCGCCGCCGATTTGTCCTGCACCGCGTTGAACACCCGGGTCTCCAGCTGGTCATGGAACCGCGCCCCGACCCGCGCCAGGATCCGGCCGCGCACATAGTCCAACACCCCCATGATCAGGAACAGGAACCCCGCCAGCACCGTCAGCGCCACCAGCGTCTCCAGCGAGCGGCTGCCCAGCACCCGGTCATAGACCTGCATCATATAGAGCGGGCTGGTCAGCATCAGCAGATTGGCAAAGAAGCTGAACACGCCAATCAGCCAGAAGGCACCGCGATTGCCCCTGCGGGCCTTGCGGATCTCACCCAGGCCGGACTTATGCCCGGATCCGGAATGCTGTGCAGAGGTGCGTGCCATGACATATTGCCTTTGTCGGGGGCGCCCGGAGGGGCACCCGAAAGTAAGAGGACCAAAAGACCCGGCCACCCGCAACAGAGATCTGGACAGGCTGGACCGGGGTCAGGGGCGGATATGCCCGGACAGGCCCGGATGCACAATGGCTCCCTGCGGCACCGACGTCCGGACATCTTTGACAGGGTCAAAAGCACAGCCGTCAGAGGCTTGTCAAACAGCTCCCTCCGCCCCCGCAACAATAGCCGACAGGCGCGGCGGGTCGGCATCACCCGCCAAACTCAAAACCCAGACTCCAAATCAGGCTCAGAAGCTGATCCGGAACTGGCCCCGCATCTGCCGCCGCCATCGGCAGACCCTCGCCTCCCCATCGGCGGGCACCCCCGCCACAGCCCCCCGCAAACCCCGCCGCTCCGCCCTGCTCAGATTGACATCCGCCCCCCCCTTCGCTAAGGCCCGACAGCGCATTCGGCACCTGCCGACCAAACTGGAGCAAGCCCTTATCATGTCACAGGTTTCCTCTCAGCCCTCCGGCAGCAGAACCGTTGCCGAGACCGCGTTCGAGGCCCGGTTTTCCCCCCGGCTGGTGGCGGCAGAGACCTATCACGATCCCAATGACGTGATCCTGTTCATGCATATTCCCAAGACCGCAGGCATGTCGGTGGGCAAGGCGCTGCAGGCGGCCTTTGACATCTTTCATCCGGTTTCCTGGGAGAACACCAACCAGTCCTTCCGCAACAAGACGCGCAAGGCGCTCTACCGGCGCAGCGATGAGGCCACCCCCTGCCGTCAGGTGCTGATGGGGCATTTCGCCTGGTCTGACGTGATGTATTGGCGCCACCAGGAACTGCCGCTGAAATGTGCCACCATTATCCGCGACCCGCTGGACCGCTTTGTCTCCAACTACCGCTACAACACCTCCGACAAACACCCCCAGCATGAGGCCTTCGCCGCGCGCTATCCGACGCTGGAATCCTATGCCCGCGTGCTGCCCTATGATTATCAGCTGTCGCTGATGGTCGGGGCCTTCTACTCCTTTGACCACGCGCTGGAGAAACTGAACGCCGCCTACAGCTTTATTGGCGTGACCGAACATCTGGGCGCCTCCCTGCAGCATTTCCGCCGCAGCCATGGGCTGGCGGAGCTGACGGAGCACCGCGAGAACACCGGCAGCAAGGCCAAAGCCGCCGAGGACATCCCCGATGCGGTGCGCAATATCGTCGGCGAGAAGAGCCGCAACGACGCCCGGCTGCATCAGCTGGTGAGCCGCTGCTACGGCTGATCGGCCGCCCCTATCCCCCTGCCCGGCCTTGATGACACGCACCTGAATTCACCGGCTTGATCACAGGCTCCGGACCGCGCCGCGCCGGAGCCCCCCCCTGCCAGAGAATCCCTGCCGGAAATTCCAGCCCCCGATTCCATGCCGATTCCACCCGCCTGCTGCGGGCGGGCACAGCCCTGCGCTCCGGGGCGAAGATTCTCCTGCCGCCCCCCTGCCCTTACGTCAGATTTGGCCGGTTTCAGCGGGATTTTCCCCGCCTCGGGGCGCTACCACCTTCATACATCGAAGGTGGTAGTGTGGAGAAAGTGAAATTCTTCACAGCCAAACGCGCAGGACAGAACGAAAAAAGCAGATTAATTTAAATCAAACCCTTATTCTCGCGAATGAGAAGTGAAAGAAATCGCACCGCTCTTTTAAAACGTCGGGGCGGAATGTTGAAAAATGAAAACCCGCTTTGGCCAGGGTGGCAAAAACCACACACCTTCAGGGAGAGGGAATGGCATGGGTCAGGTATTCCCTACCCTTATAAGATGTATTAAAAAAGAGTTAACAAAATGCGCAGGCGCTTCGCAAAACGTCAAGTTTACCGGCGAAATCACGCATAAATCCACCATAGCTCCCGCAGGCCCGCCGCAACGCACCCCCAATCGGGCAAGAAATTTGCAAAAAGGTCCCGCCTTTTCAACCCCTAAAATGGTTAAATTAGCTGCAAGCCGCCAGTTTCCCACAACGGGGCAGCGTGGCACGCAGGGCACGATTTCGACATCCCCGCAATTCCTGAGCCCGCCTGCGCAAGTTTCCTTGACAATAGACACCCATCCAGAGAGACAGAGAGCGGTAAAACCTTTGCGGGCATAAGGCAGGCGCGTTTGTTCGCAGAAATCGACGAGCATTACTACGGAGTAGAAAATGGCTAATATTGACATCAAAACCGGTGTAGACTTTGTTGCTGGCACCACCAGCGACGACGCCGTAACACTGACCGACACCCTTGCGGATTCTCTGGTTAGCAACACCGCAACAGGCAGCGGTGGCGCAGACACCGCCACTCTGAATGGCAACAGCCTGCTGTCCCTGAACGGCCTGACCTATACTTCGGCATCCGACACGTGGACCGCTGGCGGTGACACGCTGACCAACGGTTTCGTCTCTCTGACCAGCGCCGACGGTGTAACACTGGAATCTGATGCCGATGCATCCGGTTCCATCGGTGCTGTCACAGAAACACTGAACGCCGCTTTCACCGGTACCGAAAACCTGAATGACGACGCTGTAGATTACACTTGGAGCACTGCTGCAGGCGTAACCACTCTGGCTGCGACCACCACTGCTAACCTGACCCAGATCGTCAGCGTTGACGGCATGGATATTGCTACTGTTGGTACCAACTTCTTGGGTACAGACGGCGCTTTTGTTGTGAGCGGCACCAGCCTGACCTTCACTGCAAATACTTCCGCAGTGACCGCACAGGGCAACGTGGGTGACAAAGCAAGCTTTGCGTATGATGTTGTTCTGTCCAACGCAGACGGTAGCGTAACCCGCACCGTAACCGCTACCTACGAAATCGACATCCCCTTCACCACTGGCGACGATGTTGCAATGGGCGACGACGACGCCAATACGATCGATGGCTCCGTCATTGACGGTGGCAACGACATGATTTCCGGTGGCGCAGGCATTGATAATCTGACCGGCGGTTCTGGCAACGACACTATCCTTGGTGAAGATGGCAACGACATTCTCGACGGCGGCGCTGGTAGCAACGTCATCCGTGGCGGCAATGGCACCGACACCATCACCGTAACTGGTGCAGCTGCAACCGATGCAAACACCCTGGGTGGCGGCGCAGGTGCAGATGCTATCACCGGTGGTGCCGGCAACGACACTATCTTTGGCGGCAACGGCGACGACGCTACACTTGTTGGCGGCGGTGGCAACGATGTCATCAACGGCGGCAACGGCGACGACGTTCTGACCGGCGGTGCTGGCAACGACACCCTGAAAGGTGGCGACGGCGACGACCAGCTGATCGGCACCTCCGGGTCCAACGAACTGCGCGGCGGTGCGGGCAAAGACAACGTTGACGGCGGTACCGATGACGACATCATCTACACCAGCCTCGGCGGTGACATTCTGGCCGGTGACACTGGCGATGACACCTTCATCCTGAAAGCAGGCACAGGCAACACTGTCATCGAGGACTTTGGCACAGGCGCTGACAAACTGAACGTAGAAGAGTTGGGTTACAACGACTTGACCGAAGTTCTGGCGGTTTCCTACCAAACCGACGCTGGTGTGGTTATCGAAATCGACGCCGACACCACCGTGACCCTGAACACAGTAACTCTGGGTTCTCTGGTTGCAGCGGACTTCGACTTCGCCTAATTGGCGCTGTCACATGTCTTCGGAAAGGCCCCGCTTTGCGGGGCCTTTTCTTTTGCGCGGATCTGATGACCCCCGCGCGCATAAAAAATCCCCCCGCAATCTCTTGCGGGGGGGGATGCCAGATCAATAATCGGCCTGCGGCAGCCTAAAGCCGATCCTCCGGGTTCAGCGGATCCAGCGGCAGCTCCCGCGCCGCCATTTCCGCCCGCGCCCGCACCTCCAACCCCGCCAGCACCTCAGGCGTCACCACCGCGTCACCTTCCAGCCCCTCGCCATTGCCCGCTTCGGGATAACGGCTGAGGTCACAGTCAAAAAACATCTCCGGCCCCTCGGGATCATAGCGCGCCGCCAAGGCCCGGTTGATCGCGTCAAACCGCGCCAGAAACGCCGCCGCCTCTGCCCGCGCGGGCATCAGACGGCCATCATCCGGCAGCTCCTGCACCGCCTCGGCAAAGCTTTGGCGCGGATAGCCGCGCTGACGCAGCCACAGCCCCGCCAGCAACTGGCTGCGGGACCAGGCCGCATTTTCCTGCGGCAGCTCCGGCGGCGGCGTCAGCCCCACCAGATGGTAGAAATCCAGCACCGTATCGCCGCCCACCAGATCGCTGCGCTGGAACCGGCGCACGGTGACATTCTCGGCCCCGAACACCTGCTCCCAGCGCGCCAGTTTGGTGGCATAGTCGAAATAGCGCATCATATGCGGCTGGAATTTGGGCAGCCCCCGGATCTGCGCGCCGTAGAACTGATAGGCCGCGCGCCCCATCACCACCTGTTTGCGGTGCGACAGCGCCAGCGCGTCCTGCCGCCGCAGATAGGCCACCACGTTGATCTCGTCAAAATGGGTCAGCAGCTGCTGGCGCAGCGCCTCCAGATCCGCGACATCCATCAGCCAGAACAGCATTTCGCTGGACAGGATACAGTCACCATGGCCGCGATGATCGGCGTCCGCCATGCGCCGCTCCAGAAACGGCCAGCGCAATTCGGTGTGCATCCCCGCGCCCATGCCATGGCAGCGCACCAGCGGATTGAAATCCACCCGCGGGCGGGCATGCAGATAGCTCCAGCGGCCCAGGGTCTTGTCGCTCTGCCCCTGTCGCAGCGCGGTCTGCAGCGAGGTCGATCCGGTCTTATGCGAGCCGATATGCAGCCACAGCCTGCGGGTCATGCCGGGGCCTTGCTCTTGGTCTTGCGGCGCTTGGCAGTTTCTTTCGGGAGCTGTTGTTCGGCCTCGACCGCCGCCAGCGCATCACGATAGAGCCGGTCCAGCACCTCGCGCGCCGAAGGCTCATCCTGCAAGGCCTGCATCCGGGCGCGCTGGCCGGTCTCCACCGCCTCGGCAAAGCCTTCCTCGCGCAACAGCCGCTGCACCACCGCGACGCTGTCACGCACCGCCTGCAGCGGCGACCAGGCCACCAGCGTTTCCGGCGGGCAGATCTCAGCCTGCGCCCCCACCTCGGAGCAGATCGGCACGCAGCCGGCCTCAATCGCCTCATAACAGACCAGCGCCAGCCCTTCGTTCGACGACGGCACCAGAAGGATATCGCTCTGCCCCAGGAGCGCCGGTACATCGGTGCCTGCGGGATGCAGATGCACCACATCCGTCAGCCGGTAGCGGGTCAAAAGATGTTCCACCGCGCCGCGATAGGGCCCCTCGCCCACCATATCAAAGCGGAATTCCACGCCGTTGCGCTTGCCCCAGGCGCGCAGCCGCCGGATGATCGACAGCGCCACCACCGGGCGTTTCTGATGCACCATCCGCCCGACAAAGGCGACCCGGCAGCGTTTCTGCCCGGCCTTGATGCGCACCGGCGCCACCTCCGCCCCGCGGCGGCTGTCATCCAGCAGACGCCCCAGCACCAGCTTGCTGCCATAGACCCGGAACCGCTCCTTGTAGAAGCGTTCCAGATCGCCGCTGATCACATGGTGATGATCGATGTAATTGCTCCAAACGCCCGAGATCCGCGGATAGCCGCCATCCGCGTATTCCACGATATGGGTGCTGTCGATATTGACCACATGCGGATGACGCAGCTTGATCGTGGGCAAGGCATCATAGAGCGGCACGCAGTGATGATTGTGGGTGAGGATGATGTTTTCCTGCGCGATCAGCTGGCTGACAAAACCGCTGGTCTGGCTGCGCGGCAGGTAACGGTCGGTGCGGATCAACTGCAGGCGCGGATCATCGGGCAGTTTCGCCAGCAGCCGTTCGGGCCCCTGCTGACCCACCATGACAAACACCCGCAACCCGGCGTCCAGCGCCCATTGAATGCTGTCGATGCCAAGGCTCTCGGCGCCGCCCACATCCAGCCAGTGCAGCCCGATCAGGATCGCCGGATCCTTGCCGCCATGGCGCCCCTCAGGGGCCATTTTCTGGGTTTCAAAGATGCCGCGCGAACAGGCCAGACGGGAGAATTTATGCCGGGCGGGCAGTTTGCGGAACCGCCGCGCCTCGATCTGATATTTCATCTGTTCCGCCAATATCGGCGAGAGCGCATGAATAGCCCGGTATTTGCGCGGCCGTTTGTGCCAGGGCACGCCGCCAGCACTTTCGCGCACCGCCACCTGGCGCGGCGAGGGAATGGTGACAAACACCCGTTTGCCCAGCAGCGCCGGGGTCTCCTGCGGTCCGGTGCGCAGGTTGCCGATATAGGTCAGCGCCATCATCTCGGCGCCATAGGCCATCTCCTGCGGCTGCACCGCCGGGGTCGGCAGCTTGGCCTTTTCCCACCACATATGGGTCTCGACCGGGGTCTCGGGATAGAGCGTTTCATAGATGAAACGGATCTGCGCGATCTCCTGATCGATATACTCTCTGTCCTGGGACATGGGGGCTCCTGCCTCGTGCTCTGTCTGCCTGCCTGTCGGCTTGTGCGATCTGTGGGGAACGGGCCTATATAGACGCCGTTTTCAGATGCTGGGTTTCAGACGTCCTGTTTCAGACGCCGGTGTCGGGATCGGGGCGAATGATCTGCGGATTAAAGGAACAGCCCTGCCAGATCGCCTTATAGACCTCCCGGCGCAGGGATTTTTCCACATTGCCCTGGCGCATCTGCCGGCGCACCCCGCGGGCAAAGACAGCCACCCCGGCCCAGCCCTGTTCACGGCGGCGGAACGACGCCTCATTGCGCGCGCCATAGCGGAATTTCCAGATATTGGCCTGATTCACCAGCGAATAGTTCACGCCCTTGTTTTCCGGCACATCATGGACCACCACGCTATTGGGGCAGTAGATGCCAGGATAGGATTTGGCGATCCGCTGGGTGTATTCGGCATCATCGTACCAGATGAAATATTCCTTGATCGGAAAACCGTGTTTCTGGATCGCCCAACGCGGCACCAGCACCGAAACAAAGGAACAGGATCCGACCAGGAAATAAGGCGTCTCGGGGCTGTAGAACCGCGGCCAGTCCCAGACCGTCGAAGGCGTGTTCATCTCGCAGAGATCGCCATTTGTCCATTTCACCGCCGAACAGGCAAAAGACGGCCGCCAGGTGAACCGCGCCTCGAAATCCTTGATGCCGGTCAGCAGCAGCTCGATGGCATTGGGCTCTGGGTAGGCATCATCATCGCTGAACCAGATGTAATCATAGCCTTCCTCATAGGCCACCCGCGCGCCCTCGTAAAAGCCGCCAGCGCCGCCGATGTTTTCCGGCAGCCGCACATGCTGAAACCGGGGGTCGTCCTGTTGCAGTTGGGTCAACCAGCTGCCGGTCTCATCGGTGGAGGCATTGTCGATCACAAAAACCCGCTCCGGCAGGCAGGTCTGCGCCTGCAGGGCCGCGATCACGCGCTTCAGCTTGTCCAGCCGGTTGTAGGTCACGATGACCGCAGCAAGGGAGGAACGGATATTCATGGCTGATCCTTCTGTGGCGCAGCGCCTGCGGCGGCATCTGCGAGGACGCGCGCGGGCGGTGACGGTGGTGTCTGGGCCGGCGTGTCAGATGTGGGTGTGGCGCTCTGGGTGGCGGGAGAGGCTGCGGTCTCGGATCCGGCAGGCATCTCTGCATCCACCTGAGGCTCCAGCGGATCGCCGTTTTCATCCAGCCCCAGACGCGCGTTCTTGTGCCGTTCGATATCCTTGATCCGGTGACTGTGGAAATAGGAGGGCCATTTGCCCTGCCGCTCCAGCATGCCTTCGATGATCTTGGCCATGACGGTCAGGTTGCGCAGATGTTCGGGGCTGAAAAACTGGCTCGGATCCAGTGAGGGCGCGCGCGGGGCGGATTGTTTTTCCATGTCGCGCAGCGCATTGCGCAACAGCGGCCGGCCGCCGAAGAATTCGGCATCCATAACCTCGGCATCGCAGCGATAGGCGGCGGTGGCGGCCTCGGCCAGATCGCGTGCCATCACCAGTTTGCGCACCTTGGCCTCGCTGTCGCCGCGCGAGCGGTCCAGCTGGCGCGACAGCTCCCAGCCCAGCGTATGGCGCAGCCAGGGGTCCTGTTCCTGAAACTGACCTTGCAGGAAATACATCAACGCCAGCTCGCGCACGGTCATGGCCTGGTTTTCCGGCTCGAATTCCTCCACCGTGCAGGGCCGCCCGTCAAAGGCCACCTCGGCAAAATCATCCAGCACCGAGCCGTTTTTCAGCTCCTTGCGGATCATCGGGCGCAGGGTGAAATCCTCGCCGAACAGCTGGCGCCACTGGGCAAAACGTGGCGCGTAGTGAAAGCGGCCGTTTTGCAGATTGTGGTCAAAGAACTCCTGCATGCTGCCCCGGTACCAGCCGATCTTGATCTGCTCGGCATAGCTCGACAGGATCCGCTGCGCATGGGGGCGCACATAGGCCACGATATGGATGCGATCGGCGCAGCCGCGAAAGAAGGTCTCGACCAGATCGTGAAATTCCGGTGCCGGGATATTCTCAAACGCCTCGGCAGACAGCACCGCATAATCCGCATCCGAGGCCGCGATCTGGGCGGCCACCTCTGTCAGACCGTCGCGATCCTCCAGATGTTTGGGCAGGGGCGTGCCCTTGCGATAGCTGGTGATAAACCCGGTCAGATAATTGTGGTTCATCTTGGCCGGGTAGAGCAGCTTGGCGTCATGCAGCTGAATGCTCCCCACAGCCAGCGCGTTCTGGATGGTGGTGGTCCCGGTCTTGTGGTCGCCGATGTGAATCACAAGCGTCTTGGGTCTGGCTCCGGTCTTGTCGCTCATCGGCTCCATCTCGTTACTTCATCAGCCTTATTTTCCGGCGCCCAAGCCCTACTCTAACATCCGGTACGGGTCCAGACCAAGCCACCTGCCACAGCCCGCCGATCCGCTCAGAGTGGCGC
>NZ_CP031959.1:0-69534 GCF_003443595.1 Phaeobacter sp. LSS9
GGTGGCGCGGTCTGTCTCTGTTGTGGTCTGATCTGCCGTGGCCGGACCGGCCAGTCCAAGCATCAGCGCAGCCGCCAGCTGCAATCGCGTCCATTTTGCCATCTGTTCAATCCCGTCATATGGATAACGGCTGGCAATCAGGCTGGCTCAAAATCGCCCGCTTGTTAGGCCGGGTGACGGCAAAAGTCCAGAGACCATTCCCGCCCGCGCCCCGGCGCGCGTGACAGATGACGCAGCGTCCGGGCACTCTCCGAAGAATAATTTTATCGCCCTTCTTGCACGGGGCCGCATTGCTCACTATGAGACCGACAGCCCCAAAGCGGGCGCAGCCAGGTTCCCCCAGCTAACACCAGTTTATCACGCGGGTTACCATGGCACATACCACAGCACAAAAATCATCCATCCTCCTGACCGGTCTGCTGTGCAGCACGGCCCTGACGGTGTTTTCCGCAACCAAAGGCCACGCAGAGGACGACGGCGTCCTGTCGCTGGATCCGATCATCGTGAAGCAGCGCGATGCCGATGGCGATGCCGCAGACCGCGCCACCGCCGTCTATGTCGCGGATGCCGAAATCGAGCGCGCCGCGATGGGCGATCTCAAGGATCTGTTTGCGGGCATCGCCTCCGTGTCGGTCGGCGGCGCCATTCCCGTGGCACAGAAAATCTATGTCAACGGGATCGACATGCTGAAACTGGCGGTTCAGGTGGACGGCGTCAGCCAGAACAACCGCGTGTTCCACCACGCCAGCGCCAATGCCTTTGACCCCGGCCTGATGAAATCCGTGCGGGTTGATCCCGGTGTGGCCCCCGCCGATGCAGGCCCCGGCGCGCTGGCTGGCCGGGTGGTCATGGAAACCATCGATGCCGAGGATATCCTGACCGAAGGCCAGGCCATTGGCGGCAAAACACGCCTCAGCTACGGCGAAAATGGCGATACCTTCGGCACCTCGCTGACGCTGGCCGGGCAGTCCAACGGGTTCGAAATCCTGCTTTATGGCAAACGCATGACCGGTGACGATTACACCGACGGTGCCGGCAACATCGTGAACGGCACCCGTAGCGACCTGACGGCCGGCCTGCTGAAACTGGCCTATGAGACCGACACCGGGCACCGGTTTGAATTCTCCGGCCAGCAGATGCAGGATACCGCCCTGCGCAACCGCCGCGCCAATTTCGGCACCGCCTCCTTCAATCCGCTGGACACCGTCTATGATACCAAACGCACCGTCTATTCGCTGCGCTATGAGAATGTGAACGGCGGCGGCAACTGGGATCCCTCCGCGACCATCGGTTTTTCCGAGAATGAGATCGGCAGCATTGGCACCGCCGAGACCAGCGTGGGTGTGACCCGGACCTATTCCGCGACCTTCCAGAACCGTTTCCACCTGTCGGAGAGCGACACCATCACCGCCGGGATCGATTTTCAGGACCAGAAAAGCTCCGCCAGTGGCGACTACTGGGGCACCAACCGCCCCTCCGAGACCAGCCAGACCATCGGCGTCTTTGCACAGGCCCGCCTGGAACCCAGTGACCGGCTGAAGGTCTCCGCCGGTCTGCGTTATGACTGGAACGCCTTCACCGGTCAGGATTTTGGCCAAAGCGGCCGCCCCTATGAGCAAGACAGCTCCGGGCTGAGCGGCAATCTCTCCATCGTCTATGACGTCAATGATGCGCTGTCGCTGCGGGCCGGCTATTCCAACGTCTTTGGCGGCATCGGGATTGAGGATAACTTCCTGTTCTACCGCGACTGGGACTACTCCGCCCTGAAACCGCGCCGCGCAAGCAACGTGGTGGTCGGTGCCGACTGGCAAAGCGGCAACTGGACCCTCGGCGGCGAGGTGTTCCAGACCAAGATCGACGACACCCGAGATGTCGCAGGCCCGACAGTGACCAGCTACGATTTCGAAAGCCGGGGCTACAATCTGGGCGCCACCTATGGCTGGGACAGCGGCTTTGCGCGGCTGACCTTCACCGACAGCGAAACCCGCGTCAACGGCGCCGCCACCTCCAGCTATTACGTGCTGGATTCCGGCGCCCCGATCGGTCAGGTGCTGGCGCTCGAGGTGCAGCAGGAACTGCCCCAATGGGACCTGGTTGTTGGTGGCCATATCGATGCGGCCTTCGACTACGACCAGCAGCTGAATGAGGCCGACGCCACAACCAAGCTGGAAGGCTACGAGGTGCTGAACCTGTTTGCCGAATACCGCCCGGCGGCTTACGACAACGTGACGATCCGCGCCGAGGTCAACAACGTCTTTGACCGTCAATACGCCGACCGCGCCACCTATGGCGGCGACTACCCCGGCTTTGCCACGCTGAAAGAGCCGGGCCGTTCCGTCTCGCTGGTGGCCAATGTCTCCTTCTGAGGCAGCGGCCTGATCGCCTGCACTCTATAACCTGCGGGCGCGCCTTTTCTATGGGCGCGCCCGCGTCGGCAAGAATACATCATGTAGATGATGCTGGCCTGTCCCCGGCACCGCGCATGCCCTTCTGGAAATTGGCTTGCACCGCGTGGGGGAAACCTTATCTTTCAAATCTGATAGAAAAACTAAGGATTATGCCAGATGCTCACGGACAGCGGCCATTTCGACACGCCCAATGCCTCCAAATACCTGCAACAGCTGTGCAAACATTTCGCCCATAAGGTGGCCGTCACCCATGACGATACCACAGGCACCGTGGCCCTGGGCATGGGGCCTGCGACCCTGACCGCCGAGGATCAACAGCTCCGCGCCGAGGTCACCGCCCCCACTGCCGAAGAACTGGATCATGCCCGTCAGATCATCGACAACCACCTGAAGCGCTTCGCCTTTCGCGAAGATTTTGAGGCGATGGCCTGGGCCTCTGCTGTTGCCCCTGCCTGACCATAGGTCAGAACTGAACCGCATACGCGGTGGAGCGCCCGCCGGCCTCCATCCGCGTCACCACACCGGCGGCTTCCAGCGCACGCAGATCGCGGGTGGCGGTGGCCGGAGAGGTCTTGGTGATCTTGCGATAGGATTTGGCGCTTAGGCCGACCGCCAGCCGCTCCGGCCCCTGCTCAAACAGCAGGCGCAGCGCATGGGCCTGACGTTCGTTCAGCACCGGTGCAAAGCGCAGAAAGAACTGGTTGCGGCGCAGGATGAACGCCGCCTCCTGCCGCGCTGAGGCCGCGGCCCGTGTCAGCGTGCGCAGAAACCACAGCACAAATTCGGTGGCGTCAATTTCAGCCGCGCCAGTGTCCGGATGACCCCCGACCCGCTCCCTGCGCCCGGCCTGCAACGCCTCGTAATAGGCCTTCTTGTCCCGCTCCACCTGCCGCGACAGCGAAAACGGCAACGCGCGGTTGCGGGCAAACACATGTTCAATCAGGGCGCGCCCAATACGGCCATTGCCATCTGACAGCGGGTGAATGGATTCAAACCACAGATGCGCCAGCGCCGCCTTCACCGCCACCGGCACCCCCTGATCGGCATTCAGCCAATCAAGAAACTGCGCCATCTCTGCCTCCAGCCGCTCCGGCGGTGGGGCCTTATAGAGAACGTCGCCCGGCCCCGCCGTGGCGGAGCGCACGATCTCCATTTCGAACCGCCGCCAGCGGCCCAGATCCTCCACCTCCATGCCGGTGAACAACAGACGGTGCCAGGTCAGGATCCGGGCGCTGTCCAGCGGCTGATCGGCCTTGCGCGCCGTCAGCATCAGTTCAGCCACCGCATCCGAGCGCCGCGAGATCGCCGCCCGGTCACGATGGCGCAGCGAGGCCACAACCGAGGCCTCGATCTCGCTGGCATCCAGCGCCACCCCTTCAATCCCGAAGGAGGCCATCGCCTCCTGCACGATCTGGCGCAACAGCAGATCCTCTTGTTCCTGCGGCGCCAGCCCATGCACAAGGCCCGCCACCTCGCCCACCGCCTCGGCGGCGCGGGCCAGTTCCGGTTCGATACGCGCGTGATCATAACCAAATCGCGGCCAGGCAGGCGTTTGCCAGATCTGTGACATGAGGGGATTGTCATCCTTATTCAAATCAAAAGTGATAGCAATATGATCTGAATATACCCTCTAATCAAGTCATCACTGCGGGGAGGAGGACCCCGCCGGGAGACCGCCAACATTGAAAAACCGCTGCCAATTGGCCGTGGCCTTGCCCCCCGGCAAGCGCTGCCACGGCCCTGGCAGTGGAGTGGGCCGCCAAATTCGACCCGTCCCTGCGCCTCCCCCGACCATACGCCATGCGGTAATGCGACGTCTGGCCAGGCCCATCAGGCTTTGCTGTCTTCACCCCCCGGCGCGCTGGCCTCACACCAGATGCACCGTCTTGCAAAAACAAAAGAATGCCCCGCCACTCACAACGGGCCACCAGCGCGGCGCGCACGGCCTGCTGAAACAGATCCGAGGACCAACAGGAGATGCACGCAACACCTTGGTCACGCTAGCAATGGCGCCGGGCAGGTGTTATCCCTTAACATTAGGGGGTATCTCAGTGGATTGGACCGATATCGACAGTCTGGAACGCTGCAACAGCACCGATGCGCTATGGGCGCAGGCCCTGCAGATCTTTGCCACCATGGGCTTTGACTTTGCCATCTACCTCACCGTGGAGGGCGACCGCAGCCATCCCCATATCCACACCAATCTGCCGCAGATCTATGAACAGCTGCCCAGCCATCAGGATCCGTTTCTGGATCACTGCTGCAACAGCTATGAACCGCAGTTCACCGGCACGGAATTCCTCTCCGACCATCCCTATCTGGGGGCCGAGGAACGGGCCTTCATCCAAGAGGCCTCGGTCAAGACCGGGTTTCGCGCCGGCATTGCCATCCCGGTGCGGCTGCAGGGGTCAGATCGGTTTGGCGGTTTCAACCTTGGCACCGCGCAGACCCGCGACAGCTTCATCGCGCATGTGGCGGGCAAGACCGACAGCCTGCGGTTTCTCTGCCTGATCATTCACCGCCGCATGGAGGAGCTGCGCCAGAGCACCCCCACCCCTCATCCAGCCGAACCGGATGCGGAGGCCGCCGGATTTGACCGATCCTTGATCGCGCCGCCCCCGGCCGCCCTAACCCGGCTCAGCCCGCGAGAACGGGAGGTGCTATATCTGTTCAGCCAGGGCCTCACCTCCAAGGAATGCGCCGCGGTCTGCAAGATTTCACCGCATACCGTGTCGGAATACGCCAATTCCATCTACCGCAAACTGAACGTCCGCAACCGGGTCGAGGCGATCCGCGTGCTCGCCACGGCAGAGCGTACCCCGGACCACGACGCCCCGCTCTAGCCCGCCGCCAAGACCCATCTTCGCCCCTGTCCGGCGTTCTTCCCTGCTGGCAAGGACAGGGAAACCGCCCGCAGATCTGTCCCTTGCCGCCGCCCACTGCTAAAGCCCTGAGAGGGATTTTGAGGATCGGGCGCGCGATGGTCGACGATAAATATCTGCTGGCCTTGTCGGCGTTTCACCTTGGCATGGCGCTGTTCTGCACCAATCAACTGCTGCTGCATCAACGCCACCAGCGCGTCTATGTACCGCTGGCGCTGTTCTTCCTGACGCAATCGGTCGGCGAAATACTTGTCATCGTGGATTTGGTGGTCGCCGATGAGGCCTATGATTATCTGATTTCTCGGTTCAACAGCCTGCATGTGCCCGCCGTCTTTGCTCAGCCGCTGTTGCTGTGGCTTTATGTCCGCGCCCTCACATCGGAGGATGACGGCCCGCCGATCCGCCAAAGACTCTGGCATGCGGTGCCCATCCTACTGGCGATCAGCATGGTGGTGCTGTTCTGGACCATCCCGAAATCCCTGTTCGCCCAGAACGATCTGGAGTTCGCCGACCTCAGCCAATATATCCAGGCGATCCTGATCTACTTCCAACTGGTCGAGATCTTGTTCTACATTCAGGTGACGCTCTATCTGATATTGATCATGAAAATGCTGTCGCGATATCGCGCACGGCTGAAGGATCTGTTTGCCACCACCGAGGATCGCGAGCTGACCTGGGTCTGGTGGATCACCACCACCGTCGGCGCCTATCTTCTGATCAGCGTCGCCGAGATCCTCGCCGACCTCTTCGAAATTGAGATGTTCCAGCTGTTCAGCGACGCCTCCGACCTGACCAACGGGCTGACCAGCCTTGCCATCACCTGGGTGATCGGCATCTGGGGCGTGCGGCAACAGCCCGGTCTGATGCCCAAACCCGGTGGCGACACGCCGCCCGCCACCGACCGGGAGCTGGCCGCCGCAAAATACGAGCGTTCCGCCCTCACCGATGATCACGCGGCCCGCATCGCCGCCAAGATCGAACGCGCCATGACCAAGGATATGCTCTACCGCGATCCCAACCTGTCGCTCTGGGATCTGGCCAAACATATCAGCGTGACCTCGAACTACGTGTCGCAGACGCTGAATATGACGCTGCAGTCGAACTTCTTCGACTACGTCAACAAATGGCGCATTCAGGACGCGGTGACGCAGCTGCATGACACCGATGAAACCATTCTGGTGATTGCGCATGATGTTGGCTTCAATTCCCGCTCGTCTTTCTACAACGCCTTCAAACGCGAGATGAACACCACCCCCTCTGCCCTCAGGGCTAGCCGCGCAGCCGCAGATCCCGCGCGCTGATGGCGCACGCCGGGGCGGTACCATCACCGCCCCGCCCCCCCGGTGGTGCGGTGGAGACAGGCCCGTTCATGCCGTGGCCTCAGCCCCAAGTCCCCGCCGTGCCGCCCGACGACGTGCCCGCCGCTGCTGGCCGCGTGCGCCCAGCACCAGCATTGCCGGGGTGACCAGCAGCGTCAGCAGCGTCGCCGCCACCAGCCCGCCCGCAATGGTCGTCGACAGTTCGGTCCACCACTGGCTGGAGGGCGCGCCAAACACCATGCTGCCGGTCAGCAGATCCAGCTTCATCCCCAGCACCATGGGCATCAGCCCCAGCACTGTTGTCAGCGAGGTCAGCACCACCGGCCTGAGCCGCAGCGCCCCCGCCCGCAGCGCCGCCTCACAAGCGGACTGCCCGGCGCGGCGCTGTGCGTTATAGGTGTCGATCAGAACGATATTGGTGTTCACCACGATGCCCGCCAGCGCAATCACCCCGATGCCGCCCATCACGACGCCAAACGGCCGCCCCGCCACCAGCAGCCCCAACAGCACCCCCGCGATGGAGAAGATGATCGCCGACATCACCACCGCCGCCTGATAGAAACTGTTGAACTGCGCAATCAGGATCACCGCCATCAGCACAACCGCCGTCACAAACGCAAGGATGAGAAACCGCATCGCGGCATCCTGTTCCTCTGCCTCGCCCTTGAACCGCCAGCTGGCCCCGTCGGGCAGATCCGCCACCGCCATCGCCTGGCGCAGCCGTTCGATCTGCGCATCCGCCAGCAGCCCCGGCGCCACATTGGCCGACAGTGTCAGCACCCGCGACTGATCCCGCCGCTCGATCGAGCCGGAGCGCGGCACCGGTGCAAAGCGGGTGAAGTTGGCGATTGGCACCAGCCCGGACGCGGTCGGCACCCGCAGGGCCCGCAGCCCGTCGAAACTGCGCTCCGCCGCCGGGAACCGCACCCGCACATCCACCGACTCCGCCACATCGTCGGGGCGAAAACTGGTCACCATGACGCCATGGGTCAGCAATTGCACCGTCTGGCCCAGAAGATTGAGGTCGGCGCCGTAGCGCGCGGCCTCGGCGCGGTCGATCTCGATCCGCCATTCCACCCCCGGCAGCGCCCGACTGTCGGCCACATCGGTGAAACCACCGATCCCGGTCATGATCTCGCGGATCTGCCCCACCGCCGCCTCCGCCACGGATGGGTCACGGGCGGTGATATGCAGATCCAGCGGCTTGTCACTGCTTGGCCCGTCGTCCTCGGTCTCCACCCGCACCTCGACCCCCGGCAGATCTGCCACCTCGGCACGGATCCCCGCGCCGATCTCGGCTGCGGGCGGACGCTGGTCCCAAGGGTCCAGCTCCAGCTGAATGGTGCCGATCAGGTCCAGATCATCGCCCCCGCCGAGCGAGGTCACCGCATAAACGCTGGTGATGCCCGCAGTCTGCAACAGCTGATCCTCCACCACCCGCACCAGCGCGTCGCGCTCATGGATCGAGAAATTGTCCCGCGCACGCAGCTGCACCTGCATGAATTCAGGCTCTACTTCAGGGAAAAACGTCAGCCCCACCCCGTATTTTCCATAAAGACCAAACGTCCCCAGCAACAGCGCAACGCTCAACAGAACGGTGGTGCCGGGAAACAGCAGCGCCCGCTGCAACATCCGCGCATAGATCCCGGCCATCCCACGGCCAAGGCGCGGATCACCATGTTCCGCCGCATGGAGCGCCTGTTTTGCCGCCGCAGTTTGCGGGGAGCGACGCGCGATCATCCCGCCCAGCACCGGAATGAACACCAACGCCATCAACAGCGACGCGGCCAGCGTCACGATCACGGTGATCGGCAGGAATTTCATGAACTCACCGGTGGTGCCGGTCCAGAACAGCAGCGGCACAAACACGCTGAGCGTGGTTGCGGTGGAGGACAGCAGCGGCCCCGCCATACGCCCCGCCGCCGCGCGATAGGCCTCTGCCGCTGTCCGGCCCTCCTGCAGGTAGCGGTCGGCCAGCTCCGTGGTGACAATGGCGCCGTCCACCAGCATTCCGACCACCAGGATTAGCGAAAACAGCACCACGATATTCATCGTGATCCCCATCGCCCACAACAGCGCCACACCGGCCAGAAACGCACCGGGGATCGACAGCCCGACCAGCAGCGCCGGCCGCAGCCCCAGCGCATAGATCACCACCAGCATCACCAGCACGATGGCCGCCACCACATTGGCCTCCAGATCGCCCAGCATAGTCTCCACCTCGCGGCTCTCATCCAGCAAATAGTCGACCCGGACGCTCTGCGGCCAGTCCTGCTGCGCGGTGGCGATCACCGATTTGGCGGCGGCCACGGTCTCGATGATATTGGCACCGCTGCGTTTGGTGATATCCAGCGTCAGCGCCGGCTGACCGTTGATCCGGGCAAAGCTGCGGGGATCCTCAAACCGGCGCCGCACCACCGCGATATCGCCAAGCGTCACCACCGCGCCGCCCTCCACCTTCACCGGCATCTGCATCAGGTCAGCGGCCCCATCGACCAATCCCGGCACCTTCAGCACAAACCGCCCGGCGGCACCGTCGATGGTCCCGGCGGCAATCATCGCATTGTTGCGGTTGATCTGACCCACCAGCGCCTCAAACGACAGCCCATAGGTGGCAAAGGCAACCGGGTCGATCAGCACCTCCAGCAGATCCGACCGCCCGCCACCGATATCAACCTCCAGCACGCCGGTCAGCGCCTCCAGCCGGGTTTCAAGCTCCCGCGCCATGCGGTTCAGGCTGCGCTCCGGCACCGGTCCAGAAAGCACCGTGGTCAACACCGGAAACAGCGCCGTGTTGATCTCCACCACCACCGGCTCGGTCGCGGCCTCCGGCAGGTCGGGGCGGGCCTGATCCACCGCCACGCGCACCCGGTCCAGCGCCTCGGCCACATCGGCGCCCGCCTCAAATTCCAGCGTCACGCTGGCATAGCCTTCATAGGCGTGGCCCTTCATCTCCTTCAGATCCGCCAGCCCGCTCAGCCCGGTTTCCAGCGGCTTGACCAGCAGCCGCTCGCTGTCATCCGGCGAAATGCCCGACAGGCTGGTGCTGACATAGACAAAGGGGATCGGAATATCCGGATTGCTTTCCTTCGGAATATTTAAATAGGCATAGGCGCCACCGCACAGCAGCGCCGAAAAGATCAGCATCACCGCCCGACTGCGGGCAAAGATCACCGCAAGAAACCCGTTCATCGCCGATCCTCCGCGCGTGCCGCCCGTCCCGCGGTGGCTGCCGCATCTCGGGGCCGCACCACCTCTCCTGCGGTGACAAATCCCTGCCCCACAGTGATCAGCCGCAGCTGATCTGCCAGCCCACTGACCCAGACGCCATCGCGCTCGGACTGGACAATCTCCACCGGGGTAAAGACCACGCGGTCAGCGTCATCGACGCTCTTGATGCCCAGCACCCCGGCCATATCCAGCGAGAGCAACGCCGGAGACAGGAAATGCGCCTGGACAATGTCCAGCGGCACCGCAATCCGGGCGCTGATCCCGGCCGGGATCGGGGGCGCATGGGATGGGGACGGATTGTCCAGCATCACCTCAGCGGCAAAGCTGCGGGTATCGGCCTGCGCGCTTTGCCCCAGAAAACTCAAACGCCCTTCGGCGCTGTCACCGTTCAGAAACCGCACCTGCGCCACCGCCCCCGCGCGCAAGGCCCCCCGCTGGTGCTGCGGCACCTGAAAACTCACCCGCAGGGGATCCAGCGCCACCACCCGCGCCACCGCAGCCCCCTCCTGCACATAGGCACCGGGGGTCAGGTCGAACTCCTCCAGATGACCGGCAAAAGGCGCGGTGATGCGTGTCTCTGCAAGGCTCTGACGGGCGGCGGCGAGATCCGCCTTGGCCACGGCCAGCGCCTCGCGCGCCTCGCTCAGCCGCTGTTCCGTGCTGGACCCGCGCTGATGCAGCGCTACGGCGCGGGTGTGATCGCGTTCGGCCCGCAGCACCGACGCCTCCGCCCGCGCCAGCGACGCCGTGCGCTGCGCAGGCTGCAAGCTGGCCAGGAGCTGCCCCGCCTCTACCCGCGCGCCCTTGGCCACCGCAACGTGGGCCACATGGCCGGACATCTCCGCCCTCAGGGTCGCATCCCGGTCGGGTTTGCTGACCCCTTCGGCCCGCAGCATCCGCGTCACCGGGGCGGCCTGTGACAGGCGCACCGCAACCGAAACAGGCTCTATTGCGGGTGCTTTCGCATTACCGCCGCTTGCCACAGGGGCGGCGGGCCAGACCAGCCCCGCCGCCATCCAGATCACCAGCCCGGCGCAGATCAGCGCCGCCAGACGCGGCGGCCATTTGGCCTCAGGATCGCTCACAAACTCCAACCCCGCAGGATCCGCCCCGCCCGCGCAGCCGGGGGGCTGCGGGGTTGGGGCGGGCTGTGCCACAGATGCCGTTGCAGGCCGGATCACCTGAGGGTCCGGCGCCGCTGGGGGTACAGTCGGGGCGGGCGTCTCAGCAGCAGCCTGCGACGTTGGGGACGTCTCGTTCACGGCAGAGATCGGTGGCACAGCGGCAGCAGAGCCTGCCGGAGACGCGGTGTCACGCCGCGCCCCCTCTGCCCTACCCTGCTGGTTCGCATGAAGCGGGGTGGCCATGGATCAGAAGCTGTAGATCAGGCCAAGCCCAACCGAATAGCGATCCTTGTTGTTGGTCAGCGGGCTGTCGTGCACCTTCTTGTCGACCAGTTGATAATCCACCGTACCCAGCACCGAGACTGTGTCGCTGATCGGATAGATCACGGTCATATCGACAAAGGGTTCAGTGGTGGAGCCGACATCATAGGCGGCGCGCTGCGCGTTTGCCTCGCTCGCGGACACCCCGTAGAGGAAGTTGTTCAGCTTGCCGTCCCGCATCCGCGCCCCGGCGCCGATATCGACCCCCAGCTGGCCCATCTGGAACTCGGTCCCGAACTTGGCCTCGACGTGATAGCCGTCATGCTCGTTGGAGACATCCGCCATTGCGCTACCGGCCACATAGAAACCGTCAAACCGATAGGTGACATCAAACCCGGCCTCAATCGGGGTGCTGCGCTTCAACCCGGCAAACAGCGGCTTGTTCTCCGGGAAATCCGGTTTCTCACCTGCGCCCACACGCACCGATACCTCCAGATCCTCACTGTTCAGGAAATGATAGGCGACCCCGTCCCAGCCGATATGCAACCGATCACTGTCATAAGACACAAACGGCAGCGCGGCGGCCTCCGTGCCTTCGCCTTTATACTGATCGGAGGCCGCAAACGCCCCCAGCCCAAGGGTGAACTGCCCGTTGGAAAACAGCCCCTCAGCGGCGGCGCCTGATGCGCCCGCCAGAAAACACGCGGTCACGAGAGCGGCGCTGCGTTGAAAATTCATTGTCGTATCCTTTTTCAGGTCTTGGTTGGGTATCTGTGATTTGCCCCCCCGCTGCGCGTGTTCCGCAGCCAGCGTCGGGGCGAATGAAAGCATGGTATTCGGCGTCTTTAGATCAGGCGCCAGATAGGGATCGTCTCAGCCGTCAGGCGCGGGCGCAGATCCCTGTCCGCGCGGACACATCCGGACAACGGACAGCCGGCCCGGCGCGGATCAGCGCCGCCGATGGGTGATATCGGCGTGCACCACACAGGGCTCCGCAGAGCCGATCTGCCGGGCGATACGCGGCGGGAAGGTGATCGTGGCCACCGCCTTCTGATCAATCAGCCCCTCCGAGATCACCCGTGTCTTCAGCGCGGTCACCGTTGTGACCTTGCCAAACAGGGTGCGCTCAACCTCTGTCATCACCCCTTCCCAGCGGTTGGGGCTGGTGCGGGTCCAGTCGATATCGACCTCCCAGGCCGCATTCAGATGGTTGAGGTCCAGCGGCGTGGAAAAGGTCAGCGGCTTGGAATACAGCACCTCATCCTCGGCATCGGCCTCAATCTCGCGCCGCAGGGTGGCTGAGCAGCCACTGACCGAGCGGAACTGCATCAGCGCCAGCCAATGACCGTCGCGCGGTTGGATATCGTCAGCACCGGCGCCGGCCGGGGTCGCGGGCGACACCCCGATGGCAAGCCCCAGCGCGATGCAGACCACCACCGGCAGCAGGGGCACAGTGCGCCGGTACTGTCGCAGGGCTGCGGTCAGGTGACGGGGATGAAAAGAAGGTCTGAGCATGGCGCGGTCTCTCTCTGGCCAGATATCGGGGTGGGCGACAACAGCGGGTCATCGGGGCGGCGCATCGGCCACCTTGGACACAGCTGTGCCAGACCCCCGCGCCCCTGTCGTCCAACCGGGCCGGACAGGACGTGAACCCTGCCCGTCCCGGCAGGACAGGACGCTGGACAGGGTATTTTCGCCTGCAGATCGGCCATCTCAGCGCAGATCCGCTGTCGACTCGCTTGACATGGTACCAAACGGTTTCATATAAAGAGATACCATTAGGTATCACAAAAGGGAGCAAAGACCGCTATGGCCCAGGCGCCACCGCACCCATCGCCGACACAGCCGCCCGATAAGCCGCCAGAACAATTGGCTGAGCAGATGGCCTTTCGCGCCCTCGCCGATCCGACCCGCCGCCAGATTCTGCGGCTTCTGGCGCAGGACAGCCTGACCATCGCCGAGGTGGCCGAGAATTTTCAGATGACCCGTGCGGCGGTGAAAAAACATCTCACCATTCTGGACGAAGGCAATCTGATCTCGGTCCGTACCGAAGGGCGCGCCCGCCTCAATCGCCTCAATACAGAGGGGCTGCGACAGGTGTTCGACTGGTTCGGCTTCTTCGATGCCTTCTGGGACGACCGCCTTGCGACGCTGAAATCCGAAATCGAAAAGGACATCCAATGACCGATACGATCCTGCGCAAATCCATCTATCTGCGGGCCGCCCCGGCCCAGGTCTGGGCCTATCTGACCGAACCGGAGAAACTGGCGATCTGGTTTCACAAGCCCAAGACCCCGCTGGTCGAAGGCCCCTATGAAATGTTCGGCACCGAAAGCGGCAAGAGGCTGATGTGGGGTGAGGTGCATCTGGCCGAGCCGTACACCCGGCTGGAGTACAGCTTCACCATCGCGCCAATGGGCGATCAGACCAGCACCGTCTCCTGGACCCTGACAGAGGTGCCCGGCGGCACCAATCTGTCGCTGAGCCACACCGGGCTGCCGCAGGGGGTTGAGGCCTTCGATCTGTTGCTGGCGCTGGATAAGGGATGGGACGAACATCTGGCCCGCATGCGGACCTCCGCCCACGAAGACTGACCAGAGCGTGACATAGGGCGATCTGCTCCCGGCGCGCGGATCAGCGGTGCCGGGGGTGGATCAGCCGATCACCGTGACACCGGGAATGTTGCGGATCAGCTCGACATCCTCGAAATAGCGATCCGTCATCGTATCGACAAAACCCTGCGACCAGCCGGGCAGGTCGATTTCTTCCTCTACCGCATCTTCGGAGTGAAAATAGGACAGGAACAGCTCCCGCACCTGATCGCGCTGTGCCTCGCTCAGCTGCGGGCGCGCGGTCAGATAGGCCTCCAGCCGCCGGGTGCCTTCTTCGGTCATCGCCTGCCGCAGAATATCAGTCTCACCGGCGAAGCGGTAGCCCGCCCCCTGCCCGGTGATCTGCCCCAGCACCTGCGGCCACACCACCGGGGTTTCTTCGTTGCACCAGACGGTGATGCCGCAATCGGGATTGGCGCTCAGGATATCGCCGATCACCTCGGACCAGCGCAGCTCCATCAGATCCGTATCCCCGGCAAACCCGTACCAGTCCTTCTGTGACTGCGCGCCAAAGGCGGTGGGCACCAGTGTCGCCGGATTGCACAGGCCCAGGAAAAACTCACAGCGTGTCTGCGGAAACACCGCGCGCAGCGCGGCGGTATTGGCCCCGGCGTTCTTGTAGAGGCGTCCGCCGTTCAGCATCCAGGCCGGCACGCCCAGAATGCTCGACATCGACAACACCACCCGCGACACATCCGCCTCGCGCAGCACGCTGTCGAGAAACGCGTCGCAGTCTTCCTCGTCCACGCCCTCCTTGGCAGCGCGGCCTTTCAGATCGGTCAGCTCCTTCAGATAGGTGCCCGGACGCCGCACCAGCACACCCTCCTTCAGCAGCCGCCCCGCATCCTTGCGCAGAGACCAGACCAGCTGATCCTCATCCGTGAACGGCGCGCCGATATGCAGCGCAACGGTCAGCTCTTCCGACCCTTGCGCGGGCGCGGTCGAGAGGCTCTGCTGTTCTGTCATATCCAACTCCGCCCCGGGGCTGTTGCGTGATAGGGGGCACCGGATCCGTCGCCACAGCCGAAACTGCGACCGCTGATCCCGGTCCCCAAACCGGGAAACCCACCCCGCAGAATTGCCGCGGTGTTTGTCTTAGTTTTGTCCCAATTTTGTCCTTTCTGTAGCGAGCGCCCGGAAGAAGAGTCAATGCACTGACCCGCCCCCCGCATGTCCCGCACACAGGATCGGCAATCCCTGGCCGATCACCGCCGATGGAGGGCCTAGCCCGCCAACTGCTGCTGATCTGCGCCCTCATTCAGCATGGCAGAGCGCGGAAAACTCACCTCGAACACCGCCCCGCGTGGCTGTGCCGGCCGGACCTGTACGCTGCCGCCCCAGCTCTCCACCGTCTTCTTGATGAAGGCCAGCCCCAGCCCACTGCCCTCGGTCGAGGCAGACAGCCGGTGGAACGGTGCAAAAATCTGCTCCCTGTGCTCTTCAGGGATGCCCGGCCCGTCATCGCGCACCGAGAGGATCACCGCATCTGGCCCGCTCTGCGCGCTGAGGATAATGGTGCCGCGATCCCGGTCGTGGTGCTGCAGCGCATTCACAATCAGATTGCGCATCACCATGTCAAAAGCGATGGGATTGACCTGCAGCTGGGGCATATTGGCCTCGATGATCACCTCAAACCCTTCGCGCGGGCCCGCCAGATCCAGCACCTCCTGCAGGCGTGGCGATGGCTCGATCACCTCGGACCGGTGGCTTTCGCTCTGGGTTGTGGAATAGACCAGCAGATCCTGCACCAGCCGCATCATGCGATGGGACAGCCGTTCCATCTGCGCCCAATTGGTCTGAATATCCGGCGGCAGGGTGATGCCTGCCTCTTCCATGTCCTCGGCCATGAAATCAATCAGGTTCAGCAGGCTGAACAGCGGCGCCTTCAGGTCATGGGCCGCGATAGAGGAGAAGGTGCGCAGATCCTCATTCGCCGCCTCCAGCGAGACCGCCTGCTGCGCGATGGTGTCCTGCTGTTTCTGCAGCTGGCTTACATCCACCCGCAGCGACGCATAATGCCGCGCGCCCAGTTTGACATCGCGGGCCTGAAACACCCGGCCGTCCTGGGTCCGCACGGTGCGCATCTCGCTCCGACCGCGGCGCAGATCCTCAATGATGCCATCCACCTTCTCAAAAACCTCGGCATCGTCCAGCTGGTTCTGAATGGTGCCATCGACATACGATTGCAGGATCAGCTGGCGCATGGTGGCGCCTTTTTTCAATGATGGGACCATGCTGGGAAAGATCAGCTCAAACCCGTGGTTCCAGTGTACAGCCTTGAGATTGCTGTCATAAATCACGATTGCGGCGGCCACCTCATCCAGCGCGCTGATCAGCAGCTGGTCGCTGGCCCGGTCCCGCGACAGCTCAGCCGAGCGTCGTCGGTAGTAAAAGAACCAATAGCTTAGCACCAGGATCGCCGCCAGCATCACCGCTGAGACCAGCAGACCCCACCGCACCAGCACATTGTCCCACAGCGTCCGCGAGCGGCCAAACCAAGTCTGTTCCAGTTCTGACAGGAATTTGTCTGATACGCTGCTGTAGATCGCCGCATTCAGCACCGTGCGCAGCGGCTCATTTTCGGCGGCCACCACAAACCCATATGGGCTGGTCACCAGGGGCGGCTCCAGCGCCACAATCCGGTCTTCGACTTCGGCCATCCGCAGGCGCCGCAGAAACCCGTTATGGGCCGACACCACCGCGTCGATCTCACCGGTCAGCAGGGGCAGGATCAGATCATCGGTGGTGTCAAATTCCACCAGTTTCGCAAAGGGGATCAGCCGCGCACCGGAAACCGCAAAACTGCCACGCACCACACCAACGGTGGTGCCCGTAAGATCACCGAGATTGGCAACAGAGCCATTGCCTCGCACAAAGGCGCGCAGTTCAAAGGCGCCCAGCTCCTCCGTCGCCAGCCCCGCCGCCAGCCGTTCCGGGGTCAGCGCCAGCAATGAGGTCACATCCGCCGCGCCGCTGCGCAGCTCCTCCAGCATGCCAGCGGGGTTCTGAGTGGGCTGAAACACCACCTCCTGCCCTGCGGCGTCGGCAATCCGGCGCATGATATCAATCGACACGCCCTGCGGCTGCCCCGCGCTATCGGTGAAGGAATAGGGATGAAATTCCTCATAGGTCATCCGAATGGGCTCAGCCATCGCCATGGTCGCGACCGCCGGACCTGTCACCAGAAGGATCGCCAGCAACAGCTGCCTGAACATGAGAGAATAAAGAGCCTGCAAGTGTCGTCCTACCATCCGTACCAATAGTGGCACCCATCTGGACGTGAAATGCTGAATCGCAGGTTAAAACTGAGGGGCAGATACAAGTTTAAACATTAAACAGCGCAAAAACGGCGCGGCGGGGGAACTTTTCCACGACTTGGGGCGCGAAGCCGATGCTCCGCGCCCCTCGGTGTGATCCGCAGCAGGTTTTCCGCAGATACGTGTCAGAAGATGGGATTACTGCTCATAATCGGGCAGCTGCTCCAGCTCTTCCTTGCTCATAGAGACATAGGCGCGCAGGTCGTCACCGTCATCGGCGCGCAGAATGTCCATCTTGCTCAGCTCCAGCTCAACCGGTTTTTCACCCAGCCCCAGGAAGCCGCCGATATCAGCCACAATCGACTTCACCTTGCCATCGCTGGTCAGATTGATCTGCGACACCTCGCCGATCCACTCATCCTTGCTGTCATAGAGCGGCGCACCGGTCAGCTGCTCGCTGGTCAGATCGGTCATGGATGCCGCCACGAAACCATCACGGGTGAACGGATCCTTGGCCGCGTCGACGGCATTTTCAGCTGTCTGCTCGGCATCCGTGGCCAAGGCGTCGGCATCATCCTTGATCTCGCCAGCGGCAGCCGCTGTTTCCTGCTTCATCTCCTCGACATCCGCGTTCACCTGGCGGGTCCAGTCGTAGGTCGGTGCCTCTTTCAGCGCCTCGGTGGAGGCATCCATCACCAGGAAGAAGTCACTCAGATCTTCGGCGGTGGAGCTGTCGGCGACAAATTTCACCGATTTCATATCCACGGCGACCTGATTTTCGCCCATGCCAAGGAAGCCGCCGATATCAACCAGAACGGAGTCCACGGTGCCGTCGCGGTTCAGCACCACATCGTTGATTTCACCGATGTCATCCCAGTCTTTCTGCACACCGGCATATTCGGTTGCATCCTGACCGTTCTCGGCACGGTAGACGCGCATACCGATGAATTCGGAGGCATGAATGGCCATCGGATCAGCCTCAGCGCGGAACATATCGCCGTGACCATCCGCCAGAACGGCGGTCGCAGGAGTCAGGGCAATTGCGGTAGAGAGAAGCAGATTTTTCATTGTTTTCATCCTCTTGTGCTGTCAGCGTAATGCTTGCTGTTACTGGTGGGATAACTCGACCAGCGTCATAATGGTTCCCGGCGTGCTGATTTTTTTTTGATCGGGACCAGGGCGGCTGATGCGCCTGCCGTGGATCCGCCAGAAAATGGCGCGCGGCTGTTCTGCCGCTGTGTTCTGTTTGTTTTTCGGTGGAGATCTGGACCGGCGCCCCCCCCCTGTGGCGCGTGCGGGCCCAAGTCAATCGGGGCGGGCATGGTCTGGGCCTGATGGGGCACGATATGCTTATACGTGTGTCCCCGCATCCGCAGCCCACGACCTGACCCGCCCGCAGCTGTTAGCCCAGCTGATCCTCGATCAGGGCCAGCAGCGCCTCCACCTGATCGGGGTCAAGGCTGCGCCCTTTGAGATCAATTCGCACCGCCGTGGGGGCCACTTCAGCCGACAGATCACCACCCGACGGCAGCTTTCGCGCTGCCAGACGGGTGACCTGACGCGGGCGTCCGCCACGGGGTTTAACCTCAGGTGTCGGCCCCGCATCTGCCAGGACCGCCTCCAGCAACCGCCACTCGGCCCGCTCATCCGCCGGATCCGCGCCGGCCAGAGCAGAGCGCAAGGCCCCCTGCCCGCCCGACCGCAGCGCCGCCGCCAGTTTCAGCCCGGCCTTCTCCGACAGCGCATTGGGATAGCGCAACAGATCGCCCAGCCCCTCATGCACGGCGGCAAAGCTGCGCACCTTGGAGCGTTTCGCCTTGGAAGCCGCGCCGAACAGCGCGTCCACCGCCGCCTCGACCGAGGCAAACACCCCCTGCCCCGCCACCAGCACCGCGATGCGCCCGCGTTCATAGGGCGTCAGATTGGCGCGCAGTTCGTTTTCTTCGATCATCGCCACATAGGCGCCAGCACTGTCAGCCCCGCGCCGCAGGAAGGCCGGGATCGTGGCAAAGCCGTCCTCGCTTCGGTTCAGCCGCGCATAGGCCTCCAGACGGCGGAAGCCGGAGACCAGACCGTAGCCCTCCTCCAGCGCGATCACCTCAACCGGGCTGCGCAAGCCATGGGTGCGGATCGACGCGGTCAGCTCGTCCAGTTCCTCCTCGTCGATCTGCATCCGGTCCCGGCGCAGATAGTCACGGTCAATCTCCGCCAGCGGGATGCGCAGCACCGTTTCGCCCGCATCCTCGGCGGCGCGCCAGCGTTCGGCGTCCGCCTTGTCACGGGCCATTTCCACCCGGTCCGCCACCGATGCCATGCCGTGCAACTGCGCCGCCTCAGCCGAGACTTTGGCGATGGGGGGCGCGCTGGCCGCGACACCACCGGGCGCCGGATCAAAAGGATTGATGCCGGGTTTCGTCGCGAAGCCCTCCTCGATGGCTTCGATCTCGGATGCGTCGGGGGCGCTCAGCCGTCTGCGTTTTGCCATGTTACTCCGCCTCTTCCATCTGGGTGTCGCGCCACCAGCTGCCGATGAGCAGCTCTTTGAATTCCGCATAGGTCCGATCAAAGGTTTCGCGACCGCGGACATAGGTATCGCGGTTGAAGTCGCGATAGTCTGCTTCGTAGATCCCATTCACCTGTTCTCCCGCCTGCCCAACAAGGGCGGTGACATCCTGACGGTAGGCGTTCATGAAATCTCCGAAATAGGCCTGGATCACATTCGCCATATCCGTCTGCTGACTGGCGTCAAAGCGCGTGATCAGCGCCCTTACTACATCCCATTCAAATTTAATTTCCGGCAAACCGGCCGCGCGCTGTGCCATATTCTCCCCCTCCTCGATGGAGGCAAAAGTGGAATAGAGCATATCGAAAAACCGCCCAGTGGAGTCGAACTCCAGAAACGACGCCCCCAGCGGCACCAGCAGAATATCCGCCGCCGCCAGCGCGTTGATGGTCAGATAGCCAAGCGCCGGGGGCGTGTCGAGGAAGACGATATCGTAGTCATCCAGAATGCCCTCCTGCTCAAGGAAGTTGCTCAGCGCATCCCACAGCGGCCAGCTGCGCAGCCCCATCCGCCAGACCGGGATCTGAAATTCCGCCCAATAGAGGTTCAGCTGCGCACCGATCAGATCAATGTTCGACCAATGGGTTTTCTGAATGACGTTTCGCGACGAAACCCGCAGGGCCTCATTCAATGTTTCATCCAGCGGCAGTTCCGGCTCCCCGGCGGCGGCGCGCACGGCGTTTTCCGCCACCACCGATTTGGCATAGTCCTTGGCGATCAGCGGAAAGACGGTGGACCATTCATCCTCCACCGTGCCGCCAAGGATGGAGGTCATCGAGCCTTGGGAATCCAGATCGATCACCAGCACCTTGTAACCATCCAGCGCGGCGGACATCGCCAGATGCGCGGCAGTGGAGGTTTTGCCGACGCCACCTTTGAAGTTGGCGACTGCCGTTACCTTGGCGGGCACGCCTTTGGGACGGTAGGGCAGGTATTCCTTGGTTGAGATCCCTTCGGAGGCGAAATGCTGTCGCAGCGCCAGAACCTCCTCCAGCGTGAACCACTTGGAGCCGCCTTCGCCCTCGCCCTGCGGCAGGTCGGGATGGTTCTTCAACACCCGGCGCAGATGCTGCGGCGCCACCGGGATCAGATAGCGGGTGATCTCCCAGGTGGAAAATTTACGCAGCCGCTTTTCGCCATCGGGGGCATAGCCGCGCCGGGCCAGATCTTCGCGGCCCTTGCTGCACATGGCAGCCGCCTTGGCAAAACGGGTGGTCTGGATCGGATCCGGCAGCTTGGCGGCGGCCTGTTCTGGGTCCAGATTGAAATAGGGAGGCAAGGTGGGAGAGGTCATGAAGCTGCTCGATCTCTGTGCATAATTTATGCTGGGTCTATGCGCGTGTTTTCTGTTTTCGCTTATATGCCAGAGAATAGGGAACATCTCCGGTGCTGCATAGGTGGTATGGACCCATCACGGGGATTTTTCCGGGTGCCTTATCCGCGCAAAGAGAGGTTTCGCGGCGAAACGTTCCTGTTTTCCCTCAAAAACTCAAAAATAGATCACAGCTAAACGTTTATATTTTTTAGAATCTTTAGAGTCTTTGATATGGATTACTTACCTGATTACAGTCACTTACTTCAGTTTGGGGACCCGGTTCCGGGTTCAAGGGCACCCAGATGCAGGATCAAAGGGACCCATCAGCAGGATAAAAGGGGCCTGAACGCGGGGCAAAAGGCGCCGATTCTCAGGATAGTGATCTTTGTCGATTGGGCCCGTCCTGCCGCGCAAACCACCCTGATGACGCCCCATGATAGACCGCTATAGGGCCGTGATACAGAGCCTGATGCGCTATTTTTGACACTGATCGGGCAAAATATGTGGTGCGCACTGGGCGCGCGCTCTGTGCCTCTGTGGCGCAACACCCGGCGGAATCATGCGATGCTGGGCCGGTGCCGCGATTCGCAAGTTGGCCGCCTCAATCAGCGGGCGTCCCGTGAACGGGTACCTTTTAGACGGCGCCCGCCGCGAAGGCCAGTTCGGATGCAGACTGGTGCCGCTCAGTAAAAGGAACCCGTGCGCGGTTGTCGCATGGGTTCCTTTTGTGGCAGGGTATGGCGCAAAAGAGAGCGATGATGACAGGCAGTGATTCCATGGCAGAGCCCAGCTTTGACGAAGAGCGGCTGACCGGCGCGTTGACCCGCGAAACGGTGAAAAAAAACGTGGCTGCAATCCATATCAGTGGCAAGCTGACACTGCTGCAGCGCAAGCTGTCAAACGTGCTGCTGCTCAACGCCTATGACACGCTGACCTCCGCGCGCAGCCATACCATCGACGCGCGCACTTTGGCGATGATGGTGGGGTATAATTCCAACGATATCGACAGCCTGCGCGCCAGCCTGCGGGCGCTGGCGGAGACCGTCGCGGAATGGGATATGCTGGATGAGCAGGGCCATCAGGAATGGGGCGTCTCTTCGTTGCTCAGCTTTGCCAAGCTGAAAAACGGTGTCTGCGAATACGCCTATTCGCCGGAGCTGGCCAAGAAACTGCATGACCCGAAAATCTTTGCCCTGATCAACGTCAAGATTCAGCGCAACTTCAGTTCCGGCCACGGGCTGGCGCTCTATGAGAATTGCTACCGGTTTGTGCGCACTGGCTCCACCGGCTGGTGGGGGCTGGACATCTTTCGCAAGCTGATGGGGGTGGATGGCTCCGCCTATTATGAGAGTTTCAAACATCTCAATGCCAAGATCATCAAACCGGCGGTGGCCGAGGTCAATAAATCCTCCGACATCATTATCGAACCGCAGACCCGCAAGAAGGGCCGCGCGGTCAGCGAAATCCGCTTTCTGATCCGCGAGAACCCCCAGATGGCGATGTTCCAGATCGACGACAGCGAGGGGTTGCGCCAGCAACCGGTCTATAAGGCACTGCGCGGGCAGGGGGTCTCTGACCGGCTGGCGCGGCAATGGATCACCGAACATGGGGCCGACTATGTGCAGCAGAAGCTGGACTATGTGGCGGGGCAGGGGGCGGTGAAATCACCGCTGGGCTATCTGCGCGCGGCGATTGACGGCGATTATAGCCTGTCGCCGGAGGGCGCAGTGACGCCGCCGGTTTCAGCGGAGGAAGAGGTCCGCATTCGTGAGGCGCAGGCGCGCCGTGACGCCGACGCCGCAGCCGAGGCCGCCGCCTTTGACGCGCGCGCCGCCGCCCGCCGTGATCGCGCCCGGCATCTGGATATCGTCGAAACATTGGTTTCGCGGCGAAACCCGACCCAGCGCGATGCCGACAAGCGGCTGTTCCTGTCGGGGCTGGACCGCGATCTGGACCGCGAGCATTTCCGCCAGCACGGCTGGCGTTCGGCGCTGAATGCCGGGGCGATCATCGCCTTCTGGCAGGAGCTGGAACCGGAGGCATTTGACGGCTAGACCGGCGGTGGCGGTTGCATTGACCTGCGCAGCCCGCGCCTTAGGTCGTGCACGGCGGCAGCGGGCAGCCCCCGCCCACCGCGTTCAGGAACAAGGGCCGCAGGACGATGACCTCTTCACCAGATGAGACCGAGTCAGATTACATCGGGCCAGATGAAATCCAGCCCGTGACCAAACAACCCGCCACCACAGAGGCCCGCGCGGTGGCCGTGCCCAGTGGGCGTGTTTCCCGGTTGGCGCGGATGGGCGGGTTGGCCGCGCAGGTTGCGGGCAGCGCCATGGTTGGCGGGGTGCAGGCGCTGTCGCAGGGGCAACGCCCACAGCTGCGCGATCTGCTGCTGACACCAGCCAACGCCCGCCGTCTGACGGCGGAACTGGCGCGGATGCGCGGCGCGGCGATGAAGCTGGGTCAGCTGATGTCGATGGAGAGCGGGGCGCTGCTGCCGCAGGAGCTGTCGCAGATCCTGTCCCGGCTGCGGGCGGAGGCAGATTTCATGCCGCCAAAACAGCTGCGTCAGGTGTTGGATGCGGCCTGGGGTGAGGGCTGGCGGCGTCAGTTCTCGCGGTTCGATGTGCGCCCGATGGCGGCAGCCTCGATCGGGCAGGTCCACCGCGCGCAGCTGCGCGACGGACGCGAGATGGCGATCAAGGTGCAATACCCCGGTGTTGCGCGCAGCATCGACAGTGATGTCGCCAATCTCGGCAGTTTGCTGCGGGCCTCACGGTTGGTGCCACGGGGATTTGACATCGCCCCCTATCTTGAGGAAGCGCGGCGGCAGCTGCATGAGGAGGTCAATTACGACCGAGAAGGGCGCTATCTGGCAGACTTCGCCGCGCAGCTGAAGGATCAGCCGCAGTTTCAGGTGCCGGAGTTCTATCCCGACTGGTCCACCGACGCGGTTCTGGCCATGTCCTATGCCAGCGGGCGCCCTGTGGAAGACGCGCAGACCGCCCCGCAGGAGATGCGCGATCGGTTGATGCGGGATCTGATGGCGCTGATGCTGCGGGAGCTGTTTGAGTTTGCCCTGATGCAGAGCGATCCGAATTTCGCCAACTATCTCTTTGATGCGGAGACGGGTCGCATCGTCCTGCTGGATTTCGGCGCCACGCGCCCGCTCGCGCCGCAGGTGGTGGCGCAATACCGTGCGCTGTTGCGCGCCGGGATGCGTGGCGATGCGGCCGCGCTGACCGCAGCCGCTGCGGATCTGGGGCTGGTCGCACCGGATGGGATGGCGGATGAGGGGGCGATGCGCGCGGACCATCAGCGGCGCGTATTGGCGATGATCACGCAGGTGTTTGACGTGCTGCGCACGGCTGAGAGTTATGATTTCGCCGATCCCAGCCTGTTGCAGCAAATGCAGGCGGAAGGCATGGCCCTGGCGGAAGAGGGCATGGTGCCCCCGGCGGTGCCAATGGATGTGCTGTTCATCCAGCGCAAGCTGGCGGGAATGGTGTTGCTGGCGGGCCGACTTGGCGCGCGGGTTCCGGTGCGGGCGCTGCTGTCCCCCTATCTGGAGGACGGCTGACAGGGCCAATCAGGCCAGCACCCGGATATAGCCCGCCAGCCCGGTTTTCTGATGTTCGATCACATGGCAATGGAACGCCCAGTCGCCGGGATTGTCGGCGACCAGCGCGACCTCAATGATTTCGTCCTTCAGCAGCAGCGCGGTGTCGGTCCAGTTCGACGGCAGCGTCCGCTTGTTGGAGCGCAGCGGGCGGAACACCAGACCATGCAGGTGGATCGGATGGGCGTTCGGGCTTTCATTGCGCAGTCGCAAAATGACGCTTTCGCCGCGATTGAACACCGCCAGCGGGCCGGCACCGGGGGTCTCCGGATTGGCGGCATCGCCGGGCCAGGGTTTGCGGTTGATCGACCAGAACGTATAGCCCAGCGAACCGCAGTAGCCGTTTTGCGGTGCGCCGCCTTCGGGCGTCCAGCCAAAGACCAGATCCTCAACCCGTGCATTTGCCAGATCGGGTTCCGGCACATCATTGGCGGGCAAGGCGGGCAGCTCAGCCAGATCGCGACCAAGGTTTGTCCCGGTGGCACGGATCCGGGCGAGCCGTCGCGGCCCGCCGGGAAAGGCGGTCATGACGTCGACATAGGCGCCCTCAATGCGGGGCATCTGCAGCGTGATATCCAGACGTTGGCCGGGTGACAGCAGGGCAGGGGCCTGATCGGTGGGCCAGTCAATGACCTCGCGCAGCGGGTGACCATCAGCGGCGATCACCTGACCGTTGGCGCCCGTCACATAGGGTTTGTAGATTCGCGCCGTATCGGTGGCCGCAAGCCGTAGTCGCACTAACCCGCCGGTGGGCGCCTCATAGATCGGGTCACTGTCCCAATTGGCGGTGATCACGGTGCCAAAGGTGCCGGAGCGCGCCGCCCCCCGCGCGGTCCAGAGTTTCAGCCAGTCGCCGTTGGGGCGCAGGCGAAAATCCCGCAGGTTCAGGGCGACATCGGCGTCAAATCCGGGGTTTTCCGCCTCTTCCACCACCAGCACGCCGGTCAGCCCCATGGCCATCTGATCCATGGTCATGCAGTGCGGATGATACCAATAGGTGCCCGCGTCCATCGGGGTGAAGTGATAGTCAAAGCTCTCTCCCGGGCCGATGGGAAACTGGGTCAGATAAGGCACCCCGTCCATCGCATTGTCGAGCCGGATGCCATGCCAGTGCATCGCCGTGTAATCGGGCAGCGTATTGGTGACCCGCGCGGCAAAGGGCTGGCCTTGTTTGAGGCGAAGGACCGGCGGCGGGCCATCAGGGCGGGTGGAGATCAGCCCCTCCGTCGGGGAGTCGGCAATGGTGTAGCGGGCCTGTTGGATATGTAGGGGCAGGGGGGCGGTCGTGGGGGTGGTGCTGGCGCGCGCCTTTGCCTGGGCCGAGGCGGTGATCTGCGCCCCAGCGAGGCCAAGCGGGGCCAGCACCCCGGCGGCGGTGCCCAGTTGCAGGGCGCGGCGACGGTTGAGGCGCGGGGAACGACGGGCTGAGGTCATGAGATCACCGGGTGTTGCTCGGGTGTTGGCGGGGCAGGGGATTGGCTGCCGTGGCTGTCGGGCGCAGGCTAGCGGCTTTGCCCGGCGGGGGTAAGATCCGGCGCGCAGGCTGCGACGGAATACCCCGGTTTCTAAGGGGCCACGAGCGATCCGCGGGCGGTGCGCAGAACCGCCCCGATTTTGCGGAACAGATCGGCGCGCACGCTGGTCGGCCGCCAGGCCAGGGTGACCCGGCGCGGGCAGGCATCGGCCAGCGGCGTCATCACCACGTCCTGACCTGCTGCCACCCCGGCATCAATGGCCAGATCGGGCAGGAGGGTGATGCCCAGCCCCTCGCTCACCATGGAAATCAGGGTGGAGAGCGAGGTGGCGGCAAAGCTCTCATCCTGTTGAATATCCCGTTCGGGAAAGGCGCTGAGCGCGTGGCGGTGCAGGCAATGCCCCTGCTCTAGCAGCATCAGCTGGCGCCCGTCCAGATCCGCGCCGCGAATGGTGGCGCCGGGGATCTGTGGTGGTGCGGGATCGGTCGGCGGGGCCGCCAGATGGTAGCCATCGTCAAACAGGTGCAGCGTGTCCAGCCCGGCGGGCGCATAGGGTTCGGCATAGATCGCCAGATCCAACCGCCCGCTTTGGACCCCCTCCAGCAGCTGGCCGGTCATTTCCTCGCGCAGATAGAGTTGCAGATCGGGAAAGCTGGATTTCAGCGCAGGCATGGCGCGCGGGATCAGGAAGGGGCCGATTGTAGGGATGGCCCCCATGCGCAGGGTGCCGCCCTCCGGGCTGGCCTGGGCGGCGGCCAGTTCCTCAATCTCGCGGCTGTCCTGCAACAGCTTGCGGGCGCGTTCGGCGATCTGGGCGCCAACCGGCGTCAGGATGACCGAGCGTTTGGTGCGCTCTGCCAGGGTGACGCCCAGTCGCTCCTCCAGCTCGCGCAGACCAACGCTGAGGGTGGGCTGGCTGACATAGCATCTCTCCGCTGCGCGGGAGAAATTCAGCTCATCCGCAACGGCCACAAGGAAGCGCAGCTGCCGTAATGTGAGGTTGGTGTTATAGGGTGCGTCTATCATGGGGCGGCTTTTAATCCGTTTTTACGGGGGCGGGCAAGCGGTGCCCATGTAGGGTGCCACCCCGGCTGAGGTGGCATGTGTCAGGGTGATCCGCAGCAGCGGGGACGAGACCTGTGATAGCTATTTTCTATATAAGAAATCCTGATTTATCATTTCTGATAATCACACACCCCTGCTAGCCTTTGCTTGAGAGATCCGGTCCCAGCGCTCTGCAAAGGGGGGACCACCGGCTCATCATGACCTAAGACCCAGGAGAGACAACATGCAGCAAGGTGACGGACACACAGGCGGAAAATGCCCGGTTCTGCACGGAAGCAACACAAACACCAGCGCCGGTGTGGCGGATTGGTGGCCCAATGCGCTGAACCTCGACATTCTGCACCAACACGACCGGATGACTGACCCGATGGCAGAGGGGTTTGATTACCGCGAGGCAGTGAAATCGCTGGATGTTGAGGCGCTTAAGGCCGATTTGACCGCATTGATGACCGACAGCCAGAGCTGGTGGCCTGCGGATTGGGGCACCTATGCCGGCCTGATGGTGCGGATGGCCTGGCATTCGGCCGGCACCTATCGCGCGGCGGACGGCCGGGGTGGGGCGACCACCGGCAACCAGCGCTTTGCACCGCTGAATTCCTGGCCCGATAACGTCAACCTGGACAAGGCGCGCCGCCTGTTGTGGCCGATCAAGCAGAAATACGGCAACGCGCTGTCCTGGGCTGACCTGATCGCGCTGGCGGGCAATATTGCCTATGAATCCGTTGGCCTGCCAACCTATGGGTTCTCCTTTGGTCGCGAGGATATCTGGTCGCCGGAGAAGGACGTCTATTGGGGCGCGGAAAAGGAATGGCTGGCCGCCGGGCGGTATGAAGACGGCGCGGATCGCGACTCGCTCGCCAATCCGCTGGCGGCGGTGCAGATGGGCCTGATCTATGTGAACCCGGAAGGGGTTGGTGGGGAACCGGATCCGCTGCGCACGGCGCAGGATGTGCGGATCACATTCGAACGCATGGCGATGAACGACGAGGAAACCGTCGCGTTGACCGCCGGTGGTCACACCATCGGCAAGGCGCATGGCAATGGCCGCGCCGACGCGATTGGCGCTGATCCCGAAGGCGGCGGTCTGGCTGAACAGGGGCTTGGCTGGAGCAACAGCAACGGCACCGGCCATGGGCGTGACACCATGTCCAGCGGTATCGAAGGTGCCTGGACCACCAATCCGACCAAATGGGACAACGGCTATTTCTACCTGCTGTTCACCTATGACTGGGAGCTGAAGAAAAGCCCGGCGGGTGCCTGGCAGTGGGAGCCGGTGAACATCAAGGAAGAGGACAAGCCGGTTGATGTGGAAGATCCCTCGATCCGTCTCAACCCGATCATGACCGATGCGGATATGGCGATGATCAAGGACCCGGAGTATCGCAAGATTTCTGAACGGTTCTACAAGGATCCGGCCTATTTCGCCGATGTGTTCGCCCGCGCCTGGTTCAAGCTGCTGCACCGCGATATGGGCCCGCGCGAGCGTTACATCGGCCCGGAATCACCGCAGGAAGATCTGATCTGGCAGGACAATGTGCCTGCGGGCAGCACAGCCTATGATGTGGCCGCGACCAAGCAGCTGCTGCGTGATTGCGGTCTGCCGCAGGCTGAGATGATCGCGACCGCCTGGGACAGTGCGCGCACCTTCCGTGGCTCGGATCTGCGCGGTGGCGCCAATGGCGCGCGCATTCGCCTGGCGCCGCAGAAGGACTGGGTCGGCAATGAACCGGCGCGTCTGGAGCGGGTGCTGAAAACCTATGAGGTGATTGCCGAGCAGACCGGCGCCAGCCTTGCCGATGTGATCGTGCTGGGCGGTGCCGTGGCGATCGAGGCGGCGGCTGAGGCCGCAGGCGTGGCCCGCGAGGTGCCCTTTGCCCCCGGTCGTGGCGATGCCAGCGCCGAGGCGACGGATGCCGCCTCCTTTGCGGTGCTGGAACCGGTGCATGATGCCTTCCGCAACTGGTTGCAGGGTGATTTCGCCGCCTCAGCGGTGGAGATGATGCTGGACCGGGCCCATCTGATGGGGCTGACGGCGCAGGAGATGACCGTGTTGCTGGGCGGATTGCGGGTGCTGGGCGTCAACCATGACGGCAGCAAGCACGGGGTTTTCACCAACCGCGAAGGCGCGCTGAGCACCGATTTCTTCGTCAACCTGCTGGACATGGGCAATGTCTGGCGCGCGGCGGGCGATGAGGTCTATGAGGTGGCCGACCGGCAGAGCGGCGATGTGAAATGGACCGCCACCAATGTGGATCTGGTGTTCGGCTCCAACTCCATCCTGCGCGCCTATGCCGAGGTCTATGCCCAGGACGACAACCGCGAGAAATTCGTCGAAGATTTCATCGCCGCCTGGACCAAGGTGATGACCGCCGATCGCTTCGATCTGCACTGATCGCCGCAGACACAACGCAACCCCGTCCGGCAGTTGATGCCGGGCGGGGTTTTTATTCCGGAATAAAAAGCACGGGCGCCGAGAATAAACTGAGACCCTGACACGTAACCCTTAGGTGAGCGGCCCGGCATGGGCAGCCCGGTCAAACCTGAGGAGTAGCTTGAGATGAAATTATTTGCTGTTGTTGCCGCCGGACTTATCCTGACGGCCTGTGATGATGCCTATGCGGCTGGCCATTCCGCTGAGCCGCTGCTCGCGGAAAACGGGATGTCGCTCTATACGTTCGACAAGGACAAGAGGAATACATCCGTCTGCTATGACACCTGCGCGGTGAAATGGCCGCCTTATCTGGTAGGGCAGAGCACTGGTGCAAAGGATGGGCTGACAAAGATCAAGCGCAAAGATGGCGCGATGCAATGGGCCAAGGATGGCGCGCCGCTATATTTCTGGCAGGGCGACAAGGCGCCGGGTGATACCAGCGGTGACGGTGTCGGGGGTGTCTGGCATCTGGCCCACTGAGGCCATGATGACAACGGGTGCGGCGAAACCTGTCGTCGTGCCCGCGGCAGTCCTTTATGTTTGACAGGACGTCACGCCGTAATGTGATTTCCTCGTTTCTGTTCGATAGCCAGGCCCAGATGTCCCCTGACGAATTCAAATCCGAAATGATTGGCCTGCTGCCCCGGTTGCGGCGCTTTGCGCTGAGCCTGACACGCTCGGGTGCGGATGCGGATGACCTGCTGCAGGAAGCCTGCGCGCTGGCCTTGCAGAAATGGCAGCAGTACGATCCTGCGCAACCGCTGGATCGCTGGATGTTTCGGGTGTTGCGCAATCTTTGGATCAGCGAGATCCGCAAGCGTCGGGTGCGACAGGGGGCCGGTGTGGTTCCGGTGGAAGAGGCCAGGGAACTGGCCGTTTCAGGGGCGTCCGGTTCAGATGTTGCCGAGACCACTCTGACAGCGCGACAGGTGCAGAGCCGCATCGCCGATATGGACCCGGCGCTGGCGCAGCCTTTGCTGCTGGTCTGTGCCGAAGGCTACAGTTACCGAGAGGTGTCGGAGCTGCTGGATGTGCCCATCGGAACGGTGATGAGCCGGATCCACCGCGCCCGCAAACTGTTGATTTCCAGCTTGTCTCATCAAGAGGTTGCCGAGCTATGACGGATCTATCGGAAAAACTCAGCGCCTATCTGGACGGGGAGCTGTCGGCGGACGCCGCCGCAGAGATTGAGGCGCTCTTGGCGCAGGATGCGGCTGCGCAGGCTGAGTTTGACGCGCTGCTGGAGGCCGATGCGCTGGCGCAAAGCGGATTTGAGGCGGCTTTGCGTGATCCGGTGCCCCTGTCATTGGCGCAGTCCATCCGCGCCACGCCCTTGCCTATGCCTCAGGAACCTCTGCCGCGGACAGGGGCGGATGACAGGGATGCGGCTTTGGCATCGGGCTGGCGATACGCCTTGCCGCTTCGGTCCGGTCTTGCGGCTGGATTGGCTGCTTTTGTTCTTGGCGGGATCGGGGGCTACTGGTTGAAGGACATCGCCGCACCTGTGGTGATGACACCCACGCAGTCGGCTGCGGCAGGCTGGCTGTCGGATATTGCTGATTATCATGCGATCTACGCGCAGGAGACGCGGCATCTGGTGGAGGTGCCCGCCGCTGAGGCAGATCATCTGCGGCGCTGGTTGACCAAGACGGTTGAGGTCACCTTTGCCATACCGGATCTGTCAGCTTTTGGACTGACCTTTGAAGGCGGTCGCTTGCTGGTGGCCAATGGTGCGCCGGTCGGGCAGCTGATGTATCGGGGGGCCGATGGCACTGTCATTGCGCTGTGCCTACAGGCGGGCGACACCCCGCAGGGGGAGGCCTTTGCCGCCCGGACCCTGCGCGGGTTTGATTTCATCAGCTGGAATGGTAAGGGCGGCAAGTTTGTTCTGATCGGTCCAGAGGGCCAACCCGGTCTGGCGGACATCGCGAAGGCGGCGGCGCAGGGGGTTGCGATCTGATGACGCGCGATCCACGTGGTCTTTCCCAGCATAGACGTCACGCCTGAGGCGTCGGATCGGCGCGGTCACCGCCGTCCAAAAGCGTGGTCAGTACCGGGGCAGGGGCGGCGATCAGGTCACTGAGATGATAGGTCATCAACACATCGGTAAACGCTTGCGCTGCCTCGCACAGGACTCCCTTCAGACGGCAGTTTCCGACCAGAAGGCAGCTGCTGCAATCGACGATCTCCATCGGTTCGTTCATGGCTTGAACAACGTCCCCGACGCGAATCTCCGACGGCTTCCGACCGATTTGGACCCCGCCGGAGCGGCCGCGAATGCTATGGACATAGCCGTGACGGACCAGCTCGCTGATGATCTTCATGACCGAGCTGGCAGGCAGCTGGTGCATGCGGCTCAATGTCTCAATTTCAAACTGCTGATCGGGCCGTGTAGCCAATAAAATAAGGAGCCTGAGGGCATAGTCTGTTTTCAGATTGAGCTTCATTTTCGGTTCCGGATGGCGGGGTCTGCGGGGGTTTAATATTCATTCTGGTTGAATGTTTGTATAGCACAAATATACATTCACTTGAAATGAATGTTTTAAAGCCGCCCGGACGTCCCGGATTTGGCAAATGCAGAGAAGGACCAGACCAATGGCACAGCCCCTGTCAGAGCAGAGCAAGGCGATTGTGACCGCAACCGTTCCCGCATTGGAGGCCCACGGCGGCGCCATCGTGGCGGAGATGTATACCCGCCTGATGGCGGATGAGGACATCCGGGCGCTGTTCAACCAGTCGCACCAGCAGGGTGACTCCAGCCAGCATGCGGCGCTGGCCAACGCGATCCTGGGCTATGCCCGCAATATCGACAATCTGGGCGCGCTGAGCAGCGTGGTGGAGCGGATCGTCAACAAACATGTCAGCCTGCAGATCAAGCCTGAACACTACACCCATGTGGCCACCGCACTGCTGGGCGCAATCGAGGCGGTGCTGGGGCAGGCCGCAAGCCAAGAGGTGCTGGAGGCTTGGGGCGAGGCCTATTGGTTCCTGGCAAACCTGCTGATCGAGGCAGAGCGCAAGATGTATGATGATATCGCCAATGCCGAAGGCGGTTGGGAGGGCTGGCGCGAATTTGCGATCACCGGGGTTGTACGCGAAAGCGCCTCGGTCAAATCTTTCGTGTTGCGCCCGGTGGATGGCGGGCCGGTTCTGCGGCATCAACCGGGACAGTATCTGGCCTTTGATTTTGATCACCCGGACACCGGCAAGGCGCGGCGCAACTATTCGATCTCCTGCGCGCCCAATGGCGAATACTACCGGATCTCCGTCAAGCGAGAGCCGGGTGGTGTGATCAGTGGCTGGCTGCATGAGATGACGACCGAGGGTACCGTGCTGCGAGTGGCCGCCCCGGCGGGGGATTTTGTGCTGAAGGACCGACCAGAGGGCGAAGTGGTGTTGCTGTCTGCCGGTGTCGGGCTGACGCCGATGGTCGCCATGCTGGAAACACTGGCGGCCAATGATCGCAGCGCCACCTACCTGCATGCGGCGGTGGATGGTGACAATCTGGCGATGGAGGGGCTCAGCAAATCCTTGGCCAAGCGCAGTGTGATCTTCCTTGAAACGCCGAGTGACGCAGACCGAGCGGCGGCGCGCTACGATGTCGAGGGGCGGATCACCCCGGACTGGCTGGCGGCCAATACCAATACGGCGATGTCCGATTACTACATCTGCGGTCCCAAAGGCTTTATGGCGATGGCCATCGCAGGGCTGCGGGCGGCGCATGTCGATATGGATCGGATCCATTTTGAGTTTTTCGGCCCAGCCGAGGATCTGGGCGTCGCCTAAGGACACCGATGGCCGTGGCGGAGAACCACTGCGGCCATCTTGTCGTACAGACCTTATGCACAGGAACAGACAGCCGCGCGGCGGCTGTTTGGCCGCGTCAGTCCAGTCGCAGCCGGAGGGTGGCGTAGATCAGCAACAGCAGGCAGCAGCCTGCGGCGATCAGGAATGGCATCCGCAGGGCAAGATCGCGGCCCAGATCGGTTTCCAGCACCGCCACCACTGTGCCACCGGCCAACGCGCCCAGAGGCATCGATCCCCAGCCAAAGCAGCGGTAGATACTGTTGACCCGGCCCAGCAGCTCGGAGGGGATGCGGCGCTGCCGCCAGGACACAGTGATCACATTCCAGACCATGGCCGCCGTCATCACGCCAAACATCGCCAGCGCCATGACAACACCGCTGCTGCTGATCCCGATCAGCGCATAGCCGACCGCCCAGCCTGCAATCGACAGATAAAGACAGGGCTGCACCCCGATCAGACGACTGAGGCGCGGCGCAATCAGGCTGCCGGTTACGGCCCCCAGCGCGGCAACCGACAGGACAAACCCGTATTCGGTCGCGCTGAGGCCGAGCACCTCCTGCGCAAAGAGTACCTGAACGGTGATGGTTGCAGTGGCGAGGAAATTGGCGATGCCCAGCACGATCGCCAGACGCAACAGCAGGGTGTCACTGCGCATGAAGCGGATGCCCTGCATCAGCGCCTTGCGAAATCCTTGCTGGACCGGGGCACGGGGTGACAGGCTGATCAGCCAGACAAAGCCCGCCGCCAGCACCAGCGCCACCACATCAAGCCCGAAGGGGATGGCAATGCCGGCGGCAATCAGCAGACCTGCCAGAGGCGGGCCGATGAACTGGCCGGTCAGTTGCTCGGCGGTCCACATCTGGCCATTCGCCGCCTCAAGATCGGTGGCGGCAACAATATCGGGGAGAATTGTCTGGGCCGCATTGTCGCGGATCACCTCCGCCGCCCCCAAGACAAAGGCCAGCCCGGCCAGCGCCCAGATCGCCCCCGGCACCGGCTCGCTAAGGGCCAGCATCAGGATCGCCAGCACGATCACCGCGCGCAACAGATCGGCGCGGGCGATCAGCTTGCGCCGGTCGGTCATATCCGCAATCACCCCGGCAGGCAGCGCAAAGAACAACCACGGCAGCCGCCCGGCAGCGGCTACAGCGGCAATGGCCACCGGATCACGGGTCATCAGCGTGGCCAGCCAGGGCAGCGCCAACAGGATGAACCCATCCCCCAGATTGGTCAGCGCCCCGGCCGTGAACAACAGGCGATAATTGCGATTTCTGAGCAGAGGAGGGGCGGCCATCGGTGTCTCCGGTTATGCAGTTGATCTGATGCTAGCGCCTGCGTGTTGGGCTGTCACGGGGCAGCGCCACATGACCAGCTTTGGCGGCCCGGCTAGGTCACGGGATGATCCGGCTGCTTGAGGCGCCCGACCGGCTGGCAATGGCAGAGCAACGGTGGTGATGCGCACCATGATCCGCCGCACAAGCACACCGAGCAGGGTTACCCTGGGGGTGATATAGAGTCCGAACAGGATCGCTTCAATCGTGGCAGTGTCCTGCTGAAATTCTCTGATTGCGCCGAAAAACTCAGGCCGCTGGGTGCGTCTCAAACTCTGCGGTCAGATCTCGTCCAGCGGCAGCGCCTATGTCTGTGAGACGAGCAACGGAGACGTTGATCCCGTCAGTCGGTGGACATAGGTGCTGCCGCGATATTTTTACATAATCCGCATTACAGTATAATACTGCATCACGGCCCCCCCACCTTTATGCGGGGCGGGCGACCAGTTTCAGTTCCAGAAATTCCTCAATGCCATAGGGGCCGCCCTCGCGGCCGATGCCGGATTTTTTGGTACCGCCGAAGGGGCTGCCGGGGGCGAGGTCGGCGCCGTTGACGAAGACCATGCCGCAGTCCAGCCGCCGGATCACCGCGGACTGGATGGCGGGGGTGTTGGAATAGACATAGCCGGCCAGCCCGAATTCACTGTCATTGGCCATGGCGATGGCGTCGTTGAGGTCCTCAAACGGTTGCAGCACGATCACCGGGCCAAAGATCTCCTGCTGCACAACCTCGGCCTTGCGCGCCACATCCGCAAGGATCGTGGGTTTGACGAAATAGCCGGTCTCCCTGTCGTCGGGGCGCCCCGTCCCACCGCAAAGCACTGTGGCCCCGGCGGCAATCGCGCTGTGCAACAGCGTCTGGATATGGTCGAACTGCCGGCCATTGGCGACCGGCCCGAGGTGATCGCCGGGCCGGGCGGGATCGCCCAGCGTCCAGATGGCGGCGGCGCGCTGTGCGGCCTCTTTGGCGGCGGGATAGGCGCTGGCCTCAATCAGGATGCGGGTTGGCGCGTTGCAGTTCTGCCCGGAGTTGGGAAAGGTCTTGGCCAGGGTTTTCTCCATTGCCTGATCCAGATCGGCATCCTCGAACACCAGACAGGGGGATTTGCCGCCCATTTCCAGCGCGCAGCGAGCCCCACGGCGGACCGCGCTGGCGCCGATCTCAAGCCCGGCGCGGGTGGAACCGGTGAAGGACATCACCGCCACATCGGGATGATCGGTGAGCTGCGCCCCGACCGAGGCCCCATCGCCGTTGAGCAGGTTGAAGGCACCGGGCGGCAGGTCGGCGGCGTCCAGAATCTCGGCAAAGATGCGGGCGTTAAGCGGTGTATGCTCGCTGGGTTTCAACACGACAGGACAGCCCGCTGCGAGGGCTGCAAAAACCTTGAGGCTGATCTGGTGGATCGGCCAGTTCCACGGGGTGATCAGCCCGGCAACGCCGGTGGGCTGGCGGATCAGATGATCGCCGTTGTGCAGCGTCTCGGCAAAGTCAAATCCACGCAGGGCATCAAGGGTGGCATCCAGCTGGATCAGGAAGGTTTCAGCCTGCGCAGTGCGGGCCAGATCAATCGGCGCGCCCATCTCCAGCGAGATCGCCTGCGCGAGGTCGTCCCGGCGGCTGCCGAAACCGGCTCTGATCCGTTCCAGCAGGGCGATCCGGTTGTCCTTGCTACCCAGTGCTTCTGCCAGATGGGCGCGCTTCGCCGCTGCCACGGCGGCCTCCACATCCGCAGGACCGGCGTGATGCAACATGGCCACCGGGGTCTCGGTGGCGGGGTTGATGACAGGGCTGCGCCGGGTGCCGGTAACGGGCGTCCAGCGGCCATCTATATAGCTGTGGGTCAGGTCGGTGGGAGCAAAATTCATGGAAAAAACCTCGGGTTGGAGCAAATGGGGGGATGACATGGCGCCGGGCGCGCGCAGGCGCGGGGTCCAAGGAGATGTCCCCCTTGGATGGCGGTTTCTCAGGTTGGTCGGATCAGGTGAGCCGTGGGGGTTATCGGGGGATCCAGGCTCCGCCGTCGGCAGAGGAGGTCTGCGCGGCAGAGATGAACCACATCCCGTCCAGCCCCGCCTGAAGACCGGGCAGCATCGGATTGTCGATGCCGGTCTCGATCACCTCGGCGATATCGGTGTAAAGCGTTGCAAAGCCTTCCAGATATCCCTCCGGGTGACCAGGCGGAACGCGGGTCCAGTCCGGACCAACACCAGCGCCGCCGCGGGTCAGGATCTGTTTGGGTTCCCCAAAGCGGGTGAAGCGCATCTGATTGGGGTCCTGATGCTCCCACTCCAGACCGCCCTTGTCGCCATAGATGCGCAGGCGCAGGTCGTTTTCACAGCCGACCGCGATCTGGCTGGCCCAGAGCATACCGCGCGCGCCCTCAGCATAGCGCAGCAGGATATGGGCGTTGTCATCAACCTGACGTCCGGGCCCGAAACTGTGCAGCTCAGCCGAGAGCGCCTGTGGCGCCAGTCCGCTGACAAAACAAGCGAGATTGAAGGCATGGGTGCCGATATCGCCAATCGCCCCGGCGCCGGATTGTGCGGGGTCGGTGCGCCAGGCGGCCTGTTTGTGACCCTCCTGTTCGATCACGTCGGTCAGCCAGTCCTGCGCATATTCTGCCTGCACCAGCCGGATCCGCCCCAGATCGCCGCGCGCAACCATGGCACGGGCCTGCCGCAGCAGCGGATAGCCGGTGTAGTTATGGGTCAGAAAAAACCGCGCGCGGCTGGTTGCGGCGGCCTGTTTCATCGCCTCGGCCTCCGCCGCGCTGGCGGCAAGGGGTTTGTCGCAGATCACATGAATGCCTGCATTGAGAAAGGCGATGCTGGGCCCGGCGTGCAGATGGTTGGGCGTGACGATTGCCACCGCGTCAATGCCATCCTCGCGGGCGGCCTCGGCCCGGGCCATCTCCTCAAAGCTGGCATAGCTGCGATCCGGGGCAATCCCCAGTTCGGCGGCGCTGGCAGCGGCGCGTGCGGGATCGGAGGACAGCGCCCCGGCGACCAGCTGAAAGCGGTCGTCCATCCGCGCGGCGATCCGGTGCACCGCCCCGATGAAGGCCCCCTGGCCACCCCCGACCATGCCCAGTTTGAGGCGTGCCTTACGCTCTGTCGTCATAGTCCCAGCATCTCCCGGATTGTGTCAGTGTCGCGCTCACCCCCGGCAAAATCGTCAAAGGCCTTATCGGTGACCTCAATCAGGTGGCGTTTGATGAAGGGCGCGCCCTCGGCGGCGCCCTGTGCGGGTGATTTGAGGCAGCATTCCCATTCCAATACCGCCCAACTGTCATAGCCATATTGGGTCAGCTTGGAAAAAATCGCTGAAAAATCAACCTGCCCGTCGCCCAGTGATCGGAAGCGACCGGCGCGGTTGGTCCAGTTCTGATAGCCGGAATAGACCCCCTGCCGCCCGTCGGGATTGAACTCAGCGTCCTTCACATGAAAGGCGTTGATCCGGTCATGATAGAGGTCGATGAAGGCGAGGTAGTCCAGCTGTTGCAGCAGGAAATGGCTGGGATCGTAGTTGATCATCGCCGCCGCGTGCCCGCCGCAGGCGTCCACAAACATTTCAAACGTCGCCCCGTCAAAGACATCCTCGCCGGGGTGGAGTTCAAATCCGATATCCTGCCCGCAGTCGGCATAGTGGTTAAGGATCGGCGTCCAGCGCCGGCCCAGCTCGGCGAAGGCCTCCTCAATCAGCCCCTCCGGGCGCTGCGGCCAGGGGTAAAGATAGGGAAAGGCGAGCGCGCCGGTAAAGCTGACCGTATGCGTTAGCCCCAGTCGCTGGCTGGCGGTGGCGGCCTTGTGCATCTGATCCACCGCCCAAGCCTGCCGCTTGGCGGGATTTCCGCGGCAATGGTCCGGGGCAAAAGCATCCAGCGCGAGATCATAGGCCGGGTTCACCGCCACCAGCTGGCCCTGAAGATGGGTCGACAGTTCGGTGATCTCCACGCCCGCATCGGCGCAAATCCCCGTCACCTCGTCGCAGTAGGTCTGGCTTTCGGCGGCGCGGTCCAGATCAAAGAGGCGGCTGTCGAAGGTGGGGATCTGCACCCCCCGATAGCCAAGGCCGGCGGCCCATTTTGTGATCGTCTCCAGTGAATTGAACGGCGCCTCATCCCCGGCGAATTGCGCCAGGAACAGGGCCGGGCCTTTGATCTGCGTGGTCACGTCTGCTCTCCCTCGGGTCTGGGTTATTCCCAGGTGACAAATTCGGTTGGTACTTCCAGAAACTGCTGTGGTGGCAGCTCCGGCGATTTGATCGCCTGAAGGGCTGCCTTGGCGAGGAAGACGCCGGTGGCTTCGATATCTTCCTGCACGACAATGATTTCGGGGCGCACGAATTTCAGCATGTGCAGCCCCTCCTTGGCGACCACGTCAAACTCCTGCCCGACGGTGCAGCCACAGCTTTCCATGCCCGCGACCACGGACATGGTGGCGTTGGTGGAGGCGCAGAGAAAGCCGTCGATTGTTGGATCTTCGCGGTGTTTCTGCGCTGCCCAGTTGCGCAGATCCTTATATAGACCGTTGCTCTGGACCTGACGGGCCACGTGCAGCTGGATCCCCAGCGCCTTGGCGGCGTGGCGGGCGCCGTTCACCATATCGTTGGCATAGTTCTGCGCCAGAGGCGGCGCCAGCAGCACTATATTCCTGCGCCCCCGCGCCGCCAGTTCGGCAAGCGACAATTCGGAAAAGGCGAAATTGTCGAAGTCATAATAGGGGTGCTGATCGGCCCATTTGGTGCGTCCGTGGGTGGCAAATGGGAACTTCCGCTCAATCAGATATTCCGCGCGCTTATCCTCCGGTTCGACCTGATTGAAGATCACGCAATCGGCAGTCTGATTCTCCACGATGTAGCGCACTGCGCGCAGCGGATCGTCGTCGGGAAACACCGGTGAGACATTGAGGTGATACTGGGTTTCGCGCAACGCCAGCCCCAGCGAGGTCAGCAACCGGGCGGTCTGGGTCATCATCTCGCGTTCTGCCGACATCACCAGACTGATGACATTGGTGCGCCCGGTGCGCAGCCGCACGCCCGCGCGATTTGGCACATAGCCAAGCGCATCGGCGATTTCGCGCACCTTCTTCTTGGTCGCTTCGCTGATATCGGGCGCATCGGACAGCGCCCGCGAAACCGTGGGCACGGCCATGCCGCTGGCCTTGGCGATGGTTTTAAGCGTCGGCTTCTTGCCATCGCGGGGCAGACCGTCGCTTGGGGGGGTAGATTTGGCCATTGGCGCCTCGCATTGCTCATATCGTGGTTTGGGATCTCTATCAGACCCGCGACCCCACGTCCTGTTCTTCGTGTTGCAGAAAACATCTTGCGAGGTCAATCTAAATCGTTATAAGTCGATCTATAACGATTTAGTCAGGGAGGATAAATCGTGAAATTGACATCTATGCTGATGACGACAGCCTTTAGTGTTAGCGCCACCATCGCGCACTCGGCTGATCTGGAGGTGACCCATTGGTGGACCTCGGGCGGGGAGGCTGCGGCGGTTACGAAATTTGCCGATGCGGTCAATGATCAGACCGCACATAACTGGGTTGATGGTGCCATCGCCGGATCTGGTACCACTGCGCGTCCGATCATTATCAGCCGTATTCTGGGCGGTGATCCGATGGCGGCAACGCAGCTCACCCATGGTCGTCAGGCCGAGGAGCTGATCGAGGCGGGGCTGATGACCGACCTCACCGAACTGGCGGAAAAGGAAGGCTGGCGCGATATCGTCAACCCGCCGTCGCTGCTGGACAGCTGCACCTACGAGGGGCGCATCTACTGTGTGCCAGTCAATATCCATTCCACGCAGTGGCTCTGGCTCAGCCATGACGCCTTTGACAAGGCGGGGATGAGCGTGCCGCAGGATTGGTATGAATTTGTCGCCGCCGCGCCAAAGCTGGCCGAGGCGGGTATCGTGCCGCTGGCCATGGGACAGCAGGGCTGGCAGCAGCGGATCGCCTTTGGCGCGCTGACTGTCGGGCTGGTCGATCAGGACAGCTGGCGCAAGGTCTCGCTGGAACGCAACGCCGAGGTCGCCGCCGGGCCGCAATATGCCAAGGTTTTTGATGCGGTGGTCGACGCCCGCGAACTGGCGCGCGACAGCAATGTGCAGGACTGGAACCTGGCCACCAATATGGTCATCACCGGCAAGGCCGGCGGGCAGATCATGGGCGATTGGGCGCAGGGGGAATTCACCCTTGCCGAACAGGTGGCCGGACAGGATTACAGCTGCCTGCCCGGCATGGGGCTGAACCAGATCATCGACACCAGCGGTGATGCGTTTTACTTCCCGGTGATTGAGGATGCCGGGGTCAAACAGGCGCAGATGGATATGGCGTCGGTGCTGATCTCCAAGGAGGTTCAGGTCGATTTCAACCTGACCAAGGGCTCCCTGCCGGTGCGCGGAGATGTCGATCTGTCAGCAGCCAATGACTGCATGAAAAAGGGCCTCGCGATTCTGGCCGATGGCAATGTTCTGCCCAGCATGGATCAGGCGTTTTCCGCCGATACCCAGGCGCAGATTCAGGATCTGATGGCGGAATTCTGGGCCTCTGACATGGCGGCGGCGGATGCGCAGGCGCGCTATGCCGAGATTATCGCGGACGCTGATTGAGCCGCATTTCAGCCGGGGCGCGCCTTGATCAGCGCCCCGGTTGGCGTTGCCGCCTGCCCTGACCGGCGCGCTGATCCAGAACGAGACATATCATGACACTAGCCCCTCCAACCGGCCGCAGCGGACACAGCCGCGCGACCCGGCCGCGCCCGCCCCGCGTGCTGCGCAATCTCAATGCAAAAATCGCCTCGGTGCCGATGATCCTCACCGCGCTGGTGGTGTTCATGGGCGGCACCGCCTGGACGGTTGCGCATTCCTTCACCAAATCGCGGCTGCTGCCGAAGTGGAAATTCGTCGGTTTCGATCAATATGAGCGGCTCTGGTCAAGCAATCGTTGGCTGATCTCGGTCGAAAACCTGCTGATCTATGGCCTCTGCTCGCTGGTGCTGACCATGGCGATCGGTTTCACCCTGGCGGCTCTGCTGGATCGCAAGATCCGCTTTGAGGGCGCGTTTCGCACCATCTTTCTCTACCCGTTTGCGTTGTCTTTTGTGGTGACCGGATTGGCCTGGCAATGGATCCTGAACCCGGATTTCGGCATTCAGAATGTGGTGCGCAGCTGGGGTTGGGAGAGCTTTGCCTTTGATCCGCTGAACAACCCGGAAACGGTGATTTTCGGCGTGCTGATCGCCGGGCTGTGGCAGGGCAGCGGCTTTGTCATGGTGATCATGCTGGCGGGGCTGCGCGGCATTGATGAGGACATCTGGAAGGCCGCCCGCGTTGACGGGATCGGCGTGACCAAAACCTATGTCCGGGTGATCATCCCGATGATGCGCCCGGTGTTTGTCACCGCGCTGGTGATCATAGCCAGCGGCATTATCAAGCTTTACGATCTGGTGGTGGCCCAGACCAATGGCGGTCCCGGCATCTCATCCGAGGTGCCTGCGAAATACGTAATCAACTACATGTTTGAGGCCCAGAACCTGGGTCAGGGCTTTGCCGCCTCCACCATGATGCTGCTGTCGGTGATCATCATCCTAGTGCCCTGGGCCTATCTGGAATTCGGAGGAAAGAAACGTGGTTGATCTGTCCCCACAAACCCCGAAGGCCACCCCGGTCCGTATTCTGGACGGCCCGCGCGGCACCAAGCCAAAGGCGAAGGTTTCGCGGCGAAATGTCATGCTTTATGGAACGCTGCTGCTGATCGCGCTCTACTATCTGCTGCCGCTCTACGTGATGGTGGTGACCTCGCTCAAGGGGATGCCCGAAATCCGGCTCGGCAATATCTTTTCGCCGCCGGTCGAGATCACGTTTCAGCCCTGGGTCAAGGCCTGGTCGGAGGCCTGCACCGGCATCAATTGCGACGGGCTGAGCCGGGGATTTGGCAATTCGATCAAGATCCTGGTGCCGTCGGTGGCGCTGTCCATCGCCATCGCCAGCGTCAATGGCTACGCGCTCGCAAACTGGCGGTTCAAAGGGTCGGAGACGTTTTTCACCATCCTGATCATCGGCGCCTTCATTCCTTATCAGACCATGCTTTATCCGATTGTGATCATCCTGCGCGAGCTGAAGCTGATGGGATCGCTGTGGGGGCTGGTGCTGGTCCATTCAATCTTTGGCATGCCGATCCTGACACTGTTGTTCCGCAACTATTTTGCCTCCCTGCCGGAGGAGCTGTTCAAGGCGGCGCGGGTGGATGGCGCCGGGTTCTGGGGCATCTATCTGCGGGTCATGGTGCCTATGTCGATCCCGATCTTCGTCGTGGCCATGATCCTGCAAGTCACCGGAATCTGGAACGATTTCCTGTTTGGCGTGATCTATACCAAGCCCGAAACCTATCCGATGACGGTGCAGCTCAACAATATCGTCAACTCCGTCCAGGGGGTGAAGGAATATAACGTCAACATGGCCGCAACCCTTCTTACCGGATTGGTGCCGCTGGTGATCTACCTCGTCTCTGGCAAACTATTTGTGCGCGGCATTGCTGCTGGCGCCGTGAAAGGCTGATCTCTCATGACACTTATGACCCACTCCGTTGAGATCCGCGACCTCGACCTCCATTTCGGCGAATTGCAGGTGCTGCATCAGCTGAACCTTGATATCGAACAGGGCGAATTTCTGGTGCTGCTCGGCTCATCCGGATGCGGCAAGTCGACCTTGCTGAACTGTATCGCGGGCCTGCTGGATATCAGCGACGGGCAGATTTTCATTCAAGGCCAGAATGTCACCTGGGCGGAACCGTCGGAGCGCGGCATTGGCATGGTGTTCCAGTCCTATGCGCTTTACCCGCAGATGACGGTGGAGGGGAACCTTTCCTTTGGCCTGAAAAACGCCCGCCTGCCAAAGCCGGAGATCGCCAAACGCGTGGCCCGCGCCGCCGAGGTGTTGCAGATCGAACCGCTGCTGAAACGCAAACCCGCCGCCTTGTCGGGCGGGCAACGCCAGCGCGTCGCCATCGGCCGGGCGCTGGTGCGCGATGTGGATGTGTTCCTGTTTGATGAACCGCTGTCCAATCTGGATGCCAAGCTGCGCGCCGATCTGCGGGTGGTGCTGAAGCGGCTGCATCAGCAATTGGCCAATACCATGATCTACGTGACCCATGATCAGGTCGAGGCGATGACGCTGGCGGACCGTATCGCCATCATGAAGGGCGGGCGGATCATGCAGCTGAGCAGCCCGGAGGAGATTTATAACCGGCCTCAGAACCTCTATGTGGCCGGGTTTATCGGCAGCCCGGCCATGAACCTGATCGAGGGGATGCTGATCGACGGTGTATTCCATGCCGGAAACCTGGCCTTGCCGATGCAGGGGTACGCCTACCAGAACGGGCCGCATCATGGTGCCGCCGTGATCGGCATCCGCCCCGAACATATCCTGACCGAAGAGCAGATCACCCGCGCCGATACCACCGCCGAGGTGCTGGTGGATCTGGTCGAGGGGCTGGGGTCGGACACGTTGGTCTATGCCACACATGGCACGCAGAATTTGCGGCTGCGCATGGATGGGGCCAGCCGGGTGTCGGCAGGCGACCGGTTGCGCATCGGTTTTGACACGGGCCGCGCCTCACTCTTTGATCCCAACACCGAAGCGCGCCTGTGACGGCGCCGGAAGGACTTACCATGACTGCTATTTCCTACCAACTCTACGGCTCGCGCAACTGGCCGCTGGCTGACACGCTCACCATGCTGGCGGAGGCTGGCTACACAGATGTTGAGGGCTATGGCGCGCTGTTTGCGCAGGTGCCGACGCTGGCCGGGGATCTGCGCGCGGCGGGGCTGAGCATGCCGACGTTGCATTACGGGCTGGACGATCTGGAGCGCGATCCGCAGGCGGCCATCGCGATTGGTCGCGCGGTTGGCGCCGAGGCGATTTTTGCGCCAATGCTGCAGGCCCCGGATCGGCCTGTGGACCATGCCGGGTGGGAGGCGTTTGCCGCCCGTCTGGTGGCCGCCGGGCGACCGGTGCAGGAGGCCGGATTTGTCTTTGGCTGGCACAACCATGATTTTGAGCTGGCGGATCTGGGCGGCGGGGTGATGCCGCTGGATCTCATCGCCGGGGCCTCGCCCGAGTTGAAACTGGAGCTGGATCTGGGCTGGACGGCCCGCGCGGGCCACAATCCGGTGGCCATGGTGGAGCGTTTTGCAGGTCAGATCCACGCCGCCCATATCAAAGACGTCGCGCCGGTCGGGGCCTGCGCGGATGAGGACGGCTGGGCCGATGTGGGCCATGGAACGATCACCTGGGCGCCGGTTCACGCCGCCCTGCAAAAGGCTGGCGTGGATCGTTACGTGATCGAACATGACAACCCCAGTGATCATCGCCGCTGCGCCCGTCGGTCGCTGGCGACGGTACAGGCATTCTGAGAGGTCATCATGACAGAGCTGGGCATTGGCATCATCGGATGCGGAAATATCTCTCTCACCTATCTGAAAATGATCCCTCTTTTCAGCGGGATGACGCTTCGGGCAGTGGCAGATATCAACCCCGAGGCGGCACAGGCACGGGCGGCAGAACACGGGCTGCGCGCCGAAACCGTGGAGGGTCTCTTGGCGGCTGAGGATATCGCCGTGGTGGTCAATCTCACCGTCCCGGAGGCGCATTATCCGCTGACCCGGCGCATTCTGGAGGCAGGCAAACACGCCTATTCCGAAAAACCACTGGCGCTGACGCTGGATCAGGCCATGGCCCTGCGGGATCTGGCGGGGCAGCGCGGCCTGCGCGTGGGATCTGCACCCGATACGTTTCTGGGCGGTTCCCATCAGCTGGCCCGCGCCATGATTGATGAGGGGCGGGTTGGCCGCGTGATTGGCGGCACCTGCCATGTGATGTCGCGCGGGATGGAGCACTGGCATCCGAACCCGGACTTCTTCTTTCAGCCGGGGGGTGGGCCGGTTCTGGACCTCGGACCCTATTATATCGCCAATCTCATTCAGTTGCTGGGCCCGGTGCGATCGGTGGCGGCGATGACGGCGGCCAGCTTCCCCACCCGCACCATCGGCAATGGGCCGCGCCACGGCGAGGAGATCCCGGTCGACACCGCCACCAATATCCACGCGCTGCTGGAATTCGAGACCGGCGCGATCATCACGCTGGGGGCCAGCTGGGATGTCTGGACAAGCAGCCATCCCAATATGGAACTCTACGGGACCAAGGGCACGCTGCAGCTGCCCGACCCCAATTATTTCGGCGGCGTGGTCAGGATGAGCGAAGGGGATGGTGATCTGACCCCCCTGGCGCCGGAGGATGATCACCCCTTTGCCCAGCCGAATGAGACGCGCCCCGACGGGCGCCGTCAGGCCAATTACCGCGCCGCCGGTCTTGCGGATATGGTTGCCGCCATCACCCAGAACCGGCCCCATCGTTGCGGCATTGAGCTGGCAGCCCATACAGTTGATGTGATGATGGCCATTCTGAAGGCAGGCGAGACCCGCGCCTGGGTCGCGACCACCACCAGCTGCCCCCGCCCCGCCCCGTTGCCCCCGCAGGCCGCCCAAGCTTTGATGCGCTGAGGGCGGGGGTGGAAGCATCTTCAGTGTCAATCTATTGGCAGAGACGCCACGGATAGTCAGGGCAAGGGGTTGGTGCGCTGTCCGCGGTCAACCGAATGCAGCTGTCCAAGTGAGCAAGGCGCCGTGCGCGCGTGCTCTTCGCCATATCGGTCGTTCCGAGGTTTTAGAAGTATGCGGTGATGTGCCTGAGGCAATGGTTTCTGAATTCTTGCGGCTACAGCATATAGGCACTTGAACGGCGTGCGGGTGGGCGGTAGCTGTAACAAAAAATTAGCTTAAAAGTTGAGTGCAGATGCGCAGCCCGGCCCAAGAACTCACTTATCGTGTCGTAAACAGTGACGACGATATCCCCGCGATTACAAAGATCGCCCGGGAGGCTCATGACGAGAGCCGTTACCGGGACATTCCGTTTAGCGAAGATAAAGCACGTAAGCTGGTACAGGGTGCATTTGAGGATGGCGCGCCTCAGATCGTTCTACTAGCCCTCAAGGGCGGGGACCCCGTCGGACTGGCGGCTTGTACTGTTGGGGAATTTCATATCGGGACAGACGTGCGTATAGCGTCCATCAACACCATCGCGGTGTCGCGCCGTGTCCGCAACACTCTCGGCGGAGGCCGGATCGCACTTGCGCTGATCCAGGGCCTGCATCGCTGGGCTAAAGTCCAGAACGCACGCGAAGTGTCGCTACATGTCACCTCCGGTGTCGATCTGCCACGGGCGCATAAGCTGGCAATCAGATTGGGGTATGAATTGACTGGGGGGAATTATGTGGCCAATTTATAGAATAGCGTCACTAGCGGTAGTATTTTTTGCGGGGGGAGCGAATGCAGAAAATTTTCCCACTGATGTAACGCATCCCCATTGCATTATCGTGATTTCGAGAGAGGGAGAGTTTGATACAGCGATTGGGTGTGCCAAAGACACGTCTTACCAAATAAATATAACTCAAGATGAAGTTCAGATGAATCAATTGAATCTGGATGGTGTTCCTATATTTGATGAAAATTTTCGTGGAGAATTGCATCCCGCAAGTAAGCTGCCTGCACATATTCAGGAATTTTCTCATGAGTTGCAAAGCTGTATTTCTGACAATAACTGTTATTTAAATAACTTTTCAAAGGATACGCTCACCTCCGTGGGGCGCATTGTCGAAAATGCAAAGGTGTCTAGTGCAGTGTTGAGGCGTAGTGTTTATTTCGGGTTTAGTCCGAATACGATCAGTTTTTCAGTTTTAGTTGGTGATGGTGATGGTGAACGCTTGATTTTCTGGTTTGGCACAGGAAGTGCCGACGAAAAAAAAAGTACTGTACAATATGATTTTTCTATTTTGAAGGCAGACTAATATGCCAGAAATTATCTATGATCCGATTACAGGTATCCCGGATATTAAGCAAGACGTCGAAAATGGTGAAGAAAGTTCAAATTCTTACTTTGAGCGGATGGGGGGGTGCACGTCCCGGATGATTTTTCTAATCAGCGGCCTCAAAGCAATTCCTGAACCAGCGGGTTCGGGAAGCGGCGTCTTAGGGTGATGGCATAGAAGGTTTCGCGGATGCGGGGGTGTTCTTCTGCTTCCAGCAGCCGCCCGGAGGACAGTTCATCCTGCACCACGATCGGGGCTACCAGCGCCAGACCGATGTCTTCGCGGGCCAAGAGGCGCATCATTGCCATGTCGTCGACCTCTGCCGCGACCTGTGGCACCACCGACAGGCGACTGGCCATGGCATCAAAGGCGGTCCGCACCGTGTTGTCGGTGGTCGGCAGCACAAAAGGCTGGGTGGTCAGCAGCTCCCGAATGGGCAGGCGCGGGTTCAGCCGGTCCGGGGTGCCGACGATGCTGACCGCCTGATCCGCGATTTGATGGGTTTCATAAGGTGTCAGGGTGTCATTGGGCGGCTCGCGATTCATCAACACCAGATCAAGGTTCAGCGTCGCCAACCCTTCCAGCAGTTCGGTCGGGCTGCCGGATCTGAGGATCACCTCAACATCGCTGCGCGCCAGCATCGGGCGCAGAAATCCGATCTGAAAGTTCCGAGACAAGGTCGCCAGCGCGCCTACGCGCAGGGCCTGACGGCTGCGGCCCGTGTCCTCAAGCGTGGCGATCAGCTCCTGCCCGGTGGCAAAGATCGCATCCGCATGATCCAGCGCGATCCGTCCGGCTTCGGTCAGATGCAATTGTCGCCCGCGCCGGTCAAACAGCGGGTGGCCCAGCCGTTCTTCCAGCTGCTTGATCTGCACAGACAGCGCCGATTGCGACAGGTTCAGCCGCTGGGCGGTGCGGGTCAGATTGCCATCATGGGCCACAGCCCAGAAATAGCGCAGGTGATGATAGTTCAGTGGCATTCGTTCGTATTAATAGAACGAAAAGAGCAAAACAATGAATTTTTATTAATACGCGCCTGGCGTTACCTCTGTCGTTGAAGCAGCGTCGCGTGCTGCATTGTGATTGGGAGAGCCTCTTATGCTGTATTTGTTTCTGCCGCTTCTGGCCCCGGTACTGCTGTTGGCTGTGGCGGTCCGTGCCCGCCGCAGCCCCGGTCTGCGCCCTGCTGCATTGCCACGTCTGGCGGAATATGCGGGGCTTGGCGCCTTTGGCGTTTCGATGATATCAGCGGCGGTGCTGATGATGGCGGGTCCGGGCAGCTCACCGCTGCTGGGTCTTTTTGGGGCCGGGCTGTCGGTGCGGCTGGATGTGGTCAGCGTCGTGATGCTCTGCCTGGTCAGTTTCATTGGCTGGATCGTGCTGCGTTACAGCGCCACCTATATGGATGGCGAGGCGCGGCAGGGTGCCTTTACCGGTTGGATGGCGGCCACTTTGGCGGCGGTTCTGCTGCTGGTGATGTCGGGTAATCTGGTGCAGCTGGTGCTGGCCTGGACCGCCACCAGCCTGTGTCTGCATCAGCTGCTGTTGTTTTACCGTGACCGGACCACAGCGCGCCGTGCCGCCCGCAAGAAGGCCTTGGTGGCGCGGGCCAGCGAGGTGTCCCTGGCCATCGCTGCGCTCTTGCTGATCCTGGCCTATGGCACCAGCGATATTGCCACCATTCTGGCCACCGCTGCGCCTGATCTGCTGACGATCGCGGCCGCCGTGCTGATCGCGCTGGCGGCGGTTCTCGCCTCGGCGCAGTTTCCAACCCATGGCTGGCTGACCGAGGTGATGGAGGCCCCGACGCCGGTGTCCGCATTGCTGCATGCCGGGGTGATCAACGCCGGGGGCTTCCTGCTGATCCGCTTTGCCGATGTGATGCTGGCGGCCCCTGCGGTGATGGCGCTGCTGGTGATGCTGGGCGGGTTTACCGCGCTGTTTGGCGGGCTGGTGATGCTGACGCAGCCTGCGGTCAAGACCTCGCTTGCCTGGTCCACCATCGCGCAGATGGCGTTTATGATCATGCAATGCGGTCTGGCGCTGTTCCCGCTGGCGCTGCTGCATATCGTGGCGCATTCGCTTTATAAGGCGCATGCGTTTCTCAGCGCCGGTGAGGCGGTGGCCAATGTCGCCGCGATCCGGCGTCCTGGCCCCGTCGCAGTGCCAAGCGGACGCAATGTGATGCAGGCCTTTGGCATCGGTATCGTGATCTATGCGCTGGTTGGTGCGATCTTCGGCTTTGACGGCAAATCGGTGCAGGCAATTGCGCTGGGGGTGATCCTGATTTTTGGCGTGGCCTATATTCTGGCGCAGGGTCTGGCCGATGCCGCCCCCGGTGCGCTGACCCGGCGCACGGTGATCTATGCGGCGGCCACCTCTGTCAGTTATTTCCTGCTGCAACTGGCGGCGCTGAAACTGACCGCGGGCACCCTGCCCGCCACCCCTGCCCCCGGTCCGCTGGAATGGGCGCTGATCCTGCTGGCGCTCATCAGTTTTGGCGCGGTGGCGGTGGCGCAGGCGACCTTTCCGCTTTGGGCGATGCACCCGGCGGCGGCGGGGCTGCGGGTTCATCTGGCCAACGGGCTTTATGCAAATGCGATTTTCGACCGGCTGCTGGGTGGCTGGTCAAAGCGGACACAGGTCTGAAACCGGGAGATTGAAGCGATGTTGATGAAGCACGAAACCTATCCTGCCGCCCTGTTGGAACTGGTCACCTGCGCCAATCAGGCCGCCCGCGCAATCCCGCCGCTGTTTCCGCTGACTGCCAGCGTGGCGGTGAACCCTTTCCTTGGCCAGCGCGAGGAACCCCTGGCGGTGACCTCGGCGCGGTTGGCGCGGGTTGCGGGCACCCGGGTGACCCCGCAGCGCAGCCATTGGGCGGCAAAACAGGCCGCAGGGGAACTCACCGACAGCGATCTGCGTGCCGCACTGGCGCGGGCCGGTGCTGAATTTAGCGGGGTGACGCTGGCGGATCTTCACGCGGCACTGACCCCGGAGGAGGCTGCGGGCGACCCGGTGGCCCTGCCCACGGTTGCGGACCTGGCGGCTGAGGTCTCCGGAATCGACTGGCCCGGCCTTATCGAAGATCGGATCGGCGCCTTTGCGGCCAGTCATTTTGATCAGGGTCAGGCCCTGTGGCAACCGGATCGCAGCGGCGGCGCCTATGCGGCTTGGCGGCAGTTTGCCACCCGCGACCTGACGCCGGAAGTCCACGGGCTGCGCGGCTTTGGCAGTTTTGTCAGCGCCACCAACCGGTCCCATTGGCGCGCGATCGGGCGGGCCTCGGAGACGCTTGGCCTGACCTCAGAGGCGGCGGGCACCGGGTTTCATCGCTGGCTGATCACCCTTCAGGGCTGGGCTCAATATGGCCGCTACCTGTCGTGGCAGGCCGAGCTTGAGGGCGGCAGCGACACCACCACGGTGGAGCTGCTGGCGATCCGCATGGTGTTTGACGAGGCGCTGTTTCATCAGTACCGCGACGCGATTGAAGCACGCTGGCAAGCTGTGGTCGCGCAGCATGAAACCCCGGTAACGCCAAGCCGCGATCACATCATCGACGCGATCCTGCAGGAGGCCGGAGAACGCGCCGCCCAGCGGCAGCTGGCCACGACGCTTGCGGCCACCCCGCGCCAGGTGGCTGAGGATGGCGCCGAGGGTACGGCTGCGCGTCCGGCGGTGCAGGCAGCCTTCTGTATTGATGTCCGCTCAGAGGTGTTTCGCCGCGCGCTGGAAGCGCAGGATAGCGGTGTGGAGACGATCGGGTTCGCTGGTTTCTTTGGCCTTGCGACGGCGCATAACGCAGCCGGATCCGATGTCACCGAAGGCCGGGGGCCGGTGCTGCTGACGGCGGGTGTCTGTTCCAAGGCTGCAGAACCGGGCGAGCTTGACCTGGCCCGGCGTTATGCGGCGCGGGCCAGACGTGCCTGGGGGCGGTTCAAACTGGCGGCCGTTTCGTCCTTTGCCTTTGTTGAGGCGACGGGCCCGGTCTATGCGGGCAAACTGCTGCGCGACGCCTTTGGTGTCAGCGGTCGCGCCGCCACCGATCCGGCGCCGCAACTGGATCCATCGGTGGATCTGGACAGCCGCATCGCAATGGCAAAAACCATCCTGTCGGCGATGTCGTTGACCGATAATTTTGCCCCGGTGGTCCTGTTGGCAGGCCATGGCGCGGATGTGACCAATAACCCCCACGCCAGCGCTCTGCACTGCGGCGCCTGTGGCGGTCACGCAGGGGATGTGAATGCGCGGCTTCTGGCCGGGCTGCTGAATGACGCCGGGGTGCGCGCGGGCCTGACTGCGGCGGGGATCATGATCCCGCAGGACACCGTGTTTCTGGCGGCGCTGCATCATACCACCACCGATCAGGTGACGCTCTATGAGCAGGATCTGCCGGCCGGATGTGAGACCCGGCTGGCCCGCGACCTGGCGCGCCTGCGCCGCTGGGTCAAGGCTGCGGGGGCGCTGGCGCGCAGTGAACGCGCCGCCCGGCTGCCCCGCGCCAAGGCGGGCGGCGATATTCTGCGCCGGTCGTCAGACTGGGCTGAGCTGCGCCCCGAATGGGGGCTGGCGGGGTGCCGGGCCTTTGTCGCGGCGCCACGCAGCCGGACCGAGGGCACGGCGCTGGACGGGCAGTCGTTTCTGCACAGCTATGACTGGCGCGCGGATGAGGGGTTTGGCGTGCTGGAACTGATCCTGACCGCGCCGGTGGTGGTCGCCAGCTGGATCAGCCTGCAATATTATGGCTCCAGCGTTGCCCCGGCCCTGTTCGGCGGCGGCAACAAGCTGTTGCACAATGTGGCCGGCGGTATCGGCGTGCTGGAGGGCAACGGCGGCGCGCTGAAACCCGGCCTGCCGTGGCAGTCGGTGCATGATGGCGAGGCGCTGCAACATGATCCCCTGCGCCTGACCGTGGTGATCGAAGCCCCGCGTGAGGCCATGACCCAGATCCTGGAGCGCCACCCGCAGGTGCGTGACCTGTTCGACAATGGCTGGCTGCATCTGATTGCCATGGATGAGCACGGGCAGCTGGCCTGGCGCTACGACGGGGATCTCAGCTGGTCACGGTTTGATCGCGGGGACGCCCCCGGCGCCGCAGCCTCGCTTGGCATCGCTGCCGAGTAGCCGGGGTCACTCGTAGCCCGACCCACAACGCCGCCCCGCCAATGCGCGGGCGGCGTTTCTTGTTACAGGTAATTTACTGTCGGCAGGCCGGGATTAGTCCAGCGAGACCCAGAGGACATGCGCGTCCTCGGCGCTGGTTGATACGCAGCAATGGCCCATGCCGCTGTCATAATAGACCGTATCGCCGGCCTTCATCGGCAGCGGGCGGTAGTGTTCTGTATAAAGGATCAGCTCCCCGCTGATCACCAACATGAATTCCTCGCCGCTGTGGCGGATCCAGGTTTCGAACTCCGACACATCCCGCGCCTTGATCCGGCTGAAATAGGGCAGCATCCGTTTGCTGGTCAGCTCGGTGCAGAGCAGCTCATGGTCGTAGGTCTCGGTTTCCTGATGCTCACCCTGACCCTTGCGGGTGTAATCGCGCCGACCGGAAATATCGCTCTTGGCAGATTGCACGAAAAGCTGCGGCGTCTGCAGATCCAGCGTCTGCATCAGGCGGCGGATGATCTCGAAACTGGGGCGGGTCTGGTTGTTCTCGATCTTCGACAGGGTGGAGCGCCCGATATTGGCGGCCTTGGCCGCCTCCTCCAGCGTCAGGCCCTTTTCCTTACGCGAATCTCGAATCATTTTCCCCAGCGCATCGCCGTCCGGGGCCTCGGCAACCTCTGCCACGGGGGCGCCGTCTTCCGGATTGATGGGTTCCATTGGCGGGCAATCTCCTGAATTTCCCAATGTTTAACTCCCTCTCAGACACAGGTCAAAGTTTCTATGTGAAACCAATAGTTGCTTATGGTGGAAAAGTTTCTTAAAGGAAACATCGTGGGAGAATTAGGGACATATGTTCCCTGGCAGACAAACTGGAGGGCAGGCGATGAGCCTATATGACCTGATCGTTATCGGTGGTGGCCCGGGCGGCTATGTTGCGGCCATTCGCGCGGCGCAGCTGGGGCTCAAGGTGGCCTGTGTCGAAGGACGCGGCACCCTCGGCGGTACCTGTCTCAATGTCGGCTGCATCCCGTCCAAGGCGATGCTTTCCTCCTCCGGTAAGTATGAAAGCCTGTCGCATTTGGCCGGTCACGGGATTGCTGTTGATGGCGTCCGACTGGATCTGGACGCGATGATGGCGCGTAAGGACAAGATTGTCGGCGATCTCACCAAAGGCATTGCCTTCCTGTTCAAGAAGAACGGCGTTGATCAGATCGAAGGCTGGGCCAGCATTCCCGCTGTCGGCAAGGTGAAGGTTGGCGACGAGATCCACGAGACCAAGAACATCCTGATCGCCTCCGGCTCCGAACCCACCCCGCTGCCGGGCGTCGATATCGACGAGGGCGACGTGGTGTCCAGCACCGGCGCGCTGACCCTGCCAGAGGTGCCCAAGCATCTGGTGGTGGTCGGTGCCGGTGTCATCGGGCTGGAGCTGGGTCAGGTCTGGTCGCGTCTTGGTGCAAAGGTCACCGTGGTCGAATATCTCGACCGGATCCTGCCGGGCATCGACGGCGAAATCGCCAAACTGGCGCAGCGCGCCCTGTCCAAACGGGGGCTGAAGTTCCAGCTGGGCCGCGCGCTGAAATTCATCGACCGTAGCGAGGATGGCCTGACCCTGACGCTGGACCGCGTCGGCAAAGACAAAGAAGAGCAGCTGGTCGCCGATAAGGTGCTGATCGCCATCGGGCGCCGCCCGGTGATCCGGGGTCTGGGGCTGGAGGCGTTGGGTGTTTCCGTCAATGCGCGCGGCTTTGTCGAGGTGGACGAACGCTTCTCCACATCTGTCGAAGGTATCTATGCGATTGGTGATTGTGTGCCCGGCCCGATGCTGGCGCATAAGGCCGAGGAGGACGGCGTGGCCTGTGTCGAGATGCTCGCCGGTCAGGCGGGGCATGTGGATTACAACACTGTCCCCGGCATCGTCTATACGGATCCCGAGGTGGCATCGGTTGGCAAGACCGAAGAGGCGCTGAAAGAGGCGGGCACGGATTACATTGTCGGAAAATTCACCTTCATGGCCAATTCCCGCGCCCGTGCGCAGGGCGAAACCGACGGCGCGGTCAAAGTGCTGGCAACACCCGAGGGCCAGATCCTGGGCGCCCATATCTGCGGCGCACATGGCGGTGATCTGATCGCCGAACTGGTGCTGGCGATGACCAAAGGCGCCACCGTCGCCGAGGTGGCCGCCACCTGCCACGCGCATCCGGCAATGGCCGAAGCGGTGAAGGAAGCCTGCCTTGATGCCATGGGTCGGGCCATTCACGCCTGATCGCCGTCCGATCTCTCGCCCTGAGGAGGTACCCCAGATGAACGTCCCGATGCCGCGGCTCCGCCACCCGGAAAAGTCGAAAAAGGCCGATAGCGAGATCCCGCGCAAGCCGAAGTGGATCCGCCGCAAGAAAATCGAGAGCGCGGAATATTTTGAGACCCGCCGCCTGATGCGGGACCACAATCTGACCACCGTCTGCGAAGAGGCCGCCTGCCCCAATATTGGCGAATGCTGGTCCAAACGCCACGCCACCATGATGATCATGGGGGAGGTCTGCACCCGCGGCTGTTCCTTCTGCAACGTCTCCACCGGCCGCCCCGATGCGCTGGATGCCTTTGAGCCCGGTCGCGTGGCCCTGGCGGTGAAGAAACTGGCGCTGCGCCATGTGGTGATCACCAGCGTTGACCGCGACGATCTGGAGGATGGCGGCGCCGAACATATCGCCCAGACCATCCGCGCCGTGCGCCACCAGACCCCCGACACCACGATTGAGGTGCTGACCCCGGATTTTCTGGGCAAGGGCAACGCCGCCGAGATCGTGTTTGGGGCCGCGCCGGATGTGTTCAACCACAATCTGGAAACCGTGCCGCATCTCTACCCCCGTGTCCGTCCCGGCGCGCGCTACTACAGCTCGCTGCGCCTGCTGGATGACGCCAAACGCGCCAATCCGCAGGTGTTCACCAAATCCGGCCTGATGGTTGGCATGGGCGAAACAGTGGAAGATCTGCGTCAGGTGATGGATGATCTGCGCGCGGCAGATGTCGATTTCCTGACCGTGGGCCAATATTTGCAGCCCACCCCGAAACACCATCCGATTGATCGCTTCGTCACCCCTGAGGAGTTCGAGCAGATTGAGCGGATGGCCCGAAGCAAAGGGTTCCTGGGGGTCTCGGCGACACCTCTGACCCGCTCATCCTTCCACGCGGATGAGGATTTTGCAGCGCTGAAAGAGGCCCGGAACCGGCAGCTCACCAGCGTCAATGCAGGGGGAGACGGCACAGCGTAAATCCCCGCATTTGGGGTCTGCCCCGCGGCTGGTCGGTCGCGGCAGGAGGGGCGGAACCCAGAAAATGGCTTGTCACCGGTCGCGAACCGCAGCAAAGGCCGGGACAGGCAATCTAAGGCCAGAGAATACCACCTAAAGGGAGGAAAAATATGGAAGTTCTGAATTCAATTGTGGGCTATATCAACGGGATCGTCTGGGGCCCGCTGATGCTGGTCCTCATTCTCGGCGTTGGCCTGTTTTTGCAGGTCGGGCTGAAGCTGATGCCCATCCTGCGCATCGGCACCGGCTTTGCGCTGCTGTTCAAAGGCCGCGAGGCAGGCGACGGCGAAGGCCAGATCACCCCGTTTAACGCGCTGATGACCGCGCTGTCCGCCACCATCGGCACCGGCAACATCGCCGGCGTTGCAACCGCTGTGTTCCTCGGCGGTCCCGGCGCGCTATTCTGGATGTGGATGACCGCACTCGTGGGCATGGCCACCAAATATTCCGAGGCCGTGCTGGCGGTGAAATACCGCGAGCAGGACGATCAGGGCAACTATGTTGGCGGCCCGATGTATTACATCAAAAATGGTCTTGGCCAGAAATGGGCCTGGCTGGGCTTTGCCTTTGCCCTGTTCGGCGCAATTGCGGCCTTTGGGATCGGCAATGGTGTGCAGGCCAACGGTGTGGCGCAGGTGCTGGAAACCAACTTTGGCTTCAACCCATCCATCACCGGTATTGTGCTGATGGCGCTGACTGGTGCCGTGATCCTCGGCGGTATCACCCGCATTGGGGCGGTGGCTGGTAAGCTGGTGCCGTTCATGGCCGTCAGCTACATCACCGTCGGTCTGTTGGTGCTGATCATCAACGCCGACCAACTGGGCAACGCATTGGGTCTGGTTTTCACCTATGCCTTCACCCCCTCCGCTGCTGAAGGTGGTTTTGCCGGGGCCGCTGTCTGGGCCGCAATCCGCTTTGGTGTGGCGCGTGGCGTGTTCTCGAACGAAGCCGGTCTGGGCTCCGCTCCGATTGCGCATGCCGCAGCTGAGACCAAAGGTCCGGTAAACCAGGGTCTGATCGCGATGCTGGGCACGTTCATCGACACCATCATCGTCTGCTCCATCACCGGTCTGGCGATCATCGCCTCCGGCGCCTGGACCTCGGGCGAAAGTGGCGCTGCGCTGACCTCGCTGGCGTTTGAAACCTCCCTGCCCGGCTTTGGCGGCTATGTGATTGCCATCGCGCTGTCGATCTTTGCCTTTACCACCATTCTCGGCTGGTCCTACTATGGCGAGAAATGCGTCGGCTACTTGTTGGGCGCCAAGGTGCTGATCGGCTACCGTGTGCTGTGGATCGTCGCGATCTACTTCGGGGCCACCGCTGATCTGGGCTTCATCTGGCTGCTGGCAGACACGCTGAACGCCATGATGGCGATCCCGAACCTGATCGCACTCGCCCTGCTGAGCCCGGTTGTCTTCAAGGTGACCAAGGAGTTCTTTGCCTCCAACGGGCAGACCGAAGAGCCGAGCAAAGGCGCGGCAGAATAACCAAAATCAACCTACATCGGGGCGCGGCAGGCGTCGCGCCCCGGTTCCTTTCACATTCCAATTCAAGGGCAAGACGCTATGACCGACGCGCCGAAACGTACTCCGCTCTATGACCTGCATGTCGCCCTCGGCGGCAAGATGGTCGACTTTGCCGGCTGGGAAATGCCGGTCCAATACCCCATGGGCATCATGGGAGAGCACAAGCAGTGCCGCGAGAAAGCTGCGCTGTTCGATGTCAGCCACATGGGTCAGGTGATCCTGCGCGGTGACAACGTCGGCAAGAAACTGGAAGCGATCTGCCCGCAGGCCTATGCCACCCTCAAGGAAGGCAAGGCGCGCTATGGTTTCTTCACCAACGAAGACGGCGGCATCATGGATGACCTCATCGTCTCCAACGCTGGCGACCATTATTTCGTGGTGGTGAACGCGGCTCTGCGCCATCAGGACATCCCCCACATGAAGGCGCATCTCGACGGCGTCGAAGTGACCGAGATCTTCGACCGCGCGCTGGTAGCTGTCCAGGGCCCCGCCGCCGAAAATGTAGTGGGCGATCTGTGCCCCGCTGCGCGTGAGATGAAGTTCATGGAAACCATCGTCGCTGATATCGACGGTGTGGAATGCCGGCTGTCGCGCCTCGGCTACACTGGCGAGGACGGCTATGAGATTTCCATCCCCGATGCAGACGCCGAACGCATCACCAAACTGTTCCTGGCCCATGAGGATTGTGAGCCGGCCGGTCTGGGCGCGCGTGACAGCCTGCGTCTGGAAGCGGGCCTCTGCCTCTATGGCAACGATATCGACCAGTCGACCTCCCCGATTGAGGCGTCGCTGGCCTGGGCGATCCAGAAACGCCGCAAGGAAGAGGGCGGTTTCCCCGGTGCCGACCGCATCCAGAAAGAGCTGGCCGACGGCGCGGCGAAGAAACTGGTCGGGATCAAACCCTCCGGTCGCGCCCCTGCCCGTCAGCACGTTGAGATCCAATGCGCCGAAGGCAACACCATCGGTGAGATCACCTCCGGCTGCTTTGGCCCCACCGTCGGCGGCCCGGTCGCAATGGGCTATGTCGCTGCCCCGCACGGCAAGGTCGGCGAACAGGTCAAACTGATCATTCGTGGCAAGGCCCATGACGCAGAAATCGTCGCCCTGCCCTTCGTCACCCAGAATTACAAACGCTAAGCTCCAGGAGTACCCGAGATGACCACCTATTATTCCGAAGATCACGAATGGATCACCGTCGAGGGCGACACCGCCACGCTCGGCATCACCAAACACGCGGCTGACCAGCTGGGCGAAGTTGTCTTTGTCGAGCAGCAGGACAGCGGTGAAGAATTCGAAAAAGGCGGCGAGATCGGCGTCATTGAATCGGTGAAAGCGGCGTCGGAAATCTACGCGCCTCTGGATGGTGAAATCACCGCCGTGAACGAAGATCTGGCCGACAACCCCAGCGCCCTGAACGAAGACCCCGAAGGCGCGGCGTGGATCTACAAGATCAAGCTCTCCGACAGCGCCCAGCTGGAAGATCTGATGGATCTGGACGGCTACAAGGCCCTGATCGGCTGATCCTGCTGATGGGCCGGGCCGGCAGTCGCGCTGGCCCGATCCCTCCCTTGATTACCCGCCGGTATGGTCCGGCGGGACCACCACGAATTAGGACATTCCCATGGCCTTCAAACTGACTGATTACGAAGCCTACGACTTTGCCAATCGCCGCCATATCGGGCCCAGCCCGCGTGAAATGGCCGATATGCTGAAGGTGATCGGCTTCAACACCCTCGATGAGCTGATCGACGCCACCGTGCCGCCCGCCATCCGCCAGAAAGAGGCGCTGGACTGGGGCCCGGCGATGACCGAACGCGATGCGCTCTTCCACATGAAAGAGATCGCGGGCAAGAACAAGGTGCTGACCTCCCTGATCGGTCAGGGCTACCACGGCACCACCACGCCCGCGCCGATCCTGCGCAATATTCTGGAAAACCCGGCCTGGTACACGGCTTACACGCCCTATCAGCCCGAGATTTCGCAGGGCCGTCTTGAGGCGCTGTTGAACTTCCAGACCATGGTCAGCGATCTGACTGGCCTGCCGGTGGCCAACGCCTCGCTGCTCGACGAAGCCACTGCCGCCGCCGAAGCCATGGCGATGGCGCATCGCGGTTCGCGCTCCAAGGCGAATAACGCGGCCTTCTTCGTGGATAAGAACTGCCACCCGCAGACCGTCGCCGTGATCAAGACCCGCGCCGAGCCTCTGGGCATCGATGTTGTGGTTGCCGAACCGGCAGAGCTGGATGCGGGCGCCGTCTTTGGCGCGATCTTCCAGTATCCCGGCACCCATGGTCACGTCACCGACTTCAGCGACCAGATCGCCGCCCTGCACGAGCACAAGGGCATCGCGGTTGTGGCCGCCGACATCCTGTCGCTGGCGCTGCTGAAATCCCCCGGTGAAATGGGCGCGGATATCGCCATCGGCTCCACCCAGCGTTTCGGTGTTCCGATGGGCTACGGCGGCCCGCACGCTGCTTATATGGCGACCTCGGACAAGCTGAAACGCTCCATGCCGGGCCGGATCATCGGTGTGTCCATCGATGCGCGCGGCAACAAGGCCTACCGCCTGTCGCTGCAGACCCGCGAACAGCACATCCGTCGCGAGAAAGCCAACTCCAACGTCTGTACCGCACAGGCGCTGCTGGCGGTGATCGCATCGATGTATGCCGTCTACCACGGTCCCGATGGCATCAAGGCGATTGCCCAGTCCGTACACCGCAAGACTGCGCGTCTGGCGGCTGGTCTGGAAGAGGCCGGGTTCAAGGTTGAACCGGAAGTGTTCTTTGACACCATCACCGTCGAAGTTGGCCACCTGCAGAAAACCGTCATGGAAGCCGCCGTTCAGCGGGGCATCAACCTGCGCCGCGTCGGCGAAACCAAGGTCGGTATCTCGCTGGACGAACAGACCCGCCCCGAAACCATCGAGGCCGTCTGGGGTGCCTTTGGCATCGATCGCAAGGACGACAGCTCCAACAAGCAGTACCGTCTGCCCGAAGCCATGCTGCGCGACAGCGCGTATCTCACGCACCCGATCTTCCACAAGAACCGGGCCGAGGCAGAGATCACACGCTACATGCGCCGTCTGGCCGACCGCGATCTGGCGCTGGACCGCGCGATGATCCCGCTTGGCTCCTGCACCATGAAGCTGAACGCAACCATCGAGATGATCCCGGTCACCTGGCCGGAATTCAGCAACCTGCACCCCTTCGTTCCTGAAGATCAGGCGCAGGGTTACCACCAGATGATCGACGATCTGAACGACAAGCTGTGCCAGATCACCGGCTATGACGCGATTTCCCAGCAGCCGAACTCCGGTGCGCAGGGCGAATACGCGGGCCTGTTGACGATCCGCAACTACCACGCATCGCGTGGCCAGGCGCATCGCAACGTCTGCCTGATCCCGACCTCTGCCCATGGCACCAACCCGGCCTCCGCACAGATGGTGGGCTGGAAAGTGGTTCCGATCAAAGCGGACGACAACGGCAACATCGACGTCGCGGACTTCCGTGAAAAGGCAGAGAAACACTCTGACCACCTCGCGGGCTGCATGATCACCTACCCGTCCACCCATGGCGTGTTCGAGACCACCGTTCAGGAGGTCTGCCAGATCACCCATGATCACGGCGGCCAGGTCTATATCGATGGCGCCAACATGAACGCGATGGTGGGTGTGTCCCGTCCGGGTGATATTGGCGGTGACGTCAGCCACCTGAACCTGCACAAGACCTTCTGCATTCCGCATGGTGGTGGTGGCCCCGGCATGGGTCCGATCGGCGTCAAGGCGCATCTGACCGAACACCTGCCGGGTCACCCGGAATACGGCACGGCTGTGGGTCCGGTTTCGGCAGCGCCCTTCGGCTCGCCCTCGATCCTGCCGGTCAGCTGGGCGTATATCCTGCTGATGGGTGGTGCGGGCCTGACCCAGGCGACCAAGGTGGCGATCCTCAACGCCAACTATATCGCTGCGCGTCTGCAGGATGCCTATCCGATCCTCTACACCTCCGAATCCGGTCGTGTGGCGCATGAGTGCATTCTGGACACCCGTCCGCTGAATGACGACGGCGGCGTGACCGTGGACGATGTGGCCAAGCGCCTGATCGACAGCGGGTTCCACGCGCCGACCATGTCCTGGCCGGTGGCAGGTACCCTGATGGTGGAGCCGACGGAATCCGAACCCAAGGATGAGCTGGACCGCTTCTGCGAAGCAATGCTGTCCATCCGGTCGGAAGCGCAGGATATCATCGACGGTAAGATCGATGCCGAAAACAACCCGCTGAAGCACGCACCACATACGGTGCGCGATCTGGTTGGTGAGTGGGATCGCCCCTACTCGCGCGAGCAGGCCTGCTTCCCTCCGGGCAACCTCGGTGTTGATAAATACTGGCCGGCGGTGAACCGCGTCGACAACGCCTATGGCGACCGCAACCTGATCTGCACCTGCCCTCCGATGGAGGATTACGCAGAGGCGGCTGAATAAGCCTCCCTCCCAAGATCCGAGGTGTCGCCGGTCTTGATCGGCGGCACCCCTGTCCGGACCAATCCACGTAGAGTACGAGAGGCAGACAGATGACCATCCACGCCCCGCGCCACGGCGACACCGATTTTGCCTTTGCCCATGGCCGCGCCTTGCGCCACATTGACGTTGTCCTTCCCGACGGCGCGCCGCGCTCCTCCGCCCAGATCATCCTCGATCTGTTCGAGGCCGCAAATGAGCTGCTGGACGGGGTGCAATACCGGGTGCGCGTTTGTGGTCTGGATATGCTCTCCAGCGGCCCGGCCGGTGCCCGCCCCCGCTCACTCGTGGTGTTTCTCGGCGATATTCACAGCCGCTGGCAGCTGTCCGCAAAGGAGCGCGCCCGCGTCAATCAGGTGATGCGACTGGCCGAACGCAGCGCCTTTGTTGGTGGCGCGGTGTTCCTGCTGGATGCACTGGCCCGAGGCCAGGATCACGATCTGGCAATCCACCCGAATTTCCTTGCCTCAGCCGGGGAATGCAGCCTGCGTCAGGATCAGGACGGCGCCGCAACCGCTGTCTCCGGCACGGTGCATTCGGCAATCTGCAATTTCGCCACCCCGCGGATGCTGCTGGATATCGTTGCCGCCGATTGTGGACGGCTGGCCGCTGATGGCATGGCGCATTACCTTGGCCTTGATACCGGCAAACGCCCAACCAAAAGCCGCGTTGCCCTCAACCTTGAACAGAAATCCGCAGGCGATACGCTGATCACCCAATGTCTTGCGGTGATGCAGGACAACATTGAGGCGCCGCTTTCGGTCGCTGCTTTGGCCGAGAGCCTCAATGTCTCCACCCGCTGCCTGCAGCGCCGGTTTACCAGACATTTCGACCGCTCACCGCTCAGCGTTTATCGCGCGCTGCGGGTGGAGCGCGCCCATCAGCTGCTGACCCAGACCGATATTCCGGTGCGTCAGGTCGCGGTCGCCACCGGGTTTGGCAGCTATCAGAGTCTCAGCCAGCACATCCGCGAAACCTATGGCCATTCCCCCGACGTGATCCGCCGCAGCGCCTTTCGCGGCGTGGCCCCCGAAACCATGCGCCCGCGCCGGTTTCGTCACGCCGAGACCGCGCAGGCGGACAGCCGGGTGATGTAGTAGCTCAGGCGCCACGTCATAGAGGCGTTCCTCCCGCCTCAAGCCTCCAGCCACAGGCAGCGTACCGAGCGATAGCCAAGGTCCACCTGACCGTCCGCCTTCAGCAGGTTGAGATTGACACCCACGGCCTCCTTGGTGACCCCCAGAAGAGCGGCCAGTTCGCTCTGACTGATCGACAGCGTGGTGGTCCCCTGCCATTTGCACAGCTGTGCCAGCGCCACGCGCAACCGTTGCTCCAACGGCAGAAAGACCGCGTTTTCATAGGTCTTGTAGAAATGACCGACATAGCCTGCCAAAATACCGCTGATCGCACGCCACAACAGCGGATCCGCCTTGCCGGCCGCCTCCACCGCGCTGAGCGGCACATGCACCAGCACCGTGTCTGTCAGCGCTGAGGCATCGTTTGGCCGCGTGCCGGCGCCGTAGCACCCGATGAAACCAAACCAGTGACCCGCCGTCAGATCCCGCACGATCAGCGCCTTGCCCTCCTGATTCACAGCGCCAAACCGCACCGCGCCTGAGCGGATGAAAAACAGCTCCGTCGCAGGGTCGCCAATCTGGTGGATCACCGCCCCCTTACCGTACTTCCGCGACCGCCCCTGCGCCAGCAGCGCCGCCTGCGTCTGTGGCAGACAGTGATCAAGCCATCGGTCCGAGGTCAGGTTTTTCATCGCAATACCAATCCAGATTGTCGTCTCAACAGCACCGGGCCGATTAGCCTGCTGACCATCAGCTACACAGGATAGAGCACGATGAAAATAACCGCCCTCTCGCTTTCAATTGCGACCGCCCTGTCACCGCTTGCCAGCAGCGCAGTTGAGCTGCCCCAACGCCCGGTTCTGACCGCTGCCGTGGCAGAGGCCGTCGCGAAAGCCGCGATTGCCGAATGCGCCAAGGCCGAGACCGCAATCTCCGTCTCTGTTGTAAACGATCAGGGGCGTCTGGTCTATTTCCAGCGCGGCGACGGCACCGGTGCCAATACGATCCACACCAGTTTCCGCAAGGCCTATACCTCTGCCAGCCTGAAGATCCCGACCTCGGTCCTGAACCAGGCGCCGGAGGCCGAGGGATATAGCCAGCTTGGCAAGATGGAAGACGATATTCTGCTGCTCACCGGCGGGCTGCCGATCTTCCACGTTGGCGCGCTGATTGGTGCCATCGGCCTGTCCGGCGCGCCCGATCCAAATATTGAGGAAGGCTGCGGCGAGGTCGGCATCAAACAGGTGATGGACGCAGGCAAATAAGCGAGCCGGCACAGGGGCCGCGTCTGGGATACCCCCGCGCGCGGCCCCGCGTCGGATCAGATCCGATCCTTGATATGATACCAGCCAAAGGCCAGCGGCAGCGACAATCGCCGCCAGCGGCCCAGCTCAAACCGGCGCAGGGGGTGTTGCATCAGATCCGGGTGCGGTCGCTGGCGACGCCCCAGCGCCTGATCGGCGATCAGCGCCCCGGCATAAGGCGCCATACAGACGCCGCTACCATGATAGCCAAGCGCGGCAAAGGCATTGTCCATCCCCGGTATCGCCCCGGCAAAGGGCACCAGATTGCGGGTCATGCAGATGAGGCCGGACCAGAAATGCTCTGTCTCGACCGCGCGCCAGGCCGGGAACATACGGTCAAAATCCGCCCGCGCCTTCGCCTCGGTGGCGGCGATATTCGCCTCGCTCACCCGAACCGAACCGCGCAGCCCCAGCAACAGGCGACGATCCGGCAACAGGCGCAGATAATGCAGCAGAGTGCGGCTGTCGCAGACCATCTGTTCGCTCCACCAGCCCTGATCAGCAATTTCCGCCTCGCTCAACGGGCGGGTCACCATGATATTGGACTGCACCGGCAGATAGCGCCCGGCCAGCGCCCCCGGCAGATCATCCGAAGAATAGCCATTGGTGGCAACCAGCAGATGCCGGGCGCGGACCTGCCCCGTCGGCCCCTGCAACAGATACCCGCCCGCCGCCGGGGTGATCGCCTGCACCGGCGTGTCGGAGAACATCCGCACCCCGGCAGCCTCCACCGCGCGGGTCAGGCCCAGCACGAATTTCATCGGGTTCAGCGCAAAGCCAACCGGCAGGTTGACTGCGCCGTGAAACTCCGGGCTGTTCAGCCCATGGGCGGCCATCTCTTCCTGCGGGATAAACTCATAGGGCAGCCCATAGCGGCGGGTGTACTCCTGCCCGTAGTCATGCAGCTCCGTCAGGCGATCGGGGCGGTGGGCGACAAATGTATACCCGCGCGAGTGGCGATCCACCTCCAGCGCCAACCGCTCCACATAAGTCTCCACCAGATCAACGGCGGCGCGCTCTGCTGCGAAAAACTGTTCCGCATCCGCCTGTCCGTAGCGGCGCAGGATCGCATCATCCGCCAGCTTCGCGCTGCCAACCGACACCAGCCCGCCATTGCGCCCCGACGCTCCCCAGCCCGGGCGCTGCGCGTCCAGAAGCACCACATCGGCCCCTGCCTCCGCCAGTGTCAGCGCCGCCGACAACCCGGTGTAACCGCCGCCAATCACCGCAAACTCTGCCGTGACCTCGTCCCGCAGCGGCGCATAGCGTGGCGCCGGATCCGGCAGGAAACGGTCCCAATACCGCGCGCTGATAGGCCGGTCGGTATAGGCAAGGGGTTCGTAAATACGTCTCATCCGGGCGCGCCATCACAATTAGGTCCTGCCCCGGATCTATCCGCACCGGCCCCTGTGCAGTCAATCCCGCGCAGAAGCCTTGGGCAAGTCGGCGGCGTCAGCCGTGATAGCAGGCGATGGGGCGGCCTTCGACCTCACGCAGGGCAACCGGCGTCTGATAAAGCGCGCTGAGGCTTTCGCTTGTCGCCACCTCCGCCACCGGTCCGGCAAAGGCGACGCGCCCCCCGGCGAGGGCCACAACATGATCGGCCCAGCTGATCGCATAGTTGAGATCATGCAGCACAATCACAATGCTCTTGCCGCGGGTATCCGCGAGATGGCGCAGCTGCGCCATCAGGTTGCGCGCGTGGTTGAGATCAAGATTGTTGAGCGGCTCATCCAACAGCAGCCAATCGGTGTCCTGCGCATAGGCCATCGCGATAAAGGCCCGTTGCCGCTGACCGCCGGACAGCTCATCCAGGAACCGGTCGCGCAGATCCTCCAGTTCAAACAGTGCCAGCGCATCGGCAATGGCGGCCTGATCCTCCGCCCCCAGTCGCCCCCGGCTGTGCGGCCAGCGCCCGAAACCCACAAGATCGCGCACCCGCACCCGGCTTGCGACGTCCAACTGCTGACCGACCACCGCCATTCGGCGCGCCAGCTCTTCCGGTTTGATATTGCGCAGATCACATCCCGACAGGCAGATCCGCCCCCAGCTGGCCGTCAACTGCTGCGCGATCAGCTTCAGCAGCGTCGATTTCCCGGCCCCGTTCGGACCGATCAGCGCGGTGATCTGACCTGCGGGCAGGCAGGCATCCACCGTGTCCAAAATCGCTTTGTCCGCCAGTGTGAACGACAGGCCCGTCACATCGATCATCTCAGTTTTCCTTTCAGCAGCAGCAGGATGAACAACAGGCCACCGCAGAATTCAATCACGATCGCAAGGCTGGACTGCAGCTGCAACAGCCGCTCAAACAGGGTTTGCCCGGCGACCAGAACAATCGCGGCAATCAGCGCCGAGGCGGGCAGCAGCAATGCGTGCCGATGGCTTTGCATCAGGCTGTGGGCGAGGCTGGTGACCAGCAACCCGAGAAAGGCAATCGGCCCCACCAGCGCCGTCGAGACCGAGACCAGCGCGGCAATAATGCACAGCAGCTGCATTTGCAGCCGGTCGTATCTGACCCCCAGACTGCGGGCCTGATCGCGTCCCAATGCGGCCACATCCAGTAGCGCCGCGCGCCGCAGCAGCCAGAGCGTCGCCAACAGGGTCACCCCCGCAGCGGCCAGCAGCGCGCCACGGTCGATGCTGCCGAACTGCGCAAACATCCGCGTCTGCACCACCGCAAAGGCCGAGGGATCCATCAGCCGTTGCAGAAACACCGCCAGAGTGCGCAGCAGGACCGCGATCACCACACCCACGAGGATCATCAGCTGGATGTCACCACGGGTGCGCCGCAACAGGCCGGTGAACAACACCAGCGCGGCCGCCATCATCACGCCGGCATTCAGCAGAAACCCCGCAAACCCCGACAGCTGGGCCATCGACGCCAGCCCGAACATCATCACCATGACCGACTGCATCAGCAGAAACAGCGCATCAAATCCCATGATCGACGGCGTCAGAATCCGGTTGTTGCTCAGCGTTTGAAACAGCACCGTGGCAAGGCCAATCGCCGTACCAACGCAGATCAGCCCCGCCAGCTTCGTTGCGCGCAGTTGCAGGATATAGGCCGACGGCGCCCCGTCGGACCACGGCAACCCCCAGCTGATGAAACTGGCAGCCGCACCGATCAGCAGCCCCGTCAGCACCAGCAACCGGCGGTCCAGCGGCGCCCGCCGCCGCCCTTTCATGCGCCACAGAGCTGCCTCAGCCATGGGCGGGCCGTCGCAGCAGCATCACCAGAAACAGCGCCGCCCCAAACAGTCCGAAAACCGTGCCAGCCGGGATCTCGTAAGGGGCGCGCAGCAGTCGGCCCAGCATGTCGCAGATCAGCAGCAGCCCGGCCCCCGTCGCCGCCACCACCGGCAGGCTGTCGCGCAGATTGTCCCCCATGATCCGCGACACCAGATTGGGCACCACCAGCCCGACAAAGGGCAGCACCCCAACGGTCACGATCACCAATGCCGACACCAGCGACACCACCACGACGCCAAAGCCAAGCACCTGCCCGTAACGCAGGCCAAGCCCCCGGCTGGCCATCTCACCCAGCCCGGCAATGGTAAACTGATCCGCCACCAGATAGGCCAGCCCCGCCAGCAGCCCGGCCAGCCACAACAACTCATACCGTCCGGACAAAACGCCGGAGAACTCGCCACTCATCCAGATCGCAAGATATTGCAGCAGGTCGGCCTGAAACGCGATGAACCCGGCAGCGGCGGCAAGAATGCCGCCATAGACCAGCCCCACCAGTGGCACCAGCAGCGGTTGCTGCGGAGGAATGCGCCGGGCCAGGGCCAGAAACACCAGCGTGCCCAGCAAAGCCGCCACCGCCGCACATAGCATCTTGGCAAAGATCGGCAGCGCCGGCGCCAGCAGGGTTGCGCCCAGCAACCCCAGCATGGCCGCCTCATTGGTGCCGGTGGTGCCCGGTTCGACAAAGCGGTTGCGCACCAACAGCTGCATGATCACCCCGGCAACTGCCATCGTGGCCCCGGTCAGGATCACCGCAAGCGTGCGCGGGATACGGCTGATCAGCAGCAGCTGCGCCGCCTCTGGGTCCTGCAACAGCGCCAGCGGTGAGGTCTGATTAACCCCGATCACGCAGCTCAACGCCGCTAGCAGCACCAAAAGCAATAGGCACAGGCAGATCGCACCGCGTGCGGATCTGCCCGGCCTGCCCAGCCCGATTGTCGATCCCGTGGCCTCAGCCACCGGCGGCAAAGCCTGCACGGATCTGCTCCAGCGTGGCGGTCATCGCCTGGATGCCACCACCCGCAATGTAGATCGCGGCGGAGTCGAGATAGATGACATGCCCTTTTTTCCAGGCCTCGGTCCCGGTCACCAACGCATTGTCCAACGTGGCCGCAGCGGCCTGATTGTCCTGGCCGATGGCGCTGGCCCGGTCGATGACAATCAGCCAGTCGGGGTTGGCCTGCGCGATATATTCAAAGGAAATCGCCTCACCATGGGTTGCGGCCTCTGCTGCATCGCCAGAGGGTGCCTCCGGCTGCTCGATCACCGCCTCCGGCAGGTTGAGCGCGCCATGCAGCCAGCCAAAGCGGGACTGCGCGCCATAGGTGGTCACCTTCGGCCCGTTGGTCATCACGATCAGCGCCCGTCCGCGCCCGTCTACGGCGGCCCGCGTCGCCTCCAGCTTGGCCAGAAACGCGGTTTCAAGGGCTGTCGCCGCTACGGAGCGTCCCATCAGCGCGCCATAGCTGCGCAACCGCGACAACGCCAGATCGACGTGGCTGGCGCCCCAGATGGTCATATCAATGGTGGGCGCGATCTCCGACAGCGCCTCAACCTGACGGGAGGAGCGCCCACCCGCCACGATCAGATCCGGCGCCAGTCCTGCAATTGCCTCGAAATCCGGCTCAAACAGCGTTCCCATCGGCGCCGCCTCGGCCTGCTGCTTGTCCAGATAATCCACATAAAGCCGCGACGGCAGCCCCGCGATGGGCACCTCCAGCGCTGCCAGCGTGTCGACGGCGGCGATGTCCAGCACCACGATTTTCTGCGGCTGCGCAGGCAGCTCCCGCAGGCCCAACGCCGTCATGACAGGCAC
>NZ_CP031960.1:0-40878 GCF_003443595.1 Phaeobacter sp. LSS9
AGCTTCCGGTCATTGCAAACCGCCAAGGCGACCCTCAGTGGCATCGAAACGATCCGAACCATCAAACGTGGCCACGTCGATCACAAGCAACAAGGCGTCGCGGGGGAGATCCAGTTCATCGCGCAGCTCTTCGGAGCAGCGTGACCCAGCGCAACGAACAGACGCCAACCTGGCAACAGAAAACTAATGCAACAGTCCCTCCCAGCTTGCCCCCCTGTTGCCTTGGCATATCGAAACCAAAGCCACCAACTGCGCGATCGCCGTGGTGAGCGCCGCGCAGTCAGAATTTCCGACGGCCCCCGTACTGGGGGTCAGTTCAAAGTTGAACCCATCCCTGCGGCGGCTTGCCCTTGCCTGGATGGACCTCACCACACGTTTTGCAAGTGCGCGCCTCGATATTGGAGTGGAATGCCTCGTAAATCTTGGGCAATGCCGAGACGATGCCGTCTGTACCATCCAGTGTGACCTCTTCACGGTGAACCAGCGCCTCGCAGTTGAAGCAAAACCACTCAAAGCCCTCTTTCATACCGGGCCGGCGCGGCGCCTCGACGACGATGCCGATTGAGCCCTCCTGCGGGCGTTGCGGCGCATGGCGCACATGCGGCGGCAACATGAATACCTCACCCTCTCGCACCGGCACATCATAGATCTTACCGCCATCCGCGATTTTGATCATCATGTCGCCCTTCTGCTGAAAGAACCATTCCTCCACCGGATCATCATGGAAATCGCAGCGGGTGTTGGGACCGCCGACCACCATGACAATCATGCCGTCGCCGTCCTTGTGCAGCAGCTGATTGCCGACCGGCGGCTTCAGCTTGTCCGCGTTCTCCGCCAGCCATTTTTGAAAATTGAAGGGCTTCAGAGTAGGATGATTGGACATGTTTGATCTCCTTGGGACTATAACTGTTGCCTTGCGCCCAGTGCTTCAGGCGATGCTGCGGGAATGCCAAACGTTCTTGACAGTCAGATAGCTGTCCAAGCCCTCGGCGCCACCTTCGCGGCCATGGCCGCTGGCCTTGATCCCGCCAAAGGGGGTTTCCGGTAGAGAGGCCTCCAACGTGTTGATCGAAAGGTTGCCAACCTCGACTTCGTCGATCATCCGGTCGATGTAATCGGCGCGGTTTGTCATGCCATAGCCCGCCAGCCCGTAGGGCACCGCATTTGCCGCCGCGATGGCTGCATCCAGATCTGCAACCGGGTTCAGTACCGCAATCGGCCCAAAAGGCTCCTCCTGCATGATCCGTGCCTCAGGCGGAACATCGGCCAGCACTGTAGGTTGGAAAAAATAGCCCCGCTCGCCTAGCCGCGCGCCGCCGGTCAGAAGCTCCGCGCCCTGGGCAACCGCATCCTCGACCAGCGCTGTCAGCACCGGGAGGCGGCGCTCGTTGGCGGTTGGCCCCATCTCGACGCCCGGCTCCATGCCGTTGCCAACGACGGTTGCGGCCGCACGTTCGGTGAAGCGGGCCTTGAACTCCTCAAAAATGCTGTGATGAACAAAAAAACGGGTCGGCGATGTGCAGACCTGACCGGTATTGCGCATCTTGCGGATGGCACCACTGACCGCAGCCTTTTCCACATCCGCATCTTCGCAGACAATGACGGGCGCATGGCCGCCCAACTCCATCAGCGCGCGGGTGTCGTACCTGGCAGCAAGACTTGTCAGCTGGCGCCCTACGGCAGTGGACCCGGTCAGAGCCACGAGCTTTACCGCCGGCTGTGGGATCAGATATTCAGAGATCTCCGAGGGCACCCCGAACACCAGGTTCAGGACCCCAGCCGGCAGGCCCGCATCCTGAAATGCGCGCACGATATGCACCGCGCCGCCGGGCGTTTCCTCGGCCGCCTTCAAAATAATCGAACAGCCCGATGCCAGCGCCCCCGCAACCTTGCGAGCAGGCTGGCTCATCGGAAAGTTCCAGGGTGAGAATGCCGCAACCACCCCGATAGGATGATGATGGACTGACAGTTTTGAGCCCGCCGCCGCCGGAATGACACGCCCATAGGCGCGCATAGCCTCACCTGCGTCCCATTCAAAGAACTCAGCGCCACGGATAACCTCCAGCCGGGCCTGTGCAAGCGGCTTACCGTGCTCGGCTGTGATGGTCTGTGCGATCTCTTCCTGCCGCTCGCGCATCAGCGCGGCGGCCCGCAGGATGATATCAGCACGCTCACGCGGCGCGGTGCGACTCCAGACCGCCAGCCCTCGCTCCGCCGCCGCCAGCGCATCCTCCAGATCAGCGCGACTGGCGCAGGGCAGTTGCCCCAATTCTTCTTCGCTAGCCGGGTTAACAACCTCGATACTGCGCTCCGCCTTCCGCCACTGACCATCGATAAAGAGGTTGAGATCGGGATACATGTGCCTGCGCCTCCTGGAATTGAACGACCCGATTAGGCGCAGGCCTGGCACAAGCGTTCAACTGATATCCGGGAAAGCAGATATGCTGTTTCCTGATAGCCAATCTGCTCACCGGTCTACGGGCTACTTTCGCTCTGGTCTTCCACCCGGTCAAAGAAGCGACGAGTGAAGCCCGCGTGCTCTTCCAGCAGGCGCACGGCCCGATCCTCATCGCGCGCCAATACCGCCTCCATCAGCTTGGTGTGATGCGCAATGCCAAGGGCAGCACGGCTGTGAGAGATCAATTCTGGGCTCCCTAGGAACTTACTGCGGTTGTCGCCTGTGAACATGCTGAAGAAATGTCGGTCCAGATGGTTGGATATCTGATCGTAGAACAAATTCAGCCATTGTGAGCGCGACGCCACCAACAGCGCCCTATGGAAACCGCGGTGCCGGTCCGACCACAACCGCAAGTCATCAAGGTTGCTTGTCTCCGCCGGCTCGACTGCTTTGGCCAGCAGATGGTGGCTGGATAGGATCTCTGCCTCCCAGACATCATCACCATGCGCAATCGCCTCGCGCAGCAGGGCGGTTTCGATCACGAGCCGACAGCCTTCCAGGTCCATCAGTTCTGCTTGGGTCACCGCCGTGGCGCGGAAGCCGCGATTGTTCTCCATCACCACGAATCGTTCACTCTCCAGTCGCCGCAACGCCTCGCGCATCGGCGTTACACCTAGACCGCTATCCTTTCCCAATGCCGGGATCCGCAGCGGCGCCTCTGGCGGAATTTTCGCCTCAATCAACTGCTTGAGAAGGAATTGATAGGCCATTTCCGATTTTGACGACGCGGGCAAATCCATTGATTGACCTCCAAAGAAATAATCGTATACGATAAATTAAATCATATACGATTCTAGGTGTTCACTTTGTTTTTATCAGTCGCACACCCAGCCCGAGAAGGAAAGCCAATGGCCCTCACCCCCACCCGCGACGCCGCTGAGGCTCTAGACAGCCAAGATTTGCTGGCGCACAAGCGCAACGAATTTTTCATTGAGGAAGGCACCATCTATCTGGATGGCAATTCTCTGGGTCCGGCTCCGAAAGCTGTATTCGACAGCATTGACCAAACCATGCGCGAAGAATGGCTAAGGGACTGATCCGCAGCCACAACACCGCCGGCTGGTTTATGCTGACCGACACGCTGGGGGATCGTCTTGCTCAGATGCTGGGCGCCGGCGATGGCGAGATTGTGGTCTGTGACACCACCTCCCTCAACATCTACAAGACTCTGCACGCAGCGCTTTCGATGAAGCCCGGCCGTCGCAAAATCGTGGCAGAAGGCACCTCCTTTCCGACAAATCTCTACATGGCCGAGGGCGTCCGATCCACTTTGGACGGCGCCACATTGGCATTAGAAGGCCGCGACGGCGACCGGATTGAGGACATGATCGACGCCGACACAGCGGTGGTGATGCTGAACCACGTGGATTATCGCTCTGGCGTGATCCGCGACGTAAAGGCGTTGACCAAGCTGGCGCATGAACGCGGCGCATTGGTGATGGTGGACATGTGCCATTCTGCCGGAGTGATCCCGGTCGATCTGCACGATCTGAATGTCGATTTCGCGGTCGGCTGTACCTACAAATACCTCAATGGTGGGCCGGGTTCACCCGCCTATGCCTATGCAGCCAAGCGCCACCACGGCAAGTTCACCCAGCCGCTCTCCGGCTGGCATGGCCATGCCGCACCCTTCAAATTCGAGCAGAGCTACCGCCAGGGTGAAGGCGCCCGTGCGCTGTTGTGCGGCACCCAGCACACCCTGTCGATGCGCGCGCTGCAGTCGGGGCTAGCGGTCTTTGATGATGTCAAAATCACCGATCTCTATTCCAAAGGCCGGGCATTGTCGGATCTGTTCGTCCAGCTGGTTGAGAGCTTCGCTGATGACTTTGGTATCGGCTTTTACAGCCCGAAAGACGGCACACTGCGCAACGGTCAGGTCTCACTAACCCACGCCGAGGGCGGCTATGCCATTGTGCAGGCGCTGATTGCACGTGGCGTGATCGGCGACTTTCGCCAGCCCAACGTGATGCGCTTCGGCTTCACGCCGCTGTACCTGCGCTTTGCCGATGTCTGGGACGCCGCCAACCACCTTTATGAGGTGATGAAAACCGACGAGTGGAAAGAAGACCGCTTTAACGTCGTCAACACCGTAACCTGACCGGCCGCCGCGCTCCGTGTGCGGCATCTGCCCCTAAACCACTGACGTCACGGGACCGCCCTGGCGGCACATCCCGTGACGCTTCCTGCCCTGCGCCTGAAACTCTGCATCCCATCGGGTGCAGGATGATGCCCCGTGGCCACCACCAGTACGCAGAGCCAAAGATTTCAAAAACCAACGGGAGGACCACATGAAACTCAATAACCTGCTCAAGACGGCTGCATTTGCAGCTGCAACGGCCCTCAGTCTGCCGCAAGCGGCAGCTGCCTGGACGCCGGAAGAACCCATTGTGTTGCGCATTGGCTTTGGGGCTGGAGGCGAAACCGATACCATGGGCCGGGTGCTCGCGGCCACCATCGAACGCCAGACAGGCTGGGATGTGGTTGTGGAAAACCGTCCTGGCGGCGGCGGTGTCGCCATGCTCAGCGCTCTTGTCAACGAAGCACCCGACGGGCTGGTACTGGGCATGGCGGTGAACATCCCGCCGCTCATGGCGCTTAGTCAGCGTCCCGACTCGGTGCCCTTTACACTGGACAGCTTTGACTACATCGGCACCGTCACCGTGGCAGAAACCGCACTGATCGCGGGCGGCGATGCAATGTTCTCGTCGATTGGGGAACTGGTGGAATTTGCCCGCAGGGAAGGCTCTGCCAAGATCGCCTGGGACGCGCCAGACGCAAAGGCAATCCTGCAAAAGATCGGCCAGCAGGAAGGCGTTAGTTTCCGCATGGTCAAAGCCGAAAGCGGCGCCGAGATGAATAAACTGCTACTGGGAGGCCAGGTCGATGCCGCCTTCGGCACTGGCGCCCATCTGCCGTTCATTGAAGAGGGTCAGATGAAGACCATCGCCAGCCTGTCGGACAAGCGGCTCAGCTCTGCGCCCGATGTGCCGACGTTGATCGAGTCCGGCCATGATTTCTTCATCGCTCCCTATTTCTACATTACAGCCCCCGGCAGTCTACCCACCGACGTAAAAACCGCGCTTGCTGATGCCATGGACAAAGCCGTGGCCGATGAGGCGGTGCAAACAGTGGTGCAGAACGCGGTCAGCGCTCCTGCGGTTAACCTCGGCCCCGAGGGTACCCGGCAGATGATGCAGGATTCGCTGGGCCCCATCGGCGCTCTGTTTGCCCAGTAACGCCCCATCCCTAACCCCGTGGCTGCAACTTGCGCCGCGGGGCTTTGCGACAGGAGAAAACCATGACATTGCAACGCATATCCGGTGTTTTTTTTGTCATTTTCGCTGGGACGATGATCTGGGGGGTGATCCCGGCACAGACAGAGCCCGTCTACCCCGACGGCTCAATCCCGCCCGAGGTTCTGCCCAGCGTCTATGCCGCAATGATCGGTCTGTTCGGCGGCGCGCTGGCGTGTCAGCGCGGGGAAGCACACACGCTTGATCTGCGGCAGGCAGCAAAAACTACCGGGGTTTACCTGATCGCACTAGCCGGTGTCCTGGCGATGAAACACTTCGGGTTTCTCTTGGCCGCACCGGCGCTGGCGCTGGCGCTGCTGTGGCTGGTGGGGGAGCGCCGGCCGCTGTGGTTGGCCATAGGCGGTCTTGCAGGACCGTTGCTGATCTGGACCATTTTCGAAGTCCTGCTTGGACGTCTTTTGCCTTGAGGAGGGGGAACGATGGTGCCGTTTGATGTAATTCTGGCAGGACTGGCGGGAACATTCACCCCGATGGTTCTGCTGTATGTGCTGGCCGGGGTGGTACTCGGCCAATTTGTCGGGGCGGTTCCCGGCATTGGTCCGGTGATGGCGATCGCCATTGCAATTCCGTTTACCTTTGTCATGGACCCCCTAGTGGGAATTTCCTTCCTAGTCGGCATTGGCAAAGGCGGCTTGGTAGGCGGCGCGGTGCCTGCGGTGCTGATCAATACCCCGGGCACTCCCGACGCCGCTGCCACCGCGCTCGACGGTTTTCCGCTGGCGCGGCAGGGCAAGCCGTTGAAGGCAATGCGGATGGCGCTTTATTCCTCGGTCACCGGCGACACCGCCAGCGATATTATCCTGATCACCGTCTCTGCGCCGCTGGCCATCGTGGCGCTGAAATTGGGACCGGTGGAGATCCTATTTCTGCTGTTGCTTGCCTTTACCGTGATCGTTTGCCTGGTCGGAGGCACCATCGCCCGCGGCGGTGTGGCACTGTTCCTGGGACTGCTGCTTGCAACCGTCGGATTGGACCCAGAATACGCCACCCCGCGACTGATCTTCGGCCAGACTGAGCTCTATGACGGCATTCCGCTGGAAGCTATTGCCTTGGGCATTCTCGTGCTGCCCGAGGTGCTGCGCCGCTTAGCCCAAGGCAGCGGTCTGTCGCGCCCCGCGGTGGAGATCCCAGCCGACCAGCCCGCCGCCGACCGCAGCATCAGTTGGAACGAGTACTGGTCTTGCCGCTTTGCAATGCTGCGCGGCGCCTCGATTGGCACGGTTCTGGGAGCACTACCCGGTATCGGGTCCACCGCAGCGGCCTTCATTGCGTATGCCGCCACCCGCGAGAGCGCCAAGGATCCGAGCAGTTTCGGCAAAGGCAATATCCAAGGCATCGCGGCGGCGGAATCGGCAAACTCCGCAGTGGTCGGGGCTAATCTGATTCCATTGTTAACATTGGGCATCCCGGCAGCGTCGGTGCAGCCCTACTGATCGGTGCCTTCAAGATCCATGGCATCCAGCCGGGGCCACTGTTGTTCGACCAACAGGCAGAGCTGATCTACGGATTGTTTGGGGCGATGATCGCTGCCAATTTCATGAACTTCTGGGTCGGCCAGGCAGGCTTGCGGCTATGGTCCGCGGTGGTCAGAGCGCCGGAGCTGGTGATCTTCACTCTGGCGCTGCTGCTGTGCATTACCGGCGTCTACCTGGGCGCGGGCGGCATGTTCGGCCTCTACACTATGCTGGCCTGCACGCTGCTGGGGCTGGTGCTTTCGGCGTTAGGTTTCTCGGTGATCGTGTTCATCATTGCCTTCTTTCTGGGCAGCCGGTTTGAGACCACCTTGTCGCAGGCCTACAGCCTCACCGGCGGATCTATACAGGAGCTGGTGAACTACCCCGTGGCGTTGGCGCTGTTGGTGGTGAATCTGGCCTTCATAGCGCTTCACATGCACAAGAAAGACCGCCACGCCCTGCCCGTCTAAGCGCGGAAAACAACCCCTGACGAGGTGCCGGGCACCCGCTCGGCACCCCGTCAGGTATATCATTAATTTATACCAGATTACCGTGTTACAAGTTGCTGAACTATCAGACCGTTCCCCATGCTGGGCCCAAGCTCGCAAAGGGGAGATCACACATGGTATATCTGAAGTCACTCAAAACCGCAGTAGCTGCAGCGGCGGCCTGCTGCTTCACTCTGGGCGCACAGGCGACAGAGTTCCGACTGGGGCTCTTGACGCCGCCGCCGCACATCTGGACCAAAGCGGCAGAGGCCTTTGCCGACGAACTCAACACAGCCTCAGACGGAGCGCACAGCGTGCAGGTCTTCCCGGCGCGCCAACTGGGCAACGAGGCGCAGATGCTGCAACAACTGCAGACCGGCGCGCTCGACATGGCGTTTCTTACCGTGGCCGAAGTCTCCAACCGAGTGCCGGATCTGGGCGCCTTCTACGCGCCCTATCTTGCCGCCGACATCGACCACGCCGGGCGCATATTGCGCTCTGATATCGCGCGGCAGATGCTGGAGCCGCTGCCGGCCAAGGCTGGTGTTGTCGGGCTGGGACTCGGCATGGCTGGCCTGCGCCAAATCGTATCGCGCGAGGAAGTGAACAGCGCCGAGGACCTCAGCGGCCTGAAACTGCGGATCACGCCATTTGCACCCATCTTCGACTTTTATGAGGGACTGAACGCGGCGCCGACCCCGATGCCACTGCCCAGTGTCTATGATGCACTGGCCAACGGCCAAGTTGACGCCATTGACATGGATGCAGAGCTGATTTGGGTGCTAAAGTACCACGAGCACGCCAAGACCATCGTGCAAAGCGATCATATGATGTTCCCCGTGGTTGGGCTCGTCTCGGCGCGCGTATGGAAAGATCTCGACGCAAAAGATCGCGAGATGATCGCGGAGCTGATGGCGAAGCACTTGGACAGCACCATCGACACCTACACCGCCAAGGAGCCGGAGTGGTTGGACAATCTGAAGGCACTGGACCTGACCATGACCAAGGTCGGGCCGGAATTCTTCGCAGGTGTCATTGATGAATGGGATAGAAAATGGGCTGCAGAGGCGCCGTCATTGCCCGCCATCCGTGCCGCAGCCGAGGCAACCCGCTAGCCGCGCACTCCCCCGCCACTATGGCAAGAGCGGCCTCGACAAGCCCCGCCCCTGCCCTGATATTCAAGACCCAACTCATGGCTTTTCCCAATGCTTCAGACTTTCTCCCGGCAATGGGCACGGGCGGAATTGGCCTGCGCCGCCACTCTCGCCGCCGCGGTCACCGCACTGATCTTACTAAACGTACTGACCCGAAACCTCGGCCTTGCGCTGTTCTGGGTGGATGAACTGGCGATCTATGCCATGATCTGGATGACGCTATTGGCAGCCTCAGCTGCCGTCCACCACAAGGACGCGGTCGCCGTCACCATTGTCACCGACGCGCTACCGCAAGCTATCGCGCGGATGCTATTGCGCCTCGTCGATGCGGTGATCTTTGTGCTGGCGCTATTGACCACTTGGTTCTGTTGGCGCTGGTTCCTACCATTGGAGTTCGCGCGCGCTGGCTTTGACGTTGAAGCCTTCCAGGGCGCCACCTTTAATTTCATCTATTCCGAGGCCACCAGCACGCTGGGGGTACGCAAAGTCTGGGTCTGGTCCATTATGTGGATCTTTGCTTTCGGCCTGATCTTGCACAGCCTCAATAACCTCACCACCGCGGTCGACCGCAAGGAACAATCATGACGACAGTCGCCGTTTTCATTCTTTGCATGTTCTGCGCGGTGCCGGTGGCCTTTGTGCTTATCCTGACTGCAATCGCCTATGTGCAAGCCAGCGGGAACGCGGTGCTATTCGACAGTTTCGCCCAGCAGCTGTTTTCTGGTCTTGAAAACTACGGCCTGCTGGCGATCCCGCTGTTCATGATGACCGGGGAGTTGATGAACGAGGGTGGCATGACCCGACGGCTCGTGCAGGCCGCACGGGTTTTTGTCGGCGGTTTTCGCGGCGGCCTTGCCTATATCAATCTTCTTGCCAACATGTTCATGGCAGCAATCATCGGCTCTGCCGCCAGTCAAATCGCAGTGATGAGCCGCGCCATGGTGCCCGCGATGAAGCAAGAAGGCTACCGCCCCGGCTTTGCCGCCGCGACGACGGCTGCGGGCGGCCTTCTGGCGCCAGTGGTGCCGCCATCGATGATGTTCGTTATCTACGGCGTCCTGGCGCAACTGCCGATCGGCGACATGTTCATCGCAGGTATTCTCCCGGGACTGTTGCTGTTTGGAGCCTTTGTCATTGTCGTCACTCTCATCGGAATTGCACAAGGATTCCCGCAGGGGCAATGGATGTCACGGTCAGACGCAGCACAGGCGTTGCTGGGCTGCCTGCCCGCCAGTCTGATACCCGTAACCATTATCGGGGGCATCCTGTTCGGCGTGGCGACGCCTACCGAATCCGCTGCGGTCGCGTCGCTGGTGGCTTTTGCGATGGCCTGGTTCTCGGGCCAACGGCTGACACTGCCACGGCTCTTCAGCCTGTTCCGACGCACCGCCGTCAACTCCGGCATGGTCGTGTTCATGATCGCAGCGGCCAATGTATTTGGCTGGGTGGTTGTTTACGAGGCGCTGCCACAGAAGCTGGCTACATCCATCACCGCCATCACCAGCGACCCATTTCTTTTTCTGTTGATTGTTAACGCGATGCTTCTGTTTGTGGGCATGTTGATCGACGGCATTGCGGCGGTGATCCTGGTCACCCCGATCCTGCTGCCGATTGCCACCGGCTCCTATGACATAGACCCGTTCCAGTTCGGCGTGGTGCTGTGCCTGAATCTGGTGCTGGGTCTGCTAACGCCACCGGTGGGCGTTGGACTGTTCATCACCTCATCAATGACTGGCATCCGGGTGGCTGAAATCCTATCCGCGCTGTGGCCATTCCTGTTGGCGGTAGCCTTTGTTCTGGTGGCGCTTAGCTACTGGCCTCTACTGTCTACCGCGCTGCTATGACTGCTCGGCGGCGGCCTGTTCCAGATAACCGATCAGCGCCTTGGCAGCCGGTGACAGCCGCGCCTTGGCATTCAGTGAAATCCCAACTGGCCCGGCACCAAAGGGCACCTGCCAGTCCAGCTTGGACAGGCTACCCCAGGCGATATCTTGTTCCGGGACATGGCGCGGCATCAGGCAGATAAGGGAGCGTCGCTGCAGTAGGCTGCGGTTGGTCAGAAAGGATACCGAATCCACATGAGACGCAGGTGCATACATGCCCTGAGCGCCAAAGAACATGTCGACCTGCCGCCGCAGGCTGGTTTCGGGGGGAGGCAGGATCCAGCCGAAAGGCTTCAGATCTTCGAAACTCAGCCCTCTCTGCCCCACAAGCGGATGGTCCGGGCCGGTCACCGCCACGATGGTTTCATCAAACAGTTTGCTCTGAGCAATTTCATCTCGGTGACGGTGGGTTGGCAGCCGCCCAACCACCATGTCGATCGCGCCGCGACGCAGCGCGGGCATAAGCGCGTCATTAGTGCCCTCAACCACCTTCACCGCCACATGCGGCCGCTCGCGCATCAGCTGATCGATCGCCTGCGGCAAAAGCCCCGACGAAGCTGCCAGAAGCGAACCGATCACCACCCGACCACTACTGCCATCATTAAGGTCATCCAGCTCCTGCGCTGCGTTTGACACCTGCGCCAAGATCAGTTGCCCCTGCCTGATCAGCGCCTCACCATAGGCCGTGGGGATGACGCCACGGTTGGTGCGGTCAAATAGCTGGACCTCGAAATCCAGCTCTAGATCCTTGATCATCTTGGTCGCCGCCGGCTGCGAGACATTCAGTTCCCGCGCCGCACCCTGAATGTTCTGGTGCTGCCCTACCGCTACCAACAGACGGAGCTGCCGGAACTTCAGCCGGGTTTGCACCTTTTCAACGATCCGGGTGTGGCGGCTGACCATGTGTTATATTCCTGGCGTGTCAGAATTTAATGCGCTCGGCATATTGATTGATGCTAGCTATCACGCTCATCGCCGCAAGCGAAGAGGTGCGCGGGTTTGACGGAAGCGGGTTCCCCTCGATGGAAAAGCGGAACGAACCAAAATCGCCCTCAGCCTCAATCTCGTGAATATTGCGGCTGACACTAGGATCCGCCAGCAACTCCACCTGCGTATTGTCAAAGCCGATGCCCGCCAGAGCCACAGCGGCGGCGACATTGGCGTTTTTTGGGTACTGTAGTGCAGCCTCGCGGGCGGTACCGCGGAAATGTACCTGCGCCGCACCGGTCAGCGCGCCAAGGTCCAGGACCTTCTCCGCCTGAGAGCCGACCCAGCCCTGCGGCGGTTTGCGTCCGATATAGCGCACCGCCTGCAGCGTTCCGATCCGGCCCGCGCGCAGCGAATCCAAAGCGCCAATCGCGCCGGAAACCAAGCGAATGCTACCGCCGCCGACCGCGGCGGCGCGGTCAAGTTTGTCTAACAGCGCTGCATCAGCGAGCGCCCCAATTGACACCGTCAGCAGGTCATATCCTGCACGAAGGATTTGGGCTCCATGCTGCAACAGCGCGCCATGACCCGCGCAATCAACAAACAGGTCAATGTCGTTCCCTGCCTCTGCGGCTCCAGTAACGAAGTTGAACCGCCTACCAAGCTCGTCGCATAGCGGCGCGATCTGATACTCGGGCACGATGATAGCAGCGATTTCGATCCGGCTGCTGGACAACTGATCCACGACATATCGCGCCATGGCACCAAATCCGATGAGAGCGATTTTCATTAAGTAATCCCCGTTCGTTTGCCCCTCTAATATCCGCTTTTCAGGACAGCCTGATGGCAATTTTGGTTATATCAGGATCACTTCTTTGGATTTGTTTTCTGCCCGGCTGATCGAAATGCTGGGCGCTGACCATTATGGCGGCCCCGCGCGGCGCGCTCCCGGCCATTCAGCGAACAAGGATCGGCGCATGAACTACTCAAGACACGAAGCGAAGGATTACGCCCGCGAGCACATGCAGGGTATCTGGGCTGCAGCCCTTAATCCGTTCAACACAGATCTGACTCTGAACGAGACCGGGCTACGTTCCAACATCCGCCATTGGATCGACGATTTGGACATTCAAGGCCTGTTCATCGCTGGCAAACAGGGCGAGTTCTTCTCGATGAGTCTGGAAGAGCGTAAGCGCAACTTTGAAATAGCCGTCGACGAATGCGGCGGCAAGGCGGGCACCATCATGTCGGTGTCCGACCAGAATTTCGACACCGTGCTAGAGCTGGCCAAACATGCCGAAAACTGCGGCGCGGATTACGTCGTGGTGCATGCCCCGGTGCTAAGCTTTGTGCAGGACAAGGGCGAAGTTCTCTACCAGTATTACAAGGCGCTTTGCGATCAGCTGAACATCGGCATTGCCATGTGGAGCCACCCTGACAGCGGCTACTTGATGCAGCCCGAAGAATGCGCCCGCATCGCCGAGCTGCCCAATATCGTCGCTATCAAATACTCAGTCCCACGCGAAATGTATGTGCGTCTGTCTCATATGGTAGGAGACAAGATCCACGTCTCCACCGCCTCAGAGGACGAATGGCTGGACAATATCGAAGAGCTGGACTGGAAGCTCTACCTCTGTTCCTCGCCGCCGTATCAGCTGCAAACCCGCAATGACCGGCGGATGCACGATTACACCCAGCTCGCTTTCCAAGGCAAATTCGCCGAGGCCCGCAAGCTGCGCGACAGCCTGAACCCCGTGCGCGAGGCAATCGCCCGCAGCCGCCCGGCGGATAAACCGCAGGCCTTCGGCAAATACTGGCAGGAGCTGCTGGGTCAGGTCGGCGGCCCGGTGCGCCATCCGATGCTGAACCTGACCGAGACAGAAAAAGCCACCATCCGCGAGGCGTTCGAGGGCTGCGGGCTGAAACTCTGAATGGACGTACCCGGCGGGCAGCGATCGCTCAATCCGGATCTGAAAGGCTCTGTTATCTCCAGGCCGCGCGGACAGAAGCCGCGCGGCCGTTTCTTTCGCCCCTGCCCGTAATTACCAACCATCTGAGGTCCCCGTGGGAGAGCTGTTCGCCTTGTTATCTGCCGCCTGCTACGGAATGGCCGGCGTCACCATCGCCCGCAGCCACAGCCAGCGACGGGGCGACGGCGGGGTGTTCCTGTCGGTGCTGATGACCACTCTTCTAACCGGGGCCCTGTGGCTGCTAGCCGGTCCGGCACCGGCACTACAGTCCAGCGTCCCCAATAAACAAGCGCTCGCCCTGTTCGCCCTGGCTGGTGTATTTGCCACCGTGCTCGGGCGACTATTTATGTACCGCTCCACCGAAATCCTGGGTCCGGTCGGTGCCGCAATGTTGCGCCGCCTGATCCCGTTCTTTGCTATCCCGCTTGCCATCCTGATGATCGGCGATTGGCCAGCCCCTGCCGAACTGGCCGGCGGGGTGCTGGTGGTGGCCGGGGTATTTGCCTTCGTGGGCCGTGCGGCGCCACTGGGAACCCCCGCAGGGGTGTTGCTGGGGTTGCTATCGGCGGCCAGCTACGCGCTCTCCTACAGCCTGCGTAAATTGGGGCTGCTGCAGCTGCCCGACCCGCTGCTCGCAACATGTGTCGGCGCCATGGCAGGTTGCCTGTGCTATGTCGGCTGGGCTTTATTAAGCGGCAGCACAGACAAGGGCACAAGGCTGCACGACCTGTTTGTAGACCGCAGCCCCGGGTTTCTCGGCACAGGGCTGTTGCTTTCAGCCGGGCAAACGCTGCAGCTTGCGGCCTTGCTGCATACCTCTGTCACCAGCGTCGCCCTGATAGGAGCACTCGACGTGCTGTTCAGCGCCCTGTTTGCCGCACTACTGCTGCGCCAGCGGCTCCGAGCGACGCCGCACGGAGTAATGGCGACACTGCTCGTTGGGTTTGGCAGCGCGTTGCTGCTCCTGAACTGACCTCGCCTTGGTCACGCTTGAAAACCGCCCTGATAGACCTCCCCTAATTGCGGCTTGGACGCAGAGCCTCAGCTTCAGGTATTCCATTTTTGGCTACCCAATTTCCCGGAATATTGACTGAGCAAGACCCCACGTGACGTAGGCTTTCGGGCAACGAGAACAGGCCGACGTAGCCGCAGCAACACCTGAGCAGCCGTATGTCAGCGCCAATAACAGGGGACCTCTATGCCTGAGTATTACCATCTGCCCTTATCCTTTACGCTGGCTGCGAGCCTGCTTACACCCATGGCCCAAGCTGCAGGTGGCGGTGGAGAGCCCGGTGTCATCGATATCCGCGACCCAATTGTGCAGCGCTGGTTCGAGGCTACGCCGCACAACCCACCTGCCCCACCTGAGCCAGGACGCGACTATGGCATGATCGGCGAAGCTGGTGCCTTTGTAGCGCCGAAAGCCTCACCGCTGTCGTCCTTTGCACCGAACTTCCCCGGCCAGCTGGAAGGTTGGGACCAGAATTTCTATGCCAAGAACGTCGATGTACTGGCCTTTTACCCGGCAGTGACCTCGCCCTGGCATGCATGGGCCAATGCCGTCGACATGGATGGCAAGCGCTATCTCTATACGCATGACCGCGATTACATGCGCGTGCTGGACATCACTGACCCCGCCAATGCCGTTGAGGTCTACAGCGATGGCGGCGTCTGGGGGCCTAAGGGTTCCAGTGAGGAATTCGACAGTAAGAACGTCACCGATTACTTCGGCGGCCTGACCATTGTCTGGCACGAGGGGCTGCAAAAGCATGTTGCGGTTGCGTCCTATGAAATCGGCCGCTTTGGCGTCATGGGCCGCAAATCCGAAGACGCCGAGGGCGTTGCCCTGGTGCGCAACTACACCTCGTTGAAAGGTTTCCGGGTTTTTGAGATGAACGGCCCGACCCCGGACGACTGGACCATGATCGCCGAACGCACCACCGACCGCGTCAACCCGGACGCCCCCATCGGTGAACAGCAGGGGTCAGGATCTCTGGATGCCCCGGCTTGGACTGGCGGTCGCTACATGGTGCTATCCGCAGCCCCCAAAGACAGCTTTGCGCTGACCGAATACCCCGACTATGTTCATTCGCCCGGCTATCAGATTTGGGACATGAGCGACCCTACCAACCCTGAATTTGTCAGCCAGCTGTCGGTGCCCGGGCAGGACATCGACTCTCCTGAAGACCTCGTGTCCTATCTAGAGAACCCACGCGCGGGCAACCGCACATCTTGGATGGGCTCGCGCAATCCGCTGGCCCTGCCTGTCCCGATCGAGGACGGCGGTACCGTTGGCTTTGGCGGCATGGGCGGACTTGGGTTCTGGACCTTCGATGTCAGCGATCCAGCCAACCCGACGCCGCAGGGTGACCTGCAAGTCGCGCCCAGCTTTGCCGGTACCGAGTTCGACAACGTCGATGTCAGCCAGTACGCCCGCACTGGGCATGTTTTCTCCAACGGCTACCCTATGAATTCAAATTGCTATGAGCCCTATAAAGACATCTTCTCAATCGACGTGTCCGACCCGGCCAACCCAGCTATTGCAGCCACATTCCCGCGCCCAACGCCGCCCACAGAGGCCGATTTCACCGACTATTGCCAGCGCGGTGGCAGTTTCGGGCCGAAACGCTCCGGCGGCATCGACCAGCCGGGAGGCGGGCGCGACGGAGTTGTGATCTACGCCTTCTACAACGCGGGGATCCAGATCTTCGACGTCGAGGACCCCGCCAAACCAAAGATCTCCGGCTATTATGTACCCGCCTTTCCCACCTCGGATGAAGTGCCAGACTGGACATTCGACAATGCCGTCTTTGCTGTGTTTGTGGAATATGACCGAAACATTATCTGGGCCTTTGCCGTGAACGGCGTCTATGCGTTGACCTCGCCGCTTTTGGGTGAACCGCTGACTAGCCTTCCCAAGATACCTTGGCCACCGCGCAAGCGTTAAGCCTAGGCGGCCGCTGAGGTAGCCGGACAAAGACCGACCTACGACAGCATCCAGCGCCTTGAGGGCACGGTCACCGACAATGCACTACACACGCAACCTCCGCTTATCTTCCAACGCATTGGAGACGAAGTCCAAGAAACAACACTGATTGGCGCGCGGTGGCACCAGAATAAGCCACCGCAGGCTCAGCCACGAACAGGTGAGTGATCATGGGCTGCCTGTCCTTCTTCGCCGCCATGATCCTGCTCATCTCCATTCTCATTCTGGCGCCCGACGTAGCGCTGTGGCTGCTGGAGTAGATGCGCTGATGTCGACTCTTCCCTATCAACATGCCGACTCCGGCCCGGTTCTGTGCTGGTGCATGGATACCTGGGCGGCGCCACTCAGTGGCAGAGCGAGATCGACGCCTTCAGCAGCGAGTATGTGATCGCACCCAACCTTCCGGGGTTTGGCGCCGCCACCGGCCTGCTCGGTTGCAGCACCATTGCCGCAATGGCAGAGGCCGCGCTCGGCCTACTCAACGGTCTGGATGTTTCAGACTTCATCCTGATGAGCCATTCCATGGATGGCATGATTGCCCAAGAAATGGCAGCGGCCCGGCCCGCAGCAGGCAGTCCCTAATTCTTATCCAATGATATTAGGCGCATTGATAAACCCCCAAAATGGCGAGTCTGGTTTCAAAACCTTTCCCATGCAAAGGCTTGCGGAGCGGAAAACAACCTGCGGGAAAACCTCTGGAACCGGCAATACACGTAGTTAGGAAAGATCGGTTCCTTATCTCAGGGAGTTTCTCACGGTGATGTAACATGGGTACAGATGAATTTGTCCGTCCCGACCGATCCGGACGCCAGCATAAACTCCCTGTGACAGGTGGGTAAAGCGGACCAATTGGTTCGGTTTTCTCGCATCAACACAAGGATACTGACATGTCCCATTTCGACCCAGCTGCACTGAAAGAGGCACCAATCCATGCATTGCTGGATTTCGCGGAGAACAGCCCGGCACCTGCTGTCTTGATTGAAATTGCCCGCGGCGGACTGTCGGTACACAATGCCTCCGGCACGGTTGAACGGGGCGGAGACCAAGCCGCCAGTACCTCCAATCAGTTTGAAATCGGATCGCAGACCAAGATGATGACTTCGGTCATTGTGCAGCAGTTGGTTGGTGAAGGGGTGATCGATTTTGATGCGTCGCTCGCAGGCCAAATGGACCTGACAGGTTTAGAAGGCATTTCAAATATCAACGAAGTCACCGTGCGGGAGCTGCTGGCTAACCGCTCCGGAATCCCTGACTTTGATACTGTGCCAGGCCAATCCGGTAACCCGGCATTCATTGAATTGCTTCTGCTGGATCCTGACCGTCCCGTTGGTGTCGACGAACTTCTAGCGATCGCTTCTGGGGAGCCTGCGTCCTTCGCCCCGGGGGAGGCATATGAATACTCGAACACCAACTTCCTGCTGTTGCAGAAGCTGATTGAACAGGTCACCGGAGACAGCTTCGGCCAGGTTCTCGAAGACCGCATTTTTTCAGCGGCGGGTATGAAGGACAGCGCGTTGCGGTCAGACGGGCGCGCAGAGAACCTGTTGCACTCCTATGCGGAACTCTCCCCGGGACAAATCCTGGATGTGACCGATGTAAAGATGGATTTCGGCGCGGCTGGCGGTGTCGTCTCGACCACATCCGACATGATCCGCTTCTTTGACGCTTTACTGGTGTCGCGCAGCCTGTTGTCCGCCGAGCAAATGGAGGAGATGCTGGACTTCAGGGCACCGGATGGAACGCCTGGCGTGGAAGGCGAAAGCCTTGGCCTTTCATCTGGAGAGATCTTCGGGCAGCAGTTTATCGGTTTCCAAGGCGGGACGTTGGGCACAAATACCGCAACGTTCCTTCATGTTGAGTCTGGCACGATATTTTCCATTGCTGCGTCCCATTCGAACGCAGAACCGACTAACCTATTGGTCGACGCGTTTGCAGCCGTGTACAATGATGATGCATGGGTCAATTTCGACCCAACGGCCGAGAGCTTTACCATTGTCGGCACTGCCGCTGAGATTACACTCACCGAAGATAGCGATGCCCCCGGTGGCCCCCAGACAGTTTTTGCACTTGGTGGCGCTAGCCTGACCTTTGATCAAGGGATCGCGGAGTTTGATACCGGGCGTTTCAGTTTTCAGGATGGCTCAACACTGTGGATCGGCGCGCAATCTGCGGATCACTTTGACATATTGCAGCACGCGCCGAACTCCGCGCAGGGCGATAACCAGCTTATCGGGCTACAAGGAAATGATCATTTGCGCGGCGGGTATGGCAGTGACAAAATTGATGGTGGCAGCGGGCATGATCATCTGAGAGGGCGTGCAGGAAACGATACACTGGAAGGAGGACGTGGCAGCGACTTTCTCGTTGGAAATCGAGGTGACGATAGCCTGAGCGGCGGCGCAGGAAGCGACCATCTGCGCGGCGGAAAAGGCGATGACATACTATCGGGGGCGACAGGACTGACATACTGCGCGGCGGTGCAGGAAACGATACATTGGAAGGCGGCGCCGGACGCGACTACCTTCGAGGAGGCAAAGGCGCGGATACATTCATATTTCAACTAGATTCCGGTCGAGACCTCATCTTTGATTTCAATGCTGAAAAGGACCAATTGGATTTCTCACAGACCGGGTTGATTTATGAGGATTTGGAGATCCGCACGTTCGGCAACCATACGCAGATCAGCTATGCTGATGTCGAAGTCTTGATCTTTGCAACTTCGCTTGAGCCCTTGACGGAAGACAGTTTTATCTTCTGAACCCGGCAAGAAGACATGCAGGGCCTACATAGGCATCAATCGTGTGGGCTCTGCCATCATCTGGATACTCGTCACCTTATGACCCTCACAGAGCTGAATTTTGATCAAGAGACATTCCGCCTGGCCGCCGCCGCCGGACTACTGGTAATGTCGACATTCTGCGCCCATCTGTTGTTACTTCCCGACCGGTATCGGCAGGTCCGGCTGCCATTGGCGCTGTTCTTTGCCGCCCAGTCCATTGAGCTGCTGGCCTTACCCGTCTCATATCTTCTGCCGGGTGGTGAACTCGGGCTGATGAACCTTGTGTTTGCGCTGGTGGAGATCCCGATGAACATGAGCCAGCCTTTTCTACTCTGGCTCTATGTCCAACGTCTGACGCGTGACCCGACTGAGACATTCGCCGGTCCGCGCCCAGTGTGGCACGGTCTGCCTATCGGGTTTGCTTGTGTGCTCTATTTTTACATATTGCTTTTACCAGCGCCCTTACAGGCAGGTCTGCTACCGGGTGCAAAAGACCTGGTGATATGGCAGAGCATTGCTATGGTCGGTCTTTATGGTGCGACGATCTTGTTTTACGTCTTGGTGCTGATCTACTCTGTAATGATCTTGTGGCGGCTTAGCCGGTATAAAACGCGCCTGAAAGATCTCTTTGCCAGCACCGAAAATCGGGAGTTGGGCTGGGCGCGATGGTTAGCAATCTCCGTCGTCGCGTTCTGGGCGTTTAACGTCATCGCGATTGTGGTGTCAGAGTTCAACCTGAATTTTCCAGGAGCATCTGCATTTGATTCACTCTTAGCGGCGATTATTGTCAGATACACGCTGACGTGGAGTATCGCCCTTTGGGGGATGCGTCAGCGACCGGGAATTGTGCCACCCCATAAAACGATATCGGTTAGTACTGTGTCGGAACGCCCGTTGCGGAAATACGGCAGGTCCGGGCTGAGTGACGCCCGCCTTGACCGGATTGCCACGAAGATTGAGGCCCTGATGAAAGATGAACACCTTTACCTGCAGCCCGATCTTTCCCTTTGGGATCTGTCAGACAGGATTGGCGTCACCACGCATTATACGTCCCAGGCACTCAACGAAAAAATCGGCCAACGGTTTTTTGACTACATAAATCATTGGCGTATCCAGGATGCAAAAAACAGACTGCGCAGTAGCGACGCGACTATCTTGGCAATTGCCTACGATGTCGGGTTCAATTCGCGCTCGTCGTTCTACACGGCATTCAAACGTGAACTGGGGCTGACCCCTTCGCAATACCGGTCAAAGATGACCTGACCAACATGGTCATGCCAACATTAGTATTCGACCAACCAGCAGATGCTAAATGCACAAGGTTGGGGCTGAGGGTCGCAACCATCATAACGGGATCCCTAAATACTAAATTTGGTTCCGCTCCTTGATCCAACCAGTGATCTCATCCAGAGCACCGGGCGCGAAGGCAAACCGCCCCTCAGCGAGGAATCGCGCGATCGCAAATGGCGACCAGTCTTCGGTTAGCTGCCAGTTGTAGGCGGCGGACTTAAGCAGACCGTGCGTTGCAGCCGGCCAGAGAATGATTTTGTTGTGAACGCCTCCCGCTTCCAATGACTTTCTATAGAGTGCAGCGTCATTTTCAGCATCAACATTCAAGTCATCCGCCCCCCAAATAGCAAGCAAAGGAAGGTCAAGCTGCGCCAGGTCCAATCGTGCGTCGGCATCTCGATTTTCACGAATAAAGTGCCATCGATCCACCGACATGCCGGTCGGCGCATTCTCAACCTGCGCTTCCGAACCAAACGCATAGTCGTCGGCGATAGTCTGAGCCACGATAATATCCTGAACCATCTGGGGATCCAGGCCATCCTGGGCCAGCCGCACGCGCGTGTAATAGTCTCCCTGATCTCGCCAAGATACCGCAGGGCCCACCAGAACCAAAAAGTCAGCATCCCGGCGTGTGAGCTGCGGTAAAACCCATCCGGCTTGAGAGAACCCCACTGCTCCCAAAGCCATATCGTCAAAGCGTTGATTTAACAGACTCAGGGCAGCACGGATTTCAGAGGCACGGTCTGCCATAGATTGATGCAGCCAGTTGCCATCAGATGCGCCGACACCGGGTTTATCCCAAGACGCGACGGCGATACCTTGATCGAGAAAGACGTTGATGAGTGGAGCGTAACCTCCACCAGCAACGCGGTCTTGTGGACCATCGCCATGAACTAAGGCGACCGCTGCATGAGCGGCCCGCTCTGGAAGCCAAAGCGTTCCCGAAATTGACGCCCCCCCGGAAGTGAAATTGAATCTCTCACTTTGGCGCCAATCGAGATCATGATCGCTAAGGCGCCAAACAACCAGGGCTACTAAGACTGTGACCCCCAGGGCGCACGCTACGATCCACTGCCGTATCAATTGAAATCGCCCTGAAAGTTGCCATCTGACAGATAGATAAGGAGACGCCCTGATGAATACAATCCGGCCATCACCATCCTTTCAGGTTGAACCCGGTTTCCGACCGGAGCATCGCAGGTCTGTAGCGCATGGATATTGGCGTGCTTTTTCTCGCAAATTACGCTATCCGCTCGGGCCACAGGCAAAAGCGATCGATTTTCTCGAGCGCGTCATGAATCCGTCCCACGCCATTAGCGCGGTTTCGCAAGACGGTGCTTTTCTTGGTGTCGCGGGCTTCAAGACGCCAGATAGCGCATTTGTAGCAGGAGATTATGGAGATTTGCTTGCAACTTATGGATGGGTCTCAGCTGCACTGCGTGGACTGTTGATAGGAGTGTTGGAGCGTGACTGCACACCGGGCACATTGCTGATGGACGGTATTTTCGTCGAGCCTGACGCGCGCGGGCAAGGCATTGGCAAGATATTGCTGTACGAGGTCGAAAAGCGCGCCAGATCAATGCAGCTTCTAAGAGTGCGCTTGGATGTGATCGACAGCAACCCCCGCGCCCGCGCGCTCTATGAGCGGGAAGGTTTCATCGAACAATCAGTCACATCGCTTGGCCCCCTCAATCTTCTCTTTGGGTTTTCCAGCGCGACCGAAATGGTGAAATCAATTTGAGGTCTTTAACGCTAAGATCTCCTGGTTTCGGCTTATTAGCATGTTTCAAGGCACCGAGACGCGCGATGAATGTGTCTTAACCCTTCTGGCTGACAAATGGTGGGATGGTGGTCTTGTCTCTTTCGTCCCCAAGTGATGCGATCAATGCCGTGTCGGTGGTCTGCCTTCATTGATCAAACTGATGTTCACTATATAGACTTATTAACATGTATAGGAGCGTCGTCTGTCTACGCTTGGCACAATGCGCGGTATACCCGAGGGACGACCGGGAAATGACGTCCGAAAGCCCCCCCTACCCTACTGATCTTGAACCAGATCTACATTTGCAACGGGTAGACCGGCGACACAACATTCACCTGAGGCATACCCTGCAAGCTCAGATCAAATTGCAAAATTAGGGTCTGATTCAGGCTCTTTACAGCTTATCACCTGTGGCGCAGATACTGCTTGGTGCAGTGTTTCCGCTGAAAATCGACCCTTTGGGGCCATTCTGCCTGCTTTTGGTAAGAATCTGTTGCCAAGTCGAGCCAACTCGTCATAAATAACGGTAAATACAGCTCTGGCGAAAAAGAGCGTTACCATATAGGACGAGGCAGCAGTGACAGGGTCCACGACAATAAACCACCGCATCCGCGACAATGCCGAACGGCTCGCGGCGGCGCTGGAGAGCCACATGCTCAAGAGCTTTGCGCCCGATGCGCGTAAGGAACTGCGCCTGTTCAGCGCAGGTGAAGCTGCTGATCTCTTGGGAATTTCGGCAAGCTTTCTGCGCAAGCTGCATTTTGACGGCCGCATTCTCGATGTTCATACCACCCCCGGTGGGCGGCGTCACTATTCCGCCGAAGACCTAGTGGCAATCCGCCATACACTTGAAAGCACGGCCAAAACGCCTGGCACCTATCTGCCCGGTCGCCGCGAGGGCGACAAGGTTCAGGTGCTGTCTTTCCTGAACTTCAAAGGCGGATCTGGCAAGACCACCAGCTCGATCCACACCGCACAGCGGCTCGCGCTCAAGGGCTATCGCGTGCTTGCGGTGGATATCGACCCGCAAGCCTCGCTGACAACGCTGTTTGGCTATCGACCCGAGTATGATTTCCTGGACTCCGGCACGATCTACGATGCGATCCGCTATGATGATCCGGTGCCGCTGCAACAGATCATCCAGAAGACCTATTTCACCGGCATTGATCTGGCCCCGGCCGGGTTGATGCTGCAGGAATTTGAACACGAAACACCGCAGGCGTTGATCAACAATGTTCAGCCGCCCTTCTTTGCCCGCATGGCGGCGGTGCTGCAGGAGGTTGAGGCGGATTATGACGTAATCCTCTTCGACTGCCCGCCCCAGCTTGGCTATCTGACAATGTCGGCGCTTTGTGCCTCGACCGGGGTTCTGATCACGGTTGTCCCCAACATGCTTGATGTCGCTTCAATGTCGCAGTTCCTGCAGATGAGCGCAGATCTTCTGGACGTGGTTGGCAACGCCGGCGCGCAAATGGAGTTCGATTTCCTGCGCTTCCTGATCAACCGGTATGAGCCCAACGACGGGCCGCAACAACAGGTGGTTGCCTTCCTCAGGCAACTCTTTGGTAAAGAAGTCATGACCGCGCATATGCTTAAATCTACTGCAGTTTCTGACGCGGGCCTCACTCAGCAAACTGTCTATGAAGTAGAGCGTACGCAGTTCCATCGAAATACTTACGATCGTGCAATAGACTCTCTCAACCAAGTCAATGAAGAGATCGAAACGCTTATTCAACATGCATGGGGTCGCTAATGGCACGCAAAGGAATTCTCAGCTCTGACACCACTCCGACCACCGCCTCACGGCCCGAGCCAAAGACCCGAATGATGCCACGGGGCGCGGTCGGGGCCCTGCAATCCTCGCTGACGCGGCTGCAGGAAAACGCGGTACAGGACATCGACGCCGCGCTGATCGATGATGCGGGGCTTGAGGACCGTTTGGGTCTGGATGATGCCGCGCACCGTCAACTGGTCGAAAGCCTGCGCACCTATGGCCAGCAGGTGCCCGTTCTGCTGCGCCCCAATACCAAGGTTCAGGGACGATTTGAGATCGTCTATGGTCGCCGACGGCTGAAAGCGCTGCGTGAGCTGGGGGTGCCGGTCAAGGCAATGATCCGCCAGCTGGATGACCATGCCCTCGTGATGGCGCAGGGTCAGGAAAATACGGCACGTCAGGATCTGTCGTTTATTGAAAAGGCATCATTCGCCGCGCAATTGCAGGACAGTGGCTATGACCGGCAGACAATCGCCGCAGCACTGTCAATTGATATGCCGATGGTGTCGCGCATGTTGAAGGTGGGCACAGCCTTTGACTTGGATTTCCTCCGTCAGATCGGCTCTGCGCCTGGCATTGGCCGCGAACGCTGGATGGCGCTGGCCAAGGCGATGCAGGAGCCGGGAGCGCGCGCCCGTGTGCTGGACCGAATGCGCACGCCCAACTTTCCGGCCGCGCCGTCCGATGCCCGGTTTGAGGCGGCATTGGCCCTTGCAAAACAGTCCAGCAGCACAAAACCAAAACCCAAATCCGCCAAGGCCCCTGCCCCACCTGCCCGAGTGCTTGACGGGCCGAATGGCCGCCCTCTGGCTGACCTGCGCCGCAGTAGCAAGGGCGTTTCGGTGACGATCGCGGCCAAAGACAACGCAGAGTTTGACGCATGGTTTGAAGCAAATGCTGAGACCCTGCTGAACGAACTTCACGAGCGTTTCACGACAGAAACGTCGGAAGAGTAACAAACAACAGGCAAGAGACAGGAAAGGAGGCACGAACCCCGGCAAGAAAAAAGCCCCCCAGGACATACATCCCAGAAGGCTCATTTCAAACTTAGCATCCTTGAAATACCCCCTTCGAATCATTGTTGTCAACTCTGTGCGCAGCACAGGGGCGGATGATTTTTGCCTTTTCGTGAAAAAATCTATGAAACATGCTTCCCAAGTTGCGTTTGGGATGGCGGAGCCCTGTGCCCTGCCCTCCGTAGACAAATGGGACATCCTCTCGGCGTTGACCAAGGCAGCGCCCGAATTTGGTGTGTCTCATCGAACGCTCAGCGTTCTGAAAGCTCTGATGACGTTTATGCCAGATCAGATGATTGCGGCAAAACGCGGTGGCGCAGTGGTCTTTCCATCGAACCGGAAACTCAGCGAGCGTTTGAACGGAATGCCCGAAAGCACATTGCGGCGTCATCTTGCCAAGCTGGTTGAGACTGGAATTGTCTGCCGTCAAGATAGCCCTAATCGCAAACGCTTTGCCCGCAACATCGGCACGAACCGTGCGGTGGCCTACGGGTTTGACCTATCCCCGCTCGCTGTCCACGCTGCGCAGGTACAGGCGACCGCAGCAGAGGCTGCTCTGAAGGCCGCGCGTATTGCCGTGCTACGGGATCGGCTCGCCCTGTTACGGCAAGAAATCCTGGCATCCCATCAACAGCTGCCCCCCCTGCCCCAAGAAACACTGGAGCGCGCCCGCCTGTCACTGCGCCGCCGCGCAGATGAGGCAGATCTATGTGCGCTGATCAATGACCTGACTGATATCGCCGCAACCCTCCCTGCCGTGCAGACACAAGACAGCCAACTGGAAACACGCGCTGAATCAGAAGGAATGAGCGGCAGCGACAGCCAGAATGAACGGCACATACAGTATTTAAATAAATCTATTTCTGACTCTGAAGGATCCTATCAACCTGGAACCACAGAGGCTGAGGATGCAACAGCGCACAGCATGGAAGAGCCACTGCAAGATGTTCTGTCGTCCTGTCAAGAATATAGGCAGTTCTTTCCCGATGGCATTAGGTCTTGGCATGATCTCACACGTACAGCCAGCCAGCTGGTCCCGATGATGGGGATTGAACAACCCGTCTTTCACGAAGCGCAGCACATTATGGGCAGTCAGACAGCCTCTACGCTGATCCTGTGTATGCTTGAGAGACTTGGAGAGATCCGCAGCCCCGGTGCCTATCTCCGCCGTCTATCGCAAAAAGCGCAAGTCGGGCAGTTTTCAATCAAAACAATCATCGCATCAATAAGAAAACGACAGAAATTGTCAGCTGACAATTTTGAAGCTGTCCGGAGCTGATCCAATGTTGCGTGATACAGTACCCGCTCACTTATGCACGTCACTCCCTAGGTCTCAGTAGCGTACAGATCGACCGATTATGATGAGCTGAGACTACACATATCGAAAAATTGTCAGCTGACAATTTCAAGAGAAAGAGCAGAAAGATCACGCGTTCACTACGTCAGTATCGTCATTCGCGGTCTCGGAAAGCACCAGCAAATCACTCCAGACTGCTTCGTTGCCCGCCCCAAGTAGCTCGATATGGCCAAGGAACCTGTGATCATAGTCCGCAGGATCAAACGTGACAAAACACCCGCCACAATCGCGCAGAGTGTCCGCATAGCGTTGAACGCCACTTGGCGGCACAACCACGTCGTCCTTGGCAACGCAAATCCGAAGCTGGGGCAGGGGGCGTTTGTAATCTGGTCGGGGCAGGGCGCTACCGATATCACTAGCAAAGAAATCACGACGGGTGCACCAGCGGCGCCACTGCCAATAAACCCCGGCAGGCAGATCGGAACCAAACCCCAGCGATTTTCCAGGCAGGTAACCCATCAGCGCCGTTGCCAGTGGACCGAGCAGAAACCAAAAGGTCAAAACCAAGGGGCGATAGCTCCACGGATGGTCCCAATGATAGGCAAAACCGCTGCCGATGGTGGTAATCCGGGTCACGCGGGGATCGTAGTCATGGAAGGCTACGCCAAGCCCGCCCAGCGAATGTCCCAAAACCCAGATAGGCCCATGAGGAGCCAAATTCATAAGGGCCGACAAGGCCGCGCTTTGATCGTCTAGCATCCAGTCCGCCATTGTCAGCGGGCTGTCTTTCTGGTGTCGGTTCAGACTTTCGCCAAAGTCACGATAATCATAGGTCAGCACGTTCAGACCTTGTTGCACCGCCCACTGTGCGAAATGGCGATAAAATCGCTGTGGAACACCGGTGGCACCGTTCAGGACCAAAGAGGCGCGAGGAGTTCCACTGGCCTGATAGAAGGTGCCTATTATCGTTGATCCTGCGTAGGGGATCGTGACTTTCTCAGCGGCCTGTTCCATCAGATTTTCTCGGATTCCATTGCCTAGACCACTTGGTCTATAGCAGCCGTAGACCGTCCGGTCTACGTGCGATAGAGGTGACGCTATGTCATCAAGTGAGAACCGCGATAAACTGATCCGCATCGCTTCCCGGCTGTTTCGCAGCAAAGGCTATGATGGGGTTGGGCTAAAAGAGATCCTTGTGGCGGCAGAACTGCCCAAGGGGTCGCTGTACTATCATTTTCCGGGCGGCAAAGTCGAACTGGCCGATGCGGCGACGCGTTGGGCGGGCGACTGGGTGGCGCGGATGCTCGGCCAGTGTTTCGACGTCGCCACAAGTTTTGAAGAGGGCGGTGTGAAGGCTTGCGAAGCGCTTGCCGCAGCTGCTGAGCATAATGACAGCGTTCCCGCCTGTCCTGTGGTCAGCATCCTTCAGGCGGCGCTATCCGAACCAGCGCTGCGCAAAACCGCTGAAGAAATCTACGATACATGGACGGCGGGTCTGGTCGGGCAGGCGAAACGCTTCGGGGTTGCCGACGCTCAGCAGGCGGCGCTGTCGCTGCACATGCGACTGCAGGGAGCGTGGATCATTGCCTATGCTCAGCAATCCGGCGCGCCTTTTCATCATCTGGCAGCCGAGCTGCGCCAGAGGCTGCCAAGCTGATCTGCAACGTAGATGCGGGCAGGGTAGGGGGCTCGGAAATTGTCAGCTGACAATTTTCATCACAATTGGGCGGTCGGACAGAGAACGCCCCTCAGATCCCCATCAGTGCGAGATCAAGAGCCTGCATGACATCTCTGTCACAGGATGCGAGGTTCAGAACAGGCGTTTTCAGCAGCGACGCGGGAACGGCCGAGAGGAACTGCGTCACCATCACATAGCGTCCTGAGCGAATGTCAAATATCGGGTTCAGCCGCTTTGCCGGGGCCGGTGCAACATCAAGCGGCATCAGCGGCACAACGATCCGCGTGTTCAGGCTCTCAAGAAGATCAGCCTGAACATCCAAAAGGTACCCGGCGCTGTCGGGGCTGGTGTAGACGTCGAACCGGGCCATCAGAAGGGGCGATAGCGATCGAGAGGCAGGCCATTTTCCTCGACCCACCGGTTTGACGATTGCAGGGCAGCCGCGTTTTCGCGTTTCCACTCTTCGGTCTTGGCTTGCTGTACGGCCTGCCGCAAACCCGCTTCAGCCGCCTGGGACAGATTGATCCCAAAAGCGCGCGCCTCGGACAAAAGCCCCTGATCCAAGGTCAGATTCGTCGGTTTTTTTGGTGCGGACTGTGACTGCATGGATCCACCTATTTCATGCGCATGATACATGCGCAGTCTCTCTGTGGTCAAGTTTTTAGCCAGAGTACGTGTGGATATTTCGGCCCCCTCTGCTGTTGCTCCGCGTCGGCAATGCATCAGAAAGTGAAAGCGTCCTTCGGATTTCCGAGTGACGGATGAGGATCTTCCGGGTCCCTCGGACAGGTCTTGGCTAGGTTCGGCTCTTAAGGGGCAATCCCATGCAAGTAGCTGCCTTGCCAATGCTGCGCGCGATGGCTCGTTCGCCTCCGATCCACATGCGCCACAAGCGATGCTCGACGCTCAAAATCCAACTATATTGCGTCATCCACAAACCTCAAAAGGCATGTCTGCACCGCGAACCGTGCTCGCACGCAGACATTAATGACCATAAGCGCCTATCCCGGGGCTAGGGCAGCCTCGACCTTTGCATCTTTGAAACCGGCCACGCAGGCGTCAATCTCCGCACGGCTGTCCAACAGGCAAGCCGCAGTAGACAGCGCATCGGCCAGCGCGGCAGAATCAGCAGAAATCGAGACCTCGCGCCAGATATTACGCGCCGGGGTGCCGTTGCGCGGGTCAAGGATATGCCCGCGCGACGCCTTTTCGTCAAAGGTCGTGCCGAGCGGGGCAGAGGTGGCCAAAGCACGTGATGCCAAGGGCACTTGCCCGCCAGAGGTCAACCTCACAGGCCAGGCATGCCCATCCGGGTGACTACCGAGCGCGCGGAGTTCTCCTGTGTCGATCAGAACGTTGCTGAGACCTTCTGACTCAAGAAAGCGTGCCACGCGGTCCGCGATATAGCCCTGCGCAATACCGTTCAGGGTCAGCGCCATGCCCTGTCCCAACGCAATACGACCTTCGGCAATTTCGACTCTCTGCCAGCCCATACGTGCCCGAGCATGTTGCAGTGCCTGTACCGTTGGCGCATCGCCTAGCGCTGAGGCCTTGGCGTAGGCCGCCCAAAGCGGCTGAACCGTGGGGTCAAACGCCCCGCCACTGGAGCGGTGCACGGCTGCCGCCAACGATAGGCATTCCAGCAGTTCGAAGGGCGGCGCCTGCACCGCGCCGGTACGGTTCAACTGCATCAAGGCGCTGTCCGGCCGGTACAGGCTAAAGATATCCTCGAGCCGCGAAATCTCGGTGGCGACCCGCGCGCTGATCGCTTCGGCGTCTGGATGCGACAGGCGCAGCGTCGTGCGCGCGCCAAGGGCGACACCTTGCCACACATGGACAGGCTGCGCAGCGGTGCCAAGACTGGAGAATGCAGCAGCAGCAGCGCTGATCGTGAGGAAATGGCGGCGATTTGTCATGGCTTACTCTCCTGAAATACGCGACAGGGCGCGTAGGCGTTGTTGAAACTCAGCATCATTGTTGTTGCCGTCCAAAACGACCGGAGCGAGGACAGCGGAATCGGGGATCTCGTCCAGCCTCATCACCTGCCCGCCATTCGTAGCGACAAAGGCCTCGGCCTTGGCCATCTGCGAGAATGGCACGATCTCGGGCGCGCCCATGCCGCCGACAACACGGCTGTCCACGACGTAGATCGCGGTTTCGGCGGGGATCCAATTGGTGGTGCCGGGGGAGGACCAACTTGCCCCCTCGGCGCCCATGTCATTGACCCAAATCGCCAGAATTTCATGGCTTTGCTCGGGTAGCCGTTGATAGGCCACCACATCACGAACCTGACTGAAAAACAGCGGCATCTGGGGTAACCCGTCCAAATGGGCCTGCGCCTTGGGGCCGTCGTGTTCAAACAGGTTCATTTGGCAAAAATGGCCCACCGCTTCGACGGTCAGGGGCATGGCCGAGGTGTCTTGCAGGAGGTCCTCTTTGCAGGCGACCAGTGCGAGCAAGGCCATAACAGGCAATAGGCGGATCACGGCACGACCTTTCGAAAGGCCTGTATGGCAAGCCCAAAGGCAATGACTGGCCAGATTAGCACCGACACCAGCGCTTGCACCAGCGAGATTGAAGCCGCCGCGCCGCCAATGCCAGAGGCTGCAGCGGTGGCTTCAGAGGCGGCCAGATTGAACAGACGAAATGCATCAGCCGGATTGGCCAGCAAGGCCACAGGGAAGACCTGCGTGGTAAAGGTCCCGCCGTCATCGGCAACAACCGCGGCCAACAGCGCCAGATCGTAGAGCACAACTAGCCCCAGCCACAGACCAATCGCCACGCCCGCCGCCCCTGAGGCGCGGCGCGCCAGTGCGGACAGCCCATAGCCGACCCCCAGAAAGGTCGCGCCAAACAACGCTGAGGTCCATGTGAGCCGCCATAGGGCCCCGAGGCCAGAAGCTGCGTTAGGGTCATTCACCAAGGCTACAGCTGCCGCCGTGCCGTAGCCCGCAATCAGGGCAACAATCAGGATGGCGCAATGGGCTATCAGCTTGCCCGCCAAGATTTCCCAGCGCGCAATCGGATAGGTCAGTAGCAGGGGCAATGTGCCCCGCTCAATCTCGCCTGCCACCGCGTCAAAGGACATCAGCAGGGCCACGAGCGGCACGAGATAGACAGACAAAGAGGTCAGCGAGGCCACAGTCACCGACAGCCGGTCTGCTCCCAGCCCGCCACTGGGCGAGGCGCCGACAGCTGACAGAACCAGCGAAAAAATCACCATCAGGCCAACCGAGATCAGAACCCAGCGGTTGCGCCGGGCGATATGCGCCTCTGATACTGCGATTGCGAGAATACGGGTGATCATTGGCCGTCCCTCCGGCTGAAATGGCTGTAAATATCCTCGAGACTTGGGGGCATGACCTCGATATCGACCACCTTGTCCTTGAGCGCTGCAACTTGGGCCAACGTGACCAGTTTGTCCGCTTGCGCGCAGCTCAGATGCAGGTGGTCCCCGACGCGGATAGCATTGGGTAGTGCCGTCAGAATGTCCCCGGCATAGCCATTCAGGGTCGTGATCTGCATTGTGACGGGCAAAGCTGCATCCCGGCGCAACTCAGGCAAAGAGCCTGTGGCCACCATGCGTCCGCCCGACAGGATCAACAGCCGGTCGGTGCGCGCCTCAACCTCGGTCAGGGCGTGGCTGGACAGCAAGATCCCCGCCCCCTCGGCCGCGAGACCATCCAACAGTTCGTAGAAATCGCGGCGCGACACAGGGTCTAATCCACTGGTCGGCTCATCCAGCACCAAGAGGTTGGGGTGCCCGATCAGGGCCTGAGCCAACCCGACTCTCTGCCTCATCCCTTTGGAATAGGTGCCGATCCGTTGCTTGGCCGCGTGAGCAAGGCCCACTTTGTCCAGCAGCGCCATGGCCCCGGATGGGGCCTCGCCGCGCAGGCGCATGTAATAGGTGATCTGCTCCAGTCCGGTCAAAGCCGAATGAAAGGTGGCGTTTTCGGGCAAATAGGCCACCTGTGACCGTGCTCCCGCGTCACCGGGCGCGGCGCCACAGACAGAAATCTGACCGCTGTCCGCTGTGATCAGCCCCAAAATTACCTTCATGAGGGTGGATTTGCCCGCACCGTTGTGTCCCAGCAGAGCGACCCGCTCGCCACGGGCCACATGCAAGGACACATCTGATAGGGCATCGACCCCGCCAAAGGTCTTAGTGAGATGCGAGATCGTTAACGTCGAAGTCATCGTAGTCGCTTTCTTTCCGGCGGGCGGCAACCTCGGCCTCCATCGCAAGATATTCAGAGGTTATGTCTATGGTTGGCGCGCGCATCAGCGGGGCGCTGTCTACCACGCCGCCGGGTAATGTCGCAGGAAAGCTTGATTGACCCCAACGGATCAGTTGAACAACCGGCGATCCGGTCAGCAGGGCGGCAGCGGGCTGCGACCACATAATATGATCCATCAGATCGTTGGGGCGAAAAGGGCTGTCCGCGATCCCATCCCCGTCCAGATCAAAGCTGGCGTGATCGGACCAGTAATTGCCACGGCCGTCAAAGCTCCATTCGATATCGCGCGTACCAACATATTTGACCTGCGTGCGGTTGCCCAAAAAAGCGTTATCCGTCAGTACATTGCGCTCTGATCCGGCAGTGAAATGGACGCCGATCATGCAGCTCTCAAACCGGTTCCCGTAAATCAAATTCTTGTGGGCGTTGTAAATAAAGGTGCAGCGATCGGCCCCGCCACGCACCAGATTACCCGACACATCGGAGTTGTTGGCAAAGTTCAGCATGACGCCATGGCTGCGATCCCTCAGACTAAGATTATCGCGCAGCACCACATTGTTGGAAAACATGATCGCAAAGCCAAGGTGGTTGCCGATTGAGACGTTGCCCGACACCTCAGAATCATTGGTGTACATGTAATGCACTGCAAACCGCAGATCGCGGAACAGGTTGTTGCGGTAAACTCCTTTGCGCGAGGTGTTAGAGAAAATCCCATCCCGCCCCCAGCGCACCGTGTTGCCCTCGACAATCGTGCCGGGCGAATTCCACACGTAGATACCATTGCCCCGGTCGTTCATACGCCGGTCGCGGGTGCCTTCGATGATATTGTCCAGCACCTGCGCATCCAGCCCACCATGCACGTCGATCCCGTGCAGATTGCCCAGGACCCGGTTTCGCGAGACTAGGGCACGGTCGGCTTTTTTGAGAATCTTGATGCCGGCGTCGATGGCTTGACTGTCCAGACCTGACCCCATGATCGTCAGGTTGCGCAGGGTCACATCGGGAGCGTCAATGGTGACAACTGTCCCCTGTCTCTGCCCGTCGATTACCGCACGATGTGTGCCGGTCAGCGTTAGAGGGCGGTCAATATGAACCACGCCCAGATAGCGCCCGGGCGCAAGGGTTAGCACATCGCCGGGGTTGGCCTCGGCGATTGCTGTGGCAAGGGTGCCCCGCCCCGGGAGCACAGCAATTTCGCCCGCCCAAAGGGGCAGCGCAATCACCAATGACACCAAAAAGGACAAGGCACGTATCATGGCTTAGCTCGCTTTTGGTTCAACAAACATACGCCCGCGCATTTCCATGTGCAGCGCGTGGCAGAACCACTGGCAATAATACCAGAACACGCCAGGCGTTGCCGCCACAAAGGTCACTGAAGACGTGGCCTGCGGGCCGACCTCCATCGCGACGCCGTGGTTGCCCATTGTAAAGCCGTGGGTCAGATCGTCGATGTCATCAAGGTTGGTCACGATCACCGTCACCTCATCGCCCTGCTGGACGGTAAAGCTCTCGAGGGAAAAGTTCGGCGCCTGGCTCGACATATAGACGCGTACCTTGTTGCCATCCCGAATGACGGAGTCCTGCCAGTCGTCCAGATCAATCCCGTCGGCCTCGGCCTGCATGCGGGTGTCAGCCCACATTGGGTCGTTGCGGTCCCAAACAGACTTTGGATTCACCTTAGCAGGATCAACGATGATGCTGTCATGCGGTTCGGCAAAGGTCGGGCCGTCATGGATCAAGGTCATCTCGTCGCCATCTATGGCGAACAGTTGTTCGTTCTCGGGTTTTAAGGGGCCCACATTTAGGAACCGATCCTTTGAGAACTTGTTCATCGTCAGGTAATATTTATCATTTGCCTCAAGGGTTTCACCCATCACGGTCGAGTTGTGGCCCGGCTGGTAGTGCACGTCCCTCTTGACGATAATCGGGTCGATATCCTCGCCATTATACAGCTTGATCGCATCTTTGATGTTCCACTTGACCACCTGACTGTCGAGGAACAGCGTGGTATAGCCGTTGCCCTTGCCGTCAAAGGCGGTATGAAGCGGGCCAAGACCTAGCTGCGGTTCTGCGACAACGGCCGCGCGCGGCTCGATTGTGCCGGCAAAGACATCATCCAACTTGCGTACGTCAATCACCGAAACCGTGGGCGACAGTTTCCCGGCGATGCACAAGTGGATCTTGTCGGGCGCCATGTTGCAGCCGTGAGGGTTGTTGGGGATTGGCACATAGGCGGTGTACTTTTTTTTCGCCCCTTTGCGTCCGTCTAGAACCTTGACGCCATTCAGTTCGGTGTAGTCCCCGGCAGCGATGCCCGCCTCAATCTCTTTGATGTTGAACACGACCACGTGGTCCATGTCGGCCTCGGTCATGTCGGGCAGGGTCATGCCCATTTCCGAGTTATACGAGGTCGAGAAGGCATATTTTCCGTCGTAGTCGCAATCGGTGTTATCAAGGTTGCCAGTTACCATGACCTGCCATGCAACGGTCATCTCGTCGGCATTGATCGCGGTGTAGAAGTTTACGTATTTCTCAGGCTCGTCCAGAATTTGGCCGTCGTTGATCATCGGCACTTCGTCTTCACCATTGGCAAAGACATAATCGGTGCGAGGCCATTTTTGGGGACGCAGACCGTGGATCGCCTTGGCGTTAGGGATTTCGATGATCTTGTCGCATTTCATCACGTCACAGCGCACGCGGGCTACGCGGGTGTTAGCCTTGTCGTTCATGAACAGATAGCGACCGTCATAGGTGCCCTTGGTAAAGGACATATGCGGGTGGTGCAGGTCGCCGTTAGGCGGAAATTCCAGACCATTGGCAGCCAGATGATCCTTGGTCTTTTGGGTCAGCCCCTCGGTCAGGATCTTCTTGGATTCGTTGGTGATGCCCCAGCCGGTGGCGGAGCAGATGTTGAACACCGGGACACGCATCAATTCACGCATCGAGGGGACGCCAAGGATACGCATTTCTCCGCACTGGCCTGAGGACCAGAAGCCGTAGTACTCGTCCAGCTGGCCCGGACCAACCTCGGCCCCGGCTGCGGCGCGAGCACTGGTGGTGCTGGCAACCGTGGCGCCAACAACGGCAGACCCGCCCAGCATAGCCCGTGAGCCAAGCGCGCTCGCAAGGGCGGCGCCTCCTGCAGTGGCGCCGAGCAATCCGCGCCGGGTGATCGGTAGTTTATTACCTTCTGACATGACTGGTTCCTTTCAGTTCGCAGATTTGATTTCATTGGGATGGCCTAGGTTAGTCCGGCCCAAATCGGGGGCCGCGCCAACTCGGTTGCGCCGCTTCTTCTGTTTGATGACCACGGGGCAGACCGTTTCGGATTGGTAGAGCACCTGACAATGCAGGCAGTTGATGCATTCGTTCGGGTTGATCTCGCCGGTGGGGTGGATCGCCTGAACAGGGCATTGATGGGCGCAGGTCTGGCAAGGGCTGCCGCACTCTTTGTAGCGCTTGAGCCAGTCGAACATGCGCAGGCGCGCCGGGATGGCCAGAGCCGCGCCCAGTGGGCACAGGTATCGGCAGAAGAACCGTTCGACAAACAGCCCGGCGATCAGCAGCGCCGCGACGTAGGCTACAAAGGGCCATGCACGCACAAAGTTCAGGACTATGGCGGTTTTGAAGGGTTCCACCTCGGCCAGCCGCTCGGCCTGCTCAATACTGCTGAGGGATACCCCGAAAAGGCCCAGAAAGATCATATACTTCAGAGGCCACAGCCGCTCGTTTAAGCCCCATGGCAGGGTCCATTGCGGGATATGCAGCTTGCGGGCCACTTGATTCAGCAACTCTTGCAGGGCGCCGAACGGGCACAGCCAGCCGCAATAGGCGCCCCGCCCCCAGAACAACAGCGCAGCCGCCACCGAGAACCACAAGATAAAGGTCAGCGGGTCCAGCAAGAAGGCCTGCCAGCTAAAGCCCGAGACCAGCGACCCGAAGAGCGCCATCAAGTTGACCACAGACAGCTGCGCGTTGGATATCCAGCCTAGGTAAGTCAGCGTGATCGTCAAAAACCCGATGCGGAACCAGTAAAAGGCGCGTGCATTGCGTACGGCAAAGTTCTGGAAAAAGAACACCCCCGTCAGCACCGACAACATGACGCCCAGCACCGCGATCTCAACCTGCTTGCCCTTCCAGATCCGTGTCCACAGGGCCTGCTGCGCATCCAGCTCGGATGGCTCGGAAATGGTCGGAACGCTGGCAGGCACCGCAGGCGCGGGCACAATGGTGCGGATGTAACTGGACGGTAACTGATAGCCCATTTCGAAGGTGGTGAAGACTTTTTCGATTGCGCCCACTTCGCGCTGTACCAACAGCTGAATGCGAAAAGGTAGCGTGGGGTCAAAGCCGCTGTCTGCCGGTATCTTGAACAGATCTGCCTCGGCGAAGACGGGGGCGTTTTCGGCGACGATGCCGTTGATCCGCTTGTGCATACGGTCGCGGAAACGCACCGATGTATCGTTTTGAATCAATACGATCCGGTCAAAAATGCCGCCCCGCACATAGCCTGACCCCTTGAAGGAATACAGCCCACGGCCAAAAATAGCGATCGCGTGATCGCCTTCCTCCAGCCAGGCCTGCAGGTTGCCGGCTGCGGCCTCGCCCAGAATGGCGCGCCCAATCGCCGGGTGCGAGACAAGCGCCGCCTGCATGTCTATAAAGGTGGTCTCTGGCCCCTCGGTCAGCGCACGTTTACCCGCGCGCGTGTCCTTCATGGCTTTGAAGGCGGCATTGACCTGCCCCACGTCCAGCGACAGACGGCGCAGCGTCCCATCGCCCTCTAGGGTCATCCAATCGGAAGCGGCCTGCGCTTCGGGGTTAATTTCAAACTGCGAACCAGCGCCTGCATCCTGAACCATAAGCCCGCCAAGGCCTAACTGGCGCGCGACCTTCAGACCGGCGCGCACGATGGAATCGTCGATCACCATGATCGTCACCGTTGCACCGGAGATGATATCGAGTTGGTGCGCTGTGCCGCCCTTTTCAGCCTCGGCCACCAAGTCAAGGCCGCGGTAGTTGGCCACCAGCCCCCTCACCTTGGCATCTGGAATACCTATCAAAACAATGGGTTCGTAGTGCTTGACCAAATCCACGCCAATCACCTGCGCGGCATCATCCACGGCCACCATCGTATGAATGGGTTTGCCAGAATAGCCTGTGGTGGACACGTAGTCCGAGGTCACAAAGGCCCAGCCAATGTGCTGACCATTTGTCAAAACCTCAATGGCCGGAATGTCTGGATGCAGCGCGCCAAAGGAATCCGCTCCCTCGACCAGTTCTGCGGCGGACAGCTTTGGCAACAGCTTTGACAGCACAGTGTCCGCAGCGGCGGAAGGCCCAGAGCCAAGCAGCGCGGCGAGCAAAACCAGAGATTTGAGATAGGACAGGAGGGTCTTCATGCGATGGCGTCCTTGAAAAGAGATCGCCCCGCGCTTTGCATGTTGTGACCAACAGGGTGGTCAGCCTTGCTCAGGCCCGGCCGGATAAACCGAGAGTCTTGCGCAGCAGGGGGGCCGCGGGGCACGGGGAACGTGTTGTGTTTGGTGACGATAATGTTCGGCACGATCCAACGGCCCAACGAAATATCGTCCGGCAGATCAAACACGCCCGCTAGGCGACCCAAAGAGGCCAAGACAAAGATAACCTGACAGCACATGTTACATTTTGAACAGGCTTCGGGCGATTCAACGGGGCTGCCTTCGGGGTTCAATACCACGGTTTTGGCAACGCCATCGGCGCAGATTTCTATCGCGAAACCTGCGGTATCCTGCGTATGCGCCATACCAATCGAACTGTACAAAATAAGGCACAGAGAAACGAAGAGGGCCAAGGTTATGTTGTAGAGGCGCTGCACGGTGTTACCGGTACCTTCGGGCGGAGAGGCGTTCTTTGATCCGCATCAGTGGATACTCCGTAAGTGTTGTTCACATGTATGAGTGTGTTTTGCGTCGCCGCTTTTTGTCTGACTGGTCAATCAACCGGTATCGGTTCCAGTGCTATTTTACCGGGTCGCGCGTCAGAAACCTTGCGCAAGCGCAAACTTCCTCCACGATACCCCATCCAAAACAGGCAAAGACTCCGATCCACAGCAGTCCCGGGGTGGTGCTAAGTGCTGGCCCGATCTAAGAGCTCAGCAGGCGATCGACCGTGTGCAGTGTGGCTGCGGTCAGCTCGGGCAGATCCTGCCGGGTGACGGGATAGTTTGGCTTGATCCCATAGGACACTTTGTTCCCTGTCTGGTTGATCAGCCGCAAAGGTCCATTTGCCACACGCTGTTCCACCTGCTGTGTGGTGATCTTGCCAATCCAGGTGTTCATTTATGGGCGTCACAGTTCTCCAGATTATTTTACCTAGCAATTTCATATTTTGATAGGCATATTTGTGCCAAGCAAAATTTGGAAGTGATTGGCATGACCCCTCTCAGCAGCATCGCCATGAGCGCCTATACTGACTTGGTGCGTCTTTTAAAGGACGATGCCTTGTCCGGTGTCGAAGGCAAGCCCACGCTCAAGGAACGCGGTGACAAGGCCTATTGGTATGCCGCGCGCCGTGTCGGAACGGGGATGCGGTTCATCTATATCGGCGAGGACGGCGACGAAACGCGCGCGCGCATCGACCGGATCGAGGAGCTCCGTACAACGGCTAAGGAGCGGCAGGTTGAACGGTCGCGGCTCGTTCGACTTCTGCGGGCGGAAGGTATGACGCCAACCGACCGGGCGACCGGGTCCATCTTGTCGGCGATGGCGGCAGCCGGGACTTTCCGGTTAGGTGGCACCATCGTCGGGACGAACGCTTTCCGGCTGTATGAAGGTGAGCTTGGTATCCGTCTTCCCTTGGGGGGCATGGCCAACACCGGCGATATCGATATCGCCCAGTTCGAAAAACTAAGCGTGGCATTGCAGGATCAGGTTGACCCGGGTCTCGTCGAGACGTTCTCGGCGCTCAAATTCGATCCCTTACCGGCTCTTGACCAAGGCCGAACGTGGCGATGGGCCCAGGGTGGCAGTGGCCAGTTGGTCGAGTTTCTCACGCCCGCCTTCGGAGATGAGAGCATCCGTGATTTGCCCGCATTGGGTGTGAACGCCCAAGGATTAAACTACCTCAACTTCCTGATCGCTGAGCCGATTCACGCAGCCGCGATCTATCGATCCGGAATTCTCGTGCAGATCCCGCGTCCAGAGCGCTATGCGATCCACAAACTGATCATCGCGGATCGACGGCGAGACGCGGCAGGCAGCCTCAAGTCCACCAAGGACCGGGAACAGGCGGCATTTCTGATCGAGGCGATGGCCGAGGACCGTCCCGACGATCTGTTGCTGGCGTATCATACTGCCATGGAGGTCGGACCGCGCTGGCGAGAGCATATCGGCAACTCACTGAACCGGATGCCGGGGCCGAAGGCCATCCTCAAGAGCTTAGTTGTGTGATCGCCAGTGCAGCGAACGGTCTCCCGCGGCATCCTCCATGTGGGTTCAATACGGGAATGACGGCAGCGCGGCGCTGATCTGACAAGTGGCAAAGGCGGTGCGTGACGCAGGTCCCGTTACAGCATCTTATAGCCAGTAAACGGCGAGTGCGGCGAGGGCGATGGCTGATAGGAAGACTATCGGGCATCTATCGTATCGCGTCGCCACGCGCCGCCAATCCTTCAGCCTGCCGAACATGATCTCGATCCGGTTGCGTCGTTTGGATCGGCGCTTGTGGTATTTCACCGGTTTATTCCGCTGTTTCCGGCCTAGAATGCAGGCGCATATCCCCTTGTCTTTCAACGCTTCTCTAAACCAATGGGACTGTTGCATTATGTGAGCCCTTTGGCGATCTTCTGGCTTTTGAGGACAGTATGCCAGCTAAATCTCCGTTCAAACACCACCGCTTTCCCCGTGAGATCATTCTATGCGCGGTGCGTTGGTACCTTCGTTATCCGCTGTCTTATCAAGATGTCGTGGATCTCTTGGCGGAGCGCAGCATCGCGGTGGATCGATCCACGGTGTTCCGATGGGTACAGAAATTCGGTCCTGATTTGACGAAGCGAACCGAGAAGCATCTGCGCCGCGCGAGTGTCGATTGGCATGTCGATGAGACTTACATTCGTGTCGGCGGCAAATGGCGATATCTGTGGCGTGCTGTCGATGCAAACGGGCAGATGGTGGATTTCCGTCTGACGGCGCGGCGGGATGCAAAGGCTGCAAGGGCCTTTCTCAACAAGGCGATCGAACGCGTGTGGCTGCACCGACCGGTGACAATCGTGACCGACAAGGCGCATAGCTATCGGCGCGTCATCCGTGAGATCAATCACAGATACGACCCGCACTTCGACAGCATTCGGCATATTGATCGAAAGTGGCGGAACAATCTGATCGAGAGCGACCATGCGGCCATGAAACGGCTGCTCGGATATCGGCAA